>BNBX01000006.1 GCA_014656175.1 Streptomyces werraensis
CTCCCGCAGCGGGTGCCTCGCCAGCACCGCGTCCACCTCCGGCGTCAGCGCCGCCGCCAGCCGGGTGGCACAGGGCAGGGTGTCGTCGCGCAGGGTCGCGGCCGCCTCGAGGATCACGTCCTGTCCGGCGTCGCGCGGCACCCCGGCCGCGGCGCGCGCGAAGAGGTCGGCGCCCTCCTCCAGGACCAGCCCGGTGTCGATGCCCGCCGGAACCTTGACGGTGGCGATGTGCCGCCAGGTCGTCACGGGGTCGCCCCAGGCCTCGACGCGGTAGGTCCAGTGGCCGGGCGCGTCCGCAGCCACCTCCGCGCCCCACCGGTCCGAGCCCGGCGCCAGCTCCCGCATCGGCGTGAACGGGCCCGGACGCCCCTCCGGATCCTTCAGCACCACGTTGGCCGCCACCGCGTCGTGCCCCTCACGGAACACGGTCGCCGTCACCTCGAACGCCTCGCCGACGACGGCCTTCGCCGGCCGCCTGCCGCGGTCGACGCACGGCCGGACGTCCCGTACCGGGACACGACCGATGGTCGGGGTCGTTTTCATGGGCCTGTGCACCTCCGCCGCTCGTGATGCCCGGGCAGGCGCCCGGGCGGGGGACCACATGGAGGCGGGAAGGTCATTGCCTTCCCGCCGGGGACCGCCGCTCGACGGCGGGCGCGCCGCGCCGGACCGTGGCGGCCGGACGTGGCCGGTCGTTCTGTTCCTGCAGATAGGTGACGAGGGTGGTGCGCAGGTACCGTTCCGCGGCGTCGGCCGCCTCCCGCGCGCAGCGCTTCCCCATCAGCACGCAGAGGGTGTAGCCGGAGTCCTCGAAGGTCGCCCGCACCGTGTGGTCGGAGGGGGCGGCCAGCATCACGCGTTCCCAGGCCCGGTAGCGACGCAACTGCCGGGCAACTTCGGCTTTTGCGGGTAGCAGCATGCGCCGTTCACCTTTCCGGGGCTCGATGGGAGCGCGTTGTCCCGACGGTCGGGCGGAGCCGTGCGCACCGATGCACGGACCCGTAACGGCGATCGAGGTCTTCACTCATGGTGCACGGACAGTGACCCCACGTCTTGTTGGAATTTCAACCACCGGTTCACGGTGAGCGCCGCAGGTCAGGCGGTTTTGGTCCGCTCGAATGCGGTCCCGTCCGTCTCATCTGTGCGCTCGTGTTGCACGAATGGACCAACCCCCTCAGTCTGAAGGTGACTCAGAAGCGACACCCGCTCACGTTCCGTGTGCGGGGGCCCGTCCGCCGGACGGGAGGAGCGCAAGCTTCGCGGTGAGGAGCCACGACGATGAAGACCGCAGTGCCCTGCTACTACCACCTCGACGTGGAAGTCAGCCCGGAGAGGGTGGGACAGGTCAGCCGGATACTGGCCGCTCACCTCCGGTTCTGGGACCTGGAGAACCTCATGGAGCCCGTCTGCGGCGGCACCGAGATGCTGCTCCGCGCCATCGACGAGCACGCCACCGACAAGAACACCTCCATCGAGATGTGGTGGAACGGGCAGCACCTCATCACGGCCATCGCGGACAACGACCGCGCCCTGCGCCCCGACCAGGAGCTGCGCGGCTGCCTCGAGCACCTCGCCGCCAGCAGCGACGGATGGGGCTGCTGCGCCACCGAGACCGGCAGCAAGGTCATCTGGTTCTCGCAGCGCGCCCGCGCCGGGGAACGCGTGCCCCTCGTCCCCACCACGCCCGACCCGCGCGAGAGCGAGGGCCTGGACCTGCCCCGCGAGGTGAGCGTCTCCACGGCCACCGCCCGCGTCCGAACGCCCGGCGGCCTCCTGGAGGAGGTCCGGTGACCCGGCAGGACAACCGGAAAGGGGCGCCCGCCTGGAGCGGGCGCCCCTACCCGCTGGGCGCGTCCTACGACGGCGAGGGCACCAACTTCGCGCTGTTCAGCGAGGTCGCGGAACGCGTCGACCTGGTCCTGGTGGACGACGACGGCCGGCACCGCACCGTGCCGCTCACCGAGGTCGACGGCTTCGTGTGGCACGGCTACCTGCCGGGCGTCGGCCCCGGCCGGCGCTACGGCTACCGGGTGCACGGCCCCTGGGCCCCCTCGGCCGGCCACCGCTGCAACCCGGCGAAGCTGCTCCTCGACCCCTACGCCACCGCCGTCGACGGCCAGATCGACAACCACCCCTCGCTGTACGAGCGGAACCCGCACGGGCCCGACCCGGCGGACAGCATGGGCCACACCATGCTCGGTGTGGTGACCGACCCCGCCTTCGACTGGGGCGACGACACCCGGCCCGGCCGCCCGTACTCCGACACCGTGATCTACGAGGCCCACGTCAAGGGGCTGACCCGCACCCACCCCGACGTCCCGCCCGAACTGCGCGGCACGTACGCCGGACTGGCGCACCCCTCGGTGATCGAGCACCTCACCTCGCTCGGCGTCACCGCGGTGGAGCTGATGCCGGTGCACCAGTTCGTCCAGGACGGCGTGCTCCAGGGCCGGGGCCTCGCCAACTACTGGGGCTACAACACCATCGGCTTCTTCGCCCCGCACAACGCCTACGCCGCCCACGGCACCCGCGGAGGGCAGGTCACGGAGTTCAAGGAGATGGTGAAGGCGCTCCACGCGGCCGGGCTCGAGGTGATCCTCGACGTCGTCTACAACCACACCGCCGAGGGCAACGAGAAGGGCCCCACCCTCTCCTTCCGGGGCATCGACAACTCCTCGTACTACCGCCTGGTGGACGGCGACTGGCGGCACTACTACGACACCACCGGCACCGGCAACAGCCTGCTGATGCGCCACCCCTACGTGCTGCAGCTCATCATGGACTCGCTGCGCTACTGGGTCACCGAGATGCACGTCGACGGCTTCCGCTTCGACCTCGCGGCCACGCTGGCACGGCAGTTCCACGAGGTGGACCGGCTGTCGGCGTTCTTCGACCTGATCCAGCAGGACCCGGTGATCAGCCGCGTCAAACTCATCGCGGAACCCTGGGACGTCGGCGAAGGCGGCTACCAGGTCGGCAACTTCCCGCCCCTGTGGTCCGAGTGGAACGGCAAGTACCGTGACGCCGTACGGGACTTCTGGCGCGGCGAGGACCACACCCTCGGCGAGTTCGCCTCCCGGCTGACCGGTTCCTCCGACCTGTACGCCCACCACCGGCGCCGGCCGCGCGCCAGCGTCAACTTCGTCACCGCGCACGACGGTTTCACCCTGCGCGACCTGGTCTCCTACAACGACAAGCACAACGAGGCCAACGGCGAGGACAACCAGGACGGCGAGAACGACAACCGCTCCTGGAACTGCGGCGCGGAGGGCCCGACCCGCGACCCGGCCGTGCGGGAACTGCGCGCCCGCCAGCAGCGCAACTTCCTGGCCACGCTGCTGCTGTCGCAGGGCATCCCGATGCTCTCGCACGGCGACGAACTGGGCCGCACCCAGCGCGGCAACAACAACGCCTACTGCCAGGACAACGAGATCAGCTGGATCGACTGGCGTCTCGGCGACGAGCAGCGCGGGCTGGTGGACTTCACGCGCCGGCTGATCGCCCTGCGCCGGGAACACCCGGTGCTGCGCCGGCGCAGGTTCTTCCGGGGCGAGACCCCGCGGAACGCGGACCAGCCGCTGCCCGACCTGGTGTGGCTGGCGCCGGACGCGCGGGAGATGACCGACGACGACTGGCTGCGCTCCGACGCCCACTCGGTCGGAGTGTTCCTCAACGGCGACGCCATCGCCGAACCGGACCCGCGCGGCAGGCCCGTCGTCGACGACTCGTTCCTGCTGCTGCTCAACAGCCACTGGGAGCCGGTCGGCTTCCGGCTGCCGGACGCCTCCTACGGCGAACGGTGGACGGCCCTGATCGACACCGCCGACCCGGACGGCACCCCCGACGAGGCGGAGCGCAAGGCGGGCACCCGGCTGACCGTGGACGCCCGCAGCCTGGTGCTGCTGTCCCGTCCCTCCCGCACCTCACGGTGACCGGGCGGCCCCGCGCAGGGCTCAGTGCTCGCGGCGCGAGGTGACCGTGAAACGGGCGCCCTCGTTGTCGCTCAGCACCGCCTCCTCGGGGCCCAGGGACAGCACGCTGCCCCCGTGTTCCTCGGCGGCGCGGGCGCAGGCGGCCACGTCCGGCACGGTGAAGTGGACCTGCCAGTGCGGCCGGATCCGCGGATCCGGCGCCGATCCCAGCGCGCCCGACTCGATGCGCGCCACCACGTCGCCCTCGCTGCGCAGCACCACTTCCTCGCCCTCGTAGTGCACCTCGCAGCCGCCGGGCCGGCCGGACGCCCAGTCGAAGACCTCGCCGTAGAAGATCGCCGCGTCGAAGGCGTCCCGGGTGTGCAGCCGGATGAACGCCAGCTGCGCCCGGCGCCACGTGGGCCAGTCGCTGAACAGCTCGCCCTCCCACACCCCGAACGTCGCCCCGTCCCGGTCGGCGAGCAGCGCGGCACGGCCCGGCGGCAGCGAGATCGGGCCCACCGCCGCGGTCCCGCCGCGCTCCTGCACCCGCGCGGCCGCCTCGTCGGCGCTGCGCACCGCGAAGTACGGCGTCCACGCCACCGCCATCTGCCACATGCCGGCCACTGCGGCGATCCCCGCCACCGGCCGGCCGTCCGCCAGGGCGACGCGGAACTGGTCGCCCAGCCGCATGGGGCGCCACTCCCAGCCGAGCACGGCGCTGTAGAAGTCCTCGGTGCTCTGCAGATCACGGCTGGTCAGACTCACCCAGCAGGGCGCCCCGTAGACGGCGTGCGTCGAGACGACGCCCGTCGAGCCGGCGGAGGAGGTCATGTCGTGGTTCATAGCGGTCGTGTCCTGATCTTCGTCGGCCCGGCAGCCACCCGGCTGGCACCAGTGTCCGCGGGGCACCGGCCCGGGCGCCTGCCGAGTACCCCGGCGGCGGCCCCGAAACGGTGACCCCGGCCACCCGTGGGCCACCCCGGTGGCACGGGGTGGTCCGTGTGGCGACCATGGAGGGATCGGACACCGGGTGAAGGCACTCAAGCACTTGGCGAAGGCGCCGCGGGAGCGGCACACCGGAACCGGAGGTGACCATGCCCACGGACGGGGGCGCGGACCGGATCCTGCAGCTGGAGGAAGAGGTCCAGCAGCTGAAGGACGCGGTCGTCTCGCACGCGGTGGTGGACCAGGCCATCGGCATGATCGTCGCGCTCGGGCGGGTCTCGCCCGACCAGGGCTGGGCGGTGCTGAAGGAGGTGTCCCAGCGGACCAACATCAAGCTCCGCAGCATCGCCGACATGATCCTCGTCTGGGGCCGCACGGGCGCGCTGCCCGCCGAGGTCCGCACGGTCCTCGAGGAGACCCTCGACCGTCTCGGACCCACCCGCCTCCCGGACGTCCCCCCGGAGTCCTGAGCGCTCAGCCGGCGTCGGCCGACGCCAGCTCCTCGCGCACCTGCGCGAAGCAGCTGCTCAGCAGGCGGGAGACGTGCATCTGCGAGATGCCCAGCTGGTCGGCGATGCCGCTCTGCGTCATCCCCTTGAAGAAGCGCAGATAGAGGATGAGGCGCTCGCGCTCCGGGAGCGCCTCCAGGCACGGCCGTACCGCCACCCGGTCCACGACGGCGTCGTACGCCGGGTCCGGGCCGCCGATCGAGTCGCCGAGTGCGTACCCGTCGGTGCCCGGCATCTCCGCCTCCAGCGAGAGCGCGGAGAAGCACTCCAGGGCCTCCATGCCGGTGCGCACCTCGTCCTCCGTCAGCCGGGCGTGCGCGGCGATCTCGGCGACCGTGGGAGGCCGCCCGGGCGTGGTCTGCGACAGCTCCTTCGCCGCGGTGCGCACCCGGTTGCGCAGGTCCTGCACCCGGCGCGGCACGTGCAACGTCCACATGTGGTCGCGGAAGTGGCGTTTGATCTCGCCGGTGACGGTCGGTACCGCGTACGCCTCGAAGGCGTTGCCGCGCGCCGGGTCGTAGTGGTCGACGGCCTTCACCAGACCCAGGGCCGCCACCTGGTACAGGTCCTCCAGGGCTTCTCCGCGGCCCCGGAACCGGACGGCGATGCGCTCGGCCATCGGCAGCCACGCCGTGACCAGGTCGTCGCGCAGTCTCCGGCGCTCCGGCCCGTCGGGCAGACCGGCCAGACGCTCGAAGTCACGCGCCGTCTCGGGGGCGTCGTCATGGGAGTGGGGCTTCCTGGGACCGACGGTACGCATCACGCGCGCACCTCCCTGAGCGGGTGCCGGATGGACAGAACACGGACGTGCCTCCTGTCCGAAGCACTGAGAATTCCTTTCCCGGTCCGCCGCGATTTCAAAACGGCTGCGGGAAAACGGTGCGGGATCGCGGTCCGTTGAATTCTGGAAATACGCACGCTGTGGAACCGGGGGAATTCAGGGTGTGAAAAGCGGCAGGCCGGGGCGCGCGGGCGGGGCCGTTCCGGCGGGGGAGGGGGCCGGGCGCCGCCGGTGCGGGGTGACCGCCGCGCCGGACGTGATGTACGGCACGCCTCGTCGGCGCGCCCGGTGGTCCGGTCGGGCGATTTTTCCTGGGCAGCGCTTGATCGGCGATCAGATCGGACGAACTGCCTGACCACGGCGCATTCCGCTCATTTGACAGTGCGCTGAGACCACAGATAGGAAGCAGCGGACAGAAGTCGAGAGGTGCACTGTGTACGAGCCGAACGTGGTCGGGGACTGGCAGGAGTACGACGAGCATGCCGGTCTGCGGGTCCGCGTCCATCGTCTGGAAGCGGGCGACCCGCCGCGCGGGCGTGACGACGCCGCCGAAGGGCTGTCGTACTTCCGGGTCCGGGTGACCGTGGAGAACCGGGGCGAGCGCCCTGTGTGCATTCATCTCGAGGACGGTCAGATCGACGTGCGCACCGGCCCCGACGGCGAAAGCGCATTCATCGACTGGCGCAACTCGCAATTCATCGAGGGGTTCGACGTCTTTCCGCTGCGCCGGGCCACCGCCGTGCTCTACGCGGCGGCGCCCGAGGTGTCCCTGGCGCAGGTCGACGTCCAGGTGCAGGTGCGCGCCGACGAGGAGTGGGCCGGACGCCGGCTGTGGACGGGCGGCGTCGGCGTGCTCGAACCCTCCGCGGGGGCGACGGCCGGGGCGGCCCGCGAGAGCCTCGCCCAGCAGGTGAGCCTGTTCCTCCAGGAGCAGGCGGAGGAGGGCACCGCCTGATCCGCCCGCGCCGGGAGGTTCAGTGCGGGATGCCGTCGATGACCTCGCGGGCGCCCTGACGCAGCAGCGCCACGGCGACCGACGTGCCGAGCGTCGCCGGGTCCAGCCGCCCCGCCCACTCGTGGGCGTTCAGCCGGGTCTTGCCGTCCGGGGTGAACACGCAGGCGCGCAAGGACAGTTCGCCGCTGCGGTCCACGCGGGCGAGTCCGGCGATCGGGCTGTTGCAGTGCCCCTGGAGGACGTGCAGCAGCATCCGCTCGGCGGTCGTCTCGCGGTGCGTGTCGGGATGGTTGAGGACGGCGGCCGCCTCGATCAGACCCGTGTCGCCCTCCCGGCACTGAAGGGCCAGGACGCCCGCGCCGACCGGCGGCAGCATCACGTCGGGCGACAGCACCTCGCTGATCACGTCGGCCCGGCCGATCCGCTCCAGACCGGCCGCCGCGAGCAGCAGCGCGTCCACCTCGCCCTCCGCCAGCTTCGCCAGCCGCCGGTTGGCGTTCCCGCGCAGCGGCACGCACCGCAACTGCGGATGGGTGGCGGCGAGCTGGGCGACCCGGCGCACCGACGACGTGCCGATCCGCGTGCCGGGCGGCAGCTCGTCCAGGGTGAGACCGTCCGGGTGGACCAGCGCGTCGCGGACGTCGTCCCGCTCCAGGAACGCCGCGAACACCGTGCCCGCAGGGAGCGGCCGGTCGGCGGGCACGTCCTTCACGCAGTGCACCGCGAGGTCGGCCTCGCCGGCCAGCAGCGCGGCGTCCACCTCCTTGGTGAACGCGCCCTTGCCCTCCACCTGTGACAGGTCGCCCAGCCACATGTCCCCGGTCGTGCGCACCGGGACGACGTCGGTGCGCACCCCGGGATGGGCCGCGGTCAGCTCGGCGCGGACGCGCTCCACCTGGGCGAGCGCCATGGGCGAGTCGCGGGAGACGATACGGATCAGTTCCGGGACGGCCATGGCGTCACGATAGACCCCCGTCGCCCCTCGGCGCCCGGGACACGGCGTCGAACCCAGGCGTCAACTCGCCCATGCCTCTCATCCGTTCGGGTCGAAGGGGATGCCGGACGGCTTGGCCTTGGCGAGGTGTGAGGCGAAGCTGCCGTCCTTCAGGCCGAAGTGGGCGCTGCCGAAGTCGTGGGCGACGAGCTTCTCGCGCAGCCCTGGCGGATAGCCGTTCCAGCCGACCAGCGGCGGGTACTGCCAGGCTCCCTTGTGGTTCTCCGGCGGTTCGTCGCCCGTGCCGGCCAGGCGGAAGCAGTGGGTGCTGATGCCGTCCTTGTGATAGACGATCTTCGGGTGCGTGCCCTCGAAGCGGACGGACGAGCGGGGGTGGACCGTGAACGAGCCGTGGTTGGACGTCGCCACGTACTGCACGGTGTCGTTCTGCACCCACACCACGACGTGCTCCCAGTCGTGGCGGTGGCCGCCGAGGCTGACGCCCGGGAGGGCCTGGTCCTTCTCGAAGTAGAGCGCGTAGACCACGGCGCACCAGCCGTTGTTGCACTTGGCGCGCGCGTAGCCGTTGGTGTTGTCCAGGTCTGAGGCGTCACGGCAGTTGCCGTTGAGGGCGCCGGTGGGGTTCAGCCCGGGGTTGACGGTGCCGTCCGGTCCGATCGCCGCGGAGGAGTAGCAGCCGTCGGTGTCGTAGTCGTAGGCCGGCTGGTAGGTGCTCTCCAGGGCGTCGGCGTTCCCGGGGAGCGCGGGCGGGGGAGCGGCGAAGGCCGTGGCGGGGAAGGCGACGACCAGGGCGGCCGCTCCGGCCAGGCCGGTCAGCCATCTCCTGGCGTGCGTACGGGACGTGCTCGGCGACACTGCGTCCTCCTCGGGACAGGCGCAGCCCAACGGCTGTGGGGGGCTGGGGAGTTCACAGCATCCCGGTCGGACGTGCCCATGCCAAGAGGGGGGGCGGGTGTCAACGGGGAAGAAGGGTGGACCTGGCGGTACGGGGCCGCCCTCGGGTCACGCCAGGTCGTCGGGGAGGTCGGCCGCCGCGTCCTCGGGCGCGAGGTCCGGCCGGAGCCGCAGCCAGGACGGCTGGCGCAGCATGCCCTCCCGGGTGCGGGTGCTGTAGCGCACCTCGCCGACCAGCCGGGGCACCACCCAGCGGGCGCCCGGGACGGAGGGCGGCGGGTCGAAGGGGCAGACGTCGGTCGCCGCGGCCTTCAGCAGCGCGGCCAGCTCGGTGCGTTCGGCCTCGCTCCAGCCGGTGCCCACGCCGCCCACGTAGCGCAGCCGGTCCCCCGCCCGCTGCCCGACCAGGACGGCGCCCGGCAGCCCGGTCAGCCGGCCCTTGCCCGGCAGCCAGCCGCCGACCAGCACGTCCTCGCTGCGCATGTTGCGGATCTTGATCCAGGCGCGGGAGCGGACCCCCGGCTCGTACACCGAGTCCAGCCTCTTGCACACCAGCCCCTCCAGGCCGTGCTCGACGGTGGCCCGCAGCGCCTGAGCGCCATGGCCCACGATCGCGGCCGGGGTGGACCAGAACGGCCCGTCGAGCCCGAGGTCCAGCAGCTCCTCACGGCGGCGGACGTACGGCTCACGGAGCAGTGAGCGGCCGTCCAGGTGCATCACGTCGAACAGGATCAGATGCACCGGCACGGTCTCCGCCCGGCGGGCCGCGCGGGCGGGGGAATGGGCCAGCCCCATCCGCGACTGGAGCAGCTGGAAGCTGGCCCGGCCCTCCGCGTCGAGGGCGAGGATCTCGCCGTCCAGCACGGCGGGACGGGACCCGAGCGCGGTCGCCAGCGGGCGCAGCTCGGGATACGCGCCGGTGATCTCCTGGCCGGACCGCGCGCGCAGCACGACGGTCCCGTCGCCCGGGAGGTAGACCACCGCCCGCTGCCCGTCCTGCTTGGTCTCGTACGCCCAGCGCGCGTCCGCCGAGGGAGGCGGCAGCCGGCCGGGCGTGGCGAGCATGGGCGGGATCAGCGGGAGGGTCACGGGTGAGGTGTGGACGCCGCCGCCCGGCCCCACGCGTCCGGCCTCGGTGTTTCGCCCGAACGGAGGCCGGGGGGCGGGCGGAGCGCGGCCGGGGGTGGCGCGTGCGGGGGGTGAAGGGAGAATTCCGTTCCTCACCGCTCATTTGATTGAGTTACGCAATGAGATGGTAAAGTGCGCCCATGTCCACACCCCCGCCTTCCGACGCCTCCGCCTCCCCGGAGGTGGTCGAGATCGAGCGCGCGCTGTACCGCATCACCTACCTCAGCTCGCGCGCCCGGCAGCACGAGCGGCTGATGGCCGCGGCGGGCGTGCCGCTGGACCGGGCAGCGGCGGCGCTGCTGCGGAAGATGGCCGACGAGGAGCCGATGCGGCCGGGGGAGCTGGCGGCGCGGCTCGGGGTGGAGGCCTCGCACGTCACGCGCACGGTGCAGCACCTGGAAAGGTCCGGTCACGTCGTCCGTGTGCCCGACCCGGACGACCGCCGCGCCCAGCGCATCGAGCTCACCGGCGCCGGCCGCGAGGCGATCGCCCGGATCCGCGAGACCGGGGTGCGCGGCATGCAGGCCGCCCTCGCCCACTGGTCCGAGGAGGACCTGCGCGAGCTGGCCACGCTGTTCCACCGCATGGTCGACGACTTCCTCGCCCACGCGGCCGAGACGGACGCCGGGTCCCCGGCGGACTGACACCCGGCCCTCCCGCGCGGCCGCTGTCCTACCGTCCGGTAACGTGCGCGGCAGTCACCGGAGGAGGAACCGTGTCACGCTCCGCACGCTCACCCCTGCTGCTCGCCGGCCTGCTGGCCGCCGCCGGCACCGCGCACTTCGCCGCGCCCCGCCAGTTCGACCACATCGTCCCGCGCTCCCTGCCCGGCTCACCCCGTACCTGGACGTACGCCAGCGGCGCCGCCGAGCTGGCGCTGGCCGCCGGGGTGGCCCTGCCCCGCACCCGCAAGGCCGCCGCCCTGGCCGCGGCGGCGTTCTTCGTCGGCGTGTTCCCCGCCAACGTGAAGATGGCCGTCGACTGGCGCCACCGCCCCGCCCCGCTGCGCGCCGCCGCCTTCGGCCGGCTGCCGCTCCAGGTGCCGCTGGTGCTGTGGGCGCGCGGCGTCGCCAAGAACGCGGAGGGGACGGCATGAGCGCGCGCCTCGAGAAGGGCGACACGGTCGAGGACTTCGCCGCGCCCGACGAGACCGGCACCGTCCGCCGGCTGTCCGAGCTGCTCGACGACGGCCCGGTGGTGCTGTTCTTCTACCCCGCCGCCCTGAGCCCCGGCTGCACCGCGCAGGCCTGCCACTTCCGCGACCTCGCCGCCGAGTTCGCGGAGGCGGGCGCCCGCCCGGTCGGCGTCAGCGGGGACCCGGTGGAGCGCCAGGCCGAGTTCGCCGGACGGCACACCCTCGGCATGCCGCTCCTTTCCGACGCCGACGGAGCGATCCGCGAGATGTTCGGCGTGAAGCGGGGCATCTCCGTGGCGCCCACCAAGCGGGCCACCTTCGTCATCGGCCAGGACCGGACCGTGCTGGAGGTCGTGCGCAGCGAGCTGCGCATGAACGCCCACGCGGACAAGGCGCTCGCCGCCCTGCGCGCACACCGCGCCTGAGGCGGCCCGGCACCGGAAGCACCCGCCGCGGTTGAGAGGTGACGGCCGCGGGTCGATCCTGGACCAATGGACGACGCCTCCGCCGCTCTTGTTGTCGATGCCCGCGGCGTCGTGACGGGGTGGAGCGAGGGAGCCCGGCGGCTGACCGGGTTCTCCGCCGACGAGGCCGTGGGCCGTCCCGTGCGGGACGTGCTGGCCGAGGAGCCAGGCAGCGGCGAGACCCCGCCCGGCGGTGCGCCCCTGCCCGCGGGAGCCGTCACGGCGCGTCACCGCGACGGGCACGCGCTGACGCTACGGATCGCGGTGTCCCCCCTCGACGGGCCCGGGGACGAGACCACCGGGTACGTGATCACCGCCGCGCCCGCCGGCGCGCGGGAGACGTCGCTGGCCGGCCGTGTCTTCGAGCAGTCGTCCCTGCCCATCTCCGTCTTCGACACCGAGCACCGCTTCGTGCGGCTCAACGCCGCCGCCTGCGAGGCGATGGGCGGGTCCGAGGAGACCCTGCTCGGCCGGACCTTCCTCGACGCCGCGGGCCGGAGCGAGGGCACCCGCTCCATCGACCGGAACATGCGCAGGGTCGCCGGTACCGGCCGTCCGATGCGCGACGGGACCTACAGCCAGGCCGGCGCCGCCCCGGACCAGCAGGCCTGGGGCGTGGAGATGTGGCCGCTGCGCGACACCACCGGCCGGGTGATCGGCACCGCGCTGGCCGGCCTGGACAGCACCGAGCAGCACCGCGCCCGGCGCCGGCTGGCCCTGATCGACCAGGCCACGACCGCCCTGGGCACCACCCTCGACGTCGTCCGGACCGCCGAGGAGTTCGTGGCGCTGCTGGTGCCGGACTTCGCGGACTTCGCCGCCGTCGACCTGCTCGACTGGGTGCTCGACGCGGAGGCGCCCCCGCGGGACGACCGTCCCGACGTCGTCATGCGCCGCGTGGCGCACGCCTCCGCGGGCCCGGACGCGCCCGCCACGATCGTCCAACGCGGCCGTACCGACGTCTACCCGCCCTACTCGCCGCCCGCGCGGGCGCTGCGCGAGCGCAGAGCCGTGCTCGCACGGGCGGGCGAGCCGGACTTCGACCGCTGGAAGGCCGAGCGCGAGCCGCGGTCCCTCCGCACGGAGGCGGCACGGGCCTCCCGCCCCCATGCGGAACTCGCCGTACCGCTGCTCGCCCGCGGCACCACGCTCGGCGTCGCGATCGCCCTGCGCAATCTCCGCCCCGAGGAGTTCGAGGAGGACGACGCCGTCCTGGCCGAGGAGATCGCCGGGCGGGCCGCCGTCTGCGTGGACAACGCCCGCCGCTTCGCCCGGGAACGCGCCATCGCCATGACCCTCCAGAACAGCCTGCTGCCCAAGGTGCGGCCCGGGCAGGCGGCCGTCGAGGTCGCCCACCGCTACCTGCCCACCGCGTCCGCCGCGGGCATCGGCGGCGACTGGTTCGACGTCATCCCGCTGTCCGGAACCCGGGTCGCCCTGGTCGTGGGGGACGTCGTCGGACACGGCATCCCCTCCACGGCCACGATGGGCCGGCTCTGCACGGCCGTGCGCACCCTGGCGGACGTCGACCTGCCGCCCGAGGAGCTGCTCACCCACCTCGACGACCTGGTCACCCACCTCACCGACGACGAGCGCGACGACGTCCCGGAACTCGGCGCCACCTGCCTGTACGCCGTCTACGACCCCGTCTCCGGCATGCTGACGGTGGCCGCCGCCGGCCACCCCCCGCCCGCCCTGCTGCTGCCCGACGGCACCTGCCGGCTGGTGCCGCTGAACGCGGGACCGCCGCTGGGCGTCGGCGGTCTGCCCTTCGAGGCGACGGAGCTGGAACTGCCGGAGGGCAGCGTCGTCGCCTTCTACACCGACGGGCTCGTCGACGGCCGCAGCCGCGACGTCGACCACACCACCCAGGAGCTGTGCCGCGCCCTGACGGCGCCCGCGGAGTCGCTGGACGACCTGTGCGACGTCGTGCTGAAGCACGTCCTGCCCGAGGAGCCCGCCGACGACGTCGCGCTGCTGCTCGCCCGCACCCGCGCCCTGGGCGCCGGGCAGGTCGCCGCGCGGGACGTGGCACAGGACCCCGAGGAGGTCGCCGCCGTCCGGAAGTGGGCGCTCGACCTGCTGTCCGCCTGGGGCCTGGACGACATCTCCTTCGTCACCGAGCTGGTGGTCAGCGAGCTGGTCACCAACGCCATCCGCTACGGGGAGCCCCCGATCGGGGTGCGGCTGATCCGCGACCGCACCCTCATCTGCGAGGTGAGCGACTCCAGTTCCACCTCGCCCCATCTGCGCCGGGCGCACGCCTTCGACGAGGGCGGCAGGGGGCTGCTGCTGGTCGCCCAGCTCACCCAGCGCTGGGGGAGCCGGCAGGCCGACGGCGGCAAGACCATCTGGGCGGAGCAGGCCCTCCCGCGCCGCTGACGCGCCGCCCCCGAGGACTCAGCCGTCCTCCTGAGCCACCTGCGCGAGCGTGCGGCCCGTCCGGGCGGAACGCGCCCGCCGGGGATCGGGCGCGCCCCGGCCGCCGGAGCCGCCCTTCGCGGCCCGCACCAGCAGCCACGCCTCCTCCCCGTCGTCCCCGCTCCGGAAGCGGGTCAGGGCGTACTCGCCGCGCAGCTTCGCGCCGTGCAGCCGGAACGTGG
This sequence comes from Streptomyces werraensis, assembly GCA_014656175.1. Classification (GTDB taxonomy): domain Bacteria; phylum Actinomycetota; class Actinomycetes; order Streptomycetales; family Streptomycetaceae; genus Streptomyces; species Streptomyces werraensis. The sequence goes on from BNBX01000006.1 coordinate 14,284, forward strand.
CGTGGCCGCGCTCCAGCGACGCGGCGAAGTCGACGGGGCGGCCCCGCCGGTCGTGGCTCAGCGGCTCGTACGTGCCGTGGTCCCAGACGATCACCGTGCCCCCGCCGTACTCGCCGTGCGGGATGACGCCCTCGAACCCCTCGTACTCCAGCGGGTGGTCCTCCGTCGGCACGGCCAGCCGCTTGTCCCGCGGGTCGGCGGACGGTCCCTTCGGCACCGACCACGACTTCAGCACGTCGCCCACCTGGAGCCGGAAGTCGAAGTGCATCCGGCGGGCGTCGTGGATCTGCACGACGAACCGTGGCCGGGCGTCCTCCGCCTCCCGCCCGCCGCCGCGCGGCTCCGCGGTCCGGTCGAAGTGCCGCTTGCCGTGGTAGTCCCGCAGTCGGTCCGCCCCGTCCACCGCGTTGCTCCCTCCGGTCCGTCCGCCTTCCGTACGAGCTGACCCCGGGTACCCGGTCAGAACTCCTCGTGCACCTCCGGGTCCCCGCCGATCCGCCGGTGCGCCCGGTCGGAGACCGTCCGCATCTGGGCGTCGTCCAGCTCGAACCCGAACACGTCGAGGTTCGCGCGCTGCCGCTCGGGACCGGACGACTTCGGCACGGGCAGCGCGCCCAGCTGGACGTGCCAGCGCAGCACCGCCTGCGCCGGGGTGACGCCGTGCGCGTCGGCGACGGCGGCCACCGCGAGGTCGTCCAGCAGCCGCGAACCGCGGCCCAGCGGGCTCCAGCTCTCGGTCAGCACGCCCTTGTCCGCGTGGTAGGCGCGCAGTTCCTCCTGCGGGAAGAACGGGTGCAGCTCGATCTGGTTGACCGAGGGCAGCACCCCGGTCTCCTTCTCCAGGCGTTCGATGTGGGCGGGCGTGAAGTTGGAGACGCCGATCGAGCGGACCAGACCGTCCTCGCGGAGCTTGATCATGGCCTTCCAGGAGTCGACGTACCTGTCGACGCGGGGGAGCGGCCAGTGGATCAGGTACAGGTCGACGTACTCCAGGCCGAGGCGGGCGCGGGACTCCTCGAAGGAGGCGAGGGCCTCCTCGTAGCCGTGGTGGCGGCCGGGGAGCTTCGTCGTCACGACGATCTCCTCGCGCGGGACGCCCGCGCCGGCCACGGCCCGGCCCACGCCGGTCTCGTTGCGGTAGTTGGCCGCCGTGTCGATCAGGCGGTACCCGGCGTGGAGGGCCGAGGTCACCGCCCGTTCCGCCTCGGCGTCGTCCATCGGCCAGGTGCCCAGGCCCAGGGCGGGGATCGTGGTGCCGTCGTTGAGAGTGTGCTGCGGGATGCTCGTCACGGGAGGGCCCTCCGGTTGCGGTGTCGTCCCTCCCAGCGTCGGCCACGACGGGGGCGGTGATCAACCGGACGGCCCGGCGCCCTGTCGCCAGGGACCGCTTCCCCTGCCACGATCTCCCCGGGAGCCGGACCGTCCGGGGCCGGCGGGTTCGAGCGACGGAGTGGGACGCATGACGACGGACAGCCGCGTCGGGACGGACCGGGAGCACACGGGGAAGGCCGAGGTGCGCCCCGCGGCCGGGCACATCGGCGCCGACATCACGGGCGTGGACCTCGCCGCGGAGCTCGACGAGGGGACGGTCGCCGCGATCAGGGCGGCGGTGCTGCGCTGGAAGGTGGTCTTCTTCCGCGGCCAGCGCCTGGACCACGCCGGACACGTGGCGCTGGCCCGCCGCTTCGGCGAACCGGTCGTCCTGCCCCGCCGGGGCTCCGCCTCACCGGCGGACTTCCCCGAGGTCGAGACCACCGCCGACCGCCTGGAACTGGGCGGCCGGTACGGCATGGACCACGAGGAGTGGCTGCGGCGGCGCCGCCACACCGTGCTGCGCGGCTGGCACTGCGACCACGGCGCCCGCGTCGACCCGCCCGCCGCGACCATCCTGCGCGCCGAGACCGTGCCGCCCTACGGCGGCGACACCACCTGGGCCAATCTGGCCGCCGCCTACGCCGGACTGTCGGCCCCGGTGCGGGAGTTCGCCGACCGGCTGCGGGCCGAGCACCGCCTCGGCGTGGGCTACCAGCCCCGGCCCGGCGACGACGCCTACGTACGCCACCTGCTGGACCACCAGACCGCCAGCGAGCACCCACTGGTGCGTGTCCACCCCGAGACCGGGGAGCGGATCCTGTTCGTCAACGGCTACTACGTCGAACAGATCACGGGACTGTCCCGCCCCGAGAGCAGGGCGGTCCTGGACATGCTGCTGGAGCAGGCCACCCGGCCCGAGTACACCGTGCGGCTGCGCTGGGAGCCGGGCACCGTGGCGTTCTGGGACAACAGGGCCACCATCCACCTCGCGCCCGCGGACACGGCCCACCTGGACCATCCGCGGATCATGCACCGCGTGATGCTCGCCGGTGACGTCCCCGTGGGTGTGGACGGCACGCCCTCCCGGCCCCTCACCGGCACCGCCCCAGGCCGCTGGTAGCCGGCCGCCCTAGGTCAGCGGGACGGTCACCTCGTCCTCCACGGGCGGGGCGACCTCCTGCGCCCGCTGCCCGGTCGCCGCGAAGCAGCGCAGCCGCAGCGCCTCGGGGGTCACGTCGATCCGCAGGAAGGACTTGAAGAACGGCGGGCTGTACGTGGCCGAACCGGGCGAGAACAGCGACTGGTACGCCTTGCGCACCGGCAGCCGGAACCGCTTCCCCCGGTCCGGCCGGCGTCCGGTGCCCAGCAGCCCCGCGACGAGCCGCATCCGGCGGGTCACCCGGGCCGGCGCGCCCGGCGCGCGGGTCGGACCGATGCCCAGGCGCTCGGCGACCACCGCGGCCGCCTCCGCCTCGGTCAGCGAGAAGAACCGGCGCAGCCGCGTCCGCCGCCCGTACAGCCCGCTGTAGAAGGCGAGGGAGTCGCCGCGCAGCGGGTAGCAGCGGAAGTCCGCCTCGGTGACCCCGGCGACGTCCACCCGGGGAATGGTGTGGGTGGCGTGCGTGAACGCCCCGCCGCCGCCCGCCACCACGTACTGCAGGGTGCGGCCGTCGCCCAGACGCACCGGGTAGCGCTGGTAGTTGTGGATGTCGCCGCCTATCGCGGCCACATAGCGGTGCGCGGGATCGCGGACGATGTCGTCGACGGTGCCGCCGCCCTCGATCGGGCACGGGTGGTGCTCGCCGTCCACGTAGAGGGGCGAGCCGGTCACCAGGATCTTCGGGCGCGGGTCGCGGGACACCTCGCGCAGCCACGCGCCCTGCTCGGCGTCGACAGTGCCGAGCAGCCCGGTGTCGATGCCGACGATCCGTATCGGCCCGGCGTCGATCGCCCAGTACGGACCCGGCTGCACGGCCTGCTGGGCGGGGGAGGAGCGCGACTTGCGGGCCTCGTCGAGGCGTTCGCCGTCACCGGGGCGGGGCCGGTGCCACAGCAGGGCCCGCAGCCAGGCGCGGGTGAGAGGGCGCGGCGCGGGGGCGGGCGGCAGCGGCGCGGTCTCGTCGCAGAAGACCCGCATGAAGCCGGCCAGGTCCTCGTACCAGTCGTGGTTGCCGGGTATCGCGTAGACCGGCGCCTGGTAGTCCTGGTACGGACGGAAGAACTTGGGGCCGTAGTCGTCGGCGGCGCCCACCGGGTAGATGACGTCGCTGGCGAGCACGGCGAAGGCGGTGTCGCCGCCCTCCTTCAGCAGGCCGGGGACGACCGCGTACTGGGGCTCGCCGCCCTCGCCGGTGTCACCGATCACCAGGAACGAGAAGCGGTCCGGGTCGTCCCGCCGGATCACGCGGTCGGCGGGCGCCCCGGCCGCCGCCCGCCGGGCCGCCCAGCGCGATCTGATCTCCCCGGTGGGGTCGCCCAGCCAGGAGGCCAGGACGCCGTTGCGGGCGGCCCACAGATGTCTCGGGTCCAGCCAGGAGATCTTCTCCGTCTGGCGCGGCACCAGCCGCAGGTACTCACCGCGTTCGACGACGCCCCAGCCGGCGCCCTCGGCGGTGTCGCGTGAGGATTCGGACACGCGTGCACCGTAACAACGGTGCCCCGTACGGACGATGGGCGGGGCCTCGTCGACCTGGCCGTTCCGCCGTCACGTCGACGTGCCGGGCCGGAAGGTGCGGTCCAACAGGTCCAGCAGCGCCGCCCAGTGGCGTTCGTCGGCCTTCTCGTCGTACGACGCAGTGTCGGACTGGGTGAAGCCGTGCGCGGCCCCCGGGTACACCTCGCAGCGGTGCCGGACGCCCGCGTCCGTCAGGGCCCTCTCCAGCCGCTCGATCTGCTCCGGCGGCAGCGACGGGTCCTCGTCGGCGTGCCCGAGATACACCTCCGCCGTGATCCGGGGCGCCGCCAGGTGCGGGCTGTGGGGGTCGTCCGTCGCCAGCCGGCCGCCGTGGAACCCGGCCACCGCCGCCACCCGGTCCGGGAAGGCGCCGGCCGTGCGCAGCGCCAGGCCGGCGCCCATGCAGTAGCCGACCAGCGCCACCGGCCCGTCCGCCGCCTCCGGCCGCTCCGCGAGCCACCGCAGATACGCCCCCGCGTCGGCCGTCGCCCGCTGCGGCGTCAGCTGCCGCAGCGCCGGACGGAGCCGGGTGAAGAACTCCCCGCGCGCCTTCGCGTCGATGAAGCCGGGCAGTTCGACCACCGGGGCCGGCCCGCGCCGGTGGAAGAGGTTGGGCACCAGCACGGTGTACCCGGCCCGCGCCACCCGGTCGGCGGCCTCCCGCACCGTCGGGCGCACCCCGAAGGCGTCGGTGAAGCAGAGCACCGCCGGGCGGGGCGAGCCGTCCGCCGGGCGCGCCACGTACGCGTCCGCCGTCCCGTCCTCCGTGGGGACACGCACCTCGGTCCCCCGCACGTCCGTCATGTCGCGCCGTCCTCCCGTCACTCGAGCCTTCCGTCACTCGAAGCGCGAGACGTCGCCCGCGCCCACCCGTACGATCTCCGGCTCGCCGCCGGAGAAGTCGATCACCGTGGTCGGCTCGGTGCCGCAGTCGCCGGAGTCCAGCACCGCGTCCACCTCGTGGTCGAGCCGGTCCTTGATCTCCCAGCCCTGGGTCATCGGCTCGTCCTCCCCGGGCAGCAGCAGGGTGCTGGACAGCAGCGGCTCGCCGAGCTCCTCCAGCAGGGCCTGGGTGACCACGTGGTCGGGGATGCGCACGCCGACGGTCTTCTTCTTGGGATGCTGCAGCATGCGCGGCACCTCCTTGGTCGCGGGCAGGATGAACGTGTAGCGGCCCGGGGTGGACGCCTTCACCGCGCGGAAGACGTCGTTGTCGATCCGTACGAACTGGCCGAGCTGCGCGAAGTCGCGGCACACCAGGGTGAAGTGGTGCCGGTCGTCCAGCTTGCGGATGGTGCGGATCCGGTCGATGCCGGTGCGGCTGCCCAGACGGCAGCCGAGCGCGTAGCAGGAGTCCGTGGGGTACGCGATCAGCGCGTCGTCGCGGATGGCGGCGGCGATCTGGCCGATGGTGCGCGGCTGGGGGTTGTCGGGGTGCACGTCGAAGTACTTGGCCATTCACCGAGCTTATGCCGCCCGCGCCCCGCGCCGCGGCACACCGGTCCCGCGTCACCCGCAGGGGAGGGGCGGGCCCGTCGCGCCGGGGTGAGCGGCGCCGGACCGTGGGGTAACGTCCCCCGTCCGGGCCACAGGGCGAGAGACGAGGGGAAGGCCGGGGTGACGGGCGGAAAGGACACGGCGCACGGGGCGGCGACGGAGGCGGCGGGGCGCTCGGGCTGGGCGCGTGAACTGCTGGAGCATCTGCGGCCGGGCGGGCGTGACGTCCGCCGGGTCGTGGACTGGCTGGCCGGCGCGGTGGACGCGGAGGTCGCCCTCCGTGACGGCGCGGGCGACCTGCTCGCCGGTACGCCGCTGCCGCTGGACGAGGCGCTCGCCGCGGACGTCGCCTCCGGACGGATCGCGTCCGCCGCGTGGGACGGGGACGGACGCCATCTGCGACTGGTGCGCTTCGGGCACCCCACGGGCGCCTGCGTGCTGGCCGTCTCCCGCCGGACGCCCTTCGACCGGCACGCCTCGGACGTCGTCACGCACACCGCTCAGGTGATCGAACTGCTCCTCACCGCCCACGAGACGCAGGCGGCCGGTGTCCGGCTCCGACGGGCCACCGCGGACCTGCGGCTGGCGATCCTCCAGCTGCTGATGGTCGAGGACACCGTCTCCGCGCGCCGGGTCGCCGCCGGACTCTGGCCGGGACTGCTCGACGCCGAGACCGCCTGCGTCTACGTCCTGGAGTCCGACCCCTCCCTGCGCGACCGGCTGGCCGCCGAGTGCATCGAACGCACCCGGGAGGAGGCGCTGGTGGTGCGCTGCCCGGCCGTCGACGGCCATGTGATCGTCCTCAGCCCGCGCGAGGCCACCGCCGCCGACCTGCGCTCCCTGGTGGAGCGTCACCCCGACACCTTCGTCGGCGGCAGCGTCTGGCAGAGCCTGGCGCGCACCGCCACCGCCTACGGGCAGGCCGTCAGCGCGCTGGCCGTGGCACGGTTCCGGCCGGACAAGGCGGCGGTGTACGCCGAGCGCACCCACCCCGAGCGGCTGATGGACCCGGCGGCGCTGCGCACCTGGGCGGCGCGGGTGCTGCGCCCGCTCGACACGCTGTCCCATCACACCCGCGCCGAACTGCTCGCCACCACCCGGCTCGGCCTGGAGTTCACCGCCGTCGCCACCGCCAAGATCCTCGGCGTCAGCCGCAACACCGTGCGCGCCCGCATGGACCGCGTGGAGTCCATGCTCGGCGTCGACTTCGACGACGTGACCGTGCGGGCCGTCGTGCATCTGGCGCTGCACACCCAGATCAACCTGCTGGACGGTCAGGGGCCCGCCGGCTCCGCCGCGAGCGCGCGATGCCTGACCGAGCTGCTGTCGGGACCGGCCGTCGCCTCCTGGGCGCAGCAGCTGCTGGGCCGCCTCGACGCCGGCCCGCGCAACGTGCGCCGCACCCTGCGCACCTGGATCGCCGAGGGGGCCAACGCGGAGCGGGCGGCGCAGGCCCTCGGCATGCACGCCCAGACCGTGCGCGAGCACGTCCGCAGCGCCGAACCGGTCCTGGAACGGCAACTCCTGGCCGCCGGGACCGATCTCTACGAGGTCGCCCTGGCCCATCTGGCGGTCGGCGACCTGGAGCAGCCGCTCTTCGCGGGGGAGTGAACCGGGCGATTCGGACTCACCTGTGCACAGGTGAGTGCCGTGGACCCGTGCATCGGGCACCGGCGCGGTACACAGACAAGCCTCGTCCTGCATAGTTTCGAGCCACGGCGGGGGCACGACCGGAACGGGGGACCGGTCGCGCTCCCGCCTTTCGGTGTGCCCGCCCCCTGGCCGGGTACCCGGCCGCCGCTGTGAGCCCGTCCCCCGGCCCGGCGGTCCGGGGGCGGGCGAGGGACGAGCACCACGAGGGGAGACCCGGATGACCAGCGACACGGAGACCGGCGGCGTCACTGGCACGAAGGACAAGGACTACAACCTCGTCTGGTACGTCGAGGCGTGCCTGAGCAACGCCCTGCGTCTGGAGAACTACATCCAGGACGCCGAGCGGGCCGACGACAGCGAGGTCGCCGATCTGTTCCGCAAGGCCCAGGCGGACAGCCGCAAGGGCGCCGAACTGGGCAAGAAGCTGCTGGCGGCCCGCCTGAACGGCGGCTGAGCACAGCGCCTCACCAGGTCCGGTCACCGTGCTCACGACCAGGTGACCGGGCCTCGCCGTGTCCCGCCCCTCCGTCCGTGCGGCACGCGCCGCCCCCGGGCGTGCCGTCACGCTCCGCAGCGCTCCGGTCGCCGCCCGTCCCGATCGGGGGCAGCATGGGCCTCGTACGCACGCCGCCGACGGGATGCGACCGCGGCCGGGCGCCCGCGCGCCCGGCCTTCGCCGTGAACGGGCCGCGAACGCGTGCATGACGCCGCGGCTCCGGGTACCCGGGCCGCCCGCCAGGAACCGGCCGACGGCCCGGAGCAGTCACGCCCCGGCCCGTCACCGGCCAGAAGCAGCAGCGCAAGGAGCCCAGCGAATCATGACGGACACCTCGAGTCAGGGCCCCGCTACCGGCGACGACCGCAAGGTACTCACCAACCGGCAGGGCCACCCGGTCTACGACAACCAGAACCAGCGCACCGTCGGCTCCCGCGGCCCGGCCACGCTGGAGAACTACCAGTTCCTGGAGAAGATCAGCCACTTCGACCGGGAGCGCATCCCCGAGCGCGTCGTGCACGCCCGCGGCGTCACCGCGTACGGCTACTTCGAGGCGTACGGCAAGTGGGGGGACGAGCCGATCTCCCGCTACACGCGCGCCAAGCTGTTCCAGGAGGCGGGAAAGCGCACCGACCTCGCCGTCCGCTTCTCCACCGTCATCGGCGGCCGCGACTCCTCCGAGGCCGCCCGCGACCCGCGCGGCTTCGCCGTGAAGTTCTACACCGAGGACGGCAACTGGGACCTCGTCGGCAACAACCTCGGCGTCTTCTTCATCCGCGACGCCATCAAGTTCCCCGACGTCATCCACGCCCTCAAACCCGACCCGGTCACCTTCGAGCAGCAGCCGCGCCGCATCTTCGACTTCATGTCGCAGACGCCGGAGAGCATGCACATGCTGGTCAACCTGTTCAGCCCGCGCGGCATCCCGGCTGACTACCGGCACATGCAGGGCTTCGGCGTGAACACCTACAAGTGGGTCGACTCCGAGGGCAACACCAAGCTGGTCAAGTACCACTGGATGCCCAAGCAGGGTGTGCGCTCCATGACCGAGGAGGACGCGGCCAACGTCCAGGCGCAGGGACTCGGCCACGCCACCAAGGACCTCTACGAGGCCGTCGAGCGCGGTGATCACCCCGAGTGGGAGCTGCTCGTCCAGATGATGGACGACCACGAGCACCCGGAGCTGGACTTCGACCCCCTGGACGACACCAAGACCTGGCCCGAGCAGGACTTCCCGCCGAAGCCCGTGGGCAAGATGGTGCTCAACCGGATGCCGGCCAACTTCTTCGGGGAGAACGAGCAGATCTCCTTCGGCACCGGCGTCCTCGTCGACGGCCTGGACTTCTCCGACGACAAGATGCTCGTCGGCCGGACCTTCTCCTACAGCGACACCCAGCGCTACCGGGTCGGCCCCAACTACCTCCAGCTGCCGGTCAACCAGCCCAAGCACGCCCAGGTGCGCACCAACCAGCGCGACGGCCAGATGGCGTATCACGTGGACGGCGGGGACAACTCCCACGTCAACTACGAGCCGTCCATCACGGGCGGACTGCGGGAGGCGCACTACCCGACGCACGACGAGCAGGGCCCGGAGATCCGCGGCCGGCTCACCCGCAAGCGGATCGAGCGCACCAACGACTACCTCCAGGCCGGCCAGCGCTACATGCTGCTGGAGGACTGGGAGCGCGACGACCTGGTGAAGAACTTCACCGACCTGCTCTCCCAGTGCGACCGGCCGGTGCAGGAGCGCATGGTGTGGCACTTCCTGCTCGTCGAGAACGACCTCGGCCGCCGGGTCGGCGAGGGCCTCGGCATCATGCCGGAGGACGTCGCCCACCTGGAGCCGCTGGAGGGCCAGACCCTCACCGAGGAGGACCGCAAGCGGCTCGCCAACCTCGGCGACAACCCCCCGCGCGACGTGACGGGGCTGACCATGACCCACTGCGTGCCCGACGAGCGGCACGTGGTGACCCGCTGACGGGTCAGAGGGCCAGCGCGGACCGGGCCACGCCGAGCACCTGCCCGGCGTAGCCCCGGCCGAACAGCACGGCGTGCACCAGCAGAGGGAACAGCTGGTGCACGCCGACGCGTTCCCGCCAGCCCCCGGCGAGCGGCGCCTTCACCACCACCGTGCGGCCGTCGTCCAGGGCGGCCTCGGCAAGCGCACCGGACAGCGGCCTCACCCGGGTCACCGCCCGCCCGGTCAGCCGCGTCGCCACCGCGGCGGGGCTCCCGTCGCCGGACGCGGGGGACGGCAGGGTCATCGGCGGCCTCCTCGGCTTCACGGTGTGCTCCGGCTCTCGCGGTCCGCCCAGCGTACGAGCCCGGCGCGGGCGCGGCGGACGCTCACGCGGGACGGTGAAAAACCCGCTTCCGCCGGTGCGGGCCCGCCACGCCGTGGGAGCACTGTGAACATGACCAGTTCATCGTTCCAGCGCACCCTCACCCTGCCCGCCACCCTCTGCGAACAGGCCGTCCCGTACCTGGAACAGGCCGCCCGGCGGACGGTCGACGGAGCGGGGGTCCCGCTGAAGGCGTTCCGCGCGGCCGCCGACGGCGACTGCACCCTCCCGGTCTCCGTGGTCGAACAGGCGGCGGGCTGCCTGCTGGTCCTGGCCACCGAGACCGCGCAGAGCGTACGGCCCTCGGTGCTGCGCGCCACCATCGGCGTCGCCCTGTGCCTGCGCGACGCCGTCGAGGCGGTCCGCCGGCCCGCACTCACCACCCGCTTCTGGTGACGGCCCCGCCGCCCGCCCCCGCCGCATGCTCCCCGTCCGGCGGGGAACCCGGCGCACCGCACCCTCCACACTCCAGGAGAAGGACATGAGCCTGTTGCGCGTCCTCGGCCGGCCGATGCTGGCGTCGATCTTCATCGCGGGCGGACTGGACACCCTCCGCCACCCCCACCGCGTCGCCGGGCTGGCCGAGCCCGTGGTGCGGCCGGTCACCGACCGCTTTCGCGCACTGCCGGACCGCACCGAGGACTCCGTGCGGCTGAACGGCGCCGTCCAGGTCGCCGCCGGCCTGCTGCTGGCCACCGGACGGATGTCCCGCCCGGCCGCCCTCGCGATCGCCGCCACCCTCGTGCCCACCACCCTCGCCGCGCACCGTTTCTGGGAGGAGGAGGACTCCGGGGACAAGTCCCAGCACCGGATCCACTTCCTCAAGAACCTCGGCCTGCTGGGTGGGCTGCTGATCGCGGCGGACGACACCGGGGCCCGGCCCTCGGTGCTGTGGCGCAGCCGACACGCCGCGCACGACCTGCGCCGCGAGGCGCACATCGCCCGGCGCGCCTTCAAGGCCGGCACAGGACCCGCCGCGGCGGCGGGACGCGCCCGCGCCAAGCTGTCCCGCTGACCGGCGGCGGAGGCGGGGGCTTCCCACGTTCCCGTTCCGCAAACCTCCCTGTGAGCAACCGCACTCGCGCGGCCAAGTGCCGTGCGGGTGCGGGTGTTTGACCCCCGTGTCCGTCCACGGCGCTTGTGCGGTGGAAGGGACTCGGGGGTCCCTTCTGCCACGATGGTGCGCGCCCGATCCGGCGACGGGAACCGCCGCGCAGCGCAGCCTGGCATCCTCCTTCCCGCGCCCACTCAGCCGAGCCCCCAAGGGCTCCTCCCCGAGTAGCGCACCGTGTCTTCCACACCCTCCCACGCCCCGGCCGGGTCCCGGTCGCCCTGGCGCTCCCTCCGGCACCGCAGCATGCGCTGGTGGTCCGTCGCCAACTTCGTGTCCAACGCCGGTACGTGGATGCAGCTGACCGTGCAGAACCTGCTGGTCCTCCAGATCACCGGGTCCGCCGCGGCCACCGGCCTGTCCATGTCCGTCCAGGCGGCCCCTGCCCTGCTGATGAGCGTCCTCGGGGGCGCGGCCGTCGACCGCTGGCCGCGCAAGCTGACCGCCGCCGTCAGCCAGGCCCTGCTCGCCGTCATCGCCTTCACCACGGCCGGCCTGGTGGCGCTGGACCGGCTCGACATGACCACTCTGATGGTGCTGGCCGCCCTCACCGGCATGGTCGCCACGGTCGACAACCCGGCCTGCGCCCTGCTCGGCAACGACCTCGTCCCCGCCGAGGACGTGCCCTCCGCCATCGGCGTGGGCGCCCTCGTCTTCAACGCGGGACGGCTCGCGGGCGCGGCCCTGGCCGGCGTGACCGTCGGCCTCCTCGGCACGGCGGCGGCCTACTTCGCCAACGGCTTCTCCTTCCTGTTCGTGACGGCGGTCATCCCGTTCCTGCGCCCGGCGGCGGGAGCGGTACGACAGGTCACCGGGCTCGCGGCCCGGCGGTCGAAGTCCGACATGAGCGTGCGTGAGGGGCTGGCCTTCTTCGCCCGCAGGCCGCGGCTGCTCGCGCTCGCGGGGGTGACCGGCATCAGCGCGGTCTTCGGCCGCAACTACGGCCTCACCCTCGCCGTCCTCGTCACCGGCCCGCTCGCGGGCGGCGCGGGCGCCTTCGGCACGGTCTCGACCGTCCTCGCGGCCGGCGGGATCGTCGGCGCGGTGCTCGGCGCACGTCTGCGGCGTCCGTCCGTGCGGCTGGTCGGCGCGCTCGCCGCCGGCGGGGCGCTGCTGCAGATCGTCGCCGGTCTGTCGCCCTCGCTGGCGGTGCTGCTGGTGCTGGTCCTCCCGATGGCCGTGGTCGAGTCCGTCTCCGACACGGCGGGTACGGCGGTCCTGCAGACCGATCCGCCCGCCCACCTGCGGGGGCGTGTGCTGGGGGTGTGGGGTTCGGTCGGCACGGTCTGGAGCCTGGGCGGGCCTCCGGCCCTCGGGCTCCTCATGGAGACGGCGGGGCCGCGGGGTGCGCTGATCACGGGCGGCGTGATCATCGCCGCGTCCATCGCGTCGGGGCACGTCCTGCACCGCCGGCGCACGCTCGCGACCTCGGTCACGCTGTCCTCGAAGGACGCGGTGCCCCTGCCGGCCCTGCAAACGGCGGCGTGACCCGCCCCTTCCGGCCCGCGGTGCCGATACACCCCCAAGGGGCGCGGGTCACTGCGCGGCCGGAAGTCCGACGAACGGAACGTCCGAGGAACGGGGCGCTGACACACCGTTCCGGGGGCTCCGCCCCCGGACCCCCGTCCGCGCAGTTCCCCGCGCCCCTGGAGGGCGTGCCACCACCCCGCGCCCCGGAGGGTCGTTCATCCCTCCGTCGGCCTCAGAGCCACCGAAACCGCATCCGCGGCCCTCTGCGCCAGCAGCGTCGTCGAGTGGCCGTCCAGGTACGGCAGTACCACCGCCTGCCCACCCCACGCCCGGAGTGCGGCCGCCTCAGGCAGATCCTGCACGGAGTAGTCCCCGCCCTTGACCCACACATCGGGCCGCAGCCGCTCCAGCACCCTCTCCGGCGTGTCCTCCTCGAAGATCACCACCGCGTCCACACTGCCCAGCGCGGCCAGCACCTTCGCCCGGTCCGTGGCCGGGGTCAGGGGGCGGCCCGGGCCCTTGCGGCGGGTGACGGAGGCGTCGGAGTTCAGGCAGACGATCAGGCAGTCGCCGATCCGCCGGGCGCTCTCCAGCAGGCCCACGTGACCGGCGTGCACCAGGTCGAAGCAGCCGCCCGTGGCGACGACGGTGCCGCCCCGTGCCCGTACCTCCCGCGCCAGTTCGAACGCGTCGGCGGCCGGATCCTGGGCGGGGTCCGGGGCGACCGGCGTGTGCCAGAGGTCCGGGTTGCCCGCGCCGCCCGCCGCGACGAACGCGGCGGCCTCGGCCACCGCCCGCTGCAGCGCCTCCTCCGGCAGCAGCCCGTCCGCCAGCCCGGCGACCGTCGTCGCGGCGAAGCAGTCGCCCGCGCCGCAGGTGTCGCCGTCCGCGTGGAACGGCGCCGGGATCAGCATCGGCGTGCCGCCGCCCGGCCGGGTCAGCAGCACACCCCGCTCGCCGAGCGTCACGGCGACGCCCGCCGCCCGCCAGCGCTCGGCGAGTTCGGTGCCGCGCTCGGCGAAGGCGCCCAGCGAGTCGCCCGACACGCCGGGCTTGCCCGCGCACAGCGCGACCGCCTCACCCGCGTTGGGCGTGACGAGGCGGGCCCCCGCCACCGGCGTCTCGCCGCGCGGGTGGGGATCCCACACCACGGGGGTGCGCCGGGCGGCCTCCTCCAGATGCGGGCGGACCGCGCCGGCGGTGTGCCGGCCGTAGTCGGCGACGAGGACGGCGTGCGCGTCGGCCAGCGCGTTACGCACCGCCTCGTCCGGCTCGCCCGGCGTCCCGCCGCCCCGGTCGATGCGCACCAGCGGCCGCCCGCCCGCGAGAACGCGCGTCTTCACCGGCAGGGTGCCGTGCAGCGGAAGCTCCAGCAGCCGTACCCGCCCGCCGAGCTGCTGGCGCACGGCCTCGCTCGCGGGGTCGTCGCCGAGCGCGGTCACCAGGACCACGTCCCGGCCCCCGCGCGCGGCGAGGGCGGCGGCCAGCCCGGCGCCGCCCGGGTGCCTGTGGTCCCCGGTGACGTCGACGACCGGGGCGGGCGCGTCGGGGGCCAGCCGGGTGGCGACCCCCTCGATGTCCTCGTCGAGCAGGACGTCGCCCACCACCACCAGCGGTTCGGGACCGGTCATGTCAGCCTCCCGGGAACGGCCGCCACGGTCCGCGCCGCAGGCGCGGCCACGGCGGCGTCGAAACACTCGCAGAGCAGGTGCACGGCGACCAGATGGACCTCCTGCACGGTCGCGGTCGAGGCCGCCGCCACGCACAGGCTCTCGTCGGCGGCCTCCATCAGCGGGTTGGGGCCGGGGCCGGTCAGCGCCCACACCGCGAGCCCGGCCCGCCTGGCCGCCACCGCGGCGGCGATGAGGTTGGCGCTGCGCCCCGAGGTGGACAGCAGCATCAGCACGTCGCCGGGACGTCCGTGCGCGGCGACCTGACGGGCGTAGACGTGGTCGAAGCCGTAGTCGTTGCCGATGGCGGTGACGCTGGAGGTCTCCGCGTGCAGGGCGAGCGCCGAGTAGGCGGGCCGCTCGCTGCGGTAGCGGCCGACCAGCTCGGCGGTGAGGTGCTGGGCCTGGGCGGCGCTGCCGCCGTTGCCCGCGGCCAGCAGCCGGCCGCCGCCGGTGAGGACGGAGGCGAGCCGGCCGCCCCAGTCGGAGATCCGGGGCAGACCGTGCCGGCCGAGCCCGTCGAGGGCGTCCTGGAGGGACCGGCAGTGCAGACGGGCGGCGTCGAGCGCGGGGTGTTCGGTCATGGTGTGTCGGGCGCGCCGCCCTCCGGGGACGGCGACGGCGCCCGCACCTCCTTCCAACGTCGGACGTCTGCGGCCCGGTCGGGCCTGGGCTGGGCCGGTCCTGGTCGTGTCAGCCGGCTTTGGTCATCCTGGTCACGGCCGGCTCGCTGTCGAGGACCTCGCAGTAGGCCGCCTCCGTGGCGGCGGCGATCTTCGCCCACCCGTAGCGGGCGAGCACCCGGCGGCGGCCCGCCACCCCGCAGGCCTCGCGGCCGGCCGGGTCGGCGAGCAGGCTCGCGACGGCGGCGGCCAGCGCCTCGGGGTCGCCGGGCGGCACGAGCCGTCCGGTGGCCGGGTCGGCGACCGTGTCGAGCTGGCCGCCGACCGCGCTGGCCACCACGGGACGGCCGCAGGCCATGGCCTCCAGCGGGACGATGCCGAAGGGCTCGTAGTCGGCGGGGCAGAGCACCACGTCGGCGGAGCGCAGCAGTGCCGGCACGCGTTCGGCGTCCACCCCGCCGAGGAACCGCACCCGGTCGGCGACCCCCGCGTCCCGCGCGACCGCGCGCAGCCGGCGCACCTCCGGGTCGTCGTCGAGGCGCTCCGCGGGGGGCCCGCCGGCCACCAGCAGTTCGGTCCCGGGCAGCAGGGCCAGCGCGGCCACCGACACGGCGGCGCCCTTGCGCGGCACCAGCCGCCCCAGTTGCACCAGCCGGTGGCGGTGCGGGCCGCGCGCCCACCGCGGGCCGAGCGGCGTGAAGCGTTCGGTGTCCACGCCGCACGGCACGACGCCGATCCGGTCCGCGGGCACGCCCATCCGGACCAGTTCGGCGACCTCGTCACGGCAGGTGGCGACGACCCGGTCGCAGCCGGTGCCCACCTCGATCTCGCAGCCGATCCGCTCCGGCGGGCTGGTGTCGGCGTCGCCCTGGTGACGGCGCTTCACCGTGCCCAGCGCGTGATACGTGTGCAGCAGCGGCAGCCCCACCTCCCGGGCCGCGCCCAGCGAGGCCAGCCCGGACATCCAGTAGTGGGAGTGCACCACGTCCGGGGTGCGGGCCCGCCACTCCCGGACGAGGACGCGCGCGAAGGCGTCCATGTACGGCAGCAGCCGGTCCTTGGGCACCGGCTCGGCGGGCCCGGCGGTGACGTGATGCACCTCCACGCGCTCGCCCAGCCGCACCCGGTCCGGCAGATCGGGCGCGTCGCGGCGGGTGTGCACCGTGACGCGGTGTCCGCGGTCGGCGAGCGCCCTGGCCAGGGCGGCGACGTGGACGTTCTGGCCTCCGGCGTCCACCCCGCCGAGCGCGGCGAGGGGACTGGCGTGTTCCGAGACGAGCGCGATCGACAGCACGCCCGGGGGGACAGGGGCGAGGTCCGCGGTCATGGGCTCACCTCCGTGATCGGTCGCGGCCGGGGTGCGGACACCGCCGCCCGCGGATCGGGTTCCGGCCGCGGCTGCGGCCGGGAGCGTGCCCGGGGCGCCCGCCGGGGCCCGTCGGGGGCCGGGGGCGGGCAGGGCCGGCTGGTCATGTCGGCATCCGTTCGCCGGCCGGCGCCGCGGAGGGCGACGGGGGCACGGCCCGGTGACGGTGGGCGGGCGTGGCGCGGTGCCGCACCTGTCCGCGCAACCAGTGCCAGGCGGCGGCCGGCGGGACGAGCGCGCTGGTGAGGACCATGGTGACGATCTCGTCCCGGGTGCGCGGACCCGGGAGGATCCGGACCAGGGCGAACTCGGCGGTCCCGGCGAGCCATCCGGCGGCGCACGCCGTGGCCGCGCGCGGGCGCCCGGTCAGCGCGCACACCGCCGCCGCGAGCCCGGCCGACGTCACCGCCAGGTGCAGCGGGAGGCGGCCCCGGGGAGCCTCGGCCCGCCGCCACCAGTCCCGCCCGTGCAGCCGGGTCATCAGCACGTCGTCCGCGTTGCCCGCCTGGAGCCGCACGGAGACCCACCGGTCCGCCGGCCGCACCGGGTGCGTGGTCGTACGGCGCCCCTCCGCCAGCGTCCAGCCGGCGTCGAGCACC
This sequence comes from Streptomyces werraensis, assembly GCA_014656175.1. Classification (GTDB taxonomy): domain Bacteria; phylum Actinomycetota; class Actinomycetes; order Streptomycetales; family Streptomycetaceae; genus Streptomyces; species Streptomyces werraensis. The sequence continues at coordinate 31,099 of BNBX01000006.1, forward strand.
CGCAGCGCCAGGTCCGCGTCCTCCCGGAAGGCCCGGCGGAACCGTTCGTCGAAGCCCCCGACCGCCTCCAGCGCCTTGCGCCGGTACGCCATGTCGGCGGTGATCCAGCGCGCCCCGGCGAGTCCGGCGACGTTGCGTTCCCAGTCGGTGGGCGCCCGGTCCACGGGCAGCGGCACCTCGACGCGCGCGGTGATCCCGGCGGTCGCCGAGCTCGCCCCGGCGAGGTCGAGCGCGAGGTCGTCGGCCCAGGTGGGGCCCGGCACCACGTCGTCGTCGAGGAACACGATCCACGGCGCGTCCCCGGCGGCCAGCCGGCCGGCGTTGCGGGCGGCGGCCGGCCCGCGCGCCCCGCCGCGCACCACGACGGTCCTGGACCGCAGGGCGGGCGGCACGGACGCGGTGAGCGGCACGGCCGGGTCCCGGCGGTCGTCCACCAGCACGACCCGCGTCGGACGCGGACCCTCCGACTCGGCCAAGGCCCGCAGGCACGCCGCGAGCGACGGGCGGCCCAGGGTGGGCACCACCACCGCGTACTCCCCGGCGGGAGCGGCCGGCCCGGTCATCGCGCCGCCTCCTCGCCGCCGTCACCGGTGCGGAACAGCGCGCCGCGCCGTACCGCGTACGGGCCGATGGCCAGCAGGTCCACCGGGGAGGAGCCGAAGCACTCCAGGGCGTCGCGCGGATCGTCCACCATGGGGCGGCCCGCCGTGTTCAGGCTGGTGTTGACGACGACGGGCAGCCCGGTCAGCCGTTCGAACTCGCGCAGCATCCGCGCCAGCAGCGGCTCGCGCGCCGGGTCGACCGTCTGGATGCGGGCGGTGCCGTCGACGTGCACCACGGCGGGCACGCGGTCCCGCCAGGCGGGCGCCACGTCGTGCACGAACAGCATGTACGGGCTGGGCAGCGGCCCGTCGAAGATCTCCGCCGCCCGGTCGGCGAGCACCATCGGCGCGACCGGCCGGAACTGCTCGCGGCCCTTCACGTCGTTGAGCCGCTCCAGGTTCCCCGCGTGCCCGGGGTGGGCGAGCAGGGACCGGTGGCCGAGCGCCCGGGGCCCGTACTCGCTGCGCCCCTGGAACCAGGCCACGATGCCGTTGCCGGCCAGCGCCCGGGCCACGGTGACGGCGATGTCCTCCGGCTTCTCGCAGGGCACGGCGGCCGTCTTCAGCCACGCGCCCAGCTCCGCGTCGGACCAGTCCCGGCCCAGGTCGGCGCCGTTCATCGGCTCGGGCGCGTCCCCGGCCCCGGCGGACAGCAGCAGGGCGCCGCCGAGCGCCGTCCCCGCGTCGCCGGCCGCGGGCTGCACCCACACCCGGGAGAACGGACCCTCCCGGGCGATGCGGGAGTTGGCGACGCAGTTCAGCGCCACGCCTCCGGCGAGGGTGAGCACCGAGTCGTGGGTACGGCCGTGCACCCAGCGGACCAGATCGAGCAGGGTCTCCTCCAGCACGGCCTGGGCGCTCGCGGCGACGTCGGCGTGGTCCTGGGTCCACGGCTCGTCCGGACCGCGCGGCGCGCACAGTTCCGCCCACGGCACCCCGCTGGCGTGGAAGCCGCCGTCGCCCGTCGGATACACGTACCGGCGCAGCTCGGGCAGCATGCGCGGGGTGCCGTGGGAGGCGAGCGCCATCACCTTGAACTCGTCGGAGGAGCGCAGGAAGCCGAGGTGTTCGGTCAGCTCCTCGTAGACGAGGCCCAGCGAGTGGGGGAGGTCCTGGGCGCGCAGCGGTTCGAGCCGGCCGCCGACGCGGCGCGCGGCCAGGTGGGAGGCGCGCTCGCCGCGACCGTCCAGCACCAGCACGGAGCAGGTGTCGGCGTCGGGGGCGGCGTAGGCGCCGGACGCGGCGTGCGCCATGTGGTGCGGGACGAAGCGCACCGTCTCCGGGTCGAGTCCGGGCAGCGCGGTCCGCAGGAAGTTCGGCGCCTCCCGCGCGTAGGTGAGGCGCAGACGGTCCCAGGGGTCGTCGAGGCCCATCGCGTCGGCGGGGCGGGCCAGCGCCGGGTCGAAGGAGTACGCGACCGCGTCGAGGTCCTGGGGGCGCAGCCCGGCCCGCTTCAGGCACCAGGCGGCGGCCTGTTCGGGCAGTTCCCAGGCGGAGAAGGGCAGCGGTCGCTTGCCGTGCTTGCGCCGGGAGAACCGCTCCTCCTCCGCGGCGGCGACGGTACGGCCGTCGATCACCAGGGCGGCCGCGGGGTCGTGGAACAGGGCGTTGATGCCGAGGATGCGCATGGCGGACGGACCTTTCGCGTGGGGGCGGCGGCCGGATCGGCCGCCCGGTCCTTCGGGCCGGCGGCTCAGTCGCGGGCCGCTTCGGCGCGGAACCAGTCGATCGTGCGGCGCAGGCCTTCCTCGGCGCCCACCCGCGGCTCCCAGCCGAGCTTGTCGCGGGCCAGCGTGATGTCGGGGCAGCGCACGGCCGGGTCGTCCACGGGGCGCTCGATGTAGCGCACCTCGGAGGAGGAACCGGCGAGGGCCACCACCAGGCGGGCCAGCGCGAGCATGCTGATCTCGGAGGGGTTGCCGATGTTGACGGGACCGCGCAGACCGTGGGCGGCCGCCGCGAGGATGCCGGCGACGGTGTCGTCGACGTAGCACAGCGAACGCGTCTGGCGGCCGTCGCCGGTCACGGTGAGCGGCTCGCCGGCGAGCGCCTGCCGCACGAACGTGGGCACCGCCCGGCCGTCGTGGCCGCGCATGCCGGGGCCGTACGTGTTGAACAGCCGCACGATGCAGGTGTCCGTGCCGTACGTCTCCGCGTGCGCGGTGGTCAGGGCCTCGCCGAACCGCTTCGCCTCGTCGTACACGCTGCGCGGGCCGACCGGGTTCACGTTGCCCCAGTACCGCTCGTCCTGCGGGTTCTGCTGCGGGTCGCCGTACACCTCCGACGTCGACGCCAGCACGAACCGCGCCTCGGACTCATGGGCGAGGGTCAGGGCGTTGCTGGTGCCGGCGCTGCCCGTCTGCATGGTGTGCAGCGGCAGCCGCAGATAGTCCGCGGGGGAGGCGGGGGAGGCGAAGTGCAGCACCAGGTCGGGCCGGCGGCGCACCGGCAGCTCCTCCGCCACGTTCGCCTGCACGAGGGTGAACCCCGGCCGGTCGAGCAGCGGGGCGACGTTCTCGGGCCGTCCGGTGCTGAGATCGTCCACGCAGGTCACGGCCGCGCCCGCGTCGAGCAGGGCCTTGCACAGATGGGAGCCGACGAATCCGGCGCCGCCGGTCACGACGGCGTGCTCCCACTTCCGGGATATGGGGCTACTCATGCCCCACAGCGTCACCCGCACAGCGGCGGACGGCACGGTAGCTTGGTGCGGTCGAGTGAACTACGGAGGGTGAACACGCCGGTACCGGCGGGTCGCCGGGGCGGGAGGGGCGACGCTCGGCCCGCCCTGGAGCGACGGGCGCGGTGAGGCGCCGCGCGCCGTGGAGTGACGGCCCGGATGGGGTCTCGCGCGGCTGTCGGGCGGCGGGTTCGGGGGGAGCCGCGCTCAGGCGCGGCGGGCTGGTCACGCCGCCGGAGTGGACAGCTGTCCCAGACGCGCCAGCAACGACTCCTGGTGGAGGCGGGCCACCGGCGACAGGAGGTCCGGGTGACGGAGGAGCGTCGCTGAGCTGGTGTCCGTCGGGTCCGGGGAGAGGAGGCGGTGGTACTCGGCGGGGCCCGGGGGAAGGGCGGCGACCGCCCGGGCGGCAAGGGCCGGGTCGGCCAGCAGGCAGGCCGCCCAGCTCGCCACGACCTCGTCGACCCACGTGCGCCACGGCTCCGTGTCGAGACCCGCCGCGCCGGTGATCCCGTCGAGGCGGGCCGCGCCTCCGGGGCCGACGAGGCCCATGAGTTCCGCGTCCATCGGGGTGGGGTAGCGGAGCCGGGCCGCGACGGTCACGGCCTGGCGGGCCTGGATCTCGCACAGAGCGGCGGACAGCGCGCCGCCGGACGCGGGGAAGGAACGGGTCAGCCACTGCGCGGTGGCCGCTGTCACGGGGGAGAGGTGGGCTGGCACTGCGGGTCCGTCCGAACCTGGAGGAAAAGGATGAGGACGCCGGCACCGTAATCCACGCCCCGTCCGCCCCGACGTGACCCGGGTCTCGATCCGCGCGTGGTCTGCGCCACGCCCGGGCGGGTGTGCCCCTCCCGTTCCGCGGAGTGTCCGGTGAGGGCCAGCGGGCACCCGCCCGCCATGGACGTACTCAGCCGCCCTTTGATCGACCGCACCCTGCCGCTCCTCGCCGAGGGATACGCCTGGCTCCCCAACCGGATGCGCGACGCGTCCGGCTCGGTGGTCCGCACCCGGATCATGGGCCGCCCCGCCCTCGCCCTGCGCGGACCGGAGGCGGTCCGCTTCTTCTACGACGAAAGGAACGTGCACCGGCACCGCGCGATCCCCGAGCCCGTTCTCGGCACCCTCTTCGGGCACGAGGCCGTGCACACCCTGGACGGCGCGGCCCACCGCGCCCGCAAGGAGCTGTTCCTGCCGCTGCTGCAACCCGCCTCCGTGGCGGGACTCGCCGAGCATGTCTCCGACGCCTGGGACGCGGCCGTACCGGAATGGGGCCGCCGCGACTCGGTCGTGCTCTTCGACGAGGCGGCCACCGTACTCACCCGCGGCGTCCACCGCTGGGCGGGCGTACCGCTGGACGACGCCGGAGCGGGGGCGGCCGCGCGGGACATGACCGCGATGGTGGACGGCTTCGCCTCCGCGGGTCCGCGCCATCTGCGGGCCCGCCGCGCCCGCGGCCGCCAGGAGGAGCGGCTGGCCCGCCTGGTCCGCGACGTCCGCACCGGAACGGTCACCGCGCCCGCCGGCTCGGTGCTGGAGCGGGTCTGCGCGCACAAGGACGCGGACGGCGAGCCGCTGGACGAGAAGACCGCCGCCGTCGAACTGCTCAACGTGCTGCGCCCGACCACCGCCCTCGCCTGGTTCGTCGCCTTCGCCGCGCACGCCCTGCACCGCTGGCCGGAGAACCGCGCGCCGCTCGCGGCCGGGGACGCCGCGTTCCGGACGGCGTTCGCGCACGAGGTGCGCCGCTTCTACCCGTTCGTGCCCTTCCTCGGCGGCCTCGCGGCCCGCGACCTGTTCTGGCGCGGCGTCTGGGTCCCCGAGGGCGGCCTGGTGGTGCTCGACGTCTACGGCCAGAACCACGACGAAACGCTGTGGGGCGACCCGTACGCCTTCCGCCCTCGCCGCTTCCTCGAACGGGCCGTCGGGCGCGACGAGCTGATCCCGCAGGGCGGCGGCGACCCGGCGACGGGCCACCGCTGCCCCGGAGAGGGGCTCACGGTCGGCGTGTTGGAGACCCTCGCCGCGCAACTAGCCCGTATGGAGTACACGGTCCCGGACCAGAATCTGGCCATCCCCCTGCACCGCGTCCCCACCCTCCCGCACAGCGGTGTCGTCCTTACGGGCATAGGGCGGGCCGCCCTTCAGCCGTCCCCGCGCACTGCACCCGTACCCCCGCCGCATGTTGAAGAAGTGACGTAAGTAAGTACGGGAAAAGTGGCGTGATTTGTCCGATTCGGGTGATTCTGGATGTGAAAGGTACTTCGCTACACCTCAGGGAGATGGTGTCATGCGTACCGACGAGAAGGTCATCCAGCGAGTCACCGGGATCCAGGCCGCCGACATCGAAGCGGCTCTCGACCCGGTCGAGGCCGACGGCGTCTACCGCGACAGCCGTCAGTGCGCCGGCCTGGCGCTCCTCTCCGGCGGCGGAAAGCTGCTGCTGTCGCCGCCGACCCCGCGCCCGAAGAAGGGCTGAACGGATCGACGGGAGTAGTCGAATGGAGCAGTCAGGCACCTCGACCCGCTTGCAGGCCGCGGTGCAGGACCTCGCTTCCGGTGTGGTCTCCGCCCTCAGGGGCGGGGACCACGCTCACGTGGTTCCCCCCGCGGGGACCGACGGGGAAGCGGGGGACCTCGCACTGGCCGCAGTACGCGTCCTGGGAGCGGACGCGTTGCTGCCGGGCCTGCTGTCACACACTCCGCCCGACCCGGCAGAACTGGCCGTCTTCCGCAAGGCGGTCGAGGCGTACCCGCCCCGCCCGGACGCCGCGCCCACCGTGCGCTGGAGCCACTGGGCGATGGCCCGTACCCTCCGCCGCGCCGACCCCTCCTCGGCGGAACCGCCGGCCGAGCCGGACACCGCGTGGCTGGACGGCGCCACCTGGCAGGTCCTCACCCACCAACTCGCCGTCCTGGCGCCCCTCGCGCTGCCAGGGGAGGACTGCGCGGTGCACCGCCTCGCCCAGCACCGCCCCGTGGACGTCGCCCGCGGCTTCGTCCGCGCGGTACGCCGCAGGGACTGGCGGCAGGCCGCGGGCGCGGGCCGCTGGCTGACCCTGCTGCCCGGCGTACCGGACACCGTCGGCCTGGAGTCCGGACTGGACTTCGTGGAGCTGATGGGCGGACAGGACCCGCTCGTCGCCCTCCAGGTGCAGGCCGCCCGCCGGATGCGGATGGGAGCACGCGGGTGACCGCGCTCGCCGAGGACCTCCGCACCGTCGCCGACGGCGCGCTGGCCTGGGTGGATGCCCACCGCGCCGGCTTCGCCCTCGGCGAGGACGCGCTCGCCGTCGACGGCGAGGTCGACCTGAGCTGGAAGCCGCTCGGCGAGCTCGCCCAGGTCTGCGCGACCGTCACCCGGCTCACCGAACCCGCCGACCCGCTGCACGCCCGCGCCCGCGGACTGCTGGACTTCGCCTGGCAGGAGACGCACGAGGGCGAGTTGTTCCTGCGGCTGCAGCGCCTGGAGCCGTTCGCCACCTACCCGCTGGAGGTGTACGCCGCGCTGGCCTCGGCCGGACTGCGGCACCCGGCCTTCGAACAGGCGGCCGCCGTGGTGGCGCGCACCCGGGGCTGGCGGCTCACCGAACAGGATCCGACGCGACGGCTCGGCGTCCTGCGCGCCGAGGAACGCTGCGGCGTCCACTCGCTCGGCCAGGCACCGCCGGGCCTGGAGCAGACCTGGCTCGGCGGACTGCCCGAGCCATGGACCTTCGGCCGCGACGCCGGATACGCCCTCACCCACGTCGTCTTCCATTGCAGCGACTGGGGGTGCGACGCGGCCGCCGTGCCGCCGGTCCTCGTCGCCTACCTGACGGACTGGCTGCCGCCCTGGCTCGACACCTGTCTGGAGGCGGGCATGTGGGACCTCGGTGGCGAACTCCTGGCCGTGGCCGCCGTCGTGGCCCGGACGACCGGCGAGGACCCGCCCGCCGACGCCTGGCAGCGCCTGGTCGCGGCCCGGGGCCCGGCCGGCGAGGTCCCTCTGGACGACCGGGACCTCGGCGACCTCGCCGCAGGACCCGGGGACGCCGACGGCGAACGCTACTTCCTGCACCACTACCACTCCACCCTCATGGCCGCCTTCGCCGCGGTCCTGGCAGGTGCCCGCCCGGACTCCCCGCCCGCGCGAGCCGCGGCGGGGCACCGGTACGGCGGACAAGGAGCGCCGGCATGACCGACACCCGTCTCGTCCACACCGTCGGTGTCGGCGCCATGGAATGGCTGTGGGCACACCGCGACGGCTTCCGGCTGGAGCCTGACGTGGACCCGGAAGTGGGCTTCCTGGAACGCTTCAAGCCGGTCGGAGAACTCGCTCTCGTCTGCAAGGTGCTCTTCCGCGAGGGCGTGGCGGGCTCCCGGCAGGCGGAACTGGCCCGCCGTCTGCTCGACCACGTCTGGCGCGAGACCCTGGACGGCGGCACCATGCTGGTGCGTGGTCAGCGCACCGAGCCGGCCTCTCCGGTCCCCTTCGAGGTGTACCTGCCGTTCCACGAACTCGGCTACAGCCATCCCGAGCTGGAGCGCCACGTCGTGCTGAACAACCGCCTCGACAGCTGGTCCGCCCTCGAGATCTCCCCCACCCGGCGGCTCGGACTGTCCGCGTTCCAGCGGCGCTTCGGCCTCACCCCCCGCCCCTCGGAGGCCGAGGCCCTGCGCTCCACCTGGCTGGCCCGCGCCCCCGAACCGTGGACCGTCGAGGGGCACATCGCCTACGACATCACGCACTGCGTGTTCCATCTGACCGACTGGGGCGAGAACCCCGGCGGACTGCCCCCGGACATCGCCGAGTACCTGGCGACCTGGCTGCCCGCGTGGATCGACGACTGGCTGGACCTGCGCCGCTGGGACCTGCTCGGCGAACTCCTCGTGGTGGACGCCTGCCTGCCCCGCCCCACCCTCGACGAGACGGCCTGGCGGGCCTTCGCCGCCGCCCAGCAGCCCGACGGCGCCATGCCCGCCATCCGCGACATGCCCGAGGGCGACGAGGAGGCCGTCTTCGACGTCGTCTACCACTCGACCCTGGTCGCCGCGTTCGCCTCGGTCCTGGCCACCTCCCGCGCCCTGACCGAGCTGGCCGGCGCCGCCTCATGACGACGGGGTACCGCACCTCCTGGCCGGGTCCGCCGACCGGCCGGGAGGACCAGCCCTCCCGGAACCCCGGGGACGGGGGAGCCGGCTGGCCGGAGCGGCTGGCCGGGGCCGTCACCGCGGCCGACGCCCCCGACACCGTCTTCGCGCTCTCCCGCCACGGCCGCCGCACGGTCGTCACCGGCGGGACCGGCGGATCACCCGGACGCCCCCGCGACCGGCTGCGCTACGAGATCGGCTCGGCCACCAAGGCGTTCACCGGACTGCTGCTGGCGCATCTGGTGGACAGCGGCCTCCTCACCGGAGGCGAGCCGGCAGCCGCCCTGCTCGGCGCCCGCCGCCCGCCCGGCCGCACCCCCGTCACGCTCGCCCACCTGGTGACCCACACGGCCGGACTGCCCGCGCTCCCCGCCGACTTCTACCCGCGCGCGCTGCCCGCCTGGCGCACCAACCCCTACGCCCGTTACCCCGACGCCCGCGTCGTCGACGCCTTCCTGCGTCACCGCCCCCGCCACCGCCCCGGCACCCGCTGGCGCTACTCCAACTTCGGCGTCGCCGTCCTCGGCCACGCCCTCGGCGCGGCCACCGGAACCGACTGGCAGGACCTGCTCGCCGACCGCCTGCTCGCCCCCCTCGCCCTCCGTGACACCGCCACGCGTCCCTCGGAGGGCGACGGGCTCGACGCCGTCGGTCATGGCAAGGACGGCACTGGCGCGCTGCCCGCCTTCGACGCGGGAGGCTTCCGGGCGGCCGGAGCGGTCCGCGCCACCCCGCACGACCTGCTCACCTTCCTGGAGGCCCACCTCGACCCCGACCGGTTCCCGCCGCTGACGGGCGCCCTCCGCGCCGTCCGCACCCCGGTGCTGCGCCGGGGGTTCGGGCACCGGCACGTGCACACGGTCGCCTGGTTCCGGCACCCCACGGACGGCGGGCCGCTGTACTTCCACAGCGGGGCCACCCTCGGCCAGCAGGCGTTCCTGGGCTTCCGGCCCGACACGGGCACCGCGCTCGCCGCCGTCTGCACCCGCCGCTTCCGCTCCGGCGACCCGTTCGTGTCCGCTGCTTACGCGCTGCTCGCCGAGGAGCACTAGAAGGCGGAAACGGCGTCGGCGGCGGTCCGAGGACCACCGCCGACGCCGTTTCCGCCCGCCGTGTCAGACGCGCTGCCAGAGCGCCGGCGTCCCGGCGGGCGCCCACGCGCCCTGCGCCTGGTGGGTCTGCAGGCACTGGTACGTCACCCCGTCACGCGTGACGGTGGCGCCCGCCTCGTAGACCCGGCCGGCGGTCCACGCCTGCGCACCGGTCTCCTGCTCCCCGGGCGCGGCCTGCGCGGACGCCGTGACCAGCGTCAGTCCGTACTCGGAGAGGATCGGGTTGACCGGCTGGAAGAACGTCGTGCCGCCGCTGGTGCAGTTGCCGGAGCCGCCGGAGGTGACCCCCTGCGCCTGTGCGCCCGCCACGTACGGGCCGCCGGAGTCGCCCGGTTCCGCGCACACCGTCGTCCGGGTCAGCCCGTTGACCGTGCCCTCCGGGTAGCGGACGCTCGCGTCGTGCTGCTCGATCACCCCGCAGTGCCAGCCCGTGGTGGAGCCCGAACGGCACACCGACGCTCCGACGAGTGCCTGCGCCGAGCCGGTGACCTGGACCTCCTGGCCGTCCGCCGCCTTCAGGTCGGGCGTGGGCGTCCACTGGCTCTGGGCGGCCACCCACGCCATGTCGCGCCCGGGGAACTCGGACGCCTGGAAGGTGCCCTGTGCGGTGCGGTCGTAGCCGGTGGTGGTCGCGCCCGCCCGGCCGCAGTGCCCGGCCGTCACGAATCCGCCCTGGCTGCCCTGGGTGACGGAGAAGCCGACGGAGCAGCGGGCCGAGTCGTTGATGTAGTACGCGTCGCCGCCGGTGATGTCCTGCAGCAGCCGGGGCCGTTCGGGGGCAAGGCGGATGCCGACGTCCTCGCCCGCCACGCCCGCGGCCTCCACGAAGGCGGTGCCCGCGGCCTGGTCGACGGCCTGCACCACGACCTGGTTCCTCACCACGTCGACGTACCAGACGGGCGTGTCGACGGTGGAGACGCGGCCGGCCGCCGCGTCCAGCTTCTCCTTCGCCGCCTGCAGCGCCGCCAGGGGCCGCTCGACCACATGCGCCGTGGCGCCCTCGGCCTTGATGGCCGCCACGTCCTTGGCGTCCGTGGTGGCGACCGTCAGCTCGTCGGCGGTCGCGCCCCGCAGCCAGGCGCCTGCGTACCGCTCGCCCAGGGAGTTGCGCAGCCGGCCGGCGCGGGTGCCCGCCTCGGCCTCGTTGACCAGGCGCTCGGACGCCTGCTCCTCGTTGAGCTTCAGGTCGCGCTGGAGGGCGCTGAGCAGGTGCGGGGAGGGCCGGTCGGCGCCGAGGGTCTGGGCCGCCCCGGGCACGGGCCCCCCGGCGGGGGAGGCGTCGGCCGCCGCGGCGTGGGGGAGTCCGGCGAGGACGAGGGCGCCGAGTGCCACGAGCGCCGAGCGGCGCGCGGTCCGGGCGTGTCTGAGGACCATTCGGTACGTCTCCATTCGTTGGGGCGGCGTAGCTGTCGCGGAGACCGTTTCCCTGCCCGGTGCGCCCGACGGGATGTCAGGACACGCCGGAATTCGCACGTTCGGTACGGCGACGGGCCCCGTGTGCAGTACGTGTGGGTATCGGACGGGTGACGTCACACGGGCGTCAGGCCGGGCGCGCCGGCCTCGGTGACGAAGGAGGCCGCGGTGGAGACGGCCGCGCCCGGTGTGGTCACGGCGGGCACGGTGCGGAAGTCGGCGCGGGCGTTCTCCCGGTTCAGCTCCACCCGCAGGTAGCCGCGCCGCCCGTCGTAGAAGCGCAGGTGCGGGTTGGCCCTCATGTAGGTGTCCCAGTTGGCCGGGCGCTGCGTCCCGTCGCGGCCGCTGGTGACGGAGGTGCACGTGAGCTCCGTGCCGACGGTGACGGCGGCGGGGTCGTCGAAGTCGTCCTTGACGTCGAAGGCGTACGCCACGTGGACGTCGCCGGTGAGCACCAGCCAGTTGTCGACGCCGGCCCGCTTCGCCCCGGCGACGAGCCGGCCGCGGCTCGCGCGGTAGCCGTCCCAGGCGTCCATGGACAGCTTGGCCTCCGCCTCGAGGTCCAGCCGGCGCTGCGAGAAGCACACCTGCTGCGGCATCACGTTCCACAGCGCGGCGGAGGACGCCCACCCGTCGAGCAGCCAGCGCTCCTGGGCGTCCCCGGTGAGGGTGCGCGCCGGGTCGTCCGACTCCGGTCCCGGCACGTGCGGCACGTCGTCGTAGGCCTGGTCGGAGCGGTACTGGCGGGTGTCGAGGACGTCGAACTGGGCGAGGGTGCCCCAGTGCAGCCTGCGGTACAGCCGGGCGTCCGGCCCGTCGGGGAGCTGTCCCGCGCGCAGCGGCTGGTTCTCCCAGTAGGCGCGGTAGGCGGCGGCCCGCCGCGCCAGGAACCGCGCCGGGTCGCTGCCGTTCTCGTCGTGCTCCGCCGCGTAGTTGTTCTCCGTCTCGTGGTCGTCCCAGGTGACGACGAACGGGTGCGCGGCGTGCGCCGCCCGCAGGTCCGGGTCGCTTCTGTAGAGCGCGTACCGCATCCGGTAGTCCGCGAGGGTCGTCGTCTCCCGGTTGAACACGGACGGCAGCACCCGGTCCGTGTAGTTCCGGGCGCCGCCCGCGGAGTTGACGGCGTACTCGTAGAGGTAGTCGCCGAGGTGGAACACCACGTCGACGTCCTCGCGCGCCAGGTGCCGGTGCGCGGTGTAGTAGCCGTCGTGGTACGCCTGGCAGGCGACCGCTGCCAGCCGCAGCCGTGTGACGTCGTCGCCGGCGGCGGGCGCGGTGCGGGTGCGGCCCGTGGGGCTGATCCAGGCGCCGGTGCGGAAGCGGTAGTGGTACGTCGTCGCCGGGTCGAGACCCCGTAGGTCGACGCGGACGCTGTGCGCGTACTCGGGGTGGGCGAGGGCGGTGCCGGAGCGCACGACCAGGGCGAAGGACTCGTCGAGCGCGAGCTCCCAGGCCACCTCCACCTGCTGCTGCCCCAGACCGCCGTCCGGCGTGAAGGGCGCCGGGGCGAGCCGCGTCCAGATCAGCACCGAGTCCGGCAGCGGGTCGCCGGACGCGACGCCGAGGGTGAACGGGTCCTCGGTGATGCGGGCCGTCTCGAGCCGGGGCGCGGCGAACGCGCCGCGTGCGGGGAGGTTGCTGGAGAAGGCGAGGGCGGCGGCCGCGCCGGTGAGGGTCAGGAAGCGACGGCGGGACACATGGCGGGCGGCGGTGCGCAGTTCGACGTCGTGAGGTGTGGGGGTGAGCGCGGAGGCAGGTCGTCCGGTGCGGCCCGGCAGCGCCATGCGGGGTCCTCTCGTACGGGGCGGGGTGAACGGGAGCCGCAGGCGGGCGGGGCCGCGGACACGAAGATCTGCATGCTAAGCAGACGAAATGGTCGTCAGATGCATGCCGGACGTGTGCCGTGCGGGGCGTTCACACCACAGGCGGTACGGGGGAGGGGCACACACGAAAGCGCCGTCGGTACGACCGACGGCGCTTCAGGAACCTCGGGGGATCAGACGGCGTCCGCGCCCACCCGCTCGCGCAGCGGCAGGTGGTACACGTGGAAGGCCCGTCCGATCACCGGCTGGGCGACGTTGCGCACCTTGACGCCGCCCGTGGTCATGCCGTGCTCGCTGCCCGCGTGCGCGTGCCCGTGCACGGCGAGGTCGGCGCCGGCCGTGTCGATCGCCTCGGCCAGCAGGTAGCTCCCCAGGAACGGATAGATCTCCGGCGGCTCCCCCGCGAGCGTCTCCGGCACGGGGGAGTAGTGGGTGAGGGCGATCCGCACGTCGCAGTCCTCCTCCGCCAGCCGCTCCAGCGCGGTCCGCAGACCGTCTGCGCAGCGGCGGGAGACCCGTACGAACTCCTTCATCACCGGCTCCCCGAACTCCCCGGCGCTCGCCCCGACGAACCCGCCGCCGAAGCCCTTCGTGCCGGCCACCCCGACCCGCGCGTCCCCGATCGTCAGGACCGTCGCCTCGCCCTCCAGGACGTGCGCGCCCGCGTCCCGCAGCAGCTCGGACACCTCGTCCTGGCGGTCGTCGTGGTGGTCGTGGTTGCCCAGCACCGCCACCACCGGCACCCCGAGGCCGCGGATCTCGTCGGCGACCACCTGCGCCTCGTCCGTGGTGCCGTGCCGGGTGAGGTCCCCGGCCAGCAGCAGCACGTCCGCGCAGTCGGGCAGGGTGTCGAAGGCGGGGCGCAGCACGCCCCGGGTGTCGGGCCCCATGTGGATGTCCCCGACGGCGGCGACCCTGATCATGACAGCTCCTCCGCGTGGTCGGGGGACGAGGACTCGCTCACGACGAGATCGCAGTGCACGTCGAGCCCGCCGAGCTCCTCGCGCACCACCTCCAGGACGTCGTCCCGGCAGCGGGCCGACGGCACGGTCCCGGTGACCAGGACGGCCTGGCCGCGGACCTCGGCGTGCACACCGAGCTCGCCCAGCTCGCCCGAGGCGAGGCGGTCCTGGAAGTGGGCGACGCGGTACTCGGGACCCGCGGGCGGGGCGCCGCCCGCCGGACCGGCGTCGTGGGTGTTCATGGGGGTTCCCTTCCACGGGCGGGTCAGATGACGTTCAGGCGTTCAAGCAGGAAGAAGAAGGCGGCGGGCATGGGCGCGTCGCCGCAGTCGCGGCGCACCTGCTCCCAGTCGACCTTCTCGCGCAGGGCGCGGGCGATGGGCAGCACGGCGCCGAAGTCGCAATGGTGCTCGGAGAACGCGGCGATCAGACCGGTGAGCAGGTCGGTCGGCGCGAGGACCGGCATCCGCACCGACTCCACGGGGAGCTCCTCCGCGCGGCGCAGCATCTCCTCCGAGACCGGGCGGTGCGCCAGCTCGAAGATGACGTCGACGTCCTGCCCGAAGCAGGTCGCCTTGATCAGCCAGTCCTCGGGCGGGCTGTAGACGGTCAGCCCGGCGTCCCGCAGCGTGGCGGCGACCGGGCCCGCGTCCTCCGGGCGGACGCAGAAGTCGACGTCGTGCTGGAGGTTGCCGCTGCCGCCATGGGCGTGCACGGCGACGCTGCCCGCCAGCGCGAAGAGATGCCCGCCCCGCTTCAGCACCGCGCCCACCTGCTTGGCCGCCTCCAGGATGGCCTGGTTGCGGTCGCGCGGCAGGTCCGCCTCGTCGGCGGGCTGGACCGGCAGCACCTCCCCGGGCCCCTCGGAGGCCAGACGGAGCTCAGGCGCCCCCGGCCGCCACGTCCGGACGGCGTCCTCGCCGTTCTCCGCCATGACCACTCCTTCCACCACACCGGCTACGCCAGTTCCTGGTACCCGACACCCCCACTTCGACACGGGGCGCCCGCAGGGGCGCGGGGAACTGCGCGCCCAGCCCCCCCACGGCCCGCGTCCGCCGACGAACCGGTCCCGGCACACGCCCCCGCAGGGCGCGCCCAGCCCCCGCGACCCGGCGGCCGCCGACACACCGGTCCCGGCACGCGCCCCTGAAGGGGCGCGGGGAACTGCGCGCCCAGCCCCCCACGGCCCGCGTCCGCCGACTAACCGGTCCCGGCACACGCCACCGCGCCCCCCGAGACAGCCGCGGGCACCCCGCGACCAACCGCTTCGGCCGTACCCGAGCGGCGCCCCCCCCGCTCCCACCCGACGATGGGCCCAAGGTCCACAAAAGAAGCGGACACGCGTGTCCGGTGCTGGAGGTCGACATGGAGCAGGAAACGCCGCGCACGTCGGAACTTCCGCAACCCCTGCGGGCCGTCGCCTCGCACCTGAGCCGCCTGCCGGGCGCGGGCCACGTCGGCCGGGCGGCCGGAGCCGCCCTCGACACCCTCGGCGCGGTGTCCCCCCGCGGCCGCCGCATCGCCGTCTACACCGGCGCGGGCGTCCTGGGCGTCGCCGGCCTGGTGGAGTGGCCCGTCGCCCTCACCGGCGCGGCGGTCGCCTGGCTCACCAAGCCGCGGGACGAACAGAAAACCGCCGACGGAACGCCGCGTACCCACGCCGATGAGGAAGCGTGGGCCGCAGCGACCCGCCAGGGTGTGGTCCCCGAGGGCGGCGCCCCCGGCCGCGGCGACACGCACCGGGACCGCGACACCGGCCCCGGCGACCGTCTCACCCCCACCCGCCACCACCCCGCCCCGCGCGTCCAGCCCGCCAAGGTCGGCGACGAAGGCACCGCGTCCGCGCTGAAGAAGGTGGCCGCGGCGACCGGACACGACGACTCCTCCGGGCGGCCGGGCCACACCCGGCGCTCCGACTGAGCCGGGGACGGGATCCCGCATGTTCGCACTCCTCGACGTAGCCCCCTTCGCCGGCGCCGTGGCGGGCGCCGCCGCCGGAATGGCCCGCGGCACCGTCCACGGCGTGACGTCCGTCCACGACACCGCCCGCCGGCTGACCCACGTCGCCCGCAACGCCCTCGGCGCCGACCGCCACTGGCGGGCCGGCCACCGCGTGCACCTCGCGCTGCGGCACCCCGACGCGGCCGTCGGCCCCCTCGCCCGCGAGGCCGCCGCCGAGCTGCTGGAACACCCCGACGTCGTCACCGCGTACTGGGACGAGGGGCTGGCCCGGCTCGTGGTGACGGCCGTGACCGACGCGGCCGGCGACCGCGTCGCCGAGCGGGCCGTCGCCGTCGCCGGGCGCCTCGGGCTCACCGAGGACGCCGGCCCCGGGCCGGAGGCCGGGACCACGCACCCAGGTGACCCGCGCGAGGTGCGCGTCGCCGCCGCCGCGCTGCTGCTGGACGCCGCCGGTGCGGCCGGCGCCCTCGCGGGCCGGTCGCTGCGGCTGCCGCGCAGCCCCAAGGGGGTCACCGCCCTCGTCACCCTGCTCCGCGAGAATCCCCGCTTCCGCGCCCGGCTGCGCGAGCGGCTCGGCGGCAGCGGCATGGAGCTGCTGCTCGCCGCCGCGAACGCCGCCGCGCACGGCGCCGCCCAGTCCCCGGTGTCGCTGCTGCTCGACGGGCTGCTGCGCGCCGGGCAGCTCACCGAGGCGACGGCCCGCGCGGCCGCCTTCGAGGCGCTCCACGACGACGTGTGCCGGGAGCGGCGCACCAGCGTGCCGCCCGTGCCCGGCGTCCGCCCGCCCCTGCGCGTGACCCCGGCGCAGGCGTACGCGGCGAACGCCGGCACCGGCAGCGTGGCCGGGGCCGCCGCCACCCTCCTCGTCACCCACGACACCGGCGAGGCGGCCGAGGCCGTACTGGCGGGCTCGCCGAAGGCCGCGCGCTACGGCCCCGCCGCCTTCAACTCCGTGCTGGGCACCGAACTCGCCCGCACGGGCGTGCTGGTGCGCGGCGGCGACCGGCTGCGCCAGCTGGAGATCGCCGACTCTCTGGTGCTGCACGCCGACGCCCTGCGCAGCCTGCCCCCGGCCGAGGACGAGGAGCCCGCGCCGTACCACGACCCCGTGCACCCCTGGGCGGAGGCGGTGCTCGACGCGGCCCGCAGGGCCGGGCTGCACGTCGTCGTCACCGGCGGCTCGGAGCTGAAGGACATCACCCGCCTCGCCGACGAGGTCGCCCCCGCCGACCTGCCGTTCGGCGACGCCGTCCGTGCCCTCCAGCAGGACGGGCACATCGTCGTCAGCGTGGCCAGGGTGCCCGTCGGCGGGGACCGGGACGTCGCGGACGGGCTGCCCGCGGGGGACGTGGCGATCGCGCTCACCGACGGCAGCTCGGCGGTCCCGTGGGGGGCCGACGCCCTCGCCCCCGGCGGACTCGCGGACGTGTGGCGGCTGCTCACCGCGATCCCGGCGGCCCGCCGTGTCGGCCGCCGCTCGCAGACCCTGGCCCGCGCGGGCGCCGCACTCTCCGGGCTGCTGGTGGCCCGTGGCGGAACCCCCGGCGGTCGCGTGTGGCAGCGGCTCACCCGCCACGCCCCGGTGAACGTCGCCGCGGCCGGCGCCCTTCTCACCGGCTGGACCGAGGCCGTCCGCGTGGCCCGCGCCGCGCCGCCCGAACCCCGGCTGCACGTGCCCTGGCACGCCCTCGAACCGCACGAGGCGCGCACCCTCCTGCGGCACGCCCGTACCGAGGCCGAACCGGTCGGGCTCGACCTGCTCGGCGACCGCGTGCGGCAGCGGGCCGCGCGCCTGGCCCGGACCGGCGCCGCCGCGCCCGCCCGCTGGACCTGGGAGGCGGCCGGCGCGGTCCGCCGTGAGCTGGACGACCCGCTCACCCCGGTCCTCGCCACCGGCGCGGTCGCCTCGGCGCTGCTCGGCTCACTGGTGGACGCGCTGCTGGTGGTCGGCGCGATGGACCTCAACGCGGTCGCGGGCGGCCTCCAGCGGCTGCGCGCCGAACGCGCCCTCGCCCGGCTCGCCGCCCGTCAGCAGCCCCGGGCGCGCCGCCACCTCACCGACCAGCGGACGGTCACCGTCGACGCCACCCGACTACGGCCGGGCGACCACATCGACCTCGCGGCCGGCGACGTCGTGCCGGCGGACGCGCGACTGCTGATCGCCGACGGGCTGGAGATCGACGAGTCGTCGCTCACCGGCGAGTCACTGCCCGTGGCCAAGAACGTCGAGGCGACGCCGGGCGCACCGGTGGCACGGCGGACCTGCATGGTCTTCGAGGGCACCACCGTGGTGGCGGGACGGGCCGAGGCGCTCGTGGTGGACACCGGCGACCACACCGAGGCGGGCCGCGCCGTCGCCCTCGCCTCCCGCACACCGCCGCCCGCCGGCGTGCAGGCCCGGCTGCAGGAACTGACCCGCAAGGCGCTGCCCGTCACCCTCACCGGCGGAGCGCTGGTGACCGGCCTGTCCCTGCTGCGCGGCAGCCCGCTGCGGCGCGCCGTCAGCGGCGGGGTCGCGGTGGCCGTCGCCGCCGTGCCCGAGGGGCTGCCGCTGGTCGCGACCGTCGCACAGATGGCCGCCGCCCGCCGCCTGTCCCGCCGGGGCGTGCTGGTGCGCACCCCGCGCACCCTGGAGGCGCTGGGCCGGGTCGACACCATGTGCTTCGACAAGACCGGCACCCTCACCGAGAACCGCCTCCGTCTGGTGCGGACCGCCACCGCCGACGGCGCCGTCCTGGCCCCGGACGACGAACGGGCCGTACCGGTCGTACGGATGGCCGCGCGTGCCTGCCCCCAGGAGGAGACCGCCGAGGGCCGCAAGGTCGCGCACGCCACCGACGAGGCCGTGCTGGACGCCGCGCCGCCCGACGACGACTGGACCCCGGCCGGCGAACTGGCCTTCGAGGCCAGCCGTGGTTACGCGGCGGCCGTGGGCCGGGACGGCGAGGACGGCGCGTACCTCGTCGTCAAGGGCGCCCCCGAGACGGTGCTGCCCGCCTGCGCGGACCTGCCGGAGGGGGCGGCCGGCGCCGCCCACACCCTCGCCGGGCAGGGACTGCGCGTCCTCGCCGTCGCCCGCCGCCGGTACGAGGGCGCCGACCCGGAGGCGGAGGTGCAGGCCGGCCTCTCCGGCCTGGAGCTCGTCGGCTTCGTCGCCCTCGCGGACGTGCCCCGCGACACCTCCCGGGAACTCCTCACCGCCCTGCGGAAGTCCGGCATCGTGCCCGTCATGCTCACCGGCGACCACCCGGAGACCGCCCGCGCCATCGCCCTGCAACTGGGCTGGCCCGAGGAGACCGAGGTGGTCACCGGCGACGACCTGGTCGCCATGGGCCGCGCCGAACGGGTCCGGGCCCTGCACGGCGCCGGGGTCGTCGCCCGTGTCGCGCCCGAGCAGAAGCTCCACGTCGTGGAGGCCCTCCAGCAGGCCGGGCGGGTGGTGGCGATGGCCGGCGACGGCGCCAACGACGCCGCCGCCATCCGCGCCGCCGACGTGGGCGTCGGCATCGAGGCCCGCGGCTCCGCCGCCGCACGCAACGCCGCCGACATCGTCCTCACCGGCGGCGACCTGTCCGTCCTGGTGGACGCCTTCGCCGAGGGCCGGGCGCTGTGGCGCAGCGTGGCCGACGCGGTGAGCATCCTCATCGGCGGCAACGCCGGAGAGGTAGGCTTCAGCGTTCTCGGCACCCTGCTCGCCGGCTCCTCGCCGCTGTCCACCCGCCAGCTGCTGCTGGTGAACCTGCTCACCGACATGTTCCCGGCCATGGCCGTGGCGGTGACGCCGAGCAACGACCCGTCCACGGAGGCGCACGCGGCGACCGGTCCGATGGGCCTCGACGTGCTCGGCACGCCGCTGCTGCGCTCCATCCGGCGGCGCGGCGTCACCACCTGCCTGGGCGCGGTCACGGCGTACCTGATCGGCCGGTTCACCCCCGGCACCGAACGCCGCTCCACCACCATGGCGCTGTGCGGGGTGGTCGGCGCACAGCTGGTGCAGACCCTCTCCGGACGCCGCCACAGCACTCTGGTGTGGGTGACCGCGCTGGGCTCCGCCGCGGTCCTCGCCGCGCTGGTGCAGACGCCCGGCGTCAGCCACTTCTTCGGCTGCGTCCCCCTGGGACCGGTCGCCTGGACGGGCGTCGCCCTCGCCATCACCCTCTCCGCCCTGGCCCCCCGTCTGGAACACCTGGCCGCGGTACGCCACCTGTACGCCCTGGCGGCCCGTCTCACCCAACGCCTGACGGACTCGGCCCGCCACACCCGCCACGCCCTCCACACCGGCATGGCCCGCCCGGTCGCCTGAACCGGGTCGTCCGACCCGGCGTCCGCCGGCGGCCCCCGGCCCTCGGCGGCAAGAGGCCCGTGTCGGCAGAACGGGCGAACCGCGCACACACTGGAAGTGCAGGGCGGTTCCGGACACCCCGGCTCCGCCGACGCAGGCGGGTGCGTGCGCCCCGCGCCGAGGCCCGCCGCTCAGCGTGAAGGGTGAGGATCGGCATGAAGGGTTACGTCTTCCACGGCCCCGGGCAGTCCGCCTGGGAGGAGGTTCCCGATCCGGAGATCCGGGAGCCCGGCGACGTCATCGTCCGCGTCGACGCCGTCACCATCTGCGGGACGGACCTGCACATCCTCAAGGGCGACGTGCCCGAGGTGCGGCCCGGGACCGTCCTCGGACACGAGGCGGTCGGCGAGGTGGTCGAGGCCGGCGCCGACGTCCGTACCGTACGGCCCGGTGACCGGGTCCTGGTCTCCTGCATCACCGCGTGCGGCCGCTGCCGCTTCTGCCGCGAGGGCGTGTACGGGCAGTGCCGGGGCGGCGGAGGCTGGATCCTCGGGCATCTCGTCGACGGCACGCAGGCCGAGTACGTACGGGTGCCGTTCGCCGACCTGTCGGTGTACCCGCTGCCCGGCGCCCTCGCCAACGAGGACGCGGTGCTGCTGGCGGACATCTTCCCCACGGCCTACGAGGTGGGCGTGCTCAACGGGCGCGTGCGGCCCGGCGACACCGTCGTCGTGGTCGGCGCCGGACCGGTCGGGCTGGCCGCCATCGCCACGGCCCGGCTGTTCGGCCCCGAGCGCGTGGTCGCGGTGGACCTGGCGGCGTCCCGGCTCCAGGCGGCGAAGGAGTTCGGCGCCGACGCGGTGGCCGACGCGAGCGAGGGCCCCGAGCAGCTGGTCGAGGACCTCACCGGGGAGCTCGGCGCGGACGTGGTGATCGAGGCGGTCGGCGTCCCGGAGACCTTCGAACTGTGCACCCGGGTGGTGCGCCCCGGCGGGCACGTCGCCAACGTCGGCGTGCACGGCACGCCCGCCACGCTGCACCTCGAGGACCTCTGGATCAAGAACGTCACCATCACCACCGGCCTCGTCGACACGCACTCCACGCCCGCCCTGCTGCGGATGGCCGCGTCCGGCCGGCTGCCCACCCGGCGTCTGGTCTCCCACACCTTCCCCCTGGACCAGATGCAGGAGGCGTACGACGTGTTCGCCAACGCCGCCGAGACGGGCGCGCTCAAGGTCGTCCTCGGCGTCCCGCAGCACGAGGTCGTCCCGGTGCACCCGACGATGTGACCGCCGGACGGAGCGGCGGGACCCGGCCGTCCCGCCCTCCTGCCGCACCGGTCCGGGACGAACGGGCGGACCCGTTCACGGAAAGGCCCGTTCCGCCCGTGCGGGCCGGGGGAGAACGGGCCACCCTGGAGGTGACGGCGCGATCGGCACCCGCGCGAGGAGGTGACCTCCCATGGCGACGACGCATGGTGCGAGGCCCAAGGTGCCCTGGTGGCGATGGCGGAGCAATCCGCTGTGCCGCCGCAGCGACGTCGCCGAGGCCTGGCTGCTGATCGCCACGGCCGTCCTCGCGCTCCTCCTCTCGGGGTTCGCCGGGATCGCGGCGGCCGGCGCCGTCGACGCGTCCCTCGACGACCGCCGCGAGCGCACCCGCCCGGTTGCGGCCGTGCTGGCCGAGAACGCGCGCGACGCGGCCCCCGCGCCCGTGTCGGAGAACGGCGACGGCGGCGTCTGGGCCGAGGTGCGCTGGACCGCTCCCGACGGCACCCGCCACACCGGGCGGGCCCAGGTCCCCGCGGACGGCGAGAAGGGCGACCAGGTCACCGTCTACAACGACGGGGACGGCCGCCTCGTGTCCGCGCCACCCGAAGGCGCCGAGGCGGGCTTCCAGGTCGCGATGGCCGGTCTCACCGTGGCCTTCGTCACCGGGGGCATGGTGCTGCTCTGCGGATGGATCGCCCGCGCCCGGCTGCGGCTGCGCCGCCTGGACCTCTGGGAGGCCGAGTGGAGGCAGGTCGAACCGGCCTGGCGCAAGCGCATGACCGGCTGATCCCCGTGCCGTACGGCATACCGCCCCCAGGGCGCCGCGTGCACCGCGCACCGCCCCGCTGCACCTTCGTGATCTGCGTGCTGTCCGGCGTCCTCGCCGGCCGGGCCCAACTCCCTCGCGGACCCCAGGCCACGCAGGGGGGACCCGGCCCGTGCCGTGACGGCGCGGGCGGCCGGCGTCAGGCGTCGCCGCGCCGGCAGTGCAGGAACAGATGCGGCTCCGGGCGCGCTTCCGGATGGCTCGGGGTGAACATCGTGCTCTCCTCCCTCTCCACCGTCAGGCCCGCTTCCCGCACCATGCCGATGACGTCCTGCGCGGCGAAGCTGGTGACCCGCACCGGCTGACCCATGAACGCCCCGTCGAACTCCTCCACGTCCAGCGGCACCGTGGCCAGCACCAGCAGACCGCCCGGCCTGAGCGCGGCCGTCAGCCGGCGCACCAGCTCCCGCTGCTCCGCCCGCGTCATCTGCAGCAGCGAGAAGTACACGCAGACCGCGTCGTACGAGCCCTCCGGGAGCGGCATCCGCAGGACGTCGTCGCACCGGAACTCGGCCTCGGGCACCTGCCGGGAGGCGATCTCCACCATCACCGGCGACACGTCGACGCCCAGCACCGTGTGTCCCGCTCCGGCCAGCGTGGCGGCCGTGGGCCGTCCGGTGCCGCTGCCGACGTCCAGCACGGTGCTGCCGGGGGAGAGCCGTTCGAGCAGCCAGGTGAGCGACGCCCGGTGGGCCGCGGAGGACGCGAACGCCTTCTCGTAGTC
Organism: Streptomyces werraensis; assembly: GCA_014656175.1. Taxonomy (GTDB): domain Bacteria; phylum Actinomycetota; class Actinomycetes; order Streptomycetales; family Streptomycetaceae; genus Streptomyces; species Streptomyces werraensis. The sequence goes on from BNBX01000006.1 coordinate 53,883, forward strand.
ACTGCCCAGCGCGTCGAACACCGCCGCCGCCGGGGACCCGTGCACCTCGCCGCCCACGACCCACCTCGCTTCCCTCGCCGATGCCGGGCATCGTGCCACTCGCGAGCCCCCGTCACAACGGCACCTCGCCGGGGCCCGGTTTGCGGACGCGGCGCCCGGCACGGCAGGGTCGGGGATGTGCCGACCCTGCTGATCGTCCACCACACGCCCTCGCCGAACTGCCAGGCGATGTTCGAAGCCGTCGTCTCCGGCGCCACCGCCCCGGAGATCGAAGGGGTCCGGGTGGTGCGCCGTGCCGCGCTGTCCGCGACCGCCGCCGACGTCCTGGACGCCGACGGCTTTCTGCTCGGCACCCCCGCCAACCTCGGCTACATGTCGGGCGCGCTCAAGCACTTCTTCGACCAGATCTACTACCCCTGCCTGGACACCACGAAGGGCCGCCCCTTCGGGTACTACGTGCACGGCGGCAACGACGTCACCGGCGCCGTGCGCGGCATCGAGTCGGTCACCACCGGCCTCGGCTGGCGCCGCGCCGCCGAGGCGGTGACCGTCACGGGCGAACCCGACAAAGCGGCCCTGGAGCGCTGCTGGGAGCTGGGCGCCACGATCGCGGCGGGGCTGGCGGACTGACGCCCGCCGGACCCCGCCGCACGCCCGGACCCCGCGGGGTCAGGCGCCGTCCATCTTCTCCCGGTCCTGCTCGTCCCAGGCGCGGGTGTCGCGCGGCTGCGTGTACGGCTCCTCCTCCGGAGGGTGACCGCCGGCGATGGCCCGCTGCCGGGCGATCTCCGCGTCGAACTCGAGGCCCAGCAGGATCGCCAGATTGGTGATCCACAGCCAGATCAGGAACACGATGACACCGGCCATCGTGCCGTACGTCTTGTTGTAGGAGCCGAAGTTGGCGACGTAGAGCGCGAAGCCGGCGGAGGCGGCCAGCCAGATCAGCAGCGCCAGGAAACTTCCCGGGGTGATCCAGCGGAACCCCTTCACCTTCGCGTTCGGGGCGGCCCAGTACAGCAGTGCGATCATGACGGTCACCAGCAGGACGAGCACCGGCCACTTGGCGATCGACCACACCGTGAGGGCCGTGTCGCCGAGCCCCAGCAGATCCCCCGCCTGCCGGGCCAGCCCGCCGGTGAAGACCACGATCAGCGCGCTGACCGCGGCCATCAGCAGCAGCGCGACCGTTACGCCCACCCGGACAGGCAGCACCTTCCACACCGGGCGGCCCTCGGGCATGTCGTACACCGCGTTCGCCGAGCGCATGAACGCCGCCACGTAGCCGGACGCCGACCAGACGGCGAGCAGCAGACTGATGACCGCCACCAGCGACCCGACGCCCGCGTTGCCCTGCAGCTGTTCGATCGCCTGCGTGATGATGTCCCGCGCCGCGCCGGGGGCGGTGAGCTCCTGGACGTTCTCCAGCACCTTGTCCGTCGTGGACTTCCCGGTGAGGCCGAGGATCGACACCAGGGCCAGCAGCGCCGGGAACAGCGCCAGCACGCCGTAGTACGTCAGGGCGGCGGCGCGGTCGGTGAGTTCGTCGTCCTTGAACTCGCGCACGCTGCCCTTGAGCGCGCCTTTCCACGCGCCCTTGGGCAGCTTCGTCGGGGTGTCCGGCGCCGCCCGTTCCACCTCGTCGCTCGGGCCCGGCTCCTCAGCAGGCTGCCCGGCCTTCCGCGTGGACGCGGACTCGTCCGGCGCGTCATGGTGTGCCGACCGGTCGCCCCGGCCCGGGATATGCAGCTTCATGGCCACCGGGTGCCCACGGTCCGCCATGTCACGCCCGGGCGCACGGGTGACCAGACCTTACGTGAAGCACTTGTGGGAGCGCTCCCATCGCAGGCAGGATGCCGTCATGACCAGAACTCCCGCCGTCCGTCCGTACCGCCCCGAGGACCGCGACGCCCTCGACGACATCTGCGTCCGCACCGCGCACAACGGCCAGGACGCCCGCCCCCATTACGCCGACCCGTCCGTCTTCACCGCCGCCTTCGCCGCCCCCTATGCCCATCTGGAGCCGGAGCTCGCCTTCGTGCTGGACGACGGGCGGGGGAACGCGGTCGGCTATGTCGTCGGGGCCGCCGACACCGTCCGGTTCGCCGAGCGGTTCCGCGCCGAGTGGCTCCCGCTGGTCGCCGCACGCCATCCCGCCCCGCCCGGCCCGCCGGCCACCCCCGACGAGACGATCGCCTGGCTGCTGCACCACCCGGAGCGGATGGTCGTGCCGGAGCTCGCCGCCTGGCCGGCCCATCTGCACATCGACCTGCTGCCCGAGTGGCAGGGCCGGGGGTACGGTCGCCGGCTGATGCGCACCCTGCTCGCGTCCCTGGCGGAGCGCGGGGTCCCGGCCGTGCACCTGGTGATGGCGGTCGCCAACAAGCCCGCCCGCGCCTTCTACGACCGCTTGGGTTTCGAGGAGATCGAGGGTGTGCCGATGGACGACTCGGTCGTCTGTCTCGGCCGTACGACGGGGGATCTCGACCGGCTCTGACGACGGGCGCCGCGCGCCGCGCCGTCGAAAGTGTCGAACGCGCCACCGGGAGCCGGAAGTGGCGAGAACGGAGGGTTGCCCCTTCCGCCGCCTGGGCGCAGATTGACTCTGGGAGCGCTCCCATGTGGGTGCGCGCGGCGGGTTGCGCGCACCCGCACCCCATGACCCCCACGGCGGGAGAAGAGGCAAACCATGAGTTGGCATGCACATGACTTATTGGCGCGTGATGCGTCGCGGGGCCTGCCCCGGCTCACGCTCGTCCTGGCCACCGTCGTCGCCGCGCTGCTGTGTCTGGTCCCCTGGAGCGGAACGGCCCACGCCCACGGTTCGGTCGTGGACCCCGCGTCCCGCAACTACGGCTGCTGGCTGCGGTGGGGGAGCGACTTCCAGAACCCGGCGATGGCCCAGCAGGACCCGATGTGCTGGCAGGCCTGGCAGGACAACACCAACGCCATGTGGAACTGGAACGGCCTCTACCGCGACGGCTCGGGCGGCAACTTCCGCGCGGTCGTCCCCGACGGCACGCTCTGCAGCGGCGGCAACACCGAGAACGGCCGCTACCGCTCCATGGACACGCCCGGCGCCTGGAGGACCACGAACGTCGGGAGGAACTTCACCGTCAAGCTGTACGACCAGGCGAGCCACGGCGCGGACTACTTCCTCGTCTACGTCACCAAGCAGGGCTTCGACCCCAAGACCCAGCGGCTGCGCTGGGACGACCTCCAGTTGCTGACCCGTACCGGCTCCTACGCCCCGGGCAACAACTACGCGATCCCGGTGAGCACCTCCGGCCTGAGCGGCCACCACGTCGTCTACACGATCTGGCAGGCCTCGCACTCGGACCAGACATACTTCCTGTGCAGCGACGTGAACTTCACCTGACCAGGCAGGACGTGACGTTCTGACCCTCTCGGCCCCCGCCGGACGCACCCCGTCCGGCGGGGGCCGAGGGTCTCAAGTGGCCTGCGGTCGCTGAGATTTCCGGAAGAAATCCTGAGGCGGTTGAACACCATGCGGTCCGCCTGCGTATGGGGCGTGGGAATCGAATGCCCGTCCCCCGCGACAGAAGCGTAGGAGTACTGCCTTGGCACGCAACACACGCAGACGCCCCAAACAGCGCGCGACGCTCGCCGCTTTCGCCTTGATCCTGGGCGGCGGCGGCATGATGGCGGCCAACGTCTACGCTTCCGCGACGGACGGCGGGACGACGGACGCGCAGGTGCTGTCGGGAGCCGCCACCATCGACTGCCCCGATGTGGCCACCCAGTTGACCGAGGTGCCCGACCAGGCCCGCGCGGAGGTGGACAAGGAACTCGCCAATCTGGACGCCCAGATCGCCGAGGCCTACAAGCGGCTCGGCGAGTCGGGTGACGCGATCCGCCAGGACCCCGGCTTCGCCGAGAACGCCGTCGCCGGACCGCTGAAGGACAAGCGCGCGGCCGTGCTGGCCCGTATCGGGGCGGCCATCGAGAAGGCCGGCGCCGAACGGCCGCAGGGCCTCGACGACCTCGCCGCCTGCGCGGTGCGCGACTCGGGCAACGCCCCCGCCCCCGAGGAGGGTGGCGACGGAGGAGAGCAGGCCGGCGACGGCCAGCAGAACGGCGACGGCCAGCAGGACGGCGGCAACCAGCAGGGCGGCCAGGACCAGGGTGGCCAGGACGAGGGCGGCCAGGACGGCGGCCAGGACCAGGGCGGCGGCAACGGCGGCCAGGCCGGCAACGGCCCGGTGCCCGGCGACTACGTCCCCATCGAGAGCGTCCAGCCCAACGTCAACACCCCCGAGCCGTCGGGCAACGCCTCCACCGGCACCTTCACCAGCGAGTGCGGCGTCAACGCCAACGGCGTGTTCAACTCGGACAACGTCATCGCCGCGCCCGGCGTGAGCAACGGCGCCCACCACTTCCACGACTACATCGGCAACCAGGCCACCAACGCCTTCGTCAGCGACGACGAGCTTGCCCGCGCCGAGACCAGCTGCGAGGACCAGCGCGACAAGTCCTCCTACTACTGGCCGGTGCTGCGCCTGCAGAACGGCACCGAGGAGCGCGACGCCCAGTCCCCGGGCGGCGGCATCGAGGGCAACGCCGGTGAGATCGTCACCCCGAAGGACGTCACGCTGACCTTCGTCGGCAACCCGAAGGCCAAGGTCACGGCCATGCCCCGGCTGCTGCGCATCATCACCGGCGACGCCAAGTCCTTCGTCAACGGTCCGGCCAACGCCAACGCCTCCTGGAGCTGCACCGGGTTCGAGGACCGGCAGCTGAAGGACAAGTACCCGCTGTGCCCCGAGGGCAGCGACGTGGTCCGCTCGTTCGCCTTCCAGAGCTGCTGGGACGGCCGCAACATCGACAGCGCCAACCACCGTACGCACATGGCGTTCATGGACGCCGAGGGCAACTGCCCGGCAGGCTTCCAGCCGATCCCGCAGCTCGTCCAGCGCATCGTGTACGACGTCGACGCGCCGAGCCTGGAGGACGGCGGCAAGACGGTCCCGCTGTTCGCGGTGGACTCCTTCCCCGAGCAGCTGCACAAGCCGATCACCGACCACGGCGACTTCATCAACGTCTTCGAGGAAGACCTGATGAACGAGATGGTCGCCTGCATCAACGAGGGCCGCACCTGCGGCGCCGGCGCCGGCGGAGACAACGGCAACGGCGGCGACAACGGTGGCGGTGACAACGGCGGCGGTGACGACGGCAACGCCGGTGGCGACAACGGCGGCGGCGACAACGGTGGCGGTGACAACGGCGCCGAGCAGCCCACCGCCACGCCCGACGACCCGGGCCAGGGCAACGGCGGCGGTCAGGACGACGGCGACCAGGGCGATGGTCAGGACGACGGCGGTCAGGGCGGCGACCAGGACGGCCAGGACGGCCAGGAGCCGCCCGCGGCGACCGAGAAGCCCGCGGACGACAAGGCCACGGCCCAGCCCGACGTGAAGGTCTCCGACCCGGCCGACGCCGGCGGCGAGGACGTCGCCCAGGGCGGCGCGGACACCGGCCAGGGCGGCAACGACGACGGCGGCCAGGCGGCCCAGGCCGCCCAGGTGCCCGGCAGCCTCCCCGAGCTCGAGGACAACACCCAGGCCCAGGGTGCCGGTGGCAGCCTCGCCGAGACCGGCGCGCAGCTGTGGCCGGCCGCCATCGGCGGAGTGCTGGTGATCTTCGGCTTCTTCGTGCTGCGGAGCGTGCGGCGCAACGCCTGACGACCGCACCCCACGCACAGCGGGCGGCAGGACCCTCCGGGGCTCTGCCGCCCTCGTGCGTGCCGGGGCGGACACCCGGTGCTCAGCGACCGGCCGCCGGACTCGCGCCCTCGCCCTCCGCGTCGATGTGCGGGAGCAGACGGTCCAGCCAGTGCGGCGTCCACCAGGCGTGCCGACCGAGCAGCGTCATCACCGCCGGCACGAGCAGCAGCCGCACCACCGTCGCGTCGATGAGGACGCTGACCGCCAGGCCGAGGCCCAGCATCTTCACCACCACGTTGTCGCTGACCACGAACGCCGCGAACACGCTCACCATGATCAGCGCGGCGCAGGTGATGACCCGCGCGGTGATCTCCAGGGCGTGCGCCACCGACGCGCGCGCGTCCCGGGTGCGCCGCCACGCCTCGTGCACACGGGACAGCAGGAAGATCTCGTAGTCCATGCTGAGACCGAAGACGATCGCGAACATCATCATCGGCACGTAGCTCTCGATCGGCACCGTGCCCGAGACCCCCAGCGCCGGACCGCCCCAGCCCCACTGGAACACCGCGACGACCACGCCGTACGAGGCGGTGATGGACAGGACGTTGAGCACGGCCGCCTTCACGGCGACGAGCAGGCCGCGGAAGACCGCGAGAATGATCAGGAACGCCAGGGCGACCACCACGGCGATGATCCATGGCAGCCGCTCGGCGACCAGATCGCGGAAGTCGACCTGCGCCGCCGTCGTCCCGGTGACGTACGTCGAGGCGTCCGTGCCGCGCACCGCCTCCGGCAGCGTGTCGTCGACCAGGCGGTTGGCCAGTTCGGTCGTGGTGGCACTCTGCGGGCTCGCCGTCGAGTACACCGTGCCCACCAGCACGTCGCCGTCCTGTGTGGGCGTCAGCGGCGTGACCACGGCCGCCCCCTCCACGCCGTCCAGCGTCTTCTGTGCCTGCGAGGCGAGGGAGGAGCGCTGCGACTGCGGCACGGAGGACTGGTCGACGACCACGGTGAGCGGACCGTTGGAGCCCGGCCCGAACGCGTCGGTCATCAGGTCGTAGGCACGCCGGTCGGTGAACGACGTGGGGTCGGCGCCGTCGCCGATGTGCCCGAGCTGGAGGGAGAACACGGGGACGGCCAGCACGGCGATCACGGCGACGCCCGACACCAGGAACGTCCACGGCCGCCGCGCCACCCGCTGCGCGTAACGGTGCCAGGTGCCGTGCGGTTCGGCTCCGGGTCCGGCGTCCGTCTCCGCCACGGTCCTGCGCACCCGCCAGCGGTCGATCAGGCCACCGGCCAGCCCCAGCAGCGCCGGGACCAGGGTGAGCGCGCCGAGGACGGCGGAGACCACCGTGACGGCGGCGGCCAGTCCCAGCTTGGCGATGAACGAGACGCCGGACGCGGACAGTCCGGCCAGGGCGACGATCACGGTGCAGCCGGAGACCAGCACCGCCCGGCCGCTGGTGGAAGTGGCGTGCCCGGCTGCCCGCACCGGGTCCATGCCGTTCATCAGGTCCTGCCGGTGACGCGTGACCAGGAACAGTGCGTAGTCGATGCCGACGCCCAGACCGATCATCGTGGCGAGCGTGGGGGAGACGGTTGCGAAGGTGGTGGCCGCGGCCAGCAGCCCGAGCACGGCCAGCCCGGCGACCACCGCGATCAGCGCGGTCAGCAGCGGCATCACGGCGGCGACCACGCTGCCAAACCCGATGAGCAGCACCACGACGGCGACCCCGAAGCCGATCAGCTCGCTGATCCGGTCGTCGGGCGCGGGCCGGGCGAGCTCGCCCAGCGGCCCGCCGTACTCGACCTGCGCGCCCGCCTCCCGCAGCGGCCGCACCGCGTCGTCCACGCCGCTCAGATAGCCGTCGCCGAGGGTGGAGGGCTGCACGTCGAAGCGCACCGTGATGTACGCGGTCCTGCCGTCGGACGACAGCGGTCCGACGTCCGGCTGCGAGGAGCCGGACGACCCTTGGGCGGTCAGCGGGTTCTGCGCGGACAGGACGTGCGGCAGCTTTTCCAGAGCGGACACCGTGGAGGACGTCTGCGAGCCGAGGGCGGACAGCTCCTGCCGGTCGTCGTGGAGGACGATCTGGCTGCTGTAGCCGCCGGCCTGAGGGTCGTGCCGCTGAAGGACCTCGATGCCTTTCTGCGACTGCGAGTCGGAGAGCGTGAAGTTGTCCGAGTAGACGCCGCCGACGGCCCGGCTGACGACCTGCAGCACCACCAGGGCGATCAGCCAGGCGACGATCACCACCACGAAGTGGCGAGCGCACCACTCGCCCAGCCGGCGCAGCACACCCGCCCGAGGTCCGGCGCCCGCCCCACCGCGTGTCGACGGCATCGACGTGCTCTCCTCCGCCAGGCCGGGCGGATCCCGGCGCCTGCTGCCCATTAGAGGGCCCGGCGATCACCCCGGCATCCCCGCGCGGGTACGCGGGGGAGAGGGCCCACCGCTCGGGAGGACGAGAGCGTCCGCCCGCCGGGCCGCGGACCGTGCACAGCCCCGTCCGTTACGCCGTCCGTGTGTGACACTTGATCGCACGAGGCCGCGGCGCTGTCCGAGGGGGGAGCGCCGGCCGCCGGAGAGGGGAAGCGCCGTGAGCCGGGAGAGCGTACGCGCACACGAGGACGACGACGTGGCCGCCCAGGCCCGCCAGGCCCGTTTCGGGAGCCTGCCGGAGCCCGTCCGGGTGGAGGATCTGGTCGAGGAGAAGCCGGCCGTCGCACCGGACCCCGCCCGCTTCGCCTACAACCCCGACGAATGGCTCGTCCGCTACTGCGCCTGAGCGCGCCCGTCCGCCGCGCGGGTGTCAGCCCGCGTCGGCCCGGTCGTACGCCGTGAGCAGCAGCGCCACGTCGTCCGGCCGGTCCTCCGCGCGGCGGGCCGCGCCGAGCAACCGGTCGGCCAGCTCCTCCATGGAGTCGGTCCGGGAGGCGGCCAGGCATGTGCGGACCGTCTCGATGCCGGTCGCGATGTCGCTGCCGGGCACCTCGATCAGCCCGTCCGTGTAGAGCGCCAGGACGCTGCCGGGCTCCAGGGTGAGCTCGGTGACCGGGTAGTCGGCCTCGGGCTGCACGCCCAGGAGCACGCCGCCCGGCAGCTCCAGGGGTTCCGCGCTCCCGTCGGGATGCCGCAGCAGCGGCGGCGGATGGCCGGCCCGCACGGCGAGGGCGCGCCCGGTCGCCGGGTCCAGCTCGATGTAGCAGCAGGTGGCGAAGACATCCGTCTCCAGCTCGGCGAGCAGCTGGTTGGTGTGCGTGATGACCTCCTGCGGGGGCCGCCCGCTCGCGGCGAACGCGTGCACCGCGCTGCGCAGCTGCCCCATCACGGCCGCCGCGCCCACGCTGTGCCCCTCCACGTCCCCGATGACCAGCGCCACCCCCCGCCCCGTCCGGATGACGTCGTACCAGTCGCCGCCGATGTCCATGCCCTTGGTGCCGGGCAGATAGCGGGCGGTGATGCGCAGCCGGTCGATGGCGGGCAGCCGGTGCGGCAGCAGCCCCTCCTGCAGCCCGCGCGCCACGGCCGACTCGGCGTCGTACAGCCGGGCCCGCTCCATCGCCTGCGCCGCGAGACCGGCCAGCGCGGTCAGCGCGCTGCGCTCCTCGGCGGTGAACCGGTGCGGGGTGTTCCAGCCGAGGATGCAGGAGCCGATCGGGTGGCCGGAGGCGATCAGCGGCAGGAACGCCCAGGACGTCATGGGGTCCAGCGTCAGCCTCGGGTACGCGCCGACCAGCTCCTCCGGCGACTCGAAGAACAGCGGCAGGCGCGCGGTCAGCGCGTGGACCCCGGGCAGGTCCGCCTCCAGCGGCACCCCCTCGAACGGGTCGAGGAAGTGCTGCGGATACCCGTTCTCCCACAGCAGGTACATCCGCCCGTCGCGCACCGTGTACAGGGCGACCTCCTGCGCCCCGAACGCCGGCAGCAGCTGCTCGGACACGGCCCGGCACACGTCCCGCACGGTGACGGACTCGGTGAGCACGCTGGCCATCTGCACCACGTGGTACAGCGCCCCCGCGCGGGCGGCGGTGACCAGTCCGGTCGGCGGCGCCGCCGGCTCCGAGGACGCCTCCAGCGGCCGCCCCGGCTCCGCGCCCGGTGGGGCGGCGGTGCGGAAGACCCGGCCGGTCAGCCCGTGCACGCCCGGGTAGAGCACGAAGCCCAGCCATACGCCGTCCGGGTCGCGCACCAGGTACGACACCGGCTGCTGCGTCAGCATCGCCGCCCGGTAGCGGTCCTCGTACGCCGGGTCGCGCAGCCAGGTCAGCACCTGCCAGGGGTGGTGGCCGAGCAGCCGCTCCAGGTCGCAGCCGAGCAGGTCCTGGCAGCGGCGGTTGGCGTAGATGACCCTGCCGTCCTGGTCCAGGGAGAACAGCCCGTCGGGCAGCCGCTCGGCCGCCTCCGCGGCGGTGACGCCGCCCGCCACGTCGACCAGGGCGCCCACCAGCAGCCGGCCCGTGTCCCCGGCGCGGACCACGTGGCCCCAGAGCTCCACCGGCCGGTAGTCGACCGTCTCGCCGTCGTCCCGCGACTCGTCCAGCACCCGGAAGTGGCGGCCCCGGACCTGCCCGCTGTCCTCGGCCTCCCGCCGCGCCGCCCGCAGCTCGTACAGATCGTCCGGTGACACCCGCTCCTCGACCGCGGCCATGGTGCCGTCGAACTCCTCCCGGGACACCCCCAGCAGTGCCAGCGCGTCGTCGTCCCCCGCCCAGGTGTCACCGTCCAGATCCCACTCGACCATGCCGACCGCCACCGCCTGGGCAGGCGGCGTCGGCAGGCGCACGCTCACCGGCTGGTCGTCGTACTCGATGCCGTACGCCACCGCGTCCGCGTCCCTGCGGCCCGGCAGACCCCGCGCGTACCCGACGAGGCGCTCCTCCATCTCCCGCCCGGCCCGGCGCAGCCCCTGCCGCACCTCCTCCTCGGCGGCCGGCTCCCGGGACGAGGAGTGGAGCACCGTCAGGACACCCACCGTCTCGCCGCCCACCCGTACCGGAAGGTAGGCGTGCGCGAACGAGTACGGCAGGGCGGCCGTGAACTGGGGGAAGCGCACCATCGTCGCCCGGTCGTCGGGCAGGTACTGCATCTCGCCGCTGCGGAACGCCTCGCACATCGGCAGCGCGCCGCTCACCGGGATCCGCCACCACGGCTTGAGCAGCGAGCGGGGCACGCCGGACATCACGCACAGCACCAGTGACCTGCGGTCCCGCGACCGCAGGTACACCGCCCCGCCGTACCCCCCGGTGTCCCGCACGGCCGCCACCAAGGCGCCCGCGAGCGCGTCCTCGATACGGGCCTCGCCGCGCGCGGTCCGGCTCCTCGCCGCGTCGGGCACGGGCGGGCCCGCCGGCCGCTTCCCGCGCGGTGCGGCGGCTGCACCACCCATGTGACGCCCTCCCGGTGCACACGGAACGGGACGTTCGTCCGCTCCTCACCAGCATGTGCCATGCGCGCCGGTACGGCGACCGGCCGGACGGCCGCAACCATCGGGTCATCCCGGTCGTCTCACCCGATATCAGAACGTTGTCGTCCCAGGGGGTCGAAAATGCTTCAACCAAGAACAATCTGTGCCACGGCGGTGCTCCTCGGCGCCACGCTGGTGACGGCGGCGGGTCCGGCCGTGGCCGCGCCGGCGGCGGTGCCCGCCGCGGCCACGGTCTGCCCCACCGGCTGGGGCTCCACCGACAAGGCGGCCACCGCCGCCACGTCCGAGTCCGTGCGAAACGTCCGCACCGGCAGGAACGACTGCTACGACCGCATGGTCGTCGACGTGCCCGGCGCCGCCCGCGGCGACCTCGGCTACTCCGTCCGCTACGTCGACCGGCTCCACCAGGACGGCTCCGGACGGCACATCCCCGTCTCCGGCGGCGCGATCCTCGAGGTCCGCGTCACCGCGCCCGCGTACGACCCCGGGACGGGCGCGGCCACCTATCCCGCGCGCTCCGGGCGCCCCCTGCCGGGCGTCGACCTCACCGGGTACCGCACGTTCCGTGACGCGCGGTTCGCCGGCAGCTTCGAGGGCGACACCCAGCTCGGTCTCGGGGTGCGCGGACGGCTGCCGTTCCGCGTGCTGCAGCTCGACGGGCGTCTCGTGATCGACGTCGCCCACAACTGGACCGGTGCCGCCGCCCGCTGAGCGCGCGCCGTACGACGAGCCGGGCGGTCAGCGCTCCGGGCCGCCCGACTCGCAGATCTCCCGCGCCACGTCCCGCAGCTTGGTGTTGGTGCGCTGCGACCGGGTGCGCAGCAGATCGAACGCCTGGTCCTCCGTGACGTGGTGCCGGCCCATCAGGATGCCCATCGCCTCGCCGATCAGATGGCGCGTGGCGATGGCCTCCTGCATCTGCTCGTCGGAGCGGGCGGTGGCGAAGGCGACCGCCGCGTGCGACGCCAGCAGCCAGCCCGCCGTCTCGCTGTCCTCGGTGAACATCCCCGGCTTGCGCGAGTACATGTTGAGGGCGCCCAGCTCCTCCTCCCGTGTGTAAAGGAGGAAGCCCATCATGCTGCCCACCCCGAGCTCCCGGGCCCGGGGCACGAAGTGCGGCCAGCGCTCCGGGGGAGCAGCCGTCAGGTCGGGGATGCGGAAGACCCGCTCCGGGCGATCGGGCCGTGCCGCGTCGAAGCAGGGCCCCTCGCGCAGCTCGCCCTGCAGCTTGTCGCTGTCGGCGACGAACGGGTCCGTCGGCGCCAGCGACCGCACCCGGCCCTCGCTCAGGACGAGGATGCCCGAGGCGTCGCAGCCGTCCACGAGCTCCACCGCCGAGCGCGAGATCTGCTCCAGCGTCGCGTCGAGCGTGTGCTCCGCGAGCAGGTCCCTGGCCATCGACGCCATGCGCTGGGCGAAAAGCCGCCAGTCCATGTCCGCTTCCCCATCCGTCCGGCCGTGCTCCCGACCATCGTGGCATCTCCTCACGGTCGCCTCATTCCCGCCGAAGACGGAAACAGGCCGCTCGCCCCGTATTTGGTGAGCGAGCCGATCGGGGGCAGACGGCGTTTGTGATCTTCGGCGTGCCCGGTGTCCCGGGCGCCGGTGTCCGGCCGTCCAGAGAGAGGAGTCACCACGGTGACCATGCCCGAGCGTCGTACCCGTGCGCTGCGCCCCGGCCGGCGCTTCGACCTGCGCTCCACCGCCATGTTCTTCGGCCTGCTCGCCGCGGCGCTGGTGATCGGGGGCCTCGCGGTGCGCGCGCTGGCCGGGGTGATGCAACGGCGCCCGGTGTGGGCCGTCGTGCTGCTCTGCCTGGTCCTCGCCGTCGCCGTGGCGCGGGGCCGCCGCAGGCGGCGGCTGTCGGCGGCGGGGATAGCCCGGCAGGCCGGGCGCGCGTTCGCCCGGGGGACGTCCACCGCGCTCGACGAGCTGGACGCGCCGGCGCCGGCTCCGCTCGTCATCCCCGCCCAGGCGGGTCCGGTGGACGAGGTCACCTCGCCGTTGCCCGTGGCGCAGGGCATCGACCACGAGGCCCTGACGCCGGACGAGTTCGAGGCCGCCACGGCCGAGCTGTGCGCGCGGGACGGCTGCACCGAGGTCCAGGTGGTGGGCGGTGCGGGCGATCTCGGCGCCGACGTGACGGCCCTGACGCCGGACGGGCGCCGGCTCGTCGTCCAGTGCAAGCGGTACGGGGAGGACAACAAGGTCGGGTCGCAGGATCTCCAGCGGTTCGGCGGCACCTGCTTCACGGTGCACGAGGCCGACGTCGCCGTCGTCGTCACCACCGGTGAGTTCACCGTGCCGGCGCTGGAGTACGCGGAGCGGTGCGGGATCGTCTGCGTCGACGGGGACGGACTGCTGGCGTGGAGCCAGGGGCGGGCGGCGGCGCCGTGGGCGGGGGCGCGGGAGGAAACCGCGTAGGGGGCCTGCGCCCGGTCCGTGTCGGCGGCTGCGTCGTGGTTGGTCGCGTGGTTCCCCGTGCTTCTTCGGACGCGGGGAGGGCCGTTGTCAGTGGGGGATGCCACCCTGCCGTTATGGACGAGACGGAGTTCATGCGCGGCCGGGTGTACGGGGCGGACCACGACGATCCGGGGCCGCGCGAGGGACGGGTGTACGCGGAGCTGTCCGGCGGACCGCTGGACGGACTGCTGCTGGACGTCACCGACCACGGCCCGGCGGAGCAGCGGCACGGCGTGGGTCTGCCCACCGAGATAGGCCGCTACGGGCCCGGCGGCCGCGCGGTCTACGCGCCCCGCACGGCAGGCGACCGGGTGTACGAGTGGCGGGGCGACGTCCCCTGACCGAAACCCCGCGCGGGGGTAGGGGCGCGGCGGCCGGGGCAGACGTAGCGGTAGGACGTCACCGCCGAGGGAGGTGCGGCGCACCATGAAACGGATCGCCGAACCCGCCTCGGCGCTGCGCGGCCGCATCGGCCACGCCATCTTCTCGCGGGTCGCCGGACCCGACGGCCCGGACAACCGCGCCCGCATCCACGGCACCCCGGGCCCCCGCTGGTTCGCCCCCGAGAGCCCGGTCCGCCGGGTGCACGGCGACGCGTCGATGTTCATCGGCGGTCTCTCCGCCCTGCTGCTCCAGTCGCTCCACCCGCTCGCCATGGCCGCCGTCGCCGCCCACTCCGGCTTCCGCGGCGACCCCTGGGGCCGGCTCCAGCGGACCAGCACCTTCCTCGCCGTCACCACGTACGGCACCGCCGACAGCGCCCAGCGGGCCGTCGACCGGGTGCGCGCCGTCCACGACACGGTCCGCGGCACCGCGCCCGACGGCCGGGAGTACCGCGCCTCCGACCCCCACCTGCTGTGCTGGGTGCACGTCGCCGAGGTCGACATGTTCCTGCGCGCCCACCAGCGTTACGGCGCCGGCCCGCTGGACGACGCCGGCTGCGACGGGTACGTCGCCGGCATGGCGCGCATCGCCACCGCCCTCGGCGTCCCCGACCCGCCCGTCGACCGCGCCCAGCTCGCCGAGCGGCTGGCCGCCTACCGCGACGAGCTGCACGCCACCCCGGACGCCCTGGCCACCGCGCGGTTCCTGCTGCTCGACCCGCCCGTCCCCCTGCTCGCCCGGCTGCCCTACGGCGTCCTCGCCGCGAACGCCGTGTCCCTGCTCCCGCCCTGGGCGTCCCGTGAACTGCGGGTGCCCCGCATGCCCGCCGAGGGCCTGTGCGTGCGCCCGCTCGGCGCCGCCGTCACCGCCGGCATCCGCTGGGCGCTGGCCCCCACCCGCCCCGCCGCCTGACCCGTCCGGCGGCGCCTCCTGGTTGACGGCCGTCAGACGGGGCACTCAGAGCTGACCGGTGGCGCTCAGGGACACAGGAGGCAACAGTGGCGGTTCGTCATCACTTGATCCGCACCGACCCGCGGTCCGTGTGGGCCGTGCTGGAGGACGGCACCCGCTACGCGGACTGGGTGGTGGGCACGTCCTCCTCGAAGCCGGTGCGCGGCCACTGGCCGCAGCTCGGCTCCGCGATCGGGTACGAGGTGCGTGTCGGCCCGCTGACGCTGCACAACGAGTCCGTCGTCCGGCGCGTCGTCCCCGGCGAGCTGCTGGAACTCGAGGCGAAGGCGGGGCCGCTGGGCACCGCGCGCATCGCCATCGAGGTGCGGCCCTGGGGCGACCATTGCCTCGTCAAGGTGGACGAACACCCCCTGAGAGGCGCGGGCGGCATGGTGCACAACGTGGCCGTCGAGGCGATCATCCAGATCCGCCACCGGGCCATGCTCGCCCGGCTCGCGCACCTCGTCGAGAGCGAGGCGGCCGAGGCGGAGGAGCGCAGGCCGCTCGGCGGGGTCGTGCCGGAGCCCGACGCGGGAGGCGCCCGTGGCTGACGCCGTCGTCATCGGCGCCGGACCCAACGGCCTGGTCGCGGCGAACCTGCTCGCCGACGCCGGCTGGAGCGTCACGGTCCTGGAGGAACAGCCCGAACCCGGCGGCGCCGTGCGCCACGATCACGGCGTCCACCCCGACTTCGCCAGCGACCTGTTCAGCTCCTTCTACCCGCTCGCCGCCGCCTCTCCGGTCGTCTCCGGGCTCGGCCTGGAGGAGCACGGGCTGCGCTGGAGTCACGCTCCGCACGTCGTCGCCCATCCACGGAGCGACGGCCGCTGCGCCGTCCTGGACCGCGACGTCGACGTCACCGCGGACTCCCTCGACGCCTTCGCGCCCGGGGACGGCGACGCCTGGCGCCGCCTCCACGACATGTGGGACAGGCTCCGCCCCGACCTCCTTGACGCCCTGTTCACGCCGTTCCCGCCGGTCCGCTCCGGACTGCGGCTCGCCGTACGGCTGCGCGGCACCGGGGGGCTGCGCATGGCGCGCACCCTCGTGCTGCCGGTCCGGCGCATGGCGGAGGAGGAGTTCCGCGGCGAGGGCGGCGGACTGCTGCTCGCGGGCAACGCCCTGCACGCCGACCTCGCGCCCGAGGCCGCCGGCAGCGGCGGCTTCGGCTGGCTGATGTCCATGCTCGGACAGACGTACGGCTTCCCCGTGCCGGTCGGCGGAGCGGGCGCGCTCACCGACGCCCTCGTGCGGCGCCTGGAGTCACGCGGGGGAGCGGTGCGGTGCGGGCGGCGCGTGGAACGCGTCGTCGTGCGCGACGGGCGCGCCGTCGCCGTACGCCTCGCCGACGGGGAGACCGTCCCCGCCCGGCGCGCCGTCCTCGCCGACGTGTCCGTCCCCGCCCTCTACGGCGAGCTCGTCGCCCCCGAGGACCTGCCCCGGCAGCTGCTGTCCGACCTGGAGCGCTTCCAGTGGGACTTCGCCACCTTCAAGGTCGACTGGGCGCTGGACGGGCCCGTTCCGTGGCAGTGCGAGCAGGCCGCCGGAGCCGGGACCGTGCACCTCGCCGACGGGCTCGACGAACTCACCCGCTTCGCCGCCCAGCTCGCCATGGGACGGGTGCCCGACCGCCCGTTCTCCCTGTTCGGGCAGATGACCACCTCCGACCCGACCCGCTCCCCGGAAGGCACCGAGTCCGCCTGGGCCTACACGCACGTCCCGCACCGGGTCGTCGGGGACGCGGGCGACGACGGGCTCACCGGCTCCTGGGACAAGGACGAGCAGGAACGCATGGCCGACCGCGTCGAGGCCCACGTGGAGCGCTTCGCGCCCGGCTTCCGCGACCGCGTCCGGGCGCGGCGGATCCTCGCCCCGCCCACGCTGCAGTCCCTCGACCGCAACCTGCACGGAGGCGCCATCAACGGCGGCACCACCGCCATGCACCAGCAGCTGTTCTTCCGGCCCGCCCCCGGCACAGGACGCCCCGAGACCCCCGTCAAGGGCCTGTACCTGGCCTCCGCCGGCGCCCACCCCGGCGGCGGCGTGCACGGCGCGCCCGGCGCCAACGCCGCGCGGGCCGCGCTGCGCCCGTCCTTCGCGCCCGGCCTGGCCGCCGCCCAGCGGCTGCTCGCCCACCGCGACCGCACCGGACACCGGCAGCCCGACCGGGGCGGACGCTCCGCATGATCCCGTCCCTGGTCACCCTCCGGACGGACGACCGACCACAGAAGGAGGCGAGACGATGAGCTCACGGAACGGACAGCCCGATGACGGCCCCGACCGCCGGCACCGACGGCCCGAAGGCGTCAGCGACGAGACGGTCGAGGCGCTGGGATCCCTGTCGAAGGCACTGGAGACCACCGAACGGGCCCGCGGCCACCTCTACAGCTTCCACCAGCTCACCGGCACCGCCGACCTCGAGCTCGACCGGGCCGTGGAGCTGCTGCACAAGGCCGGACACCCCGACTGGGCGGAGGCCGTGCGCACACAGGTGCTGGGCCGCAACGTCATCCCCGGCCACTGGACGTTCCAGATCGTCGAGGCGTACGACGACACGTACTACCGGCCGTTCCGGGAGCTGGAGCAGACCGCGGTGGAGGAGCTGGCCGACGGGCGTGACCACCTCTACGAGGCGGAGATGAAGGAGGCCCGCAGGACCGCGGGCCACCCGCACCACACCGCCCGCCCGGACGTCGACCCGCAGATCACCGGCGGGGACGGGGGATGAGCGGCGGCCCGCTGGGCGGACGCACCGCCGTGGTCACCGGGGCCGCGCGCGGCATCGGTGCCGCCCTCGCCCGGGAACTCGCCGGACGGGGCATGCGGGTGGCGCTGCTCGGCCACGAGGGCGACCGGCTGCGACAGCTCGCCGACGAACTGCCCGTCCCCGCCCTCGCCCACGAGGTCGACGTCACGGACGACGCGGCGCTGGAGCCGGCGGCGGACGCGGTCAGGACCGGGCTCGGCACGCCGTCCGTCGTCGTCGCCAACGCGGCCGTGGCGGACGCCGGGCTGTTCGCCGACTCCGACCCGGCGCGGTGGCGGCGCATCGTCGACGTCAACCTCACCGGCAGCGCGAACACCGCCCGCACGTTCCTGCCCGACCTCACGGCGACCAAGGGCTACCACCTCCAGGTCGCCTCCCTCGCCGCCATCGGCGCCGCCCCGATGATGAGCGCGTACTGCGCCTCGAAGGCGGGCGTGGAGGCCTTCGCCCACTCCCTGCGCGCGGAGGTCGCCCACCTCGGCGTGGCCGTCGGCCTCGGCTACCTCACCTGGATCCGCACCGATCTGATCGAGGACGCCGACCGTCACACGGTGATGCGGGAACTGCGCGGGCACATGCCGTGGCCGGTGCGGGACGTGTACCCGCCGGACCGCGCGGCGGCCCGCCTCGCCCAGGCGGTCGAACGCCGCAGCACAGCGGTCTACTACCCCCGCTGGCTCCGCCTCGCCCAGCCGGTGAGGGCCGCCCTGCCGGCTGTGGTCACCACGGCGGCCCGCCATTACCTCCCGCGCGTCGAGGCGCGTTCTTCCCTGACCCACACCGACCTCCTGGGCGGAGGCGGCACGGCGGACGCACGGGCGGCGGGGCCGGGCTGAGACGCCGTTCCGAGGAACGGAAAGGCCCCCGCACGCCTCGGCCCGGCCGGTCGTCGCACCGGCCGGGCCGACCGTCACGCCCCCGGGAACCGCCCCGTCGAGCGGAGCGCCCAGCGGCGTTCCGCGTAGGCGAGGTCGTCCCGCCAGAGACGGCCGGAGGCGGCGCGGACCAGGGGGCGGAGGACGGGCGCCGCGGCTCGGGCCAGGGCGAAGCCGCGGCGGTCCGACGCCGCGACCACCGCCTCGATCACCGCCGTGCGCGGCCGGCCCGAGGCGTCCGGGCCCAGGGGAGTGGCGTGGGTCTCGACCACGGAGCCCACCCCCTCGCCCTCGGCGATGTGCATGACGACCGTGCGCGGCTCGGGAGCCGTGAACACCGCCCGGACCGGCACCACCAGACGGCCCGCCACCTTGAACGACACGTCCACGGCGAACGCGTCCTCGCCCGCGCTCTCCGGCGTGTCCGCCACCGTGAGGTCGACGAACGAGTACGGGTGGAACCAGGCCCCGTGCCAGGGGTCCAGCCGGTTCGCCACCACGTCCTCCGGCTCGCAGACGCCGGCTCCCGCGTACACCGCCGACAGGGCGCGCGTGGGGACCGGACGGCGTGGCACCACCGGCGCGTCGAGCGGCTCCTCGCCGCCCACGGCGTCCAGCCGCACCCACACCAGCACCCCGTCGTCATGGGCGGGGAACGGCTCCCAGCCGGCGAACGGCCCGCCGTTCAGGGACAGTCCGTGCCAGTGGCAGACGAGCGTCCCGCAGCGCACCGGGCTGTCCCGCAGCGGCGCCCCCAGGTGCGGGCAGACGCCCGGCCCCGCGACCACGCGGCCGCCCGTGTCGCGCCAGACCACCACTTCCTGTCCCGCGACCGTCCGGCCCAGCGGGCGGTCGCCGCCGACGTCGCGGGAGGCGCCCACGACGTACCAGTTGCCCGACGGGCGTGCCTGTGCCCGCTTCAGAGCGCCGGCGATCAGGGCGGGCTTGGCGTCCCGCCAGGTGGGGCGCTGCCGTTCCCACGCCACGGCGTTTCGGCGCAGGGAGAGCGGCAGCCGCCGGCGACGTCGTCCGTCACTCGCCATCACGCGACCTCCTCGACCATCCGCGGTTCCACCGGCCCCGTACCCGGCAGGGGAACGCCGTCCGGTCGCCGGGCGGCGTCCTGCCTGGCGCGCAGCCGGGCCGCGGCCACCCGGGCCAGCCCGTCCGCGGCCACCACCGCGCGCCGCCTGCGCGGCACCACCGACCGCCGGTGCAGCACCGCGTACCCGTCCTCGGCGACCGCGTCCAGGATTCCGCCGTACAGCACGAACGCGGTGCGGATACAGGGGCGGGACACCGGTTCGAGCATCGCGAGGCCCGGGGCCGCCTGCCGGTACACCCCCCGCGTCAGCCGTTCGAACGAGCGCAGCGCCGAGGTGATGCGCGGGTCGCGGCGGCCGGTGTCCCGGCTCCACCGCAGCCGCTCCCGGTCCACACCGTGCGCGGCGAGCAGGTCGGCCGGCAGGTACACCCGCCCCCGGTCCAGGTCCTCGCCCACGTCCCGCAGGAAGTTGGTCAGCTGGAAGGCGACCCCGAGGGCCGCCGCGTGCGGGGCGGCCGTCTCGCGGTCGGTGACCGTGCCGAGGACGGGCAGCATCTGCAGCCCGATCACCGCCGCCGACCCGTGCATGTACCGCCGCAGGGCCGCGTAGTCGGCGTAGTCGGTGACCACCAGGTCGGACCGCATGGCGGTCATGAAGTCGGCGAAGTGGGCGTGGTCGATGCGGTGGCGCCGCGCCGTGTCGGCGAGGGCCCGCACCACCGGCTCGGCGCTCTCCCCGTCCCGCAGCCCCTTGACCAGCTCCCGCTCCAGCGCCGCCAGTTCGGCGTCCCGGCGGGCCGTGTCCGCGCCGGTGCCGAGCGCGTCGACGATGTCGTCCGCCCAGCGGGCGAAGCCGTACAGGGCGTGCACGGCGGGCCGCCGCTCCACGGGCAGCAGCCGGGTGGCGAGGAAGTACGTCCGGCCGTGCCGGGCGTTGAGCCGCCGGCAGTGGCGGTACGCCTCGCGGAGCGCCGGATCGGTGATGCCCGCCGCGTCCAGTTCACGCTCGGTCATGCAGGGCCTCCAGGGCGGAGAACGACGTGGACGCGCGTCCGACGGGGCCGCCGGCGCCGGTGATGCGCGCCGCTGCCAGCTTCCCGGACAGCAGCACGGTCGGCACGCCGACGCCGGGGGTGGTGCCGCAGCCGGCCAGCACCGCGTTCTCGGCGGAGCGCACCAGGTTGCGGGGCCGGAACGGGCCGGTCTGGGCGAAGGTGTGGGCGGTGGCGAACGGCGTACCGGCCGCGTGCCCCTGCGCGGCCCAGTCGGCGGGCGTGACCACGCACTCCGTCTCGATCGCGGAGGCCAGCCCGGTCAGGCCCCGTTCCTCCAGCGTCCGCAGCACCGAGTCCCGGTAGCGCGGCGCCAGGTCCGTCCATTCGGCGGCGCCCGGACCGATGTCGGTGTTCGGGCAGGGCGCCAGGACGTAGTGCAGATGGCGTCCCGGCGGCGCGAGCGACGGGTCGGTGGCGGTGGGCCGGGTGATCAGCAGCGACGGGTCGCTCATCGGCCGCCCGGCCCGGGTCAGCTCGTCGAACGTGCCGCGCCACGCCGCACCGAAGGAGATCGTGTGGTGCGCCAGTCCGGGCCAGGTCCGGTCGGTGCCCAGATGCAGCACCACCGCCGACGGCGAGTGCCGCAGCCGCACCGGACGGCGGGGCGCCGCGCCCAGCAGCCGGTACGTGACGGGCAGGTCGGGCGTGAGCACGACCGCGTCGCAGGCGATCCGCTCGTCGCCCGCGACCACCGCCGTCACCCGCCCGCCGGAACGCTCCAGCCGGGTCACCTCCTGCCCGAACCGCAGGTCCGCGCCCGCGTCGGCGGCGGCGTCCGCCATCGCCCGCGGCAGCGCGTGCATGCCGCCGCGCGGGAAGTACACCCCGGCGACCGTGTCCATGTAGGCGATCACCGCGTACGCGGCCAGCGCCCGCGCCGGGGGGACGCCCGCGTACAGGGCCTGGAAGGAGAACACCCGGCGCAGCCGCTCGTCGTGCAGGAAGCTGCCGATGCGCGCGTCCAGCCGCCCGAAGCCGCCCAGCGCCGCCAGCCGCACCAGGTCCGGGTGCAGAAGGCCGAGCGGCGAGTCGAAGTTCGCGTCGATGAACCGGCGCATCTGCGCCCGGTACAGCCGCTCCAGCCAGTCCCGCATCCGCAGGTAGCCCGCCGCCTCCCCGGCACCGGCGAACCGCTCCACCTCGGCGGTCATCCTCTCGGCCCGGGTGTGCACGTCCAGGGTGCTGCCGTCGGCGAACCGCGCCCGGTAGGCGGGGTGCAGCGGCACCAGCTCCACCCGCTTGCGCAGACTGTCCCCGACCGCGGCGAACGGCTCGTCCGCCAGGTCGGGCATGGTCAGCACGGTCGGCCCGGTGTCGATCCGGTACCCGTCGAGGTCCAGCCGCCCGGCGCGCCCGCCCGGCAGTCCGTCCCGCTCGACGACGGTGACGCGCCGGCCCGCGCCGAGCAGGTGCAGCGCCGCCGACAGACCTGCCAGCCCGGCCCCCACGACGACCACGTGGTCCGTGCGTCCCCGCACGGTGCGGGTCACCGCCCGGCCCCCGCTCCTGCAGCACACCCGCACACGGTGTCCGCCGTCACGCGGACGGACGGCACCCGGACGGACCGCACCCGGACGGTGGGTCCGGGTGGACGGGCCGGGCGCGGCGCGCGCGACCGCATCGTCGCGCGGTGTCTCTTGGCCCCAGTCGGGAGCATCCGGTGTCTTCCTCTCGTCGGCACGCGCATCGTTCCGGTACGCCGGACGACCGGCGCATGCCTTCCCGGTCGCGCCCGTCGTCTCACGCCCGAGTGACCCGGATCCACGCGGGCACACGGACGGAACAACCGGCCGTGCGGATCCGCACGGAGTCGTAACCAGGAGGGTGGTGCAGGCGTGCTGGAGGCGGACGTCGCGATCGTCGGGGCGGGGGCGGCCGGACTGTCCCTCGCCCACCGGCTGGCCGGCTCCGGGAGCGGACGCCGGGCTCCGTCCGTGACCCTGCTGGAGGCGCCGCCCGGGCCGCTGCGGCCGCCCCGCCGCACCTGGTGCTTCTGGGAGGCCGGCCCCGGCCGCTTCGACGCCGCCGTCACCGCGTCCTGGCGGCGCCTGCGGGTCCGCGACCGGGCGGGCCGCCCCATCCACGGGGACATCGCGCCGCTGCGCTACAAGATGATCCGCTCCGACGACTTCGAGCACCTCGTCGCCCGCGACCTGGCGGGCCACGACCGGGTACGGCGCGTCGAGGGCACCGTCGACACCGTGGAGGACGTGCCCGGGGGAGCGCTGGTGCGGCTGCGCGACCGCGACGGCAACCCCCGCGTCGTGGGCGCCCGCTGGGTGTTCGACTCACGCCCGCCCGGCAGTCTGCCCGCCGCCCGCACCACGCTGCTCCAGCACTTCCACGGCTGGTTCGTGCGCACCGCCCGGCCCGCCTTCGCCCCCGGCACCGCCGAGCTCATGGACTTCCGCACCCCGCAGCCCGCCGACGGGCTGTCCTTCGGCTACGTCCTGCCCCTCGGCCGGCACGACGCCCTGGTGGAGTACACCGAGTTCTCCCCCCGCCCGCTCACCCCCGACGCCTACGAGGCCGCCGTACGCCACTACACCGACGACGTGCTCCGGCTGGGCGACCTCGAGGTGCTGTCCGCCGAGACGGGCGTCATCCCGATGACCGACGCGGTGATGCCCCGCCGGACCGGGCAGTCCGTGTTCCGCATCGGCGCGGCGGGCGGCGCCACCCGCCCCTCCACCGGCTACACCTTCGCCGGCCTCCAGCGCCAGACCCGCGCCGTCGCCGCCGCCCTCGGCGAGGGCCGCCGCCCGGTGCCCCCGCCCGCCCACTCGGCCCGTTCCCGCGCCATGGACGCCGTGCTGCTGCGCGCCCTGGCCGGCGGGCGCGCCGACGGACCCGCGCTGTTCTGCCGCCTGTTCGAACGCGTCCCCATGCGGCGGCTGCTGCGGTTTCTCGACGGCGACACCCGCCTCCACGAGGACCTCGCCGTCGGCCTGCACGCCCCGGTCGGCCCGATGCTCCGCTCCGCGCTGGAACTGCCCGGCCTGCCCCGCCGCCCCTACGAAGGCCCCTGAATCCGTTGATGTGCCCCTGATGTGCCCCGCCCCCGCACCCCGGAGACCCCATGACCCTCCTGCGCGACGAGCACCTCGCCGCCGCCTTCGACCACGCCGCCCGCAGTTACGACACCCTCGTCGCCGCCAACCCCGGCTACCACGCCCATCTGCGCCGCTCCGCACGCCGTCTCGGCCTGCCCCGCGGCGGCGAGGGGCTGCGCGTGCTCGACCTCGGCTGCGGCACCGGCGCCTCCACCGGCGCGCTCGCCGAGGTGCTGCCGAGCGCCGACATCACCGCCGTGGACGCCTCCGCCGGCATGCTGGAGCGGGCCGCCGCCAAGACCTGGCCGCCGAACGTCACCTTCGTCCACGCGCCCGCCGAACGGCTCGCCGAGGCAGGGGTGACCGGCCCTTTCGACGCCGTGTTCGCCGCTTACCTGTTCCGCAACGTCACCGACCCCGACGCCGTGCTGCGCACCGTGCACGGCCTGCTCGCGCCCGGCGGACGCCTCGCCGTGCACGAGTACACCCTCGGCGGCCGCCGCACCGACCGCGCCGTGTGGACGCTGGTCTGCCGGGGCGTCGTACAGCCGGTGGCGACCCTGCTCGGGGACGGCGACCTGTACCGCCATCTGTGGCGCAGCGTCGTCGAGTTCGACACCGCCGACCGGTTCGCGGACCGGCTGCGGGCCAACGGCTTCGACCGTGTGCGCCGTCTGCCGCTGCCCGGCTGGCAGACCGGCATCACCCACACCTTCACCGGGCGCCGCCCCACCACGACGGAGACCGCGCGATGACCCGACCGCCTCACCCGACCGCCGCCCGCCGCGGCCGTGACCGCCGCGCCCGCGTCCTCATGCCCGCGCCCGGCGCGCCGCGCGTCCACGGCGACCGCAGGCCCGGCACCGCGGTCGTCGGGGGCGGCATCGCCGGACTGGCCGCCGCCACCGCCCTCGCCGAGCGCGGCGTCGACGTCACCCTCTACGAGGCCCGCCCCTACCTCGGCGGACGCGTCGGCGGCTGGCCCGTCGACCTGAAGGACGGCACGCCCGCGACGATGAGCCGCGGCTTCCACGCCTTCTTCCGGCAGTACTACAACCTGCGCGACCTGCTCCGCCGTACCGACCCCGCGCTGGAACGCCTCACCCCGCTGCCGGACTACCCGCTGCGGCACGGGGACGGCACGCACGACAGCTTCCGGCACGTGCCCCGCACCCCGCCGTGGAGCGCGCTCGGCTTCGCCGCGCTGAGCCCGTCGTTCCCGCTGCGCGACCTGCCCCGGATCAACGCGGCGGCCGCGCTGCCCCTGCTCGACGTCCGCGTGCCCGAGGTCTACGAACGCCTCGACGAGGTCAGCGCGCACGACTTCCTCGACGCGGTCCGCTTCCCGGAGAGCGCCCGGCACCTGGCCTTCGAGGTGTTCTCCCGCAGCTTCTTCGCCGACCCCCGCCTGCTGTCGGCGGCGGAGATGGCGCTGATGTTCCACATCTACTTCCTCGGCTCCTCCGAGGGCCTGCTGTTCGACGTGCCCACCGCGCCCTTCCCCACGGCCCTGTGGGAGCCGCTCGCCGCCCTGCTCGAACGGCACGGTGCGACCCTGCGCACCTCCACCCCCGTCGAACACGTCGAACCCCTGGACGACGGCGGGTACGAGATCGCCACCGACCGGGACGAGCGGCGCCACGACACCGTGGTGCTCGCCCTGGACGCCGTCGGACTGCGCGCCCTCGTCGACCGCTCCCTCCGGCTCGGCGACACCCCCTGGCGGGAGCGGATCGCCCGGCTGCGCAACGCCCCGCCGTTCCTGGTCTCGCGCCTCTGGCTGGACCGCCCGGTCGCCCCCGGCCGGCCCGGCTTCCTCGGCACCAGCGGCTACGGCACCCTCGACAACGTCAGCGTCCTCGAACGGTACGAGGACGAGGCCGCCCGCTGGGCCGCCCGCACCGGCGGCTCCGTCGTCGAACTGCACGCCTACGCCCTGCCCCCCGAGGCCTCCCCGGAGGTCGAACAGAAGCGGCTGCTCGACCAGTTGCACAAGATCTACCCGGAGACGCGCGAGGCGGGGATCGTCGACGCCCGCCACGAGTGGGGCACCGACTGCCCGCTCTTCCCCGTGGGCGGCTACGAGGACCGCCCCACGGTCCGCACGCCCGACCCGGGCCTGATGGTGGCGGGCGACCTGGTCCGTACGTCCCTGCCGGTCGCCCTGATGGAACGCGCGGCGACCACCGGCTTCCTCGCCGCCAACGCCCTGCTGGAGCGCTGGGGCGTCCGGGGCCAGCCCCTCTGGACGGTCCCGGACCGCGGCCGCAGCGCGGTGCTGCGCGCACTGGCGGGGGCCGTGGAGCGCCGCGGATGACGTGAAGCGGGGGGAGCAAGGGGGCTCCCCCTCGGTCAGACCACCGTGTCCGTGACCGCCGGGTCGGTCCTGTCCGTCAGATGGGCGGCGCCGGCGCGGACGAGGGACAGGGCGCGCGGGAAGTCGTGCAGACGGTCGGAGAGGATGTCCAGGCCGGTCACCAGGGAGTGCGGCGGGACGTTCCGCGCGGACAGCACGTCGGCCGTCCAGCCCAGGAACTCGGTGAACACCTCGACGGCGTCGACGTAGAGCGCGGTCGCCAGGAAGTCGACGACGTGCGCCAGGTCCTCGGCCGTGCGCTCGCGCTGCGCGTCGCCGTACTCCCGCATCGGCGGGAAGCGCCGCTCCAGCTCGGTCAGCGTCTCCTTGACCAGCCGGCCGCGTGACTGGGCGACCATGTTGTACTCCTGGTCGGCCAGGTGCGGCAGGTCGTCGACGGGCTGCCGGACGTTCGTCGGTCTCGCGAGCCCGGCCTCCAGCACGGCCGCGGCGCCCCGCGCGTCCGGGGCCCACGCGTCGGCGCCCAGGGCGCGCGCGTACCGCCCGTCCACGCCGAACGCCCGGCCGCCCGCCACCACGGGCACGCCCACGGACCGGCAGGCGGTGATGGCGGTGTGCGCCCGCGGCAGATGCGTGGGGATCGAACCGGAGAGCAGCACGGCGTCGGAGTCGGTGTGGTGCTGGTGCGCCACCAGATGCGGGGTCGGTGTCTGCGCGCCGAGGTAGTCGACCTGCCAGCCGCGCAGCCGCAGCGTCTCGGCGACCAGCCGCGCGGGGAACGCGTGCCACTCGCCGTCGACGCAGCTCACCGTGACCCGGCCGCGGACGGTCTCGGGGCGGGTGCCGGAGCCGTGATACGCCAGGGCGGTGATCACCCGCTCGTTGATCGCGGTCGCCGCGTGCTCCTGGGCGACGGTGATGCGGTCGGCGGCCCACTCCAGGCCGATCCGCGCCTGCACCGCCGCGACCACGTCCAGCAGCAGGTCCTCCTCCTGCAGGCCCTCCGCCAGGGCGCCGCGGACGACGTCGACGGCGTCGTACTCGTCGCCGTCGATCACCGCCTTCCACAGCGCCTCGCCGAGTTCGCCGACCGAGGCCCGCGGGCCGCCCATGCTGTCCTCCGTGCTCATCCGCCGGCCCCGGCCGGCGCGCGGCCTCCCGCCGTCGAGCCGCCGCGCGGGGCACCGACGGCCACCACGGCCATGTCGTCATGGCGGCTCCCCGGCTCCAGCCACTGCGCTGCCAGCATCTGTACGTGCTCCACCATCGCCTCGCCCGGCATGCCGCCGCATCCCTCCAGGGCGGCCCGCAGCCGGTCCTCACCGAACAGCTCGTCGCCCAGCGGGCCGCCCCGGGCCTCGGTGATGCCGTCGGTGTAGAGCAAACAGGTGTCGCCCGGGGCGAGGACCGTCTCCACGGTGCGCGCGGTCACCCGGGGCAGCGCGCCCACGAGGGTGCCCTGCGTGGGCATCTCCTCGACCCGGCCGTCCGCGCGCACCACCAGCGGCGGCAGATGCCCGGCGCTGGTGAGCCGCAGCACCACGGTGCCGTCGTCCTGCCGCTTCACCGACGCCAGCACCAGGGTGGCGAACCGGGCGTGATGGGAGGTGAGCAGCGCGTCGTTGAGCATGCGCAGCACCCGGAGGTGGTCGGAGGCGAGCGGCAGCAGCGCGTGCAGCGTGTTGCGGATCTTCCCGGTGAGGACCGCCGCGTCCAGTCCCTTGCCGGCCACGTCGCCCAGCGCCACGAACGTCTCGGCGGACTCGTCGGGGCCGGGGTGGACGTCGTAGAAGTCGCCGCCGACCCGCTCGTGGTCCATGGCGGTGCGGTAACGGCCCGCGTAGTCGACGCCGTGCACACGGCTCAGCGACGGCGGCAGCAGCTCCCGCATCAGGGTGCCGGTGACGGCGGTCTGCTCGCTGTACAGGCGCGCCGCCGACAGGGCGGTGCCCGCACGGGACGCGAACAGCCGGGCGAACACCTCCTCCTCGGGTGAGAACCCCTTCTCGGCGTCCGAGCGCAGCAGGATCAGCGCGCCCGCGGGCACCCCGTGCCCGGGCAGCGGCGTCACTAGCACGGAACCGAGCGGCCCGGAGAAGCCTTCGGGCATCACCCAGTCCGGTATGGCGTCCGGGTTGATCCAGCGGGCCGGGACGGGCGGGAAGCCGCGCAGGGCCTCGTCGAGCCCGGGCACGGTGAGCGGGTCGATCTGCCGGGTCTCCTGCACCACGCGCCGCCCCCGCAGGGCGTGGGTGACGGCGTACCGGTGCCCGGTCGGCGGGGTGATCAGCACGGCGGCCTCGGCGAGGTGGTCGGTGGCCGTCCGGGCGGCGACCTCCGCGCAGCGCGGCACGTTCAGGGAGGACAGCAGGGTGCTGAAGACGCCGGAGATGGCGTCGGCCCGCTCACGGGTCTCCCGCGCGCTCTCGTGGGCCTCCACGAGACCGGTGCGGTCGAACAGCCACCAGGCCACCCGGCCGTCCCGGGTGGGGGAGGGCCGGGCCTCGTAGGAGCGGCTGCCGAAGGTCCCGGCCGGCATGCCGGCCGTCGGGTCGAGTGTTCCGGCGACATGACGCAGGTGCGCCTCGCCCAGCCACGACGGCGGGACGTCGGAGGCGGAGGAGGACGTGGTGAGGCGGCGGGCGGCACGGTTGCGGCCGGCGATCCGGCCGTGCGGGTCCAGCACCAGGACAGGGCATGGGGCGTCGTCCCACGTGGGGACGGTTCCGTCGCGCGCGTCGCAGGGATCGGCGCTGGAACCGGGGGAAGAGATCACGAACGAGGTGCGCGCCGCGCACCCACCCCCTCTCTCGTCGGCGTCAGCAGGTACGGCGGCAACGGTCCCCCATCCGTGCCCTCGAAGCAACCTGCCTGGGCGGCGAGGCGGTCCATGGGGCGCTCAGTACCCCGGAACAGGTGTTTCATGCGTCACATCGGCCGTGCCGGGACGGCCCTGACCGGCGCCGGCCACGGCGTCCCGCACGGCCCGGTGCACGGCGCGCGCCAGCCGTGCCCCCCACAGCGACCGGGGCCCGGCGAACGCGTGCGCCTCCTGGCCGGGGACCGGGGCGCCGGCGACGACGCACACCGCGTCGGTCGGGGTGCCGGAGCAGTCGTGGCCGCTCTCCACCAGCGCCTGTACCTTCGCCTCCGTCGCGGTGGCCACCGCGTTCACCAGCGCCGCGTCGGTCAGCGCGGCCGGCACGGCCACCACGACATTGATCGTGCCCGGCTCCGGGGCGCCCTCCGCGCCCTCACCGGGCCGCGCCGCCCAGCCGCGCACGTCCACGCCCGCCGTGACGAACGCCTCCACGCCCGCGTCGCATGCGTGCGCGTACGCCGACACGTCGGCCGCCGTCATGAGCCCCACCCCGGCCCCGCTCAGGCCCGCGTCAGCGGCGAGGGAGGCGAGATGCCGCTCGGGATCGGTGCGCCGGTAGCCGTGCGCCACCTGCGCGTTGAGGATCCACGCCCGCTCGCCGATGCCGCCGCCCAGCACCGCGCTGCTGATCGCACGCCGCCCGGGACCCGCCGTCCACAGCAGGGCGTGCAGCCGTTCACCGTCCTCGGTGCGCGAAAGCCGGCGCGGGGCCCGCAGGACGGGCGTGGCGGGGTGCGGGGGCAGAACGGCGGTCACCGTGCGGGGCTCCTTGCGGGGGGCGACCCCTGCGGGCGGCCCTTGCGGGGTTCGGCCCGCCATCGTAGGCCGGGCCGGGTCCGCGAACCGCGCCGGGGTGATCACACCGCGGTGGCGGCCTCCGGGGCGCGGAAGCAGGCGGTGACCGTCTTGCCGTGCGGGCAGGGCCGGGCCTCCCAGGTGTCGGCGAGGACGTCGACCAGCATCATGCCGCGCCCCCCGACCCGCTCCTCGCTCGGTTCGCGCGGCGTGGGCAGGGAGGCGGACCCGTCATGCACGGAGATGTGCAGGCAGCGGGTGTCCCAGGCCATCACCAGTTGCGCGTCGGTTCCGGCGTGCACATGCGCGTTGGTGACCAGTTCCGACACCGTGAGCAGCACGGAATGGACCGTCTCGGGCGCGGTCTCGTCCCACCCGAGGGAGGCGAGGTGCTCCCGCGCCCAGTCACGGGCCGCCTTCACCCCCTGCCCCATCGGCAGGGAGCGGGCCCAGCCCACGGTGCGGACCGACGATTCGTTCATGGAGTCCTTTCCGGTTCATCGGCCTACGGCACGCGCGGATGCGCGAGGAAACGTCAGGCCCGTGGGCCGGCTCAGCGCCGGCCGCCGCGCAGCCGTCCCAGCAGCCGCTGGGCCTGCGCCCGCCGCCGGGGGTCGGCCGCGGCCCGTCGTACCTGTTCGGCCGTGCGGCGCCCCTGCGGGCTCCGGGCGAACTGCTTGATGCGCTCCACCATGCCGGGCATGGCGACTCCTCTCGGTAGGCGTCGGTTTGTGCGTGCCGCCCTTCTTCTACCCCCGGAACCCCGGCACAGCCCGGTCCCGGCCGGGAATCTCAAGTCCGCGCCCTCCCCGGCCGGCTGACGCCCCACAACCGTGAGCAGCGCCTCGTGACCGGTCGTGTTTGCCGACCGGTCCTGCGGCAAACCGGTGTCCATGACCGAACAGAACAAGAACGCGAACCGGAAGACCTCGACCACCGGGTCCACGGCGGCGTCCAAGGCCGCCTCGACCGCGGACAAGGCCACCGGCAAGGCGACCGAGTCCACGAAGAGCGCCGCCAACGGCGTGGCCGCCAAGGCGACTGACGCCGCGTCGGCCGCCGCGTCCGGCACCGAGCGCGCCGCCCGCGCGGCGAACGGCGCCGCCCAGTCCGCCGTCAAGGGCATGGAGGCAGGCCGCCGTGCCGTCGTCACCGCCTCCGGGCAGGTCGCCGCGGGCGCCAAGACCGCCTGGACGGTCATCGCCAACCGCCGGCTGGTCGCCGCGGGCGCGGCCGCCGGACTGACCGCGCTGACCGCCGCCTCCTACGCGGTGGGCCGCCGCGCCGAACGGCACACCCACGGGCCCCTGACCCGGATGACCGGCGGACGTATCTGACGCCGGAAGGGCCAGGGCGGACCGAGCCCACTCGCGCGGCGATGCCCCGGCGGGGAAAGATGTCTCCGCAAGCGTGACAACCGACCTTTTGCGGAGGAGTGGGCACATGCAGCACGAGCGAGCGGGCGGTCCGGCCGGTCCCGAGGATCTCGTCGACGTCGCTCGGCTGGTCACGGCGTACTACGCGCTCCACCCCGACCTGGACGACCCGGGGCAGCGCGTCGCCTTCGGCACCTCGGGGCACCGCGGCTCGTCACTGGCCGCCGCGTTCAACGAGGACCACATCGCCGCGACCAGTCAGGCCATCTGCGAGTACCGCGCCGCGCAGGGCACGGACGGACCGCTCTTCCTCGGCGCGGACACCCACGCCCTCTCCGAGCCGGCGCGAGTCACCGCCCTGGAGGTGTTCGCCGCCAACGGCGTGACGGTGCTCATCGACAGCGCCGACGGGTACACGCCCACCCCGGCCGTCTCGCACGCCGTGCTCACCCACAACCGGGGCCGCGGCACGGGACTCGCCGACGGCGTCGTCGTGACCCCGTCGCACAACCCGCCCGCCGACGGCGGGTTCAAGTACAACCCGCCCAGCGGCGGCCCCGCGGGCTCGGACGCCACCGGCTGGATCCAGGAGCGGGCCAACGAGATCATCCGCGGCGGCCTCAAGGACGTCCGCCGCATCCCGTACGCCCGCGCCCTCGCCGCGCCGAACACCGGCCGCTACGACTTCCTCGGCACGTACGTCGCGGACCTGCCGAGCGTGCTGGACCTGGACGCGATCCGCGCCGCCGGCGTCCGCATCGGCGCCGATCCGCTGGGCGGGGCGTCCGTCGCCTACTGGGGCCGCATCGCCGAGGAGCACCGCCTGGACCTCACGGTGGTCAACCCGCTGACCGACCCCACCTGGCGGTTCATGACGCTCGACTGGGACGGCAAGATCCGCATGGACTGCTCCTCCCCGTACGCGATGGCGTCCCTCATCGGGCAGCGCGACCGCTTCGACATCGCGACCGGCAACGACGCCGACGCCGACCGGCACGGCATCGTCACCCCCGACGCCGGCCTGATGAACCCCAACCACTACCTCGCCGTCGCGATCGGCTACCTGTACGCGCACCGCGGGCAGTGGCCGTCGGCGGCGGGCGTCGGCAAGACCCTCGTCTCGTCGGCGATGATCGACCGGGTCGCCGCCGACCTGAAGCGTGAACTGGTCGAAGTGCCGGTCGGCTTCAAGTGGTTCGTGGACGGACTGGTCGACGGCGCTCTCGGCTTCGGCGGCGAGGAGTCGGCCGGGGCGTCCTTCCTGCGCCGCGACGGCTCGGTGTGGACCACCGACAAGGACGGCATCATCCTGGCGCTGCTCGCGTCCGAGATCACCGCGGTCACCGGAAGGACGCCGTCCCAGCACTACGCCGAGCTGACCGCGCGCTTCGGCGAACCCGCCTACGAGCGCATCGACGCCCCCGCGACCCGCGAGGAGAAGGCGCGCCTGGCGAAGCTCTCCCCGGCCCAGGTCACCGCGGACACCCTGGCGGGGGAGCCGGTCACCGCCGTGCTCACGGAGGCGCCCGGCAACGGCGCGTCCATCGGCGGCATCAAGGTGACCACGGAGAGCGCCTGGTTCGCGGCCCGCCCGTCGGGCACGGAGGACGTGTACAAGATCTACGCCGAGTCGTTCCAG
The DNA here is from genome assembly GCA_014656175.1 of Streptomyces werraensis. Lineage (GTDB taxonomy): Bacteria > Actinomycetota > Actinomycetes > Streptomycetales > Streptomycetaceae > Streptomyces > Streptomyces werraensis. Next base: position 86,597 of record BNBX01000006.1, read on the forward strand.
GGTCCGGAGCATCTGCGCCGGGTGCAGGAGGAGGCGAAGGGGGTCGTGCTGGCGGCGCTGGGCGGCTGAACGGACGCCGCTGCCCGGGCCGTCGACCGCCCTGTCGGCCGGCCCGTCAGCCGGTGCGGATCTCCGTGGCGGACGGGGTGGTGAGCCCGGCCGGTACGGAGGTCCCCGGGGGCAGCGTCACCGGGGCCTCCTCGGACTGCTGGAGCACGGTGCCGCCGGGCCCCTCCGCCGGGGTGCCGGCGCCCGTGGACAGCTGGGACCAGGCGCCCAGGGCCAGGGCGATCGCGGCGGCCGTCCCCACGACTCGCGCGATCCGGCGCAGCCGCGCCCGCGCGTCGAGGTCCCGCCAGGCAGGACCCTCCCACGGGTCGTCCGGCTGCCACAGGTCGCCGACGACGTCCGGGGCGTCGTGGCGGGGAGGCTTCGCCGGTGCGGGCGGCGGGAGGTGCGGGGACCGTCCCGCGGCCCGCTGCACCGCTGAGGGCTCCTTGGGGGCGGATGCGCGGATGGCCTGCTCGCTGTCCATGAGGAACCGCTGCCAGACGTCGTCGGACAGAGACGGCACGCCGTCCTCCCGATGCCGCGGCGTTCCGCCGTCGTCCGGTGCCTGCGCGGTCACGTCCGTCCATTCCTCTCGCGTCCCGGAGCCCGTCGGCGACATCACGGCGCACGCGCACGCCCGGGCCCGCCAGGATCATCGCACAGCGCGGAAACCGCGAAACGGTGACTCGGCACACGGTGCGGAATCAGATGCGGCTGCGGCCGGTGGGGGCCGTTCGCGCAGTTCCCCGCGCCCCTGGGCGGGTTGTTCGGCCGGCACCCTCGAGGGGCGCGGGGGACTGCGCGACAAGCCGCCGCCGGCCGGCACCGGCCGTACGACGAGGACGACCGTGGGCAGCATCACGGCCGGCGTTTGCGGAACCGGCAACATCACTCGCCCTCCGTTGTGCGACGGCGCATGCTCGCCGTACGACCCAGGGCCCTCAGGAGCCGCGCCGGCGCCCCGGGCCCCCGAGTGACTCCGGAGCAGCCGTGCCGGTACCGACATCACCGCTCGTCCACCGTGTCGTCCCCGCCCCCGCCGGCCGCGTGCACCTGGTGGAGCAGGGCAGCGGCCCGCTGGTGCTGCTCGTGCACGGCTTCCCGGAGGGCTGGTACTGCTGGCGTCACCAGCTGCCCGCCCTCGCCGCGGCCGGCTATCGGGCGGTTGCCGTCGACGTGCGCGGTAACGGCCGCTCCTCCCGGCCCGCCGACCCGGACGCGTACCGCGTACGGGAACTGGTGGACGACGCCGTCGCGGTGGTCGAGGCGCTGGGGGAGCGGACCGCCGTCGTCGCCGGCCACGACTGGGGTTCGTCCGTCGCCTCGAACGCCGCCCTGCTCCGGCCGGACGTCTTCCGCGCGGTGGCGATGCTCGGTGTCCCCTACGCCCCGCGCGGCGGACCGCGCCCCAGCACGGTCTTCGCGTCGATGGGCGGCGACGAGGAGTTCTACGTGTCGTACTTCCAGATGCCGGGCCGCGCCGAGGCCGAGATCGAGCCGGACGTACGCGGCTGGCTCGCCGGGTTCTACGCGGCCCTGTCCGCCGACACCATGCCCGGCCACGGAGCGCCCTCGCCGTACTTCACCGGACCGGGCGGGACCCTGCGCGAGCGGTTCCCGGCGGACCGGCGCCCCGCGTGGCTCACGGACGCCGAACTCGACGTCTTCGCGGGCGAGTTCGAGCGCACCGGGATGAGCGGGGCGCTGGCCCGCTACCGCGCCGTGGACCGGGACTGGGAGGACCTCGCCGCGTACGACGGGGCGCCGGTCACCCAGCCGTCCCTGTTCATCGGCGGAAAACTCGACGCGTCCACCACCTGGATGGCCGACGCGATCGACGCCTTCCCGGTCACCCTGCCCGGCCTGGTCTCCTCCCACATCCTGAAGGGCTGCGGGCACTGGGTGCAGCAGGAGCGGCCCGAGGAGACCAACCGCCTGCTCACGGACTGGCTGGCCGCCCTGCCCGAGGCCGCGTGTTAGGTTCCCGCACGACAGCGAGCGCGTGACACCCGGCGCGGCCGGGCTCTCGGGGACGGACGGCGGCGACCATGACGTCGGAGCACACCGGCACACCGGACGACGAGGCAGCACCCCTGCCCCGCATCCTCTGCGACACGGCCGCCCTGGCCGCCGCGGGCGAAGGAACCGCCGGCGCGCTGTGGCGGCTCGCCGAGTCCGGGCGCCAGCTCGACGCCAACGTCGTCCGTCTCCCGCCCGGCCACCGCGTGGACACCCACCGCGAGCCCGACCTCGACGTCCTCCTGCTGGTCCTCGCCGGCGACGGCACCCTGACCGCCCCGGACGGCGACCACCCCCTGCCCCCCGGCACCTTGACCTGGCTCCCTCACGGCTCCACCCGCTCCCTCGCGGCGGGCCGCGACGGCCTCACGTACCTCACGGTCCACCGCCGTCGGCCAGGGATGACGATCCGCACGCGTGAGACGTGAGCGTCCGTACCCGGGCCTTGGGGGACACCCGCGTCGAAGAGCATGCGACGTGGGGGCGGACGTGCCGGTGAGGTACCTCCTCGTGCTGGAGTGACCACGTCGACCCGGGACGCACGCCAAGGCGATCGTTATGATGCCCGCATCGTTCAAACGAACATCCCGTCGCGGGGAGGGGCCTCATGCGCGAGCCGGTCGAGGTGAGGAGGCAGCGGATCCTCGCTGCCGTGGAGTCCCGGGGGTCCGCGCGGGTGAGTGATCTCGCCGCCGAACTCGAGGTGTCCGTGGTGACGGTGCGGCGGGACGTGGAGGAGCTGGCCCAGGAGGGGAGGCTGCGCCGCGGGCACGGGGTGGTGCGCTCCACCCTCGCCGCCCGCGACATCCCCGCGCCTCGCCCGCCGGACGGCGACACCGTGGCCGTCGTCGTGCCCGAGCGCCACCACTACCTGTACGAGTCCCTGCACGGCGCCCGCTCGGTGCTGGAGGCGTCCGGCAGGCGCATCGCGCTGCACATCGCGCCCCAGGTCGCCGGCGCCGAACGCCCCCTCGTGGAGCGCGCGTTGGAGGACGGCGCCGCCGGGCTGCTGCTCGCCCCGCGCTGGCGCACCCTCGCCGACGAGGAGGCCGACCACCCTTGGCTCGCCGCCCTCGAGGTGCCCGCCGTGCTGATGGAGCGGCGCCCCGGGGCGGGCACCGCGCTGCACGCCATGGACTCCGTCTGCTCCGACCACGTCCACGGCGCCCACCTGGCCGTGGAGCACCTGGTGGGCCTCGGGCACCGGCGGATCGTCTTCGCCACCCGCGACGACAGCCCCACCGCGCGCACCCTGCGGTCGGCGTGCGCGCGGATCGCCGAGGCGCACCCGCTCGTCGAGGCGTGGGCGTGGACGCTGAGCGCGCCCGAGGCCGGCCAGGAGGGCCCGTACGCCCCGGAGGAGACCGCCGAACTGCACGAAGTGCTGCGGAAGACGGGCGCCACGGCGGCGGTGCTGCACGGCGACGTCGACGCGCTGATGCTGGTGCAGCGGCTCGCGGACCACGGGGTGCGGATCCCGGAGGACTGCTCCGTCGTCGCCTACGACGACGTGGTCGCCGGACTGGGTACGACCCCGCTCACCGCCGTTGCCCCGCCGAAGGCGGACGTCGGCCGGGCGGCCGCCGAACTCCTGCTGGAGCGGCTGGACTCGGAGACGGCCGGACGCACCCCCGTGCGCCGGGTGGAGCTGCTGCCCTCCCTGTCCGTCCGCGGTTCCACGCGACCGCTCCGACCGACGCCCCGAGAAAAATGAGCGTTTGAACGTTTCATTTTCTTCTGATCGATCTATTGACCGTCTGTCGGTCGAGCCCCGACGATTCCCGTGTCCCCGAACAGCCGTGTCCCAGACACGCCAGGAGCCGCGGGAGGCGCCATGCCCGGTCGACACCGCCGTCGGTCCGTGCTCGCCGCGATGGCCGCCGCGCCGCTTGCAGGAGCCCTCGGCGCCTGCAGCGGGGGTGCGGACGACGCCCCATCAGGCAGCAGCAGAACCGGTGCGAAGAAGCCCGTACGCGTCACCTTCTGGTCCGCACTGCGCGGCAGCCAGGAAGTGGTCGACGCCTTCAACCGCACCCACGACCGCATCCAGGTCGACTTCCAGCAGATCCCCTCAGGAGGCCAGGGCGGTTACGCGAAGCTCAGCAACGCCGCCCGCGCGGGCAACGCCCCCGACGTCGCCACGATCGAGTACCCGCAGGTGCCGGGGTTCGCCATCGACGGCGTCGCCCGCGACATCACCGACCTGGTCGACGACCGGCTGCGGGCGAGACTGCTGCCGCAGGCGTTCGGCCTGACCACTTTCCAGGGACGGGTGTTCAGCGTTCCCCTCGACGTCGAGCCGATGGTGATGCACTACCGCGCCGACCTGTTCGACCGTTACGGCCTCCACGTGCCGCGCACCTGGGACGAGTTCGCCGACCTGGCCCGCGTCGTGCGGCGCAAGGCGCCCGAGCGGCGGCTCGTGCTGTTCCCCACCGACGGCGCCACCCAGTTCGCCGCCTACTCCTGGCAGGCGGGCGCCCAGTGGTTCGACACCCGCGACGGCGCCTGGAACGTCTCCCTCGCCGATGCCCCCACGCGCCGCGTCGCCGCGTACTGGCAGGACCTGATCGACCGCGACGACGTCTTCATGAACGCCGTGGAGAGCCGGCAGTCCGACGCCCAGATCGGCAACGGGCTCGTCCTCACCCGGCTCAGCGGCGCCTGGGACGCCGGTGCGCAGATGAACGCCCGCCCCGGCCAGAAGGGGCAGTGGCGCATCGCCCCGCTGCCCCAGTGGGACACCGCCCGCCCCGCCGTCGGCACCCACGGCGGCTCCACCTTCGCCGTCACCAAGGACAGCGGGAACCCCGAGGCCGCGATGGAGTTCATCGCCTGGCAGGTCTCCCACCCGGACGCCCTGCGCGCCCGACTGTCCAGCGGCACCAGCAGCCAGTACCCGGCGGCCTCCGCCCTCGTCGCGGTCGGCCGGGAGGCCTTCGACCGCTCCTACTACGGAGGCCAGGACATCTACACCCTCTTCGAGCAGGAGGCGGAGAAGATCCGCGACGGCTGGGTCTGGGGCCCGCGGATGACCGCCACCGGCCGGGTCATGCAGGACTCCTTCGCCCGGGTCCCGGCGGGCCGCGGCACGCTCGTCGACGCGGTACGCGCCGCCCAGGACGGCACCATGCCCGACCTCAGGGCCCTCGGCCTGTCGACCACCCAGCACAGCACCTGAGCCGCCCGAAAGGCAGGTGACACCCCTCATGACCGCGACGACCGAGCACACCGTGCGGGTCCCCGCCCCGCGCGCCGCCGCCCCCTCCGCCCGCACCCGCCGCACCGCCCGGCGCCGCAGGCTGGGCGCCGCCGGCGTGCTGATGGCCCCCTTCTTCCTGCTGCTGACCACCGTTTTCCTGATTCCCGTCGGCACCGCCGCCTACCTCAGCTTCTACAGCGACGACCAGCCAGGACTCGGCTTCGGCCCCGAACGCACCGTCTTTGTCGGACTGCGCAGCTACGCCGCCGTCCTCACCGACCCCACCTTCCTCGGCGGACTCGGCACCGTCGCCCTCTACTGCCTCATCTACATCCCGCTCATGGTGGCCGGCGCGCTCCTGCTGGCCCTGCTGCTCGACTCCGGCGTCGTACGCCTGCGCGCCTTCGCCCAGCTCGGCCTGTTCCTGCCGCACGCGGTGCCCGGCATCATCGCCGCCCTGATCTGGCTGTACCTCTACACCCCCGGCATCAGCCCGGTCATCGACCTGTTCGCCCGCGCCGACATCACCGTCGACTTCCTCGGCGTGCACACCGTGCTGCCGTCCATCGTCAACATCGCCCTGTGGAGCAACCTCGGCTACAACATGGTGGTCTTCTACGCCGCACTCCAGGCCGTGCCCCGCGAGGTGATCGAGGCCGCCGTCGTCGACGGGGCGGGCCCCGTGCGCACCGCGCTCCAGGTGAAGACGCCGCTCGTGCGGGCCTCCGTCGTGATGGTCGCCATGTTCACCCTCATCTGGGCGCTCCAGCTGTTCACGGAGCCGATGCTGCTCAGCCAGTCCTCCCCGATGATCAACTCCCGTTTCTCGCCCAGCATGTACATCTACGACGCGGCGTTCACCCGCAACAACTACAGCCTCGCCGCGGCCGCCTCCGTCGTCCTGCTGCTGTGCACCATCGCCCTGTCCTACGGCGTCACCCGCCTCACCAGCCGCAACTCCACCGCCGAGGAGGCCCGATGAGCGCCACCGGCTCCACCGCGCTGCGCCCCCGCCTGCTGGGCCGCGCCACCGTCAACGCCGTCGTCGCGATCTCCGTCCTCTACACCCTGCTGCCCGTGCTGTGGCTGGTGCTCGCCGCGGCCAAGAACCGCGACGCGCTCTTCGGCAGCGACCTGCTCTCCCTCAGCGGCTTCTCCTTCGCCCAGAACCTCACCGACCTGTTCGCCATGGACGGCGGTCTCTACGGACGCTGGTACGTCAACAGCCTGCTGTACGCGGTGCTCGGCGCCGCCGTCGGCGCGCTGGTGAGCGTCGCCTGCGGCTACGCCTTCGACAAGTACCGCTTCCGGCACAAGGAGAAGCTGTTCGGCCTGGTCCTCGCCGCCGTCATGGTGCCGCAGACCGTGCTCGCCCTGCCGCTGTACCTGATGGCCTCCGAGGCCGGGCTGGTCAACACCTTCTGGGCGGTGTTCGTCCCCGTCCTCTTCAACCCGTTCGGCGTCTACCTCGGCCGCATCTTCAGCCAGGGCTACGTCCCCGACGAGGTGCTGGAGGCCGCCCGCATCGACGGCGCCGGCGAACTCACCATGTACGCGCGGGTCGCGCTGAGGATGCTCGGACCCGGTCTGGTCACCGTGTTCCTCTTCCAGCTCACCGCCATCTGGAACAACTTCTTCCTGCCCATGGTGATGCTCTCCGACCAGGACCTGTACCCCGTCAGCCTCGGCCTGTACGCGTGGAACAGCTCCGCGTCCGTGTCACCGGAGTACTACCCCGTGGTCATCATGGGATCGCTGCTCGCCGTGGTGCCGCTGATCCTCGCCTTCGTCCTGCTCCAGCGCTTCTGGCGCAGCGGTCTGACCGCAGGCGCCGTGAAGTGAACGCCCACGCAAGGAGTTGCCGCACCACATGACCGAGCCCATGCCCGGCCCCCGTCCCCGCGCCGCCCTCGCCATGTCGCCGGACGTCGCCTCCGCCGTCCTCGACCCCGAGTCGCGTGCCGCCCTCGACGCCCTGTGCCGCCTCGCCCCGGCGGTGCTGGAGGACTTCACCACCCCCGCCGCCCGCGCCGTGCTCGCCGAAGTCGACCTGCTGATCACCGGCTGGGGCTGCCCGCCCCTGGACGACGACGTGCTGCAGGCCGCGCCCCGGCTGAGGGCGGTCGTGCACACCGCCGGCAGTGTCCGCGGCCATGTCACCGACGCCTGCTGGGACCGCGGGGTCGAGGTGTCCTCCGCCGCCGCGGCCAACGCCGTCCCCGTCGCCGAGTACACCCTCGCGATGATCCTCCTCACCGGGAAGCGGGTCCTGGAGAGCGCCCGCGAGTACCGCGCCTCCCGCACCCGCGCCGACTGGCTGCGCACCCCCCGCACGGTCGGCAACCACCGCCGCACCGTCGGCATCCTCTCCGCGTCCCTCGTCGGCCGCCGCGTGATCGACCTGCTCCGCCCGCACGACATCGACGTACTGCTGCACGACCCGTACGTCGACGAGGCCGAGGCCGCCCGGCTCGGGGTGCGAAGCGTCGGACTCACGGAGCTGTTCCGGCTCAGCGACACCGTCAGCGTCCACACCCCGCTGCTGCCCGAGACCCGCGGACTCGTCTCCCGGGACCTGATCGGCTCGATGCGGCCCGGCGCCGTGCTCATCAACACCGCGCGCGGCGCGGTCCTCGACCAGGACGCGCTCACCGACGCCGCCCTCGCCGGCCACATCCGCGCCGTGCTCGACGTGACCGACCCCGAAGTCCTGCCGCCCGACCACCCCTTGTGGGACTGCGAACACGTCCTCATCACCCCGCACCTCGCCGGCTCGCAGGGCAACGAGTGGCGCCGGCTCGCCGACACCGCGGTCTCCGAGGTCACCCGCTGGGCCTCCGGAAAGGGCTTCCTGCACCCCGTCCGACGCGAAAGGCTGGCCTTCCTCGCATGAGCATCCCGTTCGACCTGCCCGCCGACGACCACGGCCTCAGTCCCCGCACCGGATACACCCGGGCCCACTGGGAGGCGGTGGCGGACGGGCTGCTCACGGCCGCCTGGCGCTGGGCCACCCCCGGCGGTGCCCTGCTCCACCTGCCCGGCCGCCCTTCCCGGTCGGGCGTGCGCTCCGACGGTCTGGAGGGCTACGCCCGGACGTTCCTCGCCGCCGCCTTCCGCGTGGCGGGCGCCGGCGGCGACGACCCCCACCACCTGCTGGAGCGGTACGCCGACGGACTCGCCGCCGGCACCCGCACTCCCGGCCGCGACGACACCGAGTCCTGGCCCGAGATCCTCGACTTCGACGTCCAGGGCCAGCCCATGGTCGAGTCCGCGTCCGTCGCCCTCGGCCTGCGGCTGACCGCGCCCTGGCTGTGGGACGAGCTCGACACCGACGTGCGGGACCGCGCCGAGGAGTGGCTGCGCGGCGCGCTGCGGCACACCCCCGCGCCCAACAACTGGTACCTCTTCCCGTACACCGTCGCGGGGTTCCTGGAGTCCGTCGGCCGGAGCGATGCCGAGACCGCGGCCGCCCGGGAGCGGGCGCTGGACCTGCTGGAGAGCTGGTACCGGGGCGACGGCTGGTACGCCGACGGCGACGGACGTGCCTTCGACCACTACAACGGCTGGGCCCTGCACCTCTACCCGGTCCTCGACGCCCACCTCTCGGGCGACGCCGAAGCCCTCGCCCGTCACGGCGGACGCCTCCGCGCCCACCTCGACGGCTTCTCCCTGATGTTCGGCGCGGACGGCGCCCCGCTGCACCACGGCCGCTCCCTGACGTACCGCTTCGCCGCCTCCGCGGCCGTGTCGCTGGGCGCCGTCACGGGACACACCCCGCTGACGCCGGGCGCCTCGCGCCGCGTCGCGAGCGGCAGCCTGCGCCATTTCCTCGACCGGGGCGCGCTCACCTCTGACGGGCTGCTGTCCCTCGGCTGGTACGGCCCGCACGAGGCGAGCCTCCAGGAGTACTCCGGTCCCGCGTCGCCGTACTGGGCGTCGAAGGCGTTCGTCGCGCTGCTCGCCCCCGCCGGCCACGCGCTGTGGACGGACACGGAGGAGCCCGCCCCGGTGGAGGAGGCCGACCGGGTGCTGTCCCTGCCCGGCCCCGGCCTGCTGCTGCAGTCCACCCGCGCCGACGGCACCGTACGGCTGCACAACCACGGCAGCGACCATGTGCGGCCGCACGAGGGCGAGTCCGCGGCCGACGACGACCCGCACTACGGCCGCCTGGCGTACTCCACCCGCACCGGGCCCACGGCCCCGGCGAACGTCGCCGACAACCATCTGTCGGTCGAGGTGGCCGGGCGGCCCAGTGTGCGCCGCCGCGTCCACCCCCTGGGCGCGCGGCACGGCGACGGCTGGGGCTGGGCCGCATCCTGGCACCGGCCCGTGTTCGTCGCGGGCCCGCCGATGGTGCCGGGCCTGACGGTCGAGAGCGTCACCGTCGCGCACGGCGGCCTGGAGCTGCGGGCGCACCGCGTGACGGGAGCGCCGCCCGGATCACGGGTCACCCTCACCGGCTGGGCCACCGGCCCCGAGGAGCCGACGGTCTCCGCCCTGCACGGTCTGTTCGGCTGGGACGACCCGGCTCCGGAGACGGTCCCCGCGCCACAGGGCACCGCCTGGACCCCCTGGGCCCGCGTGCCCCGCCTCACCGGAGGCTGCGGGGGCACCACGGTGCACCTCGCCCTGGCGTCCCTCACCGCCGGTCACGACGCGCCGTCTCTGGCGGACGCGGTGACCGACGTGCGCGTCGCCGACGGGACCGTCGAGGTGACCTGGGCGGCGGACGGCTTCCGCACCCGCGTCCTCTTCGGGCCGCCGGAGGTGAGCCACACGCGTCCGTGAAAGCGGCCGGCCGGCCTCAGGACTGTGCGTCGGACGCACGCTCCGGGGCCGGCGTGGCGCCGTCGGGCGCGGTGTAGAACACCGAGGTGCCCTGCTTGCTGCGCTGGGCCTGGTTGCGCGCGACCAGGCCCTCCAGGGTGGAACGGACCACCGTGACCTTGATGGTGCGTCCGGGATGCGCCTGGCCCAGCGCCGTGGCGACCTCCGCCGCCGAGCGGGGCTCCTTCTGCTCGTCCAGGTGCCGGCGGACCAGGTCGACCAACTTCGGCGCGTCGCCCCGGGCGGACTCCGCGGCCTTCGCCGGAGCCTTGCGCGGCCCCTTCACCGCGGACGTCTTCCCGGCGGGCTCGGGGGTGGCGGGCTTGCGCGAGGCCCTGGCTCCGGTGGACCTCGCCGATCCGGCGGGCTTCGACGCGCCCGCCTTCGCCGGGCCACCGGACTTGGCGGCACCCGCGGTCTTGGCGGCACCGGCCTTCGCCGAGCCGCCCGTCTTCGGCGACGAGGTGCTCTTGCCGGCGCCGCCCGCCGGCACCTTCTTCCGCTCCCGCTTCGGCTTCTCCGCCCCGGGCTTCACACCACTGCGCCTGCGCGGCGCGGGCACGGTCGCGCCCCCGGACACGGCGGTGTCCTCCGACGACCCGGCGGACTCCTCCGTCGAGGGCTCGGTGACCACGGCGGGCGCGGCGACCCCGGTGTCCCCGGAGGCGACCGCGGTGTCCCCGGAGCCCTCCGCCGCAGCAACGGCGTCCGCCGCGGATCCCGCGGAACCCGCCGCCAGATCCAGCGCCTGCTGCATCTTCACCAGCAGCGCGTGGTCCCGTCGAAGCGCGGCCAACTGCTGCTGCAGCTCGGCGATCTGGGCGCCGACGCGCTCCTGCTCCTTGGCGTTGCGCTCGAGGTCGCTCGCGACCTGGGCGACGTACTGCGACGTGAGATCGGTGGCGACGGTGGAGTGGTCGGACATGAAGGTGTCCTTTCGTCGTGTGGTCTGCCGGTGGCCAGTCATGGTACGGCCGGGCGGGGTTGACCGATTCTCCTCCGCGGACTCCCGGAGAGGTGCGCGGTTGACGCCCGTGGCGCGCGAGGTGCCCCGGTTCTCTGCCGGACGCTGTGTCCACGGCATTGACAAGTGATGCGCCAACCGGAAACTTCAATGCGAGAGCCGCAAGAAATGAACGACGTCCCGCAAATATCGCATCGGGCGTCGGCAATCCTCGGCAGGGGCATCGGGCTGCCCGGGTGGCCGCGCGCCCTCAGCACCCGCCGTGGAACGAGGACTTCATGAGACGCACGCGTTTCGGCCTGCGTACGATCACCGGCCTGCTCCTGGCCGGCCTGGTCGCCGCCGGTCTCTCACCCGGTACGGCCGGCGCCGCCGCGAAGGCGGTCCGCGGACCCGACCTGGCGCTCGGCAGGAGCGTCACGGTCACCGGGTCCCATCCCGAGTACCCCGCGACCAATCTGACCGACGGAAGCCAACTCACGTACTGGGAGGGACCCTTGGGCTCCTTCCCGCAGTCCGTCCGCCTCGATCTGGGCGGCACGGTCCGCGTCGACGAGGTCGTGCTGAAGCTGCCGGCCGCCTGGGAGGCGCGCACCCAGACCCTCTCCGTGGAGGGCAGCACCGACGGCTCGTCGTTCACCGCGCTGTCCGCCTCGGCGGCACACCGCTTCGACCCCGACCGCGCCAACACCGTCACGCTCACCTTCCCGGCCCGCGACGTACGCCATCTCCGCGTCCGCGTCACCGCCAACACCGGCTGGAACGCCGCGCAGCTGTCCGCGCTCGAGGTGTACGGCGAGGACGGGGGAGGGGGACCGGGTCAGCCACCGGCCGACGGCACCGATCTCGCGCTGGGCAAACCGGTGGAGGCGTCCTCCACGATTCACTCCTTCGTGGCAGCCAACGCCAACGACGGGCGCATCGACACCTACTGGGAGTCGGCCGGTCACCCCGCCACGCTCACCGTCCACCTCGGCGCCGATGCCGACGTCACCGCCGTCGTCGTGAGGCTGAACCCGGCCATGACGTGGGAGCGGCGCACCCAGAGCATCGAGATCCTCGGACGTGACCGCTCGTCCGGCGTGTACACCACGCTCAAGGCCCGCGCCGACCACACCTTCGACCCGGCAGGCAACGGCAACAGCGTCACCATCCCCGTCACCGCACGCGTCGCCGACATCCAGCTCAAGTTCGGCCATAACTCGGCGGATTACGGCGCCCAGGTAGCCGAGCTGGAGGTCCGGGGCACGGCCGCACCCAACCCCGACCTGACCGTCACCGCCCTCGACTGGACCCCCGCCGCCCCCACCGAGACGGACCCGGTCACCGTCCGCGCGACCGTGCGCAACGCCGGCACCGCCCAGTCCGCCGCCGCGACGCTGAACGTCAGCCTGGAGGGCACGGTCGTGGGCAGCGCCCCCGTCTCCGCGCTCGCCCCGGGCGCCTCCCTCACCGTGTCCGTCGATGCGGGCACCCGCGCCAGGGGCAGTTACACGGTGTCCGCCGTGGCCGACCCCACGGACACCGTCCCCGAGCTGGACGAGACGAACAACAGCCGGACCGCGACGGACCGGCTGACCGTCGCGCAGAGTCCCGGCCCCGACCTGGAGGTCACCGGCATCCGCACCAGCCCGGCCACACCCGCCGTCGGCGCGCCGGTGTCGTTCACCGTCTCCGTGCACAACCGGGGCACCTCACCCGTCCCCGCCGGCTCGGTCACCCGGCTCACCGTGGCCGGACGCACCCTCGACGGGACCACCGGGGCGATCGCCGCCGGCGCCACCGCCGAGGTCGCCGTCGCCGGCACCTGGACCGCCACCGCGGGCCCCGCCGTCCTCACCGCCACCGCGGACGCCACCGGCACGGTCGCCGAGACCGACGAGAACAACAACGTCCTCAGCCGCTCGATCGTCGTCGGCCGCGGCGCCGCCGTCCCGTACACCGAGTACGAGGCGGAGGGCGGCGCCTACCGGGGCACCCTGCTGACCGCCGACGCCAAGCGCACCTTCGGCCACACCAACTTCGCCACCGAGTCCTCCGGCCGTCAGTCCGTCCGCCTCGACTCCACCGGCCAGTACGTGGAGTTCACCTCCACCGGCGCCACCAACTCGATCGTCGTGCGCCACTCCATCCCCGACGCCCCGGGCGGAGGCGGCACCGAGGCCACCCTCAGCCTCTACGCCGACGGGACGTTCGTGCGGAAGCTCGGCCTCAGCTCCAAGCACAGCTGGCTCTACGGCACCACCGACCAGCCCGAGGGGCTCACCAACACCCCTCAGGCCGACGCACGCCGCCTCTTCGACGAGTCCCACGCGCTGCTCTCCGACACCTACCCGGCGGGGACCGTGTTCCGGCTCCAGCGCGACGCCGACGACCGCGCCGCCTTCTACGTCGTCGACCTGATCGACCTGGAGCAGGTGGCCCCGCCCGCCGAGAGACCCGCCGGGTGCGTGTCGATCACCGAGTACGGCGCCGTCCCCAACGACGGCATCGACGACACCATCGCCATCCAGCGCGCCGTCACCGCCGACCAGCGGGGCGAGATCGGCTGCGTGTGGATCCCGGCCGGGCAGTGGCGCCAGGAGCAGAAGATCCTCACCGACGACCCGCTGGACCGCGGCGCGTTCAACCAGGTCGGCATCCGCGACGTCACCGTCCGCGGCGCCGGCATGTGGCACTCCCAGCTGTACACCCTCACACCCCCGCACCAGGCGGGCGGCATCAACCACCCGCACGAGGGCAACTTCGGCTTCGACATCGACGACAACACGAAGATCTCCGACCTCGCCATCTTCGGCTCCGGCACCATCCGGGGCGGCGACGGTGGCGCCGAGGGAGGCGTCGGCCTGAACGGGCGCTTCGGCAAGAACACCCGCATCAGCAACGTGTGGATCGAGCACGCCAACGTCGGCGTCTGGGTGGGCCGCGACTACTCCAACATCCCGGACCTGTGGAACCCGGCCGACGGACTGGAGTTCACCGGCATGCGGATCCGCAACACCTACGCGGACGGCATCAACCTCACCAACGGCAGCCACGACTCCACCGTGACGAACTCGTCGTTCCGCAACACCGGCGACGACGCCCTCGCCGTGTGGTCCAGCAAGCACGTCAGGAACCCGGCGACCGACATCGGCCACGACAACCACTTCCGCAACAACACCGTCCAACTGCCCTGGCGCGCCAACGGCATCGCGATCTACGGCGGCCACGGCAACACGGTCGAGAACAACCTCGTGTACGACACCATGAACTACCCGGGCATCATGCTGGCCACCGACCACGACCCCACGCCGTTCTCCGGGCAGACCCTGATCGCCGGCAACGGGCTGTACCGCACCGGCGGCGCCTTCTGGAACGAGGACCAGGAGTTCGGCGCCATCACCCTGTTCGCCCAGGGCTCCGACATCCCCGGCGTGGTCATCCGCGACACCGACATCCACGACTCGACGTACGACGGCATCCAGTTCAAGACCGGCGGCGGCGCCATGCCGGACGTGCGGATCTCGGACGTGACCATCAGCAAGTCCAACAACGGCTCCGGCATTCTCGCCATGGGCGGGGCCCGGGGCAGCGCCACCCTGACGAACGTCACCATCACCGGATCGGCGGAAGGCGACGTGCTGATCGAACCCGGCTCCACCTTCGTGATCAACCGGTAGGCGTTCACACGCCGATTGCTCCGTCCGGCGGGCCCGCACCCCACGCGAGGGTGCGGGCCCGTCACCCGCACGGCCCCGCGCCGGAGGGCGCCCCGTTGCGGGCGCCACCCCCCGCGGGCGGCGCAGACGGGGGACTTCGCGCGGACGCGCGCGGGGAGCCGAGGCGATTACGGGAAGACGAAGTCAGGCTGAGTCCATGGCTTCATCGACCGACTGCCCGGACCGTGCGCCCCGCGCCGCGTCCGGCGCCGCCCGGCGGCCGTCCGCCGGGCCCGTCCGCCTCCGTACCGGGGTGTGGCTGCGGGCCGTCGCCCTCGTCGTCCTCGCCGCCCTCACCGGGTGCGGGGCGGGCAGCGGCACCGGCGCCCGGGACGACCCCGCCGCCACCGGCACCACCGCGCGCGAGCACCCGTCCGCGACCGCCCCCGTGCCCGGAGCGGCCGGCACCGCACAGGGCCGCCCCGCCACCGAGGCGCCCGCGGTGATCCCCGGCCTCGGCCCCCGTACCCGGGCGTGGATCCCGGGTGACGCCCGGCAGGTGGTCGTGGTCACCGGACGCGACCGGAACGCCAACCACTCCCAGGCCGTGCTCCACCGGCACACCGGCACCGGCTGGCAGGCAGGACCGGCGTGGCCCGCCCGCAACGCGCTCCGCGGCTGGACGGACGACCACTGGGCCGGCGACCTGCGCTCGCCCATCGGCGTCTACAGCCTCTCCGACGCCGGCGGACTGCTCCCCGACCCCGGCACCCGGCTGCCCTACGACCGCTCGGACGGCTTCGCCGTCAGCGGCACCGGATTCGAAGGCGAGCCGCTGGAGGGGTCCTTCGACTACGTCGTCGCCATCGACTACAACCGCGAACCCGGCACGTCCCCGCTGGACCTGACCCGGCCGCTGGGCGCCGACCGGGGCGGCGGCATCTGGCTGCACGTCGACCACGACGGCCCCACCCAGGGCTGCGTGAGCCTGAAGGAGCAGCACATGCGCGACCTGCTGCTCGCCCTCGACCCCGCGCTGCACCCGGTGGTCGTCATGGGCGACGCCGCGTCCCTGCGCGAGTGACCGCCGCCCCGCCGGGTCAGGGCGCGATGCCGACCCCGGGGACGCGGCTCCACGCCCTCTCCTGCGCGGCCGTCATCGCCGGCCAGGACGTGCCGCCCGGCCGCGGAAGCACCCGCGTGGCGTACGAGGCCGGGCGGAATCCGGGGTCGTAGAAGCAGCCGGTGGCGTACACCCGGTCGAACGCCGGGCAGGACGCGGCGACCGACGACGGCGTCGGCCGCTGCCCGGTGCGCACCCAGCGGTCCAGCGCCGCCAGCGACGTGGCGTACTCGGCGTCGCTCAGCGCGGAGTGCTCGTGCTCACCGGTGAACGTCTGCACCAGCCACCGGTCGCGGTGCGCGCCCCGCAGCGTGTCCCGGTAGGCCGCCTCGTGCTCCACGAACGCGGTCGGGTCGTCCTTGGCGTGCAGCGTCAGCACGGGGATCGCCACCCGCCCGGTGAGGTCGCTGTCGTACGACAGGTCGCGCACGGCCGCCGGGTCGGCGGCGAACCGCTCCACGCCCGCGTTGAGCGCCTTGTCGTCGTGCGAACCGGAGTAGCGCACCCCGCGGTTGGAGAACGGGTTACGGCCGCCCAGCCGCTCGTGCACGATGTCCCGGAAGGTGAAAACCGAGAAGCGCAGATGCGACTCCAGCGTCCGCTCCGGGATCCCGGTGACGTTCAGGATGTCGTCCAGGTTCCGCTGCTGGAGGGCGGTGCGCTCCCCGGGCGCCGACGCGTACCCGGTGCACTCCTGGAGCCGGGCGCGCAGCCCGGCCGTGGTCAGCGTCGAACCGCGGCGCAGCCCCTGCCACAGCGGGTACTGCTCCTCCTCGGGCCGGGGCAGGTTGGCGCAGTAGTACTGGTACACCACGCGCAGGTCGACGCGGTGGTCGTAGCCCCGGGAACCGCCGCCCAGCACGCCGTTGGTGAGCAGCGCCCCGTCGTAGGGACCGCTCCTCCCTGCGTAGGTCTCGACGACCTTGGCGGCCACGTTCCCGCCCCACGACTGGCCGTGCACGTACGTCCGCCGCGGCGCGCCGAACCGCTCGACGAAGAGCCGCCGGACGTTCTCGGTGTCCGCGGCGGCCATCCGGGTGCCGTAGCCGCCCCTGCGGTACGACGAGCCGGCCCAGGCGTACCCCTGGTCCACCACCACCCGCCAGCGCCCGAGGTCCTCGACGCCGCGCCCCGGGTCCGACGCGTCGCCCAGGTCGGGGCCGCCGTGGGCGTGCACGACGAGCCCGCCGTTCCACCGATCGGGTATCGCGATCGCGTAGTGCGCGCCGTTCGCGTCCGTGCCGGTGTAGCACGTGGCGCCGTCCGGCGGCCCTTCCGGACAGGCGGCCGGCCGGGGCCCGGTGTCCCGGGCCTGCGCGGCCGGCGCCGGGACGAGGACGCCGGCCAGCGTCCCGGCGAGCAGCAGACCCGCCATGCGCCGGCGGGAGCGCGTGGAGCGGGGGAGACGGAGGGCATGACGGAATCTGTTCACGGTGCGGCTCCTGGTTCGGCGGCGCGTTGCTGCGCACGGGCGGCGATGCTAGGAACGCCGGCCGCCGGACACCACGGGCGGAGCGGTTGCGTTCATACTGTTCTGCCGCAACGGGTCCGCGGGCGCGGACGGTTACCCCGACGTTCAGCCCGCGCGGGGGCCCTCCCCCCGCTGCGGCCGTCCGTGCGGGGCGGACTCGCCCGCCGTCAGATGCTCCAGCACCTCCACCAGTTCCTTGCACGCGTCCTCCACCGAGCGGCGGGTGTTGTGCTGCTCGGTGATCACCGCGGACAGCAGCAGCGAGGTGAGGGCGGCCGCAGCGTTGAAGGCATGCAGAGTGATCATGATGTACACGTCCGACAGCTGATCGAACGGCCCCGTCCCTTCGGTCGCGGCATCCGTCGCCAGAAAGGAGGCGAACAGGGCGCACAGCGTGCTGCCGGGCAGCTCGAACCGCAGCGCCGCCCAGATCAGCAGCGGATAGACGACGAACAGCAGACTGCCCTGGGCGTGCGTGACGACCGGCACGAGAACCGCCGCGGTCACCACCAGAGCCGTCGCCTCCCGCCAGCGCGACCACTGCACGGGTGACCGCACCCGGGGCAGGATCAGCAGCACCGGGGCGATCAGCAGCACCCCCATCGCGTCGCCCACCCACCAGGGCAGCCACGCCGACCAGAAGGACCCGGCCGGCAGGTCGCCGGAGACGACGAGCAGCCCGGCGGCGATCGTGGAGCTGACCAGCATCGCGGCGAAGCCGCCGAGGAACACCAGGCTGAGGCAGTCCCGTAATCGGCCGAGGTCGGTGCGGAACCCGGCCCTGCGCAACAGCCAGTAGGCGCACAGAGGCGCGGCGGTGCCGGCGAACAGCAGGCCCGGTGAGACCGGGCCCGGGGGCGTGAGGTGGACGATCACCAGCAGTGCGCCGAGGGCGATGCCCGGCCAGACGCGCGGCCCGAGGATCAGCAGGGACGCGACGGCGATCCCGGTCGGCGGCCAGACGGGGGACACGACCGAGCCGTCGACCCGCAGTTCGTACAGCAGTCCGAGCCGGCCCCCGGCGTAGTAGCAGGCGGCGACGGCCAGCGTCTGCAGCACGTAGACGGCCGGTGTACGGAGATCCTCGCGAGCCACCACACCTGTCATCACACACCGAGGCGGCTTCCACGGCGAGGTGGGAGGCGCGCCGCTGTCGGCCCTACGGCTGACCGGCGGGCTCGTGCCCGATCACGAGGACCGCCGCGTCGTCGTCGTGCCCCACCTCGGCCGCCCCCTTGATCACGGCGGCGGCGAGCGCGTCCGCGTCCATACGTGCGACCGCCGCGATGCCCGCGAGCCGCGACACCTGCTCAAGACCCTCGTCCAGACGCATCGACGGGCCCTCCACGACGCCGTCGGTGACCATCACGAACACCCCGCCGGAGTCCAGCCGGTACCGCGTCACCGGGTACACCGCCCCGGACTGCACGCCCAGCGGCGGACCGCCCTCGTCCTCCGTCACGCCGGACCGCCCGTCCGCCGTGGCCCACACGCACGGCAGATGACCGGCGCGGGCGCTCTCCAGCAGCCGGGTCTCCGGGTCGAGCCGCATGAAGGTGCAGGTCGCGAACAGGTCCGCGCCCAGCGTCAGCAGCAGCTCGTTCGTCCGCGCCAGCAGTTCGCCCGGGTCGCTGTCCACGGAGGCGAGCGCCCGCAGCCCGACCCGCACCTGTCCCATGAAGGCGGCCGCCTCGATGGTGTGCCCCTGCACGTCGCCGATCGACAGGCCGATCCGGCCGTCGGGCATCGTGAACGCGTCGTACCAGTCGCCGCCCACGTTGAGGCCCTGGTTGGCG
Source organism: Streptomyces werraensis (assembly GCA_014656175.1). Classification (GTDB taxonomy): domain Bacteria; phylum Actinomycetota; class Actinomycetes; order Streptomycetales; family Streptomycetaceae; genus Streptomyces; species Streptomyces werraensis. The sequence continues at coordinate 105,691 of BNBX01000006.1, forward strand.
GGCACGTACCGCACCGCGAGCCGTACGCCGTCACCGGTCGGCAGTCCCCTCGGCAGCATCCCGCGCTGCAGCGCGACGGCCAGTTCCACCCGCGAGCGCTGCACCTCGGCCGCCGCACGCGCCTGGGCGGTCAGCGTCCCGAGCCTGGTCAGCAACTCGTCGCCGTGGTCCTTGGAGCCGGTGCGGGACATGGATCACTCACTCGGGCCGGGCACTCCGGGTCCGCCCCGGCAGGGACAAACCATATGAAAGCAACATTCACCAGGATGATAGACAGAACGCGTTTGGCCGGGCCAGTCGGTGTGAAGGCTGGCCGCATGGAGCAGCGCGAGATCATGCAGCGGAGCGTCGGCATCCTCACGGAGGCCCTGGAGATGAGGCGTCGGCTGCGCGCCGACCCGGAGGCCGACGTGACCGCCGGAAGTGCGGTCGCCGGGCTGCTGGAGGATATGCTGCCGCGTATCCAGCTCCCCGCCGACGCCAGTGCGCGCGAGGTGGCGGAGATCGTCACCGGGAAGCTCGGGCCGGCCATCGTGCAGATCACCTCCGCCCTCACCTTCGCCTTCGTCCAGCTCGCCGAGATCCACGACGAGGGCCGCACCGACGTGTCGTCCGCCGACGTCCTGCGCTCCATCGCGCTCCACTACGAGCGGGGCGAATCCTGAGCTGAACTCAACCACCGTGTGACGCACGGTGGTTGAGGAACCGGCGAGGGGGAAGGGATGACCCGGAACCAAGACAGACAACGATGTCACCTCTTGGACGGAGACCCCCGTGCCCAGATCGCCGCGCACGTCGCCAGGCGGCCCGCGCCGAACACTCCTCCCCGCCCTGCTCACCCTGCTGCTCTCCGCCGCGCTCGCCCTCACCACGCTCGGCGCCCCCGCGCGGGCGGCGGAACCCGGCGGCGCCTGGACCGTGCACCAGCCCGGGGCGCCGCGGGACGGCGTCACGGCCGTCGTCCGCCTCGACCCCGCGGACGGCACCCTCACCCTCACCGCCCGCAAGGGCGCCACGACGGTGCTCGAACCGGCGCCGCTCGGCATCGTCACCTCCGCCGCCGACCTCACCTCGGGGCTGCGCGCCGACTCCCGGCACACCCGGCAGGTGACCGAGCGGTACTCCATGACCACCGGCAAGCAGCTCCGCCGCACCGTGCGGATGACGGAGGCCCGCTTCACCTTCAGCGGCAGGGACGGCGCCCGCCTCGCCCTCGTGGTCCGCGTCGCCGACGACGGCGTCGCCTACCGCTACGTCCTCCCGGGCCCCGGCACGGTCACCGTCGAACGGGAGGCGTCCGCGTTCCGGCCGCCCGCCGCCGCGCGGGCCTGGCTCACGCCGTACTCGGTCAACTACGAGCGTCTGTACGCCCCGGCCACCGCGGCGGGCGCGGCCCCCGGCGCGTACGCCTATCCGGCGCTGTTCCGGGTCGGGGGCACCTACGCCCTGCTCACCGAGTCGGACGTGGACGGCCGCTACGACGCGAGCCGGCTGGTCCACGAGGGCGACGGACGCTACACGGTGCGTCTGGCGGATCCCGAGGTCACCTCCGAGGGGCCGCTGGCCACCCCCTGGCGCACCGCTGTCGTCGGCGACCTCGCCACCGTCACGGAGTCCACCCTCGTCGACGACCTCGCTCCGCCCTCGCGCCTCGCGGACACCTCGTGGATCCGGCCCGGCAAGGTCGCCTGGTCCTGGCTGGACGGTTTCGGCGCCGCCCAGCGCGACCTCGCCGCGCAGCAGCGCTTCGTCGACCTCGCCGCGGCCCGCGGCTGGCCGTACACCCTGGTCGACGACGGCTGGAAGACCACCGACTGGATGCCCGAGCTGATCGCCTACGCCCGGCAGCGGGGCGTCGACGTCCTGCTGTGGGTGCATTACTCCGATCTCGACACGGCGGCCGAGCGCGCCGAGTTCCTGCCCCGGGTGAAGCGGTGGGGCGCGGCCGGACTGAAGATCGACTTCATGGACTCCGACTCCCAGGAGCGCTTCCGCTGGTACGACGACGTCCTCCGGGACACCGCCCGGCACCGGCTGCTCGTCAACTTCCACGGCGCGACCCTCCCGAAGGGCGTCCAGCGGACCTGGCCGCACGTGATGACCCTGGAGGCGGTGTACGGCGCCGAGCAGGGAACCGTGCCCGCGGCGGGGCTGACGGCGCTGCCGTACACGCGCAACGCGGTCGGCTCGATGGACTACACGCCGATGGGCTTCCAGTTCGGCACCCGTACCGTCTCCGACGCGGCCGAACTGGCGCTGTCCGTGGTGTTCGAGTCCGGCTTCCAGAACTTCGCCGGCTCGGTCGCCGCCTACCGCGAGCGGCCGGAGCTGGCCCGCTTCCTCGAGCAGGTGCCGACGGTGTGGGACGAGTCGCGGCTGCTGTCGGGACTCCCCGGCGAGAGCGCGACGTTCGCCCGGCGGCACGGCGAACGATGGTTCCTGGGCAGCGTCCACGCCGGTGAGGCCGGGGCGCAGCGCGTGCCGCTGGACTTCCTGGGCGGCGGACGCTGGCTGGCGGAGGTCGTCCGGGACGGCGAGGACGGCGGGCTGCTGCGCGAACGGCACGTCGTCACCCGCCGGGACGCCCTGGAGGTGCCGACGGCCGAACACGGCGGATTCGCCGGGCAGATCTGCCGGTTCACGCCCGGGCGCGACACCTGCGACCGGCCGGTGACCAGGCTGCCGCTCACCACGCTCACCGCCGACCCGGCACGCGCCGAGACGGACCCGGGCGGCTCCGTCGGCGTCACCGGCTGGTTCGCGGTGGAGGAGTCGGGGCCGGCGACGGACGTCCGGCTGACGCTCGGCGTCCCCGACGGCTGGACCGTCGACGGCGACGACGCCGGGGCCGCCGAACTGCCCACGGGGGAGGCGCTGTCGGCCGACTGGACCGTGCGGGTGCCGTCCGGCGTCCGCCCCGGGGGCTACGACCTGACCGTGCGCGCGGAGTACCGCGCACCGGACCGGCCGGGCTCCGGGGTGCTGCGGGTCGAGCGCCCGGTGCGGGTGTTCGTGCCGGAACCGGGTGTCACCTATGTGAGCGACCTGCCGTTCACGTCCGAGCGCAACGGGTGGGGGCCGGTCGAGCGGGACATGTCCAACGGCGAGCGCGACCCCGCCGACGGAGGCCCGCTCACGCTGGAGGGCGCGGTGCACGACAAGGGCCTCGGGATGCACGCGGCGGGTGAGGTCGTCGTCGAACTCGACGGCGGGTACCGGCGGTTCACGGCCGAGGTCGGCGTGGACGACGAGGTCGGCGCCAAGGGCACGGTGGCCTTCGAGGTGCTCGGCGACGGCACGACCCTGCTGACCACCGGGTTGCTCGACGGCTCCGGCCCGGCCTTCCCCGTCGACGTGGACGTCACCGGTGTACGGCGGTTGACCCTGCGCGTGCTGGACGGCGGGGACGGGGTGGACTCCGACCACGCCGACTGGGCGGACGCGCGGCTCGTGCCGTAGCGGGGGGCGGGACGGTCCAGGGGTGTCCGTGGACCGTCCCGCCGGCCGACGTGGGCGTGCGCGCGGTCTTGACGGCGTACGCGCGAGTAGCGATGCTCCCCGAGAGGGTTTGCTGAGGCCATGACAACTCCGGTCATGGCGGCTCCGTCGACGGAGGGACCCGCCGGTGACCACCTCTCGCGCCGGACGCCACGCCGGGATCGTCACACTGCTCCTGCTCGTCCTGGCCGCCGCGCTCACACCCACGTCCAGCTCTGCCGCCGCTGGCGACTGGTGGGACCCGGTCGCCCGGCCCGCGCCGGACTCGCGGATCGGCGTCACCGGGGAGCCGTTCAAGGGCACCGACCCCGCCGGGCGGGTGCGCGGATTCGTCGACGCGCACAACCACATCATGTCCAACGAGGCCTTCGGCGGCCGGCTCATCTGCGGCAAGGCGTTCTCCGAGAAGGGCATCGCCGACGCGCTCAAGGACTGTCCCGAGCACTATCCCGACGGCTCCCTCGCCGTCTTCGACTTCATCACAGGCGGCGGCGACGGCCGCCACGACCCGGACGGCTGGCCCACCTTCGCCGACTGGCCCGCCCACGACTCGCTGACCCACCAGCAGAACTACTACGCCTGGATCGAGCGAGCCTGGCGCGGCGGGCAGCGGGTGCTGGTCAACGACCTCGTCACCAACGGCGTGATCTGCTCGGTGTACTTCTTCAAGGACCGCAGCTGCGACGAGATGACCTCCATCCGCCTGCAGGCCCGGCTCACCTACCGGATGCAGGACTACGTCGACGCCATGTACGGCGGGCCGGGCAAGGGATGGTTCCGCGTCGTCACCGACAGCGCGCAGGCGCGTGAGGTGATCGAGCAGGGGAAACTGGCCGTCGTGCTGGGCGTGGAGACCTCGGAGCCGTTCGGCTGCAAGATGATCCTGGACGTCGCCCAGTGCGACCGGGACGACATCGACGCGGGCCTCGACGAGCTGTACGGCCTGGGCGTGCGCAGCATGTTCCTGTGCCACAAGTTCGACAACGCGCTGTGCGGCGTGCGCTTCGACTCCGGTGCGCTGGGCACCGCCATCAACGTCGGGCAGTTCCTGTCCACCGGCACCTTCTGGCGGACCGAGCCCTGCACCGGCCCGCAGCACGACAACCCCATCGGCCTCGCCTCCGCGCCCGCCGCCGAGAAGCACCTCCCCGAGGGCGTCGAGGTCCCCTCGTACGACGCGGACGCCCGGTGCAACGTGCGCGGGCTGACCGGGCTGGGCGAGTACGCCGTGCGCGGCATGATGAAGCGCGGCATGATGCTCGAGATCGACCACATGAGCGTCAAGGCCGCCGGCCGGGTCCTCGACCTCTTCGAGTCCGCGTCCTACCCGGGCGTCCTCTCCTCGCACAGCTGGATGGACCTGAACTGGACCGAACGCGTCTACCGGCTCGGCGGGTTCACCGCCCAGTACATGAACGGCTCCGAGCAGTTCGTCACCGAGGCCGGCCGCACCGAACGGCTGCGGGACGCCTACGGCGCCGGCTACGGCTTCGGCACCGACATGAACGGCGTCGGCGGCTGGCCCGCCCCGCGCGGCAAGGACGCGCCGAACCCGGTCACCTACCCCTACCGCAGCGTCGACGGCGGCTCCGTCCTCGACCGGCAGACCACCGGGCACCGCACCTGGGACCTGAACACCGACGGCGCCGCGCACTACGGGCTGGTGCCCGACTGGATCGAGGACATCCGGCGTGTCGGCGGACAGCACGTCGTGGACGACCTCTTCCGCGGCGCCGAGTCCTACCTCACCACCTGGGGCGCGACCGAACGCCACCGCCCGGCGGCGAACCTCGCCCGGGGCGCGGAGGCGACGGCCTCCTCCGCCGAGTGGAACCCGTTCACCAGCTACGCCCCCGCCCGTGCCGTCGACGGCGACCAGGGCACCCGGTGGGCCAGCGACTGGAGCGACGGCCAGTGGCTGCGCCTCGACCTCGGCGCCGTCCACCGGATCAGCCGCGTCACCCTCGACTGGGAACGCGCGTACGGGAGTTCGTACCGGATCGACGTGTCGCCCGACGGCACGGACTGGCGCACGGTGTGGTCCACGACAGCGGGCGACGGCGGGCTGGACACGGCGGTGTTCACGCCGGTCGAGGCACGGCAGGTGCGCGTCGTCGGCCTGGGACGCGGGACCAGGTACGGCTACTCGCTGCACGAGGTCGGCGTCCACGCGCGCTGACCGCGTCAGCCCCTCGCCGCGTCGGCCAGCAGGGCCCGCACCGCCTCCAGCGCCGCCGTCCGGTCGGAGGGGACCAGGCCGATGCGGGTGCGGCGGTCCAGGACGTCCTCCTCGTCCAGCGCGCCCTCGTGGCGCACCGCCCACAGTGCCTCGGCGGCGGTGACCGGATACCCGGGCAGGACCGGCTCGGCGAGGCGGGGGTCCCGCTCGGCGAGCGCCAGGACCGCCGGGGCCTCGGTGCCGTGGCGGCGCACCAGTCGCCGGGGCGCGGGCAGTGCGGCGAGGACGTGCGGCGCCGCCGCGCCCACCAGGGGCAGCGACGCGGTGCGGGAGGGGCCGGCGGCCAGGCCCCGGAGCCGTACCGCCGCGTCCACCGCGTCCTCGGCCATCCGCCGGTACGTGGTCAGCTTGCCGCCGACCACCGTGACGACGCCCTCCGACGAGGTCAGCACGGCGTGCCGCCGGGAGATGTCGGCGGTCCTCGGCGGGGCGTCCGCGTCGTCCGGCGTGGTGTCCAGCAGGGGCCGCAGCCCGGCGAACGCGCCCACCACGTCGTCCCGGTGCACCGGCACGTGCAGGACCGAGCAGAGGACGTCCAGCAGGAAGCCGATGTCCGTCTCCGGGGGCTCGGTGACGTCGGGGATGTCGCCGTCCACGGGTTCGTCGGTGAGGCCGACGTAGACCCGGCCGTCGTCCTGGGGGAGGACCAGGACGAAGCGGTTGGTCTCCCCGGGCACGGGGATGTGCAGTCCGGCGGTGAGAGGGCCGAGGCTCTCCGGGCGCAGCACCAGGTGCGTGCCGCGGGAGGGACGGATGCGGACCCCGTCGACGAGGCCGCCCGCCCACACCCCGGCGGCGTTGATCACCGCGCGGGCGCGGATCTCGCCCTCCTGGCCGGTGAGTTCGTCGCGGACCCGCGCGCCCGTCGCGGTCAGCTCCAGCGCCCGGACCCGGGTGAGGACCCGCGCGCCGTGCGCACCCGCCGTACGGGCCAGGGCGGTCACCAGCCGGGCGTCGTCGGTGAGCCGGCCGTCCCACGACAGCAGACCGCCGCGCAGCCCGTCGAGCCGGAGCGCCGGCGCGAGATGGCGGGTCTCCACGACGGAGAGGCGGCGGGGGGCCGGGAGGGTGGCGCGGGCGGTGCGCGCCGCCAGCCGCAGCGTGTCCCCGGCGTGGAACCCGGCCCGCGCCAGCGCGGCCTGCCCGCGCGACACCAGCGGGGTGAGCGGCAGCACGAACGGCTGGGCGTGCACCAGATGGGGCGCCGTGCGCTCCATCAGGGTGCCGCGCTCCACCGCGCTCTCGTGGGCGACGTCGAGCCGGCCGGAGGCCAGGTAGCGCAGCCCGCCGTGGACCAGCTTGCTGCTGAAGCGAGAGGTGCCGAACGCCAGGTCGTGGGCGTCGACCGCCACCACGCGCAGTCCGCGCGCCGCGGCGTCCAGGGCGGCGCCCGCGCCGGTCACGCCCAGGCCGACGACCAGCACGTCCACGGTGTCGCCGTTCACCGAGCCGGTCAGGTCGCGGGCGCGCCGGGCGGCGGACAGGGACGAGCCGCTGAGGGGGGTCATGGCGTGAGGGTCCTCTCCAGAATGCCGCGCAGCTCGCCGAGGAACGCCTCGGCGGACAGCTCGGGTTCGTCCTCGTCGGTCACGGTCCGCAGGGACAGGGTGAAGGACTGCACGATCAACAGCACCGAACGCGCCTGCCGTTCGACGGGCGCGCGGCGCACCGAGCCGTCGGCGTGCCCCTCGCGCAGCACGCCGGCCAGCAGCTCGAGGAGGGCCTCCTGGCTCGCGCCGAGGCGGTCCAGCACATAGGGGAGGAGCAGTTCGGGGTCGACGTCGAGGATCTTGCGGAAGAGCGGGTGGGCGACGAAGTCCCGCACCGCGTCCACGAGTCCCCGCGTGAGCAGCTCCCGCGCGGTCATGTCCGCTCTGTGCTCGGGCATGGCCCCGGTGGCCACCGCGATCCACTCCCGCGTCATCAGGTCGCCTACCAGCGACCGTACGTCCGGCCAGCGCCGGTACAGCGTCATGCGGGAGACACCGGCGCGGCGGGCCACGTCGGTGAGCGTGGTGCGGCGGACCCCGACGGCGAGCACGCAGTCGCGCACCGCGTCGAGCACCGCGTCGTTGTCCGAACCTGCCGAGGCGTTGTGACGAATAGGCGTCATGTGTCACAGTGTAACGCCACGTGAGGCCGTCGGGCGACGGCATCCCTCTTTCCCGACCCGTCAGGACGGACCCGTGAGGACGACAGACATGGACATGCTCTGGAGCGGCTGGGGCGACCCCGAGCGGGCGGCCCCGCTGCCCGACGCGGTGACCGGGCTGCTGCGCGACCTGCTCGGCGTCAAGCCGCGCGAGACGGCGACCGTCGCCCTCGAGGACCTGGAGGTCCCCGCGACCCCGCTCGCCCCCGACGCCCACCGCGCCCTGGCTGCCGCGCTGGGCGACGAGACACACGTCCGCACCGACGCCGGGACCCGCGTACGGCACACCCGCGGCAAGTCCACCCCGGACCTGCTGCGCATGCGCGACGGCGACCTCGCGGCCGCGCTCCCCGCCGCCGTGCTGCTGCCCGCCACGCACGACGAGGTGCGGGCCGTGCTCCGCCTGTGCGCCGAACACGGGCTGGCGGTGGTCCCGTTCGGCGGCGGCACCTCCGTCGTCGGCGGTCTCGCACCCGAGGCACGCGGCACGTTCGTCGCCCTCGACCTGCGGCGCATGAACCGCCTGCTCGACCTCGACCCGGTCTCCCGCACCGCCACCCTGCAGCCCGGTCTGCGGGCCCCGCAGGCCGAGGCGCTCCTGGCCGAACACGGCTTCACCCTGGGGCACTTCCCGCAGTCCTACGAATGGGCCACCATCGGCGGCTTCGCCGCGACCCGCTCCAGCGGCCAGGCCTCCGCCGGGTACGGGCGCTTCGACGAGATGGTCCTCTCCCTCACCCTCGCCACCCCCGAGGGCACCCTCGAGACCGGCCGCGCCCCGCGCTCCGCCGCCGGCCCCGACCTGCGCCAGCTCCTCCTCGGCTCGGAGGGCGCCTTCGGCGTCATCACCTCGGTGACGGTGCGGGTCCGGCCCGTGCCGCAGACCCGTGTCCACGAGGGCTGGGGCTTCCCCTCCTTCGAAGCGGGCGCCGCCGCCCTGCGCCGGCTCGCCCAGGACGGGCCGCGGCCCACCGTGCTGCGCCTGTCCGACGAGACCGAGACCCTCGTCGGCCTCGCCAACCCCGAGGCGATCGGCTCCGGCGAGCTCAAGGCGAGCGGCTGCACCGCCGTCGCCGGATACGAAGGCACGGAGGAGGACACGGCCTACCGGCGCGAGCGGGCCGCCGCCGTCCTGCGGGAGTGCGGCGGCACCCCCCTCGGGGAGGAGCCCGGCCGGCGCTGGGCCCACGGCCGCTACGCGGCGCCCTACCTGAGGGACGCCCTCCTCGACGCCGGGGCGTTCGCGGAGACGCTCGAGACGGCGGCGTTCTGGTCCGGCCTCCCCCGCCTGTACACGGCCGTCCGCGACGCGCTCACCACCACCCTCACCGAGGCCGGCACCCCGCCGCTGGTGATGTGCCACATCTCCCACGTCTACGAGAACGGCGCCTCCCTGTACTTCACGGTCGTCTCCGCGCAGGGCGAGGACCCCGTGGCCCACTGGACGCGCGCGAAGCACGCCGCGAACGAGGCGATCCTCGCCGCGGGCGGCACCATCAGCCACCACCACGGCGTGGGCACGGACCACCGCGACTGGTACGTCCGCGAGATCGGCCCTCTCGGGGCCGAGGCGCTCCGCGCGGTGAAGCGGCGGCTGGACCCGCAGGGGATGCTGAACCCGGGCGTGCTGCTGCCCGCCGACTGACGTGCCCGGCCGCGGTGCGGGGCCGGCACGCCGGTCGGCGAAGGCTCCGCCCGGGGTGGACGTGGCGCCGGTCCGGCGGCCGAAGTGCCGCACGCCGAGCGGTACGTCGGTCTCGGGGCGTCCTGCCGGTCCGGCGCCCGCCCCCGGTCGTCACGGGCGGGGCACCGCCGCCGGCGGTACCGGCCGGCCCGCGCCGACGCGTATGCCGGCCACCGGCTGGGGCCGGCCACCCGCTTGGCCGGCCGTCCCCCGGCCGCTGCCGCTCGCGGGCCGCAGGGTCCGCCCCGGTGTCGCTCCTGCGCCCTGTCACCATGTCCGGGCCGATGAGCCGGCCAGGGCGCGGCCCGGCCGCGCCGCTGGAGCCGCCACCCGCACCGCCCCGTCCCGCGCGGCCGCACCGCCCACCCCGCACCAGCCCCGCCGCACCCCGGGCGACGGGCCCGCCGCACCTCACCCCTCACCGCGCCCGCCCGGCCATCCAGCACCCCGGCACAACCCACCCCGTCGGCCCATCCCCGGAGGCATCCCGATGCGACAGTTCACCGCCGTCGTCAACCCCACCGCGGGCGCGGCCGGTTCCGCCGCCGCGTTGCTCGCCGTCGCCCGGCATCTGCGCGAGGCGGGCGCGGAGCTGGTGACCGAGTACAGCCGGAGCCTCGCGCACGCCAGGGAACTCGCGGTCACCGCCCAAGCGGCGGGCCGCACCGTGCTGGCCGTCGGCGGGGACGGCATGGCCGGCTGCGTCGGCGGCGCCCTCAGCGGCACCGGCGCCACCCTCGGCCTGGTACCGGCCGGCCGGGGCAACGACTTCGCCCGGGCCCTCGGCCTGCCGCGGGACCCGGAGGCGCTGGCCGGCATCCTGCTGCACGCCGAGCCCCGGCCCGTCGACACCGTCGAGGTCACCTCGGCCGCTCACGACCGCGTCGTCGTGCTCGGCAGCGTCTACGCCGGGGTGGACGCCCTCGCCAACCGGCACGCCAACCGCTCCCGCCTGCTGCGGGGTTCGGCGTCCTACTACGCGGGCGGCCTGCGGGCCGTCACCACCTGGCGCCCGGCCCGCTACACGGTCACCGTGGACGGCGAGGAACACATCCACACGGGTTACACCGTGGTCGCCGCCAACTCGGGCACGTACGGATCCGGCCGTCTCATCGCCCCGGACGCCCGACTGGACGACGGCCTCCTCGACGTCGTCATGATCCGCCACGCGCCCCGCCTGCTGTTCTTCGCCCTGATGAACGAACTGCGCACCGGCGCCCACGTGCACCGCCCGCAGGTGCGCGTCCTGCGCGGCCGGGAGATACGCATCGAGGCCGACCGGGCGGTCCCGTACGGCACGGACGGCGAGGTCGACGCGACACTGCCCGTCACGGCGAGAATCCTCCCGGGGGCGCTCGACGTCCTGTACTGAGCCCCTGGTCAGGGGACGGAGCGGGCGGACGGCCGGCGTTCCGTGCCCGGTGCCGTGCGCAACCCGGGAGCCACCCGCCGTTACCGGACACGCCCCAAGAATGGATCCGTTCGTTCTCTGGAATTGTTCGCGTCTTCGGCGGTAAGTTCGGCTCCATGACCGCATCCCGGCCGTCGACCACCGCCGAGGAGTTGCGCAGTGCGGGGTTCCGCGTGACCGCCGCCCGCGTCGCGCTCCTCGACACCGTCCGCCAGGGCGGCCATCTCGGCGTCGAGACCGTCGCCGCCGAGGTGCGCCGGCGCATAGGGCATGTGTCCCTGCAGGCGGTGTACGAGGGACTGAACGCGCTGAGCGCCGCGGGCCTGGTCCGGCGCATCGAACCGGCGGGCAGCGCCGCCCTCTACGAGGGGCGCGTCGGGGACAACCACCACCATCTGGTGTGCCGTTCCTGCGGCGCCGTGGCCGACGTCGACTGCGCGGTCGGCGAGGCGCCCTGCCTGACCGCGTCCGACGGCCACGGCTTCGAGGTCGACGAGGCCGAAGTCGTCTACTGGGGCCTGTGCCCCGGATGTTCCACCTCCCGCAGTGCCTGAACTGCGCGAACATTTTTCGCCCGGAAGGACTCCCATGACCGAGAACCATGACGCGATCGTCACCGAACCCAAGGCGGAGGGGGCAGGCGGCTGCCCGGTGGCGCACGATCGCGCGCCGCACCCCACCCAGGGCGGCGGCAACCGTCAGTGGTGGCCCGACCGTCTGAACCTGAAGATCCTCGCGAAGAACCCCCCGGCCGCGAACCCCCTCGGTGAGGACTTCGACTACGCGGCGGCGTTCCAGTCCCTCGACCTTCCGGCGGTGAAGCGGGACATCGCCGAGGTCCTCACCACCTCCCAGGACTGGTGGCCCGCCGACTTCGGCCACTACGGCCCGCTGATCATCCGCATGGCCTGGCACAGCGCGGGCACCTACCGCATCAGCGACGGCCGCGGCGGCGCCGGCGCCGGCCAGCAGCGGTTCGCCCCGCTCAACAGCTGGCCTGACAACGCCAACCTCGACAAGGCCCGCCGCCTGCTGTGGCCGGTGAAGAAGAAGTACGGCCAGAGCCTGTCCTGGGCCGACCTGATGATCCTCGCGGGCAACGTCGCCCTGGAGACGATGGGCTTCGAGCCCTTCGGCTTCGGCGGCGGCCGTGAGGACGTGTGGGAGCCGGAGGAGGACGTCTACTGGGGTCCCGAGACCACCTGGCTGGACGACAAGCGCTACTCCGGCGACCGTGATCTGGAGAACCCGCTCGGCGCCGTCCAGATGGGCCTCATCTATGTCAACCCCGAGGGCCCCAACGGGAACCCGGACCCGGTCGCCGCGGCCCGCGACATCCGTGAGACGTTCCGCCGGATGGCGATGAACGACGAGGAGACCGTCGCGCTGATCGCCGGCGGCCACACCTTCGGCAAGACCCACGGCGCCGGCCCCGCCGACAACGTCGGCCCCGACCCCGAGGCCGCCACCATGGAGGAGCAGGGCCTCGGCTGGCGGAACACCTACGGCACCGGCAAGGGCGGCGACACCATCACCTCCGGCCTGGAGGTCACCTGGACCGCCACGCCGACCCGGTGGAGCAACGGGTTCTTCAAGAACCTGTTCGAGTACGAGTACGAGCTGACGGAGTCCCCGGCCGGCGCCAAGCAGTGGGTCGCCAAGAACGCCGAGGCGATCATCCCCGACGCGCACGACCCGTCGAAGAAGCACCTGCCGACGATGCTCACCACCGACCTGGCGCTGCGCTTCGACCCGGTCTACGAGCAGATCTCCCGCCGGTTCTACGAGAACCCGGACGAGTTCGCCGACGCCTTCGCCCGCGCCTGGTACAAGCTCACCCACCGCGACATGGGCCCGAAGTCCCTCTACCTCGGCCCCGAGGTCCCGGAGGAGACGCTGCTGTGGCAGGACCCGCTGCCGGAGCGCACCCACGAGCTCGTCGACGCCGCCGACATCGCCTCCCTCAAGGAGCGCATCCTCGCCACCGGCGTGTCCGTGTCCGACCTGGTGTCGACGGCGTGGGCCGCGGCCTCCTCCTTCCGCGCCAGCGACAAGCGCGGCGGCGCCAACGGCGGCCGCATCCGCCTGGAGCCGCAGCGCGGCTGGGAGATCAACGAACCCGACCGCCTCGCCGGCGTCATCCGCGCCCTGGAGGGCGTCCAGGAGGCGTTCAACGCCGCTCAGACCGGCGGCAAGCAGGTCTCCTTCGCCGACCTGGTGGTGCTCGGCGGTGTCGCCGCGGTGGAGAAGGCCGCCAAGGACGCGGGCTTCGACATCGAGGTGCCCTTCACCCCGGGACGCGTCGACGCGACGCAGGAGCAGACGGACGTCGAGTCGTTCGCCGCGCTCGAGCCGGCCGCCGACGGCTTCCGCAACTACCTGGGCAAGGGCAACCGGCTCCAGGCCGAGTACCTGCTGGTCGACAAGGCCAACCTGCTCGACCTGAGCGCCCCCGAGATGACGGTGCTCGTCGGCGGCCTGCGCGCCCTCGGCGCCACCCACCAGCAGACCTCGCAGGGCGTGCTCACCGAGACGCCGGGCGTCCTCACCAACGACTTCTTCGTCAACCTGCTCGACCTGGGCATCACCTGGAAGTCGACGTCCGAGGACCAGACCGCGTTCGAGGGCCGCGACGCCGCCACCGGCGAGGTCAGGTGGACCGGCTCCCGGGCCGACCTGGTGTTCGGCTCGAACTCCGAGCTGCGCGCCCTCGCCGAGGTCTACGCGAGCGACGACGCCAAGGAGAAGTTCGTCCAGGACTTCGTCAAGGCGTGGGACAAGGTCATGAACCTCGACCGGTTCGACCTCGTCTGATCCGCACCGCCCGCCCGGTCCCTCCGGTGCGCTGACCATCCGTCCGGGCCGGTCCCCTCCACGGGGGCCGGCCCGGACGGCTGTCCGCCCGAGATGCGCGCGGCCGCCGCTGCCGCCAGGGTGGAGAGCGGCCCCACGGCCGACACGAAGGAGGCGCCGGACATGGCGAAGGACAGGAAGTCCGGGAAGGACCTGCACAAGGGCGACCACGTCGCCTGGAGCAGCCACGGCAGCGAGACGACGGGCGAGGTCGAGCAGAAGATCACCGAACGGACCGAGGCGGCCGGACGCACCGTCGCGGCCTCCGAGGAGGAGCCGCAGTACGAGGTGCGCAGCGACAAGTCCGGGAAGACCGCGGTGCACAAGCCGTCCTCGCTCAAGAAGAAGAAGTGAGCGCCGTGGCCGCGGACGACGAGGAGACCTGGGACGAGTTCCGGAAGCTGGTCAACATGACCCCCGGTGACCTGGAGAAGTGGCTCGGGACCGACGAGTCGCGGAGCGCGGGCCAGCACAAGGACGGCGGCGAGTCGACCGGGCACGCCTCGGGACGGCGCATCGTGGAGATCCTCCGCGCCGAGCGGGGCGACCTCACCGAGGACGACCACGCCCACATGCGCAAGGTCGCCGGCTACATCAACCGCCACCTCGCACAGCGCCCCTCCGGTGACGTCACCGACACGCGCTGGCGGCACTCGCTGATGAACTGGGGCCACGACCCCCTCGCCGACGACTGACGGCCCGTCACGGTCGTCATGTCGACACGTCGACCGGGAACGTCCGAAAACCGTCGCACGTTGTCGGTGTGAGGTTGCACAATGATCGGAAAAGGAGATCAACTCCGGCGCGGTGCTGGGTAGACGGTCTCGTGTCCGGCTCCGGAAAGGTCCTTCAGATGCTTGCCACCGTCGACCGCTCGACCACCCTCGTCGACCTGCCGACCGTCCGCCGACGGCGGGCCAGGGCGGCCGCCGTCCCGTCCCGGGCCGCCGCGCCGGTGTCGCCCGCGACGACGGCCGACGTGCTGCGCGTCATCGCGGACCCGCGCACCCCGACCTACGTCACGGTGTTCGCCAACGGCCGCCGGCGGTACAGCTACTGGCGTCCGATCGACCCGGCCACCGGTGCCGGCGGCTGCTACGCGGCGCTGCCCACCGCCGAGTGCGACGAGCTGCAGGCGAGCGGCCGGATCACCCTCGGCGAGCCGGTCGTCGACCCCAACCGCACGACGTACCGCGTCCGTACGGCCGCCCGCGTCCCCCAGGCGCCCGCCCGTCCGGCGGTCGCCCCGGAGCGGCGCCGGGTGGCCTGACGGCCGTCCCGGCACACTGGCCGGTTCCCTTCGGCTGTCCGACATGATCGGCAGTCATGTACGGAAAGCAGGCGGAAGTTCCGATCCTCCACGCCGGTCCGGACGTGCCGTTCCTACGTCCGGCCGCGCACGTCTGCGCAGGCCGACGGCGCTCCGTACTCTCCGGTAACGCTTCGAAAGAGACAACCTCACCGGCCCCGCGTCCGTATCATTGTCATGTCCCTGAAGGGTTCCTGGCGGGAAGGCGTTCCCGCCCACCGGCCGGCCCGGCGTGCAACCGCCCGGCCGCCGCGCATCGCCGTGCGTGCGGCCGGGCGGTGAAGCGCGGACGGAAGGGCAGGGCCGGTTCAGGCTATGGAGGCCGAGATGACGGCCGACACGGCGATGTTGCAGGAAGCGGTCACCCAGACCGCCGGGTGGGGCTCCGCCTCCACCAGTGTGGCGCCCAGCCGTCCGGGTGTGACCAGATCGATCAGGAAGAACGCCACGGCCATCGTCACCAGGCCCAGCACGCCGAACACCGCCGTGGAGACCAGGCCCTTCCCGAAGTCGTCGTAGGTTGTCCAGATGGAGGTGAACACGATGCCGCCGATGCCGAGCAGCGAGGAGCTGAGCACCACGGCGGCGTTCCGGTTGCGTTCCTGCCAGATCTGCCGACCGAGCCTGCCGGGCAGCAGCAGGTCGACCAGGAAGATGCCGAGGACCAGCAGGACGAGACCGAGGGCGCTGTAGGCGCCGGCCCGGCCGAGTCCGTTGACGATGTCGTTCATGGGTGCGCCGGCTCCGAAGCGTGAGGGATCGTGAGTGATCGCGGTCAAGGGCGAGCAAAATCTAGCGCACGTCCCGGCCGGACCGGCCCGCGTCCCCGTCAACACCGCAACGCCCACGGAGAACCGAACGTGGAGAAGGGCCGGGGCGTCTCGCGACCGGGTGTCATGCATGGGCGCTTCCGGGGCATCAGATCTCCGTCGGACCGGCGGACCGAAGGGGAGACGAGCATGAGCAGGGGCAGCCGGGTTCTCACCGTCATATACATCGCCGTCGCCCTCTGGCTCGCCTACTGCACCGTGCGCACCTGGGGTGCGGTGCCCGCCTGGACCACTCTGGCCATGGCCGCCGCCTCCCTCGCGCCCGTCCTGGGCGTGGTCCGCGAGACCGTCATCGCCGACGAGCGGCGCGCCGTCGCCGTGCTGCGTGAGCGTGAGGGGCGCCGGGCGGCGTGGCGGGACGCGGCCGCCGCGGCCGTGGCCCGGGCCGAGGTGGAGGCGGCGTGCTGCGAGCGCTGGTGGACGTCGTGCGCGACCGAGCACGACCCGAACTGCGCCCACCGCACCTCCTGGGGGACCACGGCCTGACCGCCCCCGCGGGGGCCGGGTTCGGCCGGATGTGAATTCCTGGTCCGTACCAGGGGGTTGACGCCTTCTTATCTCACATCTTGAATCAAGTGGTTGAACCTTCACCCCCCACCACGGTCGGCGCACCCGTTCCCACGGGTCGCCGTACGGAAGGGAGAGCCATGTCCTCTCCGCGCACGCGCCGCAGATGGCTGGTCGCCGCCCTGTCCGCCGCGCTCCTCGCCTCCGGCGTGGCCGGCACGACCGCGCAGGCGGAGCCCGCCCGCTCCGCCGCACCGGGCTCGGACGTCTCCACGGCGGCCGTCGTCTTCTCGGACACCTTCGACGGCCCCGCAGGGGCGGCTGTCGACGGATCGAAGTGGAACATCGAGACCGGCGACAACGTCAACAACCACGAACGGCAGTACTACACCGCGGGCAACAACAACGCGGCGCTCGACGGCCAGGGCCACCTGGTCATCACCGCCCGCAAGGAGAACCCGGCCAACTACCAGTGCTGGTACGGCACCTGCCAGTACACCTCGGCCCGGCTCAACACCTCCGGCAGGTTCACCGCGCAGTACGGGCACGTCGAGGCGCGGATGAAGATCCCGCGCGGACAGGGCATGTGGCCCGCGTTCTGGATGCTCGGCACCCCGGTCAACTGGCCGGACTCGGGCGAGATCGACATCATGGAGAACGTCGGCTTCGAGCCGTCCACCGTGCACGGCACGATCCACGGTCCCGGCTACTTCGGGTCCGGCGGCATCGGCGCCGGCTACACGCTGCCCGGCGGACAGGCCTTCGCGGACGCCTTCCACACCTTCGCCGTCGACTGGGCGCCCGACCGCATCACCTGGTCCGTGGACGGGAACGTCTACCAGACCCGCACCCCCGCCGACCTGGGCGGCCGGCAGTGGGTGTTCAACAAGCCGTTCTTCCTCATCCTCAACCTGGCGGTCGGCGGCTACTGGCCCGGCGACCCGGACGGCTCCACCGTCTTCCCGCAGCAACTCCTCGTCGACCACGTCACGGTGACGACCGGCGACACCTCGATCGGCGGCGCCATCCGCGGCCTCGCCGGCAAGTGCGTGGACGTCGCCGGGGCCAACACCGCCAACGGCACCCCCGTCCAGCTCTACGACTGCAACGGCACCGCCGCGCAGCGCTGGACGGTCGGTTCCGACGGTACGATCCGGGCGCTGGGCAAGTGCCTGGACGTGGCCTCGGGCGGCACGGCCGACGGCACACCAGTGCAGCTGTGGGACTGCAACGGCACCGCCGCCCAGCGATGGGTGGTCACCGCCGCCCGTGACATCGTCAACCCCCAGGCCGACAAGTGCCTTGACGTGACCGGCAACAACTCCGCCAACGGCACCCGGCTGCAGATCTGGACCTGCGCGGGCACCGCGAACCAGAAGTGGACGGTGGGCTGACCCCGTGACCCCGCCCCGCTCGCCCTCGGGCTGGACCATGGCCGTGTTCGGCGTGCTCGCCGCCGCGCTCGGCACCGTGGGACTGGTCTCGCCGGACGCCCAGCTGTCGCTGCTGGGGCTGACGGCGCCGGGCGAGCGGGGGAGCGGTGACCACACGTCCGCGTTCGTGACGGCGTCGTCGATGGCGGCGCTGAACATGGGCGTGTACTACGTCCTGGCCGCGCTCGCCGACTGGCGGGCGTTCTTCCGCTGGACGGTGCCGTTCCGGCTGCTGACCTGCACGGTGTTCACGGTCGCCGTGGTCACCGGCAGGGCGCCGGAGGCGTTCCTCGGCGTGGCGGCCTGGGAGGGCCTGGGCGCCGTCGCGACGGGCGTGGCCCTGCGGCGGGAACGGCGGCCCGGGTCCGATCGCGTCTGAACCTCGCGCACATGAAGGTGAGGGGGGCCCGAACCGGGCCCCCCTCGTCGTCTCCCCGGCGTGCGCGCGGACGTCAGATGCCGCAGGTCGAGGCCGACCAGAAGCGGCTGCCGCGGTGATCGACGTGCGTGTGGTCGTTGTGTCCCGGGTAGCCGGGGCCGAGGATCCCGTTGAAGCCGTGGTTGCGGGCCTGCTTGGCCAGCGTGCACAGGGAGTGCGGTCCCGCGCCCAGGTCGGCGGCGTCGCCGTACAGGTGGCGGCTGTCGCTCGCGCCGCCCACCGCGCTGTTGCAGGACTGGGAGCGGAAGCCGCTGGTGACCCGGATCGGCTGGTCGCCGAGCGCGTGCCGCAGCGCCTCCAGCTTCCACATGGTGCGCAGGGCGTTGGACTTCGCCGTCGCGGCGCTCACCGCGCCGCCCGACCAGGTCGAGTTGCAGCGGTTCAGCTCGGAGTAGTCGAAGTGGACCGGCGTGCAGTCGTCGTCCTGGAGGGAGTACAGCTTGCTGAAGGTGTTGGGTCCGGCCACACCGTCGGCGGAGAGGCCGTAGGCGGACTGGAAGCGCTTGAGGGCGGCGGTGGTGGCCGGTCCGAACTGGCCGTCGACGGCCAGCACGGCGCCGTAGCCGGGGTAGCCGCTCAGCCGGATCTGGAGCTGTGTGACGTCGGCGCCGGACGCGCCCTGGGACAGGGTGCGGTTCCAGGTGTAGCAGCCGTCGGCGTGCGCGGTGCCGGCGGTCGCCAGGGACCCCGCCGCCAGCCCAGCCATGAGCATGACAATCGACAGGACGAGTCTCAGTGCGCGTTTCAACATGCGGTCTCCGCTTCGGGTACGAGAGATCGGGATGAGCGACGAGCCGTGTGACGCGCGTCAACCATGGGGCAAACACACGGCCGAGCGCAAGGTGTCCCGGATCGGAGCACACCCGGTCCGCGTGAGCCCTGTACGCGCCCCCGGTTCGCTGCGGAGAATGCGGTGCCGGTCCTCGCCTTCCCGTCAAGTGTCGTGCGTACCACCCCTGTTGGACCCTCCACAGAGGAAAGCAGGTCGATCGCCGTGTTGCTGCGCCTTCCCACCTCCCTGTCCGAAGCCCGGCGGTGTCTGGCCGACGGCGCGGTGCCCGTAGGCGGGGCCACGCTCGTGTGGGCCCAGTGGCAGCGCGACGGCTTCCCGGAACAGGCGGTGTCCCTGCGCCGGCTGCCCGAGGCCACCGTGGTGGACGCGCAGACCCTGGGCGCGGCCGTGCTGCTGCACCAGGTCGACGAACGGGTGCCGGAGGTGCTGCGCCGCGCCGCCGCTTCCATCGGCACCGGAGCCGTGCGCCGGACGGCCACCGTCGGCGGCAACATCGTCGGCAGCACCCTGCGCTGTCTGCTGCCCCCGGCGCTGGTCCTGGACGCGCGGGCGACCGTCATGGACGGGGACGGCCCGTACGAGGCCGAACTGGCGGAGGTGGTGGCCAAGCGCCCTCTGATGCTGGACATCCGCTGGCGAAGCCCTCTCGTCAGCGGCTACCACAAGGCGCCCGGCGAGGCGGGCGGCCCGCCGCCGCTGGTGGTCGCCACCGCCGTGCACGCCGAGAAGGACGGCGGACGGCGGCTGCTCACCGCCGTACGGGACGGCGGCGAGGTCCTCAGCGGCAGCGTCCCCGCGACGGCGGACGCGGGCCGGGTGCTCGACGCCCTGGAGGGCACGGCCCTGGGCGGCCTGCCCGGGGAGGCACGGGACGTGGTGCGCCGGGAGGTGGCGGACGTCCTGGGACGCGCCGACGCCTGAGCCCACGCGACCTCCGCCTCACTCGACGGGCCAGGTGTGCACGGGCGCGTTCAGGTGCATGTAGTCGATGTACTGCTGCGTCATGCGGCGCAGCGCCTCGTGCCGCCCGCAGTGCGCGGTCGCGTCGATGTGGTGGAACATCTCCTTCTGCCACACCGCCCCGTTGCGCCCCGTCACACAGCGCTGCTCGATGATGCCGAGCAGCGGCTCCCGCCAGGCGTCGTCCATGCCGGAGAGCTCCAGACCCCGGTGCGCCAGCGGCAGCAGCCGCCGCAGGACCAGCTCCGCCGCCGGCACCTCGCCCATGCCGGGCCAGTACAGCCGCGCGTCGATGCCGTACCGGGCCGCCGTGCGCAGGTTGTCCTCGGCGGCGGAGAAGGACATCCGCGACCACACCGGCCGCTCCTCCTCCACCAGGCCGCGGGTGAGTCCGTAGTAGAAGGCGCCGTTGGCGAGCGTGTCGGCGACGGTGGGACCGGCGGGCAGCACCCGGTTCTCCACGCGCACGTGCGGCTTGTCGCGGGAGACGGCGTACACCGGGCGGTTCCAGCGGTAGATGGTGCCGTTGTGCAGCGTCAGCTCGCCGAGGTCGGGGATGTCGCCGCGCAGCAGGGTCTCCGCCGGGTCCTGGTCGTCGCACAGGGGGAGCAGGGCGGGGAAGTAGCGCAGGTTCTCCTCGAAGAGGTCGAACACGCTGGTGATCCACCGCTCACCGAACCACACCCGGGGCCGCACCCCCTGCACCTTGATCTCCTCGGGGCGGGTGTCGGTGGCCTGCTCGAACAGCGGGATCCGCGTCTCGTGCCAGAGTTCCTTGCCGAACAGGAAGGGCGAGTTGGCCGCGAGGGCCACCTGTACCCCGGCGATCGCCTGCGCCGCGTTCCAGTACGCCGCGAAGTCCTCCGGATCGACCTGGAGGTGGAACTGCGTGCTGGTGCAGGCGGCCTCCGGGGTGATGGTGTCGGCGTAGGTGCGCAGCCGGTCGACGCCGGTCACCTCGATGTGCAGGTCCTCGCCGCGCGCCGCGAAGATCTGGTCGTTGAGCAGCCGGTAGCGCGGGTTCTCCGACAGGGCGCCCTCCCCGACGTCCTCGTGGCGCAGGGTGGGGAGGATGCCCGTCATGATGAGGCGCGTGCCGATGGAACGGGCGCGCTCCTCCGCGTGGTTCAGGGCGGAGCGGATCTCGGACTCCCATGCGTCGGGACCGCCCTCGGTGAGCCGCCGGGGCGCGATGTTGATCTCGAGGTTGAACCGGCCCAGCTCGGTGTCCCAGGCCGGGTCCGCGATCGCCTCCAGGGCGTCGGTGTTGCGCATCGCGGGCTCGGCCCGGTCGTCGACCAGGTTCAGCTCGATCTCCAGACCCACCTGGGGACGCTCGGCCTCGAAACGCGACTCGCGCAGCATCTGCGCGAGCGCGTCGAGGCACTGCTGCATCTTGATCCGGTAGCGGCGGCGGTCCTCGCGGGTGAAGGTGAGTGCCGGGACGTCCCGTCCCATCGGTCTCCCTCCAGGCTGTTCGTCCGGAACCTGACCACCCCAGCGTCGCACCGGCGGGCGTCCGCGACCACGCGAGTCACTCAGCCCGTGGGACCCTCCTCGAGGAACCGGGTCAGACTGTCCAGCAGCATGGTGCTGCCCTGCTCGGCCATGACCCGCTCCTCCACCGTGTCGCAGGTCTGCCGCAGCTCGATCCGGGTCGTCGGCCCGTCCTCGTCCAGCTCCACCGCCATCACGGAGGGCTCGGCGCGCCCGGGCACGTCCATGCCGACGACCAGCGACCGGTTCTCGTCGACGTCCAGGTACGACCCGGTGAGGGGCACCTCCGTGCCGTCGGGCGTGACCATGGTGGCCTTCCAGGAGCCTCCCGGCCGTACGTCCATCTCGACCGAGCCGGGCGCGGCGTACGCCCAGCGGGCGTAGGCGTCGGGCGTGGTCCAGGCCCGGTAGACCGTGGCGGCGGGGGCGTCCAGGGTGCGGGTCAGGGTGTAGGAGCAGCCGTCACTCATGGCGCGGTCCTCGTCTTCCGTGTCGGGCCCCGTCGGGGCGTGTGTGAGGTGGACGGGGGCGCACGCGGAAACTCATCGGTGCGCGCACACCGAAGGGCCGCGCGGAGAGCTGAATCGGTTCGCCGGGCGCCGGGTACCCGGCCTGTCCTCGCGCGGAACGGCCGCGCCGGAAGCACCACGGGAGGCCCGCCATGGCCGACCTCAGCCCGATCGACCTGCAGAAGGCACTCAAGGGCGCCGACTATCCCGCCGCCAAGGACGATCTCGTCTCGGTGGCGAGGAGCAACGGCGCCGACGACAGCCTCGTGAAGAAGCTGTCGGAGACCGGGACCAAGCGGTTCGACGGTCCCAACGAGGTGCAGAAGGCCGTCTTCGGCAACGAATGACCCACGCGCCGGGGCCGCCCGCCCGTGGGGCGGCCCCCGACGTCCGTCACCGACCGAGGACGGTGCACCGATGACCGAGTACGAGCGCTCGCACACCATGCCGGCCCCGCCCGAGCAGGTCTTCGACCAGGCGGCGAACGTCGGCCAGATGGGTGACTGGCTGCCCGGGGAGCTGCATGTGCGCGCCGAGGAGCTGCCCGCCGTGACCGTGCACGAGGACCGCACCGACGAGGACACCTCCGCCCTGCTGCGGGCCCAGCGGGACCAGATGCGCATCGAGTGGGGCACACGGGAGCGGGGCGGCTACGCCGGATGGCTCCAGGTCGCGGGCATCGACAGCGGTGCCAGCGAGGTGACCGTGCACCTTTCCTTCTTCGACGCCGGCCACGACCCCGGCGAGGAGCAGGTGACCGGCGCTCTCGACGACAGCCTGCGGCGGCTGGAGCGGCAGGTCCGGCTACGCGTCGACAACGCCGCCGGCTGATACCTCACGCGCCCAGTGCGCGGGGCGTTCGAGCGAGGGCGGGAGCGTCGTCGCCGTGTCGCCCCGCGCCGCGTTGAGCTGTGCCTGGGTGAGGAACAGGGCGCCGGTGAGGTCGGCGCCCGACAGGTCCGCGCCGCGCAGATCGGCGCCGATCAGGTCCGCGTCGCGCAGGTCCGCCCCTGTGAGGTCGGCGCCGACCAGGAGCGCGCCGCGCAGGCTCGCCCCGCGCAGATCCGCCCGGGCCAGGCGCGCGCCCATCAGGTCGGCGCCGCGGTGGTCCTTCCTGCGGCCCGGCGCCCGGGCCCGCGTCAGCTCACTGGCCCGCAGCAGCAGCGGGTTGACCTCCCCGCGCAGCGCGTCGACGTCGAGCGCGACGACCGACCCGGCGTCGCCCCGGGTCAGCTCCTCGATCCGTGCCAGCGCCCCGCGCAGTTCGCGGTGCACGGGACGGGCCGCCGGGAGCTCCAGCGCCTCGGCGGTGTACGCGAGCAGCTCGTGGAGCTGCCGCATGACCGGGAACACCCCGAACATCGCGGACGCCGATTCCGGGGACCGCCGCCAGTCGATGCCGCCGAAGGTGACCTGCGAGACCTTCTGCCCGGCGCCGAAGCAGTCGAAGACGGTGCAGCCCCGGTAGCCCTCGTCGCGCAGCCGGGCGTGGATGCCGCAGCCGAAGTCGTCCCGCAGATGGCCGCAGGCCCGCCCGGCGGGTTTGTCCCGGGGGAAGTCGGCGGAGCGGGCGAACGGCAGGGCGACGCAGCACAGGCCGAAGCAGGCCGAGCAGTCGGCGCGCAGATCCTCACGGTTCACGACGGAGGACCCGCGGTCCGGGCGGGGCTTCGTCCGCTCATGGCGCCGGGGCCGTCCGCCGCCGCGCGCGGGCGAAGGGGTTCCGTGCTGTGGCGACACCGTGAACGCTCCTGGGCCGACGACGGGCACACGGTGCCCTGGACGCCGCCCATTCTGGCAGACGACGTGATCGTCCCCGCCCGGTCACTCCCCGGCCGGCACCTCGGCCGCCCGCTGCTTCCGCCGGGCCCGGGACGCGCGCAGGTTCGCGGCGTTCCCGCACCGGCGGACGTCGTGCCAGACGCCGCTGTTGTTGCGGGAGCGGTCGTAGAACGCGGACCGGCAGGCCGGCTCCCGGCACAGTTTGAGCCGCTGCCAGGTGCCGTCCGTCTGCGCGAGGAGCACCTGCGCCCACACGGCAGCCTCCAGCCACTCGCCGGGGCTCCCGACCGGAACCAGGGCCACTCGCCCCTCCTCGTCCAGGCCCGGCCGCAGTGAGACGTCACTGGGCGTCCTGACCGGCTCGGCCTCACCGGTCACCAGGGCGGCGAGCCGCTCCCGCAGCGCCCTCACCCGCTCCAGGTCCCCGGTCCGCGGCTCCTCGGAGGGACCCGGCCAGCCCTGTTCCCCGGCCCACGCGGCGGTCACCTCCCGCAGCCACCGGCCGCCGCTCTCCCCGTCGCCGAGCATGTCCCCGCCGTACGGCGGGATGGCGCGGGTGTTGAGGAGCTCCTGCACCAGAGCGAGGCCGCCCGGTGCGGGACGGATGCGGTAGCGCTCGGTCGACGTCCAAGACATAAGTCAATCGTACTTGACTCTGTCGCGCTCGCGGCGCACTCTGATGACATAAGCAAAATGCTTTCACTTGCGTCGCGGCATCGTGTCGCACCCATACGAGGAGCAGGAATCATGACCGAGATCAAGGGAGCCCGGGTGCTGGTGACCGGCGGACAGCGAGGGCTGGGCAAGGCCTTCGCCGCCGCGCTGCTGGAGGCCGGAGCCGAGACGGTGTACGTCACCGCCCGCCGCCCCCGGCCGGAGACGGACCCGCGTCTGGTGCCGCTGGCCCTGGAGGTCGGCGACGACGCGTCCGTGGCCCGGCTGGCGGAGCAGGTGCCCGACGTGGACATCGTGGTCAACAACGCGGGCGCGACGATCCCCAACGGCCTGCTGGGCAACGACGTCGCCGAGGTCGCGCACCTCTTGGACGTCAACGTCCTGGGCGCACTGCGCGTCACGCAGGCCTTCGCCCCGGTGCTCGCCCGCAGGGGCGGGGGAGCGGTGGTGAACGTGCACTCCGTGCTGTCGTGGGCCTCCGGCGCGGGCGCGTACGGCGTGAGCAAGGCCGCCCTGTGGTCGCTCACCAACTCCCTGCGCCACGAGCTCGCGAGCCAGGGCACCCAGGTCGTCGGCGTCCACCTCGGCTACACCGACACCGACATGGTGCGCGCCCTGGACGTGCCGAAGAACGATCCGCGTGATGTCGCCGCCCAGGTCGTGGAGGCGCTCCTCAAGGGTGAGAGCGAAGTGCTCGCCGACGAGGTGACCCGGCACTTCAAGGCCGCGCTGTCCGGCCCCGTCGAGGGACTCGCGGTGGCCTGACCGGCCTCAGCGGCGGGTGCTCACCTCACCACCGTCTCCCAGGTGTCCACCGCGTAGTGGAGGGTGAGCCCGTGCCGCTCGTACAGACGGGGCGCCCCGGTGGCGTTGCGCGTGTCCACGCCGAGCCCCACCCTGTCCCGGCCGCGCGCGGCGAAGACGCCGAACGCGTGCCGCAGCAGGAAACCGCCGAGGCCCCGGCCCCGGGCGGCGGGCACGACGCCGACGCTGCGGATCCACCCCATCGCCTCGCGGTCGTCGCGCGCGATGAGGAAACCGCAGTCGCCCAGGTCGTCGGCGGTGACGATCCACACCAGGTTCCAGTCGAGCTGCCGGGCGCCGAGATCGTGCAGCCACGTCCCGTAGGGCCGCGGCTGGAAGTCGAAGTGCCCGGCGAACGACTCCTGGTACAGCGCGTGCACCCGGACCCGGTCCTCCTCGGACGCGCAGCCGCGCACGCGGACGCCGGCGGGAGGCACAGGCAGCGGGTCCCGCGCGGGATCGAGGGGGCGATGCAGCACGTGGTAACGGCGGACGATCCGCCAGCCCCGCTCCGTCAGCAGCCCGGTGTCGAGCGTGGGCGTGGCGTTGAGGTGCAGATGCACCACGGCCCGCGCCGCCCCGTTCACCCGAGCCTTCTCCAGCGCCCTGGCCTCCATGGCCGCCAGGATCCGGTCCGTCTCCGCCCGGTGGGAGGGCAGCGCGTAGAGGTCCACGTCGATGCGTTCACCGCCCGACGGGTCCCACAACAGGCCGAAGGCCACGAGCCGTTCGCCGTCCGGCACCAGCCAGGAGTCCCGCTCCAGGTCGGTGTCGGGGTGCTCCAGGTCGCCGAGCACGGTGTGCAGATCGGTCTCGGGCCGGCCGATCTCCAGCTCGTCGACCGCGTTCATCAGGGCGGTGACGGCGACGGCGTCGGCCGGGGTCGCCGGCCGTATCGAGGTGGGCATGGGCACCAAGCGTCGGGCGACGGCCCGCCCTGCGCAAGCGTTTTTCGCCGCCGGGTACGGCTACGGCGGCACCCTGCGAAGAGGGCGCCGCCGTCCGTGCGTCACCGGGTCAGCGGGCCGTGCCCGCCGCGCGCTGGCCGGTGAGGACCGCCGTCAGCAGCTCCGGGTCGAACTGCGAGACGTCGGCGAGCCGGGTCGGGGAGGCGAGGGCGTTGAGCATCGCCTTGGTGACCCGCACCGCCGACGCCGGACGCCGCAGCACGGGCTTCGCCCACGCCATGACCGCGTCGTCGAGCGCGTCCTCCGGCACCACCTTGTGCAGCACCGACAGGCCCAGGGCCTCCTGGGCGTCGAAGACCCGCGCGGTGAGGATCAGCTCCCGCACCCGCGCCACCCCCACCTCGCTGATCAGCCGGGGGAGCAGCCCGCCCCACGCGGGCGGCACCCCCAGGGCCAGTTCGGGCAGCCGGAACGTGGCCGTGTCCACGCCCACCCTGAGGTCGCAGGCGAGCAGCAGACCCACGCCCGCGCCGACCGCCCTGCCCTGGACCCGGGCGATGGTGACGGCGGGGTTGCCGGTGAGGGCCTCGCACACCCGCAGAGCCTTCTTCCCGGAGACGCGGATGCCGTCACCGGTGGGATCGGCGTCCAGGTGCCGCGGGAACTCACGCCGGTCGCCGCCCAGGCAGAAGGCGTCCCCCGCCGCCGACAGCACCAGGACCCGCACGCCGGGGTCCTGGTGGTCCAGGACGGTGAGGAGGTCGTCCAGCATGGCGTCGCCGACCGCGTTCCCCTCCTCGGGCAGGTGCAGTTCGACCGTGAGCAGGGGCCCCTGCCGGTAGGTGCGGACGGTCTTGAGCACCTGTTCGGCGGGGAGTCCGGCGAGGGGCGATGCGGTCATACGGTCACCTTCAGGGACGTGATGCGGCGGAAGACGAGACGGGAGTTGTCGTAGGAGGGCGGCCCGGCCGGGCGGAGCGTGGGGAAGCGTTCCAGGATCCGCGCGATCGCCTCCCGCGCCTCGAACCGGGCGAGGGGAGCGCCGAGGCAGTAGTGGGGACCGCTGCCGAACGTGATGTGGCCGCCGTCGCGCAGGATGTCGAAGACGTGCGGGTCCGGGTTGCGCCGCGGGTCGTGGGCCGCCGCCCCGTACAGGATGTGCACGGTGGTGTCCTTGGCGAGCGGGGTGCCGGCCAGGATCGTGTCGTCGGCCGCCACATGGGAGTTGAGCCACACCGGCGGGTCGTAGCGCAACGTTTCCTCGATCAGGTCGTCGATGTGCTCGGGGTGCGTCCGCAGCCACTCCGCGCGGGCGGGCTCCTCCGTCGCGAAGCGCACCGCGTTGGTCAGCAGCACCGCGCTGGTCTCCAGCGAGGCGATGGTGATGAACATGGTCAGGTGGTAGATCACCCGTGCCGCGGCCTCCGGGTCGTCCGCGAAGTGCGCGTCCCAGTAATGGATCCAGCCGGTGAGGACATCGTTGCCAGGGCGCGCCCGACGCTCGCGGATCAGCTCGCCGAAGAAGGCCCGCATCTCCAGCGTGGCCTGCCCCGCCTGCGCCAACTGCTCCTTGGTGGGGAAGAGTTCCTGCGCGTACGCCTGCCGGTGCGCGAAGTCCAGGATGTGCGCGTGGTGCTCCTCGGGGATGCCCAGCCACTCGCCGACCGTGCGGACGGGGAGGAGTTCGGCGACCGTCTGCACGAAGTCGGCCTCCCCGTCGGCCCGCAGGCGCTCCTCCAGGTCGTCCAGCAGACCGGTGACGATCCGCGCGATCGCCGGACGCAGGCCCTCCAGGGTGGAGCGGTCGAAGGGGTTGCCGAGCGCGCGGCGCTGACAGGTGTGCGACGGGGCGTTGATACGGGACAGGGTGCCGGTGAGCTCCTGGGTGGCGAGTTCCTGCCAGCGGCGCGGGTCGGGCTGGCGCTCCTGCCAGGCGAAGTCCGGCACCAGCCAGTTCCTGGACCGCAGGACCTGGCTGCATGCCTCGAACGAGGTGACGAAGTAGGCGCCCCAGGGGGCGCGCACCACGTCCCCCATGGAGCGCAGCCCTTCCCAGACGGGCAGGGGGTCGGCCTGCCCCTCCGGCGAACGAAGGTGACGGAGAAGGGAAACGACGGCTCGGCGGTCACTGATGGCGGGGCCGCTTATGTCGCCAACGGCGGTCACGTGGTGCTCCTTCGGCTGGACGCTACCGTTACCGACGGAACCTACCCTTCCGGCCATGTATGTCATGTGTCGTTGAGTGTTGCACCTGTCACATGCCGGACCCTTGCCAACTGCCGTTCCGTCAGCCTGGGTTGGGTCAGACACGAAAGACGTCCAGGAAGCTGCTCCAGAACCCCTTCCTGCGCGTCGGGGCCTGACGGGCCGGCTGGGACGACGGACCGGACACCGGCCGCTCCGCCTCGGGCATCGCGGCGACCCGCTCGCGCATGGCGGTGGCCGTCCGGGTGGCCGGCGTGGGGCTGAACGTCACGGGCAGCGACACCAGCGCGCGGTGGAACGGCCCGGGCCGCCACTCCAGTTCCTTCTCCGGCACGGCGAGCTCCAGATCGGGCAGCGCGTTGAGCAGCCGCTCGATCGCGGTGGTCGCGATGACCTGCGCCGGGTCCTTGGCCGGGCAGGCGTGCGGCCCCGCGCCCCAGGCCAGATGGGCGCCCTTGCTGTGCACGCGGCGGGCCTCCTCCAGCGCCGGGTCGGCGTTGGCACCCGCGAAGGAGATGACCACCGGGGTGTTCGCCTCGGCCACATGGCCGCCCAGGTCCACGTCCCGCACCGGGTAGTGCGTGGCGTAGTTGGCGATCGGCGTCTGGTTCCACAGCACGTGGTCCAGCGCCTCCTCGATCAGCATGCCGCTCTCCCGGACACCCGCCCCGGACAGCAGCAGCATCAGCGAACTGCCGATGAGGTTGCGCTCCGGCTCGATGCCGGCGCCCATCAACAGCACCAGCTGGTCCTTGAGTTCCTCGTCGGTCAGCCCGGCGGGGTGCTGGATCAGCCACGACGTGACGTCGTCGTCGGGGCTGCGGCGCTTGAGCGCGATCAGCTCCATGAGGGACGCGGTCAGTTCCTCGTTGGCGCGCACCGCGTCCTTGCCGTCGAAGATCGCCGACACGGCCGCGGTGACGGTGTCGCCGATCTCCGCCGGGCAGCCGAAGAGCTTGTTGAACAGCAGCAGCGGCAGCAGTTTGGCGTAGTCGCCCAGCAGGTCGGCCCGGCCCAGCTCGCTGAACCGGTCGATCAGGTAGTCGGCGATCGGCTCCACGTCACGCCGGATCCGCGTGGTGTTGAGCCGCGCCAGACTGTCCACCACGGCCTTGCGCAGCCGCAGGTGCACCGCGCCGTCGGTGAACAGACAGCTCGGCCGGTACGCCATCATCGGCAGCACCGGGTTGTCGAGGGCGATTCGGCCCTCGTTGAGGTCCTTCCAGCGGCGGGCGTCACGGGCGAACAGCTCCGTGTTCTGCAGCACCCGCAGCGCCATCTCGTGCCCGACGACCAGCGTGGCGTCCACACCGGGGGCGAGCTCCACCGGACCGGCCGGGGCGTGCTCCCGCAGCCGGTCGTAGACCTGATGCGGATCGGCGGCGAAACCGGCGTCGTGCATGGGGCATCTGCCCGCACCCGACGCGGACGGGGAGTGAGCTTCCATGAAGTCTTCCTTACTGAAACAACCGTGGACCGTGAGCCGGTGACCGGAAACCGGGGACCGGAAGGCCGAAGCCCTCCGGTCCCCGGACCGGGCGGACGCGATGAGGTCAGGACGTGCGGTCGAGCAGATGCCGCACCAGCGCGATCAGCGCCTTCGCGGACGACTGCTGGTCCCGGGCGTCGCAGTGGACGACCGGGGTGTCCGGAAGCAGGTCGAGCGCCTCACGCACCTCCGCCTCCTCGTACACGGGGGCGGAGTCGAAGCAGTTGACGGCGATGGCGTACTCCAGGCCGTAGCCCTCGATGAGGTCGATGACCGGGAAGGTCTCCTCCAGCCGCGCGGGGTCGACCAGCAGCAGCGCCCCCAGCGCCCCGCGCGCCATGTCCTCCCACAGCTGCATGAACCGCTGCTGTCCCGGAGTGCCGAAGAGGTACAGCACCAGGTCGTCGCTGAGGGTGAGACGGCCGAAGTCCAGGGCGACCGTGGTGGTGGTCTTGCCGGTGACGCCCCTGAGGTCGTCGACGTGCGCCGACGCCTGGGTCATCTTCTCCTCGGTGCGCAGCGGCGTGATCTCCGAGAGCGAGCCGATGAAGGTCGTCTTGCCCACGGCGAAGTGCCCGACGACGAGGATCTTTGCGGCGTTGGTCACCGCGCTGGAGACGTAGATGGACTTCTGGGCCGTCTCAGCCGATGAGGGATTGGAGTCCATTCAGAACCTTCTCGAGGGTCGCTCTGTCAACGTTCTGGGCCCGGGGCGGCTCGGCCCGGCGGAGCAGATGCCCCTGTTCCGATAAATCGGTGAGCAGCAGCCGGGCCACCCCGACCGGAAGACCGAGGTGGCCGGCCACCTCGGCGACCGACAGGTAGCCACCCGAGCACAGCTCCCAGATCGCCCTCACCTCGGGGCCGGCCCCTAGCGGCAGCGTCCGGTCGGGGGCCAGCGTGACGAGGGTGTGCAACGCCAGTTCGTCCGAGGACGGCAGGCTCCGGCCGCCGGTGATGACGTAGGAGCGGACGAAGTCACTGGTGACGGGGGTTTCCTCGGCGGGACCCGTCATCAGCCGACACCGTTGTCGGAGCGGGGAGCCACGCTCATGGCCTTGTTCAGCGCCGTCACCGTCTTCTGCATACGGAACGACATGGCCTCCATGTCGACGTCCACCGCCGCCGAGACCGCCAGGTAGGAGCCCTGTCCGGCCGCGATGAGGAAGATCCAGCCGCCGTCGTACTCCAGCAGCGTCTGCTTCCAGATGCCGTGCCCGGCGCCGACGAAACCGGCGACCGCCCGGCTCAGCGACTGCATGGAGCTCATCGCGGCCGCGTTGGTCTCCGCGTCGTCGCGCGAGATGTCGTCCGAACGCTGGAGCAGCAGGCCGTCGCCCGAGACGAGGATGGCGTGGCGGGCGCCGCGCACCTCGAGCACGTCGTTCAGCACCCACGACAGGTCGGTCTTCACTGGTGGTCAGGTCCTTCCGTGGTGTTCGTGGTCCGTCCGAGCTGGGTGCCGCGTGCGAACGCCCCCAGGCGCGACGCGGTGACCTCGCCGGACGACTCGGAGGTCTCCTCGTCGAGGGCGGCCGTGTCCGGCGGGGGCGGCACCACCGCGATGGGGCCCTGACGGCGCCGCCGCTTGGGCAGCCCGCCGGACGTCGTGCCCACCACGCGCGACGGGCCCACGGGCACGGGCGCCAGGCGCTGCGGAGTGTCCTCCTGCCCCTCCTCGGCGGGCTCCTGCTCCGGCTCGGCGGGTGCGATCACGTCGGCCGAGAGGAGGCTCTCCGGAACCCGGATCACCGCCCGCACACCGCCGTACGGGGAGACCGAGCCGACGGAGACGTGGAAGCCGTAGCGGTTCGCGAGCATGCCGCACACCGCGAAGCCGAAGCGGGGCGGGTCGCCGAGACCGGTGATGTCGACCGGGCCGTCCGCGGACAGCAGGGCCGCCGCACGGTCCTTGGTCTCCTGGTCCATGCCGAGACCGGCGTCGTCCACGATGAAGACCACACCCGTGGGCACGGCCTGGATGTTGACCTCCACCGGGGTGCCCGGCGCGCTGTAGGTCGTGGCGTTGTCCAGCAGTTCCGCCAGCACCACGGCCACCGGCTCGACGGCCTTGCCGGCCACGGCCACGCTGACCTGGGCGTGGATGGCGACCCGGTTGAAGTCCTTGATGCGGCCCTGGGCGCTGCGGGCGACGTCGTAGACGGTCGCCGCCCCGTCGCGGCGGCCCAGCCAGCCGCCGCACAGCACCGAGATGCCCTTGGCCCGGCGGCTGAACTGGCTGCCGGTGTGGTCCACCGACATCAGGTCGGCCAGCACCTCGCTGTCGTTGCCGTACTTCTTCAGC
Source organism: Streptomyces werraensis (assembly GCA_014656175.1). Taxonomy (GTDB): domain Bacteria; phylum Actinomycetota; class Actinomycetes; order Streptomycetales; family Streptomycetaceae; genus Streptomyces; species Streptomyces werraensis. Next base: position 137,973 of record BNBX01000006.1, read on the forward strand.
AGTTGGTCCAGGAGCAGTTGCTGCTCCTCGGCGAGCGACTGGAGCGTGCCCATGGCCGACTTGAGCACGGCCTTGGTCGCCGACTCGGCGTCCGCCCGCACATCCGCCAGCGCACCCCGGTGCCGGGTCTCCAGCGTGTCGATGTGGGCTTCCAGTTGCCCGATCCGTCCCTGGGCCTGGCCCAGGCCGGCCTCCAGATCCTTCCTCGTTCTTCGGAGCGCCAGATTGGTTCTCCGGGCTCGCAGCACTGCGAGGACCGCAGCGGCGAGCACCACCAGCAGGATCCACAGCAGCGGATCCTTGATCAATGACGTCATGAGACTCTCTTCAAGTCGCATCGCGTCGGGAGCACGAGAATGCCGGCGCACGCGGACATCCGGTCCGGGCCGTCGAGCAGCGCGGACCCACGGCGGGACAAAGCCTCAACTCCTCAGCGACGGGGCCTTAGAGACTGTCCCCCGTACGCGTTCATGACGCGTCGCCAGCCTGCTGAAAGTTCGTTGATCGTATCAGTCTCCGGGCGGCAACGCGCCTGGTGCCGGTGGCACTTGACAACACTTACGAGACGTTCACACGGCCGGTGACGCGCGCCACGCCCGCGAACCTCGTGCCCTCGCCCTCGCGTTGCGGCGCAGGTGACGCCTCCGGTGTCGCCGTTGCGACATGTCCCACCTGTGCCACGGCCAAACGGTGACACGGCCCGCACCGGCGGCCGAACCTGTGCAGCACCGACGGCACCGCGGGCCGCCTGAACAGCAGGACGACGCGACGCGTCGCACGACGCGTACGACGAAGGGCACAGGAGTGAGACGACGAATGCGTATCGCGGCAGCCGTCGCGGCAGGGCTGACCCTGTCCGCGGGCGCCGTGACACCGGTCGCGGCAGGACCGGGCGGGCCCGGCGCCCCGGCACGGGCCGCCGCACCGGCGGCCGGCAGCGGCGCCACCGTGCGCCTGATCACCGGCGACAGGGTCACCGTCCGCACGGACGTGAACGGCCGCCGCACCGCCTCGGTGACACCGGGGGAGGGCCGGCGTCACCTTCTCTTCCGCACCGTCGAGGAGGACGGTCACCTCACCGTCCTGCCGTCCGACGCGGCCGGACTCGTCACCGCGGGGCGCCTGGACCGTGGCCTGTTCGACGTGACCGCGCTGATCGCCCAGGGCTACGACGAGGCGCACACCGACACCCTTCCGCTGATCGTCGCCGACGGCGCGGGCGTACCGGACGTCTCGCTGCGCCGCCTCACCGGCCTGGCCGCCGAGGGCACGGAGGTCCGCCGCCTGGAGACCATCGACGCCGACGCCGTCCGCGTTTCCGCGGATGACCTCGGCACGTTCTGGAAGCGCCTCGCCCCCGCCGCCGACGGTGCGGCCCGCGCCGCCGTCGTGCCCCGGGTCTGGCTGGACGGCCGGGTGCGGGCGGCGCTGGACCGCAGCACCGCCCAGATCGGCGCCCCGGAGGTCTGGAAGGGCGGCCACCGGGGCGAGGACGTCAAGGTCGCCGTGCTGGACACCGGCATCGACGCCTCCCACCCCGACCTGGCCGGGCGCATCAGCGAGGCCGAGGACTTCTCCGGCAGCTCCGGCACCGGCGACGCCTTCGGGCACGGCACCCATGTCGCCTCGATCGTCGGCGGTTCCGGCGCGGCCTCCGGCGGCGCCCGCAAGGGCGTGGCGCCCGGCGCCGACCTGCTGATCGGCAAGGTCCTCGGCGACGACGGCTTCGGCACCGAGTCGCAGGTCATCGACGGCATGGAGTGGGCCGTCGCGCGCGGCGCCGACGTGGTCAACATGTCGCTGGGCTCCGACGCCCCGAGCGACGGCACCGACCCGATGAGCCGCGCACTGAACGAACTCTCCGCGTCCTTCGGAGCGTTGTTCGTCGTCGCCGCGGGCAACGCGGGACCGGCCCAGGGCACGATCGGGTCACCCGCCGCGGCGGACGCGGCCCTCACGGTCGGCGCGGTGGACCGCGACGACTCCCTCGCCGACTTCTCCAGCCGCGACCCCCGGGCCGGCGACGACGCCGTCAAGCCCGACGTGACCGCGCCCGGCGTGGGCATCGTCGCCGCGCGCGCCGCCGGTACGACGATGGGTCAGGTCGTCGACGCCTCGCACGTGGCCGCCTCCGGCACGTCCATGGCCGCCCCGCACGTGGCGGGCGCCGCCGCGCTGCTCGCACAGCAGCACCCTGACTGGACCGCGAGCCGCCTCAAGGACGCCCTGACCAGCACCGCTCGCCTGATCGAGGGGCAGCGCGTCACCGAACAGGGCGGCGGCCGCATCGACGTCGCCGCGGCGAGCCGCACCCCGGTCCTCGCCACCGCCGGCCTCTCCCTCGGCACGTACACCGCCGACGACACCGGTACCCGCACACGCACCGTCCGTTACACCAACGTCTCCGACCGGGACGTCACCCTCGACGTGCGGACGGCGCTGGCCACCAGCGGCGGCCGGGAGATCGCCGCGGGGGCGCTGGTCCCCGCCGCGCGGACCGTCACCGTCCCCGCCGGCGGCACCGCCGACCTGCCGCTCACCGTCGACCCGGCCCGCGCGGAACGGGGCGCCTACTACGGCCATGTGACGGCCACGGCCGCCGACGGCGCGATCGCCGTGCACACCACGCTCGGCCTGGTCGTCCGCGGCCCCGTGCACCGGCTCAAGGTCGTCTCCTACGACAACGACGGCAACCGCGTCGACAGCCTGCCGACGATCTGGGGCGCCGAGGGCTTCGTCGGCTACACCGACCGGGAGAACGCCGTCGCCGAGGTCGAGGAGGGCACCTACCAGCTCACCTCCGGCGGCATCGAGCGGACGGACCGCGGTGAGGTGCTCCGTCAGGTCGTCCTGCCCGAGATCAAGGTCACCGAGGACACCACCGTCGTGGTCGACCCGCGCAGGACGGTGAGGGTCGAGATCCGCACACCCCGGCCCGCCGAACAGAGCGGCGTCCTCAGCTACCAGACGTACCGGAAGATCGACGGGCACGCCTGGATCGACGGCACGATGTACTTCGACAGCGCCGTCGCCCTCTACGTCAGCCCCACGCCCCACGTCACCGACGGAACCTTCGAGTTCGCGTCCCGCTGGCAGATGGTCGCCCCGCTGCTCGAAGCCGGCGTGACCGGCGGCCCGGACCTCGACGCCTACTACATGCCCGAGTCGCCTCTGTTCGACCAGCGGGGCGAGCGGCTCCAGGCCGTGAACGCGGGCGCCGCGGACGCACCCGACTTCCGTGGGGCGCGCGGCCGGCTCGCCGTCGTCACCGACGAACAGGGCATCGCCGGGCCGGAGCTCGCCGAACGCGCCGCCCGGGCCGGCGTCCGCGCCGTGCTGGTCGTCAACTTCGCCACCAGCGGCTGGACCCGCTGGACGCCCCACGGCGACCGCTGGAAGGTGCCCGTCGTGCGCGTCGGCTCCGACGAGGGCGCCGACCTGCTGAAGCGCGTCGCCCGGCGCACCACCACCGTCGCCTTCGACGGCACCGCCCGCAGCCCCTACCTGTACGACGTCATGCAGATCAGCGAGGGACGCGTCCCCGACCGTGTGGTGCACACGGTGTCGGAGCGCAACAGCGCCGTGGTGCGGTCCGAGTACCCGGACAACGGCGGCGTGGAGTGGGCCGCCGAGCAGCGGTTCGCCCGCCGCCCCTACCAGGAGTTCACCTGGCTCCAGTACACCCGCCACGTCCCCACCGCGTTCACCCGCACCGAGTACGTCACCTCCGGCACCACCGAGTGGGAGCACATCGTGAACCACCGGACGGTGGGTGACGTCGACTCGCCGCTGGACACCGGGCTACGGGACACGCCCCGCACCTACCGCGCCGGTGAGCGCGTCCGCGAGCGGTGGCAGGGCGCCGTGGTCCGGCCCGGGATCCCGCGTGGGGGCGTGCCCGCCGGCGTCCGCGAGGGCGACGTACTGCGCCTGCGGATCCCCGAGTTCACCGACTCGGCACCCGGTCACTGGTCCCGCCTCGCCCCCGGCGGCGACACGGGCATCGGCGTACGGGCGCCGGCGCCGGCGCCGGAGACGGCCGAGGCGCAGTTGTACCGCGACGGCCGTAAGGTGGCCGACCTCGCCGACGCCTGGCGCGACGTCGAGGTGCCCGGCGGCGACGCCGAGTACCGGCTCCGCCTGCGCACCACCCGCGACTCCGCGGAGTGGGCGTACGCCACGGCGACCGACACGACCTGGACGTTCCCGTCCGGCACGGTCGAGGGCCGGACACGGCTGCCGCTGCTCCAGGTCGACCCCGAGGTACCGGCCGACCTGCGCAACACCGTCGGACCCGGCCGCACCCACACCCTCCGGCTGACGGTCCGCCACCAGGACGGGCTCGCCGCGCCGCGCGGGGTGCGCACCACGGTGGAGGTCTCCTACGACGACGGCCGGCACTTCGTCCAGGCGCCGGTGCGCGCCGGGAAGGGCAACACCTTCACGGCCACCGTCACCCGGCCGGCCGGGGTCCGCGGCGACGCCCGCGTGACCTTGCGCGTCACCGCGCGGGACGCGTCCGGCGCCTCGGTCCGGCAGACCGTGATCCGGGCGTACGGGCACCGCGGCTGAGCAGGACGGCGGGGGAGCGGGGCACGGCCGCCCGCTCCCCCGCCGACTGTTGTACGGTATTCAACCGTTCAGGCGTTTGAATATTGTCGTGCGGGGGAGGGCGCCGTGACGTTGGAGGCCGCCGGGGTCACCGGCACCGAGGAGACCGTCTACCGCCTGCTGGTGACGATGGGCCGGGCCACCGCCCGCGAGGTCGCCGACCGGTCCGGGCTGGAGCCCGAGCACACCCGGCACGTGCTGGACGCGCTGGCCGCGAAGAACCTGGTCAGCCAGAGCGACGGACTGCCCCGCCAGTACCGTCCCACCCCGCCCGACGTGGCCCTGCTGCCACGGCTCAAGCGCCGCGCCGACGCGCTCGACCTGGCCCGCGCGGAGGCGACCGCGCTGCTGGAGTCCTACCGGGAGACCCTGCGCCGTCAGGACCTCGGCCAGCTCATCGAGGTCATCACCGGCGCGGAGGCGCTGCGCCAGCACCTGCGCCAGATCCAGGACGGCGCCCGGGACGAGATGCTGTGGTTCTGCAAGGCGCAGTACGTGGCCATGCCGTCCGGCAGCAACCGCGCCGAGTTCGACGCGCTGGCCCGGGGCGTGCGGTACCGGGTGCTGTACGAGAAGGCGTTCTTCGACGACGAGGGGGCCGTCGATAACGTTGTCGAGGGTGTCAGGGCGGGCGAGATGGCCCGCGCCGTGCCGCATCTCCCGCTGCGCCTCGCGGTCGCGGACCGCGCCATCGCGATCTGCCCGCTGGTACCGGGCGGCCCCGACGGCAGCCCCGAGGAACCCACCTCCGCACTGGTCCGCGACAGCAACCTGCTGGCCGCCCTGGTCGCGCTCTTCGAGCGGTACTGGGAGGACGCGGTCCCGCTCGACGTCGACGACACGGGCGCCGTCGCCGGCACGGACGCGGCCGGGCCCCCCGACCCCCTCGGCGCCACCGACCGCCGCCTCCTCGCCCTCCTGGTCGCCGGCGTCGCGGACAAGGCGGTGGCCACCCAGATGGGCCTCAGCCGCCGAACGGTCCAACGCCGTATCCAACGCCTGATGGAACTGGCGGGCGCGACGACCCGCATGCAACTCGCCTGGCAGGCGGCCCGACGGGGGTGGTTGTGAGGGGGTGTGCGGCGGGGATGCGGGCCGGTGGGACGGGGTGCGCCGCCCGCGGGCCGCAAAGCACACCCTGGAGGGGGGGGCGGGCCGGGGCGTCCCGCCTCGAGGGTGATCAGGGCCGAACGGCCCTGGCCGTCCGGCCCTGGACGCGTGAGGATCCTGGTGGAACACGCCAACGCGCACAGCAAGGAGCTTTCGATGGCGGACGGCGCGCAGCCCGGACCCGGCGACCCGATCCGGGTCTTCCTTCTGGACGACCACGAGGTGGTCCGCCGCGGGGTGCACGACCTGCTGGACGACGAGCCGGACATCACGGTGGTCGGCGAGGCCGCCACCGTCGAGCAGGCCCTGGTGCGCGTCCCCGCCCTGCGCCCGCGTGTCGCGGTCCTCGACGTCCGGCTGCCCGACGGCGACGGTGTGACCGTGTGCCGTGAACTGCGCTCCCGGATGCCGGACCTGGCGTGTCTGATGCTCACCTCGTTCGACGACGAGGAGGCCCTGCTGGACTCGATCATGGCCGGCGCCTCCGGCTACGTCCTGAAGCAGATCCGCGGCTCCGACCTCGTGGAGGCCGTCCGCACGGTCGCACGCGGCCAGTCGCTGCTCGACCCGAGCGCCACCACCAGGCTGATGGAGCGCCTGCGCGGCGGCCGGCAGAAGGAGCAGGAGGAACCGGACGTCCTGCCCGGCCTCACCGAGCGGGAGCGGGAGATCCTCGAGCTGATCGGCGAAGGGCTCACCAACCGCCAGATCGGCCGGCGGCTCTACCTCGCGGAGAAGACGGTGAAGAACCACATCTCCCGCCTGCTCGCCAAGCTCGGCGTGGAGCGCCGGATCCAGGCCGCGGTGATCGCCACCGAGGCCCGGGACCGCCTGCGGCACACCGGCGACGGCCACTGACGGCCGCGGGTCCCGGCCGGACGGCGCCCGGCCGGGACCCGCGGCGGCGGAGCACGAGTATCAGTCGCGGGCGGTCTGCGGCGCGATGTCCTCCGTGAACCGCTCCGTGGAGGCCGCGGCCCGCCGGACCGCGGTCGCCGGGTCGGTGCCGCAGAAGGACGCGTCCAGCGTGGCGCCCAGCGTGGTGTTCACCGTGCCGTTGTTGGAGGTGTTCGCCAGCGACGCCATGCTGCGCCGGCCGTCGCTCGTGGTGAAGGCGTACGTGTAGTAGCCCTGCACGGTGCCGGTGTGCCCGTACACCGTGGTGCCGCAGGACAGTGTCCGCCCGCGCAGCCCCAGACCGTACGACTGCTTGCCGTCGGCGTTGACGGGGACCATGGTGGTCATCTCCCGCAGTTGCTCCTCGGGCAGCAGCCTCCCCGAGAGCAGCGCGGAGAAGAACCGGTTGAGATCCCTGGCGTTCGAGATGACCGCGCCCGCGGACTGTGCCCAGGAGACGGTCTGCTCGGTGGAGTCCACCAGCGGCAGCGTGGTGTCGTCCTGCCGGAGGTAACCGCGCGCGTACGTGCCGGAGATCGTCGTCCGCGGGTGGACGTACGAGGTGTTCCTCAGCCGCAGGGGCGTGAAGATGCGCTGCCGGTAGTGCGTGGTGACAGGCGTGCCCGTCACGTGCTCGATGATCGCGCCCAGCGCGACGAAGTTGGTGTTGGAGTAGCTGTACGCGGCGCCCGGCGCGTTGTTGAGCGGCTTCGCCGTCGACAGGTCGATCAGCTCCTGGTAGCTGAAGACCTTGTTCCGCACCGCCTCGAAGCCCGGGACGGTGTTGTGGAACATGTCGTTGGTGTAGTCGTACAAGCCGCTGCGGTGGCTGAGGAGATGACGGACCGTGATGCGCTCGTCGGGCAGCGGCTCGGGCAGGTAGCGGTTGGCCGGCGCATCGAGGTCCACCTTGCCCTCGGCGACGAGCTGCAGCAGCACCACCGTGGTGAACGTCTTGCTGACGCTCCCCACGCGGAACCGCCGTCCGGTGTCCATCGGCGTGTGGGCGGCGGTGTCGGCCTCACCGGTGGCGACGTGGTAGCTCCGCGGCCCCTCGTCGATCCGGGTCAGCGCGCCGGGCGCACCCTGGGACAGCGCCGTCCGGTGCACCGCGGCCACGGCGGCGACGTCGGGCGCCGGCAACGAGGGCGTGGTGGTGCCGGCGAGGGCGGGGGACGCCGCCAGCGTGACGACCAGGGTGGAACCGACGAGCGCGACGCTCACGTTCTTGATCCGCATCCGCTTCTTTCCTGAGTGTGGGGAAGGAACAGGCGCCTGCGGCCGAGGTCACCTCAACTCCCTTGTATGACAAGGAAGTCGGCGGAATCGCGCGAGGCCGGGGCGGCAACGTCTGCATCGTAGTGCAGCCACGCCCCGGCGCCTCGTCGTTCAACGCGGCGTGGCGGAAACGGCGTTGCCCTCACCCGGCCGGTCGGACCGGGTAGTGGTGGGCCTCCGCCACCCCTCGCGGCGCCGCCTCCGGCCACACGCAGTCCAGTACCGACGCCGACGGCCCGAACAGGGCGGACGGCACCGCGTCCCGTGCGAACCACTCCCAGCGCACGATCTTGTCCGGTTCCGTCACCTCGGGAGTGCCCTCCGCGCCCGCGGCCACCGCGGCGGCCGTCACCCGGGTCAGTCCGCGCAGACCGTCCAGCACGACCGCCAGCACCCGCACGGCCGTGGCCGGCACCGACAGCCCGGTCTCCTCCGCCAGCTCCCGCGCCGCCGCCGTCTCGAAGTCCTCGCCCGGGTCGACCTTGCCACCGGGCAGTTCCCAGCGGCCGTCGTGACCGAGTCCGAGCAGGACGCGGCCGTCGGCGTCGAGGACGGCGACGCCGACCCCCGTCAGGCTGTGCGGCGTGGGGCGGGCGCGCTCGGGGCGCTCCCCGGCGAGGTCTCCGGTGCTGTTCACCGGTCCCTTCTACACGGTCAGGGGCCCGCCCCGGTAGGAGGTGACGCACGTCACCGGCTCCGCGGCCGGAGAGGCGGGCGGCGCGGAGGCGGCATTGCGGCGGCATTGGTGGCATGGCTCATTCCGGGGGAGCCCACGGGACCCGCGGGCCGGCGCGAAGTCGTGATCGGACCTTTGCTTCACGCCCCTTGACGCGCACCATGGCTGAAAATATCTTTCAGACTCAAGTGATCGTCCGAAAGTAAATTTCGACCCGGGAGAGTGACGCCCGTGCCCGCCGCAGACGCCGTGGAGGACGGCCCTGCCCTCGTCGGCAACGACGGCGAGGGCAGGAAAGCCGTCCTCACCCTCCTGGCGTCCGTGGACGCCCCGACCGCAGCCCGCCTGCCGCAGGACGCCCACGGGCACCCGCGGAAGGCACCGGAAGCCGCAGCCGCCTGACGCGGCCTGCCCCACCTCACAGCAAGGCATGACCGCACCATGAGCGAAGAGAACAAGCATCGCGCCACTGCTGCCGCCATCCTCCCCCTGGTCGGAGGCGCGGGGAACGTGACGTCGGTGGCCCACTGCATGACCCGGCTCCGGCTGGGTCTGCGCGACCGGTCCCTCGTCCAGGACGAGGCACTCAAGGCACTGCCCCCGGTCATGGGGGTCGTCGAGGACGACACCTACCAGATCGTGCTGGGCCCCGGCACCGTCGCCCGGGTCACCCCTGAGTTCGAGGCCCTGGTCGAGGAGGGGCGGGCCGACGCCCCGGAGGAGCCCGTCGCTCCCGCCGCCCCCGCGGGCGGGTCCGACCCGGTGACCGCCGAGGAGCTGGCGGCGCAGGGCGCGGCGCTCCGCGCGGAGCGGAAGGCGAAGAACGCCACCCCGTTCAAGCTGTTCCTGCGCCGCATCGCGAACATCTTCGTACCGCTCATCCCCGCGCTCATCGGCTGCGGCATCATCGCCGGCCTCAACGGCCTGCTCGTCAACCTCGGCTGGCTGCCCGGCGTCACCCCGGCCCTGGCCGCCATCGCCTCCGGCTTCATGGCGCTGATCGCCGTCTTCGTCGGCTACAACACGGCCAAGGAGTTCGGCGGTACCCCGATCCTCGGCGGCGCCGTCGCGTCGATCGTCGTCTACGCCAAGGTGGCCGACGTCGAGGCGTTCGGCCAGCACCTCTCACCCGGCCAGGGCGGCGTGCTCGGCGCGCTCGCCGCGGCCTGCCTCGGCGTGTACGTCGAGAAGCGGTGCAGGCGCTGGGTCCCGGAGTCCGTCGACGTACTGGTCACGCCCACCGTCACCGTGCTGGTCTCCGGCCTCGCGACCCTGTTCGGGCTGATGTTCCTCGCCGGCGAGGTGTCGGCCTGGATCGGCGACGCCGCGGACTGGCTGCTCGCCCACGGCGGCGCGGGCGCCGGCTTCCTCCTCGGCGGTCTGTTCCTCCCGCTGGTCATGCTGGGCCTGCACCAGGCGCTCATCCCCATCCACACCACGCTGATCGAGGGCTCCGGCTTCACCGTGCTGCTGCCGATCCTCGCCATGGCGGGCGCGGGCCAGGTCGGCGCGGCCCTCGCGATCTACCTCCGCCTGCCCCGCAACACCTCGGTCCGCACGACGATCAAGTCCGCGCTGTGGCCCGGCTTCCTGGGTGTCGGCGAGCCGCTGATCTACGGCGTCTCCCTGCCCCTGGGCCGCCCGTTCGTCACCGCCTGCGCGGGCGGCGCCTTCGGGGGTGCGTTCGTCGGCCTGTTCAACCAGCTCGGCACGGACGTCGGCTCCACGGCGATCGGCCCCTCCGGCTGGGCGCTGTTCCCCCTCCTCGACGGCAACCACGGTCTCGCCCGGACGATCGCCGTCTACGCGGCCGGCCTGCTCGTCGGCTACATCGCGGGCTTCGTGGCGACGTACTGGTTCGGCTTCACCAAGACGATGCTCGCCGAGCTGAACGCGGCACCCGACGAGCCGGCGCCGGCGTCCCCCGCCCCGGTCGCGGCGGAGGAGCGCGTCGCGGAGAAGGTCTGACCTCCCGGCCGGGAGACCGGCCGAACGGACGGCACCGGGCCGGCCCCCGCGCGAGGGCCGGCCCGGCGCCGTTTCCGGTGCTCGCGCGGGTGTCATGGCCGCGCGCCCCGCTCACCGGCCGGCGAGCAAGGTCTCGGACTCGACCCGGGTGAGCTTCTCGGGGTTGCGGACGTAGTAGAGCCGGGTGACCCGGCCGTCCTCCACCCCGGCCGCCAGTACGCCGTCGATCTCGCCGTCCAGGCGCAGGACGAGCCCCGGGTTGCCGTTGACCGTGGTGGCCTCACCGGTGAGGGCGCCGCCCGCCTTGCCCAGACTGCCGGCCATGTAGCGGAGCACCTTGTCCGCGCCGACGACCGGCCGCAGCGCCGCCAGTTTGAGGCCTCCGCCGTCGCTGACGAAGACGACATCGGGAGCCAGCACGTCGAGCAGCCCTTTCAGGTCGCCGGTCTCCAGGGCGGAACGGAACGAGTCCAGGGCCGCCCGGGTCTCCGCCGCGGACACCGGTGTGCGGGGGCGGCGGGCATCGACGTGCCTGCGCGCCCGGTAGGCCGTCTGGCGTGCCGCGGCGGGCGTCTTGCCGAGGGCGGCGGCGATCGTGTCGTAGTCGAAGTCGAAGACCTCGTGCAGGACGAAGACGGCGCGTTCCGTGGGGGAGAGGGTCTCCAGCACGAACAGGAGCGCGAGGGACAGGCTCTCGGCGAGTTCGGCGTCCTCCGCCACGTCCGGCGCGGTGAGCAGGGGCTCGGGCAGCCAGGGACCCACGTAGGTCTCCTTGCGGCGCTTCAGTGTGCGGAGCCGGTTGAGGGCCTGGCGGGTGGTGATCCGCACCAGGTAGGCGCGCCGGTCCCGCACCTGTGCGGGATCGACCTCCGTCCACCGCAGCCAGGTCTCCTGCAGGACGTCCTCGGCGTCCGCGGCGGAGCCGAGCATCTCGTAGGCGACGGTGAACAGCAGGTTCCGGTGGGTGAGGAAGACCTCGGCAGCGGAATCGGGGGCGTGGTCGTTCATGTCGTGTGTGCCGCTTTCTCGTGGCCGGCCCCGCGACGGAGGCCCGTGGTGGTCAGGCAGGGACGTTCCGGCGGGGGTCGGGCGTGTCGTCCCGGACCGCCCGGGAACCGGCCTTGCGCGCGCCGGACACCAGCTGACGCAGGGTGGACCGGCAGACGATCTCCTTGACGCCGGCGGCGGGCCGGCCGCTCAGGTGGAGCGCGTTCACGCGGTCGTCCAGGTACGAGAACTGGGTGACGCCCTCCTCCCGGCCGAGGCTCAGGCACTGTCCGGCGAACAGCGGCCTGACGGGCGCCGGGGACTTCCCGGCGATCCGGCGCAGCACCGTGTCGGCTGCTCCCGTGCCCAGCTGCACAGCCGCCTGGCAGCTCATCCGGAACGGCCGGCCCGTGATCACCCCGGCGTCCCCGGCGGCGACGATGCGGTCGTCGTCCACGCTGGTCAGCGTCGCGTCCGTGACCAGGCGTCCGTGGGCGTCGGTCGTCAGGCCGCTGTGCGCGGCCAGGTCCGGCACACCGAACCCCGCGGTCCAGACGGTCACCGCGCCGGGCACGTCGCGGCCGTCGTCGAGCCGTACGGCGTCCCGGGTCACCTCCGTCACCCGCGTCCCGGCCCCTTCGAGGACCCTCACACCGAGCGCGGCGAGCCGGCGGGCCACCGAACGCCGGCCCCGGGCGTGCAGGGAGGGGCCGAGCACCCCGCCGCAGACCAGGGTGACGTGGCGTCCCGTCTCCGCCAGCTCGGCCGCCGTCTCCAGGCCGGTCAGGCCCGCCCCCACCACGGTCACCGGAGCGGTCGCGGGCGTCTCGGCCAGCGCCGACCGCAGCCGTCGCGCGGCGTCGAGGTCCGCCACCGCGTGCGCGAACTCCGCGGCCCCGGGCACGCCGGGGGCACAGGCGCCGCTGCCCACCGCGTAGACCAGGTGGTCGTAGGCGAGGGTGGTGCCGCCGGCCAGGGAGACCCGCCGCTCGGCGGGCGCGATCAGGGTGGCGGTGTCGACGACCAGACGGACGTTCCTGCCCAGCACCTTCCCGAAGCTCTCCACCGCGTCGTCGGACCCGGTCACCAACTGGTGCAGGCGGATGCGCTCGACGAAGTCGGGCCGCGGGTTGACCAGCGTCACCGACACGCCCGCGCGGCGCGCCAGCCGGTTGGCGGCCTTGACGCCGCCGTAGCCGCCGCCCAGCACGACGACCTCGGTGTTCTCGCTCATGATGTCTCCACTCGTGGAATCGGACTGCGGCATGGAGACACCGGCGGGAGGCCCGGCGTAACAGCCGCGGCCGGACTCGGGGCGGATGTCACGGGTGCCGGCCGGCGTTCCGGGAGCGGGTGGCGGGCTTCGTCGCCCGGGGGCGAGGACGACCACGTCCGGGACGGTGGGGAGGACGTCACCGGAGGCTCCCCCCCGGGTGCGGCTGCGCGAGCCGCGCCCGACAGATCCGGCCGACGCCGCCGACCAGCAGGGTCCGGGGTGCGGGACGCGCTCGAGCAGGTCCGCGAGCGGAGAGTCGTCGTCGAAGCGGTTCACACGCGAGAGACCGGACAGCCGGGCCGTCCGTGACACGGTGTTCTGTTCGTCCGCGTATGTCACACATGGGTCCACGGCCCGGTCATCGAGGCGAAAGGCGACGACGTTCCGCCACCCCGGCGGTACCGCCTCCCGACGAAAGGCCCAGCCATGGTCAACCGTTCCCCCTCCCCCAAGCCCACCGTGGTCCTCGTCCACGGCGCCTTCGCCGACTCGACCAGCTGGAACGACGTGGCACGCGAACTGCGGCGCGAGGGCCACCTCGTGGTGGCCGCCGCGAACCCGCTGCGCGGGCTGAGCGGCGACTCGGCGTACGTCCGTGAAGTCCTCGCCGGCGTCGAGGGGCCGGTCGTCCTGGTCGGTCACTCCTACGGCGGGTCCGTCATCACGGCCGCGGCGGTGGGGGCGGACAACGTGCGGGCGCTGGTGTACGTCGCCGCGTTCATCCCCGACAAGGGCGAGAGCGCGCTCGACCTGGCGGCACGCTTCCCGGGCAGCAGCCTCGGCGAGGCTCTGCGGCCGGTGCCGGTCACGCTGCCGGACGGTTCGCCCGGCATGGAGTTCACCATCGACCAGGCGAGGTTCCCGCACCAGTTCGCGGCGGACGTGCCGGAGGGCGTGGCCCAGTTGATGGCCGTCACCCAGCGTCCGGTGACCGGAGCGGCACTGGAGGAGCCGGCGCCCGAGCCGGGCTGGCGGACGCTGCCGTCCTGGGCCGTGGTCGCCACGGAGGACCTCAACATCCCCGCAGCCGCGCAGCGTCACATGGCGAGGCGCGCCGGTGCGCAGGTGACGGAGCTGGAGGCGTCGCACGCGGCGAGCGTCTCGCACCCGCGGGAGGTCGCGAGCGTCGTGACGGCGGCGGCTGCGTCGGTGAAGCAGTAGCGGATCACTGCGCGTACGGTGCCGCCGACCCGCCCCTGGGCCGGCGGCACCGCGCGTCGTTGTCGGAGGCATCCGGCACGGTCGCCGAGATACGCGTCACCGAGTTGCTTCTCGCGGACGCGATTCACGAATATTCACGAATGGGGCCTCGTGTCGGACTCGTTCGCCGAGTCGAAAGATTTCGAAGAGGCAAAACCGTCGCAATGACAGTTACCGGGACGAATTGATTGATTGTTCGATCTTCCTCGCGCCCTCAACTTGCCGCGTGAGCAGGCATGATGCGGGCGCCCAGTATGCAGGTCCTCCATGTCGGCCGTGTAAACGGCCGAATACGGCCGAACGTCTCCCCGAAACCGTTTCGTTCGCTCCACGAAACCTGCACGCCTACCTTCTACCTTTGGGAGCGCTCCCATCACGTTTGACCCACAGGATTGGAGTCATCCCCCCATGCACAACTCGCGTTTATCCGCCGGTACTTCCCGGCCGACCGGGCGCCGTCTCTTCCAGGCGTTCCTGATGCTGTTCGCCGTGGTGGCCGGCGCGCTGACGTTCTCCGGCACAGCCCAGGCGCACGGTTCCGTCGTCGGACCCGCCTCCCGCGCCTACCACTGCTGGGAGGAGTGGGGCGACGACCACATGAACCCCGCCATGGCGCAGGAGGACCCCATGTGTTGGCAGGCCTACCAGGCCAACCCCAACACCATGTGGAACTGGATGAGCATGCTCCAGGACGGCCTCGGCGGCCAGTTCGAGGCGCGCATCCCGAACGGCAAGCTCTGCAGCAACAACCACCCGAACTTCGAGAGCCTGAACAAGCCGGGTCCGTGGAAGACGACGCCCGTCGGTGACAACTTCACCATCCACCTGTACGACCAGGCGTCGCACGGCGCGGACTACTTCAAGGTCTACGTGAGCAAGCAGGGCTTCAACCCGAAGACCGAGGCCCTCGGCTGGGACGACCTGGACTTCATCACCCAGACCGGCCGCTTCGCCCCTGCGAAGGACATCACCTTCCCGGTGCAGACCTCCGGTTACTCCGGACACCACATCGTCTTCACCATCTGGCAGGCCTCGCACCTCGACCAGGCCTATCTGATGTGCAGCGACGTGGACTTCGGCTGAGCCGCACGGCACAGCGCAGCACAGCACAGCACAGCACGGCGCGGCCCGTACGGGTGGTCCCTCACCCGTACGGGCCGCTGCCCTGTGCGACCCGCCTCAGCAGTGCCGCATCCACCCGTTCGGCTCCTGGTACCCGCCCTCGTCCGGCTCCCGGTCGAGGTGCAGCAGCGCGAGGCCGCCCGGGACCACGTGGTCACCCGACTCCGGGAGGACCAGGCCGCCCGTTCACGGCACAGGACATGCCCGTGGCCCCCGCCCGCAGGCGAGGGCCACGGCCTGGCACGCGTCACTGCCGCTGCGCCGCCAGCCAGTCCGCGTAGCGCGTGGTCGCCAGTTCCGCGTCCGGGCCCGGGAGAAGGGTGGACTCGTCCACCGGGGCGCCCGAGTACCCCGCCTCCGGGTCGGTCACGACCTCGCGCGGGTCGCCCGCGGCGGACAGCGCCGTGCGGATGGGGTCGGCCAGGAAGAGGGCCTCGGGGCCACCGACCTCGACCATGCCGTCGAGCGGGGAGGCGACCGCCGCGCGGCACACCGCCGCGGCCACGTCGTCCGAGGCCATCGGCTGGAACTTCGCCGGGGGAACCCGCACCGTGCCGTCGACCGTCGACAGGTCCGCCAGTCCCTTCATGAACTCGAAGAACTGCGTGGCGTGCACGATGGAGTACGGCAGGCCGGAGTCCCTGATCAGGTCCTCCTGCACCTGCTTGGCGCGGAAGTAGCCGCTCTCCTGGAGCCGGTCCGTCCCGACCACGGACAGGGCGACATGGTGCGCCACCCCCGCGTCCGACTCCGCCTTGAGGAGATTGGTGGTCGACGTGCGGAAGAACTCCAACACGGCGTCGTCCGCGAACGACGGCGAGTTCGACACGTCCACGACGACCGACGCGCCGTCCAGGACCTCGGCCAGGCCCTCACCGGTCAGGGTGTTGACGCCGGTGTTCGGTGCGGCCGGCACCGCCTCGTGGCCCTCGGCCCGGAGCTGGGTGACGACCTTCGAGCCGATGAGCCCGGTGCCGCCGATCACTACGACCTTCATGACTGATTCCCTTCGCATGAACAGATGGATGGGGGAGTGGCATGCGCTCACTCCTGCAACTTGCCGTCCGTCGGCACCTCCTCCATCAAGGAGGCGATCTCCTCTGGGACCGGCGGGATGCTCTCCCGGGTGATGCCGGTCGCCGGCGACCACACGAGGTTGACCCGCAGTTCCTCATTCATGTCCGGGTAGTCGCTGCGGTTGTGACAGCCGCGCGTCTCCCGCCGTTCCAGCGCCGCCTCGAGCGTGGCCCGTGCGGCCAGCACCGCCGCCTTGAGGTCGAAGGCGTGGGCGAGATCCTGGAAGCCGGCGATGTCCGGATGGACCCCGACGTCCTCCATCCGCTTCTCGATCGCGGCGAGTTCGGCGAGCCCGGTGCGCAGCCCCTCCTCGTCGCGGACGACGCCCGCGTGTTCCGTCATCGTGTTGCGGACGGCGCGCTGCAGGGCGCGGACGTTCTCCGGGCCGTCCGCCGCGAGCAGCCCGTCCACCTCCGCCCGCGCCTCGGCGACGGCAGCGGCCGAACGGGGCTGCGCGGACAGCGACTCGGAGTACGCGGCGGCCGCCCGGCCGGTGATACGGCCGTACACCAGCAGCTCGACGAGGCTGTTGCCGCCGAGCCGGTTGGCGCCGTGCAGGCCGCTGGACGCCTCGCCGATCGCGTACAGGCCGCGCACGTCGGTGCTGTGGTCCTCCGGGCGCACCCACACCCCGCCCATCGAGTAGTGCGCCGTGGGCGCCACCTCGATCGGGTCGCGGGTGATGTCCAGCATCTGCAGGTCCAGCAGCGTCTGGTACACCCGGGGGAGCCGGTCCATGACGGTCTGCCGGGGCAGGTGGGAGACGTCCAGCCACACCCCGCCCTTCTCCGTGCCGCGGCCCTCCTTGATCTCCGTGTAGGAGGCCAGGGCGACCCGGTCGCGGGTGGACAGTTCCATGCGCTCGGGGTCGTAGCGGCTCATGTACCGCTCGCCGAGCGCGTTGCGCAGGACGCCGCCCTCGCCGCGCGCGGCCTCGCTGACGAGCGTGCCGGCCGCGTTCTCCGGCTCGATGATCCCGGACGGGTGGAACTGCACCAGCTCCGGGTCGCGCAGCCGCGCCCCCGCCTCCACGGCGAGCCGGAAGGAGTCCCCGGTGTTCTCGTCCCGTCGCGACGACGTGCGCCGCCAGATCCGCGTGTGCCCGCCCGCCGCGAGGATCACCGCGTCCGCGTGCACCCGGTAGCGCGTGCCGTCCTTCAGATCGAAGCCGTACGCGCCGAACACCGCGCCCTCATGGGTGAGGATCCGCGTGATGTACACGCCCTCCAGCACAGGTATCCGCAGTTGCTCCGCGCGCCGGACGAGGGTGCGCTGGATCTCCAGGCCCGTGTAGTCGCCCGCGAAGGCGGTGCGGCGGAATGTGTGCGCGCCGAAGAAACGCTGCGAGATGCGGCCGTCCTGCTCCCGCGCGAAGGTCATGCCGTAGCGCTCCAGGTCGTCGATGCCCCGGGCGGCGCCACGGGTGACGATCTCGGTGGTGCGGGGGTCGCCCAGCAGGTAGCTCTCCTTGAGCGTGTCCGCCGCGTGCTGCTGCCAGCTGTCCTCGGGGTCCATCGTGGCCAGGGCCGCGTTGATGCCGCCGGCGGCGAGGGAGGTGTGCGCGTCGTTCTTGGGGCGCTTGCCGACCGCGAGGACGTCGACACCGGCCTCGGCCAGTTCGACGGACGCCCGCAGGCCGGCCCCGCCGGTGCCGATGACCAGCACCGTGGTGGAAAGGCGTTGTTCGGTGGCAGCCACGATTGCTCCGATCGTCGAGGTGACTCACCGACCACGACCGGACGGCCGCAGGGTTTGTGACACCTCGACGCCGCGCGGGTACCCCCCAGCATGCGCCCCGGGTGCGGGGCGGGCGACCGGGCGCCGACGCCGCGGTGCCCGCCGTCCGGCAACCGGACGACGGGCACGGCCGGGCCCTCACTCCGGCAGCGGGGCGGGCGCGGCGATCCTCCGTACCGTGGTGACCACCGTCGGCACGGTCGTCACCGTCACGTCCCCCGTGATCAGCCGCTGCACCGGGCAGGGCCGGCGACCTTCGGCGGCCGCTCCGCCTGCGACGGATCCAGCTCGCCGGCCGGCCGGACGTGCTCGACGATCTGCCCGCGCGGCCCGGACCGCGCCGCGACGATCACCCGGCTGTGACACACCGCTGCGGGACCCGGCCGTCAGACGCCCAGCGACGTCACGTACGGCGACAGCTTCTCCGGGTTCATCACCCACATGATGCGGTGGATGCCGTCCTCGGACGCGTCGACCGACAGCAGTGCCACCGGGTTCCCGCCCGCAGTGACGAGGACGGCGGGGCTTCCGTTCGCCTCCACCCACCGGGTCTCGGCCGGCGGCCAGAAGCGCGGCGCGAACGCGGCCAGGTACTTCGAGACGCGCAGACGCCCGACCACCGGGATGCGCGAGGCGCCGCGGATGCCGCCGCCGTCGGCGTAACTGACCACGTCGGCGGCCAGCACGTTCTCCAGCACCCGCATGTCGCCGGTCTGCGCCGCCGCGAGGAACACCTCCAGCAGCCGCCGGTGATCGGCCGGACTGACCGGCTCCTTCCGCTCGGCCGACAGATGCTTGCGGGCGCGGCTCACGAGCTGCCGGGTGTTCGGCTCGCTCGTCTCGAGTATCTCCGCGACCTGCTTGTACGGGTAGTCGAACGCCTCCCGCAGCACGTACGCGGCCCGCTCCACCGGGTTCAGCTTCTCCAGCAGGAGCAGCACCGCCATCTCCAGCGCCTCGGCGCGCTCCGCGCCCAGTTGCGGGTCGTGCCGGGTGTCGACCGGCTCGGGCAGCCACGGTCCGACGTACGACTCGCGTCGCACGCGCGCGGACTGCGCCACGTTGATGGCCAGGCGCGCGGCGATCGTGGTGAGGAAGGCGGCCGGTTCCTTGACACCGGAGCGGTCGGTGTTCTGCCACCGCACCCAGGTCTCCTGGAGCACGTCCTCGGCCTCCGCGGCACTGCCGAGAACCCGGTACGCGATCCCGAACAACTGCGGACGGGCCGCGAGGAAATCGTCCGTCGCCCGGTCCAGGGAATCGGATGCCTCCCGAGCGTCCATGGTCGTCCCTTCCGGCTCCGCGCTCACCATGCTACAAGCCGCCTCCACCACGCGCGTCCGGGAGCCGGACGGGCCCACGGCCCTGTACCCGCACGCTACAACGGCTTCGTCCGGCTCCCCTGGTCAGCCCTCCTGTCCGTACCGGGCACGGACCCCGGCGACCGTTTCCCGGGGCACCGCCCCCGTCCGGGCCGGCTGAACCAGGGCCGTCACCGCGATCGACGCCGGGGCGACGCCGAAGCGCCGCCGGAGCGCCTCACGGGTGTCGCTCAGCCCGAAACCGTCCGTCCCGAGGGACGCGTGGTCCTGCTCGACGCACCGGCCGGTCTGCTCCAAGACCTGGCGCATCCGGTCGCCGACGGCCGGCACGGGACCCGGCGCCCCCGCGAGCGCCGGTGTCACGTACGGGACGCGCTCCTCGCCGCGCGGCCGCGCCGCGTCGGCCCCCGGCGCGTCCCTCCGCGGTTCCCTCCAGGAGGTCACCGACCACACGTCGGCGTGGGGGAGGGCGCGGGCACGCCCGGGCGTGCCCGGGACGCTTTGCGGCTCACCCCCGTACGACCGGGCCGGACGCAAGCCCAGTGACAGGCCGGTGAGTGACGCTCGTCACGCCCCGCGCCGTCGAAGGCGCGTGCTGTCACGGATCAGGGCGCTGTCCGGTCGGTGGGGGGAACGCGACCGCTTCGACCGAGTGACGAGAGAGGACGAACGATGAGTGGCTCGGGTCCGCACGACCTCCCACGGCCCGTGACAGCACCACCAGGGGCCGCCTCTCGGTGGTGTCGCCCCGTCTGCCCCACGGGGGCCGTACGGTGAGCACCGTCGCGTTCGTCAACGTCGCCCTGCGCGGCCACATCAACCCGACGCTGCCCGTCGTCGCCGAGCTGGCGCGCCGCGGCCACACCGTCACCTACCACACGACCGCCGCGTTCGAGCCGGACGTGGAGGCCGCCGGAGCCACCGTGTTCCGGTACCCCGGGGACGGCCCGCCGCTCGCCGGCCCGCCGACGCCCGTCACCCTGCTGGAACAGCTGGCCCGCACGGCCCTGGAGACACTGCCGTCCGTGCTGTCCGACCTCAGGCGCACCCGGCCCGACGTGGTCGTGCACGGCGCCGCGTGCCCCTGGGGGCCGGTCACCGCGGCCGAACTCGGTGTGCCCGCCGTGTCGTTGTTCACCACCATGGCGTTCGGCCGGGGGGTGCCCAGCCCCGCCCGCGCCTCCTGGACGCTGCTGGCCGAGGCGCTCACGCGTCCCCGCAGCCTCCTCGGCTACATCCGCGCCCGCCTGCTGCTCACCCGCCGGTACCGCACCGGGGGGCTGCCCCTGGTCGACCTGGTGAACGCGCGTCAGGCGCTCAACCTGGTCTTCACCTCCCGCGCCTTCCAGCCCGAGGCCGCATCCTTCGACCGCGCGTACCGGTTCGTCGGCCCCGGCGTCGGCGCCCGGCCGAGCGACCCGACGTTCCCGTTCGGCACGCTTCGACCGCCCGTGCTGTACGTCTCCCTGGGCACGGTGTTCGACGCCGGACCGTCGGTGCTGCGGTCCCTCGCCGCCGCCCTGGCGCCGCTCGGCGGCACCGTCGTCGTCGCCACCGGACGCACCGACCCCGCCGCGCTCGGCACGCTCCCGGACAACGTGCTCGCCCGCCGGTTCGTCCCGCAGCCCGAACTGCTGGAGCGGGCCGAGCTGTTCGTGACGCACGGGGGCATGAACAGCGTCAACGAGGCGCTGTACGCGGGCGTGCCCGTCCTGGTCGTCCCGCAGGGCGCCGACCAGCCCCAGGTGGCGCGCAGGGTCACGGAACTCGGCGCCGGGCTGACCGTCCGCCCCGAGGCCGTCACCGAGGCAGCCGTGCACGCCCTGGCCCGCCGACTGCTCACCGAGCCCCGCTTCCGCGAGGCGGCCGCCGCCCTGCGGACCGCTCAGCGGCAGGCGGGCGGACACCTCCGCGCCGCCGACGAGATCGAGGCCCTCCTGCACCGCGCCCGTGAGAAGAGGGAGGACTGACCGTGCCGTCCGCCGTGGTCGTCGCCCTCGTGCTGCTCGCCGGGCTGTCCGAGGCCGCCGGGCGCATCCTGCCCCTGGTCGCCCGCCGCCCCCGGGTGTCACCGCCCGTCGTGGCCGGGCTGCTGCTCACCGGCACCGCCGTCGAGAGCGCCGTGGTCGCCCTGTGGCCGCTGACCGCGTTCACGCTCGCCGGGCTGCTGCCGGACGCCACCGCCTCCGGAGCCGCGCCCGGCTGGACCGCCGGACAGGTCGCCCCGATGCTGCTCGGCGCCGTCATCGCGTTCCCGCTGCTCGGCCCCGCCCTTCATCTGATGCTGCTGACCGGGGTCGGCGCCCAACTGGTCGGGCCGGTCGCCGCCGCGAGCGGTGTGGGCGGCTGGACCGCCGCGGCCTGCGTGGCCGCCGCCGGCGTCGGGCTCGCCGCCGCCGTGGAAGCCGTACGACGCCTCGTCGGCCGGATCGGCACGACCGGGACACGGAGGCGCACGGCATGACGTGGTTCCCGCTCGTCGCTCTGGTCCTCGGCCCCGTCCTCCTCGTCGAGGCGCTGCTCGCCCGCTACGAGGTGATGCTCTACACCGCGGGCTGGCGCACCCCAGCGGCCGACCTCCCGCCCGGCGTGCCCTACGCCCGCGGAGCCGACCCCGGCCGCCCGCCGGCCGCCTACCTCGTCTACCTCGACGGCATCGGCAAGCGCCGCTTCACCGACACCCGCGACGGCGGACAGCTCGTCAAGGCGCTCATCGGCGCCGCGCCCGACCTGCGGGTGCTGGGGCAGGTGCAGCCGTATTCGCCGCTGGCCGCGCCGCTCGCCGACCGGCCGGTGTGGGTGCGGATCCGCCGGCACGCCGGGCTGCTGCTGTTCCTGCACAACGTCATGCAGATCTTCGTCGCCGCCGACCGCCGCTACCGCCCCCTCTACAACCGCGCCGTCGGCGCCCAGATCGCCGGCCAGCTGCGACGCGCCGGCTACCGGCCGGACAGCGGCATCCCCGTCGTGCTGCTCAGCTACAGCGGCGGCGCCCAGGTCGCCACCGGCGCGGTCCGGGAACTCCACGCCCAACTGGACGCGCCGCTGCTGCTGATCACGCTCGGAGGCTTCCACAACGGCGCCAACGACCTCACCCACGCCCTGCACCTGCACCAGCTCACCAGCGCCCACGACCGGATCGAACGGGTCGGCACATGGCTCTTCCCGCAGCGGTGGCGACTGCTGCGCGGCAGCGGCTGGAACCGGGCCCGCCGCGCGGGGAAGGTCACCGTGCACCGGATGGACCCCGCCACCCACCTGGGCCGCCGCAGCTACATCAGCCCGCACTCCCACCGGCCCGACGGCCGCAGCCACCTGGAGCACACCACCGACACCGTGCTGGCGCTCGTCCGTACGGTCACCGCGGCCGACGCGCCGCACTGAGCCCAGGTGGCCGGCAGGAAGCCGGTGGGAAAAGGAACGGCCAAGGCACTCGGCACCCGCCCCCGCCTGTGCTTCCATGCGGTGTCGGCGCACTGACCGTGCGTCAACACCGCGTCCGCAGACAGGAGAAGGCATGCCGCAAGGACCCGGACGTCCCGCCCGCACCGCCCGTGTCGCCACCGCGCTCCTCGCCGCCGTCCTGTCGCTCACCGCGGCCCCGGCCACGGCCGCGGAGGACGCCGCCCCGCCCGGCTCCCGCGCCCCCGCCGTGCCGCTCCGCGTGGCGACGTACAACATCCACGCGGGGGCGGGGGAGGACCAGGTCTTCGACCTCGACCGCACCGCCGCCGCCCTGCGCGACCTGCGCGCCGACGTCATCGGGCTGCAGGAGGTCGACGTCCACTGGGGCGAGCGCAGCGCCTTCACCGACGAGGCCCGCGCGCTCGCCGAGAAGCTCGACATGCGGGTCTTCTTCGCGCCGATCTACGACCTCGACCCGGCCGCCGAGGGAGCCGAACGCCGGCAGTACGGTGTGGCAGTGCTCAGCCGCCACCCCGTGCTGCGCGCCGAGAACCACGAGATCACCCGGCTGTCCACGCAGACCCCCGACCCGGTGCCCGCCCCGGCGCCCGGCTTCGCCGAGATCGAGATCCGCGTGAAAGGCGTCCGTACGCACATCTACTCCACGCACCTGGACTACCGCGCCGACCCGTCGATCCGCGCCGCCCAGGTCGACGACATGCTCGGCATCCTCGCCGACGACCGGGGACCGAGCGTCCTGGTCGGCGACTTCAACGCCGAGCCGTCCGCACCCGAGTTGGCGCCCCTGTGGCACACCCTGCGCGACGCCGCCCCGGACGCCGGCCTCACCTATCCGGCGATCGCACCGCAGAAACGCATCGATCTGATCACCGTGTCGCACGGGATCACCGTGACCGGAGCCCGTACGCACGCCGCCGACGCGTCGGACCACCGGCCGGTCGTCGCCGACCTGCGGCTGCCCCGTACGGAGCGCTGAACCGGCGTTCCTCACCCCGGCGGCGCGCCCGGGGCGCCGCCCTGGAGGCGCTCCAGGTCCGACGGACGGACCTGGATCGCCACCACCGCGACCAGGGCGGCGAGCCCGGCGAAAATGGCCGCCGTGATGAACGCGGCCGAGACCCCGGAGGTGAGGACCTCGGCGCCCCACACCCCCGGCAGTTCGCCCGTGCGCCGGAACTCCAGCCGTTCGGCGGGGGACGCCTGTTCCAGGAAGCGCGGGACCTGTTTCTCCGCCTCGTTCCTGCTCGCCGTGCCGTACATGGTGACCAGGATGGACAGGCCCAGCGAGCCGCCCACCTGCTGCGTGGCGTTGAGCAGACCGGAGGCGGCGCCGGTCTCCTGCACGGGCACGTCGGACAGCGCCATCAGGGTCAGCGACACGAACTCCATGCCCATGCCGAAGCTGAACACCAGCATCGGACCCAGCACGCTGCCCGCGTAGGTGGAGTGCACATCGGTCAGCGTCAGCCACGCCAGACCCGCCGCCGCGAAGAGACCGCCCGCCACCATGAACGGTTTCGGCCCGTACACCGGCAGGAACCGCGAGGCCAGTCCGGCGCCGATCGCGATGACCGCGCTCACCGGCAGGAAGGCGAGACCCGCCTGGAGGGGGCTGAAGCCCAGCACGTTCTGCACGAACAGGGTCAGGAAGAAGAACATGCCGAACAGCGCCGCGGCCAGGCACAGCATGATCCCGTACGTGCCCGCTCTGTTGCGGTCCGCGAACATGTGCAGCGGTGTGATCGGCTGCGGCGACCGCCGTTCCAGCAGCACGAACGCCACCAGCACGACCACCGCCGCCGCGAACGACGCCAGCGTCAGCGGATCCCGCCAGCCGTCCTGCGCGGCCCGGATGAAGCCGTAGACCAGCAGCACCATGCCGGCCGTGGAGGTCAGCGCGCCGGTCACGTCGAAGCGGCCCGGGTGACGCTCGGACTCCTTGATGTAACGCGGCGTGGCGAGGGCGATGAGCAGGCCGATGGGCACGTTGACGAACAGCACCCACCGCCAGTTCAGCCACTCCACGAGGATGCCGCCGGCCAGCAGCCCGATCGCGCCTCCGCCCGCCGACACCGCCGCGAACACCCCGAACGCGCGGTTGCGTTCCGGGCCTTCGCGGAAGGTGGTGCTGATCAGCGCCAGCGACGTCGGGGAGGCGATCGCGCCGCCCACGCCCTGCAGCGCACGCGCCGCGAGCAGCTGGCCCGCGTTCTGCGCGAGCCCGCCGAGCAGGGACGCCAGCACGAACAGCAGCACACCGAAGATGAACACCCGACGCCTGCCGAGGATGTCACCGGCCCGGCCGCCCAGCAGCAACAGCCCGCCGAACGTGAGGGTGTAGGCGTTGACCACCCAGGACAGACTGGCGGTCGAGAAGTCGAGGGAGCGCTGGATGTGCGGCAGCGCGATGTTCACGATGGTGATGTCCAGCACCACCATCAGCTGGCACGAGGCGATGACGAACAGGGCCATCGCGTTGCCGCCGCCGCGGCCGCCCCGTGCGGCCTCCTGTGTGGCGGCCGGTCGCGGACTGCTGGTCATATCGGGTCGCCCTTCCGGGAGTCCACCGTTCGACCGTACGCGCGCCCCTCACCGCCCACCACTCGATCAACGACCCCCCGGAAGGTAGTGCCTGCACCACCTGGAACCGGTCACTGGCTGCATGGGCGGCGGCCCGCCGCCGCCCTAGCGTCGGAACGTCCCTACGAACCGCACCGGAAGGCCCCCGCCCATGTCCCTGATCCCGGACGGCATCGCCGTCGCCGTCGAGCGCGTGAGCAGGACGTACGGCGGCGTCCAGCCCGTCGTGGCGCTCGACGACGTGAGCGCCGTGTTCCCGCGCGGCACCGCGACCGCCGTGACGGGACCCTCCGGATCCGGGAAGAGCACCCTGCTGCACTGCGCGGCCGGACTGGACCGGCCGGACTCCGGGCGGGTGCGGATCGGCGCCACCGACCTGTCGTCGCTGTCCGAGAAGAAGCTCACCGAACTCCGCCGAGCCCGCGTCGGCTTCGTCTTCCAGGCGTTCAACCTGGTCGGCGCGCTGAACGTGGAGCAGAACATCCTGCTGCCGTCCCGGCTCGCGGGCCTGTGCCCCGACCCCGCCTGGGTCGACGAGGTCGTCGGGCGCGTCGGCCTCGGCGACCGGCTGCGGCACCGGCCCGCCCAGCTCTCCGGCGGCCAGCAGCAGCGCATCGCGATCGCCCGCGCGCTGGTCACCCGCCCCGAGGTGATCTTCTGCGACGAGCCCACCGGCGCCCTCGACGCCCGTTCCGCGGCGGCCGTCCTGGACCTGCTGCGGTCCGCGGTCGACGCCTACGGGCAGACCGTCGTCATGGTCACCCACGACCCGGTCGCCGCGTCCTGCGCCGACCGCGTCCTGGTCCTCGCCGACGGCCGGATCGTCCGCGACATGGAACGCCCGGGCGCCGAGCGGATCGCCGAACAGCTCGCCCTCCCGGGACACCGCCGCCCCGCCGCGACCCGGGAGGGCTGACGCGTGCTCCGGCTCGCAGCGCAGACGCTGCGCCACCGCACGGGCGGCTTCCTCGCCACGTTCGTCGCACTCGCCGCGGGTGTCACCGTCCTGACGACCTGCGCCCTCCTCGTCGAGTCCGGGTGGCGGCACCAGGGCGACCCGCACCGCTACGGCGCGGCCGTGGCCGTGGTCGCCGACCGCGACCTCACCGTCGACGGGCCGACGGTGCTCGGCGAGACCGAGCGCACCACCGTCGTCCTGCCCGAGCGGGGCAGCGTCCCCGAGAGGGTGGCCGGTGACCTGGCCGACGTGCCCGGCGTCGACCGCGCCGTGGGCGACCGGCGGCTCGTCGTCACCACGACGGCGGCCCCCGAGCTGCCCACCACCGGCCACGGCTGGTCGAGCACCGCCCTCGCCCCGTACCGGCTCGTGTCCGGACAACCGCCGCGCTCCGACGGGGAGATCGCCGTCGACGCCCGCCTCGCCGGGCCGACGGGCCTCGCACCCGGCGCCACCACCGAGGTCGTCACCGGCGGGGTGAGCCGCACGTACGAGGTGAGCGGCGTGGTCGACGCGGACGGTACGGCGAGCGGGCGGGCGGCGCTGTTCTTCACGGACGCGCACGCCGCCGCCCTCGACCCGCGCCCCGGCCGCTACGACGCCGTGGGCGTGCTCACCGCGCCGGGCGCCGACCGGGACGCCGTCCTCGCGGAGGTGCGCCGGATCGCGGACGCCGCAGGCGCCGCCGCCCACACCGGCGACGACCGCGGACTCGCCGCCGAACCCGAGAGCGCCGCCGCCCGCTCCCTCGCCCTCGGCGCCGGGGCCGCCTTCGCCGGCTACGCGGCGGCGATCGTCGGCTTCGTGGTCGCCGGCACCGTCGGGCTGTCCGTACGGCACCGGCGCCGCGACCTCGCCCTGCTGCGCGCCGTCGCCGCCACCCCCGGCCAGGTGCGGGCGATGCTCCTCGCCGAGGTCGGGCTGCTCGCCCTGCTCGCCGGCGCCGTGGGCGTCCCCGCCGGGCTGCTCGCCGCCCGCCAGGTCCGGGACGCGCTCGTGACCCGCGGCTTCCTCCCGGACGACTTCGCCGTCCGGGGCGGCGCCCTGTCCGCCGCGGCCGTCGTGGTGACCGTCGCCGTCGTCGCTGCGCTCTCCGCCTGGATCGCCGCGCTGCGGGTCACCCGTATCCGGCCCACCGAGGCGCTCGGCGAGGCGGCCGGGGAACGCGCCACGGGTGGCAGGGCGCGCCTCGTCTGCGGACTGGCCTGCGTGGCCGGAGCGCTCTCCCTGACCGTGCTGACCGGCGCCACCGACGGGCAGACCGCGCTGGGCGCGGCCATGGGGATGCTCTACCTGTTCGTCCTGGGCGTCGCCCTGCTCGCGCCCTGGATCAACCAGGCCGCGGCCAGGCTGCTGGGGCCCGTGCTGCGTACAGTGTGGGGCGACAGCGGCTACCTCGCCGCGGCCAACCTGCGCGCCAACGCCCGCGGGACGGTCGCCGTCCTCACCGCGCTCGTGCTGTCCGTGGGGCTCGGCGGCACCGTGTGGTTCCTCCAGGACAACCTGGAGCGGCAGACCGTGGTACAGAGCCGTGAGGGCGTCCTCGCCCAGTACGTGCTGACCTCCGGCGCCGGACTGCCGGCCTCCGCCGTGGCCGAGGCCCGCCGCGTCCCCGGGGTGGTCGCCGCGACCGGCGTGCGCCGCACCTCCGTCGTCGTACCCGACCGGCTCGAACCGCAGACCGTCCCCGCGCTGGGCATCGACCCCTTGGGCGCGGACCGCACCCTGGACCTGCGGGTTCGCTCCGGCGGCCTCGACGCGCTGCGCGAGGACACCGTCGCCGTCTCCACGGCCCGCGCGGATGCGGCCGGCTTGCGGCTGGGTGACAGGGCCCGGCTGTGGCTCGGCGACGGCACACCGGTCACCTTGCGCGTCGTCGCGCTGTACGAGCGCGGCTGGGGCTTCGGCGACGTCACCCTGCACCGGCGCACCCTCGACGGTCACACCGTCACCGGCCTCGACGACCGGGTGCTGATCCGCACGGCCCCGGACGCCGACGCCGAGGCCGCCCTCGCCGAACTGGCCCGGCGCCATCCGGGCGGTCAGGTGATGGACACGGCCCGCCTCACCGGCGAACTCGCCGAGGACGTGGCGGTGAGCGGGTGGCTCAACAAGACGCTCGTCACCGTCCTGGTCGGCTACGCCGTTCTGGCCGCCGCCGACACCCTGGTCATGGCCGCGCTGGCCCGCACCCGGGAGCTGTCCCTGCTCCGCCTGGTCGGCGTCACCCGCGGCCAGGTGAAACGCATGGTTTACGCCGAACAGGCGGGCCTGCTCGGCGTGGCCCTCCTGATCGGCGCGGCGATCGCCGCGGTCACCCTCACGACGATCGTCCGGGCGGTCACGGGCGCGACCGTGCCCCACGTCCCGGTCACGGGCTGGGCGACCCTCCTGGGCGGCACGGCGGCGCTGGCGCTGCTGGCCACGGTGCTCCCGGTGGCCCGCATCCTGCGGACGGCACCGGTCGAGGGGATGGGCGTGCGGGAGTGAGGAGCGCCGACGACGCCGGGGCGCCCGCCGTCTCCCGCGCGT
The DNA here is from genome assembly GCA_014656175.1 of Streptomyces werraensis. Taxonomy (GTDB): domain Bacteria; phylum Actinomycetota; class Actinomycetes; order Streptomycetales; family Streptomycetaceae; genus Streptomyces; species Streptomyces werraensis. The sequence continues at coordinate 166,730 of BNBX01000006.1, forward strand.
CCGCCGAACGTGCCACGTCCGCCGGTCCTGGCGGGCCTGCCGCGGCTGCCGGCTTCGGCACGTCGGCCGGTTTCGAGGCGCCCAGGGGCTCCGGCGGGTCCGCCGGCTCCGGCCTGTCGCCCGCTTCCGGCGACCCCGCTCGTTCCCGTGTGTCCGCCCGTTCTCGCGCGTGCGCCGGCTCGGGGCCGTCGGCCGGTTCTCGCGCACCGGCCGGTCACGGCGCGCCTGCCGGTCTCCGGGTGCACGCCGGTTCCCGCGTGACCGGTGGCTCTGGCATGTCCGCCGGGCCTGGGGCGCCTGCCCCTTCCGGCGCGCCGGCCGGTGCCGGCGCGGACGGTGAGTCACGTGTGCCCCCGGGTCTCGGTACGTCGGCCGTTTCCGGCGCCCCTGCCGGCACTCGCACGCCCGCCGGCTCGGACACGCCTGCCGTGTCTCAAGTGCCGGTCGGCCCTGACGCGTTCGCCAGGTCTCGCGCCTCAACTGGTTCCGGCGCGCCCGCCGGCTCCGGCAGGCCTGCCGGCGCGGGCGCGCCCGCCCGGTCCCGCTCCCGTGCCCGCACCCGGCCCATCGCCCCCGCCTCCGGCCCCGAAGTCCCCTGCAGCGGGCGGGCAAGCAGGTTGCCTGCCCCGCGTTCTATCCTCCGTGGCTGGGAGGTGCGGATGGTGGTGAGCCATGACCGCCCGGCGGACGGACGGCCGGGGCGGCGTCAGGGCGTGGCCGTTCGTGCCCGGACCGCGTTGGACGCGTTGGAGCATCTGATCGGGGGACTGGGCACCGCGCTGCTCGCCCTGCTCGCCACGCTCTGGCTGGCCCTCACCACGGCGGCCTGCCTTCTCGGTGTGGGCCTGCGGCTGTTGCCGTCCGCCCTGCACGCGGTGCGCGCGGTCGCCGACCGGGAGCGCGGCAGGCTCTCCCGCTGGGGTCCGGAGATCGTCGGCCCGGCGCCGCCGCCGGACGGGCTGCGGGCGATGCTCGGCGACCGCGCCGTCCGCCGCGAGGTCCGCTGGGTGGTCACGCACGCGGTGCTCGGCCTCTTCCTCGGGCTGGTCGGGGCGACGCTGCCGCTGAGCGCGGCGCACGACGTCACGTTCCCGCTGTACTGGAGTGCCCTGCCGGAGAGCGAGGCCGCGTCCTCCGTGGGCTGGTGGACCGTACGCGACTGGCCCGGGGCCATGGCGGTCAGCGGCATCGGCGTCGCCCTCGTCGGCGTCGTCGTGCTGTGCGCGCCCGCCCTCGCCCGGCTCCAGGCCTGGCCCGGACGCCGCCTGCTCAGCCCCGACGCGGGCACCGACCTCGTCCTGCGGGTCGCCGAGCTGACCGCCACCCGCGCCGCCGCCCTGGACGCCCACGTCACCGAACTCCGCCGCGTGGAGCGGGCGCTGCACGACGGCACGCAGAACCGCATCGTCGCCGTCACCGTCCTGCTCGGGGCCGCCCGGCGCGCCCTCGCCCGTGACCCGGAGGAGGCAGCGGCCCTCCTGGACCGCGCCCAGGACGCCGCCGAACAGGCGCTCACCGAACTGCGGGCGGTCGTCCGCGGCATCCTCCCGCCGGTCCTCGCCGACCGCAGCCTGCCCGACGCCCTCACCGCGCTCGCGGCCGGCTGCCCGGTGCCGTGCCGCGTCGACGCCGACATGCCCGTGCGGTGCCCGGCCGCGGTCGAGGCGACGGCGTACTTCGCGGTCGCCGAGGGCCTCACCAACATCGCCCGGCACAGCGGCGCGGGCCAGGCCCGGGTCGCCGTACGCGCGGCCGGCGGGCTGCTGCACGTGGAGGTCCGCGACGACGGCCACGGCGGCGCCGACGAGCACGGCGGCACCGGGCTCACCGGCATCCGCCGCCGCGTCGAGGCCCACGACGGAACACTGGAGCTGGCCAGCCCTCCCGGCGGCCCCACCACCCTGAAGGTGACCCTGCCATGCGGATCGTGATCGCCGAGGACGACGCCCTGCTGCGCGAGGGGCTGGCGCTGCTGCTGCGCGCCGAGTCCCTGGACGTGGTGGCGACGGCGGAGGACGCCGCCGCGTTCCTCGACGCCGTCGACGCGGAGCGGCCGGACGTCGCCATCGTCGACGTACGGATGCCGCCCACGCACACCGACGAGGGCATCATCGCCGCCGTGGAGGCGCGGCGGCGCCTGCCCGGCCTCGCGGTGCTCGTGCTGTCCGCGTACGTCGAGCAGGCCTTCGCCACCGACCTGCTCGCGCAGGGCAGCGCCCGGCTCGGCTATCTGCTGAAGGAGCGGGTGGGACGGGTCGAGGAGTTCCTGGAGGCTTTGCACCGGGTGGCGGAGGGCGGCACCGCCATCGACCCGGAGGTCGTCGCCCAACTGCTCACCCGCAGCAGGCCGGACGCCCGCCTGGAGCGGCTGAGTCCCCGCGAGCGGGACGTGCTGGCGCTGATGGCGGAGGGCCTGGGCAACGCGGCCATCGCGGAACGCCTCGTCGTCAGCGACGGCGCCGTGCACAAGCACATCCGCAGCATCTTCGCCAAGCTCGACCTGCCGCCCACCGACCGCACGGACCGCCGCGTGGCGGCAGTCCTCCACTTCCTCGAGAACGCCCGCCGCCAGACCCCTTAGGGGCGCGGGGAGCTGCGCGACCGTCGGCGGGCGGCCGGCACTTGTGAGGAGGCGTCAGGGCCAACCCCCTCGGGGGCGCGGGGAACTGCGCGACCTCCGGCGGGGCGCCGGCACCTGCAAGCAGGCGTCACGGCCAACCCGCCCAGGGGCGAGGGGAACTGCGCGACCGTCGGCGGGCGGCCGGCACTTGTGAGGAGGCGTCAGGGCCGACCCCATCGGGGGCGCGGGGAACTGCGCGACCAGCCACACACGACCCCCACCCGCCCGACGGGCGTCACCCCGCCCCGAGCGACCGCTCCCGAACCCGCCGAAGATGCCCCGCAAAAACATCCCGCGCCTCAGGCGTGAGCGTCCGCAACGCCACAAGAGCGGTGACGGCGACGTCGCACAACTCCGCACTCACGTCGTCCCACGTATGCGTGACCCCCTTCCGCGGATTCCGCCCCGTCGCCCCCACGACGGCCTGGGCGACCTCGCCCACCTCCTCCGACAGCTTCAGGATCCGCAGCAGCACCTCGTCCGGCCCGTCGCCGACCCGGTTCGCGTCCAGCCATCCGTACAACGCCTCGACGGACCCCCAGAGGTCCACATGCTCGTGCTCGTTCATGAGCGAGGAGCCTCGCACAGCCCACTGACAGCCCCCGCTGCTCGAACCCCCCGTTACTCGAACAGCGTCCCCTGCTGCCCCTCCCGAGCCTTCCGCAGCCGCCCGCTCCGCGCCCCCACCGCCATCGCCGTGACCGCCGCTGTCACCCCGAGGGCCGCCGGGACCATCCACCCCCGGTCGACGGCATGGCCGAGCAGATGGTCGAGGGAGAGCCGTCCGGGGCCCGAGACGGCCAGCCCCGCCGCCGTCAGCCCCAGCGACGCCGCGTACTCGAACCCGCCCTCCTGGTTGAAGAACCCGTTGGGCGCGTGCACCGCCGACGCGCCCGCCATCGCCCCGGCGGCGGCCGCACCCGCCGCCGGTGTGGCGAGGCCCAGCGCCAGCAGCAGCCCGCCGCCGGTCTCCGCGACACCGGCCGCCGCGGCGCTGACCTTGCCGGGCGCGTACCCGATGGAGTCCATGAACTGGCCGGTGCCCTCGATGCCGCCACCGCCGAACCAGCCGAAGAGCTTCTGCGTGCCGTGCGCCGCGAGCACCCCGCCGGTTCCCAGCCGGAGCAGCAGCAGTCCCAGGTCGCGTCGGTCGTAACAGGTCACGTCGTCTCCCCGTGAACGGTGGTCTGGCCCGACCACCGTCGCACCGCCACCGCGGGCCCGGCCCGTCGCCGACGCCGAACGGGTGACGCGGGTGGCGGGGGTCCCGCACCGGTACGAATCTGGCAGGCATGACCATTCAGACCACCCGCCTCAGCGACCCGGCCGTACGCGCCTTCGTCACGGCCGTCAACAACCACGACCGGGAGGGCTTCATGGCCCTGCTGGCGCCCGGCGCCACCATGGCGGACGACGGCACCGAGCGGGACCTCGCCGACTGGACCGACCGCGAGATCTTCTCCTCCCGCGGGCACATGGAGGTCGAGAACGAGTCCGACGGCGGCCGTCGCCTCATCGCCCGCTACAGCAACGACACCTACGGCGAGATGCGCACCACCTGGTCGTTCTCCGTCGACGACGACGGCCGCATCTCCCGCTTCGAGACCGGCCAGGCCTGACGGCGCGCCGGACGGGCCTCACCGACGCCTCACGCACGCCTCACGCACGCCTCACCGACGGGCCGGGTCCGCGTCGTACGCCCGCCGTGCCTCCTCGACCCGGCCCAGGTTGGCCGCACCCCACTCCGTCAGGTGCGCGAAGAGCGGCGCCAGGCTGAGTCCCAGCTCGCTGATCTCGTACTCGACCCGGGGCGGCACCTCGGGGTGGTAGGTGCGCACCACCAGCCCGTCCCGCTCCAGCTGCCGCAGGCGCTGGGTCAGCACCTTCGGCGTGATGGTGCCGATGCGCCGCTCCAGCTCGACGAACCGCTGCCGTCCGTACGTGTGCAGCGCCCACAGCACCGGGGTCGTCCAGCGGCTGAACACGATGTCCACCACCGGGCTGACGGGGCAGGCGAATTCGGGCTCGCTCCCCGCGGTCGTCGCCTGCTTCGTTCCGGCCATGCGCACCCCTTGGGGGAAGTCACTATCCTCTAGGTACCTACTATACGCAGGCTGTTAGCGTCCTCACCACACCGAGACGACAGGGGAGTTGTTCATGTTTGTGGTGACCGGGGCAACGGGGAACGTCGGCCGGGAACTGGTGCGTTCCCTCGCGGAGGACGGCGCGCGGGTGACGGCGACCTCGAGGGGGATCACGGCGGACCATGTGCCGGACGGCGTACGGCCGGTGCGCGCCGACCTGACCGACGCCGGCAGCCTGCGCGAGGCGTTCGACGGCGCCGACGCGCTGTTCCTGCAGAGCGGGGGCGCCTCCGCGCATCTGATCGACCCGCAGGAGATCGTCGCCACGGCCAAGGCCGCCGGCGTCACGCGCATCGTGCTGCTGTCCTCGCAGGGTGTCGCCACCCGGCCGGGCTCGGCCTCGCACGGCGTGGTGGCACGGGCCGTCGAGGACGCCGTGCGGGAGTCGGACGCGCACTGGACGATCCTGCGTCCGGGAGGGTTCCACTCCAACTCCCTGGCGTGGGCGGGCGCGGTGCGCTCCGCGCGGACGGTCGCCGCGCCGTTCGGCGACGTGGGGCTGCCGCTGATCGACCCGGCGGACATCGCCGAGGTCGCCGCCGCGCTCCTGCGCGGCGCCGGAACGGGCGGCCGGGTGATCGAGCTGACGGGCCCGGACCTCGTCACTCCGCGCGAGCAGGCCGGCGCGCTCGGGGCGGCGCTCGGCGAGCCGGTGCGGTTCGTCGACCTGCCTCGGGCCGAGGCGCGGGAGCAGATGCTGCGGTTCATGCCCGAGGAGGTCGTCGACACGACGCTCGGCATCCTGGGCGAGCCCACCGAGGACGAACTCCGCACCGGCCTGGGCGTCGAGGACGTCCTCGGCCGTCCGTCGCGGGCCTTCGCCGACTGGGCCCGCCGTCACGCCGAACTGTTCCGCTGACCCACGGTGCCGCGGGACCGTTCCTGATCCACGGGTACGAAACGCCCGTCCGTGAGGATCGGGTGACGGGATGGTCACGAATCTCACCCACACGCCGGTCGGCGCGTTCAAGCACCCCACTCAGCTCGTGTTTCGCGGATCGGTTGGCCCGGACTTGGGCGGACGTTGTGGAGATCGGCCGCGCCACGGCGTCCGCCGCTCCCGGCCACCATTGATCTGAACGCGACACATGGTCAGTCTTCTCGTCAGCTTCCGCGTCTCGTCACGCCGGAGGCCAACCCCCCACACCACCCTGACGAGGAGACCCCTCTTCATGACGCAACGGATGCGCACCGTCGCACTGAAAGTCACCGCCGCCGCCTGCGCGGTGACCGCCGCGAGCACGGCAGCCCTGCTCGGGGCTGCGTCCGCCCAGGCCCAGCCCGCGGAGGGCACGGTCCACGGTCTCGGCGCCGCGGGCGCCGTCAAGGGCAGCTACATCGTCCTCCTCGACGAGGAGACGACGTCCGCCGACAAGAAGGAACTGGCCCAGGAGTACGGCGGCAAGCTCAGCCGGTCCTACGGCGCGGCCCTGGAGGGCTTCTCCGCCGACGGTCTCAGTGCGACCGAGGCGAAGCGCCTCGCGGCCGACCCGGCCGTCGGCGCCGTCGTCGCCAACCGCACCTACCGCACCACCGCGACCCAGGACGACCCGCCCTCCTGGGGCCTGGACCGCATCGACCAGCAGGACACCGCGGGCGACGGCACGTACACCTACCCCGACCAGGCGGGCGAGGGCGTCACCGCGTACGTCATCGACACCGGCGTGCGCGTCACGCACGAGGACTTCGAGGGCCGCGCCAGGCACGGCTACGACGCCGTCGACGACGACGACAGCGCCGACGACGGCAACGGCCACGGCACACACGTCGCCGCGACCATCGCGGGCGCCGACCACGGCGTGGCCAAGAAGGCCGAGGTGGTCGCCGTGAGAGTCCTCGACGACAACGGCTCCGGCACCACCGAGCAGGTCGTCGCCGGCATCGACTGGGTCACCGAGAACCACGAGGGCCCGTCCGTCGCCAACATGAGCCTGGGCGGCGCCGCCGACCCGGCCCTCGACGCGGCCGTGCAGAAGGCCATAGCCTCCGGCGTCACCTTCGCGGTCGCCGCCGGCAACGAGTCCGCCGACGCCGGACAGGGCTCGCCCGCCCGCGTGCCCGAGGCGCTCACCGTCGCCTCCAGCACCCAGGACGACGCGCAGTCGGACTTCTCCAACTTCGGCGGGTCCGTCGACCTGTACGCGCCGGGTTCCGACATCACCTCGGCCTGGAACGACAGCGACACCGGCACCAGGACCATCTCCGGCACCTCGATGGCCTCCCCGCACGTGGCCGGCGCCGCCGCCGTCCATCTGGCCGGCCACCCCGACGCCGACCCGGCAGCCGTCGCCAAGGCGCTGACCGACGGCGCCACCGCCGACGTGATCGGCAACCCGAGCACCGGCACGCCGAACAAGCTGCTGAAGGTCACCGAGTAGCGGACGGCACGCACGCGCGCGCCCGCCGGGCGCCGGGGCCACAGAGGAAACGGTTCCTCTGTGGCCCTCGTACGTCCCGGTTTGACGGCCCCTGTCCCCGGCACGCCGGAGCGAGTGGCCCGGCTCACATGGCGTACCGCCCCCGCCGCGGACACGATGGTGATCGTCACCGGCAGGCTGAAGGGACCGACCATGTTCCGCAAGGTGCTCGTCGCCAACCGCGGCGAGATCGCGATCCGGGCGTTCCGCGCGGGCTACGAACTCGGTGCGCGCACCGTTGCCGTCTTCCCGTACGAGGACCGCAACTCGCTGCACCGTCTGAAGGCCGACGAGGCCTACGAGATCGGCGAACCGGGTCACCCGGTCCGGGCCTATCTGTCCGTCGAGGAGATCGTGCGCGCGGCGCGCCGGGCCGGCGCCGACGCCGTCTACCCGGGCTACGGATTCCTGTCGGAGAACCCCGAGCTGGCGAAGGCCTGCGCGGACGCGGGCATCACCTTCGTCGGCCCCGACGCCCGCATCCTGGAGCTGACCGGGAACAAGGCGCGCGCCGTGGCCGCGGCCCGCGAGGCGGGCGTCCCCGTCCTCGGCTCGTCCCAGCCCTCCAACGACGTCGGCGAACTCGTGCGCGCCGCCGACGAGATCGGCTTCCCCGTGTTCGTGAAGGCGGTCGCGGGAGGCGGCGGCCGGGGTATGCGCCGGGTGGAGGACCCCGCCCAGCTGCGGGAGGCCGTCGAGGCCGCGTCCCGGGAGGCCGCCTCCGCGTTCGGCGACCCCACGGTGTTCCTGGAGAAGGCCGTCGTCGAGCCCCGCCACATCGAGGTGCAGATCCTCGCCGACGGGCAGGGCGAGGTCATCCACCTCTTCGAGCGGGACTGCTCCGTCCAGCGCCGCCACCAGAAGGTGATCGAGCTCGCCCCCGCGCCCAACCTCGACCCGGAGCTGCGCGACCGGATCTGCGCCGACGCCGTGAGGTTTGCCCGGCACATCGGCTACCGCAACGCCGGCACCGTGGAGTTCCTCGTCGACCGCGACGGCCACCACGTCTTCATCGAGATGAACCCGCGCATCCAGGTCGAGCACACGGTCACCGAGGAGGTCACCGACGTCGACCTGGTGCAGGCGCAGCTGCGCATCGCCGCCGGAGAGTCGCTCGCCGACCTCGGACTGTCGCAGGATTCGATCACCCTGCGCGGCGCGGCCCTGCAGTGCCGCATCACCACCGAGGACCCGGCCAACGGCTTCCGTCCGGACACCGGCCGGATCAGCGCGTACCGCTCGCCCGGCGGCTCCGGCATCCGCCTGGACGGCGGAACCACCCACGCCGGCACGGAGATCAGCGCCCACTTCGACTCCATGCTGGTCAAACTGACCTGCCGGGGCCGCGATTTCGCCGCCGCCGTGGGCCGCGCCCGGCGCGCGGTCGCGGAGTTCCGCATCCGCGGCGTCGCCACCAACATCCCGTTCCTGCAGGCGGTGCTGGACGATCCCGACTTCCAGGCCGGGCGGGTCACCACCTCGTTCATCGAGCAGCGCCCGCAGCTGCTCACCGCGCGCCACTCCGCCGACCGCGGCACCAAGCTGCTCACCTACCTCGCCGATGTCACCGTGAACAAGCCGCACGGCGAGCGGCCGGAGCTGATCGACCCGCTGACCAAGCTGCCCGGGACGCCCGCGGGGGAACCGCCGGCCGGCTCCCGGCAGCGCCTCGCCGAGCTGGGCCCCGAGGGCTTCGCCCGCTGGCTGCGCGAGTCGCCGGCCGTCGGTGTCACCGACACCACCTTCCGCGACGCCCACCAGTCGCTGCTCGCCACCCGGGTGCGCACCAAGGACCTGCTCGCCGTCGCCCCGGTCGTCGCGCACACCCTGCCCGAGCTGCTGTCCCTGGAGTGCTGGGGCGGCGCGACCTACGACGTCGCCCTGCGCTTCCTCGCCGAGGACCCGTGGGAGCGGCTCGCCGCCCTGCGTGAGGCCGTGCCGAACATCTGTCTCCAGATGCTGCTGCGCGGGCGCAACACCGTCGGCTACACGCCGTACCCGACGGAGGTGACCGACGCGTTCGTGCAGGAGGCCGCGGCCACCGGCGTCGACGTCTTCCGGATCTTCGACGCGCTCAACGACGTCTCCCAGATGCGGCCCGCCATCGACGCCGTCCGCGCGACCGGCACGTCCGTGGCGGAGGTCGCCCTCTGCTACACCGCCGACCTGTCCGACCCGTCCGAGCGGCTCTACACACTGGACTACTACCTGCGGCTGGCCGAGCAGATCGTCGAGGCGGGCGCGCACGTCCTGGCCGTGAAGGACATGGCGGGTCTGCTGCGGGCGCCCGCGGCGGCCGCGCTGGTGTCGGCGCTGCGCCGCGAGTTCGACCTGCCGGTGCACCTGCACACCCATGACACCGCGGGCGGTCAGCTCGCCACCTACCTCGCCGCGATCCAGGCGGGCGCGGACGCGGTGGACGGCGCGGTGGCCTCCATGGCCGGCACCACCTCGCAGCCCTCGCTGTCGGCGCTGGTCGCCGCCACCGACCACTCCGAGCGGCCCACAGGACTGGACCTCCAGGCGGTCGGCGACCTGGAGCCGTACTGGGAGAGCGTCCGCAAGATCTACGCGCCGTTCGAGGCGGGCCTGGCCTCCCCGACCGGGCGCGTCTACCACCACGAGATCCCCGGCGGCCAGCTCTCCAACCTGCGCACGCAGGCGATCGCGCTGGGCCTCGGCGACCGCTTCGAGGACATCGAGGCGATGTACGCGGCCGCCGACCGCATGCTGGGCCGCCTGGTGAAGGTCACCCCGTCGTCCAAGGTGGTCGGCGACCTCGCCCTGCACCTGGTCGGCGCGGGCGTGGACCCGCGCGAGTTCGAGGAGAACCCGGACCGCTTCGACATCCCCGACTCGGTCGTCGGCTTCCTGCGCGGCGAGCTGGGCACCCCGCCCGGCGGCTGGCCGGAGCCCTTCCGCACGAAGGCGCTGCGCGGACGCGCGGAACCCAAGCCCGCGCCGGAGCTGTCCGCCGAGGACCGCGAGGGCCTGGCCAAGGACCGGCGCCCGACCCTCAACCGGCTGCTGTTCCCCGGGCCGACCCGCGAGTTCGAGGCGCACCGCCAGTCGTTCGGCGACACCAGCGTCCTGGACAGCAAGGACTTCTTCTACGGGCTGCGCCCGGGCAAGGAGTACGGCGTCGACCTGGACCCGGGCGTCCGGCTGCTGATCGAGCTGCAGGCGATCGGCGACGCGGACGAGCGCGGCATGCGCACGGTGATGGCCACGCTCAACGGCCAGCTGCGGCCGATCCAGGTGCGCGACCGGGCCGCGGCCACCGACGTGCCGGTCACCGAGAAGGCCGACCGCGCCGACCCGGGTCATGTGGCGGCGCCCTTCGCCGGCGTGGTCACCCTGGCTGTCGCCGAGGGGGACCAGGTGGAGGCGGGCGCCACGGTGGCGACCATCGAGGCGATGAAGATGGAGGCGGCCATCACGGCCCCGAAGTCCGGCACGGTGTCCCGGCTCGCGATCAACCGCATCCAGCAGGTGGAGGGCGGCGACCTCCTGGTCGAACTCGCCTGACCGAAGGCTCATCAGCGGACAGGTCATGCCCATGGCATATGCCTGCGACGGGGTCGCCGTCCGGCGTGACGGCGACCCCGTACGAACATCCGGCAGGCCTTCGAACAAGCCTGCGCGGGTGAGCTGTGGGACCGTAGATTGAGCGGCGACAACAGCTCTCGGAACACCACGGACGGCACTCATGACCGACCCTGCGACGGCACCCGGATCAGCACAGCAGAAGATCGACACCTCGGTGCCGCACTCGGCCCGCATCTGGAACTACTGGCTGGGAGGGAAGGACAACTACCCCGTCGACGAAGAGGCCGGCGACGCCTACACCGCCGTCTTCCCCGGCATCGTCACCATCGCCCGCAGCAGTCGTGCCTTCCTGCGCCGCAACATCACCTACCTGGCCGGTGAGCAGGGTATACGCCAGTTCCTCGACATCGGCACCGGCCTGCCGACGGCCGACAACACCCACCAGGTCGCCCAGCGGATCGCCCCGGAGTCCCGGATCGTCTACGTCGACAACGACCCGATGGTCCTGGCCCACGCCCGCGCGCTGCTCTACTCGACGCCCGAGGGCGCCACGGCGTACGTCGACGCGAACGTCCTGGAGCCGGAGCGCATTCTGAAGGCCGCGAGCGACACCCTGGACCTGACGCGTCCCACCGCGCTGATCCTCAGCAACATCCTCGGCCACATCGCCGACCACGACGAGGCGCGCTCCGTCGTCGACCGGCTGATGGCGGCCCTGCCGTCCGGCAGCTTCCTGTCGGTCAACGACGGCTCGCGCGGCATCGACCCGGTCTTCGAGCGCGCGCAGGACGCGTACAACTCCAGCGGCGCGGTGCCGTACAACCTGCGGACGGTGGAGGAGATCACCTCCTTCTTCGACGGGCTGCAGCTGGTCGAGCCGGGTGTCGTGTCCGTGCAGCAGTGGCGTCCGGACGAGGACGCGCCCGAGCCGCAGGTCATCGCCGAGCACGGCGGCCTGGCCCGCAAGCCCTGACCGCTCACGCACCGAGGCGGGTCCCGTAACTCCCGGGACCCGTCTTTTCGTTGTCCCGGCGACGAACTTTGAACTCGTCGAGTACAAAGTATGGACGAGCTGAGCAGAAGTCTCCTAGCGTGTCGGCGCAACCGTTGGCGTACTCGGGAAAACGCGTATTCCGCACCGGAGTTGTCCGGCCCTCCGGTCGACCCAGCAGGAGGCAGCAGCATGGACGTACGGCTGTACCGGCATGTCCGAAGATCACTCACAGGCCTGCTCGTCGGCGCCTTCCTGGCCGGCGGCGTATGGGGGTCGCCGCCGGCCTCGGCCCGTCCGGGCGCCGCCCTCCAGGCCGACGTACCGCCCCAGGAACCGGGCGTCACGCTCCGCGTGTTCGACGTACAGGTCCCGCTCGAGAAGATCTGCACCCTCAAGCCCGGCCAGACCCCCAACGTCGACCGGCTGGCGCCGGTCGTCGACTTCACCTCGACCGCCGACTTCGGCGGGTTCGCCGACAACTTCGTCAGCCAGGTCACCGGCAACATCCATGTCCCGGCGGCCGGTTCCTACACCTTCCGGCTCACCAGCGACGACGGTTCACGGCTGCTGATCGACGACCAGGTGGTGATCGACCACGACGGGCTGCACGGCGCCGAACCCAAGGACGGCGCCGTCGAGCTCACCGAGGGCATGCACGCGCTGCGCATCGACCACTTCGAGCGCGGCGGCGGCGAGCAACTCACCCTGGCCTGGCAGCCGCCCGGCGCCGAGGGTTTCACGACCGTGCCGAACGAGGCGCTGAGCACCGACGCCGGCGTGGTGCGGGTGACCGCGCCGGGCCGCAAGGAGTGCGAGGGCATCACCGACTCGCCCGGCGACGGCCTGCCGCTGAACGCCGTACGCCCCGACCACACGCTCACCGACCTGCGTCCCGAGGGCTTCGAACCGCAGGTCACGGGCATGGACTGGCTCCCCGACGGCCGGCTGCTGGTGAGCACCTGGGGCGGCACCGACAACACGGCCGGCGAGATCTACGCCCTCGACCACGCCACCGGGAACACCGGCCCGGACAAGGTCACGGCCACGAAGATCGCGGGCGGGCTCAAGGAGCCCATGGGACTGAAGGTCGTTGACAACGCTGTCTACGTCTCGCAGAAGCACGAGCTGACCGAGCTGCGCGACAGCGACGGCGACGGCTCCCTCGACCGCTCCCGCACCGTCGCCACCTGGCCGTACGGCGGCAACTTCCACGAGTTCGCCTTCGGGCTCCTGTACGACAAGGGCTACTTCTACCTCAACCTGTCCGTCGCCATCGACTACGGCGGCGCCACCACCGACCCGCAGCCCGCACCCGGCCGTGGCGTCACCATCAAGGTCAACAAGAAGACGGGGAAGGTCAGTTACCTGGCCGGCGGGCTGCGTACGCCCAACGGCATCGGCTTCGGACCCGGCGGCGGCATGTTCGTCACCGACAACCAGGGCGGCTGGCTGCCCGCGTCCAAGCTGGTCCACGTCAAGCAGGACCGCTTCTTCAACCACTACACCAACCCCGCGGGCCCCTTCGACAAGGAACCGGTGACCCAGCCGGTGCTGTGGCTGCCGCAGAACGAGATCGCCAACTCGCCCAGCACGCCCCTCTATCTGACCAAGGGACGCTTCAAGGGGCAGATGCTGTTCGGCGACGTCACCTACGGCGGGCTCCAGCGCGCCTACCTGGAGAAGGTCAAGGGCCAGTACCAGGGCGCGGTGTTCCGCTTCACCCAGGGCCTCGAGGCGGGCGTGAACCGCATCAGCATGGGCCCCGACGGCGCGATCTACGTGGGCGGCCTCGGCGCCGACGGCAACTGGGGCCAGGAGGGGAAGCTCAAGTTCGGCCTGCAGAAGCTGACGCCGAACGGCGGCAACACCTTCGACATCCAGGCCATGCGGGTGCGCAAGGGCGGCTTCGAGCTGGAGTACACCCAGCCCCTGTCGCAGGAGACCGCCGAGGACCTGGTGAGCCACTACGAGGCCCAGCAGTGGCGCTACACCCCGACCCGTGACTACGGCGGCCCCAAGATCGCCGAGGAGACCCTCGAGGTGACCTCCGCGAAGCTCTCCGCCGACCGCAAGAAGGTCACCCTGGCCATCGACGGCCTCAAGCCCGGCCGCGTGGTGCACGTCCGCTCCCCGCGCCCGTTCAGCTCGGCGTCCGGCGAGACCCTGTGGAGCACCGAGGCCTGGTACACCCTCAACGCCCTTCCGGGCGCGGAACCGGCACCCGGCCCGGTGTACGAGGCGGAGGAGGCCACCCTCACCGGAGCGGCCGGCATCAACACCGACCACCGCGGCTACTCGGGCAGCGGCTTCGTCGACCGGTACGGCACCCAGGGCGCCACCGCCACCTTCGACGTCACGGTGGACCGGGCCGGCTCGTACGACGTGGGCCTGCGCTACTCCAACGGTCCTAACCCCTTCCAGGGCACCAAGTCCGTCTCCCTCCACGTCAACGGACGCAAGATCGGGCAGACCGAACTGCGGACCACCGGCGACTGGGACACCTGGTCCACCCAGCGGGAGACGGTACGGCTGCGCGCCGGGCACAACACCGTCGCCTACCGGGTCGACGAGGGCGACACCGGGCACGTCAACCTCGACCTGCTCACCGTCGACCGGCACGGCGCCCCGGTCGCCCTGTTCGACGGCCGGAACCTCGACCGCTGGCAGCACACCGACGGACGCCCCGTGCAGTGGCCCGTGGACGGTGGGGCGGCGGAGGTCTGCTGCGGTGACATCCGCACCAAGGACAGCTACGACGACTTCCGCCTGCACGTCGAGTACTGGCTGCCGAAGCTGCCCCCGGACGTCACCGGCCAGGACCGCGCCAACAGCGGCGTCTACCTCCAGGACCGCTACGAGGTGCAGATCCTGGACTCCTACGGCGACACGACCCTCGCCACCGACGAGGCGGGCGCGATCTACCAGAAGAAGGCGCCCGACGTGAACGCCGCCCGGCCGCCGGAGACCTGGCAGTCGTACGACATCGTGTTCCGTGCCGCGCGCTACGACGCAGAGGGCGACAAGACGTCCGACGCGCGGATCACGGTGGTGTGGAACGGCAAGAAGGTCCACGACGACGTGGCGGTGGACAGCCCCACGGGCGGCGGCGCGCCCGAGGGACCCGCAGCCGCGGCGATCCGGCTCCAGGACCACGGCAACGCGGTGCGGTACCGCAACATCCGCATCCAGCCGCTGAGTTGACGCCGACCGGGTGAGAAACACGGGTGTGGCCGGGGACACGGGAACCCGGCCGCACCCCTGTGAGGACCTACCGCGCCGCGGGCCGCGGCGCGGCAGGCCCGGCCGGACGGCGCCGCGTTCGGGGGAGTCCGCCTCGGCGGAGCCGCCGCGGGCGCGGATGCCGATCATGCCGGCGGCGGTGAGCCTCCCGGCCACCGACGCCGCGACGCCGCACACCAGGCGACGGCTTCCACCAGGCGCCGCTGACGGGCACCGACAAGGTCGAGATCCTCAGCCGGAGCACCGAGCCGTTCACCGAGCGCATCGAGATGACCGGCCAGGGCACGGCGCACCCCTCGCGGCTGGTCCTGCCGTTCACCACGCGCACGGCGCAGCGGGAGGCGTGGCCCGCGGACGAGGCGCTCGGCCGTCCGGAACCCCCGGACGGCGAAGCCGAGGGGCGCGCCGGGCTGCCCGGTGGCACGCTGAGTCCGAACGGAGTCTCCGAAAGGACCTCGCGGTGATCACCACTGATTTCGTCCCCGGCTCGCCCTGCATGCTCGACGTCGGGGTCCCCGACGTCCCGGCCGCCGCGTCCTTCTACGGCGCGGTCCTCGGCTGGGACTACGAGCCGATGGCCGAGGAGGTCGAGGGCGGCATGTTCCGCAAGGACGGCAAGATGGTCGCCGGCCTCGGCAAGCTCACCGAGGAGGGCGCACGCCCGGCCTGGATGATCTACTACACGGTCGCCGACGCGGACGCCGCCACCCGGGCCGTCGAGGCGGGCGGCGGCACCGTGCGCGTGGCGCCCATGGACATCGAGCAGTGGGGCCGGATGGCCCAGTACAGCGACCCGCTGGGCGGTCAGTTCGCCGTGTGGCAGCCCGGCGAGAGCAAGGGCGTCGACCTGGTCGACGCGCCCGGCTCCCTGTGCTGGACCGAGCTGTACACCAGCGACGCGGCCGGGGCGCGGCAGTTCTACGGCGACGTGTTCGGCTGGCGGTTCAGCGACATGCCGATGCCGGGCGGCGAGGGCACGTACACCCTGATCACTCCCGCGGGCCAGCCCGAGGAGCGGATGCACGGCGGGCTGCTGGAGGTCGGCGAGGACGCCCTGTCCCTGGCCGGCGGGCGGCCCTACTGGCACCCGGTCTTCGCGGTCCCCGACTGCGACGCGGCCGTGGCCCAGGTGAACGGGAACGGCGGCACGGTGCAGATGGGCCCGGTGGACGCCGAGGGCGTCGGCCGGATGGCCCTGTGTCTCGACCCCTTCAAGGCGGACTTCGTGCTGCTCACTCCGACGGAGGGCTGACGGAAGAGGCGGGCCGGCCGGCGGTGGCCGGCCGCCGGGCGTCCACCTCGATCTCGATCCTCATCCGGGGATCGGCGAGACCGCAGACCATCATCGTCGCGGCCGGCCGCACCTCCCCGAAACACCGGCGCAGCACGGGCCAGCAGGGCTCGAAGTCCGCCCGGTCCGGCAGCAGGTAGCGCACCCGGACCACATCGGCGAACGTGCAGCCGGCCTCCGCCAGCGCGGAGCCGATGTTGCGCAGGCACTGCTCGGCCTGCTCCACGACGTCGTCGGAGATCGTCATGGTCGTGTAGTCGAAGCCCGTGGTCCCGGACACGTGCACCCGGTCGCCGTCGACCACGGCACGGGCGTAGCCGATGCGCTCCTCGAACTCCGAACCACTGAGTATCGCCCGGCGCGGAACATCATCCGAAGGGTGGATCATGGGCGCATCGTATGTCCTCGCCGACTCCCCACGCCGGGACGCGGCCGCGGAGCGCTGCCATGGAGCCTGACGACCAGATCATGCGAGGCCCGGGGGAGCGGCGCGTCGCCGAGGCGGCGGAACGGATCGTCGTGGAAGGCCGGCCGCGTCTGCACCGCACCTGGGCGTCACTGGTGGCCACCGCCCTGCTGGGCGGCATCGACGTGAGCGTCGGCGTCATGACGCTGCTGTTCGTCAAGCACGAGACCGGCAGCGACCTCCTTGCCGGAGTGGCCTTCTCCGTGGGGCTGATCGCCCTGCTGCTCGGTCACAGCGAACTGTTCACCGAGGGCTTCCTCGTACCCGTCAGCACCGTGATCGCCGGGGCCGCCACCTGGCTCGACCTGCTGCGCCTGTGGGTGACGGTCCTGGTGATGAACCTCGTCGGCGGATGGGTGTTCATGTGGATCGTGATGCGGGCCTTCCCGGAGCTGCACTCCACGGCGGCCGAGGCGGGCGCGCGGTTCGTCGACGGCGGGTACACCCTGGGCACCTTCTGCCTCACCGTCCTGGGCGGCGGCGTCATCACCCTCATGACGCGGATGCACCACGGCACCGAGTCCATGACCGGGAAGATCGCCGCATCGGTGTCCGCCGCGTTCGTCCTGGCCGGACTAGGCCTGTGGCATTCGGTCCTCGACTCCCTCATCGCCTTCGCGGGCCTGCACGCCGCCGACACCGCCTACGGCTACGCCGACTGGCTGGCCTGGCTCGGCTGGGCCGTCCTCGGCAACGTGGTCGGCGGCCTCCTTCTGACCACGTCCCTACGCCTCGTCCGCAGCGCCCCGGTCCTGCGCGAGGAGGCGCCGGCTACGGACGCGGGCGACACCTGACGGGGGAGGGGCCGGGCTCAGCGGTCCTGCGACAGCCGCAGCAGATCGGCGAAGGTGCCTCCCGCGTGCACCAGGTCGTCGAACGTGCCGTGCTCGGTGATGCGGCCCTGCTCCAGGACGACGATGTGGTCGGCGATCTTCGTGTTCTCCAGCCGGTGGGTGACCACGATGGTGATGCGATCGCCCGCGATCGCCTTGATCCGTTCGAAGATGCCGTGCTCGCCGCGCGGGTCCATCTGCGAGGTCGGCTCGTCGAGGATCAGCAGGGGCGGCCGCCGGTACAGCGCGCGGGAGCAGGCCAGTCGCTGCCACTGGCCGCCGGACAGCTCCGCCCCGCCGAAGATCTCCCGTGCGAGCAGCGTGTCGAGACCGGCGGGCAGGCCCTCCACGGCGTCCCGCATCCCGACCGCGTCGACCGCCTCCCACACCTCGTCGTCGCCCATGCTGCGCGGCTGCCCGAGCGTCACGTTCTCCCGTACGCGCAGCGGCCACTGGGCGAAGATCTGCGGCACCAGGCCCGTGCACCGCCACACCGAGGCCGGGTCGGCGTCGGCGAGGTCGACGCCGTCCCAGGTGACGCGGCCCTTGTCCGCGAGGTGGATGCCGGTGACCAGACGGGTCAGGGTGCTCTTCCCCGACCCGTTCACGCCGACCACGGCGAGAATCTCCCCGCGCCGCAGCGTGAGCGACACGCCGTCCACGGCCGGCTTCTCCTTGCCCGGGTAGCGGTAGGCGACCTCCTCGAGGCGGATCTCCTCCACCGGCGACGCGACCTGCGCCGGCCCTCGCCGGGGAGCGCGCGCGGCGGCGTCGTCGAGGAACGCCTGCATGTCACTGAGGTACAGGCTGGTGTGGAACACCGCCGCGCCGTTCATCACCACCTGGGACAGCGCGGCCAGGGTGGTCTGCACGGCGATCACGGCCGTGGCGGCGACGCTCGGGGCGATGCGCCCGGAGGCCGTGAGCCACGCGAGCGCCACCCAGGTCAGCACCAGGAACGCGCCGCCGGCGAGGGACGACAGCAGAGCGATCCGCAGGGTCCGCGGTGCCGCCGACAGCGACCTCCTGTCCACCCGCTCGGACAGGGCGTGGTACCAGTACAGGAGGTACTCCGTCATGCCGTTGGCGCGGACCTCGTCGGCGTACTTCGGCGTGGTCGCCCACCAGCGCGTCATGCCGCGCACGGCGCGGTCGGCGATGTTCGCGTAGTGGATCTCGTAGTCGACGCGTGCGGTGAGGACGGCGCCCGCGCCCGCCGGGGCGACGGCCAGCAGGAGCAGCGGCAGCATCAGCGGGTTGAGGACCGAAAGGACGCCGCAGGCGGTGACCATCCTGATGAGCGCGGCCATGAAGCGCTGGGCGTCCATCACCATCACGTGCGTGCGCATCACGCCCATCTCCGCGGCCTCCTGACGGTCGGCGAAACCGTCCACGGCGTACGCCTCTGCCTCGACCCGGCACACGGCCTCGACCAGCGCGCAGTCGGTCTCCGTGGTCAGCCGCGGGGTGATGCGCCGCTCGGCGTAGGAGGCCAGCGCGACCGACGCGCGGGCGAGGGCGCTCGCCGCCGCGACGACGACCAGCGCGGGCAGGGCGTCGCGCAGCCGGTCGCCGACCGCGCCGGACCCCAGCAGCGGGCCCATGGCGCGTGCTGTCGCGGTGAGCAGGGCCGCCGCCGACACGCCGGTCACCAGCTGGCAGGCGAGGAGCAGCAGCACGGCGCGGCGGTCGATGCGCCACGCCATGACGCAGATCCGCCGCAGCACCGAGGGGAGCTGTGAGCACAGGGCACGGAAGCCGGCCTGGCCGAGCGGGTTCACGGACTGGTGGCCGGAGAAGGTGATCTCGGCGGGAGGCGGGGGCGGGACGGCACGGCCGGTCGGTGGGGTCACGGCTTCTCCCTGCTGGTCAGAGGGGTGAGGCGACGGCACGAGGTTCAACGAGAGGGGCGCCGGTATCGAACACACGTGTTTCGGACGCCGTCCTTTCCATGCGGCGAGCGGCGGCCGGGGTACGAGTCCCTGAACGCCGGGCCCGGTCAAGCGGCACCGGGTGGCCGAAACGCCGACGGCTGGGACGCCCGACAGGGGCGCGGGGGACTGCGCGACCAGACACCGACGGCCCGCACTCGCCATGTGAGCGGCTTCGCCCTTTTGCTGTTTGCCTAAAGGCTTTAGGCTCAGGCATACTCGCTGTAGCTGAACGAAAGGACGACGATGGCACCGCGAGCAGGACTCACCGCCGAGCGCCTGACCCGGGCAGGCGCGACCCTCGCCGACGAGGTGGGCTTCGACCAGGTGACCGTCTCGGAGCTCGCCCGGCGCTTCGACGTCAAGGTGGCGAGCCTCTACTCCCATGTGAGGAACTCGCACGACCTCAAGACCCGCATCGCCCTCCTGGCCCTGGAGGAACTCGCCGACCGCGCCGCCGACGCACTGGCCGGACGGGCGGGGAAGGACGCCCTCGTCGCCCTGGCGAACGTCTACCGCGACTACGCGCGCGAGCACCCCGGCCGGTACGCGGCCGCGCAGTTCCGGCTCGACCCCGAGACCGCCGCGGCCGGCGCCGGCGTACGGCACGCGAAGATGACCCGCGCCCTCCTGCGCGGCTACGAGCTCGACGAACCGGACCAGACCCACGCGGTCCGCCTGCTCGGCAGTGTCTTCCACGGCTACGTCAGCATCGAGATGGGCGGCGGCTTCAGCCACAGCGCCCCGGACACGGACGAGACATGGTCCCGCGTCCTCGACGCGCTGGACGCCCTCCTGCGCAGCTGGCCGCCCGCGCCCTGACCTCGCGCCCCCCCGGCCTCACGTCCACCCACCCTCGAAAGACGGACTTCGACATGCCTTCCGCGCTCGTCACCACCCCCATCACCCCCGACCTCGTACGCGGCGCCCTCGAACTGGAGGAGACTCCCGACGGACTGCTGCCGCACCGCCTGCCCGCGTGGGCGCGCGCCCAGTGCTCCGACGGGCAGCTCGCCATGGCCGAGTCCCAGCCCTCCGGCGTCCGCCTGGTCTTCCGCACCCGCGCCACCGTCGTCGAGCTGGAGACCGTCCCCACGAAGCGTGTCTACGTCGGCGCCCCGCCCCGCCCCGAGGGCCTGTACGACCTGCTCGTCGACGGGCGGCCCGCCGGGCAGGCGTCCGCGACCGGCGGCAACACCGTCACCATCGACATGTCGACCGGCCAGGCCGAGATGAGCTCCGGACCCGTCGGCGCCGTCCGCTTCGAAGGGCTGCCCGGCACCCGCAAGACCGTGGAGATCTGGCTGCCGTACAACGAGATCACCGCACTCGTCGCGCTGCGCACCGACGCCCCGGTCGAGCCCGCGCCCGCCTCCGGCCGCCGCATCTGGCTGCACCACGGCAGCTCCATCAGCCACGGCTCCGACGCCGCGAGCCCGACCACCGTCTGGCCCGCGCTCGCCGCGGCCGCGGGCGACGTGGACCTGGTGAACCTCGGCTTCGGCGGCAGCGCCCTGCTGGACCCGTTCGTCGCCCGCACCATACGCGACACGCCGGCCGACCTGATCAGCCTCAAGATCGGCATCAACCTCGTCAACACCGACCTGATGCGGCTGCGCGCGCTCGGCCCCGCCGTGCACGGCTTCCTCGACACCATCCGCGACGGCCACCCCGACACCCCGCTGCTGGTCGTCTCACCGATCCTGTGCCCCATGCACGAGGACACGCCCGGCCCCACGGCCTTCGACTTCAGCCGGCTCGCCGAGGGGAAGCTGGCGTTCACCGCCTCCGGCGACCCGGAGGAGCGCGCCGAGGGCAAGCTGACGCTGAACGCCGTACGCGAGGAGTTGAAGCAGATCGTGGCGGCGCGCGCGAAGGAGGACCCGAACCTGTCCTACCTCGACGGGCGCGCCCTGTACGGCGAGCAGGACCACGCCGAGCTCCCGCTGCCCGACGGGCTGCACCCGGACGCGGCCGCCCACCGGCTCATCGGGAAGCGGTTCGCCGCCCACGCCTTCGCGGCGGACGGCCCGTTCGCCGGCGCCGGCGACTGACCCGGACGGTGGCCGCCTCTTCCCCGGGGCGGCCACCGTCCGTCCACCGAGCCTTCGTTGACGCACAGTCACCTCTGCGCAAAGCCTGGACAGCCGTCCCGTCGCGTGTTGTCATTCCGCTGCACAACGGATTTCCAACGTTGGAAGAACATTCGGCGGAGTTGACGGCCGTGCCCTCGTTCCGTCGTGGCCCCATGCACCCAGCGCGAGGAAAGGTTCGATGACCAGACAACTCACCCGCCCGAGATCCAGATGGTGGGCCGTGCTGACCGTGACGGCGCTCACCCTGTCCACGGGCGCCCTGGCGCCCGCCGCGACGGCCGCCGCACCGGCCGCGGCCGTCGACGCCTCCGCCGCCCGGGCCGCGGACGCCGACGTCACGGTGCACGGGCTGAAGGGCGAGTACTTCCGCATGTCCGCGCCGGGCGCCCGGGACTTCGCCGAACTCGGCGGGACCCAGCTCGAGCCGCAGATCAACTTCGCCGGTCTCACCAGCACGTTCGAGGAGCTGACCGGGCGGACGGAACACACCACCGCCCGCTGGACGGGCCAGATCGAGGTCCCGGCGACCGACGACTACACCTTCTACGCCGTCGGCGACAACGGCTTCCGTCTCCACATCGACGGCGAGCCGGTCATCGACCACTGGGAGCCCGACTGGGACCGGGAACAGACCAGCACCCCGGTGAAGCTCACCGCGGGCAGGACGTACGACTTCCGCCTGGAGATGTTCCAGGACTTCGGCGGATCCAACATGTACCTGCGCTGGTCCACGCCGACGCTTCCCAAGCAGCTCGTGCCGATGACGGCGTTCACCCCGCCCGCCGACTTCGAGGTCTACCCGGTCGAGCTGACCGTCGGCCGCGACGGCCGCACCCTCCGCGCCCGCTTCGACGGCCCGGTGGGCGACCTCGGGCGGGTGGCCGAGCACCTCAAGGTCGAGGCCGACACCACTGCCCTGCCGATCAGATCGGTGAGGACCGCCCCCGGGGACCGGAACGCCCTCCAGGTCACCCTCGCCGAGGCGGTACAGAAGGCCCAGACGGTCCGCGTCGTCTACGACGGCGAGGGGGGCCTCACCGCCGGCGGCGAGGCCGTGCCCCGCATCGCCCGCTACGCCGAGAACGCCTCCGTCCACCGCCTCACCACCCCGTGGGGCGACAAGGTGGACAAGAACAACCCGCTGCCCGAGTACCCGCGCCCCCAGCAGGTCCGCACGCAGTGGAAGAACCTCAACGGCCCCTGGCAGTTCAGCGGCGCGAAGGCGGGGGAGCAGCCCGTCTTCGGCAAGGACCTGAACGAGAAGATCATCGTGCCGTTCCCGGCGGAGTCACTGCTCTCCGGGATCGAGCGGCACGAGGACCACATGTTCTACCGCAAGCTCGTGGACGTGCCGAAGAACTGGAAGGTCGGCAAGAGTGGCAAGAACCGGCTCAAGCTGAACTTCGGCGCCGTCGACTACGAGGCCCGCGTCTGGGTCAACGGCAGGAAGGTCGCGGAACACACCGGCGGCTACAACGCGTTCAGCGCCGACATCACCGACGCGCTGAAGAGCAAGGGGCCTCAGGAGATCGTCGTCGCGGTCACCGACACCGGCGGCCCCGACCAGCCGGTGGGCAAGCAGTCCACCAGCCCGGGCGGCATCTGGTACACCCAGTCCTCCGGCATCTGGCAGACCGTGTGGATGGAGCCCGTCGCCGAGACGTCCATTGACAACGTCGTCACGACGCCGGACATCGACACCAGGACCCTCGCGGTGACGGTCGAGTCCGCCGGCGCGTCCGCCAGGGCACGCATCGAGGCCGTGGCCCGCGACCACCGCGGCAAGGTCGTCGGCAAGGTGACCGGCCCCGCCAACAAGCAGCTGAAGCTCCCTGTGTCCAACCAGCGCCTGTGGAGCCCGGACGACCCCTACCTCTACGACCTCGACGTCACGCTGAACGACGGCCGGTCCACCGACACGGTCGACAGCTACTTCGGCATGCGGAAGATCGGCATCGAGGACGTGGGCGGCTACAAGAAGCTCGTCCTCAACGGGAAGCCCGTCTTCTCCCTCGCCACCCTGGACCAGGGCTTCTGGCCCGACGGGCTCTACACCGCGCCCAGCGACGACGCCCTGGCGTTCGACCTGAAGGCGCACAAGCAGCTCGGCTTCAACGCGGTCCGCAAGCACATCAAGGTGGAGTCGCCGCGCTGGTTCTACCACGCGGACCGGCTGGGCCTGCTGGTCTGGCAGGACTTCGTCTCCGGCAACCTCACCAGCGCGAGCGGCCGACAGGCGTTCGTCGAGCAGGGCCGGGAGATGATGCGCCAGCACCACAGCTCGCCCTCCGTCATCGGCTGGATCGTCTTCAACGAGGGCTGGGGCGAGTGGGACCGGGCGGAGACCGGCAAGCTCACCGAGGCCGTGAAGGCCGCCGACCCGTCCCGCGTCGTCAACGCCCACAGCGGCGTCAACTGCTGCAACAGCAAGGGCGACTCCGGCACGGGCGACATCATCGACCACCACGACTACAACAACGAGGACCCGCCCTTCCCGGACCACCGCGCGGCGATGGACGGCGAGCACGGCGGCTTCACCCTCCGCACCCCGGGGCACATGTGGCCCGGCCCGCCCACCGTCATCTACAGCGGTGTGGACAGCAAGGAGGCGCTGACCCGCAAGTACGTGGAGAACACCGAGAAGTTCTATCTCGACCAGGCCGCCGCGGAGCTGTCCGGCTCCGTGTACACTCAGATCACCGACCTGGAGAACGAGCTCAACGGCCTGTACACGTACGACCGCAGGGAGATCAAGGTCGACCCGAAGGCGGTGCGGGAGATCAACCTCGAGGTGCTCGCGGCCGGCGCGTCCGCCGGTCAGCGGGAGCGGCTGAAGGGCGGCGGCCACTGGTCCCTCGACGAGGGCGCCGGCACCACCGCCGAGGACAGCGGTCCGAACGGCAAGGCCCTGACCCTCACCGGGGGCGCCACCTGGACCACCGGAGTCAGCGGCAGCGCGCTGAAGTTCGACGGGCAGGCCCAGTTCGCCCAGACGGACGGACCGGTCCTCGACACCACCGGCAGCTACACCGTCTCCGCCTGGGTCACCCTCGACGCGCTGCCCGGCAACTACGCCACCGCGGTCAGCCAGGACGGCCGCCGCCAGGCAAGCCCGTTCTACCTCCAGTACGGGCAGGGCGCGTTCGCCTTCAGCACGCCCGACGGACAGCGGGCGCGCCTGGAGACCCGGCCCGAACTGGGCCGCTGGTACCACCTGGTCGGCGTGCGGGACGGCGCCACCGGCGAGATCACCCTGTACGTCGACGGCGTGAAGGCGGCGACCGTCAAGAGCGGTCCCAACTACGTCGGCTCGGGGCCCCTCGCGGTCGGCCGCGCCAAGTGGAACGGTGACGACACCGACTTCTGGAACGGCTCCGTCGACGAGGTCCACGCCTACGACAAGGCGCTGACCGCCGAGGAGGTGACCGCCCTCCACGAGGCGCAGAAGCCGTAACACCCGGTGCGACGAGGGGGCGGACGCCACGGCGTCCGCCCCCTCTCGCGGTCCCGTCACCTACGGCTCAGGGTGTCCAGGGCGCCTCCACCGCCCACGTGGTGTCCTCGGCGAACAGGGCGGGGGAGTCGTAGGCGCGCGTGCCACCGGGGATCGCCAGCCACAACTCGGCGTCGTAGTGCCGCAGATACTGCCCGGGGAAGTTGTACGCGGACAGCCTCACGCCGCCGTTCGCGCCCCGCACCGGGCAGAAGGTGGCGTCCGCGCGGAACAGGTCGCCGCTGCCGCCCTCCTTGTACACACGGGAGTTGCGGTGCCGCAGATACTCGCCCGGGTAGTTGCGCGACTCGAACGAGTAGCAGGAGGCGTCCGCCAGGCCGGGGACGATCCTCCAGGTGGCGTCGGCCTTCAGCAGCGCCGCGCTGCCGCCGTTCACCACCTCGGTGAACGCGGCGCCGTCCTTGTGCCGGATGTACCGGTCCGTGTAGCCGGGGGTGGTGACGCGCAGGGAACGGAACTGTCCGGTGGGCAGCGTCACCGGTGCTGCCGGAGAGCGGGAGGCGTCGATCAGCGCCCGGTTGGCCGCCCGGACCCGCGCCTGGTCGACCTTGACCACCTGGCGGTCGTAGGTGAGCAGTCCGTTCGCCTCGTTCTCCACGTCGGTGATCTCCGTGTAGACGGCCGCGGACAGGCCCCGCGGGAGACGCACCTCGCGGATGCCGTCCAGGAGCCCGACGAGCCGGTTGTCGAGGTGGGCGAGGGACGGCTGGTCCTCGTAGCTGAAGCCGCCGTCCGGGTACCACTCGTGGCCGGCCACCTTGAAGCCGAGACCGCCGTACTCGCCGAGCACCGCGGCACGGCCGGCGTCCGGCACCGTGGTGCCCGGGCCTACGTAGACATGGTGGTCGACGACGTCGCCGTTGCCGCCGTCGACGGCGCCGCAGCAGTTCACCCCGCTCATGTTGTCCACCAGCCGCGACGGGTCGTACGCCTTCACCTCGTTCGCGATGCGCGCCTGGTCGTACTGGCCCCAGCCCTCGTTCTGGTTCACCCACATGATCAGCGAGGGGGAGCTGCGGTGCTGGTCGATGATCCGCCGGTACTCGGCCTCCCACTGGGCGCGCCCCGCCGCGTCGGGCGTGCGCTCCATGGACGGCATGTCCTGCCACACCAGCAGACCGAGCCGGTCGGCCCAGTAGAACCAGCGCTGCGGCTCCACCTTGATGTGCTTGCGCACCATGTTGAAGCCCAGGTCCTTGTGCTTCTGCAGGTCGAACCGCAGGGCGGCGTCGGTCGGCGCGGTGTAGATGCCGTCGGGCCAGTAGCCCTGGTCCAGGGTGCCGGTCTGGAACACGAACTGCCCGTTCAGCACGGGCCGCAGCACACCGTCGACCCGGGCGAGACCGACCGTGCGCATGCCGGTGTAGCTGCCCACGGAGTCGACCGGCGTGGCGCCGGACAGCAGGTCGGCGCGCACGTCGTAGAGGAACGGGTCGTCGGGCGTCCACCGGCGGGCGTTCGGCACCGGGACGGTGAACTCCGTGCCGGCCGGGCCGGTCGCCGTGCCGACCGTGGCGCCGCCGGCGGAAACGGTCACGCGGGCCTGATGCCCGCTCGTCCCGGCGCCCCGCACGGTCACCTTGAGCCGGTTGTTCGTCAGGTCGGGCACCATGTCGAGCCGGGTGATGTGGGCCGCCGACGTGGGCTCCAGCCACACCGTCTGCCAGATGCCGGAGGCGGCCGTGTAGAAGATGCCGCCGCCCGGATGGGGCTGGACGTCGTTCAGCCGCTGCTTGCCGACCGCCTGGCTGCCCGTCTGGGTGGGGTCCCACACGGAGACGACGACCGTGTTGACGCCGCCCCGGTTCAGCAGGTCGGTGATGTCGTAGGAGAAGGAGTCGTAGCCGCCGTCGTGGACGGCGCCCGCCTGCCGGTCGTTGACCCAGACGGTGGTGCGCCAGTCGCTCGCGCCGAAGTGGAGCTGGACGCGCCGGCCGTCCCAGCCGGACGGGACGGTGAAGGTGCGCTTGTACCAGAGCTTGTCGTTCTGGGTGATGCGGCGCTGGATGCCGGAGAGCGCCGACTCGGCGACGAACGGCACCCGGATCTGCTCCGGGAAGGCGGCGGGACGGCCGGCGTTCGCCGAGGTCACGGCGAAGTCCCAGATGCCGTTGAGGTTCGCCCAGTCGGGGCGGGTGAGCTGCGGGCGCGGATACTCGGGCAGCGGGTTGTCGACCGGGACCTGGTTCGTCCACGGCGTGGTCATCGGCGCGGGCTTCGGCGTCCACGCCGCCGGCGCCTCGGTCGCGGCCCCGGGAACGGTGAGGGCGGTGCCGGCCAGCAGGGCCAGCACCGCCAGGACGGTCGCCGTCCACCGCCGTCTCGGGCGGGCGGCACGGGGGACGGGTGCGGGTGTTCTACGCATCGTCACTCCTCGGGAAGTGGGGGTGGGAGACGTGCGCGTGCCAGGGCGGCCGGCTGTGCGAGGAGCGTGACCGGCCGCCGTGCCGGACGCGGCAGCGGGAGCCAGGAGGCCCGCCGCCGCGTCCAGGGTCTACATCAGTTGCCGCCGTCGCCCCAGCCACGTCTGGGCGACGACCACCACGGCCAGGAAGGCGCCGCTGACGACCTGCTGGTAGGAGGAGTCCAGGGAGCCGATCTGGTTGATGACGTTCTGGATCACCTTCAGCAGCAGCACCCCGACCAGTGACCCGCTGACATAGCCGAGCCCGCCGGTGAGCAAGGTGCCGCCGATGACCACGGCGGAGATCGCCTCCAGTTCCATGCCGTTGCCGAGGATGGTCACCCCGGAGGCGAGCCACGCGGCGTTCAGCGCACCGGCCAGGCCGGCCAGCACCCCGGACAGCGTGTAGACGAGGATCTTGGTGCGGGCCACGGGGGCGCCCATCAGCGCCGCCGCGTCCTCGTTGCCGCCGACCGCGTACACGTGCTGGCCGAACCGGGTGCGGCGCAGCACGACCGCCCCGGCGACAAAGAGCGCCAGCATGATCCATACGGGGTTGCCCAGGCCGAGCGTGGTGCCCTGCCCCAGCTCGGCGAGGAAGGAGCCCTTGCCGATGAGGTAGGTGTTCGCGCCCTCGTCGGTGATCGCCAGCATCAGACCCCGGGCGCCCAGCATGGCCGCCAGGGTGACGATGAACGGCGCCAGCCGCGACCGGGCCACCAGCAGCCCGTTGACCACGCCGACCGCCCCGCACACCACCAGCGGCAGCAGCAGCGCCACCAGCGTGCCGTGCCGGGAGCCCCAGGCCGCCAGCACCCCGCCGAGAGCGAACAGCGAGCCCACCGACAGGTCGATGCCGCCGGTGATGATCACGAACGTCATGCCGAGCGCGACGATCGCGAGGAACGCCGAACTCGTCGCCATGTTGCTGACGTTGTCGCCGGTCGCGAACGAGTCGAAGCTGAACGTCGCCACCAGCGAGACGATGACGAGCACGGCCAGCGCGCCGTGCTGCTGCACCAGGGCGCTCAGCCGCTCCGAGCGCGCAGGCCCGACAGGCTCCGCGCCCGCCGCCCGCTTGCCCTCGTCCACGCCCGCCGGCGTCCGGGTCTTCGTGACGGTCATCGCTTCCCCCGTCCCCGCGCCGCGTAGACCGCGGCCACGATCACTACGGCCTGCGCGATCTGCGTCCACGACGGCGGCAGATCGTGCTTGATGAGGGTGGCGGTGAGCAGCTGGATGAGGACCGCGCCCGCCACCGTCCCGGCGATGTTGACCCGCCCGCCGGTGAGCGGCGTGCCGCCGACCACGACGGCGGTGATGGCGGACAGCTCCATCAGGTTGCCCAGCGACGTCGGGTCGCTGGCCTGAAGCCGTGCCGTGGCGAGCACGCCCGCCACGGCGGCGAGCAGCGCGGACACCACGTACACCACGATCAGCACGCGCCGCACCGGCAGGCCGGCGAGCTGCGCGGCGGGACGGCTGTCGCCGATGGCGAGGAGCTGCCGTCCGAAGGTGGTGCGCCGCACCGTGAACGCCACGAGAAGTGCCAGCACGGCCGCGATCAGGATCAGGTACGGGATGCCCAGGACGTCACCCGAACCGAGCGACGCGAGCTGCGGGTTGCGCAGGTCCTCGAGCTGCGGCAGCAGCACCAGGGCCAGGCCCCGCCCGCCCACCATGAGGGCGAGGGTCGCCACGATGGGCTGCACCCCGACCAGCGCCACCAGCGCCCCGTTGGCGAGGCCCACGCCGGCGGCGAACAGCGCCACCACGAGCAGCGCAGGCACCAGTCCGTACCCCAGGTAGAGGGCGGTCACCGAGGCCGCCAGCGCCATCACGGCGCCCACCGACAGGTCGACGCCCTCGGTGCCGATGACCAGGGCCATGCCCAGCGCGACGATGATGACGGGCGCCACCTGCACGGCCTGGGTGCGGAAGTTCTCCGCGGACAGGAAGTGCGGGGTGATGACGATGTTGACGACGAGCAGCAGCGCCACACCGGCGTACACGCCGTACCTCTGCAGCCACTGCAGGGCGCGCGCCTTGTCCAGCGGGACGGTCTTCAGAGCGGCTTCAGCCATCGGTGGCCGCCTCCTCCTCGACCGCGCCCCGTGCCGGGGCGTCCCCGGCGATGGTCCGCATCAGCTTGTCCTCGGTGACC
This sequence comes from Streptomyces werraensis, assembly GCA_014656175.1. Lineage (GTDB taxonomy): Bacteria > Actinomycetota > Actinomycetes > Streptomycetales > Streptomycetaceae > Streptomyces > Streptomyces werraensis. Next base: position 196,393 of record BNBX01000006.1, read on the forward strand.
TCGTCGCCGGTCAGTTCACCGACGACGGCACCGTCCTTCAGTACGACCACGCGGTCGGACCCTTCGATCAGTTCCTCCAGGTCGGAGGAGATGAGCAGGACGCCCAGGCCGTCCGCGGCCAGTTCGTCCACGAGCTTCTGCACCTCGGCCTTGGCGCCGACGTCGATGCCCCGGGTGGGCTCGTCGAGCAGCAGCACCTTCGGGTTCATCGCCAGCCAGCGGGCGAGCAGCACCTTCTGCTGGTTGCCGCCGGACAGTTCGCCGACCTTCTGCTGCGGCGAGGACGCCTTGATGCGCAGCCGTTCGATGAACGTGTCCACGATGGAGTCGACACGCGCCTCGGACACCAGCCCGAAGCGGGAGAGACGGGGGAGGACGGCGAGGGAGATGTTCTCCCGGACCGAAAGGCCGGGCACGATCCCCTCGCTCTTGCGGTCCTCCGGCAGCAGACTCACGCCCGCGCGGATGGCGGCCGGCGTGGACCCCCCGCGCAGCGGCGCCCCGGCCACGACCACGCGACCCGAACTGGTGGGCAGCGCCCCGGAGATGGCCTTCGCCGTCTCGGTGCGTCCGGACCCGAGCAGCCCGCCGAGCCCGACCACCTCGCCGGGCCGGATGCTGACCGACACGCCGTGCAGCTGGTGCGGGACCGTCAGGTCCGTGGCCTCCAGCACCGGCCGGGTGTCCGTGGCGTGGTGCTCGCCGGTGAACTTCGTCAGTCCCTCCGACCGCACTTCGCCCAGCTCGCGGCCCAGCATGGTGGACACCAGGGACAGCCGGTCCAGGTCGGCCAGCTTGCCGTGGTGGACGCGGCGGCCGTCGCGCAGCACGGTCACCGTGTCGCACACGGCGTACAGCTCGTCCAGGCGGTGGCTGACGTAGACGACGGCGATGCCCTCGTCGCGCAGCCGGCGGATGACCGAGAACAGCGTCTCGACCTCCCGCGGTTCGAGCGACGACGTCGGCTCGTCCATGATGACGATCCGCGCCTCGCTCGCCACGGCCCGGGCCAGCGCGACCATCTGCTGCGCGCCCACACCGAGGCTGCGCAGCGGCCGCCGTACGTCGACGCGGACGCCGTAGCCGCGCAGCGTCTCCTCGGCCTCGCGGTGCATACGGGCGAAGTCCAGCAGCCCGAAACGGTTCCGCGGCTCGCGGCCCAGGAACAGGTTGCGGGCCACGCTGAGCAGCGGGATGAGGTTGACCTCTTGGTAGATCGTCGAGATGCCGGCCTTCTGCGCCTCCAGCGGGGTGGCGAAGGAGACCGGACGGCCCTGGAAAACGATGTCACCGGCGTCGGGCCGGTACACCCCGGTGAGGAGCTTGATGAGCGTCGACTTGCCGGCGCCGTTCTCGCCGATCAGGGCGTGGACCTCACCGGCGTGCAGGGTCAGGTCCACGTCGTCCAGGGCCCGGACGCCGGGGAACGTCTTGCTCAGTCCGCGGACGGCGAGGACTTCGGCGGGGGGAGCCACCTGTGCCTCCAGGATGGGAATGGGTGACGGACGGACAGGGGGCCCGGCGTGGCGCGGACCCCCGTGACGGGATCAGTAGGCCTTGCCGAGGTCCTGCTCGGCGTTGCCGTCGTCGTAGGCGCCGTCCTGGATGATGATGTCCTGCGCGACTTCCTTGCCCTGGGTGAAGTCGTCCAGCGTCTGGAACGCCAGCGGGCCGAACCGCGGGTTGGACTCGATGACACCGCTGATCCAGCCGTCCACGACGCCCTGGACGGCGTTGCGGGTGCCGTCCACCGTGACGATCTTGACGTCGCCGGCCTTCTTGCCCGCGCCCTTCAGCGCGGCGACCGCGCCCAGGCCCATCTCGTCGTTCTCCGCGTAGATGCCCTTGATGCCGGGCTTCGACTGGATGAGCTGCTCGGTGACCTGCTGGCCCTTCTCGCGGGTGAAGTCACCGGTCTGCTCGAAGACCACCTTCAGACCGGGGGCCTTCTCGGCGACCCGCTCCTTGAAGCCCTTCGTGCGCTCGGTGGTGACGTTGTTGCCCGCGGAGCCCAGCAGGATGGCGACCTCGCCCTTGCCGCCGGTCGCCTCGATCATCTGGTCCGCGGCGCGGCGGCCCTGCTCCACGAAGTCCGAGGCGATGAAGGACACGTAGTCCTTGCAGGCCGTGGCGTTGATCTTCCGGTCGATGGTGACGATCGGGACCTTCTTGGCCGCGGCGGCCTGGAGGACCGGGTCCCAGCCGTCGGAGTTCAGCGGGGCGATCACCAGCAGGTCGGCGCCCTTGGCGAGCAGGTCCTGAACGTCGCTGATCTGCTTGGAGAACTGCGACTGCGCGTTGGCCGTCAGCAGCTTGACGCCTCTCCTGGCGGCCTCGTCCTTGATGGACTGCGTCTCGGCGATACGGAAGGGGTTGGCCTCCTTCTCCGACTGGGAGAAGCCGACCGTGGCGTCCTTCAGATCGATCTTCTCGCCGCCGTAGGCGTCGATGGTGCAGGTCTTGCTGCCCGGCTTCGGCTCGGCCACCTTCTGGCCGGCATCGGCGGCGGCCGTGGACTTCTTGCCGTCCGCCGCGTCGTCCTCCGACTTGGCGCAGGACGTCGCGGTGAGGGCCACGGCGGCGGCCAAGGCCACGAGCACGGGACGGGCGAGGAGAAGGGAACGGTGAGTGGTGCGCTGCATGGTGACCCCGATCCGGGTGACGCTGAAAGGGAACTGGGGAGCCTGAAGGACGCGCATGGTGGAGCTGCTCCCCCTGTGCACAACGGCGTCCGATGCGCCGCCAAGGAGGTTTTACATCGTTGGAAGAGGGCTGTAAACCCCTCGCGCACAAGGTGGGGAGGGGAGGTGCGCGCGGGCGCGGCCGCAGGAGTTGAGGGGCGCGCGGGGCGTGCATGTCGGTAAGCGCGTGCCATGGCGTGGTGCGAAGACCCCCGGCCCGTGGTCGGACAGCTGTCCGGGACACCGCCGTGACCGGCCCGGACAGCCTCGCGGCGTCCGGGACACCGGGATGTCCTTGTTCTCCGGTCGCCCCCGCCCGCAGCATCGGCACCGCCGGCGCCGGACGGTGGACCGCTCAGGCGCCGCGCAGAGGTCATCCATGAGACGAAGGGACAAGACGTATGCGGGCAAGTCGAGTTGTCGCGAGTGTGCTGACCGGTGCGGCCCTGGTGCTGGGGGTGGCGGCCTCGCCCGCCTCCGCCGCGGACGGCTGGCAGGCCACGGCCGACGCCGACGACAGCACGTTCGGACAGCACCCCTACGAGTGTGACGACTTCGCCGGCGGCGAGGCCTGCTTCCAGCCCTATGGCGAGTGGTTCTGGGTCCGTGACCTGAGCGCCGACAACCTGCCGGTGGCCATGGTGTGGTCGTACAGCGACGACTTCGGCTCGCGTCAGGGCGTCGCGTACGACACGCTCGGCAAGGCCAGGGGGTGGACCAACCTCAACAAGAGCTTCGAGGAGTACGGCTCCCTCTTCTGGCAGGTCTGCTCGGTGACGAGCGTGGCCAAGAAGCAGATCAACTGGAACTCGTGCAGCGACGGTCAGAGCTCGATCACGTGAGCCGACCGGTTCCGTGACCGGCGCGGGGGCCGAGCGACGTACGGCCCCCCGCGCCGGGCCGGGCGCACGACGGCCGTGTCAGGAGGCCGGGGGAGAAGCCGGACGCCCCAACGTGCTTTCCCGCTTGACCAGTTGGTAGTCCGCCCAGATACGGCGGGGCTCCGGGGCGCTGTCGCCCAGGCGGGCCAGGACCGACTCCACCGCGAGGCGGCCGATCGCGGCCTTGTCGGGGGAGATCGACGTGAGGGTCACCGCGCCGAAGCGGCCCTCGATCACGTCGTCGAAGCCGACCACCGCGACGTCCTCGGGGACCCGCAGTCCCCGCTCGTGCAGCACCCTCATCGCGCCGATCGCCATCGGGTCGTTGTAGGCGAACACCGCGTCCGGCCGCCGCCCGCTGTCGAGGATGTGCCGCATCGCCCGCGCGCCGTCGGCGTGCCCCCAGCCGTCGACCGCCGCGACCAGCCCCTCGTCCGCCGGGAGCCCCGCCGCCGTCAGCTCCTCGCGCCAGCCGCGGACACGGAGCTGCGCCGGCTCGCTGCGGTCGCGGCGGGCGCCGATGAACGCCACCTCCCCGCGCCCCAGTTCGATCAGGTGCCGCACGGCGTCACGCGCGGCGGCGACGTTGTCGATCGCGATGTGGTCGTACGGCAGGTCGTAGTCCCGCTCGCCGAGCAGCACCAGGGGTACGTCCTGTTCGCGGTCGCGCAGGTCCTCGGTCCGCAGCTCGATGGGGCTGAGGATCAGGCCGTCGATGACGCGGGCCCGGAAGCCCTGGCTCACCAGCAGCTCCTGGTCGCGCGAGCCTCCGGTGTGGTCGAGCAGCACGATGTAGTCGTGCTGGGAGGCCGCGTCGATGACGGAGGCGGTCAGCTCGGCGAAGTACGGGTTGCCGAGCTCGGGCAGCGCGAGCGCGATGATGCCCGTACGGCCCTTGCGCAGGTGCCGTGCGGCGAGGTTGGGCTGGTAGCCGAGCGCGTCGATGGAGCGCTGGACCCGCTCGCGCATGGCAGGTGTGACGTGCTGGTAGTTGTTCACCACGTTCGAGACGGTCTTGATGGAGACCCCCGCGTGCGCGGCGACGTCCTTGAGGCTGACCCGCACGGCTATCCCTTCGTGAGCGGCCCGACCCGGTAGGCGGGTGCGGATGCGGAGCCGTCACCTCGAGAGTCGTGTGCCGAGCCGCTGGGCTCAAGTTTTACAACGTTATACACGCCGTGACCGGGCGATGACAAGGCTCCGGGCGGGGGTCCGAAGGCGGCTTCCGGAACGCCTTGTCCCTCGCCTTCCCCGCCTCCGGCGCACTCGGGCCGGGGCGTGCCTACCCGCCCGAACTCTCCCGCACGATCAGCCGGTGCCCCGCCGTCTCGTCCACCGCGGGACCTCCGTCGCCCCCCGCCTCTATCCGGTCCAGCAGCAGTTCCACCGCCCGCCGTGCGATGCCCGGCTTGTCGGGCGCGACCGAGGTGACCGTCGGGATGCTGTACCTGGTGGCCTCGATGTCGTCGAAGCCGACCACGTCCACGTCCCCCGGTACCGACCAGCCGTCCTCGTGCAGCGCGCGCACCGCGCCGAGCGCCAGGTGGTCGTTGAGGCAGAGCAGCGCGTCCGGTCGCCTCGGCAGCCGCATCAGACCGCGTGCGGCGGCGGCGCCGTCGGCCCAGTGGAACGCCAGCACCGGCAGGACCAGCTCCTCGGACACGGCAAGTCCCGCCTCGGTCAGCGCCTGCTCGTAGCCGACGGTGCGCAGCCGGCCCGTGTTGAGCCCGCCCCGCAGATCACCGCCCACCACCGCGATGCGCCGCCGCCCCCGCGCCAGCAGATGCGCGGTCGCCTCACGGGCCGCCGCCACGTTGTCGATGGCGACGTGGTCCGCGCTGCCGGGCAGGTTGCACTCACCGAGCAGCACCAGCGGCAGCCGTGTGTCACGGTCCTGGAGGTCGCGCGGCTGAAGGGCCAGCGGCGAGAGGATGACCCCGTCCGTGAACTGCGCGTCGAAGCCCTGCACGGCGGCGAGTTCCTTCTCGCGGCGCCCGCCGGTCTCCAGCAGCAGCGTGGTGCCACCCCGCCGCTCCGCCTCGGCCATGACGTGCTTGGCCAGCTCGGCGAAGTAGGCGATGTCCAGCTCCGGCACCGCCAGCGCGATCACGCCCGTCCGGCCCCGGCGCAGCTGGCGGCCGGCGATGTTGACCCGGTAGCCGAGGGCGTCGATCGCCTCCCGTACCGCGGTGCGGGTCCGCTCGGAGACGTGCTCGTAGTCGTTGAGAACGTTGGACACCGTCTTCGCCGAGACGCCCGCGTACTCCGCGACGTCCTTGATCCTGGGCCTGCCCATGCTTCCCTTCTCGCCCCTCTCGCCGCCTCCCGGATCGTAACGGCCGCTCCCTGGAGCGGAACCGCCGACGGAGGGGAGAGCCTCGGAGGGCCATGCCGAAAACTTTTCGCCACTGCCATTTACATCGATGTAATCGTATGGTCGCATGGCCCCTGTCCGCAGCGCACCTGCGCACCCGCAGTGATGAGGAGCAGCATGAGCACGCCCCTGCCCCCGGACGTCCCGCGTCCCGAGTACCCCCGGCCCCAGTTCGTCCGCGAGGCGTGGCTGAACCTGAACGGCCGCTGGCAGTTCGAGACCGACCGCGGTGACAGCGGACTGGAGCGGGGACTGCGCGACCGCGACCTCGCCGGGGAGATCGTCGTGCCCTTCTGCCCGGAGTCCGAGCTGTCCGGGATCGGCGACACCGACTTCATGGAGGCCGTCTGGTACCGCCGCACGGTCACGGTCCCGGCCGAGTGGGCCGGCAACGACGTACTGCTGCACTTCGGCGCCGTCGACCACGACGCCACCGTGTGGGTCAACGGCACCGAAGTGGCCCGCCACCGCGGCGGGTTCACCCCCTTCACCGCCGAGCTGCGCGACGTCGCGGGCCCCGGCGAGGAGGCCGTGATCGTGGTCCGCGCCCGCGACTCCCGGCACGGCCCGCAGGCCCGCGGCAAGCAGGCCACCTGGTACGCCAACTCGCACTGCCACTACACCCGCACCACCGGCATCTGGCAGACGGTGTGGATGGAGCCCGTCCCCGCCGCCGCCCGCCTCAAGCGCCCCCGCATCACCCCCGACCTCGGCTCGGGCTCCTTCCACCTCGACCTCCCGGTCACCGCCAACCTGCCCGGCCACCGGGTGCGCGCCGTGCTCGGCGACACCGAGGGCGAGGTGGTGACCGCCACGGCCCGCGCCGACCTGGACCTGTGCCCCCGCCTGGTGCTGACCGTTCCCGAGGACCGGCTGCGCACCTGGTCACCGGCCGACCCGCACCTGTACGACCTGCGCCTGCAACTTCTGGACGCCGAAGGCGCCGTGGTCGACGAGGCCACCTCCTACGCGGGCATGCGGTCGGTCGCCCTGCACGGCAAGCGGGTGCTCATCAACGGCGAACCGGTGTTCCAGCGCCTCGTCCTCGACCAGGGCTACTACCCGGACGGCCTGATGACCGCCCCCACCGACGCGGACCTGGTCCGCGACATCGAACTCGGCCTGCGCGCCGGCTTCAACGGCGCCCGGCTGCACCAGAAGGTGTTCGAGGAGCGCTACCTCTACCACGCCGACCGGATCGGCTACCTGGTGTGGGGCGAGTTCGGCGACTGGGGCTGCGAGACCGGCGTACGCGACGACAACCAGCGCCCCGACGCCAGCTACGTCGCCCAGTGGCTCGAAGCCCTGGAACGCGACCACTCCCACCCGTCGATCGTCGGCTGGTGCCCGCTCAACGAGACGTACCAGCACCTGCACGACCGCATCACCCAGCTCGACGACGTCACCCGGGCGATGTTCCTCGCCACCAAGCAGGCCGACCCCAGCCGCCCCGTCGTCGACGCCTCCGGCTACGCCCACCGCGTGGCGGAGACCGACGTCTACGACTCCCACTGCTACGAGCAGGACCCTGAGGTCTTCGCCAGGACCATGGCCGGTCTCGCCGAGGACCGCCCGTACGTCAACTCCGGCCCCGACGGCCGCCCCTGGTCGGTGCCGTACCGCGGCCAGCCGTACTTCTGCAGCGAGTTCGGCGGCATCTGGTGGGACGCCGAAGCCGCCGCCACCGCCGCGGGCGACGAGAGCGAGTCGTCCTGGGGCTACGGCGAACGGCCTCGCAGCGTCGAGGAGTTCCTCGAGCGCTTCACCGGCCTGGTGGACGTCCTGCTCGACGACCCCGACATGTTCGGCTACTGCTACACCCAGCTCACCGACGTCTTCCAGGAACGCAACGGCGTCTACGGCTTCGACCGCGCCGACAAGTTCGACACCGCCGTGCTGCGCCGCGTCCAGCAGCGCCCCGCGGCCTCCGAGACCGCCGGCTGACACCGGCCCGTCCGGCCGCGGGGTCACCTCCCGCCGGCCCCCCGCACCGCCCGCCGGCCGCGGCGTCCGCCGGTGATGTACATCGATGTAGAGAAAGGTAGTGTCATGGCCGACCTGCCAGGCCCTCGGGCCGCCTCCGTCCGGTCGGGGGACCACCGCGCGGCACCGTCCAGGCGCGGTGTGCTCCGCGCCTCCCTGGCCTCCGCCGCCGCCCTTCTGGGCGGCGGCGCCCTGGCCGGCTGCGGGGCCGCCGCGGCCGCGGACCCCGACACCGTGCGCATGTGGGACCTGTTCAGCGGCGCCGACGGCGCCCTGCTCGACGAGCTGATCGACATCGCGGCCCCGGACATGCCCGGCACCGACGTCGAACGCACCGTCCTCGAATGGGGCACCCCGTACTACACCAAGCTCGCCATGGCCTCGGCGGGCGGACGCGGACCGGACGTCGCCGTCTGCCACATGTCACGCCTGGCCGGCTACGCCCCGCTCGGCCTGCTCGACCCCTGGGACACGGACCTCCTGGCCGAATTCGGCGTACGCGAGGCCGACTTCGCCGACGCGGTGTGGCAGCGCACCCGGTACCGCGACGAGGCGTACGCCGTCCCCCTCGACACCCACCCGTTCATCGTCTTCTTCCACCCCGACCTCGTCCGCAAGGCCGGCCTGCTGACCCGCGACGGCGCCCTCGACCTCGACGCCTTCTCCAGCCCCGCCCGCTTCCTCGAGGCCGGCCGCGAACTGGCCCGCGCCACCGGGAAACAGGGCATCGCCTTCGGCTACGTCAACGACACGGCCCAGTGCTGGCGGCTGTTCTACGGCCTCTACCGGCAGACCGGCAACGACTTCGGCCTGCCGGTCGGCGGCACCGTCACCGCCGACACCGACGCCATGGCCGAGGTCATCGCCTTCATGACCAAGCTCGTCGACGGCCGCGCCAACCCGCACCGCCTCGACTACCCGGCCGCCCTGGCCAACTTCACCAACGGGCAGACCGGCATGATCCTCTCCGGCGAGTGGGAGCTCGGCACCTTCCGCGCCGCCGACCCGCAGCTCGGCGCCGCCTCCTTCCCCACGGTGTTCGGCACCCCCGCCGTCTACGCCGACGCGCACTCCTTCGTCCTGCCCCGCCGCCCCGACCCCGACGAGGCGCAGCGCAGGCGCACCCACCAGGCGGTCGCCGCCATCCTCAAGGCCGGGCAGACCTGGGCGAAGGCCGGTCACATCCCGGCGTACCAGCCGGTGACCCGCACCCGTGAGTACGCCCGCCTGGAACCCCAGGCCCGCTACGTCACGGCCGCCGACCACGTCGTCCTCGACCCGCCCGTGTGGTTCGCCGGGGCCGGCTCCGACTTCCAGAACGCCATGTCGCAGGTGCTCCAGCAGGCGCTGCTGGACGGCCTGGCGCCCGACCGGGCGGCCCGCGCCATGGTCGACCGCATCAACACCGCCCTGTCCCAGCCCAGTCCGGCCTGACCGCCGCGAAGGAGGCAGCAGATGTCCACCCCACTCGCAGCGCCGGACCCGGCGCACGCCGGCGACAGGGCCACGGGCCTCGGCGCGACCGCGCGCCGGCTCGTCCCGCCGGGCCTGCTCTTCGCCCTGCCGTTCCTCGTCCTGTTCGCCCTGTTCATGGTGTGGCCGCTGGTCCACGGCGCGTGGATGAGCCTCACCGACACCTCGCTCTCCGCGCACGAGCCGTCGTTCGTCGGACTCGACAACTACGCGGAGGCCCTCGGCGACGCCGACATGTGGCAGGCGGTCGGCAACACCGTCTGGTTCACCGCGGTGTCCACCGTGCCCCTGGTCGCCGTCGCCCTCGCCATGGCGCTGCTGGTGCACACCGGCCTGCCCGGACAGTGGGTGTGGCGCCTGGCGTTCTTCGCCCCGTACCTGCTGCCCGTCGGCGTCGTCGGCCTGCTGTGGGGCTGGCTCTACCAGCCGGACCTCGGCCTGTACAACCACCTGCTCGAGGCGGCCGGCCTGGACGGCTACGCCTGGCTGAGCGACAAGGACGTCGCCCTCTACGCCATCGTGATCGCCACCCTGTGGTGGACCGTCGGCTTCAACTTCCTGCTGTTCCTGGCCGCGCTCCAGGCCGTCCCCGACCACCTCTACGAGGCCGCGGCCCTGGACGGGGCGGGCGCCTGGCGACGGCTCCGGCACGTCACCCTGCCCCAGTTGCGCCGTATCACCGGGGTGATCACCGTGCTGCAGATCCTCGCCTCGCTGAAGGTCTTCGACCAGGTGTACCTGCTGACCAAGGGCGGACCCGACGGCGCCACCCGCCCCGTCGTCGAGTACCTCTACGACGTCGGCTTCACCGGCTACCGGCTCGGTTACGCCTCCGCCATCAGCTACGTCTTCTTCGCCCTCGTCGTCCTCGTCTCCGCCGCGCAGTTCGCCGCCTTCCGCCGCAGGGAGAAGTGACATGACCTTCGCAGACCTCCGGACACGGCCCGCGCGCCCCACGGTCTCCCCGCTCCCGGCCTCCCGCCGCGCCCGTGCGGGCGCGCAGCGGGGCCCCAACCTCACCCTCGGCCCGACCCGGACGGCCCGTACGCTGGGCCTGGCCGCCCTCGCGGTGCTGGCCGTGATCTGGCTGCTGCCGATGGCGTGGGCGGTGTTCACGGCGTTCAAGTCCGAGCAGGACGCCAGTGACCCGGTGCACTGGATCTGGCCGCAGGCCGGCTTCACCCTCGACGGCTTCCGCACGGTGATCGAGCGCGGTGACCTGCCGCTGTGGATGTGGAACAGCTTCTTCGTCTCCGCGGCCGTCACCCTCGTCACGGTCGTCGTGTCGGCGGCGGCGGGCTACGCCTTCTCCCGCACGGTGTTCCGCGGGCGCCGCGCCCTGTTCGCGCTCACCATCGCGTCGGTTCTCGTGCCGCCGCAGATGCTGATCGTGCCGTGGTTCCAGCAGATGCTGACGCTGAACCTCGTCGACACGTACGCGGCGGTGATCCTGCCGCAGACCGTCGCCCCGGTGATGGTGTTCATCCTGAAGAAGCACTTCGACACCATCCCGCGCGAACTGGAGGAGGCCGCCCGGCTCGACGGCGCCGGCCACGCGCGGATCTTCTGGTCGGTCATGCTGCCGCTGTCGCGTCCCATGCTCGCCGCGGTGTCGATCTTCGTGTTCATCGGGGCGTGGAACAACTTCCTGTGGCCGTTCGTGTCCACCTCCGACCCGGCCCTGATGACCCTGCCGGTCGGCATCACCGCGGTGAAGGACGCCTACGGCGTCAACTACGCCCAGACGATGGCGTCCTCGGTGCTCGCCGCGCTGCCCCTGGTGCTGGTGTTCGTCTTCTTCCAGCGTCACATCGTGAAGTCGGTGGCGACGACGGGCCTGGGCGGTCAGTGAGCCGCCCGCAGGGAACGGCACCAGCCCGGACCCGGCACGAGGCCGAAAACGGCACGGAAACGGCACGAAAACGGCACGAGCGCCCCACGGCCGTGGGGCGCTCGTCCTTCGCGCTGAGGGCTTCAGCTCCTGGCGACGGTCTTGTCCGTCTCGGCCGCGGCGCCGGCCTCCTCGGCGAGGCGCTCCATGCCGCTGGTCGTCTTCAGCGGCTTCTCCTTGATGAACACCACGGTGAGCAGCGCCAGCAGCGCGCACGGCGTGGCGATGAGGAACAGGTCGGCGGTGGCGACGCCGTAGGCGTGCTCGACGATCTGCCGCACCGGCTCCGGCAGGGTGCTCATGTCCGGGACGCTGCTCCCACCGCCGCCGTCGCCGCCCGAGGGGATGCCCGCGGCGTCCAGCCCCTTGGTCATCTCGGACGCGACCCGGTTGGCGAGGACGGCGCCCAGGACGCTGGTGCCGATGGTGCCGCCCATGCTGCGGAAGAAGGACAGCACGGAGGTCGCGGCGCCCAGCTCGCCGGCCGGGACGTCGTTCTGCGCGGCCAGCACCAGGTTCTGCATCAGCATGCCGACGCCGATGCCGAGCACCGCCATGTAGGCGCTGAGCAGGGTGAAGGAGGTGCCAGCGTCGATGGTGGACAGCAGGCCGAGGCCGACGGTCATGATCACCGCGCCCGCCACCAGGTAGCGCTTCCACACACCCGTCCTGCTGATGACCTGGCCGGCGACGGTCGACGAGACCAGCAGGCCGAGGATCATCGGCAGGCTCATCAGACCGGCCACGGTCGGGGACTTGCCGAGGGACACCTGGAAGTACTGGGAGAGGAACACCGTGCCGCCGAACATGGCGACACCCACCAGCAGGCTGGCCACGGTGGTGAGGGTGACGGTGCGGTTGCGGAAGATGCCCAGCGGGATGACCGGCTCGGCCGTCCGCGCCTCGACGAACACCGCGGCGGCCAGCAGCACGGCACCGGCGCCGGTGAGCGCTGCCGTCTGCCAGGAGGCCCAGTCGAACTCGTTGCCGGCCAGGGTGACCCAGATCAGCAGGGCGCAGACGCCCGCCACGATCAGGAACGCGCCCAGGAAGTCGATCTTCGCCTCGCGGCGGGCCACCGTCGGCAGACGCAGGGTGCGCTGGAGCAGCGCGATGGCGAGCAGTGCGAACGGCACGCCGATGAAGAAGCACCAGCGCCAGCCCAGCCACGAGGTGTCCACCAGCACACCGCCGACCAGGGGGCCGGCGACGGTGCCGATGGCGAACACGGCGCCGAAGATGCCGGCGTACTTGCCGAGCCGGCGGGGCGGGATGATCGCCGCCATGACGACCTGGGCCAGCGCGGTCAGACCGCCCGCGCCGATGCCCTGCACGACACGGCTGAAGATGAGCAGTTCCACACCGTGGGAGAAGCCCGCGAGCAGCGAGCCCATGACGAACATGCCCAACGACAGCTGGAGCAGCAGCTTCTTGTTGAACAGGTCGGACAGCTTGCCCCAGAGCGGCACGGTCGCCGTCATGGCCAGCAGTTCCGCGGTGACGACCCAGGTGTAGGAGGACTGGCTCGCCCCCAGGTCGGCGATGATCGTCGGCAGCGCGTTGGCCACGACGGTGCCCGCCAGGATCGCCACGAACATGCCGGCCATCAGCCCGGACATGGCCTGGAGTATCTGCCGGTTGGTCATGGCGGTGGGCGGCGCCGCGTCGGGCGCCTGTGTTGCGGTCACGGTCGTCTCTCTCACGGATCGGTGGGACAAGCGGGATCACGCCCCGGAAGGGGCGGAAGCGGTAGGGGGAGGGGAGGGGCCGGTGTGCCGTGGGGGTCCGGCGTCCCCGGCGGTCCGGCGCCTACCGGGCCGGAACCGGCAGTCCGGCGGCGATCAGGTCGAACACCTCGCGGAACACGTCGGCGAACGACACCTCGTCGGCCCGTTCGCACCAGTGCTGCACGCTCACCCGGACCGCCGTGCCGGCGACAGCGGCGAGCAGTCGCGGGTACAGCCCCGGAAGCGCACGGCCGGCGTCGCCCCGGGGAGGGGCGGTGGCCGTGTCCGGGGCGCCTTCGCGGTCGGGGTCCTCCCCGGACGGCACGGCGGCGTCGGGGCCGTTCCCGGCACGGATCCGCCGGGCGATCGCCTCGGCGAGCCCCGACTCGTCGGCCATCTGCGCGCCGAGGTTGCGCACCAGCAGGTGCGGGGCGGATCGCAGCACGCGGGCGTGCAGGCTCCACAGCTCGTGCTGCCGCTCCGCCTCCCTCAGCTCGGCGGCGAGCGCCTCGCGCAGCGCCTCCAGCGGCGGGAGCTCCGGCGGTGCGGCGAGGAACGCCTGCCGTACGCGTTCGCCGGCGTCCGCGTCCACGACGACGAAGGCGTCGTCGCGGGAGTCGAAGTAGTTGAAGAAGGTGCGCACGGACACGCCGGCCGCGGCGCTGATCGCCTCGACCGTCACCTGGTCCGCTCCGCGTTCGGCGGCCAGCCGCACCGCCGCCTCCGCGAGCGCGGCGCGTGTGGCGCGCTTCTTGCGCTCCCGCAGACCGCCACCCACGGCGTCCTTCCCCGTCATGATGTGCATGTTATGCAAAAGTGCATGACATGCAAAATTAAGTTCGAGCAATCACCGCCGATGGGCTGCGGCCGGGCGGTCACGCCGTTGGCGTACTGAGGCGGGCGCCCGGCCGCTCCACGGCTAGCGTCGGGGCATGACCGGTGACCGGTTCGGATGGCGCGTGTGCCTGCTCGGCGGCGCCGTGTTCGCGGTGTGCATGACCGGCACCACGCTGCCGACCCCGCTGTACCCGCTCTACCAGCAGAAGTTCGGCTTCTCCGAGCTGACGGTCACCGTCGTGTACGCGGTGTACGCCTTCGCGGTCATCGGCGCCCTGCTGCTCGCGGGCAACGCCTCCGACGCCGTCGGCAGACGCCCGGTCCTCCTCTGGGGCCTGGCCTGCGCGGCCGCGAGCGCGGCCTGCTTCCTGCCGGCCGCCGACATCGCCTGGCTGTACGCCGGACGGCTCCTGTCGGGCCTGTCGGCCGGCCTGTTCACCGGAGCCGCGACAGCCTACGTCATGGAATCGGCCCCGCCCGGCCGGACCTCCCGCGCCACGTTCGTCGCCACGGCCGTCAACATGGGCGGCCTCGGCTGCGGCCCCCTGCTCGCCGGAATCCTCGCGGAGTACGCCCCCTGGCCCCTCCACCTCCCGTATGCCGTCCACCTGACCCTCGTCGCCTGCTCGGTGGCGGTGCTGCTGTGGCTGCCGGAGACCGTGAGGGACCTGCGCCCGCTGCGTACCGTACGGCCGCAGCGCCCAGGCGTGCCCCCGCACGTGCGGGCGGTGTTCGGCCCGGCGGCGACGGCCGCGTTCGTGGGCTTCGCCCTGTTCGGGGTGTTCACCTCCGTCAGCCCCGCGTTCCTCGCGCGGTACCTCGACGTGACCGACCACGCGGTGAGCGGCGCGGTCGTCGCGACGGCGTTCTTCGCGTCGATCGCCGGACAGACGGCGGTCGGCCGCGTGGGGGTGGGCCGGTCCCTCCCACTGGGCTGCGCCGGGCTGCTCGCGGGCCTCGCCCTGCTGGCGGGCGCGCTCCACTGGGACTCGCTGGCGCTTGTGGTGCCGAGCGCGCTCGTCGGCGGCGTGGGCCAGGGGCTGGCGTTCCGCGGGGCGCTGACCGCGGTGAGCCGGGCGTCGCCTCCGGACCGGCGGGCGGCGGTCATCTCCTCGCTGTTCGTCGTGGCGTACGCGGGCATCTCGGTCCCGGTCATCGGGGTGGGACTGCTGACGGAACCGCTGGGCCTGGAGAACGCGGGGCTGGTCTTCATCGCGTGCATGGCGGCGCTGGTGATCTCGGCGGCGGGCTATCTGCTGCGCAGACCGGTGCAGGCGGAGGCGTGAACGGCAGGGGCGTTCTCGGCCCGGGAGGCCTTTCGGCGCGCACGGTGCCGTGCGGCGTCCTATAGTCGTCCGTGCAAAGAATGTTGAATATCAAACTTCCTTGAAGGTCGAACGTCCTCGGTGGGAGGCACCCGGCATGAGCAACACGGAGACACGACCGGCGGAGATGCGGTGCGGCGGCGAGGCCGAGGCCGACCGCCCGGCCGAGGTCGAGATCCTCACGGCCCGTGACGTGCCGCTCGGCGGCCCCCGCGCGATGCGGGTACGGCGCACCCTGCCGCAGCGCGCCCGGTCGCTGATCGGCGCCTGGTGCTTCGCCGACCACTACGGCCCCGACGACGTCGCCGGCACCGGCGGCATGAACGTGCCCCCGCATCCACACACGGGTCTGCAGACGGTGAGCTGGCTGTTCACCGGGGAGATCGAGCACCGCGACAGCCTGGGCAGCCACGCCTACGTCCGCCCCGGCGAACTGAACCTGATGACCGGCGGCCACGGCATCGCCCACTCGGAGGTCTCGACGCCGGACACGACGATCCTGCACGGCGTGCAGCTGTGGGTGGCGCTGCCGGACGAGCACCGCGGCACGGAACGGGACTTCCAGCACCACGTCCCGCACCCCGTCGCCCTGAACGGCGGCGAGGCCCGCGTCTTCCTCGGCACGCTCGCGGGCGCCACGTCACCGGTCCGCACCTTCACCCCGCTGCTGGGCGCGGAACTCACGGTGTCGCCGGGTGCGCGGCTGGTGCTGGACGTCGACCCCGTCTTCGAACACGGGGTGCTCGTCGACGCGGGGGACGTCCTCGTCGAGGACACCCCGGTGGAACGGGCCGCCCTCGCCTACACGGCACCGGGCCGCACCTGTCTCACCCTCACCAACCGGGGCACGGCTCCCGCCCGCCTGATCCTCCTCGGCGGCCCGCCCTTCGGCGAGGAGATCATCATGTGGTGGAACTTCATCGGCCGCACGCACGAGGACATCGTCCGGGCGCGGGGCGACTGGACGACAGAGGTGGAGTCGGGGACGGGGGACCGTTTCGGCGAGGTGCGGGGCTACGGCGGGGATCCGCTGCCGGCGCCGGAACTGCCGAACGTGCCGCTGCGGCCGCGGGGGAGGCCCGCACCGCGCGCGTGAGAGCATCGCTCCATGAGCGGAGATCCGGAAGTGAGTGCTCTGGCCGTCAACGTCACGATCCCGGAGTCCCTCCGCTGGACGGACACACGGCGCGGCCAGGAGTTCCAGCTGACCACCCTCAACGTCCGCCTCCTCCCGGACGGCCGCCTCGCCGTGAAGGCGTACGGCCGCCCTGTCGCCGGCGGCCGGGGCGCGTACGTCTCGTTCCCGGTCCCGGACGATCCGGAACTGGCGTCGCTGGTCGCGAAAGCGGCCACTCGAGCCGCGGCGCTGTGGGCCGACCACCGGGGGCTGGGCTGAGCCCGCCCGGGACCGAGCGGCTGGATGCCGCGACTTCGCCGCAGGCCACGTCGAAATCGAGGGCGGCGTAGAAGCCGATGGGGGCTGGAGGGCCTGGCAGGGCAGGGGGGCGTTTTGTCCAGACCGCAGTCTAAGGGCTGTCCCGTAAATGATCTCTGACGTGCTGGTTCAACTGCCGGTTTCTCCGTTATCCGGCGAGGGTGAGGTTGTGCAGGCGTGCGATGCCGAGCATGGTGTGGTGGACTCCCTCGCCCTTGAGGTGGCAGTCACGCATGATCTTCCAGGTCTTCATGCGGGCGAAGGTGTGCTCGACGCGGGCGCGGACCTTGCGGTGGGAGGCGTTGTGTTCCTCTTTCCAAGCCGAGAGTTGGGCTTGGCCCTTCTCGCGGCGGTGCGGGATGACCAGGCCGGTGCCCCGGTAACCGCCGTCCGCGATGACCGTGTTGCCCGGCCGACGGCGTCCTTCGCGCCGGACAATTCCCACGCCTTGCAGTCGTTGCGGTTGCCGGGCAGCATCCGGCCGATGGCGACGACGAGTCGGGTGTCGGCGTCGATGACGACTTGGTGGTTGGTGGAGTATCTGTAGTTTTTCGACTGCTCAGCGATGCTGTGGTCGCGGGTGGGGACGAGGGTGCCGTCCACGATCAGCACGGTGCCCCTGGGGAACCGCTTGCGTTGCTGGAGCGCGAGCAACGGCCCGAGGTGGTCGATGATGCGACCGGCCGCCGACTTCGAAATGCCGAACAGCGGCGCGAGCTGCCGCAGAGTCACGTTGGTGCGCCAGTATGCGACAACGAGCAGAACCCTTGCGTCGTAGTGCCGTGAGCAGCTTGCCGAACTGCCGCGTGCTCAGCCCGGTGAACGGGCCTATCCAGGGAGGCTCCGAAGCCGTGATCACACTAGCCATCGCGAGATCATTTCATTCGGATCAGCCGATGCTCCCGGAGCTGCCCCTCGGCCCTCGTATCTACCCTCCCAGAGGGCGATGCTAGTCCGTCAGACGTCAGCCGATGAACGCGTCAGTGACCACGGTGTACGCGTACCAGAGAGTGCTGCCGAGGGTAGCGAGCCCCACCAGCGCCAGGACGGCCGTCATGCAGCGCATCGCGAGGGACTCACGGACCATGGTCCGAGAGGGATTGGCCGGGTCGTAAATGACCTCAATCCGCCGATCGGAACTGGTGGTGGTGGGAAAGTGGCTCTCCCCGCTGATGTCCGTATAGCGGTACGCCCTCATCCCATCGACGTTGTGCGAGAACTGCGCAATCACCGCGATGCCGTGCTTTCGCAGCCACCATGCCCGGCACAGGCTCCGGCCGGGCAGGTAGGCAGTCAGCCAGCCGATGAGGATGCCGATGAACGCGGGCACCAGCATCGCCGAGTAGCGCGCTCCTCCGGCCACACCCACGGCCACCACAGCAACGCCAGCTGCCAGGAGCAGGACGATCAGGGCCGCGCCTCCCGCGGTAATCCGCCGTTCCTGGACCGCAAGCGAGCGGATGCTGACGAGTGTGGAGCCGTCGGCACGCGGCTCGCCCGGCGCCCGCCTCGGCAACAGTCGGTTGACCGCGTCGGCAAACGCGGCGACCGCGACCACACTCTCGTCCTCGGCACAGTGGACGTGCGGCGCCGTGCCGTCAGGCACGGTCAGTTCAATCGCGGCACGCCGCCCGTCCACGGTAACCCGCTCGATCGCCGTGAGCGGTATGGCCAGCTCCTCGCCCGCCCGCTCCAGCAGCACCCCGTCGTGAGTCAACCGCGCCACCACGCCACCGCCCCGCAAGACGAGATGAGGCGTCGTCATCTCAAACCCCGGCGGGCGTTCCCCGCAGCGTCCTCACCCATCACTCTGCCCCCGTCTCCTCGATCAGGGCGGATCCTAGATCCGCCATCCCCTCGCTGTCATCAACCAACCCTCCCAACCCGCGCGTACAGCGCACCTACACAGCCTCCTCCAGGCCGCACAGACAGCCACCGCTAGCGGTTCGGCATACGCGCACCTTCAGATCGATTACGGGACGGCCCTTAGTCAGAATCGAATAGAATGTCGGTGATGTCTACGGCGGGACGCCCGAACATGGTGGTCAGGGCGCGCCGCTGGTGCTGCGTCAGCGGGTTGGTGAAGACCACGGCCTCGGCATCGGCCTGGTCGGCGACCTGAGCCACCTCCCGGGCCTTCCCGTGACTCAGCAGTGTCCGGGAGGAGTAAGGCAGACCCATCGTCCGCACCCCGCCGCCCGAGACGCCGCGGCGTTGCACGATCCGCGCGACGACACGGGCACCGTGCGCGGCGAGTTGTGCGGCGGCTTCCACCATGACCGTCTCGAAGTCCTTCTGCCTGGCGGAGAAGAAGCCGACCAGGACGACGTCGGCGCCGGTGGCGGGCAGCCGGTAGGGCGGGAGCGGGACCGGCGCGGACGCCCCACGGCGGGACGGCCGCCGGTCACGTCTTCGGGGCTGGTGCACGAGCCGCAGGCTACGGGATGGCCGGCACTGCGGCGACACCGGATGTGCTCCACCGCGCCGGCATCCGAGACCGGCGACAGGGATCCACCCGTTGTGGTCCGTCTGCCGGGGCCGACGGGGGGTACCAAGTGCTGGGGCTTCCAACGGAAGGACGGCGCATGTCGGTCGACCTCATCGGGTTTCTCGGGGTGGTGCTGGTGGCCTACGTGGTGCCGGGGCCTGACTTCCTCGTGGTCGTCAGATCGGCTGCCGAACACCCCGCCAAGGGGCGGGCTGCGGCGCTCGGTGCGCAGAGTGGGCTGTGCGTGCACGTGGTGGCCGCGGCGGTGGGGCTGTCCGTGCTGGCCGCCCGATCCCCGGTGGTCTACGACGCGGTCAAGTTCCTGGGCGCCGCCTATCTGGTCCACCTGGGGGTCCGCGCAGTGCTCGCCGCTCGGCGGGTGGCGCAGCGTCAACGCGGTGGAGGTGACGTGACGGTCGGCACGTCCCCCGGCCGGTGGCGGTCCGGCTTCGCCCAGGGTTTCCTCACGAACGTGCTGAACCCCAAGGCGGCCCTCTTCTTCCTCAGCGTCCTGCCGCAGTTCGTCCACGGCGACGGCTCCCCGACACGGCAGATCTTCCTCCTCGGCGTCCTGGACGTGCTCGTCGGCGTCGCATACTGGTTCGCGCTGGTCACCGTCGCGGCCCGGCTGCGCGTGCTGCTGGCGCGCCCGAGGTTTCGTCACCGCTGGGAGCTGACGACCGGGTGGTTGTTCATCGGGATCGGTGTCGGCGTCGCCGCGGCGGCATGACGGTGTGCTTGACCCTCACGTGGCGTGAGGCCGCACAGTCGGAGGCATGGAGGAGCACTGGACCGTGGGGCGCGTCGCCGAGTTGGCCGGGGTGAGTGTCCGTACGTTGCATCACTACGACGACATCGGTCTCGTCCGGCCGTCGGGCCGTACCGCGGCCGGGTACCGGGCGTACTCGACGGACGACGTGGAGCGGTTGCGGGAGGTACTGGCGTACCGGCGGCTGGGGTTCGGGCTGCGGGAGATCGCGGAACTGGTGGGGGATCCCGGCGCCGACGCCGTCGCCCACCTGGGCCGACTGCGTGGGCTGTTGCTGGCGCGGCGCGAGCGCGTCGACGCGATGGTCGCTGCCATCGACAGGGAGCTCGAGGCGAGGGCGAAGGGGCTGACGGTGACGCCGGAGGAGCAACTGGGATTGCTCGGGGCGCGGTTGTACGACGCGATCGGCGGCGCCTACCCCGCGACGCGGCGTACGGATCCGCGGATCGCCGCGCGGATCTGGGACGCCCTCGGTGACGCGCGGACGGTCGTGAACGTCGGGGCCGGCACCGGGTCCTACGAGCCCGCCGACCGCGAGGTGACCGCGGTGGAGCCGTCGGCGGTCATGCGGGGGCAGCGGCCGGCGTATGCGGCGGCGTGCGTGTCCGCCGACGCGGAGCAGCTGCCGTTCGCGGACGGGTCCTTCGACGCCGCGATGGCCGTGTCCACCGTGCACCACTGGAGGGACCCGCTGGCGGGGCTCCGCGAGATGCGGCGCGTCGCCCGCCGCGTCGTCGTGCTGACCTTCGACACCGACGAGCCTGGATGGCAGGACCGGTTCTGGCTCACCCGCGACTACCTGCCCGAGTTCGCCGACGTGCTCCACGGCTTCCCGTCGCTCGCCGGGATGGCCGGCGCGATCGGCGCCCGTACCGAGCCGGTGCCCGTCCCGTGGGACTGCGCCGACGGGCTCTTCGAGGCGTACTGGCGCCGCCCTGAGGCGTATCTGCGCGAGCCTGTGCGCCGTGCGATGTCGGTGTGGACGAGGGTCGGGCCGGACGCCGAGCGGCGCGCGGTGCGCCACCTCGGCGACGACCTCGCCTCCGGCCGCTGGGCCGAGCGCAACGGGGGCCTCGCCGGCCTCGACTCCGCCGACCTCGGACTCCGGCTGCTCATCGCCTGACCGGGCTCGGAGCAGCCCCGCCCGATGCACGAGCAACGCGGTCTGCACGCGGTTGAGCCAAGTACCCTCACCGTCGACGAGCCGTCCCGCAGCGGTGGTCAGCGGTCGCGGACGTGGAGCACGATGCGCGCCCCGTTCACGTGCGTCGTCGCACGCGCGCGGAAGTGCCGCCGCAGCGTGAGCGTCTTGGCCTGCTCCCGGGTCGCCCGTCGATCGCCCGCTGATCCGACCTGACCGGACGATCAGGAAGGTGCGCAGGTGCTGTGCGAGGCTGCAGCGCATGCGGATACTCGTGGTCGAAGACGAGGTCGACCTCGCCCACACCCTGCGCACCGGTCTGACCGCCGAGGGGTACAGAGTCGACCTCGCCCATGACGGCCGGCAGGGACTCTGGATGGCCCGGACCGGCGCATACGCCCTGGTCGTACTGGACTTGATGCTCCCCGGTCTCAACGGCTACAAGGTGTGTGCCCAGTTGCGCCGGGAGGGCAACGCGACGCCCGTCCTGGTGCTCACCGCCAGGGACGGGGACCGGGACCAGGCGGAGGCCCTGGACACGGGGGCCGACGACTACCTGGCCAAGCCGTTCTCCTACATGGTGCTCGTCGCCCGGTTGCGGGCCCTGGTCCGGCGGTCCGCGGCCACCGCGCCGCCCGTCCTCGCCGTGGGCGACCTGTCGTTGGACGTCGCGGGCCGGGTGTGCCGACGGGGCGGAGTCCGGGTGGACCTCACCCCGAGGGAGTTCGCCGTACTGGAACTGCTGGCCCGCCGCGCGGGCCAGGCCGTGTCCAAGGGCGACCTGCTCTACCACGCGTGGCCCGACGAGGCCTACGACCCGAACTTGGTCGAGGCGCGCGTCAGTTCACTCCGCAGAAAGGTGGACACCGCGTTCCGGCGGCAGTCCCTGCAGACCGTACGAGGCACCGGCTATCGATTGGTGGACGACCGTGAACGCGCTTGAGAGACGCCGTCGCTGGCGGCCCCGTTCGGTACGGGCCCGCGCGGCTCTCGCCGCAGCCCTTACCGCGGCGATCGTGCTGACCGGCATCGGCTGGTGGGTGCACCAGGAGGTGTACCGGCAGAGCTTGTCGGTCGCCCATGAACAGGCCCGTAAGGATCTCTTCGCCCTCGTCGACCAGCTCAAGGAGGGCCAGGTGCCCAGCCCACGGCGCGCCGTGCCGTACGAGGTCGTCGCGACCGGCCGGCCCACCGCCGTGGCCGCGGGCGGGGGCATGGACGCCTTCGACCCCAGTGCCGGACATGTGCTGCCCGAGCCTCCCCCGCTCACCGAACCGATCCCTGAGGGCGGCGCCGACTGGGGCTACGCGTACCGGCCCATCGGGATACCGGACCGCCCCGACCACGACCCGGACCGCAGCAGCGTTCCCGGCCTGGCCGGCCGGACGTACGAGATCCTGTACGACGACATCTGGGCCGGACAGCTGAGCCGCGAGCAGGCCGCCGCACTCGGCGTCCGCCCCGACGCCACCCTCCGGGCCTACGTGGTGGTGGTCCCGGACACCTCGGAGGACATCGCCGCCGCCATCGACGACATGCTGCTCCGAGCCGGTCTCGTCGGCCTGGTCCTCATCGGCGCCGTCGCCTACTTCACCGTCCGCATCGCACTACGCCCCGTCGAAGCCGTCCGGCGCCTCACCGCCTCGGTCACCGATCCACGCGAGCGCGTCACCGTCCCCGCGACCGCCCACGAGATCACCGCGCTCGCCGACACCATCAACACCACCCTCCAACGCCTCGACCAGGCCGCCGCCCAGCAGCGCCGGTTCGTCGCCGACGCCGCCCACGAGCTGCGCAGCCCGCTCACCACGCTGCTGACCAGCCTGGAGGTCGCCCTCGCCTACCCGGAACGCGCCGACTGGCCCGCCACGGCGACCACCGCCGCCCGGCAGACCCGCCGTCTTCAGGCGCTCGCCGAGGATCTGCTCCTCCTCGCCCGCCTCGACACCGGCGCCCCCACGGCCGATCCCGAGACCGTCGACCTGAGTGCCCTCGCGTCCCAGATGGCCGAACAGCACCTCCTCTGCGCGCGCAAGCTGGAACTCACCTGCGACAGCCCCGGCCCCGCCCCTGTCCGCGGCAACCGTGACCAGCTCGAACGCCTGCTGCGCAACCTCCTCGACAACGCCGCCCGCCATGCCGCGCACCGTGTCCAGGTGACCGTCCGGAGCGAGGAAGGGCGGGTCGTCGTCACCGTGCACGACGACGGGCCGGGTGTGCCCGCCGAGGATGCCGAGCGGATCTTCGAGCGCTTCGTCCGGCTCGACGACGCCCGCTCCCGGGACCAGGGAGGCACCGGCCTCGGGCTCGCCATCGCCCGTGACCTCGCCGAGCGTCACGGAGGCACTCTCACCCTTGTCCCGCGCACCCTCGGCGCCTGCTTCGAACTACGGCTGCCGCGCTCCCCGGCGCCGGACGACGTGGCCGGAGGGGATCACCGCTCCTCGGGAGGCGGCGACGTGGACGCCCGCACGACCAGTTCCGTGGCCAGCTCGATGTGATGCGACTCCGCCTTCTCCCCGTTCGCCAGCCGCAGGGCGGTCCGCAGTGCGGCAGCCCCCATCTCCCGCAGGGGCTGGCGCACGGTGGTGAGAGGCGGCGAGGCCATCTGGGCGAGACTGGTGTCGTCGAAGCCGACCACGCTGAGGTCCTCGGGGACGCGCAGGCCCCGGGCGCGGGCGGTCTCGACCACGCCGAGGGCGATCTCGTCGTTGCCCGCGAAGACAGCCGTGGGCGGCTCGTCCAGGTCCAGCAGCGCCGCGGCGCCGGTCAGGCCCGTCTCGTACGTGAACTCCCCGGGCCGGACGTACCCGTCCGGCACCGGGGCGCCCTCGGCCTCCATGGCGGCGCGGTAGCCGTGCAAGCGGGCCTGGTTGCAGACGGCCATGGCGGGTCCGCCGAGGTAGGCGATGCGGCGGTGGCCCAGGGACAGCAGGTGCCGAGTGGCGGACAGGCCGCCGGCGAAGTTGGTCGCGCCCACGCTGTGCACCCGGCTGTCCGGCAGGTGCAGGGGGTCCAGCACCACCAACGGCAGCCCCGACCGCGCCAGTTCGCTCAGGTGCGCGGCGGTGTAGACGCTGGTGACCGCGATGACGGCGCGGCGGCCGGCCGACACCAGGTCCCGCGCCCAGTGCGGGGCGCTGGACGCCTTGCTCACCACCACCGACGCCCCCGACTCGGCGGCCGCGTCCACGATGCCCTCCAGCGTCTCCGCGACGTAGGACTTGAGGCTGCCCTTGAACTGCACCTCGATCGTCGGGCTCTCGACGGCCTCGGTGTGCCGGAACACCGGTGCCAGGTAGTCGTGCCGGTGCAGCAGTTCCTGCACCCGTACGCGGGTGTGCGGCGCCACGTCGCCACGGCCGTTGACCACCTTGGACACGGTGGCGACGGAGACCCCGGCCGCTCGGGCGATGTCCGCCAAGGTGGTGCGCCGGGCGTTCGGTCGCATCGGTTCCTCTCAGCAGTAGGGCCGTCGGGGTGGCGCCCCGCCGGTCCGGCCGGTCACGCGGACTGATCCGCTCAACCGTACCGGTGAACGCCGTCCCGCCGCCGGGATCGTCCGGCGAGCAGGGCCGCCGCACCCGACGGCCCGGAACGGAACGCACCGACAGTGTGACAGCCCGCAGCCGCTGCGTCATCACCGCCTTTCACCGGCTCTTTTCGAAACAGTTTCGGGAGTTGCCGGGTCGGCGCTGGACCGCTCAAAGTCCTTGTCCCACACGGAAGATGCCCGCCCCACAAGGCCCGTGCACGCATATTGACACCGCATCAGCGCGAAACCTAGCTTGCTCGAACAGAGCTAGACGAAGTGATTTTCGAAAACCTTTCCACGACTCACGAGAAGCCCGACGGCTCTCGAGTGCGGAGAAAATCATGGCGCTCTCCCGACGTACCCTTCTCGGCCTCGCGGCCGCCGTGCCCGTCTCCGCGGCGCTCGCCGCCTGCGGCGGCTCCTCGGGCCCCGGCAAGGGCGGTGCCGCCACCTACTGGTACCTGAACGGACAGCCGCAGGAAGGCGTCAGAGCCGGCGCCGTCGACGCCTTCAACAAGGCTCATCCGGACACGCAGATCGAGGACACGACCTACCAGAACGACGCCTACAAGACGAAGATCAAGACAGCCATCGGCGCCGGTCAGGCCCCCACCGTCATCTGGGGCTGGGGCGGCGGCACCCTGCGCGCCTACGCGGAGGCCGGGCAGGTCGAGGACCTCACCCCGTGGTTCGACGAGAACCCTGACGTCAAGAAGGGGCTGTTCCCGTCCTCGTTCGGCGCGGCGACCGTCGACGGCAAGATCTACGCGATGCCGTGCGAGACGGTGCAGCCGATCATCCTCTACTACAACAAGCGGGTGTTCGACCGGGTCAAGGCGGATCCGCCCGAGAGCTGGGACGACATCATGGCCCTGGTGCCGAAGTTCAACGCGAAGGGCATCGCCCCCTTCGCGCTCGGCGGGCAGTCCCGGTGGACCAACATGATGTGGCTGGAGTTCCTGTTCGACCGCATCGGCGGGCCCGAGGTGTTCCAGGCTGCCATCGAGGGCGAGAGGAACGCCTGGTCGCACCCCGACGCCATCAAGGCGCTCACCGCGCTCCAGGACCTGGTGAAGGCCGACGGGTTCGTGAAGGGATTCTCCTCCATCACCGCGGACTCCAACGCCGACCAGGCCCTGCTGTACACCGACCGCGCCGCCATGATGCTGCACGGCGCCTGGTCGTACGGCATCCAGAAGGCCGACGGCGGCGACTTCGTGTCCAGCGACTCGCTCGGCTTCATGACCTTCCCGGCCGTCGAGGGCGGCAAGGGCGACCTGAGCAACACCGTCGGCAACCCCGCGCAGTACCTGTCCGTCTCCGCCAAGGCGAGCGCCGAGCAGAAGAAGACCGCCAAGGACTTCTTCGCCACCGGCATCCTCCAGGAGGAGGAGGTGAAACAGTGGATCGGCAACGGGTCGGTGCCGATCCGGCTGGGCACGGAGAAGCTGCTGGCCGCCTCCGACAACGCCGAGTTCCTGCAGTTCACCTACGACATCGCCAGCAAGGCCAAGGTGTTCGTGCAGTCCTGGGACCAGGCGCTCAGCCCCACCGCCGCGGAGACGCTGCTCGACAACATCGTCAAGCTGTTCCAACTGTCCATAACACCACAGCAGTTCGCTTCCAACCTCAACGCGGTCACCGCCGCATGAGCACGCTCACCGGCGAGCGGAGCGGCCGTCGCCCGCAGCGCAGCATCCTGCCCTGGCTGGCGACGCCCGCACTGCTGCTCTTCACCGGCTTCGCCGTCGTACCGCTCGTAGGCGTCTTCGCGCTGAGCTTCACCACCTGGGACGGCATCGGCTCCATCCGTCTGACCGGGCTGACCAGCTGGCGTGCGGTGCTCACCGATCCCGGGCTGCCGCACGCCCTCTGGGTGACGTTCCTGGTGATGGCCGTGTCCTGGGCCGTGCAGACACCGCTCAGCATCCTGCTCGGCACGTTCCTCGCCGGACGCCAACGGTACCGGGCGGTGCTGGGCGTCGTGTACTTCATCCCGCTGATGCTCAGCTCCGCCGCCATCGCCATCGCCTACGAGGCGCTGCTCGACCCGAACTTCGGGCTCGGCGCCGGACTGGGGATCGAGGCGCTCAGCCAGGACTGGCTGGGGCGGCCCGGCCTCGCGTTCGGCGTCGTCATCTTCGTCGTCTCCTGGCAGTTCGTTCCGTTCCACTCCCTGATCTATCAGGGCGGTGTCCAGCAGATCCCGAAGTCCCTCTACGAAGCAGCCCAGCTGGACGGGGCCGGACGGGTCAGGCAGTTCTTCAGCATCACGCTGCCCCAGCTGAAGTACACCGTCATCACCTCGTCCACCCTGATGGTCGTCGGGTCGCTGACCTTCTTCGACCTCATCTTCGTCCTGACCGAGGGCGGCCCCGGCGACGCCACCCGCGTCCTCGCACTGGACATGTACAAGCGGGGGTTCCAGGCCAGCCTGATGGGACCCGCCAGCGCCATCGCGGTCATCCTCGTCCTCGTCGGTCTCGCCCTCGCCCTGCTGCTGCGCCGCCTCGGAGGCCGGGACGCCGCAGCGAGCCAGCTCGAGGGGGCCTCCTGACGTGACGACCACGCTCACCAAGACCCGACGGCCCCGGAAGGCCACCCGCCCCCAGGGCCCGCACCGTTCCCGCCCGGAGGCCCGCCGGCGCAACTGGCTCGGCGGACTGGCCGGCTGGCTCTGGCTGGCCGTCGTCGCCGTACCCCTCTACTGGACCCTCATCACCAGCCTCAAGGACCGCAGCCGCTACTACGCGAGCAACCCGCTGGTGCCGTCGGCCGATCCGACCCTGGACAACTACCGGATGGTCGTCGAGTCCGACTTCCTTCAGTACTTCGTGAACAGCGTCGTCGTGACCGCGGGAGCGGTGATACCGGCGGTCCTCGTCTCCTTCATGGCGGCGTACGCCATCGTCCGCGGCTGGCGCATGCGCGTGCTGCGCGCCATGAACGGGCTGTTCCTCATGGGACTGGCCATCCCCCTGCAGGCGACGGTCATCCCGGTCTACCTCATCATCATCAAGCTGCACCTCTACGACAGCCTGCCCGCCCTGATCCTCCCGTCCATCGCCTTCGCCATCCCGCTGTCCGTGCTGGTCCTCGCCAACTTCATCCGCGACGTGCCGAAGGAACTCTTCGACTCGATGCGCGTGGACGGCGCCACCGAGTGGACGACGCTGTGGCGGCTCGCGGCGCCGCTCACCCGGCCCGCCATCCTCACGGTGTCCATCTTCAACGCCCTGACCATCTGGAACGGCTTCCTGCTGCCCCTGGTCCTCACCCAGAGCCCCGACCGCAGAACCCTGCCGCTGGCCCTGTGGACCTTCCAGGGCCAGTACGGGGTCAACGTCCCGGCCGTGCTGGCCGCCGTCGTCCTCACCACCCTGCCCGTCCTGGTGCTGTACGCCTTCGGCCGCCGCCAGCTCCTCAGCGGCCTGACCGCGGGGTTCAGCCGCTGACCTGACGTGATCCGACCTGACCGACACCGGCTTCGGCGAGACCCTGCGCCCCGCCCCGACTCCCACTCGACCACCGGTACGCCCGCCCGCCCCCGGTACGGGGCCGGGCGGGCGGAGGAGGAAAGTGAACGCCGACGTGGCCGCGGAGAACCCCTCCGCCCTCTCCCTCTGGAACGACCCGACCGTCCCCGTCGACGCACGCGTCGACGCGCTGATCGCCGCCATGACCCTCGAGGAGAAGACCGCCCAGCTGTTCGGGGTGTGGGTGGGCGCCTCCGCCGACGGCGGCGAGGTCGCCCCGCACCAGCACGACATGGAGGAGGCCGTCGACCTCGAAGCGCTCCTGCCCACCGGACTGGGCCAGCTGACCCGCCCCTTCGGCACCGTCCCGGTCGACCCCGCCCTGGGCGCGCTGTCCCTGGCCCGCACCCAGGCACGTGTCGCCGCCTCCAACCGCTTCGGCATCCCCGCCCTCGCGCACGACGAGTGCCTGGCCGGCTTCGCCGCCTGGGGCGCCACCGCCTATCCCGTCCCGCTGTCCTGGGGCGCCGCGTTCGACCCCGGCCTGGTACGGCGCATGGCCGCCGCCATCGGCCGCGACATGCGGTCCGTCGGCGTCCACCAGGGCCTCGCGCCCGTCCTGGACGTGGTGCGCGACGCCCGCTGGGGCCGTGTCGAGGAGACCATCGGCGAGGACCCGTACCTCGTCGGCACCATCGGCACCGCCTACGTCCAGGGCCTGGAGTCCGCCGGGATCGTCGCCACCCTCAAGCACTTCGCCGGGTACTCGGCCTCCCGCGCCGGACGCAATCTCGCGCCCGCCTCGATGGGTCCGCGGGAGCGCGCCGACGTGGTGCTGCCACCGTTCGAGATGGCGATCCGCGAGGGCGGCGCCCGGTCGGTGATGAACGCCTACACCGACACCGACGGCGTGCCCTCGGCAGCCGACGAGGACCTCCTCACCGGCCTGCTGAGGGACACCTGGGGCTTCGACGGCACGGTCGTCGCCGACTACTTCGCCGTCGCCTTCCTGAAGATCCTGCACGGTGTCGCGGCCGACTGGGCGGACGCCGCCGGCACCGCGCTCCGCGCCGGCATCGACGTCGAACTGCCCAACGTCAAGACGTACGGCGCCCCGCTCACCGAGGCCGTCGCCGACGGCCGTGTCCCCGGGGAACTGGTCGACCGCGCCCTGCGCCGGGTCCTCACCCAGAAGATCGCGCTCGGCCTGCTCGACCCGGACTGGGACCCCCTGCCGGCGGCGCTCGCCGGCACGGACCCTGACGACCCGGAGGCCCTGCGCGGCCGCGTCGATCTGGACAGCCCCGGAAACCGCGCCCTGGCGCGCACGCTCGCCGAGGAAGCGGTGGTGCTGCTCGGCAACGACGGGACCCTGCCGCTCGACCGGCCCCGCCGCATCGCCCTGATCGGTCCCAACGCCGACGAACCCACCGCCGTGCTGGGCTGCTACTCCTTCCCCCAGCACATCGGCGTCCGCCACCCCGGAACACCGCTGGGCATCGGCCTGCCCACCCTGCGCGAAACCCTCGCCGCGGAGTTCCCTGACGCCGACATCACGTACGTCCGCGGCACCGGCGTGGACGACGGCGACCTCTCCGGCCTGGAGGAGGCGGTACGGGCTGCCCGCGAGGCCGACGTCACCCTCGTGGCGCTCGGCGACCGGGCCGGCCTCTTCGGACGCGGCACCAGCGGCGAGGGCTGCGACGCCGAGACACTGGACCTGCCCGGCGCGCAGCAGCAGCTCCTCGACGCGCTGCTCGACGCGGGGACGCCCGTGGTGACCGTGCTGCTGGCCGGACGGCCGTACGCGCTCGGCCGCGCGGTGACGGAGTCGGCGGCGATCGTCCAGTCGTTCTTCCCGGGCGAGGAAGGGACGCACGCGATCGCCGGGGTGCTGAGCGGCCGGGTCAACCCCTCCGGACGCCTCCCGGTCGGCGTGCCCCGCGCACCGGGCTCCCAGCCGGGCAGCTACCTCGGAGCGCCGCTGGCCCACGCCAACGAGGCGTCCAGCGTGGACCCGACCCCCGCGTTCCCCTTCGGTCACGGCCTGTCCTACACACGGTTCGACTGGAACGACCTGACGGTGGACGCCCGCGAAGCGCCGACGGACGGCGAGTTCACGCTCGCCTTCACGGTCCGCAACACGGGCGACCGCTCGGGCACGGAGGTCGTCCAGCTGTATCTGCACGACCCGGTCGCCTCCGTCGTCCAGCCGGTGCAACGCCTCATCGGCTACACCCGGGTCACCCTGGACGCGGGGGAGACGCGGCGGCTGACGGTCACGGTCCCGGCGGACCTCGCGTCGTTCACGGGCCGCGACGGCAGGCGCGTGATCGAACCGGGCGTGCTGGAACTGAGGCTGGCGGCCTCCAGCGCCGACCCCCGCCTGACGGCCCGGGTTGTACTGACCAGCGCGGAACGCCACGTCGACCACACACGACGCCTGCACGCCACGTTCGTGCAGAAGCCGGCCACCACCTGAACCGCGGGGTGCGCGGCACACGTCAGGGGCCGCGCACCCCGTGTGACGGTCCCGGGGCTGATCGACGACTTCCCGTGACATGTCCCGTCGCCTACAGCAGCCCTCGCCGTGCAAGGCTCCGCATCAGTGCCCCCACCCCGAACGTCCACGGCGGTGCCTCCTCGCTGGGCACCACCGTGTTGACCAGTGCGCCGAGCCGCGGGCTGGAGATGCGCACGATGTCGCCGTACTCGTGGGTGAAGCCCTCACCCGGGGCCTTCCGGTCCTCCGTCGGGGCGAACAGGGTGCCCGTGAACAGTGCGAAGCCGTCCGGGTACTGGTGGTGGGCGCCGTACGTCGCGGACACCAGGTCCAGTACGTCGCGGCTGATCTCGCGCAGGGAACTGCTGCCCCTCAGCACGTAGCCGTCCGGTCCCTCGATGCGCAGGCCGATGTCGAGGTCGCGTACCGCGTCGATGCCGAAGCCGTCGTCGAGCAGGCGGACGAACGGGCCGATCGCGCAGGACGCGTTGTTGTCCTTGGCGCGGGACAGGAGGAGGGCGCTCCGGCCTTCGACGTCGCGGAGGTTGACGTCGTTGCCGAGGGTCGCGCCCCGTACCCGGCCGTGTGAGTCCACGACGAGGACCGCTTCCGGTTCGGGGTTGTTCCACACGGAGGCGCGGAGCACGCCGATGTCCGCGCCCGTACCGACGGCCGACAGTACGGGCGCCTTGGTGAACACCTCCGGGTCCGGTCCGATGCCGACCTCCAGGTACTGCGACCACAGCCCCTCGGCGACCAGCAGGTCCTTGACCTTCGCCGCCTCCGGCGAGCCGGGCCTGATGCCGTCGAGCCTGCCGCCCACCAACCGCACCACACGCTCCCGAACCCGCGCCGCCTGCGCCGGGTCACCACCCGTGCGTTCCTCGATGACGCGTTCCAGCAGGCTCCGCGCGAAGGTGACTCCCGCCGCCTTGATGACCTGGAGGTCCACGGGGGCCAGCAGGTGCGGCACGTCAGATCGGCCGGGCCGGGCGGCCAGGAGGTCGTCCAGGCGCCAACGTCGTCCGCCGTCCGCCTCCCGTACCGCCTCCGCCGCGTCATCGCGTTCCAGCAGGGCGGAGACGGTGGGCGCGACGGGTGTCAGATCGACGACCTGATCGCCCCGCACGGCCGCCACGCACGGTCCGCCCGCCTCCGGGTCGTGGACGCGCGCGACGAGGGCGGCCCGGCCGGCGTCCTCCGGCAGGACGGAGCCGGCGGTGAGGACCGGACGGGGGCGTGCTGCTGCCGATTCCACGGTCGATGCTCTCCTCACGACAGAAGGGGCCCGGGTGTCAGTCAGTGGGAGTCCCGGGGGACCTCGTGGCCGCGTCCGCCGCGCAGGAATCCGAAGTCGGCGCCCCGGTCGGCCTGTTCGACGTGCTGGGTGTAGAGCCAGGTGTAGCCGCTCGTGTACCGCTCGGCGGGCGGTGTCCACTCCTGCCTGCGCCGGGCGAGCTCGGCGTCGTCCACGTCCAGGCGCAGGGTGCGGCCGGGGACGTCGAGGACGACGGGGTCCCCGTCGCGCACCAGGGCGAGGGGTCCGCCGACGGCCGCCTCCGGCGTCACGTGAAGGACGACCGTGCCGTACCCGGTACCGCTCATCCGGCCGTCGCAGACGCGCACCATGTCGGTGACTCCGGCTTTCAACAGCTTCGCGGGCAGCGGCACGTTGGAGACCTCGGGCATGCCCGGGTAGCCCTTGGGTCCGGCGTTGCGGATGACGATGACGGTGTTCTCGTCGACATCCAGACCGGGGTCGTCGGCGACCGCGTGGTACGCCTCGGGGGAGTCGAAGACGCGAGCCGGTCCCCGGTGGGTGAGCAGGTGCGGCGATGCGGCGGACTGCTTGATGACCGCTCCGTCCGGGCACAGGTTGCCGCGCAGGACGGCGATGCCCGTGCCGGCCGGCTGGAAGGGCGCGTCGAGCGGGGTGATGACGTCGGAGTCGACGCGTTCGGCCTGAGCGGTGTTCTCGGCGACGGTGCGTCCGGTGACCGTGACCGGACCGCCGTGCAGCAGCCCGCCGCCGAGCAGTTCGGCCATCACGGCGGGCAGCCCGCCCGCGTAACAGAAGTCCTCCATCAGGTACGCGCCGCTCGGCATCAGGTTCACCAGCGTCGGCACCTCGCGGACCAGCCGGTCGAAGTCGTCCAGGCCGAGCTCGACGCCCACGCGTCCGGCGAGCGCCGTGAGATGGATGACGGCGTTGGTGGAGCCGCCGATGGCCGCGTTGACCCGGATCGCGTTCTCGAACGCCTCCCGCGTGAGGATCCGCGAGGGCCGCAGCTCCTCCTCCACCATGTCGACGATGCGCCGCCCCGCCGCCTGCGCGGTCTCCATCCGCCGCGAGTCGACCGCCGGCCAGGCCGCCGAGCCCGGCAGCTGCATGCCGAGCGCCTCGGCCACGCACGCCATCGTCGAGGCCGTGCCCATCGTCATGCAGTGACCGTTCGAGCGCGCCATGCACCCCTCGGCGAAGAAGCACTCCTCCTCGGTCATCCGCCCGGTCTTCAGGTCCTCCTCGAACTTCCACACATGGGTGCCCGAACCCACGTCCTGGCCGCGGTACTTGCCGTTGAGCATCGGCCCGCCGGTCACCATCACCGCGGGCAGGTCGACGCTCGCGGCGCCCATCAGCATGGCGGGGGTCGTCTTGTCGCAGCCGGACAGCAGCACCACCCCGTCGAGCGGGTTG
The DNA here is from genome assembly GCA_014656175.1 of Streptomyces werraensis. Classification (GTDB taxonomy): domain Bacteria; phylum Actinomycetota; class Actinomycetes; order Streptomycetales; family Streptomycetaceae; genus Streptomyces; species Streptomyces werraensis. The sequence goes on from BNBX01000006.1 coordinate 229,610, forward strand.
GCGCGGATCAGTTCCTCGACCTCCATCGCCATGAGGTTGCGGTACAGCATGGCCGTCGGGCGCATCAGCGTCTCGCCGGTCGCCATGGTGGGGAACTGCAGGGGCAGGCCGCCCGCCTGCCACACCCCGCGCTTCACGGCCTCCGCGACACGCGTCAAGTGCGCGTTGCACGGCGCGAGTTCGGACGCGCTGGTCGCGATGCCGATGACCGGACGTCCGTCGAACACCTCGTGCCCGAAGCCCTGGTTGCGCATCCACGAGCGGTACAGCATCCCGCTGCGTCCTCGCGCGCCGAACCAGGCCTGACTGCGGCGGTTCGAGTTCCGACGGTCGGTCATGTGCACACTCCCGTGGCTCCGGCGTCGTCCGCTGTGCGGATGGGGCGTGGCCGAGGCGCGGGCCCCGCTACCCTGGACCTCAATCATTAAATGATTCGATGAATGGCGTCCAGGGGGTGGGCGGAGATCGACACGAACTTCCCGACCATGCAACAGCGCGTGGCCGACGAACTCGGACGGCGCATCGTGGCCGGCGTGTGGCAGCCGGGCGATCCACTGCCGGTCGAGGACGCCCTCGCGTCGGAGATCGGCGTGAGCCGCGGGGTGCTGCGGGAGGCGGTCAAGTCGCTGGTGGCCAAGGGCGTGCTGCGCGTGCGGCCACGCACCGGCACGCGTGTGCTGCCCCCGGACCACTGGAACCACCTGGATCCGGACGTCCTGCGCTGGAAGCAGGCCGGTGACGCGGCGGCCCTGCTGCGCGACACGGGCGAACTGCGCCGCATCGTCGAACCCGAGGCGGCCCGCCTGGCCGCCGAACGGGCCGGCCCCGACGACGTACGTGCCCTCAACGACGCCCTGGCCGCGATGGAGGCCGCGGCGGCGTCACCCGAGCGCGGCGGCTACGTCGAGGCCGACATCGCCTTCCACCGGGCCCTGCTGGACGCCGGCGGCAACAGGCTGCTCGGCTCCCTGGGCCGCGCCGTGGAGATCGCGTTGCAGCACAGCTTCGACATCAGCACACAGACCCCGGGCGCGGCGGAGGCCTCGCTGCCGGGCCACCGCGCCGTCGTCCGGGCCGTCGAGGCCCGTGACCCGGACGCCGCAGCGGCGGCCGCGCTGCGGATCATCGAGGCGGCCCAGCAGGAGATCTCCCGGTCGCCGGGAAGGCCGGACGGGACGGACGGGCACACCTCGTGACGCGCGGGGAAGGGAAGCGGCACCGTGGGGGATCGGTGCCGCTCCACTCCGAGCATGCCCCGCACACCCGTCGGCCTCCGCCTCGGACCCGCTCACCTCGGCGTACAGCACGTACGGGGACCTGTCGGCAACCCGGACCGCAGCCCGGGGGGAATCGCCGTGCGGGCCGCGTCGAGGGGCGTCCGGTGGGTACCCGCACCGGCATGTTCAAGCGCGCGCTGTGGCAGGGACTGATCGCCGGCACCGCCGGAGGCGTCGTGATGACCCTCGGCGAGAAACTCGAGCAGGCCGTCACCGGACGACCCGACTCGCACGTGCCCGCCCGGGTCCTGCAACGCCTGTCCGGTCTGCCGGAGCACCCCGGCAAGCAGCCGCTGCCCGTCAACTGGGCCATGCATTTCGGCCAGGCCGCCGCTCTCGGCGTGCTGCGCTCGGTCATGGCCCACGCGGGACTGCGCGGACCGCTCGCCTCGGCGAAGTTCACCGTCGTACGTCTCACCAACGACCAGATCCTCGAGAACGCCACCGGGGTCGGCGCGCCGCCGCCCACCTGGCCGCGGGGGGAGCTGGCCGTCGACGTCCTGCACAAGACCGTCTACGCCTTCGTCACCGGCGTGGTCGCCGATGCCCTGGCCCGCCGGAGCAGCGGCCTCGGACCCGGGCAGCGTCACGCCGCTCTGCGCCCCGGCCGCCGTCCCGGTGTCGGACCGCTGCCCCGCGGCGAGGCGTACGGCAGGTGACCTCAGGGGCCCGTGCCCCGGCTACTCGGGCCACGCCGAGTTCTGGATGACGTCGACGAAGTCGATACGGCGGAAACCGGGGACGAAGTGCTCCAGGACGTCGGCGTTGACCGTGCCGAAGGTGGTGCCGGGGCGGTGCCTGAAGCCGTCGGTGAACGCCTGGAGGATCTGGCGCTTGAAGTCCGGCCGGGGGTGTGCGGCGGTGACCTCGTCGATCTGTGCGCGGGTGATGTTGTCCAGGTTCAGGCCCAGGACGTCCGTCTCCACGCCCGCGGTCGTGGCCGCGACCTCGGGGGCCATCTTGTACGGCACCTCCGGGGTGGTGTGCAGGGCGACGGCCGTCCACACCGTGTTCGCGTCGGCCTCGGACAGTCCGTGGCTCAGCAGGAAGGCACGGGCCTGGTCGGCGCCGTCCATCTCGAACCGCTGGTCGTCGGAGCGGTACGGCTCCACCAGGCCGGTGTCGTGGAACAGGGCGGCCACGTAGAGCAGTTCGGGGTCGGGGGTGAGCCCGCGCGCGGCGGCCTGGAGGCTGCCGAACAGGAACACCCGACGGGAGTGGTGGTAGATCAGCGGCGGGGTGGTGTCGCGGATCAGCTCGGTCGCCTCCCGCGTCAGGGTGCTGTCCGGGATCGCGACACCGGCGATCTTCTCGCTCATGACTGCCTCCAAGGTGTTGTGGGTGACCGGAACACCTCCAGCCTGCGACGACGGACCCGCCCGCTGCCGCTCACGGACGGCCGACAACCCCTCGGAAACGGACACCGGGCCCCGCGGCCGCACCGGGACACCGAAGCCCGGCGCCCGTACCGGACACCGAGGCCCGAGCGGTCAGGACGCGTCCGCCCTCGTCGAGGCGAACCGCTGCCGGTACCGCGTAGGAGACACCCCCAGATGGCGTGCGAAGGCCCGCCGCAGACTCTCGTAGCTGGGGAAACCGGAACGGGCCGCCGCCTCCGTCGCGTTGTGCCCCGCGTCCAGCAGGGCCTTCGCCATGTCGAAGCGGATCAGCTCCACGTACCTCATCGGCGTGGTGTCCAGCTCCGCGCGGAACAGCCGGGTCAGATGGCGCGGACTCACCCGGACGCGCGCCGCGAGGGAATCCACCGTGTGGTCGCCCGTCGGGTCCGCCTGCACCGCGTCCTGCACGAGCCGCAGCACGGGTGTCTGCGGGGCGGGTCCCTGGAGCGATGCGGAGAACTGCGACTGACCGCCCGCGCGCTGCATGTACACCACCAGCGAGCGGGCGACACCGCGCGTCAGATCGGGCCCGTGGTCGTCCTCCACGAGGGCCAGCGCCAGGTCGATGCCCGCGGTGACTCCGGCCGAGGTGTACGTGTCGCCGTCCCTGACGAAGATCGCGTCGGGTTCCACGCGGGCGGCCGGGTGGCGGCGGGCCAGCAGCGCGGTGTGCTGCCAGTGCGTCGTGGCCCGCCTGCCGTCGAGCAGACCGGCCGCGCCGAGCACGAAGGCTCCCGTGCAGATCGACGCGACCCTGCCCGCCCGTGCGGCCAGCCCCGCCGCGGCAGAGCTGAGCTCGGTGCCGACGGGGGAGGTGGGCAGCGCGTCGCCGCCGACCACCAGGAAGGTGTCGAAGGCGGGGGCGTCCAGCGCGTCCGCGTCGGCCGGTACCGGCACGCCGATCGACGACCGCGCCGGCTTCCCGCCGACCGAGACGATGCTCAGCCGGTAGGCGGCGCCGAACCGGTTCGCCTCGCTGAACACCTCGGCGGGGCCGGAGAGGTCCAGCATCTTCATCCCGTCGAAGACCAGCACCCCGACGTGGTGCTCCCGCCGCTCCATCCGCCCTCACCCCGCACACCCGCTCACGGCTGCCCGCACCCGGGAAACCTGGTCACCGGCATTCTCCTCCGTCCGCGGGCTGCGCCCGGTCACACCGAGGAGGCCGCCTGGGCGGCGCGCCGCGTGACCTGTTGAGCCTCCCGCGCGGTCCGTCCGCCCACTGCGGGAAGGCCGGGTGTCGCGGGGGCACGGGGCGGTGCGGGACGACAGCGGCCCCGCCCCGGCGCCCGTGAGGGGCCGGAGCGGGGCCGACCGGTCACCGCCCGCTACGACTTGAGCCACTCCAGGATGTCGTTGTTCAGCTCGTCGGGATAGACCGACAACATGCCGTGCGGATAGTCCTCGTAGCTCTTCAGCGTGCCGTTCTTCAGGAGCTTCACCGTCAGCGGCGCCGCGTCGTCGTACGGCACGATCTGGTCGTCCGTGCCGTGCATGACCAGCACCGGAACCTCGATCTTCTTCAGGTCCTCGGTGAAGTCGGTCTCCGAGAAGGCCTTGATGCACTCGTAGTGGGCGTTCGCCGCGCCCGTCATCCCCTGCCGCCACCAGTTGTCGATCAGCCCCTGGGAGACCTCCGCGCCCGGCCGGTTGAAGCCGTAGAACGGGCCGGAGGCGATCTCGATGTAGAGCTGGGCGCGGTTGGCGGCGAGTTGGCTGCGGAACCCGTCGAAGACCTCGATCGGCGTGCCGCCCGGGTTGCTCTCGGACTTGACCATGACGGGCGGCACCGCGCCCGCGAGCACCGCCTTCGCGACACGGCCCGGCTTGGCGCGCGCCACGTACCGCGCCACCTCGCCGCCGCCGGTGGAGTGCCCGATGTGCACGGCGTCGCGCAGGTCGAGCGCGTCGGTCAGCGCCGCGACGTCGGCCGCGTACGTGTCCATCTCGTGCCCGCCGGCCGTCTGGTCGGAGCGTCCGTGGCCACGCCGGTCGTGGGCGATCACCCGGTAGCCGTGCTGCAGGAAGAACAGCATCTGGGCGTCCCAGTCGTCGGAGCTGAGCGGCCAGCCGTGGTGGAAGACGAGGGGCTGTCCGTCGCGCGGACCCCAGTCCTTGTAGAAGATGACCGTCCCGTCAGAAGTCGTCACCGTGCCCATGGTTGGTCCTCCGCATGATGGGGCTGAGGCGGCCGGGCCGGTACGCGACCGCCGGCGCGCGGCAGGGCGCGCGGGCGGATTCCGGCCGGCCGGAGGGACTGCGGCCGCAGCTCGGACCCACGGCCGGATGCACGGCAATCACCTTACGCCGATGAGACGAACCGCTCATCTCGGGATGTGTCGGATGAGGTCGAATTGGGACGGTGCGGGTGGATTGATCCGCATAAGGTGGTCCGATGCTGCTTGTTCCCAGGTGGGTCCTGTTCTCGTCGGGGTGCGCGCCGGTGCTGTTGATCGCGGGCTGGGTGATCTCGGCGGCACTGGAGGGGTCGGGCTACGACCCGGTGACCCAGACGATCAGCGTCCTTGCGGCGTACGGCGCCTCGGGCTCCTGGGTGATGACCGGGGCGTTCCTCGCCGTGGGCGTCTGTCATCTGCTCACCGCGTGGGGACTGCGGGCGGCCGCGGCGGCGGGCCGGGCGGCGCTGGCCGGCGGGGGAGTGGCCGCACTGGTCGTGGCGATGGTCCCCGCCCCGAGCAGCGGAGGCTCACTGAGGCATGGATCGGTGGCCGCCGTCGGCTTCACGCTGCTCGCCCTGTGGCCCGTCCTCGCCGCGACCGCGGGCAGCGCCACGCCGTGGGCCCTGCGGCCGCTGCCGTCCTTCGCGGCGACCACCGTGATGGTCGCGGGAGCGGTGTGGTTCCTCGTCGAGATGCACCGCCACGGCATGGCGGGCGTCGCCGAACGCGTGGTGACGGCCGTGCAGTCGCTGTGGCCGTTCGTCGTGGTCCTGTCGTGCCTGCGGCACCGCGCGGGGCGGCGCGCGGAACCGTCCGTCGGACCGGATCACACGCGGAACCGTGCACGTGACTGACCGGACCGGAGGAACGGCGAGCTGCCCACGGGCCCGGACGACCGCCTCCTCGGCGCTCGCATCGCGCCGCAGCTCCGCGTGCGCACGTCACCGGCCGTCGCGGTCCGCCGTCCCCGCCGGGAACTCCTCGCTGCCGAGCACCCTCAGCAGCTCCATGCGCTCTCGGGTCTCGTCGTCCGCCGGGGTGAGCACCAGCAGTTCCTGCCCCTGGTCGGGGGTGACCAGCGTTTCGCAGTCCAGGAGCAGCCGGCCGACCCGGGGATGCAGCAGTGTCTTGCGGTCCGCGCGCCGGACCGCGACCTCGTGCTCGGCCCACAGCGCGCGGAATTCGGGGCTGGCGGCCTCCAGCCGCTCGACCAGCCCGGCCACCACCGGGTCACCCGCCCGGCGTCCGGCGGCCGCCCGCAGGTCGGCGACCAGCCTGCGGCCACTGAGCTCCCGGTCCTCCGGCGGGCAGACGGCGCGGGCCTCCGCCTCGGTGAACCAGCGGTAGATCATGTAGCGGCGGTCGCCGCGGAAGCGGGTGAGGTCCGACGCCAGCAACAGGGACGCGCGGTTCTGCGCCAGCATCTCCCCGAGGTCGGACAGCACCGCGGCCGGGGTGTCGCCGAGCAGGTCGAGCATCCGCACCAGCCCCGCGCGGGCCAGCCGGGCCGTGCCGTCCGCGGGCGGGGGCCGGTGACCCGCCAGATGGAACAGGTGGTCGCGCTCGTCGTCGGACAGCCGGAGCGCGCGGGCCAGCGCGACCAGCAGCTGCGCCGAGGGCTGACTGCTGCGGCCCTGCTCCAGACGGACCACGTAGTCCACCGACATCCCGGCGAGCATCGCCACCTCCTCGCGGCGCAGTCCGCTCGTGCGGCGCCGGGGTCCGTCGGCGATGCCCACCTCGGCCGGGCGGATCGCCTGACGGCGGCGGCGCAGGAAGTCGGCGAGCTGTTCTCGTTCCACGCCCCCATGGTCCCGCGCGGCCGGACTCCCATCCAGGGAGCGGCGCTCCCATGATGAACGCTCCGCTCCCGCCCGCCTCGCCGCCGGAACACAGTGGAGGCAGTCCTTGCAGACCTACGGCAAGGCGACAGGACGACTAGGGAGCACATGATGCGCACACGCACACTGGGCAGCGCCGGACCGCGGGTCTCCGCGCTCGGCCTGGGCGCGATGAGCATGTCGGGGTCGTACGGCGAGGCCGACCGCGTCGAGAGCATCGCGACCGTGCACGCCGCTCTGGACGCCGGAGTCACCCTGATCGACACGGGCGACTTCTACGGCATGGGCCACAACGAACTGCTGCTCGCGGAGGCGCTGCGCGGCAGGGACCGGGACAGCTACGTGCTGAGCGTGAAGTTCGGGATGCTGAGCGGTCCCAGCCCGACGTTCGGCGGGGTCGACGGCCGCCCGGCCGCGGTGAAGAACTTCCTCGCCCACTCGCTGACCCGCCTCGGCACCGACCACATCGACATCTACCGGCCCGCCCGGCGCGACCCCGACGTGCCGATCGAGGAGACCGTCGGCGCGGTCAAGGAACTGATCGAGGCCGGCTACGTACGGCACCTCGGCCTTTCCGAGGTCGACGCGGAGACCGTGCGGCGGGCGCACGCCGTGCATCCCGTCGCCGACCTGCAGATCGAGTACTCGCTGATCTCCCGCGCCGTCGAGGCGGAGGTCCTGCCCACCCTGCGCGAGCTGGGCATCGGCCTGACCGCGTACGGCGTCCTCGCCCGCGGGCTGATCTCAGGGCACTGGTCGCCGGACCGCGCCGGCCGGCCGGGCGACCACCGCGCGGCCAGTCCCCGGTTCACCGCGGGGAACGTGGAGCACAACCTCGCCCTCGTCGAGACGCTGCGCGGGGTGGCCGAGGGGAAGGGATGCACCGTCGCCCAGCTGGTCATCGCGTGGGTGGCGGCGCAGGGCGAGGACATCGTGCCGCTCGTCGGCGCCCGTACGCGGGAGCGGCTGGCGGAGGCGCTGCCGGCGCTCGACGTGGAGCTCACCGCGGACGACCTGGCGGAGATCGAGAAGGCGGTGCCGCCGGGGTCGGCACGCGGGGACCGCTACCCGGCCGCCTTCATGTCCACGCTGGGCGTGGGGAACTGACCGGGACCCACCGGGGCGTCGGCGACCGAAGGGGGCGCCGGTACCGGGGGTGACCTTCACCCGGTCTCCAGGCCGAGGACGCGGCGGGCCGCCTCGGCCTCCGCGGCCGGCGGGGAGAGCTCGTCCAGGGTGTCCAGTTCCGTGTCGTCCGCCAGCTCCCGCTCCCAGGCGTCGGCGAGTCGCTGCTGCTCCTCGTGGGGTTTCGCGCTGACGGCCTCCCGGTGCTCCGGGTCCAGGGCCGTGAGGAAACGCTCGACCGAGTCCATGGACATGCCGTACTCCTTGTTCGCTCCGGAAGGCGCCGCACGGCCCAGGATGGCCAGCGCCCTCGGGGGACGGGTGCCCGACACGGCCCCCGGCCACCCTGATGGCCCCGCACGAAGGGGATCCGCACTTGCCGCACCTATCGAATTTCGATAGCTTCCCATCGTCATTCGATCGGTGCGCAGGTGTGCGCGCTGTCTTCGGCGTCGCACCCCTGTCCACGCCTCGAGCCCTGGAGTGCCCCATGTCCTCAGTCAGCCCTGCCCGCGCGCCCGCCGCCCGTCCCCACCCCGGGGGCGCCATCCGTACCGACGTGCTGGTCGTCGGTGCCGGACTGGCCGGGCTGCACGTCGCCACGCGGCTCGCCCGGCAGGGTCACGACGTCCTCCTCGTGGACCGGCGCACCACCCTGGCCGGTGCGATCCGCACCACCGGGATCTTCGTGCGCAAGACGCTCGACGACTTCCCGCTGCCCGAACGCCATCTCGGCCCGCCGATCCGGCGCATGCTGCTCTATCCGCCAGGTCTCAGCCGCCCCGTCGCCCTGGTCAGTGACCGGGACGAGTTCCGCGTCGGAGACATGGCCGGGCTGTACGAGACGTCGGCCGCGGTCGCCGTCGAGGCGGGCGTACGGCTCGCGCTGGGCACCCGCTACGCCGGCCGTCACGAAGGGACGTACCACCTGATCGGCCGTGAGGGGCCGTTCCGCGTCCGCGCCCGGTACGTCGTCGGCGCCGACGGCGCCAGGTCGAGCGTCGCCCGCGACCTCGGCCTGGACCGCAACCGGCATCTGCTCGTCGGGGCCGAAGAGGTCTTCCCGGTCGCCCCCAACGGCGAACCGCCCACCTTCCACTGCGTCCTCGACCCCCGGGTCGCACCGGGATACCTGGCGTGGGCGGTCAACGACGGGGAGCACGCCCATGTCGGCGTCGCCGGGTACGCCGACCGCTTCCCCGACGGCCTGCGCCGCGCCATGGAACGCTTCAGCGCCCACGCACCCGGCCTGGAGGGCACGCGCCGCCCCGACACGGTGGAGCGGCGCGGCGGGCCGATACCGGTCGGCGGTGTGCTGCGCCGCATCGGCTGCGCGGACGGCCTGCTCGTCGGGGACGCGGCCGGCGCGGTGTCCCCGCTCACCGCCGGCGGCCTCGACCCGTGCCTGCGCCTGTCCGACCTGGCCGCCCAGGTCCTCGACGACGCCCTGCGCACCGGCACCCGGCACGCCCTGACCCACTACAGCGGCGCCTCCCTGCGTTCCCGCTTCCGCGGCCGGCTGGCGCTGCGCACCGGCCTCGCGCACCTCCGTACCCCCGCCGCCACCACCGCGGCGTTCACTCTCCTGCGCACCCCGCCCGGCCGCGCCGCGGCGGCGCGCATCCTCTTCGGCGACCGTTCCTTCCCAGGCCGGCCCGCTCCCGAGCCGGGCCTGGTGAGCGGCTGACCCCGCTCTCGCGGGGGCCCGCGCCACCATGCGCGCCCCTGCCGCCCCGTGCACGCTGGACCCATGGCGAGCGACCAGCAGACCGTGGTGATCTACCCGCCCGCCGGTGACGGCGGCCGCCGGGTCCGCGCCGGGCCGCATTTCGTGGGCATGGCCTACACCCTCCTGGACGTCGTGGAGTTCCTCCGGCTCGCCGGGATGGAGGACGCCGACGACGACTGGCTGCGGCACTCCCCGCTCGTCGAGTGGCGCGGCGGCGGTCCGGACACCTGGACAGCGGCCCGCGGCCTGCACGACTGACAGGAACGGGCCCCCCGGGCCACCATGTGATCATGACGGAACTGGTCGAACGGGTGGACGACGACGATCGGGTGATCGGCGTCGTCGGCAGAGGCGAGGCGATCCGCAGGCGGTGGCTGCACCGCGTCGCGACGGTCGTCTGCCGGGACACGCGGGGGAGGATCCTCGTGCACCGCCGGCCGCGTGACGTCGTCCGCTTCCCGCACGGCGTCAACTTCATGCTCGGGGGAGCGGCCGAGCCCGGCGAGACCTACGAGGAGGCCGCCGCGCGGGAGCTGACGGAGGAGCTGGGCGTACGGGCCCGGCCTCGCTTCGTCCTCAAGTTCCGGTGCGCGGGGGTGATCAGCCCGTACTGGCTCGGGCTGCACGAGGCCGTGGTGACCGGGCCGTTCGCCCCCGACCCGGACGAGATCGCCTGGCACGACTGGCTGACGGAGCCCCAGCTCGCGGAACTGGTGCGGGACGAGGCGTTCGTCCCCGACGCCCGGGAGGCGTACCACCGCTGGGCCGCCCGGCGCCGCGACGGGCCGACTCCGGCGGGCTCCGCCGGATGACACCGGGCGGACCGCCCCGCGCCCGCGTTCGCGCGCCGTCCGCGGGGCGGTCACCATGGCAGGGACCGGGGGCGGACCGACTCGTCGTGGAGGGTGGACATGTTGCTGCCGGTCCTGTTCGCGCTGGGCGCCGCGCTCAGCAACGCGCTCGCGACCGTGCTCCAGCGCAAGGCCGCCCTGACGGTGCCCAAGTCCGAGGGTTTGCGCGTCGGGCTGATCCTCGACCTGCTGCGCCGGCCCGTCTGGCTGGCCGGCATCGTGGCCGTGATCACCGCCGGTGTCTGCCAGGCCGTGGCGCTCGCGACCGGCCCGATCACCGTCGTCCAGCCCTTGTTCGTCCTTGAACTGCCCCTCGCCCTCGTCATCGCCGCCGCCCTGCTCCAAGGACGGCTGTCCCGCGCCGGCTGGCTGGCCGTCGGCACCGTGGTGGCGGGCCTCGGTGTCGTCCTGTTCGCGGCCTCGCCCCAGGGGAATCGCACGCAGGTGCCGATGACCCACTGGATCCCGGCCGTCGCCGTGTGCGTCGCCGCCATCGCCGCGCTCGTCGTCGCCGCACTCCGCCGCCCCGAGGGCCGCGGCCGGGCCGCCTGCTTCGGACTCGCCACGGCGATCTCGTACGCCATGACGGCCGCGCTGATGAAGACGTCGATGCACACCCTCGACGACGGGGGCGTCACCGCCTTCTTCACCACCTGGCAGACCTACGGCTTCGCCCTGTTCGGGGTGTGCGCGCTGTTCTTCCTCGAGAACGCGATGCAGTCGGGCCCGCTGGTCGCCTCCCAGCCGGCCCTGACACTGGGGGACGCGTGCGTGAGCCTGGCGCTGGGGATCACGGTGTACGCGGAGTACGTCCGCACCGGCTGGTGGCTGATCCCGCAGATCCTGGGCGCCGCGCTGATCGCGGCGGGCGTGCTGGCGCTGTCGCGCCTGCCCCTGGCCCGCCGGCTGGCCAGTGAGGAGAAGGAACAGCCGGGGCAGGGGACGGCGGCGGACGCGGGGACGCCCGCGCCCTGAGACCGGCCGCGTGACCGCCGTTCGTTATCATCACCGGCGACGCCGAGGCCGATGAGCAGTGCCGCCGTCCCGATCCGGACGGCGGGACGAGCGACGCGAAACTGCCGCCGGCCGTGGTGAAGGCGCAGTCGGCGAAGCTGGGTTGAGCGCGCGATGTCCGAATGCACACCCGCGCCCGGCACACCCAGGGAGCCCTGACATGACGCGCAGATCGAAGCAGAGCGAGACCGCGAACCGGCTCGGCGTCCGAGCCGAGGCGGGTGAATGGTGCTGGATCGGGGAGATCCCGCAGCCCCCGGCGAACATCCGGCAAGCCGCGGGCAATCCGCGGACACGCCCGGCCAGGCGACCCCCACTGGCCCTGGCGGGAACCGTTCTGGGCGCGCCGTTCCTCCCGCTCCTGGGGCTGCTGATGCTTCTGGCCCGGGTGGTGGAGGCGGTGGAGCGTTTCCTCGACACCAAGGAGGAGAAGGAGCGGCACCGGGCCAGGAAGGAAGACGAGAAGCGCAGGGACGCGGCTGTGGAGCGGGGCGGCCTGGACAACGTCTTCGACGGTGACTGGAACGGCGCCGCCGGCCAGTTCCTCCTGCGCTGGTACGGGCACTCCACCCACCATGAGCGGCTGCTGTTCGCCGGCCCGGACGGGATCGTGTTCGCGGCCCCGCCCCGGCGGGTCAGCCTGGGACGCGACAAGCGCGCCCAGGTCGTCGCGCGGCTCTCCCCGGAGGAGGCCGCGCTGGAAGACCCCTTCGGCGGCGAGTTCGAGACCCGGATCATGCTGATCCGTTTCCGCGACGGCTCCTGGCTGCGGGTGGACACGGAGGAAGCCCGCAGCGAACTCCACATGTACGCCCTGCGCAACACGTCGTGAGCCCTCGTCCGGCAGCCAGGCGTGCCACACGTGGGTGAACCGTGTGTACGGTCTCGCCCTATGAACCCGGATGCGTCCCGCCGCCCCCGCGCCCGTGACCTCGGCATCGTCATCGGCCCCACCCCCACCGGCCCTCTCAACGCCCTCACCGACGTGCCGGGAGTCCGTGTCGGGCACACCACCGTTCGGTCTCGGCCCGCTGTGCACAGCGGGGTGACCGCCGTCGTGCCCGACGGCGTGCGGCCCGGAGCGGCGGTTCCCGCGGGCGCGTCCGTCGGGAACGGGTACGGGAAGCTCGTCGGCTTCACCCAGCTCGCCGAACTCGGCGAGCTGGAGACCCCCGTGCTGCTCACGTCCACCCTGTCCGCGTTCCGGGCCGCCGATGCGCTCGTCGGGTGGGTGCTCGAACAGCCCGGGTGCGAGGGCGTGCTGAGTCTCAATCCCGTCGTCGGGGAGTGCAACGACGGTTACCTGTCCGACATTCGCAGTCGGCCCGTGCGTGAGGAGCATGTGCGGGCCGCGCTGGACCGGGCGTCGGACGGGCCCGTGGCCGAGGGGTGTGTCGGTGCCGGGACCGGTACTGTCGCCCTCGGGTTCAAGGCCGGCATCGGGACGTCCTCCCGCACACCGGAAGTGGCGGACCGCCGGTTCACCGTCGGCGCCCTCGTGCAGGCCAACTTCGGTGGCACCCTGCGTGTCCTCGGACGCACCCTCGACGGCCCCGGACCGGCCTCCGGGACCGGGTCCTGCATGATCGTCGTCGCGACGGACGCCCCGCTCGACGCCCGGCAGCTCACCCGCGTCGCCCGCCGGGCCGTGTTCGCCCTCGCCCGGACGGGCGCGGCCTACAGCCACGGCAGCGGTGACTACGCCGTGGCTTTCACCACCGCCCGGCCCGGCACCGCGTCCCCGCCCGCCGACGCCGGCCTGAGCCCGCTCTTCGAGGCGGTCCTCGACGCCGTGGAGGAGGCCGTCCTGAACTCCCTCCTCGCCGCCACCACGACCACCGGGTACGCCGGACGCACCGTCCCCGCCCTCCCCGTGGACCGGCTCCTCGCAGACGGGCCCCCGGACCTCTAATACGCGCGGCGCCCCCACACCATCGCCATCCCCGGACCCACCTCCGCCAGCACCGGCGACTCCAGGTACGCCAGTGCCTCGTCCACCACGCGCGCGTCCACCAGCCCCGTCGCCTCCAGTTCCGGACGCATGCGCCGCCACGTGTCCGACCAGAAGTGGGCCGCCGGGCCGCCCGGGACCAGGGGCGGGCAGACCACCTCCGCGCCGATGTCGCGCAGGCCCTCCTCGCGGAGGTAACGCGGGTACGCCGGCACCTCCGTGATGTCGGTGCCGATCGTCGCCCACAGCGCCGCCCACATGGCGTCCATGGTGCGCCGGTAGGCGGAGGAGCGGTCGAGGGTGTCGGGCAGGTCCACCGCATCGCCGAGCACCAGCACGCCGCCCGGACGGAGCAGGCCCGCCAGACGGTGGACGAGCCTTCGGCGCGCCGGCAGGTGCATCAGCACGAACCGGGCGTGCACCAGGTCGAACCGGCCCGGGTCCAGGTCCTCGTCGGTGACGTCCGCGGTGAGCACCCGCAGTCCCGGAAGCTCCCAGGCGGTCAGGGCGTGGGTGTCCCGGTCGAGTGCGACGACCTCCGCCACCCCGGCCTCCTCCAGGAGCCACCGCGCGACGGTTCCCGTGCCCGCCCCGACCTCCAGGCACCGCATGCCCGGACCCGCTCCCAGCTCGCTCAGCCGCCGGGTGGTGACCGGGTCGTAGACCAGGGCGGCGGCGTCGATGCGCTCCGACTCGTGCGGGTCCCCGGGCGGGAAGAGCTCCCGCCCGTACCGCCCGCCGCCCGCGCCGGGCGCGTCGTCACCCGGGCCCGAGGACGGCGCGCCGTCCTCCCCCGGCGCGCCGCCGGTACCCGCCCCGCCGTCCGGGAGACCCGCCGGATCCGTCACCCGCCCGCCCCGGTCAGTTGATCCCGCTCGGAGTCGGCGACGGCGTGCGCCCCGCGAGCACTTCCTGCAGCCGCTGGGTGCCCTGCTCCACCGCGGCCGACGTGGTGTCGTGGTCGGCGCCGTCGAGCCCGCCGTTGGTGACGGTGATCGCGTCCGCGCCGATCTGCACGGCCGCGACGTCCAGGCTCAGGGTGACGGGGTCGCCGCCGCTCTCGCCCTTCACCGTCACGGTCAGGCCCTGCCGGTTGTCGCCGACCTGCGGCAGCGACGTCTCGATGACCTGGACCGTGCGTTCCCCGGCGTCACCGCCGGTCAGCGTGAACTGGTCACAGGTGTCGGGAAGCTCGCTCAGCCACTGCATGGAGTCGTCGAGCTCCGTCCTGTCGTACGCGGCGACCTGGTACAGCAGCCGGGAGTCGCCCTGCTGGAAGCCGGTGACGGCGGACGCCCCCGTGGGCTTGCCCAGCAGCGTCTCGTCGAACAGCGCGTCGACCAGGCGCTGGCAGTCCTGCGCGTCGCTCCGGCCGTCGACGAACGCGGCCACGTCGACGCTGCCCACCAGCAGCGTGTCCCGCCACTCGCGCGGGTCCCGCACCTGCGTCCAGTCGTCCTCGATGTCCGCCGGGGTGATCAGCGCGTTCCGGGCGCCCTCCTCGCTCAGGTCCGAGGGCGACGCCGACGTGGCCGGCGACGACGCGGCGGGCGAGGTGGTCTGCGCGGCGAGGCCCCGCTCGGCGACCGTGGACGAGGCATCCGACTCGGGCGGGGCGCTGCCGTCCGAGCCGGAACAGGCCGCCGTGGCGAACAGCGTGCCGGCGGCCAGGGCGGCGGCCAGGACGCGGGCCGGCCGGACGAGCGGGCGAGGGGTGGTCACGTGTGCCTCCTGTGGGACGGACGGTCCGCCCGGTGCCGACCTGCACCGGGCACGCTTGCTCCCCCGGCCTCCCACCGCACCATCGCTCGGCCCGGGCGACCAGCGCAGCGGAGGCATACAGGTGAGGGCCCCGGGAACACGGGCCCGTGGCTCCGGCCGGACACACACCGGAACCGGCGGCCGTGACGACCCCAACGGGCGCCCCCGCCACGGCGCCCGCACGGGAACACTGTTAGGTTCCCGTTGCACCGTTCTGTCCCGGAAAGGAACAACATCACGTCCCCCACCGGCAACGGCCCGACTCCGCCTCCCGAGGCGGCCAGGCGCCACCCGACCCTGTTCCGTGCCATCCACCGCCGGCGGAACCCGCCACTGCGGCGTTCGGACATCACGGTGACGGACGAGCGGGCGGTGAAGCGCGCGGTGAAGGCCGCCTCGCTCGGCAACGCCATGGAATGGTTCGACTTCGGGATCTACGCGTACCTGGCCGGCACCATCGGCAGGGTCTTCTTCCCCTCGGGGAACGAGACGGTGCAGCTGCTGTCGTCCTTCGCCACCTTCGCCGTGGCGTTCCTGGTGCGTCCGCTGGGCGGCATGGTCTTCGGACCGATGGGCGACAAGATCGGCCGCAAGAAGGTCCTCGCCCTGACGATGATCCTCATGGCGATCGGCACGGCCGCGATCGGCATGCTGCCGTCGTACGCGGCGGTCGGCTTCTGGGCGCCGCTGCTGCTGATCCTCTTCCGGCTGCTCCAGGGCTTCTCCACCGGCGGCGAGTACGGCGGCGCCTCCACCTTCATCGCCGAGTACGCTCCCGACCGGCGGCGCGGCTACTTCGGCAGCTTCCTGGAGCTGGGCACGCTCGCCGGCTACACCGGCGCGGCCACCCTGGTCGTGGCGCTCACCGCCTGGCTGGGCTCCGACACCATGGACGCCTGGGGCTGGCGCATCCCCTTCCTGATCGCAGCACCGCTGGGCATCGTCGGCATCTACCTGCGGCTGAAGCTGGACGACACCCCCGCCTACCTCAAGCTGGGGGAGGGCAACGTCCGCGCCTCCGAGGCGGCGAACCAGGTCGAGACCACGGCCCGCGGCGACCTCGCCAAGATCTTCCGGCAGCACTGGCGGCCCCTGGTGCTGTGCATCGCCCTGGTCGGCGCCTACAACATCACCGACTACATGCTGCTGTCGTACATGCCGACGTACCTGTCCGACGAACTGCACTACAAGGAGTCCCACGGGCTGCTGATCCTGGTCGCCACCATGGTGGTGCTGATGCTGATCATCAACCAGGTCGGCAAGCTCAACGACCGCTACGGACGCAAGCCGCTGCTGATGGCCGGCATGCTGGGCTTCCTCGTCCTGTCCGCGCCGGCGTTCGTGCTGGTGCAGCAGGGCAGCCTGCTCGCGGTGTCGGCGGGCATGCTGATGCTCGGCCTGTCCCTGGTCTGCCTGCTCGGCACCATGTCGGCCGCGCTGCCCGCCATGTTCCCGACGTCCGTGCGCTACGGCTCCCTGTCGGTCGGCTACAACCTGTCGGCCTCGCTGTTCGGCGGCACCACGCCGCTGGTGATCACCGCGCTGATCGGCGCGACCGGCTCGGACATGATGCCCGCGTACTACGCGATGGCGGCCGCCCTGGTCGGTGTGATCGCCGTGGCCTTCATGAAGGAGACGGCGCAGCAGCCGCTGGAGGGGTCCCCGCCCTCGGTGCAGACCGAGGAGGAGGCCGCGGAGATGGTGCAGGCGCAGGCACCGGTCCCGAAGTTCTGAAAGCGGGCGGGCCGGCGACGGCGGTGAGGGGCGGGTGCGCGGCACCCGTCCAGTTGCCCAACGCTCTGGCCGGCGCGGACCCCGTGGACGCGGCCCCACCACCGTCGTAGGACTGCACCAGCCTGAACGGCCGACAGCACCCCCAGGGCCCTTCCCGCCCAGGGGCGCATGTCCCCGGTGACGCGGCGGGCCCGGGTCCCGTGGCACCACAGCCGTTCCGCCCGCGCCGACGGTCAGAGAGCGGAGAGCAGACCGTCCAGGGGCGTGGGCGGCCGCTCCTGGCCCAGCGCCTCGACCAGCACCCGGCCGTAGTGGATCTTGCGGCCCTTCTTGGTGCCGAGGAAGCGGCGGAGCTGCTGCTCAGGGGCCCGGCTCCGCTGCGCGGGCTGCCGGAGGAAGGTGCTCAGGGCACGGAAGTCCCCCTGCTCCCGCACCAGTTCGGTCACCCGGTCCACGCCCAGGGCGCGGATCAGCTCGTCCTCCAGATCCGCCGCGCAGACGAAGACGCCGTCACTTCCGGCACCCGCCCGCTCCCAGCCCCGCGCGTAATAGCCGCGTTCCCTCTCGTCGCACAGCCCTGTCAGACGCAGGCCCAGTCCACGGGGGCCGAGGAGGGCGGAGAAGCGGCCGACGTTCATCGCGCCCCCCATCGGCAGCACGCAGACGCCCTCCGTCGCCATGTCCCGGCCGTGGCGTGCGGCGAGCGCACCGACCGCGGCGGCGTCACTGAGCCCCTCCAGCAGGACGACCGTACGGACGGACAACCGCCCGGCCAGTTCCCGCGCCGGACCACCGGGCCCGCCGGCCGCCCACGCGGTCACCGCGTCCCGGAACGCGTTCATGTCGCTCATGTGCCGAGTCTTCGCCGGAAGAAGCGAATGCGGTACTCGTTTTCGCCCCGCGGCCCGCCGGCACGAGGTACGGCACACCCCTCACGGGGCGGGCGCGCCCGAACCCTGAGCGGCGGCCGGAGCACGCCGCGAGAACCCTGACGCCCCACACGTACAGGGGTGCAGCGCCTGGCGCCGACGGCGGGTGAGGGGAGCTCCTGAGGGTGGCGGGAACCCGTCGGGACCTGGCCCTCACGCCCATGGGAACCCGTGCCGCGGCTCGTTAGCTTCGGTGGCGTCCGCGTCCGAGGGGACCGGAGGACCACCGGAGGAAGACCGCGTATGCATGCCCAGATCATCCTGTTCGACGGCTTCGACCCGCTCGACGTCGTCGCGCCCTACGAGGTCCTGTACGCGGGAGGCACCGCGTCCGGAGGGGCGCTCACCGTCGAGCTGGTCACCGCAGAGGGCCCGCGCGAGGTGGTGAGCGGCACCGGCGCCCTCACCCTGCGCGCCACCGGCACCCTCGACCCCCGGGCGGCCGACCTGATCGTGGTCCCGGGCGCCTCGGGCCGGGTCGGCGAACCCGGCGAGGTGCCCGACGTCGACGCGGGGGAGGGGGAGTGGCGGCAGGACGAGTTCGTCCCCGTCCTGCTGGGCCGCGCCCTGACCACCCGGTTGCCCACGCTGCTCAAGGAGGCGCTGGACGACCCGGCGGTGACCGTGGCCACGGTGTGCGGAGGTTCGCTGGTGCCCGCCATGGCCGGTCTGCTGGAGGGCCGCCACGCCACGACCCACCATCTGGGCCTCGACATGCTCGACGCGACCGGCGTCCACGCGGTGCGCGCCCGAGTCGTCGACGACGGCGACCTGGTCAGCGGCGCCGGTGTCACCTCCGGCCTCGACCTGGGCCTGTACCTGCTGGAACGGGAACTGGGCCCGCGCATCGCGCACGCCGTCGAGACCCTCTTCGCCCACGAGCGCCGCGGCACGGTCTGGCGCGCCGCGGGCCCGGCCCCGGCGACGCTGTGACACACGCCCTCCGCCTCTTCTCGTCCTCACCACAGGAGACGCTCGCTATGACCGCCGACACCGACCGGACCGCCTCCCCCGAAGGCGTCTGGGACCTGACCGTCGCCACCCCCGTGGGCCGTATCAAGGCCGTCGTCGAGTTCCGCCTGCGGGACGGCTCCCTCACCGGCGTCGCGTCCGGCGCGGGTGAGGACGTACCGCTGCGGGACATCGCCGTGGACGGCTCCCGCGTCACCTGGAAGCAGTCGGTCACCAAGCCCCTCCGGCTGAACCTCGCCTTCGCCGTGGACGTCCGCGACGACACCCTGGAGGGCACCTCGCGGGCCGGCCGTCTGCCCGCCTCGAAGGTCTTGGGAACACGCCGAACGACACCGGCGCGAACGGCGGAATAGGGGACCGGAGGTCGCTGTTACACCTGCTGCCTGACATGCGCGAGTCACTCGACTCGGGCGGTGACGGCGGAAGGAGCACCTCATGGCACGCAGCACGGCACGCCCGGTCGTCAAGCTGAAGTCCACGGCCGGCACCGGCGTCACCTACGTGACGCGGAAGAACCGTCTGAACGACCCCGACCGGCTGGTCCTGCGCAAGTACGACGCGGTCGCCGGACAGCACGTCCTCTTCCGCGAGGAGCGCTGACGCGAGGAACGCGCGCGCGAGCCCGTTCGATCGAGGGCGTCCGAGACAGGCACGTCCACGCGAGGTCGTCGACACACCCCGTCTCCGCCGCTCCCTGCGGCGGAGGCCGCCAGAAAGGACATCCATGAGGCACGGCATCCACCCCGTCTCCCGTCCGGTCGTCTTCCGTGACCGTGCGGCAGGGTTCCAGTTCCTGACCCGCTCCACCCTCGACTCCGACAGGACGGTCGAGTGGGAGGACGGCGCGACGTATCCGGTCGTCGACGTGGAGATCTCGTCGGCGAGCCACCCGTTCTACACCGGAACCGCACGCGTCCTCGACACCGCCGGACGCGTGGAGCGCTTCGAGCGGCGCTACGGCGCCGCCCCGGCCGGCCGCTGACGCGCCCCCGGCCCTCACCAGGTCTTTCCCACCAGGAGTACGCGATGAAGGTACGCAAGTCCCTGCGCTCGCTGAAGGCCAAGCCCGGCGCCCAGGTGGTGCGCCGCCGGGGCGTGACCTTCGTGATCAACAAGAAGGACCCGCGTTTCAAGGCCCGCCAGGGCTGACGAGCCGCAGGCACCACGACGTCCGGACGGCCCGGCACCGCACAGCGCGGTGCCGGGCCGTCGGCGTGTCCCCGCACGACCGCCCGGCCGTGCGGGGTCCCCGCCGCGCGGCCAGGATGGGAGGGACGTCGCGGGACCGGGCGGGTGATGCCGCCCCGGCGGGGCGCACGGCAGCCGGGAGGCGGAGATGACGGTGAAGCGGGTCGGCATGGTGGTGCACGGCGGACGCCCCGAGGCGGTGGCGGCCGCCGGTACCGTCCGTGAGTGGTGCGCGAAGCACGGCATCGCCTGCAAGGACGTCGACGTGTGGGACGACGGCGGCCGGCACAGCGCCCGCCAGGAGGTGGCCGCCGCGGGCGACCCCGACCTGGTCGTCACCCTCGGCGGCGACGGCACGTTTCTGCGCGGCGCCCGGCTGGCCGCCGCCGCGGACGCCCTCGTCCTGGGCGTCGACCTCGGCCGGGTGGGCTTCTTGACCGAGGTGCCCATGACCGAAGTGCGCTCCGCTCTGGACGCGGTGTACGAGGGCCGCCTCGACGTCGAGAAGCGGATGCTGCTGACCATGCGGGCCTCCCGCCGCCTGGAGGTCCCCGCCGACATCGAGGCGCTCATGCGGTACGGACGCGGCCCGCTGCTGCCGCCGACCAGCGTGCGCCCCGACTGCGAGACGGGCGGCGAGTGGGGCGTCCCGCTGGACGTGGCCGCCCTCAACGACGTGGTCCTGGAGAAGCTCGCCCGGGACCGGCAGATCTCCGTCGGCATCTACATCTCCGGCCGGCTGCTCGCCTCGTACTCCGCCGACGCGCTGCTGGTGGCGACCCCGACCGGCTCGACGGCGTACAGCTTCGCCGCCGGCGGGCCGGTCGTGTCACCACGCGCGGAGGTGCTGGTGTTCACGCCGGTCGCGCCGCACATGACGTTCAACCGCTCGGTCGTGGCCGCGCCCGACGAACCTGTCGGACTGCGCGTCCTGGAGCGGTCCGGGCGGGCGGCCGTCAGCGTCGACGGCCAGGTCCGCGGCGTCATCGGACCGGGCGACTGGATCGGCGTGTACGCGTCCCCCCGCAGGCTGCGCGCCGTACGCCTCGGCCCGATGGACTTCTACGGCCGGCTCCGCGAGCGCATGAACCTGACCGACGCGCCCGCGGCGGTCGCCGACGGCACGCCCGCCCCCCTGTGGCCGGTGAGCAGCCCTCCGCCGGGCGACCTGGCCCACCTCGCCATGCCGGAGAGCCCGGTGGCGCAGCCCTGATCCGGTGATGCCTCAGTGGACGAGGGCCTTGACGGCCGTGAGGTCCTCGCCGGTCAGCTCCGCGATCCGGTGAGCCGGCACCCCGGCCGCCACGGCACGGGCGAGCAGCGCCTCGCGGCCCTCGGCGCAGGAGCGGTAGGCGAGCAGCTCCTCCTCCATCCGTGCGACGTCGTAGGGGGCGTTGAGCTGCCGCACACGGCTCAGCTCCTCGTCGCCCAGCGGGACGGGCAGCCGCTCGGCGCCCTCCGGAATGGCCGAGGTCTCCTCCGGCGGCAGCAGCCGCAGCCCCGGCGACGTCACGGTGACGCCCTGCGCATCCAGCCACGCCCGCACGGCCGGCGTGTCCAGGAAGGCCGCGTCCTCCACGGCGGCGAGCGGCACCCCCAGCGACACGGCGGGGTCGTCGAACAGCACCAGGTAGGCGTCGTCGGTCATGGTCGGTACCTCCTGCAAGGGCGTGTGGTCCCACTTCGCGTGGTCCCGCTCCGGTGGACCTCCCTCTACCCCTGATCCGGCGGACCACGACACGGCGTCACCCCCGAGGGGCGAAACCCGCGCGAACGGGTGTCGTACACGCGGCCGCTGTTCCATACTGATCGCCCAGCGCCTGTGGGGAGGTTGCGTGGTGACGTACCGGTTCTACCTGTACATCAGCGACGTGAAGGTCGACATGCTGCTGGCGCAGCTCGCCCCGTCGGCCGCGGCCACCCGGACCACGGAGGTCGGCGTCGACCTCAAGTTCGTCAACGGCAGGCGCACGGTGGAGACTTCGTCCGACGCCGCTCCCGTCAGCCGGCTGGAGAGGGTGCTCAAACGGCTGGACAAACAGGACGCCGTCGGCACGGTGGAAGAGCCGGGCCCGTTCTTCCGGGGACGCCTGCCGATGCGCTGGGGAGTACCGGCCCACGGGGACGACACCTCCCAGGTGTTCTTCGCGGGCCGCACCGCGCGTACGGTCGTGGCGCTCGGCGGCTCCACCCGCCACGTGCTGGGCTCCACGGACGACACCGCGAACGGTGCGCCGCTGAGCCGGTCGATGCTGCCCTCCCTCATGGACGGACTGCGCCTGGACCCCCGGATCGCCGCGCTGCTCACCGCGACGGACCCCGCCCCGCCCGGCGCCCCCGACGGACCGGCCCTGCGCGCCGTGCGCGAGGCGGCCGACGGCATGCGAGGACCGGCGCAGACACTGGAGTTCGTCGCCAAGCGGCTGTTGCGGGGGACCGACCCCGAGAGCGGGGAGACGGTGCTGCTCGGCTCACCCCTGTACGTGGCCCTGGCGGATTGAGGCGGGCCCTCGTGAGCGAGACGGTGCGACTGCGGGCGACCGGCACGATCGCACCACCGCGGACGTTCGTCTTCCACGAACCGGCGGTGTTCGTGGTGGGCCGGTCGGCCGACTGCGGCTTACGCGCCCCCGCCGACGACCGTCGGGTCTCCCGTCGCCACTGCGCCGTCGACATCGACCCGCCGACGGCCCGCGTACGCGACCTGGGCAGCCGCAACGGCACGTACGTGAACGGCGTCAGGCTTCCCCCGGACGGCTCACGGCCGTACGAACTGGCCGACGGGGACGAGCTGCGCCTCGGCGGCGTGGTGGTGGAGGTGTCCACGACGGGTGCCCCTCGTACGGCGCCGACGCGCGGTGACATCCCGCCCGCGCGGTACACCGTGCTCCGTGAACTCGGCGGCGGCACACAGGGAACCGTCCACCTGGCACGGCACGAGCCGACCGGAGAGCTGCGCGCCCTCAAGGTGCTCCACCCCGACGCCGCGCTCCGCCCGGAGCTGGTGCACAGCTTCCTGCGGGAGATCCGTACGACGCGCACGCTGCGCCATCCCCGCCTGGTCGCGTTCCACGAGGCCGGTTCCACCGGCACGCGGCTCTACATGGCCCACGAGTACTGCGACGGGGGAAGCCTGGACCGGTACGTGCGGGAACGCGGCGGCCGGCTGTCGCCCGACGAGGGCGTGGCGCTGATCGTCCAGGTCCTGCGCGGTCTGACGTATCTGCACGAGCGCGAGGCCGATGGTGACGGTCCCGACCACCCGGACCGTCTCGTGCACCGCGACCTCACGCCGCGGAACGTCCTCCTGACGGGTCCTCGTGCTTCACCCCAGGTGAAGATCGCGGATTTCGGCCTGGCGAAGGCCTTCGAGCGGGCCGGACTGTCCGGACACACCGTCACCGGGGCCCTGGGCGGCAGTTTCGCCTTCATGCCCCGGTCCCAGATCGTCAACTACAAGTACGCCGGGCCGTCCGTCGACGTCTGGGCGGCCGCGGCCTGCCTGTACTTCGCGCTCACCGGCTCCACGCCGCGGAACTTCCCGGCGGACGCCGACCCGGCCGACGTGGTGCTGAGACACCCCGTGGTGCCGGTCCGCCGCCGCTCGGCGGCGGTCCCGCGGCGGCTCGGCGAACTTGTCGACGGTGTCCTGAGGGACGGCGACGGGAACGACCGAAGTGGCCCGACGGCACGGGAGTTGGAGCAGCTCTTACGGGAGGCGACATGAGCGGACCGGCCGGGAGCCCGTACGCGCGTCTGTACAACAGCGTCATGAGCGGACAGTGCGGACTCCGGGTCCCCCTCGACAGACTGCCGGTGGACGACCGCCTGACGATGCTGTTCCGCGGCTTCTCCGAGGAGATGACGCTGCTGCGGGCGGGCGCCCTGGTGTGGCCGGCGATGTACGAGGACGCCCGGCACCGCTACGGCCGGGTGGTGGCCGCCCAGCTCGCCGACCTGGCGATCCGCCGGCACATATGGCTCAGCTACAGCGGGGAGGGAGGGTTCGTGGGCCCGCAGGGCATGACCGTGCACCGGCATCCCGGCGCGCCCCCGGTCCGGGACCCCGAGGAGGCCCTGCTGCTGGAGACCGTCCTCGGCGGGGAGGACAGGGTCCGGCTGGCAGGCCGGACCGACGGCGACGCCTGGGACGGACTCAGTGCGCTGATCCACGACCGGATCAAGGCGGACGGGCTGGCATACACCAAGCTGGACAGGTACCGCGTCCTCCGGCTGCTCCTCCGGACCAGACGCTGGATGCGCGCCTACGCGACGAAGGACCCGTCCTGGGAGCGCGCGCCCGCACTGCACCGCGCCGGATATCCGTACGCCGTGTTGTTCGGCCTCGAGACGGGCCCGGTGGCCTGGCCGGCGCCACCGGACGACGACGTCCACCTGCCGTCGTTGCTGTCCGACGCCTGCGACATGGCCGTCAACGCGATGCCGCCGGCTCCGGGCCGCATATGACCTCGCACGGCGACGACGCGCGCACCCTCGACGACACCGGGGCGGCGGCCGTGCGGGACGAGCCGGAGGAGTGGCGCGTCGGGACGCGTCTGCTCGGCACCTACGAGATCACAGGGGCGCCGCGCACCGGCGGCATGGGCGTGGTCCACCCGGCCCGTCACCTGGGATGGGGCACGGCCGTCGCCGTGAAGAGCCCGAGACGGCACCTGCTCAGCAGCCCGGCCGACCGGGACAGCTTCGTGCAGGAGGCCCGCACCTGGGTCGACCTCGGCCTGCACCCCCACATCTGCGCGTGCCACTACGTGCGCACGGTGGACGGGTTCCCCCGGGTGTTCGCCGAGTACGTCGACGGCGGCAGCCTCGACGACCGGATGCACGGCGACGACGCCCCGCTGTACCAGGGCGAGGCCGGCGAGGTCCTCGCCAGGATCCTGGACATCGCGGTGCAGACCGTCTGGGGACTGGCCCACGCCCATGCCCAGGGTGTGGTCCACCGGGACGTGAAGCCGGGGAACATCCTGGTCGGGGACGACGGACAGGTCAGGGTCACCGACTTCGGGCTGGCGCAGGCGGCACACGGGCACCGTGGCACCCCGCGTTACCGTTCGCCGGAACAGGCGGCCCGTAATGCCACGGGACCGGCCACGGACGTATGGAGTCTGGCGACCACGGTCCTGGAGATGTTCACCGGCGGGGGACCGTGGATCGACGGGTCGGCGGCCGCCGAGGCGTTGGCCGACTACCGTACGGGCGGCGGCCGTCGGGCGAGGATCTGGCCCATGCCGGACCGGCTCGCCGCCCTGTTGGAACGGTGTCTGGCGCTCCGGCCGGAGGACCGTCCCGCCGGCATGGACGCGGTCGCGGCCGAACTCGTCGCCGTCCATGAGGAAGTGACGGGACGGCCTTACCGGCGCGAGCGCCCGGTCGCCGCCCGGCTGCGCGCCGACGAACTGAACAACCGCGCCCTGTCCCTCCGCGACCTCCGGCGCGCCGGGGAGGACGAGGTGCGCGCGCTCCTGCGCCAGGCCCTGGAGGCCGACCCGCGTCACCCCGAGGCGTCCTTCAACCTGGGCGTGCTGCGCTGGCGCGCGGGTGAGATCACCGGGGAGGACGTGCTGCACGACCTGCGGTCGGCACTGCCCGCCGCCTCCGACGAGGACCGCGCCGAACGGGACGCCCGAACAGGGCGGTTGACGGCACTCGTCGACCGTGAACGCGGTGCGACGGCGCCCACGGTCACCGTCCCGGTCGCCCAGACCCACGGGGTCGCGGTCATGGGTGTGTCGTCCGACGGCAGGCATCTGGTGACCGGTGACGAAACCGGGCGGATCACCCTGTACGAGACCACTACCGGCCGTGTCCTGCGCACGGTCGAGGGGCACGCCCCGCACGCGGTCGACGAGGTGCACGTGGCCCGGGACGGAGGTAACGCCATCAGCCACGGCCGGGACCGCACCGTCAGGCTGTGGGACCTGACCACCGGCACCTGCCTGCGCACGAAACGCGTCCACCCGCTCACGTACCTGACCGTGGTCCCCGACCTCCGGGTCATGGCCGTCCAACGCCTGCTCGGACGGCGGAACAGCATACGGATATGGCGGCGCGACGGCCGCCGCCGCCCCTACGTCCTGCGCGCCCGCGCCGAGCTGACGGAAAATCCGCTGTTCCTGGGCGACCGCATCGTCCTGCTCGCCGAGGAGGGCGGTGCGATAGGGGTCTGGGAGTGGCCCCTCGGCATGCGGTGCGGCACGCTCGTGGGCCACACGCACACCGTGCGGCAGATGGCGGCCGACCGGTCCGGCCGGCGCGTGGTCACCGCGTCCGGCGATCGCGACGAACTCACCCTCCGCGTCTGGGACGTTCCGGGCCGCCGTTGCCTGCGGGTGCTCGAGGGCCACCCCCGCCCGGTCCACTCACTGGCCGTGTCCGACGACGGCCGGACGGCGCTGACCGGAGACGGCGACGGAGACGTTCGACTGTGGGACCTGGACACCGGAGCGTGCGTGCGCACCCTGGAGGGACACACCGGACTGATGGAAAGGGTCGCCTTCAGCGACCCGGCGACCGGACGGGCTCTGACCGAGCAACTGACAGGCGTGGCCATGGTGTGGGACCTCTCCACGGGCCGGTGCCTCCGCACCTTCGAACACGACGACGTACCGCGCGCCTGGGCGCACCTCACCCCGGACGGGCGGCACCTGGTGCGGGCAGGGCAGGGCAGGGTCGTCGTACACAGCCTGCCCGGCCCGGTGGCGGCGCCCCTGCAGGTCTGCCGCCCCCGCTCCGCCCTGGCCGCCGCCGCGGGCGAGGCCCGGGTCGCGGAACTGGCGGCACGGGCGGCCCGGGCGCACGAACGCGGGGACGCCTCGGACGCGCTCGGCCTGCTGCGCGAGGCGAGGGCGGTGCCGGGTCACGAGCGTTCGCCGGACCTGATGGCCGTCTGGCGACGCGTGGCGCCCGCGACCCGGCCGACCGGTTTCCGCACGGCGTGGTACAGCGGACGCCTGGCGGTTGACGGGGACGACCGGCCCCTCACGGACGTCTGCGGCACCCCCGACGGCCGATACGTCGTCTCGGGCGGTCACGCCAACCACGCGGTCCGGGTCTGGGACCTGACGACCGGCGGTGTGGTCCGCCGGCTCGTCGGCCATGAGGACACCGTGTACACGATGTGCGTGACGCCGGACGGCCGGTACGTGCTGACCGGCGGCGCGGACCACACGCTGCGGCTGTGGGACCTCACGGCCGAGGACACGGGGTCCGGCAGCCGCGGTCAGACCCTCACCGGGCACACCGGAGCCCTGCTGGACGTGTGCGTGACGAGTGACGGCCGGTACGCGGTGACCGGCGCGGCGGACAGCACGATCAGGGTGTGGGACCTGCGGTCACGCGTGTGCGTCCGCACGCTGACGGGACACCACGGAAGAGTCCAGGCGGTGTGCGTGACACCCGACGACCGGTACGTCCTGTCGGGCGGGAGCCAGGACAGCGGCGTCCGGCAGTGGGACCTGGACACCGGCCGCTGTGTCCGGGTCCCGGAGACCTTCCCGGCGGCCGGACCGGCGTTCCTGTGCCTCACGCCCGACGGCCACCTCGTGACGGCCCCGGAGGTCGGCAGCGAGATACGGGTACGGTGTTTCACCACCACCGGCGGTCCCGCCCAGCACCTCGACGCGGACACCTACGCCGCGATGCCGCAAGCCGTCCATGCCGCACCGGTGAACGGCTACGTCCTCACCGCAGGCCAGGACGACGTACTGCGCCTGTGGGACGTGACCACCTGCAAGGAGGTCGCCCGCCTCGACGGACACGGCTGCGAGGTACGGGCGATCCACATGACGGCGGACTGGCAGCACGTGCTGGGCGCGGGGAGTGACGGGGCGGTGCATGTGTGGGAGGCGGACTGGGACGTGGAGGCGCCGGAACAACACGCCTAAGGGCTCACACCCTCTGCGACCACAACCGCGTCCGCAGACCGGATGTCCAGCGCACATGCACCGTGTGCGTGGTCTCGGCGGCGAGGACGGACATCCGTACGGTCCGGCCGGGAGGGACGACGCCGACGGCAGGGAGGCCACCGGCGGGGGTGACACCCTCCCGCCATGGCTGCCCGTCGAAGGTGCCCCGGAACTCGACGTACACGTTCCGGGCGGTTCTGCCGCTGGTGTTCGTGAGCGCCCAGCCGGCACTGGTCCTGTCCACCGCCCAGTCCTGCTTCCGGTCCTGCTCCGCCATGAGCCCCCTCCCCGTCCCGACCGCTGCGCTCCTTCGGTTCCCGGGGTGATGCCCGCCCGGGCCCGGCGCGAACCGGCTCCCGTGGTCACGCGGGGCGGCGTCGTCCTGCTACGCGAACTGCGTCGCCCGCAGGACTTCTTCGACCCCGCGCTTCAGCCGGGCCGGCGTGTTCTCCTCACGATCCATCGTCCTCACCGCTCACCTTGTAGCCGGGGACGGAAGGCCACCGGACCGTCAGCACCACGGACTCCTTCTCCGTTCCCCTGCCGGCCACCGGACGAGGGGGACAAGGCCAGTCATCGACGGCCTGTCCTCCCGCGCACTGTCCGAGATCATCTGCCTCGAGCACACCCGTAACTATCTGCAACCCGGCGACGTCGGCGCGGCATCAGGCCTGTGGAGGGACTACGTCCACCAGCCCGAGCGCGTTCTGTGGCACGACTACGAGTGGGGCAGCAACGCGCACCGGTACTGCTGCGGCGATCCTCTCGAAGCCCGAGCCCTCTCGATACCGTGATGCAGGCTCTGTCGCCACCGAGCGCCCGCCAACTCCGACGGATCGTCAGCCGATCGGACGCCGTCTGGAACTTTCCGTCTCCTCCTTGCGAAGCGGACGGGAGATAAAGGACGCGTACGAGAAGGGCGCGGCACCTCCGCCGCGCCCCACCTCGCCCGTACCGACCCCTATCGCTCGTCGACCTCCCGGTCGAAGTCCCGTGCGCAGTCCTGCCGGTCGCTCTGGCTGTTCGCCTGTTCGATGCAGTCCTGGTAGCTCTTGAACTCGTCGCTGTTGATCACGGCCACGCCCATCGCCAGCAGCACCGACGACACCACGAGCGCAAGCGCCCCCAGCACCGCGCCGATGATCGCCATCGTCCCGTTCGTCGCCACGCCTCGTCTGCCGCGCCGGAAGCCGAGCACGCCGAAGATCACGGCCAGCAGGCCCAGCACGATGCCGCCGAACGCGGTCCAGAACAGCAGGACGGCCGCGATGCCCAGGACCAGTGCCGCGATGCCGAAGCCGTTGCGCCGTTCACCCGTGCCCGCCGGCTGTCCGTGGGCCATCGGCTGTCCGTGGCCTGTCGTCCCGTGGTGTCCGTGCGTCGAAGTCATCCGCGCTCCCATCAGTGTGAGGGGTTGTCAGGTGCACTCGCCCCGTCCGTGTGCCCGGCCCCGCCCTCCCCATGCCGAACCTCCACGACGACGCCCGCGGTGCGGCACGACGGCGAGATGCCACCCGCGCGGCCCATCCCTGTCTCGAACTCCTCCCTTGTGCCCTGACCTGCACCACCCCTACGATGAATGCGCTTTCATCACCGTCACCGCGACCCGCACCCCCCGCGCGCACAGACTAGGGACGACCCCCGATGAGTACCGCCCCCACGGTGTACGACGTGGCCGAACGCTCCGGCGTGTCCATCGCCACCGTCTCCCGCGTCTACCGCAACCCCGACTCCGTACGGGCGCAGACCCGTGAGCGGGTGCTCGCCGCCGCGCGTGACCTCGGCTACGTGCCCAGCGGCAACGCGCGCGGGCTCGCCAGCCGCTCCACCGGCGTCCTCGGCCTCTGCTTCCCCGACTACGCCGACCCGGACACCGATGCCGAGGACGACGACGCGGCGATGCTCTACTCCGACCAGATCATCCGCGGCATGGAGCGCGCCGCCCGCCGGCACGGGTACGCCCTCCTCATCGCCGCCTCCCTCAAGGGCGGCCCCGAGAGCCTTGTCGCCAAGGTCGCCGGACGGGTCGACGGCTTCGCCGTGATGGCCCGCACGGTGCCCACGGAGGAACTCGAGAGCATCTCCCGGCGCCGCCCCGTCGTCATGCTCGCCGGGCCCCGCGAGGACGGCGACCACCTGGACCACCTCGACCACATCGAGGTCGCCAACTTCGACGGGCAGCGGGAGCTGACCCGCCACCTCATCGAGGACCACGGCCTGCGCCGCCTCGCCTTCGTCGGCTCCGCCGAGGAGTCCCCGGACGTCGAGGCCCGCTTCCAGGGCTTTCTCGCCGCCTGCCGGGCCGCGGGCGTCGACGCCCGCGAGGAGCCGGCCGTACGCGCCGCCATGATGACCCAGGCGGAGGGCGCCCGCGCCGCCGACGCCCTCTGCGACCGCGGCGGCGGGCCCCCGCGAGCCCTTGTCTGCGCCAACGACCAGATGGCCGTCGGCGCCCTGCACGCACTGGAGCGCCGCGGCCTGACCGTGCCGGACGACGTCGCCGTCACCGGGTTCGACGGCATCCCCCTCGGCCGGCTCGTCCGCCCCACCCTCACCACCGTCCGCCAGCCCATGCTGCGGATGGGGGAGGAGGCGGTCGACCTCCTCGTACGCCGTCTCAGCGGCACGCCCGGCGCCGACCCCGTCTCCCTGATGCTCCCCGTCACCGTCGCCCGCCGCGCCAGCTGCGGCTGCGGGCCGGAGGAGCTGACGACCGCCGTCGGGGCCTGACTGCCCGGCGCCCGGACGCCTCCAGGCGAGGGCCCGGCCGCTCCGGCCCTCCGGGAATCACCCGAACCGTTCCGTCACACCCCCCTCACCACACCCCCACGGGACGTATCTCACACCCGCTTCCGTACGCCCGAGCCCCCGCCTAGGTTGCTGGCAGGGCCCTGTGCCCGCCTCGGGGGTGTCCGCCTGTCGCGCCGTACGGCGCGCAGGTGAACGCCCCTTTTTTCGCGCCTTCACCGCCCCGGCAGGGCGCATCGCAGCCGTTACCGGAGTGTGACCCAGCTCCCCCTTGTCACGGCGAAGCCCCTCCCGCAGAGTCATGTATGCGCTTACAGAATGCGCATACATCAGGAACGCTCGAGGAGGAGCAGTCCATGCACCGCGCCACATCCGCCGCGATCGCCCTCACTGTGGCGTCCGCGCTCACCCTCACCGCCTGTGGCGGCTCCGGTGGCGCGGACGTGGACGCCGATGCCGAGCAGACGCTCACCGTCTGGGCCATGGGCACCGAGGGCGAGAAGCTCGCCGAGGTCGCCGACGTCTACGAGAAGTCCCATCCGAACATCACCGTCAAGGTGACCCCGGTCGGCTGGGACGTGGCGCACCAGAAGCTCGTCGCCGCGGCCGCCGCGGGCAAACTGCCCGACGTCATGCAGATGGGCGGGACCTACCTCGGCGAGTTCGCCGACATGGGCGTCCTCGAACCGGTCGACACCAGGACCGTCAAGAAGGGCGACTTCTTCCCCGCCGCCTGGGAGCAGGCCACGTACAACGGCGAGACGTACGGCGTGCCCTGGTACGTCGACACCCGCGTCCTCTTCTACCGCACCGACCTCGCCCGCAAGGCCGGTCTCACCGAGCCGCCCGCCACCATGGACGAGCTGCTGAAGGCCGCCCAGGCTTACCAGGACAAGGCCAGGACCAAGTGGGGCCTGTCCCTGCAGCCCGGCGGCCTCGACACCGTGCAGAGCTTCTACCCGTTCCTGTACTCCGCCGGCGGCGAGATCATCGACGAGGACGGCAAGGCCGCCGTCAACAGCCCCGAGGCGGTCAAGGCGCTGGAGACCTACGGCGAGTTCTTCGCCAAGGGTGTCAGCGAGAAGGCGGTCCGTCCCGGCTACGACGTGACCAAGGACTTCAACACCGGCGAGGTACCGATGTTCTTCGGCGGCCCGTGGATCATGTCGCTGCTCGACGAGAACTACCCGGACGTCAAGGGCAAGTGGGCCGTCGCCCCCGTGCCCGCCGACCAGGAGTCCGTGTCCATGGCAGGCGGCTCCAGCCTCGCCGTGTCCGCGGACAGCGAGCACAAGGCCGCCGCGAAGGAGTTCATCTCCTTCCTCACCGACGCCAAGGGCCAGTCCGACTGGTACGAGCGCACCCGTGACCTGCCCGCCAACCAGCAGGCCTGGAAGTCCGGCGAGCTCGCCACCGACCCCAGGCTGAAAGTCTGGCGCGAGCAGATGGAGACCGCCAGGACCACGCCCTCCCAGCCCCGGCTGACCGAGATCACCTCCAAGGTGGACTCCGCCATCGAGTCGGTCACCCAGGGCAAGTCCGGCGCCGAGGCCGCCCTGGACAAGGCGCAGGCCGAGATCGAAGGGCTCGTGGAGTAACCGGTATGCCCCTGCTGACCAAGGCGGCCGCCGACCCCGCGGCCCCAGAGGCCAGGACCGGACCGGACGGGCCGCCGGGGGACGGGCGGCGCCCGCGCCGCCCGCTCGGCCGGCACAACCTGTACGGCTGGCTGTTCTCCACGCCGTTCCTGGTGCTGTTCGCCGTCTTCATGGCCTTCCCGATCGTCGCGACGCTCCTGATGAGTTTCACCGACTTCGGGGCCCGCCACGTCACCCGCCCGCTGGAGGCGGAGTTCGTCGGCCTGGAGAACTACACCGAGCTCTTCGAGGACGACCGCTTCCTGAAGGCCCTGTTCAACACGGCGTACTTCGTGGTCGTCGGCGTGCCGCTGACCATCCTGCTCGGACTGCTCGTGGCGATTCTGCTGAACAACGGCATCGACCGCGCCCGCACCTTCTTCAGGGTCGGCTTCTACGCCCCGGTGGTCACCGCCATCGTCGCGGTCGCCGTCGTCTGGCGGTTCGTCCTCGACCCGTCCGACGGTCTGATCGCCGGCCTCGCCGCCGAACTGGGCATGACCGCGCCGGACTTCCTCGGCTCCGAGACCTGGGCCATGCCGTCGCTCATCGCCATGGCGGTGTGGCGCAACCTCGGCACCGTCATGGTGCTGTTCATCGCCGGCCTCCAGGCCGTCCCCGCCGACGTGCGGGAGGCCGCACGGCTCGACGGCGCGGGCGCCTGGCAGGAGATGCGCCGCATCACCGTGCCGCTGCTCCGCCCCACCATGCTCTACGCCACCGTCATCACCACCATCGGCTACCTCAACGTCTTCGAGGAGCCGTTCGTGATGACCCAGGGCGGCCCGTCCGACGCCACGCTCACCGTGTCGCTGGACATGTACCGCGAGGGCTTCAACTTCTTCCACATGGGCTATGCGAGCGCCATGGCGTACGTGCTGTTCGTGGTCATCATGGGCATCACGGTGCTCCAGCTCCGACTGCTGAAGGACAACACCCGATGAGCGCCCCCACCACGACTCCGCGCCCGGTGCCCGCACAGGCCCGCCCCCGCGGCCGGGGCCGCGTCCGCACCCCCCTGCTGTACACGGTCGCCTCGCTCGGTCTGCTGGTGATGTCCGCGCCGTTCCTGTGGATGGCGCTGTCCGCCTTCAAGACCCGCCGGGACCTCACCGCGAGCCCGCCGGTGTGGATCCCCTCCGAGTGGACGCTGAGCAACTTCAGCGCCCTGCTCGACCAGCTCGACATGCCCCGGTACTTCCTGAACAGCCTGATCGTGGCCGTGCTGGTCACCCTGTGCAACCTGCTGTTCTGCTCCATGCTCGGCTACGCGCTGGCCAAACTGGAGTTCACCGGCCGGTCCAAGGTGTTCGGCGTCGTGCTGGCAGCCCTCATGGTCCCCGGCAACCTGCTGATCCTGCCGCTGTACGTGCTGATGACCAGGCTCGGCCTCATCGACACCTACGCCGGTCTGGTGCTGCCCTTCGCGGCGGGGGCGTTCGGCGTGTTCCTGATGCGCCAGTTCATGCAGTCCATCCCCGACGAGCTGCTGGAGGCGGCCCGGATCGACGGCGCCGGCGAGTGGTACATCTTCTGGCGCATCGTGCTGCCGCTGGTGAAGCCCGCCCTCGCCACGCTGACGATCTTCACGTTCCTCGGCTCGTGGAACAACTTCGTCTGGCCGCTCATCGCGACCAACGACCCCGACAAGTACACCCTGCCGGTCGCCCTGGCCACCTTCGCCAACGATCCCAACCGGACCGTCGGCGGCGGCAACGGCATGCTGATGGCGGGCTCCCTGCTCGTCGTCCTCCCGGTGCTGCTCGTCTTCGTGGTCCTCCAGCGCCACTTCACGCAGGGCATCGCGACCGCCGGACTCAAGTGACCGGATCCGCCGGCCCGTCACACCGGCACCGCCCCACCCCCACCAGAGAGAACAGGACGATGACGCGTACCTCCCTGCCCTTCCCCGACGGCTTCCTGTGGGGGGCCTCCACCGCCGCCCACCAGATCGAGGGGAACAACGTCAACAGCGACTGGTGGCGGAAGGAACACGACCCGGCGGCGAACATCGCGGAACCCAGCCTGGACGCCTGCGACAGCTACCACCGCTGGCGGCAGGACATGGACCTGCTCGCGGAACTCGGTTTCACCGACTACCGGTTCAGCGTCGAGTGGGCCCGCATCGAGCCGGTGCGGGGGACGTTCTCGCACGCCGAGATCGCGCACTACCGGCGCATGGTCGACGGCGCCCTGGCCCGCGGTCTGCGGCCCATGGTCACGCTGCACCACTTCACCGTGCCGCAGTGGTTCGAAGACCTCGGCGGCTGGACCGCCGACGGCGCGGCCGACCTGTTCGCCCGCTACGTCGAGCACTGCGCCCCGATCATCGGCGACGGCGTCCGGCACGTCTGCACCATCAACGAGCCCAACATGATCGCCGTCATGGCGGGCGCGGCCAAGGCGGGAAACCAGGGCTTCCCGCCCGCGGGACTGCCCACCCCCGACGAGGAGACCACCCACGCCGTCATCGCCGCCCACCACGCGGCCGTCAAGGCCGTACGGGCGATGGACGCCGGCATCCAGGTCGGCTGGACGATCGCCAACCAGGTGTACCAGGCGCTGCCCGGCGCCGAGGACGTCACCGCCGCCTACCGGTACCCCCGTGAGGACGTCTTCATCG
Organism: Streptomyces werraensis; assembly: GCA_014656175.1. GTDB lineage: Bacteria > Actinomycetota > Actinomycetes > Streptomycetales > Streptomycetaceae > Streptomyces > Streptomyces werraensis. Next base: position 264,495 of record BNBX01000006.1, read on the forward strand.
AGGCCGCGCGCGGCGACGACTGGATCGGCGTGCAGTCCTACACCCGCACCAAGATCGGCGCCGACGGCCCCGTCCCCGCGCCGGAGGACGCCGAGCGCACCCTCACCCGGTGGGAGTACTACCCGGCCGCCGTCGGCCACGCCCTGCGCCACACCGCCGACATCGCCGGCCCCGGCATGCCGCTGATCGTCACCGAGAACGGCATCGCCACCGCCGACGACACCCGCCGCGTCGACTACTACACCGGCGCCCTGGAGGCCGTCTCCGCCGCCCTCGAGGACGGTGTGAACGTTCACGGCTACCTGGCCTGGAGCGCCCTCGACAACTACGAGTGGGGCTCCTACGAGCCGACCTTCGGCCTGATCGCCGTCGACCCGGTCACCTTCGAGCGCACCGCCAAGCCCTCCGCCGTCTGGCTCGGCGGGATGGGCCGCACCCGGCAGCTCCCGCGCGCCGAACGCTGACCCCCGCGGCGCCGCAGCGCGCCGCCTCCCGACCCGGGAGCCGGTGGGCCCCTGACACCCACCGGCTCCCGCCGGCGGCACACCCGTACCGCACGACGCCCCGACGGCCGGCGCCCCCGTCGCCCGGCCGCACCCCGCCCTTCCCCGAAGGCAGGAGCCGCATGAACCGTCGTACGTTCCTCACCACCGCCACCCTCGCCGCCGCGGCCTCCGTGACCGGCCTCGCCGCCGCCGCACCCGCAGCAGCGGGAGGCCGTACCGGAGCCGGACGCGCCCCGCTCCGCACCTGGTTCGAGGCGACCCACCGCTCCCTCGAGGCCATGACCACCGACTTCGGCCTCACCACCGACAAGATGGACATCAGCGGCACGGGCGCCCCCGTCCTGTCCGCGCAGACCTCGCCCACCAACATCGGCTGCGGCCTGTGGGCCACCGTCGCCGCCGCCGGACTCGGCGTCATCGACTCCGTCACCCTGCACGGCCGCCTGACCCGCACCGTCGCCGCCGTCGAACGGCTGGAGCGCGCCCACGGATTCTGGTTCAACTGGTACGACGCGCACGACGGCTCGCTGCTGACGACCTGGCCGGAGACCGGAGACCCGGTGCGACCGTTCCTCTCCAGCGTCGACAACGCCTGGCTGGTCACCGGCCTGATGATCGCCGCCGACGCCGAACCGTCGCTGCGCCCCCGCGTCGCCCGGCTGCTGCAGGACGCCGACTGGTCGTACTTCTACACGCCCTACGACCCGTCCGACCCGGTCGCCGGCCCCGGCCAGCTCCGCGGCGGCTACTGGCCCGACAAGCCCGGCAAGGGCGAGCCGACGGGCCACCACTACGGCGCCCTGAACACCGAGCCCCGCATGGCGAGCTACCTCGGCATCGCCGACGGCTCGCTCCCGCCGGAGCACTACTGGCACGTCTTCCGCACCCTCCTGCCCGGCATGGGCCAGGAGCAGGAGCCCGAGGGCGCCTGGGTCACGATCGACGGTGTCCGCGTGTGGCAGGGCCACTACACCCACCGGGGCCGCAAGCTCGTCCCCACCTGGGGCGGCTCCATGTTCGAGGCGCTCATGGTGCCGCTGTTCGTGCCCGAGCCCGAGTGGTCGCCGCGCTCCTGGGGCACCTCCCACCACCGCTACGTCCGCGGCCAGATCGACCACGGCCTCAAGGAGGCCGGCTACGGCTACTGGGGCTTCTCGCCCGCCAACATCCCCGACGGCGGCTACAGCGAGTACGGTGTCGACGCCCTCGGCATGCAGGAGGAGGGCTACCACTCCAAGGGCGTGGTCACCCCGCACGCCTCCTTCCTCGCCCTTCCCTACGAACCCGCCGCGGCCGTCGCCAACCTGTCCGCGCTGGACCGCGACCTCGGCGCGTACGACGACCGCTACGGCTTCCGCGACTCGGTGGAAACCGCGACCGGCCGGGTGAGCGACTTCGTCCTCGCCCTCGACCAGGGCATGGTCGCCGCCGCCCTCGCCCAGCAGCTGCGCCCCGGCCTGCTGCAGCGGCCGTTCCGCACGGGCGGCTTCCGCTCCCGCGTCAAGCCGCTGCTGGCCAAGGAGCGCTTCAGCATCTGACCCCGCGGGGCGTGGGTCAGACGGAGGGGTCGTTGGGGTGCGGCTCCAGCTCCGTGACGACCGCGGTCATCCACGGCCACAGGGGCAGGGTGCCCAGCACCTCCTCGCGCAGCGCCGCCTCGTCCTCGGCACGCCACAGGCCGATGCTGCGCTTCTCCCCGACGGGGCGCCACAGGCGCGCCAGATGTCCGGAGGCCGCGAGTTGACGCGCGCGTACGGCCTCACGGGCACGGACCCGGTCGACCTCGGCCGGGTCCGTGCCGTCCGGGACGGTGGTGGTGAGCTCCACCAGAAACTCCCGCATGTCGTTCTCCCCTCGGGGTGGATGTCGCTTTCGGGACTACTGTCGACGCATGAGTGAAGCGTCCAAGCGTTCCGTCGTCGTCGAGCGGACGAGCACCGGCCAGTTCATCGCCACCAACCCGCGCGGCGGGACCGTACGGTTCGGCACCGACGGGGGTGAGGCCTTCACCCCCGTCGAACTGCTGCTCGCCGCCATCGGTGGCTGCTCGGCGGCCGACGTCGACGTCGCCACCGGCCGGCACGCGGAGCCCACCGCGTTCACCGTCGAGGTGAGCGGCGACAAGATCAGCGACGAGCAGGGCAACCGCATGACCGGTCTGCGGGTCACCTTCCACGTCGCCTTCCCGGACGAGGAGGGCGCCGACCGTGCCCGCGCGATCCTCCCGCGCGCCGTGAAGGCGTCCCACGACCGTCTCTGCACGGTAAGCCGCACGGTGGAACTCGGCACGCCGGTCACCACGGAGATCGCGGAGGACTGACGGTCCTCGCCCGCGTGCCCTGACCGAAGGGACGGCGGCCCGGTCCACCGGACCGGGCGACCGGCGTCCTGCCCCGCGGGCGGCGCGCGACGGGGACCGGACCGGTCGGTTGGGCAGCCGGGCGGAGTCGGCGGCACCCTCACGGTGCCGGACGGCCGGCCCCTCGTCCGCGGTGACCTGCCGAAGGCGGGAGCGGCGTGGCGTGGGGCCGCCCGGGTTCGCCCCGTGCCCGGGGGTGTGGGGCGGGGCAGGTGGCGTCGCTGTGCCCGGGGACGGTGGTCCCCGTCGCGGGTGCGGTGGACGGACCGGCGCAGTGGTGGGGGAGTGACCTCCGAGGTCCGCCCCGTGCCCGGGGGAGCGGTGCGGGCCGGTGCCGTCGCGCCACCGCGGACAGACGGTCCCTGCCAGGCATGCCCGGCGGGCCCGCCGGCACCCCCGGGGGTCGAGGACCGACACCCCTCTCACCCATGCCGTGACCGACCGTGTTCCAGCGGCCGGCGCGGCACGGCGCCCGACCTTCCCAGCACCCGCGGAGCGGTGGCGTGGACCTCCGCCGTCCCGTGTTCCGAGAGCGGGCCGACCGTCAGTCCCGCTGTGCGCCAGGCGGCCACCAGGTCGGGCAGCGCGCCCAGCGTGGCCCGCCAGCATCCCGGCGCCGCCGTGCGGTCGGTGTCGTGGAGCAGGACCGTTCCGCCGCCGCGCAGATCCGCCTCGACCGTGGCGCGCACCGACTCGGGGGTGGCCGTGGCCGTCCAGTCCCTGCCCCAGGCCGTCCACAGCACCGGACGCAGCCCCGCCGCGCGGGCGGCCGCCCACCGGCCGGACGTCAGAATCCCGTACGGCGGCCGGTACCACCGGGGGGCCACCCCCGTGACGTCCCGCACGGCCTCCACCGCGCGGCGCAGGGAGCGGACGTCGCGCGCCGGCGCCGGCAGCCACGGACGGTCGTGGCTCCAGCCGTGCACGGCGACCTCGTGCCCCCGCCGCGCCGTCTCCCGCACCACGTCGGGATGCCGTACGACCGCGTCGCCGAGGACGAAGAACGTGGCCCGCACGCCGAGGCCGTCCAGCACGTCGAGGAAGCGGGTCGTCGAGAGCGGGTCGGGGCCGTCGTCGAAGGTCAGCGCGACATGACGGGGGTGCCCCGCGCCGGCGAGACGGGGGGACAGGTGCCTGCGCACTACGGGCAGCCAGGTGGCTGCGGGACCGACGTGCGCCAGGGCGCCTGCGGCGAGCGTCGGTCCGACGGACGCGGCGCGCCGCGCGGCGGCCCGGGCGGCGGATTCGGGCATGGCGGTGACCTCCTGGTTCCGGCGGACGGCTCACGGCGGGCGGGACACCTGGTGCTGCGCCGTGGAGCCGGGGTCCTCCCGCGCCCTGGCCTGGTCCCAGCCGCCTCCGACCGACGGGGCGCGCGCAAGGCCGACGCTGCCCGCGCCCATCAGCGCGACGCCGATCAGCTCCGGCACCACCCGCGCGCCGAGGCTGATCTGCTCGCCGAACAGCGCCCACCCGAGGGCGACGCTGGTGAGCGCGTCGCCGAGGGTCAGGGCGGGCTGGGACGCGGCCAGTGTGCCCGCCCGGAACGCGGCCTGCAGCAGCAGGAACGCGACGACGCCCACCACGGCGGTGGCGTACAGCGGCCAGGTGGACAGGACGGCGACCGGGCCGTCCGGGATCAGCCCGGTGACCTCCTTGAGCAGCGCGGCCGTCGCCGAGAACGACACGGCGGACGCCAGCCCCAGCAGCGCGGCGCGCGGCGCGCCCCGCACCGTACGGGACACCGCCACCAGCGATGCCACCACCGCCAGCAGGACCGCTCCCGCCGGCCACCAGTGCCCGGGTATGGCCATGGACCGTCCTGGCGTGGGCGCCGCCGCCGTCAGGAAGAGGGACAGGCCGGCCGCGAGGGCGACGAAGGCCAGCCAGGTTCTCAGGTCCGGGCGGCGGTGGAAGACCAGGCTGCCCACCGCCAGGGTGAACAGCAGTTCGGCCGCCATCAGCGGCTGCACCAGCGCGAGGCTGCCCACACCCAGCGCCGCCGCCTGGAGGACCGTCGACAAGGCGAGCATCCCCGCGCCCGCCACCCAGTGCGGCCGCCGCAGGACGTGCCCCAGCCAGCGCAGCGCCGGCCGCAGCCCCTTGCCGCCCTCCGGCTCGTCGGCGGCGGCCCGCCGCTGCAGCACGGAGGCCGCGGCGTTCGCCAACGCCGCGAGGAGCGCGAGGACCACGGTCAGCACGCCGCGGCACCGCTCATCCGAATGTGGCGGCCAGCCGCCGGTACAGTCCCGGCGCCACGCCGCGCACCCTGACCGGCAGACGCAGCCACGCCGGGACGTAGACCTCGTCCCGCCCCCGGACGGCGGCACGCCACACGGCGTCGGCCACCCGCTCGGGCGGCACCGGCCGGGGCCGGGTCCGCGCGTAGGGCGCGCCGCGCCGCTCGAAGAACGGCGTGTCCACCACCCCCGGCACGACGAGGCTCACGCCCACGCCCGTGCCGCGCAGCTCGTGGCGCAGCGCGTCGGCGAACACCGCCACCGCCGCCTTCGACGCCGAGTAGACCGCCTCGCCCCGCACCCCGACGGCCCCCGCCAGCGAACCGACCAGCACCACCCGGCCGGATCCCGCCTCGACCATGTGGGGGAGCACCTGCCGCACCAGACGCAGCGTGGTCAGCAGATTCACCTCCATCACCTCGTCGAAGGCACGCCGTGTCATCGTGGCGAAGTCACCGGCCCAGCCCACCCCGGCGCACGCGACCAGCAGGTCGAGGTGTCCCACCTCGTCGAGCGCGAACCGGGTCAGGCGCCGCTCGGCGGCCGGGCGGGTGAGGTCCTCGGGGAACACCGCGGCGGCCGCGTGCGCGGCCGTCTCGGCCAGGCGCCCCGCGTCCCGGCCGTTCAGCACCAGACGCCAGCCCTCCGCGGACAGCCTGCGCGCCACGGCGGCGCCGATGCCCGAGGAGGCACCGGTCACCAGGGCCGTCCCCGGCCGCTGCGCCGCCGCGCCGGGAGGCTCCCGCACGTCGGGGAGCGGCGCCGGCGTCCGGGTGTCGGAGGCGCCGGGCGTACCGGCGCGGGAGGGTGCGTGGGGCATGGGCTGACCTCGGCTGCTGGGCGGACACCGGAAGCGGCCGGCTGGACCACTCCCGTCGTCCGGGAGGGGGTGAGCCCGGAGTATCCAGGTCAGGGTCGCCCGAAACGCCCGGCGGGCGTTTCACCGGCGTGCCGGCGGTGACTCAGCATGACGTGCTCTCGTCCTCCCCGGTCCCGCACCACCGGGGCGCCGCCCGCCGGGCCGGCGCCCGCCGCGTGCTGGTGCTCAGCGCGAGCATGGGCGCCGGCCACGACACCGTGGCCCGCGAACTCGTCCGCCGCGCCCGCGCCCAGGGCCACGAGGCGGACACCGTCGACCTCATGCGGCTGCTCCCGTACGGCACGGGCGCCGGGCTGCGCGCCTTCTACCGGACGTCGGTACGCCACGCGCCCTGGGTGTACGACGGTCTCTACCGGGCGTTCCTGCGCCCCGGCGACCGCACCCGCCCCAGTGGCGTCCCGCTCGCCCGGCTCGCCGCCGACGGACTGGAACGGCTCGTCACGAGGACCGGCGCGGACGTGGTGGTGCCCGTCTTCCACCTGGCCGCACAGCTCACCGGCCACCTCAGGACGCTGGGCCGGCTGCGCGTGCCCAGCGCGGTGTTCGTCCTCGACTTCGCCGTGCACCGGCAGTGGCTCCACCCGGGCAACGACGCCTGCCTGTGTCTCACCGACCAGGCCGCCGCCGACGTGCGCCGGGCCGTCCCTGGCACGCACGTCGAGACCACGGGTCCGGTCGTGGCTCCCGGGTTCTTCGCTCCCGCACCCGGCGCCGACGACTGGCGGAAGCGGTTCGAACGGTACGCCCCCGGACGGCCGCCCGTGCTGCTGTCCGCGGGTGCCTGGGGGGCCGCCGCGGGCCTCGGCGAGAGCGCCCGGCTGCTGGCCGGTGCCGGTTACCTCCCCGTGGTGCTGTGCGGCCGCAACGAGGCGCTGCGGTCCCGCATCGCCCGTGTACCGGGCGCGCTCGCCCTGGACTGGGTGACGGACATGCCGGGCCTGCTGCTCGCGGTGCGGGCGCTGGTGGACAACGCGGCGGGCCAGACCGCCGTGCAGGCGCTCGCCGCCGGACTGCCCGTCGTCGGCCACCGCCCGCTGCCCGGACACGGCGCCGACGGGGTCCGCCGGATGGCGGAACTGGGCCTCTCCGAGGCCGCCGACGACGGCCCGGCCCTGCTCGACGTCCTGGACCGGCTCGTGACGGAGGGCCCCGGGGAACGCGAGCGGAGGGCGGCACCCGGACGCGCGGTCTTCCGCGCCGACGTCATGGAGCGCGCCGTCGCCCTCGCCGGCCGGTCCGCCGTGCCGTCATCCGGCAAGGAGTGAGCGCACGCCCGGCGCCCCTGACCTCGGGCTCTCACTTCGCGCCGGCCCGCTCCCGCTCCTCGTAGGGGTGCCGGTGACCGAGGTGGCGGAGGAAGCCGTGATGGGTGAGCAGCCAGTGCCCGAACAGCGCGCCGCCGTACACGACGAAGCCCACCCCGATCAGCCAGGACTCCACGACCAGGACCACGCCGACCGTGCCGTAACTCAGGGCGTTCTCCACGATCAGCGGGGTGAACACGTAGTACGAGAAGATCCGCAGGCCGACCAGGCCCACCATGGTGGCGACCGCGCCGGGGAACAGGTCACGCCAGCGGACCTGACCGCCGAGCAGGAAGCGCTGACTCCACCAGAAGAACAGCACACCGGCGGCCGTCGACAGGGTGATCCGCTCCGGCCCGTACAGCAGCGTGCGCGTCCGCACCTCCTGGTAGAGGAACGCGGTCAGCACGGCCAGCCACAGCGCCTGCCGCCACACCCGGTGCCAGGGGCCGGGTGGCAGCCGCCACACCCGTTCGTAGCCGTTCTGGACGCTGCCGCCCAGGGCGACGCCGAACACGGCGAGCGCCAGACCGCCCCACACACTGGTCGTGCCCACCACCCTGCGGGGCGGGCTGAAGATCTCCGTGAGCACCAGCGCGGACCGCCCGGTCAGGCCCATGCCGTCCGCCAGCCAGGTGGCGAAGCCGCCCCGGCCCAGCGGGTCCGCGGCGGCGACCACGATCAGCAGCGGCGCCAGAGTCACCAGCGCGAGGGTGGCGAAGCCCATGGCCCGGTGCATCAGCTCAAGCTCCCGGCCCCGCGCCATCAGGGCATGGGCGCCCAGCCACCTCCAGCTGTTCTGGAGCACGCCGAGGTACCGCCTCACGGTGCCCCTCCTTCGCCTGCTCGGGCACGCGCCGCGAAGTGACGCGCGGCGGGACCGGACCGTCTCGTGCCACGCCCGGGGCGGACCGGGGCGCCGCACGGCGACCGCTCCGCTTGCCGCGTTCATCATCCGGCGACCGCGCGGGAGCTCGCCACTTCGCCCGGCCCGGCGGGACCGCCGGGCACCCGCCCGCGACGGTCGTCCGGCGCGGCGCCCGGCAGGGGTCAGAGGCGGGTGTCCCCGCCGACCGTCACCCGTTCGCCCGGCCGGCAGCGCAGGATCCGGCCGCCGTGTCCGCGCCGGGCCGCCTCGGCGAGGAAGTCCGAGAGCGGGGAGCGGAAGACGCCGTAGTCGTCGTGATGGACGGGCAGCGCCCGGTGCGGGCGGATCAGGTCCAGCAGATCGGCGCCCTGCTCACCGTCCATGGTGACCAGCAGCCCGCCGGGCAGCGTGGTCCCGCCCAGATGCAGCACCGCCAGATGGATGTCGGGGCACCGGCGGGTGATCTCCCGCAGCCCGTCGAACATCAGGGTGTCGCCCGAGACGTACATGACCAGGCGGATCCGTCCGGAGCGGTCGCCGAACTCCAGCAGGCTCCCCATCACCGGCGGCAGCAGACGCCGGGCCGGCCCCGGGGCGTGCCGGCCGGGCAGCGCGGTGACACGGACCAGCGAGTCGCCGCGCAGCAGGGTGTGGCTCTGCCAGGTGCGCAGGCCCACGGCGCGGTGGAAGCCGAACAGCCCCTGGAGGACGCGGGACGCGTGCGGGGTCGTCAGGAACGGCAGGCCCCGGTCCAGATGGCGCCGGGCCACCCGGTCGAAGTGGTCGCCGTGCAGATGCGACAGCACGACCGCGTCCAGATCTGCGTGGGGGAGATCGGTGACGTCCACGGCGGGTTCGGTCAGCCGGCGCGACACGAGACCGTAACCGAGGTGGGCGAGCTGCCCGCGGTGCAGGAAGTTCGGATCGGTCAGCAGTGTCAGGCTGCCGTAACGGATCAGCAGGGTGGCGTTGCCGATGAACTGCACCCCGACTGTGCCCGCGGGCGGTGTGCGCTCCACGGCGACCTCCCTCGGTCGGCTGCGGCATACGAGCACGACCCGGGTGGCCCCCCGGAGCGGTCCTACACCCGGTGGGCGGCGGTGCGTGCCGGACGCGCGATCGCGGGTACCCGCACAGCGGTTCCACTTCGTCGCCCTCCCGGTCACGCGCCCGCCGCGTACGACGGTCGGGTCCCACGCCGGGAGGTCCGGTTGCGTCTCCGCCATTCCCGTCCCACCGACGCCGGGTACCGCCGGCTGCGTCACGGACGGGGCTTCCGTTATCTCGACGTCACGGGCGAACCCCTGCGAGACCGCGAGGAACTGGCCCGCATCCGCGCGCTCGTCGTCCCGCCCGCCTGGACCGACGTGTGGATCTGCGCCCGCGCCAACGGACACCTCCAGGCCGTGGGCACCGACGCCGCCGGACGCCGGCAGTACCTGTACCACCCGCGGTTCCGCGCCGAGCAGGAGGCCGCCAAGCACGAGCACGTCCTCGACGTCGCCGAGACGCTGCCCGCCATCAGGGAGGCCGTCGAAGGGCACCTCGGCGACCGGGGTCTGACCCGCTCCCGCGTCCTCGCCACCGCGGTCCGCCTGCTCGACCTCGGCTTCTTCCGCATCGGCAGCGACCGGTACGCCGAGCTCAACAACAGCTACGGCCTCACCACGCTGCTGAAGGAGCACTCCAGCTGCCGGTCGGGCGCGGTGCTGTTCAGCTACACCGGCAAGCACGGCAAGGAGATCATCCGGACCGTCGCCGATCCCGCCGCCTGCCGCAGCCTCACCGCGCTGCTGCGCCGCAGGGGCGGCGGCGACCGGCTCCTCGCGTACTGGGAGGGCCGCGCCTGGCACGACGTGAGCAACGCCGACGTCAACGCGTACCTCAAGGAGCTGGCAGGGCTCGAGGTCACCGCGAAGGACTTCCGCACCTGGCACGCCACCGTGATGGCGGCCGTCGCCCTCGCCGTCTCGGTGCCGGCCGCCCGCAGCGAGACCGCCCGCCGCCGGGCCATCGCCCGCGCCGCCCGTGAGGTCTCCGGCTACCTCGGCAACACCCCCGCGGTCTGCCGCGCCTCCTACATCAACCCGCGCGTCATCGAGCTGTACGAGGAGGGCGTGACCGTGGCGTCCGCGCTGCCGCACCTCGGCCATGAGGCCGCTCACGGCATCCCGGCCACGCAGGGCGTCGCCGAGCGGGCCGTGCTGACCATGCTGCGCACCGGCGCCCCGCCCGACGGAACGGTGTGACCCGCGTCAGACCAGCTCCGCCCCTGACCACAGCAGCCGCGTCACCGCCAGCCCCGCCACCGCCATCGCCGCCCGGAACGGCCACCGGCTGCGCCGCCCCGCCGCCGTCGCCGTACCCGCCACGGCCACCGCGCCCGCCACGACGGCCAGGCACAGCCCTCCCGCGCCCGCCGGGCCGGGCGGCCCCGCGACGACCACGCCCACGGCCGCCAGCATCACCAGCGGCGCCAGCCACCGGCAGCCCGTACGGCCCAGCCGCTGCGGCAGCCCCCGTACGCCCGTCGCCAGGTCGTCCTCGATGTCCGGCAACACGTTCACCAGATGCGCCCCCACACCCAGCAGGACCCCGGCCGCCACCACCCACCAGTCGGGCCACACCGGCCGCGGCAGCCCGAGCGTGACGAACACCGGCAGCGAGGCGAACCCGACCGCGTACGGCAGCGGTGACAGCACCGTGTGCTTCAGCCGCACGTTGTAGCCCCAGCCCGCCGCCACACCCGTCAGATGCGCCGCCGCCGCGCCAGGCCCGGACAGCAGCGACAACGGCACGCACAGCACGAGGGCCGTCCAGGCGGCCACCGCCACCGCACGCGCCGGCAGCCGCCCCTCGGCCACCGGCTTGTCCGCGCGACCGCAGACCGTGTCGCGACGCGCGTCGGCCGCGTCGTTGCTCCAGCCGACGGAGAACTGACCCGCCAGCACCGCCGCGCCCACCGCCGCCGCACCCGCGGGGCCGTGCCCCGCCGCGACCGCCAGCGCGGTCACGAACACCGTGACGGCCAGCGCCGGCTCGGGATGGCAGCAGCGCAGCAACGCCGGGAGACGGCGCGGCGGCGTACGCGGAACAACCCCGGACGGGTGGTGGGACACGGGTGCAAGGTAGCCGGGCGGCGACGCCGAGGAAGTCATTACGGACATGCGTGTCCCTCTCATCGCCGAACCGGCGCCCTCCGCCCCTCCGCCCCCGGTCACGGCGCCGGTGACCACCCTCGCCGCCGTGCACACCGCGCTGCCGCCCCACCGTTACCCCCAGGACCGGCTCACCGAGCCCATCGGCGACCTGTGCCTCGTCCCGGGCGCCGACCGTGCCGTGCTCCGCCGCCTGCACGCGTCCGCCGGGGTGCGCACCCGCCATCTCGCCCTGCCCATCGAGCGTTACGCCGCACTGCGCGACTTCCGCGAGAGCAACGAGGCATGGCTGACGGCGGGCCTGGACCTGGCCGAACGGGCGCTCACCACCGCGCTGGCACAGGCCGGACTCGCCCCGGCCGACGTCGACCTGCTGGTGTGCGCGTCCATCACCGGCGTCGCCGCCCCGTCCCTCGACGCCCGCCTGGCCGGACGGATCGGCCTGCGGCCGGACGTCAAACGGCTGCCGGTGTTCGGCCTGGGCTGCGTCGCGGGCGCCGCCGGACTCGCCCGCGTGCACGACTACCTGCGCGGACACCCGGGCGGGACCGCCGTACTGCTCACCGTCGAACTGTGCTCGCTGACCCTGCAGAAGGGCGACGACTCGCGCGCCAACCTGATCGCCGGCGCCCTCTTCGGCGACGGAGCGGCGGCGCTCGTCGCCCGTGCCGCCGGCACAGGGAGGGGAGTGGAACCGGCCGCCGGGCCCGCCGTGGTCGCCACCCGCAGCCACCTCCACCCGGGCACCGAACACCTCCTCGGCTGGGACGTCGGCGCCGGCGGCTTCCGCGTGGTGATCGACCCCGCCGTCCCCGCCCTGGTCCGCCACGAGCTGGGCGACCAGGTGCGCGGCTTCCTCGCCGAACACGGCCTCGACACCGGCGACATCGGCGCCTGGGTGTGCCACCCGGGCGGACCGAAGGTGCTGGACGCCGTGGCCGACGCGCTCGCCCTGCCCGACGACGCCCTCACCCCGTCCCGGCGTTCGCTCGCCGCCGTCGGCAACCTGTCCTCCGCCTCCGTCCTGCACATCCTCCAGGGCTTCACCGAGGCCCACCGGCCCGAGCCGGGCACCTGGGGGCTCGTGCTGGCGATGGGTCCGGGGTTCTGCACCGAACTCGTCCTGCTGCGCTGGTGAGGTGAACGCCATGACCTGGTACACGCTGCTCGTCCTCGCCGTGGCCGTCGAACGCCTCGCCGAACTCGTCGTGGCCCGCCGCAACGCCGTTTGGACCCGCGCGCGGGACGGGATGGAGCACGGCCGGGGTCACTACCCCGTCATGGTCGGCCTGCACACCGGCCTGCTCGCGGGCTGCCTCCTCGAACCCCTTCTGGCGGACCGCCCGTTCCTCCCCGCCCTCGGCTGGCCCGCACTGACGCTCACCCTGCTCGCCCAGGCCCTGCGCTGGTGGTGCATCACCACACTGGGCCCTTACTGGAACACCCGTGTGATCGTCGTCCCCGGCGCCCGCCTCGTCGGCGCCGGCCCCTACCGCTTCCTCCGCCACCCCAACTACGTCGCCGTCGTCGTGGAGGGCGCCGCCCTGCCGCTGGTGCACTCGGCGTGGATCACGGCGACCGTGTTCACGCTGGCCGACGCCGTGCTGCTGACCGTGCGGATCCGCTGCGAGAACGCCGCCCTCACCCGAGCGGTGCCCGCGTGAGGCACACCGACCTGCTCGTCGTCGGCGGCGGACCCGCGGGTCTCGCCACCGCCCTGCACGCCGCTCGCGCCGGCCTGGACACCGTCGTCGCGGAACCCCGGCCGGCCCCCGTCGACAAGGCGTGCGGCGAGGGCCTCATGCCCGGCGCCGTCCGCGCCCTCACCGCCCTCGGCCTGCACGCCCCCGGCCACCCCCTCACCGGCATCCGCTACGTGCAGGGCCCGTGCCGCGTGGAGGCCGCGTTCCGCCGCGGGGAGGGCCTCGGCGTCCGCCGCACCGCCCTGCACACCGTGCTCCACCGGGCGGTCCTCGACGCGGGCGTGCCCGTCGTCCCGCTGCGGGTGGACGCCGTACGGCAGGACGCGGACGGCGTGACCGTCCCCGGTGCGGAACTGCGCGCCCGGTGGCTCGTCGCCGCCGACGGCCTCCACTCACCCGTGCGCCGTTCCCTCGGCCTGGACCGCCCGACCCGGACCGCGCCCCGCTACGGACTGCGCCGTCATTACGCCGTACCGCCCTGGACGTCGCACGTCGAGGTGCACTGGGGTCCGGACGCGGAGGCGTACGTCACCCCGCTCGGCCCCCGGCTGGTCGGCGTGGCCCTGCTGACCTCCCGCCGCGAACCCTACGACACGCAGCTCGCCGGCTTCCCCGAGCTGGCCGCCCGCCTTCCTCCGCACACGGCGGTCACCCCGGTCCGCGGCGCCGGACCCCTGCGCCGGCGCTGCCGCACCCGCGTGCACGGCAGGGTCCTGTTCGTCGGCGACGCCGCCGGGTACGTCGACGCGCTGACCGGTGAGGGCGTCTGCCTCGCCCTCACCGGCGCCCGCGCCCTCGTCGCCAACCTCCGCCGGGGCACGCCCGGCCGCTACGGCACCGACTGGGCGCGCGCCACCCGCCGCTACCGCGTCCTGACGGAACTGCTGGTCGGAGCGCGCCGACGGCCCGCGCTCGCCCCGCACATCGTGCCCGCCGCCGCACGTCTGCCCCGGCTGTTCGCGGCGGCGGTCAATGCCCTCGGGTGAGCGGGCGGGCGGTCACCCGCGGTCGGGGGTGGGGCTGAGGAGCAGCAGGGCGATGTCGTCGCCGGGCGCCGGGGCGTGCCGGACCAGCGTGTCGGCCATGGCCTCCAGGTCGCACGGGTCGGACTGCTCCACCAGACCGGCGAGGGCGGCCGTCGCGTCGTCGGGGTCGACGCCCGGCGCCTCGACGAGACCGTCGGTGTAGAGCACCAGCACACAGCCGGGCGGCAGGGAGCACTCCAGCGACGGGTAACGGGCCGTCGGGTCGATGCCGAGGAGCAGCCCCGGCGGGACGGCCAGCAGCTCGGTGCGCCCGTCGCAGTGCCGCATCAGGGGCGGCGGATGCCCCGCGGTGGCCAGGCAGGCACGTCCGTTCCCGAGGTCCAGATGCGCGTACAGGCAGCTGGTGAACAGACCGGGGTCCAGATCGGTGAGGAGGCGGTTGGTGCCCCCGAGGACGTGGTCCGGGGGAGCGCCGACCGTGGCGTGGGCGTGCACGGCGGTGCGGACCTGCCCCATCAGCGCCGCCGCGTCGACGTTGTGGCCCTGCACGTCCCCGATGGCGGCCGCCGCGGTGTTCTCGTCGAGCCGGATCAGGTCGTAGAAGTCGCCGCCGATGCCCAGACCGCGCGCGGCAGGCAGATAGCGGGCGACGACCCGCAGGCCGGGGATGCTCGGCAGGCTGTGGGGGAGCAGCGCCGACTGGAGCCGGTGGGCGAGGCGGTCCTTGTTGTCGTACAGGCGGGCCCGGTCGAGGGCCTGGCCGACGAGACCGGCCAGGGAGGTGAGGACGGCGCGCTCGCTGGGCGGGAAGGAGTGCGGCCGGTCGTACGAGAGCAGCACGGAGCCGATGGGGCGGCCGGAGGCGATCAGCGGCAGGACCGCCCACGCCGCCATGCCGTCCTCGTGCGTCATCTTCGGGTACACGGCCGCCATCTGGGCGAACGAAGGGAAGAAGCCCGGCTCCCCGGTGGCCAGGACCGCCGCCCCCGGGATGTCCCGGCTCAGCGGCGCCCCGTCGAACCGGGCGAGGAGCTCGGGGCTGTAACCGCGGTGGCCCAGGATCCTCAGCCGGCCGTCCTGCGCCGTCATCAGCACCATGGCCTGGGCGCCGAGGGCGGGCAGCAGCTGTTCGGCGGTCTGGTCGACGACGTCCTGCACCCCGACGGCCTCGGTCAGCGTGGTCGCCAGGTGCATCAGGTGGTACAGCACCGTGGCCCGGCCCGGGCCGTGCGCCGTCTGCGCGACCGGATCGGCCTCCTGCCCGTCCCCGGCGCGGTCGATGCGCACGCTGATGCCCGAGGCGTCCGGGTACAGCTCGAACGACAGCCAGGTGCCGGGCGGGCGCAGCACCCGGAACGTCTGCGGGGTGCGGCTGATCAGCGCCGCGCGGTAACGGTCCTCGACATGGGGGACGTCCATCCACGGCAGCGCCTCCCACGGCAGGGCGCCCAGCAGCCGGTCGGGTGAGGCGCCCACGAGGTCGGCGGCGGCCGGGGTGACGAGGGTGATCCGGCCGTTCAGGTTCAGGGCGACGTACCCGCCGGGCAGCCGGTCCAGGAGCGCCGTGCCGGCCCACGCCTCCTCGGCCGTGGGGGTGCGTCCCGGTTCCGGGGGAAGGATGCGTGGCCGGCCGGGGGAGACGATGGCCTCGCCGCGCCCGGCGGCCTGCTCGAAGAGATGCCCGAGGCGCCGGGAGCCCGCGCGGACGGCGTCGTGCTCGGCGCGGCTGAGCTGCGGCGGGTGCCCGCTGGGCCACAGCAGCACCAGTCCGCCCCGCACCCCGGAGTCCGACGCGACCGGCACGGCCGCCAGGGCGAAGTCGTACGGGAGCACCACCGCCGGCCGGGGATAGCGGCGCGCCATCTCCACCTGGCTGTTCACCCACACCAGGCGCTCCTCGCGCACCGCGTCGGCCACCGGCATCGGATCGCCCACAGCGACCCGGCTCCACGGTGCGACCACTTCTCGCGGGGCGCCCGCCACATGGGACAGCCAGAGGGCCGTGCGGTCGGGGGTGAGGACGTAGAGCAGCGCGCCGGAGGCGCGGGTCGCCCGCACGATGTCGGCCAGGGCGGTGTCCATCAGCCACCCGCCCGTCGCGGCGGGGACGAGGCCGCCGACCCGTCCGGCGTCGCCCGAACTGCTCCCATATCGGGACAGTACGCCGAATCCGTGACCGAGGCATCCAGCACCAGGACGGCACAGGTCAGGCCGTGGCGTCCCGGCCGGGCGCCGGGGCCGGGGCGCGCAGCACCGGCATCATCGTCCCGGCCTCCGTGCCCGCGAGGTGGTCGAGGATCATCCGGTCGACCTCGGCGGGCTTCTCCAGCGGCACCAGATGGGACGCGCCCGGGACGACGGCGAGCCGGGCGTCGTGGAGCGCGCGGTAGAGGGCCGCGGTGTGCTCCAGGGTCATCAGGTCGTCGTCGCCCGCCATGACGAGGGTGGGCGCCCGCACCGCGGCCAGGTCCCCGGCGTCGAGCGCCGGCTGGGTGCGCCACATGTCGATCACCCGCGTCGCCACCGCCGGCCAGTGGTCCGGCCCGTCCGGGCTCACGGCCACGTACAGCTCGCGGAAGAAGGCCATCTCGGCGCTGTCCGGGGTGAGCGCGTCGAGCATCTCCGGCGCGACGAAGGCCTCCGGCGCGGGCCGGAAGGTCGCCCCGATCAGCACCATCCGGCGGACCAGGTCGGGCCGGGCCAGAGCGGTCAGCAGCGCCACGACGCCGCCGTCGCTCCACCCGACCAGATGGGCCGGGCCGCCCACCACGGACTCCAGGAACGCCACCGTGTCGCCGGCCATGTCGGTGTACGACAGCGGGCCCTCGACGTCCGGGGTGTGGCCGTGCGCCCGCCGCTCGGGGAGGTAGAGGCGGTAGGAGGCGGCGAGCTCGGGCCGCTGCGCGCCCCAGGTGTCGTTGGTGCAGAACCCGCCGTGCAGCAGCACCAGCGCGTCGCCGGAGCCCTCGGTCTCGTACCAGGTCCTGACGCCGGGAAGGTCCGCGTAGTCACCCATGCGTTCCGGCCCTCTCCGGGACGGCCGCCGTCCCCGGCCAGTGTCCGGCAGCCTCCGAACGGCCGCAACGCGACCCCTGGCGCCCCGGGTGCCGAGGCACTTTGTCCCAGCGGAGGAAGAAGACGCGGGAAGCCCTGCGAAAGGGGTTACGCGTTCGCCTTCCGACCGCTAACTTCCTTGCAACACACCGGTCTTGAGGCCTCCACGGGCCGACCGGCCGGCGCTCCACGGCGCGACGGCGCGCGCCTGTGCTCCTTCACGGCAGCCCCCTGCCGGGGCCTGCCGCCACCCCCCACCGCCCTGGAGAGCTCCGTGCGCACGAGACCGCTCGGACACAGACGTGTCCGCACCCTTCTGACCGCACTGACCTGCGCCGCCGCCCTGGCCCTCCCCGTGGGCCCCGCGGCGACCGCCGCCCCCGCCCCCGTCGACCGGGCGAACGCCGCCGCCGAGGACTTCCAGCAGGTGACCCTCGCCAAAGGCGTGGCCGAGACGGGCGAGCCCATGACCCTGGCCGTGCTGCCCGACCGCTCGGTGCTGCACACCTCCCGCGACGGCACCCTCCGCCGCACGGACGCGGCCGGCACCACCACCGTCGCGGGCAGACTCGACGTCTACAGCCACGACGAGGAGGGCCTGCAGGGCGTCGCCGTCGACCCCGGCTTCGCCTCGAACCGCTTCGTCTACCTGTACTACGCGCCCAAGCTGAGCACCCCCTCCGGGGACGCCCCGTCCGACGGCAGCGCCGCCGACTTCACCCCCTTCGACGGCGTCAACCGGCTCTCCCGCTTCGTCCTGCGGTCCGACGGCACCCTGGACACGGCGAGCGAGAGGAAGATCCTCGACGTGCCCGCCTCCCGGGGCCTGTGCTGCCACGTCGGCGGCGACATCGACTTCGACGCGGACGGCAACCTGTACCTGTCGACCGGCGACGACACCAACCCCTTCGCCTCCGACGGCTACACCCCCATCGACGAGCGCGCCTCCCGCAACCCCGCCTACGACGCCCAGCGCTCGGCCGGCAACACCAACGACCTGCGCGGCAAGATCCTGCGCATCAGGGTCCAGGCCGACGGCAGTTACAGCATCCCGCCCGGCAACCTCTTCCCGCCGGGCACCGACAGGACCCGGCCCGAAATCTACGCGATGGGCTTCCGCAACCCGTTCCGCATGAGCGTCGACCGGGCCACCGGCACGGTCTACGTCGGCGACTACGGCCCGGACGCGGGGACGGCCAGCCCTTCCCGGGGCCCCGCCGGGCAGGTCGAGTTCAACCGCGTCACCCGGGCCGGGAACTACGGCTGGCCCTACTGCACGGGCCGGAACGACGCCTACGTCGACCACGACTTCGCCTCCGGATCCTCCGGCGCCCGCTTCGACTGCTCCGCCCCGCGGAACACCTCGCCGCGCAACACCGGCCTGACCGACCTGCCACCCGCCCAGCCCGCCTGGATCCCCTACGACGGCGGCTCCGTACCGGAGTTCGGCACCGGCTCCGAATCCCCCATGGGCGGACCGGTCTACCGCTACGACGCGGACTCCGCCTCCGACGTGAAGTTCCCCGAGGAGTACGACGGCGACTTCTTCGCCGGGGAGTTCGGCCGCCGCTGGATCAAACGCATCGAGACCGGCGGCGACGGCACCGTGCAGACCATCAACGCGTTCCCGTGGAACGGCACGCAGGTGATGGACATGGCCTTCGGCCCGGACGGCGCCCTCTACGTCCTCGACTACGGCACCGGCTACTTCAACGGTGACCACAACTCCGCCCTGTACCGCATCGAGCACGTCACCGGCGGACGCGCCCCGGTCGCCCAGGCCGCCGCGAGCAGGACCTCGGGCATCGCGCCCCTCACGGTGGCCTTCTCCTCGGCCGGCACCTCCGACCCCGACGGCGACACACTCGCCTACGCCTGGACCTTCGGTGACGGCGCCACCTCCACCGCCGCCCATCCCTCGCACACCTACACGGCCAACGGCCAGTACACGGCGACCCTCAAGGTCACCGACCCCTCCGGCAAGTCCGCCACCGCGTCCGTGCGGATCACCGTCGGCAACACGGCCCCGACCGTGCGCATCGACACCCCCGCCGACGGCCGCATCTACGACTTCGGCGCGGCCATCCCCTTCACGGTGACCGTGACCGACCCGGAGGACGGCACCGTCGACTGCTCCCGGGTGAAGGTCACCTTCGTCATCGGCCATGACAGCCACGGCCATCCGCAGACCTCCGCCACCGGCTGCACCGGCACCCTGCGCACCCTGGCCGACGGCGAGCACGATCCGAACGCCAACATCTTCGGCGTCATCGACGCCGAGTACACCGACCGGGGCGCGAACGGCCAGCCCGCCCTCACCACCCACGACCAGCACATCACCCAGCCCAGCCACCGTCAGGGCGAGCACTACGGCGACTCCGCCGGCGTCCAGATCATCGACAAGGCGTCCGCGCACGGCGGCAGAACCGTCGGCGAGATCCACAACGGCGACTGGATCTCCTTCGCCCCGTACAGTCTCGCCGACGCCTCCCGCTTCACCGCCCGCGTCTCCTCGGCGGGCAGCGGCGGCACGATCGAGGTCCGCGCGGGCTCCCCCACCGGCACCCTCCTCGGCACGGCCACCGTCCCGGTCACCGGCGGCTGGGACATCTTCCGCGACGTCACAGCACCCCTGAGCGGTCAGCCGGCCGGAACGACCACCCTGCACCTCGTCTTCAAGGGCGGGGCGGGACCGCTGTTCGACGTGGACGAGTTCTCCTTCGACACAGGCTCCGCGTCCACCCGCACCGGGGAGATCCGCGGCGTCAACGACAAGTGCCTCGACGTGGACAACGCGGGGACGGCGGACGGGACGCGGGTGCAGATCCACGCCTGCAACTCCTCCGCCGCCCAGCGGTGGACCGTCTCGGCCGACGGGACGCTGCGGGCGCTCGGCAAGTGCCTCGACGTGTCCGGGGGCGGCACCGCGGACGGCACCCGTGTCCAGCTGTGGACCTGCAACGGCACGGGCTCGCAGGTGTGGGCCGCGCAGTCCGACGGGACCGTGCGCAACCCCCAGTCGGGCAAGTGCCTGGACGCCTCGGGCGGCACCTGGGAGGACCGCACCCCGGTCCACCTGTGGACCTGCCACACCGGACCCAACCAGAAGTGGACCCTGCCGTAGGAAGGAGGCGACCCACCATGCGCACCCCCTGGAAAGCAGCACTCGGTCTGATCGCCGGCGCCGCGCTCTGCCTGACCCCTCAGGCGGCCGCGACCCCCGGCACCGCACCCGACGCGCCCCGAGCGGCGGCACCGGCGGCCGACCCCGCGTACCGGATCCTCGTCTTCTCCCGGACGGCAGGCTTCCGCCACGACTCCATCGACGAGGGCGTCGCGGCCCTGCGTGAACTGGGCGCGGCCAACAACTTCACCGTGACCGCCACCGAGGACCCGGCCGCCTTCACCACGGACAACCTCGCCCAGTACCGGGCCGTCGTCTTCCTCTCCACCACCGGCGACGTCCTGGGCCCCGCCCAGGAGACCGCCCTCGAGCAGTACATGGGCGCGGGCGGCGGCTACGTCGGCGTCCACGCCGCGGCCGACACCGAGTACGACTGGCCCTTCTACGCGGGACTGGCCGGCGCCCTGTTCCAGTCCCACCCGGCGATCCAGGCCGCCACCGTGCGGGTCGAGGACCGGGCGCACGACGCCACCGCCCACCTCGGCAGCGCCTGGCGGCGCACCGACGAGTGGTACAACTACCGCACCAACCCCCGCACCACCGCCCACGTCCTCGCCTCCCTGGACGAGTCCAGCTACTCCGGCGGAACGATGTCCGGCGACCATCCGATCGCCTGGTGCAAGGACTACGCGGGCGGCCGCGCCTTCTACACCGGGGGCGGCCACACGGCCGAGTCCTACGCCGATCCGGCCTTCCGCCGCCATCTCCTCGGCGGCATCCGCTGGGCCGCCGGCACCACCCGGGCGGACTGCCGCCCCGAGACCGGCTACAGGCCGCTGTTCGACGGCACCGGCACGACCGGCTGGAAGCAGGCGGGTCCCGGGGGCTTCACCCTGAACGACGGCACCCTCACCTCCCAGGGCGGCATGGGGCTGTTCTGGTACGACCGGGAGATCACCGGCGACTACTCCCTCAAGCTCGACTGGAAGCTGCACGGCGACGACAACTCCGGCGTCTTCCTGGGCTTCCCCGCCTCCGACGACCCGTGGTCCGCCGTCGACCACGGCTACGAGATCCAGATCGACGCCACCGACACCGCCGACCGCACGACCGGCGCCGTCTACGGCTTCCGGTCCGCCGACGTCGCCGCCCGGGACGCGGCCCTCAACCCGCCGGGGGAGTGGAACACGTACGAGCTCCGCGTCACCGGCGAACGGCTGGAGATCTTCCTCAACGGCCGGAAGATCAACGACTTCACGAACACCGACCCCGCCCGCAGCCTGCGCGACGGCCACATCGGCCTGCAGAACCACGGCGACGGCGACGAGGTGTCCTTCCGCAACATCCGCCTCCAGCAGAACGGCGCCACACCGGGACCTCGCACCGGGGAGATCCGAGGCGTCAACGGCAAGTGCCTAGACGTGGACAACGCGGGGACGGCGGACGGGACGCGGGTGCAGATCCACGCCTGCAACTCCTCCGCCGCCCAGCGGTGGACGGTGCCGGACGACGGGACGCTGCGGGCGCTCGGCAAGTGCCTCGACGTGTCCGGGGGCGGGAGCCTGGACGGCACGCGGATCCAGCTGTGGACCTGCAACGGGACCGGTGCGCAGGTGTGGGCGGCGCAGTCGGACGGGACGGTCCGCAATCCCCAGTCGGGCAAGTGCCTGGACGCCTCGGGGGGCACCTGGGAGGACCGCACCCCGGTCCACCTGTGGACCTGCCACACCGGCCCCAACCAGAAGTGGACGCTTCCCTGAGAGGGATCTGTCAGGCAAGCGCCTCGTAGGTCAGCCGGATGACCTTCCGGGCAGACCGTGACGCCGCCCCACCCGACCCGTGCGGGTGAGGCGGCGTCCTGCGGTCAGGGCCGGGTCGGCCGGGCGGCGCGCAGCGCCTCCTCGACGCCGGCGTGGAAGGTGAACACCTCGTCCAGCCCCACCATGCGCAGCACCCGCATCTGGGCGGGGGCCACCCCGGCCAGGCTGAGCTGCGACCCCTTCTCCCGCGACCGCCGGTGGGCCGTCACGAACACGGTGATCCCCGACGAGTCGCAGAAGGTCAGTCCGGACAGGTCGAGCACCACACCGTACGGACCGAACGGCGCCTCGTTGACGGCCTCCGTCAGCAGCGGGGCCGTGTGATGGTCGAGCTCCCCGGCCACCTCCAGCACGTAGGGCCCCATGTCGCTCGGGCGGGGGGTGACGGTGAACGTCTCGTCCGGTACGGACACGAAATCTCCTCGGCGGGGTGCTCGGCGCATGCGGGTGAGCCCGACCTCCGCCCGTCCCCACGGTGCCCGGTCCGGCCGGTTAATCCTACGAAGTCCGGGCCGGTGATTCGTGCACGCCCCGGGCCGTCGCTCCGCCTACCCGCCCCGGTCGGCTCCATGCGGTGGTCCGCGGACCGGGGGCGGGCCCCCGGTCGTGCGCGGGACGTGTGATGATCTGTGGGGACGCGCGTGCCGTCCGGTCTCCCGTCGAGATCCGGCGAGCACTCGGAATCCCGGAGCCGCCGGCGGCTCCTGGATCGACCGGTGGCGAGGAGAGGACATGGGGACGGCGGACGGAGGGGCGGGGCCCGGCGGCGAAGGCGCCGACGTGATCGGGGCTGCGCTCGCCCCGATCGGCACCGGCGCCTACGTCGTGGACGGGCGAGGGAAGATCCTCGCCGTCAACGCCGTGGCCGCGCGCATGCTGGACCGTCCCGCCGCCGAACTTGTCGGCTCCGACGCGCACGATCTGCTGCACCGCAACGCGCGCGGCGAGACCGTGCCGACCTCGCAGTGCCGCATGCGCCCCGCCTTCCTCGCGGGGCGCCCGGCCCAGGACGCGGCCGAATGGTTCGAGAAGGGCGACGGCACGCTGCTTCCCGTCGCCTGGAGCATCGCCCCCTACGACGGCGGAACCGGCGACACCCGCATGCTCGTCCTCTTCCACCCGCGCGAGATCCCCGGCGTGGTGCCCGGTCACGCCGTCGCCCGCGAGGGGACTCTCGACGAGCTGGAGCGGCTCGCCCTCCTGGCGGAGACGACCACGCAGCTGACGTCCACCCTCTCCGTCGACGAGGCGCTGCGCCGGCTGGTGTCCCTGGTCCTGCCGCGCCTCGCGGACTGGGCGGTGATCGACCTGATCAGCGAACGCGACGAGGTGTGGCGCACCAAGGTGGTGCACGTGGAGGGAGGCGTCCCCGTCTCCCGCCGCGACCTCGAAGGGCCGATGGCGCCCGTCCCCGCCGAGTCCCCGATGCCGCTGTCCCGCGCCCTGCGGGGCGTCTCCTCGACGATCGCCGGCCCCGAGACGTACGAGCGGTCCCCGGACTCGGGCATCGCCGTCGAGCAGCGCCGGCTGTTCGAGGCCACGGGCATGCACTCGGCGGTCATCGCGCCCATCCGGGGCCTGCGCGAGGTCCTCGGCGCGCTGACCCTCGGCCGGTCCGAACGGGCCGACGCGTTCACCCCCGCCGACCTCACCCTGCTGGAGGACATCACCCGCCGAGCCGGGCTGGCCCTGGACAACGCCCGCCTCTACCAGCGGCAGCGCAAGGTCGCCGAGACGATGCAGCGTTATCTGCTGCCCCAGCTGCCGCGTGTCCCCGGCCTGGAGATGACGTCCCGCTACCTGCCCGCGCCGGACGCCTCCCACGTCGGCGGCGACTGGTACGACGCCTTCTCCCTCGGGGACGGCGACACCGCACTGGTCATCGGCGACGTCTCCGGGCACGACCTGGACGCCGCCGCGGGCATGGCCCAGCTCCGCAACGTACTGCGCTCCTACGCCTGGTCCTCCCGGAACGAGCCGCCCGGCGCTGTCGTCGAGCGGGTGGACCGCGCCGTGCTGCGCATCACCGACGTCACCATGGCCACCCTGGTGCTCGCCTTCCTCGGCACGGACGAGGAGGGGCGGTGGGCCCTGCACTGGACCAACGCCGGCCACCCGCCCCCGCTGCTGGTCACCCGCGAGGGCGTCGCCGGCTACCTCACGGACGGCGGCGGGATGCTGCTGGGCACCGATACCGACCGCCCCCGCGCCGACGGGTCGACGGTCCTGCCGCCGGGCTCCACGCTCGTCCTCTACACCGACGGGCTGATCGAGGCCCCCAGCCAGACCATCGACGACGGGCTGGAGCGGCTGCGCCGGCATGCCGCCGCGCTCGCCCACCGTCCGGTCGGGGAGTTCACCGACGAACTGCTCCACCGGGCGCGCCCCGCCGACAACGACGACGACGTCGCCCTCCTCGCGGTCCGGGTCGGCCCCCGACCGGGACGCGCCTGACCCTTCACCGCACTACGCCCCTCCCGCCGGGCGGCGCGCGCTGTCACGGAGGCGGACCACGGCCGCCTGGAGGTCGTCGAAGGCGTGCTGCTCGTGCCAGGGACCGGTGCGCGCCCCCGGCAGCAGGCTGTCCCGGGCCGCGCGGGCCCGCGCGTACGCCTCGAACCGGGTGACCACCTCCGCCACGGCATCAGGAGGCGGTGGGTCGTTCTTCTGCGAGGGCTCGCGGGAGGGAGGGGAGGATCCCTTCCGCCGCGCGTTCGTCCGTCCGGTCATGCCCGCATCCTGACCGGACGTCCGGCCGCCCCACACTGCACGCTCCCGGACGAGGATGCCGGGCCGACGTTGCCGGGGCCGGGCAAGGAGGACGGCGTCGCCCCGGAACCGTTCACATGCCGTTCACGAAGCCGCGCCACTCGGACGGGTGAAGTCGCCGTCCGCTCGGCGGGTGTCAGGACCCGACGCCGGGTTACCTGACATAGCGTCGGTCCGGCACCCGCGTGCCGGTCGCGCCCGCAACTGCGTGCGTACCGTCCCGGCCGATCTCCGCGTTGTGAACCCGAAGGACCTCGATGGCCACACACACGACTGAACCTCTTTCTCCGGTGCCGGCGGCGGAGGGACGACGAGGGAGAGGGCGCGTGGTCGTCTCCTGGCTGACGACGACCGACCACAAGAAGATCGGGCACCTTTACCTGATCACCTCGTTCGCCTTCTTCCTGGTGGGCGGTCTGCTCGCCATGGTGATCCGCGCGGAACTGGCCCGGCCCGGGCTGCAGATCGTGTCGGCGGAGCAGTACAACCAGTCGTTCACGATGCACGGCACGATCATGCTGCTGCTGTTCGCGACTCCCACGTTCGCCGGGTTCGCCAACGCGATCATGCCGCTGCAGATCGGCTCCCCGGACGTGGCGTTCCCCCGCCTGAACATGCTGTCCTACTGGCTGTTCGCCTTCGGCGGACTCATCGTGATGTCCAGCTTCTTCATGCCCCAGGGCGCGGCGGACTACGGATGGACGGCGTACACGCCGCTCAGCGGCGGCGAGCGCTCTCCGACGGAGGGCGGCGACCTCTGGATCATGGGTCTGGCGCTGTCCGGCTTCGGCACGATCCTCGGCGCCGTCAACTTCATCACCACGATCATCTGCATGCGCGCGCCCGGCATGACGATGTTCCGGATGCCGATCTTCACCTGGAACGTGCTGCTCACCTCCGTCCTGGTGCTGCTGGCGTTCCCGGTCCTGGCGGCGGCGCTGCTCGCCCTGGAGGCGGACCGCCGCTTCGGCGCGCAGATCTTCGACCCGGGGAACGGCGGGGCGCTGCTGTGGCAGCACCTCTTCTGGTTCTTCGGCCACCCGGAGGTCTACATCCTGGCGCTGCCCTTCTTCGGCGTGGTCAGCGAGATCATCCCGGTGTTCTCCCGCAAGCCGATCTTCGGATACATGGGACTCGTCGGCGCGACCATCACCATCACCGGCCTGTCCGCCACGGTGTGGGCGCACCACATGTTCGCCACGGGCGCGGTGCTGCTGCCGTTCTTCTCCTTCATGAGCTTCCTCATCGCCGTCCCGACAGGAGTGAAGTTCTTCAACTGGATCGGCACCATGTGGAAGGGAAGCCTGTCCTTCGAACCACCCATGCTGTGGGCGACCGGCTTCCTCGTCACCTTCCTCTTCGGCGGTCTGACGGGCGTTCTCCTGGCGTCCCCGCCGATCGACTTCCACGTCCACGACAGCTACTTCGTCGTCGCCCACTTCCACTACGTGCTGTTCGGCACGATCGTGTTCGCCATGTTCGGCGGATTCAGCTTCTGGTGGCCGAAGATGACCGGCACCATGCTCGACCAGCGTCTGGAGAAGGTGCACTTCTGGACGCTGTTCGTTGGCTTCCACACCACCTTCCTCCTCCAGCACTGGCTCGGCGCCGAGGGCATGCCCCGCCGCTACGCCGACTACCTCGCCGCCGACGGGTTCACCGCCCTCAACACGGTGTCCTCCATCGGCGCCTTCCTGCTCGGCCTGTCGACGCTGCCCTTCCTTTACAACGTCTGGAAGACCGCGCAGAAGGGCGAGAAGATCGAGGTCGACGACCCCTGGGGGTACGGGCGTTCGCTGGAGTGGGCCACCTCCTGCCCGCCGCCCCGGCACAACTTCGTCACCCTGCCCCGCATCCGCTCCGAGTCGCCCGCCTTCGACCTGCGCCATCCCGCCCTGGCCGGCGTCGACCAGGCGGAGAACACGGGGCGGCGCGACGTCATCGACCCCGGCGGCCACAAGGGCGACCGCTGATGCCGCGGTCGCGGTCCCGTCGCGCCCTCGCGCACGACGCCTCGGCCGTCATGGCCGAGGCGGAGGGCATCGTGATGGCGCGCTCCCACATGGCCGAGGCGCGCCGGGAGGCCGAGGCACTCTGCGCCGACCTGCCCTGGCTGACCACCGGTCAGGCCGAGGACCTCACACGGCGCTACGTCGACCGGCGCATCGACCTCACCCGGCAGATGCTCCGGACCACGGTGCGCCGCGCCGACGAACTGCGCCACGAGTACGAGGCGCGGTACGCCGAACTGCGCGGCGCGCTCCTGAGACGGCACGTGGCCTGGGCGTCCGGCCTGCTGGCCTGCGCCACCGGGATCAACGGCGCGCTCTGGCTGTTCACCCGCTGACCGCGGCCGTACGGCAGCCGGGGCTCGTCGACAGCGGACTCAGCCCCGTCTCCCGGGCGGTGCGCCGGATCCGCGAGAACCACGCGGAGTCCTTCCGGGGGGGAGGACGTGGCGCGGCTGAGCGGCATGAGCGTCTCCGCGTTCCACCGCGCCTTCCAGGCGGCGACGCCGATCAGCCCCATCCGGTTCCGGACGGAGATCCGGCTCCAGGAGGCCCGGCTGATGCCGGCCACGCGCCCGGGCGACGTCACCGCCGTCGGACGGCGCGTCGGCTACGACAACTCCTCCCGGTTCAACCGGGAGTACCGGCGCCGCCTGTTCGGTGCGCCCCGAGTCGTGACGCGGCCCGCCTCGGCGAGAGCGGACAGGGCCCCGGCGGCCCCCTGACGCCCTGACGTCTCAGGCGAGGTCCGGCAGCTTCAGCCACTCCTCCCAGGTGAGGTCCCGGCCGATGAAGCGGGGCCGCTCGAACGGCCAGTCCTCGGCGATCCACCGCGGGACGAACGCGTCCAGCGCCAGCTCCAGGGGACCGCCCACCTCGTCGTCCACCACCCACCAGGAGATCTCGGCGTCCGCGCCCTCCTTCTCCGGCGGGTCGATGTAGACGCAGCCGCGCAGCGCGGTGCGCTCAGGGTTCTCGATCGTGTAGTTGAACGACTCGTGCGCCTCGATCTCGGCCGCGTGCCGCTCCAGATCGGCGAGATTCGCCTCGTACGTCATGGTGGCCGGGGGCCAGCCCCAGGCCGGGCCGAAAAGGGACCACAGCCGCTCGCGCGACCCCATCACCGCCGGGTAGTCCAGCGGCGCGTCGGCACCGGCGATCGGGCGCAGCCGATGTCCCGCACCGCCGGGGATGTCGACGTGCAAGGGGTGGACGAAGTCACGCGGAAGCCAGCTCATGGGCGGGAGCCAACCACAGGCGTCCTCGCGCGGCAAAACAATATGCGCGCGGGCGTGAGCACCGCGGTCCGCTGCTCCAGACCGGTGAGACGCGCGGAGGTGCGCGAGGGTGAACCGCGCGAAGGGCCGATGAACCGCTTATCTGGATGTTCGAGCATCGGACGATCGCAAGGAGCCTCTCGTGCCGTCACAGCCTGCCGACCCCTCGTACACCGTGCCGGGCCTGAGCACCCAGGACAGCGGACGGATCATCGAGCTGTTGCAGATGCGACTCCACGCCCTCAACGACCTCCATCTGACCCTCAAACACGTTCACTGGAACGTCGTCGGACCGCACTTCATCGCCGTGCACGAGATGATCGACCCTCAGGTCGACAAGGTGCGGGACATGACCGACGACCTCGCCGAGCGGATCTCCACCCTCGGCGGCGAGCCGAACGGCACGCCCGGCGAGCTCGTCGCCGCCCGCTCCTGGGACGACTACTCCATCGGCCGGGCCGAGGCGATCGAGCACCTGGGCGCGCTGGACCTCGTGTACACGAACCTCATCGAGGACCACCGGGAGGCGATGCGGGAGACCGAGGAGTCCGACCCGGTCACCCAGGACATGCTCATCGAGCAGCTGCGCGGCCTGGAACTGTTCCAGTGGTTCGTCCGCGCCCACCTGGAGTCCAGCGGCGGCAAGCTGAGCACGCGCGGCGCCACCACCGAGACCGGCGCCGCGGGCCAGGCCGCCGAACAGGCCCGCCGCCAGCCCTGACCCGCGCACGCGCGCAGGCGACCCGCCACGCTCCCGTCCGGACCGTGGCGGTCCGCCGGACTCACACCGCTTCCCGCACCTGCGGCGCCGTGATGCCCGACGCGCGGGCGACCAGCGCGGCGAAGTGCCCCCGCACCGTGCCGTCCGCGTCCGTCTCGCCGAAGTGCCGCAGAGCCGCGTTCGCCAGCTCGGCGATCTTCGCCTCCACCATGTCCCGGGCGCCCGTCCGTTCCAGCGCGGCCCGCACGCCCTCCACGGCGCGCTCCGACAGCGCGGGCCCGCCGGGGGAGAGGAGCGCCACGGCCTCCTCGTCCCCGGCCGCCCGGCCCATCTCCAGGGCGACGGCCAGCAGATAGGTGAGTTTGCGGGCCCGCAGGTCGTCGCCCACCGGCTTCCCGGTCAGCGCCGGATCACCGAAGGCGCCCAGCAGGTCGTCCCGCAGCTGGAAGGCGAGCCCCGCGCACCGGCCGGCCGCCCGCAGCGCCGTCGTCGCCGCCTCGTCCGCCCCGGCCAGCGACGCGCCCAGGGCCAGCGGCCGCTCCACCGTGTAGAGCGCGCTCTTCAGCGTCGCGATGGTCAGCGCCTCCTCGACACCCGACGCGCCTGCCGCCTGCGCCTGGATGTCGCGGTACTGCCCGGCCACCATCTCCTCGCGCATCGCCCGCCACTCCCGGTACAGCCGGGGCCCGTGCGGCGTGGCGAGAGCGACCTCCGTCATCAGGTCGTCCGCCCAGGCCAGGGCCAGGTCGCCGGCGAGCACCGCCACCGAGTGCCCGAACGACTCGGCGCCGCCCGTCATGCCCTCCGCCCGGTGCATCCGCGCCAGGTCCACGTGCATCGAGGGCGCCCCGCGCCGCAAGCGGGACCCGTCCATCACGTCGTCGTGCACGAGCGCGCACGTCTGCACCAGCTCCAGTGCCACGCCCGTCCGCAGCAGCGGCGCGGGGTCGCCCGTGCCGCCCCCCGCGCGCCAGCCGCACCAGGCGAACGCCGTGCGCAGCCGCTTCCCGCCGCGCCGGGCGAACGCGGAGACACGGCCCGCCACGTCACGGGCGAACACGGCGTCGAGGTCGTACGCCTTCGACATCCGCTCGTCCAGCACCTCGCCCAGGGCCCGCGCCACGGCCCTGGTGGCGGCGTCGGCGGTGAGCGGTCCACCGGCCCGTTCCGCCGGTTCCTCCGTCGCCGACCGCGGTTCACGCATGCACAGCCCCTTTACGTCGTCCGTCGCCCGCACGCTCGCGCTCGCCACCGGGTACCCGTGAAAGAACCGGATGACCTTCCCCGGTTCCCGCGCCGGCCCGGACCGTCGCGGGAACGCGTACGCGGGGCGCCCCGGGCGCGGGCCCGGCCATCAGCGGCGGACGCCCTTGCGCAGCCGGCGGGTCCGCCGGCTGCCCGGCCCTTCCGCGCCCTCGGCCGCCGCCAGGGCGATGTTCCGGGCCATCCCGCCGAACACGAGGGCGTGGAAGGGCGACACCGACCACCAGTACGCGTGGCCCAGCAGACCCCGCGGATGGAACAGGGCGCGTTGCCGGTACCAGGTGCGGCCCACGTCGTCCGTGTCCACGCGCAGCTCCAGCCACGCCAGACCCGGCAGCCTCATCTCGGCGCGCAGCCGCAGCAGCCGCCCCGGCTCGATCGCCTCCACCCGCCAGAAGTCCAGCGAGTCGCCGGCCCGCAGCCGGTGCGGGTCACGCCGCCCACGGCGCAGCCCCACCCCGCCGACGATCCGGTCCAGCCGCCCGCGCACCGCCCACGCCAGCGGGAAGGAGTACCAGCCGTGCTCGCCGCCGATGCCCTCGATCACCTTCCACAGCGCCTCCGGCGACGCGGGCACCACCTGGTCCCGTTCGTCGCGGTAGAGGCTGCCGCCCGCCCAGCGGGGGTCGGTGGGCAGCGGATCGCTCGGCGCGCCCGGCACGGAGGCGGACGACCAGCGGGTGGCGACCTGCGCCTCCCGCACCCGCGCCAGCGCCAGCCGCACCGCCTCGTCGAAGGACAGCGGCCGGCCGGGGGCGTCGGGCACGTACCGCGCGATGTCGTGTTCGCGGCACACCACCTCGTGGCGCAGCGACTCGGTGAGCGGCCGGGCGATGCCTGCGGGCACGGGCGTGACCAGCCCGACCCAGTGGCTCGACAGTCCGGGAGTGAGCACCGGCACCGGCACGACGACCCGCGGGCGCAGTCCGGCGATCTCGGCATAGCGGCGCATCATGTCCCGGTAGGTCAGCACGTCCGGGCCGCCGATGTCGAAGGACCGGTCGACGTCGGGCGGCATCGTCGCTGAGGCGACCAGGTAGCGCAGCACGTCGCGCACCGCGATCGGCTGGGTGCGGGTGTGCACCCAGCTCGGGGTGACCATCACGGGCAGCCGCTCGGTCAGATAGCGCAGCATCTCGAACGACGCCGATCCCGAGCCGATGACGACGGCGGCCCGCAGCACGGTCGCGGGCACCGGCGAGTCGAGGAGGACCCGGCCCACCTCGGCGCGGGACCGCAGATGCGGCGAGAGGGTCTCCTCCGGCACGCCGTACGGGGTGAGCCCGCCCAGGTAGACGATCCGGCGCACTCCGGCCGCCTGCGCCTGCTCGGCGAACGTGAGGGCCGCGCGACGGTCGGTCTCCTCGAAGTCCGCGCCGCTGCCGAGCGCGTGCACCAGGTAGTACGCCACGTCGACGCCCTTCATCGCCCGGGCGACGGACGCGGCGTCGGTGACGTCGCCGCGCACCGTCTCGGCGTCCGGCGCCCAGGGATGGTCGCGCAGCTTGTCGGGGGAGCGGGCCAGGCAGCGGACCCGGTGGCCGGCCTCGAGGAGGTCCGGGACCAGCCGTCCGCCGATGTAGCCCGACGCCCCGGTGACCAGGCAGCGCAGTCCCGCCCCGCGCCCTTGCCCCTGCCCGTCCACGGTCATCCCTCCGCACGCCTCGACGCGACACCTGGGTCGATCCTCACCGGACACGGCCGCCGCCGCGCGCTGTCGGGCGCCGCGAGGGTCGGAGTCGGCAGGCAGGAGACGTGGCGGCGTGAGGCCGTACGGGTGACCGGACGCCCCGCCGTCACCGGGGGCCGTCCTCCACCGCGCTGCCCGGCCCGACGGCCGCCGTCAGGTCGGAGGCGAGGGAGTGCAGCCACACCTCCACGTCGACCAGATGCGACACGGACGGCGCCGGAAGCCGCGCCAGGATCCCCGGTGGCAGCGGCGTCGGCCGTACCGTCACGCCACCGGCCGGGAAGTGTGCCGCCCGCAGCGTCGCCGACACCACCTCGTCCGTCGCCTCCCGCGCCCAGGACGCCGCGTCGGACGGCCACGCCGTCCCCTGCGACCAGGGCAGCCAGTAGGCGCCGGTCAGCACGCGGGAGCCGAAGTTGAGCGCGGCCAGCCAGTCGGCCCCGCCGTCCGCCGCGCGCCGGGCCGGCGGCTCGGTGCGCAACTGCGTGTACGAGGCGTGGGCGATGCGCCAGTACCACAGCGCCCGCCGCAGCTCCGCGGCCGCGTCGGCGCGGGTGACGGGCGCGGAGCGCCCGGTCGCCGCCCGCTCGACGGTGATCCGGACCAGCGGTGCGGTGGCGCGGAGCAGGGCGCCCGCGCTGCGCCGCATCTCGCCCCGGGCGCCGGCGGGCCAGGCCAGCACCCCGCACACCAGCCCGATCGCACTGCCCGTCAGCACGTCGACGATCCGGTCCTCCGCCAGCTCCCACGTCACGGGAACGATCTGCGCGAACGCCGTGGACACCACCAGGGTGAACAGCCCCTGCCCCCAGGCCGGCCCGCCGACGGGCCCCGCCGAGAACGCCACCAGCATCGTCGGCACCAGCAGCGCGGCGTAGACCTCGGTCATGTCCCCGGCCGAGATCAGCAGGGCTCCGGCCGCCAGCGAACCGACCAGCGTCCCCACCGCCGCCGACCGCACCGCCGACCAGGTGGCGCCCGCCGTGGTGCGGCCCAGCGTCAGCATGCCCAGCAGCACCCAGAAGCCGTGCGACAGGTCCAGCGACCCCGCCACCAGCCGCGCCAGCGCCAGCCCGGAGGCCGTACGGACCGCGTTCTGGAACACGACGGAGCGCGGAGTGAGGTGGTCGGCGATCCGCACCCACCACAGCCGGGGCGTGGACGCGTCCGCGTACCAGAACTGCTCCGGCGGCAGCCCGGGCATCGACCGGCGCCGTCCCGTCGCCAGGGCGACCGCCGCGCTCGCCGTCACGGCGGACACCGCGGCGGCCAGCAGAGTCGACTGCCGCCGCAGCAGCGGGTGCGGGTCCTCGCGCAGGTCGGGAGGCACGCCCCGCACGGCCGCGTACCGCGCGATCATCTCCTCGAACCCTTCAGGGCCGGGCGCCGGGCGGGTGCCGCGCAGCGCGGCGGCCTCGTCGGCGCAGGCGGTGGCGAGACCGCGCAGCAGCATGGCCGACGGCAGGTCGAGCGGCGCACGCAGCATCGGGGCGAGGACGGCGAGCAGGTCGAGGAATCTGCGGGTCGCGTAGCCGGCCTGGGCCAGCGCGCGGTCCCTCGCTCCCGCGCCGGTGGGCCGGCAGCCTGCGGCCGTCCGGGAGAAGCGCAGCTCCCGGCCCGCCGCCCGCAGCCGTTCGGCCGTCTCCCGGCCGTCGGCGCCGTCCCGTAGCAGGCCGTGCACCGCGTGCGCGGCGAGCTCCAGGCCCTCGGCGACCCGGCTGCGGTACGACGGCCGCCGGGGCTCCGGCAGCAGCAGCCGTTCGCAAAGGATCGTCAGCGTCGCGCCGACGGCGAGTCCGGCCAGCCGGTCCGGCAGCGTCCCGGGCGCGTACGGAGGGAAGCAGGCCAGGATGTAACAGAGCTGGAGCGCGGGCACGACACCCGTCGCCCGGGGCCCGATCGAGGCGCCCGTCACCAGCACGAAGCCCACGAGCAGCATGCCGAGCGTCGCCGACCAGGTCGTCGCCGCCAGATACGTGCCGAGCGTGATCAGCGCGGCGGCGGCCGGCACGGCACGCAGCACGGTGCCGGCGCGGCGGCGCCCCGCGCCGGGGAGCGGCGAGAGCAGCCCGAACGCGACGGGGACGAACAGCGTGTACAGGGCGAACACCGGCCGGTCCAGCAGGTGGACCGCGGGGTAGAACCCGGCGACGGCGGCGACCGTGACGCGGACCGCGCGCCGGGCCGCGCCCACGGACTCGGCCCGTGACGACGACGCCGGCAGCAGAGCCCGCCAGGAACGCGCGTGCCCCTCAGGGTGTCCCCGGTGCCACATGGCGCACCATCCTGCCGGGCCCCGTGCGGCGCCGCTCGCGGGCCGCACCGGCGTCCGCGGCGGGACCGCCCGGCCGGCCGACCGCGGCTGACGGCGCCCGGGTCGGGTGCGCGGGCCCTCTTGCATGTCTGTCATGGCACCGTCATCATCGCTACTCGCGGGTATCTACCCGCATAGACACCCGCACGGTCACGCTCACGAGCTCCACCACGCAGTGCCCTGTCGACCACTCGTCCCAGGAGGCTCGATCCACGTGAGACCCCGTCACCTCCGCCGCCGCGGCGCCCTCGCCGCCGCGGCGACGACTCTTGCCGTCCTGTGCGCCGGCCAGACCCTCGCCGCCCCGCAGGCCGCCGCGGCCCCCGTTCCTGCGCTCGGCCGAGAAGTCCGCGCCTCGACCGCGTCCGAGGTCCACACGGCCCAGGACGCGGCCGCGCGGGCGATCGCCGGCGCGCTCGCCGACCCGGGCTGGCGCGCCCGTGTCCGCAAGGCGGCCCTGGCCTCCGACGAGGTCGCCGTCACGGCCCTCGCCGACGGCGCCCTGCGGACGGCCCTCGCCGCGGCCGACCGCCGGATCGCCGCCGCCAAGGGCCTCGCCCCCGACGTCGGACCGCTGCTGCGGCTGCGGCTCGGCGACCCGTCGATGCGCGCCGCGCTCACCGCCGGGACGGAACCCTGGGTGGCCGCCGCCACCTCGGACGACGGCCCCGTCACCGCGTACGACGGCAAGGGCCGGACCCACACGCTCGACGCCCGCAAGGCCCCCGCGCGTCCCGTGTACGTCGTCGACATCGACGGCTCCCGGGCCCTGGCCGCCGGCCTGGACGTCCTCCACGAGGAACTCGCCCGCCGCGGCGTGCGGTCCGCCGGCCCGGCGCCCGAGCCGGAGCAGGCACGCTCCCGGGCCGCCGCCGCGGGCTTGTGGACCACGCGCATCACCGCGGTCTCCCTCTCCGACGACCAGGAACCCTGGATCAAGGGCGACGCCGAGATCTACACCCTCGTCACCGGCTTCGGGCACGACGGCAAGGTGCGGGTCGACCCGGTCGACATGCCGTATCTCGACAACGACGGCACCGTCTACCGGCCCCAGCAGATCCTGGTCAACTGGTCGTCGTACAAGTACGACCTGGCCGACGCCGTGATGATGGAGGAGGACGGCTCCACCAACTACCGCGACCTCGCCAAGGCCATCGCCGCCGTCCTGCTCACCGTGACCGACCAGGGCGCCTACACACCGCTGGTGAACGCGCTGCTCGACGCGATCCCGGACGACTGGTGGACGGACGACCCGGACTACGTCGACTCCTGGTACACCCTCGCCCGCACCGACAGCGGCACCCGGTACGGGGCGCGAGGCAACGGCTGGATGACCCTCGAGCCGTACTTCGTGCAGGAACTCTGACCCCTCGGGGCCTCGTGGCGGATCCGTCCGCCGTGAGGCCCCGCTGCCCCGTCCGGACCCTCCGGGCTCGGCACCCGGAGCTTCCTGCCGGAGGCTGGGACCGGGCGGGGCGCGCGTCGGCCGCCCCTGGCCGTCGGGTGTGAGGAGGGACCGTGGACGATCAGGACCACATCGTGGTCGGGGTGGACGGTTCGCCGTCGTCGCGGGAGGCGCTGCGCTGGGCGGCCCGCCAGGCCGCGCTCACCGGAGGGACGGTGCTGGCGCTGACCTCCTGGGACTATCCGCAGTACCACGGCGCCCTCGGCTGGCTGCCGCCGTCGAGCGGTGACGAGGAGGCCCTGGAGGCCAGGGCGCGCGAGGACCTGACCCGGTGCGTCGGGGAGACGCTGGGCGCGCACGGGTCGGTGGAGGTCCGCACGGAGGTGCGGTACGGCACGCCGGCGAGCGTGCTGCTGCGCGCGGCCCGTGACGCGTCCCTGCTGGTGGTCGGCAGCCGCGGCCTCGGCGGCTTCGCCGGTCTGCTCCTCGGCTCGGTCGCCCAGCACTGCGTGCAGCACGCGGCCTGCCCGGTCGTCGTGGTCCGCGAGGACACCGTCACCGGCGTCGGCGAGGACGTCTGAGCGCCCCGGATCACCCGCGCACGGCCGCCCGCACCAGCTCCCGCGCCAGATCCGCGGCCGCCGCGACCGTCCCGGGGGCCAGGGGTCCGGTCGCCACCGCGCCCTCGTGCAGCACGAACAGCCGGGTTGCGAGCGTGGGGGGTTCGCAGCAGCCTGCCGCAGTGGCCAGCTCCTCGAACAGGCTCAGCAGCCACCGCTTCTGCTCCGCGGCGACACGGTGCCCGGGGTGCCGCGGGTCGGGCAGCTCGGCCAGGGCGTTGAGGAACGCGCAGCCCCGGGTGTACCTCGACGTCCAGCTCCGCAACGCCTCGAACGGCGCGGTGACCGCCTCCTCGGCACTGCCGTCGGCGTCCACGGCGGCGCGGACCTCCGACCGCCAGCGCCGGTCGCGCTCGGCGAGGTAGGCCGCCACGAGGCCGTCCTTCGAGCCGAAGCGGTTGTACAGCGTCCGCTTCGTCACGCCGGAGTGCTCGGCGATCAGGTCCACGCCGACCGCCGTGATGCCGCGCTCGTAGAACAGCTCCTCGGCCGCGTCGACGATGCGACGCCCGGCCGGCGTCAGGGGAGGCGCGTCACTGCCGCTGTCCATACGCACGGCCCTTCACTGATCGGTGTACGGTGGGACGAGAGGTATACAGATCAGTATACCCATGAGGAGGTGAGGACCTTGTCCGAGCACATGCGCGCGGTACGGATCACACGGCACGGAGGACCGGAGGTGCTGGAGGTGACCGAGGTGCCGGTGCCCGTCCCGGGAGCCGGCGAGGCGCTGGTGCGGGTCGCGGCGGTGGCCCTCAACAACACCGACCTGTGGACCCGTGAGGGCGCCTACGGCCGCCCCGGCGACCCGGAGGCCCGCTCGGGCTGGCGCGGACCCGTCGCCTTCCCCCGTATCCAGGGCGCCGACGTGGCCGGCCGGGTCGAGGCCGTGGGCCCCGGCGGCGACGCGTCTCTCGTCGGCCGCCGCGTGGTGGTCGACCCGGCGCTCTACGACGGCGACGGCCCCGACGCCCACCCGGTGGGCCTGATGGGCAGCGAACGCGACGGCGGCTACGCGGATTTCGTCGTTGCCCCGCTGGAGCGCCTGCACGACGTCACCGGCTCCCCGCTCACCGACGACCAGCTCGCCTCCCTGCCCACGGCCTACGGCACGGCGCTCGGCATGATCGAACGCGGCCGGGTGCGCGAGGGGGAGACCGTCCTGGTGACGGGCGCGTCCGGCGGCGTCGGGCTCGCGGCGGTGCAGATCGCCCGCGCCCGGGGCGCCCGCGTGGTCGCCGTCAGCAGCGGCCCGAAGACCGACGCCGTACACGGGGCGGGCGCGCACGCCGTCGTCGACCGGGCGGGGGACGTCGTCGCGGGGATCCGCACCGCCGCTCCCGAGGGCGTCGACGTCGCGCTGGACGTCGTCGCCGGGGACCTGGTGAGCGAGGCGGTGCCACTGCTGCGCGAGGGCGGACGCTGGGTGGTCGCCGGGGCGCTCGGCGGCTACCGGGTGACCCTGGACGTACGCCGCCTCTATCTGCACAACGCCCAGGTGATCGGCTCCGCGATGCACACGCCCGCCCACTTCGGCCTGCTCATGGACATGGCCCGGCGGGCCGCCGTCGAACCGGTCGTCGCCGCCGCGTACCCGCTGGAGCAGGCGGCGCGGGCACAGGAGGAACTCGCCCGCAGGAAGCACATCGGCAAGATCGTCCTGCACCCGGGGACACCGGCGACGCGCTGACCGGCCGGGGTGTCAGAGGGACCGGGAGTGCACGGGGCTGTTCGCGACCTCCTCCGGGCACTTCCCGTGCGCCGCGCGCCTGCGCCGGTCGCGCAGCCAGTCGTACGCCGCCAGGACCAGCGACGTCGACATCGTCGCCAGGGCCGCGCACAGCGCCACGAACAGGGCCACCTGGAAGTCGTCGCTGCGGCCGAGCACCATGTAGAAGAGGCCCGGCAGGCCCGCCGTGCCCACCGCCGCGCCGAGCCGCTGCCCCGTCTGCAGGGCGCCGCCCGCCGCTCCCGCCATCCGCACCGGCACGTCCCGCAGCGTCATGGTGATGTTCGGCGAGACGACGAACCCGCCGCCGATGCCGCCGACGAACAGCGCCGGCGCGGCGAGCCAGGGCGCGTGGTCCAGCGGTGCGAAACGCAGCAGCAGGGCAGCCGTGCCGAGGCCCGCGATCACGCCGGTGAGACCCCACACGGTGAGCAGTCGCCCGAACCGGTCGACGAGCCGCCCAGAGACGACGGCAGCCCCCGCCGAACCGATGGCGAACGGCGTCACGGCGAGGCCCGACTCCAGCGGGGAGTAGTGCAGGCCGTGCTGGTAGAACAGCGCGAACACGAGCCAGACGCCGCTGAAGCCGACGAAGTACAGGGTGCCGACGCCCGCGCCGATGGCGTACCCGCGCACGGTGGAGAACAGACGCGGGTCGAGCAGCGGGGTCGTCCCTCGGGCCAGCAGCCTCCGCTGCCGCCGCACGAACACGGCGAGCACCGCCGCGCCGACGGGGAACAGCCACCACAGCTGGCTCAGGCCGCCCGACTCCGCCTGCACCAGCGGATACATGAACGCCAGCACGCCCAGACCGAGCAGCAGCACACCCGGCACGTCCACATGGCCCCGCCCCGACTTCCGGGTCCGCGGCAGCAGGCGGCGGCCCAGCAGCACGGCGAGGACGCCGATGGGCACGTTGACGTAGAAGATCCAGCGCCAGCCCTGCATCCCGTCGGCCAGGGCGAGAATCGCTCCGCCCACGATCGGTCCGGAGGCGGAGGAGATGCCGACGGTCGCGCCGAAGTAGCCGAACGCCCGGCCGCGTTCGGCGCCGCGGAACATCTGCTGGATCAGCGCCGAGTTCTGCGGCGCCATGAAACCCGCTGCCAGACCCTGCGCGAGACGCGCCACGACCAGCAGGGTGATGCCGGGGGCGGCGCCGCACGCCGCGCTGCACAGCACGAAGCCGCACAGGGCGATCAGGAAGATCTTCCGTCGGTCCAGCGCGTCCCCGAGCCGTCCCGCCGTGACGAGGGCGAGGGCGAAGGTGAGCGCGTACCCGGACACCACCCACTGCACCTCGGCGGGGGAGGCGCCCAGGTCGTTCTGCACGGTGGGCAGCGCGACCGCCACGATCGTGACGTCCAGCAGGCTCATGAACCCGGCGACCAGCGTCACCCACAGCGCCCGCCACCGGCGCGGATCCGGCTCGTACGCGTCCCCCTGGGCACCGGGCTGCCGGTCACCCGACCCTGACGCCGACGCTGTCACATGCAGTCCTCTCGCACGGCCCGACAGGGCGCACCTCTCATGAGGCGCACGGCCCGAACAGGGCGAACATGTTCCCCGGCCGGGCCCGGCGCACACCCGGCATTCCGCAAAAGGCCATCGGTGTGCCCGCACTTCCGGGCGCGCGATCAGCCCCCGGTGCTTCCCCGCACCACCAGGCGGTGCGGGACCGTGAGGTCGGCGGCCTGCACGTCGTTGCGCGGGCTGTAGATGCGGTCGGCCAGGCACTGCAGGGCCCGCGCCGCGATCTGCCCCTTGTCGGGGGACACGGTGGTGAGCGTCGGCCGGCCGAACCGCCCGTCCTCGATGTCGTCGAACCCCACGACGGCGACGTCCTCCGGCACCCGCAGCCCCCGGACGTGCGCCGTGTGCAGGGCGCCCAGGGCCAGCTCGTCGCTGAAGGCGAACACCGCGTCCGGCTCGGCGCCGGCGTCGAGCAGCTCGGCCATCGCCCGGGCGCCGTCGGCCCGGTGCAGTGCCGGCACCGGGCGCTCCCACTCGGGACGCGGGGAGACACCGGCACGCCGCAGCGCCCTGCGGTAACCCTCGGCGCGCAGCTCCGCCGTGCCGTTGCGCAGATGGGGCTGGAGACCGATCGCGGCGACACGGCGGCGGCCCAGCGACAGCAGATGCGCGGTGGCCTCCTCGGCCGCGGCCACGTTGTCCACGGCGACCCGGTCCGCCAGTCCCTGCGGACTGCGCTCCCCGAGCAGCACCACGGGCAGCGGGCGGGCGGCCGCCGTGATGTCCTCGGCGGGCAGCGCCCAGGGGCTGATGATCAGACCGTCCATCACCCGGCCGCCGTCACCGGTCAGCAGTCGCCGCTCGGCCTCGGCGTCGCCCCGCGTCTGGTCGATGACCACCGTCCACGACCGGCGGCGCGCCTCGTCCACCAGCAGCCCGGCCAGCTCGGCGAAGTAGGGCGAGTGCAGCTCCGGGATCGCCAGGCCGATGATGCCGGTACGGCCGGCCCTGAGGCTGCGCGCCGCCAGGTTGGGGCGGTAGCCCAGCTCGTCGATCGCCTCCTGCACCCGGCGGCGGGTCTCCGGCGCCACCCGGGCCGACCCGTTCACCACGTTCGACACCGTGCGCGCCGACACCCCTGCGCGCGCCGCCACGTCCTTCAGGCTGCTGCTCACCCGCACATCGTGGCATGTGCCGCCCACCAGGGGACCAGGCACCCACGACCGGTCGCGGACGCGATCCGCTCCCAGGTATTGCCACGTTGAAATCAACGATGCAACGATGCCCTCGGCGGGCATCCGGCACATGCCCGCCGAGCGGTTACTGCAAGGAGGCATCCATGAGCCCGCACACCCACCCCGCCGTCACCCCGGACGCGCTCGACCTCGACGTCACGGCCGACGTCGAGGCCCTCTACGAGGACGGCATCACCGCACGCAAGGGCGCGTTCACCCCCGAGTGGGCCGACCGGCTCCGCGAGGACATAGAGGCCGCTTTCGAGGAGGCGCGGAGCCGTCCGGGCGGCGCGGTCGGCCGCGGCCCCCACCGCTACTACGTGGAGATCCACCCCGAGCAGCTGCGCGGCTTCGTCGACCTCGCCGACCACCCCTGGGTGCGTTCCCTCTGCACGGCGGTCCTCGGCCCCGACTACCGGATCGTCGAGGTCGGCTTCGACGTGCCGCTCGAGGGCGCCGTCAACCAGCCGTGGCACCGCGACTTCCCGATGCCCGAGGAGACCCGCGCCGAGCGGCGGCTGACCTCGCTGGCGTTCAACGTCACCGCCGTCGACACCGAGGAGGACATGGGCCCCTTCGAGATCGCGCCCGGCACCCAGTGGGACGACAGCCCGGAGTTCGGACACGGCATGTTCCCGCCCCGCTCGCACTACCCGCGCTACGAGGAACGGGCGGTGCGCAAGTACCCGCGGCGCGGCGACATCTCGGCGCGCTCCGCCCTGACCGTCCACCGCGGCACCCGCAACCACTCCGCGAAGTCGCGCCCCGTGCTGGTGCTGGGCGTCGACGGACCCGAGGCGACCAACGGCGAGCGGCACGACGCGGCGGTCACCCGCAGCTACTGGGAGAGCCTCCCGGAGCGGGTGCGGCGCCACCTGGACTGCGAGGTGGTGGACGTGCTGCGGCCGATCACGCAGAAGCACACGATCGAGGGGCTGGTCATGGGGGACGCGTGAGTTCCGGGCCGGGGACGCGCGTGACCGGGCGCGTCCCCGGCCACAGGCGGACAATCGCGGCATGGGCATGTGGGGCAAGCGGGACGACATGGTGGTCCACGACCGGGAGCCGTTCAACGCGGAGCCGCCCGCGGCGGCCCTGGCCGAGGAGGCGGTCACGCCCGTCGACGCCTTCTACAGCCGCAACCACGGCCCGGTGCCCCGACTCGACCCGGCCGGCTGGCGGCTCACCGTCGACGGCCTGGTGGCGCGCCCGCTGCGGCTGACCCTGGACGCCCTGCGCTCCCGCTTCGACGCGACGGAGGCGACCGTCACCCTGCAGTGCGCGGGAAACCGGCGCGCCGACCTGACCTCCGTGCGCGCCGTCCCAGGGGAGACCCCGTGGGGGCCGGGCGCCCTCTCCACCGCCAGGTTCCGCGGGGCGCGCCTCGCCGACGTGCTCGACCGCGCCGGCATCGCCCCGGACGCCGCCCACGTCGCCTTCCACGCCCCCGACGTCTCCGCGTCCGCCGACCCGCCCCAGCCGTACGAGGTGTCGGTCCCGCGCGACCGCGCGCTGGCGCCGGACGTGCTGCTCGCCTGGGCGATGAACGGCGCCCCGCTGCCTCCTGTTCACGGCGCGCCCCTGCGGGTGGTCGTGCCGGGCTGGATCGG
The DNA here is from genome assembly GCA_014656175.1 of Streptomyces werraensis. Classification (GTDB taxonomy): domain Bacteria; phylum Actinomycetota; class Actinomycetes; order Streptomycetales; family Streptomycetaceae; genus Streptomyces; species Streptomyces werraensis. The sequence continues at coordinate 306,612 of BNBX01000006.1, forward strand.
CGCCCGCAGCGTCAAGTGGCTCACCCGTGTCACCGCGCGCACCACCCCCTCCGACGGCTACTTCCAGGCCACCGCCTACCGCCTCCCCCCGGCCGGCGGCGACCCCGAGGGCGTCGCCCTCGGCCCCCTTCCGCTGAACTGCGCCGTCCTGACCCCCGCCGACGGCGCCGTGCTGCCGTCCGGTCCGGCCGAGGTCACCGGATACGCGCTCGCGGACGAAGGACGCACCGTCGCCCGGGTCGAGGTGTCCCTGGACGGCGGACGCGCCTGGTCCCGCGTGGCCCTCGAGGAGCCCGCGGGGCCGGGGGCGTGGCAGCGGTGGCGCACCACCCTCGGCCTGCCGGCCGGTGACGTGCACGTCCTGGCCCGCGCGTGGGACTCCACCGGCGCGGGCATGCCCGAGTCCCCGGCCTCGGTGTGGAATCCCAAGGGGTACGTCACCAACTCCTGGCCCCGTGTGCGGCTGCACGTCCGCTGACCGCTGTTTGCCCGCCGCGCGCCGGGAAACTCAGCGCCCATGAGCAAGAAGCCTGGACGTCGCCTCCTCGGACAGAACCGTATGCTGTGGCTGCTGGACGCGCTGGAGCGCGACCCCGGCCGCGACCGGCTGATCGACGCGCTCGGTGCACGCGTCCGCGCGCTGCCGCTCGGCCGCGTCCGGGACGTGCTCCACGGCACGTGGCTCGGCCACCCCGTACACCCCATGGCCATCCACCTGCCCATCGGCAGCTGGATGTCGGCCGCCGTGCTGGACCTCAAGCCCGGCCGGTCCCGGCAGGCGGACCTCCTGGTGGCCCTCGGCCTGACCGGGGCCGTCCCCGCCGCCGTGTCGGGCCTCGTCGACTGGGCGGAACTCCGCCGCGAGCAGCAGCGCGTGGGCCTCGTGCACGCCGCGGCCAACACGGCCGCCGTGGGCCTCTACGGCGCCTCCCTCGTGCTGCGCCTCACCGGCCGGGGCGGCAAGGGACGCGTCCTCGGGTACCTCGGGCTGACCGCGGTCGGCGCCGGCGGCCTGCTCGGCGGCCATCTGGCGTACCGGCAGGCGGCGGGCGTCAACCACGCCGAGGAGGTGCCGCACGTCGTGCGCGACGGCTGGCACCGCGTCGGCGGCGTCGACGACTTCCCGGCGGGGGAACCCGTGCGGTGCGTCGTGGACGACGTGCCCGTGCTGGTGGTGCGGGAGACCGGCGGAGAGGTGCACGCGCTCGCCGAACGCTGCAGCCACCTGGCGGGGCCGTTGTCCGAGGGAACGGTCGCCGACGGATGCGTACGCTGCCCCTGGCACGGCAGCGTCTTCCGGCTCTCCGACGGCTGGAACGTGGAGGGCCCCGCCACCGCGCCCCAGCCCGCCTTCGACACGCGGGTGGTCGACGGGCACGTCGAGGTGCGGCTGCCCGGCGACGGCGTACCGGACACCGTGGACGGCCGGGCGACGGCCGGGGCGACGCCGGGGACGGACGGAGGACGGACGTCGTGACCAGGACGGCCGAGGGCGGTGCCGTGTCCCGGGTGAAGGGGATGCTGCGCCGCGTCGAGCACACGTACGCGCAGGACGGCGAGCGTCCGATCCGCGGTTATCTCGTCGCCATGTCGGCGTTCGCCGCCTACACCACGAGCTGGGCCCTGCTGGTGCGGCGGCGTGGCCGTCCGCTGCCGGACCGGCCGGTGCCGTGGGACGTGGCACTGACCGCTGTCGCCACGTTCCGGCTGAGCCGGCTGCTGAGCAAAGCGTCGGTGACGAGCCCGCTGAGGGCCCCCTTCACGACCTTCGTCGGTCCGCAAGGGCCCGCGGAACTGCACGAGGAGGCGCGGTCCGACGACCGCAGGGCCACGGTCGGCGAGCTGGTGACCTGTCCCTTCTGCGTGAGCGTCTGGGTCGCCTCCAGCCTCACGGCGGGGCAGCTCCTGTGGCCGCGCGCCACCCGCACCGCCATGGGGGCCCTGACCGCACTGGCGGGCGCGGACGCGCTGCAACTGACGTACGGCGCCTTGGTGGACAGGACGACCGGTGACTGACCACGGCCGTGCGTGCCCAGGGTCTCCGGCCCGGTCCGGGTCCGTCGCCGACGTCGGCCCGTCACCGTTTCACCGCACCCGCGGCGGAAACCCGGCGCGCACGATGTGGCCTGTTCGAGCAGGAGGCAGTACATGAAGAAGGCGTTGTGGATGGTTCCGGTCGCCGCCGTCGGCGTCGCGGCGGCCCGGAAGGCCGGGGCGGCGGCATCAGGGGGCGACGACCGGGCGGGCGACCGATGGCTCACGGTGACGGTCAACCTCCCCGAGGAGGACGTCCGCCAGGACGGCAAGCTGCCCGGGCCACTGGAACGGCTCGCCGACCGCGTCGACGTACGGACGCGGCCCGCGCCGGGTGACCGCGGCACGGAACTGGCCGCCCGGCTCAAGGAGCCGACCCCGCCCGCCTCGGCCTCCGTGCCCGCACGTCTCGCCGGGCAGGACCCGCGTCAAGAGGTGCGGCGCGCGCTGCGCGAGGCGAAGGCCCTGCTGGAGACCGGGGAGGTCATGCTCCCCGACACGCCGCCGACGACCCGGCCCACACCGGGCGGCCGGCTCGTCGGACTGTTCAGCCGCCGCTCCGGCGGGGAGGGAGTGCTGTGAAGGCCCTGTGCTGGGAAGGCGTCAACAAGCTGTCGGTCGAGCAGGTTCCCGACCCGGAACTGCGCAACGACCAGGACATCGTCGTGCGGCTCGTCGCGGGCACCACCTGCGGCTCCGACCTGCACCTCATCGGCGGGTACATCCCGGCCATGCGGGCCGGCGACGTCATCGGCCACGAGTTCGTCGGCGAGGTCGTCGAGACCGGGTCCGCGGTACGCCGCCACAAGGTGGGCGACCGGGTCGTCGTCTCCTCGTTCGTCGGCTGCGGCCGCTGCTGGTACTGCGCCAACGACCTGTGGTCGCTGTGCGACAACACCAACACCAATCCCGGCGTCGGACAGGCGCTGTTCGGCTACGAGACGGCCGGCATCTTCGGCTACTCGCACGCCATGGGCGGCCTGCGCGGCAGCCACGCCGAGTACGTGCGCGTCCCGTTCGCCGACCACGGCGCCTTCACCGTTCCCGAGGGCGTCGACGACACCAGCGCTTTGTTCGTCTCGGACTCCGTGCCCACCGGATGGATGGGGGCGGACCTCGGCGGCGTGAAGCCCGGCGACGTGGTGGCCGTCTGGGGCTGCGGAGCCGTCGGGCAGATGGCGGCGCGGGCGGCGATCCTGCTGGGCGCGGAACGCGTCATCTCCATCGACCGCATCCCCGAACGCCTGGAGATGACCGAGCGGTACGTCGGTGCGGAGACCATCGACTACACCACCACCGATGTGGCCGCGGAACTGCGCGAACGCACCGGCGGGCGCGGCCCCGACGTGTGCATCGAGGCGGTCGGCATGGAGGCCCACAGTGACGGTCCCATGCACCTGTACGACCAGGCGAAGCAGCAGCTCCGCCTCCAGACGGACCGCCCCACCGCTGTACGCCACGCCATCCACGCCTGCCGCAAGGGCGGCACCGTGTTCGTCCTGGGGGTCTTCGCGGGCGCCGTCGACAAGTTCCCGCTCGGCGCGGTGATCAACAAGGGGCTCACCGTACGCGGGGCGCAGATGCACGGCCAGCGCTACATCCCGATGCTCCTCGACCGGCTCGCCGCAGGAGAGATCTCCACCGCCCACCTGGCCACCCACTCGGTGTCCCTCGACGACGCCCCCACCGCGTACGACATGTTCAAGCACAAGACCGACGGCTGCGTCCGCGCGGTCATCCGCCCCGGGCTCTGAGGGACGTCCGTGGCAGGCGTGCGCGACACCGCCCTCCGGGCCGCCGAACGGGTGGCCCGGTGGCGGGACGCGCCCGCCGTCCACCCCACCGGGGTGCTGTGCTCCGGCACCTTGCATGTGGCCGGCCGCGGCGACCGCCCGTGGGGCGAGCCCTGGCTGGACCGGCACGCCTCCTATCCGGCGATCGTGCGCTGGTCCCACGCCCTGGGCACGCCCGGACGGCTGCCGGACGCGCTCGGCCTGGCCGTCCGCGTCGAGGACGCGGGAGGACCGGACCGGCCGCTCGACCTGCTGTTCACGTCCAGCGGCGCGGGCCGCCTCGGCCGCCATGTGCCGCTGCTCCGCCCCGACGCCCTCACCGGGCCGTACTCCACGCTGCTGGCGTACCGGACGGGGGAGTGCGAGCGGGTGCTCGCGGCCTTCCCGATGCTCGATCCGCCGCACACGCCACGACCGACCCTGTGGCAGGAACTCGCCTGCCGTCCCGTCGTGTTCCGGCTGTGCGCGGCCGCGGGCGACGAGCCTTGGCGGCCGTTCGCATCCCTCACCCTCGAAGCGGTGCACCCGGCCCCCGCACAGACCACGGTGTCGTACGACCCCGTCACGCACAGCCTCCCCGGTCTGCGCCCGGCCGGGCGCCTGAACCGGCTGCGCGACGCCGCGTACGCGGGCTCCCGCCGCGGACGCGGCGCCGCGTGATCCGTTGTTGTCTCAGCGGTGCCGGCGGGCGGCACGCACCGCCAGCACGGCCGCGCCTCCCGCGGCGAGCGCACCCGCCACCGCCAGGGAGGCGCGGCGGGCGGCCGGGCCGCTGCCCGGCGCCAGGTCCCGCAGCCGGTCGAAGGCGCTGAGCGGGACACCGCGCAGCGCGTTCCCCGGCGGACGCCGGGGAACGCCGGGGTGCGGCCGTGTGGGGGCGGTCGCCCGTACGGCTTCCCAGGCGGCCCCGATACGCCGCAGCTTGCGGTCGTCGAACGCCGTCCGCAGCCGCGGCAGCAGCTCGTCCTCCTCGTCGCGGATGTCCTCCCGGATCAGCGCGAACGCCTGCTGGATCCACTCCGCGCGCCGGGGATCGTCGGGGGAGTGCTCGATCCGGGCGATCAGTTCGTTGATCGCCTGGTGCTCCTCCTCCACCTGGCGGGTGAGCGTTTCCCCGTCGGGTGAGACGCGCCGCAGCAGCGGCCACAGCACGGTCTCCTCCGCGAAGGCGTGACTGAACACCAGCTGGACGATGTCCAGCCAGAGCCCGTCGAGTTCGCCGGGCGGGAGATCCTCGGCCTGGTAACGGTTCATCATCGCGTCGAGCCGTGCGTGGTCCCGGCGCTGCCGCATCAGGATGCTGTCGTCACCACCGAGCGCATCGGTGTCCTGCTCGGAGATCGACACGGCGGGCGCGGTCACGGCTGTCCTCCGGACGTGCCGCCGGAGTCCTGGCCGTCCCCGTCGCCGGGCGTCTCCTGGTCGCGGGTCTCGTCCTCCTCGGGGTGGACGTCCTTCTCGCCCGTCTCCTGCTCCAGCGGGTGGGTGAGGTCCTTGTCGTCAGGGGTGCTCATGGGGGGCTCCTCGGGTCGGTTCCGCGTGCCGGGTTCCCCGGACGCGCGGGACCGCGCAGGGCGAATCCGAGTTTTTTCCCCGGGATTTCCCGCTGCTCGGGGCGGAGGTTCAGCCGACCGGCCAGCCCGCGACCCGGCTCCGTGCCGGCTTCTCCTCCTGGGGCCGCACCTGCCCCTTGCGGATGACGCCGCGCCAGGCGCCGGACTCCTGGCCCACCCCTTCGATGAACTGCTTGAAGCGGCCCAGCTCGGACCGGATCAGCCGTGGCGTCATCGGAGTCCGGTGCAGCAGGTGCCGTCGCGTCGGCCGGGCCAGGGACCGCAGGCGCACCACGATCTCCGTGCGGTTCGGGGCGAGAGCGCGGAACGCGACCTCGCCCCGGTGCCCGGCCCAGCGGCCGAGGCCCTGCCACGCGATCAGCTCGTCGGGATGCTGTTCGACGACCTCCGCCATGTACGTCCGGGACACCCACCCGGTGCCGATCTCCCACCGGGTGAGGTTCGGGCGGAGCTGTTCGACGCCCCTCACCCAGCGCATGAAGCGGGGGAAGGTCTTGAACTGGGTCCACTGGTTGTAGGCGGTGTGCACGGGAACGGCGACCTCGATCGCCTCTTCGACGGACTGCGCGGCTGCTGCAGGCATGGCCCCACCTGTCGTTCGGGTTTCTTCCTCAGTGTGCCCCGCATGCCGCACCGCTACCACGCGTGTCCGCGCGGCCGCCCGCCGCGCCCGCCGTCAGCCGATCCGCACGCCCGCCCCGCTGACCCGCACCCGGGGGTCGCCCGCGCGCAACGTCACCCTGAGCTCACCGGGACGGCCCAGGTCCTCGCCCTGACGCAGCAGGAGGACGGCGTCCTCGGGCACCAGGCCCAGCTCACGGACGTACCCGCCGAACGCGGCGGCCGCCGCCCCCGTCGCCGGGTCCTCGACGACACCGCCCACGGGGAACGGGTCCCGTACGTGGAACAGTGTCGGCGACTCCCGCCACACCAGCTGCACGGTGGTCAGGTCCAGACGGTGCATCAGCGTTTCGAGACGCGCGAAGTCGTAGTCCAGATCAGCCAGACGGGCGCGGGTGGCCGCCGCCAGCACCAGATGGCGTGCGCCGGCGTACGCGATACGCGGAGGGAACGCCGGGTCGAGGCCGGAGGAGGGCCAGTCCAGCGCGGCGAGCGCCTCCGTCAGGTCGGCGTCGGCGATCTCCTCGATGTGCGGCTCGACGCTGGTGAGCGTGGCCCGCAGCGTGCCGTCCTCCGCCGCCGTGACATCGACGGGCACCGGTCCGGCCTGCGTCGCGAACAGCAGCGGCCCCGGACCCTGCCGCTCGGCGAGCGCGACGGCGGCCGCCACGGTCGCGTGCCCGCAGAACGGCACCTCCGCCCTGGGACTGAAGTAGCGGATCCGGTACGTCCGTCCCTCCGGGCCGTCCAGCCCCTCCGGCGGGGCGGTCAGGAAGGCGGACTCCGAGTACCCGAGCTCGGCGGCGACGGCCAGCATCTCCCCGTCGTCCAGTGCACTGGCGTCCAGCACCACCCCGGCGGGGTTGCCGCCCGCGGGGTCGCTGGAGAAGGCGGTGTAACGCAGCACCTCGGGCCGCGACGCGCTCTTTGTCATACGCCCGACAACACGGGCGGAGATCGTGATGTTCCCTGGGCCGCCGAAGGGGAACCCGAGCCCCGCGCTTCCCCCGGCCGCCACCGAGGGCCGGGGCCACCCCATCGGCGGAAGATCGTGTGGCCGCCCCCCGGCGGGAGCGTGAGACTGGAGGGTGTCCGCGTGTCCGGTGAAGGAGAGTCCATGCCCGAGCGGCCCGACGACGGTTCCCAGGAGCGGCTCACCGTGACACCGCCCAAGAAATGGGCCACGGGAGCGCCCGCGGTGATGCACGCGCTGCAGTACTCCCTCGAGCAGACCAGCCCGGTGCGCACCGGGCAGACGCTGCTGACCATGAACCAGGTCGACGGCATCGACTGCCCCGGCTGCGCGTGGGCCGACCCGGCTCCGGGGCAACGGCACCGCAACGAGTACTGCGAGAACGGCGCCAAGCACATCAACGACGAGGCGACCACCCGCCGGATCAGCCGCGACTTCTTCCGCGAGCACCCGGTGTCCGAGCTCGCCCGCCGCTCCGACAAGTGGCTCAACGACCAGGGCCGGCTCACCGAACCCATGGTCAAGCGGCCCGACTCGGACCACTACGAACCGATCAGCTGGCACGACGCCTTCGGACTGCTCGCCCGGGAACTCACCTCCCTGGACTCGCCCGACGAGGCCGTCTTCTACACCTCGGGCCGCGCCAGCAACGAAGCCGCCTTCGTGCTCCAGCTGTTCGCCCGCGCCTTCGGCACCAACAACCTGCCCGACTGCAGCAACCTGTGTCACGAGTCCAGCGGTTACGCCCTCCACGAGACCCTCGGCACCGGCAAGGGCACGGTCAGCCTGGAGGACATGCACCACGCCGACCTGATCTTCGTCGTGGGGCAGAACCCCGGCTCCAACCACCCCCGCCAGCTCTCCGCCCTGGAGGAGGCCAAGCGCAACGGCGCCCGCATCATCGCGGTCAACCCGCTGCCCGAGGCCGGGCTGCTGCGCTTCAAGAACCCGCAGAAGCCGCGCGGCATCATCGGCCGCGGCACCCCCATCGCCGACCGTTTCCTGCAGATCCGCGTCGGCGGCGACCTCGCCCTGTTCCAGGGTCTCAACCGGCTGCTCCTGGAGGCCGAGGACGCCCGCCCCGGCACCGTGCTCGACCACGACTACATCCGGAACAACACCGAGGGGTTCGAGGCGTTCGCCCGGCACATCCGCTCCGTCGACTGGGACGACGTCGTCGCGGCGACCGGTCTCACCCGCCAGGAGATCGAGCAGGTCCGCGACGAGGTGCTGCGCTCCGAACGCGTCATCGTCTGCTGGGCGATGGGCATCACCCAGCACAAGCACGCGGTGCCCACCATCCGTGAGTTCGTCAACTTCCTCATGCTGCGCGGCAATCTGGGCCGCGCGGGCGCCGGAGCGTGCCCCGTGCGCGGCCACAGCAACGTGCAGGGCGACCGGACCATGGGCATCTGGGAGAAGATGCCGGACGCCTTCCTGGACGACCTGCAGAAGGAGTTCGGCTTCGACCCGCCGCGCCACCACGGCTACGACTCGGTCAACGCGATCCGCGCGATGCTCGAGGGCCGCGTCAAGTTCTTCCTCTCCCTCGCCGGCAACTTCGTCCGCGCCGCACCCGACAGCATGGTCACCGAGGAGGCCATGCGCGCCTGCCGGCTGACCGCCCACATCTCCACCAAGCTCAACCGCACGCACACCGTCTGCGGCCGCACCGCGCTGATCCTGCCGACCCTCGGCCGGACCGAACGGGACGTGCAGTCCGGCGGCGAGCAGTTCGTCACCGTGGAGAACTCGATGAGCGAGGTGCACACCTCGCGCGGACGCCTCCAGCCGGCCTCCCCCCTGCTGCTCAGCGAGGTCGCCATCCTCTGCCGCCTCGCCCACCGCACCCTCGCCGGGCGCGGCCCCGACATCCCCTGGGGCGTGTTCGAATCGGACTACGGCGAGATCCGCGACCGCATCGCCAACGTCGTGCCGGGGCTGCACGACTTCAACCGGCGCGTGGTGCGCCCCGGCGGCATCCGGCTGCCGAACGCCGTCAACGAGGGTGTGTTCCACACCGAGGCCGGCAAGGCGCGGTTCACCCGCAACGAGCACGAGGCGCCCAGCGTCCCGGACGGCCACCTGCTGCTTCAGACGCTGCGCTCCCACGACCAGTGGAACACCGTGCCCTACACGGACAACGACCGCTACCGGGGCATCCACGGCAGCAGGCGCGTCGTCCTCGTCAACCCCGACGACCTCACCGAGCTGGGACTCGCCGACGGGGACCGCGTCGACCTGGTGGGAGTGTGGAAGGACGGCGTGGAGCGGCGCGCCGACGGCTTCACCGTCGTCGCGTACCCGACGAAGACCGGAACGGCGGCGGCCTACTACCCGGAGACCAATGTCCTGGTGCCCCTGGACAGCGTCGCCGACGGCAGCAACCAGCCCGCCTCGAAGAGCGTGATCGTCCGCCTGGAGCCCGCGCCCCGGCCGGCCCCGGTCTCCGTCCCCGGCTGACCGTGCGGCGGCGCGCGGGCCGCCGCAGGATGGGAACAAGGGGGCCGGCGACCCGGAAGGTGCGGTGATGGGCGACAACGCGGACGACATCGAGCGCGACGACACCGCGTACGACGACTCCGAGTACGACGACTCCGCGTACGACTACTCGGAGTACGGCGACGTCGAGGCCGACGGCAACGGCAACGGCAAGGGCGCGGTCGAGGTCGAGGGAGCCTACGAGGCGCCTGACGAGGAGACCGTGCCCCGGCCTCCGGCCACCCCGACGGACACGGACGTGTTCCTCGACGTCCCGCTTCTCAAGGTCGACGAGATCGACCTGGACGTCGAGGATCTCCGCGCGCATGTGTCGCTCCAGGCAGAGGTGCTCGACCTGTTGAAACTGAGCGTCGGCGCGGACGTCTCCCTCGGCCGGGTGCACCTGGGCATCTCGGGGGTGGAGGCCCGGGCGCAGCTCAGGGTGCGCCTCGACAACGTGGCCGTGATCGTCAACCGGGTGCTCACCACGGTGGACCGCAACCCGGAGATCCTCACCGAACTGGCCCGTGGCGTGGGCGCCGCCGTGCAGGACGTCGGCGGCGGAGCGCGCGAGGCCGTCGGCGCGGTGGGCCAGGGCGCCGGACGGGCGGTCCAGGACGTCGGCGCCGGCGCGGGCGGCGCGGTCCGCGACGTGGGGCGCGGCGCGGGCGGAGCCGTCGAGGAGGTCGGCCGGGGCGCCGGAGGCGCGGTGCGGGACGTGGGCGCGGGAGCCGGGGGCGCGGTGCGGGATGTCGGCGCCGGTGCCGGCGAAGCCGTGCAGGAGGTCGGCGCGGGGGCAGGGGAGGCCGTGCAGGGCGTCGGCGCGGGGGCCGGGCAGGCCGTGCAGGGTGTCGGCGGTGTCGCGGAGGACGTCGGACGTGGTGCCGGGGCGGCCGTCGAAGAGGCCGGCGGGGGAGTGAAACGTACCGTCGAGGGTGTCGGCGCGCAGGCCGGTCAGGTCGTCGAGGGGGCGGGGGAGACCGCCACCGGGGCTGCCGGACAGGTCGCGGACACGGCGGGACGAGCGGCGCCCGCCCGCAAGGCGACCCGGTCGGCCGCGAAGAAACGCACGGCCGCCGAGGGCGCCACCCGTGGACGCCGGGCGCGCGGCGAGGACGGGAAGCTGCCTCCGAGGCCGGCCCGTCGGCGCGCGCCCGCGGAGGAACCCGAGGAACCGCCGTGAACGAGTGACGTCCAGGACGGCGAACCGCAGGACATCACCTTCCACTCCACGGTCCACGCGGACCGCCTCCGCTTCACCGCCCCGCCCCGCACCGCCGTCCGCTTCCCGGGCTCGGGCGAGCGCACATCGCTCAGCCGGAGCGACCGCACGAACCTCCCGCGCACGGTCGAGCCGGACGAGGACTACCGCGACGTGACGGTCCACTACCGCCTGGAGACGGGTGTGCGGGAGCCTTGGGAGCCGGCATCCGACTGACCGGACACCGTGGGCCCGTCAGATGAGCGGCCAGGTGCGCAGCGCCGCGTCCGCCATGGCCTGGAGCTCGCCGCGGCCGATCCCGCTCGCCGCCTGGACGGCGATGCCGAAGGCCAGGGTCGTGACGTAGCGGGCGAGCAGTGCCGGGTCGGCGCCGGGCGGCAGGTCGCCCTCGGCGACTGCGCGTTCGAGGGCGTACGGACGGGGCGGACCGCCGCAGCCGGCGACCCGCCCCGTCCCGGGGGGTCACGCGGCGGCGGGGTGGTCCGTCGCCGGCGCCGTCGCGGCCATGGCGTCCAGGTTGTCCTGCAGGGCCCGCACCTTGGCGGTGGCGTAGGCGTGCGAGTCGCTGCCCAGCAGCTGGCGCAGCGGGCCCTCGCCGGAGACGACACGGTCGATCACGGCGGCGGCGCCCTTCACCGGGTCGCCGAGTTGCTTGCCCTGCAGCTCCAGGTGCTGGGCGACCATGTCGCGGATCGCCGGGTAGTGCTCGGTCGTGGTCTGCGGCAGGGCCAGGGAGTCACGGGTGAGGAAGTCTGTGCGGAAGTAGCCCGGTTCGACGATCGTGACGTCGACGCCGAAGCCGGCGACCTCCGCGGCGAGGGCCTCGCTGAGGCCCTCCAGGGCGAACTTGCCCGCGCAGTACAGCGCCCAGCCAGGCACGGCCGTCAGGCCGAGGACGGACGACACGTTCACGATGTGGCCGGACCGCTGCGCGCGGAGCACCGGCAGGGCGGCGCGCAGCACGTTCCAGACGCCGACTACCTGCACGTCGAGCATGTCGCGCACGTCCCGGTCGCCGGTCTCCTCGACGGCGGCGAGGTAGCCGTAGCCGGCGTTGTTCACGACGACGTCCAGGCCGCCGAAGCGCTCGGTGGTCTTCCGTACGGCGGCCGACACCTGCTCCTCGTCGCGCAGGTCGACGGTGAGGGGCAGCAGCCGGGAGGTGTCGACGTCGTCGCCGAGGGCCGCCAGCAGCCGCTCGGTGGACCGGGTGGTCGCGGTGACCGCGTCGCCGCGCTCCAGCAGCTGCCTGACCAGGTCCAGTCCCAAGCCGCGGGAGGTGCCGGTGACGAACCAGGTGGCGGGCCGGTCGGTGGGGTAGGCCATGATGCTCAGTCCTTGTGTCGGGAGCGGATCCGGATCCGCTGTTCGCGGCCGGTGACTCCACAGTGGGCCGCGCAAGCGCCCCGTGGGCCGCCATATCGGGCCCCGCGGGGACCCGGACGCGGCAGCCTAGGACTCGGAGGGCCAGGTGACGTGGAGCCCGATGAGCCACACTGGAGGGCGTGGCCGAGACGAACCGTGAACTCGCCGACTTCCTGCGCAGGGCGCGGGCTCAGGTCGACCCCTCGCGGGCCGGCCTCCCCCCGGACAGCCGGGTCCGCCGTGTGCCGGGCCTGCGCCGTGAGGAGGTCGCCCTGCTCGCCGGGGTGTCCACCGACTACTACACCCGGCTCGAGCAGGGCCGCCGTATCACCCCGTCACCCGCCGTGGTCGAGGCCCTCGGACGCGCCCTCGACCTCGACGAGGCCGGCCGGGCCCACCTCCAGGACCTCTTCGGGCTCACCGCCGCCTCCGCGCGCGGCCCTCGCCGCCCGCCCGCCGTGCAGCGGCTGCGTCCCGGACTGCACCAGCTGATCGACGCGCTCGACGGCGAACCCGCCCTGGTCCTGGGCCGGCGCACCGACATCCTCGCCGTCAACCGCATGGCGCGCGCCCTCTTCGCCGACTTCGAGCGCAAGCCGCGCCCGGAGCGCAACTACGCGCGCTGGATGTTCCTCGACGAGGCGGCCCGCGACCTCTTCACCGACTGGGAGGACCAGGCCCGCACCGCCGTGGAGAGCCTGCGCCTCGAAGTGGGGCGCGACCCCCACGACCGCGCCACCACCGAGCTGATCGCCGAACTGCGCGAGCGCAGCCCCGACTTCGACCGCTGGTGGGAACAGCACCGCGTCCACCAGCGCACCCACGGCTCCAAGCGCCTGCGCCACCCGGTCGTCGGCGACCTGACCGTCGAGTACGAGACCCTCACCCTGCCGGGCGACCCGGACACCACCCTCTTCGTCTACACCTGCGAGGCGGGCTCACCGTCGCAGCGGGCCCTGGACCTGCTGGCCGGCTGGACCCTCACGGGTCCGCCCGCCGGGACAGGCCACCAGGAGCAGCACCCCGGGCGTCCCTGACGGCCCCCGGCCGGGCCCTTGTCACAGAAGTCCCACGATGCAGCGGCGTGTCCATACCGCCCTGGCCGGGCGCGAACGCGAGTGCCGGACCGTCGACGGTCTCCTCGCGGACGTGTCTTCCGGACGCCCGGCATCTCCCGTACCCAACTCGCGCGGGACCGAGGGCCGTTGGAGCGCTGAGCCGGCCTCCGTGCGGCCTCGTCGGTAGCGCTGGGGGTACCGCGATCCGGGGGCTGGCGGGACTGACTCCCCGGGGCCGGCACCGGCATCGTTTCCGGTGCCGACCCACGGAGAAGGAGTGCCGGTGCCACGGAACAAGAAGTCCATCCTGCGCGCAAGTCTGCTCGTCGTCGCAGCCGCGGGCCTGCTCAGTACCACGGTCACGGGAGCCGCGGAGGCGGATCCGCCCTCGCGCTCGCCCCTCCAGCAGAGCCTCGACCGGCTGGTGACAGAGGAGAAGTTCCCGGCCGTGCTCGCCTGGACCAGCAAGGACGGCCGCACCACCTCACTCGTCGCGGGCTCCTCGCGGCTCGGCCGCAAGGAGCCTGTCCCACGCGACGGCCAGGTCCGCGCGGGCAGCAACACCAAGACCTTCACCGCCGTCGTGGTGCTGCAACTGGTCGCCGAGGGCAAGGTCCACCTGGACGCGCCCGTCGAGCGGTACCTCCCCGGGCTCGTGCGCGGCAAGGGCATCGACGCACGGAAGATCACCGTCCGGCACCTGCTCCAGCACACCAGCGGGCTGCCCAACTACACCGAGCACATAGGGCTGGAGCACTTCGAGAACGTCCAGCACCGGTTCTTCCACCCGCACGATCTGCTCGCCGCGGCCCTGGCCCACCCGGCGAAGTCCGCCCCCGGCGCCAAGTGGGAGTACAGCAACACCAATTACCTGCTCGCGGGACTGGTCGTCGAGCGGGTGACGGGACGCCCAGTGCAGGAGGAGATCACCGAACGCGTCATCAGCACAGCACGTCTACGCCACACCTACTGGCCCCGGCCCGGCGACCAGGGCATCCGCGGACCGCATCCGCACGGCTACGCCCTCGCGCGTCTCGACGACGACCGCGTGGTCGACGCGACCGAGATGGACCCCTCCTGGGGAGGTGCGGCCGGACAGCTGATCTCCACCCCGAGCGACCTCGCCCGCTTCACCCGCGCCCTGCTCGACGGCGAGCTCCTGCCGCCCGAGCAACTGGCGGAGATGCGGAGGACGGTCGCCGCCCCCGTGCTGCCGGGATGGCGGTACGGACTGGGCGTCGTCAGCGTCCCGCTGAGCTGTGGCGGGGTGTACTGGGGGCACGGCGGTGACATCGACGGCTACGAGACCCGCGGCGGCGCCACGGACGACGGCCGCTCCGTCGGTCTGGCGGTGACCGCGCTGCCGGGGACGTTCGGCGGCGACGAGGAGAAGGCGGCGCTGGCCGTGATGGACGCCGTCGACACGGCGTTCTGCGAGTGACGACTCTCCCCGGGCGGGCTCACGGGGAGTGCCCCCCGGTTCGCTGGTACGCTCCCATGCGAAGCGGGGAGTGGTCCCCGTTTGACGTCTGTCATGGGCAGGGGAGAGGAGGAGCCGTGCCGGACAGGGCCCTTGTGCTGGGCGGCGGCGGGCCGGTGGGCGGAGCCTGGCTGACGGGGATGCTCGCCGGGCTCACCGAGGCGGGCGTCGATCCCGACGCCGCCGACGTCCTGATCGCCACCTCCGCCGGCGCCGTCTTCGGCGCACGCCTGCGCTGCGGCACCCCGGCGTCGGTGCTGTACGAGCGCCAGCTGTCCGGCGCCGACGCCGTCCGTCTGCCGGTGACCGCACGCCGGACGGCACGCTTCCTCTGGGCGGCCCTCGGCTCCCGTGACCCCGAGCGTTCGATCGCACGGCTGGGGCGGACGGCTCTGCGCGCCCGGACCGGGCCCGAGTCGGACGTGTTCGACACGGTCGGTCGGCTCCTCGGCGAGGTGCGCGACTGGCCGGATCGCGAGCTGCGCATCACGGCCGTCGACGCCCGGACCGGGGAAGTGGCGTCGTTCGACGCGCGCTCCGGGGTGAAGCTGCTCGAAGCGGTCGCGGCCAGTTGCGCCGTCCCCGTCGTCTGGCCCCCGGTCACCGTCGCGGGCCGGCGCTGGATGGACGGAGGCAGCCGTTCCACCGCCAACCTCCAGCTCGCGCACGGCAGCCGACGGGTGCTGGCCATCGTGCCGATCCCGCGGGCGGTGGGGCCGCACCCGAGCGCCGCCGGCCAGGCCGCGCGGCTCACCGAGGACGGCGCTCGCGTCGTCCTGCTGTGCCCGGACGAGGACGCCCGCCGCGCGATGGGACGCAACATGGCCGACGCGACACGGGGACCGGCCGCGGCACGGGCGGGGCACGAGCAGGCCCTCCGGGCCGTCGCCGAGGTGGCCGACGCCTGGGGCCGCTGACACCCGCGCCGCCACCGACGGCCGTGTCGGAACGGAAACGCCCTAGCAGCCCCGCGTCCCGTTCGGCACACTCGACCCGATGGACGAGATCACCCGCATCGCGCACCTTCTGCACCAGGTCGACGGAGTCGTCGCGGTCACCCTCGGCGGCAGCCGCGCCCGTGGCACGCACCGCCCCGACTCGGACGTCGATCTGGGCCTGTACTACCGGGGGCCGCTCGACACCGCGGCCCTGCGGCGTCTGGCCGCCGAGCTGTCCGGACCCACGGCGGAGGTGACCGAACCGGGCGGCTGGGGCCCCTGGGTGAACGGCGGCGCCTGGCTGACCGTCGACGGAACCCCCGTCGACTGGATCTACCGTGACCTGGACCGTGTCCGCCGCGTCTGGCAGCAGTGCAGGGACGGACACGTCGAGACCGGCCTCCAGCCCGGCCACCCCTACGGCTTCTCCTCCCACACGTACGCCGGTGAGGTGGCCCTCGCCCGCGTCCTCACCGACCCCACCGGCGAACTGACCGCCTTGCGGGACGAGATCCGCTCCGGGTATCCCCGCCCACTGCGCGACGCCCTCGTGGAACAGGCACGTTGGGAGGCGCCGTTCACACTGTCCGTCGCCCGCAAGGGCGTTGCGCGGGGCGACGCGTTCCATGTCGCCGGCTGTCTCTGTCGCGCGGTCGGCCTTCTCGTGCACGCCCTGCACGCCGACGCCGGCACCTGGGTGCTCAACGAGAAGGACGCGGTCCGCTCCGCAGGCGTCCTGCCCGCCGCCCCCGCCGGCTTCACCGCCCGCGCCCAGTCCCTGTTCGGCACGCTCGACGCGTCCCCGGACCGCCTCACGGCCGCGCTCGACGACGCCGACCGGCTGACCGCCGACGTGATCGACGCGCTCCCCGCGGATTGAGTCCGACGGCAACTCGGATCTTTCAGGTGCGGTCTGCCGGGTACCCGCCGCTGAGACGACCCGTACAGGAGGCCGACGTGCCCGGTACGCCGGCCCTTCGCGCAGAGAACCAAGGAGGATGCATGAGCACGGTCAAGGAAACGGTCGACGTGAACGTCCCCGTCCGCCGGGCCTACGACCAGTGGACGCAGTTCGAGGAGTTCCCGCGCTTCATGGAGGGCGTCGAGGAGGTGACGCAGCTCGACGACCGGCACAACCACTGGACCACCAAAATCGCGGGTGTGAAGCGCGAGTTCGACACCGAGATCGTGGACCAGCTCGTCGACGACCGGGTCACCTGGCGGACCGTCGGGGGCGAGACGCAGCAGCGCGGGTCGGTGCGGTTCGAGCCGCTGGACGACACGCACACCCGCGTGGAACTCACCATGGACGTCGAGCCGACCGGCATGGCCGAGAAGGGCGCGGACGCCCTGGGCGTCATCGACCGCCGGGTCAAGGGGGACCTGCACCGCTTCAAGGAGTACGTCGAGAACGGCGGCAGCGGGGGCGGCTGGCACGGCCGTATCCGTCCGCAGGACCCGGCTGCCGGCCACTGACACGGGACCCGGGACGCACGAAGGCCGGCCCTCCCCGCGGACGCGGGAGGGCCGGCCTTCCGTGTGGCCCACGGCCGGACGCGTGCCGGACGTGCGTCAGGACTCGACGATCCTGCGGACGTTCTCCACCGAACCGCAGCCGGACTTCAGCTGCCGCTCCCGCTCCTCCCAGAACGCCTTGCCCAGCTCCTCACGCCGGTCCATGGCGACGTTCTCCCGGGCGCCGTTGAGGATCGTGCGCTCCTCCTCGTCGGCGTGGTGCGTGACGGCCTCGACGAGCTCCTCCAGCTTCTCGTCCCACTCGTCGCCGCCGATCTCCTCGACCTCCAGCAGCGCCAGCAGGGCCTGGTTGCCCTCGTCGTGCTCCTCCTCGCCGTGCTCGACCTCGTCGTCCTCGATGTTCTTGTACCGCTTCAGCGCCGGGTAGACCTCGGACTCCTCGGCCAGGGCGTGCGCGATCAGCAGGTCCGAGAACTCGCGCAGCGCGGCGCCCCGGTCGTCCTCGACACTGCGCATCCGGCGGAACAGATCCTCCATGCGCCGGTGGTCCTGGAGGATGAGCTCGACGACGTCGGATGTCTCGGGCATGGGACTGCACTCCTTACGTTGAGCGGACTGGGCGCCTACCGAATGCCCCGTCCCGCCGGTCTGAGTACTCCTGATTTCCCGCAGCACCCTTCCGGGCCCACCGACCGGCCACGGGTGGACGTACCGGTGACGTCGCGGACGTCTGCGGGCGGCTGCCGGATCCCCGGGCGACCCCGCCGCCGTCGCCCGGGGGTCCGGCCACCGGCGTCCCGGCCGCTCGACCTGGGCCGTCCGGCGGCCGGTCAGGCCGGCGTGAGGTCGGTGCGCGGATCGATCGCCCAGTGGTTGCCGCGCAGGACCCGGCCCGCGAACGTCACCTCACGCTCGGCGACGAAGCGGAAGCCGAGGGAGCGGCAGATGCCGTTGGAGGCGCCGTTGCCCGTGGCGGGGAACGCGTGCACGACGCCCCAGCGGTCCTCGTCACGGGCCCGTTCGAGCAGGGCTCGTGTCGCGCGCTTGCCCAGGCCACGACCCTGGAACTCCGGCAGGACCATCCAGCCGATCTCCGAGACAGGCCGCCCCTCCCCGGAGTCATGGGGCCAGAGGGTCACCGTGCCGGCGACCACGTCGGGGGCGGCCGGGTCGGGCACGATCATCTTGATCCACGCGACGTCGGCGGCCGCGTCCCGGGCGTCCCGGCGCACCTTGTCCGCCATGCCCTCCCGCGGCAGCGGCCCGCCCAGGTCGGCCATCATCACCGGGTCGCACCGCATACGAACGTACGCGTCCACGTCGTCCGGCACGACATCCCTCAGATGCACGGCGCCCTCCCCGCTCGGCCTGAGCGTGACCCTACCGGCCGGCGGGGTGGCCGGTGGCCCCGGCACCCTGGCGCGGAGCCGCGTCCCGCGGCTGGTGTGACGCGGCCCATCCCCGCCCCGCCACAGGGGCGAGCGTGTTTTCGCCGGGACGGGGGACACGGTGCGGTATGGCAAGACGAGTGGGTCACGAGGCAGGGACGCGGGCGCGGGGCACGGCACAGGAGCCGACGGCCCTCAAGCGCGCGCTGACGACGCCGCTGCTGTACTTCTTCATCCTGGGCGACGTGCTCGGCGCCGGTGTGTACGTCCTGGTCGGACAGGTCGCCGCCGACGCCGGGGGAGCGGTGTGGGTACCGCTCGTCGTCGCGCTGCTGCTGGCGCTGCTGACCGCCGCCTCGTACGCCGAGCTGGCGACGAAGTACCCGCGGGCCGGCGGCGCCTCCCACTACGCGACGCGCGCCTTCGGGCCGTTCGCCGGCTTCGTCGCGGGCTTCTGCATGCTCGCCGCCGGCATCGTCTCCGTGGCGGCCCTCGCCCGCGGCTTCGGCGGCGACTACCTGTCGGCCTTCGTGACCCTGCCGGTGGGGCTCGTCGCCGTGGTGTTCCTGGGCCTGCTGGCGCTGGTCAACGCGCGCGGCATCAAGGAGTCCACCCGCGCCAACGTCGTCGCCACCGTCGTCGAGGTGGGCGGCCTGGCCGTCGTCGTCGTGCTCGGCGCGTGGCTGCTGCTGCGCGGAGACGGCGACCCCGGACGCCTGACCGACCTCGGCACGCCGGAGAAGGGCGCGGCGACCGCCGTGCTCAGCGGCTCCGTCCTGGCGTACTACTCCTTCGTCGGGTTCGAGACCTCGGTGAACGTCGCCGAGGAGACCCGGAACCCGCGCCGCTCCTACCCGCGCGCCCTGTTCGGGGCGCTCGCCACCGCCGGCGCCGTGTACGTGCTGGTCGGCCTGGCCGCGTCCGCCGCCGTGCCGACCGCGCAGCTGGCCGGATCCAGCGGGCCGCTGCTGGAGGTGGTGAAGGAGGCGGGCGGTGTGCCGCCCGAGCTGTTCAGCGCCATCGCGCTCGTCGCCGTGGCGAACGGCGCCCTGCTCACCGGAATCATGTCCTCCCGCCTCGCCTACGGCATGGCGAAGGACGGGCTCCTGCCCGGCACACTGACGAAGGTGCTGCCCGGCCGCCGCACCCCCTGGGCCGCCATCGCGGTCACCACCGGGCTGGCGATGCTCCTCGCCCTCACCGGCAGCGTCGCCACCCTGGCGTCCACCCTGGTCCTGCTGCTCCTCATCGTCTTCCTCATGGTCAACACCGCGGTCCTGGTGCTGCGCCGCGACCCGGGGGAGACCGACCACTTCCGCACGCCGGTCGTCCTGCCGGTGCTGGGCATCGCGTCGTGCGTCCTGCTCGCCACGCAGATCGAGGCCGCGGTGTGGCTGCGCGGCCTGGCGATCGTGGCGGTCGGCGCGGTGCTGGCCGCGATCGCCGCGGCGCGGCGCTCGCGAAGGACGGACGCGGGTACGGGGAAGCGCGCGGGCGTGGACGCGTCACAGCCCGGCTGACCAGGACCACGGGACGGCCCCGTCCTTCAGGCGCCCACGGTCCCGTCGATGCCCTCGCGCAGGAAGTCGGCGTGGCCGTTGTGGCGGGCGTACTCCAGCAGGACGTGCAGCATCACCATCCGCAGCGACACGTCCTCGCCCCACCTCGGCTGGTGCCCGGCCCGGTCGAGGGAGGACGCCTCCCGCTCGATCCGGCGCGAGTTCTCCACCTCCGCCTCCCACGCCGTGAAGGCCTCCCGCCTGCTCGACGCGTCGGCGTCGTACGCGGCCTGGAAGTCGACCGTGTCCGACCAGACCATGGGCGCCTCGTTGTCCTGGAACACCCGGCGGAACCAGGCGCGTTCCACCTCGGCCATGTGCCGCACGAGCCCGAGCAGCGACAGCGTGGACGGCGGCATCGACCGCTGCCGCAGCTCCTCGTCGCTCAGCCCCTCGCACTTCATGGCCAGCGTCGCGCGGTGGTAGTCGAGGCAGGCGCGCAGCGTTTCGCGCTCGCTGCCGAACAGGGGCGGTCCGACCCGGCTGTCGCTCGTCACGGCGATGGGCTCCTTCTCGTCGACGGGCGTACGAGTATGCCGCCACACGGCGTACGCCCGTACCGCCGGCCCGCGAGCGGGCGGACCGCGCCCGCCTCGTTGATCCCGGCATGAGGGCCTAGCCTTTTCCGTAGCGACCGCTGCGGAGAGGTGCGGTGATGGCGCGGCTGTTGTCGGTGAACGTCGGCCTGCCCCGGGATGTGCCCTGGCGGGGCGAGACGGTGCACACCGGGGTCTTCAAGAGCCCGGTGTCCGGCCCGCGCCGCGTCCGGCGCCTCAACATCGAGGGCGACGGGCAGGGGGACCTGCGCGGTCACGGCGGTGAGATGCGGGCCGTGCTGGTCTACCAGGCCGACTCCTACCGCCACTGGGCCGCACACCTCGGACGGGACGACCTCGTCCACGGCAACTTCGGCGAGAACTTCACCGTCGACGGGCTCGCCGACGACGAGGTGTGCGTGGGGGACCGCTACCGGATCGGCACGGCGGTCTTCGAGGTCACCCAGCCGCGGGTGACCTGCTACCGCGTGGGCATGCGCCTGGGCGAGCCCCGCCTGCCCGCCCTGCTGGTCTCGCACGGCCGTCCCGGCTTCTACCTTCGGGTGGTCGACGAGGGCGAGGTGGAAGCGGGCCAGGAGATCGTCAAGGTCGCCGACGGGCCGGAACGCATGACCGTCGCGGAGATCGACGCCCTGCTCTACCGTCCGCCCCACCCCGCCGACCGTCTCGAACGGGCGCTGCGGGTGGACGCCCTCAGCCCGGGCTGGCAGGCGTCGTTCCGCGCCCTGCTCGACCAGGCGCGCGGCGGCGGGGCCGCCGGCAATGCGGGACTCAGCCCGGTGTCGGTCACCCGTCCGGCGTGGGACGGCTTCCGGCCCCTGCGTGTCGAACGCGTCGTCGACGAGACGCCGGACGTCCGTTCCCTCTGGCTCACCGCTCCCGACGGGACACCGCTGCCCGCCGCGCGCCCGGGCCAGTACCTCACCGTGCGGACCCGGCAGCCGGACGACACACCGGGGACGGTGCGGTCCTACTCCCTGTCCGGTCCGCCCGGCGCCCCCGGCTACCGGATCAGCGTGAAACGGGAGGAGCACGGGCGGGCCAGCACGTGGCTGCACACCGGCGTGCGGGCCGGCGACGACCTCCAGGCGGCGGCTCCCCGGGGTGCGTTCGTCCTGCAGGACCTGCGGGAGGACACCCGTCCGGTGCTGCTCGTCTCCGCCGGGGTCGGCGTCACCCCGCTCCTCGCCATGCTGTACGCCCTCGCCGACGACGCCGACGTCCCGCGACGTCGGGTCTGGTGGCTGCACGCGACGCGGAACGCGCGTACCCACGCCTTCGACAGCGAGGTCCGCGGGCTGCTGTCCCGGCTCCCCGACGCCCGGCTCCGCGTGTTCTACAGCAGGCCCGAGCCCGGGGACCCCCGCCACGCCGGGACCGCATCCGGCCGGCTGACCGCCGACGCCGTGGCGGAACTCGGTCTTCCCCGTGACGCCCAGGCGTATGTGTGCGGACCGGACCACTTCATGCGGAGCGTCACCGATGCCCTGCAGCACCACGGCATCGACCCCCTCCACATCCACACGGAGATCTTCGGGGCCACCCCCGGCTCCACACCGGGCATCGCGGCCAGGGCGCGCCCCCGTCCGCATTCCCTGCCGTTCTCGGGCCCGGGCCCCCGGGTCGAGTTCGCGCGCAGTCAGGTGAGCGCGACGTGGAACGGCGACCACGACAGCCTCCTCGAGCTGGCCGAGGCCTGCGACGTGCCGACGAGGTGGTCCTGCCGCACGGGGGTGTGCCGCACCTGCGAGACGGCGCTGATGTCCGGCGCGGTCGACTACACCACGGAGCCGGTGGAGCAGCCCCCGCCGAGCTCGGCCCTCATCTGCTGCTCGCGGCCCGACGGGGACGTCATCCTCGACCTCTGAGACGCGTCGTCGGCCCGGTGCCCCGCGGCCGCCCCGCCGCCCGCTGCGGAGAACCCGTTTTCGGCCGTTTCCGGCGAGCCCACCCCCGATCACTCCGTTCACGGGCCGACCGCGCCCTATGCTTCTACGCGTCTGTAGAACATGTCGTCGGGTGACGGGCCTGACGCACGCACGTACGCACAAAGGAGTGGACGCCGTCATGGTGTTCAAACGACTGCTCGGATCCCTCGGCGTGGGCGGCCCCACGGTCGACACGGTCCTCGACCCGGGTGCCGCCCGGCCCGGTGGCGCTCTGACCGGCCAGGTCCATCTCGAGGGCGGGCAGGCCGACTTCGACATCGAGCACATCACTCTGGAGCTGGTGGCCCGGGTCGAGGCCGAGCACGCCGAGGGGGAGAGCGAGGGTGTCGTCACCTTCGAACGGTTCACCGTCGGCGGCGGTTTCCGCCTCGCCGCGGGACAGCGGCAGAGCGTCCCCTTCACGGTGACGCTGCCGTGGGAGACGCCGGTCACCGAACTGCACGGCCAGCACCTCGGCATCGTCCTCGGTGTGCGCACCGAACTCGCGGTGGCCGGAGCCCGGGACAAGGGCGACCTGGACCAGCTGAGCGTCGCCCCGCTTCCCGTCCAGGAGGCGATCCTCGAGGCGTTCGGGCAACTCGGCTTCGGCTTCAGGTCGGCGGACCTCGAATACGGCCACATCGCCGGCACCGGCCAGCGACTGCCCTTCTACCAGGAGATCGAGCTCACCCCGGCACCCCGCTACGCCCACCAGGTCGACGAGATCGAGGTGACCTTCCTGGCGAACCCGGGCGGCGTCGAGGTGGTCCTGGAGGCCGACAAGCGCGGCGGCCTCTTCTCCGGCGGCCACGACGCGCTGACCCGCTTCACCGTCGGCCACGACGACTCCCGTGACTGGAACGCCGAAGTGGACGCGTGGGTCCGCCAGTTGACCGAACGGCACGGTGGTGCTCACGGTCACGGCGGCCCGTACGCCGTGCACGACCACCACGGTCACCACGACCACGGCGGCCACCACCGGAGCGGCCCCGGTATGGGTACCGCCGTCGCGGCGGGTGCCGCGGGCCTTGCCGTCGGTGTCGCCGGCGGCATGATCGCGGCCGAAGTCGTCGACGAGGTCGGCGACTTCTTCGAAGGGGACGAGGAGGACGAGGGCTGATCGAGGCCCTGATCGGGGCCTACGGGATCGAGTGATCCGCCCCCTGCTGATAACTTCTACAGTAGTGTAGAAACACCGGGAGCCCGGACGACCCCCTTCCGTCCGGGCTCCCGCCCGACACGTACGGAGCTTCCATGGCCCTGTGGGACCGCCTCAAGGAGTCCGCATCGTCGATGCAGACCCAGCTCATGGCGAAGAAGAACGACCTGAAGAGCGGCGCCTTCCGGGACGCGAGCATGGCGATGTGCGCGCTCGTCGCCGCCGCCGACGGCACCGTCGACCCGTCGGAGCGCCGACGGGTCGCCCAGCTCATCGCCACCAACGAGGTGCTGCAGAACTTCCCCGCCGACGACCTGCGCCGCCGCTTCGAGGACAACCTGAACAAGCTCACCACCGACTTCGCCTTCGGCAAGGTGAGCGTCATCCAGGAGATCGCCAAGGCGAAGAAGAAGCCCGCGGAGGCGCGGGCCGTGATCCAGATCGGCATCGTCATCGGTGGCGCCGACGGCGACTTCGACAAGGACGAGCAGGCCGTGGTCCGCGAGGCGTGCTACGCGCTGGACCTGCCGCCCCACGAGTTCGACCTCTGACCGACCGTGACGCGCGGAGGGCCGGCACCGTCACGGTGCCGGCCCTCCGCGTATGTCACACGCGCACCGTCACAACGGCGTCGCCGCGTGCAGGATGAGCACCATCGTCACCGCGGAGTTCGCGGACGACATGGCCGACACGACGGCCCCCGTGGCCGCACCCCACGCCGCGACACCCACCGCCGTGAACAGCGACGGCCACGTACGCACCGCCGGCGCGGGCCCGAGCAGCGCGGCCACCCGGCGCGGCACCGGGCCCGCCGCGGCCAGACCCGCCAGACCGGCCGGCGTGGCGGCCGGGGCTCGCGACACCAGCGCCGCCTTGCCGATCGCACGCGCCACCGTACGGCGGCTGCCGATCGTCTGAGCCGCGTCCTCGTCCGCCCACCGCTCCGTCGTGTACGACACCGCCGTACGCAGCGGACGCAGGAACGGATTGGCCTGTGCGGCCAGCCGGACCGCGAGCAGGAAGCGGTGGTGACGGGCGGACAGGTGTGCCCGTTCATGGGCGAACAGCGCACGCCGCTCGGCCGGTTCCAGACACTCCAGCAGCCCCGTCGTGACCACCACACGGTCCCGCCGGCCGCCGCCCGGCAGCGCGTACGCGTACGGCGCTCCGTCCGGCAGGACGGCCACTTCCGTGTCCCGCAGCCCCGCCAGCGCCCGATGGGCCCGCCGGCGCACCCGCACATGCCGCCACCACGTCCGGCCGCACACCACCAGCACGGCGAACAGCGCCGGGATCGCCGCCTTGCCCGCCACCTCGTCGTACGGCACCGCCGCCCGCACCTCCGGGTCCGACCAGCCGTCGGGCAGCGGATTGCCGGGCAGCTGGGCCGTGCCCACCACCATCACCAGGGCGAGGCAGAGCGTGCTGCACGCCGCCATCACCGCGGCCACCCCGGTGAGCAGCCGCGTGGCGGTGCGCGGATGCAGATGCTGCTCGGCCAGGCGCGCGATCGGCCACGCCGTCAGCGGCAGCACCAGCGGCAGGAAGACGAAGACGCCCATGAGGCTTCAGTCTTCCCCGTCGTGCCCCGCGGGACGCAGCAGCTCCCGCAGCAGCCGCTCGTCGTCCGGCCCGAGGCCGGTCACGAAGCTGGCCAGCACGGCCTCACGGTCGCTCTCGGAGTCCAGCACCTTGCGCATCCGCCGGGCGGCCAGCCCCGCCTGGTCCAGCGCGCACGTCCAGGCGAACGACCGCCCGGCCCGCTCCCGCGTGACGGCGCCCTTGGCCAGCAGCCGGGTCAGGATGGTGATCACGGTCGTGTACGCGAGGTCGCCGCCCAGGCGCTCCTGCACCCAGCCGGCGGTCGCCGGGCCGTCGGCCTCCCGCAGCGCCGACAGGACCAGAGCCTCCAGCTCACCCTGCCCCCGCCGCCGGGGACGCTGCCGCTGCTCGCCCACGTCCTGTCTCCCTCCAGCCGCCGTGCGTTCGCCGCGCGGACATCGTATAGACGCCCGCGGTCCGACCGGCCGTGCGCCCCGCTCGAGCGCGCCGGCGCCGTGGTCCGGAACGTACGGTCCCATGCCCTGCCGCATGATCTCTACAGTGATGTAGATTCGTAGCTCCGGACCCGAGCCGCGGGCCCGACCGCACCCGCCGAGAAGGAGCACACCGTGGGAGTTTCCCTGTCCAAGGGCGGCAACGTCTCGCTCAGCAAGGAGGCGCCGGGTCTGACTGCCGTCCTGGTCGGCCTCGGCTGGGACGTCCGTACGACCACCGGCACCGACTACGACCTCGACGCGTCCGCCCTGCTCCTCGACGCCTCCGGCAAGGTGCTGTCGGACCAGCACTTCGTCTTCTACAACAACCTGCGCAGCCCCGACGGTTCGGTGGAGCACACCGGCGACAACCTCACCGGTGAGGGCGAGGGCGACGACGAGAGCGTCAAGGTGAACCTCGCGGCCGTGCCCGCCGAGGTCGACCGGATCGTGTTCCCCGTCTCGATCCACGACGCGGAGAACCGGGGCCAGAGCTTCGGGCAGGTCCGTAACGCCTTCATCCGGATCGTCAACCAGAACGGCGGCGCGGAGATCGCCCGCTACGACCTTTCCGAGGACGCCTCCACCGAGACCGCGATGGTCTTCGGCGAGCTGTACCGTCACGGCGCCGAATGGAAGTTCCGCGCCGTCGGACAGGGTTACGCTTCCGGCCTGGCCGGGATCGCGGCCGATTTCGGCGTGAACGTCTGACCCGGAGAGACAGAGGGAGAGCGGAAGACCATGTTCGGACTGAGCGAACTGGCCATCATCCTCATCGTCGTCATCGCGATCGTGCTGGCCAGGAAGGGCCCGGAACTGGCGCGCAACGCGGGCAAGTCCGCCCGCATCCTCAAGGCCGAGGCGCGCGCCATGAAGGAAGCGGAGGAACAGCGGGCGACGGACACGCCTCCGCGGGTCATCCCGGGCGAGACGATTCCGAACCGCGCGGAGCACCCGCCGACGGACGGTACGCGCGCGTAGCCCGCGAGGAGGGACGGCTGCCGGGACCCACCAGAGGGCGATCAGCCCGGCAGCCGTCGCCCCGAACCCGCAACCGCCGACGCACAACGCCCGCAGGCGCTGCACCGACCGCTCAGCAGCTCACGCTGGTGGAAGCGGGACGCCTTCGCGGCGGGCTTCCTGACGGGACTGGGGAGCATCGGGGGTGTGGCTGAACAGGGCTCGTGTGCAACGCAGGTACGGCGTGGGCGTCCCGCGATTCACGTACCGCTCCGCCACGGCACCATGGATCCCGTCCCAGGACTACGACGGCTTCGCCTTCATCGCCCGTTCCACCTGCTCACGTGTCCTCCCCGGCACGCGATTGCCGACTGCTCCTCAAGGCCACAGGTCGAGTACGGCGTCCAAGGCCATGTGCCACATCGGATCCGCGCCGGTCCCGAAGGCGGCGGCGAGTGCGTAGCCCACGGCCGCGTCATACGGCTCCGCAGAAGAAGCAGCACCGCTCTCCCACTCGACCGACACCTTCCCGTCGCCGGTCGAGGTGAAGACGCCGAGCCGCCGCTTGTCCCGTAGCAGGCGGCTGGTGTCGTCGGAGTTCGGCACCAGCACATATCGGCATTCCCGGGTCGCCGAGACGACCTCCACCCGATACGACCTGCGGGACAGGAACCCCTTCGCGGGCCGGAGCGCTTCCTCGACGCCGTCGACGAGCAGGGTGAGCCGGTCGGGATCGCGCGTGCCGATCGGCACATGCGTCTCTACACCGGTGTCCGGGCTGCGGCGGATCTCGACCGTCGGCAGTCCGCCACCGCTCACGCGCAGCGTGCCGCCCTCATGGTCGAGTTGGATCTCCACCGCACCGAACAGTGGATCCTCGACGGGCGCGTGCACGGTCGAATCCACGGAATTCTCTTGGCTCCTCACTGATCACACTCCTCAAGTGCCCGCCGGACCGCAGCGAACGGGAAAGGCACTGTCCGGCTCTCCGTCCGGAACCGCTGACCGAAGTCCCCCATCACGTCCGCGACCGGCGCGTACCGCGCGACGACATCGGCGATCACAGCCGGCATCTGCCCTGGCCGGGCCCCTCCCGCGCACGCCCGCACGAACGCTCTGCGTTCCTCCGGCTCGTGTCCGAGCAGAGCCACGGTCAGCCAACTCCCGCCATGCACCGAAGCCCGGGCCGCCGATCGCGCCGACCCCGTAGTGACAGAAGAGCGGCAGCTCGAAAAGGTTCCGCGTGGAGTGCAGATTCTCTGGCCGTCGCTCCCGATCGGTCAGGCATACCTGCCTGACGAAGACCGGCGTCCCGTCGACGTCCAGCAGTGCCCGCTCTCCGCCGATGCCGGACCCCAACGGCCGTCCGGTGTCCACGAGTTCGCGCAACCTGCGGTTACTGCACAGGGCCAGCGAGGTGGAAACCCCACCGTGGGCGGCCAGGCGGGTACCGCGGGACAGGCCACCGTACTCCACGCATGCCTCCCGATCATGGAGAGCGAAACGGTGCACCACCGTACCGTCCCCCGAGCGGCCGGGGCGCGCTGCCGGGCGCCCCGTCACCGCAGCGTCTGGGTCAGCTCACTCCGTCCCGCCGTGTGCACCACACGCCCGTACGCGCCGTTGACGATCGGCATGTACGGCGGCACGTGCCCGCATTCGACGTCGGCGATGATCGGCACGTTCACGGAGCCGAGGGCGTCGAGGACCGCCTCGTGCTGGGTGAGGGACGGGCTGTCCGGAGCGAGGGTCCGGCCGACGAGGATCGCGTTCGCACCCTCGAAGAACCCGGCGAGCCTCATGCCGTGCAGATTGCGGCAGACGGTGAAGGCGTCGCTGTCGCACACCTCCACGTACACGAGCAGCCCGTCGGGCGCCATGTCGCGGGCGAATGCCGGCATGTCGAGATAGGGCGTCCCCGCGACATTGCACAGCACCTCGACGCAGCCGCCGATCAGTCTCCCCTCGGCCTCCACGTCCCCCGCGCCGTCCAGCCGTGTCCAGCCCCCCTCCGCGTCGAGCGTGTACTCCCGTACGTCGGGGTACGCGGCGAAGTCGTCGAAGCCGACGGTCCGGTGGCGTCCGGGCGGTGTCTGCGTGAAGGACCGGCCCGGCGGCGCGGCCACGATGTCGAACCACGACAGCAGCCCCTCGGACACGCGGTACGGCGTATCCATGAGGTTGTTGCCGTGGAGTGTCGCCGTGCCGGTGAGCAGCGTGAGCGGGGTCATGAGGGTCGACATGTCGGAGTACCCGACGACCCAGGTCGGCTCCGCCGCACGCAGCCGGTCCCAGTCGAGCAGCGGAATGAGGTCGATCGCGGTCTCCCCGCCCCACGGCGGCACGACCGCCTTGACGGTGGGGTCGGTCAGCATCGCCATGAGTTCGCTCGCACGGTCGGCGGCCGGGGCGCTGACGTGTCCGGACCCGTCCATGCACTTCCCGACGACGACCTCGTACCCGCGTGCGCGGATGTCACGGACGGCCACCTCAAGGCGCGCGCGTAGCGCCTCCGGGACTCCGCTCGACGGCGAGGTCACACCGACACGGTCACCGGGACGCAGGGGAGACGGATAGCGCACAGTCATGCGGCGATCTTGGCACGGCGCCGTGCCGGGACGACAGCGAGTTCTCAGCGTCAGGCCGGCGCACCCCGGTGACCCGAGCGGTCTGGACGGTCCCTGTCCAACTACCCGCCCTTTCCCGGCTGTCCGTACAACACCGCCACCCGCCTCGCCCGCTCACCCAGCGCAACTCGCCCGCCGCGTTCCGCCTGCAAGGCGGCGATGGGACAGTTGCCCACGATGCGCGCCGCCACCGATCGCTGACGGGGGTCATGTTCCCCGTCGTGTGAAACGGTCCGTTCTCGCGCGAGGGAGAACGGACCGTTCCCCGGAGGCGTCGCGCAAGGGCGTCACTTCAGCCCGAGAACCTTCATTGTGTGCTCGGCCATCCGTCGTTCCCCTAGGGCGTTCGGGTGGACGGGCACGAGGCTCGTGCCGAACAGCAGCGGTTCGATCCAGCGGGTGCCGAGCGGCGTGCACGCGTCGTGGCCGTCGGAGACCTCGGCGAAGTCGACGAAGGTCGCGCCCGTCTCCCTGCTGGCGCGCTCGACCGCCGCGTTCAGGTGGGTCTGCACGTCGCGCAGGTACGGCACGTCACCCGAGGCGATCGGCAGCTTCAGGTAGCAGGACGGGTCGGCCTCCTCCGGGGTGATCCAGGGGTAACCCAGCACCGCCACCCGGGCGTTGGGCGCCTTGGCGCGCACTGCCTCCAGGGCGTTCTTCAGGGCCGGGTAGGTGCTGTTCCTGATCTCGTCGGCGAAGGCCGAACCGTACTTGTCCTTGCACGGGCTGCCCTTGCCCCCGGTCAGCAGACCCGCGCTGCCGCAGGACGTGATGGCGTTGATGAAGGTGCCGTTGTCGTTGCCGCCGATCGTCAGCGTGACCAGATCCGTGTCGGCGCCGAGAGCGTTCACCTGGGGCGGGACGCCCAGGTACTGCGACGAGGTGAAGTCCTTCGTCTGGGCCGCGCCACAGGTGACGTCCTTGAGGCGGGCGCCTGTCCGGTCCGCGATCACGTGGGGGTAGTTCGCGGTGGACCGCAGGCACAGCAGGTTACTCGTGTCCACGGGCAGGACGCCGGAGCCCGCGCTGTAGCTGTCGCCGAGGGCGACGTACTGCAGCGGGTCGGACGCCTGGGCCGTGCCGCCGGCCGTGAGGCTCAGAGTGAGCGCACCGGCGAGCGCATATGATGTGGCCATGACATTTCGACGCGAGACATGCTTCTGCATGTGATCCCTTTCCGGAGGGAGGGCGGGGCTGCGGGTGCGGCGGACGGCAGGACGTGCCGACGGAGAGGACGGGGCGGTCAAGGGCGGGGAAGAGTGCCTGGCCGAGCGGTTACCGACTGGTTCTACCGTGAAGTAATGTGCAGCCGCGCCGGGCCGGAGTCAACATTGTTGACCGAACTTCTCGAAACACGCACGCAATCTGTGTCCGGCTCCTCCGAGCGTGTGAACGCGCAGTCGCGAAGCCAACGGCCGCCTATCCTGACCGGCATGCTGCAGACCGGCTCCAGCGTGTCGACCCGCGAGTCCATCCACTCGGCCGCCGCCCGGCTCTTCCGGAGCAGGGGCTACTCACGGACCACCGTCCGCCAGATCGCCGCCGAGGCCGGCACGGATCCCGCACTGGTGATCCGTCACTTCAAGAGCAAGGAACTGCTGTTCCTGGAGACGATGCACCTGACGCTCGACGACGAACCGCTGCTCGACGTGCCCCTGGAGCGCCTGGGCGAGCGCCTCGCCGAACTCCTCCTCGACCTCGGCGGCTCCGCCAGCGGCGTCTTCCTGGCGCT
This sequence comes from Streptomyces werraensis, assembly GCA_014656175.1. GTDB lineage: Bacteria > Actinomycetota > Actinomycetes > Streptomycetales > Streptomycetaceae > Streptomyces > Streptomyces werraensis. The sequence goes on from BNBX01000006.1 coordinate 337,573, forward strand.
GGTGCACGGCAGCAACGAACCGCACATCCACGACCGGCTCAGGGATACGCACGAGCATCTCTTCGTCGAGCCCCTGCGCCGCCGGCTCACCGGTCCCGACGCCGACGTCCGTGCGCGCATGGCGGCCGCCGTGGCGGGAGGTCTCCTCTACGCCCTGTGGGTGGCCGGGGACCAGGGACTGCTCCGCATGGACCGCACGGAGCTGGTGTCGCGGTACGGCACCCTTCTCCAGGACGTGCTGACTCCCCGGGCCCCCAGGACCTCATGAGCGGAGTCCCCTGGAGCCGCCCGCGTCCGCTTGCTGCCCTCCACACCCTCCCGGCCGCCGACCCGACCGCCTCGCGGATCCGCGGACGCGGACCGGAGCGGCATCGGTGACTCCCGGCATGGCCCGCACCGTCGAGGTCGCTCACCGTGCCGGGCCGGCCGTTGACGGTCGGCGGCCGGCCCACCATGGTCGGCAGCGCGCCGGGCACATCGAGGCCCACGGTCGACCGCCTGCCCGGGCGGTGATCGAGTCGATGTACACGTAGGGGCGCCGGGGGAGTGGGGGAGAGAACTCGGGTGCGGCCGGCGCCGCGGGTCTGGGAGCATGCGGGCCGTGGAGATCAACGACATCGTCATTCGCCGTGCGGCGGGTTCCGACGCGGCGGCGGTGGCCGAGGTGTGGCTGCGTTCCTTCACGGCGGCGCTCCCTGGCGTGCGCCGGGCGCACACGGACGACGAGGTGCGGGCCTGGATCCGTGAGGTGGTCGTGCCCGGCCGGGAGACGTGGGTGGCGACGGTGGACGACTCGGTCGTCGCGATGATGGTGCGGGAAGGAAACGACCTGGACCAGCTCTACATCGACCCGGCGTGGCAGGGCAGGGGGATCGGCGGACGCCTCGTGAACGTGGCGAAGGAGCGCAGTCCGTCGGGGCTGACCTTGTGGACGTTCCAGGTCAACGAGGTGGCGCGTCGCTTCTACGAGCGACACGGTTTCGTGCCGGAGGAGTCGACCGACGGTCTGGGCAACGAGGAGCGGGAGCCGGACGTCCGATACGTGTGGCGCCCTGACCGGGCAGGGCGCTGACGTCGGGCCCACCAAGCACGCCAGTCCTCGTCGCGGCCCTCAACGAGTGGCTGTGACCTCCGGGTGTTCGGCGGCACCCCGACCGGCGATGGTGAAGCGCAGCTCAGGACGCTCCCACGAGATCTTCGGCGGCGAGGGGGCAACAGTTCCCACGCGCTCAGCACCCAGGCGCAGATAGAACCTCTCGGCCGGAGGATGGGCGACGACCCGCACCTCCGTCAGGCCGGCCTCCCCGGCCTGACGGATCATGTGCTCGATGAGCAGACGGCCGACACCCACTCCCTGGACGTCATCCGACACGAACGCCAGGTCCAGTTCAGGAGGGTCCAACACCAAGGCGTAGAAGCCCAACAGGTGATCCGCCGCGTCAATGGCGACGAAGACCCGGTGCCGGGCGACGTAGCCGGCGGTGACCTGGTAGCCGGAGATGATCGAGGCGTACTCGCCCCGATACGCGCCGGACGCCTGGATCAACGCAGTGAGGTGCTCTGCGTCCTGAGCAACGGCGCGCCTGATCGTCATGGACTGCATCTGCCGCAGTATATGAGCGAACCCGCCGAGCGACCATTACATGGCGACCCGTGATCCGCTTTCGGTACACGCCCTGGCTGTGTTTTACCGGGGGAGGGCGGCAGTCAGGTCGACCTCGACGAGTTGCCCGGAGAAACCGAGTTGGGCGACGCCGAGCAGCGTGCTCGCGGTGGTGAACGCCGGTCCGATGACCGATGAGGTCAGGCGTCGCCAGGCGGCGCCCAGAACCGGTCCGTCGTCGCTGACCACGTAGATGACGGAGCGGACGACGTGTTCCGGCCCGGCGCCCACGGTGGTCAGTGCGGTGAGGGCGTTGGCCGCCACCTGGTCGATCTGGGCGTCGAGATCACCTGGCCCCACGAGCTCCCCGGCCGCGTCGAGTGGACACTGTCCCGCCAGATGGGCGGTCCGGCCCGCCTCGACGACGGTGATGTGGTGGTAACCCGGGGTCGCATGGAGCTGAGGCGGATTGACGCGCGTGATCTGACCGGTCATAGGCGCGAGTGTGTCGCCAGGACCGACCTGGGCGCATCACATTTTCGTGTCCTCGTACACCACGCCAGCCTTGTCGACGGACTCCCCGCTGCCCACCCTGCACGGCTACCTCGTGGCCTACGCCGTCGCCGCCGGAATCGCTCTCGTCGCCGGCGCCTTGGCAGAAAAGTTGAACGCGTTCAACTCTGATCGGTGCCGAGCGTCACACCCCCTGACTTCATTTTCTGGCGCCAAACCCTGGATTCATTTTTCGAAGTCTGCTTCCATGGGACTCATGGACGCCATGTCGCTGCCGGCCAACCGCCACTGCCCCATAGCTCGGACCCTTGAGGTGCTGGGGCAGAAGTGGAACCTCCTGCTGCTCCGCGAGGCCTTCCTCGGCCGCACCCGTTTCGCGGAGTTCCAGCGCATCGGCATCCCCAACGCGACCCTGGGCCAGCGCCTGAACGACCTCGTTGGCGCGGGCCTCCTGGAGCGCGTGACGTATCGGGAGGAGGGCGAGCGCAGCCGTGAGGAGTACGTCCTCACGGACGCCGGCCGCGACGTCCTGCCGATCCTCGCCGCACTCAGCGAGTGGGGGGACCGGCACCGCCCGCAGGAGACGGGCCGGGGAGTCGTCTGCACGGCCGACGGGGAGCGCCCCGTGCACCTCGAATTCCGCGACCCGGACGGCGAGCCGGTCGACCGGGACGCCGTCACGATCAGCCGAGGCCCGGCGTGCCACGCCGCCCTCGCCGCAGCCGGCCGGTCGCCCGACGGTGACCTCGGCGCGGACCCACCCAGTTAGGAACTCACCATGCCCACAAGCGGCACCCTCGCCTACGACGTCTTCACGGCCGACCCCATCCCGCAGAACGTCACGGAACCCGTCCCCAACGGCGACCGTCGGATGTTCTCACCCCTGTCCGTCACCCTCGTCCACGGCGAGCGGGACGCGGTCCTGGTCGATCCACCGCTGACCACCGCCCAGGCGGAGGCGGTGGAGGACTGGGTGGCGGCCTCCGGCAAGAACCTGACCCATATCGTCGCGACCCACGGCCACGGCGACCACTGGTTCACCGCCGGCCTCCTGGCGGACCGTTTCGGAGCGACCGTCGTCGCCTCCGAGGGCACGATCAAGGAGATGCACCGCAACGCGGCCATCCGTCCGCAGTTCTGGGACAAGCTCTTCCCGGGGCAGATCCCTGACGCCCCCGTCACCGCCGTTCCCGTGCCCGGCAACCGCCTCACCCTCGAGGGCCACGAGCTGCGCATCGTGGAGGTCGGACACAGCGACACGGACGAGACCAGCGTCCTGCACGTGCCGGACCTCGACCTCGTCGTGGCCGGGGACGTCATCTACAACGGCGTCCACCAGTACCTCGCCGAATCCGGCGACGGCGGCCGTGACGCCTGGCGCGAGGCCATCACCGTCGTGGAGAACCTCCGCCCGCGCCACATCGTCACCGGCCACAAGAACAAGGAGCTGGACGACGACGCCACCCGCGCGATCGCAGAGACCCGCGCCTACCTCGACGCCGCCGACGACCTCCTCGCCCGGCACGACGACCCGCTCGGCTTCTTCCACGCCATGCTGGAACGCTTCCCCGACCGCCTGAACCCCGGCGCCCTCTGGGGAGGCGCGGTCGCGCTCTACAGGTGACCCCGCGCAGGTGACCCGTGACTGCGACCGGCGACCGTCCGCGGCTGCCGAGCCCGTCGTCCGGGCCGGGGCGCTGACCGACGTGCTGACCCCGCGCCTCGCCCCCGCCGTGCTGGGCGTGTGAGGCACCCCCCTCTTCAGCGGCCGGGTGCCTCACACGCCCACGCGGCGGAGCGTGCGCCTCACGACGGCGGCGACCCGCATCGCCTGCGACGCAGCGCGCCGACCGCCTTCGCGGCCCCGCTTCCCGCCCGTACCGTGAAGGCCATGAGGACGGGCACCGAGCACACCAGGCTGGTCATCCTGCGCGGCAACAGCGCGTCGGGGAAGTCGTCCGTCGCGGCGGAACTGCGCACGCGGTTCGGCCGTGGACTCGCCATGGTCGCCCAGGACAACCTCCGCCGTGTCGTCCTGCGGGAGCACGACCGCCCCGGCGCGGCCAACATCGGCCTGATCGACCTCACCGCGCGCTACGCCCTGGACGCCGGCTTCCATGTCGTCGTCGAAGGCATCCTCTACGCCGACCGCTACGGCGCCATGCTCACCCGGCTGCATGCCGACCACCGTGGCCGCAGCCACGCGTACTACCTGGACGTCCCCCTCGACGAGACGCTCGCCCGCCACGCCACCAAGCCGATCGCCGACACCGTCGACGAAAGCTGCCTGCACGAGTGGTACCGGCCGCGCGACCTCCTGCCCGGCGGCCTCGAAACGGTCGTCACCGCCGAGAGCGCGCTGCACGAAACCGTCGACCTCATCATGCGCGACACCGGCCTCGACTGCCTTCCCGCCTCTGGTCGCTGACGGGGCGCCAGAGGCCACGGTGAGCAAACGACAGCACTCCACCCCCGGAGTCCATACTTTCTTCACACAACCGCTACAGTTTGCTCTTCAACTAGCGCCTGGGGGCATGATGACCAATCCGTATGCGGCCGGTGGCCGTACCGCGCCGAAGTGGGCGCGCAAGCGGTACGTGCTGCCGGCGCTCGGCCTCGCCTTCCTCATAGGCGTCGCAGCGGGCGGCGAGGACAGCAGCGCCAAGGGCGACGCGAAGCCTCTGGCGGCCGAGGCCCGGCCGTCGGCGACCGTCACCGCGACGGTGACCGCCACACCCTCCGTCGAAGCGGAACCCGCCCCGACCGTGACGGTGACGGAAACGGAGACGGCCAGGGTGAAGGTAAAGGTCACCGAGACCGTGACCGCGGAGCCCGTCGAGGAGGACTACAGCGGAGGGGGAGGCGGCGGCAGCGTCTACTACCAGAACTGCGCCGCTGCCCGGGCGGATGGCGCGACGCCGGTACACCGCGGCGACCCCGGCTACGGCAGCCACCTCGACCGCGACGGTGACGGCGTCGGCTGCGAGTGGGGCTGACCGAGGGGGCATGGGCGGCGCCCGGCGTGGCACTCGTCCGGTGCGGGCGGCGCCCGCCGCTACGGGGGCACCGCGACCGTGTACGAACAGCCGCCTAGGGTGAGGACGGTGCCCTCGTGACCAACAGCAGTCCCGCCGAGCCCGGCCGCAGGCCATGAAGCGCGGCAAGCGGTATGCCGTCGCTGCCTCCGGTCAGTGGACCGACGAGGAGGACGGCCGCCGCAGGCTGCCCGCCGGGGAGGTCCATGCCTGGGAGCCGGGCCGCAACGAGACCGTCTGCGGCCTGTCCCTCAGCCGTTCGCGCCTCGCCCGCTTCTCGCACGTCAGCTGGCCCGACACGTTCCCCGAATCGGGCGGCGCGGCCGACAAGGTGCAGCGGGTGTGCCCGCGTTGCGCGTCGGTGGCCGGACGCCGAGGCGGCGACGCACGCCCACGCTGGGTGCGCGTCCGCCCGCGTCCATGAGGTGAGCGCCGCCTCAGGCGCCGGTCAACAGATCACCCTCCTCCACGGCGGACAACGACAGCGTCTTGTAGCCGACCTGCTCGAACAGCACGACGACCCGGTCCTCCTCCATGCGCATCACGGTGCCCGCACCCCAGTCGGCGTGCCGCACACGCTCGTTCGGCTCGTACGGCCCGGCCTCCCCGGCCGGGGGAGAGGCGTCCGCCCGCCCGGCATCCACCGCCCCGGGCTCGTCGGCCAGACGCTCGCACACGTCGCAATGCCCGCAAGGAGCCTCGAGCTGCTCGCCGAAGTAGCCGAGCAGGTACTGGCGGCGACAGCTCGGCGTCTCCGCGTAGCCGCGCATCATCTCGATGCGCGAACGGTCGATACGGCGCCCCCGCTCGAACACCTCCTCCGCCGCTTCCGCGGCTTCCTCCACCGACCGTCCGGACACGGCACGCACCGCACGGCGCCGCCCCTCGACCACCACGGCGCCCGCCTCCTCCAACATGTTCAACAGATCGCCGGCCTTCCGGCGCGACAGCCCGCACAGCTCCGCCGTACGACTGCGGCTCTGCGCCGCGTCCTGCTCGAGCAGCGTGCTCATGATCCGCCGCAGAGCCTCGGTGTCCAGCGACCTGGACGTGAGGAACTTCTGCAGCCCCAGATCCTCGGGCCGGTAGAACAGCACGGCTTCGGCCGCCTCCCCGTCCCGGCCGGCCCGCCCGACCTCCTGGTAGTAGGAGTCGAGCGACCCGGGCACGGAGGCGTGCGCGACGAACCGTACGTCGGGCTTGTCGATGCCCATCCCGAACGCCGAGGTGGCCACGACCACGGCGGGAGAGCCCTCCATGAACCCGTCCTGGATCCGCCGCCGCTCGGCCGCCTTGAGCCCGGCGTGATACGCCTCGGCGTCGACCCCGTCCTCACGGAGACGCTCCGCATAGGCCTCGGCGTCCTTGCGGGTGGCGGTGTAGAGGATGCCCGGTGCGGGCGCCGAGGCCGTCCAGCGGGAGACGGCCTCGCGCTTGGAGGGGGCGTCGGTGTAGGTGTGCACGGTCAGCCGGATGGCGGGCCGGTCCGTGCCGGTCGTCACGAGCTGGGGCTCGCGCATGTGCAGGTGCTCGACGATGTCCTCCCGCACGGGGGCCGCAGCGGTCGCGGTGAGCGCCAGCACGGGCGGGCGGCCCAGCCGCTCGGCGGCCTCACCGAGGGTGAGGTAGTCCGGCCGGAAGTCGTGCCCCCAGACGGACACACAGTGGGCCTCATCGACGACGAACAGCGACGGCCGCAGCTCACGCAGCCGCTCCAGGACGTCCTTCCTGGCCAGCTGCTCGGGAGAGAGGAACAGGTACTCGGCGTCACCTTCCTCCACCGCCTGCCAACCCTCGTCGGTCACCGACTGCGACTGGGCGGAGTTCACGGCCACTGCATCCGGAGCCTCGCTGTCCCGCAGCCCCGTGACCTGGTCACGCTGCAGGGCGATCAACGGCGACACGACCACGGCGGGGCCGCCCAGCAGCACGGTCGGCACCTGGTAGATCGCCGACTTCCCGGAACCGGTGGGCATCACGACCAGCACGTCACGGCCGTCCAGCAGTCCCTGCATCGCCTCGGCCTGCTCAGCGCCCAGATCGGTCCACCCGAACCGCTCGCGCGCCACGCGACGCAACTCGGCCTCCCGCTCCCGCTCATCCATCCCGTACGCCCTTCCAGCCCCTGACCAGTGAGTTCCCGGCCCGGGTGCCCGCTGCGGGGGCGGGGATGCGCGCTACGACGTACCGCTGTCGCGCCACGGGGGAGGCGACTCAGCCCTCCGGCTCCCGCGGCTTGACGTCGACCTCGCGCAACCCCTGCTCCTTGAGCCCGGTACGCGCCTCGGTGCGGTGCCCGCGGGCGACGTAGTCCCGCACGATCGCCTCGACCGCGTCCTGCGGCGAACCGATGCCCGCCAGAACCATCACTTCCACCACCAGCTCGGCGTCCAGACTGATGCTGACCTTGGCCACCATGCCTCCCGTCGCGTCACACCCCACCGTGGCCGCCTCCGAGCCGGCGGCGGCCTGTGCTCGACAGCTTCGCGCACATGCCCGACGTCTGCATCGACTTCACCGTCGCCGACCCGAAGCGGCACCGTCGGGAACCGGCCATCGCGGCCGTGCTCCTCGCGGGCATGACGGTTGCCGTCCCCGGCACTCTGGCGCATCGCATGTCCGACGCGGAACCCGACCGGGATCAGGCCGTCCTCGAGGAGTACTGGCCGCACGCCGTCGGCAGGTGAGAGCCCTGAGCCGGCGGATCACCGCCCTGCCGTCGCCTCCGGCGCGCCGTGCGTGCGGCGGTACGCCGCCGGTGACAGGCCCACGTACGTGTGGAACTGCCGGCGCAGCGCGACCGGGTCGCTGAAACCGCAGGCGTTCGCGATGCGGGCGACGGGCAGGGTCGTGGACTCCAGAAGATGGCGTGCGTGCGCGAGCCGGCGCTGGGCCAGCCACTTCAGCGGGCTGAGCCCGGTCTCCTGCCGGAACCGGCGCGTGAACGTGCGCACGCTCATGTGCGCGTGCCGCGCCATGTCCTCCAGGGTGAGCGGCTCGGCCAGCCGCTCCAGCGCCCACTGCCGGGTCGCCGACGTGGAACGGCCGGCGTCCTGAGGCACCACGTGCTCGATGAACTGCGTCTGCCCGCCCTCACGCCACGGCGCCGCCACACACCGCCGGGCGGCGGCCGCGGCGACACTCGCCCCGTGGTCCCGCCGTACGAGGTGCAGGCACAGGTCGATGCCCGCGGCGCCGCCGGCGGACGTGAGGATGCGGCCGTTGTCGACGAACAGGACGTTCGGATCGACCTCGATCCCCGGGAACAGTTCCGCGAAGGCCTCGCAGAGCGTCCAGTGCGTGGTGGCCCGCAGCCCGTCCAGCAGCCCCGCCGCCGCGAGCAGGAAGGCCGAGGTGCACAGACTCACGATGCGCGTCTGCGGCCGGATCGCTTTCAGCACCGCCGTGACGTCCTCGGGCAGCGTCCCCGTCGCCAGCAGCTGGGGAGTGGGCTCCTGGGTGGCGATCACCACCGTGTCCGCGGTCCACAGCAGCGACTCGTCGTGCTCCACGACGATCCGGTAGTCCTCGTGCGTACGGACCGGCCGTCCCCCGATCGAGCAGGTCCCCACCGAGTACAGAGGACTCCCGTCCCTGGCCCGCGCCTCGTTGAAGATGCGGGCGGGAATGCCCAGATCCAGTGGCAGGACCCCGTCGAGGGCGAGAACGGCAACCCGGTGCGTCATGGCCGGAATATTACGACAGGTGTCCCTCGGGCCACTCACACCCGCGCGCACCGGCACGGCAGGGTGGTTCTGCCGGGTACGCCCCGGCGCACCACCCCACGACGAACAGGAGCGAGACACGATGAGCGGCCCCACCATGCGCGCCGTCACGATCAAGGAGTTCGGCGGCCCGGAGGTCCTGACCCCCGAGGACGTGGCCCGCCCCGAACCCCTGCCGACCGAGGTGCTGGTGCGCGTCCACGCGGCCGGCGTCAACCCGGTGGACTGGAAGACCCGGGCGGGCCAGGGCATGGCGGGCCTGCAGACCTTCCCGCTGATCCTCGGCTGGGACGTCTCCGGCGTCGTCGAACAGGTCGGTTTCGGCGTCACCACGCTCAAGCCGGGCGACGAGGTGTACGGCATGCCGTGGTTCCCGCGCGCCGGCGGCGCCTACGCCGAGTACGTCACCGCACCGGCCCGCCAGTGGGCCCGCAAGCCGTCCACCGTGGACCACGTCCACGCGGCCGCCGTGCCGCTGGCGGCACTGACCGCCTGGCAGATCCTCGTGGACACCGCGCATGTGCAGCCGGGGCAGCGGGTCCTGATCACCGCCGCCGCCGGAGGCGTGGGCCACTTCGCCGTCCAGTTCGCCCGCCACCTGGGCGCGCACGTGATCGCCACGGCCAGTGCCGCACGACACCCCTGGCTGAAGGACCTCGGCGCCGACGAGACGATCGACTACACCACCACCCCCTTCGAGGACGCCGCGGCCGACGTCGACGTGGTCGTCGATCTGGTCGGCGACGCGCCCGACCGGTCCAGCACCCGGGCCCTGAAGACCCTGTCGCCGGGCGGCCTGCTGGTCGCCGTCCCCGGCGGTGTCTCCCCGGACCTGGCGGCGGCCGCCGACGCGGCGGGCGTACGGACCACCGGCTTCCTGGTCGAGCCGGACGGACCGGCGCTGACCCGGATCGCGGACCTGATCGACGCGGGCGAGGTGAGCGTCGAGGTGGCGAAGACCTTCCCCCTCGCGGAGGCCGCCACGGCCCACGTCCACGGCGAGGCCGGCCACACGCGCGGCAAGCTGGTCCTGACCGCGACGGACTGACACGCGGGGCGTTCCAGGTTCCGCCGGAGCCGCACGGGGCACCTCGTCGGTGTGCATGCGGACCAGCCGCCGGAGCGAACCCCCGACGGACACCACGTCGTCATCCGGGGCAGGAAATGGCGGGCGACCGACCCCTCCGTGCCGGAGGAGACGGCCGCCCGCCTACGACGCCACCTCATGTCGGCACGCCGGGCAGTGCGCTCCGCGACGGCCGCGGACGACGAGCAGGCGGAGCGGGCGGCGCGGTCCCGGGTGAACCGGGCCAAGGTCGCACTCGGTGAACGGGGCGCCCCGTGGTGGGAACAGTCGGAGGAGGAGCGCCGACACCGCTGGGAGGAAGGGCTGAAGTCCCTCGACGCGGAGGACGCCGAGGACTGAGGCGTCGCCGGTCGGCCTCGAACCCGGCACCCGAGACGTCGGCGGCCGACCGCTCACGTCATCCCCCAGGGGCCATTGCTGGTCGGGACCGACAGCATGCCTGCGTGACGCCGACTCGTCCGGTGCTCAGCCCAGCCCGCCGGTCGCCCGCAGATTCTGGCCGGTGATCCACCGGCCGTCCGGTCCCACGAGGAACGCGACGACGTCGGCCACGTCGGACGGCTGCCCCAGACGCCCGAGCGGAGTCATGCCGGCGACGGCTTCGAGTGCTTCCGCCGGGTTGGTCGTACGCAGCAACTCGGTGTCGGTCGCGCCGGGGGAGACCGTGTTGACGGTGATACCGCGGGAGCCGAGCTCACGCGCCGCGACGGCGGTCAGCTGCTCGACCGCGCCCTTGCTGGCGGCATAGGGGGCGATACCCGGGGCGGGCCGTACGGTGTTGAGGGTGGAGATGTTCACGATCCGTCCGCCGTCGGGCATGTTCCGGGCCGCGTAACGCATGGTGAGGAAGACGGACCTCGTGTTCACCGCCATGACCTCGTCGAAGAGGCCGACGTCGGTCGAGGCGAGCGGGGTCGGGGTGAAGGACATCGCGGCGTTGTTCACGAGGATGCGGAGACGGCCGAGTTGAGCCTCGGCGGCTTCCATCAGCCGCTCGGGCCCGTCCTCCTCGCCGAGGTCGAGACGCACCGCCTTGACGTGGCCGCCGTCAGCCTCGACGGCACGGACGACATCCTTTGCCGCCTCGTCGTCCCTGGCGTAGTTGAACACCACGGCCGCCCCGTCCCGGCACAACCGCTCGACGATGGCCCGTCCGATCCCTCTCGACCCGCCAGTGACGACGGCGGTCGCGTCCTTCAACGTCGCATCCTTCACCACGGTTCCCTCCGCGTGTGCATCATGATCCGTGACGTCCTCGTTCGTGCCTCGAAGGCCTCACGGAACCACACCACCAGGAGAAGCAGTGTCGCAACCGCTCACCCCGGAGGAACACCTCGCCGCAGCCAAGGACCGGCTGAGCCTTCCACCCGTCGTCGCCATCTGCGGCTCGACCCGTTTCATGACCGAGATGGCCGAGGCCGACCTGCAGGAGACCAAGGACGGCAAGATCGTCGTCAAGCCGGGTTGCGACCTGAAGTCGCCGCACGCGCTCTGGGCCGACCCCGTGGAGGCCGAGGCACTGAAGGCGCGGCTCGACGCGCTGCACCGGGCGAAGATCCGACTCGCCGACGAGGTGCTCGTGGTCGGCGACTACATCGGAGACAGCACCCGCGCCGAGATCGCCTACGCCCGCTCGCTGGACAAGCCCGTGCGCTTCACTCACCCGCACGTCGACCCCGACGCCTGACCGCTCGCCCTCAACCACCGTCAGTGAGCCAGGCCATCGGGTCCGTGTACTGGCCGTCGAGGAGCACCTCGAAGTGGAGGTGGGAGCCGGTGGACAGTCCCGTCGAACCCACCAGTCCCACGGCCTGCCCCGCCGCGAGGCTCTGACCCGCGCTCACCTGAAGCGCCGACAGGTGGCTGTACGTGGTCTGCAGCCGCTTCCCCTCGATCGTGCCGTGATCGATCACCACCCGGTAGCCGTACGCAGGCGTCATGCCCGCGAACTCCACCACCCCGCCCCAGGCCGCCGACACCTGCGCCCCCTGCGGCGCGTGGAAGTCGACGCCCGTGTGCAGCTTGGTCACTCCCGTCAGCGGGTGCTTGCGCGAGCCGAACGGCGAGGTGACGGAGAGGGTGACGACGGGCTGCTGCAGTCGCGCGCCGGCGGCCTGAACGCCGCCCTCCTGCTCAGGGTTGCGCCGGACCAGAGCGCTGTACCGCGGCAGCCGCTTCTTCACCTCGGTCACGAACAGGAGCGCCGAGGACGGGACTTTGCCGGACTCCGCCACCTCGTCCGACCCCACCGCGTACGCGGCGAGCGTGAGGTCGGCGAGATCTCCGTTCACGGTGCCCTCGGTGCGCAGCGCGGTCATCTGCTGCGACAACGAGCAGTCCTGCCGCCCCAGCGCCATGATCGCGTCCACCGTGTCGAGGGGCGTGGACGTGCCGTTGCCGTCGTCGTCCCGGCCCCACTTCTCCCAACTGGTCCTCGAGAAACGGGCGATGCCCTGTTCGGACAGGCCCGAGCCGTCACTCTGCCAGCCGGACAGCTGGTCGATGTGGGCGGCGAGCAGCGCGGGCGTGACCCCCGCGCAGTCAGCGGTCGCCCTGCGCAGCCAAGGGACGTAGGAGCCATCCACATTGCTGACGGCCGACTCCGCCTGACCCGGCGTCCGGTCCTGCGGCACGGCTGTCTGGTCGCCGACCAAGGAGACGAACGCGAAGACGGCTCCAAGCGTCACCACGCCCGGCAGCACGACGAGCAAGCAGGCGCCCGGGCCGCGGCGGCGGCGCGGCGCGGCAGGAGTGGCGGTGACGGTGGTGGAAGTCGGCGATGCGGACTGTGCCGCGTCGTCACCCTTGGGCACGTTCTGCATGCTCCCACTCTCGGCGGCAGCCCTCGCCGTACGCGGTCCGAGGTGCCTTCCCTGTCTGCGAACACGGCGAGATACGCCGGTTCCTCCGCAGACGCTACGCGCTCCGTGATCGACACGGCACCAGCCACGAGGACAGAGTGAACTGCCCGATGGGGCACCCTGCACAAGGCGTCCGCCACAGCGCGGCCGTCCCCGGGGGCAACCGCCCGAAGCCGGAGTCGCGCGACCGGCACGCGGCCGGGCCGTGCTCACGGAAGGCGCCGGGGAGTCTCACACCTGAACGCCGGCACCGGGCTCGAGGCGCTCGATCGGAATGCCGGTCAGCCCCTTCTCGCCGAGCAGGTTGGCCGTGGACTGCCGGCCGAGGTCGCTGAGCATGAGTTCGTGGATCTCGATGACACGCTCGGGCTTGACGGCGCGGACGTAGTCGGCGGCTTCACCGAGCTTCGTCCAGGGTCCGCTGGTCGGCAGCAGCAGGGTGCGCACGGGGGCGTCGGGCACGCAGTAGGCGTCGCCCGGATGGTGGACGGCGCCGTCGTCGAGGAGGTAGCCGACGTTGTCGGGGCACGGGATGTCGGAATGGATCCGCGCATGCCGGTCGCCGTGGACGCTGACGGGGATCGACCCCACGCCGAAGGTGTCACCCGCGGCGACGGTGTGCACGCGCCCGCCGTGGCTGCCGAGGGCGGACGCGACGGCGGCGGTGCCGTAGACGTGCAGGTCTGGCCGCGTTTCGAGCGCGGCGGCGACGAGCTGTTCGTCGAAGTGGTCGAAGTGTTCGTGGGTGATCAGCACGGCGTGAGCCCGGGCGACGGCTTCGGCCGCGTCCGGGGTGAACGTGCCGGGGTCGACGACCAGCCGGGTGCCGTCCTTCTCGAGCGTGACGCATGCATGGGCGTGCTTGGTGAGCTTCACGGTGGGGCCTTCCGGGCCGGGGAAATATCTACAACCAGACTGTACAACTCGATTGATGTAAACAGGTAAAGTGACGGTCATGGACGACAAAGAACTGGCCGAGGAGCTCCGCCTGACCATCGGCCGACTCGTACGGACGGTGCGCACCGCCGACACGATGCCGCCCGGCGAAGCCGCCGTCCTGGGCTACCTGGACCGCGGCGGCCCGCTGACCACCGCCGAGATCGCTGCCCGACGCGGAGTGACTCACCAGTCGGCCGCCAAGACGGTCAAAGACCTCCTGGCCCAGAACTTCGTGCGGGCCGAGGCTCACCCCGGGGACGGACGCAAACTTCTGCTCCACCTCACGCAGACGGGACGTGACCGTCTGGCCGAGGAGCGCCGACGGCGCGCCGACTGGCTCGGCGCCGCGATCACCGACGTCCTGGACGCCGACGAACGCAGGACGCTCGAGGCGGCGCTGCCCCTGCTGTCACGCCTGAGCACGCACCTGCACGGCAAGTAGCCCGCGGGCTCCCGGTCGCCGTCCCCCCGCGGACATGCGCAGCCCGACGCCGTCGCGGACAGTGGAAGAGAAGGAAGGAGCGTTCCGCGAGCGGCCGGCCCGGACGGATGCCGCGCCGAAAGCTCCGACAGCACCGAAAGCACCGACAGCTCCGAACGCGCCGCACGAGCTCACGAGAAGGGCGATCCGCCATGGCAGCCACACCCGTCATGCAGCTGCCCGTCATCAGCGAATGCGAGGCCGAGGGCTGCGCCTACAACCACGACCACACGTGCCACGCCGCGGCGATCACCGTGGGGGACCTCGACGGTCCCGTCTGCGACACGTTCATGGGCGCCGACCTCGAAGGCGGTGAACCGTCGACCACCGGCAGGGTCGGTGCGTGCAAGATGGCCGACTGCCGTCACAACAGCGGACTCGAGTGCCACGCCCCCGCCATCAGCGTGGGCTACGAGCACGAGCAGGTGGACTGCCTCACCTACGCGCGGAAGTGAGACCCGCACGTCGGGCGACGTCAGCCGTGTGAGCGAGCGGCCGGCCGACCAGAACCGGGCCGCCACGGCGAGCTTCACGCGCGACGCGACCGGACCGCCTCGTGCGCCCACCACGCCCCGGCGTACGCCAGAACGGCGCAGGCGAGAGCGGCGCCGCCACCGGTGACCCAGTCCGACAGAACCGCCTCCGTGACGTCCCGCCCGCCGACTCCCTGATAGTCGGTGAGCGGCGCGGTGTTGGCGACGGCACCGGCCACGACGGCGAGGGCGAGGGCGCCGGCGACGACCCGGCGGGTGATCCTGGACGGGAACTCGTTCAGGGTGCTCGGCGCCACAGAAGCACTGCTGCGCGGCCTGCGCCACAGGAAGACGGCGATGGCCACGAGCCCCACGGCCGTACTGAGGTGCTGCACGGCACGGGCGACGGTGAGGCCCCCGGTCACATGGGACCGCAGAACACCGAGACGCGTCACCAGATACCCGTCGGCGTGTGTGAACGAGTCCCACACGAGGTGGGTGAGGATACCGACGGCGAGGGACAGCAGCACCCAGGCCGCCCGCCGCAAGGGACTGCGGCGCCGCCCCTGCCTGTCGGTGAGGGCGGGCCCGGTCGGCAGGAGGGCGACCACAGGCCGCCGCACCACGGCGTACGCCGCCATCAACAGTGCCCCGAACACGGCCGGGACGGCGATTCCGGACGCCTGATGGGACGTGGTGGCGTTGAGAAACGGCTCGTACCAGGACTGTGCGCTCACGGGTATGCCGGCCGCGCCGAGAAAGTACGGCATGTCGGGCGCGAGGGCCCCGCAGACCAGGGCGGTCGGTGCGAACGGGTGGCGCAGCAACGGCAGTACGGCGGCCGGGTGGGAGAGCGTGAACGGCATCGAGGGGCCACCTGGGTGTCTCGGACGAAGATAGGACGAGCGAGAGTATATGTCGTTGAACTGACTATGGCTCCCGGTCAGGCCCCGGCACTCCTGCCGGACGCGTCAGGGTCCGACGGTGTGGGCGAAGGCGAGATACAACGGACAGGCCACGACCGTCGCAGCCGTCCGGAGGACGGCGAGGGGCCGCTGCCGCAGTGCACGCGCGACCCCGCAGGCGGCCAGCACCAGCAGCGGCCACAGGCCGTGGTCCGTACTCACGGGCAGCACGCCGGCGTACAAGGCGGTGACGGGCGCCCACACCGCGGCGGCCGTCACTCCGGCGGCGACACGGTCGCGCTCTCCCGGCGGCTGATCGGGCGGAGCGGCTGCCAGGGTCAGGGCCGCGAGCAGCGCCATGACGGGGGTGACGACGGGATCACCGAAGGCCGGGCCGCTGACGACGGTGGCGACCGCGAGGGCCACCAGCCCGACGACGGCCGCCCACACCCCGGCACGCCACCGGCCGGTGAGCGCGGTGACGGCACCGACCACCACCAGCGCGGAGGAGAACAGCCGCACGGTCCAGCTGTCCGGGTCGAGGGGCGGGAAGGCGGGGGACAGGGCCCCCGCGACGTACCAGCGGCTCAGGTGCACCCCGCAGTAGGCGGCGGCGACCCCGGCGACCTGCGGCGCGGCCTCCGCGAGCAGCCGTCCGGCCGTACTCGAGGAAGTCACCCCGAGTCGCATCCTCAGGGCATGCCCGGCGATGTCGGCGGCCTCCCGCAGCCGGTCCACGGCGCGGGCGCCGTCCACCGACTCGCGATAGACGGCGAGGATCTCCTCCCCGGCCTCGATCCGGTACCGCCGCGGATACAGCCGCAGGAGCGGCCCGATCACGTCTGCGTCGCGGGGCGGCCGGAGAGCCCGAGCCGGCGGGTGGCCTCGCGGGCGGTCGCCGCCATCCGCTCGGCCGCCGCGGACAGGGTCTCCCGCCCGGCCGGAGCGAGGGCGTACACCTTGCGGGCGCGCCCGTCGACGACCTCCTCACGGTGCACCTCGATGAGCCCGTCCTTGAGGAGACGGTCCAGGGCCCCGTAGAGCGTGCCGGTCCGCAGCACGACGCGCCCTCCGGACAACGCCTTGACCTCCTGCGTGACGGCGTACCCGTGCCGGGGCCGGTCGGCCAGTGCCGTGAGGATCAACAGACTCGGCTCCTGCAACGGACGCTCACTCATCCGGCCAACATATGCCGCCGAACGTCCCATGAGCAACGAGGCGGGGCGGCGACGAGGTCGCCGTCAGTCGGCCGCCTCGGCATCACCCGCTTCCCAGGGCTCTCCCCGCCCCTGCTGCTCGTGGCGGAGAGGGGCGGGCTGGGTGCTACGGCACGGACAGGCGCAGCGCCACCAGCGCCGTGTCGTCGTCGTTGTCGGCGGTCAGCATCCCGGCGAGCAACTCGTCACAGAAGGATTCCAGTGGGCGCCGGGCAGCGGTCGACGCGTGGCGGCGCAGCCGGTCCAGTCCGTCGGTGAGATCTTCGTTCCGGCGTTCGACCAGCCCGTCGGTGTACAGCAGCAGCGTGGAACCGGGGGGCAGAGGATGGACGGCAGTGCCGTGGCGGGGATCCGGGAGCAGCCCAAGCATGGGGGAGCGGCCCTCGTTCAGGAAGTGCGCGGTGCCGTCCGCCTCGACGAGCAGGGGCGGGGGGTGTCCTGCTACGGAGTAGTGGAGCTGCAAGCGGCCCGGCGCCGGGCGTTCGATCCGGGCCAGGACACAGGTGGCGGTGCACTCGAGGTACAGGGTCTGCATGGATGTGTCCAGGCGCCGCAGGATGTCGCCGGTGGGTTCCTCACGGTCGAGGGTGAGTCCGCGCAGCATGTTGCGCAACTGGCCCATGGTGACCGCGGCGGGCAGGTCGTGACCTGCGACGTCACCGACGGTGAGGACGGTGGCGCCGTCGCGCAGCACGAAAGAGTCGTACCAGTCGCCGCCGACTTCGGCGGCCGAGCTGCTGGGCCGGTAGCGGACGGCGATGTCGAGGCCGGGGACGTCCGGCGGCTCGGTGAGCAGACTGTGCTGGAGGGCGAGCGCCACCTGCCGGGTGCGCTGGTACTCCAGGGCGTTGCTCAACGGGGTGTGGGCCCGTTCCAGGAGCGTCTGCAGCAGACTGATCTCCGGTTGACCGAGGGACGGGCGGTCGCCGTTGACGCAGGCGACGACCAGGGCGGCGGTGGTGCCGTCGACGACGACCGGAAGCAGGACGACGCTGTTGGCGTCGGGCGCCAGCCAGGGTGCGGTGCCCGTCGGGGCGATATCGGGCGGCGGGGAGCCGGGCGGGAAGACGGCGTGGACCGGGCGGCGCAGGTCGGCGGCGCGGACGAGGGCGCTGTCCGGGCCCAGATGCTCGGCGTGGTGCGGGGGCGGGACGGCAGGGCCCTGGCGGGTCACGGCGGCGACGCGTTCGGCGGTCAGGGCGGTCCCCGGCGTGCGGTGCAGGGCCTGGGGAAGCAGGTAGGAGGTGCAGCTGTCGGCCAGCTCGGGCACGATCACCGCGGTGAGGGCGGCGAGCATCTCGTCCGGCCGGGCGGTGTCCGCCGTCACGGCGGTCGCCCGGGCCAGCAGCCTCTCCCGGCGGGCATCCTGCCACTCCTGCTCGACGTCCCGGCACGTGCCTATCCACTCGATCACCGTGTCACCGTCGCGGACCGGCGCGGCGTCGACCGCGAAGTGCCGGTAGCCGCCCGTGGCCAGCCGCAACCGGTAGGTGTGGGTGAAACGCGGCTGCACCTCCCGCAGGGCCCGGCTCCACCGCTCGATGACGGAGGCACGGTCGTCGGGATGGACCGCGTCGATCCATCCGTCGTCGCGGAACTCCTGCCAGCTCTGCCCGGTGACCCGCTGCCAGCCCGGGCTCGGCTCGGTCACACCGCCTTCCGGGCCCGTCACCCACACCATCTCGGACCCGGCGCGCACCAGGCTCCGGTAGCGCAGCAGTGCGCGGCGTCGCTCCTCGGACAGGACACGGATCCGCCGTGCGGCAGTCACCTGCTCAGTCGTTTCCACGATCACGCCCAGCACGCCACGGCTCCCGTCACTCACCGTGGCCCGGGAGACGCTGAACGTGAAGTAGCGTGTCTCCTCCTGCGGCGAGTCCGCGAAGTCGAGGTCGATGGGAACGGCCGTGAGCACCTCGGCCTCACCGGTGGCGAGAACCCGGTCGAAGATGTCGAAATAGCCGGACTGCGCGAGGTCGGGAAAGACGCGCCGGAGGGGCCGGCCCAGCGGACGGTCACCGAAGATCTTCCGGTAGACGGCATTGGTGTACGCGAGTCGGTGCTCCGGCCCTCGGGTGAACACCACACCGATCGGAGCGGGATCGAACATCTCCAGCCTCATGCGGGCCTCCACCTGCCCCTGCCCGGGAAGTGAACGTGGGCAGCGATTCCCCCAGTACCCCCTCGTCCAGGTACCGACGCCCGACCTCACTCATCCGGCTCGTCGACGGCCGGGATCATCGCGCGGCGCTGACGAGGTCACCTGCCGGCCGTCGAGAGGACTCTCACGGCTGAGATCCGTCGCCCTCCGGCCAGTTACGCACCCAGCGCAGCACTTCCGGATCGTCCAGGGCCGCCACCCAGGCGTCGGCATGCCCGGTGTCCGCCTCGTCAGGCAGCGGGCCCACGCCGAGGACCCGCAGTCCGGCACGCCACGCCGACTCGACGCCCGTGAGGGAGTCCTCGACGGCAAGCGCGGTTTCCGGGCGGACTCCGCACAGACGTGCCGCCGTGGTGTACACATCCGGCCATGGCTTGGGGCGCACCGCCTGCACGCGTTCGCCGTCCATCCCGAGCGCGGTCCCGCGACCGTCCGGCGGCCCCGTGGGCACGACGACGTGGCGGAAGTGACGCCGCAGCCCTGCGCGGCCGAGGCTCTCCTCCACCACCTCCAGCGGGCAGTTGCTGGCCACGGCCAGCGGCAGCCGCCCGGACAGCAGGCGCACCATCTCACCGGCACCCGGCATGGTCAGCGGGTCCTCCGCCACCAGGGACATGAAGTGTGCGAGGAGCGCCGTGGTCAGGTCCGCGGCCAGCTCGGGCTTGTTCGTCTCCTCCGCCATCAGGCGGCCGCAGTCGACGTAATGCACACCTTTGGCGCGGTCGGCGAAGCCCGGAGGAGGCCGCAGACCGAACTCACGGAAGGCGCGGTTCCGCGCGTCCTGCCAGTGACGTTCTGTGTCCATCAGCGTGCCGTCGCAGTCGAAGACGACAGCCTCGGGCGACCAGTTCGACAGGGTTCGGAGTGGCGGCGTCATGAGGCCTCCTGGGGGAGAGGGCGGGAACGGGACCACGAGTCGCGGGGACTGCGGGGTGAGGCGGCGGGCCCCGTGACGAGGGAGCGCGGCCGGCCGGTGCCCTTCGGGAACCCACCGGCAAGGACGACTCGCTTTTCGGGGCATCAGCCGCAAAGGGAAAACATTGCAACGGCTACGATATTTAGCCTCCGAAATACGACGCAATCACCGTTTCGAGTACTCGCCTCGCAGGTGATCAGGGTGTAAGCGGTTGCCCGGCCCGCCGTCTGCCGGTCCCCGGGGCGGCGTCATCCCCGCTGTGAGCAAGGCGAGTTGCGGGATCTGTTCGCGGCGAGGAGTCACGCCCCCGCGTGCGATGAAAGGGGAATTCGGCGAACCAGGAGCGGCACCCTGAAGCCAATTTCCACTCTTGGGTGTTCAGATTCGAAAGAAATGCCGCAATCCCGCCGTGAGGCTGACGGTTCATTGCTCCGGGCGTACGCGGGCGCACTACATTGTGGGCCGTTCACTACGGAGCCGAACGAGGTGCGCAAGATCTTGCAGGAACGGGCCAGAGCAACCCGCAGATCACTCCTGGAGGCAGCCGCCTGTCTCTTCGCCCAGCAGGGTTACGCCGGCACGAGCGTCAACGACATAAGCGCCCGGTCGGGACGAACCAGCGGATCCGTCTACTTCCACTACGCCAGCAAGGAAGGCATCGCCCAGGCGGTCGTCCGGGAAGGCTTCGCGACCTGGCCGAGCCTCGTCCCCCGGTACGACGACCCGAGCGTGCCACCCCTGGAACGCCTCGTCGCGTTGAGCTACGACATCGCCCGCGCTCTCGCGGAGGACTCCGTGACCCGCGCGGGTGCCCGCCTGTGGGCCGAGCGCCACACCATCAACGTGGAACTCCCCGACCCCTTCGTCCTCTGGACGACCGCGGTCACACGCCTGCTCGCCGAGGCCCGGGCCGGGGGATGCCTGGCCGCCGGTGTCCGCCCGGCTGCCACCGCCCGCACCCTGGTCCGCGCCTTCTACGGGTTCTGCACCCTCACGGAGGCGCTGGAAGGGTCCCACGCGCTCACCGTCCGCCTCTCCGACTGGTGGCAGCTCACCCTGCCCGCCCTCCAACGCGACCCGCGAGCCGGCCAGGCGGCGACGCGGCCGGCGGCAGCCGCGCCGCCCACCGACACCTGCCCGCCCCCTCCCGCGCTGCCCGCGGGAGCGCCCGCCACCGGAGAGTGAAAGCTGACCAGCCGCACACCGGAACCCGAGACGAACCGGCCCGGCGCGTGTCGACTCACGTCCGTCACGGTTCCGTCACCGCGTTGTTCTGAAGCGGCGCTGATAGGCGGCAGGGCTGAGCGACAATTCCCTCACGAAAACTCTCCGCATACTTTCGTAGCTCGGGAATCCGGCGAGGGATGCCGTCTGCGTCGCGGTATGCCCCTGGTCGAGCAGGGCTTTCGCCATGTCGAACCGGATCATCTCCACGTACCGGGCCGGCGTGGTGGACAGCTCTTCGCGGAAGAGCCGCGTGAGATGCCGGGGGCTCACATTGAGGTGCTTGGCGAGTTCGCCGAGTGAGTGTTTCCCCCCGGGGTTCGCCGTGACCACGTCGGTGACCCTGCGGAGGGCCGGAGATCGGGGCGGCGGTCCCTGCAGTGGGGCGGAGAACTGGGACTGGCCGCCCGAACGCTGCACATAGACCACCAGGGCGCGGGCGACGTCGCGGGTCAGATCAGGGCCGTGATCCTCCTCGACGAGTGCCAGGGCCAGGTCGATGCCGGCGCTCACGCCGGCCGAGGTGTACGTGGTGCCGTCACGGACGTAGATCGCGTCGGGTTCGACGTGACTGGACCGGCAGCGGGCGGCGAGCTCGTGCGCGACCTGCCAGTGCGTGGTCGCCCGCTTGCCGTCCAGGAGGCCGGCGGCGCCGAGGATGAAGGCTCCGGTGCAGATGGACGCGACACGGCCGGCGCGGGCCGCCAGCGTGCGCGTGGCGTCGATCAGATCACGGGGCACAGGTGTGCGCGGGTAGAGGTCCGCGCCGGCCACCAGGAACGTGTCAGCAGCAGGCTCCGTGGCGGCGCCGTCGACCGCGATCCGGATCCCGATGGAGGAGGTGACATCGGCACCGGTCGGTGACACCAGCACGATCGTGTAGTCGGCGCCGAGCCGGTTCGCTTCTCCGAACACCTCCGCGGGGCCGACGACGTCCAGGAGTTTGACCCCGTCGTAGACGAGGATCGCGACCCGATGCGTGGCGGAGCCCACGATCCCGCTGCCCGCCTGTCCGGATTTGGGTGACTCGTGGCCGGACCGAGGGAGCGCCGGTGGCCGGGTGGTTGGCACTGTGGAAAACGGACGCACCGTCCATTCGTAACACACCGAAATCCGAAGGAGCACAGGTCATGAGCGAGATCATCGCGGGGGTGGAGATCCCTGAGACGGCGGCGGTCGTGGAGGCCACCCGCCGCGTGCAGGAGACGACCAGCCCTCTCATCTACCACCACTCCCGACGCGTTTTCGTCTTCGGCGCCATTCATGCTCACAGACTGGGCCTGGAGCCCGACCCGGAGCTTCTCTACCTGTCCGCCATGTTCCACGACACCGGTCTCATGACGCCGTTTTCCGACGTGGAGCAGCGCTTCGAGGTCGACGGAGCGGACCACGCGCAGAAATTCATGCTCGACCGCGGTTTCCCGGCCACGGCGGCCGACGTGGTGTGGACGGCGATCGCGCTGCACACGACCCCGGGGATTCCCGACCGGATGGGCCCGGAGATCGCCATGACGAACCTCGGTGTTCTGACCGACGTGCTCGGCCTGGGTCTGGACGAGCTGGACGTCAGCCAGGTGGACGAGATCACCGCGGCCCACCCCCGGGGCGACTTCAAGAAGGAATTCCTGAGGGCCTACGTCGAGGGGCTGAAGCACCGACCCGAGACCACGAACGGGACGGTGAACTCCGATGTGCTGGAGCACTTCGTCCCCGGCTTCCGCCGCACCACCACGGTCGAGCGCGTGCTGGGCGCTCCCTGGCCGAGCTGATCAGAACGCCATGAAAGGCAACGCGACAGCCCGCCGGACCAAGCCGGTCGCAGCCATGGGGCGTGCAGCGGGGCGGCGACACGTGTCGCCGGCTCCGTCCCTGCCGGAGCGCGCCCCGTCCACCACCAAGACGTGCCCGACAAGCGCGGCGCGATCCCACGAAGAAAGTAGAGGAACCATGACCGACCCCCAGCGCGTCAACCTCGGCGAGCAGCACCCGGCCGCCTACAAGACCCTCATCGCCCTGTCGTCGGAGGTGGCGAAGGCCGCCGCAGCGGCGGGCCTCGACCCGCTTCTGGTCGAACTGCTGAGGATCCGCACCTCCCAGATCAACGGCTGCGCGTTCTGCCTGCGCATGCACACCCACGATGCCCTCAAGAAGGGCGAGAATCCCGACCGGATCGCGGTGCTGCCCGCATGGGCGGAGACCGGCTACTTCTCCGACACCGACCGCGCCGCCCTCCGCCTCACCGAGGCGATCACACTCGTGCCGGACGGACACGTCAGCGACGAGGACTTCAAGGCCGCCGCGGCCGTACTCACCGCGGACCAGATCTCGGCAGTCGCCTGGCTGGCAACCGTGATGAACGCCTTCAACCGGGTCGCGATCACCAGCCGGTACCCCGTGGGCAACTGACCTTCGACGAGGCCACCGGCGGGGTGGAAGCTGCCGAAGTCTCCACCGCCGTGCAGTTGCTGGTGGAATCAGCCGGGCGGCTTGCACGAGCCGCCCGGCTCACACTCAACTGCCGCCGCCCAGACGTGAATCGGCAAGCGCCTCGACACCGACCAGGCCATGGAGGACGAGACGCTGGAATTGAAGGCCGGCCGGGTGATGGCGGAGGAGAGCGCGGGACCGCTGGAACTACCGGTACAGGACGATCGAGTTGATCGGGGTCAGGTTCAGGTACTCCCCGTAACCCGGACCCAGAACTTTGCTGCAGTCGCCGGTGCCGTTGTAACCGGTGCACAGCTTCACGTAGGCGTCCTCGAACGGGCCGTTCTGGTTGTTCAGGACCCAGTGCTGGTTGACCTGGTTCGACAGGTTGTAGGTGCCGTAGCGGAAGTACTTGTTGGTGATGTCTCCGGCGCCGATGTTGCTGTAGCGGCCCTCGGCGTAGATGCAGACGTTGCCGTCCGGGCAGCCGGCCCAGTCCTGAGCGGCGGCGGAGGCGCCGGTCGCGCCCGTGAGCACGGTGGTGCCGGTCGCAGCGGCGACGGCGGCCATGGCCAGCAGGTTGCGGAGCTTGTTCCTCATGGTGGTTCCCTTCCTGGCTCTGTTTGACATGTCCTATGCCTACCAGGGGGCATTGCCGGGCGGGTACCTGACAGATGTCAGGGTGGAAAGGCGGGAGTTGTCCCGAGCGAAGGACGCCGTCGGTGCCACCACCGTGATCGCCGACGGCGGCTACCGCGGCACCGGCGAAGGGTGGCACCCGAGGTTGGAGAAGGAGGTGAACCTGTCCGCGGGGTCTTCGGCTTCTCAGTCAGGCGGACCGGCACGGAAGGCGATCAGAGCAGTGTCGTCCCGGTTGTCGGAAAGGTTGTCCTGCAGGGAACCGAGGAGTTCAGACAGGGGCATGCCGCGTTGGTGCGCGGCCGCGGTCAGAAGTCTGTGCTGGCCTTCGCCGAGGGATGCTGCGGGGGTCTCGATGAGGCCGTCGGTGTAGAGCAGGAGGGTGTCTCCGGGGGCGAGGATGTGGCTGTGACTGGTGCGGGGAAGGGTGGGGTCGACGCACAGCGGGGGGTCCTCGTCGGTGCCTGTCAGGAAGTACGGCTCAGCCTGGGCGGGCATGAGCAGGGGCGGCGGATGTCCGGCGTTCGACCAGGTCATGTGCCAGGCGCCGTCGACGTGACGTTGCAGGCGGGCGTGGATGGCGGTGGTGAAGGAGGCGGTGTCGAGGCCTTCGGCGGCGTTCTCGAGCATGGTCAGGACGGTGGAGGGCATACATTCCGGACCCTTGTTCCAGGCAAGGCCGCGGAGCATGCTGCGGAGCTGTCCCATGACCGTGGCCGCGGTGAGGTCGTGCCCGGCGACGTCTCCGATGTCGAGAACGAGGGTGCCGTCGGCGTAGACGACGGCGTCGTACCAGTCGCCACCGATCTCGTTCGCGGAGCTGGCCGGCTCGTAGCAGGCGGCCAGGCTCGCGCCGGGCACGGCCGGCGGGCTGGTGAGATGTGCGTGCTGGAGACGCAGAGCAGTGCGGCGTGCTTGCTGCAGGTCAAGAGCCTTACGGATGGGCGGTTCGGCGAAACGGAAGATCCTCTGCAGCAGCTCGATGTCGGCCGGGTCGGGAGCTGGGGCGTCACCGTTGGCGCTGGTGACGGCGTAACCGAGGACGATGTCCTCGGCCACCAGCGGGTACAGGGTCACGCTGGTGGCGTCCGCGCTCATGAGCCAGTGCTCGGTGACCGTCGGGACGATGCCTGGCGGCACTCCCTTTCCCACGGGCAGGTGGAAGGTGCAGGGGGCCTGTCTCTCCAGCATGTCCCGGACCGTGTCGCTGATGACGACCGTCTGATGCCGCAGCGGAGGTCGTGCCGGCAGGCCGTGGCGGGTGGAAGAGGCGGCCCGTCGGGCCGTGACGGGCGCGTGCTCGGGCAGGGGCCACTCCTCCTGGTCCAGCAGCATGATCACGCACGCGTCGGCGAGCTCCGGCACGATCGCCTTCACCACCGCGGCGAAGGCCTCGTCCAGCCCTCCTCCAGACACTTGTGCGATCTGAGCGATGAGGCGTTCCCGCAGTGTCGCGCTCCACGTGTCTTCGACGTCGTCGCTCGCAGCGATCCATTCGTCCGCACGGCCGTTCCGCAGGATGGGCACGCACCGGGTCGACACATGACGGTACGAGCCGTCAGCGGCCCGAACCCGGAAGGTCGTCTCGAACACACTCGGGGGCTCCTGAGCGAGTGCGACATCCCACTCCAGCCGAAGCCTGGCCCTGTCACGCGGATGGATGTACGCACCCCACCGCTCGTCCACCCGGCCGTGCCCCGGACTTCCGGTCAGCTGCTGCCAGCCGGGAACGAGCTCTTCCGCCGATCCGTCCGCACGCAGGACCCACACCATCTGTGAGACGGCCGAGACGACCGCCTCGTACCGCTCGAGTGCGACGGTCTCGGCCGTGGTGTCCAGCGCGACGACCATCGCGCCGCGGCCTTCCGCCGTGGTGACGGGCGTGCATGAGTACACGAAGTACCGCGCCTGCTCAGGGGCGCCGGGGTCGGGCTCGCGCGTTTCGGGGAGCCGGCGGGGCCGTCCGGTGGTCACCACCTCGTCCAACACCGTCAGGAACTCCTCCGCGTCCGGTTCGGGGAACGCCTCCCTCGCGGGCAGTCCGACGGGCCGGGCTCCGAGCAGCCTGGCACACGCATCGTTCTGGTAGACCAACCGGTGCTCAGAGCCCGCGAACAACGCGATCGCCGCCACCGTCTCGTCGAAGAGCCTCACGTCGAGAGCCCGCACCGAACCCATCAGCGGCCCCTCGTCGCGCCGTGCCCCCGCCGGACTCGCGGTAGGCCGGGAGCCCGCCCGAGTTGTGTCATCACCTCGTGCTCCCCTTCCGCGGTCGGCCGTCGGGGCCCCAGCTCGCCCGACGGCGAATCTGAGGGCCGGTCCCGCCCGAAGGTCACGCAAGCACGCGGACCCGGCCGGCCCGGTCGGCGTCCCCGCGCGGCCATGAGGACCATCCCCTGACGAGGACATCGGTCGCGCGCGGCTGTACGCCGAACGGGCCCGCCACCTCGACATCCTGCGGAGGGTGGACAAGGGGCAACCACCACATCGGCTGCCCGTGACTCCAGGCTCATCCAGCGGGAGTCGCTTCGCAAGCGGTGAACCGACACCCGTCCGGTACGGCGTACGGGGGCAGGGCGGGCCGCCCGGCCCCAGGCGCGACCAGGACGTGGACAGCAGAAGCCGCAGGACGTGGACAGCAGAAGCCGCGGGCCACCCATGGCAGGTCGGTGCGGCTCACCGTCGGATACGGGCTTCGTCGCACCCAGGCCCGCTAGAAGGTGTAGCGGGTGTGGCTGAAAACCTGGCCGTCGTGCCCGAAGCCGTACGCCGTGCCGGGTGCCACCGCGAACAGGAGGTCGATGCCCTTACGGATACTGTCGCCGAAGCCGTAGAAGAGTCCTTCCGGGGAGGTGACGTGGTCCCCGTACTGCGCCTCGAACGCGGCGATGACCTCGTCCTGCCGCGCAGGATCCGTCACCCGCTCGGCCGTTCCCTCGATCACGATGTCGAGGCCCTCGGAGAGTGAGTTGTGCCCTGTGGTGAGTGCGCAGTGGGGATTGCCGGCCAGGTTCTTCGCCTTCTGCTCTCCCGGCCCGGTACTGAAGTGCAGCGCGCCCTCGTGCCAGGCGGCGATCAGCGGCGTGACGTGCAGCCGGCCGTCCGGTCGCACCGTGGTGATCCAGAAGACCTCGGCAGTCCGCAGCTCGCGTTCGGCCTCGGCCCAGTCGGTCGCGGTGACGTCCTTCGCGCCCGGGCGCGGGTTGAGCGCGGAACTGTAGCGAGCGTCGAGCTCGGTCCTGGGCTGTTTAGGCGGCATACGCAATCCCCTTCGTTCCTTTTACGGGGAAGGCTACGCAGCCCGGCCCGGCGGCGCTCGGGCCCGGCTTCTGTGTCAGAGGGCGGCTCAGGGCGCCGGCGTGTACTCCGGCAGCGTCACGGAGGAGTGCGTCGTCCGTCGTGCCTCGGCCTCCGCCGTGGCCAGCTCCTTCGCCATCGCCTCCGGGTCGCGGAGCAGCGCGTTACGGGCATCCACCTGCGCACGTGTCGTCGGTGTGACGATCGTGCCGCCGGCGGTGGCCAGCGCCTGGTTACGCTCCGCGAACGGGCGCATCCGGCGCTCGTAGGCCGCGAAGGCCTCGGCGTGGTCCGCGTGCGTGGCGAGTTCGCCGGCCAGGACGTAGGCGCCGACGAGCGCGACGCTCGAACCCTGCCCGGAAAGGAAGGACGTCGCGTGCGCCGCGTCGCCTGCCAGCGCGACCCGCCCGTGGGACCACGCGGGCATGTGGACCTGGCTCACGATGTCGAAGAAGAGGTCCTCGGACGTCCGCATCGCCGCCACCAGTCGCGGTACCTGCCACACCTGCTCGGGGAACTGTGAGGCGACCAGTTCGCGTTGGGCACGCGGGTCGCGGAACGCCTCGAAGGGCGGGGTGTCGCGGACGAAGGTGAGGAATCCGTGTACGGGCTCGGAGGGCTCGTAGGCGTACACGACCGCGCTGCGACCCGGCTCGCTCCAGATGAACGCCTCGTGCGCGACACCGAGTTCGTTGGGCAGGGTGAAGCCGGCGAAGACGTGCCCGAGGTAGCGGTGGAAGGGCTCCTCGGGTCCGAAGACCAGTCGGCGGGTGTTGGAGTGCAGTCCGTCCGCGCCGATCACGAGGTCGAACGTGCGGTGCGTACCGCTGTCCAGGACGACGTGCACGGCGTGCCCGTCGTCGTCCAGCGTGGCGATCGAGTCGCCGAAGAGGAACTCGACGCGGTCCCGCAGCGGCGCGTAGAGGGCGTCGGCCAGGTCGCCTCGCCGCACCTCGAGGTCCTGGCCGCTCTGGCCGCCGGTCAGCTGCTCGGGCTGCACCGTGCCGACCGTGTCCCCGGCGGCGTCGAGGAAGGTGATCCGGCGGGTGTCTATGTGGGCCTCGCGCAGTCGCGGCAGCAGGCCCATGCGGTCTACGACCTCTCGGGCCGTGCCGCGGATGTCGATCGCGTAACCGCCCCCGCGGACGGCATCGGCCTTTTCGACGACGGTCACCTCGAAGCCGTACCGGTCGAGCCAGTAGGCGAGAGTGGGTCCGGCGATGCTGGCTCCGGAGATCAGTACGCGTACGGGACGGGGGGCGGACGTGGAAGCCGGGTGCGTCATGACAACGGCACCTTTCTGCCGGGCGAATCCGGCACGAAGGCGGTACGCGGCAGGCCCGGAGGGGGCGCATATACGTACCTTAGGTATCCTTTATGAGGCCGTGCGGCACCTTGGTGTCGCGGCTCGCCCCCAACGATATAGATACCTAACTCAGGTATGCAACTGGAGGAGTCATGACCCCCGAGTCTCCCGGGGAGTCCGGGCCCGCGCCCGGACTGTCGCCCGACGACCTGCTCGCCGTGCTGCCCCGGCTCACCCGGCTCAACTCCGCGTTCACCAAGGGCCGGCTCGTCGATCGTGCCGCAAGGGAGGCCGATCCGTCCCTGGACCGCCCCGCCGTGGGGGTGCTGGTGTCCCTGCTCGCGGCCGGGGAACCCCTGCGCATCGGGGAGATCGCCGACCGCATGCAGGTCGTGGGCCCGCACGTCACCCGCCAGGTCCAGGCCCTGGAGAAGCGCCGCCTCGTACGGCGCATCGCCGACCCCCTCGACCGCCGTGCCAGCCTCATCGAGCCCACGGAGGCGGGCAACGAGGCCGCCCACCGCTATGTCGCGACGCTGCTCGGCTGGTTCGCCGAGGTGCTGGCCGACTGGCCCCGGCAGGACCGCGACGACCTTCTCCGCCTCCTCGCCCGCTTCGCCGACGACGTGGCGGCCCGGCTGGCACTGCCGGAGGAGGAAGAGGACGCGGGGGCTTCCTGACTGTGTCAAGCAGGCCCGGGGGAGAGCAGCACTCCCGTCGGCTCTTCACACAAGACGACCTCCCTCGCTCCTCGGCAGTCCCGGGCCAGGCGGCCCCCCCCGTCGACGGCGCCGGATTCTGACGACGCCGACGAGGAGGGACCTGCTCTAGGCGTCGGCGAGAAGGGGGTCGTACGCGGTGTTCGTACGGCGGCCCGACATGAAGGAGAGGAAGTCGCTCACGAAGGCGCTCTGGCTGTAGACGCCGTCGGTGGTGGTCAGGTCGCGGTGGAAGGCGGTGCGGAAAAGGGTCCGGTACTCGTCGGCGTCGATGCTTCCGTTGCCGTCCTTGTCGGTGGCGTCGAAGAGGACCTCCGCGACGCGGATGAGCGCGGGTCCGGCGAGGGAGGGGACGGCGGCGGCGTACTCCTCGGCGCTGACGCGGCCGTCGCCGTCCGTGTCGAGGGCCTCCTGCAGCTCGCGCCACCAGGCGGCGAAGGCGTCGTAGAGCCGGGTCTCCTCGGGTTCGTCCAGGTCGAGGCGGGTGCAGAGTTCACGGGCCATGGCGGCGAGGTCGGGCCAGTCGAGATGGCCGTCGCCGGTCTGGTCCAGCACCGTGCGGAAGAACTCCTCCGCCGAACGCCGGCTCTCTCCCGTGCCCGCCGAGGGCGCCGGATCCGGCTGGGGGACGCCGCTCAGCGGTGTGAGGAGACGCAGCAGAGCCGAGGCCCGCTTCATGCGGGCGGTCAGGGCGGCCACGGTCCGTGCCCGAGGATCATCACTGTCGGGCGACAGGGAGAGGGCCTCGATGATGCTTTCCGCATTGACCCAGCCCTCGGGCAGGAAACGGGCGAGTCCGGCGGCGCAGTAGGCGCCCTGCATGAGCGTGGAGGCACCGGGCATCTCCGGCAGACCCGCCCGGCGCCGGTACGACTCGGGAAGCGAGGCGACGGTGATCGCGCCCAGCAGCGGACCGACGACAGCCCGGCCGGCCGCCCACAGCGTCGGCGCCCCGTCCAGCAGCGCCGGGGCAGGCAGATGGTCGAAGAGCCGGAAGAGGATGACGCGGGCCGCCTCGGTGTTCTCCAGTTCGTCCTCGACGACCCGGTCGAAGTACCGCCAGAAGTCGTCCAGGTCCTCGGGGAGTTCCGAGGCGTCGCCGTCGAGGGCGGCGAGGAACGACCGGTACTCGGCGTACATCCGCTCCATGGTGTCCTGGTCGAGCGGCTGGCCGCTGAGCCGGCACATGGTGACGGCGCTCTCGAAGAGAGTGGCGACCACCCAGGCCCGGGTCGCCCGGTCCATCGCGTCATAGGCACGGCCGCGGGAATCGGAACCGCTCATGCGGGCGTGCAGCCTGTTGAGCCGTGCGGCCTCCCGCTCCCGAACCGCCTGGTCGGCACCGAACATGCGCCGCATGCTCAGGAAGGTGTTGCGCAGCCGGCGCCACGGATGGGCGACGAACGTGGAGTTGTCGACGAGGGCCGCACCGATCTGCGGGTGCGCGGCCTCCAGCACGGTGGCACGGATTATCGCCAGCGCCCAGCGCGGGTCGTCGAAGAAGCCGCTGAACCGTGAGTCCGGGCCGAACAAGGGCCTCTCGTCGGCCGTTCCCGTGGTGGTCATGAAGGGTCTCCCGTCGTGCGGGGCGGCACACCGCCGAAACGGCGGTCGCGGCGCCGGTAGGTACGAAGGCAGGCAAGAAAGTCGGGGGCCCGGAAGTCCGGCCAGAGCACCTCGGGGAAGACCCACTCGGCGTAGGCGACCTGCCAGAGCATGAAGTTGGAGATGCGCTGCTCGCCGGAGGTGCGGATGACCAGGTCGACGTCGGGAGTGTCGGGGAACGGAAGGTGGTCTGCGAAGAGCCGCTCGGTGACCTCGTCCGCGGGTGTCCCACTGCGGATCAGCGACCTGGCGGCCTCCACGATGTCCCGGCGCCCGCCGTGGTCGAACGCCACGGTCAGCGTCATCCCCCGGTTGTCGGAGGTCAGCGTCGCCAGGTCCTCGAAATCCCGGGCCAGCTCACGGGGGATACGCGAGTCGGCGACCCCCAGGAAGCGGCAGCGGATGCCCCGGGCCAGCAGCAAAGGCGCGTGCTTGCGCACGACCCGGCGGACCAGACCCATCAGGAAGTCGACCTCCGCCCCGGGGCGGTTCCAGTTCTCGGTGGAGAAGGCATACAGACTGAGCCACTCCACGCCGGCTGCACGGGCCGCCTCGATGATGTCGATGACAGTGGTCTCGGCGGCCTGGTGCCCCGCTGTGCGGGGAAGCGAACGTCGCTGCGCCCAGCGGCCGTTGCCGTCCATCACGCAGGCCACGTGCCGTGGCACCGCACGCGCCGCCCGGTCGCCTTGCCGCTGTCCGCCGGGGCCGTCTCCGTACTGTCGCCCACCCGGCCCGTCCCCCGTCGCCGCGCGTGCGCACGGGATGCCGTTGCCTCCCGTCGCCGGCCCCGTCCCCTCCGGAACGGCGCGCTCGGCCGTACCGCGCTCGGTCACACCCACCCCGTCTCACCAGGCGCCTCGTCCACGCCCCACCGGGCGTCCCCTCCTGGAGTCTGACAGGGCGACAGAGACCTGACGGGCCAAGCGGGTGGCCACCACCCTTGGCTCCTTTGTGCGATTCCCACGGCTTCCCGCGCGACGTCGCCGAGCGGGCGCCGGAGAGCGGCCCCTGCCCCGTGACGGGGGCAGGGGCCGTGCGTCGAGCTGAGCGGGGATGGCCGCGTCCCTGAGGATGGCGACGGGGACGGACCGCGCCGGCGCCCGGCCCTCCGGGTGCTTCAGTACGGTCGCGCCGCATCCCACGCACCCGGTGCCGAGGTTCGCCGTCCTGGCCGGCGTGCGTCCCTCAGCAGTTGCGGATGGACCACACCGGCGTCCAGTCGTACGTGAAGGGCCTGTTCTCCGGCAGGGCGACGTCCAGGACCTGTCCGTTCTGGCCGTAGAAGAAGGCGGCGGCCCCGACTTGGTTGTTCACGGCCTGGCCGACGCCGTTCCAGTACGACAGGGAGTACTGGGCGCACCGGTAGAGGAAGAAGACTTTGTACTTGCCCACGGCGGGGTCCCATACGCCCGCGCACAGGTTGCCGGAGGTGCACTCGACGGGGTTGCCCGACGTCGTGTGGACGTAGTCGGCCGCCGGGGACACCGTGGGGGAGACGGCTGCCACGGCGCGTGAGGAGGCGGTGGTCTCCCGGGGCGCCGGGGGCATGATCATGATGTGGCTGTCGTTCTCGCGGGGCGTGTCCGGGGCTGCGTGGGCCGGAGCCGACGCGAAGGCGGACGCCAGTACCCACAGGAAGGCACCGACCACTGCGAGGGTGGAACGACCGGTACGCGACATCGTCACTCCTTTTCCGGGGACGCCCGGAATCAGTGCTGTTCTGTGCACAGCGGAACGTCGGGCAGTTGGTTGTCCGGATGGCTGATGTAGATGTTGGTGACGTAGCCCCCGTACTGCGGCAGGTACGCCCACCAGTCGTTGGTGTAGGGCGGGACGGAGACCGCCTGGCCCTTCTTCTGGCAGCCCACCAGCACTTCCACGCCGGCCGGGAGCCGGGTCAGCAGGTTGTCTCCGAGCGCCGCGTCCTTGCGGACCGCCACATCCGACCCCCACGTTCCGTACCACGTGCCTGTCGGCGCCGTGCCGCCGGGAACGTTCAGGGAACGGGTCAGCCGGCCGAGGTCGGTGTAGGCCTTGCCGTAGGAGGTGCCGTCCGGGTGCAGGGTGAGGACGGCGACGATCGAGCGGTCACCGGTCCCCACGGTGCCGGTCGTGTGCAGCGCCGGCCGGCTCAGGTCGACGCCCGCGGCTCCCGTGGCGGGAGCGGCGGAGCCGGCCTGCGCACGGGCCGAGGTGCTGCTGCCCGTGCCGCAGGTGCCTTTCGCGGAGAAGGCCGACCAGCCCTGCTTGACGGCCCACGGCCGGTTGAAGGCGGCGGCGATGCCGAAGTGCTGGTCGAAGGAGTCGGAGGCGCACCGGGTCGACTGGCGCAGACGCTGCATGATGAAGTCGCGCACATCGGCCGGGGCCGTTTCCAGGATGTGGCGGTAGATCTTCACCGTGTCGCGGGCGGAGATGGCCGTGTAGCCCCAGTAGCCCTCGTATCCGGCCGGAGGCCGCGCGGTGTCGACGAGACCGAGACGCGTGATCATTCGGTCGGTGATCGCGGGCCCGCCGTAGGTCGACCAGTAGTGGTTGGCCGCGCTGTCCTGGCTGCTGCGGAGCATGGCGTCCAGCCGGGCACGGTCGGCGTCCGGGATGTCGGCGGGGCTGCGGTTCCACAGGAAGTCGAGAGCCAGCAGGAGTTTGACGACAGAGGCGGAACGGAACGTGGCCGACGCGTTGAGCTGCTCGGTGAAGGTGCCGGTCTGCCGGTCGAACACGGCTACGCCGGCTGTGACACCGGCGGGCACCTGAGGGGTTCGCGGTGCGGCCGACCGCGTGTCGTCATCAGTCCTCGGTTCCGCCGCTGCCGCACCGGAGTGCGGGAGTGCCGCGCAGGTGAACGCGAGGGAGAGCAGAGCCGCGGCCGCGGCGAGCATGCGCGGCGGGGTGCGGCGTGAGGGCGTGGGGGAGCGGAGTGCGAGACGGAACATGTCGTGACGGTCCTCGGTGTGTATGCGGGAAACGCGATGAGAGAGGGGAGCGTCCGAGGCGGGCATCGTGCTGTCCGGCACGGCGACACCCCGTCGAGGAGCCTTTGCGCCGGACGCGTGCGGCCCCGGACGGTGCGCCCTGGCGGCTGCCGCCGTGTGGCCTACGGGATGTTGCATTCCGTCATGCCGGGCCAGGGATCGGTCGACGTCCACACGTCCACGGCGGGGATGAACCCCCAGGCATGGTGCACGTCCTGACCGGGAGCGACGCGGTCCCCCATGGTGTAGTACCAGACATTGTTGCCGCCGTTGTGCCAGGCGCCCCGGCCCCAGCACACGAACCAGCTCGACGAGGTGTCGATCCAGCCGATCACCGGGCAGGCCGCGATGAAGCTGGCGCAGCCGTACAGCGGGGCTCCGGCCCGGTTGCCGCACACCCAGTCCCGGGACCAGGTGCGCCCGGTCCAGGCGTCGTAGTGGCTGACGTTGCGGGCGGTGCACGATGCCTGGGGCGCGGGAGGCGCGGCATCGGCCCCGCGGGACGCGCTCGGCGTCGCACGGATGGTGCGGTCGGCCTGCGGCGTCGACGCCTGAACGGCGCCCGCGCTGAAGAGTACGGCCAGGAGGGCGGCGAGTATCGCCACCGCTCTTCTCACGGACATGTGCGGGCCCCCGGTTGTCGAGAAAGTGATGGTCGCGGCGATGGTCGGAAGACCCCGTGGAACCGGTGGGCTGCACGGGGCGTCGCTTCGGATCGAGCCTTCCACTCCCACTCGATGCATGTCATTGCTCATGTCCATGCGAGATGAGAACTGATCCATGAGGGATTCATGATGGTTGCCGGCGGAACGGTCTCCCGGGCGGGAGCACCGATGGGTCCCGATCCACGGACACCGAGCGCCCACCAGCTGCGGCTGTTCGTCGCCCTGGCGGAAGAACTCCACTTCTCCCGCGCCGCCGCCCGCCTCTTCATCACGCAGTCGGCCCTGAGCCAGCAGATCAAGGACCTCGAACGGCGCCTCGGCGTGCAGCTGTTCGACCGTTCCAGCCGGACCGTCACTCTCACGCCGCAGGGGAGGGTGCTGTTGGCGGACGCGCGGGGCGTGGTGACGGCCATGGACCGGCTGAGCCACAGCGCCTCGACGCAGGCGCGCCGGCTCTCGGGCCGACTCGTGGTGGGCACCGTCGGGGCCGAAGCGGCCATGCCCTACACCCGCGCCGTCCTGAGCCTGCTGCACAGGCGGCACCCGCAGGTCCAGATCGACGTGCGCAGCCTCCACCTCGCAGACCACTTCGACGCCTTGTTCCGCCATGACATCGATGTTGTCTTCCTGCGGCCACCGGTACCCGACGGCATCGAGGTGCAACACCTGGCCACGGAGGACCGGTTGGCCTGTCTGCCGGCGAGCGATCCGCTCGCGGAGCGGGCACGGATCACCCTCGCGCAGCTGGCGGACCGTCCGGTGATCGACGTACCGCCCCAGGTGCCGCGGGTGTGGTGGGACTTCTGGGCGGTGGACCCCCGGCCCGACGACACACCGGTCCGCTACGGACCGGTGGCCTCGGACGTGGAGGGGCTGCTTCATCTCGTCGCGCGGGGCGAGGGTATGTGTTTCCTGCCGGCTGCGGCCCGCGACCTCTTCCCGCGCCCGGGCGTCAGCTATGTCGAGGTCACGGACCTGCCTCCCTCCACGGCCGGCCTCGCCTGGCTGAGGAGCAACCGTACCGAGCCGCTGATCAAGGCCGTTGCCGGTGCGGCCCGGTATGTGGCATCGGCGTGAGGCAGAACAAAGGCCGCGGGAGGCGGACCGCTCGGCGAGAAGCGATCGCCGTTCCGTGTCCCGTCGGCATGCTGACACCGGCCGGCAGAGCGGTCGGCGGGCCACCGGGTCCGCAGAACGCGGGCCGGGGATAAGTCCGTGATGCCGAGCAGGCTGTCGGGCCGGCAGTGGCCGCACGCGGTGAGTCCCGTGGCGAGGAGGCGACGGGCTTCGTCCCGGTCGACGGGGCGGTGTCGCTTGCCGGCCATGTGACAGTCGCCGGCGTGGACCCGCAGGGGCGGGCGCCGCTCGCCGATGCCGAGTTCGACGATCCACTGCGGTGGTGCGGGCCGGTTGCGGCGGCCGCGCTCTTCTTCGGTCTGCCGTCTGGTGAGAGCGGCGATCTTCGCGTCGATGCGCTGCAGCCACATGGTGTGCCAGACCCGCAGAGTGTGCAGGCGGTCGAGGTCGGGCGGCAGGTCATCGAACATATATTTGATTCTATGCCCATGATCCGCCGTCGCGCACTCGCGTGTGCCGGCACCAGGATCACAGCGTTCTCGGAGATGCCGGCGCATCACCTCGATGCCCTGGCAGACCCAGGAGGCCGACTGCCGGGGAGCCGGGTGGACGGTGAACGCCGCGTCGCGGAGCGCCCGCGTAAGGGGGTGCTTCCCCGAGGCGCTGCCCGCGAGGCCGGACGGGGCGGTGGCGACATTCCAGGGAACGTCGGGGGCCGTCGACAGCGCCCACGGCCCGGTTGTTGCGGGCCGCACCGCCTGACGGCCGCGACCGCGTCCGGCCCCGGCGACCTGGCGGCAGGGGTCCGACGTGTCACGTGGCGACGGCGACGCTCCGGGGGCATCCTGTGGACACTTACGGTCGCGGGCAGCCGACGAGAAGGGGCCAGCCATGCCGAAGTCGTCGCAGGGCGTCACGGTCGTGGCTCTCCTGGCCGATCCGGACGCGCCGACGGAGATCGCTCAGCGCATGGCCCGGAGGCTTCCTGATCGGCTCGCCAGGAAGTCGGGCAAGGGGCGGCCGTTCGACGTCAAGGTGGTCAGTGAGCCCATCACTGCGGGAACCGAGGACCCGTCCACCGTGATGCGCCGGATCAGGGAACGCGCAAGCGCAGAGGAATGGGACATCGTCGTAGCGCTCACCGACCTTCCGCTGCACTCGCACGGACGCAAACTCGTGGTGGATCTGAGCTACGAACACGGCCTGGCGTTGCTGTCCCTTCCCTCACTGGGGGGCTGGCGGCTGCAGACGAGGGCCCAGAGAGCCGTGGAGGACGCCGTGCTCAGCCTGGCGGGCCCCCGGGCCGCCGGGGCTGAGGGAGAACCGCGAAGTGCGCCGCCACATGGACCCTTCCGCGATCCTCTCGCGCCAGTCCGTCCGGACCCGGTCGGTGAGGACGAGACCGCCGACCTTCGGTACACCACCAGTGGGCCGCGCGGATACCTCAGGGTGCTCGGCGGCATGGTCCGGGCCAACCGGCCGTGGCGGCTCGTGCCGGGCTTGTCGAAAGCCCTGGCGGCCGCACTCGCCACGGGAGCGATTGCCACGGTGAACGCCACCGTCTGGAGCCTGGCCGCGTCCCTGAGCACGCCGCGTCTCGTGATCGCTATGGTCGGATCCGTCGCCCTCATGATCGGCTGGCTGATCGTGGACGCGCATCTGTGGCATCACACGGCCGACATCTCGCCGGAAGCGAGGAAGCGGGCAGCTCTGTACAACGCCTCGACGGTCGTGACCGTGGCCATCGGGGTCCTCGTCTGCTATGCGGGATTGCTGGTCATCAACTTCTTGTGGGCGCTGTTCATCCTCAACGACCAGGTGTTCGCTTCCACGACGCGAACCCCGTTGCACGCCACGGAGTACTGGACGCTGGCCTGGTTCGTCGCTTCGGTCGCCACGGTGGGGGGCGCGCTGGGATCCGGCTTGGAGAGCGACGAGGCGATCCGGACGGCCGCCTACTCCAAACGTGAACAGGAACGTCGCCGCAGGCTCCAGGACGACCACGAGGACTAGCAGGCTGCGAAGCAGGCGATTCGGCGGCGGTCGCTGGTCGTCGTATGGGAGATTATCGATGATATGTGCGCGTTTGCCCGTTTCGCGCCGAAGGGTGACGGGGACCCGAGCGGCACGCCGCCGGTATCCCGACTCGTGCCGCCGGTCATGCCGTCGCACCTGATCCGGGTGAACGGACCCGCAGAGGCATGCAGGAGCCGGACTGTCCCACACCCCCTCGTTCAACGTCCGGGAGAGGACTTTCGCGCCGCCTCCATCACCACCGCGGCGCGGTCATGCCGCGACAACAAGGGATTGCAGTCATGAAAGCAGCGGTATATGAAGGCCCGCGAACGGTCGCGGTGAAGGACGTGCCGGACGCGAAGATCGAGCACCCCTGCGACATCATCGTCAAGATCACAGCTACCAACATCTGCGGTTCGGACCTGCACATGTACGAGGGCCGCACCTCGTTCGAGTCCGGCCGCACCCTGGGGCACGAGAACATGGGCCAGGTCGTGGAGGTCGGCTCCGCCGTGCGCAAGGTCCAGGTCGGCGAGTACGTGGTTCTGCCGTTCAACATCGCCTGCGGCTTCTGCAAGCAGTGCGAGCGGGGGCTGACCAACTACTGCCTGACCATGCAGCCGGAACCGGCCCTCGCCGGAGCCGCCTACGGATTCGCCGACATGGGCCCCTACCAGGGCGGTCAGGCAGAGCTGCTGCGTGTGCCCTACGGCGACTTCAACGCGCTACGTCTGGGCGAGGATGCCGCGGAGCGGCAGACCGACTACGTGATGCTCGCCGACATCTTCCCCACCGGCTATCACGCCACCGAGATGGCCCACGTCAAACCGGGCGACCAGACGATCGTCTTCGGGGCCGGGCCCGTCGGGCTGATGGCGGCCTACTCCGCCGTGCTCAAGGGCGCCGGCCGCGTCTGGGTGGCCGACCACCAGCCCGACCGTCTGCGCAAGGCGGAGGAGATCGGGGCCATCCCGATCAACACCGCAGAGCAGGACCCGGCGGAGGTCGTCAAGGAAGCCACCCTCGGTCTGGGCGCCGACAACGGCTGTGAGTGCGTCGGCTATCAGGCACACGACCCCGAGGGACACGAGGACGCCAGCCTCACCCTCAACGGCCTGATCGACTCGGTCAGGTTCACGGGCGACATCGGAGTGGTGGGCGTGTTCCTGCCCCAGGACCCCGGCGGCGAAGAGGCGCAGGGCGAGTTGGAGGCGCAGGGCAAGGTCCCGATCGACTTCGGCATGATGTGGTTCAAGGGCCAGCATGTGGGGACCGGGCAGGCGCCGGTGAAGAAGTACAACCGGGCACTTCGGGACCTGATCGCCGGCGGGAAGGCGACGCCGAGCTTCATCGTCTCCCACGAGCTCGGCCTGGACGAGGCCCCCACCGCCTACGAGCACTTCGACGCCCGTGACGAGGGCTGGACGAAGGTGGTGCTGCACCCCGACGGCCACAGCAACGGCCACAAGAAGTGAGGAGACCGGTGTCGTCGGCCGCTCCGGCTCCACGCCGGGCGGGCGACGACCGGCAGCCGGCCCCGGTTCGACCCGCGGCCGGGCGGGCCTTCCTCATCGGCGGCCGGCTACCGGATGCGGACCACGCCGATGCGACGGCGTCGTCCGCTGCGGGTCCTCCGCACCTGAAGCGGCTCGCTTCCCGTTCACCTCACCGCACGTGAGGAGCACTGATGACAACGGACACCCGCTCCACCTCCTCCCGCCTGCGACACGATCCGCTCGTGCGTGGCCTCGGCTGGGCCAGTGCGCTCCTGGGCGTGCCCCAGGTCGCCGCCCCGGCGGGCTTCGCGCGGGCCCTGGGCGTGGGCGACGCCCCCCGGCACCGCTCGGCCACGACGGCCGTCGGCGTGCGCGAACTGGCGGCGGCGACCGGGCTGCTGGGACGGCCGCACCCCGCCTGGCTCTGGGGTCGCGTCGGTGGCGACCTCATGGATCTGACGATGCTCGCCCGGGCCTTGAAGAACCACGACGGTCGCGGCCTCGGACGCACCGTCGCCGCGGCGGCCGCGGTCACCGCCCTCACCGCCACGGACGTCTACGCGGCCGTGACCCGCACTCGTAGGAGCACCCCCATGGAACTGACCGCGGCCACCACCGTCACCCGATCACCGGACGAGGCGTACACACTCTGGAGGGATGTGGAGCGACTGCCGGAGTTCATGGTGCACCTGGACGAAGTGCACGTGACCGGCCCGCGCACCAGTCACTGGCGGGTCGGCGCACCGTTCGGCAAGACCGTCGAATGGGACGCCGAGATCACTCAGGAGGTCCCGGGCCAACTCGTCGCGTGGCGCTCTGTGGAGGGAGCCGACATCGCCAACTCCGGCGAGGCCCGCTTCGTGCCCGCCCCGGGCGGCCAGGGCACGGAGATTCGGGTCTCCCTGCGCTACGAACTGCCCGGCGGAGCGGCGGGCAAGGCGGCGGCGCGCTGGTTCGGCGAGGAGCCGCACCAGCAACTGGACGACGACCTCCGCCGCTTCAAGCAGATCGCGGAGATCGGTGAGGTCGTCCGCTCCGAGGGCGCACCGGGCGGCAAGCGGGCCCGGGGCGAGTTCCCTCAGCACCCGGCCCGGCCGCTGACCGAGGACGAACTGAAGGAGGCCCTGTCATGAAGGCCACCTGCTGGACGGGACGCAACTCGGTCGAGGTGCAGGACGTCCCCGATCCCTCGATCCTGAACAGCCGCGACGCCATCGTCAAGATCACCTCGACGGCGATCTGTGGCTCCGACCTCCATCTGGTCGACGGCTACGTGCCCACCATGGAGAAGGGCGACATCCTGGGCCATGAGTTCATGGGAGAGGTCGTCGAGGTGGGCCCCGGCATCAGGGACGGCTCACTGCGCGTCGGCGACCGGGTCGTGGTGCCCTTCCCCATCGCCTGCGGCGCCTGTGCGTCCTGCCGCGCGGAGCTGTACTCGTGCTGCGAGAACAGCAACCCCAACGCCGGCATCTCGGAGAAGATGTTCGGCCATCCCACCTGCGGCATCTACGGGTACTCCCATCTCACCGGCGGTTTCGCCGGCGGCCAGGCCGAGTACGCGCGGGTGGTGCTCGCCGACACCAACGCCCTCAAGATCGAGTCGGATCTGACCGACGAGCAGGTGCTCTTCCTGTCCGACATCCTGCCGACGGGTTACATGGGCGCCGACATGTGCGACATCCAGCAGGGTGACGTCGTCGCCGTCTGGGGGGCCGGGCCGGTCGGTCAGTTCGCCATGGACAGCGCCCGG
This sequence comes from Streptomyces werraensis, assembly GCA_014656175.1. GTDB lineage: Bacteria > Actinomycetota > Actinomycetes > Streptomycetales > Streptomycetaceae > Streptomyces > Streptomyces werraensis. The sequence continues at coordinate 378,691 of BNBX01000006.1, forward strand.
GTCCTGGGCGCGGAAAAGGTCATCGCCATCGACAAGGAGACCTACCGCCTCGACATGGCCGCTGCCCAGGGCTGCACCACCATCAACTTCGAGGACACCGACGTACGGTCCGCGCTGCTCGAACTCACCGGCGGCCGTGGCCCCGACAAGTGCATCGACGCGGTCGGCCTGGAGGCCACGCACGGCGCGTCCCACGTCCACCTCTATGACCGTGCCAAGCAGGCGGTCCGCTCCGAGACCGACCGGCCGCACGTCCTGCGCCAGGCCATCATGTCCTGCCGGAGCGGCGGCGTGGTCTCGGTCATCGGCGTCTACGGCGGGATGATCGACAAGTTCCCGGCGGGTGCCTGGATGAACAGGTCACTGACCCTGCGCACCGGGCAGTGCCATGTGCAGAGGTACATGCAACCGCTGCTGGCCATGATCGAGCAGGGCAGGATCGACCCCACCCGGATCATCACCCACCGGTTGCCCCTGACCGAGGCACCGACCGGCTACGACCTGTTCAAGAACAAGGAGGACCACTGCGAGAAGGTCGTCCTCACACCGTGACGGACGAGCAGTCAGTCGCGGCAGCCACGAGCCGATCCGGCACTGCAACGGCGACCGGCGGTGATTCCGACAGACTGCAGCGCAGACCGGTCGCCCGACGCCCGGGACATGGAACAGCCGCCGGGGAAGGGGCGTGACGTTGTGGCGGACATGTGGAGCAGCGAACACCTCGGTCTCGACGCCTACCTGACCCTCCTCGGGTACGAGGGCGACCGGACGCCCACTCTCGAGACGCTGCGCGCCCTGCAGCGAGCGCATGTGCTGACCGTGCGCTGGGACACCCTCGACAGCTTCCTGTACCGCGAGGTGCGGCTCGACGTGCCCTCGGTCCAGGACAAGCTGGTGCGCCGGGGCCGGGGCGGCTACTGCTACGAGCACGTTGTGCTCTTCGCCGCCGCGCTGGAGAAGCTCGGTTTCCGCTTCACCGCCGTCTCCGGCCGGGTACAACTGGGCGCGGACTCCTCCGATCCCCGCCCGGCTACGCACGCGATGTTGATCGTGGACCTGGACGGCACACGGTGGCTGAGCGACGTCGGCTTCGGCCACGGCCCTCTGGAGCCCATCGAGCTGGTCGACGGCGGCCGCAGCGAAGCGGACCCGTGGCCGCTCCTGCTGCGCCGGCAGGACATCACTCACGGCTCGCCAGGCTGGGCGGTGCACCAGCGCGGGGGCGGAAGGGAGGGACCGGACGGCTGGGTGGTGCGGCAGGTTTTCACCGAGACCCCGCAGTACCCCGTCGACTACGAGGTCGGCAACCACTTCGTGGCCACCCATGACCGCTCCCCGTTCGTCACCCGCCCGTTCATCCAGCGGCGGGGCATCGACCGGTACGACACGCTCGACGCCCTGGTCTGGACGACGGAGCGCCCGGGCCGGGACCGGGTGACGCGGGCCGTCGGGCCGCACGAGGTGCCCGAGCTGATCGACGACGTCTTCGGGATCCGCACCGCCCCTGAGGAAGCCCGACTGCTGGTGACCAGGCTGAGGGAGCTGGACTCCGCCCGGCACCGCCCTGGACGCACGCCTCGGTGAAGAGGACCTGACCGGTCGCCCAGTCACGTGCCCGCCACCGCCGGCGCAGAGCCCCTGCCGGCGTCGCTCGCGACGAGCCGGGCCGCCTCCGCCTCCAGCAGATGGCCGGCCGCACGGTACCGGTCCGGACACCTTCCGCCGGGTGGCCGGGGCTGCTCCGGGAAAGTTCCGTTCGAAGACGGACAGCGGCAGCCGGGTCGGCGGTGCGTTCAGGGTGCCGGTGACGTGCACCAGGCGAGTGCCCGCCCGCCCCCCGGCCGGTGATCTCGACGGGGCGGCAGGGATTGGCTGCGCTGCCGGTCCTCAGAGTGTTTGCCAGAGGCGGGCCAGTGCCGATGTGGTGAGGACCTGCTCAGGATGTCCCTGTCCGGCGAGACGGCCGTCCTGGAGCAGGAGGCAGGCGTCCGCCGTGCGTGCGACCGTCAGGTCGTGCGTGGCCTGGACGACCGTCACCCCGTCGGCGACGAGTGCCGTCACCAGTGCCCCGATCCGCTCCCTCGCCTCAGGATCCAGACCTGTGGTCGGCTCGTCGAGGAGCAGAAGGTCCGACTCCTGTGCCAATCCTTGCGCGAGGAGCGCGCGTTGACGCTGCCCACCCGACAGCTCGCCCAGCTGACGTGAGGCGAGGTCCCGGATCTCGAGCCGGTCGAGCGCCGCGTCCACGGCCGCGTGGTCCTGGCGGGTCAGCCGGCGCCACGGCCCCCGGTCACCCCAGCGCCCCATCTCCACGGTCTGCCGGACGGTGAGCGGCAGGGTGTCGCCGACGGCTCCGCGTTGCGGTACGTACGCGGGCGGCCGGTCTCCGGTGCGGTGGAGATCACCGGATGTCGGATGGATCACACCGGCAAGCACGCCGAGCAGGGTCGACTTGCCGCTGCCGTTCGGTCCCACGAGCACTGTTGTGGCCAACTTCGGTATCTCCGCGCTGATTTCACGAAGCACCGGGCGACCTGGGTAACCGGCGCACAACCCGGAGAAGGAGAGATGGGCGGTCCGCCCGGAGGGCGGGGAGGGGGAAGGGTGCGCTTTAGTGAACATGATTTTCATTGTAGTGTCCCTCGTATGGAATGGCTGACGGCCCCTTTCGAAGTGACCTTCGTGCAACGAGCCCTGTGGGGCGGGATATTGGTGTCCGCGATCTGCGCGTCGGCGGGCACCTGGGTGGTGCTGAGGGGGATGGCCTTCCTCGGTGACGCCATGTCCCACGGGCTGCTGCCGGGTGTCGCGCTGGCCGCGCTGCTCGGCGGGAATCTGATGGTGGGGGCGGTGGTCAGCGCCGTCGTCATGACGGCCGGCGTCACCGCGCTCGGCCGTACACCGAGGCTGTCCCAGGACACCGGCATCGGGCTGCTGTTCGTGGGCATGCTGTCGCTCGGCGTGATCATCGTCTCGCGCTCGCAGTCCTTCGCGGTCGACCTGACCGGCTTCCTCTTCGGTGACGTACTCGCCGTCCGGCAGCAGGACCTCCTCGTGCTCGCCGCGGCGTTGCTCGCGGCGCTGGTGGTGTCGGTCCTCGGCCACCGCGCCTTCCTGGCCCTGGCGTTCGACGAGCGCAAGGCTCACACCCTGGGTCTGCGGCTGCGCCTGGCCCACGCCGTGCTGCTCGGCCTTCTCGGTCTGGCGATCGTGGCCTCGTTCCACATCGTGGGAACACTGCTCGTCCTCGGACTGCTCATCGCACCGCCGGCGGCCGCTCTGCCCTGGGCCCGCAGCGTGCGCGGGGTCATGGCGCTCGCCGCCCTGCTCGGCGCCACCGCCACGTTCGGCGGGCTGCTTCTGTCCTGGCACTTGAGCACCGCCGCCGGCGCGACCGTCGCGGCGCTCGCGGTGAGCCTGTTCTTCCTCTCCCACATGGTGTCCGGCCTGCGTGACCGCCGTGCGCGCCACACCCCCGCCCCGGCCCCCGTACTCGAAGTCGACTGAAAGAAGTCAGAGGCGATCGCCATGACCGTACGCAGAAACGTCACCCCGTGGGCATCGACCGCACTGGTGCTCACCGCGCTCCTCACCACGAGTTGTGGAGGCGCGGGCAGCAACACCGCATCACCTGGAGCGAGTTCCCCGTCCGCCGTCCCGCACGGACACGTCGAGGGAGCCCGGGAGGCCGCAGAGCAGCAGTCCCGGCTCCTCCTCAACGACCCCGCCGGCGGCGACACCAGGATCCTCGACCTCGTCACCGGCCAGGTGCACACGACGGCACAGGTGAAGAACGCCGTTCGGCTGGGAACCGACGGCAGGTTCGGCTACCTCCACACACCCGGAGGCACGCACGTCCTCGACAGCGGTGTCTGGATGGTGGACCACGGGGACCACGTCCACTACTACAGCGCGGCGACACGGGACGTGGGCGAGCTTCCCGCGGGAAGCCGCGCCCAGGTACGCAGCGACGCCGCCGTGACCGCGGTGACCGACGAGGGCGGGCGCACCCTCCTGTACGACCGCAGCGAACTGGAGCAGGGGAAGATCACATCTCCCGTGACGCTGCCGGGCACCCACACCGGCACCGTCGTCCCGTACGAGGAGCACCTGCTCGCCTTCAGGAACAGGAGCGGCACCGCCGAACTCGTCGTCCTCGACCGCAGGGGAAACCGTGTCGCCTCACCGGGCATGACGTGCGCGGAGCCCCGAGGGGACGCCGTGACCAGGCGCGGCGTGATTTTCGGCTGCGCCGACGGCGCCCTGCTCGTCCGCGCACACAACGGTGCCTTCACCGCCGAGGCGATCCCGTACGGCACACATGTCCCCGCGACGGAACGGGCCACCGTGTTCCGTCATCGGCCCGGCAGCGACACGCTCACCGCCGCGGCCGGAGACGACGCCGTCTGGGTCCTCGACGTCGCCGAACGGACCTGGACGCGGGTGGACACCGGACCGGTCGTCGCGGTCAACACCGCCGGAGAGGGGTCCCCGTTGCTCGTCCTGGAGACCGACGGCTCGCTGCACGGCTACGACATCGCAACCGGAGAACGGACGGCGCGAACCAAGTCGCTGCTGACGGAAGGGACATGGGCCCGTACCGACGGCAGCGCCCCCGTCATCGAAGTCGACCGCAGCCGCGCCTACGTCAACGACCCGGAAAGCAAGAAGGTGTTCGAGATCGACTACAACGACGGCCTGCGCATCGCGCGCTCCTTCGACCTGGACATCAGGCCCGTGCTCATGGCGGAGACCGGACGATGAGCCGCACCGGCGCGAAGCAGCACGTACGGGTGGGCATCGCCCGCCTGCGCCACCTGATCGCGGGACTTCTCGCCCTCGTGACAGCCGCTACCGCCACCGCCTGCACCACCGGCGACGACCGGCCCGACATCGTCGTCACCACCAACATCCTCGGCGACGTCACCCGGGAGATCGTCGGTGGCGAAGCCGACGTCACCGTCCTGATGAAGCCCAACGCCGACCCGCACTCCTTCGGTCTGTCGGCGGTGCAGGCCGCCGAGCTGGAACGCGCCGACCTGATCGTCCACAACGGTCTGGGGCTCGAGGAGAACGTACTGCGGCATGTGGACGCCGCACGCGAATCCGGCGTCGCCACCTTCGCCGCCGGCGGGGCGGCCGGCCCGCTCACCTTCCACACCGCCGGCGACGGCGGTCCCGAGGGCGAAGCAGGACAGCCCGACCCGCACTTCTGGACCGACCCCGACCGGATGCGCGAGGTCACCGCCCTGCTCGCCGACCAGGTCGTCGAACACGTCGACGGCGTCGACGCCGACACCGTGCGCGCCAACGCCGACCGCTATGCGAAGCAACTCACCGAGCTCACCGCCTGGATGGAGAGGTCGTTCGACCGCGTCCCTGCGGACCGGAGGGCCCTCGTCACCAACCACCACGTCTTCGGCTACCTCGCCGACCGCTTCGGCCTCCGCGTGATCGGCGCGGTCATCCCGAGCGGCACCACGCTGGCCTCACCCAGCTCCTCCGACCTGCGCTCCCTCACCGAGGCGATGGACAAGGCAGGCGTACGCACGGTCTTCGCCGACTCCTCCCAGCCCCAGCGCCTCGCCGAGGTACTGCGGACGGAGCTGGGCGGCGGGGTTCGCGTCGTCCAGCTGTACTCGGAGTCCTTGACCGCCAAGGGCGGGGGCGCCGACACCTACCTGCGGATGATGCGCGCCAACACCACCGCCATGGTCACCGGCCTGACCGGCCACTGACCCCTCCGAGCCGGCACACCGGCCATGGGCGCCGGCACATCACCCCTCCATGCCGCCGTCGCGCGGTGCAGAAAGGAACACACCGATGAACAAGTCGATACGCGTCAGAGCGCTCACGGGCACGGCGCTGGCCCTGGCGGTCACCACCGTCCTGACCGCCTGCGGCGGGGGGAGCTCCTCCACCTCCGGTACCACGTCCGACGGGACCCCGAGCGCCACGCCCGCGGTGACGGTCAGGGATCCGCTGGTCGCCACCTTCGACGGAGGTCTGTACATCCTCGACGGAAAGAGCCTCAAGCTCGCCAAGACCATCGACCTGCCCGGCTTCAACCGGGTCAACCCCGCGGGCGACCGGGACCACGTCGTCGTGTCCACCGACAGCGGGTTCCGCGTCCTGAACGCCACCGACCAGGCCCTCACCGACATCGAGTACCAGGGCCCCAAGCCCGGCCACGTGGTACGCCACGCCGGAAAGACCGTGCTCTTCACCGACGGCACCGGAGAGGTCAACGTCTTCGACCCCGCCGATCTGAGCAGTGGCAAGAAGCCGGAAGGCCGCACCTACACCTCCGCCGAAGCACACCACGGTGTCGCCATCGAACTGGCCAACGGCGAACTCCTCACCACCCTGGGCACCGAGGAGAAGCGCACCGGCGCGCTGGTGCTGGACGGGAACAACAAGGAGATCGCGCGCAACGAGAACTGTCCCGGCGTCCATGGCGAGGCGGCAGCCAGGAACGAGGCCGTCGGACTCGGCTGCGAGGACGGCATCCTGATCTACAAGGACGGCAGGTTCACCAAGATCGACGCCCCCGACGACTACGGCCGCATCGGCAACCAGGCCGGCAGCGACGCCTCGCCGGTCCTGCTGGGCGACTACAAGACCGACCCGGAGGCCGAGCTGGAGCGGCCCACCCGCATCTCCCTCATCGACACCGAGAAGAAGCGGCTGCGCCTCGTCGACCTGGGCGTGAGCTACTCCTTCCGATCACTGGGCCGCGGTCCGCACGGGGAGGCCCTGGTCCTGGGCACCGACGGTGCCCTGCGCGTCATCGACCCGGACAGCGGCAGGATCGAGAAGAAGATCCCGGTCGTGGGCGAGTGGCAGGAACCGCTGGACTGGCAGCAGGCCCGGCCCACCCTGTTCGTCCGCGGGCACGTCGCGTACGTCTCCGAGCCCGGCAAGAAGGCGCTGCACGCCGTCGACGTGGAGACGGGGAAGAAGATCACCTCGGTCACCCTGCCGAAGAGCACCAACGAACTGTCGGGCGTCGTCGCCGGACACTGACGGCGCGACACGCCCGCGCCACAGCGGCCCGCCGCGGGCCGCTGTGGCCGCTCTCCACCTTGACGATGTGCGCCTCGCCGTCACCACGCCCGGTGGCGGCGCTACGCGTCGCAGAGAAGGACCGCCGGCCTTCTCACGAGGTCCGGCCGGCGTCCGCCGGTGCTCTCGACACCAGCGTGGCCGCGGCAGAGTTCGGCTGGTCAGCCCAGCGGGACGGCGGAAAGAGGGCGGGTGCGGCGAGGACCGCCACGTTCGCTTCGGATGCGCCCACGGGACGGCGGTCGCCATGCCTCTGGCGACGTGGTCCCTCGCATGCGCATCGGCGGCCCAGGCCGACGAGGCCGCCGGTTCCCGGCCCGCCCACCGTCCCCGCCCCTTCCGGCTGCTCACTTCTGCTGCAAGGCCTGGCGCATCCAGTGAAGTCGCTCCAGGGAGCGGCGGCGCATCCACAGAACCCAGAAGCACAGCGCGACCATGCCGACGGCGAACACAAGGGGGAGGACGAGGGACCCGCTGACGGCACCGAGTACGACCAAGCCGATGGTGAGGATGCCCATGGCGCCGAGCCAGTACGGCAGCCACTTGCGGGCCCTTTCCATCTGGCCGAGCTGCTCGGCCACCAGCCGTCGCACGGCCGCCTGTTCCTCGGGCTCCTGCGGCACCTCGTGGTGACGGATCTTCCGGTTCAGGTCCGCGAGTCCGCCCGCGTCGGTGCCCACGGCTCGGGCGGCCCGGCGGCGCTGCACGGCCAGGACCGCGATGGCGATCCCGGTGTAGAGAGCGCTATGGAGCACCCAGGCAGCTGGGTGCTCGTCTCTGCGGAACAGGGCCGTGATACCCAGTCCCAGGAGGAACACCAGGACCGCCTGTGCGGTCAGACTGCGGTCGAGTAAGCGCTTGAGCGAGAGCACAGCGCAGACCTCCTTGAAAAGAAGTCGGGACAGCGTCATCGCCTTCCGGATACCCCGCGTTCTCCCCCTCATCTGACCAACCGTTGGTTCTCCGGTGCCGGGACGGCCGGTGATCCACCGGCCGTCCCGGCACTGCGGGGAACGCGATGCGTCGGCCACGTCGGACGGCTGCCCGAGGCGGCCGAGGGGTGTCATACCGACCACGCTTGTGCTGCGGCGCGCGTGGCCGGCGACAGGGCCTCGTTTGTTCAAACGAACAGATCGGTGTTAGAAGTAGTGCCATGAGTGCCGGAGACCGTCTTGACCTGACCCTGAGGCTCGTCCAGAACGCGGGCAAGCTGTCCGTGTCGGAACTGGCCGAACGCCTCGGCGTCTCGGAGATGACCGTTCGCCGGGACCTGAACGCGCTGGAGAGCCAGGGCCTGCTGCGCCGGGTGCACGGCGGCGCCGTTCCCGTGCGTACGCGGGAAGAGGGTGGAGGCTTCCTCGCCCGGCGCGAGTGGCAGGCCGCCACCAAGGACCGGCTGGGGGCGGCGGTCGCCGCGATGATCGAGCCTGGGTCAAGGGTGCTGCTGGACGCGGGCACCACCACGGTTCACGTCGGGGAACACCTGGTGGAGCGCGCTCCGCTCACGGTGGCCGTACTGAGCCTGCAGGCAGCCGAAGTCCTGGCGGACAAGCCGGGCATCGAACTTCTTGTGGTGGGAGGGCGATCGCGTCCGGGTGAACGCTCGCTGGTGGGCCCCCTGGCGCTACGCACCCTGGAGTCCCTGAGCTTCGACTGCTTCGTCATGTCGATCGGCGGGGTCCACGCCGAGCGCGGCTGGACGGAGTTCTCCCTCGACGACGCGGCGGTCAAGCAGGTCGGTCTTGCGCAGGCGGCACGGTCCGTCGTGGTCGCCGACGCCACCAAACTCGGGGTGCGGGCGTTCAGCCGGGTTGCTCCGCTGGGCGCGGCGGGTGCCTTCGTCACTGATGCCGCGGCTGAGGACGCGCAGACCCATCCGAACGGCCCCCAGACCCTCCAGGCCCTGAGGGAGTCCGGGGTCGAGGTCCACCTGGCGTAACGGCCGCCGGCGCCGTGCGCGGGACCGGCGGGGCGGCTCGCACGTCGTCTCACGTCCCCGGACGCTGCCGCAGACGAACTTCGGGGTCACGCGACGTCCTGCGGGTGGAAAGCGTGCTCCGTGAAGCTGCCGCACGCCGTGAACCCCAGGCGTCGGTAGACCAGTTCACCGTCCGCCGTCGCCTGCAGCACCGCGCGGGACCTGCCGTGCTCGCGTGCGGCGTGGAGCGCGGCCACGGTGATGGCGCCGCCGTAGCCGCGTCGGCGGTGGCCGGCGAGGGTGCTGATGTTGTAGATGCCGGCCACATCGGCGTGGTGGAAGACTTCCGCCGAGCAGACCGGCTGGTCGCGGTAGTACCCGATGAGGTACTGGGCAGGGCAGTCGGGCCGGAGGGCCCAGAGGGCCGCGTCGCGGTAGAAGGCCCGCACCGTGGCGGCCGGCGGGTCCCAGTTCGCGGACAGCACAGCGGCATAGTCGGCGAGCTGTTCGGGACTCCTCACCTGACGGATGTCCAAATCCGCGATGTGTGGGCGGGAGGGAAGCGCGTCGAGGGGTGCCCACATCGCCGTCTCGCTCTCGGAGGCTTCGAGGCCGGCTGCCTCGAGGCGGCGGGAGAGGTCCGAGGGCGTGGAAGTGGGTCCGACCCACCAGGAGAAGGGGCGTCCCGCGGCTTTCAGCGTGTGGAGCGTCGCTTCGATGCGAGCCGCGGCCTGCTCGGGGGCGAAGCGTGCCGCCGCCACGATGTTGAACGTGTCGTCGTCGATCCCGCTGTCGGCGATCAGCAGGTCGTCCGTTTCGGTCACGGACGCACCGACGACCTTCCGGTGCAGGTGGGCCGCGTGCTCTGCCAGGTTGGCTTCCATGCGCACGAGGATGTCCGCTTCACCGGCACCTGCGCACGGCTTCATGATCAACTACCGTCTTCAATCTCTCCGGGTGTCCCACATCTTCCGCCTCGCCGCGCGACCGGTCTCATACCGGGTCCCCGTCAGCCATCCGGAGACGGTGAGCGGACGTGAACGAGAAGTACTGCCGGCGCCGGCCGGGGTGACCGAACGACGCCGAAGCCGGCGACGGCAGGGAAGGTGCGAGGCTCCACCCTTCACTCCCGTGATGCGGCGCGACGGGCGCGCTGTCGGTCAACGCGGCCACACTAACATCAAATCGCACATGGCGTGTTCGTATGAACATGGGGATGGCTGGACCGCGTGGATCGCGCTGTCGCGTCGGCCTGTGGTTCCTGTGTACCGCCGCCTCTGTGGACGTCATTCTGCAAGGCCCAGTAATCAAACATCGAAGTGGTCAAATGAACGTCTTCATGTTAGAAACGGTGTGAGGCAACGCCGCCCGACGGAACCTGACCCCCTTCGGTCGGCTCGGACTTCCACGGGGACGAGGTCCCCCCGTCAAAGTCCGCTTCCGCTTCAGATCTCGTGGAGGAGACATCCTGTGAACCATCAACCGCATTCGTTGATGATCCTCGTCGCCGGACCGTACCGATCGGGAACCGGTGACGACCCGCGCAAGATGGAGGCGAACGTCCGCGCCATGAACGAGGCCGCCCTGGCACTCTTCCGCGCCGGCCACCTCGGAGTCACCGGCGAGGCGCTCGCCCTCCCGCTGCTGGAGACCGCCGGCAGTACCGGCCCCGGCGACGCCGCCTATGAGGAGATATTCCACCCCCTCGCCGAGCAGCTCCTCTTCCGCTGCGACGCGGTCCTGCGCATCGGTGGCCCCTCCGAAGGCGCGGACCTGATGGTCGCGCGAGCGCGAGCCTGGGGCAAGGACGTCTACACGAGCCTCGACGACATCCCGGCTGCCCGATGACGGCGGGGATCGACGTACCCGACGGACGCGGCCGTACCGGACTCGACCGGCACGGCCGCGAGCTGACCGGTAACCCGCGGGTGCGCATCGTCGATGTGCAGGTCCTGTCGTGCGACTGGTCCGTCCTGCGCAAGACGACTTTCGACTACCGGCACGGTGACGGGCACTGGAGCCGCGAGCAGCGCGAGACCTACGATCGCGGAGACGGAGCCACCCTCCTCCTCCACAACGTCCCCTGCTCCACCGTTCTGCTGACCCGTCAGTTCCGGCTGCCTGCCTATGTCAACGGCCATCCCGACGGGATGCTGATCGAGGCAGCGGCAGGCCTGCTGGAGGATGAAACGGCCGAGGAGGCGATCCGCAGGGAGGCGGCGGAGGAAACGGGTCGGACGGTCGGCGAGGTCGAGCACGTTTTCGATGTGTACATGAGTCCCGGCTCGGTCACCGAGCGCCTGCACTTCTTCGCCGCCCCGTATGAAAGCACCACCGCCCAGGCGGGCGAAACGCGAGGACTCGCCGACGAGGGCGAGGACATCGAGGTCCTCGAACTTCCCTTTCTCACGGCCCTGGCCATGATCCGCTCGGGAGAGATCGCCGACGCAAAGACAATCATGCTCCTGCAATGGGCCGCATTGGACGGGCCCTTCAAAAGCATCGGTCGTTGAGCCGTCTCCCGGCTGTACCGCTACTGGGGAGTCGGCGCCGCGCCGACTGACCGGCCAGCGGCTGATGCCCGAGCCGGCCGAGCGTGGCGGCGGTGGCTCAGCGCCAGTCGTCGATCACATACGCGTCGGGATGGCTGTATCCGGGTTCGTTGGGCCTGTGCATGGTCACGCCCTGCAGCCACGTGCGGAAACCGCGGTCGATCATGCGCCGATATGCATCCGGGCGGCCCAGGTTCGTGCCGGCGTCCAACTCACCCAGTCCGCGCTCGGCGGCCAACTGCTCGCACGCGTCGAGCAGTTGCTCGAATCGGTTGGAGGCCTCCGGACCGGGACGTACGGCGCCGAACTTGACGTAGCACACGTTCGCGCCGGCCTCTGACCCGGCTCCGCAATGGCAGACGGCCAGGCCGTCCAACTCGGAGCCGGCGCCACGGAGCAGGATGGTGTCACCGACTCCCTGAGCGAGCGCGGTCACGATTTCGCGTTCCAGGTTCAGGCCCTTGTGCACGGCTCCTGTCAGTGAGCGGCAGAGGTTCAGGGCGGCGGGTCGCTCAGCGGCGGGCAGTTCGCCGTAGAGGGCTCTGCCGGGCACTGTGGCATCGGCCGTGATCTGCTTCTTCATGATGGCTGTGAGGAATCGAGGCCAGAAACCGTACCGGCGGTAGAGCTCAAGATGCTTGGCGCTGTGGGAGAAGGTGAACAGACCGAGGTGGGAGTTCCCCCACGCGTCGAAGCAGTCCATGACCGGCTCCATCAAACGCCGGCCGATACCCTGGTCCCACAGGTCCGGATGCACGGTCAACGGGCCGAAATAACCGATGCTGCCCCAGTTGGTGGCGAAGTTCGACCCGACGAGCTCGTCCCCGACTGTCGCCGCGAACGCCGACCGCGGATCTGCCGCCCAGCGGGTGTGCACGTAGTCGACGGTTTCGAAAGGATCACGGACCCCGAGGAACGTCCCAAAGGCCATCCTGCAAATCTCATCGGCCCGATCCAGGTCTGACTCATCCAGCGGACGGACTGATACCGGAGCCACTCCACTTCTGCGCTCCGCTGCTGGTGGGATCATCACCTTCTCCTTCCCACCCCCTTCCATCGCACCACGGCGGCGCCTGGCCAGCTAGGCGAGCGATCCGGCGGTCTCCCCGAGGACCGAGGACCGCGGACCGAGGACCGAGGACCAGGTCGGTCCGGACGGCCGTGCGCCGCGGCTGGTGTTGCGGGTCTGGGGGCGGGCCCGGCGTAGGCGGCGAGGTGGCCGGCGGTGAGGCGGGGGTGGGTGGTGAGAGACCGGTGGCGTGAGAGGAGTGAGCTGCTCGCGGGTCTGGCTCCTCGGCGACGCCCCCTGCTGCCGCTGATCGGCCTCCGGAGCGCAGTCCAGGCGGTGGCGGTGCGAGGGCCGTCCACGCCCCTCGCATCGCATTGCCCGCCGCGCCCCCACTGCCCGAGCCAACCGTCGCACCCGATGAACCGCTCACCGGCCCCGAGTCCGGCCCGCTGGACCGCCCCGTCACCGAGGCGTGCCTGTGCGCTCGTGACCTCCTCGCCCGCCCGCACCGGTTCGGTGCTGCGCCGCCGGGCCTCCGCTGAGGGTGGCTGGGGCTCGGACGGACGCCGCCGCCTGGAACCCAGGCACCCGCAGGACACGGTGCGTCTGGCGGCCACCACCCCGGTCCGTCTGCGGTAAAGCCTGCGCGTCGGCCGAAGCCGTCCCGCCGGCGAACTGGATCGTGCGGTGACCGCGTGGCACACCGCCGGTCGAGCTGCGGAGGCGCTGCGGCCCTGGACGCTCACCGGGCAGCAGACCGTACGGCCGAGGACTGGTGGCAAAGCGGCAAGACACCAGGGAAAGGCCCTGCGAGGTTCCCGGAGCCGGCCGACGGGCCGCAGGAAGCGGTCAGCGCTTCGTCAGCGGCGGCAGCTCGACGGGGTAGGGCTCGGCGAAGTCCGCCGAGCGGCTCACCGCCTCCCACGCGCCCGCCTCGTCCAGCTGGCGGCGGGAGTAGTCGAGCGCGAGGGTCACCGCGTTCACTCCGAGCAGCAGGTGGGTCGGGACCTCGCCGCGCCGCACGGTGCGGACGATGATCTCCGCGGCGCGCGCCGGGTCGCCCGCGCTGCCGGCGGTGCCCTGGCGCACCCGGCGGTTCATGGCGCCCACGGTGGCGTCGTATGCGTCGGGGACGGGGTGGACGGTCATGGAGGAGCCGGCCCAGTCGGTGGCGAAGCCGCTCGGCTCGACGACCATGAACTGAATCCCGAACGGAGCGGTCTCCGCCGCCACCGAGCGGGTGAACCCGTCGACGGCGAACTTCGCCGCCTGGTACGAGGCGATGCCTGGGGAGCCGCCGACCCGGCCGCCGACGGACGAGATCTGCACCACGGTCCCCGACCCCTGCTGCCGCAGAACGGGCAGCGCTGCCCTGGTCACGTGGTAGACACCCCAGAAGTTGGTCTCGAACTGGGCGCGGAAGTCCTCGTCGTCCGCGGTCTCGACCGGTGCCACGTTCGCATAGCCGGCGTTGTTCACCACGACGTCGAGGCGGCCGAAGCGCTCGAGCGCGGCATCGATCGCCGCGCGGGCCGCATCCGCGCTGGTGACGTCCAGCGGCAGCGCGAGAACTCGGTCGCCGTGATCCTCCAGCTCCGCGGCGAGTGCCTCGGGGCGGCGGGCCGTGGCGACGACGAGGTCACCCGCCTCGAGAGCAGCGGTGATCAGGGCGCGCCCGAGCCCGCGGGAGGAGCCGGTGACGAACCAAACTCGCTGCTGCGCGCCGCGCGCGTTGTCTGTACTTTCACTCATAGAGTTAGCGAAACACTGTTCTCCAAATAATGCAACAGGGTTGCGTTAGGTGTTCCTATGATGACTCCATGACGCAGCCAGCCTCCTTCCAGCGGGCCCGCAGCCGGGAAGCCAAACAGGCACGCGAGACAGCGATCCTGGAAGCAGCCCGCAGCCTCGGTCGCGAACGCGGCATCCGCGACGTCACCCTCACCGACATCGCCGCCGAAGTGGGCATGCACAAATCCGCCCTGTTGCGCTACTTCGAGACCAGAGAGCAAATCTTCCTCGAGCTCACCGCCGAAGGCTGGCGCGAATGGTCCACCGCACTCCGCACCCGCCTGCGGACCACGCCCACGGCCGACCCCGCCGACGTCGCGGACGCCTTTGCGACCACCCTCGCCGCACGCCCTGTCTTCTGTGACCTCCTCGCCCAGGCCCCCCTCAACCTCGAACGCAACGTCTCGCTGGAAGCCGTACGCGACTTCAAGCTCGTCACCCTTCACGAGGTCGCTCTCATCGGCGCCGAGTTGAACCGCCTCCTGGGCCTCGACGAACAACAGACCCTCGACCTGGTGTCCACCGCCACCGGCATGGCCGGCGCCCTGTGGCAGATGGCCACCCCGGGCCCCCGCCTCCGCGAGCTCTACACCACCGACCCCCGGCTCGGACACGCCGTCGTCGAGGTGGAACCCCGCCTGCGCCGCATACTCACCGCGTTCCTCACCGGAACGAGAGCCTGACCACCCGCTCAGGACCCGCTCGGGCAACTCGGATCCCGGGATCGGGCTGGACGCCGCGCCAGCACCGTCCGTCACCCTCCGAACAGCCCTGGAACAGACATCACCGGCTCCGCCACCCGGACGTTGCCTCACGCATCCGCTGTGAACCGTGCCAGACCGAAAACAATGATCAGGTCGAGCGCCATCACACTGATCGACCACAGCGGGTAATAGGGGATGAACATGAACTGGGTCACCAGACTGACCGCAGCCGCCGTCACACCGGCCGGACGGCGCCAACTCGTACCGCGGAGCATCCCCACACCCACGATCACCAGCGCGACGCCGACGACAAGATGGATCCAGCCCCAACTGGTGAGGTCGAACCGGTACTCGTAGTGTCGGGGCACCCCGTAGAGGCGGTCCTTCGCGATACCGGCGACGCCCTGAAGGATGGTGAGCACGCCGCTGAGGAGCAACGGCACTGCGAAGTACCTCGTTGGCCCGGCGGCGTCGCGCTCACCTCGCGTGTCCTCGGTCCTCTGCCGTGCTCCGTGAGGCGTGTCCACCATGACGTGTCAACCCTTCGTATCGGCGCGGCCGTCACCGAGCACCTCACACGCGGGCGGGACAGCGGGCGAATCCATCTCGGTCACAGCATCACGCCCAAGCAACCCCGCGGCGACCGCACCGGGGCATACGGGTCTGTGCCGACACCACGCGTCCGTCGGCGCCTGCTCCAGTCGCCCACGCGCAGGCCCACTCGCCAAGTGAGCCCCGAAACGTCGAGCCGCGCCCGCCGCAGCCGCCAACCTTCCCGGCGACGCTGCCATCCCGGTATGGATCACGTGTTGGTCGAGCGATCAGGCCGCGTCGACGGGCGGTGATTGCCTCGCCGTCGACGCGTACGCGTGCGCCGAGGGGTTCGTCGCGGCAGAGCTCGCGTCGGCCCTCGGCCCGTCACCGACCCACGGGATCACCGTCAGCACCGTCGTTCCGGACGCGCAGTGTCAGGTGGCCGCCGTGATGCAGCGGTGTGCTCAGCCGCGGACGCGCCGCCTCGTGGCCGGTCTCCGCGTCGATGATGTGCACCTCGCCGTGGCCGCCCCGGGTGACGGCGATCCAGTCGCATCCCGGTGAGGCGGCCACCGCGCGGCGTTGGACGCCCTCCCAGGGTGTGCCGCCGGGGCGTGGAGCCCCGTCCATGCCGGGCAGGGCGAAGCGGCGGACGGCGCCGTCGGCGTCGAGCAGGATCAGCTCGTCGCCGTCGGGATGGACACGGGTGAAGGCGGTGTGGCACCGGGCGAGGGCCAGCCGGAACACAAGCCCGGGACCGAGGTCCGTGAGCAGCGTGCGGCCGGTTCCCAGCTCGTGGTGCCATGCCTGGTTGGTCCACTCCGGCCAGCGCAGCGGGTCCGGGTCGCCGCCGCGCAGTGTGGTCCACAGTCCCTGACGCCGGGTGTCGAGCCGGAGGTACCAGCCTCGGGCCGGCGACGCCCACGGAATGACCGCCTCGGCAACGAGGATGTCGCCCCTTCTGCGGGCCCGGTGTACTCCCTGGCTCGTGGCCGCGAACACCTGCTCCGAGTCGGGTGCCTGCGCGTCCCCGTGTCCGTCGTCCGGCAGCGGCAGGAGCGCGTGAGGGGTGACCACGGGGCAGCCAGGCGGAGCCGCGAGGAGGTCCGCGAACCGGTGGACGGCAAGCGCACCAGGCTCCCGGTGCCGCAGTACGACCAGAGGGTCGGTCTCGCCCAGCACGGTGACGCCCGGTTCGCCGATGCGCGTTCGCACCCGTGCCGCCTCCCCGGTGCCCAGGTCGAGGACCGTCAGCAGGTCCGACCATGGTTCGCTGTTCTTGCCGAGGCCGGTGGTGAGGGCCAGTCGGCGGCCGGAGGGGTCGCAGGCGAGGTGCTCGGCCGGCACGGCGACCGGAAAAGCGCGCTCCACGAGTTCCTCGGCGTAGGGGTTGAGCACGAGCAGCTCCCCACGGCGGTCGTCGACGCAGGCCACCCGACCGCCCGGCAGCGCCAGAAAGCCTGCGTGCTCCGAAAGATGACGGCCGGTCAGACGTCCTGCTACGGCGCCGTCGGGCACGGTCAGCAGGTGAACGGCTCCGGCCACGTGATCGGAGACGAGCAGGACGGGAGCGGCAGCAGGCATGAGACCTCCAGTGAACCGGCTTTGTGAAAACGATTATCATGTATCTTCAGAGCGTTCCCGGTACCTGAGAAGAAACGAGGGCATCGATGCTGCGCTCACCGTCGAGATTCGTCCGCAGTTGGCTCACCGCAGCGGCGGTGGGTTCGCTCCTGGTCGGCTGCGGCTCGTCCTCCGAAGAGCCCGCGAACGGCAAGGCCGAGCCCGCGGCGAAGACGGAGGTGACCGTCGAACCCATCAAGGCGACGACGGAGTTGACCGACACCAATGGCGTCAAGATCTCCTTGAAGAAGAAGCCCGAACGGATCGTCTGCCTGTTCGCCCTGTGCGACGACATCCTGACCGAACTGGGCATCGTGCCGACGGCCACCAACAGCGCGGTGCTCTCCCACCCGGACTTCCTGGGGGAGGAGAAGGCCAAGGAAGTGGACACCATCCCCGGCGGCTTCATCGCCCCGGAGGTGGAGGCGATCCTCTCCCACAAGCCCGACCTCGTGATCGGCCTCGGGGACACGCACGGCAAGCTCGCCCCAGCGCTGAAGGGAGCGACCACATTCTGGGCCATGCAGCCCGAGACGTGGCAGGACAGCGTGGGCTACTTGCGCGACACCGCCGCCCTCACCGGCCGCACCGCCCAGGGGGAGAGGGCGGAGAGGACGTTCCGGACGAAGCTCGCCGCCGCCGAGAAGACCCCGAGCGACAAGACGGCGCTCATCATCTACGGCAGTGACGAGAACTTCGGCGTGGCGACGCCCGAAGGTGACGTGGCCGCCAGCCTGTTCCCCAGGATCGCCGACTACCCGTGGAAGTCCCGAGGCGTGGAGGGCAGTTACAGTCTCGAAGAGATCCTCGCCAAGGACGTCGACGTGCTGTTCGTCGAGACGATGAGCTTCGGCGACACAGAGGGCAAGCTGTCCGAGAAGCTCGCCGGGAACCCGCTCTGGAGCAAGATTCCGGCAGTGAAGAACGGTGACGTCCACGAGGTGAACTCCGAGGTGTGGGCCAAGGGGCGCGGCACCCGTTCGCTGGGCATCGTGCTCGACGAAGCCACGGCCGCGCTGCGGTGAGGACGTTTCTTTCAGTGCCCGCCGTGGCCGATCGCGCCGCGGCGGGCGAGGAGCGGCCGTCGCGCGGTGCGCGGAGGAGGCAACCGCTCCTCGTGGCCGTGTTGCTGGCAGTCTCCTCGGTCGGCGCGCTGAGCCTCGGTACCCCCTACGTCCCTCCGTACCGGCTGGTCGCCGCTGTGCTGGAGGGGGAGACCACCCTCGCCGGGGTCGTCGTGAGTGAACTCCGCGTGCCCCGGCTGCTGCTGGCGTTGGTCGCCGGAGCCTGTCTGGGGGCGGCCGGGCTGGTGCTCCAGGAGGCGTTGCGCAATCCTCTGGCGGTTCCGGAGATGCTGGGTGTGTCGTCCGGGGCGGCGCTGGGGGTGGCCGCTCCGCTGGTGCTGGCCTTCTCCCTGCCCGCCGCGGTTCAGCCTCTGCTGGCCATCGGCGGGGCCGCCCTCGGTGGCGGGCTCACGTTGCTGGTCGCCGGGATCGGCCGCAGCCCCTCCGCCGTGCTGCTGACCGGTGCGGCGGTGGCGGCCGCGTTGCAGGCTGCGCTGCTCGTGCTGATGGTCATGGCCGACCAGTTGGACCTCCAGCTGATCTACCGCTACCTGCTCGGTTCCCTGTCCGCCCGGACGTGGGACGACGTGACGGGCATGTGGCCGTGGCTGCTCGTCGCGGTGCCGGCGCTCGTGCTGTGCGCGCCGGTGCTGTCCGTCCTGCGGCTGGGCGACGAGGACGCCCAGGCGCTCGGTGTGCGAGCTCAACGCGCCCGGCTGGCAGCGCTGGCCGTCGCCGTGGTGCTGATCGCCCCGGTGACGGCCGTGTGCGGGCCCGTCGCCTGGGTGGGGTTTCTCGCCCCGCACCTGAGCCGTTGGTTCAATCCCGCGGCGGGAGCGGTGCGCTGGCTTCCCTGGTCCGCGGCCTGGGGCGCGGTCGTCGTGGCGGTCGCCGATGTCCCGGCCAGGCTGGCGCTGGCTCCCGTGGAGACCCCCGCCGGCGCGTGGACGGCCCTGCTGGGAGTTCCGGCCGGCGTCGCGCTGATGCGGTCGAGCGGCCGCCGCCGGACGGCCCGGCACGGACGGGCCGCTTCGGTCGGTACGCGCGAGCAGCTGTCCGGGCTGCGGAAGACGGCTCCGGTCGGGGCGGACGACGTACCTCCCACCGGAGCAGCATCGCACGCTCACCGGAGCGAACCCGGGCACGGCAGTCCGACCTTGCCGCCTGCGGGGGCGGCCGGAACGGAGGACGTACGGTGACAAGGCGTTTCACGGCCCTTGCGGCACTGGCCGTCGTGTGCGCCGCGGTGGAGGTGGTGGCCGGGCGCGGCATGTCTCCGGTGGACGTCTGGGACGTCCTCAACGGTGGCGGTGACGCGACGGAGCGCCACATCGTTTTCCAACTGCGTCTGCCGAGGCTGCTCGTCGCCCTCGGCGCGGGCGCCTGTCTGGCCGTGGCAGGCCTGGTCCTGCAGTCCGCACTGCGAAATCCCCTGGCCGGGCCGGAGGTGACGGGCGTGACCCCAGGGGCGGTCCTCGGCGCCGTCACCGCGACCGCCTTGGGGCTCGCCGGGTGGGAGTCGCCCCTGGCCGTGGTCCTCGCCGCGTGCGCGGGTGGGTGCGCCGGAGCGGCAATGCTGTGGTTGCTCGCCGGCCGCCGCCATGGTGATCCCGCGCAGACCGCCGTGCACGGGGTGCTGGTGTCGGCGGTGCTCGGCGGGTTCACCGCCATGGTGCTGCTCGTGGAGCCGGGCGAGCTCGGCAGCGTCGTGCAGTGGCTGGTGGGCACCACAGAGGGCCGGGTGTGGGAGCACTGGCACTTGCTGTGGCCGTGGGCGCTCCTCTGGTCGGCCGCCGCCTGGCTGCTGGCGGGGCCGTTGACCCTGCTGCGCTGCGGGGACGACATCGCCCTCGCCGCCGGCCTCTCCGTCCGCCGGGCCCGGTCCCTGGCCCTGCTGTGCGCGGTGGCCCTGACCGCTGGCGCCGTGGCCGCCGTCGGCGCGCTCGGTTTCATCGGGTTGCTCGTCCCGCATCTGGCCGTGGCCGTCTTCGGTGCGGACCTGCGCCGGAGCCTTCCCGGCGCCGCCCTGACAGGCGCTGTTGTGGTGTGCGGGGCGGACGCGGCGGCGCAGCTGTCCTCGCGGCTGCTGGCGACGGCGCTGGACTCCGGACGGCTCACGTTGCCGGTCGGGGCACTCACCGCCTGTCTCGGTGCCGCGTTGCTGCTGCTCGTCGTGCGCCGCACGCCGAGCCGTACGTTCTGACGTCGAATTGAGGACTGAGCATGATCGAGTCCGTGGGGATCCACCTCGAGGGGGTCCACTTCGGCTACCCCGGACGGCCTGTGCTGCAGGGCGTGGACCTGACCGTCCGGCCGGGTGAGCTGACCGCCCTGATCGGCCTGAACGGCTGTGGCAAGTCGACCCTGCTGCGGGTGGCCGCCGGGCTGCTGAAACCGGACGAAGGGCGCGTGCTGCTCGGCGAGGACGATGTCACGCGGCTTTCAAGACGCGCCACGGCCCGGAAGGTGGCCTTGCTGCACCAGTCGGCTCCGGCGGTCCCGGGCATGACGGTCCGTCATCTGGTCCGGCAGGGGCGGTACGCGGCGCGCGGCCCGCTGGGCATGCTGCGCGAGGGCGACGACCCCGTCGTGCGTCGGGCGCTGCGCGATGTCGGGGTGGAGGAGTGGGCCGAACGTGACGTCGACGCGTTGTCCGGCGGCGAGCGGCAACGCGTCAGGCTCGCGATGGCGCTCGCTCAGGACACCCGGGTCCTGCTGCTCGACGAACCGACAACGTACCTGGATTTGCACCACCAGCTCGACGTACTGCAGACCGTGGTGCGTCTGCGGGAGGAACGCGGGCTCACGGTGGTGATGGTGCTGCACGACCTGGCCCACGCTGCCCGGTTCGCCGAGCGGATCGTCGCCCTGCGGGAGGGCCGTGTGGTGGCCGACGGAGCACCGAAGCAGGTCGTCACGCCGGGGTTGCTGGCGGAGGTGCTGCAGGTGGCAGGCCGGGTCGGTGAGGATCCGGAAGGTGGGTGGCCCGTGTGTTACCCAGATCACCCCATCGCAGATCTAGAATATGAAAATCAGATTCATTAGAGTGAGGCCGCGGCGCTCAACCGAACGCCGTATCTCCCTGCTGATGAAGGAGAGTTCATGGAGAACGAGCAGGTCTTCGCCCCGATCGCCGACCCGGGTCAGCTGGCTCACGACTCGGCCTCTCACTCCAACGCGCTCGTCGAGAACCCCTTCGAGGACACCGAGGAGTAAGCGAGGGCTAGCCACCCTCGACCGTGGGCCCGCCCGATGCCTTCCGGGCGGGCCCACGCCCGTCCCCGCTCCCGTCGACAGGAGGAACACCGTGTCCCGTAGCCGACTCGTCCCCGGTGTCGAGGTCGTCGCCGTGCCCGGGCGAGGGCTGGCCGTCCGCACCCCCGAGGGGGAGTTCTTCAGCGTCAGAACAGGGGACACTGACGAGGACGCCTTGCTCTCTCTGCTTGCCGGGGGGACCGCAGCCCCGGTGGACAAGGGGATGGATCGCGTGATCCGGGCGTTCGCGGAAGCCGGATATCTGGCGGAAGGCCCGTTGGGTCCGGAGGAGTGGCCCGCCGCTCTCCAAGACGTCAGAATCCTCGGCGACCCGGTCCTGACCGAACCGCTCGCCGTGCAACTGACCGCCTTGGGCGCGCGGCCCCGTACGACTTCGGCGGGGACCTCCTCCGGCAGCTCGCCGGTGGGGATGGAGGACCTGCTCGACGGAAGCCCCTCCGCGGTCGTGTGGTGCCTGGACGGGCCCGTGCCGGACGGCTTGTGGGACGCCGCCGACCGCCTGCCGGAGCACGGTGTTGCGTGGCTGCGCTGCCACCGCGAAGGCTGGCAGGCGTACGTCGAGCCGGTGGCCGTCACTCCCGGGGACGTCACGTCGGCGCACGTCCGGTCCCGCCGGCTCGCCGCCACACCCGCCCACCGGGAACTGGCCGCGTACTGGAGTGGCCCCCGGACCTCGGGCACGCCCGTCCGGCTCACTGTGCCCGCCGCCACGCTGCTCGCCGCGCTGCTCGCGGACGATCTCAGCCGGTGGGCCACCGGCGCCCCCGACCCGGTCGGCCTCCCGGCACGCCGTCGGCTCCGGCATGTGGACCTGCGCACGCTGACCGTCACCGAGCACCCCGTCCTCCCGGTACCCGACGTCGCACCGACGCCGAGGAAGGGCGAATGACGGCGGTCCGGACGGTCGCCGTGGGCGAACTCGCCACCGACACCTGCCTCCCGGCCGGCGACGGCCCCTTCCCGACCGTCCTGATCCGCACCCCCTACGACCGGACACGCCACCGGGCCGAGGCGCGCGGCTGGGCCCGCCGTGGGTTCGCAGCCGTGGTACAAGACGTCCGGGGCCGCTACGCGTCGCCAGGGGAGTGGCACCCGTACGCGCACGAGGCCGCCGACGGAACAGCAGCCGTCCGCTGGATCCGGCAGCAGCCGTGGAGCGACGGGCGGCTGGTGGCCGTCGGCGCCTCCTACGCGGCCCACTGCGCCCTCGTCCTCGCCCTCGACGTCCCAGGGGATGCCCGGCCGGATGCCGTCATCGCGGCCGTGCCCGCCCTTGGCCTGGCTGAGACCGCCCGCGAGGCGTCCGGCGTGGAACGGCTGCTCTCCCGCGCCGGATGGTGGGCCGCCCACGGTGACCGGCGTGACTCCGACGACAGTGCGCTGAACAAGGCCCTCGCCGAGGATCCCGGCCTGCTCGCCCACCTGCCGTTGACCGCACTGCCCGAGCGCATGGGACGCGCCCTGCCCTCGTGGGCGGGCTTGTGGCGCCATCACGACCGCGGGCGGCTCGTGGCGCGGGCGGCGCACGCCGAGCAACCCCTGCTCGCGGTGGGCGGACACCACGACCACTTCACCGAGGAGACCGTCGCTCTGTGGCGCGCCTGGGGCGGAGCTCCGGCGCGTTTGCTGCTCGGCCCCTGGGGACACTCCCTGACCGCTGCTCCGTGGCCGGACGCGGGACCCGCCCACCGGCTCGAGCTCGGTGAACTGTACGTGCGCTGGGCCCGCCGCGCCCTGACCGGTGACCTCGCCCCCGGCCACCACGGCGCACTGGCGCTCGGTGCCGCCGGCCTGTGGCTGCCGGCCAACGCCGAGGGGCAACAGCGCGCCCACCGCACGCGCCTGCTGCACGGCTCCGTCTTCACCGCCGACCCCGCACGGCCCGTTCGCTCCGACGACCTGACCGTGCCCGCGGATGGCCCGCCTGACCGCTGCCTGCTGGTCACACCGCCGTCGCCGCGACCGCTCGACCTCGTCGGACCGTCCAGTGTGCGACTGCGGGCCACCGCCCACACACCGTCCGCCGACTGGGTGGCCCGGCTCGTCGCGCTCTCACCCGACGGGACCGCCGAGCGGCTCGCCGTCGGCATCGTGCGGCGTGTAGAACCAACAGGCCAGGAAAGCACGTTCACCGTCGAGCTCGGCCGACTCGCCCGTCGGCTCCGGGCCGGTACCCGGCTGCGCCTGGAGATCGCCGGACACCACTTCCCGGCCCACGCCCGTAACCCCCACACCGGTGACGACCCGATGACGGCCGAACACCTGCTCGCCTCGCGGCGGCAGATCGACCCGGACAGCGTGGTGCTGTACCTGCCCGTGCTCCCGTCCACTCCCGCCCCCACCGACCCTGCCGAGGAGATCTTGCGATGACAACTCTGCCGCTGGAAGCCCTCGTCGACCCCCTCTGCGGCATCATCCGCAAGGTCAAGCCCGTCGAGCACCCCGCGGGCGCCCCGCCCCGCTACACCGCGCTCACGGCCGAGGTGTCCGACGCTCGCAGACTCGGGCTGTGGCCCGCCGACCGGGTCTCCCTCGGCACCACCTTCGGCGATCCGGAGCAGGCCCGTGTCGCCGCGATAGCCGAGGGGATGGAGCGCTACTGCGGCAACCGTGTGCCGCCGCCCGGCCACCCGGACGCACCCCTGCGCGCCACCGCCGCCGAACTGGCGGACAAGGGCCTGCGCCTGTACGGCCCGGCCGATCTGCCCGCCTACGCACCCTGGCAGTACGCCCGTGAGAAGTTCCCCTACCGCCCGCTCACCGCCGACACCCCCGCGCTGTGGACACGAGGATCCGAACGACTGTCCGACGGGACCGCCGCCGAGGTCTGGGCACCCGTCTCGCTCACCCACCTCAACTGGCGCCAGGGCGACTTGCGCCAGCTGCCCCGCACCCACCACCTCAACTACGCCGGGATCGCCACCGGACAAGACCTTGACGACGCGATCGAGCGCGGCCTGCTGGAAATCGTCGAACGCGACGCCCTGGAACTGTGGTGGCACCTGGACGGCCCGGCCCGGGGCATCGACCCGGCCAGCGTGCCCGGCCTCACCGACGACCTCGACGGTTCCGCGCTGGAAGTTCACATCGTCGAGATGCACTCGGAGTTCGCCCCCTGCATGGCCGCGCTCGTCCACGACCCGCGCCTCGGCCTGTACGCCGCCGGGTTCGCCTGCAAGTACGATCCGGCCGAAGCAGCCCGCAAGGCCGTCCTCGAAGCCGTCCACACCTGGGTCTTCACCCAAGGCCTGACCGGTCCCGACGGCTGGGTGTTCCAGGCCGTCGAGGCCGGGCTGCTGGCCCGCGGGCTCTATCTGGACCACCGGGCCGACGGCCGCTACCTCGACGTGTGCGGCGAGCAGTTCGAGCACGTGCGAGACCTGGGAGCACACGTGCAGGTGTGGCTGGACGAACGGATGGCGGTCGAGGCCCGGAGGTATACCGAGCCCGCGCTCGGGACGGTGTCGGTTGCGGAGGTCCAGCCAGGCAGCCGGGAGCGGCTGAGGAGAACGCTGCGCGGCGGCGGCCACCGCGTCATGACCTTCGATCTCACCACCGAGGACGTGGCGGAGACCGCGCTGCGCGTCGCCCGGGTCCTCGTATCAGGACTGCTGCCCAACGCGCCCGCCGCGTTCGGGTACTTCGGCTGCCCGCGCCTGGCCGAGGCCGCCGTGGCGCGCGGATGGCGCACCACCGCGCCGACCGCGCCGCGGGACTTCACGCTGGCACCTCCGCCGCACATGTGAGGGCCACTGTGGAGAACCACCGTGAGAACCTGCCGACGGACCCGGTCGCCGCCCTCGCCCGGGCCCGCTCCCCGGAGAGCCCCGGCCCCGACACCCCCGCCGGGACAGCCGTCCGCCACTGGCCAGGGCCACCGCGCCCGATCCCGGAGGCCGGCCCCGCGGACCTCGACCTGCGGACCCTGCTGCGTCTGTCCCTGGCGGCCTCGGACGCCTCCGGACGCCTCAGGCCCACCCCCTCCGCCGGTGCGCTGCATCCGGTGGACACCGAACTGGTCGTGGGCACCGGCTGCTCCCTGCCGCCCGGCCGCTACGGCTACGACCCCCTGCGCCATCGCGTCCACCACCTCGGCCCTCCCGTCGAGGGCACGCCGCCCGGCGCGACCGCCGCCCTCTCCGTCACCGTGCGGCGCACGGTGTCCCACTACGGCCACCGGGCCTGGCCCCTCCTGCTGCTGGACACCGGGCACGCCGCCGCGGCGCTGCTCCTCGCGGCCCGCGTCCTGGGCGTTGAAGGATGCGATGTGCGGATGGACGGGCGCTCCGAGAACCCCCTGGCCGTCGTACGCATCCCACCGCCCGACGGGCAGGGGCCGAAGCGCCTTGCGGATCGCGAGGACCGGCCGACGCCGGCCGACCTGCTGACGCGCCGCAGTACCCCGCCACCGTTGCGGGGCAGCCCACCCGGCGAGGCATTGCAGGCAATCCTGGCCACCGCCGAACGGGCCGGGGACGGCCGCTTGTTGCGCTGGTGCGCCGCGGTCGGCCCACCTCGGCCCGGCCTCATGGAACTGGCTCCCGAGGGCGCCACCCTGCGGCCCTACGCGTTCGGCGAGGCCCGTCCGACGCTCGCGGCCTGGGCGGCGGGCCAGGCGTGGCTTGCGGACGCCGGCGCCGTACTGCTCGCCCACGGCTGCCCCGCGGACGCCGACGCCGCGCACATCCGCCGCGCCCACCTGCGAGCCGGCTTCGCCGTCCACCTGGCCCATGTCACAGCCCTGCGCCACGGGCTGGCGGCCCGGCCCGTCGGCTCCTGGCAGCAGGCGGATCTCGGCGCCGCCCTCGGAGCCGCGCCGGGCCGTGACTGGGTCGTACACGCCCTGGCCCTCGGCACCCGCCACGCCGACGAGGAGAATCCGACATGATCGTCCACCCCGAGCTGCGCCGCGCCGCACGGCACGCACGGCGTCCCCTGCTCGCGGCCACCCTCTTGCAGGGAGCCGTCACCCTCACGCACCTGGCACAGGCCGTGCTGCTGGCCCTCGCGCTCGCCGGCCTGGCCCGCGGTGGCACCGGCCAGCTCCCATGGCTGCTGGCCGCCGTGCTCGCCGTCGTCGCCGCCCGCGCCGCGCTCGCCCTGTGGCAGCGGCGCACCGCCACGCGCGCCGGAGCCCGGGTCAGGGTGGCACTGCGCGACGAACTCCTGGCCCGTCTGGGCCGGCTGGGGCCCGCGTACCTGACCACAGCGCGGGCGGGGGCCGTCCGCACCACCCTGGTCGACGGGGTGGAGGGCGTCGACGCCTATGTCTCCCGCTACCTGCCCCAGCTCCTGGTCACCCTCTCGGTACCACCCCTGGTCCTCGCCGTCCTCGCCGTGGTCGAACCCCGGGCCCTTGTCGGACTCGTCCCCGCCCTGCTCCTGGCCCTGCTGGGGCCGCGCGCCTGGGACCGGCTCCTCGCCGCCCGCGGTAAGGAACACTGGGACACCTACGAAGGACTGGGCGCCGACTACCTGGAGGCTCTCCAGGGCATGCCCGCCCTGCGCGCCGCGGGCGCGGTCGGCCGCACCCGGGCGCGCCTGGAGGAGAGGTCCGCGGCCCTGCACCGGGCGACCGTCGCCAAGTTGCGGGTGTCCCTGGCCGACACCGGCATCACCGACCTCGCCATCCAGGGGGGCACCGCCGCCGCAGCGCTCCTGGCATGCTGGTCGGCCATCACCGGATCCACCACTGCGGCCGGCACCTATCTGGTGCTGCTGCTGGCCTCCGAGTGCTTCCGTCCGATCCGCGACCACGCCCGGGAGTGGCACGCCGGATACCTGGGGGTGTCGGCCGCCGACGGGCTGGAAGCCTTGCGCACGTCCGTGCCGGCGGTCCCCGACACCGCGACGGCGTCCGCGCACCGGCACACGCCGCCCGAACTCGTTTTTCACCATGTCCGGTTCACCTACGACGGTGCTCCCGCACCCGCACTGGACGGGGTCTCCTTCACCGCGCGGGCGGGACGGACCACCGCGATCGTCGGGCCGTCCGGCGCCGGCAAGTCGACCCTCCTGGCCCTGCTCCTGCGCCACCACGACCCGCAGAAAGGGCGGATCACCCTCGACGGCCGCCCGACGACCGAGTACGCGCTCGACTCGCTGCGGCAGGGCATCGCCGTCGTCTCCCAGGAGACGTACCTGTTCCACGCCAGCATCGCTGACAACCTGCGCCTGGCCCGGCCGGATGCCACCGACGACGAGCTCACCCGGGCGGCGCGCGCCGCCGGGATCCACGACGAGATCACCGCCCTCCCGGACGGCTACGCCACCCTCCTCGGCGAACGGGGCGCCACGCTCTCCGGCGGGCAGCGACAGCGGCTCGCCCTCGCCCGGGCCCTGCTGTCCGATGCCCCGGTCCTCGTTCTCGACGAGGCCACCAGCTCGGTCGACGAACGACGCGAGGCGGACATCGTCCGGGAGCTGCTGAAGGCGGTCGGTGGGCGGACCGTCCTGGTGGTCGCCCACCGGCTCGCGGCCGTCCGGTCCGCCGACCGGATCGTCGTCCTCGACGCGGGACGTGTGGACGCCGTCGGCGACCACACCGGTCTGGTCGAGGCCGGCGGCGTCTACACCCGGCTCGTCGAGGCCGGTCGCGCCCACCGAGGGGAACTCGCCGCATGAGCACCGTCATCCGTCCCACCGTCACCGGGTCCGACCTTCCCGTGCGGGGTGCGCTGCGCGCGCTGCTGCCGGCCCTCGCGGCACACCGTGCCATGACGGCTCGCACCTGTGCCGCCGCGCTCCTCGAACAGGGTTCTCTCGTCGCGCTGGTGACCCTGGCCGCGCACACCGTGGGCATCGCCGTCGTCGAAGGGCGTTTTCCCACGGACGGCACCGTCACCGCGCTCGTCGCCCTCGTTCTCGTACGCGCCTTGATGACCTGGCGGGAGATGGACCTCTCCCACGACCTCGCCTACCGGGTGCTGGCCGCACTGCGGGTCCGCGTCTTCGACGGACTGGCCCGCAGCGCGCCCGCCCGGGTCGCAGGCCGCCGCAGCGGCGACCTCGCCGCCACCGCCATGGCCGACGTGGAAGCGCTGGAGTTCTTCTACGCCCACACCACCGCACAACTGCTCGCGGCAGGAACGGTCTTCACCGGCGGTACGGTACTTCTGGCCCTGGTGGAGCCGTGGATGCTGGTGGCCGTGCTGCCGGTCGCTGCCCTGCTTGCCGTGGCCCCGTTCGCCGACGCAGGCGCGCGCACGGTGCGCGGCGGCCGCACCCGCACAGCGGTGGCGGCTCTGTCGGCCGACACGGTGGAGACCGTCGACGGGCTGCGCGAGCTGCTTGCCTTCGGCGCTCTGGACAAACGCCGCCGTAAGTTGGCGGAGCGGGGGCGGCAGGTCGGCGACGCCCAGCGCGCCGAGGCCACCTGGGAGGCCGTCGCCGCCGCCGTCCGCGACCTCCTCATCGTGGTCGCGGTCCTCGGCGTGGTCGCTGCGGCGGCACAGTCCGTGACCTCCGGACGGCTGCACGGTGCCTGGGTCCCGGCCGCGATGGCGCTGGCCCTGTCCGTCCTCGGCCCGGTCGCGGAGTCCGCCCGCGCCCTGAGCCAGGCCGTGGCCCTGCGCGCCGCCGCCGCCCGCGTCGACGCGGCCGTCAAGGCTCCCGCCCTGGCACCACCACCCGCCGTACCTCGCCCCCTGCCTCCCGGACCACTGGGCGTCCGGTTGAACCGAGTGAGGTTCGACTACGGCGGCATCCCCGTGCTGGACGGCGTCGACCTCACCGTCCATCCCGGCCGGACACTCGCCCTCGTCGGCGCCTCCGGAGCCGGCAAGTCCACCTGCGCCCACCTGCTGGCCCGCTTCTGGGACCCGTCCGCCGGTGAGGTCCAGTTGCTGCCCGCCGACGGCGATCCCGTGGATGTGAGGGAGGTGAACGACGCAGAACTGCGGCGGGCGGTGGTCCTGGTGGGACAGGACACCCCCCTCTTCCACGGCACCCTCGCCGAGAACCTGCGGCTCGCCGCGCCCGAGGCCGACGACCGGGCGCTGGCCGAGGCGGCACGGCTGTGCGGCGTCGACCGGATCGCCCCCCTGGACACCCTCGTCGGCGAGCGGGGCGCCACGCTCTCCGGCGGTCAGCGGGCCCGCATCGCCCTGGCCCGCGCGTTGCTGGCCGGACCGCGCGTCCTCGTGCTCGACGAGACCACCGCCCACCTGGACAACACCGGCGACGCCGAACTCGCCACCGCGCTGCGGCAGGAGAACCGCACGACGATCTTCATCGCCCACCGCCCGGCCACCATCCGCCGCGCCGACCGCATCGCAGTCCTGGAGGACGGCCTCATCACGGAAGAGGGAACCTGGGAGGACCTCACAAGCAGCCCCGACAGCGCGCTCAACCGCATCCTCAGCGACACCACCCTTTCCGGGCGCGGCAGTTCGCCCCGGGGACCGGACCAGTGAAGCTCAGGGACGGGCGTACCTGGAAACGACTGTTCCCGAGAGCGGGTGGCGGGAAGAGGAGCAGCGCGGTGGCCGGCAGCACGAGCAGCCACGCCACCCCGAGGGCTGCCCTCGTGGGAGTGGAGGTGGCCGTGCCCCTCCGCGACCAGGGGCGCGCCGCGGTCGGCGGCGTCGGTGCCGTACCGTGCCGCTCGCGCGGTCAGCACCGCACGCACCAGACCGAGCAGCCCCCGACAAAACTCCTCGTGTGGACCGGTATGCAGAATGCACCCCTGCTCCCAGGGGTGCATTCCGGGTGCTTCCGCATCTAGTGCAGAAACGCTTGCGCAGGGGGTTGGCGGTCGCTTCTCACCGGCTCGAGTACGGAAGGAGCGCCATCTCCCGGGCGTTCTTGACCGCCTTGGCGATCTGTCGTTGCTGCTGGGCCGTGACGTGGGTGACGCGGCGGCTGCGGATCTTGCCGCGGTCGGAGATGAACTTTCGCAGCAGGTCGGTGTTCTTGTAGTCGATGTAGGTGATCCCGGCCGCGTCCAGCGGGTTGGGGCGGGACTTCAGCGGCTTGCGGGGGCCTTGGCGGGGGGCCATGGTGCTCCTTCTGTGTCGGGGCGGTTGGGGCCGGTTCTACGTGACGGGGTCGAGGAGAGAGTCGAATGCGGCCGGGAGTTGCTTCCAGGCTTCGGGGCCCGCCCTGTACTCGGCGTCGGTGAGCAGGCAGGACTCCAGTACCCGCGCGAGTCCGTCGCGGTCCAGGCCGGGGGAGGTGAAGACGAGGTGCTGGCAGCGGTCGCCGTGCTCGGGGTGCCAGTCCAGTGCGGCGGCCGCTCGGCGTACGGGCGGGACCATCTCCCAGGCGGCGTCCGGCAGGGAGGCGAGCCACGGACCGGCGCTCTCCACGCACAGCGCTCCGCCGGCGGCGTCCCAGGCGAGCAGGGTGTCCGGGTGGTCGGCGAGCCAGAACCTCCCGCGGCTGCGGACCGCGGCGCAGCAGAGGTCTTCCAGCGCCTGGTAGAGGCGTTCGGGATGGAACGGGCGGTGCCGACGCCAGACGAAGGTGGTGACGCCTGCCTCGTCGGCCTCCTGGGGGAGCAGCGCGCAGGCCGGATGCTGGGCGGCGGCGGCCGCTTCCACGTCGAAACCGGCGAAGGCAAGCCGGGCGAGCTCTTCGGAGTCGGCGCTCACCCGACGGGCGGTGGGGTGGAGTTGGGTGAGGAGCGCCCGGTCCTCGTCGTCGGCGTCCTCGCTCTCCACGACGGCGAGGACGGGGGCGTACTCCAGTTGCCTGGCCCAGGTGTCGCCGACCGTGCGCTGGTCGCCGGCCGCGGCCGCGAGGCCCGCCTCGGCCAGGTCGTCGCCGTTGGCGAGGCAGGGCAGGACGAGAGCGGGATCGACCGCCGTGATCACGTTGGTGAGTCGGACAGCGTCGGCGCCGTGCTGGACGACGACCTCGGCCATTCCCCTGGGTTCGACGGAGTCCCACAGCTCGACGACGGCGAGCCGGGTGATGCCGGCATCGGCGAGCCGTTCCAACTCGGGGACAAGGTCCTCGCGCAGCGCGCAGCACGCGCAGTCGTTGACCAGCGGGGCCTCCTCTCGGGACAGCTCACCCGACGCATCGCGCACCTGACGCAGGACGGTGCCGTCGGCCGCACTGGACAGGTCGTGATGGAGGGCGACGCTGTGGGGCACCAGGTGCAAGAGGCGCTCCACGACCTTGCGGCGCGCCTCGGAGTGGAGCCCGGCGACGATGACGACAGGGAGTCCGGTACCGCCACGCATCAGTTGGCTCCGCGTCGACCGTACCGGCGCTCGAAGCGCTCGACTCGCCCGGCGGTGTCCAGGACCCGGGCGGTCCCCGTGTAGAAGGGGTGGCTGACGTGCGAGATCTCGACGTCGACCACCGGGTAGGTGTTGCCGTCCTCCCACTCGATCGTCTTGTCGCTGGTCATGGTGGAGCGGGTGAGGAACGCGTAGTTCGCGGCACGGTCGCGGAAGACGACGGGACCGTAGGCAGGGTGGATTCCGGGCTTCATGGGGCGTCCTTGAGTTCTGGGGCCGGTGGCTGTGCGGCGGGAGGTCAGCGTTCCTCGCGGAAGTCGACGTGACGCCGGGCGATCGGGTCGTACTTGCGCAGTACCAGGCGGTCGGGGTCGTTGCGGCGGTTCTTGCGGGTGACGTACGTGTAGCCGGTTCCTGCGGTGGAGCGGAGCTTGATGATCGGGCGTACCTCGTTGCGTGCCATGAGCGGTACTATATGGGAATGGTTTTCATTAACAAAAACTAGCCGTCCCCGACGAGAGGTAGGTACGACCATGTCCGCCCACTGCCAACTGACCGGCGCCCGACCGGGCTTCGGCAACACCATCTCCCACTCGCATCGGCGCACTTCGCGCCGCTTCGACCCCAACGTCCAGCGCAAGCGTTACTGGCTGCCCAGCGAGGGGCGGTATGTCCGGCTGACGCTCAGCGCGAAGGCGATCAAGACCGTCGACAGCATCGGCATCGAGGCCGCCGTGGCCCGCATCCGCGCCCGAGGGGAGAAGGTCTGATGGCCAAGAAGAGCAAGATCGCGCAGAACGAGAAGCGCAAGGCGACCGTCGAGCGGTACGCGGCCCGCCGGGCGGAGCTGAAGGAGATCATCCGCAGGCCGTCCTCCACCGACGCCGAACGCCGGGCCGCGGTGGAAGAACTGCGGCGCCAGCCCCGCAACGCGAGCGCGACCCGGGTGCGCAACCGGGACAGCGTGGACGGGCGGCCGCGCGGCCACCTCCGGAAGTTCGGCCTGTCGCGCATCCGCGTGCGGGAACAGGCCCATGCCGGCTTCCTGCCCGGGGTCACCAAGTCCTCCTGGTAATCGCTCCGTCCGTGCGACGGGCGACGGGTCCGGCCGTGACTCGGTGGAGTCGTGGCCGGACCCGTCGCCGAGCGTGCCTGCGGATGTCAAGGCAGGTGCAAGGGGCTGAGCCGGTACCCCTCGGCCTGGGGGAGCCGCTGCGCGGCGACGGCGGACCCCAACTGCCGGTGGAGGAGCGGAGACTGAGCCGCCACGGGTTCCGGGCAGGGCGTCCGGGGAGTGGTCGGCGGGGAAGCCGAGGACCCCGCGCGCGTCGGGTTCGTGCAGGGAGGGCAGCGCGGTCGCTGCGATGATCAGGTGCGGCCCGGCGGCGTGAGAGACCGCCTTCGCGGCTCCGCCCGGTTCTCCACCGAGGCCGCGATCACCGCCCGTCGCGGGACATCCGCGAAGAACTGCCGACGCAGGTCGATCATGCTGGGCGAAGAGAAGGGTGCGCGCCAACGCACCGGTGAGACTCGGGAGGCCGTCGAAGCGTCCGAAGCCGCGGTCGATAGAGGCGCTGCTTTCTTCAAGCGTGGTACCGGGCCGGACGGTGCCGTGGCTGCGACCACCGCCCGACCCGGAGTCTCAGCGCTCCGTCATGGTGATGAGGGGGTCGTGCTCGTGCGCGCAGCTCTCGTCGAAGCCGTATGTGTCCCAGGCCGGGAAGGGGTCCGAGGCGGGCAGGGCTTCGCCTTGCTGCACAAGGCAGCCGGTCAGAGCAGCCCGCAGCGACTCAGTGTCCAGATGGGTTCCGATGAAGACGAGCTCCTGGGCGAAGTGGCTGTCGGCGTCACGTGCGGAGGAGGGCTCGAAGCGGGCCACCGAACCGGCCTGCGACCACAGTCCCGTCACACGGGGTCGGCTGGCGAGGGTGAAGAAGCCCTTGGACCGGAGGACCTGCCCGTAGGCGCCGCTGTCCAGTGTCTCCGTGACGAACGTCCAAAGCCGCCCCGGGTGGAAGGGCGTTGAGGAGCGGAAGACGGCCGACGAGATGCCGTACTCCTCCGTCTCGGGAACATGGTCGCCGTTGAGTTCCCTGACCCAGCCCGGTGCCTGTTGTGCCCGCTCCAGGTCGAAGCGGCCGGTGCCCAGGACCTCGCCCAACGGTACGCGGCCCCGCACGGCCGTCGTCACGCGGGCGGCGGGGTTGAGGCGGGCGAGGGTGGCCCGCAGCCGGTCCGCGGACGCGGCGTCGACGAGATCGAGCTTGTTGAGGACGATGACGTCGGCGAACTCGATCTGGTCCATCAGCAGGTCGCTGACCGTGCGTTCGTCGTCCTCGTACTGGTCCAGGCCGCGTTCGGTCAGTTCGTCGCCGCCGGCCAGCTCCGGCAGGAAGTTGGCGGCGTCCACGACGGTGACCATCGTGTCCAGCCGGGCCAGTTCGCCGAGGGTGGCGCCGTCGTCGCGGGCGAAGGCGAAGGTGGCGGCCACCGGCATGGGCTCGGAGATACCGGAGGACTCGATGAGGAGGTAGTCGAAACGCCCCTCGCGCGCCAGCCTGTCCACTTCCTCCAGCAGGTCGTCGCGCAGGGTGCAGCAGATGCACCCGTTGGTCATCTCGACCAGGCGTTCCTCGGTGCGCGACAGTGCGGCCTCACCGCCGCGCACGAGGGCGGCGTCGATGTTGACCTCGCTCATGTCGTTGACGATGACGGCGACGCGGAGGTCCTCCCTGTTCCCGAGGATGTGGTTGAGCAGGGTGGTCTTGCCCGCACCGAGGAATCCCGAGAGGACGGTGACGGGCAGGCGCGCGGAGGGGGTGTGCGACATGGTGTGTCAGCCCTCGGGCCGCAGCAGGCCACGTTCGTACGCCTTTGCCAGCCGCTGGGGGACGCGGTACGGCACCCCGTCCACGGTCACGGTGACCAACTGGGGCGTCACCGCCTTCCACTGCGCGCGACGGTGCCGGGTGTTGCTGCGGGACATCTTGCGTTTGGGCACGGCCATGAGGACCTCCGGGACGCGATCGGTGAACGAGACGGAGAGTACATGAAAATGGATGTCGTTACGATGTGCTCGCGGCCCTGTTCCTGCCGGCGGATCCTCGGGCGCGAAGGCCCGAAGCGCCCTACTCGTCGAGTTCGGCGCGTACTCGGCGCGAGGGGCTGAAGGTGTAGAGGTCGAGGATGCCAGGCGGATCGGTGACGCCCGGGCCGCCGCTCGCGACCCAGGCGGCGATGTCGGCGGTGGCGTCCCGGTCGTTGACCAGGCCGAGCCAGACGGGCCGGCCGCCGGCCCTGCGGCCGGTGGCGGAGGGCTGGATGACGATGACGTTGGCCCGCTCGCAGGCGTCGAGGCAGTCGGTCACCCGCACCCTTGCCGCCCCGCCCACGGCCTGCCGCAGGTCACGCAGTTGGGCGGCGTGATCGAGTCCGGGGATCTTCGGTGTTCCGCAGCAGCAGCCGCGGCATACCGTGACCGTGGGCCGTTCTGCTCCCGCCCCGGCTCCGGGGGCGGGGACGCGACGGGGGGAGCGCTTGCTCACTCGGCACCTCGTCGGGCCGGGTTGGTCCAGGCGGCTTCGCGCAGCAGACGCAGGCCGTTGAGACCGACGATCACGGTGGAGCCCTCGTGCCCGGCGACGCCGAGCGGCAGCGGCAGGGTGGCGATGAGGTCCCAGATCACCAGCGCGGTGATGAAGACGCCGGCGATGACGAGGTTCTGGACGACCAGGCGGCGGGCGGTTCGCGAGAGGGCGACGACGGTGGGGATGGCGGCGAGTTCGTCGCGGACGACGACGGCGTCGGCGGTCTCCAGAGCGAGGTCGGAGCCGGCCCTGCCCATGGCGATGCCGGTGTGCGCGGCGGCCAGGGCGGGCGCGTCGTTGACGCCGTCACCGACCACCAGCACCTTGCGGCCTTCGCCTTCCCACTTCTGTACGGCGGCGGCCTTGTCCTGCGGGAGGAGTCCGGCGCGGACGTCTGTGATGCCGACCTGTGCGGCGAGGTGGCGGGCGGCGCGTTCGTTGTCACCGGTCAGCAGGACCGGGGTTCGGCCGGTCAGCTCGGTGAGCGCGGTGACGGTGGCGGCGGCGTCCTGCCGCAGCCGGTCGGCGATGCCGATCACCCCGACCGGGCTGTCGTCGCGCAGGACGAGGACCGCGGTCCGCCCGGTCTCCTCCAGCTCCGCCACCGCCGCAGACACGGGCCCGGTGGCGTCCGGAAGACGCGCGGGCGATCCGACCTGGACGGTGCGTCCCGCGACGGTGGCGCTCACGCCCTGCCCGGGAGCGGAGCTGAAGTCGAGCGCCTCGGGCAGCGGCAGGCGGCGTTCGCGGGCGGCGTCGACCACGGCGCGGGCGAGCGGGTGCTCGCTGGGGTGCTCGGCCGCGGCCGCCAGCGCGAGCAGACCGTCCTCGTCCAGCCCGGAGCCGGGCAGGGGACGGATGTCGGTGACGCGGGGTGTGCCCTCGGTCAAGGTGCCGGTCTTGTCCAGGGCGACCACGTCGACCTGTCCCAGGCTCTCCATCACGACGGCGGACTTGGCCAGCACGCCGTGGCGGCCGGCGTTGGCGATGGCGGACAGCAGCGGCGGCATGGTGGAGAGCACGACGGCGCAGGGCGAGGCCACGATCATGAACGTCATCGCGCGGAGCAGGGCAGGCTGGAGGGCGGAGCCGAAGGCGAGCGGGACCGCGAACACGGCGAGGGTCGCGATGACCATGCCGATCGAGTACCGCTGCTCGATCTTCTCGATGAACAGATGGGTGGGGGCCTTGGTCTCGGAGGCTTCCTCGACCATCTTCACGATCCGGGCGATGACCGAGTCCGCCGGATCCCGATCGACGCGCACGCGCAGGGCGCCGGTGCCGTTGACGGTGCCGGCGAACACCTCGTCCCCGGCCTGCTTGGCGACGGGCAGGGGCTCGCCGGTGATGGTGGCCTGGTCGACGTCGCTCGCGCCGTCCAGGATCCGACCGTCGGCGCCGACCCGCTCGCCGGGCCGCACCAGGATGACGTCGCCGACCTCCAGGTCCTCGGCGGCGACGGTTTCCTCACCGCCGGGCACCAGCCGGGTCGCCGTCGTCGGCGCGAGGTCGAGCAGCCCCCGCACGGAGTCCGCCGTGCGGGCGGTCGCCACCGCCTCCAGGGCGCCGGAGGTCGCGAAGATGACGATCAGCAGCGCCCCGTCCAGGACCTGCCCGATGGCCGCGGCGCCGAGAGCGGCCACCACCATCAGCAGATCCACGTCCAAGGTCTTGTCCTTCAGGGCCTTCAGCCCTTCCCAACCCGGCTCCCAGCCGCCTGTGACGTAGGTGGCGGCGAACAGCGGGCCCCACAACCAGGCCGGGGCGCCGAGCAGGTTGAGCGGGAGGGCGGTCAGGAACAGGACCAGCGAGGCCAGCGCCCACCGGACCTCCGGCAGTGTCAGCACCCGGGTGCGCCGCGGGGGCGGAGCCGGGCGCGGCCCGGCCGCCGCCGGCGCGGGCCGCTGGTCCAGGACAGAAGGCATGACAAAGCAACCCTTCGCGGGTGGACGGGACAACACGTCCACCATACAGGAATGTCTGAACAGGTCTTCAGGTGTGATGGGTATGATGTCCGCATGGGCCACGGAACCGACACCAGCAGCGCCACCACCCGAGAGCGCCTCGACGCCGTCGGCGCCGCCGACGTCGCCGCCACCCTCCAGGCTCTCGCCACACCCTCGCGGCTCTACATCCTGGCCCGTCTGCAGGAAGGCGCCTGCTCGGTGAGCGACCTCGCGGAGGCCGTCGGAATGGAAGCCTCCGCCTGCTCCCACCAGCTCCGCCTGCTGCGCAACCTCGGACTGGTCACCGGCGAGCGTCACGGACGCTCGATCGTCTACGCCCTGCACGACAACCACGTCGCCGAACTCCTCGACCAGGCCCTGTACCACGTCGAGCACCTTCGCCTGGGTGTCCGTGACGTCCCCGCCGCCCCGGCCGAGCCCGCCGTCGCCGACTGATACGCCGGGTCGCTACCGGGGCAGTTCCTGTCAGTTGCCTGCCCGCTGAGCTTCGAAGCGTGGTGCCGGAAAGGCCGACGGGCCGCCGCGGTATGACGACTGCATGAGGTATGCGCGAAGAGCCGCACCGTGCAGGGGTTGCCGCAGGGCTCAAGCGGCATGGCTGCCCAGGCCCGGCGCTTGGGGATGATGCCCGAGCGGTCGGTTTCAGCCGATCCGGCGATGACCTGAGGGCCTGTGCGGTCACGGTTGGCGCCGACTCGTAAGCTGCCGTCATGAGTGAGATCCAGACCCCGACGCCCCGCGACGCCTTCGAGCTGCTGCTGGCCGGTAACCAGCGCTTCGTCGCCGGCACCTCCGAGCACCCGAACCAGGACGCCGCCCGCCGCGCCGAGACCGCACCGTCCCAGCAGCCCTTCGCCGTGCTGTTCGGATGTTCCGACTCGCGGCTGGCCGCCGAGATCATCTTCGACCGAGGGCTGGGCGACCTGTTCGTGGTGCGCACCGCCGGCCACGTCATGGGTCCGGAGGTGCTGGGCAGTATCGAGTTCGGCGTGGAGGTGCTCGGCTGCCCGCTGGTCGTGATCCTCGGGCACGACTCGTGCGGCGCGGTCGGCGCGGCGTGCGCTGCGCTGGAGGACGGCATGACGCCGGCCGGGTACGTCCGGGACGTCGTCGAGCGGGTGACCCCCAGCGTGCTGGCCGCCCGGGCCGCCGGACGGGTCGAGCCGGAGGAGGTCCTCGCCGAGCACGTAAGGCACACCGCCGACCTGTTGCTGGACCGCTCCCGGGCCCTGGCCGACAAGGTCGCCGGCGGCCGGACCGCCGTGGTGGGCCTGCGCTACCGTCTGGCCGACGGCACCGCGGAGCTCGTCGCCTCCCACGGGCTCGAAGCGGCGGAGATCGCCGCGTCCTGACCGCTCAACCGGACGTGCCGTCGCGTCGCGGGGCGCGCTGACGGCACCCCTGGGCAAGAATGCACACGTGCAACCACTGCCGGTCCCCTGCCCCGCTCACCTCATCCCGGACGCCACCGGTACGAATGCCTTCCACGACGCCTACCGCACCGCCATGGCGCACAACGCTGTGTTCGTCGCCATCGAAGCCGAGGGTCAGCACTGGACCGTGAAGGCGGACACCCTCACCGCCGGCTCCGGCCGCGGGGTCACCGATGCCGTCAACGATGCCATCCGGACTGCGATCCTCCGGCTGGTTGACGCCCGCGAGGTCGATTTCGGCGCCTACACGGGACCCGTCTATTTCATGATGCACGGCGTGCGGGACGAAGAACGAGCTCGCGAACTCGCCGCCGCACTCCATGCTGCCCTGCACGACGACCTGGAACCCCTGTCCCGTGCCGTCCCCCCTGCGTCGAGCCTCAGGTGACAGCCGCCCACGTCTCTCGCGTGGCGTTCATGCTGCTCACACCATGGACCGGGGCCCCGCGGCGCGGCGGAGCCGGTTGGCGATCGCCAGTCCCAGCCCCTCCTCCACCGGCAGGGAGGCGACGATGAGATCACATCCCCGCTGGTCGAGTTCGCGCAGGAACCCGTACAGCCCGCGCGCGTAGGCGGCCATCGAGGCGGGGACCGCCACCATGGCGTGCGCCTTCACCGGGACGTCGGCGAGGGAGGGCGGAAGAAGGACGCCGACGTGGTGCCCCGACTCCTGCGCGAGCTCGGCTTCGGCGACGACCTTCTCCGGCTCGACGAGGACGACCCGGGCGCGCGGCGCGTAGTGGGAGGGATGCTGACCGGGCACCCGGATGTGACTGGTCGCGGGGACCGCGAGCGGACGCCCCAACGTTGCTTCGAGGTCCTCGCGCGTCACGCCGCCGGGGCGCAGGATGCTCGGGGTCTCGCCGGTGGCGTCGACGATGGTCGACTCGACGCCGACCTGGCAAGGGCCGCCGTCCAGCACGAAGTCGACGGCATCACCCAGCTCGGCACGGACATGGTCCGCCGTGGTGGGGCTGACCGAGCCGAAGCGGTTGGCTGACGGCGCCGTGACACCGCCGCCGAAGGCCGACAGCAGCGCGAGGGCGACGGGATGGTCGGGTACCCGAACGGCCACTGTCTCCAGGCCACCCGTCGCTTCGAGGGGCACGCGGTGACCGCGCCGCAGGACCAGCGTGAGCGGTCCCGGCCAGAAGCGTTCGGCCAGCAGGCGCGCCGCCGGGGGCACGTCCTCGACCCAGTCGTCCAGGTGGCCCGCGTCGCCGATGTGGACGATCAGGGGGTGGGAGGGCGGACGCCCCTTGACCTGGAAGATGCGTGAGACAGCGGCGGGATCCTCGGCGTTGGCTCCCAGACCGTAGACGGTCTCGGTCGGGAGGGCCACCAGGCCGCCGGCGCGCAGCACTTCGGCCGCCTTCTCGATGTCATTGGTTCTTGCCATCACTCTTGCGATTCTCCCACCGCTCCGCTCCGAGAGAGTCCACGTCCTGCCGGCGGGCTGCTCCCGGCAAGAACCGTGCGAAGACGGATTATGGTTGCCGCCCGACGAGCTGCTCGTGGTGCTCTCGCTCTCTCCCGACAGCAGTGGGCTCGGAGCGCCCACCACCCCGGCAGCCGCAGACAGGCGTCGCGCAAGGGAGGGCCACTGCGTCATCGAGGCCTTCTTGCCGGCAGCTCATGAGTTACCCACGGAAACCCTTTCCCCACGACCTGCCCTGCGCCACCATGAGCCGTCATACCCGCCGGTACGTCAGGTCTGGTCGCGGGGTCGCACGGTTGCAAGGGGAGGCGGCGGGATGGCTCGGGCCGACGGCGACAGGGATCGTGGCGGTGCGGAGCCCGGTCACGGGATCCACGAGGGCGCGTCCGACGCGCGGCTTGCCGAGCTGCTGCGCGCGGATACGGTCACGGCGTATCCGGCGCTCCAGGAACTGCGCGCCCGTCATCATCCGCACGTCCTCGCCTACGCCAGGCTGTGTACCCCCAACGAGTCCATGGCACGGCAGCTGGCGGCCCAGGCGTTCACGCTGGCGGCCCGTCGGACCGCCCGCGGAATCGACTCGGGACTGCCCTGGCGCCATCAACTCCTCCTGCTGGTCGCCCGGTCGGCCGGGTCCTGGGCGGGGGACGGCCGGGCGGCCGGCCTGGACGCGGGGCTGTTGCTCGTCCTGAACTCGGTCGGCCCCTCCGGTCCCGTGCCCCCCATGCTCGCGGCGTTCCAGTCCTTGTCCGCCCGTACTCAGGGCCTGATCTGGTACGGGATCGTCGAGCGGGACCCCACGGAAAAGACGGCCGTCCTCCTCGGCCTGACCCGGGAGGACGTCACTTACGGTACGGCCGCGGCGCTGCAGCAGCTGGCCCGTGCCTGCCTGCGCGCCCGTCTCACCGCCTCCGAGGACCCGGACTGCCCCGACTTCGGCCGCCTCATCGAGGAGTCCATCCGCCCGGACAGCCCTCGTGACAGCGCCGATCTGCAGGCCCACATGACGCATTGCCCGCACTGCACGACGGCATACGAGGAGCTGGCGGCCCTGCGGGACGCACCGCGCACAGCGCTGGCGGAGGGGCTGCTGCCGTGGGGCGGCACGGCGTACGCGGCGGGTGACCCGGGCGAGCGGGCGGCCGGTGGCACCGGCGTATGGCGGAGAGGGTCCGGCCCTGCTGGATCCGGGCGGGAGCCGGAGGACGGGGAACGGGCACCGGATCGCC
Source organism: Streptomyces werraensis (assembly GCA_014656175.1). Taxonomy (GTDB): domain Bacteria; phylum Actinomycetota; class Actinomycetes; order Streptomycetales; family Streptomycetaceae; genus Streptomyces; species Streptomyces werraensis. Next base: position 420,071 of record BNBX01000006.1, read on the forward strand.
GGCGCACCGTGCTGGTGTCGGCGGTGCTGGGGGCGGCCCTGCTGCCGGTGGCGGTGTTCCTGGCGGCGCAGGGCGGATCGCCTTCCCCTGACCCGGTGGGCTCGGCGAACACTCAGGTGAGTACACCACCGGTGGCGGTGACGGTGACGGCTACGGTGTCCAGGACGCCGTCGGTCTCGGCCTCGCCGTCACCCTCGCCGTCGCGGACCTCGAAGTCGCCTTCCCCGACGAGGAGTTTGTCACCGACGAAGACGGCGAGCCCGAAGCCGCCGCCCTCCTCCACGCGCCCGCTGTCCGGCTCGTTCGCGCAGGTGGTGAACGTCGCGTCGGGCCTGTGTCTCGACGTGAGCGGCGCCTTCACCAACGGAACCGATGTGATCACGGCCTCCTGTTCGTCGTCACGTACCCAGCGCTGGCGCGTCGACGACGACCGCGGGTTGCTCCAGTCGGCCGCCGACCCCGACTTCTGCCTCGACAGCCGGGGAGCGACGCACCGGGGCGTCGGGATCTGGGAGTGCGACTCGGTGGAGGGCCGCAACGGCCGGAACCTGATGTTCGCGGTGGACGAGGACGGGCTGATCCGCCCGGTCATCGCCTTCGGCACGGCCGTCACCCCGGACGGCGGAGCTGGGGACGGGCTGTCACTTGACTCGGCGGGCGAAGGCACCGGGCAGCGGTGGCGGGCGGGGGCCGCCTGATCGGATCTCACGACGCTGCGCTGCTGGATCTGCCCGGGCGGGCGCCGGGGGAGAGGCCAGCGGGTCTCCCGAGTTCAGCATCGTCTGCCGGCCCTTCGGAGCAGGGGATATCACCGCCCTCGCACGCACGGATCGGGCAGGAAGTGTGTCGCCGGGTGCCATGGTGCGCAGACGCTGCGGGCCGTCCCGGAACCGTCCGCCCAGGAACCGTTGACAGGGTCAGGTTGTCTCCGTCGGCTGCCGGCCCGCCGGGCGCTGGAGCGATGTTCAACTCGACGCCAAGTCCAGGATCGGGCCATGCCCCGCACCCTGAGGCGCGGCACGGACAACGCCGAACGGCTTGGGTGCGTTCGGCCACTGGCCCGCGTTATGCCTGACGGGTATCAGAGGAGTCGAAAGAGGTCTTGGACGGGGTGCCGTTGCCGGACGGAGGCTGTGAGGGCAAGGACATCGAGCCATTGACAGGAGCCAAGACCATGAGGGTGTTTCTCACCGGCGGATCCGGATACATCGGCAGGGCGGCCATCAGCGCACTGATCCGGCACGGACACACCGTGGAGGCCCTGGCCCGCAGCGACCGCGCCGCCGAAACCGTCCGTGCCCACGGCGCGACACCGGTACGCGGCGGGCTCAAGGACCTCGGCGAGCTGAACGCCGCGGCTGCCCGTGCGGAGGCCGTCGTCCACCTGGCGCAGGCCGCAACCGGTGCCGAGGATCTGGAGGCCGCCGCCGCCATGCAGGACGGCATCGGCAGCGGCCCCTACGTGCACACAGGCGGCACCTGGGTGTACGGCGACACCCAGGGCGTGGCGGACGAGAGCGCCCCGTGGAACCCGCCGTCGCTGGTCGCCTGGCGCAAGCCCGTGGAGGACGCCGTCCTCGCACGCGCTCAGCGCGGTGGCCGCCCCGTCGTGGTACAGCCCGGACTGCTGTACGGCGGCGAGAGTCGTCTGATCGACATCTTCTTCACCACACCGGGCAAGGAGGCCGGCGCCATCCCCTACATCGGCGATGGGACCAACCGCTGGGCGCTGGTGCACATCGACGACATCGCCGAGCTGTACGTCGCCGCGCTCAAGGCTGAGCCGGGTTCGGTGTACGTCGGTGTCGGTGGTGTCAACCCCACCGCCGAGGAGTGCGCCCTGGCGCTCAGCCGGGCGGCGGGCATCGAGGGCAAGGTCGCCTCGATCAGCTTGGAACAGGCCCGTGAACAGATGGGCCCGATCGCCGACGCCTTCGCGCTCGACCAGCAGTTCACTCCGGCCCGGGCCAGGGAGGAACTGGGCTGGACTCCCGCGCACACCGACCCGTTGGCCGTTCTCGCCCGTGGCTGAGCACGCCCGCGCATCGCTGCCCGACAGCGTCGGCGGCGATGCGCGCCCGCCCGGTAGATTGGTGATCGACTGCCCTGGCCGTGCCGGAGGACGTCCAGGGCGGCCAGGGTCCACAGCGGCCGACCGATCGGGTGCGCCGTTCCGACAGAGCAGGCGGTGATTCCGGATGGATCTTGATCTGCGGAAGCTGCGCTATTTCGTGGCCGTGGCGCAGGAACTCCATTTCGGACGGGCCGCGGAGCGGCTGCACATCGCCCAACCGGTACTGTCCCGGCAGATCCGCAGCCTTGAGGACGACCTCGGAGCGGAGGTGTTCGACCGTGGCCGCCGCGGAACGCTGCTCACCCCGGCCGGAGAGCAACTGCTGGAGGACGCCCTTCCCTTGCTCGCCTCGGCCCAGGCACTGACGAGGCGCGTCAGATCGGCGGCCCAGGGCACCCAGGCGCTGACCATCGGCTTCATGCCCGGCATCACGGTCACCCCGGCCATGGTCGCCTTCACCGCGCACCATCCGGACGTCAGCGTGCGCCTGCTGCGCACCACGTGGGACGACCAGGTGGAGGTGCTGCTGGACGGCCGGGCCGACGTCAGCATCGTGCGCTTGCCCGTCGACCGCAAAGGTCTGCAGATGCGTCCGCTCTTCCGGGAGCCCCGCGTCGTCATGGTGCCGGCCGCGCACCCCTTGGCCGGCAGGACCTCGGTGAGTATCAAGGACCTCGCCGCCGAGCACCTGCTGCAGAATCCCGACGCCGTGCCCGAGTGGCGCGACGTGGCACAGGAACTGCAGGGCGGGCGGCGCCCCGAGGTCCCGGTGATCCTCCAGGTGGAGGAGAAGCTGGAAATGGTGGCGGCCGGAGCGGGAGTCTGCGTGCTCCCGCTGTCGACCGCCAATTTCTACACGCGGCCGGACGTGATCCCGCTGCGCGTGGAGGACATCGGCCCCAACCAGGTGGCCCTCGCCTGGGTGGCGGCCCGCCGCTCCCGCCTCGTCCACGACTTCGCCCAGGCCGCCACCGACACCCTCACCCGGCCCCACACCGAGGACCCGCCGCCGTCTTCGGACTGAGCGGTTTCCACGCGGACCGGCCCCTCGACTCCAGCGAGGGTGGGGCGCTCGCCGGGCGAGGTCGTCGCCGCCCAGCGGCAACCGTGAACCCGCCTGAAGCAGGCCGCGCACGCTCTCGGGAGCCTGCGGCGGGTCGACAAGGCTCGCATGCGGGACAACCTCGGGCTGACCGGGGGCGTCCCGGCCACGGCCGCAGTGGTCGGTGAGTGCACGACCAGCGGCCGCTCGGTCAGCTGCCGCAACCGCCCCAGGTTGGTGGCACGGGAGCGGCTGCATGGCTCCGGGCCCTTCAGCCAGAGGCTTCGACGAGGCTGAGCAACACGGTGGTGATGGTCGATCGAGCCAGTTCTGGGCTGATCGTTTCACGGGCGGCCGCATAGCCGAGCGCGTCCGCGGCGCCTACGAAGGCGATGGCTGCTTCCTCGCTGAGGTCCGCATCGCCGTCGGCGCTTCGTATGGCGTGCCGACAGATGTCCACGTAGCGGCGTTCGGATTCCCGCTTGGCTTCGTCGAGGGCTGGTGTGCCGGCGAGTGCGGCCGCCACTCCGCTGAGCTCGACGCCCTGGGAGACGATGCACGCGACGTGGGCCGTCGCGATCGCTTCGACCCGCTGCCGCAGATCCGGCGGCGTGTGTGCCAGCGCAGCATGCAGGTCGGCGAGGTGCCGATGGTCGAAGTCCTGGTACAGCGACAGGAGAAGCGCCGAGCGCGAGGAGAAGTGATCGTAGACGACGGGCTTGGAGATCCCTGCTCTGCTCGCCAGGTACGCGAGCGTGAGCGCGTCCGTACCTTCGGTGGCGATCACGTCGCGGGCAATGCCGACGAGCTGCGCCCGCCGCTCGGCACTGGAAAGTCGTCGCTCGGCCATGCCCGGCATTCTCTCACCCACGAGTAACCTACTACCAGTAAGCTACTAGTAGTAGGTTGTCTCCGAGGGAGAGAAGCTGTCGATGCACGCCCTGCTGGTCGCCGCGAACCCTGACCCTTCGTCTCTCACACATCATGTGAGGGAAAAGCTCGAGGCGGCACTCCATCCCGTGTCCGTCGAGGCCGCCGACCTGGCCAGGGAGCGGTTCGATCCCGCGTTCACCCTGGCGGACCGACGGGCCTACCAGGGGAGCGGCACCTATCCGGCCGACATCGTGAGAGAGCACCGCCGTCTCGAACGTGCCACCGATCTTGTGTTGATCTTCCCTGTGTACTGGTGGTCGATGCCCGCGCTGCTGAAGGGTTGGATAGACCGCGTCTTCGTCAACGGCTGGGCCTTCGAGCACTCCCCGGCTTCGGGTCTGCGACCGAAGCTTCAGGCGCTCACCACCCACCTTCTGCCCATCGCCGGCGGCGACTCCGGCGCATATGAGCGCCACGGGTACGAGGAAGCGCTGCGAACGCAGATCGAGCACGGGATCGTCGACTACTGCGGCAGCCGGCGTGGTGCCACGGCGTTCGTCTACGAGTCCGAGCAGCCTTCCTCGGAGGCCACGGCGCGGAGTGTCGACCACGCAGTGCGCATCATCAGTGGAGCCATTCATGCACGCTCGCGGGCGCTGCTCTGAGACCGTGTTCCGGTTGGCGGGTCGGCAGTAGTCGGTGCGGGCTGCGACGCTGCCGACGAAGGCCCGGCCGGGAGACCGTTCTCACCGTGAGCGCCGGGCTCGTCGAGGACGACACACCGGCGCAGGTGCATTCCGAGGCGACCGTGAGGTGGCGCCGCCAGGTATGCACAACGACGTCGCCGACGGGCACCCTCGAGCGTCCGGCGCGCCCCGGTCCACCTGGGCGGGCCGAACGCTAAGGGGTGTCTTACGCGTCACCGTCCAGGACTTGGCGCAGACGGAGCGCGAACTCGTCCGGCTTCCCCGGGTATCCGAACTCCCCACCGCAGAAGCCGCCATGATGGCTCGGGAACACGACCACCTTCAGCCCGAGGAGTTCAGCTGCCGCGGCGGAGGTGCGTGCCGTCAGCAGGTTCTCGGACTCCTCACCCACCGCGATCACCACGCGGGTCGGCGCGGCGGAGATCGCGTCGGCGTCCGGCCGATAGCCGCTGACCGCCCACGACCGGTCCGACAGCAGGGGATCGTCGCGCGAGCCGTCGTCCTCGGTGGGCATCCCGAACGCGGCGGGGTCGGCCGGGGGCTGTGCGAAGTACGCGTCGGTGAACTCGCCCGCCCACGAGGTCATGGCCACGAACGCCGCCATCCCGGCCCCCCACCCCCGCTTCTCGTACGCTTCCCGAACCCTGGCCCGCGCCCGCACGGCTGCGGGGCCGTCCGGTGTCAGGGTGATGAGCGGCGGCTCGTGCGCCACCAGCGTGGTCACGTCCGAGGGGTACTTCTCGACCACCGCGAGCGCGGTGACCGCTCCGCCGCTGCTGGCGAACATCTCGACGGGCCCGGCCCCGAGCGCCTCGATGACGGCGTGCACGTCGTCGGCCTGGGTCCGCGGTGTGTGGTCGGTTCGTCCGTCCTTGCGGACACTGCGGCCGAGGCCGCGCGGGTCATAGGTGACGACGGTCCGCTCGGGGAAGCGCGAGGCGAGCGTGGCGAAGCCGGAAGCGTCCATGGGCTGCCCGATCATCATCAAGGGCGGACGTCCGTCACTGGCCGGCAGCGGCCCTCGCACGTCGTAGACGAGGTCCGCGCCGGCTGTCTCAAGAGTGTGCGTCTTCATGCCCTTTCCGACCGACCCCGCCGCGGAAACTCATCGGTGCGGCTTGCGTCGGGCGGCCTCAGCGGTGGTGCGGTGTCACCGGCACGGCGTCCGGCTCCTCCGCGTCTTCGCCCGGGCCGTCGCCGCCCGGTGCGGGCCCGGGTGCGCTGTCGCGCTCGCCGTCGGCCATGGCACGGCTCCGGGCGGAGCAGTCGGGCGGCATCGCGCATGGGTGCCCGGCGCGGGCGACAGGGAGTCGGCAGGCGCCCCTTCCGGGGGAGAGGACGGTCCTGACGACACGGCGTGCGCGCTGCGGGGCACCGAGGACGGTCCCGACAAGTGACGATCGGGTCGGCGAGATGGAGGCGGCCCGCGTAACCGCGCCCCGCCGCAGACCCGTTCACTCCGGTGCGCACGGCGCGCAGGGCACGCCCCTGAGCACTCCATCAATACTCTGTGCGCCCTTTCTGGTGCGGAGAGCGACGGAAATGATGAGCGCACCACACAGGAACCAGGCGATCCACGGCCCTCGGTCGGCGACCGGGCGGGTCGTGGCGAAGGAGGCCAGGTGTTGCTTCTCATCTCCCCGGACGGTGTCGAGGAAGCGCTCGACTGCGCCAAGGCGGCGCAACACCTCGACATCGTCGACGTCAAGAAGCCCGACGAGGGCTCTCTCGGCGCGAACTTCCCCTGGGTCATCAGGGAGATACGCGAAGCGGTCCCGGCGGACAAGCCGGTGTCCGCGACCGTGGGAGATGTCCCCTACAAGCCCGGCACGGTGGCTCAGGCCGCTCTCGGCGCGGTCGTCTCCGGAGCCACGTACATCAAGGTCGGACTCTACGGATGCACGACCCCTGACCAGGGCATCGACGTCATGCGCGCCGTCGTCCGGGCGGTGAAGGAGCACAACCCGGACGCACTCGTCGTCGCCTCGGGCTATGCCGACGCCCACCGGATCGGCTGCGTCAACCCGCTCGCGGTGCCCGACATCGCGGCCCGCTCCGGCGCCGACGCGGCCATGCTGGACACCGCAGTGAAGGACGGGACGCGGTTGTTCGACCATGTTCCGCCCGACGTCTGCGCCGAGTTCGTCCGGCTGGCCCACGGGTCCGGCCGGCTCGCGGCCCTCGCGGGCAGTGTCCGGCACGACGACCTCGGCGAACTCACCCGCATCGGTACGGACATCGTCGGCGTACGGGGAGCGGTCTGCGAGGGCGGCGACCGCAACGCCGGCAGGATCCAGCCGCATCTGGTGGCCGCCTTCCGGGCGGAGATGGACCGGCACGACCGGGAGCGCGCCGCCGGCCTTCCCACAGCGCGCTGACCGCCGCCATGCCGACCATTGAGCCCGAGCGCGTGCCCGGCCCCGGGGCGGCCGGCTTCCCCGTCGTCGACCCGGCCACCGGCGAAGCGTACGACGAGGCACCCGACCAGCAGCCGGGCGAACTGGACACCGTGATCGACCGCGCGCAGCGGGCCTGGAGCGGCTGGCGGGCCGACCCCGCCGCGCGCACCACCGCGTTGCGTGCGGCGGCCGACGCGGTGGAGGCGGCCGGCGAGGACCTCGCCCGGTCGCTCACCCGGGAACAGGGCAAGCCCCTGGCCGAGTCGCACGCGGAGGTCGCCCGTACGGCGGCCCGTCTGCGCTACTTCGCGGACCTCGCTCCCCGGACCCGGCCGATCGACGACGGCCGGCCGGTGCGCAGCGAGGTCCGGTGGCGGTCGCTCGGACCCGTCGCCGCGATCGTGCCGTGGAACTTTCCTCTGCAGCTCGCGGCGGCGAAGTTCGCGCCCGCCCTGGCCGCCGGCAACACCGTCGTCCTCAAACCCTCTCCGTTCACCCCACTGACCACCCGGATGCTGGGGTCTGTCCTCGCCGCAGTCCTGCCCGAGGACGTCCTGACCGTCGTCACCGGCCGCGAACCCTTGGGTGCCCGTCTCGTGTCCCATCCGGGCTTCCGCCATGTCACGTTCACCGGATCGGTGTCCACCGGGCGGGCCGTCGCCCGGGCGGCGGCGGCCTCGCTCGCCCGGGTGACGCTGGAGCTGGGCGGCAACGACGCGGCCGTCCTGCTCGACGACGTCGACGTGGAACGGATCGCCGACCGGCTGTTCTGGGCGGCGTTCCGCAACTGCGGACAGGTCTGCATGGCGGTCAAACGCCTCTACGTCCCCGCCCGGCTGTACGCCGACGTCGTGGAAGCCCTCGCCCAGCGGGCGAAGACCGTCGCCGTCGGGCCCGGCCTGGACCCCGCGACCGAACTGGGCCCGGTCAACAACGTCCCGCAGTTGGCCCGCGTCGAGGGGCTCACACGGCAGGCACTGGCGGACGGCGCGCGGGCCGCGGCGGGCGGCCACCGGCTGGACGGGCCGGGCTACTTCTTCGCACCCACCGTCCTCGTCGACGTGCCGCCCGACAGCCCGGTGGTGACCGGGGAACAGTTCGGACCGGTGCTGCCGGTGCTTCCGTACCGGAGTCTCGACGAAGCCGTCGAGGCCGCCAACGGCACCGGCTTCGGTCTGGGCGGCTCCGTGTGGGGCACCGATCTCGACCGCGCCGAGGCGGTGGCCGAGCGGCTCGACTGCGGCACCGCCTGGGTCAACCACCACGCGGAACTGTCCCTGGCCCAGCCCTTCGCTGGCGTCAAGGACAGCGGCGTCGGTGTCGCGGGCGGGCCGTGGGGGTTGTACGGCAACCTCCAGCCGTTCGTCGTCCACCGCCCGCGGGAGGCGTGACACATGAGATTCCAGGCAGCCGTACTGCGCTCGTACGACGCCCCGTTCACCATGGAGGAGGTGGTTCTGCGGACCGAGCCGGCCGTCGGCGAGATCCTGGTCGAGATCGCGGGCACCGGAATGTGCCGGACCGATCTCGCGGTCCGGCGATCGGCCGGCCGGAGCCCGGTGCCCGCCGTCCTCGGCCACGAGGGCGCCGGGGTCGTGGTGCGCACGGGAGGCGGCACGGACAACGGGATCGGCGTCGGTGACCACGTCGTGCTCAGCTTCGACTCCTGCGGGCACTGCCCGACCTGCCGCGGCGCGGCCCCCGCCTACTGCGACTCCTTCGCCTCCCTCAACCTCTTCGGAGGACGCGAGGAGGAGCCGGCCCGGCTCACCGACGCGTCCGGCGGGGCGCTGGCACCCCGCTGGTTCGGGCAGTCCTCGTTCGCCGAATACGCTCTCGTCTCCGCTCGCAACGCCGTACGGGTCGATCCCGCACTGCCGCTCGAACTGCTCGGCCCCCTCGGCTGCGGCTCCCTCACCGGTGCCGGAGCCGTGCTGAACACCTTCGGCGCCGGTCCCGGTGACCCGCTCGTCGTCCTCGGCGCGGGTGCCGTCGGCCTGACCGCGGTCATGGCGGCGACTGCCGCGGGCGCGCCTGCCGTGGCAGTCGACCGGCATCCCGAGAGGCTCGCCGCGGCCGAACGGTTCGGCGCGATCCCACTGCCCGCCGCCTCACCCGACCTGCCCGGGCGGATCCGGCGGCTGACCGACGGCGGCGCCCGCTACGCGCTGGACACCACCGCCTCACCCCTGCTCATCAACCAGGCGCTCCACGCGCTGCGCCCCACCGGCACCCTCGGACTGGTGGCGCGCCTCCACGGCCCGCTCACCCTCGAACCGGGCACTCTCGACCGAGGCCGCAGCGTGCGCCACATCTGCGAAGGGGACGCCGTGCCCGCGCTGTTGATCCCCCGGCTGATCGGACTGTGGCGGGCGGGACGCTTCCCTTTCGAGCAGTTGATCCGCACCTACCCCCTGTCCGACATCAACGAGGCCGAACGTGACTGCGACGCGGGCCGTACGGTCAAACCCGTCCTGCTCCCGGACAGGGCGAGCAAATGACCGAGGCCCGCGGCACCGGGCGCCCATCCAGCCCGACCCATGACATCTCGCAGTTCCTACTCCCGCCGACGGAGGCAGCATGGCAGGCACGACACCCCGGCACACGGACACGGAAGGCGTGGACGGAGGAGTGGGCCTGACCGCCCTCCTGGTCGCCGCGTCACGGGCCATCGAAACCCACCGCCACGACAGTCTCGCCCAGGACGCCTACGCCGAGCACTTCGTGCGCGCGGCCCCCGCCTGCACGCACTGGCCGGTGCGCATCGAGGAGGTTCCGGACGGGGACGACAACCCGCTGTGGGGGAGGTTCGCCCGCTACTTCGGCCTGCGGACGAGGGTGCTCGACGACTTCGTCCTCCGGTCGGCCGGTGCGGGTGCCCGCCAAGTGGTGCTCCTGGGTGCGGGGTTGGACACGCGCGCCTTCCGCCTGGACCTGCCGACCGACTGCGTCGTCTTCGAGATCGACAGGGCGGGCGTGCTGGCGTTCAAGGAACAGGTGCTCACGGGCCTGTCGGCCGCTCCTGAGGTGAAGCGCGTTCCCGTGCCGGTCGACCTGCGTGAGGACTGGGCCGGCGCGCTCGGCACCGTGGGTTTCGACCCCGCCGCACCCAGCGTCTGGCTGGCCGAGGGACTCCTCTTCTACCTGCCGGGTCCCGCGGAGACGTATCTCGTCGACACGGTGGACCGGCTGGCCGCCGCAGGCAGTGCGCTGGCCTTCGAGGCCAAGCTGGAGAAGGATCTCCTGGCGTACCGTGACAGCTCGATCTACACGGCGACGCGCCGGCTGATCGGCATCGACCTGCTCGACCTCTTCGACAAGGGACCACGCCCCGACTCGGCGGGCGCCCTGACGGCCAGGGGCTGGTCCACCTCGATGCACACACCCTTCGAGTTCACGAGGAGGCACGGGCGTGGCCCCCTCCCCGAACCCAACGACGCGCTGGAGGGGAACCGCTGGGTGTTCGCGCGCAAGCTCGCCCCCTGACGCCCGGGTCCGACGACGCGGACGTCCGGCCAGGGGCCGCACCGGCCGGCCGGCGGTACGGCCCCCTGGCGAGGCGGGTCAGACGGCGCGGGCCGTCACCAGCCGGTCGCCGGGGATCCCTGCCTTGTCCGGCGCGTAGTAGTCCTCGATGCCGGCGGCCCACGTGGCCACGGTGATGCGGTCGTGGGCGTCCGGACCGAAGGCGTCGAAGAGGGCGTGGATGTTCGCCTCCTCGAAGCCGATCGCCCTCATCAGCGACACGAACAGGGGGCGCTCGATCAGGCCGTCCCCGTCGGGGTCGCCGAGTGCGGAGAGGGCCTCGGCGAACTCGGCGACCGCAGGGCCGAAACGCTCGGGGTCCAGCACGAAGGGACGGAACTCGTCCACGGAGATGACACCGTCGCCGTTGGCGTCCAGTTCCGTGGCCAGCGTCGTCCAGTAGCGGCGGAACGCGGCTCTGATGGCGTCCTTGGCACCGTCGTCCGAAGCGGCCGCCGCTTCCAGAACGCGGCCCGTCATCAGGTCGAAGTCGGCGGAGTCGAGGACTCCGTTGCCGTTGGCGTCGAACAGGGAGAAGACCAGCTCGACCCGCTTGGCGGCCTCATCTCGCATGTGCGTCACCTGTCTTCCGCGACCCGACGAGTTCGGGCCTGCATCCGTGCCCCCATGGAACCGCCGGAAGGAGCCGCGGGATCCCGATCTTCGCTTTTGGTGCCGGGGGAACTGCTGAATGAGCGGGTGTGACACGTTCGATGCCGTGCCTGTGAAAGCCAGGGTGTTCCGATCGATCCCGTTGATCGGCTCATATGACGTGACGCTTCGGCGCAGAGGGAGGCAGCCGACGTCAGGTTCCGGCAACTGCTGACCCATTGTGCGCTGCCCGCCGTAGGGACGGTTCCTGCCCCCTGTGCCGGTGTCACGTCGGATGTGAAACAGCCTGTGCGGCGTTCACCCGATTGGCCTGCCGTGATGGCGGTGGCTGCACGGTCCGGCGACGGTGGGTCTGGGCTTCGCCGTTCACGTAGGCCGAGCCCTTCCGGCCGATCCCGAGGGAGCTTTTCCATGTCTGAACGCAACACCGTCATCCGCAGCCTGCACGATGTCGGTCTGGCCGCCTGGTTCGGGGGCTCGCTGATGGGAGCGGTGGGCCTCAACGGCGCGGCTCAGGACGAAGGAAGCACGGAGACGAGCCGAGACCGCATCTCCTCCTCGGGCTGGGCCAGGTGGACGCCGGTCAACGCCGCCGCGATCGGAGCCCACCTGTTCGGCGGCGGCGGGCTGCTCGCCGTGAACGCGCACCGTGTAGCCACCCAGCAGGGCGTGGGCGCCTCCACCGCGGCCAAGACCGTCGTCACCGCCGCGGCCCTGGCTGCGACCGCCTACGCGCGTGTCCTGGGCAAGAAGGTCGAGCTGGCCTCCTCCACCGACCCCGCTGACGTCGAACAGGCCGAGAAGCACCCGATCGACCTCGACAAGGCACGGCGGCAGCTGACCGCCGTCCAGTGGGCGGTGCCGGCCCTGACCGGATGCCTGGTCGTGCTCAACGCCCTGCACGGCGAACAGCAGCGCCCGGTGGAGCAGATCCCCGGCATGTGGGAACGGGCCCGTTCCATGACCCACCTGATGCAGTAGCGCACGCAGGGGGCGGCAGGGCCGCGGCGGCAGAACGGACGTCGCCGCCTTCGGCAGGACGATCGCCGACCAGGTGGCCAAGGTGGTCGCGGCCACCGGCACCTCGGCCGCCCCGACGGGCTACGGACGAACCGTCGCCGGACAACTTCTCCCCGACGTCCTGCCCTACGTGATCGGCACCCCCGCGTCCTTCGGCTTCGCTACGTCGTACCGGAGTGAGCGCACAAGTCTGCAGGCGGTGCACCGTCGGAGCCCACTGATGTGCTGAGCAAGGGTGCGGCGAGTCCACAGGGCCCCCGGCGGGCCTCCGTCCGTGAGGGGCAGGTCCCGGTGGCCCGCGCCGACCAGGGTTCGGCTCATGCCCCGGTGACAGCGGCCCCGCGCGGCTGCCGTCCTGGCCTCCGGCCGCACGCCGCGCGTACGGCGGGAATGCTCGTACCGGAGGTGCCGGTCCCGGCGCGGGGCCGCCGGGACCGGCACGGGCCGGCCGCTCAGCCGCGGAGTGTCGCCACCGGGCTGTTGTAGGCCTGCGCGGTCAGGACCGGGGTCCTCGACGCGCACGCCCCTGCCGGCCAGGACAGGCGGACGGTGCGGGACTCGCCGGGCAGCAGCCACAGGTAGTTGTCGCTGTACAGCGTCGGCAGCACCCGGCGGCCCCCGGCGTCCTCCAGCAGGGACAGCCTGACCATGGCGGCCACCGCCGCCCCTCCGTTGTGGACCGTCGCCGTCAGTGAGTGGCGGTCTCCCGAACGCGAGACCGCGGTGATCCCTCCGGTCAGCTTGACCTGCCTGGTCCTGTTCAGGTCGCGCAGGGACGCGGGGTCGCGGTAGCGCCAGTACGTGTTCCGCGACACCTCCGTGCCCCGGGCGTCCTTCAGCGTCAGCCGGAGGAGATGGAGGTCGGGAAGGTCCTCCGTCCATGCCGAGGTGAAGGCCTCGGCGGTGGCCGACCGGGCGACGTCCAGCCGGGTCCGCCGCGTCGCGCCGAGTCGCCGGCCGGCCAGGTCGAAAAGCTCGGCGGTGACGCTGGCGCCGCGCAGATCGGCCGCGGTGTGGTTCACGGCGACGACCTGCCACTTCACCGGGTCGGCCTGGACGTGCAGGGGTTCGCACGCGGTGCGGGCCCCGTAGTAGGTGCCGTTGACGTCGAAGTCGTAGTCGTAGGTCTGCCAGACCGTGCTGTGCCAGGCGGGGTGGGACATCCACAGCATCAGGCCGGAGGCGTTGTCCCACAGGTTGGCGTTCCACGCCTCGAACATGGCACGGGTGTTCTCGTAGTTGACGAACTGGGCCTTGCGGGTGAAGTCGTCCAGGTCTCCGGCCTCGCCGAGGCGTGCTTCGACGGCCGCCTTGTAGTGCTGCGGTGCCTGGTTCCCGCGCTCGCTCCAGTCGTGGTGGTACCAGGCGCCGCCGATCGGCCACTCCGGTTCGTCGCCGGTCATGTTGCGGATGCTGTCGGCGGTGGAGACGACGGGCATGCCGATCTCGGTGTGGAAGCCGAAGTCCTTGCTTCCGTACGTCATCGGGTCGAAGTACTTCTCCGGCTCCACCCAGCCGTAGGGTCCGCCGCCGGTGACGATCCCTCCGGCCGAGTTGTTCTGGTAGAGCAGGCCGGGTGCCTGGTCCTGGACCGCCTCCCGCATGCCCTTGTCGACGGCGGCGGGAGGGTTGCCTTCGTTGGCGCCGCACCAGACGGCTACGCAGGGGTGGATCCGGTAGCGCAGCACGGTGTCACGGGCGAGCGAGATGAAGGCGTCACGGTCCGGCGGGTCCATCCCCCACGCGTTCGGGAAGTCGTTCCACACCAGGATGCCGTGGCGGTCGCAGGCGGCGAAGAACTCCTCGCGGTCGCTGCTGCCGACCCAGTTGCGGATCATGGTGAAGTTCATGTCGCGGTGCATGCGCACGGCCGCGTCCATGCGCTCCGCCGGCATGCGGCGCAGCAGTTCGTCCCAGCCCCAGTTGCCGCCGCGGGCCAGTACCCGCACCCCGTTGACGCTGATCTTCAGCGGGTCGGGGGTGTTGGACACGGAGGTGACATCGGTCCAGTCGTCACCGTCGTCGGACACCTGGACGACGTAGGTCTTCGGGTAGGCGGTTTCCCAGAGGACGGCGATGCGGTCGAAGGAGCGCGGCGATCCGAGGTCGACCTGGATCCACTGGTGGTCCTCGTACGCGGACGACCAGCGGGTGTTCGGATCGCCGTCGGTGGCGTGGGAGGCCGGCTTGTCGGGCTCCTCGGTGGAGGCGGTGGCCGTCCGGCGCAGTGCGAGGTCGGTGCCGGGGTCGTCGGTGTCGACGACGCTCAGGCTCCACAGGGAGTTGCCCCAGCTGGTGTTGCGCAGACCGCACTGCAGGCGGACATAGCGTGCGGTCGTCCGCTCGAAGTCCTCGACCTGGAGACTGGCGTTGCCGCTTGTGAAGGGGAGCGGTACGGCACCGTTGTCGACGGACTTCACATCGGTCCAGTCCGAGTCGTCCGCCGACACCTGGACCACGAAGGTCTTGGCGTACGCCTGCTCCCAGGTGAGGTCGACCCGGTCGAACGACTGGAGCGAGCCCAGGTCCACGCGTATCCACTGGTCGTCCTCGAACTTGGAGGACCAGCGGGTGGTGTCGTCGCCGTCGGTGGCGTTGGCGGGGCCGTGGTCGTCCTGGTCGGAGCTGGAGGCCTCAGCGGCCGCGTGCAGGGCGAGGTCGATGCCGGGCCGGGCGCTGTCGCCGACGGAGAGGGACCACAGGGAGCTGCCCCAGGAGGTGGCCCGGGTGAGGCATCTGATGCGGACGTAGCGGGCCTGCTGCCGTTCGAACGTCACGGTCTGCGTGCAGGCGTCGCCGGACGCGGTGAACGGCAGCGGTACGTCGTACTCGTAGCCGAACTGGCGGATGCCGAACTTCGCGGTGCGACGGTCGCTCTCCCGGCCGTCGACGGACGCCGTCAGGGTGAGGTCGTGCAGGTGTGGCTCGCCCAGCCCGTTGGGCCACCAGAGTTTGGGGTCGCGCAGCTTCAACTGGGCAAACGCGTCGGGGGCGAAGACGACGTCGACGCTCCGGCCGGGCTTCACGGTGACGGTCCTGGAGACGCGTACCCCGTCGAAGGACGCGGCGACCGTGGTGCGGAGGTCGTCGGTGCCGGCGTTACGGACCGGGACGACCACGGTCACCTCCGCGACCGACAGGTCCGGCAGCTTCGGCAGGGTGGTGTCCACGCGCGGGTCGCCGATGACGGCGTGCCCGGTCGACCGCAGCCGGACGTGGTTCCAGATGCCGGCAGCCCGGTCACGTACGGCGGGCATCCAGTCCCAGCCGGAGGAGGCGAGGTACGTCGGGGAGTTGAGGTTCATCTGCTGTGCGCCGGCGTCGACCCACGCCTCGCCCGCGGGGCCCTTGTCACCAGGGCTGCCGGGGACCGGCATGGGCGAGATCCGTACGGCGAGCGCGTTGTCGCCGTGCTCGGCGAGGTGCTCGGTGACGTCGAGGGCGGCACGGGCGAACGGATGGGTCAGCTGGCCGACCTGCTTGCCGTTGAGCCAGACGTCGGCCTTGTGGTTGATGCCGTCGAACTCCAGCCAGACGTGTCGGCCGGCTCCTGTGCGCAGACCCCGCGGCAGCGCGAAATCCCGTTTGTACCACCAGGCGTGGCGCGACAGGGCCTCGGGGACGCGCAGGTTGTTCAGGCCCACCACGGGGTCGGGCAGCCGGCCCTGCTCCACGAGGGAGCCGAGCACGGTGCCGGGGACGGTGGCGGGCAGCCAGCCGGCGGTGTCCACGGAGGCCGTCGACAAGGCGGCGCCGTCCGCCCCGGCCCAGTCGTCCAGGGTGAGCCGCCAGCCCGACTCCACGGGGACGGTCCCGTCGTCGGCGACGGTCAGCTTCGGCGGCTTGCCCGGACGGGTCCCCCAGTCGGTCCAGCCGCTCACCGCGGGGCGACGGCCCTCGACGGTGCCGTACACCTCGAAACCGTTGAGCCCCAGGGGCAGGGGACTGGAACGTTTCCGGGACATCAGGCGCACCCAACGGGCGCGGGCGGGGCGCGGGAGCTGGATGTCGACCACGCCGCCGGTGCCCTGAGCGGTGCGGTACACGGCTGTCCAGGACTCGTTGTCGAGGGAGGTCTCCACCTCGAACACCAGGGAGTAGCTCGACTGGATCTCGTCGCCGGTGGTGCCGCTGTGCACATTGCCTTCGACGGGGGGCGTGTAGACCGGGTCGGAGGCGTCGGCTTCGAAGGTGAGACGGATGCGCGTGACCTCGCCGATCGCCTGGAGGTCGACGGCGATCCACTGCGGATCGCCGCCCTCGGCGCGCCATCCGCTGCCCTTGACGCCCGGGGACGTGAGGCGGTCGACGACGAACGACCCGGGCGTGGCGGCGTAGGCGGTGGAGGACGCCGTAACGGGACGGTACCGGGCCAGCTCACCACCGGCGGCCCGTGCGCCGGCGGGGGCGGCAGCGGCGGGTGACCCGGGCAGCGCGGCACCGAGGCCGAACCCGGCCAGCAGGACGGGTCCCGTGGTGACTACGGCCCGTCGCGACGGCAGGCGCGACGGACCCGATCGATCGGTCATGTGTGTGACGTCCCCTCAGGAGCGCAGGGCGCGATGACCGGTTCCGCACCGTGGGGCGGGACCGGATGACAACGTTGCCAAAGGCTGGGTCCGCCGGGTGCCGCCTGTCAACCCTCCGGACGTTGGAGGAGCGTGTTGCGCAACTCGCTCACCATGTGCGGCGCAACTGCTGACCGTTCCCCGTACGCCCAGTCTCTCGCTTCCGCGCACCCGAGCTATTGACGTATCGACTGGCGGACCGAAGAATTCACGCCATTGCCTGACAACGTTGTCTGACTGAGAGGTGCCGCACGTGCTGCCGAGACCCCCCTTGGACCGTCGCCGCTTCATCCAGCTTCTCGGCGCCACGAGTGCGCTGGCCTCCCTGCCTCTCGCCCTTGGCAGCGGCACGGCTCAGGCCCACGGACAACAGCGGAGCCACACGGCGTCCGACCCGGTGGCGGACATCTACCACCGCGTCCTGCTGAACCACACCCGGTGGACGGAAACCCAGTGGGACGCGGCCCGCGGCTACTACACGGACAAGGATTTCAGCTTCGCCGTCGTGCTCGGCCATGCGGTCCTGCTCACCCGCGGCAGCTACGACGAGGTCCGAGCGGGGACGGAGAAGCAGGTCCTCAAGGCTCGGACGATAGCGACCATCAAGCACTTCGCCGCGTCCAACAGACTGACGGGCGGCACCCAATGGGGCCGGAGACTGTTCTTCGACACCACGTTCCAGCTGTACTTCGTTCTCGCCGCGCGGCTGCTGTGGGACGACCTCGACGAGACCACTCGCGTCCATGTCGACACCATCGCCCGTGAACAGGCCGCCTACACCACCGCGTTGGGCACGGGCAACGACCCGGCCTCGGGCAGCTGGACCCCTCGGGGACTGCTCGGCGGCCACGAAGGAGACACCAAGCTCGAGGAGATGGGTGTCTACGCGCAGTCCCTGGCCCCGGGGCTGGCCTGGGCCGTGGACGACCCACGGCACGGTGACTGGGTCACGGCATTCGGTGCGTGGTCGCGCAACGAGGCCGGACTGCCCCAAGCGGACCTGGCGAACCCGGCGCGCGTGGACGGGGTTCCCGTCTCGGACAACACCGCCCGCAACCTGTACGACACCTTCATCGTCGAGAACCACGGCTCGTTCGGCCCTCACTACCAGGAGGAACTGTGGCGCACATCGGGCCGTAATGCCGCCCACTTCATCGCCGCGGGCCGGCCGCTGCCCCAGGTGCTCACCAACCAGCCGAACGCCGATCAGCTGTGGAGCACCCTCCTCGGTGTGATGAGTGACGCCGGTGAGCCGCTGATGCCGATGGTCGACGACCGGGAGCACCTCTACGGCCGCGACGTCATCCCGCTCGCGTTCCTCGCCCAGGTGGTGGGGGACAGGGCTGCGGCCCGGGCGGAAGTCGCCCTGGCGGAGCGACTGGAGGCATACCAGAGTTACCCGCCGGAATTCCGGATCGCGAAGTTCTCGGGCGAACCGAAGTACGAGCCGGAGGCCCGCGCGGAAGTCGCCATCAGCTACCTCCTGCACCTGTGGGCGAACGAACAGGGCCGTACGGTCCGCCCCCTCTCCACGGACGAACTGTTCGAACACGCCGCGGGTGTCACCGACTTCGGCCCCGGACCCGGCCTGGTGTCGCACCAGACGCCCGGGGCATGGGCGGGTGCCGTGACCAAGCCCGGCTTCGTGAAGTTCGCCTGGCAACCCGGCCACGACGACTGGCTCTTCAAGCTCAGCGGGTCCACGCCGATGTTCCTGCCGACGACATCCCTCAAGGCGACGCAGCGCCGGGTGCGGACGTACCGCAGGATCCGGGACGGATTCGACGGCAGCGCCACGATGCTCCAGGTGGGCTCCGGGTACGCCGGATTCACCACGCTTCCCACCGGCGCCGTCGTGTACGCGACGTCGGGCGTCGCCGCGGGGGAGGGGCACCTGGAGATCCACAACCTGACGATGCCGGGCGTGCCCGGCCTGACCGGGGCGCGGACCTACCGCTTCGCCGAGGGAAGCGCCACGGTGGCCTCGGCCGACTCCCGGCCGCCCACGTCGGCCGCGCGCGTCGACGAGGTGACGTTCGCGCGCACCGAGGTGCGGCATCTGCGCATGCTCGGTGTGCGGCCCGACCCGACCTACGGATACTCGCTCTTCGCGTTCGAAGCGCGCGACGGCGCGGACGGCGCGGATCTGGCCCGGACCGGTACGGCCACCGCCTCCTCCTACGACAGCGGCAAGGAGCCGGCGCTGGCGGTGGACGGCAGCACGACCACCCGGTGGGCGGTGTCACGGGGCGACCGCCCCCGGGCGGACAGCTGGCTGGCTGTCGACCTCGGTGCTCCGCACGCGGTGGACCGGGTCACCCTGCGCTGGGAGGCCGCCGCGGGGCGCGCCTACACGGTGCAGGGGTCGGCGGACGGACTCCAGTGGGAGGACCTCGCCTCCTGGCCGGTGCCCGACGTCATCAGCCGGGGCGGATGGCTGGACGTCGACGGACGCGCGGGCCTGGTGGTGCGGGGCGGCGCCTCCGGCCTGACGGTCCACCAGGACGAGATCATCCTGGCCGACGGCCCGGCCGCACCCCTCCTGGTCGAGGGATTCCCCGGCGCCTCGCCCCGTGGCCTGCGCGAGCGGGCCGCGGCATCCGCGCCACGAGCGGACGCCGAAGCCGTCCGCGCCGCCCTCACCGACGATCACCTCAGCCTGTTCAACCTGTCGGGCGAGCCCGTCACGACGCGCGTCGACGTACCGCAGACCGGGCCCGCGAGGCTGCTGTTCGAGGGGCTCCAGACCCTGACCGACGGCGGCACCGCCTACGACGCCGAACTCGACGCGGCGGAAGCCCGGCTGCTGTCGCCACGGCTGACCGTACGCCCGCTCAACGGCCGTCCTCTGCCGGCGGGTCTGCGGGCGCGCGTGGTCCACGGCACGACGGTCGAACTCACGGGGCCGGCCTGCCGCGTGCAGGTGACCGCCCAAGGGCGAAGTGAGGTGGCGGTGGTCAGAGCGGGCCGCACCACGACGGTCACCGTGAAGCGGGCCACCGCCTACCCCCTGCGTGATCTGGCACTGGGTTGCACGGTGTTCCCGACCAGTCCCTTGCCGCCGGGCATGTCGGACCCGTCCGCCGCTGTCGACGGCGATCCGGCGACGGCGTGGACGCCCGGCCCGAACGGCCGCCTGGTCGTCGACCTCGGGGCCCGGCTCCGTGTCCGCGACATCCGCACGGAATGGACGAACGGCCGCGTACCGGGACTACGCGTCGAGTTCAGCAGTGACGGAATCACCTACACCCCGACCGGTCAGCTCACGGGCCGTGGCCGCGACCGGCACCTCAGCACGGACATCACCGCCCGCTACGTGGCCCTGGCGACCGACGCGGGACACGAGGGCGGTGGCCGCCTGATCCACCTGTCCCTGCAGTGACACCAGGCCCGCTCCAGGCCGATGGTTCACCCACGACGCCGTGCAGCCCTCCCTCCCGGCCAACACCCATGTTGTCGGCCGGGAGGGCCCTCGTGCGGGTGGGTCCGCCGGCCGATCATCACCCCAGACGCTCGAGTCGGGGCCTCTTCGCCATCGGAGCCGGCGTTTCGCCTGCCGGGGTCTGCTTGCCAGGGACACGGTGATATGTGGAAGGAGCCGGGGACTGCCCGAGCGGCGGCCTGTCCGCGGCAGTGGACGTGATCGGCACCGCACCTGTTGATGCGCATCAGCCTCGCCCTTCCCTCTTGACAGGGCTACCCGCCGACGCGACCGTTGAGAGCGCTCTCACTCACGTCATGTACACGAGGAGAAGTGATGCGCTCTTCGCGTTGGCTCGCCGGCGCCCTTCCGCTGGGGCTCGTCGGCCTCCTCGTGTTCGGGCAGGCCGCGACCGCTGCCCAGCCGGACGAGCGGCCTGCCGACCGGCGCGCCCAGGAGACGCACAGAGACGCGACGAAGCGGGCAGTGACCGTGTCGGATCAGCCCTCGACGCTGGGGCGCTCCCTGGTGGGCGGGGCGGACCCGACCGTGATCAAGGTGGGCGACCTGTATGTCTCGGCCAAAGCCGTGGACGGCGGGATCGCGGTGCGCACGGCCGCCACCCCGGAGGCCGTGGCCACAGCGCCCAAGCACCAGGTGTGGCGGGACACCGCCGGTCTGGGCGAGGTGTGGGCGCCGGAGATCGTGCACCACGACGGCCAGTACCGGATCTACTTCGCCGCCGGCCGGGGCGCGGCCCACCGGATGTACCACATAGGGTCAGCCAACCCGACGTCCGGCTACTCCGCGGCCGTCAAGGTGTCCCTGCCCGGCGACAAGTGGGCCATCGACGGGGTGCCCTTCACCTACAACGGGCAGCGCTGGTTCGTGTGGTCGGGGTGGTCCGGCGACACCAACGTCGAACAGAACCTCTACCTCGCCCGGATGAGCAGCCCCACCGCGGCCACCGGCGACCGGTACGTCATCTCGCAGCCGCGCGAGCCCTGGGAGCGGGTCGTGGGCAACCCGTACATCAACGAGGCTCCCCAGCCTGTCGTCGACCCCTCCGGGCGGCTGCACGTCGTCTACTCCGCGAACGGCAGCTGGAGTGACAAGTACTGCATCGCCGACTTGCGGCTGCGGGCGGGCGGCGACCCCACGTACGTCTGGGACTGGTACAAGAGCAACGGCTGCCTCTTCGGCTCGCACGCGCCGTCCATGATGTCCGGCTGGACTCCGACCGTGAACGTCAACGGACCCGGCCACCACTCGTTCATCCTGCCCCGGGGCGACGTCAACGCAGCTCCGCCCTCCGGAAACCGCTTCCCCATCCTGTACCACGCGGTCGCCAAGGGCACCCCCTACTCGTGGTCCAACCGCTACTGGTACTCCGGTACGGCGGTCTGGTGGAGCAACACCACCTACCGGCGAGCCAACGTTCCCGGGAGCACGACCGATGCGGGCTACAGCCTGAAGTTCTTCGAGTAGGCGGAAGACGATTCGGCGCTGCACGAACCGGTCCTCGACGCTCCCGAAGACATGGCGTCGGCGAACGTGGGAGCGACCGCGCGTGCTGCGTCGAGGAGGGCTGCGACGGTGGGTCGTTCGTGGCGGCCGGGCAGCCAGGCCAGCGCCGCGCTGGACATGGGTGCGTCGGTGACGTGGACGTAGTGGATGCCGGGGCGTGGGTACAGGCGGCGGGCGGCTTCGGGCAGGAAGCTGATGGCGCGTCCGCGGGCGACTTCGGTCAGGAGTCCTTCGATGTCTGTGACGACGGGGCCGTACTGCACGGGGGTGCCGTCGGGGCGGGGGTTGACGGTCCAGTCGTCCCACCAGGTGCGGGACACGCTGGCGGGCATGTCGACCACGCGGTGTTCTGCGAGGTCGGTGAGGGTGAGTGGACGGCCGACGGCGGGGTCTGCCAGTGGGTCCGACGACGGCAGGCAGGCGACTCGGGGTTCGACGGCGAGGGTCATGGTGCGCAGTGGCGGGGGGAGCGGGGGGCGGAGGAAGGCGGCGTCGACGTCGTCGGCGAGGCGTTCGAACTGGTCGCCGAACGTCAGCAGGCGCAGTTCGACGGAGAGGGCCGGGTGGCGGCGCGTCAGTTCGTCGAGGATGGCGTGTGTGTAGGGCATGGCCGATTCACCTGCGACGAATCCCAGTACGAGGCGGCCCCGCACGCGCCGGGACTGCTCGGCGGCACGGCTGCGCAGCCGGGACATCGCGGTGAGGACGTTCTCCGCCTCGGGCAGCAGGGTCCGGCCCGCTTCGGTGAGGCGTACGGATCTGCTCGTGCGGTCGACCAGGGTGACCCCGAGCCGGTTCTCCAGGAGGCGGATCTGCCGACTCAGGGAGGGCTGGGTCATGTACAGCCGTTGCGCGGCCCGTCCGAAATGAAGTTCCCGCGCCAGCGTGAGGAAGAGTCTGAGCTGGTGGGTGGTGGGGTCGTGGTCATCGCCGGATGTCTCCGGACGGCCGGCTGCCCCTGGGTTGGGTCGCTCTTCGGACGGAACCTGCTCCATACATCCGAGGCTATCGATCGGGCGAGGGGCGGGGTGGGAGAACGGTGCTTCCTCGTATGAGGTCCGGTGCGCGATGTGGTCGGGGGTGACTCGAAGGGGCCGCGCCGGCCGCACCGGCTGCGCCGCCGACCGCGCCGCTTGAGCTGTCGGACGCTGTCGGTTCGGCGGTCGACCGGCTGCCGTGGGGCGGGCGGGCGCCGACGAGGGAGCCCGGGAGCGACGATGCACCGGTGGTTATCGATACGGCCCGGCAACGCATAGGAAAATTCTTCTCCCGCCGGGGATCCCGCTCGAAGATGGGGATGACTTCGCTGCTGTGGGATGGGGGGAAGAAGCAGGCGTGCCTGGTCGCACCGGTTCCCTGACGTGATCAACTCCGAGCAACTCCTGCTGCGGCAGGGAGTGTGCCGTTGCCTGACGGCGGCGGTGAGCGGGCAGGCAGCGTCGAGAGATGAGGGGGAGGGAAAGATGGCTGAGGATCCGGTGCGTCGGCCGGGTGCCGCGCTGGGGTATGAAAGCCCATGGCAGGGAGTGCTTTTCCTGTTGGGCTTCTCCGCCCTGTTCGCGCTGGTGGCCGTGGTCTGCTCCGTCCTCGCGTTCTTCCTGCGCGGCTGGCAGACAGGGTGCCTTGTGCTCGTGGGTGTGGTGGCGCCGGCCGTCCTCGTCAACCTGGCTCGGGACAAGGTGGTCGAGATCGCCGGGAGCCGGGCACGGGACGCGGGTGCCCCCGGCCGGCCGGAACCGGCTGATGCCCCGGACCAGCCGTCGGTCTGGGTGGTCGTCTCGGCGCTCACGCTGCTGCTGGGGGTCTTGGGGGCCGCGGGGATGCTGGCCGGTCTAGTGGCCTTCCTGGTGAGCGGATGGGGCACGGCTTTCCTTCTGCTCGGTGCGGGGGCCGCGGGCGCGGTCGTCGGGTTCGCGCCGCTCGGATGGCTCCGGCAGAAACGGAAGCGGCTGCCGGGGCCGACCCCTCGTGTACGGACAGCGGCAGCCGAGCTCGGTCTCGGCGATCACCTGTACGGAATGCATGGGAGCAATCCGCTGTTCTGGCTGGTCATGGCCCCGTTGGTCGTGGCCGCCGTTGTCGGCCTCATGGGCGGGCTGACCTGGCTGGTGGGTGATGGTGAAGGCCTCGAAGAAGTAGCGGGATCCCTTCTGCTGATCTTCGGCGTGCTGTTCCTGGCCGGCCCTTACCTGGCCGGGATGATCCTTGTGTTCATGCCGAAATCGTTGGTGCGTACGCATCTGTTCACGGGTGGAGTCGTCCAGTCGGTCAACGGCCGCGTCACCAGCGCGCGGTGGGAGGACGTCCGGGCCGTCGAGGCGGACAGGCGCGGCGTCGCGGTCAGGGGGTGCTGGATCCTCTGCGCTGCTGACCAGGGCCGCTTGTACATCCGCGCGGACCGGGAACCCGTCGGGGACGAGACCCGGTTCTGGCATTTCTGCCGGGTTCTGGTCAGAGAAGCGGAGCAACGCCGGATCCCCGTGCAGCCGGTGCTGCTCACCGAGACGCAGAACCGGACCCGGCCGCGGGATTGAGCATGAGCCGGGCCGTGGCAGTCCGTCCGGTCCAGTGGACCGGCGCGGTGCGTGCTCGGACGGGCCCGCAGCCTCGGCTAATCACCGGTTGACGGCCTACACCGCCGGTCTGCTGGGGGGCATTCCGCGAGAGCCTGTTCGGCAGGACTCGCGAAGGCCGGGTCAGGCCGCTGCTGGGAGCTGAGCTGGGGGTGTCGTTCGGACGGGAGACGGCCCGCCGCCGACCGGGTGAAGGCGCTCGGACGTCCCGCTGCCCTGATCTCCTCGCGTGCGCGGCGTCCGGCGTGGGTCGGCATCGGCGGCGCACGGTCTGGACGGCGGCGGTCAGACACAGGGCGGCTTCAACCGGACATGGATCCGGCGCCCGGCATGTGACGGTCAGTATGTTGAGCTCTCCGCACAGGATGCACCGACGACTGGGCGGCGGATCCCCGGGGCTGAGGCTCGGCCCCCTGTCGACGGGTGGACGTGTTGAAGGAGGTCCAACCCGAGGGACTCGCGCGCAGCTGCCGATGCTGGAGGGGCCCGGCAGGCGTTCCCCGGCCGGGTCGTTCGAGCGAGCCCGGACCGGGCAGACGGGGCCCATGACCGACGACACAAGCCGTATCCGGCTGGTGCAGACCGTGCTCGACAGCACCGACGCCCGCACACTCGCCGAGTTCTATCGGTCCCTGCTGGGTCTCGAATACGCGGAAGGAGACGAGCCGCCTCCGCCCGGCGTACCGGACGAGCACGGCAGGGACTGGCTCGTCCTGCGCGATCCCGGCGGCGGACGGCAGCTCGCCTTCCAGCAGGTGGAGCACCTGCGGGAGCCGGACTGGCCCGACGGCCCGGTGCCTCAGCAGATGCACCTCGACCTGAGCGTCGCCTCGCTGGAGGAGTTGCTGAACCAGCACCAGCGCGTGCTCGCCCTCGGCGGCCGTCTCCTCAGCAACCGGGACCAGCCGGATCCCGACGACGAGGAGCGCTTCCGTGTCTACCGGGACCCCCAAGGCCACCCGTTCTGCATCTTCGTCGCCGAGCGAGAGGCGTAGCCCGGCAAGATCAGGATGTCAGGTCGCCAGCGGGCGGGTCATCGGGGAGGCAGGCAGGCCGTCGTCCAGGACCTGGAGGGTGGCCGGGAGGGGAGTGCGGACACCCCGCGTCGGCGGGAAGGACGTCCAACGCGGCGCGGAACTGTCGCGTTGGAACGGAACACCCCCGTGCTGGCGGGGAGGACCGCGCAGCCGGGCCACGTCCCAGGTGGGGATTGCCGTGCCGGCGCGTCTTGCTTGTTGCCCGAACCGTGGTCACCTTCGCGTGGCTCGGATGCGGACCTCCACGACGTCCGAGGGTGCGGTTGCGGGAAAGCGGGGATAGACAGGCCTCACGGTCACCGAGGACCGTCGCGGGTCCGCTCAGGAGAACACACCCATGCGCGGCATCAGGGAACACGCCTCAGCCAGGGCACGGGCGAGCACGGACCACGGTGCCGCAACGCTGACAAAGGCCGGAAGGGTGCCCGCCCGTGCGTGCGGCCCAAGTCAGCGGGTGACCGGCATCCCCTGCCCGGAATGCTCATGCGGTCGTCGTGCGGGTGGTGTGAGCGAGGATGGCTGCCCGGGCGGACACCTTGGCGGCGTCGACGACCGCCCGGTCCTGCAGCAGGCGTCCGGAGGCCAGGGCTCCGTCGATGAGCAGCCCGAGATGTGCAGCCAGCTGGGCCGGTTGTGCGGCGCCTGCGGCTCCGGCGAGGCCGGTCAGCCACTCCTGGCGGCGCCGGGTGTGGGCGACGGTGGCCGCGTGGGCCTTGGAATCGAGCTCGGCCTCGACGGCGGCGCTGACGAAGGGGCAGCCGAAGAAGCCGTGGCGGTCGAAGGAGGCCAGAAGCGCATCGAAGAGGCCCACCAGCTGCTGGGCCGGGTCGGGCCCCGCGGCGTGGGCAGCCTCCTGCAACCGTCCCATCCACGACTCGTCCGTGCGCCGCAGGTAGGCGGCGACGAGATCGTCCTTGGTGCGGAAGTGTGCGTACAGGGTGGACTTCGCCACTCCGGAACGGTCCCGCGGTGGGCTGACAACCAAGATCCACCTCGCAGCCGATGCCCGCTGCCGACCCCTCGCGTTCGTTCTCACCGCTGGCCAGGCCGGCGATGCACCGGCCTTCACAGACGTCATGGCCCGCCTGCGCGTTACCCAGCGGCGCGGACGCCCTCGCACCAGGCCGGACGTGGTCCTGGCGGACAGGCGTATTCATCCCGTGCGATCCGCAGCCACCTGCGCAAGCGCGGCATCCGGGTGGTGATCCCGGTCCCGGCAGATCAGCCTGGCCACCGGCTGCCTCGAGGCAGCCGGGGCGGCAGGCCACGGGCCTTCGACCGCGAGACCTACAAGCAGCGCAACACCGTCGAGCGGTGCATCAACCGCCTCAAGCAGTGGCGCGGCATCGCCACCCGCTACGAAAGACGACCATCTACCTGGCCGGACTCCACATCGCCGGCATCCTCCTGTGGTCCGCCCGCTGATCCAAACGAAAGCCCCTAGCCGGCACCCCGGCCATGCGGCAACCAGAGAGGTAACTGAAACCCGCTCATTCCAGCACGCCCACGGGCGTGCGTACGGTGTTCCGCAGGCGGGCTGCGTCCCGGCTCGGGGGCGCGCCGAACTGGCGACGGTACTCGCGGCTGAACTGCGACGGGTTGTCGTATCCGACCCGTCGGCCGACTCCCGTGACGTCACCCGGGTGGGCGGCGAGCAGCAGCCGGGCCTCCTGCAACCGGATCTGCTTCTGGAACTGGATGGGGCTCATCGCCGTCACCGCCTGGAAGTTGCGGTAGAAGGCCGAGACACTCATGCCGGAGAGGCGCGCGACGTCCTCCACCCGGAAAGACTCCGCGTAGTGATCGCGGATCCAGCCCACGGCCCGGGAGATGTGGCTCAGTCCGCTGTCCGCAAGGCCGAGCTGGCGCACCGCCGCTCCCTGGTCACTGGTGATCAGACGCCACAAAATCTCGCGTTTGATCAGCGGCGCCAGCACAGTCCGGTCGCGGGGTTCGTCGAGCAGGCGCAGCAGCCGGACCACCGCGTCGAGCAGCGCGGCGGGCGCGTCGCTGACGGCGATCCCCGACGGGACGCCTTCGCCGACGCGGGGGGCATCTCCCGGCCGGGCCTGCAGCAGCAGTTCGGCGACGGCGGACGGCTCCAGCGCGAGGCCGAAGCCGAGGGCCGGCTGCTCGGGACCGGCCCGGGTGAACTGCCCGGTGACCGGCAGGTCGACGGACGCGACCAGGTACTGCCCGGGGCCGTACTCGTAGACCCGGTCGCCGAGCGCGAGGCGTTTGGCGCCCTGGGCGATGACCGCAAGCACCGTGCCGGACATGGAGGGCGCCGGCGGGTCTGACCGGTCGACCTTCGAGATGAAGACGCCGTCGATGGCGGTCGTCCAGTCGGGCCGGGCATGCCGGGCCAACAGGGTGCGGAGCTCGTCGAGGTGCATGCGTCCATTGCAGCACCCTCAAGGCCGCGGCTCCCGTGGTCGGGAGGATCGTGCAAGTACCGGAGAGCATCCTTCTAACGTTTCCGCACGTCAGCTCGGTTGAATGGAATCACCTCACTCCATCACCGACGAAGAGGTCATCCATGATCGCAAACTATGGCTTCCAAGCCACCGTGACCGCCAGGCCCGGAATGGGTGACCGCCTGGTCGACCTGCTGTTGTCCGCGCTGAACGACGGCGGTCCCGGCACGAGCGAACACTGCGTCGTCTACCTGGTCTGCCGTTCCGCGTCCGACCCCGACGTCGTCCACGTCACCGAGGGCTGGACCAGCGAGGAGGACCACCACCGGGTCTTCGCCGGTGAGGCCGCCCAAGCCCTTGTGGCGCGGCTCGACGGACTGCTGGCCGGAGAGTCCGCGTACACCGACTACGTCCCGGTCCGCGGCAAGGCCGCCTTCTGAAGCCACCCCGCACCCCTGGCCCGCCGCCTCGGCTCCCGGCGATGCGGCTGCCTTTCCCGCCCGACCTCGCTGCACTGCTGCTTGTGCACCACTCGACCGAAGGCAACGACATGACCATGGCACGACCCGCACTGGACCCCGAGCTTCGTGAGCTGGCCGCCGACATGCCGCTGATGTCCCGGCTCAGCCCGGACGTCCTCGCGCAGCTGCGCCGGCTCCCCCCGACGCCGGTCGAATCCCTCCTCGCCCACCGGCAGGTCGACCGGCAGGAGGTCACCGTGCGAGCCAAGGACGGCGCCCCGATCCCGCTGTCGGTCTTCAGCCCCGCCCGCACTGATCGCACCACTGCCGCGCCTTGCGTCTACTGGATGCACGGCGGCGGGATGATCATGGGCGACCGCTTCTCGCAGCTCGACATCCCGCTCGAGTGGCTCGACCGGCTCGGCGCGGTCGTGGTCTGCGTGGACTACCGGCTCGCACCCGAGGCGACCGGCACAACCCTGGTCGACGACTGCTACCAGGGACTGCTCTGGATCGCCGAACACTCCGCCGAACTGGGTATCGACCCCGCCCGTGTCGTCGTCGCGGGCGCCAGCGCAGGCGGCGGCCTCGCGGCCGGCGTCACCCTGCTGGCCCGCGACCTGGGCACCCCGGCGATTGCCGCGCAGCTGCTGATCTGCCCCATGCTCGACCACCGCAACACCAGCGTCTCCAGCCGCCAGTACGCTGACGGGCCCGGCGTCTGGACCCGCGAGATGAACGCGTTCGGATGGCGCTGTGTCCTCGGCGACCTGACCGACGACGAGATCCCCCCATACGTCTCACCCGCCCTGGCCGACGACCTCTCGGGCCTGCCGACCACTTACGTCGACACCGGCTCCGCCGAAGTCTTCCGCGACGAGGACACCGACTACGCCACCCGCATCTGGGCGGCCGGCGGCCAGGCCGAACTCCACGTCTGGGCGGGCGGCTTCCACGGCTTCGACGCGCTGTACCCGCAGGCCCGCATATCGGCCACGGCCCGCCGGACCCGCGCCGACTGGCTGGCCCGAGTCCTGTCCCCGGACCGCGCCGCATGACGCCGCCGACCCCTCAGGCACACCCCACTGCACCCAGGAGGACCAACCATGAAGATCGCCATCGTCACGGGCGCCAGCTCCGGCATCGGACAGGGCGCCGCGATCGAGATCGCCCGGCGCGGAACCGGAGTCATCCTGACCTACGGCAAGAACCAGCAAGGAGCGCTGGAGACGACCGCCGCCATCGAGAAGGAGGGCGGCACCGCCGTCGCGCTGCCGCTGGACGTGGGCGAGACCGGCACCTTCGCGGCCTTCCGCGACACGGTGGCCGCGGTGCTGCGCGAGACCTGGCAACGCGACACGTTCGACTACCTGGTCAACAACGCCGGGTTCGCACAGACATCGTTGATCGAGGACACTACCGAGGAGACGTTCGACAGGCTCATGCGAGTCCTGCTGAAGGGACCGTACTTCCTGACGCAGCGGCTACTGCCCCTGATGGCAGACGGCGGGGCCATCGTCAACACGAGCAGCAGTTCGGCGACGGCGACGGCCGGCCTGGAGCCCGGCTACTCCGTCTACGCGTCGATGAAGGGCGGTCTGGACGTCCTGACCCGGTACATGGCCAAGGAGTTCAGCGCGCGGCGCATCCGCGTCAACGCCGTCTCCCCGGGATCGACCCGCACCCGGATCGCCGACGACGCGTTCACCCGGTTCCCCGAGGTCGTCCCGGCCCTCGCGGCGAAGACCGCGCTCGGCCGCGTCGGCGAGCCCCACGACATCGGCGCGGTGATCGCCACGCTCGCTTCCGACGACAGCCGCTGGGTCACCGCTCAGAACATCGAAGTATCGGGCGGCCTCAATCTTTGAGACCAGTTCCCCACGTCGCCCCCCTCCCCGCCCCTACCCGGGCCCCCGGATCCGCCCAGGTCACAGCGCAGCACAGAGGCGATCCCGCGCGCAGCCGCACGGTCGGCCGCCGGTTCGCCGACCCGGGTAGCGCCGCCGCATGCACCCCCCACACGCCGACGCCGGGACGGGAGACCCGGCGTGCGCCCGTGGCGAAGGCCCGCATTGCTTCCGCCACTCCATGCCCCGTCCTGGTCCGCCGCCCGCCTCGAACCGGCGTGACCTGCGCCCAGGGCCACGACGCGCTCACCCCGCCTCACCTCGGACACCACCACGTCCGTGTCTGGAGGGCCGAGGTCGACGGCTGGATCCGCCTGCTCGTCGAGCACCGGTCCGCCTGCCGGCAGGGCGCGCCCTTCGCCGACCGGGGACGCGGTGAGCATCACCACGATGTCCACCACCGGTGCGGCCCCGGTATGGGAAACAGCGATCGCTGCCGCAGCTGCCGGTCTCACGGGCAGCGTCTTCGGCGGCATGGCACAGCTCACGAGAAACCGGACGTCACGCAGCTACGCCGAGGCCCTGCAGGGCCCGCGACCAGGTGGGAAGCGTTGAGGGGCGTCAGCGGACCCAGGCGGGCGATTCACTGGTGCGCAGCACACGCAGGAGTCGTGGATCACGACGGTGAGTGATGTCGCGGGGGTATGTTCGGAGACGGTAGAGCCGGGCCGGGTGCGTGTGGCGACGGTTCCGGCCGGCAACTGACGTTGCTGAGGAGCGGCCCGTCGTCGCGACGAAGCGATTCCAGGAGTCCCTGATGTCCGAGAATCCCAGCAAGGCGCAGCCGTCCGTCGTCGACCGCGTGGTCTTCGAGCAGCAGGTGGAAGAGCTGCGGGCCAGGGAGAAGGCCCACACCCGGGAAGGCGACGCGATCGCTGCCGCTCGCCGCAGGCTCCCGATGGTCGAGGTGGCCGCGGACAGTCCGCTGATGGGGCCGGACGGTCCCATGACGCTCCTGGAGGCGTTCGAAGGTCGACGCCAGATGATCGCCTACTACTTCATGTGGTGGCCGGGCCGGCCTGCCGGTGAGCAGTGCGAGGGCTGTACCTGGGTGATGAGCCACGTGGGTGAGCTGGCCTATCTGCACTCCCGTGACATCACCTTCGCCGTGTTCTGCCAGGGACGCAACACCGCCTACGGCTTCGCAGACGCGCAGACGTCGTACGAGGAGAGTCTGCGCTATCGCGCCTTCATGGGCTGGACGATGCCGTGGTACTCCGCCCAGCCCTCGCTCGAGTCGCTTCTCGCCGGTCGGGAGCTGGGCTTGTTCCACCTGGTGTGCTATCTGCGTGACGGTGACCGTATCTTCGAGACCTACTGGACCAAACGTCGCGGGGCCGAGGCAGTGGACTACAGCTACGCGCTGATGGACCTCACGGTGTTCGGGCGGCAGGAGAGCTGGGAGGACTCACCGGCAGGCTGGCCGCGTCTCGGGCAGGCGACGCGGACCCTGGGCGGGGCGCCCGACTGGCCACCGCTGCGGGAGGAACGACCGATCGGACGTCCCACAGCCCAATGGCCGCGCGTCGACGCCGGCCGCTCCGACGACCTGGGCGTCACCGGTACGGGCCCGACGACCGAGTCTGGTCACTGTCACTGAGAACGCCAGTAACTCGGCCACTTCCTACGGCTGTACTTCGGCGTCCGACCGTAACAGGGCGAGGGCCTCCTCAATGCGCCCCATGCCTGTTGCAGGCGGGGAGCGGTGCTCTCCGGCGTGCGGCGATCCGCGTGGGTGGTGCCGCCACTGCCGGCGGCACCACGCTGCGCAGACCGGTGGGCGTCCTTGACGGGTCGGTTGGGAGTCCGTGCTGCCTGGCCGACGGCACTGCCTCGGCCACGTCCCGAGCCGTTGCCGGGACGCCTCAGGGGCCGGCGCAACGACCAGTCGTCCGTTGCGCCGGGCCCGGCCGCTCTGGTCAGCAGCGCCTGCCGGCACTGCTCCCACAGGGTTCAGACGGCGACGCGCCCGCCGTCGACGGGGACGATTGCACCATGCACGAAGCTCGCCTCGTCGCTCGCCAGGAACGCGATCACGGAAGCGATCTCCTGCGGACTCGCCGGCCGGCCCGCTGGGGCGTTGGTGGCGAGCGCGCCCAGGGCGTCGCCCATTTGGGCGGTGCCCTCGGTCCGCGTCGGGCCGACGCCGACGGCGTTGACGCGTACGCCCCGCGGACCGTACTCGGCCGCCCAGGACTTGGTCAGCAGGTTCACGGCGGCCTTGCTCGACCCGTACAGGGCCATGCCCGCCATGCCGAAGTCGGCCACCATGGTGCTGAGGTTGATGATGGAGCCGCGGCCGCGCTCCGCCATGGCCGGCGCGAGTTCGGCCACGAGGTAGTAAGGGGCCTTCACGTTCAGTGCGTACACCGCGTCGAACTGATCCTCCGCGGTGTCGGCGGTGGGGCCGAAGGGGTAGATGCCCGCGTTGTTCACCAGGACATCGACCGCGCCGCCGATGTCGGTCGCGCGCCGCGCGAGGTCGCGTGCCGCCTCGGCCGTGGTCAGATCGGCGGCCAGGAAGTCGGCCTTGCCGCCGTGCGCGCGGATGGCGGCGGTCACGGACTCGCCGCGCGACGCGTCCCGTCCGGCGACCAGCACGTGCGCTCCGCGCTCGGCGAGGAGGGCCGCTGTCGCCGCGCCGATACCGCTGGTCGCCCCGGTGACCAGGGCTACGTTTCCGGCAAGATAGGAAGAATTCACGGTAAGCACTCCATTGGAATGTCGGGCTGTTCGGAACAACGTACGCAGTATTACCGGCGGCTGCGTTCACCTGCCTTCGTGCAGGACCCGATTATCTTGCCGCTCCACCGATCGCCGAGGCAGGCTCTTCCTTTGTGCAGACTTCCATAATCCCAGGTCAGGGGCTTACGGATGCTTCCACACTCTGCATTCCGGGAAAGCGTCGCCATCGAATTCACTGATAGCCGCGTCCGTTTATTCCTATGATGGGAGCCGTGATGTCGTCGTGCGTGTCGAAACGGTCGGAGAACGCCAGAGCCCACCAGCCGGACCGGCAACGGCCGCGGCCGGCCGGGGCGCAGCCGGACGGTAGGCGGGTTTCGGGCGTGAAGCCGGTCAGAGGTCGGCCGTGGGAAGTGCCGTGATGAAGGCGGCCAGGTCGCGTCGCCGGGAGTGGGCCGGCCATGCGGCCCAGGTGCGGCGGACCAGGGGATGCTGATGCAGCGGCTTCCAGACCACGTTCCCCGGCAGTGGCTGGGACCAGTGGGGCGGGGCCAGGGCGAAGGCCTTCTCCGTGCCGACAGCCGCCAGTTTGACCTCGGCGATCAACGACTGGTCCTGCGGTGGCTCGGGTCCCAGGTCGAGGCCGAAGCTGCGCAGCACGGAGGTGACTTCGTCGTACCACGCGGGACTGCCGGAGCGGGGGAAGCTCACCCACTGCAGGCCTCGCAGGGTCTCCAGACGCACTCCCTCGTCGTCCGCCAGTTCCGCAGCGACGCTTGCGGCCAGCAGGACGCCCAGCCTCTCCGTGACGACCAGCATGGCATCGAGGTCGGGGTCCGCAGGACGTTCCCGGAGCAGGCCGATGTCGAGTTCGCCGGCGCGCAAGGCCTCCAGTTGAGCCGCGGACGACAGGTGGCGGGCCTGCACACGGGTGTCAGGACAGGTGGCTGCCACCTGTCCTATTGCCGGCCGGAGCAGATCCGGCGGGAGCTCCAGGGGGATGCCGATGCGCAGCAGACCGCATCCTGGATTCGTCAGGCTCGTCATGGTGCGCATCGCCTGGTCGTGACGGGCGATGACGGCCCGGGCCTCCGCCAGCAGCACTTCCCCCTCCTCGGTGGGATGGGCGCCGGTGTTGGTGCGGACCAGCAGTTTCAGTCCCAGCTGCCGCTCCAGGCCGCTCACTGTCTGCGACAGCGCCGACTGACTCATGTGCAGCCGACGGGCGGCGGCGGACATGCCGCGCTCCTCGGCGACGGCGACGAAGGCCCGCAGTTCCCGCAGTTCCATTTCTCCATACCAGCACAGAGCACGCCGACCGGTCATCGGCCCGTCAGAAGCGGGACCGATGACCGTGTCCGCCCAGAGTGATGGCAGCGGTCGGGCAGCGCATGGCGCGTACGGCCGCCGGAGATGCCAGTGCTTCTGCTGCCGGCGACCACCGGCTCTCGCAATGGCCGGCCCGGAACACCGGAAAGGGTGGCGCCACTGTGAAGCGCAACCGTCGCACAGCGGCCGCAAACGGATACCGTCGCGGCACTCCGGAATTTCACCGAGCAGCTACTGAAGAGTAATGATGGGGCTGCTGGAAGGGAACATTGCCCTGATCACCGGGAGTACTTTCGGAATCGGCCGACCGCAGCCCTTAATGTTCACTCGCGAGGGCGAGAAGATGGCTTTCACCCCACGACGTGAGAACGCCGACGAAGAAGTGGTTGACAAGATCACCGCATTGGGTCGGGATGCCTTGCTCAGGCCGACTCCACCGGCGTCCAAGGCGCCGCCGACGTCGTGACCCTGGTCGTCGACCGTCACGCCCGCCACGGCCGCCTTGACGTCGAATTCGACAGCGTCGGAACCGCCGCAGCGGGCCCCCTCACCGAGCCCAGCGAGAGCACCTGACGCCCGGCGAACGCACCTGGCGCCACCCTCTGTCACGGTCCGGACCTTCCCCGGCGAGCGCGCTGCCGCACCCTCCGTACCGGCGACCTTCACACCCCTGTCACGCGCCCCTTCCTCGGCGTTTGGTGCCCCTGAAACACTCCTTCCGCGCAGATTCCGTCATCTCCCGGTCGTCCGCATCTCAGGATGAGAGGCTTGTCCTACATGTCCGAAGTCAACCGGCGTCGCTTTCTCCAACTCGCGGGGGCCACCACGGCCTTCAGCGCCCTGTCCGCCAGCATCCAGCGTGCCGCCGCCCTGCCGGCGAACCACCGCACCGGGTCGATCGAGGACGTCGAGCACATCGTCGTCCTCATGCAGGAGAACCGCTCCTTCGACCACTACTTCGGCACCCTGAGAGGCGTCCGCGGCTTCGGCGACCCCCGCCCGGTCACCCTCGGCAACGGCAAACCGGTCTGGCACCAGGAGAAGGACGGCAAGGAGCTCCTGCCCTTCCACCCGGACGCCGACGACCTCGGCATGCAGTTCCTGGAGGGCCTGCCGCACTCCTGGCCCGACGGTCAGCAGGCCTACAACGGCGGCAAGTACGACCGGTGGGTGCCCGCCAAAGGCACCACGACCATGGCGTACCTGACCCGCGAGGACATCCCCTTCCACTTCGCCCTCGCGGACGCCTTCACCGTCTGCGACGCCTACCACTGCTCGTTCATCGGCTCCACCGACCCCAACCGCTACTACATGTGGTCCGGCTACACGGGCAACGACGGCAGCGGCGGCGGCCCGGTCCTGGACAACGCGGAACTCGGCTACGGCTGGACCACCTACCCCGAGCGCCTGGAGCAGGCCGGCATCTCCTGGAAGATCTACCAGGACATCGGCGACGGCCTGGACGCGGCCGGCTCCTGGGGCTGGATCCAGGACGCCTACCGCGGCAACTACGGCGACAACTCCCTGCTGTACTTCGACAAGTACCGCAACGCCCGGCCCGGCGACCCCTGGTACGACAAGGCCCGCACCGGCACCGACGTCAAGAACGGCGACGGCTACTTCGACCACCTGCGCGCCGACGTCAAGGCCGGAAGGCTGCCTCAGATCTCCTGGATCGCCGCCCCCGAGGCCTTTTCCGAGCACTCCAACTGGCCCTCGAACTACGGCGCCTGGTACATCGCCCAGGTCCTGGACGCCCTCACCTCCAACCCCGAGGTCTGGTCGAAGACGGCCCTGTTCATCACCTATGACGAGAACGACGGCTTCTTCGACCACGTCGTGCCGCCGCTGCCGCCGAAGGACGCCTTCCGCGGCCTGTCCACCGTCGACGTCACCCCCGACCTCTTCCCGGGCGACGGCCGCAAGACGGCCGGCCCCTACGGGCTGGGCCCGCGCGTGCCGATGCTGGTCGTCTCACCCTGGAGCAAGGGCGGCTACGTCTGCTCCGAGACCCTCGACCACACCTCGATCCTGCGGTTCATGGAACGCCGCTTCGGCGTGCGCGAGACGAACATCTCGCCGTGGCGCCGGGCGATCTGCGGTGACCTGACGGCCGCGTTCGACTTCTCCCGCAAGGACGCGCGCCCGGCCCCGCTGCCCGGCACCGACGCGTACGAGCCGCAGGACCGCGAACGCCACCCCGACTACAGGCCCACCCCGCCCGCCGACCCGCGCATGCCCCGGCAGGAGCGCGGACTGCGCCGCTCCCGGCCGCTGAAGTACGCCCCGCACGTCGACGCCTCCGTCGACGCGGCCGCCGGGAAGCTCACCCTCACCTTCGCCTCCGGACCGAAGGCCGGCGCCGCCTTCCACGTCACCTCCGG
Organism: Streptomyces werraensis; assembly: GCA_014656175.1. Classification (GTDB taxonomy): domain Bacteria; phylum Actinomycetota; class Actinomycetes; order Streptomycetales; family Streptomycetaceae; genus Streptomyces; species Streptomyces werraensis. Next base: position 456,632 of record BNBX01000006.1, read on the forward strand.
AAACCGCGCCGACGGTCCCTGGACGTACACCACCGAGGCCGGCAAGACGCTCCGGGACACCTGGAACTCGGCGTACTCGGCGGGCTCCTACGACCTGACCGTGCACGGTCCGAACGGCTTCGTGCGCGTCTTCAAGGGTTCGAACAGCACGCCGGGCTGCGAGGTCACCGCCCGCCACCGTGGTGACGACATCGAGCTGACCTTCACCCACAGGGGCTCAGGCACGGCCCGGTTGCGGATCGCCGACGGCTACGGCGGCAGGCCCTCGTCCGTCACGGTCCGCCCGGGCACGACCGTGCGCCGGACCGTCGACCTCACCAGAAGCCGCCGCTGGTACGACCTGACCGTCACCGTCGACGGCGACAAGGCGTTCCTGCGGCGGTTCGCGGGGCACGTCGAGAACGGACAGCCTGGCGTGAGCGACCCGGCGATCATCACCGCGTAGCCGTGGTGAGGTGCCCCGGATCGTGCGGCCGGGACACCTACGCCGGTCCGGCTGCGGCCGAGTCGACTCCAGGACATGTCGCGAGCCCCGGAGACCAGACATCCCGGGCTCGGCTCAGGCGCGGGTACTGCGGGAGGCGGGTGTTGGCGCCGAGTTCGGCGGCCAGGCGTTCGGGCCACGGTGGCCCGGTCAACCTCGAGGGAGTGGTGGACTCAGGTATCCAGTCCTGGGCCTGGCACAGGTCGCCGCGGCGGCGAGCGTCTCGCATCGGTCGACGGTACGCCACGCCGCAGGTGACGGCAGCTGTCGCCCGTGCCGCCGTCACCTCGGCCTGACGCGCAGGGAGCCTGCGCTCACGTCGTAAGAGACGACCTGACAGGGGGCGGAATCACCATGCCGGATTCCCTGGCCGACGGGGAACGCTCCGCGACGTTCCACCTTTCCCCGCCCCTAAACAGAGAATTTCACCTAGGCATGCGCGGCCCGACGGACGTAGCATCGAACCGACGCGTCACGGCAGTACGTCTGCGCGGACAATTGAATCTGAGAATAGGCACCGAAGTCAGTGACGCGCCGGTTGAGCGGTCACCTTCCGGGACCGCAAAGAACCGACTGAACGAAGTCCTTCGGCACGCGGATTGACGCATGCGCGCGGTGATTCGCGCAGCGAGAGTGAGGTGTGTTCCATGGACACACTGGTCATGGCGGTTCCCACGGTCGAGGACGGGGCTGCGGCGTGGCATATCGCCCGCGATTCCCGGGTACTCGACGTGAATTCTCCCTACAGTTATCTGCTGTGGTTCAGGGATTTCGCCCGTACCTCCGTGATGGCCTTGCAGTCCGGTGACAGGCCGGTCGGGTTCGTCACCGGATTCTGCCGCCCCGAGCAGCCCGAGACCCTCGTCGTCTGGCAGATAGCCGTGGACCCGGGACACCGCGGACGCGGAACGGCCGGTGCCATGCTGGACCATCTCACCGCCCGGCTGACCGCGGACGGCGCCCTGCGGCATCTGGAGACGACCATCAGTGCGGACAACGCCGCCTCCCGTCGGCTGTTCCGGTCCTTCGCCCAACGGCACGCGGCACCACTCGAAAAGGACCTTCTGTTCCCGGCGGAGCTCTTCCCCGGCACGCACGAAGCCGAGTTCCTGTACCGTATCGGGCCGCTGCTTTGAAGAGCCGGCGCCCTCGAAACACATAAGAAAGTCCGTTCGTCCTCCGTGAGGAGCGAGCATCATGACGCTTCCCCGTCCCGTCTCTCATGTGTTCGAGACGCTTGAGTCCGAGGTCCGCAGCTATTGTCGCAGCTGGCCCACCGTATTCGACCGGGCATACGGCAGCCGCATCTACGGCGAGGACAACCGCCCTTTTCTGGACTTCTTCTCCGGTGCCGGGGCGCTGAATTACGGGCACAACAACCCGGTGCTCAAGCGCGCGCTCCTCGACTACATCGAACGTGATGGTGTCACCCACGCCCTCGACATGTCGACGGCCGCCAAGCGCACCTTCCTGGAGACATTCCAGGAGATTGTGCTGGAACCGCGCGAACTGCCGTACAAGGTGATGTTCCCGGGGCCCGCCGGCACCAACGCCGTGGAGGCCGCCCTGAAACTGGCCCGCAAGGTGAAGGGCAGGGAAGCTGTCGTCTTCTTCACCAACGCCTTCCACGGCATGTCGCTGGGCTCCCTCGCCGTCACCGGCAACGCCTTCAAGCGTGCGGGCGCGGGTGTCCCCTTGGTGCACGCCGTGCCCATGCCCTACGACGAGCGGCGGGAGGGCGGGGAGCGGGCGTTTCGCTGGTTCGACCGGCTCCTGGCGGGTGAGGGATCCGGACTGGACACCCCGGCGGCCGTGATCGTGGAAACCGTGCAGGGCGAGGGCGGGATCAATGTGGCCCGGGCCGAGTGGCTGCGCGGCCTGGCCGAACTGTGCCGACGCCGGGACATGCTGCTGATCGTCGACGACATCCAGATGGGGTGCGGCCGCACCGGTGCGTTCTTCTCCTTCGAGGAGGCCGGCATCACCCCGGACATCGTGACGCTCTCGAAGTCCGTCAGCGGGTACGGACTGCCGATGGCGCTCACCCTGTTCCGTCCCGGGCTGGACGTATGGCAGCCCGGCGAACACAACGGCACCTTCCGCGGCTTCAACCCGGCCTTCGTCACCGCCACCGCCGCGCTGGAGGAGTACTGGCGCGACGGCCGGTTGCAGAAGCAGACCCTTTCCCGCGGGGACCAGACGGAGCAGGCGCTGCGGGACATCGCCACCGGCCGGCCCGGTCCCGTGCCCGAGGTGCGTGGTCGTGGGCTCGCCTGGGGCATGGAGTTCGCCGACCCGTCGCGGGCCACCGCCGTGTGCGCCCGTGCCTTCGAACTGGGCCTGCTGCTGGAGACGTCCGGCCCGAGGGACGAAGCCGTCAAGCTGTTCCCGCCGTTGACCATCGACGACCAGGAACTGGAAGAAGGGCTCGCGCTCTTCGCCCGCGCGGTGCGGGAGACCGAACAGCCCTCCCGGTCAGCCGGCCCCCGCTGAGAACACACACGCATACGAACGCACCGGCGGGTGTGGGCACACCCCGGACACACGCAGAGGTGGGATGCATCATGATCATCCGTTGTCTGAAGGAGATCGAGGACACCGACCGGCACGTCAGGGCCAGATCCGGCACCTGGGAGAGCAAACGGCTCGTCCTGGCCCGGGAGCAGGCCGGCTTCTCCCTGCACGAGACGACGCTCTACGCCGGCACGCAGACGACGATGTGGTATGCCCATCACGTCGAGGCCGTGCTCTGCGTCGAGGGCGAGGCCGAGCTGACCGACGAGGAGACCGGCGAGAAACACTGGATCACGCCCGGAACGCTGTACCTGCTGGACGGCCACGAACGGCACACCCTGCGGCCCAAGACCGACTTCCGCTGCGTGTGCGTGTTCAACCCGCCCCTGACCGGCCGGGAGGATCACGACGTTGACGGCGCCTATCCTCCCCCGGAGCCGAGTGCCTGAGGGACCCCGAACCGGGAAGAATCCGCAATCGACCAGGCATGGGGACGACCATGACGACAACGCACAACCACCGTCCGACCACCGACTTGTACCCGACCCGCGGCACGGCCGAGACGATGACGCCGCGCCGCGACCCAGTGGTGTGGTCCGCACCCGGCACGCCCGGCCCCCTGGGACGGCCCGAACTGATGGACTACGACCGCGCCGGCTTCACGACCCTCGACCCACTGCTGAGCCCCAGCGAGGTGGCCCGTTTCCGTGCCGAGCTGGACAGGCTGGTGCGTGACCCGGCAGTCCGCCTGGACGAACGCGCCGTCGTCGAGCCCACCTCCCGCGACATCCGATCGGTGTTCGAAGTGCACCGGATCAGCGAGGTGTTCGCCTCTCTCGTGCGAGACGAGCGCGTGGTGGGAACAGCCCGCCAGATCCTCGGCTCGGACGTGTATGTCCACCAGTCCCGCATCAACGTCAAACCCGGCTTCGGCGCGAGCGGTTTCTACTGGCACTCGGACTTCGAGACCTGGCATGCCGAGGACGGCCTGCCCCGCATGCGCGCCGTGTCGGTGTCGATCGCGCTCACCGACAACTACGCCACCAACGGCAGCCTGATGATCATCCCCGGCTCGCACCGGACGTTCCTGAGCTGCGCAGGCGCCACACCGGAGGACAACTACAAGAAGTCACTGAGGATGCAGGAAGCGGGGACGCCGTCGAACGAGGCCGTCACCGCGCTGTCCGAACCGAGCGGCATTCGACTGATCACCGGCCGCTCCGGCTCCGCGACCTGGTTCGACTGCAACTGCATGCACGGCTCCGGCGACAACATCACACCGTACCCGCGCAGCAACGTGTTCATCGTCTTCAACAGCGTCGAGAACACGGCGGGCGACCCCTTCGCGGCACCGGCACGCCGACCCGCGTTCGTCGCAGCGCGCGATTTCACCCCGGTGAGGTGACAGCAGGCCGGAAAGGTGACCGGACCACCATGCCTGATGCCCGACGCAACGAGGACCCCACGCCCGGCGGACATCCGTCGGCCGACCTGCTGTACGTACCCGTCCGGCCGCACCGCCGTTGCTGCGTGACCTGCTTCTTCCGCACCCCCGGCGGCCGCCGTACCGCCGTCGCCTTCACCTCCGGCGCACGCTTGCTGGCGGCCCTCGGTCAGGACCACCCGTGGATCAGACTCTCCGTCACCGCGCTCCGCGCCCTCACCGCACCCCTCGGGTGCACCACGATCACCGTCGATCCGGTGGCGGCGGTCCGCCTGGACGGCTCCCGCAGAACCCGCCCGGGCCCCGGTGCAAGCTTGTTGCCGGGGGCACGGGCGAACTGAGGCGGCCCTCCGTGACGCGGGCGCTGACGACGGGTCTGCAGGTGCGGGGAAGAACGTCCTGGTGGACCTGTGGGACGCCGTATCCGGCGAGCACAGGAACGACGCTGTCGCGTTGTACAGCGCGGCAGGTGGAGAGCGCACGTACACGGCGGCCGCGGGACGTGAGCACGGCTCGTCGGCCGGCAGTTCGCCCGTCTCCCCGATACGGCGTCGACCACGGCATCGGCGCCCCCGCCCGATCGCTGCCCGCACCACCTCGTCACGCCGTCCTCTCCCAGACCGGTTGCGAGGGCACGCCCGTGCCAAGCGTAGTCAACGACGACGGCACCACCGCCAACCGTTTCTCGTTGATCGACGAGATCGTCCGGAAGGGCGCGAACGGATACTGCGGCGGGCCCGGAGGCCGAAGTGGCTCCGCCATGGCCGAGTTGGTCGACCAGCGCGACGAACCGGCCGACGGCTCGTGATCCGCAGCGCCTGTCAGCCCGCCCAGCAGTGGTGGCGAGCCGTGGACGCACCCCACCTCGCCGCCCTCGTCCGCGCCGGAGCACGCTTCGAAGGCGACCGGCTGACCGAACGACCCAGGGAGCGAGCGGCACGACGGTCATCAACCTGCGTCCGGGCACCTCCGCGGCCGGCGTCGTCCGCTCAGGCTTCGCCACGGCACCTGTCCCTCGTGGCCGTACGAGAAAGCGGCGGCCTCGTCGTGGTCGTTCACGGCTTGGCCCACGCCGTTCCAGTACGACAGGGAGGCTTCGTCGGCCCGCCGGCGAGGCACTCAAGCTGGGTGGCGCACCACCCGCCCGTCCGGCCGGGACTCACCGGGCGCCGGGCCGACCTGGGGGGAGTGGACGTGTGCCGCCAGGGTGGTGGCCAGGGCCTGCCACACGTGGGCCGCGAGATCACGGCTCCCGGACTCGGTCGCCTGACGCGCCAGCCGTTCCAGGGCCGCGACCCCCTCCTCGACGCGGCCCGCCAGGATCGCGAGCCGGCCGTCGAGGACCGACAGCCGCACGCGGTCGCGGTAGGACAGACGCAGGTGCTCCTGGGACAGCACGGCCCGGCTCAGCGCGCGGGCGTCGTCCAGCCGGCCCTGTGCGAACGCGAGGTGCGCCTGGAGCACGTGCAGTTCCTGCAGTTGCGTGGGCGTGCCGATCAGGCCGAGGACGGGGGCGGCCTCGGCCAGCCAGCGCTCGGCCGCGGCCACCCGGGGCGGTGACATGAGCAGAGCTGTCGCGGTGGCGGCGGCCCGCAACCGGGCCCACAGGGCCAGGTCGTCCCCGCCCTCGAGGAGGTCCAGGGCGGTGTCCAGCCGGGCCAGGGCGGTCGCCTCGTCGCCCTGGCGGTCGCTGACCTCGGCGGCCGCCCACAACGCCTCGGCCGCCAGGGCGGAGGGGGCCCCGGGCAGCAGATCGCGTTCCATCTCGTCGACGTGCCGGGAGGCCGACTCCCACCTGCCGAGTTCCGTCTCGACGCCGATCAGCACCGTGAGGGCGGCCAGGGTGTCGGGCACGCCCAGCTCCGCGGCGCGGGCTACGGACAGTGCCTCCACGGCCGCCGGTTCCGCGCCGTCGGCATCGCCCAGGGCACGGGTGCAGCGGGCGTACCGCACCAGCGACCTGGCCCGCAGGTCGGGTGCCTCCAACACGCGGCTCAGCTCCAGGAGTTCCAGCAACCGGACGCGTTCGAGCTCGTAGTCGCCGTCGCGTCCCGCGTCGCGGCTCAGCAGCCACAGGGCCTGCCAGCGCGCGGCCGGATCCTCTCCCGGGTCCTCCTCGACGGCGCGGCCGAGCACCCCCGTGCCGTCCGAACCCGCGGGCGCCGAGGCCACGGACGCCAGCACCGCGGTCAGGGATCTGCCGTCCGTGGGTCCGGTCAGGGCGGAGGCGTCCACACCGAGCCGCCGGGCGAGATAGGCCACGGTCCGCTCCGTGGGCCGCCGTTCACCGGACTCCAGGCGCGACAGATGCCCTGTCGACATCCCGTCGCCGACGACGTCGGCCTGGCTCAGGCCCCGCGCGGCACGCAGCCTCCTGAGCCGACGGCCGAACTGCGGCTGATCCAGCATCTCCCTCCTCGGGTTCGGTGGCCCGGCCGGCCCGGTATCCGCGGTTCCGTTTGCCCGAACGGGCGCGTGAGTTGTCCACATTTTAGGGAGCGCGGCAAGGAGCGACAAGCCGTTGCTCGGCTGGTTTCGCATTCCGGAGGCGGTGTCGCCACTCCGTCGGGATTGTTTGCATCGGGGATTGTGTGTGCCCGAAATGGGCCCGGGCGCGGAACAGTTGACGAGTTGCCTAGTTCACCTGACAAACTCTTGCCTCAGGAGTTGCCTCCCCTTAGTCTCGAAGGCGGCTCCTCAAACGAACCCCCTCTTCGTATCGTGGAGGTTTCCGTGCCGCGCACTGCCCGAACGGGCTTCTCGTCACGGCAGAACTTACAATTCGCCCGCCCCGCCGCTGAGTCGTCCGCCGACGGACCGCACTGCGGGATCGAGTGGTCATGACAACGTTATCCAGGTGACCCGGACGACGGTCGCCTCGGCACCGCTTCCTCTGCTCACCCCGACCCGCCCCGGGGACCCGGCGCCCGCCGCCGGCCCGGAACGACGCGGACACCCGGCCCCGGCCACCGACGAGGTGGCGCGCCGTCACCGGGCGCTCGCCGACACCCAGGCACAGCGCACCGGCCCACTCCGCGTCCGCACACCCTTCCCAGCCCCCCACGCGCAGGAAGAAGGACGGTACGTCCGTGGCGACCACGAGTTTCCCCGACGCCTCGCCCCGTAAGAAGAAGACCGCCGCTGCGGCTGTCCCGGTCCGCCGTGACCTGATCGGCGCCCCGGACGGTGCCACATCGGAAGCCGCCTGCACGGCCCATGTGTCCCCCCGGACGCTGGCCGTCAGGACCGCGGAACCTGAATTCGCCCGGCAATTCGGCCTGAGCGCCGACGAGGTATGCGGGCGCGGCCTGCTCGAACTGCTCCGCTCCCCGGTTTCCGGACAATTGCGGGAACAGTTCACCGCGCTTTCCTCGGGACGTTGCCGGAGATTCAAAGAAAGGGTGACGGGCCGCGACGGAGAGGGCCGGAATTTCCCGGCCGAAGTCACGGCGATCGCCGTCAGACAGCCCACGGGTGAGATCGTCGGTCTCGTCGTCCTTCTGCGCCGGACCGAAGAAGCGGCCGGCGGCGGACCCGTACTCACCGCCCTCGACGCGCAGGTGCTGGAAGGTGTCGCGAGTGGGGAATCCACGGTGCAGTTGGCCTCCCGTCTCTATCTGAGCCGTCAGGGAATCGAATACCGCGTCGGTCAGATGCTGCGGCGTTTCGACGCCCCCAACCGGCCCGCTCTGGTGGCGCGGGCGCACGCGCTCGGGATGTTCGCCACCGGGCAGTGGCCGCCGCGGGTCCTGCCGGAGCGCGTGCGGTAGTGCTGAGCCGGGGCCTGCCGAGCCCCGCGAAGGCGGCCGTGGCGGAGACACACCGCCACGGCCGCCGTCGTACCGGCCCGCCCCCGGGGGAGGGCGGGGCGCCGGCGTCACGCCGCCGAGGGCTGCCACGCCTCCTGGAACCGGCGGCGGGCCCGGAACAGACGCGAGCGGACGGTGCCCACGGGCAGCGCGAGCACCTCGGCCATCTCCTCCTCGTTCAGCCCGTAGGCGCGCAGGGTGAGGACCTGCCGGTGCGCCTGGGACAGCCGCTCCAGCACATCACTGATGTACACCGCGTCCAGGGGATTGGTCTCCTCCTGCGAGTCCACCTCGGAGCAGCAGCTCTCCGCGCCGTAGCGCCTGGCGGTGCGGATGGCCTCGCGGACCGTCACCGAGCGCACCCAGCCGTAGAACGCCGCCGGTTCCCGCAGGGAACCCAGGCCGCGGTAGACGGCGAGCAGTGCCTCCTGCGTGGCGTCGGCGCCGTCGTCGTGGGTGATGGACCTGCAGATGCGCGCGACGTAGGGCGTGATGGCGGTCAGCAGGTGGTTCATCGCGTGCTCGTCGCCGGCCTGGGCCCGGGGGAGCAGCGTCAGGGGGGAGGGCAGTTCGCTGACGGTCGTCATGGCGGACAGAGGTTCCTTACACAGCCGGGCGGGCGGGGGGTCGGACGGGCGAACGGACGGCGCTCAGCCGGTGGCGTGGGCGAGCCCCGGTTCCACCACGTCCGTGAAACGCAGCAGCCCGGCGCGCACGTCGTCGCGGAAGGCCCGCATGAAGGAAGGGCTGTAACAGGCGGTGGAGTGCGGGAACTCGATGGAGAGCCGGCCCTCGAAGGAGACCACGCACGCCATGATGGGGCTGCGTCCCGCCTGCGGGAAGTAGTGCTCGCGGGCCGGGACGAGGCGCACGTCGGCAGCCCGCAGCCCTTCCGGCAGCCGCGGACCGGGGACCACGCCCATGTTCGTGGCGATCACCGTGGCCAGTTGCAGCGCGGGATTGCGGGGGATCTCCGGCGTGATGCGCATCTCGTGGAAGTGGTCGCCGCGGGCCAGGAAGTCGCCCAGCCGGGCGTGCACGGCACGCGCCAGCTCCAGCGGCTCGGAACGCGCGGCCACGTCCAGGGTCTGCAGATGGGTGGTGACCGCCGGGACCAGGTCGGAGGCCGGCACCGGCGGGGTGAGCCGCGCACGCAGGTCGACGGGGGAGAGGCAGCCGAGCGTGCGCGCCCCGTCGTCCCCGGCCAGCCGCCGCCGGGCGGTCACCAGCAGCGTCGCGGCGACCAGGGCGTGCACGGAGACGCCCGAGGCGCGCGCCGTGCCGCGCAGCCGGGAGGTGAGGTCCGCGTCCAGGGTCAGCCGGCGGACCTCGATGTGCCCGTCCGGGCGGGCGCTCTCCCCGCTCGCGGCGTCGTACGGGACCAGCTCGACCGGGTGGCGCCGTATCTGCTCCAGCCGGCCGTCGAGGTACTTCGCCGTGTCGGCCTCGTCGGCCGGAGGCAGCAGCCGGCTCACGGGCTCGGGCCAGCGCGTGAGTTCCGCGGCGGCAGTGTCGTCGGTGGTGCCTTCGACCAGCGCCCGGTAGCGGTCCCACAGCGCGTTGTGCACCGCGATACTGCTGTGGCCGTCGGTGACGGTGTGGTCGATCACCAGCACGAACAGGTGGCTCCGGCCGTCCGGCGCGCTGACCAGAACGGCACGGCTGAGCGGGCCACCGACCGGCAGCGGTCTGTTCAGCTCCGCCGCGTAGGCCTCCTCCTCGTCACCGGTCCGGGTGATCAGCCGGGGCCGCTTGTCCGCGCCGAGGACGCGCAACACGTAACCGCCGCCGTCCTGTTCGATGCGGGAGCGCAGCGGCGGGTTGGCCTCGGTCAGCGCGTCGAACGCGGCGGACAGCGCCGCGAGGTCCACCGGTCCGCGCAGGGAGCAGGACAGCACGGCCCTGCTTCTCTGGCCCACGTAGAGCGTCTCGACCGGACACAGCGCACGGTGCATGCCGTCAGCCTTCTTTCCGTCGTTCGTTCCGGAAATGCACGGCCCCGGGACACAGCTGCCACCGCGGTGGTCCGCGGGGAGGTCGGGGGCCTTCCGAGAGTGCACGGCCGACCGCGGCCGAATCCAGTCCAGGACCCGGCGCGCGGGTAAGTCGCGTGATTTCCCTAGAAGTTGAGTCCCGGCGCACACTCCCCGGCACCCCGAACTTCAGGGAAACCCCTGAATCGGCGCCCCAGGAGCCGGTTCACCTTGACCCCGTCGGTGCCGGTGCAGCACCGTGCTGTGCCGTGAAACCGGGGCAGGTGACGAGATCCCCCCTGACCTCGGCGTGCGGTCACTTTCCCCGCCCCGTGGGCCGGCGGCCCGGCGCGTCACCCCACGCGCGGGCGGCACGGGGGTGACCGCACCGTCCGATCCGGCCGGGCCTTCGCCGTCCGGGACATCTACGGCTTGCCACGTGAGGGTTGCGCTATGTCACTCCAGGAGGACGCACGTCGACCGCTGTCCGGAGCCCAGGAGGGCCTCTGGTACGCCGGGCGGCTCGCACCGGACGGTGCCGCGTACAACACCGCGGAGGCCGTGGAGATCCACGGGCCCCTCGATGACGTCCTGTTCGAGACCGCGCTGCGGCGCGTCGTCGCCGAGGCCGACACCTTCACCCTGCGTTTCGCCGACACCGACGACGGCCCGCGCTGCCACCCCGCGCCGGACGCGGACGACTGGCCCCTCCACCGGGTCGACGTCAGCGGCGCCGGGGACCCCGAGGCCGCGGCGTGGGGGCACGTCCGCACCGACCTCGCGACCCCTGTCGACCTGGAGAAAGGCCCTCTCTTCGCGCACACCCTGCTGACCCTGGCGCCCGACCGCCACCTCTGGCTGCTGAGGGCACATCACCTGCTCCTGGACGGCTACAGCTACAAGCTGCTCGGGCGCCGCCTGGCCGACACCTACAACGCCCTGGCCGAGGGGCGCGAACCGGAGCCCAGCGTCTTCGCGCCGGTGAGCCGGCTCCAGGAGGAGGAGGCGGCCTACCTCGCCTCCGAGCGGTACGCCCAGGACCGTGACCACTGGGCGCGGCGCCTGGCCGACCTGCCCGAGCCCGCCCGGCTCACCTCCCGCACGGCGGCCCCCACGGCGCCCTTCCTGCGCCGCACCGCCGAACTGACGCCCGCCGAGACCGAAGCGCTCGACGCCGCGGCGACCCGCCTCGGGGTCCGGCGCACCGACCTGCTGACCGCCGCGACCGCCGTCTACCTGCACCGGATGACCGGCGCCGAAGACCTGGTGCTGGGACTGGCCACGATGAGCCGCCTCGGCAGCGCCGCCCTGCGCACCCCGGGCACCGCCTCCGACGTCCTCCCGCTGCGCGTGGCAGCCACCCCCGGCACGCCCGTCGCGGAGCTGGTCCGAGCCGTCGCCGGTGAACTGGGGGCCCTGCGCCGCCACCAGCGCTACCGGGGCGAGTTCCTCCGCCGCGACCTGGGCCTGCTGGGCACCGGACGCCGGCTGTACGGACCGGTGCTCAACATCGTCCCGTTCGACGAGTCCCCGGTCTTCGCCGGACACCCCACCACCTGGCATCACCTGTCCGGCGGAGCCGTCGACGACTTCCAGATCTCGGTGCGCCCCGGACCCCGCGGCGGCGGCCTGTGGCTGGCCTTCGACGCCAATCCCGCCCTGTACGAGGAGGACGAACTCGCCCTGCACCGCGGGAGGTTCCTCGCCGTGCTGCACCGGCTGGCCGCGGCCGAACCGGTGACGCCGCTGGGCGACCTGGACGTCCTGCTGCCGGGTGAACACCCCCGCGACGCGCCCGTCCGCACCTTCCCGGCCGAGAGGACCCTCACGGAACTGTTCGAGGCGCAGGTGGTGGCCGGGCCCGAGCGGACGGCCGTCAGCCACGGGCCCGAACGACTCACGTACGCCGCGCTCAACGACGAGGCCAACCGGCTCGCCCGGCTGCTGACCGCGCACGGCGCCGGGCCCGGCCGGGTCGTGGCGCTCGCCCTGGAACGCGGCCTGCGGCTGCTGCCCGCCCTGCTGGCCGTCCTCAAGACCGGCGCCGCCTACCTGCCCCTGGACCCCGGCCAGCCGGCCGAGCGGCTGCGGCTGGTCGTCGAGGACGCGGCCCCCGTGGTGCTGGTCACCGAACAGGCCCACGCCCACCTCGCCCACGCCGCCGTCCCCGCTGTGCTGCTGGACGACCCGCAGGTGACCGCGGACCTCGCCCGCCGCTCCGGCGCCGACCTGACCGACGCCGAACGGCACGGCCCGGCCGGCCCGTCCGACACCGCCTACATCATCCACACCTCCGGCTCCACCGGCCGCCCCAAGGGCGTGCCCGTGCCGCACGCCAACGTCGTACGGCTCTTCGCCGCCGCGGCCGAGCACTTCGACTTCCGTGCCGACGACGTGTGGACGCTGTTCCACTCCTACGCCTTCGACTTCTCCGTGTGGGAGATCTGGGGCGCCCTGCTGCACGGCGGCCGGCTCGTCGTCGTGCCCTACGCCGTCAGCCGCTCCCCGCGCGAGTTCCTGGACCTGCTGCACCGGGAGGGCGTCACCGTCCTCAACCAGACGCCGTCCGCGTTCGAGCAGCTGGTCGACGCCGACGCGGAACTCGGGGGCGACGACGCCGGGGCGTTGCGCTACATCGTCTTCGGCGGGGAGGCCTTGCGCCCGGCGCGGCTGCGCCCCTGGACCGAGCGGCACGGCCTGGACCGCCCGGCGCTGGTGAACATGTACGGCATCACCGAGACCACCGTGCACGTCACCCATCACCGGCTCACCGCCGCCGACCTGGACGACCCGCGCCGCGCCGGCGCCATCGGCACTCCGCTCGCCGACCTGCGGGTCCACCTGCTCGACGCCGCGGGACGCCCGGTGCCGCCCGGTGCGACCGGAGAGATGTACGTCTCCGGCGCCGGTGTCGCCACCGGCTACCTGCACCGCCCCGAACTGACCGCCGAACGCTTCCTCGACGACCCTTACGGCCCGCCCGGCACCCGCATGTACCGCTCGGGCGACCTGGCCCGGCGCCGCCCCGACGGCACCCTCCACTACCTCGGCCGCGCCGACGCCCAGATACAGCTGCGCGGCTTCCGCGTCGAGCCCGGCGAGATCGAGGCCGTCCTCAGCGCCCACCCGGGCGTCGACCGCGCCGCCGTCGTACCCCGCCACGCCGGCAGCGGCGCCCTGCATCTCGTCGCCTACACCGTCCCCTCCGGCGACGCGCCCGTGAGCCCCGCCGACCTGCGCGCCCACGCCGCCGCCCACCTGCCCGAGCACATGGTCCCCGCCGCCTGCGTCCCGGTGGACGCCCTCCCGCTGACCGCGAACGGCAAGCTCGACGTCCAGGCCCTGCCCGACCCCGACTTCACCGCCGCCGCGTCCGGCGCCCGCCCCACCACACCTGACCAGGCCCTGGTGTGCGCCCTGTTCGAGGACGTGCTGCAGCTGCCTCGGGAGTCCGTGGGGGTGGACGCCGGCTTCTTCGACCTGGGCGGCGACTCCCTGCTCGCCACCAGACTGCTGGCCCGTCTGCGGCACGAGACCGGCGCGGAGATCCCCATCGCCGCCCTGTTCGAGACGCCGACACCGGCCGCAATCGCCCGGCGGGTCGCCGTACGGGCGCAGGACGCCCCGCCCCGGCCGGTGCTCGGTGAGGCCGCGCGCCCCGAGCGGGTGCCGCTGTCCTTCGCGCAGGAACGCATGTGGTTCCTGCACCGGCTCGACGAGGGCGCGGCCACCTACCACATCCCGCTCCTCGTCCCCGTCGGGCCCGACCTCGACGCCGAGGCGCTCGACGCGGCCCTCGGCGACCTGGCCGCCCGGCACGAGAGTCTGCGCACGGTGATCGCCGAGCACGACGGAGTGCCCTGCCAGCGCATCCTGGCGCCGGGAGAGCTGCGCCCGGTGCTGCGGCGGATCGACTGTCCCGCCGCGGAGGCCGCCGCCCATGTGACCGCCGCGCTGCGACGCCGCTTCGACCTGACCGCCGAAAGCCCCCTCGGGGCCTGGCTGCTGGGCACCGGCGCCGAACGGGTCCTGCTGTTCGTGCTGCACCACGCCGCCGCCGACGGCTGGTCGCTCGGTCCCTTCGCCGCCGACCTGTCCGCCGCCTACGCCTCCCGCCGCGCGGGGCGGGCCCCCGACTGGGCCCCGCCGGCGGTGCAGTACGCCGACTACGCGCTGTGGCAGCGCGCCCTGCTGGCCCCCGGACCGGACGGCCCCGGCCGGCTGGAACGGCTCATCGCCCACTGGCGCACCGCGCTGGACGGCCTGCCCGAGGAGTGCACCCTGCCCGGCGACCGGCTGCGGCCCACCGCGCCGCGCGGCGACGGCGCGCACGTCGAACTCGCCGTCGACCCCGCCTTGCACCGTGCCTTGCTGGGCCTCGCCGACCGCGAGGGCGCCAGCCTGTTCATGGTGCTGCACGCCGCCGTCAGCGCCCTGCTCACCCGCTGCGGCGCCGGCGAGGACATCGTCCTAGGCACCCCCGTGGCGAGCCGCACCGAACCTGGCCTCGACCCCCTGATCGGCCTGATCGCCAACACCCTGGTGCTGCGCGCCGACACCTCCGGCAACCCCGCCTTCCGGGACCTCCTCGCCCGGCTGCGCACCGCCGACCTGGCCGCCCTGGACCACCAGGACCTTCCCTTCGACCGGCTGGTGGAGGACCTCAACCCGCCCCGCACGCCCGGCCGTCACCCCCTGTTCCAGGTGATGCTCGCCCTGCAGAACAACAGGCCGGCCGTCCTCGAACTCGACGGCACCCGCACCGAGTTGCGGCCCACCGCCACCGGCACCGCCAAGTTCGACCTCTTCGTGGACGTCCTGGAGCGCCACGGCTCCGAGGGCGTCCCCGACGGCCTGACGCTGCAAGTCGAGTACGCCACCGACCTCTACGACGCCGGCACCGCCGAGGCGTTCGCCCGCGCGCTGCACGACGTCCTGCGCACGGTGAGCGCCGACCCCGCGACCCGCCTAGGGGACCTGCCCGCGCTCCCCGAGCGCACCTCCGCCCCGGCCGCGGCCGACCCCGCCGTCCTTCAGGACGCGGCCCTGTCCGTGCCCGGCATCCGCGACGCCCATGCCCTGCCCGGGGGCGGCGACGCCCCGCCGCGCCTGTACGTGGTGCCCGGGCGGTCCGACGCCGCCGAACCCGTCGAGGAGTTCCTGGACCGCGCGGGCCACGGCTCCGTCCGCGTCACGGCGGTCAACGCCCTGCCCCGTACCGAGGACGGCACCGTGGACGGCGCGGCACTGCGCGCCCTGCCCGCCGTCGACGCGACCGCGGCCCGGACCTGGCGGGAGCGGCTCGCCCAGCTGCCCGGCGTCACCACGGTCGACGTGTCGGTCGAGAACGCCCCCGAGGAACTGGACCGCCGCCACACCGGACTGCCCGACCGCTCCGCCGAAGCGGCCCCGGCCGCCCGCACCGCGGAAGCCTCCGGAGTCCCGGCCGTCAGCGAGGGCCCCGCCCTCGCCGAGCCGTCCGTGTCCAGCTGGGCCGAGGCCCTGCGCCGCGCCGCCGAACGGGACCGGGGCGACATCGTCCACGTCCACGCCGACGGCAGCGAGCACCGGCGCACCTACGCGTCCCTCATCCCTGAGGCGTCGCGCGTCCTGGCCGGACTGCGCCGGGCCGGACTGCGCCCGGGCGACCAGGTCATCCTCCAGTGCGATGTCACCGAGGACTTCCTCGCCGTGCTGTGGAGCTGCGTCCTCGGCGGCTTCGTCGCCGTCCCGCTGACCGTCCCCGCTTCCTACGACACCCCCTCCGCGGCGCTGACCAAGCTGGAGGGCATCTGGCGGATGCTCGGCCGGCCCTGGATCGTGTGCTCCGCCGGGCGCGAGGCCGGTCTGCGCGCGGTCGCCGCCCGGCAGGACTGGCCCGGGCCGCGCATCACCACCGCCGACGCCCTGCGCGAGGCGCCCGAGGACCACGACTGGCACTCCGCCGCACCGGACGACCTCCTGCTGATGCTCATGACGTCCGGCAGCACCGGCCTGCCCAAGGCGGTGCGCCTCACCCACCGCAACGTGCTGACCCGTTCGGCCGCCACCGAGCAGATGAACGGCCTCGGCGCCGACGACGTCTCCCTCAACTGGATCCCACTCGACCACGTCACCGGCGTGGTCATGTTCCACCTGCGCGACGTGTACCTCGGCTGCCGCCAGGTCCACGCCCCCACCTCCTGGATCCTCCAGGACCCGCTGCGCTGGATGGACCTCGCCGACCGGCACCGCGTCACCGTCACCTGGGCGCCCAACTTCGCCTTCGGGCTCCTCGCCGAACAGGCCCACCGCTTCACCGGCCGCGCCTGGGACCTGTCGCCGATGCGGCTGGTCATGAACGCCGGTGAGGTCGTCGTCGCCTCCGCCGCCCGCGCGTTCCTGCACACGCTCGAGCCCTTCGGCCTGCGGCAGGACGTGATGCACCCCGGCTGGGGCATGTCCGAGACCTGCTCCGTGGTCACCGACGCCGTCCTGCCCGCCGAACCCGTCCCGGGGGAGGGGACGTTCGTCAGCTGCGGCCGCGCCTATCCGGGGTTCGCCATGCGGATCGTCGACGAGCAGGGCACGGTCCTCACCGAGGGCGAGGCGGGCCGCTTCCAGGTCCGCGGCACCTCGGTGAGCGGCGGCTACCACGACAACCCGGCGGCCAACGCCGAGGCGTTCACCGACGACGGCTGGTTCGACACCGGCGACCTGGCGTTCCTGCGCGACGGCGAGCTCTACATCACCGGCCGGGCCAAGGACGTCATCATCGTCAACGGCGTGAACCACTACAGCCACGAGATCGAGGCGTGCGTCGAGGAACTGCCCTACGCCGAGCGGAGTTTCACCGCCGCAGTCGCGGTGCGCACCGACCCGTCCTCGCCCACCGACGAACTCGCCCTGTTCCTGCACCTCACCCCGGAGGCCGCCGCCGACCCGGCCCGCGCCCTGCGCGAGATCGCCGGGAAGGTCACCCGGGAGATCGGCGTGAGCCCGTCCTTCCTCATCCCCGTGGCGCGGGACGCCGTCCCCAAGACGGAGATCGGCAAGATCCAGCGCACCAGGCTCCGCAAGAGCTTCGAGGCGGGCGACTTCGACGACGAGGTGCGCCGGACCCAGCTGCTGCTGGGCACCGCGGCCACCGTCCCCGACTGGTTCCTGCGCCCGGTGTGGCAGCGCGCGGAACGCGCCGGCACCCGTCCCGCGGCGTCCGGCCGGCACACCCTTGTCCTCGCGGGCGGCGACCCGCGGGCCGGCGCACTCGCGCAACGGCTCGCCGACGCGCTGCGCTCCGCCGGGGGCCTGTGCACGGTGGTCGGCGACGGACCGTCGTACACCCGGACCGACGCCGCGCACTACCGCGTCCGGCCCGCCGAGGAGTCCGACTACGCCGCGCTGCTGGACCGGCTGGAGCAGGACCAGCGGCCCGTCGACGCCGTCCTCCACCTCGACGGACTCCGGGCAGTGCCCCCGGCGCCGGACGACACGACGGGTGCGGAGCGGCTGCTCACCTTCGCCCGGGCCCTCACCGCCCGGCCCGGCCGGCAGCGCCCCGTGGACCTGGTCCACGTGTCCGCAGGCGCCCAGGCCGTCCGCCCCGGCGACCACCCCTCCCCGGCCGACGCCCTGGCCGGAGCGCTGCTCAAGTCGCTGGCCGAGGAGTGCGGCCGGCTGCGGACCCGGCACCTCGACCTGCCACCGGACGACGGCACCGACCCGGTGGCCCTCCTGACGGCCGAGGCGGCCGCCACCGCGGACGGCGCGGACGTGGCGTACCGCGACGGACTGCGCTACGAACGCCGCCTCGCCCCCCTGCCCGACAGCCCGCCCCGCACCGGGCCGCCCGCGCACGACGGCTTCACCCTGCTCACCGGCGGTCTCGGCGGCGTCGGCACCGAGATCGCCGCCCACCTGCTGCGCACCCCCGGCACCCGGCTCCTCGTCCTCGGGCGCACCCCGCAGGACGAGGCCCACGCCCTGCAGCGGCTGCGCGAACGCGGGGAGGTCCGCTACGCCCGTGCCGACGTCACCGACGAGGCCCAGGTCCGCGCCGCGGTCGAGGCCGCCACCGAGGCGTGGGGGGTGCCCCTGACGTCGGTGCTGCACCTGGCGGGGACGCTCGTGGAGCGCCCCGTGGGCGAACTGGACGTCCGCACCTGGCGCAGGGCGCTGGAGGCCAAGGTGCGCGGCGCGTGGACCTTGCACCGGCTCACCGCCGACCACCCGGTCACCTCCTTCGTCACCTTCTCCTCGGTCAACGGCTTCTTCGGCGGCGCCATGAACGCCGCCTACGCCGCCGCCAACGCCTACCTGGACGCCCTCGCCGGGTACCGCCGCGGCCTCGGCCTGCCCGCGCAGTCGCTCGCCTGGAGCATGTGGCGCGATCGCGGCATGAGCCGCGGTTACGGTCTCACCGCGCTCACCGAGGCCCGGGGCTACCGGTTGCTCGACGTTCCCGCCGCGCTGCGCTCCTTCGACCTCGCCCGCACCGTCGACGAGCCGCACCTGCTGATCGGCGCCGACCGCACCGCGCCCTGGGTGCGCAGCCACGTCGTGGCCCCCGTCCGCCAGACCCGCCGCCTGGCCGCGCGCGTCGCCCTGCAGGACGGCACCGACCTCGGCGACCTGTACCGCGCCGTCACCGGCAGCGCCCGCGCGGCCGGCCTGCCCGACGACGGGTGGACGCTGCGCTCGGCGGGCACAAGCGCTCGCCCCGACGAGGCGGGCACGGAAGACGGCCTGCGGCTGCTGGAGAGCCGGCTCGCCGAGGTGTGGTGCGACGTCCTGGGCCGCGACCGGGTGGGCCTGGACGACAACTTCTTCGACCTGGGCGGCAACTCCCTGCTCCTGGTCACCGCCCAGACCGCCGTGAACCGCGCCTTCGACAGCGACCTGTCGGTGGTCGACCTGTTCGCGCACCCCACCGTCCGGGACCTGGCCCGCCACCTGTCGGCCACCGGCGCGGGCCCGGTACCGGACGCCGAGGCGCCCTCCCGCCCGGAGACCGGCGACGGCCTGGACCGCGCCCGGGAACAGGCCCGCCGGCAACGCGCCGCCCGCGCCCGCCGCACCGCCCGTCAGGGCAAGGACCGCGGCCATGCGTGACCGGGCCGACGACACACCGCACACCCACGAACCCGGAGAAGACGAGGCACAGGCCGTGCACGACACCACCGCACCCCACGACGAGGACTTCCCCGCCGTAGCCGTCATCGGCATGGCGGGCCGCTTCCCCGGCGCCGACGACCTCGACGCCTTCTGGGACAACCTCGCGGCCGGCCGGGAGTCCGTACGGCCCGTCACCGACGAGGAGTTCCTCGCCGCGGGCGGCGACCCGCGCGACCTCGACGACCCGTCACTGATCCGCAAGGCGTCGGTCGTCGAGGGCATCGACCGCTTCGACTCCGGCTTCTTCGGCTACAGCCCCGCCGAAGCCGCCGTCGTCGACCCGCAGCAGCGACTGCTGCTGGAGACGGCCTACCACGCCCTGGAGGACGCCGGTTGCCTCGGCGCCGACCGGTCCGGAGAGGCGTTCGGCGTGTACGCCGGGGCGGGCGACAGCCGCTACTACCCGGCCCACGTCCACCCCCGCTTCGCGGGGCAGCCCGGCTCGGTGGCCCTCGTCCACGCGGCCACGGCGAACTCCCTCGGCACCCTCGCCACCCGCATCTCCTACGAACTCGGCCTCACCGGGCCCAGCGTGTCCCTGCAGACGGCCTGCTCCACCGCGCTGGTCGCCGTGCACACCGCCTGCCAGGACCTGCTCGACCACCGCTGCGACACCGCGCTCGCGGCCGCCGTCTCCCTCAACCCCTCGGCCGTCCTGGGCTACCGCCACGTGCCCGACGGACCCTTCTCGCCCGACGGGCACTGCCGGGCCTTCGCCGCGGACGCCGCCGGCACCTCCTCCGGCGACGGGGTGGGAGCCGTCGTCCTCAAACGGCTGGAGGACGCCCTCGCCGACGGCGACCGCATCCGCGCCGTGATCCGCGGCAGCGCCGTCAACAACGACGGCCGCCGCAAGGTCGGCTTCAGCGCCCCGAGCGCCGCCGGACAGACCGAGGTCATCCTCGCCGCGCAGGCCCAGGCGGAGGTCGACGCCGGCACCATCGGCCTGATCGAGGCGCACGGCACCGCCACCAAACTCGGCGACCCGATCGAGGTGTCCGCCCTGACGGAGGCCTTCCGGCACAGCACGGACCGGACCGGCTTCTGCGCGCTCGGCTCGGTCAAGACCAACATCGGCCACCTGGGAGCCGCCGCCGGCATCGCCGGACTCATCAAGGCCGTCCTGGCCCTGGAACACCGGCAGGTCCCGCCGAGCCTGCACTTCGACCGGCCCAACCCGCTCATCGACTTCGGCGCGAGCCCCTTCCGCGTGCCCACCGCCCTGGAGGACTGGCCCGAGGGGGAGCACCCCCGCCGGGCCGCCGTCAGTGCCTTCGGCATCGGCGGCACCAACGCCCACGTCGTCCTGGAGGAGGCGCCCCGCGTCGCACCCGCCGCGCCGCGCCCGCCCGAGGAGGAGCGCCGCGTGGTGCTGCCGCTGTCGGCACGCACCGCCGGCGCCCTGCGCGGCCAGGCCGAGGCGCTCGCCCGGCATTTGGAGCGCCGGCCGGAGCTGCGCCTGGACGACGTGGCCCACTCCCTGCGCACCGACCGGCCCGCGCTGCGCCACCGGCTCACCGTCTCGGCCGCCTCCCGCGCCGAGGCCCTCGACGCCCTGCGCTCCGCCGCCCCGGCCACCCCGCCGCTGTCCGACGATCCGGTCCGGGTGGCGTTCCTGCTGCCCGGCGGCGGCACCCAGTACCCCGGCATGGGCAAGGAGCTGTACCGCGACCACGCCGTCTACCGCGACACCGTCGACGAGTGCGCCCGCATCCTGCGGCCCGTCCTCGGCGCCGACCTGCGCACCGCCCTCTTCGAGGAGCGACGGCCCGAAGACCTCTCCGCGTTCCTCGGACTCGTCGTCACCGAGTACGCCCTGGCCCGCACCCTGATGGAAGCGGGCGTGTGCCCCGACGCGCTGATCGGCCACTCGCTCGGCGAGTACACGGCCGCCTGTCTGGCCGGCGTCATCGACCTGGCGGACATGCTGCCCCTGGTCACCGAACGCATCCGGCTCATCAGCTCCGCCGGCGGAGCCACGGTCGGCGTCGCCGCCCCGGCCGAGGAGATCCGGCCCCTGCTCGACGCCGGCCTGTCCCTGGCCGCCGTCAACGGCCCCCAAGCCTGCACCGTCGCCGGGCACCTCGACGCCGTCACCCGCTTCGAGGCCGAACTCACCCGCCGCGGCTTCCCGTTCCGCCGCCTGCGCATCCCCGTCGCGGCCCACTCCCACGTCCTGGACCCCGTCCTGCCGACCTACGAGACCCACCTGCGCCAGGTCACCCTGCGCCCGCCGCGCATCCCGTACGTCACCAACGTCACCGGCACCTGGATCACCGACGCCCAGGCCACCTCCGTACGGCACTGGATCGACCACACCCGCGACACCGTCCGGTTCGCCGACGGCATCACCGCCCTGTGGGACCGGCTGCACCCCGTCCTCGTGGAGATCGGGCCCGGCGACACCCTGACCAAGCTTGCCACCGGCCGGCTCAACGACGAGGCACCGGTCACGGTGACCACCATGCGGCACGCCAAGGCCGAGGCGTCCGACGGGTTCGTCCTCGCCGAGGCACTGGGGCGGCTGTGGAGCGCGGGCGTGGACAGCGCACTGCCCCCGGTGCCGGGCGCGCCCCGACGGGTGCCGCTGCCCCCGTACGCCTTCGAACGCCGGCGCCACTGGATCGACGCACCGGGCGCCCGGACGGACCCCGCCCCCGACGACCCCCCGGCCGCCGCCGACTCCGGCCTCGCTTCACGGCCCCGGCTGACGACCGAGCACGTACCGCCCCGCACGGACCGCGAACGCGAGGTCACCCGGCTCTGGGAGGAGACCCTCGGCATCGGCGGCATCGGCCTGCACGACAACTTCTTCGACCTCGGCGGCGACTCGATGCGAGCCGTGCTGCTGGCGGGCCGGCTGCGTCAGGCCGGTGTCCTAGACGTCCCGGCGGCGACCCTGCTGGCCGCACCCACGGTGGCCGGGGTCCTCGCCGCGGCCGACCAGCCGCCCGAGAAGACGCCGGACAGCACCACCACCGCGCTCGGCCCGCTGCTGCCGCTGCGCGCCGAGGGCACCGCCACGCCCCTGTTCTGCGTCCACCCCGGCGCGGGCATCGCCTGGCGCTACACGGGCCTGCTGCCCCACCTCGGCGGCGACCAGCCCGTCCACGGCATCCAGGCGGCCGGCCTCGACGGCACCCGGCCGCCCGCCCCGGACGCCGCCGCCATGGTCGCCCACTACCTCGACCTGGTGCGCCAGGTGCAACCCCACGGCCCCTACCGGTTGCTGGGCTGGTCCTACGGCGGATTCGTCGCCCACGCCATGGCCTGCGCCCTCCAGCGCGACGGGGAGCAGGTCGAGCTCCTCGCCCTGCTGGACGCCCCCCAGCCGCACGGCACCGCCCACGACCCCGAGGCGGCCGAACGCCAGGTCGCCGCCCTGCTGTCCAGGGTGGCCGGTCTCGCGGTCGACGGGGCGCCCGTGAAGACCGTCTTGGACCGGATCGACGCCCGGGTCACGGCCGACCCGTCGAGCGTCCCCGTGACCCGCGCCGAGGCCGCCGCCATCGCCGCCGTGATGCGCAACAACCTGCGCATCGCCCCCCAGTTCGCCCCCGGCGTCTACCGCGGGGACGTGCTGTTCTTCAGCGCCGCGGAGGAGCAGCCCGCCGACTTCCCGGCGGACCTGGCGGTCCTGCCGGGCAAGGCCGACAGCTGGCGGCCCTACGTCGACGGGACCCTCCACGACCACCACGTGCCCTGCGGCCACTACGAGATGACCGAACCCGAACCCATCGCCCGTATCGGCGAGGCGGTCGCCAAGGCCCTGCGCGGTCTCGGCGGCCGGGCCTCCACCTCCCCTTCCCCCTGAACCCGCGTCTAGGAGACCCAGCGTGAGTGCGACCCAGGACCTCTACGAACTCGGTGACGCGCCCGAGATCGGCACCGCCCCGAAGAAGATGTACGCCTCGCTCATCCGCCGTGAGCGCTACGGACAGCCCGTCGACGCCTTCCGCACCGAGGTGGTCGACGTCCCGCCCGTGGGGCGCGGCCAGGTGCTGGTGAAGGTGATGGCGGCCGGCATCAACTACAACAACGTCTGGGCGGCGCTCGGTTCGCCACTCGACGTGATCGCCGCACGGCAGAAGGCGGGCGCCACCGAGGACTTCCACATCGGCGGCTCCGACCTGTCCGGGATCGTGTGGGCGGTCGGCGAGGACGTGCGCGGGGTGAAGCTCGGGGACGAGGTGGTCGTCCTCGCCAACCGCTGGGACGAGAGGGCCGAGGACATCCGCCTCGGCAGCGACCCCACCTGGTCCACCAGCCAACGGGTGTGGGGCTACGAGGAGAATTACGGCTCCTTCGCCCAGTTCGCGGTGGTCGACGACTACATGTGCCACCCCAAGCCCGCCCGGCTGTCGTGGGCTGAGGCTGCCTGCTACATGGCGACCGCCGCCACCGCCTACCGCCAGTTGTTCGGCTGGCCGCCGCACACGGTGCGCCCGGGCGACCCGGTGCTGATCTGGGGCGGCGCCGGCGGACTCGGCTGCATCGCCATCCAGCTCGTCCGGCACGTCGGCGGCATCCCCGTCGCGGTCGTCTCCAGCGAGGAGCGCGGTGAGTTCTGCCTCAAGCTGGGCGCCGAGGGCTTCATCGACCGGCGGAAGTTCGACCACTGGGGGCGGCTGCCGGACACCTCGGACGACGAGGCCATGGGCCGCTGGCTGGTCGGGGCCCGCGCCTTCGGGCGGGCCTTCTGGGACGTGCTCGGCGAGCGCCGCAGCCCGCGGGTCGTGCTGGAGCACTCCGGCGCCGACACCATCCCCACGTCCCTGTACCTGTGCGACAACGGCGGCATGGTCGTCCTGTGCGGCGGCACCACCGGCTACAACGGTGACGTGGACCTGCGGTTCCTGTGGATGCGGCAGAAGCGCCTGCAAGGCTCGCACGTCGCCACGGCCCGCGAGGCACGCGAGGTGACGCGGCTGATCGACCAGGGAATTATCGACCCATGCCTGTCCCAGACCTTCGATTTCGACGAGATCGGCCTCGCGCACCAGCTCATCCACGACAACCGCCACCCGGCGGGCAACATGGCGGCCAGGGTCGGCGACCGCGGGTGATTCACGCCCGGCCAGACGGGTACCTGCGCGGGGTAAAACCTGCCCCCACACCTCCCGGAGGTACCCCATGGGCAAGCTGGGCGACATGATGAACAAGGCCAAGCAGATGGCCAAGGGTCACCCCGACCAGGCCGACAGGGGCGTCTCGGGCGCCGAGCGCGTGGTCGACGAGCGGACGGGCGACAAGTACGACGCCAAGACCGACAAGGCGGCCGACGCGGTGCGGCGTTCCTACCGGGACGGTGGCACACCGGAGCGCTGAAACCGAACCCGCCGCCCGCCCCCGGCGCACCCGGGGGCGGGCGGCGGGTTCGATTCAGTCGTGGGTGCCGGCCCGGCCGGTGACGTAGCTGAACACTCCCGAGCCGACGCGCACGACCCGCACCCGTACGGCCTGGGCGGGATCGACGCGCAGGCACACACGCAGATGGTCCCCGCATGGGGAGACCCGCAACTCCCGCAGACTCCCCGCCGGGCCCTCCCGGCCCTCAGCCGTCATCACAGTGAGGGCCTTCCACGCCGCCTCCTTGGCGGAGAACAAGGCCGTAACCGGCCAGACCGCGCCCGCACCAGGCTGCGGCCCCGAGTCGGCAAGCAGGGACTCCGCGTCCTCGCACAGCACCAGGCGGGCCGCTTCACGGGGGAGGGGCCGCAGCTCCAGGTCGCAGCCGAGCGGCAGGTCCCGTCCGGGGGCAGCGGCCACGGCGACGGCGATCCCGGCACTGTGCGAGATCGACGCGGCCCGCCCCGGTGGGAACACCGGCAGGCGCCCCCTCCGAGGGATCTCCCCGCAGTCCAGCCCCACCGCACGCAGGGCCCGCCGGGCGGCCCGCCGGCCGGCCAGGAACTCCAGCCGCCGCAGCGGCGGCATCGCCGCAGCGGCGGCCGCCTCGGCGGGCCCCGCCGGTTCCGGACCGGGCTCCGACACGGCGGCCATGCCCAGCCCGAGCCCGGCAGCGGCCAGGAGCGGCCCGAGCGCCACCAGGCCACCATCGACCGCGGACAGCGCCTCTCCACCACCCGGTCCTGTCCCCACGGACTCCACCCCGGCCCGAACCCACGAGGCGGCCGGCCACGCGGTTCCTGCGGCGGACGGAATTGCCAGCTCGGGTTCCGGGCCGGTCGCGGTCGGCCACGCGGGTTCTTCACCGGCCCGAGCTGCCCTGGGCTCCGCACCGGCCTTGGCTGTCCTCGACGGCGATCCAGCCGCGAGCTCCGCACCGTCCTGCGCCGTCCGCCAGGACCCCGCGTCGCTCTCGGCCGACCGCCCGCGCTCCGCTCCGGTTCGCCCGGGTCGCATCGGGCTCCCGGTCATCGCCGTTCGCCGCCGCACCCGCTCACGCCCGCAGCAGCTTCTTGATGATCTTCCCGGCGGGGTTGCGCGGCACCCGCTCGATGAACTCGACCCGCCGCGGCCGCTTGTAGGGCGCCAGCAGCCCCGCCACATGCGCGATCAGCTCCGCCGTGCCCGGCTCCGCGCCGGCTTCCAGAGCGACGTACGCGAGCGGCACCTCGCCGTAGTCCTCGTCGGGCATGCCGACGACCGCCGCGTCCCGGACCGCCGGGTGGGTCATCAGGGCGCGCTCGATCTCCGAGGGGTAGACGTTCTGGCCCGCCCGGATGATCACGTCCTTGGTGCGGTCCACCAGGCTGATGCGGCCCTCCTCGTCCATGAAGCCGAGGTCGCCCGTCCTGATCCAGCCGTTCCGGGTGATCTCCCGCGTGGCCTCCGGGTCGTTCCAGTAGCCCTGCATGACACCCGGCCCGCGCACCACGATCTCGCCGATCTCGCCGGGCGGAAGCTCCCGCCCGGTCTCGTCCACGGCGCGGGCGGACATGCCCGGCACGACCCGCCCGCACGGGATGCGGGCGGTGACGTCTCCGGGCGCGGGGTGCTCGTCAGGACCGAGCGTGACGAACGGGCCGCCCACCTCGGTCATGCCGTACACCTGCCGGAAGCCGCACCCGAGCCGTTCCACCGCGTCGGCGTAGACGTCGAGCGGCATGGGGGCCGCCCCGTACAGCACCTCCCGCAGGGAGGACAGGTCGGTGTGCAGGGACGCTTTCGCCTGGAGCATGAAGCGCAGCATCTGCGGCACCAGCCACATGTGGGTGGCGCGGTGCGCCTCCACCGCGGACAGCGCCCGCTGCGGTGTGAACCCGGGCATCAGCACGACCGTCGCGCCGGCCGCCAGATAGGTCAGGGAGACGACCATGCTGCCGTGGTACAGCGGGCAGCAGTTGACCATGACGATGTCGTCCGTGGGGCGGGCCATCACCAGCCAGCCCAGCGCGATGGCGCGGAACGACGCGCTGTCGACCGTCACCCCCTTGGCCTGCCCGGTGGTCGCCGAGGTCTGCAGCACAGCGATCGGGTCCGTGTCGGTGACGTCCGGCAGCTCCCGCTCGGCGGCGAGCGTGCCCAGCGCCGCGAAGACGGGCTTGTCGAAGGCCACCCGGATCCGCACCGAGGACGGCAGCCCGGTGTGCCGGTCCAGCAGCTCGGACTCACCGAGGACGGCCACCGCGCCGACGCGCTCGACGATCCCGGCGACCTCGGGCTCGGCCAGACTGTGGTTCAGCGGCACGAAGAGCGCGCCCAGCCGGGCCAGCGCGAAGTAGCTTTCCAGAACCTCGATCCGGTCCTTGGACAGCACGGCCACCCGGTCGCCCCGCCGGATCCCCAGGTCGGCCAGCCCGTGCGCGAGTTGCAGCGTACGGTCATGCAGTTCGGCCCAGGTGACGCTGCGTTCCTCGTCCACCAGCGCGGTCCGGCCGGGCCGGCACTGGCGGTTGCGCTCCAGCAGTTGCGTCAGCCACATCACGCACCGCCGCTCGCGCCGGCGACCGTGCGCTCGGCCACGAAACGCTCGTAGTCGCCGATCGTGCGCAGATCCTCCATGTCCTCGGCCGTGATCTCGACGCCGAGCCGCTGCTCGACCAGCAGCACGAGACGCACCAGGTCCCCGGAGTCGATGCCGCTGGCGGCCAGGTCGGCGTCGTCGCCGATCCGGTCGGCGTACTCGACGGTGCCGGTGAGTTCGACCAGCAACTCCCTGATGGTGCTCATGGTTTCCCCTTTCGCCCCGGCGTGCCGGCCGCCGCGGTCTACGACTGTCACCCCCTCAAGAGGCGGCCGCGGCCGACCCCACTCCCTGGGCCCTGCCGTGAGCTTTGTCACGCGCCCGAACCCGACGCGGCGGGGATAGCCCGGCCACGCCCGCGGCCTCTTACCGCAACGAAGCAACCCGCTCCGCCCGGCCCCGCGCCGGGCGGTTCACCAGCCGAAGGAGTGATGCGCGTGCCCAGGCAGCCGGTACGGGTCCGGGCCCCGGGACGGTGCCCGCAGCACGGCACCGCCGCGACGGCCACCGGACACCCGGGTGGTGCCCGGTGACCGCGCCGACCACCACCCCCGCCGCCGTGGACGCCGCGACCGCCCCGGACGAGGACGAGCTGCTCGCCCACTTCGACGCGCTCATCGCCGACGGCGAGACGATCGAACCGCGCGACTGGATGCCCGACGGCTACCGCCGCATGCTGGTCCGCCAGATCGCCCAGCACGCCCACTCCGAGATCATCGGCATGCAACCGGAAGGCGCCTGGCTCACCCGCGCCCCCTCCCTGCACCGCAAGTCGGTCCTGCTCGCCAAGGTCCAGGACGAGGCGGGCCACGGCCTGTACCTGTACTCCGCCGCCGAGACGCTCGGCGTGGACCGCGCCGACCTGCTGGACGCCCTGCACCACGGCCGCCAGCGCGCCTCGGCCACCTTCAACCATCCCGCGCTGACCTGGGCGGACACCGGCGCCATCGCCTGGCTGACGGACGGCGCCGCCGTCATCAACCAGGCACCCCTGTGCCGCACCTCCTACGGGCCCTACGCCCGGGCGATGCGCCGCGTCTGTCAGGAGGAGGCCTTCCACGTGCGGCAGGGCTACGACCTGATGCGCGCCCTGTGCGAAGGGACGCCGGAGCAGAAGGAGATGGCACAGGACGCGGTGAACCGCTGGTGGCTGCCGGCCGTGGCGCTGATGTTCGGACCGCCCGACACCGAGGCGGGCGGCGCCGACGCGCGCACCGCCGCGCTGGGAGCGGCCGTCTCCCGCCGCGCGATGGCCTGGGGCATCAAGCGCCACACCAACGACGAACTGCGCCAGCGTTTCGTCGACACCTGCGTTCCGCAGGCCGAGCGCCTCGGCCTGACGCTGCCCGACCCGGCGATCCGCTGGAACGAGGAGCGCGGCCACTACGACTTCACGCCCGTCGACTGGGACACCTACCGCCGCGCCCTGGGCGACGACACGCACTGGGCGCGGCAGCGCATCGCCCACCGCCTGGCCGCGCACGAGGACGGCGCCTGGGTCCGGGAGGCCGCCGTCGCGTACGCCGCGAGGGCGGACGAGCCGGCGGGAGCGGCCGCATGAGCGCGGCACGGGAAGGCGCGCCGGCGTCCTGGGAGGTGTTCCTGCGGGCCCGCAGGGGCCTGGCCCATCAGCACGTCGGCTCGGTGCGCGCCGCAGGGCCGGACGCGGCCCTGGCCGCCGCCCGCGATCTGTACACCCGGCGGGGCGAGCCCCTGTCGCTGTGGGTGGTCCGCTCCGACGCCGTGCACACGGCCTCCCCGGACGAACGCGACCCGTACTTCGCGGGCGCCCGCCACAAGCCGTACCGCTACCCCGAGCACTACGCGCCGCTGACCGAGAAAGGCCCCGAAGGTGAGTACCACGAGTGACGTCGCGGCGGTGCGTCCCGGCCCCCCGCCGGGCGAGCCGCCGGCCGCCGCCGATCCCGACCTGGCCCGGCACCTGACGCGCCTCGGCGACGACGCCCTCGTCCTCGGCCAGCGGCTGTGCCAGTGGATCACCCGCGCGCCGACCATCGACGAGGACCTGGCCCTGTCCAACATCGCCCTCGACCTCATCGGCCACGCCCGCACGCTCCTGTCCCGCGCCGGACGCCTCGACGGGTCCGGCCGCAGCGAGGACGACCTCGCCTACACCCGCTCGGAGCGCGAGTTCGCCAACGCCTTGCTGACCGAACTCCCCAACGGGGACTTCGCGGTGACCATGGCACGGCAACTCGCCTACACCCACTACGCCGTCCTCCACTACGAGGCCCTGGCGCACGGCGCCGACCCCGAACTCGCCGCGTTCGGCGTCCGGGCCGCCAAGGAGGTCGCCTTCCACCGGCTGCACGCCGACCGCTGGACGGTGACGCTGGGACGCGGCACCCCGGAGAGCACCCGCCGCATGCGACGGGCCCTGGAGCGGGTGTGGCCCTACACGGGCGAACTCTTCGAGGAGGACGACGTCGCGCGCCGCCTGGCCGCCTCCGGCACGGTGCCCTCACCGGCGGCGCTGCGCGACACGTGGCTCGACCGGGTCACCGAGGTCGTCACCGAGGCGGGACTCGCCGTGCCCGCTCCCACCTGGTCGGCCACCGGCGGCCGCTCGGGCCTGCACACCGAGGAGTTCGGCCCGCTGATCGCGGAACTGCAGTCCGTGCGGCGGCAGTTCCCCGGAGGCACCTGGTGAGCGGGCCCGCACCGGTCACGGCCCGCCTCTGCGCCGAGGAGGTGCGTGAGCGGGTGGCCGCCCTGCCGGACCCGGAACTGCCGGTGATCGGCCTCGGCGACCTCGGCGTGGTGCACTCCGTCGCCCCCGGCGCCGACGGTGTGCTGGAGGTGGAGCTGATGCCCACCTACCTGGGCTGCCCCGCGCTGCCCGAGATCACCGCGGCGGTGCGGGAGGTCCTGATCGCCTGCGGTCACCCCGACGGCCGCGTCCGGCACGTCCTCACGCCCGCCTGGACGACGGACCGCATCACCCCCGAGGGGCGCCGCGCCCTCGCCGCGCACGGCATCGCCCCACCCGTGTCCCCGGCACCCGGCGGCCCGGTCCCCGTCGCCCTGGGCGCGGTGCCCTGCCCGCACTGCGGCTCGACGGCCGCCCGGCCGCACAGCGCCTTCGGGCCGTCCCGCTGCCAGTCGGTGCTGTGGTGCACGGTGTGCCGCGAGCCCTTCCCCCACCTGACCGCGCTGTGAGGCACACCGTGAACAGCCCCCCGCCCGCCCTCCGCGACCAGGCGCCGGCCGGTTCCCGCCACCGCACCGGCCGGCACACACTCGACGTCACCGAGGTCCGGCACCTGACCGCCGACACGGTCGCCGTCACCCTCCACGTGCCCACCGAACTGCGTCACGTCTTCGCCCACCACCCCGGCCAGCACGTCGTCGTCCGGCACCGCCTGGCCGGTACCGAACTGCGCCGCAGCTACTCGATCTGCCCACCACCGCACACACCCGAGGCGCTCCGTCTGGTGATCAAAAGGTCCGGCCCCGGCGGCTTCGGCGACCATGCCACCACCCGCCTTGCCGCCGGCGCGCGGCTGGAACTCTCGCCGCCCACCGGCACCTTCGCCCTGCCGGAGGTGCCGGGCGCCCATCACGTCCTCCTCGCGGGCGGCACCGGCATCACCCCCCTGGCCCCGATGGCCGTCCACGCCCTGCGGCGGGACCCGGCCTGCCGCGTCAGCCTCGTGCACTCGGTCCGCACCTCCGCCGACGCCGTGCTGGCCGACGAACTGGCCGAGACCAAGGACGAGTTCGTGGACCGCTTCACCGTCCTGTACGTGCTGACCCGGGAGGACCGGGGAAGTGGGAGCGGGCCGCTCGCCCGGCGGCTGGACGCGTCCGGGGTGCGCCGGCTGCTGGCGGCCGTGGACGCCCGTCCGGACCCGGACACCACATTCGCCCTGTGCGGACCGCCCGGTCTCGTCGCCACCGCACGGCGTGTCCTGACCGATGCGGGAGCCGACCCGTCGCTCGTCCGCTGGGAGCTGTTCACGGCCGACGGCGCCGAGCCGGTGCCGGCGCGGCCGGCCGGACGGGCACCGGAGGCGGGGGAGTACCGGGTCACCGCCCTGCTCGACGGGCGCCGCCGGGCCGCCACCGTGCTGCCGGACGACCCGGCCCTGCTCGACGCCCTGCTGCGCAGCCACCCCGACGTGCCGTACGCCTGCCGTGAGGGCGTCTGCGGCAGTTGCCGCGCGAAGGTCCTGTCCGGGCAGGTGACGGCGGACGGCGAGCACGCCCTGGACGAACGGGACCGCGCCGCCGGCTACACCCTCGTCTGCCGCGCCAGGCCCCGCACCCCCGAACTCACCCTCGACTTCGACGCCTGACCCGCCCGCCTCGCCACCCCTCAGCGAAGGAGACCCACGATGACCGCCACCGACCGCCACGCGGGAAAGACCGCCCTGGTCACCGGAGGCAGCCGCGGCATCGGCCGAGCCATCAGCCACCGCCTCGCCCGCGAGGGCGCCCTCGTGGCGGTCCACTACGGCCACGACCTGACGGCCGCCGAGCGGACCGTCAAGGAGATCCAGGCCGACGGCGGCCGCGCCTTCCCCGTACACGCCGAACTCGGCGTCCCCGGCGACGCCGACACCCTGTGGGCCGCCTTCGACGAGGCCCTGGCGGGCCAGGACGCCCCGGCCGGCCTGGACATCCTCGTCAACAACGCGGGCATCACCGTCCCCCGCCCCATCGCCCAGGTGACCGAGGCCGACTACGACCGCGTCTTCGCCATCAACACCAAGGCGCCGTTCTTCATCGTCCAGCGAGGACTGGACCGCCTCCGGGACGGCGGCAGGATCATCAACATCTCGTCCGTCGCGACCCGTATCGCCTTCCCGCCGATCGTCTCCTACACCATGACCAAGGCCGCCCTCGACTACCTCACCCTCTCCCTGGCCCAGGAGCTGGGCCCCCGGGGCATCACCGTCAACGCCGTCGCGCCCGGCTACACCGAGACCGAGATCAACCCCACCCTCGCCGTCCCGGAGATCCGCCGCCGCTACTCCGAGGCCTCCACGTTCGGCCGGCTCGGCGACCCGGCGGACATCGCGGACGTCGTCTCCTTCGTGGCGAGCGACGACGCCCGCTGGGTGACCGGCCAGTGGATCGACGCGTCCGGCGGCGCCCACCTCGGTGTGTGACCCGTCCGCACCTCTAGGAGAAGTGATGAACGACCTCACGGCCACCCTCGACGGGCCGGCCACGGACGACACCCTGACCCGCCCCTTCGACGGCGCCAGCCCCTACGACACGTACGTGCACGCGTCCGTCCTCAACACACTGCAGCAGCCGCTCACCGAGGCCCCGGACGAGATGGGCTTCCTCGTCACCACCCAGGTGATGGAACTCTGGTTCACCCTCATCGTGCACGAGTGGCGCACGGCCAAGGTCGCCTTCGCCAAGGACGACCTGCCCGCCGCCCTGGACGCGCTGGTGCGCAGCCGCCGCGCGCTGACCGCCCTGGGCGGCGCCTGGGCGCCCATCGCCGCCCTGACCCCGGCCCAGTTCAACGGCTTCCGCGCCGCGTTCGGCCGGGCGTCGGGCTTCCAGTCGGCGATGTACCGGCACATGGAGTTCCTCCTCGGTGACAAGTCCGCCGGACTGCTGCGCGCCCACCGCGGCGACCCGGCCGTCCACGAGGCGCTCGCCGAGACCTACCGCGCACCGTCCCTCTACGACGAGGTGCTGGCCTACCTGCACCGCCAGGGCCTGCCCGTCCCGCGCCACGTCCGCGAACGGGACGTGACCAGCCCCTACGACAGCGACCCCGGGGTGGTGGAGGCCTGGCGGCACGTCTACGCCGGGCCGCAGCACCACCCCCACCTCGCACTCGGCGAACTGCTCACCGACATCGCCGAACTCGTCACCCGCTGGCGCACCGACCACGTCCTGGTGGTCCGCCGGGCCATGGGAGCCAAACCGGGCAGCGCCGGATCGGCCGGGCTGGCCTGGCTGGAGCAGCGTGCGGCCCGGCCGGTCTTCCCCGAACTGTGGGAGGTGCGCGGTGACGTCTAGGACGATCTCCGCCTTCGCGGCCGAGGAGGAGCAGCGGGTCCTGAGCCTGAAGCCGGTCCTCGCACCGGTGCACGGCCGCTACGGGGACCACCCCCACCACTCCTACGACGCCTGGCCGTCCGAGGACCCCGACGCCCCGTTGGTGATCCTGCTGCACGGCGGCTACTGGCGCTACGACCGGATGCACCTGACCCCGTTCGCGGCCTGGCTCTCCACCCAGGGCTTCAGCGTGCTGCTCCCGGGCTTCCGCCGGTCCGGCGGCGCGGGCGGCCATCCCGAGACCTTCGACGACGTCGCCCGCATCGTGGACACCCTGCCCGAGGGGCGGCCCTACGTCCTGGCGGGCCACTGCTCCGGCGGGCACCTGGCCCTGTGGTGCGCCGCCCGCGGCCTGCTGCCGCCCGGCTCCCGCTGGCACACCCGCACCCTGCCGACCAGTGTGCTCGCCCTCGCGCCGATCACCGACCTCACCGCCACCCGCCGCGACCGCCTCAGCAACGACGCCGCCCTGCAACTCCTCGGCGGTGAGGAGCACTTCACCGAGCGTCTGGCCGAGGTCGACCCCCTCACCCTGCTGCGCGACGCCGGGACCACCGGTGTCCCCACCGTGCTGCTGCACGGCGCCGCCGACGAGGAGGTCCCGCTCACCCAGTTCAGCGACTACGCGGCCGTGCACCGGGACCTCAGGACGGTCGTCCTGCCCGGCACCGGCCACTACACCCTCATCGAACCCGGAGCACCCGGCGCCCGCGCGGTCGCCGACACCCTCCGGGACATGGCGGCCGCCTTCCCCCCGGCGGACGCCGGCCGCGCGGGCGAGGAGGCCGCACACCGATGACCACCGCACTCTCCGCCGCCACCGCCCTGGGCGAGCAGGCCGCACAGCTCGACGCCGACGACCCCCTGGCCCCCCTCCGCGAACGGTTCCTGCTCCCGCCGGACGTCGTCTACCTCGACGGCAACTCCCTGGGCCCGCTGCCCGCCGCCGTGCCGGCGGCCCTCGAGGACGTCGTACGGCGCCAGTGGGGCACCGGACTCATCGGCTCCTGGAACGCGGCCGGCTGGTGGCACGCACCGCTGCGCGTGGGCGACGCCATCGGCACGCTCATCGGGGCCGCGCCGGGGCAGACGATCGCGGGCGACTCCACCAGCGTGCAGTTGTTCACCGCGCTCGACGCCGCCGCCGCGCTCCGGCCGGACCGCCCCCTGCTGGTCACCGACCCCGGGCACTTCCCCACCGACCGGTACCTCGCCGACGCGGTCGCCCGCCGCCGCGGCCTTGAGGTACGGCACGTACCGCCGCCGGACCTCGCGCGCTTCCTCGCCGACGAGGGCCGACGGGTCGCCGTCGTCAGCTACTCGCCCGTCGACTTCCGCACCGGGGAGCTGTACGACATGGGGGCCCTGACCCGGGCCGCTCACGACGCGGGCGCCCTCGCGCTGTGGGATCTGTGCCACGCCGCCGGCGCCCTGCCCCTGGAGGTCGACGCCCTCGGCGTGGACCTTGCGGTCGGCTGCGGCTACAAGTTCCTCTCCGGCGGCCCGGGCGCCCCCGCCTTCCTCTACGTGGCACAGCGTCATCACGCCGAGCTGGAGACGCCCCTGCCCGGCTGGACCGGCCACGCCGACCCGTTCGGCCTGGCACGGGACTACATCCCCGCGCCCGGCATCGCCCGCGCCCGCATCGGCACCCCGCCGATCCTGTCCCTGCTCGCCCTCGAAGCGGCCCTCACCGCCTTCGACGGGGTCGACCTGCACCAGGTCCGCGCCAAGAGCCTGTCCCTGACGGGCTTCCTCCTGCGGTGCGCGGAGGAACTCCTGGCGCCCCTGGGCTTCACCTCCGTCACCCCGTCCGACCCCGGCCGCCGCGGCAGCCAGGTCACCCTGCGCCACCCCCACGCCCACGGACTGGCCGTCGCCCTGGCCGGGCGCGGTGTCGTGGCCGACATGCGCGCGCCCGACCTGCTCCGCTTCGGCGTCAACGCCCTCTTCACCAGTCACGGCGACCTGCTCACCGCCGCTTCGCGCCTGCGTGACCTCACCGTGGAGGGCGCGTACGACCCGGCTCCTCCCAGCGCCGGACCGGTGACCTGAGCGGGCCGTCACGCGGCGGCTGCCCCGACGTCACGGCTGCGCTGGTGGTCCTTGAAACGATCGGGTCGGTGGTGTCGGTGGGTTACCCACCCGAGTAGCGCCGGCGGTCACATCCGCCAATGGGCCTGCGGCGTATCCTGTACCGAGTGATCGAGCAACTGGTGCCTCCGACCGTCGTAACGGTGGAGGCCTACGGTCAGGACGACGCGGACCTTGAGCTCTTCCCCGAGGAAGCGGCGCTGATGACGCGTGCGGTCGCCAAACGGCGGAGGGAGTTCGCCGTCGTGCGCTCCTGCGCCCGGCGCGCCATGGAGAAGCTCGGTGTGCCGCCGCAGCCGGTCCTGTCGGGGGAGCATGGTGCCCCATGCTGGCCGGCCGGACTGGTCGGCAGCATGACCCACTGCGACGACTTCTGCGCCGCCGCGCTTGCCCGCGCAGCGGATCTGGCCTCGCTCGGCATAGACGTCGAGATGCACCGGCCCTTGCCCGACGAGGTACTGGCGACGGTGTCCCTGCCGGCCGAGGTGAACCGGCTGCGGCGGCTATCCGAGCGGCGCCCCGACGTGCACTGGGATCGGCTGCTGTTCAGCGCCAAGGAATCCGTCTACAAGGCGTGGTTCCCCCTCACCCGAGAGTGGCTCGACTTCACGGAGGCCGACATCGAATTCTCCGAGGACGGCCGCTTTCGCGCGGCGCTCCTCGTCCCCGGCCCCCAGGTGGGCGGCCACCGTCTCGACCACTTCGAAGGCCGGTGGACGGCGGAACTGAGCCTGATCGCCACGGCCGTGGCGGTCCCGCACACCCGAAGAAGACCCCGTGCCGGGACCACGGAGCACGCAGATTGAGGAGTTCCGCGGACGGCGACCTGCGGATTCGTGAGCGGACCCGGCCGACCCCACTCCCGCCCTCACCTCGAGCAGCGGCTGATCAGGTAGCCGCCCCGCTCCCCGGCAGGGGCAGGACACGCTTGGCCGCTGCTTCAGCAGGACGAGTTGGCGCAGCGGTTCCACCGCATCGACCGTGGCTTGCTGGAACGACTGCAACGGGCCGGGGCGCGGGTTGTCGGCGACGGCTGAAATGTAAACCAGTAACGACGCTCGAAAGCTGACCCTCTCCAGGGGGCTGGCTCGTTGAGCCAGGCCGGGAGGATGGGTGCCCAGCGTGGAAGACTGGGCGGACTTCCGCCAGTTGCACCGGGCCGAGCAGATGCCGGTGCGAGCGATCGTACGGAAGCTGGGCTCTCGAGGACACCGTCCGCAGGGCGATCGCGGACGACGCGCCGCCGAAATACCGGCGGGCGCCGAAGGGCGGCACCACGTCCGCGTTGACGGACTTGGACGCGGCGGCAGCCGGGAGACGGCGTTGTGAAGGGGGCCGGGACAGGGACGCGCCGCCGAGGCCGGTCCCGTCGTCTGCTCCAGGCGGGCTGTGGCCCGCGATGTCGTGCCCTTCGCCGCCGGACTGGGCCACGATCGTTTCGCCCGGTCCGGCCGCGATCGCGACGCCCTGGCCGCGCCTTCCGCGCCGCCATGGACACCCAGGCACCCGGCTCGCCCGGGTCTTCAAGAGAAATGCACTCCAACGGCCCTGTTGCCGTCGCTCTTGCTGAGCACGTCGCCACGGCCGCCATTAGCGTTTCCGCCAGACGGAGCGCCCGTCACGCACAGACTCGCACGAGACACGTCACCACCAAGGTGAGCGTGACGAGGATGTCCAGTGCTGCTGCCGCCGGGCTTCTCGTACGCACTCGCCCACGGCCCCGGGAACCGGGCGCCCCTCCTGCCTCAACCAACCCCACACGCCACCGTCCGGCTGCGTCGACTACGGACAAGGCCCGGCAACACCCGACCCGCCCTGTTCCATCCCACGAACACGGAGGCGACCATGAGCTTCGCCGGCCGACCCTTCACCACCCTCGCCATCGCGGTTCTCGGCTGTTGTGCCGGGCTCACCCTCATCGGGCCCGCATCGGCCGACGTGGTCCCCCCGCAGACAGCTCCCCCTGCCGCACCCCGCCCTGACGACGACTCCTCGGCGAAGAGCCGCGTCATCCGTGTGGAAGCCCGGCTGTCCGTCGGCGAGGAACTCGATCTGGGGACGGCGGGCCGCAGTGCGGGCGATCAGTTCGTCTTCGGCGGAGATCTGACGTCGACCGAGGGAGGCGAGGAACACGTCGTCGGGAGCATCGGCGGGTTCTGCGTCACCACCGACCTCGAACGCAACGCGGGACAGTGCGCGTCGACCGCGGTGCTGCCGGAAGGCCAGATCACCGTTCAGGGCCGGCAAGCCGGCATTCCCGTACCGGGTCCGGTCGTCAACGCGGTCACCGGAGGCACCGGGGCGTTCCGTCGGGCTCATGGCCAGGTGACCCAGCGGGTGTTGACGCCGGCGACCTGGCAACTCACCTTCGGACTCCTCGACGTGCGGCCTTACCGGCCCGAGGACGGCCGCGGTCCGGACGAGGCGCCGAGGCCCGTGCGTCCGTCACTCCCCGACAAGTAGCCGCGTCGAACAGCCCTCGTGGTCGACCGTGAGGCGCACCGGTTCGAAGACGGTGCGCAGCACGTCGGGACACGCACCCATCGCCACACGTGGAGACATCGTGATCAAGAATCTCCGTAGGCTCGCAGGCTGGGGTGTCGTCGTGGCGGCCACCGCCACGGCCGTCACGGTCACGATCGGCGTGACCGCCGGTGGCCCTGGGAACCCGCAGCCGACCGGCCCACAGGCCCGCTCCACGGCCGGTCAGGGACCAAAGACGCAAACCGAGCCCCGGTCGGCGGAGCATCGGCGGATCGCCTCATCGGTCCTCGGCAAGGACGTGAAGTACACACTCACCGCCCTGAGATCGCGGACGGAGCCCCTCGCGGCATCCGTGCGCCTCGAGGTCTTCACCTTCGACGGCACCTGGAGGGAAACGGACCGTGCTCTGGTGGGCGAGGCCGATTCCTGGTTCTGGTTCCCGCTGACCGGCCGCCACGCGGTGTGTGCGTTCTCCACTTCCAGTACCCAGCCCGCACCCGTCGCAGTCAGCTTGCTGATCACGCCGTCAGTGGGCTGCTCACCGACGGAGAACTTCCGCATCGACAACGGCCGGATCGTCCCTGCCTGAACAACGACCTCGGCAGGCGGCCGCACGGACGCGCCGCCCTCCGCCGGAGCGGGGCGGGCACCTCCATGTAGGTGATGCCTGCACACCCTCGGTCTTCGTCCGCAACGGCATGCTCCGCATGGCCGACGTGGAAGAACCCCAGAACTCGCCTCCTCAACTTCATTCTGGTTCCGAGATGCAAGCTGGTGCGGTTCGCGCGAATTGCCTACGTCGAGACGCGGAACGCGGGACAGACGTGCAGCTGCACCAGCTGGATCGAGGGAACGCCGCAAGGTCCCGAACCCCGCACAGTTCGGTTCCGAGAGCGACCGAGAACATCGCGTTCTATGCGCGTTAGCGGAGGGTTAAGGAATAGGGAATGCGGCATGTTTTCCGTGAAATAACCGAGGAGTGGACCCGTCAATCCCTGTCGCCACATATGTAATTCCCGTTACTCTGACGAAGCCGCCGCCCCGGGGGAGGGGCTTGGCGGCGGTTGTCCTGGGCGGAGGCGGCAGGTGCGAGCGATGGCCGCCGCGCAACGTCCGTTTTCACGAATGGTGGGGAACCAACGATGCGACGCATGACCACTGTCCTTCTGTCCCTCAGCGCCCTGGCGGCGACCTCGGCGCTGGGCGCGCCCGCCGTGGGGGCCGCCCCCCAGGTCGCCCCGGCCGCGATGCCGTCCGGCTGGGTGAAGATCGACGACGCCGCCGAACTGGCGCGGATAACCGAGGAGTCGGGTGACGCGCAGACCGCGCGCGCAGCCGCCGCCCCGGAGCCCACCGCGCTGGCCGTGGAATCGGCCAAGAACAACAAGTTCGTCGCCACCGAGAAGACGTACGCCGCCCCGAACACCGGTGCCCTGCGCGCCCGTTCCGACGTCTACGGCGGCTCCTGGGAGGGCTTCACCTTCGAGTGGATCGGGGAGGAGAGCACCTTCGCCATGAAGTCCCGGGCCAACGGTCTGTATGTGGCTGTCGAGAAGAACTACACCGGCACCTCGCAGAACCTGCTGCGTGCCCGTTCCGCGAGCGCGGGCGGCTGGGAGCGGTTCGTCCTCTACTACAACGAGACTCTGGACCGCTTCGCCATCCAGTCCGAGCTGAACGGCCTGTTCGTCGCCATGGAGAACAGCTACACCGGCACGCTTCAGTACGCCCTGCGCGCCCGCTCGACCGACGTCTCCGGCTCGTGGGAAGAATTCAACCTCTACACGATCTGACTGGCCTGTAGGTCGTGAACGTCCCTGCCCGCTAGGGCACCTGTTCCCAGGGCAGGGACGTCGTCATGGTGAAGGTTCTTCTGAGGCACCATATGATCGTCGATCGAGCCGTCGGTGCAGCCCACCCCATAAGACGTCATTTCTCATGGGAGTTCACTCAGGAGACACTTGGAGACGCGCCCGGGCCGTTTCCGCCGAGGCGAGCCGGCCCGGACCGTCAGCGCGGCGGCAGCCGGTGGAGGGTCACCTCCGAGAGCCGGCCGTCGGTGATCGCGGCGGTCATATAGGTGCAGTGGGGCTGTCGGCGGCGGTCCGTCGGCGACCCCGGATTGAGCAGGCGAAGTCCCGTGGGAGCTGTGGTGTCCCACGGGATGTGACTGTGTCCGAACACGAGCACGTCGAGGTCCGGGAAGCGTTCGGCGCACCGTTTCTCCCGCCCCTGCGCGGAACCTGTCTCATGGATCACCCCGAAGCGCAGCCCGTCGAGTTCCGCGCGGGCCACCTCCGGCAGCCGGGCGCGCAGCGCGGGGCCGTCGTTGTTGCCGTACACGGCGAGGAGCCTGCGGCTGCGGCTCTCGAGCAGGTCGAGGGTGTCGGTGTCGACCCAGTCCCCCGCGTGCACGACGAGGTCGGCACGGGGGATCTCCGCCAGCAGCGGTTCGGGCAGCTTCTTGGCGCGTTTCGGCAGATGGGTGTCGGACATCAAGAGCAGACGCACGATGGGCAGCATAAAGGGTGTTGCACACGGCTGCGTCTGGGCAGGTCAGGGCCCTGATCACAGTCTTCTTGTCATGATGTGAGTGCGAGGTTGTGCCTGTGGGCGACGGCTTGGACGGCGTGGTGGAGGCCGTCGCGGTACGGTCGGCAGTCGCGGAGGATCTTGTAGTTCCTCGTGCGGCCGATCACATGCTCCACTCGGGCACGCACGTTGCGGTGGGTGGCATTGCCCGCTTCTTCACCGGCCAGCAACAGTCGGCGAGGGCCTTTGCGGTGCGGCACGACCGAGTCGCCCGCGGCCGGTCGGTTGTCGACCGGTAGGGCCGACCCCACCACGGATTTTCGGGCACACCGGCTCGTGCCACGCCCCCACCGTTCCTAGCGTTCTTGCATGACGGAAACGCAGCGATCGCGCACCCCAACCCGGTTACTTGATGTCGACGCGCTGCGCGGGTTCGCACTGTTCGGCATCCTTGTCGTGAACCTCGCGTACTTCGCCTTCGGTTACCCGTTCCACCTCGTCGCCGATCCGGCGCACGGCTCCTGGCGGGACGACTCCGTCGAGTTCGGGGTCCGGTTGCTGTTCGAGATGAAGTTCTACCTACTGTTCTCGTTCCTGTTCGGCTACAGCTTCACCTTGCAGCTGGCCGCCGCGGGCACCGCCGGTGCGAACTTCACCGCGCGGTTCGTCCGCCGGCTCGGCGGGCTTTTCGTGCTCGGCGGCCTGCATGCGGTGCTGCTGTTCCAGGGCGACATCCTTACCACCTACGCGCTGCTTGGCCTCGTTCTGCTTGCCGTGCACCGGATCCAGCCGAGAACCGCGGTCATCGCCGCGGGCGCGATCGTCAGTGTCATCGCGGTCGGGATGGCCGTGGCTGCGCTGGCCGGCGTTGAAATGGTCACGGACCAGGACGCCGCGCTCGCCGACGGTCGCGCGTCGACCGATGCGCTGGCCGGTGGCCTGGGTTCGGTGATCGACGAGCACCTGCGCTCGCTGCCGACGATGGCCGCCAGTCTTGCTGTGCAGGGCCCGCTCGCGCTTGCCGCGTTCCTCGTCGGGCTGGCCGCCGGCCGGCGGAAGTTGCTCGCCGACGGGATTGGCAGGCGCACAGTCGTGCTGCGCCGACTGGAGCTGGTCGGGTACCCGATCGGGCTCGCCGGCGCGCTGGTGTTCGTGGTCGGCGGCGGCACCGCCAGCCCGGCCGCGCTGGCGGCGAGCATTCTCACCGCGCCGTTGCTGGTCAGCGCCTATGTGGCGACCCTGCTACGGGTGTTCGCCACCCCGCGCGGCGGCCGGCTGGCACGGGCGCTCGCGCCAGCCGGCCGGATGGCGCTGTCGGACTATCTCGGTCAGTCTCTGCTGGGCGTGCTGATCTTCACCGGCGTAGGGCTTGGGCTGACCGGAGACACGCCGCCGACGGTCGTGCCGGTCGTCGCCGTCGGCATCTTCGCGGTCCAACTGGAGTTGAGCCGACGCTGGCTCGCGCGGTACCGGTACGGCCCAGCCGAATGGGTACTGCGGGCCGTCACGAACGGGGAGCGTCCCCGGATGCGCCGCTGATTTCGTCGGGCAGGGTGTCGGTGTCGGTCGGGGTGTGGATTGTGGTTGGTCGTGTGGGGGGTGGGGGGTTGGTGGGTGGTTCGGTGGCCTCGCGAGGACTGACGCCCTTTTCCGTTCCGGAGTTTCACCACCTCGAGCGTCCCGGTCGGTCCTGGACCGGTGCTCGCGGGGCGTTGGAGAGCCCTGGCTTGAGTCCGTACCGGGCGGCCGCACGAGTGCTTCTCCATCAGCGGCGCGTAGCTTCGGGACAGGTGAACGACCTCGCACCGCACCGCGTGTCCGCCGACGTGGCTGTCTGCACTCGCGGACCAGCATCGACAGGAGCCGACACACGTATGTCTGTGGAAACCATTGTCCCTGACGCGACAGGGGAGTGTGACAAGGAAGTCCGCCGGCTCGACCGGGTGGTGATCAGGTTCGCGGGGGACTCGGGTGACGGGATGCAGCTCACCGGTGACCGTTTCACCTCGGAGACCGCGTCCTTCGGCAACGATCTGTCCACGCTGCCGAACTTCCCCGCCGAGATCCGTGCCCCGGCCGGCACGCTGCCGGGTGTGTCGTCGTTCCAGCTGCACTTCGCCGATCACGACATCCTCACCCCGGGTGACGCGCCGAACGTGCTGGTGGCGATGAACCCGGCGGCGCTGAAGGCGAACATCGGGGATCTGCCGCGGGGGGCGGAGATCATCGTCAACACCGACGAGTTCACCAGGCGGGCGATGCAGAAGGTGGGCTATGACGCCAGCCCGCTGGAGGACGGCTCGCTGGACGGCTACCACGTGCACCCGGTGCCGCTGACCACGCTGACGGTGGAGGCGCTCAGGGAGTTCGACCTCACCCGCAAGGAGGCCGAGCGCAGCAAGAACATGTTCGCGCTGGGTCTTGTGTCGTGGATGTATCACCGGCCGACGGAGGGGACGGAGGCGTTCCTGCGGTCGAAGTTCGTGAAGAAGCCGGACATCGCGGCGGCGAACATCGCGGCGTTCCGTGCGGGCTGG
Organism: Streptomyces werraensis; assembly: GCA_014656175.1. GTDB lineage: Bacteria > Actinomycetota > Actinomycetes > Streptomycetales > Streptomycetaceae > Streptomyces > Streptomyces werraensis. The sequence continues at coordinate 499,634 of BNBX01000006.1, forward strand.
AACTTCGGGGAGACCACGGAGGACTTCGCGGTCTCCTACGAGGTGGCGCCGGCGGC
>BNBX01000007.1:0-3436 GCA_014656175.1 Streptomyces werraensis
CTAAGCCTTACAGCGCCGATGGTACTGCAGGGGGGACCCTGTGGGAGAGTAGGACGCCGCCGAACTCCTTTTACAGCTCCGGCTCTTGGGCTCCCCGCCCGAGAGCCGGAGCTTTTTCGCGTTGCGGTAGGGTCAAGGAGCATCGTAGAAACGTTTCCCACAGGAGGATCCCGGGTGGAGGTCCAGGAGACACGGGTCCAGACAGACCGTGTCCTCACCATCCCGAACGTGCTCAGCATGGCGCGGCTCGTCGGCGTACCCCTGTTCCTCTGGCTGATCCTGAGGCCGGAGTTCGGCGGGCCGAAGAGCGATGGCTGGGCGCTCCTGGTGCTGGCCTTCAGCGGCGTCAGCGATTACCTGGACGGCAAGCTCGCCCGTCGGTGGAACCAGATCAGCAGCCTCGGCCGGCTGCTCGATCCCGCGGCCGACCGGCTGTACATTCTCTCGACCCTGGTCGGACTCACCTGGCGGGAGATCCTCCCGCTCTGGCTGACCGTCGCGCTGCTGGCCCGAGAGCTGGTCCTCCTGGTCATGGTGGGCATCCTGCGGCGCCACGGCTATCCGCCACCGCAGGTGAACTTCCTGGGGAAGGCCGCGACCTTCAACCTGATGTATGCCTTCCCGTTGCTCCTGCTCAGTGACGGTAGTGGTTGGATCTCGTCACTCGCTGCAATTTTCGGCTGGGCGTTCGCCGGATGGGGTACAACCCTCTATTGGTGGGCAGGAGTGCTCTATGTGGTCCAAGTCCGCCGCTTGATCCGTGCGGACGCCATGGCCGATTGACTCGCTTCCTCACGCGCAACGGGGCGCGCGATGCCCACGCTGAATAAGCGTGCGGCAATCCTGGCGGGTGAAGTCGGCCAGACCGTCGTCTCTTCGAGGAGGACGCTTCCGACATGAAGGCCGTCGTGATGGCCGGGGGCGAAGGCACCCGTCTTCGCCCCATGACCTCAAGCATGCCCAAGCCGCTCCTGCCGGTGGCCAACCGGCCGATCATGGAGCACGTGCTGCGGCTGCTCAAAAGGCACGGGCTCAACGAAACCGTTGTGACCGTCCAGTTCCTTGCCTCGCTGGTCAAGAACTACTTCGGTGACGGCGAGGAGCTCGGGATGGAGCTCACGTATGCCAATGAGGAGAAGCCACTCGGTACCGCCGGGAGCGTCAAGAACGCCGAGGAGGCATTGAAGGACGATGCCTTTCTCGTCATCTCCGGCGATGCCCTGACGGACTTCGACCTCACCGAGCTGATCAATTTCCACAAGGAAAAGGGCGCACTGGTCACGGTCTGCCTGACCCGGGTGCCCAACCCGCTGGAATTCGGCATCACCATCGTCGACGAGGAGGGCAAGGTCGAGCGCTTCCTCGAGAAGCCGACCTGGGGCCAGGTCTTCTCCGACACGGTGAACACCGGTATCTACGTGATGGAGCCCGAGGTATTCGACTACGTCGAGCCCGACGTTCCCGTCGACTGGTCCGGTGACGTCTTCCCGCAGCTGATGAAGGAAGGCAAGCCGATCTACGGCTATGTCGCCGAGGGCTACTGGGAGGACGTCGGCACCCACGAAAGCTATGTCAAGGCCCAGGCCGACGTCCTCGAGGGCAAGGTCGACGTCGACATCGACGGGTTCGAGATGGCGCCCGGCGTGTGGGTCGCCGAGGGCGCCGAGGTGCACCCCGACGCCGTGCTCCGCGGCCCGCTGTACATCGGCGACTACGCGAAGGTCGAGGCCGGCGCGGAGATCCGCGAGCACACGGTCGTCGGCTCCAACGTCGTCGTCAAGAGCGGCGCCTTCCTGCACAAGGCCGTGGTGCACGACAACGTGTACGTCGGCCCGCACAGCAACCTGCGCGGCTGTGTCGTCGGCAAGAACACCGACATCATGCGGGCCGCGCGGATCGAGGACGGCGCCGTCATCGGCGACGAGTGCCTGATCGGTGAAGAATCGATCGTTCAGGGCAATGTGCGGGTCTATCCGTTCAAGACCATCGAGGCCGGCGCCTTCGTCAACACCTCGGTCATCTGGGAGTCCCGCGGCCAGGCGCACCTCTTCGGCGCGCGCGGCGTCTCCGGCATCCTGAACGTCGAGATCACACCCGAGCTCGCCGTCCGCCTCGCCGGCGCCTACGCGACAACCCTGAAGAAGGGCTCGACCGTCACCACGGCCCGCGACCACTCCCGAGGAGCCCGGGCCCTCAAGCGCGCGGTCATCTCCGCGCTCCAGGCCAGCGCCATCGACGTACGCGACCTGGAGAACGTGCCGCTGCCCGTGGCGCGGCAGCAGACCGCGCGGGGCAGCGCCGGCGGCATCATGATCCGCACCACGCCGGGTGTGCCCGACTCCGTCGACATCATGTTCTTCGACGGGCAGGGCGCCGACCTGTCCCAGGGCAGCCAGCGCAAGCTGGACCGCGTGTTCGCGCGGCAGGAGTACCGGCGTGCCTTCCCCGGCGAGATCGGCGACCTGCACTTCCCGGCGAGCGTCTTCGACTCCTACACCGGGTCGCTGCTGCGCAACGTCGACACCTCCGGCATCGCCGAGGCCGGGCTGAAGGTCGTCGTCGACGCGTCCAACGGCAGCGCCGGCCTGGTGCTGCCCAGCCTGCTCGGCAAGCTGGGCGTCGACTCGCTGACCATCAACCCCGGTCTGGACGAGTCCCGGCCCACCGAGACGGCCGACATGCGTCGCGCCGGCCTGGTGCGGCTCGGGGAGATCGTGGCGTCCTCCGGCGCCGCCTTCGGCGTCCGCTTCGACCCCGTCGGCGAGCGGCTGTCGCTGGTCGACGAGAAGGGGCGGATCATCGAGGACGACCGGGCGCTGCTCGTGATGCTCGACCTGGTCGCCTCCGAGCGGCGCAGCGGCCGTGTCGCCCTGCCGGTGACCACCACCCGCATCGCCGAGCAGGTGGCGGCCTACCACGGCACGCAGGTCGAGTGGACGACCACGTCGCCCGACGACCTCACGCGGGTCGGCGGTGAGGAAGGGACGATCTTCGGCGGCGACGGCAAGGGCGGCTTCATCGTCCCCGAGTTCAGCAGCGTCTACGACGGCACCGCGGCGTTCGTCCGGCTCATCGGGCTGGTCGCGCGCACCCAGCTGACGCTGAGCCAGATCGACGCCCGTATCCCGCGGGCGCACGTCCTCAAGAGGGACCTGGCGACCCCGTGGGCCGTCAAGGGCCTGGTCATGCGACGGGTCGTCGAGGCGGCCGGGGACCGCTCCGTGGACACCACCGACGGTGTGCGCGTGGTGGAGGCCGACGGGCGCTGGGTCATGGTGCTGCCCGACCCGGCGGAGGCCGTCACCCACCTCTGGGCCGAGGGCCCGGACGACGCCTCCGCGCAGGCGCTGCTCGACGAGTGGTCGGCGGTCGTGGACAGCGCCGGCAGGTGACCCAGCCGAGCCGCACGCGGTAGACGCAGTGACCGGCGGCGTGC
>BNBX01000007.1:3446-241783 GCA_014656175.1 Streptomyces werraensis
CGCCGCCGGGGTCGTTCGGAGGTCGGGGGCGCGGCGTGCGACGATGTGCGGCATGCCGCAGCAACCCCCCGTTCGGAGCACACCCGCGCGGCCCGCGCGCCCGGACGCGTCCATGTCGTTGATCACCAACGTGATGGACCACAGTCTCGACGACGGCTACGCCGAGGCCGCCGCCCGGAAGCGGAGCGAGGGGACCGCCGGCCTGCCGAGGACCCTGCGGGCGAAGCTCGGTCTGGCCGCCGGGCTCGTCCTCGCCGCGTGCGTGGTCACTGTCGGCGCGGCCCAGGCCCGGGTCGCCGCCCCGGTCGTCGCCAAGGAGCGCGAGGAGCTCATCGACCGTATCGACGAGGCGACCGCGGCCGCCGACCGGCTCGAGGAGAGCGTCGACGAACTGCGTGAGGAAGTCGGCGCACGGCAGCGCGAGGCGCTGCGGGACAGCGGCGGCGACCGGTCGACGCTCCTGGGCATCCTGTCCGGCGCCACGCCCGTCCACGGACCGGGCGTACGGCTCGTGGTGAACGACGCGGAGGACACCGCCGGCGGCGGCGACGGCGACGCCCGCTCCTCGTCCGGTTTCGCCGACACCGGCCGGGTCCGCGACCGTGACCTCCAGCGGGTGGTCAACGGGCTGTGGGAGTCCGGCGCGGAGGCCGTCTCGATCAACGGGCGGCGGTTGACCGCCCTGTCGGCGATCAGGGCCGCGGGAGACGCGATACTGGTCGACAACAAGCCGCTGGTGCCGCCGTACACGGTCCTGGCGGTGGGGGACGGCGAAGAACTGGGGGACCGGTTCCAGGACAGCGCCGACGGGGTGTACCTGCACGTCCTGCAGGAGAACTACGGCATCCGGACGGCCCTGTCCGTGGAGGACGACGTCCGGCTGCCCGCCGCACCGAGTGTGACCGTACGAACCGCACAGCCGATAACCGAGAAGGGCACATCGTGATCGCCGTACTGGGCCTCATTGTGGGAGTGGTGGCCGGCCTGTTGGTCCGGCCCGAGGTGCCGGCGGTCGTCGAGCCCTACTTGCCGATCGCCGTCGTCGCCGCGCTGGACGCCGTGTTCGGCGGTCTGCGGGCCATGCTCGACGGGATCTTCGACGACAAGGTCTTCGTGGTGTCGTTCCTGTCGAACGTAGTCGTGGCCGCGCTGATCGTGTTCCTCGGCGACAAGCTGGGCGTCGGGGCGCAGCTGTCCACGGGTGTGGTGGTCGTCCTCGGCATCCGCATCTTCTCCAACGCCGCGGCGATCCGCCGCCACGTGTTCCGGGCGTGAGGCCGATGAACGAGCGCGAACAGCCAGAGACGACGCGCCCGGCGGTCACGCCGCCGCGGGCCGCCCCCGACACGCCCGCGTCCACCCCGGACAGGCCCTCGTCCACACCCGGGGCGGCGCCGCGCCCCGGGCTGCGCCGGGAACTGCCCGCGGAAGTGCCCCCGGCCGCCCCGCGGACCGCGTCCGAGAGGACCGGTGGAAGCGAGGCTCCCCGCCAGGCTTACACGCCCCATGTCTCTCCGCGGTCCCAGATGCCCCGTGGGCCGCAGGAGTCCGGGACGCCCGCCGCCGACGAGCCGGGTGAGCCCGAGCTGACCGGACGGCGGCGGCTCGTCAACGGGCTGTGGCCGCCGCGCGTGACGCGAGCGCAACTGATCGTCGCCCTGCTGCTGTTCGGCCTCGGCTTCGGTCTCGCCGTGCAGGTCGCCTCCACCAGCGACACCGACAGCGCGCTCCGTGGCGCACGCCAGGAAGATCTTGTGCGCATCCTCGATGAACTCGACGACCGGACCGAGCGTCTTGAAGACGAGAAACAGGGTCTCGAGAAGCAGCGGGAGGAGCTGGAGAACAGCTCCGACCAGGCCGAGGAGGCGCGCAGGCAGACGATCGAGAAGGAACGGCAACTCGGTGTCCTGGCGGGCACCGTGGCCGCGCAGGGGCCCGGCATCGAGATGACCATCGAGGACACGAAGGGGACGGTCGAGTCGGACATGCTGCTCGACGCCGTTCAGGAGCTGCGCGCCGCGGGCGCGGAGGCGATCCAGGTGAACGGGGTGCGGGTGGTGGCCGGCACGTATCTGTCGGACGTGGACGGCGGAGTCTCCGTGGACGGGAACAAGATCAAGTCCCCGTATCGTTTCAAGGTCATCGGCAAGCCGCAGGACCTGGAACCGGCGCTCAACATCCCCGGAGGCGTGGTGCAGACGCTCGAGAAGGAACAGGCCACCGTTACCGTGGAGCGGTCGGACAAGATCGTTGTGGACGCCTTGCGAGCGCCGAAGCGGCCTGACTACGCTCGGTCGTCCTCCCGGTGAACCGGGGGTGCATGGGGGTTGTCCGGCCAGGGCATGAGGTTGCGGGGGGTCGGCGCACCGAATGGGTGGTGCGTGGTGGAAACTGTCTGGCGGAGGCGGACGTTGTGAAGATGTCCGGGTCGGCCAATGTGTTCAGTCAGGGTTCGTCCTGCCCCACGGGCGGGTCTGTTTCGGTCAAGGGGAATCGCCCGTGAAGTTGTTTGGGAAGTTGTTCGGCAAGAGCGCGCGGCGAGAGGACGGCGACAGCGCGACCGCTCGTCACCGCGCGCAGCCCGGTGCGGAAGGTCAGCGTCCGCTGTTCCGGGACGAGACGGGCGGGGCCTCCGTTGACCCTGCGCGGTCGGGCGGCATAGGTTCTGGGCAGCCGTCGAGCCCAGGTGCGGGCGGAGGTCACTCCGGTCCGTACGCGTCCTATGCCCCCGGCGGGCAGCCGCGGCAGGAGGATCCGTCCATGGCCCTGGTGTGTTCCAGGTGCGGCAACCGCAACGCGGAGAACAGCCGCTTCTGTTCGAACTGCGGTGCGCCGCTGAAGCCGGGCGTCACCCCGGAGCGCCCTTCCGAGACGACGTCCACGATCTCCATCTCCGGCCTCGAGGCCTACGACTCCGAGGCCACCGGCCAGCACCAGGTGCCGGCGCTCTCCCCTGAGGCGCAGGCGGCCGTCGACGCGCTGCCCGTGGGCTCCGCCCTGCTGGTCGTGCGCCGCGGTCCGAACTCGGGCAGCCGTTTCCTGCTGGACGGCGACCTGACCACGGCCGGGCGTCACCCGCAGAGCGACATCTTCCTCGACGACGTGACGGTCTCCCGGCGCCATGTGGAGTTCCGCCGCAGCCCGGACGGCTCGTTCACGGTCGCCGACGTCGGCAGCCTCAACGGCACCTACGTCAACCGCGAGCGGATCGACCAGGTCGCCCTGTCCAACGGCGACGAGGTGCAGATCGGCAAGTACCGGCTGGTCTTCTACGCGAGCCAGCAGAACTACTGACAGCCCCCGGCCGCGGTCCGGGGACTCCAGGAAGGGTCGATGGTGCAGACACCGAGCGGCGGCGCCGGCCACGGCGCCGCCGTCACGGACACCGGACTGCTGAGCATCGGTGCGGTGCTGAACGTGCTGCGCGAGGAGTTCCCCGAGGTCACCATCTCCAAGATCCGCTTCCTGGAGTCGGAGGGGCTCGTCGAGCCGCGCCGCACCCCGTCGGGGTACCGGAAGTTCAGCGCCGAGGACGTGGAACGCCTCGGCCATGTGCTGCGCATGCAGCGCGACCACTACCTGCCGCTCAAGGTGATCCGGGAGCACCTGGCTGCCATGGAGCGCGGCGAGGCCCTGCCCCTGCCGGCGCTGAGCCGTCCGGGTGACGGCGAGGACCCCGCCGACTGCGGCGCCCCGGAGACACCCGCCGCCGCCCGCATCGGCCGCATCCAGCTGCTCGCCGCCGCGGGCGTGGACGAGCAGCGGCTCGCCGAGTGGGAGTCGTACGGACTGCTCGTCCCGGTCGGGGACGGGGTGTATGAGGCGGAGGCGGTCACCGTCGCCGGGCTCCTCACGGAACTGGGGCGGTACGGGATCGAGCCCCGCCATCTGCGCGCCATGAAGGCGGCCGCCGAGCGGGAGGCCGGGCTGGTGGAGCAGGTCGTCGCGCCGCTGCGGCGCCACCGCAACCCGCAGACCAGGGCGCACGCCGAGGACCGCACCAGGGAACTGGCCGGTCTGACCATGAAGCTGCACGCGGCGCTGGTGCGGTCGGCGCTCGGGGTGCGGCTGCCCTGAGGAGGACCTCGAGACCTCCGGGGAACAGCACGGCGCGGCCGGATCGGCCACCCGATCCCGGCCCGACTACCCAAACGTCCCGGGCACGGCCTAGGGTTGCTGTGTGAACGAGCTCGATGTCGTAGGTGTCCGGGTCGAAATGCCCTCCAACCAACCGATCGTGCTGTTGCGTGAAGTGGGCGGCGACCGCTACCTCCCCATCTGGATCGGCCCCGGGGAGGCGACGGCCATCGCCTTCGCCCAGCAGGGCATGGCGCCCGCACGGCCGCTGACCCACGACCTGTTCAAGGACGTGCTGGAGGCCGTGGGACAGGAGCTCACGGAAGTGCGCATCACCGACCTGCGGGAAGGCGTGTTCTACGCCGAGCTGGTCTTCGCCAGCGGTGTCGAGGTGAGCGCCCGTCCCTCCGACGCCATAGCACTGGCCCTGCGTACGGGAACGCCGATCTACGGAAGCGACACGGTGCTGGACGACGCCGGCATCGCGATTCCGGACGAGCAGGAGGACGAGGTGGAGAAATTCCGCGAGTTCCTCGACCAGATCTCGCCCGAGGACTTCGGGACCAGCAACCAGTGAGCCGTTTCCCGGGGCCTCGGCGCCGGTCGCGGGCCGCGCCGAGGACATTCGGCTAGCCTTTCCCCGGGACGGGGCACGGGAAACCACTCTCAGGGTGATTATCACTCGGCGTGCCGAGTGTGGCGATCGTTGACGCACCCTTGGTGACTGCCTACCGTCGAGGAGGCAGGTCAAGGACGGAGGTCGGCGTGAGAAGCAGCGGCGACGGTACGGCTGGGGGTGCCCCCGGACGCGTTTTCGGGGCGGGCGGGCCGTATCCTCCCCAGAGCTCTCCGCTCCGCTCGGGCGGGGGCCATCCCGCGCGTGGCGGTGCGATCGATCCCGCTCCGCAGCGACCGGCGGCTGTGCCGGGCGGTGGAGGGGCGGTGGCCATGGCGTCCGAGGAGATCGGCTACCGGGGGCCCACGGCCTGCGCGGCGGCCGGCATCACCTACCGCCAGCTCGACTACTGGGCGCGCACGGGGCTGGTCGAACCGAGCGTGCGCCCCGCCCACGGGTCCGGCACCCAGCGGCTGTACAGCTTCCGCGACGTCGTCGTGCTGAAGATCGTGAAGCGGTTCCTGGACACCGGCGTATCCCTGCAGAACATCCGCACCGCCGTCCAGCACCTGCGCGAGCGCGGCTTCAGCGACCTGGAGCGCATGACGCTGATGAGCGACGGCGCCACGGTCTACGAGTGCACGTCGCCCGACGAGGTCCACGCCCTGCTCCAGGGCGGCCAGGGCGTCTTCGGCATCGCCGTGGGCGTGGTCTGGCGGGATGTCGAGAGCGCCCTGTCGCAGCTGCACGGCGAGCGGGTCGACACGGGGGAGACCCTGATCGGCCACAACCCGATGGACGAGCTGGCCCGGCGCAGGAACCGCGCGGTCTGAGTCCGCGCCGCGCGGGGCCCGGCCCGACGAGGACGTTGTCAGTGGCGTAGGGCAGCATCGAAGATGTGAGATCCGCTCCCACGATCCTGCATCTCGACATGGATGCCTTCTACGCCTCGGTGGAGCAGGCGTCCAAGCCGAGTCTGCGCGGCAAGGCCGTGATCGTGGGCGGACTCGGGCCCCGAGGCGTGGTCGCCACCGCCTCCTACGAGGCGCGTGTGCTGGGTGTGCACTCCGCGATGCCCATGTCCCAGGCCCGGCGGCTCGCGCCGAACGCCGCGTATCTGGTGCCCCGGTTCCCGCTGTACCGCTCGATCAGCGACCAGGTGATGGCACTGCTGCGCGCCCTCTCGCCCCTGGTGGAGCCGCTCAGCCTCGACGAGGCGTTCGTCGACCTGGAGGCCGGCGGCACGGCGTGGGACGAGCGGTCGGCGCGGCTGACCGGCGCGAAGCTGCGCGCGGACATCCGCGCGGTCACCGGTCTGACCGGCTCCGTGGGGCTGGCCGCCTCCAAGATGCTGGCGAAGATCGCGTCGGAGCAGGCGAAGCCGGACGGACTGGTCGTCATCGAGCCCGGCACCGAGCGGGCGATGCTCGAACCGATGCCGGTGCGGACCCTTCCCGGCGTCGGGCCCGCCACCGGCGACCATCTGCGGCGGGCCGGAATCCACACGGTCGGCGAGATCGCCGAGGCGGGCGAGGACGAGCTGGTGCGGTTGCTGGGCAAGGCCCACGGACACGCGCTGTACGCGATGGCGCTGGCCCGGGACGACCGGCCCGTCGTCGCCGAGCGCGAGACCAAGTCGGTGTCCGTCGAGGACACGTACGACGTGGACATCCACGACCGGGTGCGGGTCGGCCTGGAGGTGCAGCGGCTCGCCGACCGCTGCGTGCGCCGGCTGCGGGGGGCGGGGCTGTCCGGACGCACGATCGTGCTGAAGGTACGGCGGTACGACTTCTCCACGCTGACCCGCTCCGAGACGCTGCGCGGCCCCACCGACGACCCGGCCGTCGTCCGGGAGGCGGCGGCGCGGCTGCTGGACTCGGTGGACACCACGGGCGGCGTACGGCTGCTCGGCGTCGGCGTCAGCGGGCTGGCCGACTACACGCAGGAGGACCTGTTCGCCCAGGCGGCGGGCGGTGCGGGGGAGGAGGTCGCCGAGGGCGAGGAGTCCGAGCCCGCGCCCGAACCGCGTCCGGAGGCCCCGGTGGAGCGGCGCTGGCCCGCGGGCCACGACGTCCGGCACACCGAGTACGGGCACGGATGGGTGCAGGGCAGCGGATTGGGCCGCGTGACGGTCCGCTTCGAGACACCCGGCTCGGCGCCGGGCCGGGTGAAGACGTTCCGCGTCGACGACCCGGCGCTGGAAGCAGCGGATCCGCTGCCGCTGGTGGAGGCGCCGCCGGCCCTGCCCGAGCCGATGGGACCCCCGGAGATGCTGCCTCCTCCGCCCCGGCCACTGGAAGCCTGACGGCGCGGGCCGGGCCCGCGCCGGGAACCCGTTGCTGCGGTGGGGCGCCCGGCGTGCCCGTGCAGGCGGTCCCGGCTCGCCGCGTGCGAGACGGTCCCACCGCGCAGGCTGCGCCGTGGCGGCTCGCCGTGAGACACGGCCCGAGGGAGCCGCGCCGGTCCTGCGAAGCGCCGCGGGCCGGTCCCGGGTTTGTGGGGCGGACGCACCTGAGGGACCGTGGCCCCCCGGGGGTGTCAGGTGTGTTCCTCCTGGCCCGCCAGCTTGCCGAAGTCGCGGTCCGGGAGCGGGGGAGGGGAGCCCACGTCCAGGCCGTAGTGGTGGTACAGCTGGAGCTCCTGCTCCGGGGACAGATGGCGGCCGACGCCGAAGTCCGGCGCGTCCTTGATGAGAGTCCGTTCGAACGGCACGTGCAGGGCCCCGTCGATCAGCTCGCTGGGTTCCAGGGGCACGAAGGCGTCCCGGCTGAACAGGCCGGTGCGTATCGCCGCCCACTCCGGCACGCCGGTGGCGTCGTCGAGGTAGACCTCGTCGATCGTGCCGATGCGGGTGCCGTTGCGGTCGTAGGCCTTGCGGCCGATGAGGTGACGCGGGTCGATGTCGGTCTGCACGGGCCCTCCACTCGTAGCAAACTCATCCGATAGCACTACAGAAAGGCACAATCCGCGGAACGGCCACTCGAAGGCGGGGGTCCGAACCTCGCTGGTACGCTGGCAACGGCCGCTGACCCCGTGCGGGAGAGTCCTCCAGGCACCACCGGAGGCGCCGAAGGAGCAAATCCTCCCCGGAATCTCTCAGGCACACGTACCGCACGGACGAGGTCACTCTGGAAAGCAGGGCGGGTGTCGACGGCTTCCGCTCTCACCGACGGTGAAAACCGGACCGCCAGCGGCGTCCCGGTGAAACTCTCAGGTTGAGATGACAGAGGGGGAGGCCGTCCGGGCACCTGCGCCGTGGTGCCCCTCGAAGGTCGTCGGACCAGGAGGCCTCCTCAATGACTGCCCCCCGTACCCCGCTCTCCGAGCTCGAACAGGGAATTCCCTTCGAGCAGCGCCACATCGGCCCCGACCACGAGGCCCGGGCGAAGATGCTGGCCCAGGTGGGCTACGGCTCGCTCGACGAGCTGACCGCCGCCGCCGTGCCCGACGTGATCAAGAACGCCGACGCGCTGGACCTGCCCGGCGCCCGCAGCGAGGCCGAGGTGCTCGCCGAGCTGCGCGCCCTCGCCGGCCGCAACCAGGTCCTCGGCTCCATGATCGGTCTGGGCTACTACGGCACCTTCACCCCGCCGGTCATCCTGCGCAACGTCATGGAGAACCCCGCCTGGTACACGGCCTACACGCCGTACCAGCCGGAGATCTCGCAGGGCCGGCTCGAGGCGCTGCTGAACTTCCAGACGATGGTCGCCGACCTCACCGGCCTGCCCACGTCCGGAGCCTCCCTGCTGGACGAGGGCACCGCCGCCGCCGAGGCGATGGCGCTGTCCCGGCGCATGGGCAAGAACAAGAAGGGCCTCTTCCTGGTCGACGCGGACGCCCTGCCGCAGACCGTCGCCGTCATCCGGACCCGCGCCGAGCCGACCGGCGTGGAGGTCGTCGTCGCCGACCTGAGCGACGGCATCCCCGCCGAGCTCGACGGACGTGAGATCAACGGCGTCCTGATCCAGTACCCGGGGGCGTCCGGCGCCGTCCGGGACATCAAGCCGGTCATCGACCAGGCGCACGAGCGTGGCGCGCTCGTCACCGTCGCCGCCGACCTGCTCGCCCTCACCCTGCTGAAGTCCCCCGGCGAGCTGGGCGCGGACATCGCGGTGGGCACCACGCAGCGCTTCGGCGTCCCCATGGGCTTCGGCGGCCCGCACGCCGGCTACATGGCCGTGCAGGACAAGATGGCCCGCAGTCTGCCCGGCCGCCTCGTCGGCGTATCCGTCGACGCCGACGGCAACAAGGCGTACCGCCTGGCGCTGCAGACGCGTGAGCAGCACATCCGCCGGGAGAAGGCCACCAGCAACATCTGCACCGCGCAGGTGCTGCTCGCCGTCATGGCGGGCATGTACGCGGTGTACCACGGTCCCGAGGGCCTGCGGACGATCGCCCGTCGCACCCACCGCTACGCCGCGATCCTCGCCGAGGGCCTTCGCTCCGGCGGCGCCGAGGTCGTCCACGGCTCCTACTTCGACACCCTCACCGTGCGGGTCGCCGGGCGGGCCGCCGAGGTCGTCGCCGCCGCCCGCGACAACGGCGTCAACCTGCGCCTCGTCGACGCCGACACGGTCTCCGTCGCCTGCGACGAGACCACCACCCGCGACCAGCTCGCCGCCGTGTGGCGCGCCTTCGGCGTCGAGGCCGACGTCGAGGCCCTGGACGCTTCCGCGCAGGACGCCCTGCCGGACGCGCTGCTGCGCACCGACGACTACCTCACCCACCCGGTCTTCCACCAGCACCGCTCCGAGACGGCCATGCTGCGCTACCTGCGCCGCCTCGCCGACCGCGACTACGCGCTGGACCGCGGCATGATCCCGCTGGGCTCCTGCACCATGAAGCTCAACGCGACCACCGAGATGGAGCCGGTCACCTGGCCCGAGTTCGGTCAGCTGCACCCGTTCGTCCCGGCCGAGCAGGCCGAGGGCTACCTCACGCTCATCCGCGAGCTGGAGGAACGTCTCGCCGAGGTCACCGGCTACGACAAGGTGTCCCTCCAGCCCAACGCCGGATCCCAGGGCGAGCTGGCCGGTCTGCTCGCCGTCCGCGGCTACCACCGCGCCAACGGCGACGAACAGCGCACCGTGTGCCTGATCCCGTCCTCCGCGCACGGCACCAACGCCGCGTCCGCCGTGATGGCCGGCATGAAGGTCGTCGTCGTCAAGACCGCCGGGAACGGCGAGGTCGACGTCGAGGACCTGCGCGCCAAGATCGAGCAGCACCGCGACGAGCTGGCCGTGCTGATGATCACCTACCCGTCGACGCACGGCGTCTTCGAGGAGCACGTCGCCGACATCTGCGCCCAGGTGCACGAGGCCGGCGGCCAGGTGTACGTCGACGGCGCCAACCTCAACGCCCTGGTCGGCCTGGCCAAGCCCGGCCACTTCGGCGGCGACGTCTCCCACCTGAACCTGCACAAGACCTTCTGCATCCCGCACGGCGGCGGCGGCCCCGGCGTCGGCCCGGTCGGCGTCCGCGCCCACCTCGCCCCGTACCTGCCGAACCACCCGCTGCAGCCGGAGGCCGGACCCGAGACGGGCGTCGGACCCATCTCGGCCGCCCCGTGGGGCTCGGCGGGCATCCTGCCCATCTCCTGGGCGTACGTCCGCCTGATGGGCGGCGAGGGCCTGAAGCGGGCCACGCAGGTGGCCGTGCTCAGCGCCAACTACATCGCCAAGCGCCTCGAGCCGCACTACCCGGTGCTCTACACCGGCCCCGGGGGGCTGGTCGCGCACGAGTGCATCATCGACCTGCGCCCGCTCACCAAGGCGACCGGCGTGACCGTCGACGACGTGGCCAAGCGCCTCATCGACTACGGCTTCCACGCGCCGACCATGTCCTTCCCGGTGGCCGGCACGCTGATGATCGAGCCCACCGAGTCCGAGGACCTCACCGAGCTCGACCGGTTCTGCGAGGCGATGATCGCCATCCGCGCCGAGATCGAGAAGGTCGGCTCGGGCGAGTGGCCCGCCGACGACAACCCGCTGCGCAACGCCCCGCACACGGCGTCCGTGCTCGGCGGGGAGTGGGAGCACGTTTACACCCGCGAGGAGGCCGTGTTCCCGGGCGAGGTGAACGCCGCCGACAAGTACTGGCCGCCGGTGCGCCGCATCGACCAGGCCTACGGCGACCGCAACCTGGTCTGCTCCTGCCCGCCGCTGGACGCGTACCAGGACTGACCCGCCGGCAAGTGAAGGGGCCCCGCCCGGGCGAACCGGGCGGGGCCCCTGGGCGTCTCCTGGGGTGCGTCAGGCGGGGTAGGCGTGTGTCTGCGTCGCCTTCACCGCCGCCCAGACGGGCGCGCCCGGGTGCAGGCCCAGTTCGGCCACGGCCACGGCGGTGAGGTCGGCGGCCAGGGGCAGTTCGCCGGTCAGCTCCACGCGGATCTGGTCGCCGTGGCTCTCCAGCCCCGCCACCTCGCAGCGCCACAGATTGCGCGCGCTGGAGCCGGTGGGCCGGTCCCGGTACAGGGTGACCGCGCCGGGAGGGAACGCGACGAACGCGGGCCCGGACAGGTCCTCCGTGGTGCTCACCTTGGGTCCCGCGTCGAGCCGTACCGTGTGGCCGTCCGCCCGGCCGCGGTAGAGGTTCAGGCCGACGAGCTGGGCGATGTAGTCGGTGCGCGGGTGGCGGGCGATGTCGGCGGGCGCGCCCTCCTGCACCACGCGGCCGCGCTCCACGACGACCAGCCGGTCCGCGAGCACCATCGCGTCCAGCGGGTCATGCGTGACCAGGACCGCGACGGCCTCGAAGTCGGCCAGGTGGCGGCGCAGTTGCGCCCGGACCTCGAGGCGGGTGCGGGCGTCGAGGGCGGCGAGGGGCTCGTCCAGGAGCAGCAGGCGCGGGTCGGTGGCCAGGGCGCGGGCGAGCGCCACGCGCTGGGCCTGGCCGCCGGAGAGCCGCTTGGGTTTGGCGCCCACGTGCTCGGCCAGCCCCATCCTCTCCAGCCACGCGGCGGCACGTGCACGGGCCTCGCTCCTGCCGGCGCCGCGGCAGCGCGGGCCGAACGCCACGTTGTCGAGGGCGGTGAGGTGCGGGAAGAGCAGGTAGTCCTGGAAGACGACGCCCACCGGACGCGACTCGGGCGGGGTACGGGCGAGGTCCGCGCCGTCCAGGCGCAGATGGCCGTCGGTGAGGGGCGCGAGTCCTGCCAGGGCCCGCAGGGCGGTGGTCTTGCCCGCCCCGTTCGGGCCGAGCAGGGCGACCACGTCACCGGGCGCGGCCGACAGCGCGACGTCGAGGCGGAAGGAGCCGTGTTCGACGACGAGGCGGGCGTCCAGGCCCTGGGACGGCGGGTGTCTCGTCATGGGTCAGACGGCCCTCGTCCAGCGGTCCCGCAGCCCCGCCAGCACGGCCACCGACACCGCGAGCAGCACGAGGCTGAGGGCGATCGCGGCGGCCGGGTCGTTCTGCAGGGCGAGGTAGACCGCGAGCGGCATGGTCTGGGTGCGGCCCGGGAAGTTCCCGGCGAAGGTGATCGTCGCACCGAACTCGCCGAGCGCGCGGGCCCAGGCCAGTACGGCGCCCGCCGCGACGCCCGGGGCGATCAGCGGCAGGGTGACCCGGCGGAAGGCGGTGAAGCGGGACGCGCCCAGGGTGGCCGCGGCCTCCTCGAACCGCGGGTCGGCGGCCCTCAGTGTGCCCTCGACGCTGATCACCAGGAACGGCAGCGCGACGAAGGTCTCCGCGAGCACGACACCGGCGGTGGTGAACGGCAGGGTGACGCCGAACCACTCGTCGAGCCACCGGCCCACGATGCCGTTGCGGCCCAGCGCCAGCAGCAGGGCGACACCGCCGACCACCGGCGGCAGCACCAGCGGAAGCGTCACCAGGGCGCGCACCAGACTCCGCCCGGGGAAGTCGGTGCGGGCGAGCAGCCAGGCCAGCGGCACCCCGACGACCAAGCTCAGCGCGGTCGCGGTGGTGGCGCAGACCAGCGACAGACGCAGCGCGTCCCACACGGCGGGACTGGTCAGCTGCTCGGGCAGGTCGCGCCAGGGCGCCCGGACGACGAGGGCCAGCAGCGGCACCAGGAGGAACGCCAGGCCGATCAGGGCGGGCGCGAGGAGGGCGGGCGGGACACCGCGGCCGGGGGCGCGGGGACGGCGGGCCTTGCGGCGGGTGTCCTGGGCGGTGCTGGTCACGGCGCGAGGAAACCGGCCTTCCCGAGCACCTTCTGCCCCTCCGGTGAGGTCACGAACGCGACGAAGGCGTCCGCGGCCGGGGCGTTGGGGGCGTTCTCGAGCCGGGCGATCGGGTAGTCGTTGACGGCCTGTGCGGCCTCCGGGAAGTCCACGCCGTCCACTGTGTCACCGGCCGCCCTCACATCCGTGCGGTACACGACGGCGGCGTCCGCCTCGTCGAGCCGCACCTTGGTCAGCGCGCTCTTCACGTCCTGCTCGTAGGAGACGGGCCTGACCTCGACGCCGGCCGCCGCGAGGGCCTTCCGGGCGGCGGCGCCGCAGGGCACGGTCCCGTCGCAGAGCACGACCTTCAGGCCGGGTGCGGCCAGGTCATCCAGGGAGTCGATGCCGTGGGGGTTGCCGGGGGCGGTGGCGACGGCCAGACGGTTGCGCGCGAAGGTGACCGGATCGCCCGCCGTGAGCTTCTCGTCCGTCACGCGCGCCATCGTGGAGGAGCTGGCGGCGGCGAAGACGTCGGCGGGGGCGCCGCCCACGATGCCGGCGGCCAAGGAGTCGCTGCCGTTGAAGTTGAAGGTCACCTCGGTGCCCGGGTGGTCCTCCTCGAAGCGCTCCCCCAGCTCCGTGAAGCTCTCCTTCAGCGAGGCGGCGGCGAAGACGGTCACGGTGCCGCCGGCGCTGCCGTCGCCGCCGCCCGACGAGGAACAGGCGCTGAGCCCGAGGGAGGCGAGAAGAACGAGGGCGGCCAGGCGGGCGGAACGGATCATCCGGTGCACTCCCTCGCGGTGGCGGGCAACGCGCGGGGACACTCACCTCGCGCGTTGCTCCATCATGACGCATCTGCGAGGCAGGGTGCACCTGGCTCTTCGTATGAGCGAGGCCATGATGCACCACAGGCTCGCATGTGCGTCTCCACGAGACGTCCGACGTCAGGTCCGGTCGATATGAACGTTCGTCGACTTCACACGTGCGGTGGCCTCCACTCCGACCTCCAGACCCAGTTCCTCGACCGCCTCCCGCGTGAGCAGGGAGACCAGGCGGTGGCGGCCCGCCTGGATCTCCACCTGGGCGGCGACGTCACCGAGCTTGATCGCCGTGACGATGCCGGGGAACGCGTTGCGGGCCGAGGTGTACGGGGTGTCCTCCTCGGGCGTGGCCGACTTGGCCAGCTCGACGGAGAACGCCGCCAGGTCGCGGCCGTCGACCACCCGGCGTCCGGCGTCGTCGCGGCGGGTGGCGAGGCGCCCCGCGTCCGCCCAGCGGCGTGCGGTGTCCGGGCTGACTCCGAGCAGCCGCGCTGCCTGGCCGATCGTGTAGGACTGCATGCCGGTCACGATAGGGTGCGCGCCCGCCGGGGACGCACCGGCTACGACGCGGGCGGCGCGGTGCTCGCCCGCACGACCAGGTCGGTGCCCGGCTCCACGCGGGGCGGGTCCGGCTGTTCGCCCCGGGTGAGGCGGGGCACCGTACGGACGGCGAGGGCGCCCATGTCGGCGAAGGGCCGGCGGACCGTGGTGAGCGGCGTGGCCGGCCAGCGCACCTCCGGGAGGTCGTCGAAGCCGACGACGCTCATGTCTGCTCAGGCGGACGTCAGCGTGACGTCCCGGAAACGCTGCGGGGCGATGATCCTGCCGTCGGGCAGGAGTTCACCGGTGTCCTCGAAGAGCACGACACCGTTGCACAGCAGGCTCCAGCCCTGCTCCGGGTGGTGCGCCACGAGGCGGGCGGATTCCCGGTCGGCGGAGTCGGCTGAGGGGCACGGTGGCTGGTGCTGGCACATGGGTGGGTTCTTTCGCTCTGTGATGACCTGTGTGTGGGCTGTCGTGTCAGTTGCGCGGCGTGAAGCGTCGTTCATGGCCGCCCCCCGTGGTGATGAGTCGGTCGGGATCCAGTGTTGCCCCACGGACGAGGATCCGCAGGCATTTCGCGGCACCGCTCCTCACAGGTTCATGACGCGTCACCCACGCGGACGGTTCATCCCAACTGCACTGTCCTTTCGGGTGGTTCACAGTGGCCGGACAGGACTAGTCCGCACTTGCGTACGCCCTGTGACCCGACGCGCGCACCCCGCCGCCCGGGTGGGGGCGACGGGGTGCGGAAGCGGGCGGGTCAGGCGGGTGAGCCGAGCAGCCGGGTGGGCGTCACGCGGTGGGTGAGCACCGGAAGCAGTTCGGTGACGCGGTGCGGCCGGTGGGCGGCGATGCCGGGCGGGGCGGGCGCGAGCGGCACCAGCAGGTCGGTGGGGGCCGGGCCGCCGGCGGCGCCGTCCGCCTCGGTGTCGCCGTGCAGCCAGAGCGCCAGCATGTAGAGGCCGGGCACCGACAGCAGACGGGGCTGGTAGGGCTGCGTCATGGCCTCCGCCTGGCGGAGGGCCAGCTCGGTGGACGCGATGTACGGGCCCTCGAAGAAGCGGGAGAAGACCCAGCCGTCGGCGGTGAGTACGGTGTCGGCGGCGGCCGCCGCCCGGTCGCCGGTGCGGATCAGGAAGCGCCATCCGGCGAGCGTCGTCGAGGTCTCGCCGTCGGCGGTGACCCGGTCGAGGACGTGCACGGGCAGCGGGAGTTCGGCCGAGGCAGGCCCTTGTGCGCGGAGCAGGGAGGGAGTTCGGGCGTCCCGCACGGCGGTCGGCGACGAGAGCGCGGTCAGGACGGAACGCAGTGCGGGCGCGGGAGCCGGGGGTACGTGCAGCGGCATGGTGGGTCGCCTCTCATTCGAAGGCACAGTGGCGCGAGGGCGGGGCGTGGCGGTGCGGACGGCGCTGTCAGCTCGCGAAGGTCAGGCAGGCAGGGGCCCGGAGGGTCTGAG
Organism: Streptomyces werraensis; assembly: GCA_014656175.1. GTDB lineage: Bacteria > Actinomycetota > Actinomycetes > Streptomycetales > Streptomycetaceae > Streptomyces > Streptomyces werraensis. Next base: position 19,089 of record BNBX01000007.1, read on the forward strand.
CGGGAGACGGGGGTGAGGAGAGCCGCACGCCGTCTCACGGCTGGATCACTCGACCGTGGGCGCCAACCTGGTTCTGCCTTGTGAAGGGAGTTTATACGACACGGGTTGAGACTATGTTTCGTCTAGCTCTCCCCGGCGGCCCCGACAAGGGTATTTCCGGCCGGTGATATGCGAAAAAGATGGTGATTTACCAAAGTGGTCACCGCACTGACCTTGGGAAATGACCGCCGAGCGGTCGGCCCATTCCGGTCTGCGTTTTTCACGAGTTCGCAACGGCGTCGTGATACGCGTTCCCGCGTATTGCCCCGTGAATGTGCCACTGGACACCTCGACCAGAGTAGCGGGCGCCACACGGATCCGGGGCGTTATCGATCGCATCCGCGGGGCATCCTTGCTTGTGGACCGGGACCCCGGCGGCCGATCTTCGGTACGCCATCCGAGGAGGGACGCTTCGATGGGGGAAAAGGTCGTGGCGGGTCAGTTCGACCTGTCCGATCGCCAGCGCTACCGCGAGAAGCTCCGCAGGTGCCTGACGGGCCTGGAGCGACTCCTGGCGGAGAAGAGGTTCGACCGCCCCAGGAACCTGATGGGGCTGGAGATCGAACTCAATCTCGCGGGTGCCGACGGCATGCCGAAAATGTTGAATGCGCAAGTCCTCGAACGCATCGCGAGCCGGGACTTCCAAACGGAACTCGCGATGTTCAATCTGGAAGTGAACATCGCTCCCCACCGGCTGGGCGGGAGGGTTTTCGACCAGCTCGACGAGGAGCTGCGCACCTCGCTCTCCTACGCCGACCGCAAGGCCCAGGAGGTGGACGCCGGCATTGTGATGATCGGCATTCTGCCGACGCTCGACCGCGACGACCTCGTGTCGTCCAACCTCTCCGACGTCGACCGCTACGCCCTGCTCAACGATCAGATCGTGGCCGCGCGCGGTGAGGACTTCACCCTGGACATCGAGGGCGTGGAGCACCTCAGGTGCACCTCGAAGTCGATCGCCCCGGAGGCCGCCTGCACCTCGGTGCAGCTGCACCTCCAGGTCACGCCGGAACGCTTCCCCGACGTGTGGAACGCGGCGCAGGTGGTCGCCGCCGCGCAGATCGCGGTCGGCGCCAACTCACCGTTCCTGTTCGGACGTGAGCTGTGGCGCGAGTCGCGGCCACCGCTGTTCCAGCAGTCCACCGACACCCGCCCGCCCGAGCTGCAGGCGCAGGGCGTACGGCCGCGCACCTGGTTCGGAGAGCGCTGGGTGACCTCGGCGTTCGACCTCTTCGAGGAGAACCTGCGCTACTTCCCGGCCCTGCTGCCCATCTGCGACGAGGAGGACCCGCTCGAGGTGCTGGACCGCGGGGGCGTCCCCTCGCTCGCGGAACTCGTCCTGCACAACGGCACCGTCTACCGCTGGAACCGGCCCGTCTACGACATCGCCGACGGCGTGCCCCACCTGCGCGTGGAGAATCGCGTGCTGCCCGCCGGGCCCACGGTGACCGACGTGATCGCGAACGCGGCCTTCTACTACGGACTCGTCCGCGCCCTCGCCGAGGACAGCCGCCCGGTGTGGAGCCGGCTGCCCTTCGAGGCCGCCGCCGCCAACTTCGACGCCGCGTGCAAGGACGGCATCGACGCCCGCTTCACCTGGCCCCGGCGCGGACGCCTCGGCGGCCTGGGCGAGGTGGACGCGGTCACGCTCGTACGGGAGGAGCTGCTGCCGCTCGCCGAGGCCGGACTGGACGCCTGGGGCATCGAACCCGCCGACCGGGACCGGTACCTCGGGGTGATCGAGGAGCGCTGCCGCCGCCGGGTCAACGGTGCGTCCTGGCAGGCCGCGACCTTCCACCGGGCGCTGGACGCGGGACTCGGCCGGCAGGAGGCGCTGGCGGCCACCACCCGCCGCTACCGCGCCCTGACCAAGCAGGGCGAGCCCGTGCACACCTGGCCGGTCGGGCTGCCGGAACCGGTTCCGACGACGGCCTGACCGGAGCCGGGGAGGACCGATCGGCGCGCCCGGACCCGCGGCCCGCCGCACAGGTACTGCCTTCATACTGATCGGACCGATCGGTGATGTGGAGGCAGGTGTGCAGGCGGAGGCGGCGGGCCCGGGGGCCGATGCGTATCCGGAGCGGACCCTTTCCCGTAGGACGCTGCGCGACGAGACACTGCTGGTCCTCGCGCTGTCGCTCGGCGCGAGCGGAGTGTCGGCGCTGATCAGCTTCATCGGCTCGGTCACCAGGCCGGGCGGGCTGAAGGACCAGGCGGCCACCCTCAACGCCTCGGCCGCGCCCGGCCGTCCCTGGCTGGACCTGGCCTGGCAGCTGTTCGGCATCACCACCGCGCTGGTGCCGGTGGCCCTGGTCGCGCACCTGCTGCTGCGCGAGGGCGCCGGACTGCGCACCCTCGGCTTCGACCGCACCCGGCCCTGGTCCGACCTCGGCCGGGGCGCCGCGATCGCGGCGGTCATCGGCAGCAGCGGCATCGCCTTCTACCTGGCCGTGCGCGCGCTCGGCTTCAACCTCACCGTGGTGCCCGAGGCGCTGCCCGAGGTGTGGTGGAAGTACCCCGTGCTGATCTTGTCGGCCGCGCAGAACTCGATCCTCGAAGAGGTCGTCGTCGTCGGCTATCTGCTGCGCCGGCTCGACCAGCTCGGCTGGTCGCCCACCGCGTCGATGGCGGGCAGCGCGGTGCTGCGCGGGTCGTACCACCTGTACCAGGGCATCGGCGGCTTCATCGGCAACATGGTCATGGGCGTGGTCTTCGTGTACCTGTACCGCCGCTGGGGGCGCGTCGGGCCGCTGGTGGCCGCGCACACGCTGCTGGATGTCGGCGCGTTCGTCGGGTACGCGGTGCTGGCGGGGAAGGTCGACTGGCTGCCGACGGCGTGAGCTGGGCCGGAGGGGGCGTACGTACGGGTCTTGAGGGCCGAACGTACGCCCCCTTCGCCGTGCCGGGGTTCGGATCAGACCAGCAGCTCGCCCTCGATGACCGTCACCGCACGGCCGCCCAGCAGGGTGCGGGCGCCCCGCACCTCGGTGCGGACGAACCCGGAGCGCGGTGAGGCCTGGAGCCCGGTGAGGGCGGCGCGGCCGAGCCGCTGCGACCAGTACGGAGCCAGTGCGGTGTGCGCGCTGCCGGTGACGGCGTCCTCGTCGATGCCGACGTTGGGGAAGAAGCAGCGCGAGACGAAGTCGTGCTCCGACGCCGGCTCCTCGGCGCGGGCGGTGGCGATGATCCCGCGCTCGGAGTGCGTCCTCAGGGCCTTGTGGTCGGGGCGCAGGGCGCGCACCGTGCGCTCGTCGGCCAGCTCGACCAGCAGGTCGCCGACGTAGGGGCCGGTGTCGAACGCCGCCAGGACGGGCGCGCCGAGCGCCTTCGCGACGCCCTCGGGCACGTCGACGGCGGTGAGCGGGGCCGTGGGGAAGTCCAGGGTGACGGTGCCGTCCTGCGCGGTCTGCGCGACCAGCACGCCGCTGCGGGTGGCGAACCGCACCGGGCCCTTGTGGGCGCCGGTGGTGTGCAGGACGTGCGCGGTGGCGAGCGTGGCGTGGCCGCACATGGCCACCTCGGTGACGGGTGTGAACCAGCGCAGCGCCCAGTCGGCCTCCTCGCCCTCGGGCAGCGGGTGGGCGAAGGCCGTCTCGGCGTGGTTGACCTCCAGGGCGACGTTCTGCAGCCAGGAGTCGTCCGGGAAGGCATCGAGCAGCATCACTCCGGCCGGGTTGCCGGTGAAGGGACGGTCGGTGAAGGCGTCGACGATTCGGATCCGCATGCCCCGACGGTAGAGGGCGGGCGGCCGCGGGTGATCGGGCCAATGCGCGGGCGGTGGCCTTGTTCGGGGGCGGTGGACGGCCCGGACGGTGGGTGCTCGGACGGAGGGTGCTCGGACGGAGGGGCTTGTCGAGCGAGCTGTTCCGATATATCGTTGAAGCATCGCAATAGATCAACGATGGATGGAGTGGTGGCGATGCGTGGCTACGGTCATGAGCACGGACACGGTCATGGGCACGGCGGACCGCGGGGCGGCGGACGGGGCGACTTCGAGCGCCTGCGTGCGGCCTTCGGTCCTTTCGGGCCGGGTGGTCCGGGAGGACCGGGCGGTCCCTGGGGTCCCGGCTTCGGTCACGGCGGCCCCTGGGGCGGCCGAGGGCGCGGCGGACCCAGGGGGAGGGCGCGGCGCGGTGACGTCCGCGCGTCGATCCTTGCGCTGCTGAAGGACCGTCCGATGCACGGCTACGAGATGATCCAGGAGATCGCCGAGCGCAGCGGCGGGGCGTGGAAGCCCAGCCCCGGCTCGGTCTACCCCACCCTCCAGCTGCTGGAGGACGAGGGCCTGATCGTCAGCGAGTCCGAGGGCGGCAAGAAGCTGTTCTCCCTCACCGAGGCCGGCCGCACGGCCGCCGAGGACGGACCCGAGGCTCCCTGGGAGGAGGCCTCGCGCGGCGTCGACTGGGAGGCGCTGGGTGAGATCCGGCAGGCAGGTTTCGGCCTGATGGAGGCCTTCGGGCAGGTCTGGAAGACGGGGAGCAAGGAGCAGCGGGAGAAGGCCCTCGCGGTCATCAACGAGGCCCGTAAGAAGCTGTACCTGATCCTCGCGGACGAGGACTGAGCCGGCCGCTGATAGTCGGCGGGGAGCTGAGGGGCGTGCGCCGAGTGGCGTGCGCCCCTCGGGCGTGTGCGCCCTGATCTCGTTCCCAAGGAGGAGATTTCGCCATGCGACGTCCACTTCCCGCGGGACGCCAAGATGCGTCCCGCCGCCGATGCGCCGGGCCGCCGGGACTGATGGGGTGGGAGATGTGCGATCCCGTATCCCCCGGCAGCAGGCCCAGTGGCCCCAGGCGCAGGCCGCCCGCGGCGCGGACGGCGACGCCGGGCTCGGCGCGGAACTGGCGGAGGTCGTGGCCGGCGCCCGGCGCAGGGTGGTGCGGGGCGGCGACCGGCACATCGACACCGCCCATCTGCTGCACTCCCTGCTCGAGTCCGACCCCGAGGTGCGGGCCGCGTTCGGCGACGGAGCCACGGTGGCGCGGCTGCTCGGTTATCTGGTGCAGCGGAGCATCGGGTACGGGCTGAGGTGGCAGGGGAGCGTCGAGGACTCGGGCGGCCTGCCGGTCGTGGAGGGGGTGACCGGGTTCTCGCCCCTGGCGGCGGTGTGTGTGGCGCGGGCTCGGGAGCGGGCTGCCCGGCGGGGGGACGGGGTGGTTCGGGGGACGGACCTGCTGGCGGCGCTTGTCGCGGAGCCGCGGGCTCGGGCTGTCGAGGTGGTGCGGCGGGCCGGGGTGGAGCCGGGGGAGGTGGTGCGGGGGGTGGATGCCGGAACTGCGGGATGAGCGGGGTGCGGCGGCAGGGTTTTCTTCACCCCTCCGCCCCTTGCCTTCCCGTCCCTCGACGGCTTCGCGCCCGCACCCGCCTTCGCGCAGTTCCCCGCGCCCCTGCGGGGGGTTTCCCGTCAGGTGTCTTGAGGGGTGACGGTGCTGTCGGGGGGTGACATCATGTGGCGGTGTTCAAGACTCACCCCAAGGGCATGGGGCTCACCCTCGCGCTGGTGTCCGCCGTGGCCTTCGGCGGGTCCGGTGTGGCGGCCAAGCCGTTGATCGAGGCCGGGCTGGACCCGCTGCACGTCGTATGGCTGCGGGTGGCGGGCGCCGCGCTCGTCATGCTGCCGCTCGCCGTACGCCACCGCGCGCTGCTCAGGCGACGGCCCGCGCTGCTCGCCGGGTTCGGGCTCTTCGCCGTGGCCGGTGTGCAGGCCTGCTACTTCGCCGCCATCTCCCGCATCCCCGTCGGCGTCGCGCTGCTCGTCGAGTACCTGGCGCCCGCGCTCGTCCTCGGCTGGGTGCGGTTCGTGCAGCGGCGGCCGGTGACGCGTGCCGCCGCCGTCGGCGTGGTGCTCGCCGTGGGCGGCCTCGCCTGCGTCGTCGAGGTGTGGGCAGGACTCGGCTTCGACGCCCTCGGACTCGCCCTCGCGCTCGGCGCCGCCTGCTGCCAGGTCGGCTACTTCGTCCTGTCCGACCAGGGCAGCGACAGCGAGGAGTCCCCCGACCCGCTCGGCGTCATCGCGTACGGGCTGCTGATCGGCGCCGCCGTGCTCACCGTCGTCGCGCGGCCCTGGTCCATGGACTGGTCCGTGCTCACCGGCACCGCCGCGATGGACGGCACACCCGTCGCCGCGTTCCTGCTCCTGGGGTGGATCGTCCTCGTCGCCACGGTCGCCGCGTACGTCACCGGCGTGGTGTCGGTGCGCCGCCTCTCACCGCAGGTGGCGGGCGTCGTCGCCTGTCTGGAGGCGGTCATCGCCACCGTCCTCGCCTGGGTGCTGCTCGGCGAGCATCTGTCGGCGCCGCAGATCGTCGGCGGCGTGGTCGTCCTCGCCGGCGCCCTCATCGCCCAGTCCTCCGCCCCGGCGAAGACCCCCGAGGAACCCGTCGCCGGCGGCGGTCCCGAACGGGAGTTGTCCACCCCCGGAACCACCGCATAAGGTGCTGATCATGCATACGCGCGCACGTGTTCTTCCGCCGCCGGCCGCCTGAGGCGGGCCCTCCGGCTTGTACGCCCGGCAGCGTGCCGGGCGTCGCGGTGCTGCCCGCAGACGAAGTCCGCGGACCCCGGTCCCTCGGCCCCGGCCGGGCCTGAGCCGGGCTCCCTTCCGAACTTCCGCGCCCACGCCGACGCGTGGTGCGCACCTCTGCGGAGAGAGAACACGTGTCGAACAACGTCTCCGGCCTGCCCGTCGGGCGTGGCCTGATCTACCTCGTCGTCGCCGGTGCCGCCTGGGGCACCGCGGGCGCCGCGGCCTCGCTGGTGTACCGCACCAGCGACATGGGCCCGATCGCCCTGTCCTTCTGGCGGTGCGCCGCCGGTCTTGCCGTGCTGTACGCGGCGCGCCTGCTGTTCGGGCGCTCCCGTGCCGACGCCGCTCCGGCACCGCTGGGCCGCCGGGTCGCGCGGGCGACGGCCACCGGCGCCGGACTCGCGGTGTTCCAGACGGCCTACTTCGCCGCCGTGTCGGCGACCGGGCTGGCCGTGGCCACCGTCGTCACCCTGGGCGCCGGTCCCGTCCTGATCGCCCTCGGCGCCCGGCTCACCATGGGCGAGCGACTGGGGCGCGGCGGGCTCGCGTCCGTCGCCGGCGCGCTCACCGGACTCGTGGTGCTCGTCCTCGGCGGCGGGAAGGCGACGGTGGACCCGGCGGGCGTCCTGCTCGCCCTGCTGTCCGCCGCCGGCTACTCGGCCATGACCCTGCTCACCCGGTGGTGGGGGCGCGACGGCGGCACCGACTCCTCCGGCGCGACCGTCGGGGCGTTCGCCGTCACCAGCCTGGTGCTCCTGCCGTTCGCCGCGGTGGAGGGGCTGATGCCGCACACCGACGCGCCCGGTGCTCTGCTGCTCCTGCTCGCCTACGTCGCGACCGTGCCGACCGCGCTGGCCTACGGCCTCTACTTCGCGGGCGCCGCGGTCGTCCGGTCGGCGACCGTGTCCGTGATCATGCTGCTCGAACCGGTCAGCGCGGCGGTGCTGGCTGTCGCCGTACTCGGCGAGCGGCTCACGGCGGCCACCCTGGCCGGCACTCTGCTGATGCTGGGCTCAGTGGCGGGCCTGGCGGCGGGGGAGGCCCGCGACGCGCGGGCCGCCCGCAGGGCGCGGGGGGAGGCCGTTCCGGCGTGAGGTGAGCGAGGGCGCCCCTGCCGGCCGGCAGGGGCACCCTCGGACTCCGGGCCGGTACGGCGCGCGCGCCGACGGGTGCCGGGTTGCCATTGGGGCAGGGGTCCCGCGCGCACGGTCTCCGTGGTCCCGGCCGGGCCGGCCGGTTGTGGGGGAGGTCCTTCACGGCCGGCAGCGGGCCGGGCCTCGGTTCTGCCGGGTGCGGAGGGCTTTCGCCCGACGAAGCCCACGCGGGAGCGGGCAGACCAACGGTCGGGGTCCTGACTCGCCGTACGCGGGTCCCCGGTGCCGGGTCCCGCCGGGCGGGTGGACCCGACCGTCATGGCGACGGCGAGTGCGTCCGTCGGCCGCGTGGCCGCGTAGGGGGTACCGCCCCGGGAGGAGGAGCGCCGCTGTCGCGGGCCGGGGGCGCCGTCGGCCTGGGCCGGTCGGCGCCCCGGGTCCGGTGGGGAAGGCTGCGCGGCGCCGCCGTCCTGGGCGCCGACCGGGTCGTCCGCGTCCGCGCGGACGCACCCCGCCGCCCTCTGTGTCCGGTCAACCGGCGTTCGGCCCCACCCTCAGGACATGCCCTCGTGCCGCGGCGTCCCGAGTCCGCCCCCGGTCCGCCAGGCCGGCCGCGATGCGGTCGCGGACGGCCTGGGACCGTTTGCCCGCGTACTTGAACTTCGCCCGGACCTCGGTCACTTCCAGGCGCAGACCGCGGATGCCGGACAGCAGCCTGCCGTACGGGGCCTCGCCGGCCGCGGCCCGTGCGGAGCCGCCCTCCGGCTGGAAGTGGCCGACCTGGCGGTTCAGCAGGGTCGCCTTCTCCGCCGGGTCGTCCACGACGTGGGCGCGGCAGCGGAGCTGGACCGCGGCGTACAGGCTCGTCGGGACGCCGTGTCCGGGTGGGGTGCCCGGTTCGGCCTGCCAGGGGCCGGGGACGAACGCGTAGTCGTCGACCACGCTCAGCAGGACGTCCGGCGCGGCCTCGAGCGCGGGCCAGAGCGGGTGGGGACGGGCCAGGTGGGTGACCGCCTCGCCGCGCTCGGCGTCGTAGGCGAAGTGCAGGGGCTGGACGAACGGGGGTTCGCCGGGCGGGCCGTTGACCGCGAGCTGGCCGAAGTCGTGCGTGGCGAGCCACCGTTGCCATGTGTCGTCGTCCGGTGCGTCCCAGGGATGGATCAGCATCACAGGGCCGTCAGATAGCCGGGGACCTCCGTGCCGGGGGCCAGGTCCGGGGAGGGCTCGGGGGCGCCGTGGACCGTGCGGACCGGGAGGACGCCGGCCCAGTGGGGCAGGGACAGGTCCTCGGGCTCGTCGTTGACACCGCCCGTGCGCGCCTTGGCGGAGACCTCGTCCAGGCGGATGCGGAGGACGGCCGTGGCGGCCAGTTCCTTCTTGTCCGCCGGCCGGGAGTCGGCGGAGCGGCCCGGGACGACGTGGTCGACGAGGGCGTCGAGCGCCTGCCGCTTCTCCTGCGGGTCGGTCACGTCGTACGCCGTGCCGTGCACCACCACGGAGCGGTAGTTGACCGAGTGGTGGAAGGCGGAGCGGGCCAGCACCAGGCCGTCGACATGGGTGACGGTGAGGCACACCGGGAGCCCCTGACCGGACTGTCCGGCCGTGCGCAGCGGGCGCGAGCCGGTGGAGCCGTGGACGTAGAGGACCTCGCCCACGCGGCCGTAGAGCGTGGGCAGGACGACCGGGGCGCCGTCCCGGACGAAGCCGAGGTGGCAGACGTAGCCCTCGTCGAGTATCGCGTGCACCAGGTCCTTGTCGTACGACGCGCGCTGCGGGGCGCGGGTGGGGACGGTGCGCTCGGTGGGCGTGTAGGCGGTGTCGGGTCGCTGCTGCGGTCGCTGGGGCCCCTGCATGGCCAACTCCATTGCACTAGTGCATAATGTGGTTTGTGCTAGGAGAGTATCGGATCAGTGGGCGGCGCGCAGCGGAGATTTCCGCGAGCATCGAGCGGGCGGTGGGGGAGGGCGTCCTGCAGCCGGGCGAACTGCTGCCTCCCATGCGGGACTTGGCCGAGCGGCTCGGGGTGAACCCCAACACCGTGGCCGCCGCGTACCGGACCCTGCGCGAGCGCGGGGTCATCGAAACGGCGGGCCGGCGGGGCAGTCGGGTGCGGCCCAAGCCGGCCACCACCGCGCGCGAGATGATCCGCGTGGAGGTCCCGCCGGGTGTGCGTGACCTCTCCGACGGAAACCCGGACCCCGCGCTGCTGCCCCCGCTGGCCGGGGCGTTCGCGGCGGCCGCGGCCCGGGGTGACAAGGAGCCGGTGCTGTACGGGGACGCTCCGGTGGATCCCGAGCTGGAGCGGCTGGCACGGGCCGGACTGCACGCCGACGGGGTGCCGGAGGGGCCGGTCGCCGTCACCTCGGGCGCTCTGGACGCGGTGGAGCGGGTGCTCGCCGCTCATCTGCGGCCCGGGGACGCGGTGGTGGTCGAGGATCCGGGGTGGGGGAGTCTGCTGGATCTGGTGCCGGCGCTCGGTCTGCGGACCGTGCCGGTGGCCGTGGACGACGAGGGCCCGGTGCCGAAGGACGTGCGCGGGGCGCTGGAGGGCGGGGCGCGGGCGCTCGTCGTCACCGACCGTGCCCAGAACCCGACCGGCGCCGCGCTGACCGCCGAGCGGGCGGAGGCGCTGCGTGCGGTGCTCGCCGATCACCCCGGGACGCTCCTGATCGAGGACGACCACGGCCACCACATCGTCGACCTCCCGCTGCACCCGCTCGCGGGTGTCACCCACCGCTGGGCCTTCTCCCGCTCGGCCGCCAAGGCGTACGGGCCCGACCTGCGTCTCGCGGTTCTCACCGGCGACGCGCTCACCCTCGACCGGGTACGCGGCAGGCAGCGGCTCGGACCGGGCTGGGTCAGCCTCACCCTCCAGCGCGCGGTGGCGCGGCTGTGGGCCGACGGCGCGGTGGACCCGGCGGGCGTGGCGGCGCGGTACGGGGAGCGCCGGGACGCGCTGGCCGAGGCGCTGCGGCGGCGCGGGGTCGTGGCGCGGGGGCGCAGCGGCATGAACCTGTGGGTACCGGTCCCCGACGAGACCGGAGCGGTCGCCCGTTTGCTGCACACGGGCTGGGCGGTTGCCCCCGGAGCGCGCTTCCGGATGAACACGCCGCCGGGCATCCGCGTCACCGTCTCCACCCTCACGGACGCGGAGATCGAACCACTGGCCGAGGCGATCGCGGCGGCCGTACGGCCAGGGGAGGCGGACCGGCGGACGTACGCGTGAGGGCACCGCGCGCGAGTCGGCGGGGGCGCTCGGCGGGCGGGGCCCTGACGTTGCCCTTGCGTCCTGGGGCCGGCACGGCCTCTGCGAGGCGCGTGCGCGGTCACAGCGACATCGCGGCGACATCGCGGCGAGCAGGGACACGGGCCGGGCGCGCGACGGTGTCCCCCGGCGGGGTCCGGTCACCCGGCCCCGGTCACCCCGCTCGCTTCGGCTTCACCTGCGTGAGTGCCGCTCCCGCCAGCACCACCGCCGCCCCGACCGGTGTCGACCACGTCAGTGTCTCGCCCAGCAGCAGGATGCCCGCCGCCGCGGCGATCACCGGGACGAAGTAGGTGACCATCTGGCCGGTCGTCGGGCCGACCTCGGCGACGATGCCGTACTGGACGAGGACCGCCAGGCCCGTGCCCAGCGTGCCCAGCGCGGCGATCGCGAGCAGCGGGCCGACGGCCAGGCTCGACGGCGCGGAGGTGAACAACGGGGTCACGACCGCCAGTTGGACCGTCGCAAGCAGCAACTGGCCGCCTGTCAGGGACAGGTGCGACGCGCTGCTGCCGGCGAGGGTGCGGCGGACGTAGATCCAGCCGACGGGGTAGCTCAGGGAGGCGAGCAGGGCCAGGGCCGTACCGCGCGCGTCCAGGCCGTGGAAGCCCTGCCACGCCCCCAGTACGGTCAGCACTCCGAGGAAGCCGAGGCCCAGGCCTGCCACCCGCACCCGGGTCGGCCGGTCCTCGCGCAGCGCCACCAGGGACAGCGCCATCCCCCAGAGCGGGGAGGTGGCGTTGCAGATGCCCGCCAGGGTGGACGGGATGGTCAGCTCCGCGAAGGCGAAGAGCGAGAACGGCAGCGCGTTGAGCAGGAAACCGGCGACGGCCAGGTGCATCCAGGTGCGGGCGCCGCGCGGCAGCCCCTCCCGCCGTACCGCCATGGCCAACGCCAGCACGGCCGTGCCGAACGCCAGGCGTCCCAGGGTGACTTGGAAGGGGGCGTAGCCCTGGGTGCCGACCTTGATGAGGAGGAAGCTGAAGCCCCAGATCAGCGACAGGGCGGCGAAACGCAGCCGCCAGTCGAGGCGCGGACGGGCGGGGGCGGACGCGGGTGCGGAGCCGGCCGGATCCGGCGCGGTGGTGGTGGTCGCGGTGACACTGCTCATGCCGGTAACGATGGGGCAGACCCACCTCGTAGCACAATCGAGAAATCGCACGCGGTATCTCGTAGCATCGCTTACATGTTGAATCTGGAGCGCCTGCGCACCCTCGACGCCCTCGCCCGGCACGGCTCGGTCAGCGGTGCGGCGGAGGGGCTGCACATCACCACCTCGGCCGTCTCGCAGCAGATGGCCAAGCTGGAGCGCGAGGTGGGCCAGCGCCTCCTCGCCAAGCACGGGCGCGGGGTACGGCTGACGGACGCGGGGCGGCTGCTCGCCGAGCACGCCGCGCGCATCCTGTCCCAGGCGGAGCTGGCCCAGGCCGACCTGGAGGCGCAGCGTGGGCAGGTCGCGGGCGAGCTGCGGGTCTCGGCCTTCCCCACCGCCGCGCGCGGGCTGTTCCCGGCCGCGCTCGCCGACCTGAAGGAACGCCATCCGGCGCTGCGGGTGCGGTCGCGGGAGCTGGAGCCCGAGAACGGCATCCGGGGCGTCGTCCGCGGCGACCTCGACCTCGCGGTGGTGCTCGACTGGTACAACAAGCCGATGCCGCTGCCCGACGGGCTGGTCAAGGCGCTGCTGCTGGACGACCCGGCCGACGTGGCCCTGCCGGCCGCCCATCCGCTCGCCGGACGGGACGAGATCGACCTCGCCGAGCTGGCCGAGGACGAGTGGATCACATGGGGCGAGGGCGAGTTCTGCCACGAGTGGCTGATGTTCACCCTGCGGTCCAAGGGCGTCGAGCCGATCGTGGCGCATCGCGCGGCCGAGAGCCACACCCAGCTCAACCTGGTCGCCGCCGGGCTCGGGGTGTGCGTGGCGCCGCTGCTGGGACGTGACCCGCTGCCCGGCGGGGTGGTGACCGTGCCGCTGCGGCAGCGGGTCCGGCGGCACGTGTTCGTCGTGTGGCGCGCCGACGCGGACCGCCGCCCGTCGATCCGGGCGGCGGTCCGGGCGCTGCGGGCGGCGGGGGAGCGGGTCGGGGACGCGCCGGGAAGCGGCGCCCCCGAGTCCGGTTCCCCCGCGCCCGGGAGCGGGGTCCCTCAGGAGGGCGTCAGGACAGCTGCGCCAGCTTCCTGAAGTCCCAGGACACGATCTTCTCCGGGGTGAGCCGCAGCCACGCGTGCCGTCCGTCGTGCGGCATCTCGTCCAGGCCGAAGTTCTTCCGGGCGAACAGCGTCTCCGGCACGTCCAGTTCCGCCCGCAGCTCGCCGGTGCGCGGGATCTCGCCCACGAACTCCGCCCGCCCGGACAGCTCCGCGCCGCGCAGCTCGTCGTACTCCTCGCCCGTGTCGACCACGACCGCCACCCGAGGGTCGCGCCGCAGGTCCGCGAAGCGCCTGCTGCGCACCACCGAGTACAGCCACATCGAGACGCCGTCCCACACGAACCACAGGGTGCTCACATGGGGCATGCCGTCGGCGGACACCGTGGCGACCCGGCAGGTGCGCTGTTCGGTGAGGAACTCGTCCAGCTCCCCGGGCGTCATCATGATCTTGCGGCCCCGGCGCTGTGTGGCGGTCATAAGGCCCCTTCTGCAGTCGTGCTGTGCGTGTGCCGTGCACGTAGTCCTCCATCGTGCACGGGACCGGCGGTTCAGGCGAGGGTGATGGCGTCGCCGTCGACGGTGATCCGCACCTCGGGCAGGGGCTTGGTCGCAGGGCCGCTGTTCACACTGCCGTCGGCGACGGAGAAGTTGCTGTTGTGGCACGGGCAGTTGATGAGCCCGTCGGAGACGCTCTTCACCGCGCAGCCCTGGTGCGTGCAGGTCGCGGAGTACGCCTTGAACTCGCCCGCCGACGGCTGCACGACCACCACCTTCTGGTCGGCGAACACCTTCCCGCCGCCCTCGGGGATGTCGGCGGTCGAGGCGAGCGGCGTGCCGCCGGCCGCGTCGCCATCTGAACTCCCGCCCGAGCCGCCGCTGTCCGCGGCGTCGTCCGCCGCGCCGCCGGACTCGGCCGGGGTGGCGGACGCGTCGTCGTCGGAACCTCCGCACGCGGTCAGCGCCACGGCGAGGCCGGCCGCCCCCGCGGCTGCCACCACCGTGCGGCGGGCGGGTCCCGATGCGGGCTGGAACGATACGGTCATGCCGGTGTGTCCCTTCCGGGGATGAAGCGTGATCTGGAAACAGGTACGGTCGGCGGGCCCACGCCGTTCAGGCAGTGCCGAGAGCTTCGCCTGCGTGCGGTCGGAGGGGCGTAAGCCACAGCTGTCGGTTGCCTGTCGATCACCGGCGGCGCGCCACCGGGCCGCCTCCGACGTGCGGTGACACGCCAGTAGCCTGGGGCGATGCTCAAGGAAGTCATCGCGACCCGATTCATCGCGCCGCTGCGCGAGGGCGGCTCGCTCCCCGGACTGATCGAGGCGGACGACCTCGGCACCTACGCGCTGAAGTTCACCGGCGCCGGACAGGGCCGTAAGACGCTCGTCGCCGAGGTCGTCTGCGGGGAACTGGCCCGTCGGCTGGGGCTGCGGGTGCCGCGCCTGGTCACCGTCGAGCTCGACCCGGTGCTCGGGCTCGGCGAACCCGACCAGGAGGTGCAGCAGTTGCTGAAGTCCAGCGGCGGCACCAATCTCGGGACGGACTTCCTCTCCGGCGCCCTCGGCTTCGACCCGCTCGCCTTCGAGGTGAGCCCGGAGGAGGCCGGCCGGATCCTCTGGTTCGACGCCCTGGTGAACAACGTCGACCGCTCCTGGCGCAACCCCAACATGCTGCGGTGGCGTGAGGAACTGTGGCTCATCGACCACGGCGCGACCATGATCTGGCACCACAACTGGCCGAGCGCCGAGGTCTCCGCCGCCCGCCCCTACGACGCCTCCGACCACGCCCTGCGGGGCGCCGAGCCGGACGTCGCCGCGGCGGCGGCGGACCTCGCCCCGCGCATCACCGAGGACCTGCTGGCCGAGGTCACCGCCGAGGTCCCGGACGTCTGGCTGGCCGGCGAACCCGGCTTCGACAGCCCCGACGACCTCCGGCGCGCCTACGCCCGCCCGCTGCTCGCCCGCGCCGCCGGCATCCACGACCGCATCGAGGGCCTCGAGGGGGACCGGTGAGCGACCTGCACGTCTACGAGTACGCGCTGCTGCACGTCGTGCCGCGGATCGAACGCGGCGAACGCATCAACGCGGGGGTGCTGGTGTACTGCCGGCGCCTCTCCTACGTCGGGGCCCGCACGCATCTCGACGAGGCCCGGCTGCTCGCCCTCGACCCGGCCGCCGACGTCCCCGGCGTACGGGCCGCGCTGCGCGCCGTCGAGGGCGTCTGCGCGGGCGGCGACGCGGCGGGCCAGGCGGCTCACGACGACCCCGGCCGCCGCTTCCGCTGGCTGATCGCCCCCCGCTCGACGATCGTCCAGCCGGGCCCGGTCCACACGGGCCTGACGGCGGACCCTGCGGTGGAAACGGAACGGCTGCTGGACCTGCTCGTCCGGTAGGACGCGGGTCCGCTGCGCGGGGCGGGCATCGAAGCGTGAGCAGGGCGGGTGCGCGCGCAAAGGTGCGCCGGGGCGCGTCCGCCGTTGTGACCGCGCCCCGGCGCACCAGCGCGCGTTCGCACACCTGCTGGGTGGCCGTCGGCAGTCGATGGCTCCGGCGCGCCTCGTGGGCCGCTGGACGGGTGGCCGGGGTCGCGGTGCCCGGGCGGCTTCGGCATCCCGCGTTCGCGCGCTGCCCGGGAGCCGGTGTCGCCGACGGCGGGCGCGTCCCCTGACAGGGCTCACGGGGGGCCGGAGTCGCGGCTCCGGTGCCGCGTGTTCGCGCCCCGCCCGGGCAGCTGGCGCCGTCGGCGGGCGATTCCGCCTGCGCGGCGCCATGGGCTGTCGCACCGGCCGCCGGTGTCGCGATGTCCCGGCGGCCTCGACGCCGTGTGCGGCGCGGGCGTCGCGGCGGCGGTCCGGGTTGCCGTGCCCGGCCTTGCCCCGACGCGGTGCCGTCAGGATCGGCGGCGGCGGATGACGTAGCCCGTGGCCAGGAGCGCGCCGCTGACGAATGTGGCGCCGATGCCGAGGTCCCAGCTCGTCGGGCCGCCGGTCGAGGCGCCGCCCAGGCCGCCCTGGACGCCGCGGGTCGGAGTCGGAGCGGCGGAAGTACGCGTCGGGGACGCCGTCGCGGTGGGCGTGGGCGTGGGCGTCGGGGTCCGGGTCGGGGTCGCCGTCCGCGTCGGTGTGGCCGAGGGCCGGGTCGGCGAGGCCGTCGCCGTGGGTGTGCGGCTCGGGGCCGGCGTCGGCGGGCGGGAGGTCGGGGCCGGGCGGAACGTGGAGGAGGTCAGGCCGCGCCGGGGGAGCGCCTCGCAGGCGATGCCGTCGTCCGGGCCGGGGTCCTCGTCGAGCCGGTGCGGGTCACTGCGGTCCGTCTCGAAGAAGGTCTGCGCGTCCTCCTGGTAGGTGAAGTCGCTGCAGTCCAGGTCCTGGGCGTGGGCGGTGTCGGCCATCGGCACGATCGCGGCGAGCGCGATCAGCGTGCCTATGGCACCGGTGCGACGGCGCATCGGGCGCCTCCTTTCCGGCCGCGGAAGCTCGCGCTTCGACGCTAGGTTCCGCCCGCCCGGACGGCGCGCAGCGCTGGGCCGATCGGGTGCCGGGGAAAGGAACGGGACGCCGGAAGGGCCCGCCCGGCCGCGGGGAATGGATCACACACGCGCGGTGTGCCGTTGACACCGGGTGCCAGGGCTTCTAGCGTCACGTCTGCTGAAGGTACTAAGCGGTCGCTCACCGATTCGAGCCGGCCGCAGGAGCCGCATCCCAAGGGCGAGGAGAAGCAGCAATGTCCACCATTGAGCAGCGGGTCGCGGTCGTCACCGGCGCCGCGCGCGGCATCGGCGCCGCCACCGCCGTACGACTGGCCGCCGAGGGTCGCGCGGTCGCCGTGCTGGACCTCGACGAGGCCGCCTGCAAGGACACCGTCGAGAAGATCACCGCCGCCGGTGGCAAGGCGATCGCGGTCGGCTGCGACGTCTCCGACGAGGCGCAGGTCGAGGCGGCCGTCGCCCGCATCACCGAGGAGCTCGGCGCGCCGACGATCCTGGTCAACAACGCGGGCGTCCTGCGCGACAACCTGCTGTTCAAGATGAGCGTCTCCGACTGGGACACCGTCATGAACGTGCACCTGCGCGGCGCCTTCCTGATGTCGAAGGCCTGCCAGAAGCACATGGTGGACGCCGGCTTCGGCCGCATCGTCAACCTGTCGTCGTCCTCCGCGCTCGGCAACCGCGGCCAGGTCAACTACTCCGCCGCCAAGGCCGGTCTGCAGGGCTTCACCAAGACCCTGGCCAAGGAGCTCGGCAAGTTCGGCGTCACCGCCAACGCCGTCGCCCCCGGCTTCATCGCCACCGAGATGACCAAGGCCACCGCCGACCGCGTCGGCATGGGCTTCGAGGACTTCAAGGCCGCCGCCGCCACCCAGATCCCCGTCGCCCGCGTCGGCGAGCCCGAGGACGTGGCCAACGCCATCGCCTTCTTCTCCGCGGACGCGGCAGGCTTCGTCTCCGGCCAGGTGCTGTACGTGGCCGGCGGACCGCTCGACTAAAGGACCCGGACATGACGACAGTGGAACCCACCGGCAAGGTCGCCCTGATCACGGGCGCCAGCCGCGGCATCGGCTACGGCGTCGCGGAGGCGCTGGTCGCGCGCGGTGACCGGGTCTGCATCACCGGACGCAACGAGGACGCCCTCAAGGAGGCCGTGGAGCAGCTCGGCGCCGACCGGGCCGTGTACGTGGCCGGCAAGGCGCACGACGAGGCCCATCAGGCACTCGCCGTCGAGCGCGTGATGGAGGCCTTCGGCCGGGTCGACTACCTGGTCAACAACGCGGGGACGAACCCGGTGTTCGGGCCGATCGCCGACCTCGACCTGAACGTGGCGCGCAAGGTCTTCGAGACCAACGTGATCTCGGCGCTGGGCTTCGCGCAGAAGACCTGGCACGCCTGGCAGAAGGACAACGGCGGCGCGATCGTCAACATCGCGTCCGTCGCGGGCATCGCGCCCTCGCCCTTCATCGCCGCGTACGGCGTCAGCAAGGCCGCGCTGATCAACCTCACCCAGCAGCTTGCGCACGAGTTCGCGCCCAAGGTGCGGGTCAACGCCATCGCCCCGGCGGTGGTGAAGACCAAGTTCGCCCAGGCGCTGTACGAGGGCCGCGAGGAGGAGGCCGCCGCGTCCTACCCGCTCGGCCGGCTCGGCGTGCCGTCCGACATCGGAGGCGCGGCCGCGTTCCTCACCTCGGACCAGTCCGACTGGGTCACCGGCCAGACCCTCGTCGTCGACGGCGGCATCTTCCTCAACGCCGGCGTCGGCTGATCCGTACACCCAACGGGTCCGGATCCCCGGGCCCGGATCCGCGCACCAGGCGTGCGCACCGGTCACCACAGCCCCGTCCGACACGGACGCCGTTGACGAAAACGGCGTCCGTGTCGGCGATTCGGGCACGAAACGCCCGTGACAACGTAGTCATCCACCAGATGATCTCAAGGGCCGTTCCGGGGAGGGTCAGCCGGTGTGTCACTGCGGTATCGTTCGCCGACCCTTGGTATGGCAGATCGAGGAGCGTGCGCGTGTTCAACCGGAATCGATGCCTGCGGCGGGTGGCGGCCATCGCGTCCATATCGTCCCTGGTGACCGGATGTGGCGTCCTGGCGTCCGACAGCCCGGAGGACGAGGGCCCCATCGTCGTGGGAACCACCAGCTCGCCGAGCACGCTGGATCCTGCCGCGTCCTGGGACAGTTCCTGGGAGCTGTTCCGCAACATCTACCAGACGCTGCTGAGTTACCCGATCGGCGCGACGACCCCCCAGCCGGACGCGGCGGAGAAGTGCGAGTTCTCCGACACCTCCAACCAGGTGTTCCGCTGTGAGCTGCGCGAGGGACTCACCTTCTCCGACGGCGGCAAACTGGACGCGAAGGCGGTCAAGCACTCGATCGACCGCATCCGCCAGATC
Organism: Streptomyces werraensis; assembly: GCA_014656175.1. Classification (GTDB taxonomy): domain Bacteria; phylum Actinomycetota; class Actinomycetes; order Streptomycetales; family Streptomycetaceae; genus Streptomyces; species Streptomyces werraensis. The sequence continues at coordinate 38,046 of BNBX01000007.1, forward strand.
AACGTCAACGGCGGTCCGGCCGGTCTGCTGGGCAGTCTCGAGCGGGTCCAGGCGCCGAGCGAGCGCGAGGTGGTCTTCTACCTCAACAAGCCCGACGCCACCTTCCCGTTCGTGCTCGCGACCCCCGCGATGTCGATCGTCGACCCCGACTCCTACCCCGCGGGGTCGCTCCGGGAGGACAGGAGCGTCGTCGGATCGGGGCCGTACACCCTCCAGTCGTACGAGGAGGGCAAGGAGGCCCAACTGGTCCGCAACGACAGCTACAAGGGGTACGCCGAGCGGAAGAACAACGCGGTCACCATCCGCTACTACCAGGACTCCGGCGAGATGGTCGACGCGCTGCGCGACAAGCGCATCGACCTCACCTACCGCGGTCTGGCCGCGGGCGACATCGTCGAGCTGCAGGGCAGGACCTCCAAGGAGGAGGAGATCCAGCTCATCGACGGCACCGGCACCGACATCAACTACCTGGTGTTCAACCCGAAGGACCCGTGGGCCGGGAAGAAGGCCGTACGCCAGGCCATCGCGCAGCTCGTCGACCGCGCCGCGATCGCGCACAAGGTCTACAAGGACACCGTCGACCCGCTGTACTCGATGGTCCCCAAGGGCCTGACCGGACACACCACCGGCTTCTTCGACGACTTCGGCGATCCCGACGCCGACAAGGCCCGCGAGATCCTCCGCGACGCCGGCATCACCGAGCGGGTGCCGCTCACCCTCTGGTACACCTCGGACCGCTACGGCTCCGAGACCGCCCTGGAGTTCAAGGAGCTGGAGCGGCAGCTGGAGGCGTCCGAGCTGTTCGACGTCACGCTGAAGAGCCGCCCCTGGAAGACCTACGTCGAGGGCTACCAGAAGGGCGAGTACCCGGTGTTCGGCCGTGGCTGGTTCCCCGACTTCCCCGACGCGGACAACTTCATCGCGCCGTTCGTCGGCAAGCAGAACGCGCTCGGCACGCCGTACGAGAACAAGAAGATCGTCAACGACCTGCTGCCCAGCTCCCGTCGCGAGAGCGACCGGGGCAACGTGGTGAAGCAGTTCGAGGAGGCCCAGCAGATCCTCGTGAACGACGCGCGGCTGCTCCCGCTGTGGCAGGGGCGGCAGTACGTGGCGGCGAGCCGGGAGATCTCGGGCGCCGAGCGCGCCCTGGACCCCTCCACGATCATGATGATGTGGCAGCTCTCCCGGAAGACCAGCTGGTAGAGCGCCCGGGCACCGGCCGCGGGGCCGGCTGTCAGTGGTCGCCGGTAGGTTCGGAGAACCGGAAACGACCATGTGAGCAAGGGAATCGACGTGACCGACATCGCCATGCTGCCCGAGTCCTGGCGCGGGGTTCTGGGTGACGAGCTGCAGCAGCCCTACTTCAAGGAGCTGACCGAGTTCGTCGAGGAGGAGCGGGCGCGCGGTCCCGTCTACCCCCCCCGCGAGGAGGTCTTCGCGGCCCTGGAGGCCACGCCGTACGACGAGGTGAAGGTCCTGGTGCTCGGCCAGGACCCGTACCACGGGGAGGGCCAGGGGCACGGGCTGTGCTTCTCGGTCCGCCCCGGGGTGAAGATCCCGCCGTCCCTGCGGAACATCTACAAGGAGCTGCACGCCGATCTGGGCACGCCCGTCCCGGACAACGGTTATCTGATGCCGTGGGCCCGGCAGGGCGTGCTGCTGCTCAACGCGGTGCTGACGGTCCGCGCGGGCGAGGCCAACTCGCACAAGGGCCGGGGCTGGGAGCTGTTCACCGACGCGGTGATCCGCGCGGTGGCCGACCGGCCCGACCCGGCGGTCTTCGTGCTGTGGGGCAACTACGCGCAGAAGAAGCTGCCGCTGATCGACGAGAGCCGGCACGTGGTGGTGAAGGGGGCGCACCCCTCGCCGCTGTCCGCGAAGAAGTTCTTCGGCTCCCGGCCGTTCTCGCAGATCAACGAGGCGGTGGCCGCGCAGGGGCACCAGCCGATCGACTGGACCATCCCCGACCTGGGCTGATCCGCCCGCGTCTCCGCCCGGGCGGGTGCGGACCGGCCCGCGCGCGTTGCCCCCGGCACGTCGCGGGGCGGCCTGTCCGGAATCGTCCCCGTCTGCGGTTAGCGTCGGGGGCGACAGCGGGCGACGGTGCGGAGGACGCGGTGACGGAGCGACAGGAGCAGGCGGCGCCGGACGCCCTGCTCACCCGGATCGGCCAGGTCGTGATGCTGCACCACGCGGGGGACCGGGAGGAGGCCCGGCACCGCTTCCTCGGCCTGTGGGCGGAGATCGGCGAGCACGGCGACCCGCTGCACCGCTGCACCCTCGCCCACTACCTCGCCGACACCCAGGACGACCCCGAGGACGAGCTGGCCTGGGACCTGCGGGCGCTGACGGCGGCCGAGGAGGCCGGCGGGACCTGGGCGGACGACGGCGCCCCGGCGGTGCGCGCCCTGTACCCGTCGCTGCATCTGAATCTGGCCGCCGACTACGTCCGCCTCGGCCGCCCCGACGCGGCCCGCACCCACCTGGACCGGGCCCGGGGCGCGGCCCGCACCCTCGCCGACGACCGTTACGGCGAGGGTGTACGGTCCGCGATCCGCCGGCTGGAGGCGCGGCTGGGGGAGGACGGGATGCCGCCCGGGGGACCGGGACCGCCCCGGCAGAGGTGAGAGGGGGGTCCTGCTCAGCGGCCGTAGGTGTCCTGGCAGATGCGGGCCTGAGGGCTGTCCGCCGGCCAGCCGCCGTACTCCCTGCCCATCGCGCAGATGTCGGAGCCGCCGGAGGCGCCCCCGGGCAGGGACCCGCCGCCGCCCGGGGGCTGGGCGGGCGGGCGCGGGGCGTGGGTGCGCCGGGTGGGCTGCGGCCGTTCGGGGCTGCGGGGCCGCTGAGTGCGCGGCGCCTGCCCGTCGCGCACGTCGGAAGGGGCGTCCCCCTTCGCCGGCTCGCCCTCAGAGGTGGCCCGGTCCGACGGGGACGCCTCGGGGGAGTCGGCCGGCACCCGCTGCAGGGCCTCGCGCGCGGGCGCCTGCACGACCGGCGACGCGTCGCGCCCCGCCGCGTCGTGCCCGGCCCCCGGCGGCGGCGCGGTCGCCGGGCCCGGTGCGAGGGGACGCTGGACCGTCACACAGCCCGAGAGGGCGGCGACCGCCACGGTCACCAGAAGCGTTGCTGTGGTCGTCGTTCGCTGCACCCCCGCCACTTTGCTCGCTCCGCCCGCCGGGCGGTGGACGGACAGGCGCGGAGCTCCCCCGCACGGGTGATGTCCGCCCACCTTCGAGGGCCCCGTCGGCGCGGCGGGTGACGTCACTCGCCGGTGGCGCCGTCGATCGCCTCCCGGATCAGGTCCGCGTGGCCGTTGTGCCGGGCGTACTCCTCGATCATGTGCGTGTAGATCCAGCGCAGGGAGCACGGCTCGGAGTGCGAGTGATGACGCCCCCGGGAGCGCTCGTCGAGGGAGTGACCGGCCGCGTTGCGCCGGGCGGCCTCGATCTCCGCCTGCCAGGTCTCGTAGGCGTCCTTCCAGGTGTCCGCCTCACCGGGGTGGAACTCCCCGTCCGGATCGGCCTCCCCGAAGTAGATCGGCCCCGCGTCCTCACCGGCGAACACCCGCCGGAACCACGAGCGCTCGACCTCCGCCATGTGCCGCACCAGCCCCATCAGCGACAGCTCCGACGGTGCCACGGAGGCGGCCCTCAACTGCTCGTCGGTCAGCCCCTCGCACTTCCGGGCGAGCGTCGCCCGGTGGTAGTCGAGCCACCCTTCGAGCATGGTCCGTTCGTCGGCGTTCTGGGCGGGTTCACTGCGCTGGGTCGTCATCCCGGCATCCTTTCCTGCTGACGGCGGGTCACACCAGGTGTTTTCCGGGGGCCGGCGGGCCGGGGGCGGTGCGACGCCGGCGCCACGGTCAGGTGCCGCCGTCGGTGCGCACGAAGAGGCAGAACGGGTGACCCACCGGGTCGAACAGGACCCGCACGTCGTGCTGGGGCTGGAAGTCCGCCTCGGTCGCCCCCAGCGCCACGGCGCGCTCGACCGCCGACGGCAGATCGTCGACCTCGATGTCCAGGTGCATCATCATCTGCTGCTCGGACGCTGTGGACGGCCATCGCGGAGGCGAGAAGAGCGGCTCCGTCTGGAACGACAGTCCCGCCCCGCCGTCGGACGGGGCGAGCTCGACCCACTCCGGTGCGTCACTCCGCCTCGGCCACCCGAGCAGGCTCTCGTAGAAGTCCGCCAGTTGTCGGGCGTCCGGCGCGTCGAGTGTGCAGGCGGCCAACGTGAATCGCGGTGAGGGCTTCATACGGGGCTGGTGCCCGGATACGCCGTTCCGAGACCGGCCGTCACCGGGCCGGCCGCGTCCCCAGCATCCCCTCGATGATCTCCCGCAGGTCCGCCCGGATGTCCGGGACCGTCGGCACCTGCGCGTGGTACGAGCCCGCCACGCAGGAGAAGAGGAGGCCGTCGGCCCAGGCGATCAGGGTGAGGGCGTGGCGGTCGGGGGACGGGGAGCCCAGGGCGGTGACCAGGGCGGTGAGGTGGGTGCGGAAGCGGGCGCCGGCCGCGTCGAAGTGGGCGCGCAGTTCCGGGCGGCGGGTGGCCTCCAGGGCGAGTTCGTAGCGGGCCAGGGTGAGGTCGCGGTTCCGGGTGAGCGCGCGATGGGCCGTCAGGGCCAGGGCGTCGAGAAGGGCGTCCGTGCCTTCGCGGGGGTCGGGGAGCTCCTGGAGGGCGAGGACCCGCTCCTCCCGGTCGGCGAGGCGGCGTACCGCCAGTTCCAGCAGCGCCTGCCGGGTGCGCGCCACGTTGGACGTGGAGCCCTGGGGGAGTCCGGCCGCCTCGTCCACCGCCCGGTGGGTCAGGCCGCGCATGCCCCGTTCGGCGAGCAGGGCGAGAGCGGTGTCGGCGACCAGGTCGGCGCGGGCGGCGCGGGCGGCGCGGGTGGTGGTGCGTTCGGACATGGGGTCAACCTACTCGGTTCACTACGGCTGTAGTACGGTGGAGGGGAGCCTCACTACAGATGTAGTAGCGCAACCCCCGGGAGGAAGTCATGGCAGCGGCCGAGCGAGTGATCGTGATCGGCGGGGGCATCGGCGGGCTGGCGGCGGCGGCCGCCCTGCACGTGCGAGGGGCCCGGGTCACCGTGCTGGAGCGCGCGCCCTCCCTGGAACCGGTGGGCGCGGCGATCTCGCTGTCCCCCAACGCGCTTCGCGCGCTGGACGTCATCGGCCTGGGTGACGACATCCGGGCCCTGTCCGCCTGGCAGGGCGACGGCGGGCTGCGGACGCCGAGCGGCCGGTGGCTGGCCCGTGCCGAGGCATCCGCCGCGGCCGAGCGCTTCGGCGGCCCGCTCGTCCTGCTGCACCGCGCCACCCTCGTCGACCATCTGGCGGGACGGCTCCCCTCCGGCGCCGTACGCACCGGCACCCCCGCCCGGCTGACCGACCCCGGCGTCCCGGGCGACCCCCGCAGGCCGGCCCGTGTGGAGACGCCGGAAGGGGAGCTGGAGGCCGATCTGGTGGTGGCGGCCGACGGCCTCCGCTCCGCCGTGCGCGGCACCCTGTTCCCCGGTCACCCCGGCACCGTCCACAGCGGTTTCACCACCTGGCGCGTGGTGATCCCGCTGCCCGGCGTCGCGTTCCCCTCGCACGAGACCTGGGGCCGGGGCGCCATCTGGGGCACCCATCCGCTCAAGGACGGCCGGGTGTACGCCTACGCCGCCGCCGTCGCGCCCGCGGGGGAGCGGGCCCCGGACGACGAACGGGCCGAACTCCTGCGCCGCTACGGCGACTGGCACAGCCCGATCCCCGAGGTGCTGGCCGCCGTCCGCCCCGAGGACGTCCTCCGGCACGACGTCCACCACATCGCCGAGCCGCTGCCCGCCTTCCACCGGGGCCGCGTGGCCCTCGTCGGCGACGCCGCGCACGCCATGCCGCCCACCCTCGGCCAGGGCGGCAACCAGGCCGTCGAGGACGCGATCACCCTCGCCTTCCCCTGCCCGGGCATGCCCCCTTCCGCCGACGAGCCCGTCGCCGACGGCCTCCCCGGCTACACCGCAGCCCGCCTCCCGCGCACCACGGCCGTCACACGCCGCGCGGTGCGGACGGCCCGCCTCAACGTGCTGACGACCGGCCGCGTCGGCACGGCCGTACGGAACACCGCGCTGGCCGCGCTGTCGAAGGCGGCGCCGTCACTGTTCCTGCGCGGGTTCGACGGGATCGCCGACTGGCGGCCGCCGGGAGGGCCGTCCGGTGCGGACGGGGACGGCTCCGGGGCACCCCGTATGCTCGCAGCGGACCACGGCAGGCGAGGACCAGAGGAGAACACACCGTGAAGGTCGGCTGCATCGGGCTCGGCGACATCGCGCAGAAGGCCTATCTCCCGGTGCTCGCCGTCCAGCCCGGCGTGGAGCTCCATCTGCAGACACGCACCCCGGCCACCCTGGAACGCGTCGGCGACTCCCTCCACCTGCCGCCCGCCCAGCGGCACGCCGACCTCGACGCGCTGATCGCCGCCGGCCTCGATGCGGCCTTCGTGCACGCCCCGACCGACGTCCACCCGCGGATCGTGACGCGGCTCCTCGAGGCGGGCGTGCCGACCTACGTCGACAAGCCGCTCGCGTACGAACTCGCCGACTCCGAGCGGCTGGTGACGCTCGCCGAGGAGCGCGGCGTCAGCCTCGCCGTCGGCTTCAACCGGCGCCACGCCCCCGGTTACACGCAGTGCGCGGACCATCCGCGCGAACTGATCCTCATGCAGAAGAACCGGGTCGGGCTGCCCGAGGAACCGCGCCGGATGATCCTCGACGACTTCATCCACGTCGTGGACACCCTGCGCTTCCTGGTGCCCGGCCAGGTCGACGACGTCACCGTCCGCGCCCGCGCCGAGGACGGGCTGCTGCACCACGTGGTGCTCCAGCTGGCCGGCGACGGCTTCACCGCCCTCGGCGTGATGAACCGGCTCAGCGGTTCGACGGAGGAGATCCTCGAGGTGTCGGGTCAGGACACCAAGCGCCAGGTGGTCAACCTCGCCGAGGTGATCGACCACAAGGGCCAGCCGACCGTGCGGCGGCGCGGCGACTGGGTGCCGGTGTCCCGGCAGCGCGGCATCGAGCAGGTGACGCTCGCCTTCCTGGACGCGGTGCGCGCCGGGAAGACGCTCAGCGCCCGTGACGCACTGGCGACCCATGAGCTGTGCGAACGGGTGGTACGGGCGGTCGACGAACGCCTCGCCTAGACCGCACGAGACCCACCGCGCCGTAGACCGCGAGCACGACGAGGGCAGCCTGCGGGAGCCAGTCGCCGAACCTCGCGTACAGCGTGGTGCCCCGGGTCAGCGGCACCTCGTAGACGTGCGCGGCGGAGGCGTCCGTGCCGAGCCACGGGCCGATCCGCCCGCCGTCCGCGCCGTACACGGCGGACACCCCGGTCAGGGTCGCGTGCACCATCGGGCGGCCGGTCTCCGCGGCGCGCAGCGCGGCCAGCGAGGCGTGCTGCCCGGGCGCCCAGCTCTGCTGGAACGTCGACGTCGACGACTGCGCGAGCAGCACGGCCGCGCCGTCCTGCACGAGATGGCGGCTCATGTCGGGGAACGCCGTCTCGAAGCACACCATCGGCCCGATCCGCGGACCGTCGCCCACGTCCATGACGACCTGCTCGGAGCCGCGCCTGCGGTCCTCCCCGGCCGCCTTGCCGACGGACGTCGCCCAGCCCAGCAGCGAGCGCGCCGGAACGTACTCCCCGAACGGCACCAGCCGCATTTTGTCGTACCGGTCGCCGGTGGGGCCGTCCGGGCCGATCAGCACCGAGCTCTTGTAGATGCCGGGCTTGTCCGAGCGCCGCGCGTCCACGTTGACGAGGATCTCGGCGCCCGTCTCGCGGGACAGCGCGGCCAGCCGCCTGGCCAGCTCGGGGCGGTCGCCGAGGTCGAAGCCGACGCTGCTCTCGCCCCAGACGACCAGGTCGACGTCCTGCCCCGCGAGCTCACGGGTCAGCTGCTCCTCGCGGTCGAAGCGGCGGTCGGCGCTGTCCCGGCCGGTTATGACGCCCGGCTGGACGAGCGCGATCCGCGTCCGCTCCCCGGTCTGCTCGGGGCGCGGCGACCCGGCCCAGGCGGCCGACCCCGCGGCGGCCACGGCGACCAGCCCCGCCACGGCCGGCACCCGGGCCCGGCGTACCGCGACCAGCACGGCCACCGCGACGTTCAGCGCCACCACCAGGAAGCTCGGCAGCCACACCCCGCCCACCGACGCCAGCCGCAGCGCCGCCTCCACCCGCCACTGGCTCGCGCCCAGCACGCCCCACGGCCCGCCGAGCCCTTGCCAGGAGCGGATCAGCTCGATCGTCAGCCAGCCCGACGGCACCACCAGCAGCGCGGCCGTCACCCGGCGTCCGGACGGTGAGCCGCCCAGCGTCCGCCGCACCAGCCACCCCCACGGCGCCCACAGCGCGCCCAGCAGCGCGGCGAGGACGAACGTGAACACGTGCAGGCTGGGCAGCAGCCAGTGGTGCATGGCCAGCATGAACCCGAACCCGCCCCACCAGCCGTCGAACGCGGCCCGGCGCCCGGTCGGCGCGGTGCGGATCAGCAGCAGCCAGGGGACCAGGGCGACGTAGGCGATCCACCACAGGTTCGGGGCGGGGAAGGCCAGGACGGGCAGCGCGCCGGCGACCGCGGCGGCGGCCGAGCGGCGCCTCGGGGACGCGAGGTGGTGGTCGAGATTCCTCATGGGCGCCTCCCTACCCCGTGATGCCTCCAGTGTGCGTCCCGGACCCGGCCGGACGCGGGATCAGTCGATCACACCGACCGGCCGTCCGCCGGTCGGGCGCCGCCACTTCTCGCGCACGACGACCCGGCTCAGCCGCCAGCCGTCGGGCGTGCGCAGCGCCGTGAACACGCACCGGCCGCCGCTCAGCAGATCGAGCACGGCGGCCCCGTCCCCGCCGCCCCGGGAGGCGGGGCTGACGTAGTCGGTCCGCACCTCGGCCGTGTCCCCGGTGTCCCGCTCCCAGGTGCCGAGGAGCACCCGGCGGTTGACGAACAGATGCTGCCGCACGGGGAACTCCGCACACCGCTCGGCCAGCCATCCGGCCACCGCCTGCGCGTCCCCCTCGACACCGCCCGCGGTACGGTAATCCGCCCGCCCGTCCGGGGTGAACAGCCGCCGGTACGCCGCCCAGTCGCCGTCGTCGACGGCCGCCGCGTAGTCGGTGACGAGCCCGTCCAGGTCCATCCGGTCCCGTACGGTCGCGAACTCCACACGCTGCGTCATCGGCTCAGTGTTGACCATGCGGGGGACGCGGCCAAGGGGCGTGCGCGGACTTTCCCCGCCCGCCGGGCCGGGCGCGACGCGGTCGGGGGCGTCTGCGAGTCTGGGATCTTCGTTCCGCGTTCTGCGCCAGGAGGTACTCATGAAGCGTCTGGTCACGGTGGTCACCGGGGGGAGCCGCGGCATCGGCGCCGCGACCTGCCGTCGGCTGGCGGCGGAAGGGCACGACGTGGCGGTGAACTACGTGCGGGACGCCGACGCCGCGGAGAAGGTGGCCGAGGATGTGCGGGTCGCGGGGGCGCGGGCGGTGACCGTGCGGGCGGACACGTCCGTCGAGGCCGACGTGGAGCGGCTTTTCGAGGTGACGGAGCGCGAACTCGGGCCGCTGACGGGGCTGGTGAACAACGCGGCGGTCTCCGGGCCGCTCGGGCCGTTCACGGAGGTGAGCACGGACACCCTGCGGCGGGTCGTCGACGTCAACGTCATCGGCACGCTGCTGTGCACACGGCGGGCCGCCCAGTTGATGACGCCGCGCGGCGAGGGCGTGATCGTGAACGTCTCGTCGGGCGCCGCGACCCTGGGCAGCCCCGGCGAGTACGTGCACTACGCGGCGACCAAGGCGGCCGTGGACGCGCTGACTCTGGGGTTGTCGAAGGAACTCGGGCCGGCCGGGGTGCGTGTCAACGCGGTCGCCCCGGGTCTGATCGACACGGAGATGCACGCCGCGATGGGGGCGCCGGACCGGGTCCGGGAGATGGCCGGGACCATTCCGCTCCGGCGGGCGGGACAGCCGGAGGAGATCGCGGCGGCGGTCGCGTGGCTGATGTCACCGGAGGCCTCGTACACCACGGGGACGGTGCTGAGGGTCGCGGGCGGACGCTGAAAGGGGGCGCGGAGCGGGCGGATGTCAGGCCGCCTCGACGACCCGTCCGCGGATCGCCGCCGCCCACTCGACGACCAGCATCTCGTACTCCTCACGCTCCTGGGCGGACAGGGAGCCGCGCGCCCGCAGCCACAGGGCGCGGATCTGCTCGTTCACCTCGGCGGCGGACCGCACGGAACCAGGGGGCGTTAAATCGGGGGACATGCGGACAAGCCTAGGGCCATGGACTGACGGTGCGCTACCGGACGGCTACGGGACCCGTATGGGTTCGGTCACGTGCCGCGGACACGGGCCGGGCGTACGTTCCGCGGCAGAACCGTTTCCGCACGCCCGGCCCGCGCCGCGCGGTCCCAGCCGAGTCCCCACGCCCGGGCTCAGCCCGCCGACTCCGCCGCGTGCGGGCTGAGCACGCCGGCGGCGACCAGGACGATGATCACCAGGCCGAGCGCGACCCGGTACCAGACGAACGGCATGAAGCTCTTGGTCGAGATGAACTTCATGAACCAGGCGATCACCGCGTACCCGGTGGCGAACGCGATCACCGTGGCGAACAGCGTCGGACCCCAGGAGACGTGTCCGCCGTCCGCCGCGTCCTTCAGCTCGAACAGCCCGGACGCCAGCACGGCGGGGATGGCCAGCAGGAACGAGTAACGGGCAGCGGCCTCGCGCCGGTAGCCCATGAACAGGCCGCCGCTGATGGTGGCCCCGGAGCGGGAGACGCCCGGGATCAGGGCCATCGCCTGGCACAACCCGTAGATCAGGCCGTCCCGGACCGTCAGGTCGCCCAGCTCCTTGCGGGGCGCGGCCACCCGGTGCCGTCCGCCGTTCTCCGCGCGCGCCGCGAGCCGGTCGGCGACGCCCAGGACGACGCCCATGCCGATCAGCATCGCCGCCGTGAGCCGCAGATCGCGGAAGGGGCCCTCGATCTGGTCCTTGAGCGTCACTCCGAGCACGCCGATCGGGATCGAGCCGACGATGACCAGCCAGCCCATGCGCGCGTCCTGGTCCCGGCGCATCTCCTTGTCGGTGAGCGAGCGGGACCACGCGGACAGGATGCGCCCGATGTCCTTGCGGAAGTAGATCAGCACCGCGGTCTCCGTGCCGATCTGCGTGATCGCGGTGAAGGCGGCTCCGGGGTCCTCCCAGCCGGAGAAGGCCGCGGTCAGCCGCAGGTGCGCGCTGGAGGAGACGGGCAGGAACTCGGTCAGACCCTGGACGAGGCCGAGGATCAGGGATTCGAACCAAGACATGGGGCAGCGAAGTCCAAGTGCCGATCGCGGAAAGGTCGAAGGGCACACCCCCACCGCCGGCTGCGGTGCGGTCGATCATCGGGCGCGCCGGAGGCGAACTGTAGCGCCCGGAGATGAAGTCCCGGCGAAGGTGCGATGACCCGCCGCGTCCGTACGGGTGACGCTCAGGCGGCCGCCGGACCGCCCACCGTCCAGCCCGGGACCCGGGGGTGCGCGGTCAGTTCCCGGTGCCGCGCCTCCTCGCCGCAGGCCCGGCAGGTGACGACCGGCACGAACTCGTTGCCGCAGTGGTGCTCCAGCGTCATCGGCGTGCCGCTGTCGGCCCGCAGATGCCGGTCGCCCCACTCCTTCAGGGTCCACAGCACGGGCTCCAGTTCGAGACCCGCCTGGGTGGGCCGGTACTCGAAGCGCTGCGGGCGCTCGCTGTACGGACGCTTGGCCAGGATCCCGGCGTCGACCAGCCGGCGCAGGCGTGCGGCCAGGATGTCGCGCGGCGCGCCGATGTTGCGCACGAGCTGGTCGAAGCGGCCGTTGCCGAGACACACCTCGCGCAGCACGAGCAGGGAGTACTTCTCGCCGACGAGGGCGAGGGCGTCGGCGATCGAGCAGGGGCGCGGGTCTTTTGAGGCGGCCATGGGGCCAGTCTACGGGCACGGCCCCCTGTGGGTTTGATTTTCCAACGCGCGGCGTTATGGTGAGTTCGGATTTCCTACTCACCGGTAGCAACGCCCCGGTGGCATCCCGTCCTGAACCGGTCCGGCCAAGGAGGCCCGCACCATGCGTGACGCAGTCATCGTGGAAGCCGTACGCACACCCGTCGGGAAGGGCAAGCCCAACGGCGCCCTCGCCCACGTCCACCCCGTGGAACTGCTCGCCCACACCCTGCGCACCCTCGTCGAACGCTCGGGCGTCGACCCGGAGCTGATCGACGACGTCATCGGCGGCGCCGTCGACCAGGTCGGCGAGCAGGCCATGAACACGACCCGCTACGCCGCCCTCTCCGCCGGACTGCCCGAGTCCGTGCCCGCCACCACCGTGGACCGCCAGTGCGGCTCCTCCCAGCAGGCCGTGCACTTCGCCGCCCAGGGCGTCATCTCCGGGGCGTACGATATCGCCGTCGCCTGCGGTGTGGAGTCCATGAGCCGGGTGCCCATGTGGTCCAACGTGCCCGAGGGCAAGGACCCGTTCGGTCCGGGGATCGCCGCCCGCTACCCGGAGGGGCTCGTCCCGCAGGGCATCAGCGCCGAACTCATCGCCGCCAAGTGGTCGATCACCCGCGAGCAGATGGACTCCTTCGCCGTGACCTCGCACCGCCGGGCCGCCGCGGCCTGGGACGCGGGACTGTTCGACGCCGAGGTGGCGCCGCTGGAGGGCGTCACCCGCGACGAGTGCGTGCGCCCGGACACCAGCACCGAGGTCCTGGCCGGCCTCCGGCCCGCCTACCACGACCCGCACGTCGCCGAACGCTTCCCGCAGATCGAGTGGAACGTCACCGCCGGCAACGCCAGCCCCGTCAACGACGGCGCGTCCGCCGTCCTCGTCATGGCCGGGGAGACGGCGGCCCGGCTCGGCCTGCGCCCCCTCGCACGGCTGCACAGCTTCGCCGTCACCGGCTCCGACCCGCTGCTGATGCTGACCGGCGTCGTCCCGGCCACCGAGAAGGTGCTGCGCCGGGCCGGACTCTCGCTCGACGACATCGACCTGTTCGAGGTCAACGAGGCGTTCTCCAGCGTGGTCCTCGCCTGGCAGCAGGAGACCGGCGCCGACCTCGCCAAGGTCAACGTGCACGGCGGCGCCATCGCCATCGGCCACCCGCTCGGCGCGAGCGGCACCCGCCTGACGACCACCCTGGTCCACGCCATGCGGGAGCGCGGCGCGCGCTACGCCCTGCAGACCATGTGCGAGGCCGGCGGACTCGCCAACGCGATGATCCTGGAACGGGTCTGACGGACCGCGGGGCCGGACGGCCCCGGTGGCCCTCCTACCGGCCCCGCAGCCGGTGCCGCTTGCGCCATGCCACGACCGCCCCGGCGAGACCCGGCACGGCGATGCACGCCAGCGCGATCAGGAAGGCCGGGGACGTCGGGGTGGAGGCGCGGGCGCCCGCCACCACGTAGGCGGCGGTGTTCGGGATCGAACCGAGCGCCGTCGCCAGCAGGAACGGCAGCAGGCCCATCCGGGAGACCGAGGCGCAGTAGTTGGCGGCGGCGAACGGAATGCCGGGGAACAGCCGCGCCGCCAGCATCGACCGGAAACCGTGCCGGCTGAGCTGGTGGTCCGCGGCCTTCAGCCAGCGCCCGCGCAGCAGCGGACGCAGCGCCTCCTGGCCGAGCACCCGGCCCAGGCAGAACGCGAGACCGGCGCCCAGCACCGTCCCGCCCAGCGCCGCGACCAGACCGAACTGCGAGCCGAACAGCGCCCCCGCGGCCAGATTCAGCAGCGGACGCGGCACGAACGCCACCGTGCACGCCCCGTACGCCACCGCGTAGGCGACGACGCCCACGACACCGCCGAGCCGGGCCGGCAGGCCGTCGGTCAGCAGATGATGCGGCTCCAGCACCACCATGGCCGCCGCCGCCGAGGCGAGCAGCACCACCAGCAGGGACAGCCGGGACCACGGCGACAGCAGGACTCTCGCGCACCGGCCGGCGAAACCGGGAGCGGGCGCGAGAACGGGAGCGGCCGTGGGGACGGCGACCGCGAGGTCGGACGAGCCGGCCCGGGGGCGGGCCGTGGCGGTGCCCCCAGAGCGGTTGGTGGCATCGAGCATCCGGTGACACTAACCGACATATGTGCGAGATCGCCGTAGCGTTCGTCTCATGCGCGTCACAGAAGACGGTCCGGCGCCGCCGCGGGTGCCGGACAGCACGCTGGCCGACACGGTGCTGGAGCGGCTCGTCGCGGCGTACGCGTCCGCCGCCGATCCGGTCGCGGCCGACGCCATGCGGGCGTACATGAAGGACGTCGCGCCCTTCCTGGGACTGAAGACGCCGGTGCGCCGGGCCCTGTCCCGCACCGTCGAGGCCGGACTGCCCCGCCCGTCCGAGGCCGACTGCACGGCGATCGCGCTGCGCTGCTGGGAACTGCCCGAGCGGGAGTACCACTACTTCGCCGTCGACCACCTGCGCCGGCACGTACGGAGGTGCTCCTCCGGCTTCCTGCCCGTCACCCGGCACCTCGTCACCACCGTGCCCTGGTGGGACACCGTCGACCTGCTCGCCGCGCACGTCGTCGGTGCGCTGGTCGCCGCCGACGCCACGCTCACCGCCGAGATGGACCGGTGGAGCGCCGACGACGACATGTGGCTCGTACGCACCGCGCTGCTGCACCAGCTCCGTTACAAGGAGCGCACCGACACCGGGCGCCTCTTCGGCTACTGTCTGCGCCAGTCCGGCCACCCCGACTTCTTCGTCCGCAAGGCCATCGGCTGGGCCCTGCGCGAGTACGCCAAGACCGACCCGGACGCGGTACGGGACTTCGTCGCGCGGGAGGGCGACCGGTTCGCGCCCCTGTCGGTGCGGGAGGCGCTGAAGAACATCGGGGCGTGAGCGGCGGAAGCCGCCGAAGCGTAGGGCGGACTTCCGCTTCGCGGAAAAATAGGTCGACGCGGGGCGCTGCGTCGGCAAGGATCGTCGTCATGTTCCGGTACGCCTTCCTTCTCGCAGCATCCGCCGTCGCGGATGCCCCGAAGGCTGCCGTCACCGTCCTCGCCGCCGCAGTCGACGGCGCCCGAAGCTGACCCTCCCCGGATCGCCCGGCGGACCCCGCAGGGGGAGGGTCGGCCGGTTTCCCGGGGTCCCCGTCCCGGCCGCGCGCCGATCCGCCGCGCCCGGGGCCTGACGCGTCATCACCTGAGAGGCTTCCAGGTACCGCCATGTCCAAGACGGCGTACATCCGCACCAAACCGCACCTCAACATCGGCACGATGGGCCACGTCGACCACGGCAAGACCACCCTGACCGCCGCCATCACCAAGGTCCTCGCCGAGCGGGGCGCCGGCACCTTCGTGCCGTTCGACCGCATCGACCGGGCCCCGGAGGAGGCCGCCCGCGGCATCACCATCAACATCGCGCACGTCGAGTACGAGACCGGCACCCGGCACTACGCGCACGTCGACATGCCCGGCCACGCCGACTACGTGAAGAACATGGTCACCGGCGCCGCCCAGCTCGACGGGGCGATCCTCGTCGTCTCCGCGCTGGACGGGATCATGCCGCAGACCGCCGAGCACGTGCTGCTCGCCCGGCAGGTGGGCGTCGACCACATCGTCGTCGCGCTCAACAAGGCCGACGCGGGCGACGAGGAGCTGACCGACCTGGTCGAGCTGGAGGTCCGCGAGCTGCTCACCGCGCACGGCTACGGCGGTGACGCGGCGCCCGTCGTCCGGGTGTCCGGGCTCAGGGCGCTGGAGGGCGACCCGCGGTGGACCGCGTCGATCGAGGCGCTGCTCGACGCGGTCGACACCTATGTGCCCGTGCCGGAGCGGTATCTGGACGCGCCGTTCCTGCTGCCCGTGGAGAACGTGCTCACCATCACCGGCCGCGGCACCGTCGTCACCGGCGCGGTGGAGCGCGGCACCGTCCGGGTCGGCGACAAGGTGCAGGTCCTCGGCGCGGACACCGAGACCGTCGTGACCGGTCTGGAGACCTTCGGCAAGCCCATGGAGGAGGCGCAGGCCGGCGACAACGTGGCGCTGCTGCTGCGCGGGGTGCCGCGCGACGCGGTGCGGCGCGGACACGTGGTGGCCGCGCCGGGCAGCGTGACGCCCAGCCGGCGGTTCACGGCGCGGCTGTACGTCCTGTCCGCCCGTGAGGGCGGCCGGACGACACCGCTGTCGACCGGCTACCGGCCGCAGTTCTACATCCGCACCGCGGACGTCGTCGGGAACGTCGACCTCGGGGAGGCGGCGGTGGCGCGGCCCGGGGACACGGTGACCGTCACCGTGGAGCTGGGGCGTGACGTGCCCCTCGAGCCGGGGCTCGGCTTCGCCGTCCGCGAGGGCGGGCGCACGGTCGGGGCCGGGACGGTGACGGAGGTCGTGTGATCCTCTGACGCGGCCGGGCGGCGGCGCGGCGGCACAATGGGACGGTGAACGAGTCCCTCCCCGTGTCCCGCGCCGTCGACCACGGCACCGCCAAGCTGATGCCCGACATCGACCGGGCACGGGCCTGGCTGCTGACCGTCGACGGCGCACCGCAGTCCTATGTCGACCTGGACGAGCCGACGCACCTGGAGTTCGAGTACGCGCGGCGGCTGGGGCACGTGCTCGACGTGGCCGGCGAGCCCGGGGCCCCGCTGGACGTGGTGCATCTCGGGGGCGGGGCGATGACGTTGCCGCGGTATCTGGCCGTCACCCGGCCGGGGTCACGTCAGGACGTGGTGGAGGCCGACGCGGGGCTGGCCGCGCTGGTCGCCGAGTATCTGCCGTTGCCGGCGGGGGCCGGTGTCGCCGTGCACACGGCGGACGCGCGTACGTGGCTGGAGGCGGCGCCCGACGACAGCGCGGATGTCGTGGTCGCGGACGTGTTCGGAGGGTCGCAGGTGCCGGCGCATCTGACCACCGTCGGCTACGTGGACGAGGTCGCGCGGGTGCTGCGGGGCGGCGGGGTGTACCTCGCCAACCTGGCGGACGCGGCGCCGTTCGCGTTCGTGCGGTCGCAGGTGGCGACGGTGGGGAGGCGGTTCGCGGAACCCGTGCTCGTCGCGGAACCCGCGGTTCTGCGCGGCCGCCGCTTCGGCAACATGGTGCTCGCGGCCTCCGACCGTGCGCTGGACGTATCGGCGTTGGCCCGGGCGGTCGCGGGGGATCCGTTCCCGGCGCGGGTGGAGCACGGGGAGCCCCTGCGGCGCCTGGTGGGGGACGCGTCCCCCGTGCACGAGGCGACGGCGGTGCCGTCACCGCTGCCGCCGTCGGGGGCGTTCGCGATCGGTTAGGGGGCGACTCCCCGCGGTCCCTTGAGGGCGACGGTGGCTGGTCGCGAACGGCCCCCACCGAGCCACGGCTACCCGACGGCCGTACCGTCCCCGACCTCCTCCTGCGCGCCCGGCAAGGCGCCCGCGACCTGCTTCGTGCGGCGGCGCAGGTTGCGTACGTCCGGGACCGTCAGGACCGCCGCCGTGACCACGACGACCAGCGCCGCACAGCCCCACAGCGCCTCCGGGCGGCCGAACGCCGTCTCCGCCGGCCCCGCGAGGGCCATCGCCGCCGGGACGAGCGCGACCGACCCGAACCAGTCGTACGCGGACACCCGCGACAGCTTCTCCTCCGGTATCTCCTGGTGCAGTGCGGTCATCCAGGAGACGCCGAACACCTCCACGGACAGCCCCGTCAGGAACATCACCGCGCACAGCGCCGCCACCGGCACGGGCACCGCGAGCGCCGCGGACGGCAGGGCCAGCGGGAACACGCACAGGGTGCCCACCAGCAGCAGACGGCGCGGCTGCCAGCGCGTCATCAGCAGCGCGCCCGCCACCGTGCCGCCGCCGAAGAAGGCCAGCGCGACGCCCCAGGGAGCCGGCCCGCCCAAATGGTCGCGGGCGACGAGCGGACCGTAGACCGCGTCGGCCGCGCCGACGACCGCGTTGGCGACGGAGAACTGCACGACGATGCCCCACAGCCACGGCCGGCCGGTGAACTCCCGCCAGCCGTCCCGCAGGTCGGCGAGCACACCGCCGCCCGGCACGCGCGGCGGTATGTGCTTCACGTCGAGGAACGCCCGCAGCACCGCCGCGACCGCGAAGGCCGCCGCGTCCACCGCCAGCACCCAGCCGGGCCCGATCGCGGCGACCATCGCCCCGCCGAGCGCGGCGCCGCCCAGGGTCGCCCCGTGCATCGCCATACGGAACACGGCGAACGCGCGGCCGGCCTGCTCGCCGTCGACGGAGGACAGCAGCATGCCCTCGGCGGCGGGGTTGAAGAACGCCTGCCCGGCGCCGCCGAGCCCGCTGAGCACCATCATCTGCCACAGCTGCGGCTCACCCGCGAGGACCAGGACGGCGAACGCGGCCTGCGAGGCGCAGTTCACGGCGTTGGCCGCGACCATCACCCGGTGCCGCGGCAGCCGGTCGGCGACGGCGCCGCCGATCAGCAGGAACAGCACGAGCGGCAGGGTGCGGGCGGCGGCCACCAGACCCACGTCCCCGCCGTCGCCGCCCGCGCCCAGCACGGCGAACGCGGCGGCGATCAGCGCGCCGTGGCTGCCCAGGTTGGTCACCACGGCGGAGGCGGTCAGCAGCGTGTAGTTGCGGCCGGCCCAGGCGGGGCGGCGGCGGGCGGCGGAGGTCGGCACCCGGTGACTATCGCCGGGAGAGGGCCGACTTGCCAAATGGGTACCGGGCCCGCACACGCGCGGGCCCGGACCGTCACGACTCCGTCGGCGGTTCCTCGGTCAGCCGGACCGTGCTGAGGATCTTCTGCACGGTCGCCTCGGGGATCTCGTCCTTCACGCCCGCCGCGCCGTACAGGTTCCAGGTGACGAAGTCGCCCGCGCCGTTCTTGAACGCGAACGTGATCGCCTTGCCCTCGCTGTCGCACTTGCCCTTCTGCGGCGTGCCCTCCGAGTGCGCCGTGGCCACATGCCCGGTGATCCCGGACTTCGTGGTGTACGGCTTCGGCGCGTCGTACTTCACGCTCTTCTTGTCGGGCTGCGTGTAACCGCCGAAGATCCACCACGGCACACGGGTCTCGGCCGCCTCCTTGGTGTCCTTCGCGCCGTTCTCGCCGCGGGTGCCGGCGGTGGCGAGCGCGGTGTCCTCGGTGCGGCCGTCCTTGTTCTCGTCCTCGGTGCACCACTTGGACTTCAGGTAGGCGGGGGCGGTGACGGTGGTGCGGCCCATCTCACCGTCCTTCTCCTCCCATTCGAAGCCCACGGAGGTGCCCGGCGACTCGATCTCCCAGTCACCCGGGACGTCGAACTTGGTGCCGAAACGGGTGTTCACGACGACCTGCCAGCCCGGGATCGTCGCCTTCTCGCCCTCGCCGCCGCGCGGGTTGCCCCCCGAGGCCGAGGGGGCCGGCTCGGCGGAGGCGTCCTTGGACGCGGTCGCGCTCGGCCTCGCGGGCTTCTTGCCGTCCGCCTCGTCGTCCTTGTCGCCGCCGAGCACCAGGAAACCGGTCACGCCCGCGGCCACGACCACCGCCGTCGCCGCGATGATCGCCACCAGCTTCGTACGGTTGCCGCCACCGCCGCCGTCCCCCGGCTGCGGCATGCCCACGGTGGACGGCTGGCCCCACTGCGGCTGCTGCTGGTACGGGTTCGGCTGCTGGTAGCCGGGTTGCTGGTACGGATTCGGCTGCTGGTACCCCGGCTGCTGGTACGGATTGTTCGACTGCGGGTTCTGCTCGCCCCCGGGCGGCTGCTGTCCTGGCCACATGGGCAGCCACCCTAGCCGCGCCCCGACACGATTCGGTCACTGCCCTTTGACGGGGACGTAGCAAGCGGGTTCACGGACCGCGGGCCCCGACGCGAGGCAGGGGGCTCACCGGTCCCACCGGACGGACCGGTGAGCCCCCTGCGGCGCGGGCGGCCTCCCTCACACAGCCGCGCCGGCGCCGTACGGGCCGAACAGGTCGAGCAGCCGGATCCGGGCCGAGTGCAGCCGGTGGGCCACCACCTCGCCCACCCAGCGGGTCACCTCACGGCCCAGCTCCGCGTCCTCGTCGCACAGGGCGAGGACGGACGCGGCGTCGAACTCGTACGCCCGCACCGGGGTGGCCGCCTCTGCGCCCAGGTGCCAGACGTGCGGACGGAACAGCCACGACCAGCCGACCAACTCGTTGTGCCCGAGCCGCTCGATGACGAGGGGCCGGCGGCCCGGCACCCGCATGTCCAGCTCCACGGTGCCGGTCCTGATCACCCAGAACCGGTCCGCCCGGCCGCCCTCCTCGAACAGCCGGGTCCCTTGCGGGAAGGACACCTCGCGCGCGGCGGCCATGAGCCGCTCCCGGTGCTCTGCGGGCAGGGCACGCGGCAGGCTGGGGGACGGGGGAGCGAACATGGCGGGCCTCCCGGATACGAAGTGCGGGGCGTCGTCGGCATCTCCGCCGGCTGCTTCCAGAGTCCGCCCGTCCGCCGCCGCGCGCATGGGCCGACCGGCCCGGGTGGCGCGGCGAACGGCCCTGACCGGACGGCTTACCCCGACCCGGTAGGCTTCCCGACCGTGCCCCCCTCGACCGGGCGGCACGCACACGCACGGACACACGGCATCGGCGGACCGGAGGAAGAGGCGTTGCACGTCCAGGAATGGCTCGAGACCGTACCCGCGGTCGCCGTGTACGCGCTGGTGGGAATCGTCATCGGGCTGGAGAGCCTGGGCATCCCGCTGCCCGGCGAGATCATCCTGGTCTCCTCGGCGCTGCTGGCCTCCCAGCACGGTGACATCGACCCGGTGATCCTCGGCGTCTGCGCCACCGCCGGCGCGATCATCGGCGACTCGATCGGCTACGCCATCGGCCGCAAGGGCGGACGTCCGCTGCTGGCCTGGCTGGGCGGCAAGTTCCCCCGCCACTTCGGCGAGGCGCACATCGCGACCGCCGAGCGGTCCTTCCAGAAGTGGGGCATGTGGGCGGTGTTCTTCGGCCGCTTCGTCGCCCTGCTGCGCATCTTCGCGGGCCCGCTCGCGGGTGTGCTGCGCATGCCGTACTGGAAGTTCCTGATCGCCAACGTCCTCGGCGGCATCGTGTGGGCGGGCGGCACGACGGCGGTCATCTATTACGTGGGGATCGTCGCGGAGTCCTGGCTGAAGCGGTTCTCCTGGCTGGGGCTGGTGCTGGCGGTGCTGATCGGCGTGACGTCGATGCTGGTGCTGAAGCGCAAGGCGAAGAGGACGGCGGCCGCCGCGGAACCGACGCCGGCTCCGGCGCCGGTCGGCGACTGACGTACGTCCTTGCGGCCGAGCGCCGGGTGGGGGCCGGTGAGGGCCGTTCGCGCGGTTCCCCGCGCCCCTGGGTCGGCTGCCCGGCCGGCACCCACAGGGGCACCGGTGCGACGGACACCCTCATGCGCCCGTCTCTCAGCCCTCGTGCTGATTCCGATGCGCCTTCGCCAGTTCCGCGTACATCGTCCCGTTGAGGGTCAGCCCCTCCCGCTCCTCCCGCGTCAGCTCCCGCCGCACCTTCGCCGGGACGCCCGCGACCAGGGAACCCGGCGGGACCCGCATGCCCTGGGGGACAAGGGCCTGCGCGGCGACCAAGGAGCCCGCGCCGATCACCGCGCCGTTCAGCACCGTCGCGCCCATGCCGATCAGGCAGTCGTCCTCCACGGTCGCCCCGTGCACGACCGCGTTGTGCCCGACGGACACCCGCTCGCCCACGCTCACCGGGAACCCGGGGTCGGCGTGCAGGGTGCAGTTGTCCTGCACGTTGCTGCTCGCGCCCACGGTGATCGACTCCACGTCGCCCCGCAGTACCGCGCCGTACCAGACGCTCGCCCCGGCGTGCAGCGTCACGTCGCCGATCACGCTCGCCGTGGGCGCCACGAACGCCCCCTCGTCGATCCGCGGCTCCCTGCCGCCGATGCCGGTGATCAGAGCCTGGTGCGTCATCTCGCCTCCTAGTCGGACGTCGGGGGAACGGTACGCCACCCGGTGGGGTGAAGATCACAGGGGCGCCGGCCCGTACCCGTCGCGCCCGCGGACTACGGTGAGCGGGTGCCGAAGCGCAAGAACACGTTCTCGTCCTGGCCGCGCCGCCTCGCCCAGCGCGCGGTCCACGCGGGCTGGGCCTGGGTGCAGCGCACGGGCTCGGTGACCGCCGAACACCCCGGCCGCTTCCGCTTCGGCGCGATGGGAACAGGTACCAGACTCGCCTTCCCGCTCGGCACGGTCTTCGGCGAGCCCTGGATCCGCATCGGCTCCCACTGCATCGTCGGCGAGCAGGTCACCCTCACCGCGGGACTGATGCCCGGCCTCGACCTCGGCCCCGAGCCGATCCTGCGCATCGGCGACGGCGTCGTGCTCGGCCGCGGCAGCCATGTCGTCGCCGACACCACCGTGACCATCGGCAGCGACTGCTACTTCGGCCCGTACGTCTACGTCACCTCCACCAACCACTCCTACGACGACCCGCACGAGCCCATCGGCAAGCAGTGGCCGCGGATGGAGCCGGTGGAGATCGGCCCCGGCTGCTGGATCGGCACCGGCGCGGTGATCCTGCCGGGCGCGCGCGTCGGGAAGAACGTGGTGGTGGCCGCGGGCGCGGTCGTCCGGGGCGAGGTGCCGGACCACTGCGTGGTCGCGGGCGCGCCCGCCCGGGTCGTACGCCGCTGGACGCCCGACGAGGGCTGGCAGCCGCCGCTGCGCACCCCGCCGCCCGTGCCGCTCCCCGACGACGTCACGCCCGACCAGCTGCGGGCGCTGTCGCGGCTCGACGAGGAGAGCGTGGCCCGCCTCGCGGAGCTGGACGAGGCCGGGCTGGACGGGGCCGGGCTGGACGCGCACGGCGCCGCGCGGCTGGCCGGGTCGGAGCCCGGCGCCTGACGTCCGCGCCGTACCCGCACCGGCCTCGCAGTACAGTGCGGTGAACCACCGGGTGCATCATCCGGACAGTCGAAACGGACGGAACGTGGCGGACCTCGACCTGCTGACCCGGTCCCTGGCGCGCAACGTCAAGCGCTGGCGCACCGAGCGCGGCTTCACCCTGGACATGCTCGCGGCCCGGGCGGGCGTCAGCCGCGGCATGCTCATCCAGATCGAGCAGGCCCGCACCAACCCGAGCATCGGCACGATCGTCAAGATCGGCGACGCGCTCGGCGTCAGCGTGCCCACGCTGCTCGACTACGAGCGGGGCCCGAACGTCCGGATCGTCCCCGCCGACCGCACGGTCCGCCTGTGGCACACCGAACGCGGCAGTTACAGCCGGCTGCTGACCGGCACCGAGGCGCTCGGCCCGCTCGAGATGTGGGAGTGGCGGCTGATGCCGGGGGAGAGCAGTGACTCCGACCCGCACCCCGAGGGCACGGTCGAACTCGTCCACGTCACGGCCGGGGAGCTGACCCTCACCGTCGACGGGGAGGAGCACCGGGTGCCGGCCGGCGCCAGCGCCTCCTTCGAGGCCAACGCCCCCCACACGTACGGCAACGCGGGCGACGGGCCGATGGAGATGATCATGACCGTGTCGGTGCCGCCCGCGCAGTGAGACGGGCTCCGGACACCGCCCCGCCCGCTGTTACCGTGCCGCCATGCGCGCACCCATCGGAAACTTCGGCCAGGCCGTCCCCGCCCCCGACTGCCTCGACGAGCTGACCGCCCCCGTCGCCGCCGCGGTCCGCGCCTGGAGCGGCAGCGTCCCCGCCGACCGGATCCTCTACGTCGAGACGGACCCGCAGTGGGCCGACACCGCCGTCTTCGTCGAGCACTACGGCAGAGACCTGCTGGAGCGGTCGGCGAACTGCGTGGTGGTGGCGGGCAAGCGCGGCGGGGAGACCACGCTCGCCGCGTGCGTCGTACTGTCCACCACCCGGGCCGACGTGAACGGGGTGGTGCGCCGCCATCTAGGCGTACGCAAGGCGTCCTTCGCGCCGATGGACACGGCGACGGAGGAGACCGGCATGGAGTACGGAGGCATCACCCCCGTCGGGCTGCCCGAGGGCTGGCCCGTGCTGGTGGACGCGGCCGTCGTGGACCTGCCGTACGTGCTGGTCGGCAGCGGGCGGCGGCGCGGAAAGCTGCTGGTGCCGGGCAAGGCGTTCGCCGAACTGCCGGGCGCGGTCGTGCTGGAGGGCCTCGGCAAGCCCGCCGCCTGAGCGGGCCGAACCGGCCGAACCAGCCGGGCGGGCCGCGCGGGCGTCAGTACCGCGCGGCCGTGCCCAGGTACCGCTCGGCGAAGGCCGCCGCGGCGGCCGGCGAGCTGAACAGACGGCGCAGCCGCGCGAGCGCGGTGCCCGCGCGGAAGGGGTCGCCCGTCGCACTGCCGTGGTACAGCTCGGACAGCCACTGGGAGAACTCCTGGTAGTCCCACACCTGCCGCAGGCGCGCCTGCGAGTAGCCGGCCAGCCCGGCCTCGTCGCCCCTCAGCAGCAGCGCGACGAGGGCGTCGCCCAGCGCGAACGCGTCGTGCAGGGCCAGGTTGAGGCCCTTGGCGGCGATCGGCGCGACCAGGTGCGCCGCGTCCCCGGCGAGGCAGAGGCGGCCGAAGGTCATCGGCTCGGTGACATAGTCGTGCATGTCCAGCACGCGCTTCTCGATCAGCGGACCCTCGGTCAGCGGCTCCGCGCCGGCCGCGCCCAGCCGGCGGCGCAGCTCCGCCCACACCCGCTCGTGCGGCCAGTTCTCCGGGGCGTCGCCGGGCGGGCACTGGAGGTAGTAGCGGGTCACCTCGGGACTGCGGGGCATCTGCCCGGCGAACCCGTCCGGATGGCAGCCGAACAGCACGCGGTCCGCGGACGGCGGCGCCTGGGCGAGCAGCGCCAGCCAGCCGATGCCGTAGTCGTGCCGCGCCACCCCGGCCCGCCCGGCGACGGCCGCCCTGGTCACCCCGCGCGCGCCGTCGCACCCCGCGACGAAGTCGCACACGACGACCTCCCGGCGGCCGCTCTCCGGGCAGACGTACGACACCGACGGCCGGTCCCCGTCCAGGCCGTGCACCCGCACGTCCCGCACCCCGAACCGCACGGTCCCGCCGCGCACGTCCGCGTACTCCCGCACCAGGTCCGTGACCAGGAACTGCTGGGGATACACCCAGTGGTGGCCGCCCGTCAGCTCGTGGTAGTCGAACGGGTGGCGCCCGCCGTCGAAGCGGAACTCGCAGGCGGTGTCCCGTCGGGCCCGCTCCAGCAGGTTCCCGGCGAGACCCCGCCGCTCCAGGCCGCGCACCACCGGTTCCTCGATCACCCCGGCCCGCGGCCGTTGCTCGACGAACTCCCGCGTCCCGCTCTCCAGCACCAGGCAGTCCACCCCCGCCGCCCGCAGCACGCACCCCACGGTGAGCCCGGCGGGCCCCGCGCCCACCACGACAACCGGAAACCGTTGTGGAGCAAGGGAGTTGGGGGAGGCAGGCGTCTCGGTCATCGCGCCATTATGGCGTGACCCGCCGTCCGGAACCGGCGGGCCCGACGAGCGGACCTCTCAGGCGAGCCGCGGGATCTCGATGGCGGGGCAGCGGTCCATCACCATGTCCACACCCGCCGCACGTGTGCGCGCGTACGCCTCCTCGTCGACCACCCCGAGCTGGAACCACACGGCCTTGGCGCCCTTGGCCACCGCCTCGTCCGCGACCGCGCCTGCCAGGTCGCCGTTGACAAACACGTCCACCACGTCCACGTCGAAGGGGATGTCCGCGAGCGAGGCGTACCCCTGCTCCCCGTGCACCGTCTCCGCCTTGGGGTGCACCGGCACCACCCGCTTGCCGAACCGCTGGAGCACCTGCGCGACCCCGTACGCGGCGCGCTGCCGGTTGGAGGACAGGCCGACCACGGCCCAGGTGTCACCGGACTCGGTGAGGATCTTGCGGACCGTTGCGTCGTCGCCGTACACCGTCGGCCTCCCGAGGATCTGAAGCATGATTGAGCTGACGTCCCCGTCAACCAGGCGCACGGCGCGGTGATTCCCGGCGCCGCGCGCCTCCCACGAGGGGCCACGCGCTCCTCCCACGAAGGGCCCCGCGCGTCTCCACGAGGGGTGGCGCCGCGCAAGTGACGGCGCGAAAAGCGTGCGAGATACCTGCGTGCGCCCGCTCGCGCGCCTACGCTCGCCTCGTGCTGCGCATCACCGACGCCCGAACCGGCGAGCTCGTGGACGCCGCCCCCGCCCGGCGGGGCCTGACCCGTGTCGAGGCCCACCCACGGGGGCTCGACCCCACCGGCCTGCGTGTGCTGCTGGCCGCCGACCTGCTCGTGCGCGCCCTGGAACTCGGCGGCACCCCGGTGTGGGCGCTGCTCGCCACCGAGGGGCGGCACACGGAACTGCGCGCGGCGGCCGACGCGCTCGGGATCCGGCCCTTCGAGGACGGCGAGGGCGCCGCCGGGCTGGGCGAGGCCCAGGTGCTCCACGTCGTCGACGAGGGTGGCGGCGAGCCCGACGGCGTACGGGTCGCCGTCGCCCCCGTGACCTGGTCGGCCCCCGGCGCTCCGGACGAAGCCGACCAGGCCGCCCTGCGCCTCGCGCTGCTCACACACCCGAGGAACGTGCCCGCGGTGATCGACGCCGATGCGCTGGAGCGGGCCGGAGACACCCTCCACGGCTGGCGGAACGCGGTCGCCGACTGGGCGCGGCGGCCCTCACGCCCCGTGCCCGACGAGGTGCGCGCCGGCCTGCGCGCCGCGTGGGAGGACGACCTGGACACCGCCGCCGTGCTCGGTGCGCTCCGCGCGGTGGAGGGCGACCCCGGCTTTCCGGACGGCGCCCGCTTCGAGACGTACGCCTACGCCGACCGGCTGCTCGGCCTCGACCTCGCCCGCGACCTCGGAAACCCCGCATGATCGAGCGCGCGGCGTCCGGCCCCCTGCGCCGGCTGGTGGTGCTGCGGCACGCCAAGTCCGCCCGTCCCGAAGGCGTCGCCGACCACGAGCGTCCGCTCGCCTCGCGCGGCCGCCGGGACGCGCCCGCCGCCGGACGGGCCCTCGCCGACATGGACTGCCTGCCCGGGCTCGCCCTGTGCTCCACCGCCGTACGCGCCCGCCGCACCTGGGAGCTGGCCGCCGCCCAGTGGGGCACGCCCCCGCCGGTCCGGCTCGACGCGCGCCTGTACCACGCGGACGTCCCCGCCCTGCTGGAGGTGATCCGCGAGACGCCCGCCGAGGTCGAGACGCTGCTGCTCGTCGGCCACAACCCGGGTCTGGAGGACCTGGTGCTCGCCCTCGCCGACGACGGCCTCGACGACCTCCTGGACCGGGTGCGCGCCAAGTTCCCGACCTCCGCCGTCGCCGTGCTCGACTGGCGCGGCGCCACATGGCGCGAGCTGGTTCCCGGCGGCGCCCTGCTCACCTCGGTCGCCGTCCCGCGCGGCAGGCGCTGACGCCCGCCGCATAGGCTGGCCGGATGCAGGACGAGTACCGCACCGTGGCCCGCGCGGGTGTGCACGAGACCGAGATCAACCGCTCCCGCTTCCTGTGCGCCCTCGCCCCGGCGGCCACCGAGCGGGAGGCGCAGGACTTCATCGCCGCCGTCCGCAAGGAGCACGCCGACGCCACCCACAACTGCTGGGCGTACGTCATCGGCGCGGACGCCTCCGTCCAGAAGGCCAGCGACGACGGGGAGCCCGGCGGCACCGCCGGCGTCCCCATGCTGCAGATGCTCCTGCGCCGCGACATGCGCTACGTCGTCGCCGTCGTCACCCGGTACTACGGCGGTGTGA
Source organism: Streptomyces werraensis (assembly GCA_014656175.1). Lineage (GTDB taxonomy): Bacteria > Actinomycetota > Actinomycetes > Streptomycetales > Streptomycetaceae > Streptomyces > Streptomyces werraensis. The sequence continues at coordinate 65,684 of BNBX01000007.1, forward strand.
AACTCGGCGCGGGCGGCCTCATCCGCGCCTACGGCGGCGCGGTCGGCGAGGCCCTGGACGCGCTCGGCACCCTCACGCGGCGCCGCTTCCGGCTGGCCACCGTGACCGTCGACCACCAGCGGGCCGGCAAGGTGCAGAACGACCTGCGTTCCACCGGCCGCGAGGTGCGCGACGTGCGCTACGGCGAGGAGGTCACCATCGAGATCGGCCTCCCCGACGCCGACGTGGACGCCTTCCGCGCCTGGCTCGCCGACGCCACCTCCGGCACCGCCCGCCTCGAACTGGGCGGGGAGGCCTACGGGGACGCCTGACGCCCCGACCGTTTCACCCCTCTTCGGGCGATAACGGGAGGTATGCAGCCCGGACGTGACGGGTGATACGGGAGCAACCGCCCGCGCTGTCTGAGGCGCCCGATACGCTGCCGGGACCATGAGATTCCTGCACACGTCCGACTGGCACCTCGGCCGGTCCTTCCACCGGGTCGGCATGCTCGGCGCCCAGGCCGAGTTCATCGGCCACCTCGTTGCCACCGTGCGCGAGCGCGAGGTGGACGCGGTGGTGGTGTCGGGGGACGTGTACGACCGGGCCGTGCCGCCGCTCTCCGCGGTCGAGCTGTTCGACGACGCCCTGCACCGGCTCGCAGACCTCGGCGTGCCCACGGTGATGATCTCCGGGAACCACGACTCGGCCCGCCGCCTCGGCGTCGGCGCTGGACTCATGGGCCGCGCCGGCATCCACCTGCGCACCGAACCCTCCGCGTGCGGCACCCCCGTCCTGCTGCCCGACGCGTACGGCGACGTCGCCTTCTACGGCCTGCCCTACCTGGAGCCCGCCCTCGTGCGGGACGAGTTCGGCGTGGAGCGGGCCGGGCACGAGACGGTGCTCGCCGCCGCCATGGACCGCGTGCGAGCCGATCTCGCCGCCCGCCCGGCCGGCACCCGCTCCGTCGTCCTCGCCCACGCCTTCGTCACCGGCGGCGAACCGAGCGACAGCGAACGGGACATCGCGGTCGGCGGTGTCGCCTCCGTGCCCGCCGCCCTGTTCGACGGCGTCGACTACGTGGCGCTCGGCCATCTGCACGGCTGTCAGACCCTCACCGACCGCGTCCGCTACTCCGGCTCCCCGCTGCCGTACTCCTTCTCCGAGGCCGGGCACCGCAAGTCCATGTGGCTGGTCGACCTGGCCGCCGACGGGAGCGTCACCGCCGAGCGCGTCGACTGCCCCGTGCCGCGGCCCCTCGCCCGCATCCGCGGCACCCTCGAGGAGCTGCTCGCCGACCCCGCGCTCGCGCCGCACGAGGAGGCGTGGGTCGAGGCGACCCTCACCGACCCGGTCCGTCCCGCCGACCCCATGGCCCGGCTCGCCGAGCGCTTCCCGCACACCCTCGCCCTCGTCTTCGACCCGGACCGGCCGCCGGACGACCCCGACGTGTCCTACGCCCGCCGCCTCGCCGGGCGCGACGACCAGCAGATCGCGGAGGACTTCGTCGCCCATGTGCGCGGCACCGGACCCGACGCGCACGAGCGCACCGTGCTGCGGGACGCCTTCGACGCCGTCCGCGCCGACGAGGCCGTGCGGGAGGTGGCCCGATGAGACTGCACCGCCTGGACATCACCGCCTTCGGGCCGTTCGGCACCACCCAGAGCGTCGACTTCGACGCCCTGTCCGCCGCCGGACTGTTCCTGCTGCACGGACCCACCGGCGCCGGCAAGACCTCCGTCCTGGACGCCGTCTGCTACGCCCTCTACGGCTCCGTCCCCGGCGCCCGCCAGGGCGGACAGGGCACCACCCTGCGCAGCGACCACGCCGCGCCCGCCACCCGCACCTCCGTCACCCTCGAACTCACCGTCGCCGGACGCCGCCTGGAGATCACCCGGCAGCCACCGTGGGAGCGCCCGAAGAAGCGCGGCGTGGGCACCACCACCGACAAGGCGCAGACCTGGCTGCGGGAGCGCGACGCCGCCACCGGCGCGTGGAGGGACCTCAGCCGCTCGCACCAGGAGATCGGCGAGGAGATCACCCAGCTGCTCGGCATGAGCCGCGAGCAGTTCTGCCAGGTCGTGCTGCTCCCGCAGGGCGACTTCGCGCGCTTCCTGCGCGCCGACGCCGAGGCCCGCGGCAAGCTGCTGGGCCGCCTCTTCGACACCCGTCGTTTCGCCGAGGTGGAGAAGCGCCTCGCCGACCGCCGCCGCGCCGCCGAGGCCCGCGTGCGCGACGGCGACGCCGAGCTGCTCGCCGACGCGCACCGCATGCAGCAGGCGGCGGGCCGCGCCATGGAGCTGCCCGAGCTGTCGCCGGGGGAGCCCGGCCTGGCGGACGCCGTGCTGACCGCGGCCGCCGTCGCCCGCAGCACCGCCCGCGAACAGCTCACCGCCGCACACTGCCGCCTCGCCACCGCCGAGTCCGTCCGCGCCGAGGCGGGCCGCGCCCTGGACGAGGCGCGTGAACGGCACCGGCTGCAACGCCGGTTCGCCGAGGCCCGGGAGCGGGCGGAGCGGCTGCGGGAGCGGTCCGGCGCCCACGACGAGGACCAGGCCCGCATGGACCGGGCCCGCAAGGCCGAGACGGTCGCCCCCGCCCTGGAGCTGCGGGACTCCGCCGACACCGAGCACCGCCGCGCGGCCGCCGCGGAGCAGCGCGCCCGCGCCCTCCTCCCCGCGTCCCTCGCGGACGCCGGACCGGACGGGCTGGCCGCGGCGGCCCGCCGCGCCGCCGAGGAACTGGGCGGCCTCGAGTCGGCCCGCCGGGCGGAGCGCCGCCTCACCGAACTCCTCGACGAACGGGCCGGCCTGGACCGCCAGGAGCGGGCCGACGAGGAGGTCCGCGAGGACGCCGAGGCCTGGCTCGCCGACTGGGAGACCACCCGCACCGCCCTCCAGGACCGCATCGCGACCGCCCAGCATGCCGCGACCCGCGCCGGGGAGCTCGCGGCACGGCGCGACACCGCCCGTCACCGGCTGGAGGCCGCCCGCACCCGCGACCGGCTCACCCGGGACGCCGAGGCCGCCGCCGAGCAGGCCGACACCGCCCGCGAACAGGCCCTCGCCGCACGGCAGCACTGGCTCGACCTCAAGGAGCAGCGGCTGGGCGGCATCGCCGCCGAGCTCGCCGCCGGCCTCACGGACGGCGCCCCCTGCGCGGTCTGCGGCGCCACCGAACACCCCGCCCCGGCCCGCAAGGTCGCCGGACACGTCGACCGCGAGACCGAGGAACGCGCCCTCGCCGGTTACCAGCACGCCGAGGACCGGCGCGCCGAGGCGGACCGGCGGCTCGCCGCCGTACGGGAGGAGCTGGCCGCCGCCGGCGCGGGCGCCGGGGACACCCCGGCGGAGCAGCTCGCCCGTGAACTCGACGAGGCGGAGCGGGAGCACGCCCGCGCACGGGAGGCCGCCTCCGCGCTGCACGCCGCCCAGGAGGAGCTGCGCGCCGCCGAACGCGAACACGAACTGCGCACCGCCGCCCAGCGCGACGCGGCCGTCCGCGCCGCCGCCCGCGTCGGCCACCGGGAGCGCCTCGAACTCGAACGGGCTTCCCTGGAGCAGGAGTTGGCGCAGGCGCGGGGAGACGCCCCCAGTGTCGCCGTGCGCGCCGGGCAGCTCGAACGCGAGGCGGCGCTGCTCACCGACGCCGCCGACGCCGCCCGCACCGCGGAGGAGACCGCCCGGCGGCTCAAGGACGCCGACGCCCGCCTGGCCGACGCCGCCTTCCGCGCCGGCTTCGACACCCCGCGGGCCGCGGCCGACGCCCTCCTCGACGACGACGCCCACCGGCAGTTGCAGCGCCGGCTGGACGTCTGGCACGACGAGGAGGCGGCCGTACGCGCCGTCCTCGCCGAGCCCGAGACCGTGGCCGCCGCCCAGCAGCCCGCCGTCGACCTCGCCGCCGCCCGGCGCGCCGCGGAGGAGGCGGACCGCGCCGTCCGCGAGGCCGCCTCCGCGCGCGACGCCGCCGCCCGCCGCTGCGCCGAGCTCGACCGGCTCTCCGCCCGGGCCGCCGCCTCCGTGCGCCGGCTGGGACCGCTGCGCGAGGAGTACGACCGGGTGGCCCGCATGGCCGCCCTCACCGCCGGCACCTCGGCGGAGAACGAACGCCGGATGCGCCTGGAGTCGTACGTGCTCGCCGCGCGCCTGGAGCAGGTCGCCGCCGCCGCGACCGTCCGGCTGCGCCGCATGTCGTCCGGCCGCTACACCCTCGTCCACTCCGACGACCGCACCGGCCGCGGCCGCAGCGGCCTCGGGCTGCACGTCGTGGACGCCTGGACCGGCCGGGAGCGCGACACCGCCACCCTCTCCGGCGGCGAGACCTTCTTCGCGTCCCTCGCTCTCGCGCTCGGCCTCGCCGACGTGGTGACCGACGAGGCGGGCGGGGTGCGGCTGGACACGCTCTTCATCGACGAGGGCTTCGGCAGCCTCGACGACCAGACCCTCGACGAGGTGCTCGACGTCCTCGACTCGCTGCGCGAACGCGACCGCAGCGTCGGCATCGTCAGCCATGTCCCCGACCTGCGCCGCCGCATACACGCCCAGCTGGAGGTCGTCAAGGACCGCTCGGGGTCCCGGCTGCGGCTCCGCGGGACGTGACGGGGCTGCCCGGTCACCTCCCCACGGGACGGCGTGGCAGCGGCGAGGAGTACACCACGCTGGTGGTCACCGAACCGAGCGCGCCGACCCGCCCCGACACCTCCTCCAGGTGCCGCATCGACCGCGCGGCGACCTTCAGGACGAAGCAGTCGTCACCCGTCACGTGATGCGCCTCGAGGATCTCCGGTGTGGCGGCGACCAGGTCGTGGAACGGCTTGTAGTTGCCGGTCGGGTAGCGCAGCCGGACGAACGCCAGGACCGGCAGCCCGATCCGCTCCGGGTCCACCACCGCCGCGTAGCCCCGGATGATCCCGGCCTCCTCCAGCCGCCGCACCCGTTCGGTGACCGCGCTCGCGGACATCGACACGGCGCGGGCGAGTTCGGCGTAGCTGGCGCGTCCGTCCCGCTGGAGGACGTCGAGGATGCGCCAGTCGGTGGCGTCCGGGGAATACTCGGTCATCGCCGAGAAATAGCAGGGGAATCCCCGGCGGAGCAAGACCCGCACCGGGATTCGTCCCTTCAGGACCGCTGTTCCCGCCCGTAGTTTTCCTGTCATGACGACGACCACCGTGAACTCCGTCCTGCGGGTCGCCCCCGCCTCCCCGGCCGAGGCCGCGCGGCACTTCCGTGCGAGCCTCGCCCTGTACACCGACGTCTCCGACGTGGCCTCCGCGCTCGCGTCCGGCGGCGACCCCGGCTTCGTCCTGCTGGACTCCCGCTCCGCCGACGCCTGGGACCAGGGCCATGTGCCCGGCGCCCTGCACCTGCCCACCGCGCGGATCGCCGAGCGGGCCGCGGACATCCTCGACCCTGCCGTGCCGGTGGTGACGTACTGCTGGGGGCCCGGCTGCGACGGGGCCGCGCGCGCCGCGCTGGCCCTCGCCGAACTCGGCTACCGGGTCAAGGAGATGCTCGGCGGTTTCGAGTACTGGGTGCGCGAGGGCTACGCGTACCAGACCTCGCGGGGCGGTGAGCGGCGGGCCGCCGACCCGCTGACCACCGTCGTGGACGCCGACGCCTGCGGATGCTGAACCCGCCCGTCCGGCACGGGAGTCGAGCCGATAGGTTTCTCCGCCATGGAGCGATGCGCGGAGCCGGGGACGGTCGAGTGGGTGGAGTCGGGCGGCGGGCCGCTCGTCGCGGTGCCGGAGACGGTGCTGCCGTTCTGGACGGGGGCCGACGGCGAGGAGTTCGCCTCGGACTACGACCGGGCGTGCGAGGTCGACGGGCTCGTCGGGCTGCTCCCGGTCGGTGACGCCGCGGCCCTCGTCCTGGGCGACGAACCGGCCGCGACCGCCTACCTCCCCGAGCACTCCGTCCTCGTCCGCTGGGTCGCCGGACACGCGGAGGGCGACCTGCTGGCGAGCGTCCCCGCCGCGCTCGCCGGCGCGCAGTGGCAGCAGGATACGCACTGGCAGGTGCCCGGCCCGGTCGTCCTGTTCGACGCGGCCTGGCCCGGCGCCCACGCCGAAGGCACCGACCACGCCCGCCTCGCCCTCGGCCCCGGCCGCTACGCCGTGCGCGCCGCGCGGGTCAGCCCCGGCCCGGAGACCTGGCTGGTCCTGGTGCAGCTCCGGCCCCTGGCCTGACCGGAGGGCGCCGCTTAATCGCGTGCCCGGGCCGGACGCGCGCCCCATCATGGGGATCATGCCGAAGCTTCCCCCGCCCCCGCCCGAGGAACTCCGCCGCGATCCCTTGCCGCTGCGCGGCCGCACCGCCCTGGTCACCGGGGCGAGCCGGCGCGGCGGCATCGGCCACGCCGTGGCCCGCAGGCTCGCCGCGTACGGCGCGAGCGTCTATCTGCACCACCATGTGCCGCACGACGACGCCATGCCCTGGGGCGCCGACCGGATCGAGGACGTCATCGCCTCCGTACGCGAGGCGCTCGGCGACCCCGGCGCGCGCGTGCTCGCCGGCCCCGGCGACCTCGGCGACCCGGCCGAACCCGCCGCCCTGCACGCCCGCGCCGTCGAGGCGCTCGGCGGACGCCTGGACATCCTTGTCGCCAACCACGCCCTGAGCGGCTCCGACGGCGACCTCGACACCGTCGACGCGGCCATGCTCGACGCGCACTGGGCCGTCGACGCCCGGTCCGTGCTGCTGCTCGTCCAGGCCCACGCCCGGCACCGCGCCGCCCTCCCGCCGGGCACCCCGGGCGGACGCGTGCTGATGATGACGTCCGGGCAGGACATCGCCGGCGGCATGCCCGGCGAGATCGCCTACGCCCTCCAGAAGGGCGCCCTGGCCTCGATCACCCGCTCCCTGGCGACCGCGCTGGCCGATCACGCGGTCACCGTGAACACCGTCAACCCCGGCCCCGTCGACACCGACTACCTGACCGGCGAGGTCTACGACGCGATCGCCGCCCGCTTCCCCGCCGGGCGCTGGGGCATGCCCGACGACCCGGCCCGCCTCCTCGCGTGGCTGGCCACCGACGAGGCGGGCTGGATCACCGGTCAGGTCATCGACTCCGAGGGCGGCTTCCGGCGCTGAACCGGCCGAAACCGCGCTACAGCGCCGCCAGTTCGTCCACCAGGTCGTCCAGTCCCAGGGACCCCTGGGACAGCGCGGCCATGTGCCACGCCTTGAGGTCGAAGGCGTCGCCGTGCCGCTCGCGGGCCTTCTCCCGGCCCAGCAGCCAGGCCCGCTCGCCCAGCTTGTAGCCGATGGCCTGGCCCGGGATCGTCAGATAGCGGGTCAGCTCGCTCTCCACGAAGTCCGCCGGGCGGCTGCTGTGCGCGCCGAAGAACTCCTGCGCCAGCTCCGGCGTCCACCGCTCACCCGGGTGGAACGGCGAGTCCGCGGGGATCTCGAGCTCCAGGTGCATGCCGATGTCGACGATCACCCGGGTCGCCCGCATCATCTGCGCGTCCAGGTACCCGAGCCGCTGTTCCGCGTCCGTGAGGAAGCCCAGCTCGTCCATCAGCCGCTCCGCGTACAGCGCCCAGCCCTCGCAGTTGGCGCTGACCATGCCGACGGTGGCCTGGTAGCGGGAGAGGCTCTCCGCCACGTGCACCCACTGCGCCAGCTGGAGATGGTGGCCGGGGACGCCCTCGTGGTACCAGGTGGACACCAGGTCGTACACCGGGAAGCGGGTCATGCCCATCGTGGGCAACCAGGTGCAGCCCGGCCGGGAGAAGTCCTCCGACGGCGGCGTGTAGTACGGCGCCGCCGCGCTGCCCGCCGGGGCGATCCGCGACTCCACCTTGCGCACCCGCTCGGCCAGGTCGAAGTGGGTGCCGTCCAGGGCGTCGATCGCCTGGTCCATCAGCCCCTGCAGCCAGTCCCGGACCTCGTCCACGCCCTCGATGTGCCGGCCGTGCTCGTCGAGATGGGCCAGTGCCACCCACGGCGTCCCGGCCCCCGGGAGGACCTTCTCGGCCTCCTTCTTCATCTCGCCCAGCAGCCGGAAGTACTCGGACCAGCCGTACGCGTACGCCTCGTCCAGGTCCAGGTCGGTGCCGTTGTAGTAGCGCGACCAGCGGGCGTAGCGCTCGCGGCCTACCGTGTTCGGCGCGCCCTCGACCGCCGGGGCGTACACGTCCCGCACCCAGTCCCGCAGCTCCGCGACGGCCGCGGTCGCCGCGCGGGCGGCCTCGTCCAGCTCCGCGCGCAGCGCGTGCGGACCGGCGGCGGCGAAGTCCTCGAACCAGCCGCGGCCCTCGCCGGTGTCCGCCCACTCGCCGAGCTGCCCGACGAACGTCTCCGTGGGCCGCGGCGCCGCGTACAGCTTGCGCTCCAGGCCCAGCGCAAGCGACTCCCGGTAGCCGGCCAGGGCGGCCGGGACCGCGCGCAGCCGCTCCGCGATCGCCCGCCAGTCCTCCTCGGTCTCCGCCGGTGTCACCGTGAACACCTCGCGCACCGCGTGCGCCACCGTGCCCAGGTTGCCCACCGCGCGCAGGTGCTCGTCGGCCTCGTGCACGGCCAGTTCGGCCGTGAGCCGCTCCCGCAGCAGCCGGGCGCAGCGGCGCTCGGCGTCGCTGTCCGCGCCGGGCAGCCGCTCGGCCTGGTCGAGCCGCGCGAGGGTCGCCCGGAGCAGGCCGGCGACCGCCTCCTGACCGGCGGGCGAGAGATCGGGCAGCCGGGAGGAACTCTCCTTGACGCCGAGGTACGTCCCGGTGATCGGATCGAGGGCGATGAGCTCGTCGACGTAGGCGTCGGCGACCTGACGGGGAAGCGCGCTGTTGGTTGGTGACATGCGGACCATCCTGGTACGGCGTCCGCCGCACGTCACGCGGATTGAGCCGAGGGCGAAGGCGGCATGACCGGACCGCAGTCCCACTGCTGGAAGATCAGCCGCGTCTCCACCCGCGCCACCTCCCGACGGGCGGTGAACTCGTCCAGCACCAGCCGCTGCAGATCCGCCATGTCGGCGACCGCGACATGCACCAGATAGTCGTCCGGGCCGGTCAGATGGAACACCGTCAGCGACTCCGGCAGCGCCCTGATCCGCTCCACGAACGGCCCCACCAGCTCCCGCCGGTGCGGTCTCACCTGCACCGACAGCAACGCCTGCAGACCCCGGCCGAGCTTGGCGGGGTCCAGCTGGAGGCGGTGCCCGAGGATCACGCCCGAGCGGCGCAGGCGGGTCACCCGGTCCAGGCAGGTCGACGGCGCGACCCCGACCTGCGCGGCGAGGTCCCGGTAGGTGGTCCGGGCGTCGTTCTGCAACAGCCGCAGCAGATGGAGGTCCACCGGGTCCAGTACGACAGATTCGGCCATCGGCCGAACGTAGCACGGGATCCGGCCGCACAGAACCGGGCGGTGTTCACCCTGGGCGCCATGGACAACGGCATGGACACGCGACGCACCACCAGAGCACTCGCCACCGAGGCCGTGCACGCCGGCCGGGACGATCTCGCCGGACTCGGACTGCACGCCCCGCCGATCGACCTGTCCACCACCTACCCCTCCTACGACAGCCGGGCCGAGGCCGCCCGCATCGACGTCTTCGCCACCACCGGCGCCGAGCCCGACGGCCCGCCGGTCTACGGACGGCTCGGCAACCCCACCGTCGCCCGCTTCGAGACCGCCCTCGCCCGTCTGGAGGGCACCGAGTCCGCGGTCGCCTTCGCCAGCGGCATGGCCGCGCTCAGCGCCGTCCTGCTGGTGCGGGCCTCGATGGGCCTGCGGCACGTCGTCGCCGTACGCCCGCTGTACGGGTGCAGCGACCATCTGCTGACCGCCGGGCTGCTCGGCTCCGAGGTCACCTGGACCGACCCGGCCGGCGTCGCGGACGCGCTCCGCCCCGACACGGGCCTGGTGCTGGTGGAGTCGCCCGCCAACCCGACGCTCGCCGAGATCGACCTGCGGGCCGTCGCCCACGCCTGCGGCTCCGTGCCGCTGCTCGTCGACAACACCTTCGCCACGCCGGTGCTCCAGCGTCCCGCCGAGCAGGGGGCGCGGCTGGTGCTGCACAGCGCCACCAAGTACCTCGGCGGGCACGGCGACGTGCTGGCCGGAGTGGTCGCCTGCGACGAGGAGTTCGCCGGACGGCTGCGGCAGGTGCGGTTCGCCACCGGCGGGGTGCTGCACCCGCTGGCCGGCTATCTGCTGCTGCGCGGTCTGTCGACGCTGCCGGTCCGGGTACGGGCCGCCTCCTCGAACGCCGCCGAACTCGCGGCCCGCCTCGCCGCGGACCCGCGCGTGGCCCGGGTGCACTACCCGCGCATCGGCGGCGCGATGGTCGCCTTCGAGGTGCACGGCGACCCGCACGAGGTGATCGCGGGCGTCCGGCTGATCACCCCGGCGGTGAGCCTCGGCAGCGTGGACTCCCTCATCCAGCACCCGGCGTCCATCAGTCACCGCATCGTCGACGCCGACGACCGCAGGGACGCGGGCGTCTCGGACCGCCTGCTGCGCCTCTCGGTCGGCCTGGAGGACGTGGAGGACCTGTGGTCCGACCTCGACCAGGCCCTGGGAAGGCCGTCCGCGCGCCCGGCCCGGTCGGAGGCCATGGCTCAGGGCTGACGGACGGTCCATGAACGGGGGACGGCCCGGCACGCCACGGTGTGCCGGGCCGAATTCCGTCGGCGGGTCAGGGGCGGGTCAGGGGCGGGCGGCCCTCTCGCCGGCCTCCGGGGTGCGGGCCGCCGGGGCGGGGGTCAGCCGGGCGGTGATGACGAGGGTGCCCTCCTCGATCTGGTAGTCGAGGGGGAGGCCAAGGCCGCGCATCGCGGCGACCATGCCCGTGTTGGACGCCTGCGTCACGGCGTAGACATGGGCGCAGCCCGCCTCGACCGCCATGCCCACCAGCCGGGACAGCAGTTCCGCGCCGATGCCCCGTCGCTGCCAGGCGTCCTCGACGATCAGCGCGAGCTCGGTCTCGTCGCCGTCCCACAGCAGGTGGCCGAGGGCGACGACGTCTCCCGAGGGGGTCTGCGCGGCGAGCGTGCGGCCGAAGCGCGGGCTGAGCAGGTGGTTCAGGTAGCGGCTCGCGTCGCCTACCGGCCCGTGGTACCGGCGGCGCAGCGTCTCGGCGGAGCACCGCTCGTGCATCGCCCGCGCGGCGTCCAGGTCGGCGGTGTCCGCGCGGCGCAGGGAGACGTGACCGCCCTCGGACAGCGTCAGCACGTCACGGCCGCGCGGCATCCGCGGACCGAGCCGGGCGTCCAGCTCCACCAGCGCCCGGGCACGGGCGAACTCCGTGGGGGTGAAGGGCAGATACGGCCGCTCGACCGTGAGGACGCCGCCCTCCGGGTCGCGCAGCCGGATCACGGTGTTCTCGAGGACGCCCTCGGGGGGCACGGCCGCCGCCCCGCCGCCGAACGCCGTGGCGGGCTGGGAGCGGATCGTGCAGCGGCCCAGCAACTGGCGCAGTACCAGTGGCAGTTCGGCCGCGTCGGTCGCGGTGCGGGCGGCCAGCCCCAGCATCCGGGTCGGGCCGTCCACCAGGTCGTGGGCGTCGGCCCGCTCGGCCCAGGTGTCCGTGCCGCCGCCCGCCGCGACCGCCGCGGCGAGATCCGTACCGGCCGGGACGCGCAACAGGAACTCGTCGACGGTGTGCGCGCCCAGCGGGTGCGTCTGCAGGCTCAGGATGTCGACCCGCCGCTCGGCCAGCGCCGTGCACAGGGCGGCCAGCGCGCCCGGCTCGTCCCGCACCGTCGTCCGCATCCGCCACAGCACGCTCTCGACCGCCGCCGGCTCGGGTGACGGGGGAGCGCCGCCGGTATCGTGCGCCGGCGGCGCGTGGCCGTGGCGCCGTGTCCGCCATGCGTGCAGCGCCTCCCCGCAGCGCGCGGCACGGGCGAGCGGGTTCCAGCGGCGGGGCGTGCGCCCTCCGTCACGGTCGTTCGTCACGTCAAACATGTCTCGACTCATACAGTCACTGTGAAGGAACCGTGTTTCGTGATCACAAACGCACTGTGACTGACGAGTAAAGCCCGCTTCTGTCCGAAATGCTGCGTTACTGGCCGACGAGGCCCGGCTGCAGCGTCTTCCTGAACAGCACCGTGCCGTCCATCTCCCGCAGTCGCACGGTGAGTTCACCGCTGTCGCCGTCGATGTCCACCTCGCCGAAGAACTGGTACCCGCCGGCGGGGGAGACGTTGGCGGTGTCGGGCGCCTTCACGAACACCCGCTCGGGACCGAACGTCCCGTCCAGCGCCGTGGCCGGGAACGCGCCCGCGTTGAGCGGCCCGGAGACGAATTCCCAGAACGGCTCGAAATCGCCGAACGCGGCCCGCTCGGGCCGGTAGTGCTGCGCGGAGGTGTGGTGCACGTCGGCCGTCAGCCACACCGTCCCGGTGATCCTCCGGTGCTTGACGAACCGCAGCAGCTCCGCGATCTGCAGCTCCCGCCCCAGCGGCGCCCCCGGGTCGCCCTGCGCCACCGCCTCGACGTGCGGGCGCCCCTCGGTGGTGTCGGGCACGACCAGGCCGACCGGCATGTCGGCGGCGATCACCTTCCACACCGCCCGCGACCGCGCCAGTTCCCGCTTCAGCCAGTCCAGTTGCTCCCGGCCGAGGATGCCCTGCGGGTCGACGGTCTGGTCGCCGGGCGAGTTGGCGTTCCGGTACGTCCGCATGTCCAGCACGAACACGTCCAGCAGCGGGCCCTGCCGCAGCACGCGGTGGACGCGTCCCTCCCGGGCGCCGGGCCGCAGCGTCGGCACGGGGAAGTACTCGCCGAACGCCCGCCGGGCGCGGGCCGCGAGCACGTCGACGCTCTTCTCCGTGTACCGGGTGTCGGTGTCCGCGATCCGCTGCCCCGGGTACCAGTTGTTGCGCACCTCGTGGTCGTCCCACTGGACGATCGACGGCACACGGGCGTTGAACCGGCGCAGGTTCTCGTCCAGCAGGTTGTAACGGAAGTTGCCGCGGAACTCCGCGAGGGTCTCAGCGACCTTGGACTTCTCCTCGGTGGTGACGTTCCGCCAGAGGCTGCCGTCCGGCAGTTCGGCGGTCGCCGCGACGGGCCCGTCGGCGTAGACGGTGTCCCCGCTGAACAGGAAGAAGTCCGGGTCCAGCCGGGCCATCGCGTCGAAGATCCGGTAGCCGCCGAACGCCGGGTTGATGCCCCAGCCCTGCCCGGCCAGGTCGCCCGACCACACGAACCGCACCCCGTCCCGCCGCCGGTCCGGCACCGTGCGGAAGGTTCCCGCGACCGGCGCGCTCGTACGGCGCGGATCGTCGGGGTCGGCGAGCAGCACCCGGTAGTGGACCTGCTCGCCCGGCGGCAGCCCGCGCAGCCGGGCGGTGCCGGTGAAGTCGGTACCGGGGCCGATCAACGGCCCCCGCACCCGGCGGACGGTGCGGAACGACTCCGTCGCCGAGGTCTCGACGATCATCCGCGCCGGCCGGTCCGACCGGACCCACACCAGCGCGGAGTCACGGGTGACGTCACCGGCCTGGACGCCCCACTCGGCGCTGGGCCGCCCCGACCGGGTGAACGCGGGCAGGGCCAGCCCCGCCGAGACGGCAAGGGACCCCTTCAGCAGGGAGCGACGGCCGGGCAGCAGACGGTGTGCCATGAGTACGCCTTACGTAGGTCGGCAGGTGGGCACCCCACACCTACGCCGACCATGGAAACGCCGGATGAACAACACGCCCCAGGGGCGCGGGGAACTGTGCGACAAGCCCTCACCGGTCCACTGCGAACCGGGGACCTAGCGACTCCCGTCCAACAGGACCCGGGCCACCAACGCCGGATCGTCATTCATCGGCACGTGCCCGCATCCCGGCAGCCGGACCAGCCGCGCCCGCGGAATGATCTGCTTCGCCCGTACCCCCTGCCGGGGGATCAGCAGCCGGTCCCGCGCCCCCCACGCGACCGTCACCGGAACGCCCCGCACGTCCTCCGTGAACTGCACGGACCCGCCCGCCCGCAGCGTCCGCGCGAACCCGGTCGCCTCGGCCAGCGCCCGCGTCTCGGCGACCACCGCCTCCGGCGCCCGTCGCCCGGGCCGGGCGTAGATCGTGCTGGTCAGCACGGTCCGCCCGACCGCCGACCGGGCGAGCCCCTCGACCACCCGCACCGGCATCCGCTCCGCGATCCCCCGCATGGCGGACAGCACGGTGAACGCGTACCGCCGCTCGGCCTGCGTCCAGAACCCGGCCGGGGACAGCGCCGTCACCGACCGCACCAGCCGGGCCCGCCCCATCTCCAGGGCGAGCAGCCCGCCCAGGGAGTTGCCGGCGACGTGCGGCCGGTCCAGCTCCAGCGCCTCGCACAGGCCGCGGAGCGCGGCGGTGACGGTGGGCAGATCGTGGTCGAGGCCGTCGGGCAGGGCGGGCGAGGCGCCGAAGCCGGGCAGGTCCACGGCGATCACCTCGCGCTCGGTGGCCAGGATGTCCACGACCGGGTCCCAGGCCTGCCGGTGGTGCCCGATGCCGTGCAGCAGAAGCAGCGGTTCACCGCGTCCTACGCGCGCGTAGGACAGGGTCACGGACTGCGGGCCTCGGGGAGAGGGGAGCTGGTAGGTGACGGTCGCGGACATGAGGAGCTCCTCGTTCGGACTCGTGGAAAGGAACGTCGCGCAGGACGGCGTAGACAGCTTGTCAGCAATTGCTACCGACGGGTAGCCCGTCCTGCCTGGACACCTCGGCACCATTCCGCTGGGATGGCCGGGTGACCGCCGACACCGCGACCGACGTCTTCGAGGAACACCGCCCCGTCCTCATGGGCATCGCCTACCGCATGCTGGGCCGCGTGGCCGACGCCGAGGACGTCGTCCAGGACGCCTGGCTGCGCTGGTCCGCCGACGACAGGACCGAGGTCCGCGAACCACGCGGCTTCCTCGTGCGGATCACCACCCGCCTCGCCGTCGACCGGCTCCGGCAGATCAAGGCGCGCGGCGAGACCTACGTGGGCCCCTGGCTCCCCGAGCCCTACGTCACCCACTTCGGTGACACCGTGACGGACACCGCCGAGCGGGCCGTGCTCGCCGACTCCGTGTCCCTCGCGGTGCTCGTCGTCATGGAGACGCTCTCCCCGCTGGAGCGCGCGGTGTTCGTGCTGAGGGAGGCGTTCGGCTACCCGTACGCCGACATCGCGGCCCTGCTCGACCGCGGCGAGGCGGCCGTGCGCCAGCTCGGCGCCCGCGCCCGCCGCCATGTCGACGACAGGCGCCCCCGGTACGACGTCGACCCCGCCCGCCGCCGCGTCCTCACCGAACGCTTCCTGGACGCGGCAGCCGGGGGAGACCTGGCGGGCCTCATGGAGCTGCTCGCCCCGGACGTCCGGCTCGTCGGCGACAGCGGCGGCAAGGCGCGCGCCCCGCTGCGGGTGCTGGACGGCGCCGACCACGTGGGCCGCTTCTTCGTCGGCGTGGCCGGCAAGGGGCTGCCGGACGTGTCCGTCCGCGTGCTCGAGCTCAACGGCGGTCCCGCGGTGCTCGTCCTGTCCGGCGGGAAGCCGGACACGGTCGTGCAGATCGACGCCGACGGCGACCGGATCCGCACCGTCTACGTGGTCCGCAACCCCGACAAGCTGGCCGCCCTCACCGCGCTCCCGTAGGCGCGTCCCGCCCGTTCCCGCAAGGCCCCCGGCGCACCGCGCGCCGGGGGCCTCCCGTGCGCTGCCGATTGGTATTGACCAAGTCCGGTGGCCGCCCTATGGTCGCAGAGAAGTGAAACAACCTTTAATAAACAAGGGCGCTAAAACGCCGCCGGACACGGCGATCGTGGAGGACAGGGTGGGGACCACGCAGCTGGAATCGGTGCCGGAGCCGAAGTACTGGCATCTGAAGACCGTGCTCACCGAGGCGCTGGACTCGGAGTTCTCCGTGGGCGAGATCCTGCCCAACGAGCGTGACCTGGCCGCGCGCTTCGGCGTCGCGCGCGCCACGCTCCGGCAGGCCCTCGAACAGCTCGAGCTGGAAGGCCGGCTGCAGCGCCGCAGGGGGGTGGGCACCACCGTCGCCCCGCCGCGCATGGGCGTCTCCGTCGGCAGCGAGCAGCACGCCTGGCCCGGCGGCCCGGACGACGCGTGGCACGCCGTGGACTGCCGGCTCGAGGTGCCGCCCGCCGCGCTCGCCGAGCCCCTGGTGACCGGCGGCGACGAAGCCGTGCACATCGTGCGCCGCTCCCGCGTCTCCCGTGGCCAGCCCGTCGCGTCCGAGCTGCTGTACATCCCGGCCGCCTCGGTGCCCGACCTCTCCGGCATCGACGCCCCGTCCGGCGCCGCGCGCGCCCGCGCGGTGCTGCGTGAACTGCAGCGCCTGGAGCTGGAGCGCCAGGAGAACGCGGTGGAGCTCGGCTCGGCCGGCGCGGACGAGGCGAGGGAACTGGACCGCCTGCCCGGCGCCCCCGTCCTCGTCGTCACCACCCGCTACATCGCCCGCGGACGCACCGCCGCCCTCTCGGTGGCCACCTACCGCGCGGACACCTGCCGCCTGACCTTCGGCGACTCCGGCGGGGTCGAGATACACCACGGCCCGGAGCGCCAGGCGTCCTGACAGGCGAGGTTCACTGACGCACCGTCGACGCGCCGTGGGGTACCGCCCCACGGCGCGCGCGTACGTCAGCGCCGGGCCGTCACCGTGCCCTCCACGGCGAAAAGCTGCTCCTCGACATGGTCGAGCGCCAGCCGCACCGCGCCCGTCGCCACCGCCGCCTCTCCCAGCAGGGACAGGGTGACCTCAGGCGGGCGCAGGCAGTAGCGGGCCAGCTCGCGGCGCAGCGGCTCCAGCACCCCGTCAAGACCGGCCGCCCAGCCCCCGATCACGACCAGCTCCGGGTCGAGCGCCAGCACCAGCGCCGCCACGTCGTGGACCAGCCGCTGGATGAACCGGTCCATCGCCGCCAGCGCCCGCTGGTCGCCCTGACGCGCCTGCGCGAACACCTGCGCCACGGCCTGCTCGTCCAGCGGATGCAGCGGCTCGTCCGTGGTCGACAGCAGCGTCTCCGGCGTCGCCTCACGCCCCAGCAGATGCAGCGCCCCGATCTCGCCGGCCGCGCCGCCGTACCCCCGGTGCAGCCGCCCGCCGATCAGCGAACCCGCCCCCGGGCTCAGCCCGGCCAGCACGAACACCACGTCGTCGCGGCCCTTCGCCGAGCCCTTCCAGTGCTCCGCGACCACCGCCGCGTTGGCGTCGTTCTCCACCAGCACCGGGCACGCGAAGGAACGGCTCAGCCGCTCGCCGAGGCTCAGCCCCGTCCAGCCGGGCAACGCCGTGCCCAGCCGCACCGTGCCGTCCGCGTCGACGATGCCGGGGGTGCCCACACCGACCGCCCGCAGCGAGCCGCGCGGCACACCGGCCCGCCGCAGCAGCTCCGCGACGGCCGCCCGCAGCCGGTCCAGACGCTCGTCGGCGTCGACCGTCTCGTCCACGTCCCGCACCTGCGCGCCGATCACCCGGCCGTCCAGGTCGGCCAGCAGCGCGGCCACCCGGTGCACACCGATCTCCAGGCCCAGCAGATGACCCGCCTCCGCCCGGAAGCGGAACCGCCGCGCCGGGCGTCCCTGACGGCGTGCGGCGCCCTCGTCGGCCGCCGCCTCGACGACCAGACCCGCCTCGATCAGACCCTCCACGACGCCTTCGACGGTCGGCCGGGACAGCCCCGTCACCCGGGTCACCTCGGTCAGCGTCGCGCAGTCCGTGGCCCGCAACGCGTGCAGCACCACCGCGGAGTTGATCCTCCGCAGCAGCGAGGGATCCCCGCCGGTCAGCCGACCCACCGTCCGTCCTCCCAGCTCGTGCGCGTGTTGGGCGGATCGTACTCGGCACGGCGCACCCCGGCGACCACCGGGCGGGCGCCCCCCCGCCTCCCCTTTCGCACGGCCCGCTCAGCCCGGCGCCACGAACCCCGACTCGTACGCCGTGATCACCGCCTGCGTCCGGTCCCGCGCGCCCAGCTTCGCCAGCACGGCGCTCACATGCGACTTCACCGTCTCCGTGCCGACCACGAGACGCGCGGCGATCTCCGCGTTCGACAGGCCACGCGCCATCAGCCGCAGCACCTCGCCCTCCCGTTCGGTGAGCCGGGCGCGCTCCAGCGCGGCACGGGCCGCGCGGTTCCCGCCGCCCTCGCCGTACTCCGCCGCCAGCTGCCGTACCGAGGCGGGGAACAGCAGCGACTCGCCCTCGGCGATCAGCCGCACCGCGTGCACGATCTCCGCCGGCCGGGCCCGCTTCAGCAGGAACCCGTCCGCCCCGGCGCGCAGCGCCTCGTACACGTACTCGTCGTTCTCGAACGTCGTCACCACGAGGATCTTCGGCGGGTCCGGCACCGTCCGCAGCAGCGCGCGCGTCGCCTCGATGCCGTCCAGCAGCGGCATCCGTACGTCCATGGCGACCACGTCCGGTCGCAGCCGCCGTACCAGCGGGATCACCGCCGCACCGTCGGCCGCCTCCCCGGCGACCTCGATGTCCGGCTGTGCCTCCAGCACGGCCCTGAGCCCCGCGCGCACCAGGGGTTCGTCGTCGACGAGGAGCACTCTGACCGGCATGCGGCCAGCGTAGATCAGCCCAGGGGCAGTTCGACCCGCACCTGCCAGTCGCCGTCCCCGTCCGGGCCGGTGTGCGCCCGCCCGCCGAGCAGCGCCGCCCGCTCGCGTATGCCGCGCAGGCCGCTGCCACGGCCCGCGGCGGGCCGGTCGTCCGGCAGCGGATTGCGCACCTCCAGCGTCAGCAGGCCGTCCGCGGTGGACACCCGGACCCGGGCGGGCACCGCGCCCGCGTGCCGCAGCACGTTCGTCAGCGCCTCCTGGAGGATGCGGTAGCCCTCGCGGGAGAGGGGGCCGGGCAGGGTCTCCAACGGCCCGGTGACCTCGGCGTCGACCGTCGCCCCCGAGGCGCGCGCGGACTCCAGCAGCCGGTCGGCGTCGGCGAGCGTCGGCCGGGCACTCGCCGGCCGCTCCGACTCGCGCAGCACGCCGAGCACCCGCTCCAGGTCCTCCAGGGCGGCCCGGCCGGTGTCCTCGATGGCCGCGAGGGCGCGCTCGGTGAACTCCGGGCTGTTCGCCGCTCGGGCGGCTCCGGCCTGCACGACCGCCACGGTCAGCGCGTGCCCGATGGAGTCGTGCAGCTCGCGCGCGATCCGGGTGCGCTCGAGCAGCTGCTCGGTGCGCTCCTCGACGGCCGCGAGACGCTCGGCGACCGACGGGCCCAGCAGCCGCCGGGCGACGGCGGTGAGGACCGCGCCGCCGCCGGCCACGAGCGCGTACAGCGCGACGAGCGGCAGCGGGACGAGCAGGCCGAACACCCAGTCCGGCGGGCCCGACACCTGCGGCAGATCCTCGGTCTCGTGCCCCACCGTCCGCGCGGCCAGCGCGTACGCGACGATCGGCAGCCACACCGTCGCCCAGGCGACGACACCGCCGAGCAGCGTGCGGAACTCCAGCCACAGCACGGTCCGCCAGCGGTCCGGCCAGGCCGTGGCCGGACGCGTGGCGAAGTCCGGATCCGCCTCGTCCGGGGTGAGCAGCAGCCGGGCCTGCATCACCTCGGCCACGCGCGCCCCCGGCAACAGCCCCACCGGCACCAGCACGACCAGCGGCACCCAGGGCAGCCCAGGCTCCACCCACCACCACACGCTGACGGCTGCCACCGGCACCCACATGTGCAGCAGCCGTGTGTACGTCCTCCCGCGGACCAGCGGGCGCAGCAGCCGAACCATTCCGCCATCGTGACACCCGGGGCAGGCAACGGGCTCCCCCGCGCGGGGGAGACGATCTCCACGCACGGGGGAGGCCCCGCGCAGGGCCGGTCCACCACGCTGATGCCATGACCAGCATCGACGTCCGCGACCTCACCAAGGAGTACGGCGCCCGACGAGCCGTCGACGACCTCACCTTCACCGTGCCGCCCGGCCGCGTCACCGGCTTCCTCGGCCCCAACGGCGCCGGCAAGTCCACCACCATGCGCCTGGTACTCGGCCTGGACCACCCCACCTCCGGCTCGGCCGGCCTCGACGGCCGGCCGTACGCGGCCCTGCGCGAACCCCTGCGCACGGTGGGCGCGTTGCTCGACGCCGGCGCCGCACTCGGCTCCCGCACCGGCCGCGACCATCTGCGCGTCCTGGCGGCGACGCACCGCATCCCGGACCGCCGGGTGGACGAGGTGCTCGAGGAGACCGGGCTGGCCCCTGCGGCCCGCCGCCGGGTGCGGACGTACTCGCTCGGCATGCGGCAGCGGCTCGGCATCGCCGCCGCGCTGCTCGGCGACCCGGAGGTGGTGATGCTCGACGAGCCGTCCAACGGCCTCGACCCGGAGGGCATCGTGTGGATCCGCGGACTGCTGCGGCGGCTCGCGGACGAGGGGCGGACCGTGCTGGTGTCCAGTCATCTGATGAACGAGACCGCCTCGTTCGCCGACCACCTGGTCGTCCTGGGCCGGGGCAGGCTACTGGCCGACACCCCCCTGCGGGAGTTCATCGACGCGCGCGTACGGCCCGCCGTCCGGGTCCGCACCTCCGACCCGGACGCGCTGGAGAACGTCCTGGCCCGCCACGGCCACCAGGCGGTGCGCCACTCCGACGGCCACTGGACCGTGCCCGACGCGCGCGTGGACGACATCGGGCGCCTCGCCTCGGCCGACGGGGTACCGCTCCTCGAACTCGCCGCCGACGAGGGCACCCTGGAGCAGGCCTACCTGGACCTGACCGCCGCCGAGACCGAGTTCACCCCCCAGCACCAGGAGGCCTGACCGTGCCGTTCGCCCCCGTGTTCCGCTCCGAGTGGCTGAAGATCCGCACCGTCCGCCCGCTGCTCGCCACCCTGCTCGTGCTGTTCGCGGTGACCACCGCCTTCTCCGCGCTCGCGGGCCTGGACCCCGAGGACCAGGGCGCCGACCCGCTGTTCGCGGCCCTGTCCGGCACCGCACTCGGCCAGATCGCCGCCATCACCTTCGGCTCCCTGGCCGTGTCCGCCGAGTACCGCGAGGGCGCCGCCGTGCGGCTGTCGCTGACGGCGGTCCCGCGTCGCGGGCTGTGGTTCGCCGCCAAGGCGGCCGCCATCGCCGCCGTCGTCCTGGTGGTGGCCCTGGTGACGTCCCTGGCCGCGCTCCTCGCCGGCCTGGCCGGACTCGGCGACGCGGCCGACGGCCTGACCACCGCCGACCAGGTGCGCGGTGTGGTCGGCGGCGCCGTCTACCTCACGCTCATGGCGCTGTTCGCGGCCGGACTCGCCACGCTGCTGCGCAGCGGGGTGGCCACCCTGTCGGTGTTGATCCCGTTCGTCCTGATCGTGTCGTTCGTGGTCGGCGACGCGCTCGGGACGGTCGCCGACTTCATGCCGGACCGCGCGGGGCAGACGGTGCTGCGCAGCGTGCCCGACGGAACGCTCGGCCCGTGGACGGGACTTGCCGTCACCGCGTGCTGGACGGCCGCGGCCCTGCTGGCGGGCGCGTGGCGGCTGCGCCGTCAGGACGCCTGAAGGGTGGCCGGTTGACCCGCCGCCAACTGTCAGTGGCTGCGGGTTTACTGGAGCCATGAACCTCGCCCGGCACATCGCCCTCATCGACGAGCTGTGCTTCCGGCCCTTCCCGGCGGAGCACGGCCCGTCGGACGTCGGCTTCTCGGGACCGGGCCACCACGTCGCCGTGCTGGAGTCCGGCGACCGCCCGGACCTGGACCCGGCCGGCTGGGCGGTGACGGTGGACCAGTTCGAGAAGGACCGCGACGCGGTGTACGAACTGCTCGCCTCCCGCTGGGGCGACTCCGATCCGTACAACCTGCAGACGGTGGAGCTGCGCACGGAGCGGGAGGACGTACCCGAGCCGTGGGGCTGGCTGAGTCACCACGCGGGCGTGGCCTGGCTGTGGGAGGTGCGGGGCACCGGCCGCTGGGTCGTGGTCGCGCTCGCCGACCGGGACCCGGGCGGCTCCGTGCAGCTCCTGGCCGTGGTCACGGAGACCGCTCCGCCTTGAGGACACACAGATCCTCAGGGACGCGTCACCCCTGCTCCGCCGCCTCCCGCAGCCGCGCGAACTCCTCGGCGAGCGACGCCGGCGTCCAGTGCGCGTTCAGCCCGCTGGGATTGGGCAGCACCCACACCCGGGACTCGCCGATGGTCCGCACCTGCGGCCCCACCTTGGCGTTGCGGTCGTCGAACGCCGCCCGGTACGCGGTCACCCCCAGCACGGCCAGCCAGCGCGGACGCAGCCGGGCCACCTTCACGGCGAGCTCACGCCCGCCCTCCCGGTACTCCTCGGCCGTCAGCTCGTCGGCCCGCGCGGTCGCCCGCGCCACCACGTTGGTGATGCCGAGCCCGTACGACAGCAGCTCCCGCTGCTCCGACGGCGGCAGCAGGCGCGGGGTGAAGCCGGAGCGGTGCAGGGCGGGCCAGAAGCGGTTGCCGGGGCGCGCGAAGTGGTGGCCCGTGGCGGCCGTCATCAGGCCCGGGTTGATGCCGCAGAACAGCACCCGCAGACCGTCCGCGACCACGTCCGGCACCAGACGGTCGCGGGCGGCCTCGAGTTCCTCCTGGGTGAAGCGGCTCAGAGGATCGCCCCGGGGGTGTAGCCGGCGGCCTCCGGGTGCTGCTTCACGATCTCGTCGATCCGGCCGACCACGGAGGTCACCTGGTCGCTCGCGGCGCCGGTGAAGGACAGCTTGTCCGCCATCAGCGCCTCCAGCTCCGCGCGGCCCAGCGGCAGCCGTTCGTCGCCGGCGAGCTTGTCGAGCAGGTCGTTGCGCTCGGCGCCCTGCTCCCGCATGGCGAGCGCGGTGGCGACGGCGTTCTCCTTGATCGCCTCGTGGGCGACCTCACGGCCGACGCCCGCGCGCACCGCGCCCATCAGCACCTTGGTGGTGGCGAGGAACGGCAGGTAGCGGTCCAGCTCCCGGGCCACGACGGCCGGGAAGGCGCCGAACTCGTCGAGCACGGTCAGGAACGTCTCCAGCAGCCCGTCGAGCGCGAAGAACGCGTCCGGCAGCGCGACCCGGCGCACCACCGAGCAGGACACGTCTCCCTCGTTCCACTGGTCGCCCGCCAGCTCGCCCGTCATCGACGCGTAGCCGCGCAGGATGACCATCAGGCCGTTGACCCGCTCGCAGGAGCGCGTGTTCATCTTGTGCGGCATCGCGGACGAGCCGACCTGCCCCGGCTTGAAGCCCTCGGTGACCAGCTCGTGCCCGGCCATCAGCCGGATCGTCTTCGCCAGCGAGGACGGCGCCGCGGCCAGCTGCACCAGCGCGGTGACGACGTCGTAGTCCAGGGAGCGCGGGTAGACCTGGCCGACGGAGGTGAACGCCTGGGAGAAGCCCAGGTGGCCGGCGATCCGGTTCTCCAGCTCGGCCAGCTTGGCGGCGTCCCCGCCGAGCAGGTCCAGCATGTCCTGCGCGGTGCCGACCGGGCCCTTGATGCCGCGCAGCGGGTACCGGCCCAGCAGCTCCTCCAGCCGCCCGTACGCCACCAGCAGCTCGTCGGCGGCGGTCGCGAAGCGCTTGCCGAGGGTGGTGGCCTGCGCGGCCACGTTGTGCGAACGGCCGGCCATCACCAGCTCGCCGTACTCCCCGGCCAGCTTGCCGAGGCGGGCCAGCACGGCCACCGCGCGGTCGCGCATCAGCTCCAGCGAGAGCCGGATCTGCAGCTGCTCGACGTTCTCGGTGAGATCGCGGGAGGTCATGCCCTTGTGCACGTGCTCGTGCCCGGCGAGGTCGTTGAACTCCTCGATCCGCGCCTTCACGTCGTGGCGGGTGACCTTCTCGCGCTCGGCGATCGAGGCCAGGTCCACGGTGTCGAGGACCCGCTCGTAGTCGGCGATCGCCGTGTCGGGCACCTCGATCCCGAGGTCCTTCTGGGCCTTCAGCACGGCGAGCCAGAGCTGCCGCTCGAGCCTCACCTTCTGCTCGGGCGACCAGAGCGTGGCGAGCTCGGCGGAGGCGTAGCGTCCGGCGAGGACGTTCGGGATACGGGGCTTGGCGGGCGCAGCAGTCACGTACAGGGAGTCTACTGGCGATTCGTGCAGGCCCGCGCCGCGGGGTGACCTGGAGGAACGTACGAGAGGACCGCTACGCCGTCTCGTACGGCAGCAGCTCGGGGCGCTTGGGCGGCAGGCCGTCCCCCGAGGAGCGCCCGGTGAGCCGGCGGCCGATCCACGGCAGCAGGTGCCGGCGGGCGAACCGCACGTCCTCGACCCGGCGCGCCACCCAGTGCGGCGGCAGCGTCGCCTCCGGAGGCAGATGCCACTCGGGGTCCTCCGCCGGGTAGCCGAGCGCCTGCCACACCGCCTCCGCGACCCTGCGGTGTCCCTCGCCGGTGAGGTGCAGCCGGTCCACGTCCCACAGCCGGGGGTCGCCGAGCGCGGGCGCCCCGTACAGGTCGACCACCACCGCGTCGTGCCGGGCGGCGAGCTCGTCGACGCACGTGAACAGCGCCTCCATGCGGGGGCGGAAGCGTTCCAGCACCGGTCCCTGACGGCCCGGGCTGCGCATCAGCACGAGCTGCTTGCAGTGCGGGGCCAGCCGCTCCACGGCCTCGGTCAGCAGGTCCCGCACCCGGCCCATGTCGCACTTGGGGCGGAGGGTGTCGTTCAGACCGCCGACCAGGGTGATCACGTCGGCGCCCATGGCCGCCGCGCGGCCGACCTGCTCGTCGACGATCTGCTGGATCAGCTTGCCGCGCACCGCGAGGTTGGCGTACCGGAAGCCGGGCGTGACCGAGGCCATCCGGGCCGCGAGCAGGTCGGCCCAGCCGCGGTAGGTGCCGTCGGGCAGCAGGTCCGACATGCCTTCGGTGAAGGAGTCGCCCAGGGCCACGAGGCTGGTGTGGGCGGGGGCGCTGGGGGTGGGGTTCGTCTGCATGGCGACAGAAATGGTAGCCCCTGGCACATACCCGCCGGTCGGTCACCTCCCCCGGGCGGGAGTAACCGGTCAGGTGCGCTGCCCGAACAGCTCCCGCAGCACGTCCTCCATCGTCACCAGCCCCGCCATCCGCCCGTCCGCGCCGATCACGGCCGCCAGGTGCGTACGGCTGCGCCGCATCGCGGTGAGCACGTCGTCCAGCGGAGTGCTCTCCCGGACCCGCGCGATCGGCCGCATGTCCCGCAGCCGGAACGGCATGTCCCGCGGCGAGGCGTCCAAGGCGTCCTTGACGTGCAGATATCCGACGATCCGCCGCTGCTCGTCCACCACCGGGAACCGCGAGAAGCCGGACTCCGCGGACAGCCGCTCCAGCTCCTCCGGCGTGACGCCCACGCGCGCGTGGACCACCCGCTCCAGCGGCAGCACCACGTCCCGCACCGGACGCCGGCCCAGCTCCAGCGCGTCGTTCAGCCGCTCACGGGCCCGGTCGTCGATCAGACCCGCCTCGCCGGAGTCCCTCACGATCTGCGCCAGCTCGGCGTCCGAGAAGGACGCGGCGACCTCGTCCCGCGTCTCCACCCGCAACAACCGCAGCAACGTGTTGGCGAAGGCGTTGATCGTGAAGATCACCGGGCGCAGCGCACGGGACAGCGCCACCAGCGGAGGGCCCAGCAGCAGCGCGCTGCGCACCGGCTCGGCGAGCGCGATGTTCTTCGGCACCATCTCGCCGAGCAGCATGTGCAGATACGTGGCCAGGGTCAGCGCGATCACGAACGACACCGCGTGCCCGGCGCCCTCGGGGACGCCCACCGCGTGGAACACCGGCTCCAGCAGATGCGCGATGGCCGGCTCGGCGACGATGCCGAGGACCAGGGTGCTCAGCGTGATGCCCAGCTGCGCTGCCGCCAGCAGCGCGGACACGTGCTCGAGCCCCCACAGCACCCGCTTGGCACGCCGGTCGCCCTCGTCCGCGTACGGCTCGATCTGGCTGCGGCGCACCGAGATCAGGGCGAACTCCGCGCCGACGAAAAAGGCGTTGGCGACCAGGGTGGCCAGGCCGATCAGCAGTTGCACGGCGGTCATCGGCGGGCTCCCGGGTCGTCATGGGTGTCGGCGGACGCGGTCCCGTCGCCGTCCGGCTTCCCCTCGTCGAGGGGCGCCCGCAGCAGCACGCGTGCCGCGCGGCGGCCCGAGGCGTCCGCGACCTCAAGACGCCAGCCGGCCACCTCGACGGCGTCCCCCGTCTCCGGTATCCGGCCCAGCTCGGCGGCCACCAGCCCGGCCAGGGTTTCGTACGGCCCCTCCGGGGCGCGCAGCCCCACCCGGGCCAGCTGGTCCAGACGCGCCGAACCGTCGGCGGAGAACAGCGCGTGGCCCGTCTCGTCGGTGCCTGCCCGGGCCAGGTCGGGCGTCTCGTGCGGGTCGTGCTCGTCGCGGACCTCGCCGACCACCTCCTCCACGATGTCCTCAAGGGTGGCCACGCCCGCCGTGCCGCCGTACTCGTCGATGACCACGGCCATGGTGCGACGGCCGGACAGCCGGTCCAGCAGCCGGTCGACGGTGAGCGAGCCCGGCACCAGCAGCGGTTCGCGCATCAGCTCCGACACGGGCACCTCCGGCCGGCGTTCGGCGGGCAGCGCGAGCACGTCCTTCACATGAGCCGTGCCGACCACCCGGTCCAGCGTCTCGCGGTACACGGGGAACCGGGACAGCCCGGTCGCCCGGGTGGCGTTGGCCACGTCCTCGCAGGTCGCCCTCTCCTCCAGGGCGATGACCTGGACGCGGGGCGTCATCACGTTCTCCGCCGTCAGATCGGCGAGGTTCAGCGTGCGGACGAACAGCTCGGCGGTGTCCGGCTCCAGGGCGCCCTTCCTGGCGGAGTGCCGGGCCAGCGCGGCCAGCTCCTGGGGGCTGCGCGCGGACTCCAGCTCCTCGGCCGGCTCCAGCCCGATCCGGCGCACCATCCGGTTGGCCGAGTTGTTCAGATGGGTGATGAACGGGCGGAACGCGGTGCTGAACCAGCGCTGCGCGTTGCCCACCCCTTTGGCGACCGTCAGCGGCGAGGAGATCGCCCAGTTCTTCGGCACCAGCTCGCCGACCACCATCAGGAACACCGTCGACAGGCCGGTGCCGATCACCAGGGCCAGCGAGCGGGCCAGCGACTCCGAGGCGCCGAGGTCCCGCAGCGGGCCTCTGATCAGCGCGGCGATCGACGGCTCGGCGAGCATGCCGACCACCAGGTTGGTGACGGTGATGCCGAGCTGGGCCCCGGAGAGCTGGAAGGTCAGGCTGCGGACGGCTTTGAGCGCGCCGGCGGCGCCCCGCTCGCCGCGCTCCGCCGCCCGCTCCAGCTCGGCCCGCTCGACCGTGGTGAGGGAGAACTCTGCCGCCACGAACGCCCCGCACAGGAGCGAGAGCAGGATCGCCGCCAGCAGGAGGAGCACTTCGGTCATCGCGTCACCTCCGTCCCATCGTCGGACAGGACGGGGTCGGACGCGCGGTGTCGGCGGCAACCGGAGGCGGGCCCACGGGCGGTGACACGACCTTTCACGGAGGGCCGGGCGGCCCTCACCGGGGGGAGGACGGGCAGGGACCGGCCGACGGGCCGTGGATCACCCGGTGAGGGGCTTCACCCAGCGTCGCCAGCGTTCCTCCGGCGCATACCCCGCCGCGCCCCACGCATGATGGGCGGTCTCGTTGCGCTGCAGCACCATCGCGTCCGCGCGGCGCCCGCCGAGCGCCGTGAACCGCTCCTCCGCGGCGGCCAGCAGCGCCGTCGCGATGCCCTGGCGACGGTGGTCCGGGTGCACCGCCAGGCGGTACAGATGGCACCGCCAGCCGTCGAAGCCCGCGATCACCGTGCCGACCAGCGCCCCGTCCCGCTCGGCGAGGATCAGCGCCTCGGGGTCGCGGGCGACCAGCCGCTCCACGCCGTCCCGGTCGTCGCTGATGCTGGTGCCCTCGGCGGCCGTCTTCCAGAAGGCCAGCACGGCGTCGAGGTCGTCGGGGCCCGCGGCCCGGATCCGCGGTGCGTTCGTGATGTCACTCATGCGGCCGATCCCAGCAGGGCCGTGGCGGCGTGATCACGGAATTCCACCATGCGGACCACGGCGCGCAGCGATGCTCACTCGTGGGCGATGGCCTCCAGCACGTTCATCCGCGACGCCCGCAGGGCCGGCAGCAGCGCCGCCGCCACACCCACCACCGCCGACCCGACGACCACCGCCACCACGGTGCCCCAGGGCACGGCGAAGGCTGTCATGCCCTCCAGCGCCAGCACCTGCTGGATGCACACGCCCCACACCAGCCCCAGCGCCAGCCCGAGCACCGCGCCGAACACCGCGATCACCACGGACTCCAGCCGGATCATGCGCCGCAGCTGCCGCCGGCCCAGCCCGATCGCCCGCAGCAGCCCGATCTCCCGGGTGCGCTCCACCACCGACAGCGCGAGCGTGTTGACCACGCCCAGCACCGCGATCACGATCGCCAGCCCCAGCAGGGCGTACACCAGGTACAGCAGCACGGCGATCTGCCCGTGCACCAGCTCCTTGTAGTCGGCCTGGTCGCGCGCCTGCACCTGCGGATACGGGTCGAGCGTCGCCTTCAGCCGGTCGCGCAGCTCGTCCGGGGAGGTGCCGGCCGCCGCGTTGACGTACAGCGCGGAGTCCTGGCCGCCCGGCACGTACTCCTCCACGGCCGCCATGCCGAAGAACAGCCCGCCGCGCATCCCGAAGCCCTCGCCGCCCTCCATGTCGGTCAGGGCGGCCACCGTGAACTCGGCGGTGCGGCCGCCGGGGAACTCCACCGGCACCCGGTCGCCCCGGCTCACCCGGTGCTCGGCCGCGAAGCCCGCGTCCATGGCCATCCCGCCGTCGGCCAGCGCGGCCTCCGTACCGCCTTCGGCGTACGTCACCCGGGCGACGTCGTCGACGCCGTCGTCGTACCCGGCGGCGGTGGTCTCGACCCGTTCGCCGTCCGGCAGCCGCACCGCCACCGGCGCGAACCGCTGCCGTACGACCAGACCCACGCCCTCGGTGTCCCGCACCCGGTCCGTGACCTCCGGCGGGAACGGCATGAAGCCCGCGTTCTGGATCACGAAGTCCGCGCCGAGCGTCTTGTCGATCTGATCGTCGAAGGACCGGGACATCGACGCGCTGGCCACCGACAGACCGCCCACCAGGGCCAGCCCCACCATCAGCGCGGCGGCCGTGGCCCCGGTACGGCGCGGGTTGCGCAGGGCGTTGCGCCGGCTCATCCGGCCCACCGCGCCGAACAGCGCGGGGAACGCCGCGCCCAGCACCCGGATCACCGGCCGCACCAGCAGCGGGCCCGCCACGACGGTGGCGACCAGCGTGAGCACGACTCCGAGCCCCAGCAGGGACGCCGCCGTCCCCGTGTCACCGGACAGCACACAGCCCAGCAGCGCCGCCGCGCCCAGCGCGCCGACGACGCCTCCGGCCACCGCGCGGGCCCGCAGCGGCCGGCCGGCCCCGGCGACCTCGGCGTCGGCCAGCGCGGCCATCGGGGAGACGGCCGCCGCACGACGGGCCGGGAGGTACGCGGCGACGAAGGTGACCCCCACGCCCACCACGTACGCGGAGACGGGCGTGGCCCAGCCGACCACCATCTCCGTGGTCCTGAGGTTCATCCCGAAGGCGCTCATCAGCCGGATCAGGCCGAAGGCCAGCCCCACCCCGGCCGCCAGACCGACCGTCGAGCCGGCCAGCCCGAGCAGCACCGCCTCCGTCAGCACCGACCGCCGCACCTGCCGCCGGTCCGCGCCGAGCGCCCGCAGCAGGCCCAGCTCGCGGGTGCGCTGGGCGATGAGCATCGAGAAGGTGTTGACGATCAGGAACACGCCCACGAGCACGGCGATCCCGGCGAAGCCCAGCATCGCGTACTTGATGACGTCGAGGAACGCGCCCAGCTCCTCCGAGGCCGTCTCGGCCTGCTCGTCAGCCGTCCTGATCTCGTAGGCGCCGGCGCCGAGTGCGGCGGTGATCCGCCGCTTCAGCTCCGCGTCGGGCACGCCCGGCGCCGCCTCCACGGAGACGCTGGTGGCCCGGTCCGCCCCGCCCAGCAGACGGGTGGCCGCCGCCTGCGGGTCCAGGAACACCAGGGCCGCGCCCGGGTTGGTGGTGGTGAAGGTGGCGATCCCGACCACCTCGACGCGGAACGAACCCGGCTGCGCCTGCACGGTCAGCGTGTCGCCGATCTCCACGTCCTTGGCGTCCGCGGTGTCCGCGTCCAGCACGGCCTCGCCGTCCCCGCGCGGGGTGCGGCCGGAGGTCAGCTCCACCACGCTCCGCTCGGTGACGTGCCAGTCCACGGCGAGGATCGGCGCGCCGGTCGTGGGGCCCACCGACTCGTTGCGGTCGTCGACGACGGTGACGTTCTCCACCTCGACGTCCGGGTGGGCCGACGCCACGCCCTCGACACCGGCGAGTTGCCGGGCCAGCCCCGCGGGCACCGTCGCCACGGCCCCGGTCGGCACCGCGGCCTCCAGATCCTCCCGCGGCTGCACCGTCACATCGGAGGAACTGGAGGCGAACAGCCGGTCGAAGGTACGGCTGACGGTGTCGGAGAAGATCAGACTGCCCGCGACGAACGCGACGGACAGCACGACGGCGAGGGCGGACAGGAGCAGCCGCCCTTTGTGCGCGAGGAAACTCCGCAGGGTCGCCTTGAGCACGCCGTCAGCCCTCCCCGCCGGGCTGCGTGCCGTCCGGCTCCCCGGCGCGGGGCGGGACGGCGCCGGGTGCGCCACGGCCGGGCGACGCGGGGCGCGTCCGCCCGCTTGTCGTCCCGCCACCAGGGGGCGTGGCCCCCGGTACCCCGTCGCCTTGCGGCGCAACGCTCGGCTCTCCGCCGGCCACGTGCGGAGCGCCCTGGCGCCCGCCGTC
Source organism: Streptomyces werraensis (assembly GCA_014656175.1). Taxonomy (GTDB): domain Bacteria; phylum Actinomycetota; class Actinomycetes; order Streptomycetales; family Streptomycetaceae; genus Streptomyces; species Streptomyces werraensis. The sequence continues at coordinate 96,353 of BNBX01000007.1, forward strand.
CTGCGGTGGGGCGTCCGGTCGTCCGGCGTCCTTCGGTGTGGCGGCCTGCTCGGCATCCGAGGGCGCGGCGCCCGGCTTCCTCGCGTCCGGGGGCGCGGTCTGTCCCCCGCCGTCCGGCGCTGTGGGGTGCGGTGTCCCGCCGTCCGTTGGGGTCTGCGGGGTTCCCCCGGCGGCAGGAGCGGCGCTCGGTGCGCCACCGCCCGGCGGCACCGCTCCGTCCGGGACCGTCGCGCCCCGTACCACGTCGAACCGCTTCATCCGTTCCAGGACCGACTCCGCCGTAGGGCGGTGCATCTCGTCCACGATGCGGCCGTCCGCCAGGAAGAGGACCAGGTCGGAGTGGGCCGCGGCGCCGGGGTCGTGGGTGACCATGACCACCGTCTGGCCCAGCCGGTCCACCGCCTCCCGGAGGAAGCCCAGCACCTCGAGTCCGGCGCGCGAGTCGAGGTTGCCGGTCGGCTCGTCGGCGAAGATCAGCTCGGGCCGGGAGGCCAGGGCCCGCGCGCAGGCGACCCGCTGCTGCTGGCCGCCCGACAGCTGTGCGGGCCGGTGCTTCAGACGGTCCCGCAGGCCCAGCGTGTCGATGACCTGGTCCAGCCACGCCTCGTCGGGCTTCTGCCCGGCGATGTCCATGGGCAGGGTGATGTTCTCGCGCGCGTTCAGCGTGGGGATGAGGTTGAACGACTGGAACATGAACCCGACGCGGTCCCGCCGCAGCCGGGTCAGCTCACGGTCCTTCAGCCCGGTGATCTCCGTGTCGCCGAGCCAGACCTGACCGGCGGAGACGGTGTCGAGCCCGGCCAGGCAGTGCATCAGTGTGGACTTGCCGGAGCCCGACGGCCCCATCACCGCGGTGAAGCGCCCGCGCGCGATGTCCACGTCCACCGAGTCCAGGGCGATCACCGCCGTCTCGCCGGAGCCGTACGCCTTCGTCAGCCTGCGGGCGCGGGCCGCGGTGCCGTCGGCGGGCGCGAGGCCCCGGGCGTGCTCCTCAGCGGGTGTGGACAAGGCCGCCTCCTCCGGTGAACAGCCGGGCCGAGCATGTCGCGCCGAGGGTAAGGCGGCCCGGTCCGCGCGGAACATCCCCCGGGAGTGCCGGATGCGGAACACCGATGTAAGGGGCACATGAGCTCGCGATCCCGTCCCCCCTTGCCGTCGCTAGCATCCCGGCGCTAGCGTCGAGGTATGGCGAAGACCCAGCTGAACGTGCGCGTGGACGAGGGCACCGCCCGAGCGGCCCGGGAGCGTGCCCTGGCGCGAGGCATCAGCGTCAACCGCTACATCGAGGAACTCGTCCGGCAGGACACCGGCGAGGCAGGACGCGCCTTCGTCGAGGCCGCCGCCGACTTCATGAAGCAGTACGAGAGCGTCTTCGCCGAGGAGTTCGGCCGGGACCGCGAGGGCACACGAGAAGGCCGCCGCTGACCCTTGGACCACGTACGCATCGATCTCGCCTGGCTGCTCATGCTCGCCGAGCAGCAGACCCCCGGCGACCCCCAGGTCACCGACTGGGGCGCCCTGATCGCCGCCGTCGCCCGGCACGACGCCGAGATATTCGGCGTACCCGTCTACGACACACCGCACAGCCGCGCCGCAGCCCTGCTCCAGCTGCTCATCCACGTCCCCGCCTTGGAGCGCTCCAACGCCCTGTTCGCCTCCGCCGTCGCGTACGCCTACCTGGTCGCCGGCGGCCTGAAGGTCGTCACCTCGCCCGAGCAGGTGCGCGACCTGGCCCGCCTGGTCAAGAAGGGCGACGCGGACATCGACGCCATCGCGGCCGAACTGCGCCGCTGGTGCGCCTGATCACCCGCGGTCGGCCCCCGCGTCGGCGAGAGGCCGCCACGCGGTGCCGATGACGCAGAACGACTGCGGCAGCGCGGGCCCGTTCGCGGGGATCGTCATGCGCCGGTAGGGGCCCAGCTCGAAACCCGCCTCCCGCAGCGCCGCGACCGGATCCCGGGACAGGTGGCAGCCGCCCGCGAGCGGCGGCCACAGCGTCCGGTCCAGCGCCCGCTGGGTGGCGTGCATGACCCGCCCGCCGCCCGCGCCGTGCTCGAAGAACCGCACCTCGCCGCCGGGCCGCAGCACCCGCCGCACCTCCGCGAGCGCCCGCGGCACGTCCCGCACGCTGCACAGCACCAGCGACAGCACCGCCGCGTCGAACGCCTCGCTCTTCACGGGCAGCGCCTCCGCCACCCCGGGCGCCACGTCCACGGGCACCTCCGCCCGCAGCGCCGCCTCCACGGCCAGCGCGCGCAGCGCACGCTCCGGCTCCATGGCGACGACCTCCGAGACCGTGCCCGGGTAGTGGGCGAAGTTCAGGCCGTTGCCCGCGCCGATCTCGATCACCCGCCCGGACAGACCGCCGAGCAGCCTGCGCCGTACGTCCGCCATCCCCGCGCGGCTCTCGGCGGCGACGCTGAAACGGGCGTACCAGCGGGCGAAGACCGGGTGGTGCACAGGGTCCCGCACCGCCTGGGCGGAGCGGGCGGACCGCACCTGCATGGGGACCTCCCCGGGTCGGGTCTACGGCGATTCTCCCCAGGGGCCGGTCCGGCGAATCACCGTGCGCGGGAGGGCGCCTCGCGTGTGTGGAAGGCCTCCGCGTCCCAGACGCCCTCCAGCCGGGGCGCCAGCCACCGCGGGGCGGCGGCCCGGAAGGCGGGCGGGTCCAGCCGCCCCGCGCCCTCGGGAACGGCGCCCAGCAGCGGCACCCCGGTGACGTCCGGCAGGTCCAGCAGGTTGCAGCGTTCCGCGAGCCCGGGGTCCGCGGGCCAGCTCCCGATCACCACGCCCACCGGGTCGAGACCCCGCCCGCGCAGCTCCCGGACCGTCAGCTCCGTGGCGTTGAGGGTGCCGAGCCCGGCGGAGGCGACCACGACGACCGGCGCGCGCAGCAGCTCCGCCGCGTCCGCCAGCGTCCCGCCGGCCGCGTCGAAGCGCACCAGCAGGCCACCCGCGCCCTCCACCAGCACCAGGTCGTGCTCGGTGGCCAGCTTGGCGGCCCGCTCGGCGATCTCGTGCGGATGCACGGGCGTCCGCCCGGCCCGGCGGGCCGCCGTGGCCGGGGCCAGCGGCTCCGGGTAGCGGGCCAGTTCGGCCGACGTGACCGCCCCGGCGAGCCGCACGACCTCCGCCGCGTCTCCCGGCTCGTCGGGGCCGACCCCCGTCTGCGCGGCCTTGAGCACCGCCACCGAACGGCCGCCCGCAAGCGCCGTCGCGGCGACCGCGGCCGTCACCACCGTCTTGCCGACCTCGGTGTTCGTGCCCGTCATCACCAGCACCGGCATGTCATCCCTCCTTCGCCGCCGCGCACACGGCGCGGGTGATCCGCGCGACGTCGGCGTCGCCCGTGACGTACGGCGGCATCGTGTACACCAGGTCGCGGAACGGGCGCAGCCACACGCCCTCCCGCACGGCCGCCCGGGTGGCCGCGGCCATGTCGACGTCGTGGTCCAGCTGGACGACCCCGATGGCGCCCAGTACGCGTACGTCCCGCACCCCGGGCAGCTCGGCCGCCCCGGCCAGGCCCTCCCGCAGCCCGGACTCGATCCGTTTGACCTCGGCGCGCCAGTCCTGCCCGAGCAGCAGCTCCACGGAGGCACAGGCCACGGCCGCCGCCAGGGGGTTGCCCATGAACGTCGGGCCGTGCGCCAGCACCGGCACCTCGCCGCGCGAGATGCCCTCGGCCACCCGCGAGGAGCACAGCGTCGCCGCCATCGTGAGGTAACCACCGGTCAGGGCCTTGCCCACGCACATCACGTCCGGCGACACCGCCGCGTGCTCCGCCGCGAACAGCGCCCCCGTGCGCCCGAACCCGGTCGCGATCTCGTCGAAAACCAGCAGCACGCCGTGCGCGTCGCACGCCTCCCGCAGCACCCGCAGATACGCGGGGGAGTGGAACCGCATCCCGCCCGCGCCCTGCACCACCGGCTCCACGATCACCGCGGCCAGTTCATGCGCGTGCCGCCCGATCAGCTCCCGCAGATGGTCCGCGTACGTCTCCTCGTACGGGCCGGGCGGGGCGTCGGCGAAGACCTGGCGGGGCAGCACACCGGACCACAGGTCGTGCATCCCGCCCTCGGGGTCGCACACCGACATCGGGTGCCAGGTGTCGCCGTGGTAGCCGCCCCGCCAGGTCAGCAGCCTGCGCTTCTCCGGCCGGCCCAGCGAACGCCAGTACTGCAGGCACATCTTGACCGCGACCTCGACCGACACCGACCCCGAGTCGGCCAGGAACACATGCTCCAGACCGTCCGGCGAGATGTCGACAAGGAGCTTCGCCAGCCGTACGGCGGGCTCGTGCGTGAGCCCGCCGAACATCACGTGGCTCATCCGGCCCAGCTGGTCGCGCGCGGCCTCGTTGAGCACCGGGTGGTTGTAGCCGTGGATCGCCGACCACCAGGACGACATGCCGTCGACCAGCTCGCCCGACCCGTCGGCGAGGGTCAGCCGGACCCCGCTCGCCGACGCGACGACGAGCGGTTCCTGACGCCCCGGCATGGGCCCGTACGGATGCCACACATGCCGCCGGTCGAGCTCCAGCAGCGCGGCGACGGACGCGTCGGGCTCAGGCATTGGGCGCGAGATCCGTTCCGGCGCCCCGGCGGCGCACGGCCACCAGGCCGGGACGCGGCTCGTCGGCGGAGGCGGCGGGGGCGGGCGCCGCGGCGGGGGCCGATCCGCAGACACCGCCGCCCTGGTGCGAGCCGCGGCCGCCGCCTTCGTGGGCCCCGCAGCCGGCTTCGCCGCCGTCGTGGGACCCGCAGGCCCCGCCGCCCGCGTGGGAGCCGCAGCCGCCGCCCGTCCGGTGCTCGGGCAGGGTGACCTCCCCGGCGCCCTCCACCTCGAAGCCGGCGTCCGCGATCATCTCGAGGTCCGCCTTGCCGGCCTGGCCCTCGCTGGTGAGGTAGTCGCCCAGGAAGATGGAGTTGGCCAGGTGCAGCGCGAGCGGCTGCATCGTGCGCAGGTGCACCTCACGGCCGCCCGCGATCCGCACCTCGACGTCCGGGCAGACGAATCGCACCATCGCCAGGATGCGCAGGCAGCGCTGCGGCGTCAGGTTCCACTCCTTGGCGAGCGGGGTGCCCTCGAACGGGATCAGGAAGTTGACCGGCACCGAGTCCGGGTCCAGCTCGCGCAGCGAGAACACCACGTCGACCAGGTCCTCGTCGGTCTCGCCCATGCCCGCGATCAGCCCGGAACAGGCGGACAGCCCGGCCGCGTGGGCCTTGCGCACCGTGTCGACCCGGTCGGCGTAGGTGTGCGTGGTCGTGATCTCGCCGTACGTCGACTCGGACGTGTTGAGGTTGTGGTTGTAGGCGTCCGCGCCCGCCTCGCGCAGCCGCTCCGCCTGGCCGTCGGAGAGCAGACCCAGACAGGCGCACACCTCGACGTCCTCGTTCTGCTCCTTGATCGCCTTGATGGTGTCGGACACCCGGTCCACGTCCCGGTCCGTCGGGCCGCGTCCGCTCGCCACCAGGCACACCCGCTTCGCGCCCCCGGCCAGTCCCGCGGCGGCGGCCCGGGACGCCTCGTCCGGCTTCAGCCACGTGTACTTGAGGATGTCGGCCTTCGAGCCCAGTCGCTGGGAGCAGTAGGAGCAGTCCTCCGGGCACAGCCCGGACTTCAGGTTCACCAGATAGTTGAGTTTCACCCGGCGGCCGAACCAGTGCCTGCGCACCTTCCCGGCCGCCGCCACCACGTCGAGCAGCTCGTCGTCGGTCGTCGCGAGGACGGCCAGCGCCTCGGCCCGTGTCGGCGTCTCGCGCCGAAGCCCCTTGTCCACCAGCGTGTTCAGCAGGTCCATGGGAGCCGATCCTGTCCTACGGGACCCGTCCGGGCCAAGGAGACTTCGGACAACAGAGCCGTCCGGCGGTGTGGGTATCACCACACCGTGGCCCGGGCGGCCTGCCGCTAATGTCTGTGCACTGCCTACAAAATCCGCGGAGGACCCATGGCGTTCGGCTGGATCGACGAGCAGGCGGAACTGCGCCGCAGGGCCGGGCTCGTCCGCACCCTGCGCCCCCGGCCGGCCGACACGCCGCTCCTGGACCTGGCGAGCAACGACTACCTGGGCCTCGCCCGCCATCCAGAGGTCGTCGAGGGGGCCGCGCGGGCGGCCCGTACCTGGGGCGGCGGCGCGACCGGCTCCCGGCTGGTCACCGGCACCACCGAGCTCCACACCGAACTCGAACGCGAACTGGCCGGGTTCTGCGGCTTCGAGGCGGCCCTGGTCTTCTCCTCCGGCTACGCGGCCAACCTCGCCGCCGTCACCGCCCTCGCCCCACACGGTGCGCTGGTCGTCTCCGACGCGGGCAACCACGCCTCGCTGATCGACGGCTGCCGGCTGGCCCGGGGCACGACCCAGGTGGTGGCGCACCGCGACCCGGACGCCGTGCGCAAGGCGCTGGACGGCCACGAGGGTCCCGCGGTGGCGGTGTCGGACACGGTGTTCTCCGTGGACGGGGACGCGGCACCGCTGGCCGCGCTGGCCGAGGCGTGCCGGGAGCACGGCGCGGGTCTGGTGCTCGACGACGCGCACGGGCTCGGTGTGCTGGGCGACGGCGGCCGGGGCGCCGCGAACGCGGCGGGCCTCGCGGGGGCCGACGACGTCGTGGTGACGGTGACGCTGTCCAAGTCGCTCGGCAGCCAGGGCGGCGCAGTGCTGGGGCCGGCGCGGGTCATCGGCCATCTGGTCAACGCGGCGCGGACGTTCATCTTCGACACCGGTCTGGCCCCGGCGGCGGCGGGCGCGGCCCTGGCGGCGCTGCGGCTGCTGCGGCGCGAACCCGGGCGTGCGGCGCGCGCGGCCGAGGTCGCGCGCGACCTGCACGCCCGGCTGACGGCCGCGGGTCTGGAAGCGGTGCGTCCGGACGCCGCGGTCGTCTCCGTGCGCGCTCCTTCCCCGGAGCAGGCCGTGCGTTGGGCGGCCGACTGCAGGACGGCCGGTCTGTCCGTGGGCTGCTTCCGTCCTCCTTCCGTGCCCGACGGCATCTCACGGCTCAGACTGACCGCCCGGGCGGACCTGTCCGGGGCGGAGATCGAACGTGCTGTACGGGTGATCGGCGAAACGCGGCCATGAGTCGGCGGGGCACGGCCGTGCGTCGCGCGGGGAACGGACGGTCGGCGGGATGCCGGGACGCATCCCGTTCAAGGACCGGGACGCCGGATCAGTGGACCGCCGTCACGAAGCGGACCCAGGCGTCGCGCGAGAAGAGCAGCGCGGGCCCCTCCGGTGCCTTGCTGTCGCGCACGGCGAGCAGTCCGGCCGAGGGGCCGGCGGCCGGCCGGGCCGTCTCCACGCAGTTGTTCGCCCCCGTGCTGTAGCTGCTGCGCAGCCACCGCACATCGTGCAGGACGAGGCTGGAAGGGATGGTCCGAGGCGGTGCGGGCATCTTGCCTCCTTACGCGCCGGCCGCTGCGCCGGCGATGAATTCCGACGATTCCTCGGGAGTGAGGGCGTGGCTCGCCAGGGCCTCGAAGGCCTCCGAGTACGCCCGGAGGTCTTCTTTCCGCTCCAGGTAGTGACTAGTCGTCAAGTGGTCGTGCACCACCACATCCAGGTCAGAAGTGCGCGGAAATGAAAAGATGACGAAGGGACCCGTTACGCCGATGTGCGCGCCCGCACTGAACGGCAGGACCTGCAACCGCACTTGGGGCAGCCGGGACGCCTCGACCAGCCGGTACAGCTGACGCGACATCACCTCGGGACCGCCCACCTCACGGCGGAGCACGGCCTCGTCCAGCACCGCCCACAGCTCCAGCGGCGGCTCGGCGCGCAGCACGTCCTGCCGGGCCAGCCGCACCTCCACGAGGGCGTCGAGCCGCTCCTCCGACTCGCCCTCCAGGGCGGCCTCCGTCACCGCCCGCGCGTACTCGGGCGTCTGCAGCAGCCCCGGGACCACGGTGGTCTCCAGGGTGCGCATCGCGCTCGCCTGCGACTCCAGACTGATGAAGTCCCGGTACGTCGGGGGCAGCACGCCCCGGTACGCGTGCCACCAGTGGTGCCGCCCGTCACCGTCGCCGGTGCCCGACAGCACCAGCAGCAACTCCCGCAACTGCGGGTCGTCCACGCCGTAGACGTCGAGGAGTAACCGTACGTCGGCCGGTTTCGCCCCGCTCGTGCCCGTCTCGATCCGGCTCACCTTCGACTGGTGCCAGCCCGCCAGCCGGGCCGCGTCGCCGCTCGTGAGTCCGGCCGCGGTGCGCAGCGCGCGCAGTTCGGCGCCCAGTTTCCTGCGGCGCACCGCGGGACCGTTCTGCATGGGCTTCTCCTTACTCCTTCCGGGCCGCCCGGATACGGTCTCCCGTCGCAGAGTTCACCGCTTTGAGCGACAGATATATGCATATCTTGGTGGATCGCCACGCAGCACCCTGCGGTGATGGCACTCTGGCGGCGAAGCACCAGTGCGGGACCGTACTCGAACCAACCGCTCCGTGTCGGACTGCGGTCCCGTGGGAAAGGGACGACGTCGCCATGGCAGACCATCTGGAAGCATCCGTCACTCTGCCGAGCGATCCCGCCTCGGTCTCCGCCGCGCGGGCCCATGTGGCCGGTGCGCTGGCGGAATGGGGGCTGCCACCGGACGCCGAGCTCTGCGACACCGTGCGGCTGATCGTCTCCGAGCTGGCGACCAACGCGGTGCAGCACACCTTCGGCCAGTCGCCCACGTTCACGGTGGACGTCGTCCTGGTCCGCGACGAGCGGGTGCACATCGGGGTGACGGACAGTCACCCCCGGTTCCCCAAGCGGCTCCCCGCGGCGGTCCAGCAGGACAACGGGCGCGGACTGGTCATCATCCGCTGGCTCACCGCGGAGTGCGGCGGCCGGCTGAGGATCCGCCCCACCCGGGAGGGCGGCAAGACGGTCGCCGTCGAACTCCCGTGGCCGGGCGCCGCCACCGTCCAGCCCACGGAGACGGTGGTCGCGGCGGCGCAGCAGGAGCCGTGACGTCGCGGAACGGCCCGTCAGGCATCTGAGTCCGCGGCGGACGGCGTGAGGGGCCCGGGACGGTCGCCGTCCCGAGGACGGCCCCGCCGGGCCCCTGCGGGACGCCGCGCGGGCGCTGGGCCCGTGCGGCCGGTCGCGGCCCGGCGGCGGCGCTCCCGCGGGCGCCGCCGCCTCCGCCCGTCACTTCACGCGGCCGTACCAGACGCTCTTGGTCCAGATCTTCTGCAGCCGCACCACGTCCCCGGTCTTCGGGGCGTGCCAGATCTTGTTCTTACCCGCGTAGATCCCGACGTGGTACACGTAGCTGCCCGAGTGGAAGAACACCAGATCCCCGACCTTGCGGCTGCTCTTGGAGATGTGGCGCGTCTTGTTGTACTGCTGGGCGGCCGTGCGGGGGAGCTTCTTCCCCGCCTTCTTGAACGAGTACAGCGTCAGGCCCGAGCAGTCGAACCGGTTCGGCCCGGTCGCCCCCCACTGGTACGGCGCCCCCTTCTTGGACGCCGCGACCTTCAGGGCCTTGGTGCCCACGGTCGCCGCGGCGGCCTCCCCGGCCGCTCCCGGTACCACGATCGAGCCGCCGACGGCGGCGAGGGTGAGGGCCGAGGCCGTGCCGGCCCGGGCCATGAGAGACGGGACACGATTGAGCGCACTCATGCGCAACCCTTCGTCAGCCGCCTGTGAAGGATGACCTGTCGGATTCGGGCTGGCGAAGTAGCCCGGCCGCTGACGCGGCTTCACCCCAAGGGCTGCTCGGGACGCGCACCGTGCGCGTACCGGCGACCCGTCGTGCTTGGGTCCTCCACTCCTGCCGATCCACTCCTGTCGACCGGTCATCCGGGCGGCGGCAGGACTCGGCGTCCGCCCGGATCGCCCCGCCGCGGCGGCGGGGTCTTGTCGTCAGTCAGGGATCTTGACCCATGAGGCGATCGAATTCCCAACGGAACGGGGGGTTTGTGTTGTTACTCACCACTCACCCGTTCGGGTGGACAGTTGTCCGTTCGAGTCGCCGTCAAGAAGGCGTGTGAGGCCAGGACCAGGGCTGGAATGGTCAATTCCGCCCCTCGGCGGGGGCGGGTGCGCAAGTTCGACGGCCTCAAAAAAGGAGGTTCGTCTACGCCGGACGGGGGTACGCCGTTCGGTCCGTTTCAACGCGTCGCGGGGTGTGCCGTCGAGCGGGCCCCTCGCTCCGGGCCCGCTCCCGTCAACGTCCCGTCTGCGGCGGCAGCATGACCCTCGCCGTGCGCCGCTCGCCGTCCAGCACCCGCAGGGCGCGCGCCAGCGTCTCGGCGTGCAGCTCGCTCTCGCCCCGCCGGTGCATCAGGGTCAGCGCGTCGCGCAGCGCGACCGCCTTGCCGGCCAGCGCCTGGGCGGCGCGCAGGCTCCGGTAGGTGTCGCCGCCCTGGGCCGGGTTGACCCGGCCGAGCAGGTCGACGACCTCCAGGTAGCGGTCGATCAGTTCGGCCTCCGCCCGGGTCAGCGCGGGCAGCGGCGGCAGTTCGGGCAGCATCCTCGGCTCACCTCGCGCCGTTCGCGGTACGGGGGCCCCGGTGGTGCGGCACGATCCGGTCGGCGAGGCCGTACTCCACGGCGGCCCGCGCGTCCAGGACCAGGTCCCGTTCCAGGTCCGCCCGCACCCGGTCCACGGGCCGGCCGGTGTGCCGGGCCAGCATCTCCTCCGTGCGGGCCCTGATCCGTGCCAGCTCGCCGGCCTGGATCGCCAGGTCGCCGGCGCTGCCCTCCACCGGCCCGGGGAGGGCGGGCTGACGGAGCACCAGCCGGGAGCCGGGGAGGACGTACCGCTTGCCCGGGGTGCCGGCGGCCAGCAGCAGCGCGGCCGTCCCCTCCGCGCGGCCCAGGCAGACCGTCTCGACGTCGCAGGTGACGTACGTCAGGGCGTCGTGCAGGGCGGACATGGCGTGGAACGGGCCGCCGGGGGAGTTCAGGTACAGCGAGATGTCGCGGTCCGGGGCGTGGTGCTCGAGGTACATGAGCTGCGCCGTCACGTCGTTCACCGCGGTCTCGTCGATCCGCGTGCCCAGGACGACGATCCGCTCCTCCAGCAGCCGGGCGTAGGGGTCGGTGGTCCGGTGCCCCGAGACCGTGCTCTCGGTGAACTCGGGCAGGACGTGGCGGGCGGGCGGTCGCGTCATGATGCCCTCCTGTCTCGTTGTCTGTAAAAAATGTACAGGACGTACGTGACGTTATGATGGCTTCATGGCTTACGAGATTCCGGTGACCCAGGCCAGGGCCGAGCTCGCCGACCTGATCAACCGCGTGGTGTACGGCGGTGAGCGGGTCGTCGTGACCCGGCACGGGAAGCCGCTCGTCGCCCTCGTCTCCGCCGATGACCTGCGACGACTGGATGAGCTCACGGACGCGCCGGGGGTGGGGGAGGAGCCGGTGATCAGCACGGTGGCAGGCGTACGCGAGGTGGCGTCCGCCCCTCGCGAACACGGCCGCTTCGGCATCGCGGCGGAACACCGGGGCGCGGCCGGTTCCTGACCGCCGGCGCCTCGCCTGCCCGCCTGGCTGCGGCCATGTGTGCGGCCCGTCGGGCCGTCTCTCCCCGGTCACGCCCACCTGAGCCGGCCCGGCGGCACGACTGCCCGCGACCGCGCGGGGCGGGGCGCACGTCGCCCCGGGCCCGGCGGAGGGGCCCGCGACCGGCCGACGTTTCCTCGATGCGGGACGCCCGCGGATGCCGGACCGCGCACCCCCGTCCGCTACAGCGGGGGTGCGCGGTCGCACAAGGGGCGGGCGCGTCAGCCCGCCGGCGCCGGTTCGCGCTCCGCCGCGTCGGCGGCCGGCGCCGTGCGTCCCCGCACCGCGCGACCCACCAGCACCGCCGCCATCCCCAGCACCGCCCACCACGTCAGCGTCATCGCGGCCCCCACCGCCGACGCCCCGTCGAAGAACGCGACCGACCGCAGGAGCGACACCCCCGCCCCCGGCGGCAGCCACTGGCCGATCACTCCGGCCGGCTCGGGCAGCATCTCCGGGGCGGAGGCGGCTGCCGAGAACGGATTGCCGATCAGCATCATCAGCAGGGCGCCCAGCCCGAGGCCGGGCCGTCCCAGCAGGGCCGCGAGACCCGCGACCGCTCCGCTCACCGCCAGAGTCACCAGGGCGAACGTCCCCGCCACCGCCCACCAGTCGCCCGGCAGCGCGTCCAGCCAGCTCTGCGAGAGACCGGCGGCGACCACGCCGACCAGCGTCGCCGACCCGGTCAGCGCGCCCACCGCGACAAGCCCCGGCAGCCCGAGCAGCGTCACCGCCACCCCCGCGCCGATCCCGGCCAGCACCAGCGGCAGCACGCTCGTGTTCAGTACCGCCCCACGCGGATCGCTCGCCGCGGCCGGCACCACGTCCTCCGTGGCGATCTCCTGGCCGGAGGAGGCGGCCTGATGCGCGACCGCCTGCTGGAGCAGTTGCGCCACCGCCGGGCTCGCCGCGGACGCGGTCAGCAGCTTCGGACCCTGCGGGGTGACCACCACCGCCCCGTACACCTCGCGGTCCTCGATCGCGTCCCGCGCCTCGGCCTCGTCGGCGTACCGATGGAGGTCGAATGCGCCCTTCCGCTGCTCCAGCTGCTGCGCGACCGGCGCCGTGGCGGCCGGCGGGCCGGCCACGCCGAGCGGCAGGTCGCGCGGCGCCGTGCGCGCCGCGGGCCAGGCGAAGGCCCACAGGGCCAGCGCCACCAGGGTCGGGACCAGCACCAGGACGGCGGCGATCCGCCGGTGCGTCGGCAGGGACGTGGGAGACATCGGGAGCTCCTGTAAAAAGAAGGATCGTTCGTTTTTGTGATGCCCACACCGTCCCGCCATCTCGTTCCCTTGTCAAGAAGGAATGTTCGTTTTAGGTTGGCCGCATGGCTCGCGTATCCCAGGAACACCTCGACGCCCGCCGCCGGCAGATCCTCGACGGCGCCGCGGTCTGCTTCGCCCGCAACGGCTTCCACGCCACGTCGATGCAGGATGTGCTGAAGGAGGTGGACCTCTCCGCCGGTGCCGTCTACCGGTACTTCAGCGGCAAGGAGGAGCTGATCGCGGCCATCGCCGCCGAGGTGCTCGAAACGGTGCGCGGCACCCTGGAGCAGGCGGCCCGGGAGAGCTCGCCGCCCACCCCCGACGTGCTGGTCCCGCGCGCCCTGGCGACGATGCGGGAGCTGCGGCCGGCGACCCTGGACACGGGGGAGTGGCTGTTCCCGCGGCTGATGATCCAGGTGTGGACCGAGTCCACCCGCACGCCGGCGCTGACGGCCGTGCTGGCCGACGGCTACGCCAAGATCCGCACGGCATGGGGCGGCGTGGCGCAGAGCTACAAGGACGCCGGACTGCTGCCCGAGGACGCCGACGTGGACGCGATGGCCCGCGCGATGATCGCGCTCGTGCAGGGATTCGCCGCCCAGATGGCCCTGTTCGGCGACATCCCGCCGCAGGTGCTCGCCGACGGCACACGCGCCCTGATGGCCACCGGCCGGGACACGTAGCGCGCCCGAGCCGGACCGGCCGCGGCTGGCACGGACGGCCGGGTGGGGCGCCGCGCGGTTAACGTCCTCGAAACGCCGCCCGGCTAGCCTCCGGGTCCACGCCACCGGGGATCCTTCCCGTGGCCGCGGCCACCGGGCCCCGCACGGCCCGGAGCGAGGACGGTGAGGTGGATGCCGTGCAACTGACCCCGCACGAGCAGGAGAGGCTGCTCATCCATGTGGCGGCCGACGTGGCGGCGAAGCGCCGCGAGCGCGGGCTCAAGCTCAACCATCCCGAAGCGGTCGCGCTCCTCACCTCCCACATCCTCGAGGGCGCCCGCGACGGCCGTACCGTCGCCGAACTGATGGCGTCCGGGCGGAAGGTGCTGACCAGGGCCGACGTCATGGAGGGGGTCCCCGAGATGATCCCCGACGTGCAGGTGGAGGCCACCTTCCCGGACGGCACCAAGCTCGTCACCGTCCACGACCCCATCGTCTGACGGGAGGAGCGCCGTGACACCCGGAGAGATCCTGTTCGCCGAAGGCCCGATCGTCTACAACGAGGGCCGCGGGACCACCCGCCTGACCGTCCTCAACGCGGCCGACCGGCCCGTGCAGGTCGGCTCGCACTACCACTTCGCCGAGGCCAACCCCGGCCTGGAGTTCGACCGTGCCGCGGCCCGCGGCAGGCGGCTCGACGTCCCCGCCGGCACCGCCGTACGGTTCGAGCCCGGCATCCCCGTCGAGGTGGAACTGGTGCCTCTGGCCGGGACGCGGACCGTGCCCGGGCTGCGCGGGGAGACGGGAGGCGCGCTCGATGCCTGAGATCTCCCGCGAGGCGTACGCCGACCTGTTCGGGCCGACCGCCGGCGACCGGATCCGGCTCGCCGACACGGATCTGCTGATCGAGATCGAGGAGGACCGCTCGGGCGGCCCCGGACGCGCCGGTGACGAGGCGGTGTTCGGCGGCGGCAAGGTCATCCGCGAGTCGATGGGCCAGGCCACCCTCACCCGCGCCGACGGAGCCCCCGACACGGTGATCACCGGCGCGGTCGTCGTCGACCACTGGGGCGTCGTCAAGGCCGACGTCGGCATCCGCGACGGCCGGATCACCGGCATCGGGAAGGCCGGCAACCCCGACACCATGGACGGGGTCCACCCCGACCTGGTGATCGGACCCGAGACCGAGATCGTCGCGGGCAACGGACGCATCCTGACCGCCGGGGCGATCGACGCGCACGTCCACTTCATCTGCCCGCAGATCGCCGACGAGGCGCTGGCCTCCGGCATCACCACGCTCGTCGGCGGCGGCACCGGACCCGCCGAGGGCTCCAAGGCGACCACCGTCACACCCGGCCCCTGGCACCTGGCGCGGATGCTGGAGGCGATGGAGGCGTACCCGCTGAACGTCGGGCTGCTCGGCAAGGGCAACACCGTGTCGCAGGAAGCCCTGTTGTCACAGATCCGGGGCGGCGCCGTCGGGCTGAAACTGCACGAGGACTGGGGGTCCACCCCGGCCGTCATCGACGCCGCGCTCACCGCGGCCGACCGGACCGGCGTGCAGGTCGCCATCCACACCGACACCCTCAACGAGGCCGGTTTCGTGGGCGACACGCTCGCCGCGATCGCCGGGCGCGGCATCCACGCGTACCACACCGAGGGCGCGGGCGGCGGCCACGCGCCGGACATCATGACCGTCGTCTCCCAGCCGCACGTGCTGCCCAGCTCCACCAACCCGACCCGCCCGTTCACCGTCAACACCGTCGAGGAGCACCTCGACATGCTGATGGTGTGCCACCACCTCAACCCCGCCGTCCCCGAGGACCTCGCCTTCGCCGAGTCGCGGATCCGGCCGTCCACCATCGGCGCGGAGGACGTGCTGCACGACCTCGGGGCCATCTCCGTCATCTCCTCCGACTCCCAGGCGATGGGACGCGTCGGCGAGGTGATCATGCGGACCTGGCAGACCGCCCATGTGATGAAGCGGAGGCGTGGCACGCTCCCCGGCGACGGGCGGGCCGACAACCACCGGGTCCGTCGCTATGTCGCCAAATACACCATCAACCCGGCGATCGCTCAGGGCATGGCGGGCGAGATCGGCTCCGTGGAGAGCGGCAAGCTGGCCGATCTGGTGCTGTGGGAGCCGAAGTTCTTCGGGGTCAAGCCCCAACTCGTGCTGAAAGGCGGTCAGATCGCCTACGCGCAGATGGGGGACGCCAACGCGTCCATCCCGACCCCGCAACCCGTGCTGCCCCGGCCCATGTTCGGGGCGATCGGTCGGGCGCCCGCGGCCAACTCGGTCAACTTCGTCGCCCAGGCCGCCCTCGACGCGGGTCTGCCCGACCGGCTGGGCCTCGGCAAACGATGGGCGGTCATCGACTCCACGCGCGCGGTGACCAAGGCGGACATGCGGGAGAACGACACCCTGCCGGACGTGCGGATCGACCCCGACAGCTTCGCCGTGCGCATCGACGGGGAACTGGTCGAGGCGACCCCGGCGGAGGAACTCCCGCTCGCCCAGCGCTACTTCCTCTTCTGATGTCCAGGGCAGCGCTGCTCGTCCTGGCCGACGGACGGTTCCCCGCCGGCGGGCACGCCCACTCCGGCGGGGCGGAGGCCGCCGTCCACGCCGGGCGGATCACCGGTGCGGCGAGCCTGGAGGACTTCTGCCGGGGGCGGCTGCACACCACGGGGCTGGTGTCGGCCGCGCTGGCCGCGTCCGCCGCGCTGGGGGTGGACCCGGCGGCCCTGGACGCGGCCGCCGACGCCCGCACGCCCTCGCCCGCACTGCGCGCGGCGGCCCGCAAGCTGGGCCGCCAGCTGCTGCGCGCCGCCCGCGCCACCTGGCCCGGCGTCGAACTCGACGCCCTGGCACGGCGGTTCCCCAAGGGCGCGCACCAGCCGGTGGTGCTGGGGGTGGCCGCGCGGGCGGCCGGACTCGGCCCTCAGGACGCGGCGCACTGCGCGCTGTACGAGAGCGTCGGCGGACCCGCGACGGCGACGGTACGGCTGCTCGGCCTCGACCCGTTCGACGCCACGGCGGTCCTCGCCCGCCTGGCACCGGAGGCGGACCGTGTGGCGGAGGCGGCGGTACGGGCAGCCCACCGGGTCGCGGAGGAAGGCGCCGACGCCCTCCCCGCGGCGTCGGCGCCCCTGCTGGAACTCCTCGCCGAAGCCCACGCGGCCCGCACGGGGCGTCTGTTCGCGTCATGACCGCCACACGGGGCGACGTCCCGACTCCCGCTCGGGGTGTCCACGTCGCCGCGGCCCCCGGCTCACTGCGTGCACCAGGCCCTCAGCGGCGACTCCCGCCGCCCGCCCGCCTCACGGGCGCCCGTCCGTCCACTCCGTCCACGCATCGACCCCGACACACCGCGACTCCCGGAGGCGCCCCATGCATCGTGACCACA
This sequence comes from Streptomyces werraensis, assembly GCA_014656175.1. Classification (GTDB taxonomy): domain Bacteria; phylum Actinomycetota; class Actinomycetes; order Streptomycetales; family Streptomycetaceae; genus Streptomyces; species Streptomyces werraensis. The sequence continues at coordinate 113,184 of BNBX01000007.1, forward strand.
TCGACCCCCACCCCGGGCCCGCCGTCCTCGGCGCCGACGCCCGGCGTCCGGACGGAACGCGCCGTGCCCTGCGGATCGGGCTCGGCGGGCCCGTCGGGTCCGGGAAGACCGCGACCGTCGCCGCGCTCTGCCGGGCGCTGCGGGACGAGGTGTCCCTGGCCGTCGTGACCAACGACATCTACACCCGCGAGGACGCCGAGTACCTGCTCCGGGAGGCCGTGCTGCCTCCCGAGCGGATCACCGCCGTGGAGACCGGCGCCTGCCCGCACACCGCGATCCGCGACGACATCTCCGCCAACCTCGAGGCGGTGGAGGACCTGGAGGACTCCGTCGGCCCGCTCGACCTCGTCCTGGTCGAGTCCGGCGGGGACAACCTCACCGCGACCTTCTCCAAGGGGCTGGTCGACGCGCAGATCTTTGTGATCGACGTGGCCGGCGGGGACGACGTCCCGCGCAAGGGCGGCCCCGGCGTGACCACCGCCGACCTGCTGGTCGTGAACAAGACCGACCTCGCGCCGTACACCGGCTCGGACCTCGGCCGGATGGCGGCCGACGCCAAGGCGCAACGCGCCGGCCTGCCCGTGGTGTTCCAGTCGCTGCGCGAGGACGAGGGGGTCGCCGCGGTGACGTCCTGGGTGCGGCAGCGGCTCGCCGCGTGGGCGGCGTGAACACCGCGGGCGTCCGGGCGGAGGCGGAGATCCGCGCCCGCGCGGACGGCCGGGGCGGCACCGCCCTGCCCGTGCTGGAGAGCCGGGGCCCGCTCGCCCTGCGGCGCACACGGGGGAGCGGTGCCGCCGCCCACGTCACGCTCGTCGGCGCGATGAGCGGCCCGCACGGTGGGGACCACTTCACCGTCCGGGCCGACGTCGGACCGGACGCCCGGCTGCGGGTCGGCTCGGCCGCGGCCACGCTCGCCCTGCCGGGCCAGCACGGGGGACAGGCGCGCCAGGACGTGCGGATCACCGTAGCCGCCGGGGGCGAACTGCACTGGCTGCCCGAGCCGTTGATCTCCGTCACGGGCAGCGAGCTGGCCGTGCACACCCACGTCGACCTCGCCCCCGGAGCCCGGCTGGTCCTCCGCGAAGAGCTCGTGCTGGGACGGACCGGGGAGGACCCCGGACGGCTCACCTCCCGGCTCACCGTGCGCGTCGACGGACGCCCCGTCCTCGACCAGGAGCTCGACTGCGGACCCGGCGCGGGCGGTGGCTGGGACGGCCCCGCCGTGCTGGGCGGACACCGTGCCGTCGGGCAGCTCGTCGTCTGCGACCCGGAGTTCACGGAGAAGCCCGTCGAGCCCGGCGTGCCCGCCGACGGCCTCGCCGTCCTCCCGCTGACCGGGCCGGCCGTCCTGGTCGGCGCCGTGGCGGCGGACGCACTCGAGCTGCGCGGGCTGCTGAACCGGGCGCCCGCCTTCTTCACCCCCGGGTCCCCGGCGTCCGCATGACGCCACGACCATGTCCGCTTATCGGATTGGCAAAGAAGACGCATCCCCTCTGTCGCCCGTGACCTCCGGGAGACGAGGATCCTCCCCCGTACCCATCGAAACCATGTACGGGGAGGCCCCCTTGAGGGACAGCAGACGGAAGAGGCGGGTGGCGGCGCTCGGTTCGGCCGGCGTGCTCGTCACGTCCGCACTCATAGCCGGCGCCGTCGCGGCACCCACCGCGAGCGCGACGGCGGACACCCGCCTCGGCAAGGACCGAGAGGCGCAGGGCGTGGCCGTCGCCGCCGCCCGGGCCGCCAGGACCGGCATCGACTGGCAGGACTGCCCCGCCGACTGGAACCTGCCCCGGCCCGTCCAGTGCGGCTGGGTCTCCGTGCCGCTGGACTACGCCAAGCCGAACGGCAAGCAGATCAAGCTCGCCGTCGACCGCGTCACCAACACCGGCACGCGGGCGGAACGGCAGGGCGCGCTGCTGTACAACCCGGGCGGCCCCGGCGGCTCCGGCCTGCGCTTCCCGACCCGGGTCACCTCGAAGAACCCCGTCTGGGCCAACACGGCCAAGGCGTACGACTTCGTCGGCTTCGACCCGCGCGGCGTGGGCAGGTCCGCGCCCATCTCCTGCGGCGACCCACAGGAGTTCGTGAAGGCGCCCAAGGCCGACCCGGTGCCCCGGACCGAGGCCGACAAGCGGGCGCAGCGCAAGCTCGCCCGTGAGTACGCCGAGGGCTGCCTCGAGCGCAGCGGCACCATGCTGCCCCACATGACCACGCCCAACACCGCCCGCGACCTCGACGTCATCCGCGCGGCGCTCGGCGAGAAGAAGCTCAACTACCTGGGCGTCTCCTACGGCACCTACCTCGGCGCCGTCTACGCCACCCTGTTCCCGGACCACGTGCGCCGCATGGTCGTGGACAGCGTGGTCAACCCGTCCCGTCAGAAGATCTGGTACCAGGCCAACCTGGACCAGAACGTCGCCTTCGAGACCCGCTGGCAGGACTGGCAGGACTGGGTCGCGAAGAACGACGCCGCCTACCACCTCGGCACCACCCGCGCCGCCGTCCAGGAGCAGTGGCTGAAGCTGCGCGCCGCCGCCGCGAAGCAGCCGTTCGGCGGCGTCGTCGGGCCCGCCGAGCTGATCGGCTTCTTCCAGAGCGCCCCGTACTACGACTCCGCGTGGGCCCCGGTCGCCGAGGTGTTCAGCCAGGCCGCCGCCGGGAACACCCAGGCGCTGGTCGACGCCGCCGCCCCTGACCTGTCCGACACGGCGGGCAACGCGGCCGCGGAGAACGGCAACGCCGTCTACAACGCGGTCGAGTGCACCGACGCCAAGTGGCCCACCGACTGGCGCACCTGGGACCGCGACACCACCCGGCTGCACCGCGACCACCCGTTCCTGACCTGGGCCAACACCTGGATGAACCTGCCCTGCGCCACCTGGCCGGTCCCCCAGCGCACCCCGGTCGACGTGAGGACCGGCAAGGGCCTGCCGCCCGTGCTGATCGTCCAGTCCGAGCGGGACGCGGCCACCCCGTACGGCGGTGCCGTCGAGCTGCACAAGCGGTTCAAGGGTTCTCGCCTGATCACCGAGCGGGACGCCGGCTCCCACGGGGTCACCGGGCTGGTCAACCCCTGCGTCAACGACCGGGTCGACACCTACCTGCTCACCGGGAAGCTCGACCGCTCCGACGTGACCTGCGCCCCGCACGCCACGCCGAAGCCGTAACCGCACGCCGGTGAGGGGCGGCCGGAACACCCCGGCCGCCCCTCACCCGTGTTGCGCGGTGCTCACCGCAGCGGCATGCGCGGCGCCCGCCGCTTCTCCTCCGCCTTGCGCTTCTCCTCCGCGGCCTTCACATCGGCCGCGTACTCGTCGACGTACTCCTGCTCGGAGAGGGAGAGGATGGCGTACATGATCTCGTCGGTGACGGCCCGCAGCACCGCCTTCTCGTTCTCCATGCCCTGGTAGCGCGAGAAGTCCAGCGGCTCGCCGAAGCGGATCACCACCGGGTGGACGCGGGGGATCTTCCGGCCGGGCGGCTGCGCCTCGAACGTGCCGATCATCGCGCAGGGCACCACCGGCACGCCCGCCTTGAGGGCCATCACCGCCACGCCGACCTTGCCCTTGTAGAGGCGGCCGTCGTGCGAGCGGGTGCCCTCCGGGTAGATGCCGAGCAGTTCGCCCTTGCTCAGCACCCCGAGCCCCTCGCGGATCGCCGCCTGCCCGGCCTCCTTGCCGGAACGGTCGACGGGGATCTGACCGGCGCTGTGGAAGAAGAACGCCGTCAGCCGCCCCTTCAGTCCCGGGCCGGTGAAGTACTCGGCCTTGGCGAGGAAGGTGATGCGGCGCTTCAGCACGGCCGGCATCAGGAAGTGGTCCGAGAACGACAGATGGTTCCCCGCCACGATCGCGGCGCCGGAGGACGGGACATGCTTCAGGCCCTCGATCCGGGGCCGGAAGACCAGTCTGAGCAGCGGGCCCAACAGCACGTATTTGAGCAGGTAGTAGAACAAAAGCACGCTCCTCGACTCTGGGAAACGACGGGATCGCCGCGTTCCAGCAGGTCATCCGGCACGTCGTGAACTGCCAGTCTAGGACCGGGTGACGGGCCCGGGCACCAGGTTCGACGCGAACCGGAACCCACCTCACCGGACAGCCGCCGCATGCCGGGCGACCGCCTCCCGCGCACCGGCCGGTACGCTCGACGGTATGCGGATCTCCGTCTCGTCCGACATGGACGAACCCGTCGCCCGCGCCCTGGTCGACGCCTTGCGTGAGCGCGGCCACGAGGTGCGCGCCCACGGCGCCCTGAGCCCCGGGGACGACCCGCAGTGGGCCGTCTGCTCCGAGGCCGCCGCCCGCGACGTCGCCGACGGGAGGGCCGACCAGGCGGTGGTGTGCTGCTGGACCGGGACCGGCGCCTCGATCGCCGCCAACAAGGTGCCCGGGGTCCGGGCAGCCCTGTGCACCGACGCGTACACCGCCGACGGCGCCCGCCGCTGGAACGACGCCAACGTGCTGGCGATCGGCCTGCGGCTCACCTCCGTCCCGCTGCTCCAGGAGATCCTCGACGCATGGTTCGCCGGCCGGCCCAGCGACGACCCCGAGGACCGCGCCAACGTGGAGCGCACCACCCGTCTCGACCGCGAACGCGCCGGCGCCTGACGACGGCCCGTCACAGCCGCACGACGACCAGTGCCGTGTCGTCCGTGGCGCCGCCCGGCGGCAGCAGTTCCCGCAGCACCGTGTCCGCCAGCGGCTCCGGGTCCAGCGTGCGGTGCCGGCGCAGGGACTCCGCCAGCCGGTGCAGCCCGGCGTCGATGTCCTCCCGCCGCCGTTCGATCAGCCCGTCGGTGTAGAGCACGAGAGTCGCCCCCGGCGAGAAGACCGTCGACGCCTCCGGCCGCGGCCGCGGATCCGGACGGGCGTCCAGCGGCGGGTCCGTCGCCCGGTCCAGGAACTCCACCCGGCCGTCGTCGTGCAGCAGCACCGGCGGCGGATGGCCGGCGCTGCTGTAGGTGATGCCCTGCCGGTCGAAGTCGATGAACGTCGTCACGACCGTCGCCGACTCCGCGCCGTCCACCACGTTCGCGTACCGGCCCAGCACGTTCAGCGCCTGGGCCGGCCCGTCCGCCACCCGGGACGCGGCGCTCAGCGCGCTGCGCAGCTGGCCCATGACCCCGGCCGCCTCCAGACCGTGACCCACCACGTCGCCCACCGACACGCCGATGCGGTGGCCGCCCACCAGGTCCACCAGGTCGTACCAGTCCCCGCACACGTTCAGCGCGCCCACCGCCGGCCGGTAGCGCACCGCGGCCCGGCGATGGCCCACCTGCCGGCGCGCCGGCAGCATCGCCTTCTGCAGCACCAGGGCCACCTCACGCTCCCGGGCGTGCGCCTCGCGCAGCCGGTTGTTGAGCTCCTGCAGCTCCCTGGCGCGCGTGTACAGCTCGGCCTCCAGCACCCGTCCCGCCGCGTCGCCGCCGAGCCCCCGGGCCCGCACGAACTCGGTGACCTCCTCGACCCGGTGCACGATCAGCCGCACCCGCCCGTCAGGGCCGAGGACCGGGCTGTTCACCGGCGACCAGTAGTGCTCGTGCCAGTCGCCCGAGTGCTCGGGGGACTCGACGTCGTAGCGCTGCAGGGCCATCGAGTCGCGCTCTCCGGTGGCCAGCACCCGCAGCAGCGAGGCCCGCAGCTGGTGCGAGTGGTGCGAGGCGGGGGCGTTGACCGACTCCGGGAACACGTCGAAGACGTAGCGGCCCAGCAGGGACTCGCGCGAACGTCCGATGCCGCGCACGTACGCCTCGTTGACGTCGGCGAACACCAGGTCAGGGGTCAGCAGCGCCACCATGCCCGGCAGCGCCCGGTACACCGCCTCGAAGTCGATCGTCGTGCCTGCCATGGCCCCGCCTCACTCCGTGGGAGTGGTCAGCGGCTGCTCCGCCCAGATGATCTTCCCGTCGGGCACGAACCGCGTGCCCCAGCGCTCCGCCAGCTGCGACACCAGCAGCAGCCCCCGGCCGCCCTCGTCCATCGCGCGCGGATGCCGCAGATGCGGGGCGCTCGCGCCGCCGTCGAGTACCTCGCACACCAGCGTCCGTTCCCGGATCAGCCGTAGCCTCACCCGCCCGGAGGCGTGCCGGATCGCGTTCGTCACCAGCTCGCTCACCAGCAGCTCCGTGGTGAACTTCACCTCCTCGTCGAGACCCCAGCGGGACAGCTGGTCCTGGGCCGTTCTGCGGGCGTCCGCCACCACCGCCGGGTCCGGCGACAGCTCCCACGCCGCGATCTGCTCCGACGCGAGCCGCCTGGTCCGCGCCATCAGCAGCGCCACGTCGTCCTCCGGGTGGGCCGGGACCAGCGCGTCGACCACCGCCTGGCAGCTGGGCCGCAGCTCGCGCGCCATGCCCTCCAGGGCCCGCCGCAGCCGCTCCCGTCCTGACTCCTCCACGCCGTCGCCGCCGTACGCCAGCAGCCCGTCCGTGTGCAGCACCAGCGTGCTGCCCTCGGCCAGGGACACCTCCACCGCCTCGAACGGCGGACCGCCCACCCCGAGCGGCGGCCCCTGCGGCAGGTCCACGAAGCCGACCGTGCCGTCCGGCGCCACCACCGCCGGCGCGGGATGGCCCGCGGCGGCCATCGTGCAGCGCCCGTCCGCCGGGTCGTACACCACGTACACGCAGGCGGAGCCGACGGAGCTGCCCCCGCCGCCCCCGTCGTCCCCCTCCCCGTCGCCGTCGTCCCGGGCCGAGCGGCTGGCCAGGTCGTCCAGGTGCGCCAGCACCTCCTCGGGCGGCAGGTCGATCGCGGCCAGCGTGCGGACCGCCGTGCGCAGCCGCCCCATGGCCGCGGCCGCGTCGATGCCGTGGCCGGGCACCTCGCCGACCACCAGCGCGACCCGGGCGGCGGCCAGCGGGATCACGTCGTACCAGTCGCCGCCCAGGCCGGTCAGCTCGTCGGCCGGCCGGTAGCAGGCGGCCACCTCGACGGCGTCCTGGTCGGGCAGCCGGCGCGGCAGCAGGCTGCGCTGGAGCACCAGCGCGGCGTCCCGCTCGCGGGTGTAGCGGCGGGCGTTGTCCACGCACACGGCGGCGCGCGAGACCAGGTCCTCGGCCAGGTGCAGGTCGTCCGGGTCGAAGGGGCTCTGACGGCGGCGGAAGAACGTGGTGAGGCCCAGGGTGACGCCGCGCGCCCGGATCGGGACGATCATCACGCTCTGCAGGCCCAGCTCCAGGAACGTGGACTCCCGGCCGTCCGGCGCGCCGGCGGCCCACTCCACGGCCAGCGGGTCGAGCTGCTCCTGCCGCCAGGACTCCCCCGTGGTCAGGCACCACACGGGCGGGGAGTCCGTCAGGTAGGAGACGACCGCACCGCTGTCCACGGCCGTCCGCGGCAGATCCTCGTACAGGGACCGGTGGCCCGCGCGGCGCAGCGGCACCCGATCGGACCCGGCGAGCGGCTCCGGGACCGGCTCGGCTCCCCGCAGCACCGTCTCCAGCAGGTCCACGGTGACGAAGTCGGCGAGGCCGGGCACGGTGACGTCCGCCAGTTCCTGCGCGGTGGTCATCACGTCGAGGGTGCGGCCGATGTACTGGCCGGCCCGGTCGAGAAGGGCGAGGCGCTGCCGGGCGCGGTGCCGGTCGGTGACGTCCACGACGGTGTAGTACACGCCCATCGGGTCGCCCCGGTCGTCCTCGATGCGGGTGAACGACAGCATGTGCGCGGTCTCCCGCAGCGGGGCCGAGCGCACCCGGCCGACGTACTCGTAGCCGACCACCTGCTCGCCGGTCTCCAGCACGTGCCGCATCCGCTCCTCGACGGCCTCGCTGTCCATGCCCGGCTGGACGTCGGCGACCCGCAGGCCCAGACGGCTCCGGCCCGGGCCGCCGCCCCACCGCTCCAGGGCCGCGTTGGACCAGACGTAGCGCAGCTCCGGGTCCACGATGGCGATGCCGATGGGATTGCCGACGACGATCTGTTCCAGCACGCCGCGGCTCATGTCCCAGCCCCGCGCGCCGTCCCCCAGTTCCGACAGCAGCACCAGCACCGCCGGGCGGCCCTGCGGCGCCGTGGCCGGGGCGACCCGCACCGACACCGGCACCGGGTGCCCGTCCCGGTGGAGGGCCGTCATCAGTCCCGTCCAGTCGCCGCCGGCGCGGCACCGGTGAAGCAGGTCCTCCATCCGCTCGGCGTCCCCGGCCTCCAGCAGATCGGCGAACTTCCGGCCCACCGCCTCCGCCGCGCCGTGGCCCAGCAGCCGCTCCGCGTGCGCCGTCCAGCCCGACACCAGACCGTGCGGGTCCAGCAGCAGCGGCGCGGCGTCGGCCACGTCGAACCCCTGCCGGGCTCCTCCCTGCTCCTTGTGTCGGCCCACGGACGGCCTCTCTGTCGCTGAGAGTGTTCTGTCACCTTCGTCCCCGCTAGTCCCCATCTTGACCCCGATGACCGGCCGGGGGCTTCCCGGAGGTCGGCCACCGGTGCCCCGCGCCCTTGGTCCGAGCGCCCCGGACACGCCGCCGCCCCCGCCGGGAAGGTCCGGCGGGGGCGGCGGGCAGGCGGTCAGACCTGGCGGCTGAGCACCTTCTCCAGCGTGCGCAGCGCCTCCCGCAACTCGTCCGCGGTGACGGTCAGCGGGGGGGCCAGCCGGACGGTCGAGCCGTGCGTGTCCTTGACGAGGATGCCCTCACGCATCAGACGCTCGCTGACCTCCCGGCCGGTGCCGAGGGCCGGGTCGACGTCCACGCCCGCCCACAGGCCGCGGCTGCGGAAGCCGGTGACGCCCTTGCCGACCAGCGCCTCCAGACCCTCCCGCAGCACCACGCCCAGCTCGGCCGCGCGCCGCTGGAACTCGCCCGTCTCCAGCAGCTCCACCACGGCCGTGCCCACGGCGGCCGCCAGCGGGTTCCCGCCGAACGTCGACCCGTGTTCACCCGGGTGGAGCACCTGGAGCACCTCGCGCCGGGCCGCCACCGCCGACACCGGGACGATGCCGCCGCCCAGTGCCTTGCCCAGCAGCACCACGTCCGGCACGACCGACTCGTGCTCCACGGCCAGCGTGCGCCCGGTGCGGCCGAGCCCCGACTGGATCTCGTCCGCGACGAACAGGCACCCGGCGCGCCGGGTCAGCTCCCGCACCCCGGCCAGATAGCCGTCGTCCGGGATCACCACGCCCGCCTCGCCCTGGATCGGCTCGATCAGCACCGCCGCCGTCGTCTCGTCGACCGCCTCCTCCATGGCCGCGAGGTCGTTGTACGGCACCACCCGGAACCCCGGCGTGAAGGGGCCGAACCCCGCGCGGGCCGTCTCGTCCGTGGAGAAGCTGACGATCGTCGTCGTCCGGCCGTGGAAGTTGTCCGCCGCCACCACGACCGTCGCCCGGTCGGCGGGAACGCCCTTCACGTCGTAGGCCCATTTGCGGGCCACCTTGATGCCGCTCTCCACCGCCTCCGCGCCGGTGTTCATCGGCAGCACCATGTCCAGGCCGGTCAGCGCGGCCAGGCGCTCCGCGAACTCCGCCAGCCGGTCGTTGTGGAAGGCGCGCGAGGTCAGCGTGAGCCGGTCCAGCTGGCGGTGCGCCGCCTCGATCAGCGCCGGGTGCCGGTGGCCGAAGTTCAGCGCCGAGTAGCCGGCCAGCATGTCCAGGTACGTGCGGCCCTCGACGTCCTCCACCCAGGCGCCCTCCGCGCGGGCGACGACCACGGGCAGCGGATGGTAGTTGTGCGCGAGGACCGGTTCCTCCGCCGCGATCAGCTCGGCGGACGAACGCGTACGGGGGGCAGAGGTCATGGGCGGATCTCCTGAGTGCAGCACTTGATGCCCCCGCCCGCCTTGTGGAACTCGGACAGGTCGACGGGGACGGGGACGTAACCGCGGTCGGCGAGCCGGTCGGCGAGGGCCGTCGCCTCCGGCGGGATGAACACATGACGGCCGTCCGAGACGGAGTTCAGGCCGAACGACATGGCGTCCTCCCGGGTGGCGAGGACCGCGTCCGGGTACAGCCGCTCCAGCACCTCACGGCTGCCCGGCGAGAACGCCTCCGGGTAGTACGCGACGTTCTCCTCGTCCAGCACGAACAGCGCCGTGTCCAGGTGGTAGAAGTACGGGTCCACCAGGGTCAGGCCGATCACCGGCACCCCGAAGAACTCCTGGGCCTCCCGGTGCGCCTCCGGCGTGGTGCGGAAGCCGGTCCCCGCGAGGATCCAGCGCCCGGCGGGCACCAGGTCGCCCTCGCCCTCGCACACCGACTCCGGGTGCTGGACGTCGAAGCCGTGCGCCTTGAACCAGGCCGCGTACGGCGCCGACTCCGGACGCCGCTCCGGCGCGTGGAACTGCGAGCCGAACACACGCCCGTCCACGACGACCGCCGCGTTCGCGGCGAACACCATGTCGGGCAGACCGGGCAGCGGTTCCACGGTCTCCACGGTATGGCCGTGGCGGCGGTAGGCGTCGACCAGCGACAGCCACTGCCGCCGGGCGAGTGAGACGTCGACGGGTCGGTCCGGACGCATCCAGGGATTGATCGCGTACCGCACGGCAAAGAATCTGGGTTCGCAGACGAGATATCGCCGTGGGCGCGCCACACGTGATTCGGGCACGAAGGGGTTCCTCCGCTTCACACGGTGTCGACTAGGGGTGACTCCACGGTAGGAACGCGGCCGCACGGCCGACAAGCGACGGATCCTGCGTGTGCACGCAGGATCACTGCGTCTTTCCCGGCCTCAGCGCACGTCCGGTGCGTCGTCCGGGGCGGGTTGCGTCACTCCTGCCTCAGGACTGTCGGGCAGCAGGTGCGACAGCACCATCACGCTGATCGTCTTCCGGATGAAGGGCTCCTGGCGGATCCGCTCCAGCACCTCCTCGAAGTGCTCCACGTCCCGCGCCCGCACGTGCAGCAGCGCGTCCGCGCCCCCGGTCACCGTCATGGCCGCCGCGATCTCCGGATGGTTGCGCACCACCTCCGCCAGCCGCCGCGGCGGCGCCGCACCCTCGCAGTACACCTCCACGTACGCCTCGGTGCGCCAGCCCAGCGCGGACGGCCGCACGGTCGCGGTGAACCCGGTGATCACCCCCGTCTCCCGCAGCCGGTCCACCCGGCGCTTGACGGCCGTCGCGGACAGCCCGACGGAGGCGCCGATCTCCGCGAAGGACGTCCTGGCGTTCGCCATCAGAGCGGTGACGATCTTCCGGTCGAGTTCGTCGAACGGCGTGGGCCTGCTGTTCATGCGGGCACTGTATCGACGGCGGCCTCAGGGTCACCCCGGGTGCGCCCCGGAGGAGGACCGGCGCGGAACCGGGTGAAACGCCCTTGTCCGGCGCGTAGTCCGGACCCGGAGATCCCGCCTACACTCCACGTTCATGCTGCGCGCCCTCGCCGTCGACGACGAACGCCCCTCGCTCGAGGAGCTGCTGTACCTGCTGAACGCCGACCCGCGCATCGGGAGCGCGGAAGGCGCCGGTGACGCGACCGAGGCCCTGCGCCGCATCAACCGCGCCCTGGAGTCGGGACCCGACGGGCCCGACGCCATCGACGTCGTCTTCCTCGACATCCAGATGCCCGGCCTCGACGGACTCGACCTCGCCCGGCTGCTCACCGGATTCGCCCGTCCGCCGCTCGTCGTGTTCGTCACCGCCCACGAGGACTTCGCCGTCCAGGCCTTCGACCTCAAGGCCGTCGACTACGTGCTCAAGCCCGTCCGCAAGGAACGCCTCGCCGAAGCCGTACGGCGGGCCTCCGCCCAGCGCGGGACCACCCCGCAGGGACCCGCACCGCGCATCCCGGTGCACGAGCCCGATCCCGACCACATAGCCGTCGAGCTGGGCGGCGTCACCCGCTTCGTCGCCGTCGACGACATCACCCACGTCGAGGCCCAGGGCGACTACGCCCGCCTGCACACCGACCGCGGCAGCCACCTCGTGCGCATCCCGCTGTCCACCCTGGAGGAGCGCTGGCGCTCCCGCGGCTTCGTCCGCATCCACCGCCGCCACCTGGTCGCCCTGCGCCACATCGGCGAGCTGCGCCTGGACGCGGGCACCGTCAGCGTCCTGGTCGGCTCCGAGGAACTCCAGGTCAGCAGGCGTCACGCCCGCGAGCTGCGGGACATGCTGATGCGCCGGACCACCGGTTAGGCAGGGGGAGAGCCGCACATGCCCCAGGAACCCGCCGAGCGCCGGGTGGTCGTCACCGGCCCGCCCCGCCGCGCCGGCCGCACCTCCGGCTACTACCGACCCCGCACCGAGATCGACGAGCAGACCACCCTCGGTCACACCTACGTCCGCACCCTGATGCGCATCCAGCTGCGCGCCGGACTCACCGTGTTCGCCGTCCTCGCGCTGCTCATCGGCCCGCTGCCGCTGGTCTTCGCCGCCGCCCCGGACGCCCGCCGCCTGGAGTGGGCGGTCCTCGGCTTCGGGCTCTACCCCCCGCTGGTCCTGCTCGCCCGCTGGTACGTGCGCCGCGCCGAACGCAACGAACGCGACTTCGTGCGGCTCGTCGAGGACCGCTGAGACCAGAGGACCGGCACCACCGTGAACACCGCCTACGCCGTCACCGCCGTCGCGCTGGTCGCCGTCGCGACCGTCCTCGTCGGCGCGTTCGGCCTGCGCATATCCCGCACCACCTCGGACTTCTACGTCGCCTCCCGTACCGTCGGCCCGCGGCTCAACGCGGCGGCCATCAGCGGCGAGTACCTCTCCGCCGCCTCCTTCCTGGGCATCGCCGGACTCGTCCTGGTCCAGGGTCCTGACATGCTCTGGTACCCGGTCGGCTACACCGCCGGCTACCTGGTGCTGCTGCTCTTCGTCGCCGCGCCCCTGCGCCGCTCCGGCGCCTACACGCTGCCCGACTTCGCCGAGGCCCGGCTCTCCTCGCACGTGGTACGGCGGCTCGCCGGCACCCTCGTCGTCGGCGTCGGCTGGCTGTACCTGCTGCCCCAGCTGCAGGGCGCCGGACTCACCCTCACCGTGCTCACCGGCGCGCCCGACTGGCTCGGCGCGGTGATCGTCGCCGTCGTCGTCACGGTGATAGTGGCCGCCGGCGGCATGCGCAGCATCACGTTCGTCCAGGCGTTCCAGTACTGGCTGAAACTGACCGCCCTGCTGGTGCCCGCCCTCTTCCTGGTGCTCGCCTGGCAGCGCGACGGCGCGCCCAGCCACGCCTTCGACGAGCCCGCCGAGTTCCGCGAACAGCGCGTGGTGCGCGTCGACGACACCGTCGACCTGCGCCTGACCGCCCCGCTCACCGTCACCGTGGACGGCGCCGTCGACGGCCGGGAGCACGCCGGGACCGAGGTCAGCCTGCCCGCGGGCACGCACCGCGTCGACGGCGGCACCCGCCTCACCTTCGCCGAGGGCTCCAAGGTGCCCGCCACCGGCGACGGCGCCGACGACGCCCTGTCCCCGTCGCGCGCCGAGAGCCGCGCGGAACGCCCGCTGTACGCCACGTACGGGCTGATCCTCGCCACCTTCTTCGGCACCATGGGCCTGCCGCACGTGGTGGTGCGCTTCTACACCAGTCCGCACGGTGTCGCCGCCCGCCGCACCACCGTCGCCGTCCTCGGCCTGATCGGCGCCTTCTACCTGCTGCCCCCCGTCTACGGCGCCCTCGGCCGCCTCTACGCCCCCGACCTCACGATCACCGGGGACGCGGACGCCGCCGTCCTGCTGCTGCCCGGACGGATGATCGGCGGCACCGGCGGAGACCTGCTGGGGGCGCTGGTCGCCGGGGGAGCGTTCGCCGCGTTCCTGTCCACCGCCTCCGGACTCACCATGGCCGTGGCCGGGGTGCTCACCCAGGACGTGCTGCCCTCCCGCGGGGTGCGCCACTTCCGCCTCGGCACCGTGCTCGCCATGGCCGTGCCCCTGGCCGCGAGCATCCTGGTCGGCGGGCTGCCGGTGGCCGACGCCGTGGGCCTCGCCTTCGCCGTGTCCGCGTCCTCGTTCTGTCCGCTGCTGGTGCTCGGGATCTGGTGGCGGCGGCTCACCCCGCCGGGGGCCGCCGCCGGGATGCTCGTCGGCGGCGGCTCCGCGTTCCTCGCCGTGGCCGCCACCATGGCCGGCTACCCGGGCGCCGGACCCTGGCACGCGCTGCTCGCCTGGCCCGCCCTCTGGTCGGTGCCGCTCGGCTTCCTCACCATGGTGCTGGTCTCGCTCGCCACACCCGGCCGGGTGCCGCCCGGCACGGCCGCGGTCCTGGCCCGCTTCCATCTGCCGGAAGAGCTGCGCACGGAGGTGTCCGCATGAGCGGTTTCCTCGCCGGTCTGCTCGTCGCCGTGCTGCCCCTGCTGGCCGCCGGGTTCTGGCTGGGCCGGCGCACGGCACGGCCCGCCGGCCTCGCCGGACTGGGCACCCCCGTCGAGCACGCCACCTTCGAGACCCTGCACACCGCCTCGCTGGCCACGCCCCCGCTGCGGGCGGGACTCACCGAGGAGACCGCCCGCAAGTCGGCGCGCAAGCTGCGCTCCCTGCTCGGCACCGACGCCCTCTGCCTCACCGACCGCGAGCAGGTGCTCGTCTGGGACGGCGTCGGCGCCCACCACCGCACCGAGATCATGGAGCGTCTCACCGGCCCCCTGGACACCGGCCGCGGCGAGGCGTTCCCGCTGACCTGCGACACCCCCGACTGCACCGTCCGCTGGGCGGTGGTCGCCCCGCTCACCGTCGACGACCGGGTGCACGGCGCGCTCGTCGCCTGTGCGCCCCGCGAGTCGGCGGTGCTGGTCAGGGCCGCGGGGGAGGTCGCCCGCTGGGTCTCGGTCCAGCTGGAGCTGGCCGACCTGGACCAGTCCCGCACCCGGCTGATCGAGGCGGAGATCCGCGCCCTGCGCGCGCAGATCTCCCCGCACTTCATCTTCAACTCGCTCGCGGTGATCGCGTCCTTCGTGCGCACCGACCCCGAACGCGCCCGTGAGCTGCTGCTGGAGTTCGCCGACTTCACCCGCTACTCGTTCCGCCGGCACGGCGACTTCACCACCCTCGCCGACGAGCTGCACGCCATCGACCACTACCTGGCGCTGGTGCGCGCGCGCTTCGGCGACCGGCTCTCCGTCACCCTCCAGATCGCCCCGGAGGTGCTGCCCGTCGCGTTGCCCTTCCTGTGCCTCCAGCCGCTGGTGGAGAACGCCGTCAAGCACGGCCTGGAGGGCAAGGCCGACAAGTGCCACATCCAGATCACCGCGCAGGACGCGGGGGCCGAGGCGCTCGTGGTCATCGAGGACGACGGGGCGGGCATGGACCCCGACCTGCTGCGCCGCATCCTGGCCCGGGAGGTCAGCCCCACCGGCGGCATCGGCCTGTCCAACGTCGACGACCGGCTCCGCCAGGTCTACGGCGACGACCACGGCCTCGTCATCGAGACGGCCGCGGGCGCGGGCATGAAGATCACCGTCCGGCTGCCGAAGTACCAGCCGGGCGTCCATCTGGCGGGGCGGCTCACCCCACGGTGAGCCGCCCTCGTGCGTGCCGGTCAGCCGTTGCCGGCGGCGACCATCCCGAGAGTGAGCAGGCCCAGGACGACCCAGCCGAACCACAGCCAGCCGTTGCTGCCGAGCGCCACCGTGTACGCCGTCACGGCGACCAGGCCGCCGACGGTGAGCACGCCCATGGTCTTCGTCGAGGTGGAACCGTTCGTGGTACCGGGCATCGCGACACCCTCCTCCAGGTCCGTTCTCTCCATGGTGCCCCGGTTCCGGGAAAGCAGGGCGGTGCGGGACGGAAACCTAGTTGCCGCGCGCGTTGAGGGAGGCCAGGTAGGCGTTGTACGCCTCCAGCTCCTTGTCGCCGTCCCGGTCGGCGGCGCGGTCCTTGCGGCGGGCCTGCCGCTGGTCCGAGGCGTACCACTGGAACAGCAGCGCGATCAGCACCAGGACCGACGGGACCTCGCTGAACGCCCAGGCGATGCCGCCGGCCGCGTTCTGGTCGGACAGGGCGTCGATGCCCAGCGACGCGGGCGGGTCCTGGAAGGTGGCGACCATGGGGGTGGAGGCCATCATCAGCGCGATGCCGAAGAACGCGTGGAACGGCATGCCCGCGAACAGCTCCAGCATCCGCATCAGGTGACCCGGCCGGTGCGGGCCCGGGTCCACGCCCATGATGGGCCAGAAGAACACCAGGCCCACGGCGAGGAAGTGCACCATCATCGCCGCGTGCCCGACCGCCGACCCCATCAGGAAGTCGAACAGCGGGGTGAAGTACAGGGCGTACAGGCTGGCGATGAAGATCGGGATGGTGAACAGCGGGTGGGTCACGACCCGCATGTAGCGGCTGTGCAGCAGCATCAGCAGCAGCTCCCGCGGCCCCTTGGTGCCCCGCACGGACGCCGGGGGCAGCGCCCGCAGCGCCAGGGTGATCGGGGCGCCGAGCAGGATCAGGATCGGCGACACCATGCTGATGACCATGTGCTGCACCATGTGCACGCTGAACATCACCATGCCGTAGTCGTTCAGCGCGGTGCACATCACCAGACCGATGCTCAGCACACCGGCGACGAACGACACGGTCCGCCCCACCGGCCACTTGTCACCGCGCCGGACCAGCCGGACCACGCCCCAGCCGTACAGCGCCAGCGCCAGCAGGCAGGCGACGAGGAAGAACGGGTCCGCCGACCAGGCGAGCCCTCGCCCCAGCGTGAACGGCGGCAGATCCATGGTCATGCCGTGCCCGCTGTGATCCATCCGCCGGCTCCATTTTCGTCCAGGTTGTACGCAATCGGTCCGCACCAGACTAGAACCGCCCCCGGCGACGTCCGTCACCGGGGGCGGTTCTGTGCAGCCGGTCTCACACGCGCCTGTCCCACGCGCCGGGCGCCGGCAGCGGGGTCAGAGCACGCACTCCGCCTCGGCGTACCGGTCCTCGGGCACCGTCTTCAGCGTCTCGACGGCCTCCGCCAGCGACACCATCACGATGTCGGTGCCGCGCAGCGCCGTCATCTGCCCGAAGTCGCCGCGGTGCACGGCCTCCACCGCGTGCCAGCCGAACCGGGTGGCCAGCACCCTGTCGTACGCGGTGGGCGTGCCGCCGCGCTGGACGTGACCGAGGATCACCGGGCGGGCCTCCTTGCCGAGCCGCTCCTCCAGCTCCAGGGAGAGCTGCCGGGCGATGCCCGCGAACCGCTCGTGGCCGTAGACGTCCTTGCCGCCCTCGTCGAAGTCCATGGTCCCGGCCTTCGGCTTGGCCCCCTCCGCCGCGACGACGATGGCGAACCGCTTCCCGGCCGAGAACCGCTCGCCGACCTTCGCGGTCAGCTCGTCGATGTCGAAGGGCCGCTCGGGCACCACGATGGCGTGCGCGCCGGCCGCCATGCCGGAGTGCAGCGCGATCCAGCCGGTGTGGCGGCCCATGACCTCCACGATCAGCACCCGCTGGTGCGACTCGGCGGTGGTCTTCAGCCGGTCCAGCGCCTCGGTGGCCACGCCGACGGCCGTGTCGAACCCGAAGGTCACGTCGGTGACGGCGATGTCGTTGTCGATGGTCTTCGGCACGCCGACTATCGGCAGACCGTTGTCGGACAGCAGCCGGGCCGCCTTGAGGGTGCCCTCACCGCCGATGGGGATGATCGCGTCGAGACCGAGCTCCTCGACATGGCCCCGGGCCCGCTCCACACCGTCCCGCAGATGCTCGGGACGCACCCGGGAGGAGCCGAGGATGGTGCCGCCGCGGGCGAGGATGCCGCCCACCGCGTCGAGGTCGAGCTTGAGGTAGTCGCATTCCAGGAGGCCCTTCCACCCGTCGCGGAAGCCGATGACCTCGTCGCCGTGGTCGACGACGGCACGGTGCACGACGGACCGGATGACGGCGTTCAGGCCGGGGCAGTCGCCGCCGGACGTGAGGACACCAATGCGCATAGCCCGAAACAACCTTCTCGAAGTGGGCCGGGACCGGACCGCGCTGTCCGGCTCGATCCCCGCCACCCTAGCCGTTTCGGGGGGAGGTGCCGCATCTCGCGTCCGCCTGCTGGACGACGCCGCTCACCTGTGCGGAGGAGGCGTCAGACGGGCCGTGTCGGGCCCCGGGACGCCTCCTCCGCGGTGTCGTTCCCGCGCTTACGCGGGCTGCTGGGCGGCGGCGATGCGCTCGTTGCGCAGGGCCTCGTACCAGCGGTCGTCGGTCGGCGGCAGCGCGTTGACGTCCAGTGCCAGCTTCAGCAGGAGGTCCGCGATCTGCGGGTTGCGCGCCAGCACCGGACCGTGCATGTACGTGCCGAACACGGTGTCGTTGTACGCGCCCTCGGTGCCGTCCCCGGTGCCGTTGCCGTTGCCGAAGCGCACCTGCGCGAACGGGCGTGCCGTGGGGCCCAGGTGGGTGATGCCCTGGTGGTTCTCGAACCCGGTGAGCGGGGGCAGGCCCAGCTGCGGGTTGATGTCCGCGAGGACGTCGCCCACGCAGCGCGCGCCCTCGCCGCGCACCGACACCACGTCGAGCAGGCCGAGGCCGGGCTCACGCTGGCCGAGGTCGTTGATGAACTCGTGGCCGAGGATCTGGTAGCCGGCGCAGACGGAGAAGACGATCGCGCCGTTCCCCACGGCGCGGTGCAGCCCGCCGTCGCGGCGCAGCCGCTCGGCGGCCAGCCGCTGCGGGCGGTCCTCGCCGCCGCCGATCAGGTAGATGTCGCCGGAGGTCGGGATCGGCTGGTCGCTGCGCACGTCGAGCCGCGCCACGTCCAGGCCGCGCTGCCGCGCCCGGCGCTCGACGACGAGGACGTTGCCCTGGTCGCCGTAGGTGCTGAGCAGGTCCGGGTAGATCCAGACGACCCGCAGCTGGTTGTCGCTCACTTCAAGTCCCCTGAGGTGTCGTGGTCAGTTGCCGACGCGGCGGCGCAGGTCCTGGAACGCGGTGTAGTTGGCGATGACCTCGATCCGGCCGGGCGGCGACAGCTGGACCGCCTGGTCGAGGTTCTCGCACACCTGGAACTGCTGGTTGGCGACCTCGAGGCGCACCGCCAGGTCCAGCTTCCGGTCGCCGATGACGCAGATCGGGTGACCGGTGAGCCGGGTGTAATCGACGTCCCACAGCCAGGAGGTGTCGGTGCCGTCGGCGGAGCGCGCGTTCACCGACAGGATCACCGGGGTCGGCGGCGGGTCGATCAGCGAGAACGTCTCCAGCCAGCCCGCGGGGTTCTTCGCGAGCAGCAGCCGCAGGTCACGGCCCTGGAACTGGACGACGTCGTAGCGGCCGGCCACGGCCTGCACCTGGTACATGCGCTCCAGGGCCACCTGCGGCGGCACGCCGAAGACGGCGGCGACGGCGGCGGAGGACGCGGCGTTGGCCTTGTTGGCCCGGCCCGGCAGCTGGAGGTGGATCGGCCAGGCGGAGCCGTGCGGGTCGAGCACGTGGTCGCCGGAGAGCGCCCAGCTCGGGGTGGGGCGGCGGAAGCCGCACTCGCCGCAGAACCAGTCGTCGCCGGGGCGCTGCATCACACCGCCGCAGGACGGGCAGGACCAGGCGTCGTCCTTCCACATCTGGCCGGCGGCCACCCAGATCACGTTGGGGGAGGACGATGCGGCCCACACCACCAGCGGGTCGTCGGCGTTGGCCACGATCACGGCCTTGGAGCCGGCCAGGCCTTCGCGCCAGGCTTCCGCGAGCATGCGGGTCTCCGCCGCGCGGTCGAGCTGGTCGCGGGAGAGGTTGAGCAGCGCGATGCACTTGGGCTCGGTGGCCTGCGCGACGCCCACCAGGTACTTCTCGTCGACCTCGATGACGCCGTAGCGGGCGTCCTCGCCGGCCGCGAGCGCCGAGGTGATGCCGGCCGGCATGTTGGCGCCGAGCGCGTTGGAGACGACCGGGCCGGCCGCCTTGAGCGCCTCGGCGATGAGCCGGGTGGTGGTGGTCTTGCCGTTGGTCGCCGAGACAAGGGTCACGTCGAGGTGCGCGGCGAGCCGGTGGAGAAGGTCGGGGTCGAGTTTCAGGGCCACCCGGCCGCCGATCACCGAACCGCTGCCGCGCCCTGCGGCGCGGGATGCCGCTGCGACCGCCTTGCCCGCGGTCACGGCCAGCTTGGCCCGCGGCGTGAGCGGGTCCGAGTTGCCTGCCATCAGTTCTCGATCCTCCTTGCGTACGCGCCGCGTCTGTGCCTGACGGCCACGTGGTGTGGGCTCAGCCTATCGAGATCCATTCGCCCTCCAGTACCGCGGCTCCATCGTGGGACGGGGCGGTGATGCTAGGACCGTACCCTTGCGGCCATGCGACACGGCTCACTCCCCGGCGTCCACGGACGCGTACGGCCCCTCACCCTGCTCGGAGACCCCGTCCTGCACACGCCGTGCGGGGAGGTCACCGACTTCGGTCCGGAACTGTCGGATCTGGTGGAGGACTTGTTCGCGACCATGTACGCGGCCCGGGGAGTGGGTCTGGCCGCGAACCAGATCGGCGTGCCGCTGCGGGTGTTCGTCTTCGACTGCCCCGACGACGAGGACGTCCGGCACCTCGGGCACGTGGTGAACCCGCGGCCGGTGGTGACGGACGGGGTGGTGGTGCGGGGGCCCGAGGGCTGTCTGTCGCTGCCCGGCCTTGAGGCGGGTACGGAGCGGTACGACCACGCGGTGGTCGAGGGCTTCACGGTGACCGGGGAGCCGGTCACCGTACACGGCACCGGGTTCTTCGCCCGCTGTCTCCAGCACGAGAGCGACCATCTGGACGGCACGGTCTACGCCGACCGTCTGGACGGCCGCCGTCACCGCAAGCTGATGCGCCAGGTCGCGCGCGCCCCCTGGCGCCACCCGTCCTGAGCCGGGCGCCGGTCCGGGGTCAGAAGCCCGGGCCGCCCACCTTGTCGCCGGCCGCGGCCAGCCGGCCCCACAGCAGGTCGGCCAGGCTGCGTACCAACTCGGCGCGGGAGCAGGGGCGTTCGCCCAGCCACCAGTCGCCGGCGGCGTGCATCATGCCGACGATGCCGTGGCCCCACACCCGGGCCAGCGGGTGGCTGCCGGGGCCGAGGTCGAGGCGTTCCCCGATCACCTGGGCCAGCTCCTCGCCCATCCGGCGCAGCAGCGGCGCCGAGTGCTTGCCCACGTCGAAGCCCTGCTCGCTCGGCGAGCCCTCCGCCGGGTGCATCAGGAAGCGGTAGACCTGGGGACGCGCCTCGATCGCCGCCAGGTAGGTGTCCAGCGTGGCCTCGACCCGCTCACGCCGCTCCGCGGGAGCGTCCAGCGCGGCCCGCAGCGAGTCCAGCAGGGCGTCGGTGTGGCGCTTGGCGAGGGCGGCGTAGAGTCCTCCCTTGTCGCCGAAGTGCCGGTAGAGGATGGGCTTGGTGATGCCGGCCTCCGCGGCGATGGCGTTCATCGAGGCCCCGGGGCCGTCGCGCAGCACCACTCGGTCGGCGGCCTCCAGCAGCTCGCGCCGGCGTCGGTCGGCGGACCGCTGCTGCTCGGTCCGCTGTGTGGTGTCCATGAGCTCTCCCCACCCGTGCTGAATCGGTGACGCCTGCGCAAACTAACACTGATCAGGGCCCCGACATCGAACGGGATGGCGACCTGCCTGGGGAGTTGACTTTTCCTACTTGCCGGTAACAGACTGGTGTTACCGCAAGTAACATGCACGTGCGCCGCCGCTGGAGGGGTCATGGCCGAGTTCACCATGGAGCTCAACGACGAACAGAAGGAGGTGCGGGACTGGCTGCACGGCTTCGCCGCCGACGTCATCCGCCCCGCCGCCGCCGAATGGGACGAGCGTGAGGAGACTCCCTGGCCGGTGATCCAGGAGGCGGCCAAGGTCGGCATCTACTCCCTGGACTTCTACGCCCAGCAGTACTTCGACGCAACCGGTCTCGGCATCCCCATGGCGATGGAGGAGCTGTTCTGGGGCGACGCGGGCATCGCGCTGTCGATCGTCGGCACCGGCCTCGCCGCCGTCGGCGTCCTCGCCAACGGCACCGAGGAGCAGATCGGCACCTGGATCCCCCAGATGTACGGCGACGTGAACGACGTGAAGGTCGCGGCCTTCTGCTCCTCCGAGCCCGACGCCGGCTCCGACGTGTCGTCGATGCGCACCCGCGCGGTGTACGACGAGGCCAAGGACGAGTGGGTCATCAACGGCACCAAGACCTGGGCGACCAACGGCGGCATCGCCAACGTCCACGTGGTGGTCGCGGTCGTCGACCCCGAGCTCGGCTCCAAGGGCCACGCGTCCTTCATCGTCCCGCCGAACACCCCGGGCCTGTCCCAGGGCCAGAAGTTCCAGAAGCACGGCATCCGCGCCTCGCACACCGCCGAGGTCGTCCTCGACAACGTGCGCGTCCCCGGCTCCTGCCTGCTCGGCGGCAAGGAGAAGCTGGACGAGCGTCTCGCCCGCGCCCGGGAGAAGGCCAGGAAGGGCGGCGAGCGCGTGAAGAACGCCGCCATGGCCACCTTCGAGGCCTCCCGCCCGGCCGTCGGCGCCATGGCCGTGGGCACCGCCCGCGCCGCCTACGAGGTCGCCCTCGACTACGCCAGGACGCGCGAGCAGTTCGGCCGCCCGATCATCGACAACCAGGGCGTCGCCTTCCAGCTCGCCGACATGCGCACCCAGATCGACGCCGCCCGTCTGCTGGTGTGGCGCGCCTCCTGGATGGCGGTCAACGGCAAGCCGTTCACCGCGGCCGAGGGCTCGATGTCGAAGCTGTTCGCCAGCGAGACCGCCAAGAAGGTCACCGCCCAGGCCATCCAGATCCTCGGCGGCAACGGCTACACCCGCGAGTACCCGGTCGAGCGCATGCACCGCGACGCCGCGATCTACACCATCTTCGAGGGCACCAGCGAGATCCAGCGCCTGGTCATCGCCCGCACCCTCTCCGGCATGTCCATCCGCTGACCCGCCCGTGCGGGGGCGATCCGGTCCGCCGGGTTGCCCCCGCACGGCGTCCGGGCCAACCTCGGGGGTGACCGACGCCTCGGAGGACGCGATGACACGCACGGCCCGGGACCTGCTGCGGACGATCACCGCGGAGCTCGCCCCCGACCCGCGCTCCAACCCCCTCGTGCCGCTGATCGCGGCGGGGGAGGCGGACCGCGGGGTGCTGGCGGTGCTCGCGCTGGAACAGACGCGGGTCATCCCCGCGGACCGCCGCGCCTTCCTCCAGCTGGCCGTGAGGTCCTCGGCCGAACCGGAGGCCGACGCGTACTTCACCGCCCTGGCCGAGGGCGAGGCGCTCGCCCAGCAGCGGCTGCCGGCCTTCGCCGCGGCCTGCGGCGTCGACGAGACCCGCGCCGCCGCCTACACCCCGCTGCCCGGCTGCCAGGCCTACCCGGCCTACGTCGCCTGGCTGGCCCTCAACGCCGCCCCGGCCGACGCCGTCCTCGCCGTCACCGCCAACTTCTCCGCCTGGGGCGGCTACTGCGCCACCATCGCCGAGGCCCTGCGCACCCACTACGGCTTCGACGACGAGGCCTGCTCCTTCTTCGACTTCTTCGCCGGACCGGCCGAGCACCTGGACCGTACCGCCGAGCGTGCCGTGCAGGCCGCCCTGGACGCCGGCCGCCTGGACGAGAGCCGCGCCCGCGCCTACGGGCACCTGCTGCAGAGCTACGAGGCGCTGTTCTGGCGGACTCTGGAGCGGCCGGCCTGACGCCCTACGGGGTGGTGCCGCTGCTGTGCGCGATGCACGCCACGTCGATGCGGTCGGCGAGCTTCGCGAGTTCGATCGTCAGCGCGGCGACCGTGTCCTCGTCGAGCCCGCCCTCGCCGGCCTCGACGAGCCGGACCCACCGGCCGCCCACCGTGCGCAGCAGCTTGCTGACGTCGGCGGCCGCCACCTGGAGGGTGCCGCGGTCGTCGACGATCAGAGGCAGTGTCACTTCGCGGTTCACAGTCGGGATCGTAACCGTGCGGGCGTCACGCGCCGTGCCAAACCGTGGTGATGTTGCAGAACTCGCGGATTCCGTGCCCGGACAGCTCACGTCCGTAGCCGGACCGCTTGACCCCGCCGAAGGGGAACGCCGGATGGGAGGCCGTCATGCCGTTGACGTACACGCTGCCCGCCTCCAGATCCCGGACGAACCGGTCGATCTCCGCCTCGTCGCGCGTCCAGACGTTGGAACTCAGCCCGAACGGCGTGTCGTTGGCGATGAGCACCGCTTCGTCCAGATCGTCCGCCCGGTAGAGCGTGGCGACCGGGCCGAAGGCCTCCTCGCGGTGGATGCGCATCTCCCGGTCGATCCCGGCCAGCACGGTCGGCGGGTAGAACCAGCCCGGCCCGTCCGGGCGTTCGCCACCGCACAGCACCGTCGCGCCGGCCCGTACGGCATCGTCGACCAGCTCCTCCAGGTCCTGGCGGCCCTGTTCGCTGGAGAGCGGCCCGACGTCCGTGTCCTCGTCCATCGGGTCGCCGACCTTCAGTGCCTTCATGCCCGCCACGAACCGCTCGGTGAACGCGTCGTAGACGTCCGCGTGGACGATGAACCGCTTGGCGGCGATGCAGGACTGCCCGGCGTTCTGCACCCGCGCGGTCACCGCGACCTCGGCGGCCCGGTCCAGGTCGGCCGAGGGCATCACCACGAACGGGTCGCTGCCGCCCAGCTCCAGCACCGTCTTCTTGACCATCTCGCCGGACGTCGAGGCGACCGCCCGCCCGGCCGGCTCGCTGCCGGTGAGGGTGGCCGCCTTGATCCGCTCGTCCCGCAGCAGGTCGTCGACGGCGGCGGAGCCGATCAGCAGGGTCTGGAAGCAGCCCTCGGTGAAGCCCGCGCGGTGGAACAGGTCCTCCAGGTACAGGGCGGTCTGCGGCACGTTCGAGGCGTGCTTCAGCAGTCCGACGTTGCCCGCCATCAGGGCGGGGGCGGCGAACCGCACCACCTGCCACAGCGGGAAGTTCCACGGCATCACCGCGAGCACCGGACCCAGCGGCCGGTACCGCACCAGGACCCGGGAGGCCCCGGAGTCCTTCACGTCGGACGCGTCGGGTTCCTCGTCGGCGAGCAGCCCGGCCGCGTGGTCGGCGTACCAGTGCATCGCCTTGGCGCACTTCGCGGCCTCCGCGCGGGCCTGCGCGATCGGCTTGCCCATCTCCGTGGTGATCACCTTGCCGACGGCGTCCTGGTCCTCGTCGAGGATCTCGGCGGCGTGGTGCATCAGCCGGGACCGCTCCTCGAAGGTCGTCGTCCGGTACGTGCGGAAGGTGGCCTCCGCGAGCTGGAGCCGGCGTTCCAGCTCGTCCTCGTCCATGGGGTGGTACGTCTTGACGGTCTCGCCGTTCGCCGGATTCACCGTGGCGATGTGCATCACTGGCCTCCATGGGACGGGCTGTGCTCTGACGACCTTCCCGCGCGCCGACGGGCCGCGCAACGCGGGAGGGCCTCTCAGAGCGAGTGCTCCGCCAGGCGGTCCAGAAACGCGGCCTGTGCCGACACGATCAGCTCGCGGGCCCGCTCCAGCGGGAACCAGGCGACCCGGTCCAGCTCCGGGAACTCCTGAGTCCGCCCCGACCTGGGCGGCCACTCCGTCGTGAACGTGCCGGGGACCACCGACGACGGGTCCAGGTCGGCCTCCACCGCCCACGCGGTGACCACCTTGCCGCCCGACTGGCGGACCTCCCCGAGCGGCACCGCCTCACCCTCCGGCGGGGGCAGCCCCAGCTCCTCCTGGAACTCGCGGCGCGCCGCGTCCCAGGCGGGCTCGTCGGGGTCGTACTCGCCCTTCGGCACCGTCCACGCCCCGGCGTCCCGGCGTGCGAAGAACGGGCCGCCCATGTGGCCGAGCAGCACCTCGACGCCCTCGCCGGTGCGCCGGAACAGCAGCAGGCCCGCGCTGCGGGCCTTCGTCACGGCCGCACCTCCGGGTGCGCGGCCAGCACGGTCTCGACGGTGTCCGCCTCCTCCGGGCGCTTGTCCTCGCGGTAGCGGATCACCCGGGCGAAGCGCAGCGTGACGCCGGCCGGGTAGCGGCTGGAGCGCTGCAGGCCGTCGTAGGCGATCTCCACGACGAGTTCGGGGCGCACGGTCACCGTGTAGCCGCTCTCGTCGACGGCGATCTCCCGCAGCCGCTTCGTCTGCCACTCCAGCACGGCGTCGGTCATGCCCTTGAAGGTCTTGCCGAGCATCGCGAAACCGCCGTCGGGGGTGCGCGCGCCCAGGTGCAGGTTGGAGAGCTTGCCGGTGCGCCGGCCGTGGCCCCACTCGGCGGCCAGTACCACCAGGTCCAGCGTGTGCACCGGCTTGACCTTCAGCCAGGACGCGCCGCGCCGCCCCGCGCTGTACGGGGCCTGCAGGCCCTTCACCACGACGCCCTCGTGGCCGCGCTCCAGCGTCTCGGCGAGGAACCGTTCCGCCGCCTCCAGGTCGCCGGGGCCGTCCACCAGCGTGCGCCGCACCCGCATCGGCTCCGGCACCAGCCGGGCCAGCTCGGCGTGCCGCTCGGCGAACGGCAGGTCGAGCAGGTCCCGGCCGTCCACCGACAGCGCGTCGAAGAACACGGGGGAGACCGGCGTCTCCCGGGCGGCCGTCGCCACGTCCACCCGGGACCCGACCCGCCCGGCCGTCTCCTGGAAGGACCGAGGCCGCCCCGCGTCGTCGAAGGAGATCACCTCGCCGTCGAGGATGAACCGCCGCACCTCCAGCTCTCGCGCCGCCCGGGTCACCTCGGGCAGCCGGTCCGTGATGTCGTCCAGGGTGCGGGTGTGCACCCGCACGGTGTCCCCGTCGCGGTGCACCTGGACCCGGATGCCGTCGAGCTTCTCCTCGACCGCGCAGACGCCCAGCTTGTCGACCGCCTCCGCGACCGAGGAGGCGCTGTGCGCCAGCATCGGCTGCACGGGACGTCCGACAGTCAGCCGGAACCGCTCCAGCGCTTCAGGACCGTCCGCCAGCAGCGCCCCGGCGACCGGCTGGAGCGACCCGGCGAGCATCACCGCCCGCCGCACCCCGGCAGAGGCGGCGCCGGTCGCCTGGGCCAGCCCTTCCACCGCCACCGCGTCCAGGGCCCCCTGGCGCACCTCGCCGGTCAGCAGCCCCCGCAGGAAGCGCTGCTCCGCCTCGGTGGACGCGCCGAGCAGTTCGCCGACCAGCCGTGCCCGCTCGGCCTGCGAACCCGGACCCGACACCTTCGCGAGCCGGGTGAGCAGCGCGTCCACCTCGCGCACCGTCAGGGACGGTTCGGCCGCGGGCGGCACCGGACTGCTCAGCACCTTCCAGCCGACCCCGATCCGCCCCTGCGGAAGCCGGCCCGCCAGGTACGGGATGACGACCGGGACGTCGTCCGGCCCGGCCTCCCGGAACAGCTCGGCGAGCAGTGCGGTCTTCCGCGACCGCGCCGAGGTGGCGGCCACCTCCTGGGACACCTGGGCCAGCCGGGACAGCAACATGCAGTCATCGTGCTACGAAGGTGTGCCTTCCACACCTCCGGATGCGTCCCGGGCCGGTCCGGCTTCCCTGCCGGGCCGGGCGGGCAGGCGCCGGAGCGGGTGGTCAGGCGCCGAGCGCCGCGTCCAGGTCCGCCATCCGCAGGTCACCGACGATCGCCGTCGCCGCGCGGTAGCCGCCGCTCGCCGCGTGCACCACCTGCTCGGTGAACCCGATCGCGTTGCCCGCCGCCCACACGCCCGGCACGCTGGTCAGTCCGTTCGGGTCGACCACCGGGTACGTCCCGAACGGGGTCTCGTCCATCTCCGCGCCCAGCCGCTCCAGCAGGCCCGTCTGCGGCACCGGGCGCGGCGCGACGAACACCACCGACCGGGAGTGCACGGTCCCGTCGGCCGTCCGTACGCCGGTCAGCCGGTCGTCCTCGACGACCAGGCCGGCGACCTCGCCCGGCACCACGTCCACGCCCGCCGCGGCCAGCCGGCGCAGGTCCAGGTCGGACAGCTCCTCCTCGGCGACCCGGTGCAGGAAGAACGTGACGTCCTTCGACCACCGGGACACCATCAGCGCCTGGTGGACGCCCGCCGGACTCGACGCCAGCACCCCGAAGGGCTCGTCCCGCACCTCCCAGCCGTGGCAGAACGGGCAGTGCAGCACGTCCCGCCCGAACCGCTCGGCGACCCCGGGGACGTCCGGCATCTCGTCCTTCAGCCCCGTCGCCACGACGATCCGCCGGGCGCGCACCCCGCCGCCCCGCTCCAGCGTCAGCGTGAAGTCCTCGCCCCGGGCCACGTCCGTCACCCGGTCCCGGACCAGCTCCACGCCGTAGCGCGCGATCTCCTCCCGGCCGAGCGCCAGGAACTCCGCCGGGGGCATCCCGTCCCGGCTCAGATAGCCCTGCATGTGCGCCGACGGCGCGTTGCGCGGCTCGCCCGCGTCGACCACCAGCGTGCGGTGCCGGGCCCGCCCCAGCACCAGCGCGGCGGACAGCCCCGCGGCTCCACCGCCGACCACGACCACGTCGTAGCGGCCGTCGTTCAGGTCCTGCTCGGTCATCGTGACCACCTCCACCGCCGACGGTCGCTCCTGCACCCGCGGATTGACAAACAAGTTTGCCGAACCTGCAATGTCCCCATGGTGACGGACGACGTTCTCGCGGAAGTGGGCCCCCGGCTGCGCCGGATCCGGAAGGAGCGGGAGGTGACGCTCGCGGCGCTGGCGGAGGCGACCGGCATCTCCGTCAGCACCCTGTCCCGGCTGGAGTCCGGGCAGCGCAAACCCGGCCTGGACCTGCTGCTGCCCATCGCGCAGGCCCATCAGGTGTCGCTGGACGAGCTGGTCGGCGCGCCCCCGGTGGGCGATCCGCGGGTGCGCTCAAGGCCGATCGTGCACGGCGGGCGCACCCACTGGCCGCTCACCCGGCAGCCGGGCGGGCTCCAGGCGTACAAGGTGCTCGAACCGAAGCGGAAGCTGGAGCCGGAACCGCGCACACACGAGGGTTACGAGTGGCTGTACGTGCTCTCCGGGAAGCTGCGGCTGGTGCTCGGCGAGCACGACGTGGTGCTGGCGGCGGGGGAGGCGGCCGAGTTCGACACGCGCGTACCGCACTGGTTCGGGTCGACGGGGGAGGGGCCGGTGGAGTTCCTCAGCCTCTTCGGGCCGCAGGGGGAGCGGATGCATGTGCGGGCGCGGCCGAAGAGGGGGTGAGAGGCGGTCCGGGTGACGCGGGACGGTTCCCTTGAGGCAAGCGACCGCTTAGTATGCGGGGACCCGGTCAGCGAAGACGACGTTCACCGTCCCGTGGAGGCCCCGCATGCAGGCATGGCAAGTGCACGAACTCGGCGAGCCGGGCGAGGTGATGCGCCTCGCGGACGTCGGACGGCCGGCCCCTGGAGAGGGGCAGGTGCTGCTCCGGGTGCGCGCCGCCAACATCAACTTCCCGGACGCCCTGATGTGCCGGGGCCAGTACCAGGTGCGGCCGCCGCTGCCGTTCACCCCGGGCGTGGAGATCTGCGGCGAGACCGAGGACGGCCGCCGCGTGATCGCCAACCCGGCCCTGCCGTACGGCGGTTTCGCCGAGTACGCCGTCGCGGACGCCGCCGCGCTGCTGCCCGCGCCGGACGCGCTGGACGACGCCGAGGCCGCCGCCCTGCACATCGGCTACCAGACGGCCTGGTTCGCCCTGCACCGGCGGGCCCGTCTGGAGGCCGGCGAGACCCTGCTCGTGCACGCCGCGGCGGGCGGCGTGGGCAGCGCCGCCGTGCAGCTCGGCAAGGCGGCCGGCGCCACCGTCATCGGCGTGGCGGGCGGCGCCGACAAGGCCGCCGTCGCTCGCGACCTGGGCTGCGACGTGGTGATCGACCGGCGCGAACAGGACGTCGTCGCCGCGGTCAAGGAGGCCACCGGCGGACGCGGCGCCGATGTGGTCTTCGACCC
The DNA here is from genome assembly GCA_014656175.1 of Streptomyces werraensis. Taxonomy (GTDB): domain Bacteria; phylum Actinomycetota; class Actinomycetes; order Streptomycetales; family Streptomycetaceae; genus Streptomyces; species Streptomyces werraensis. The sequence continues at coordinate 142,822 of BNBX01000007.1, forward strand.
CGTCGGCGGGGAGGCGTACACCCAGTCCGCCAAGACCGTCGCCTTCGAGGGCCGCATCGTGATCGTCGGCTTCGCGAGCGGCACCATCCCGAGCCCCGGCCTCAACCACGCCCTGATCAAGAACTACGCGATCCTCGGCCTGCACTGGGGCCTCTACAACACGAAGAACCCCAAGCTGGTCCAGCACTGCCACGAACAGCTCACCGAGCTGGCCGCCCGGGGCGCGATCAAGCCGCTGGTGAGCGAGCGCGTCCCGCTCGCCGGGGCCGCCGACGCCGTGCAGCGGGTCGCCGACGGCGTCACCACCGGCCGCGTCACCGTGCTGCCGTCCCTGGAGAACGGAGCCGCCGCATGACCGACGCCGACGAACTGCGCCGCCGCACCCGGGAGTTGCTGGCCGCGTACCCGCCCGCCGAGACGGAGCGCCTGGACTTCCTGCGCGCCCGCTTCGACGCCGGACTCGCCTGGGTGCACTTCCCCGAAGGACTCGGCGGGCTCGGCCTGCCGCGCTCCCTCCAGGCCGTCGTCGACACCGAACTGGAGGCCGCGGGCGCCCCCGACAACGACCCGCGCCGCATCGGCATCGGCCTGGGCATGGCCGCCCCGACGATCCTCCAGTACGGCACCGACGAGCAGAAGGCGCGCTTCCTGAAGCCGCTGTGGACCGGGGAGGAGGTCTGGTGCCAGCTGTTCAGCGAGCCCGGCGCCGGCTCCGACCTGGCCGCGCTCGGCACACGCGCCGTCCGTGAGGGCGACGACTGGGTGGTCAACGGACAGAAGGTGTGGACGTCCAGCGCCCACCTCGCCCGCTGGGCCATCCTCATCGCCCGCACCGACCCGGACGTGCCCAAGCACCGGGGCATCACCTACTTCGTGTGCGACATGACCGACCCCGGCGTCGAGGTGCGGCCGCTGCGCCAGATCACCGGCGAGGCCGAGTTCAACGAGGTGTTCCTCACCGGCGTCCGCATCCCCGACAGCCGCCGTCTCGGCGAGGTCGGCGACGGCTGGCGGGTCGCCCAGACCACCCTGAACAACGAACGCGTCGCCATCGGCGGCATGCGCCTGCCCCGTGAGGGCGGCATGATCGGCCCGGTCGCGAAGACCTGGCGTGAACGTCCCGAACTGCGCACCCATGACCTGCACCAACGGCTGCTGAAGCTGTGGGTCGAGGCGGAGGTCGCCCGGCTCACCGGCGAACGCCTCCGCCAGCAGCTCGTCGCCGGACAGCCCGGCCCCGAGGGCGCCGGCATGAAGCTCGCCTTCGCCCGCCTCAACCAGGAGATCAGCGGCCTGGAGGTGGAACTGCGCGGCGGAGAAGGGCTGTTGTACGACGACTGGACCATGCGCCGCCCCGAGCTGGTCGACTTCACCGGCCGTGACGCCGGCTACCGCTATCTGCGCTCCAAGGGCAACAGCATCGAGGGCGGGACCAGTGAGGTCCTGCTGAACATCGTCGCCGAACGCGTCCTGGGCCTGCCCGCCGAACCGCGCACCGACAAGGACGTCGCCTGGAAGGACCTCGCCCGATGAGCGATCTTCTGTACTCGGAGGAGGAAGAGGCGCTCCGCGCCGCCGTCCGGGACCTGCTCACCGACCACTGCGACACGGCGTCCGTGCTCGCCCGCGCCGAGTCGGACACCCCGCACGACCCGGCCCTGTGGAAGACCCTCGCCGACGGCATGGGCCTCGCCGGGCTGCTGGTCCCCGAGGACCGGGGCGGCCAGGGCGCGACCCACCGTGAGGCCGCCGTCGTCCTGGAGGAGCTGGGCCGCGCGGTCGCCCCCGTGCCCTACCTGACGAGCGCCGTGGTCGCCACCGAGGCGCTGCTGGCCTGCGCGGACGGCGGTGACCTGCTCGACGGCCTGGCGTCCGGACGCGTGATCGGCGCGCTCGCCGTCGGCCTGCACACCGCCCCCGGCGCCGCGTACGCCACCGTGCGAGCGGACGGCACCGTTCTGCACGGCGAGTTGACGGGCATCGCGGACGCCGCCGTCGCCGACGTGCTGCTGGTGCCGGCGGACGACGGCGGGCTGTACGCGGTGACGGCCGACGCGGTCACCGTCACCCCGCAGACGTCCCTCGACCTCACCCGCCCCCTCGCCCGCGTCACCCTCGACGCCGCCCCGGGCCGCCGTGTCGGCGACGCGGGGCCCGCGGTACGGCGCGCCCTGCGCGCCGGGGCGGGACTCCTCGCCTCGGAACAACTCGGCGCCGCCGAGTGGGCGTTGACCGAAACCGTGCGGTACCTGAAGGACCGCAAGCAGTTCAACCGCCCCGTCGGCGGGTTCCAGGCGCTCAAACACCGGCTCGCCCAGCTGTGGCTGGAGGTCGTCAGCCTGCGCGCCGCCGCGCGGGCCGCCGCCGACGCCCTCGCGACCGGCGAGGACACGGACGTGTCGGTCGCCGTCGCGCAGGCCTACGCGGCCCCCGTCGCCGTCCGCGCCGCCGAGGAGGCCCTGCAACTGCACGGCGGCATCGGCATGACCTGGGAACACCCGGTGCATCTGCGCCTCAAGCGAGCCAAGGCCGACTCGATCGCCTACGGCACGGCGGGAGCCCACCGGGAGGCGCTGGCGGAGCTGGTCGATCTGCGGGCGCCCTGACCGGTGCTCAGCCGGCGGCCCGTCCTCCCTCTTCCGGGGTGGCGGGCCGCCGCCCGCAGGTGAACGGCCGACGGCGAACCGGCCAACTCATCGCACGCCCCTGCTCCTTGAGTGCCACGGGACCCCATACTCGCCAGGACCCCGTACGGCACCTCAGGGAGGCAGCGCATGGCCCTCACCACCCGTCGCAGAGCCCTCACCACCCTCGGCGTCGCCCTCGCGAGCCCCCTCGCCCTCCCCGCGGCGCAGGCCCTCGCCGGCCACCATCCGCACCGCCCGCGCCCGTTGTGGCGCGCGCACGCCCACAACGACTACGAGCACCCCCGCCCCCTGCTCGACGCCCTCGACCACCGCTTCGGCAGCGTCGAGGCGGACATCTACCTGGTCGGCGGACAGCTGCTGGTCGCCCACGACCCCGAGGACCTCGACCCCGCCCGCACCCTGGAGTCGCTGTACCTGGACCCGCTCGCCGCCCGCGTCCGCGCCAACCGCGGCACGGTGTACCGCGGCGACCGCGGCTCGTTCCAGCTGCTGATTGACCTCAAGACGGAGGGAGCGTCCACGTACGCGGAACTCCACCGCCGACTGCGCCGCTACAAGGGCCTGTTCACGACGTACGCCCACGGCAGGGTGTTCCCCGGCCCGGTCACCGCAGTGATCTCGGGCGACCGCGCCGCCCGCGCGCCCATGGAGGCCCAGCGTGTCCGTCACGCCTTCTACGACGGCCGGCTGACCGACCTCGGCGGCCCGGCGCCGGCCTCGTTCGCGCCGCTGATCAGCGACAACTGGGCGCTGAACTTCACCTGGCAGGGTGTCGGCGCGTTCCCCGAGGCGGAACGCCGGAAACTGCGCACGCTGGTGGGCACGGCCCACGCGCGCGGGCAGCGGGTGCGGTTCTGGGCCACCCCGGACGCGCCCGGTCCCGCGCGGGACGCGCTGTGGGGCGAACTGGTCGCCGCGGACGTCGACCACCTCAACACCGACGACCTCGCCGGCCTGGAAGCCTTCCTCGACACCCACCGGACGGTGTGACACCACACGTTCGGCGGACAGGTCAGCCGCCCGGACGAACCCTCCGCTACGCCACACTTGCGGCCGAACGCCGCGAAACAGGTGCGGCGGAGGAGGTTGACGATGGCCATTTCCATCTCAGTGGTGCTGCTGCTCTCGGTCCTGGCGGTGATCTTCCTGCGCAACGGCGGGCTGAAGATCTCCCACGCCCTGGTCTGCCTGCTGCTCGGCTTCTACCTGGCCAGCACGAGCATCGCCCCCACGATCCACAGCGGCCTGACGGCCACGGCGGACATCGTCAGCAGCCTGCGGCCGTGAGGGCCTGCGCCCTCACGGCCGGACGGGGGTGGTCCTGACGGCCCGTCGGCGGGGTGAGGGCGCCGGGGCCGTTCGAGGGCGGTGCGGGGCCGCGGTCGGCGGTCACCGGTGGGTCCGAGGGGTGCTGTGCTGTCGTGCGCCGGTCGCGGTCGGTCGTGGGAGGGCACTTCCACAGGGGTCAGGTCCGTTCGGCCACCGCCGCCGGGTCGTCCAGGACGCCCCGCACCACCGAGTGGGCCGCGCCCAGCAGCGGTCCTTGCGGGCCCAGGGCGGAGACGGAGACCGGGCAGGGCGGGCCCGCCGTGCGTCGGGCCAGCTCCGAGCGGAGCGACGGCAGCAGCCAGGGGGAGAGCCCCGACAGCGCGCCGCCCAGCACCACGTTCTCGGGGTCCAGGAGGTTGACCGCCCCCGTCAGGGCGATGCCCAGCGCCGTGCCCGCGTCGTGCAGGGCGCGTCGTACCGCGGCGTCGCCCTGTTCCGCTCGGCCCGCGAGCAGGCCGACGCGGTCCTCGCCGGGTTCGAGGCCGGCCGCGCGCAGCACCGCCTCCTCGCCCGCGTACTGCTCCAGGCAGCCCCGGCCCCCGCAGGCGCACGACGGGCCGTCGGGCCACACCGGGACGTGGCCCAGTTCGCCCGCGAACCCCCGGTTGCCGTGCAGTACCCGCCCGTCGACGACGACCGCCGCACCGATGCCGATCTCGGCCGAGACATGCAGGAAGTCGCGCGGGGTGTCCTCGCCGAGCCACAGTTCGGCGAGCGCGCCGAAGTTGGCCTCGTTGGCCACGGTCAGGGGCAGCTTCTCGGGGAGCAGAGGGCCGAGGTCCGTGTCCAGCCAGCCGAGGTTCGGGGCGCGGACGACGGTGCGGGCGTCGCGCGCCACCAGGCCGGGCACGGCGACCGCGAGCCCGGCCGGCCACAGGCCCACACCCTCCGCCTCGGCCACCACCCGGTGGATCAGCCCGGTGAGTTCGCCGAGCACGGGCCCGGGGGAGCGGTCCCGGTTCGCCCCATGCCGCACCGCCCGCGCCCGGACCTCACCGCGCAGATCGACCGCGCACACCGCGAGGTGGTCGACCCCCACCTCCGCGCCGATCCCGGCCGGACCCCGTCCGCTGACCGCGAGGGCCGAACCGGGCCGGCCGACCCGTCCGGGCCGCTCCGGGCCGAGCTCCTCCAGCAACCCCGTGCGGATGAGTTCGTCGACCAGCGTGGACACCGCCGCGCGGGTCAGCCCGATGCGGGAGGCGACGGCGGCCCGGGACAGCGGCCCCTCGTCCCGGACCGTGTGCATCACGCGTGACAGGTTGCGGCGGCGCATGCCCTGCTGGGTGTCGGGCAGGACGCGACCCTGACCCGCCGGGCGGGCCTTGTGCAGCGGTGCGCTCATTCCTCCGTCAATCCTCGGTTCGGGTCCGTCCGCGCCCGGCGGACGTCCACGGCGGCCGTCTCGGGGCCGCCGTGGGGCGGCGTCCGCCGGGGCGTCGTCAGCCGTTGCCCGGGGCGCGCTCCAGCAGCGGGGCCGCGTCGGAGAGTACCCCGGCCAGCCGGGACAGGGTCTCCTCGTCCCGCTCCACCGCGTCCAGCACCGGGCCCTGCGCCGTGCCCCAGCGGCGGGCGACCGCGGCCGGGTCCTCCCCGGTGAGCAGCCCGGCCGCCTGGGCCGCCGCGCCGAGCGCGACCAGCTCCTTCGCCTCGGGCACCTGCACCGGCCGCCCGGAAAGCCGCCGTACGGTCTGCTGCCACGCCGTGCCGCGCGCGCCGCCGCCGATCAGCAGCAGCGGCGTCGACGGGTCGGCGTCCTCGTCGAGAACCAGGTCGAGCGCGGCCAGCAGGGAGTAGACGGCGCCGTCGTAGGCGGCCTGGAGCAGCTGGCCGCCGGTGGTGTCGTGCCGCAGACCGTGCAACAGACCCGAGGAATGAGGGAGGTTGGGGGTGCGCTCGCCGTCCAGGAACGGCAGCAGGGTGAGGCCGCGGCCCGGCTCGACGGCCTCACGGTCCAGGCCCAGCAGGGCGGCGACCCGGTCCACGGCGAGCGTGCAGTTGAGGGTGCAGGCCAGCGGCAGCCAGTCGCCGCGCGCGTCGGCGAAGCCGGCCACGGTGCCGGTCGGGTCGGCGGGCCGGTGCTCCGACACCGCGTACACGGTGCCCGAGGTGCCGAGGCTCATCACCGGCGTGCCGGGGCGCACCCCGAGGCCCAGCGCGGCGGCGGCGTTGTCGCCCGTACCGCCCGCCACCAGCGTCCCCTTGGAGAACGGCAGGCCGTGCCCGTCGCGCACGGTGCCGGCCACCTCGCCCGGCCGCACCACACGCGGCAGCAGCGCCGGGTCGAGCCCCACGTGCGCCAGGATCTCCTCGTCGTACGCCTCCGTCGCGGACGCCCACCAGCCGGTGCCCGAGGCGTCTCCGCGGTCGGTGGTGCCCTGGCCGGTGAGCCGCTCGGTCAGGTAGTCGTGGGGGAGCCGCACCGCCTTCGTGGCGCGCACCGCGTCCGGCTCGTGCTCCGCCAGCCAGGCCCACTTGGTGACCGTGAAGGACGCGGTGGGCAGGCTGCCGGTCCGGTCGGCCCACGCCTTCGCGCCGCCCAGTTCCTCCACCAGCCGGCTCGCCTGCGGGGCGGACCGCACGTCGTTCCACAGCAGCGCAGGGCGGACCGGCTCGCCGTGCTCGTCCAGCGTGACCAGACCGTGCTGCTGCCCGCCTATCGACACGGCCGCGGCCTCGTGCGCCGCCTCGCCGCACTGCCGCAGCGCCTCGGTCAGGGCGTCCCACCACTGACGCGGATCGCTCTCCCGTCCCGCGCCCGAGGTCACCGTGTGCGGCGCCTGGCCGCTCGCGACGACCCTGCCGGTCGCCACGTCGACGACCAGGGCCTTGGTGGACTGGGTGGATGTGTCCACGCCGACGACGAGCGGACCCTCGGCTGCTGACATCGGTCTCTCCCTCTTCCGCGCCCCGGCGGGGTGTGTCTCTTCCCAGAAATGTTCCTGCATACTAATTTGTAAACCGCCATGACGAAATAGTCTCAGCGAGCAAGGAGCCGCGGCATGAGCTACCAGCCCACCCCCGAGGACAAGTTCACGTTCGGCCTGTGGACCGTCGGCTGGCAGGGACGGGACCCCTTCGGCGACGCCACCCGCGGCGCCCTCGACCCGGCCGAGTCCGTCCGCCGCCTCGCCGAGCTCGGCGCCCACGGCGTGACGTTCCACGACGACGACCTCATCCCCTTCGGCGCGAGCGACAGCGAGCGCGCCGAGCACATCAAGCGGTTCCGCCAGGCGCTGGACGAGACCGGCATGAAGGTCCCGATGGCGACCACCAACCTGTTCACCCACCCGGTGTTCAAGGACGGCGGCTTCACCGCGAACGACCGTGACGTGCGCCGTTACGCGCTGCGCAAGACCATCCGCAACATCGACCTCGCGGTCGAGCTCGGCGCGCAGACCTACGTCGCCTGGGGCGGCCGCGAGGGCGCCGAGTCCGGCGCCGCCAAGGACGTCCGGGTCGCCCTCGACCGCATGAAGGAGGCCTTCGACCTCCTCGGCGAGTACGTCACCTCCCAGGGCTACGACATCCGCTTCGCCATCGAGCCCAAGCCGAACGAGCCCCGCGGCGACATCCTCCTGCCGACCATCGGCCACGCCCTCGCCTTCATCGAGCGCCTCGAGCGCCCGGAGCTGTACGGCGTCAACCCGGAGGTCGGCCACGAGCAGATGGCCGGGCTCAACTTCCCGCACGGCATCGCCCAGGCCCTGTGGGCGGGCAAGCTGTTCCACATCGACCTCAACGGCCAGTCCGGCATCAAGTACGACCAGGACCTCCGCTTCGGCGCGGGCGACCTGCGCGCCGCGTTCTGGCTGGTGGACCTGCTGGAGTCGGCCGGCTACGAGGGCCCGCGCCACTTCGACTTCAAGCCGCCGCGGACCGAGGACTTCGACGGCGTCTGGGCCTCCGCGGCCGGCTGCATGCGCAACTACCTGATCCTCAAGGAGCGCGCGGCCGCCTTCCGTGCGGACCCGGAGGTGCAGGAGGCGCTGCGCGCGGCCCGGCTGGACGAGCTCGCCCAGCCGACGGCGGGCGACGGCCTCCAGGCCCTGCTCGCCGACCGCTCGGCCTTCGAGGACTTCGACTCGGACGCGGCGGCGGCCCGTGGCATGGCCTTCGAGCGGCTGGACCAGCTGGCGATGGACCACCTGCTGGGCGCGCGGGGCTAGGTTCTCGGACGGGGCCCGCTTCCTTGAGGGCGGGCCCCGGCCGTTGTCGCGGACGGTGGGGTTCCCCGGTCATGCCGTCCGCGGCGCGGTGAGGGCTTGGCGCGCAGTTCCCCGCGGCCCCTTCCGGGCGCGTCCACCGCAGCACCCCCAGGGGCGCGGGGAACCGCGCGAGCAGCCCACGACGATCCGCATCCGGCCTGGGCGGGTCCGGGGAGCGGGATGCCATGAGCGCCCGCGCGCCGGGTGTGCGCTCTGCGCGGGGAGCGGGGTGTTCCGGGTGCGGGTGCCACGACTGGCGGGCGGTTTCACCGCCGTCTTCTCGCGCGGGCGGGGACCCGCGGCGACGATGTGTCCATGGCCACGCCACCCGTACCGCCCCAGCAGCCGCCCGGCCCGCCGGACGACGCACCCCCGTCGCACGGCGGAGGCTTCGGCCCGCCCTCCTACGGCGACGGGTCCTCGCCCGGCCCGCCCGACGACGGCGGAGGCCGAGGCGGGCCGGGAGGCGGCCCCGGACGGCGCCGCCTGCTGATCCTGTTGCTCGCCGTGATCGCGGCCGCCCTGGTGGTCGCCATCGCCGTGCTCGTCACGTCGGACGAGGACGGTCCGGACACGGAGCCCACGGAGACCGCCACCGGCGGCCCGTCACTGGACCTTCCGCCGGAGTTCCCGACCGGGCTGCTGCCCTCGGACTTCCCCACGGAGCTGCCCTCCGGCTTCCCGACCGCGCTGCCCAGCGACTTCCCGAGCGGTCTGCCCACCGCACTGCCCAGCGGCCTGGAATCGCTGCTGCCGGGGCTGGACGGCGTGGACGCCCCCTGACGTCGGACGCGTCCCGCGGGTACCCCTGTGCTGTGAGGTGCGTCACCATGGTGGGAAGGAGGCCGTCGGCCGCCGCGAGACCTTAGGGGGCGCATCTCAGGGACGTCTCAGGGTGGCGGCCAGGAACCGCCGCCGACGCGGACCCGTTTTCACGTCAGAGAGCGGCAACGGCCGCGAAGGAGGCGACGCACATGTCGAAGAACGCGAAGATCGCCGCGGGGGGGGTCGCGGCCGGGCTCATCCTGCTGATCTGGCTGCCCTGGTGGGCCGCGCTCCTGATCATCCTGGGAGTCCCGGCAGCCGCCTACCTCGCCCTGGACCCCTCCCAGAGGCAACGCCTGCGGCGGACCACCCGCAAGGAGCTGGGCCGCTGAGGCGGAGGACGCACTGACGCGCCGACGGAGGGTCGGGCGCCCGAGACACCGGGCGCCCGAGGCGCGGGCCGGGGCGCGCGTCCCGCCGCGTGCCTCGGACACTCCCGCTCGGAACGGCCGTAGGGCATGCCCGCCCGCACCCCGGTGCCGCGCACGTCAAGCGGCACTCACAGCGGCCGTACGGCCATCTCGTCCAGCGCCTTCAGCAGCCCCGGCAGTTCCGGCCCCCGTCCGACCGGAAGCACCTCGCCGGGTTCGTCGTCGAGCAGGACGAAGGCGATGTCGTCGGTCCGCGCGACCAGCGACCACCCGGGGCCGTCCGCGCGCAGCGTCCGCGCACCGCCCGGTGCGAAGGACGACCGCACCCGCCCCAGCGGCGGCGGCGTGTCGATGTAGGCGCGCGCCTCGGCCAGCACACGGCGGATCCCGCCGTGCCCGCCCGTCGGGGCGGCTCCGCTCTCGCCTCCGCCCTCGTCCTCGCCGGCGTCCGACGCCGCCGAGTCCGGAGTGGGGAACGCCGAGTCGTCCACCTGTTCCCGCCACGTCGCCCACTGCAGCGCGATCTCGTCGGCTCCCAGACGCCGCTGGGCCGGCCCCCACACCTCCGCGTCCGGCGGCGTCAGCGGCGGCATGTCCGCCACGTCGGGGGAGGGATCGTGCGGCGCGGGCACGTTCGGCGCCGCCACGGCCACCGCGAGGGGCCAGCCGGGCAGCGCGGCGACGACCGTGCGCTCGTCCGGCGACAGGTCGTGCTCCATCCCGCAGTCCCAGGACGCGATGGCGACCGCGACCAGCGAGACGTCGTCGACGACCACGGTCCACCGGGCGCCTTCACCGTCCTGGCCGAGCACCAGCCCGTAGCCGTCGGCCACGGGCGGAAGGCCGAGCGCCGCGCATGCCTCGGGGTAGTCGTCGCCCAGCACGCTGGGGAACTTCGCGGGCGTCAGCAGCGCCGCCGTCAGCACGTAGAGCGCGTCGTCGTCGGCGGCGACGGCTTCCAGGTCCGTCCCGGCCATCCCAGCCTCCCCATCGGTTCGTCCGTCGGCGCGCACCCTATGCCGACCTCGCGCCCGTTGTCACGACCCCGCACCCGCGCCCGGGCCTGCAGGTTTCCGGCCGGACGGGGCGAATCGACCCCGTGCGCGGGGCACGTTCGCGAACCCCGCACGAAAGCCCCGCCGGCGCCGAACGCGCCTCAGGCGTCCCGCACCGCCAGCGCCAGGAACCGCGTGTCCTCGTCGACGTACGACGTCAAGCGCCAGCCCGCGCCGGTGAGCAGCGCCCGCAGGTTCGGCTCGGCGCGCAGGTCGTCCGGGGTGAGCTCGCGCCCCTGGCGTGCGGCGAGGGCGGCCCGTCCGATCGGGTGGAACAGGGCGAGCACCCCGCCCGGCCGCACCACGCGCCGGATCTCCCGCAGGTTCTCGGCCGGCCGCGGCAGATGCGCGATCAGCCCGGCCGCGAACACGGCGTCCAGCGAGGACGAGCGCAACGGCAGCGCCGCCACGTCCGTCAGCAGCAGCGTCCCGTCCCGGTCCCGCCCGGCCCGTGCGGCCTCCCGCAGCATCCCGGGCGTCAGATCCGCGCCCAGCACCAGCCCGGACGGTCCCACCACCGCGCGCAGCGCGGGCAGCGCCCGCCCGGTGCCGCAGCCCGCGTCCAGCACCCGGCCGCCCTCGCGCAGCCCGAGCTCGGCCGCCGCGGCGGCGTAGGCGGGGCCGTCGTCGGGGAACCGGCGGTCCCAGTCGGCGGCACGGGCGCCGAAGAACTCCTGCACATGTGTGTGGTCGTCGCTCATGCACCGCATGATCCCTCACCGGAACCGGCGACACCGGGCGCGCACGTTCGAGCGCGATGCGGTCGCACCACGCCACCGGTGCGTCAACTTTGCGCCGCTTTCGAAACGCGCCCCCTCCGCGCTCCTGCGCCCCCTAGCGTCCCCGGGTCATGGGACACCTGGACCACGCCACCCTCGGGTGGCTCACCCCCGTGCTGTCGTACGCGATGGCCTGCGCCGGCGCCGCTCTCGGGCTGCGCTGCACCGTCCGCGCGCTCGCCGCCACCGGCCGCCTGCGGCGCAACTGGCTGCTCACCGCCGCCTCCGCGATCGCCACCGGCATCTGGACCATGCATTTCACGGCCATGCTCGGCTTCGGCGTGAGCGGCACCGACATCCGCTACGACGTGCCGCTCACCCTGCTGAGCCTGGTGGCCGCCATGCTGTTCGTCTGCGCGGGGGTGTTCGCCGTCGGCCGTCACCCCGGGCGGGTCCAGGCCCTGTTGCTCGGCGGGCTCACCACCGGGTTCGGCGTCGCCGGTATGCACTACCTGGGCATGGCGGCGGTCCGGCTGCACGGCGAGGTGAGCTACGCCCCGGTGCGGGTGGCGCTCTCCGTCCTCATCGCCGTCGGGGCCGCCACGGCCGCGCTGTGGGCGGCCCTCGCCATCCGCTCCCCGGCCGCCGTCACCGTCGCCTCCCTGATCATGGGCGCGGCCGTCAGCAGCATGCACTACACGGGCATGTACGCGGTCAGCGTGCGGGTCACGCCGTCCGGTGAGCCGCTGCCCGGAGCGAGCGCCATGTCGTTCGTCTTCCCGCTCGCCGTCGGCCTCGGCGCCTACCTCTTCATCACGTCCGCCTTCGTGGCGCTGTCCCCGGCGGCCGGGGAACGCGGCGCGTCCGCCTCCGCCCGGCGGCCGGCCGGGCGCCCCGCCCACTGACCGCCGCCGCCCGCCCGCCCCAACGAGCGAGGAGTCCATGCGCACACCCCGGAGGAAGCCGAGTGCCCGCGCCGAGGCGCCGTCCCCGCCTCCCGTCCGCGGCCGGCGCGCCCACGCGGGACCGCCCGCCGACGAGGGACCGATGCCCCCGGAGGGCCCGGGCGGTGCGGGCGCACCGCGTCTGCGCGGCCCGGCCGGTCCCCGGACCGTCCGCGCCAGGATCATCTGCCTGCTGATGGTGCCGGTCGTCTCCCTGCTCGCCCTGTGGGGGTACGCCACCGTGACCACCGCCCAGGACGTCTCCCGGCTCCGCCAGGTGCAGCGTGCCGACTCCGCAGTCCGCACCCCGGTCGCCCAGGCCGTCACCGCCCTTCAGGCCGAGCGCGCCGCCGCCGTGCGCCGCGCGTCCGACACGGCGGCCGTCGGAGAAGCGGAGATCACCCGTCTGGCGCAGCGCACCGACCGCGCCCTCACCCGTCTGCGGCTCGGCGACGACCGCACCGTCGCCGACGGGCAGGCGCTGCCCCGCGCGGTCGCCGAGCGGCTCGACGCCTTCGTCACCGCCGCCGAACGGCTGCGTCCGCTGCGCGCCGACGTCCGTGAAGGCCGCGCGGGCTGGGCACGGACGTACGAGCGGTACACCGCCGCCATCGACGGGGCCTTCCGCGTGGGCGGCGCCCTCACCGGCGTCCAGGACGCCGAACTCGGCGCCGACGCGCGCGTCCTGCTGGAGTTCTCCCGTGCGGGCGAGGCGCTCGCCCAGGAGGACGCGGTCCTCGCCGCGGCCCGGCTGCACGGCAGCCTCGGCGGGGACCGCCTGCGCCTGTTCACCGGGGCGGTCGAACTGCGCCGCACCCTCACCGCCTCCGCCGCGCCCGACCTGCCCGGAGCGGCCCGGCCCGCCTGGAGCACGCTCGCCGGCAGCCGCGCCTACGCCGTCCTCTACACGGCGGAGGACAAGATCCTCACCGCCGGCCCCGGGGCCCGGGCGGCCGAAGCCGTCCCCCGCGCCACCTGGGACGCCGCGCACGCGCGCGTGAGGGACGAACTGCGGACCGTCGAGCGGCACGCGGCGGCGTCGGTCGCCGGACGCGCCGACCCCGTCGAGCGGGGACTGCTCGGACCGGCCGGCGCCGCCGTGCTCTTCGGCCTCCTCGCCGCCGCTGCCTCACTCGTCATCTCGGTCCGTATCGGACGCGGCCTGGTGATCGAACTGGTCGGCCTGCGCGACGACGCCCTCGACATCGCCCACCGCAAACTCCCCGAGGCCATGCGGAGACTGCGCGGAGGCGGGGAGATCGACATCCGGGCGGAGGCCCCGCACGGACCACCCGCCCAGGACGAGACCGGACAGGTCGCCCAGGCCCTCAACACCGTCCACCGGGCCGCCCTGCGCGCCGCCGTGGAACGCGCCGAACTGGCCGGCGGGATCAGCGGCGTCTTCGTCAACCTCGCCCGCCGCAGTCAGGTCCTGGTGCACCGTCAGCTCAGCCTGCTCGACAGCATGGAACGCCGCTCCGACGACCCGGACGAGCTGAGCGACCTCTTCCGCCTCGACCATCTCACCACCCGCATGCGCCGCCACGCGGAAAGCCTCATCATCCTCTCCGGCGCCGCCCCGGGCCGCGCCTGGCGCAAGCCCGTGCCGCTGACCGACGTGGTGCGCGCGGCCGTCTCCGAGGTGGAGGACTACGCGCGCGTGGAGGTGCGGCAGCTCGCCGAGACGTCCGTCGCGGGCGCTGCCGTCGCCGACCTCACCCACCTCCTCGCCGAGATCATCGAGAACGCGGCGCAGTTCTCCCCGCCCCACACCCGGGTGCGCGTCACCGGCGAACCCGTCGGCAACGGCTACGCCGTCGAGGTCGAGGACCGCGGCCTCGGCATGGGCAAGGAGGCCCTCGCCGAGGCCAACCGCCGCATCACCGAGTCCGAGGCGCTCGACCTGTTCGACAGCGACCGGCTCGGCCTCTTCGTGGTCAGCCGGCTCGCCGCCCGCCACGCCGTCAAGGTGCACCTCAAGACCTCGCCCTACGGCGGCACCACCGCGGTCGTCCTCCTCCCCACCGCACTGCTCGACGACCGCGCCGAGCAGAGACCTCCCGGCACGCCGGACGAGGCCTCCGCCGAGGAGAGCCCGGAGCCGCGCGAACCCGCCCGCGCACCGCACCCCGGGACCGCCCACGTCCCGCCACGGCCCAGGGCGGTCGCCGCCCCCGACATCCGGCGCGCCCTGGTGGCCCCCGTAACCGACCTGCCGCCGGAACCCAGCCGCGTGGCGCACGCCGTGCCACGCGCCGATCCGGGCGTCGAGCCCCAGAGCCCCCAGGGAGGCGCCACCTTGCGCCTGCACCGCACGGAGGAGCTGGCCGGCTCCTGCGACCTGCCCCGCCGGGTACGCCAGGCCAGCCTGGCGCCCCAGCTCCGCGACGGCCGGCCGGACACACCCGGACCCGCACGGGGCGACGGCGGAGACGACGACCGCACCCCCGAACTCGTACGGGACCGCATGACGGCCTACCGCGACGGCTGGACGCGCGGCGGCGGCCGGCCGCCCGGCGCCTCCCGCGGCACGGCGCGGCCCAGCACCGAAGGAGACCCCGCATGATCCAGGAACCGCGCACCGGCGCAGGCCGGCGCTCCGGCGAACTCGACTGGCTGCTCGACGACCTGGTGCTCCGCGTCACCGACGTACGGCACGCCGTGGTGCTGTCCGGCGACGGACTCGCCATGGGTGCCTCCGGGGGCCTCGGCCGCGAGGACTCCGAGCACCTCGCGGCAGTCGCCTCCGGGTTCCACAGCCTCGCCAAGGGCGCCGGACGGCACTTCGGGGCGGGCGGCGTACGCCAGACCATGGTCGAGATGGACGACGGCTTCCTGTTCGTGGCCGCCGCGGGAGAGGGCTCCTGCCTGGCGGTGCTCACCTCCGTCACCGCCGACATCGGCCTCGTGGCGTACGAGATGGCCCGGCTCGTCCGGCGTGTGGGCGAGCACCTGGACACCGCGCCGCGCGTCGCCGCACGGCCGCCGGCCGGATGAGACGGGAAAGCGGTCCGAGCAGATGACCGACGACACGACCGGCGCCTCGCGCGAACCGGGCAGCCAGTGGTACGACCAGGAGGCCGGCCCGCTGGTCCGGCCGTACGCCGTGACCGGCGGGCGCACCGCACCCGGCCCGTCCGGTGTGCGCTTCGACCTGATCGCCCTGGTCGGCCTGGACCCCGCCGCGCCCGCCGGGGACGACCCCGCGCTCGGCCCCGAGCACCGCGCGCTGATCGACCTGTGCCGCCCGGAGACCCAGTCCGTCGCCGAACTCGCGGCCGGCGCCGACCTGCCCGTCGGTGTGGTCCGGGTCCTCCTCGGCGACCTGCTGGAACGCGGCCGGGTCACCGTCAGCAGACCCGTACCGCCCGCCCAGCTGCCCGACGAGCGGGTGCTCCGCGAGGTCATCGCGGGGCTCCGGGCGCTGTAGCGGGCGCCGGTGCCGTGGCGGCGGCACCCACCTTCACGGAACAGCGTCTGAAACACCCTCACGGAAAGAGCGAACGATGGTCTCCGAACACCCCGACGCCCCCGCCGGCGAGACGACGGCTCTGGCGCTGAAGATCCTGGTCGCCGGCGGTTTCGGCGTGGGGAAGACCACGCTGGTGGGCGCGGTCAGCGAGATCCGGCCGCTGCGCACCGAGGAGATGCTCAGCGAGGCCGGACGGACGGTGGACGACACCGACGGCGTCGACCACAAGGTCACCACGACCGTCGCCATGGACTTCGGCCGCATCACCATCCGCTCCGGGCTCTCCCTGTACCTCTTCGGCACCCCGGGCCAGGACCGCTTCTGGTTCCTGTGGGACGAACTGGCGCAGGGCGCGCTCGGCGCGGTCGTGCTCGCGGACACCCGGCGGCTGGAGGACTGCTTCCCGGCGGTCGACTACTTCGAGCACCGGAAGATCCCCTTCGTCGTCGCCGTCAACTGCTTCTCCGGCGTCAGGCGGCACGACGCGCGCGACGTGTGCCGCGCGCTCGACCTCGACCCGGGCACGCCCGTGGTGCTGTGCGACGCCCGCGAGCGCGACTCGGGCAAGGAGGTGCTCATCCAGCTCGTCGAGTACGCCGGGCGCATGCACACCGCCCGGCTGCTCGACTCGGTGGGATGACCGCGGCGTCCGCCGGTCCGCCCGGCGCCTTGTCCCGCACCCCGCCCGGTGTCAGTCCGCCACGCCCTTTTCGGCCAGCACCTTGTCGATCCGCACCCTGACCAGCAGCTCGCCCGGCACGCCGTTGCGGGCGCCGAACTCCTCCGCGCGGTCCTCGCCCATGTACCGCGCGCCGATCCGTGCGGCCCAGTGCCGCAGTTCCCCGGGCTCCTCCGAGAGACGCGCCCGGCCCTCCAGGACCACGTATGCGAAGGGCGGGCGGTCGTCGTCCACGCAGAGGGCGATCCGCCCGTCACGGGCCAGGTTGCGCCCCTTCACGGTCGCCGCGCCGGTGTTGAACACCAGGTCGTCACCGTCGAGCACGTACCAGATCGGCGCCAGGTGCGGACGGCCGTCGGCGCGGACGGTGGCCAGTTTCCCGGTACGGGTGCCGTGCGAGACGAACTCCCGCCACTCTTCCTCGGTCATCTTCTGTCCCATGGCTCCCATCTTCCTTGCCCGCCGCCCGGTCGTGGGGAAGGCTGGCGCAGGGACCCTCCCGACCGGAGGGACGACACACGGGGCACACGGGGACAACAGGGGGAAACACGACATGGGGCGGAACCAGGGACTCGACTGGCTGCTGGACGACCTGACGCAGCGCGTCGAACACGTACGGCACGCGCTGATCCTCTCGAACGACGGCCTGGTGACGGGGGCGAGCACGGGCCTGCGCCGCGAGGACGCCGAGCATCTGGCCGCCGTCTCGTCCGGGCTGCACAGCCTCGCCAAGGGATCGGGGCGGCACTTCGGCGCGGGCGGGGTGCGGCAGACGATGGTGGAGTTCGACGAGGCGGTGCTCTTCGTGACCGCCGCCGGCTCCGGGAGCTGTCTGTGCGTCCTCAGCGGCGCCGAGGCCGACATCGGGCACATCGCCTACGAGATGACGTTGCTCGTCAACCGGGTCGGCGAGCATCTGGACGTCGACACCCGGCACCGACCGGAACCGGGTGCGGGTGCCTGACCTGCGGATTCACCATGCTGGTGACAGGTGCGGCGGCAGTTGTCCACAGGCTGTACACGCTGTGTGACGGAACGGCTACCGTCTTTCCCGGAGCGGGCGCAACCGGCGCCGGCCCTTCGAACCCACGGGGGAGACGAGCATGTCACGACGGACGACGACCACCACGCAGCGCACGGTCACGGCTCTCGACACGGGTGCCGGCCCTGCCGTGGCCGAGGACGACCCCTGGGTCACGACCGGCCGCGCGGCACGGGAGCTGGGTCTGCGGCGCACCGAGTTCGATCTGGCCGTGCGACTCGGCCGCATCCGCACGCGGCCCGGAAGGGTGCCGGGGGAGCGGCGGGTCGCGCGGGCGGAGATCGAACGGCTGCGGGCCGGACCGGACTTCCCCGAGGCGCTGCGCCGCAGCGTGCACGCCGTGGGGACCGCGGAGGGCGCCGACCTGCTGGGGGTGGCGAAGGCACGCTTCACCCGGCTGGCGAGGCTCGGCCTGCTGGTTCCGGTGGCGTTCCACCTGAACCGCTACCGTGCCGTGGTCTGGCTGTATCTGGCGGACGAGCTGCGGCTGTTCAGCGACGACGAGAAGCACGCGGCGCTGCTGACCGGGCGCATGCCCGAGGGGCTGCGGGGCCTGCTGGACTCCGGGACCGACCTGCGGCCCCGCAACTGGCGCAGCAGGCACCTCGGTTTCCTGCTCCGGGAGGCCGAGGACCCCTGGGCGCGTGCGGGCGCGGTCGCGTCGTTCCTCGACCCGCTGCACGTGGCACAACTGGTGCGGGACCCCTACGACCGGTCGCATCTCAACGGGTTCCGCCGCCGTCCGCCCGGCGGCGCGAACCCCGAGTCGCCGGGGGCGCGGATCGCGGCGGACCTCATGACAGCCCGCGACGACGACGAGATCGCCTGGCTGCGGGCCGACCTGACCCGCCTGGTGGACGAGGCCCGGGCCCACCGCCCGGCGCCCCGGCCGTCCGTGTCGTGCCGGACGGCGTCCGCGTCCGAGCCACTCGCGTCCCGTCGGCCGGTGCTCGCGCCCCCGCCGGCGCGGCCCGCCGCCTCGGCCCGCCGGGACACCCCGGCCGCCGCCGACCGCGCCGGACGCCGAGGCCTGCTGGCCCGCTGGCGCCACCGGACCGCCCGAGCAGCGACGAGTCCGGCGACGCCGGGATGATGCGAACGGAAGGCCCTGGCGGCGCGCGGCGCCGTCCAACGCCCGTGCGCGGGCGGGACACCGGTGCTGCGGGTGCCCGGAGCCGCCGGAGCATCCCCTGCCCCTAGCGCCGTCCGCGCATCTACAGCGCCCGGAAGAGCCCCTCCTGCACGACCGAGACCAGCATGCGCCCCTCCCGGTCGTAGATCCGGCCGCGGGCCAGCCCGCGACCGCCCGTGGCGATGGGGGACTCCTGGTCGTACAGGAACCACTCGTCCGCACGGAACGGCCGGTGGAACCACATCGCGTGGTCCAGCGACGCCATGTCGAACCCGCGCGGACCCCACAGCGGCTCCACCGGGATCCGCACCGCGTCCAGCAGCGTCATGTCGCTGGCGTAGGTCAGCGCGCAGGTGTGCACCAGCGGGTCGTCGCCGAGCGGTCCGACCGCGCGCATCCACACCGCGCTGCGCGGCTGAGCACCCTCGATCTCGTCCGGCTTCCAGCGCAGCCGGTCGACGTAGCGGATGTCGAAGGGCTGGCGGCGCGCCATCCGCTCCAACTGCTCCGGCAGCGCGCCCAGATGTTCCCGGATCTCCTCCGCGACCGTCGGCAGCGACTCGGGGTCAGGCACCTCGCGGGCCGGCGGCAACTGGTGCTCGAAGCTCCCCTGTTCAGGCTTGTGGAAGGAGGCGGTCAGATTGAAGATCGTGCGGCCCTGCTGCACGGCGGTGACCCGGCGGGTCGTGAACGACCTGCCGTCCCGCACACGTTCCACCTGGTACACGATCGGCACCCCGGGCCGGCCCGGGCGCAGGAAGTACGCGTGCAGCGAGTGCACCGGGCGGTCGCCCTCCGTGGTGCGGCCCGCGGCGACCAGCGCCTGGCCGGCGACCTGCCCGCCGAAGACCCGTTGCAGCGACTCCTGCGGGCTGCGGCCGCGGAAGATGTCGACCTCGATCTGCTCCAGGTCGAGCAGATCGACGAGGCTCTCGGCCGGGTTCGTCATGGGTGCGTCTCTCCTGTGCTCACAGCTGGCCGACGTCGGTGACCCGCACGACGGCACGGCCCTCCGCGTCGGAGGCCGTCAGATCGACCTCGGCGCTGATGCCCCAGTCGTGGTCGTCGTTCGGGTCGTCGAAGATCTGGCGGACCCGCCACAGCCCGTTCTCCGGCTGCTCGTCGATGATGAGCAACTTGGGACCGCGGGCGTCGGGACCGGTGCCGAGCTCCTCGTACTCGTCCCAGTACTTGTCCATCGCCTCGCCCCACGCGTCGGCGTCCCAGCCGTACTCGCCGTCCATCTCGCCCAGCGCGTCCACCTGGTCGAGGGCGGCGAGTTCCACGCGCCGGAACATGGCGTTGCGGACGAGCACCCGGAAGGCGCGGGAGTTGGCGGTGACCGGCTTGACCTGGTCGGCCTTCTCCTGGGCCTCCTCGGCGGTCATCTCCTCCGGGTTCGCCAGCTGCTCCCACTCGTCCAGCAGGCTGGAGTCGACCTGGCGCACCGTCTCGCCCAGCCAGGCGATCAGGTCCTCCAGGTCCTCCGACTTCAGGTCGTCGGGGACGGTGTGCTCCAGCGCCTTGTAGGCGCTCGCGAGGTAGCGCAGCACGATGCCCTCGGTGCGGGCCAGTTCGTAGTGGGACACCAGCTCCGTGAAGGACAGCGCCCGCTCGTACATGTCCCGGACCACGGACTTGGGCGACAGCGGATGGTCGCCGACCCACGGGTGGGACTTGCGGTACGTGTTGTACGCGTGGAAGAGCAGCTCCTCCAGCGGCTTCGGGTAGGTGATGTCCTGGAGGCGCTCCATGCGCTCCTCGTACTCCACCCCGTCGGCCTTCATCGCGGCGACCGCCTCACCGCGCGCCTTGTTCTGCTGGGCGGCGAGGATCTGCCGCGGGTCGTCCAGCGTGGACTCCACCACGGACACCATGTCCAGCGCGTACGACGGCGATTCGGGGTCCAGCAGCTCGAAGGCGGCCAGCGCGAACGTGGACAGCGGCTGGTTGAGCGCGAAGTCCTGCTGCAGATCCACGGTGAGCCGCACGATGCGCCCCTCCGCGTCCGGCTCGTCGAGCTTCTCGACGATGCCGCCGTCCAGCAGCGACCGGTAGATCGCGATCGCCCGGCGGATGTGGCGGAGCTGCTGTTTGCGCGGCTCGTGGTTGTCCTCCAGCAGGCGGCGCATCGCCTCGAAGGCGTTGCCGGGCCGGGCGATGACCGACAGCAGCATGGTGTGGGTGACGCGGAAGCGGGAGGTCAGCGGCTCCGGCTCGGACCCGATGAGCTTCTCGAAGGTCTGCTCGCTCCACGCGACGAACCCCTCGGGTGCCTTCTTGCGCACCACCTTGCGGCGCTTCTTCGGATCGTCGCCCGCCTTCGCCAGCGCCTTCTCGTTCTCGATGACGTGCTCCGGCGCCTGGGCCACCACGAAGCCCTCGGTGTCGAAACCGGCCCGCCCGGCGCGCCCCGCGATCTGGTGGAACTCGCGCGCCCGCAGCGTGCGGACCCGGTTGCCGTCGTACTTGGTGAGCGCGGTGAACAGCACCGTGCGGATGGGCACGTTGACGCCCACACCGAGGGTGTCGGTGCCGCAGATGACCTTCAGCAGACCGGCCTGCGCCAGCTTCTCCACCAGGCGCCGGTACTTGGGCAGCATGCCGGCGTGGTGCACGCCGATGCCGTGCCGCACGTAACGGGACAGGTTGCGGCCGAACTTGGTGGTGAAGCGGAAGTTGCCGATCAGGTCGGCGATCTTGTCCTTCTCCTCGCGCGTGCACATGTTGATGCTCATCAGCGCCTGGGCCCGCTCCACCGCCTGCGCCTGCGTGAAGTGCACGATGTACACCGGCGCCTGCCGGGCCTCGAGGAGATCGGTCAGCGTCTCGGTGAGCGGCGTGTACCGGTACTCGTACGACAGCGGGACCGGCCGGGTCGCCGAGCGGACCACGGCGGTGGGCCGATCGGTACGACGGGTGAGGTCCTTCTCGAAGAAGGAGACGTCGCCGAGCGTCGCCGACATCAGCACGAACTGCGCCTGCGGCAGCTCGAGCAGCGGAATCTGCCAGGCCCAGCCACGGTCCGGCTCCGCGTAGAAGTGGAACTCGTCCATCACGACCTGGCCGACGTCGGCGTCCTTGCCGTCGCGCAGGGCGATCGAGGCGAGCACCTCGGCGGTGCAGCAGATCACCGGGGCGTCGGCGTTCACGGACGCGTCGCCGGTGAGCATGCCGACGTTCTCGGTGCCGAAGATCTTGCACAGCTCGAAGAACTTCTCCGAGACGAGCGCCTTGATGGGGGCCGTGTAGAAGGTGACCTCGTCCCGCGCCAGCGCCGCGAAGTGGGCGCCCGCGGCGATCATGCTCTTGCCGGAGCCGGTGGGCGTCGAGACGATCACGTTCGCCCCCGACACCACCTCGATCAGCGCCTCCTCCTGGTGCGGATAGAGAGTGAGACCGCGCTCCTGCGCCCACGACTCGAAGGCTTCGTACAGGGCGTCGGGGTCGGCGGTCGGCGGGAGCTGATCGATGAGGGTCACCACCCCATCTTGCCTGCCCGGACACCCGATGCGGGAATCGGCTGTCGGCTCGAAGATCACTACCGCTACGCTGTGTCGCCGGCGCAGCGTCAGCGCCCCCCGTCAACCGGGCGGCGGCGAAAGAGGAATGGGGCGGGCACAGGCCATGATGGGACCAGCACACTCACTGTCGGGCGCCGCGGCCTGGCTCGGGGTCGGGGCGGCGACGGCCGCGGCCGGGCGCCCGATGCCCTGGCCCGTGCTGCTGGCGGGTGCGCTGATCTGCGCCGGGGCCGCGCTCGCCCCGGACCTGGACCACAAGGCCGCCACCATCTCACGGTCCTTCGGCCCCGTGTCCCGCTGGCTGTGCGAGATCGTCGACAAGCTGTCGTACGCGGTCTACAAAGCGACGAAGAAACCGGCCGACCCCCGTCGCTCCGGCGGCCACCGCACCCTCACCCACACCTGGCTGTGGGCGGTCCTGATCGGCGGCGGCACCTCGGTCCTGGCGATCACCGGCGGCCGCTGGGCGGTCCTCTTCATCCTCTTCGTGCACATGGTGCTGGCCATCGAGGGCCTGCTGTGGCGGGCGACCCGCGGCTCCAGCAGCGACGTGCTGGTGTGGCTGCTGGCGGCGACCAGCGCCTGGATCATCGCGGGCATCCTCGACCAGCCCGGCAACGGCGCGAGCTGGCTGTTCACCGAGCCCGGTCAGGAATATCTGTGGCTCGGCCTGCCCATCGTGCTCGGCGCGATCGTGCACGACATCGGGGACGCGCTGACCGTCTCCGGCTGCCCGATCCTGTGGCCCATACCCGTGGGCCGCAAGCGCTGGTACCCGATCGGCCCGCCGAAGGCGCTGCGGTTCCGCGCCGGCAGCTGGGTGGAGCTGAAGGTGCTGATGCCGGCGTTCATGCTGCTGGGCGGGGTGGGCTGCGCGGCCGCCCTCAACGTCATATAGGCGCCGGGTCAGCTGCCGCTCTCGCCACCCTCGCCGCCGTAACGGCGCTGGAAGCGGGCGACGCGGCCCTCGGTGTCCACGGTCCTGGCCTTGCCCGTGTAGAACGGGTGGCTCTCCGAGGAGATCTCCACGTCCACCACCGGGTAGGTCTCGCCGTCGTCCCACTCGATGGTCTGCTGGCTCGACGCCGTCGACCGGGTGAGGAAGGCGTAACCGGCGGCCCGGTCGCGGAAGACGACCGGGTGGTAGTCAGGGTGCTTGTCCTTCTGCATGGGTGCTCCTCGGGCGGCTGGTTCCGCGTGCGCGGCCGGAAACGGCGGGGTCAGCCGGGCAGGCTGTCCTCGTCGACGATGTGCACGGCGGCCTCCTCGGCGGAGGCGGCGGCGCCGTCGATGCCTACGTCATGGGCGACCAGCGCCTCCTCCTCGTCCTCGTGCGCTCCTTCGTCGGGGGCGACGAGCCGGCCGGAGCGTGCCGCACCCACCTCGTTGTCCAGGAGTTCCCCGTCCGTGCCGGTGGAATCACCGACGCCGTCGCCGTCCGGCACGGGCAGGTCCGGCAGCTCCTCGGCCAGCCGCTGGTCCAGGGTCTCGCCGTCGTGCTGCTCGGCGGCGGTCACGCCGTAGTGCTCCACGGCCCAGGGCCGCTCGGGAGGGGACCAGCCCCGGTCGAGGGGGTCGTCGACACCGTCGGTCTCCAGCGTGTCCTCGGCGTCCAGCAGTCCGGCGTCGTCCTGGATCTCGGACGCGTCGGGCTGGTAGACGTCGTCTCCCCAACCGTCACCGCTGTTCACGGACACCTCCAGGGGGTGGGGCGGGCCGCGTCGCCCGCCGTGGCCCGCACCGGGCCGTCTCCACGGGCACCGGACCCGCCAGGACCCGATCACCGGGCTCCCGACGCTCCCGCAGCCGATGCCTGCTTCCAGCCTTCCACCGGATCTCCCGACCCCGCAACGCCACACGCGGTGACCGACGGACGCCGGCCCGCTGTCCCGGGCGCCGCCGCCTCCGGCCCGGAGCACGGCCGGGAGGCACACGGTGCTTGCCGGGCCGGGGGGCGGGCAGCCGGTTCACGTGTCACGCGAGGGGTGGGTGCCCACCCGGCCGGCCGGGTGGCGCCGCACCGTCGTGCGAAGGCGCAGCGGGGCATCGGCGCCAGAGGGGGGCGGCCTGGCCCAGGTCGCGGGACACCCCGCCCCGGCATCCTGGGCCATCACCCTGCCCGTGGACACTCCGCAGCTCAGGACGCACCGCGGACCAGGACACTCTGCGGCTTAGGACACTCCGCGGACCAGGACACTCTGTGGCTCAGGACACTCGGCGGACCAGGACACCCCGCGCGACCTGCGACACCTGGCGTTCCAGAGAACCTCGCGCCCCAGGGAAGCCCCGGGGCGCGAGCCCGGTCAGCCGTGCCAGCTGCGCCACAGCGCCGCGTACGCCCCGTCCGCCGCGACCAGCTCCTCGTGGCTGCCCAGTTCGCTGATGCGGCCGTTCTCGACGACCGCGATGACGTCCGCGTCGTGAGCGGTGTGCAGGCGGTGGGCGATGGCGACGACGGTGCGGCCGTCGAGGACGCGGGCCAAGGACCGCTCCAGGTGACGTGCCGCGCGCGGGTCGAGCAGCGAGGTCGCCTCGTCGAGGACCAGCGTGTGCGGATCGGCCAGCACCAGCCGGGCCAGCGCGATCTGCTGCGCCTGCGCCGGGGTGAGCGCGAACCCGCCCGAGCCGACCTCCGTGTCCAGACCGTCCTCCAGCGCACGCGCCCATGCGTCCGCGTCGACCGCGCCGAGCGCCGCCCACAGCTCGGCGTCCTCCGCGTCGGTGCGGGCGAGCCGCAGGTTGTCGCGGAGGGAGCCGACGAAGACGTGGTGCTCCTGGTTGACGAGGGCGACGTGGGAGCGGACCCGTTCCGCGGTCATGCGGGACAGTTCCGCGTCGCCGAGGGTGACGCGTCCCTCCCGGGGCGCGTAGATCCCCGCGAGCAGCCGGCCCAGCGTGGACTTGCCCGCACCCGAGGGACCGACCAGGGCCATCCGAGTCCCCGGCGGCACCTCGAGGGACACCTTGCGCAGGACGTCCACGCCCTCCAGGTAGCCGAAGTGCACGGTGTCCGCCCGCACCCGCCGCCCCTCGGGCGTCACGTCGGGGTCCCCGGCGTCGGGCTCGATGTCCCGCACGCCGACCAGCCGGGCCAGCGACACCTGCGCGACCTGCAGCTCGTCGTACCAGCGCAGGATCAGCCCGACCGGGTCCACCAGCATCTGGGCGATCAGCGCGGCCGTCGTGAGCTGGCCGACGCCGATCCACCCCCGCAGCACGAACACCCCGCCGATCATCAGGACGGAGCCGAGGACCGTGACGTGGGTCATGTTGATCACGGGGAACAGCACCGAGCGCAGCCACAGCGTGTAGCGCTCCCAGGCCGTCCACTCCCGGACCCGCTGGTCCGTCAGTGCCACGCGGCGCGGGCCGAGGCGGTGCGCCTCCACCGTCCGCCCGGCGTCCACGGTCTCGGTGAGCGCGGCGGCCACCGCCGCGTATCCGGCCGCCTCCGAGCGGTACGCGCGCGGCGCCCGCCGGAAGTACCAGCGGCACCCGGCCACCAGCAGCGGCACCGCGACCAGCACCGCCGGCGCCAGCTCCGGCGCGGTGACGACCAGTCCGCCGAGCAGCAGGGCCGCCCACACCACGCCGATCGCCAGCTGGGGCACGGCCTCGCGCATGGCGTTGCCGAGCCGGTCGATGTCGGTGGTGATGCGGGACAGCAGGTCACCGGTGCCGGCCCGTTCCAGCACGCCCGGCGGCAGTCCCACCGACCGCACCAGGAAGTCCTCGCGCAGGTCCGCCAGCATCCGCTCGCCGAGCATCGCGCCGCGCAGCCGTACCTGCCGCACGAACCCGGCCTGGACCGCCAGCGCTGCCACGAACAGGGCCGCCGTGAGTTCCAGGTGCAGCTCCCGATCCCCGGACGACACCCGCTCCACGAGCCCGCCCAGCAGGTACGGGCCCACCATCGAGGCGATCACCGCCACCGTGTTGACGGCGACCAGCAGGAGAAAGGCCCGCCGGTGCCGGCGGAGCAGCTCGGCCACGTACGCGCGTACGGTCGCGGGCGCGCCCACCGGCAGCGTGCTGGCCGCTGTCGGGGCCGCCGGGTCGTAGGCCGGTGGCGCGACGCCGATCATGCCTTCTCCTCGATCTCTTCGAGCTCTTCCAGTTCCTCCAGGCCGTCCGGGACCTCACCCGTGGGCCGCGCGCCGTCGTCGGCGCGGAGCGCGACGGCCGGCGCCGTCTCCTCCTCCGTCTCGCGGGTCACCACGGCCCGGTAGCGGGGCTCGGTGCGCACCAGCTCCCGGTGACCGCCCACCGCGACGACCGTGCCCTCGTGCAGGAACACCACCCGGTCGGCGCGGTCCAGCAGCAGCGGGGACGAGGTGAACACCACCGTGGTCCGCCCGGACCGCAGGCCGCGCACGCCTTGGGCGATGCGCGCCTCGGTGTGCGAGTCGACGGCCGAGGTCGGTTCGTCCAGCACCAGCACCTCCGGGTCCGTGACCAGCGACCGGGCGAGCGCGAGCCGCTGGCGCTGCCCGCCGGACAGCGACCGCCCGCGTTCGGTGATGCGGGCGTCCATCGGGTCCTCGGCGCCCAGCGACCCCTGCACCAGCGCGGCCAGCACGTCCTGGCACTGCGCGGCCTCCAGCGCCGCCCCCGGGGCCACCGCGCCGGACGCGGGCACGTCCAGCAGCTCCCGCAGCGTGCCGGAGAGCAGCACCGGCTCCTTGTCCTGCACCAGCACGGCCGTACGGGCGCTGTCCAGCGGCAGTTCGTCGAGGGGCACCCCGCCGAGCAGCACCGAGGTGCCGTCCTGCGCGGCGTGCCCGCCGAGCCGTTCGGCCAGCCGTCCCGCCGCGTCCGGGTCCCCGCACACCACGGCGGTGAGCAGCCCGGACGGGGCGCACAGCCCCGTCTCCGGGTCGTACAGGTCGCCGGCCGGGGTCTCGGCGGCACGCGTGCCGTCGGTGTCCGTGGCCCGCTCCAGCGCCAGCACCCGCGCGGCCCGCCTGGCCGAGGGGCGCGAGAAGGAGTAGGCCATCGCGATCTCCTCGAAATGGCGCAGAGGAAACGTAAGGAGCATCACCGAGCTGTAGACGGTGACCAGTTCACCGACGTCGATCCGGCCGTCGCGGGCCAGACGGACGCCGTACCAGACCACCGTGATCAGCAGCAGGCCCGGCAGCAGCACCTGGACGGCCGCGATCAGCGACCACATGCGGGCGCTGCGCACGGCCGCGTGGCGCACCTCCTGCGAGACGCGCCGGTAGCGGTCGAGGAACAGGTCCTCGCCGCCGATGCCGCGCAGCACCCGCAGTCCCGCGACGGTGTCCGAGGCCAGCTCGGTGGCCCGTCCGGCCTTCTCCCGCTGGACGTCCGCGCGCCGGGTGGCCGGGGGCAGCAGCGGCAGCACCGCGAGTGCCAGCACGGGCAGTCCCACGGCGACGACGGCACCCAGAGCGGGCTGGTAGACGAGGAGGCCGACGGTGACGGCGACGACGGTGACCGCGGCGGCGGTGAAGCGCGACAGTGCCTCCACGAACCAGCCGATCTTTTCCACGTCACCGGTGGAGACGGCGACGACCTCGCCCGCGGCCACCCGCCGGGTCAGCACGGAGCCCAGCACGGCGGCCTTGCGGCCCAGCAGCTGCTGCACCCGGGCGGCCGCGGTGATCCAGTTGGTGACGGCGGCGCGGTGCAGGAAGGTGTCGCCGACCGCGACGCCCGCGCCTGCCAGCGCCATCAGCCCGCCCGCCAGGGCGAGCCGCCCGCCGGAGCGGTCGACCGCGGCCTGGACGGCGACACCGACGCAGAACGGCAGCGAGGCCACGGACACGAAGTGCAGCAGGCCCCAGGCCAGTGACTTCAGCTGTCCGCCCAGCTGGTTGCGGAAGAGCCACCACAGGAATCGAGGACCCGAGCGGGCGTCGGGCACGCCCGGATCGGGGTACGGAAGGTCGTGAATCTGCATGATGTCCCAGTGGCTCGGAGCAGGGGCCGCGACGCCCTCGGACGGCGGCAGCAAACCGTGACAGGTTGGCTCCGTGACGCATCCCCGGGCAACCGGTTTTTCCCGGCCACGGCCCGTGTGCCGGACGCATGTGTCCGGGGCCGGTGTCAGCCGCCGTCGCGCGCCCGCCCGGTCGCCCCCTCCTCGCAGGGCGGCACCTGCGGACCGTCGACCAGGGTGTTCAGCAGCTCACCGAGCTGCTCCCGCTCCCGTTCGCCCAGCGGGGCGAGGATCTCCGACGCCGCCGCCCGCCGCGCCGCCCGCAGTTCGCGGAGCGTCTCGCGGCCCTCGTCGGTCAGCTCGATGCGGATCACCCGTCGGTTGGCCGGATCCGGGACCCTGCGCACCTTGCCGTGCGCCTCCAGCCCGTCGACCAGCGTGGTCACCGCGCGGGGCACCACCTCCAGCCGCTCCGCGAGGTCGGCCATGCGGGGCGGCGAGGCGTAGTGCGCGAGGGTGCGCAGCAGCCGGGACTGGGCAGGAGTGATGCCGAGCTCGCGCCGCTCCAGATGGCGCTTCTGGATGCGGTGCACCCGGCGGGTGAGCCGGAGCAGCTGCTCGGCCAGCAGGCCGTCGGGGTCGGGGGCGGTCATGCGGGAACATTATCAGGATGCCGTTCATTGTGAGTGCAGGTAACAATGAATATCGTTCATCGAGAGCCGCACCCCGAAGGAGACCATGCACCCCGACCACGCACCCGCATGGACGCCGCCCGCCGGAGCCGAGCAGGAACCCCGGCAGGTGCGGCGCATCCTGCGCCTCTTCCGTCCCTACCGGGGCCGCCTCGCCGTCGTAGGACTCCTCGTCGGGGCGTCCTCGCTCGTCTCGGTCGCCTCGCCGTTCCTGCTGAAGGCGATCCTCGACGTCGCACTCCCCGAGGGCCGCACCGGCCTGCTCAGCCTGCTGGCACTCGGCATGATCCTCAGCGCCGTGCTCACCAGCGTCTTCGGCGTGCTGCAGACCCTGATCTCCACGACCGTGGGCCAGCGCGTCATGCACGATCTGCGCACCGCCGTCTACGGGCGTCTGCAGCGCATGTCGCTCGCCTTCTTCACCCGCACCCGCACCGGCGAGGTGCAGTCCCGCATCGCCAACGACATCGGCGGAATGCAGGCCACCGTCACCTCCACGGCGACCTCGCTGGTCTCCAACCTCACCAGCGTGGTCGCGACGATCGTGGCGATGCTCGCGCTCGACTGGCGCCTGACGGCCGTGTCGCTGGCGCTGCTGCCGGTCTTCGTGTGGATCAGCCGCCGCGTCGGCAACGAACGCAAGAAGATCACCACCCGGCGCCAGAAGCAGATGGCCGCGATGGCGGCCACGGTCACCGAGTCGCTGTCGGTCAGCGGCATCCTGCTCGGCCGCACGATGGGCCGCTCCGACTCGCTGACCGCCGCCTTCGCCGACGAGTCCGAGCGGCTGGTCGACCTGGAGGTGCGGTCGAACATGGCGGGCCGCTGGCGGATGGCGGTCATCACGATCGTCATGGCCGCCATGCCCGCGGTCATCTACTGGACGGCCGGCCTCGCCCTGCATTCGGGCGGCCCCGGGGTGTCGATCGGCACCATCGTCGCGTTCGTCTCGCTCCAGCAGGGCCTGTTCCGCCCGGCGGTCAGCCTGCTGTCCACCGGCGTCCAGATCCAGACCTCGCTCGCCCTCTTCCAGCGCATCTTCGAGTATCTCGACCTGCCGATCGACATCACCGAGCGCGAGGACCCGGTGCGCCTGGAACGGGTGAAGGGCGAGGTCCGCTTCGAGAACGTCTCGTTCGGCTACGACGGCAAGGGCGGTCCGGTCCTCGACGGCATCGACATCGCCGTCCCGCCGGGCGGCAGCCTCGCCGTCGTCGGCCCGACCGGCGCCGGCAAGTCCACGCTCGGCCACCTGGTGCCGCGGCTGTACGACGTCACGGGCGGGCGGGTCACCCTCGACGGGGTGGACGTGCGCGACCTCGACTTCGACACCCTGGCCCGCGCGGTGGGCGTGGTCTCCCAGGAGACGTACCTCTTCCACGCGTCGGTCGCCGACAACCTGCGCTTCGCCAAGCCCGACGCCACCGACGAGGAACTGCACGCGGCGGCGAAGGCCGCCCAGATCCACGACCACATCGCGGCCCTGCCGGACGGCTACGACACCGTCGTCGGCGAACGCGGCCATCGCTTCTCCGGCGGCGAGAAGCAGCGACTGGCGATCGCCCGGACCATTCTGCGCGACCCCCCGGTGCTCGTTCTCGACGAGGCGACCAGCGCGCTGGACACCCGTACCGAGGCGGCGGTGCAGGCCGCGATCGACGCGCTGTCGGCGGGCCGCACCACCATCACCATCGCCCACCGGCTGTCCACCGTCCGCGGAGCCGACCAGATCGTGGTCCTGGATTCCGGCCGCGTGGTGGAGCGCGGTACCCACGAGGAGCTGCTGGAGCGCGAAGGGCGGTATGCGGCCCTCGTGCGACGGGACGCCCGACTGGAGCCGACAACCTGAATATATGCCGGGTTTGTGGCGTTATGCGCGTTACCGTGCCCGCATGCAGACGAACACTCCGTCACGGAACTCGATCCGACTGACGCGCCGCGGCCGTTTCGCCCTGGCGACGCTCGGGGCCGTCGTGGCCGGCACCGCCGTGGCGGTGCCGCTGCTGATCATGGCCGACGAGGAGGAGCCCCGCCCCGAGGCCCTCGTCGTCCCCGCGGGATGGCGGGCGAGCCAGGTCTACGCCGCCATCGACAAGACCCTCGACCTGCCCGCGGGCACCACCAGGAAGTCCCTCGCGAAGGCCGACCTGAAGCTGCCGACCGAGGCCGAGGGCAACCCCGAGGGCTACCTCTTCCCGGACACGTATCCGCTCCCGGAGAACGCCACCCCGCAGAAGCTGCTGGCCCGCATGGTCGACACGGCCAACAAGAAGTTCAACGGCGCCCCCGTCGCCGCCGGCGCGCAGCGCAACGCGATGAACGTCTACCAGGCGGTCACCGTCGCCAGCATCGTGCAGGCAGAGGCGGCCACCAAGGCCGACATGGGCAAGGTGGCCCGGGTGATCTTCAACCGGCTGGAGCGCGGCATGCCGCTGCAGATGGACTCCACCGTCGACTACGCCCTCAACCGCAGCAAGGCGCGCGCCACCCCCGCCGACACCGAGGTCGACAGCCCGTACAACTCCTACCGGCGCATGGGGCTGCCGCCGACGCCGATCGACAACCCCGGCGAGGACGCCGTGCGCGCCGCCATCACCCCCACCCCGGGCGACTGGCTGTACTTCGTCACGGTCCGGCCGGGGGAGACTCGTTTCACCGCGGACCTCGCCGAGCACCAGCGCAACGTGGCGGAGGCGGATGCGGAACGGAAGAAGGCTGCGGAGAAGTCGGCGCGGCCGTCCGCGACATGACCACCGTTCAGGCCGCGGCGGGCTCCTCGGCCAGCAGCCGCCTGATGTCCCGCACCGCGGCCCGTCCGGCCCGGTTGGCGCCGATCGTGCTCGCCGATGGGCCGTAGCCGACCAGGTGGATCCGCGGGTCGGCGACCGCCCGGGTGCCCTCCACGCGGATCCCGCCGCCCGGCTCCCGCAGCCGCAGCGGCGCGAGATGGTCGATGACGGGCCGGAAGCCGGTCGCCCACAGGATCACATCCGCTGCGACCCGGCGCCCGTCGTCCCACACCACACCCTCGGGTTCGATCCGGTCGAACATCGGCTGCCGGTCGAGGACACCGTCCGCGAGCCCTCGCCGGACCGCGTCGTTCAGCGGCAGCCCGGTGACGGAGACGACGCTGCGCGGAGGCAGTCCCCGCCTCACACGCTCCTCGACGAGGGCGACGGCCTCACGGCCCGCGTTCTCGTCGAAGGGCTCCTCCCGCCAGACGGGCGGCCGGCGGGTCACCCAGGTGGTGGCCGCGGCGTACGGCGCGATCTCCAGCAGGTGCTGGGTGCCCGACGCTCCGCCGCCCACCACGACCACCCGAAGCCCCGCGAACGCCTCGGGGCCCGGGTACCGCGCGGTGTGCAACTGCCGTCCGCGGAACGTCTCCTGGCCGGGGTAACGGGGCCAGAAGGGCCGGTCCCAGGTGCCGGTCGCGTTGATCAGCGCGCGGGTCGCCCAGGTGCCGTGCGAGGTCTCCACCAGCAGCCGCCCGCCGTACCCTTCCCGGACCGCGTGCACGTCCACCGGCCGGCGCACCCGCAGGTCGAACGTCCGCTCGTAGCGGTCGAAATACGCGCCGATCACCTCGGAGGAGGGCCGCAGCGGGTCGGCGTCCGTCAGCTCCATCCCGGGCAGCGCGTGCATCCCGTGCACCTTGCCGTACGTCAGCGAGGGCCAGCGGAACTGCCAGGCGCCGCCGGGAGCGGGGGAGTGGTCCAGCACCACGAAGTCGCGGTCCGGCACGGAACCGGTCCGCCGCAGGTGATAGGCGCTCGACAGCCCGGCCTGCCCGGCGCCGACGACGACCACCTCGACCTCGCGCACATTGTTCACGCCTCCACCAACACCCCGGGTGCGGTGGATCTTCCCGGACGCGCGCCGCAGGCAGGCACGGGAAAGCACGCCGCGTGCGTCAGGATGGGCGTATGTCCGACGCCTTCACCACCCGAGTCCTGACCCTCACCACCGGCTCCGCCGAGCGGGTCGTCGACATCACCGGCGACTGCGAAGCCTTCCTGCGGGACGCCG
Source organism: Streptomyces werraensis (assembly GCA_014656175.1). GTDB lineage: Bacteria > Actinomycetota > Actinomycetes > Streptomycetales > Streptomycetaceae > Streptomyces > Streptomyces werraensis. The sequence continues at coordinate 175,396 of BNBX01000007.1, forward strand.
CCTCCGGCCGGGACGGCCTGCTCAACGTGTTCGTACCGCACGCCACGGCCGGCATCGCCGTCATCGAGACCGGCGCCGGCAGCGACGACGACCTGCTGTCGGCGCTGCACACCCTGCTCCCCGCCGACGACCGCTGGCAGCACCGCCACGGCAGCCCCGGCCACGGCCGCGACCACGTCCTCCCCGCCTTCGTCCCGCCGCACGCGACGCTCCCCGTGATCAACGGCCGCCTGGAACTGGGCACCTGGCAGTCGGTCTGCCTGGTCGACACCAACCGCGACAACCCGGACCGCAAGGTGCGGCTGAGCTTCCTGGGGTGACCCGGTGGCCGTCGCGCCGGCAGAACTTCCACACCCGAACGAAGGACGCACATGGCTCGCCCCTACCACCCCGGACCGAAGCAGTTCGTCTTCGCTGTCGCTGACGGCACGGAGCACCAGGTCTCCGTGGGCGATCCACAGGAGGCCTACGTGGCGTTCTCCGCGTTCTTCCGCGGTCGAGAAGCCGACACCTGCACCATCAGGGACGAGGCGGCGGGGCAGAGTCTGGTACTCATGCCCGGGCATGGTCTGATCGCGCGGATCAAGGACGCGGACCGGCCCCGGCCGGAATACCTCCGGGCCGGCAGGGCCAACCGCTACCTGCCGGGCGCGATGCTGTTCTTCGAGAACGGCTGCGCCGGCCTCGACCGCTTCGGACAGTGGTTCTCCGACCTGGCCGACCTGGACCAGCCGCCGGAGACGCGCGGTGCCGCACGCGCCGCTGCGATCACGACGGAAGCGGCGGCGCTGGACGAGGTCGCGCGGATCTGGGCGGACTCGGGCTGCGTGGACCCGAGTGACCAGTGCTACGTCTTCTTCGACTCGCAGGGGGCCGACGACGATCGAGCCGAACGAGCCGTACTGCTCAGGATGATCGAGTTCCTCGGACTCGAACGGGCCGACGCCCCGCCCGAGGCGGCCGAGGGCGAGGTCTGGGTGCGCACCGACCCACGCCTCGCCGCGGCATGCGCACGGTGGTCGTGAGTCCCCGGGAGAGGCCGCACCGGGACGGCGTCCTCAGCTCGCCGCCCGGACCACCGCCACCGGACACTCCGCGTGGTGCAGCAGGGCCTGGCTGACCGAGCCGAGCAGCATCCCGGCCACCCCGCCGTGGCCGCGTGCCCCGGCCACCACCAGTTGCGCCCCGCGCGTCGCCTCCAGCAACTGCTGGCGGACACGGCCCCGTTCGAGGCGCGGCGTGACGATGACCTCGGGGTGCGCGGCCCTCCAGGGCGTCATCGCGTCCTCCAGCAGCCGCCGGTGACGCAGCTCGAGCCGGCCGAGGTCCACCACCACGCTCAGCGGGTCGCCCGGTTCCTCGTACGGCGTGGCCTCGCTCCAGGTGTTCCAGACGTGCATGGCCGTCAGCGCCGCCCCGCGCAGTCCGGCCTCCGTGAACGCGAAGGACGCGGCGGCGTTCGAGGCGGGCGAGCCGTCCGTGGCCAGCAGGACGGGACCCTGCGGGTCGGGCCGCCCGCGCAGCACCATCAGAGGACCGTGCCCGTGCGCCGCCAGCTGCATGGTCGTCGAGCCCAGCAGCAGGTCGCCGAAGAGGCTCCGGCCGCGCCGCCCCAGCACGGTCAGCACCGCGTGCCGCGACTCGGTCCGCAGCACCGTCAGGGCGTCGCCGGACACCACGGTGCGGGTGATCTCCAGTCCGGGGACGCGCTCGTGGATCCGCTGCTCCGTCTCGGCCAGCACCCCGTGGATCATCGGATCCAGATCGGAGGGCCGGGCGAACGCGTGCACGATGCGCAGCCGGGCCCCGCGCAGCCGCGCCTCCTCGGCCGCCACGTCGGCGGCGGCGAGGCTGGAGGAGGAGCCGTCCACTCCGACGATCACCGTGTCGTCCACCACACACTCCCGTCCCCGGAAGGTGCCACCGAGTACCCACACGGGCGGACCACTAAGCGCCCCATTCCTGCGCTATGTCCGGCACACCCCGCTGACCTGCGGTGACACGTCGGCCTCGGAGATCCTCGCGGCGGCCTTGGAACCTGTCCATCCGTGACAACACCCATGTTCCGGCCGAATGGCGGGATGGCACCATTACGGCGGTGAGGGTTGCCCCCGGTGCCGTGCGCCGGTCCGTTCAGCCCCGCACGCCGGACGACTTGAGAAGAAGACGGGAAGGGGACGGGCTGTGCCTGCTCCACGGATGAGCGCGACACCGTTGCCGGGCATCGGTGTGAAATACGACCTCACCACGCGTGAGCACGAGCACTTGTCCGTCATCGCGCACCGCGACGGCGCCCGGACGGTGAACGTCTACCGCTCCGACGACCCGGACGCCTGCGCCCGCTCCCTGCGGCTCAGCGTCGCCGAGTCGGCCGCGCTCATCGACGCGCTGATGCCGGCCCACCACAGCCCCAACCTGCTGCACACCACCGACCTCGGCCTGGTCGCCGAGCGCATCGAACTGTCCTCGGTCTCCCACTGGAACGGGCGGCTGCTGGGCGAGACCCGTATGCGCACCGACACGGGCGCGTCCATCGTGGCCGTCCTCCGCCGCGCGGAGGCGATCCCGTCGCCCGCGCCGGACTTCCGGCTCGCCGGCGGGGACACGCTGATCGTCATCGGCACCCGCGAGGGCATCGACGCCGCCGCCGAGATCCTCGGGCGGGAGTGAGCGCGTGCACTCTTCCGCGATCTTCCTCATCGAGTTCGGCGCGATCATCCTCGGCCTCGGCCTGCTCGGCCGCCTCGCCGGACGCCTCCAGTTCTCGCCCATCCCCCTCTACCTACTGGCCGGCCTCGCCTTCGGCGAGGGCGGCCTGCTGCCGCTCGGCGCCAGTGAGGAGTTCGTCGCGATCGGCGCCGAGATCGGCGTCATCCTGCTGCTCCTCATGCTCGGCCTCGAGTACACGGCCAGCGACCTCGTCTCCAACCTCAAGACGCAGTACCCGGCCGGTCTCGTCGACATGACGCTCAACGCCCTGCCCGGCGCCGCCCTCGCCCTGCTCATGGGCTGGGGCCCGGTCGCCGCCGTGGTGCTCGCGGGCGTCACCTGGATCTCCTCCTCCGGCGTCATCGCCAAGGTCCTCGGGGACCTCGGCCGGCTCGGCAACAGAGAAACCCCGGTCATCCTCAGCATCCTCGTGCTCGAGGACCTGGCGATGGCCGTCTACCTGCCGATCATCACCGCCCTGCTGGCCGGCGTCAGCCTCGCGGCGGGCAGCGTCACCCTCGCCATCGCGCTGGGCGTCGCCGGCCTCGTCCTCTTCGTCGCCGTCCGCTACGGCCGCGTGATCTCCCGCTTCGTCTCCAGTGACGACCCGGAGAAGCTGCTGCTCGTCGTGCTCGGCCTGACCCTGCTGGTCGCGGGCATCGCACAGCAGCTCCAGGTGTCGGCCGCCGTCGGCGCGTTCCTGGTCGGCATCGCCCTGTCCGGCGAGGTGGCGGAGGGCGCGCACAACCTGCTCGCCCCGCTGCGCGACCTGTTCGCCGCGGTGTTCTTCGTCTTCTTCGGCCTGCACACCGACCCGCAGTCCATCCCGCCGGTCATCCTCCCGGCGCTGGGCCTGGCCGTCGTGACGGCCCTGACGAAGATCGCCACCGGCTGGTGGGCGGCCCGCCGGGCCGGCATCTCCGTCAAGGGCCGCTGGCGCGCGGGCGGCACCCTGGTGGCGCGCGGCGAGTTCTCCATCGTCATCGCCGGACTCGCCGTCACCGCCGGAATCGAGCCCGAGCTCGGCCCGCTGGCCACCGCGTACGTCCTGGTCCTGGTGATCCTCGGCCCGCTCACCGCCCGCTACACCGAGCCGATCGCCATGCGCCTGGCAGGACGCCGCACGCCCGCCCCCGACACCCTGCCGGCCCAGCGCGGCACGCCCGCCGCGGAGACGCTGGAGCCGATGGAGGACAGCGGCCGCGACCGCTGACCCCCGCCGTCTCACGTACGGCCCGGACAGCCCCCGGCGAGGGAGCCGCCCGGGCCGTCGTGCGTTCAGGGGGCCGGACCGTGCCTCAGTCGGACAGTCGCACCGGCATCAGCAGCGAGAACGTGTGCTCGTCGTGGGGCCGGCGGATCGCGAGCGGGGCCGTCGGGGCGCCGAACTCGAGGACGAGCCGGTCGTCGGCCGCCGCGGCGAGCGCGTCCAGCAGGAACGCCCGGTTCACCGCGACGACGTCCGGGCCGTCGGCGCCCTCCGGCACCGGCGCGACCCGGCCGTCCTCCGACACCTCGAGGACCGTCAGCCCGTACTTCGCGCCGCCGTCCTCGTGCAGTCGCACCGGACCCGTGCGCACCGCCTCCGTGAACGCGGGTACGTCCACCTCGGCACGGCGTCCGGCAGGCAGCCGCACCAGACGCCGGTAGTCCGGAAAGTCCTGCTCCAGACACCGGCCGCCCGTCTGCCGGTCACCGGCCTCCAGGGTCACGCGCCCGTCGTCCACGGCGAGGCTCACCTCGTCCTCGCCGTCCAGCAGCGCCCGCATCGCGTCGACGAGCGGCAACGGCACGGTCGCCCGCACCCGGCCGCCCCCGTGTCCGCCGGCCGGGGTGCGTGCCACCGCCATCCGGTAGCGGTCGGTCGCCACGACGTGCAGCGCGTCGCCCTCGGCGTCGAGATGGACGCCGGCCAGCACCGGCAGTTCCGGGCCGGTCCCGGCCGCGAAGCGGACCGCGTCCAGCGCTGCGGCCAGACCGGGACCGGACACGGACAGCCGAGCGGAGGTGAGGGGTGAGGTCATGAGGAAGTTCTCCCTGTCGTCGAGCAGGTCACGAAGCGCGGAGAACTCGACGCGGGCGCCCGACAGCCCCTCCTCAAGCCGGCGCAGATGCGCCTCCAGAAGCCGGCGTACGAGATCGGCGTCGGCGGCCGTCCAGCCCGCCAGCACCAGCCGGACGTCCGCCAGCGGCATGCCCGCACGGCGCAGCCGGGCCAGCACCCGGGCCTCACCGAGCTGCTCCGGCGCGTACCAGCGGTAGCCCGTGACCGGGTCGACCTGGTCGGGGACCAGGACCCCGGCACGGTCGTAGAACCGCAGGGCGCTGACGCCCAGCCCGCTCTCGCGGGCCATCTCACCAATGCTGCGCATCTCGCTCTCCACACCTCGGACCCTGCCGCCTCGACCAGGTCGAGGGTCAAACCCCGCCTCCCCGACGCGTACGGCCGACCGGGTGACGATGTCACCCCCGCGGGCGGAGGTGGAGCCCACGGCGTACCACCGGCGCACGGCGGGGCGTTGCTCCGGCATGGACAGCACTGGGACGGCGCGGCGCCTTCTCGGGCACGGCGCCGTGAGCCGGCCGTACGCGCAACTGACCGGCGGCCATGTGGCGAATACACCGATCTACGCGGAACTGGTCGCGGAGTGGCGTGCGAAGGGGCAGACCGTCCCGGGGCACCGGGAGGGGCTGTGGGCGTCCTTCGCCGTGGTGACCGCGGGCGACCGCGGCCCGACGCCTGCGGTACCGTTCCGCGTCCCCGTCCCCTTGCTGGCACCGGAGGTGTCGGAACGGGCGTCCGGCGGGACCTCGGAGGACCTGTCCGGAGAGCCGCCCTCCCGGGGAACGCCCGAAGGGACGTCCTCCGGAGTGATCTGCGAGGAGACGTCCGGGACCATGCCCTTGCGTGAGCCCTCGGAGGGGACGTCCGGCGAGACGTCCGGGGAAGTGTCCGAGGGGAGACCCTCAGGGGAGACGCGCGAGACCGTGCCGTGCGGGGTGGCGCCCGAGGACGTGGGGGAGGGGAGGCCCTCCTCACCGGGACAGGCGCCGGAGCCGCAGGTCACCAGCAGTCCGGACCCTCCGGCTCCGCACTGACCGGCGTCAGCACCGCCAGTGTGCCGGTCGCCCGCCGCAGCGCCCGTTCCAGCGGCTCCGCCGCGTGCAGCGTGCCGGTGCCGTCCGGGGGGACCAGCCACTCCAGCCGCCCTGAGGGCCGGTACGGCGGCGGCACCGCGATCCACGACCCGCGTCCCACGTGCCGCACCCCGAAGCCCACCCACTCGCTGTCCGGGTCGGGCGGCAGGAAGAAGCCCACCCGGCGTGCCGTGACGTCCACCAGGGTCGGCCCGGGCATCTCCAGCGGGTCGCTCCACAGCAGGTCCAGGGCCAGCAGCCCGAGCCGGTCGGGCACGCTCAGCACGTCCCAGTACCGCCCGGCCGCGAGCAGGGCCGTGCCCTGGCCGCGGTCCCACTGGCGCTTGCACTCCTGCGGGTCCGTGGCCGCCGCGGCCAGCCACTCGACGGCCTGCTTCCACCTGGTGTCGTGCATGTCCCACCCCGGGCGCGGTCGGGCGCGCCGCCACGGGCGCGTGCGATAGCGCCACATGGTGGTGCATATATCTGTTCTCCGGAAGGGGTGGGACGACGCCCGATTCCTGGCATGCCGGGAAGCGGAAGCAGAACACCCCCGGACCGGGACCCGGCCGGGGATGTCTGGAAGGTCGGGAGGGGACCTCAGTCGCCGCTCTCGCTCTCGGCGTTCTCCGCGCTCTCGCGTTCACGCTGCTTCAACCGGGCCGCCTCCTTGCGGACCCCGGCCTGGGTGGCGCGCTCCCGCTCCAGCCACTCGGGGCGCTCCTGCTTCAGCGCCTCGATCTGCTCGGTGGTGAGCGGCTCGGTCACGCCGCCGCGGGCCAGACCGGAGATCGAGACGCCCAGCTTGGCCGCGACCACCGGGCGGGGGTGCGGGCCGTCGCGCCGCAGGTCCCGCAGCCACTGCGGGGGATCGGCCTGGAGCGCGTTCAGTTCCGCGCGCGAGACCACGCCCTCCCGGAACTCGGCGGGGGTGGCCTCGAGGTACACACCCAGTTTCTTCGCCGCGGTCGCGGGCTTCATCGTCTGGGTGCTCTGGTGCTGCGTCATGGCGTCCAGGGTATCGAGCGTGTGCACGGCCGCCGACCACGGCCGGTAACCTGGCCAGGTGACCGGCCCGGAAGTGTCCCTCTCGTTCCGCCTCGTGTACGTCCCCGGCGTGATGCCCGACAAGTGGGTGCGCGTCTGGAACGAGCGGCAGCCCGACGTCCCCCTGAACCTCACCCAGGCGCCCGCACAGCCGGCGCACGGGATGCTGCTGGACGGCGAGGCCGACGCGGGTCTCGTCCGGCTTCCCGTCGACCGGACGGTGCTCAGCGCCATCCCCCTCTACACCGAGCAGACCGTCGTCGTGGTCCCCAAGGACCACCTGGTCACCGCCGCCGACTCGGTCACCGTCGAGGACCTGGCGGACGACATCGTGCTGCACCCCCTCGACGACGTGCTGGACTGGGAGACCCTGCCGGGCCGCCCCGCGCTGGAACGGCCCGCCACCACCGCCGACGCGATCGAGCTGGTCGCCGCCGGGATCGGCGTGCTCGTGGTGCCCCTGTCGCTGGCCCGGCTGCACCACCGCAAGGACCTCACCCACCGCCCGCTGGAGGACGCGCCCGCCTCGAGCGTGGGCCTGGCCTGGCCGGAGGCGGCGACCACGGACCTGGTCGAGGACTTCATCGGCATCGTGCGCGGCAGGACCGTCAACAGCACACGCGGCCGCCGCCCGCAGCCCGCGCAGGAGCAACAGGCGAAGCAGGGGAGGAACCGGTCCGCCCAGGGCGACGCCGCACGCCGTCGGCAGCCGTCGGCGGGGGCCTCGGGCCGTGGCCGACGGGGCACCGGTGGAGGCGCCGGCGGCGGAACGGCGAAGAACCCGCGGCGGGGCAAGCCCCGCCGCAGGTCCTGACCGCGGGCCGTGGACGCGTCAGCGCACCGTCCCCGAGGGCGACGGCGCCGGGGAGGCCGTGTTGAGGTCCTCCAGCTCCTTCGGGATCGGCAGCACGAGCACCGGCGCGCCCGCCTGCGGCGCCGGCGGCGTCACCTGCTCCCGCGGCAGCTTCGGCGGGCTGGTCTGCTGGAAGTTGACCTGCTCGTGATTGACCAGGCCCGTCTTCTCCAGCACCGTGATGTGGTCGAGCACGGTGTCGTTGGCCTGGTCCGCGAGCTGCCGGATCAGCGTGTTGCGGGTGTTCGCCCGGATGTTGGCGATGGCGGGGAAGATCTGCCCGTGGGTCACCCGCATGATGTTCACCGCCGTGGAGTCGAACTCCTTGCCGCTCGTGGCCTTGACGGTCTCCACGAAGCCCTGCTGCTGCGGTGACGCCTGGTTCGGCAGCGTGATGCCGAGTTCCAGGGAGATTCTGCGGCAGCTGGCGTCCAGCCGCCCGTGGCCGACGACCAGGTGCTCGCCCGCCTCCTTCATCTCGGGCGTCGTACCCCGCTCCATCGCCAGCAGCCCCAAGGGGTGCTCCCACAGTCCGGCCGCGCGCACCTTCACCACGAAGTCGCGGTCCGCCTCGGTCAGCGGGCCGTAGTTGGTGTTGGCGACCACCCGGTCCGCCTTGGTGGAAGTGGTCTGTACGCCCAGCATGGTGGGATAGGCCAGCGCGGTGAGGGTGAGGATCATGGCTCCGCCCACGAACGCGGTTCCTGCCGTGCTGCGCGAGATGCGCATCGTGCCTCCTGGGTTGAGAACGGCCCAACACCAGGAAGTACGGACGCGGAGCGCGTAACAATCACCGCTCGGGAAAGAATTTTCGGCTGTTCCGGGAACGGGCCCCGGGCACGCGTCCGGCGGCTCCGAGCCGGCGCAGGTCAGCTCCGGCGGGCGGTGCCGGCCCCGGTCCCGGCCAGCCACTCCCAGGCCGCCCGCGCCGTGAACTCCGACTGGCCGCCGCGCAGCAGCAGGCCCGCCGTCGAGAACTCCGGCGCGTCGGCCTGCGCGGCGACGTAGGGGACGGCGATGCAGCGCATCCCGGCCGCGTGCGCGGCGGCCGCACCCGGCGCCGCGTCCTCGACCACCACACAGTCCGCCGGGTCCGCGCCGAGCCGCCGCGCCGCCTCCAGGAACACGTCCGGGGCCGGCTTGCCGCGGGCCACCTCGTCGGCCGACACGACGGTACGCAGATGCGCGTCCAGACCCGTGCCGGTCAGGATCGCGTCGATCGCCTCCGCCGAGGACCCCGACGCCACGGCCATCGGGACGCCCTCGTCCGCCAGCCGCTCCACGAAGGCGCGCATCTCGGGGAACACCGTCGTCTTCGTCCGGGCCAGCTCCAGGTAGTGGTGGTTCTTGACCGCGACCAGCTCGTCCACCGAGGCCGACAGGCCGTACCGGCGGCGCCAGTCGGCGACCGTCTCACGGGTGCTGATACCGACGTAGCGCTCGTGCTCCGTCCAGGAGAAGTCCGGGACGCCGTACTCGACGAGGGTGCGGCGCCCCGCCTCGTAGTAGTTCGGCTCGCTGTCCACGAGTGTTCCGTCGAGATCGAAGACGACCGAAAGGGTGCCGAGTGCGCTCATGCCTCCAGCATGGCAGGGGGCTAGTCCCGCGCCGACCGGCCGATCGACTCCACCAGCGGCAGCAGCCGGTGCGGCACCCGCTCACGCAGCGCCACCTCGGTCCGGGTGCGGACCACGCCCGGCATCCCGATCAGCTTCTGGATCACGTCCTCGAGATGGGCGTTGTCCCGGGCCACCACCCGGGTCAGAAGGTCGCCGCCGCCGGTGATGGAGAACGCCTCCACGATTTCGGGCACCGCCGCCAGCGCGTCCCCCACCTCGTCCAGGTGCCCCTGGGTGACCTCGATGTGCACGAACGCAAGCACCGGGTGGCCCAGCGCGGCGGGGGACAGGGCGGGGCCGATGCCGGTGATCACACCCTCGCGCTCCATGCGGTCGAGCCGCGCCTGGAGCGTGCCGCGCGCGACGCCGAGGATCCGCGCGTACTCACGCACGGAGGTGCGCGGCTGTTCGAGCAGCAGCCGCAGGATGCGGGTGTCGAGTTCGTCCACGGCCACGAGGTCGTCGCTCCGGAGTCGGCCATTGGCACGGCGATGGCCCAAGGGATGCCGTCATGACTGTACCAATGGCTCAGTCCTGCGAGGCTCGGTTGAGCCACTGGCGGCAGAGATGCTGATATGGGTGTGTCGATGGCGCTGCGGAACCCGCGGCGCCTTTCTCATGCCACGACACATGTCGTACGAGATGCCAGGGGGCGGTAGGTGCTGAAGAAGGTGTTCATGGCTCCGGATCCGGGACGGATCCGGCTGCGGTTCGCGACGCGGGCCGTGCTCGGTATCGGGCTGGCCGTCGTCGCCTGCGGGCTCGCCGGGCACTCCCTCACCGGCACGATCACCGGCGGACTCGCCGCGCTCCTCGCCCTGTTCACCGTCACCGACGCCACCGTCCGCGGGCAGGCCGTCACCACGGCCCTCCTGCCCGCCGCCGGCCTGCCCGTGCTGTCCGCCGCCGCGGCGCTGCAGGACCATGCCGTGGCCCGGGACGCCGCCTTCCTCGCCGTGGTCGGGCTCGGCGTGTACGCCAGGCGCTGGGGGCCGCGCGGACACGCCCTCGGCATCTTCGCCTTCATGCTCTTCTTCGCGGCGCAGTTCCTGCACGCCCGCACCGGCCAGCTCGCCGAGCTGTCCGCCTCCGTGCTGCTGTCCGTCGCGACCGCGGGCGTGGTGCGCTTCGGCCTGTGGTGCTACGAGCGGCGGCTGCCCCCGGCGGCCGTGCCCGCACCGCCCGGCGGCACCGGGCTCGCCCGTATCACCACCCGCCAGGCCGTCCAGGCGACGGCCGGCGCCGGATTCGCCCTGCTCGTGGGGCAGCTGGTGTCCGGGGAACGCTGGTACTGGGCCGTCGGCGCGACGTGGTGGGCGTTCGTCAACACCACCTCGCGCGGCGAGACCTTGGTGCGCGGTTTCCGCCGCGTGCTGGGCACGGTCATCGGCGCCGGTCTCGCCCTGTTCGTCGCCGTCCCCGCGCACGGCGCCGCGGCGCTCACCGTGCTGGTCGTCGCCGTCTCCGTCTTCGGCATCTTCTACACGGCGGCCCTCTCGTACACCTGGATGATGCTCTGGGTGACGGTCCTCGCCGCCATGCTGTACGGCCTGCTGGGCGTGCTCACCCCGTCCCTGCTGGCCCTGCGCATGGCGGAGACCGGCGTCGGGGCGCTCGGCGCTGCGCTGGCGGTGGTCTTCGTACTGCCCGTGTCCACACACAGCGTCACCGACGCCTGGATCCAGCGGGCGCTGCGCTGTGTGCACGCCTGCACGGCGCAGACGGCCGCACGGCTGGCCGGTGACCCGGACGCCGACCCGGCGCCCACGGTCGCGGAACTGGAGCGGCTCCTCGCCCGGGTACGCCTCTCCGTGGCGCCGCTCGTCCACCCGCTGAACCCGATGCTCGGCCGTAAGCGGCGGGCCCGCCAGGTGCTCGCCCTGCTCGACGACTGCGCCCGAGAGATCCGCGGCCTGGTCGCCGTCGCCGCCGACCCGGAGGCCTCCCACGACGCCCGCCTGGCCGCGGCCTGCTGGCGCGTCGAGGCGGCGGTCGAGGCCCTCACGACGGGCCGTGACATCGAGCCGCGCACGGCCCCCTCCACAACGGAACCGGCCCTGGCCCACCTCCACAGCCTGGAACGCACCCTCGCGGAGCTGTCCGCCCCGTTGCGGACACCGTCGGGCTCGCCCTTGGTGGGGGGGTGAGGCTTGCGGCTGCCGCCCGACGGCCGGGCGGCTCGGGTCGCGAGGCGCCTCTCGTGCGGCGGTGCCGCAGGCGTCGGCGCGGGTTCGCCGACGCCCGCAGCGGATGCCGGCACGTGCTGCCGGCTCGCCGCTCGGGCCGGGTGAGCCCGGCCGGGACGGCGGCACCCCGTCAAGCCCGTCCAGGCAGGCCCCACCCCACGCCAAAGGGCCCGCTCCGGTGATCGGAGCGGGCCCTTCAGGCGTCCTGCGGTAGAGGCGGCCGCGTCAGCGGACCGGGGTGCTCTGGGGCTGCTGAGGGGCGATTCCCAGAGCGGTCGTGTACTTGGCCAGGGCCAGCTTGCCGATCGCCGGGTAGGGGCCGAGCGGCTCGGACGCCGGGCAGTCCGCCTCCTTCGCGGCCTCCTCGACGAGCGAGGCGTCGATCTCCGGGCCGATCAGGTACGGCGCCAGCGCCAGCTGCTGCGAACCGGCGTTGCGCAACTGCTCCGCCACGGAGGCGATGGAGCCCTCCTGGTCGAGGGCCGCCGCCATCACCGGCACGGCGAGGCGCGCGGCGAGCAACATGCCGGTGATGCCGGCCGCCTGCACCGCCTCGTCGCCGCCCACGGAGGCCAGGATGATGCCGTCCGCGGCGGTCGCCACGGTGAAGAGGCGGGCGCGGTCGGCCCGGGCCAGACCGGCCTCGGAGAGCCGCACGTGCAGCGCCTCGGCGAGCAGCGGGTGCGGGCCGAGGACGTCGGTCAGCTCGGCGGCGACGCGGCTGTCCATGACGGCCTGGCGGACCTGGCGCAGCAGCGCGCTGTCCGGGCCGGCGAGCAGCGGCACGACGACGGCGACGGGCCCGTCGGGCTCCTTGACGTCGGAACCGGCGGCACGCGCCTGCTCGTAGCGGGCGGTGCGCTCCTCGGCCGCGTGCGCGAGGACGGAGGTCAGCGAGGGGAACTCCTCGTCGCCTCCGTCGAGGTGGCCGATCCGGGCGTCGAGACCGGGCAGCTCGGACCGTGCGATGCTCACGACCTCGTCGGCGAGCGAGCGGGTGGCACTACTGGGCGTACCCGGCACGGCGAGGACGAGCGCGGGCGCGTCCTCGGGAGCCACCAGGGGTTCGGGACGGCGGTGCCGTCCGGGCTGGCGGGGGCGCGGCATTCGTACGGGCAGGCCGGACGCGGGCCCAGTGGGGGTGCTCATGCTGCCGCATGTTAGTGGCTTTCGGGGGTCTCCTGTTCGGGGAGGGTGCAGGTGAGCGGTATCCGTCCGGTTTTGTCGGATGAGTTACGTACGGGTGTCGGCCGTGAGGGTGATGTCCGTTCCCTCCGTGCTCGTCACGCACAGCATTCTCTCGTCACTCGGAAGAGCGAGCGGACCAGCGGAAAGGTCCTCCGCGAGCCGCACCGCCCCGTCGAGCGGACCGCCCTCGGCGGGCACCCGCCGGGCGTCCGGCAGCAGCTCCGCCAGCCGCTCGTCCAGCGGTGTCAGCAGCACCGCGCCGAACCCGAACAGCCCGCCGGTGCAGCCGACCGCCGGTGCTCCCTCCGCCGGGCACACCGCGGCCGCCGAGTCGGCCATGTGCCGGGCCGCAGCCCGCACGATGTCCACGGCCACGGGGTCCCCGTCCTCCGCGCACGCGCCCACGCGCGGAGCGAACGAGGCGAGTACCGCCGCCCGGTCGGCGCGCGGATACACCAGCCCCGGCAGCCGGGTCACCGGACCGAACATCTCCTCCGCGTCCGCCAGCAGCCGCGCGGAACCCCTGTCCCGCCCGTCGTGCGCGCGCAGCGCGGCCTCCAGCCCGGCCCGCCCGATCCACGCGCCGCCGCCGCAGTCGCCGAGCAGATGCCCCCAGCCGTCCGCCCGCCGCCAGCCGGCCAGATCCGTGCCGATCGCGATGAGGCCCGTGCCCGCCGCGATCACCGCGCCGGGACGAGGCCCGAGCGCGCCCACGTACGCCGTGACCGCGTCGGCCGCCAACGCCGTCCGCCCGACGCCCAGTTCCCGCGCCAGCCCGTCCGGCAGCTCCGCACGCAGGGCGTCCCCCAGGCTGGCCATCCCCGCCGCGCCGATCGCGGCCGTGTCCAGTCGCACCAGCCCCGCCTCGGCGCACAACGCCCGCGCCATCGGCACCAGTTGCTCCAGGAAGTGCACCGGGTCGATCCCCCGCGCGCCCGTGCGCACCGGCACGTCGGAGGAGGCCCGGGCCAGCGGACCGCGCCCGGGCGCCCCGACGACGGCCCGCAGTCCCGAGCCGCCGGAGTCCACGGCGAGGTAGCCGGCTCCGGTCACGGCAGGCGCCAGTCCACCGGCTGCCCGCCCTGACGGATCAGCAGGTCGTTGGCCCGGCTGAACGGACGCGAGCCGAAGAACCCGCGGTCCGCGGACATCGGCGACGGGTGCGCCGACTCCACGGCGGGCAGATCACCCAGCATCGGGCGGCAGTTGCGGGCGTCCCGCCCCCACAGGATGGAGACGAGTGGCTTGCCGCGCGAGGCCAGCGCGCGTATCGCCTGCTCGGTCACCTCCTCCCAGCCCTTGCCGCGGTGGGCGCCCGGCTTGCGCGGGGCGGTCGTCAGCGCCCTGTTGAGCAGCAGCACGCCCTGCTCGGTCCACGGGGTCAGGTCGCCGTTCGACGGCTGGGGCAGGCCCAGGTCGCTGTGCAGCTCGCGGAAGATGTTGATCAGGCTGCCGGGCAGCGGGCGCACGTCGGGGGCGACGGAGAAGCTCAGGCCCACCGCATGCCCCGGCGTGGGGTACGGGTCCTGCCCGACGATCAGGACGCGTACCTCGTCGAAGGGCTGCTGGAAGGCCCGCAGGACGTTCGCCCCCGCCGGGAGGTAGGTGCGTCCTGCGGCGATCTCCGCGCGGAGGAAGTCCCCCATCGCGGCGATCCTCCCCGCCACCGGTTCGAGGGCCTGCGCCCAGCCCGCTTCGACGATCTCGTTCAAGGGTCGTGGTGCCACGGGCGTCACCCTACTGCCGCGCCGACGGCGGCCATCAACCCATGGCCCGGGCCCGGCGGGATCCGCAAGGCCGTCATCCGACGACCGCCGCCCGCACGCACAGCACGTCCGGCAGATGCGCGGCCAACTGCTCCCAGTTGTCCCCGTCGTTCGCGGACGCGTACACCTCGCCGTTGCGGTTGCCGAAGTAGACGCCCGCGGGGTCGGCGTCGTCGCTGCACATCGCGTCCCGCAGCACCGTGCCGTAGTGGTCCTCCTGCGGCAGCCCCGCCGACAACGGCTCCCAGCTGCGTCCCGCGTCCCCGGTCCGGTAGACGCGACATCGCCGGTCCGCCGGGACCCGGTCGGAGTCGGCGTTGATGGGGAACACGTACGCCGTGTCGCCGCGGTGGGGATGCGTCACCATCGCGAACCCGAAGGTCGAGGGCAGCCCTTCGCCGATGTCCGTCCACTGCGCGCCCGCGTCGTCGCTGCGGTAGACCCCCCAGTGGTTCTGCAGATACAGCCGGTCCGGGTCCGCGGCGTCCCGGGCGACCTTGTGGACGCACTGTCCGAACTCCGGGTCGGGGTCGGGCAGGAACACCGCGGACACCCCGCGGTTGGACGGCTCCCAGCTGGCGCCGCCGTCCAGGGTGCGGAACACGCCCGCGGTGGAGACGGCCACCGTGACCGCCCGCGGGTCGCGCGCGTCGGTCAGCACGGTGTGCAGCCCCTCACCGCCGCCGCCGGGCACCCATGTGGAGCGCGTGGGATGCTCCCACAACGGCCTGACCAGCTCGAAGGACTCCCCGCGGTCCTCCGAGCGGTACAGCGCGGCCGGCTCCGTGCCCGCGTACACCACGTCCGGTTCGGCCGCGGCCGGGTGCAGCTGCCACACCCGCTCCAGCGAAGCTCCGGTGTCGGGCGGGAACTTGACGGCGGGCCGGGCCGGTTCGGTCCAGGTGCGGCCCAGGTCGTCGGAGTGGAACACCGAAGGCCCCCAGTGCGCGCTGTCCCCGCCGGCCAGCAGCCGAGGGCGCTGCCCCCGGGTGTCGATCGCGACCGAGTACACGGCCTGCGCCTTGAAGTAGGGGGACTCGTCGAACTCCCAGGAGCCGCCTCGCCGGCGTCCGATGAACAGACCCTTGCGGGTGCCCACGGCGAGCAGTACCTCGGTCATGCCGATCACCTCCGTGACATCGCCTTCGACGTCCTCGATCAGGACACCGGTCAGTGTGCACCCCACCACTGACAGTGACTGGCGGACGACGCATGACCGCAGGTCACGGCGGTGCGGCGGGCCCGGGGCCGACGACCTGACGAACGTCTGCCGACCGTCCGCCCGCTCGGCGAGAGCCTCGGCCTCACCCGCGCCCGGGCCCGTGCCCCACCCGCGCCGGGCCCGGGTCCCGTCTCACTCCCGCCCGGGCAGCGCCCGCTCCAGAATCGCGTCCAGCCCGGCCCCCGCCGGCAACGTCCCGAAGGCGTGTCCCCAGTCGCCGCCGAGCCGCGTCGCACAGAACGCGTCGGCGACCGCGGCCGGAGCGTGCCGCACCAGCAGGGACGCCTGCAGCGTCAGCGCCATCCGCTCCACCAGTCGCCGGGCCGTCACCTGCGACCCCTCGGCCAGCTGGTCCTTGAGCCCGGCCACGGCCGCGTCCAGCCGGGCGTCCGCGCCGCGGGTCAGCGACAGCTCGTCGAACAGCGCCTGTGCGGTCGCCGGGTCGCGGCCGAGCGCCCGCAGCACGTCGAGGGCGTTGACGTTGCCCGAGCCCTCCCAGATGGAGAGCAGCGGGGCCTCCCGGTAGTGGCGGGGCATCCCCGAGTCCTCGACGTACCCGTTGCCGCCCAGGCACTCCAGCGCCTCGGCGGTGAAGGCCGGGCCCCGCTTGGTGACCCAGTACTTGCCGACGGCCGTGGCGATCCGCCGGAACGCGGCCTCCCCCGCGTCCCCGCGCACCGCGCGGTCCGCTGCGCCCGCCAGCCGCAGCGTGAGCGTCGTGGCGGCCTCGGACTCCAGCGCGAGGTCGGCCAGCACGTTGCGCATCAGCGGCTGGTCCACCAACCGCGCCCCGAAGGCGCTGCGATGCCGGGCGTGATGGCCGGCCTCGACGAGCGTCTTGCGCATCAGGGCCGCCGACATCATCACGCAGTCGAGGCGCGTGCAGTTGACCATCTCGATGATGGTCTTCACGCCCTGCCCCTCGGGCCCGACCAGCCAGGCCACCGTCCCGTCGAACTCCGGCTCGGAGGAGGCGTTGGAGCGGTTGCCCAGCTTCTCCTTGAGGCGCTGGATGCGGAAGGTGTTGCGGGTGCCGTCGGGCAGCACCCGGGGCACGAGGAAGCAGGAAAGCCCGCCCGGCGCCTGCGCCAGTACCAGGAACACGTCACACATCGGCGCCGACGTGAACCACTTGTGGCCGCGCAGGGTGTACACGCCGGGCTCGGCGGTCGGCGTCGCGGCGGTGGTGTTGGTGCGGACGTCGGAGCCGCCCTGCTTCTCGGTCATTCCCATGCCGGCCAGCAGCCCGCGCTTCTCCGTCGGCACGCGCAGCCCGGGGTCGTACTCACGGCTGGTCAGCAACGGCTCGTAGGTCTTCGCCAGTTCGGGCTGCTTGCGCAGGGCGGGGATCGCCGCGTACGTCATGGACGTGGGGCAGCCGTGTCCGGCGTCGGTGTGGCCCCAGACGAGTCCGCCGGCGGTGCGGGCGACGTGCGCTCCGGGGCGGTCGTCCGCCCAGGGCGTGCCAGCCAGCCCCTCGGCGACGGCGGTGCGCATCAGATGGTGCCAGCTCGGGTGGAAGTCGACCTCGTCGACGCGGTGCCCGTACCGGTCGTGGGTGCGCAGTTCGGGCTCGTGACGGTTGGCCTGGTCGGCCCACTCCTGCGCCTCTTCACTGCCCGCCAGCCGTCCCAGCCGCCGCAGGTCCTCCTCCGCCCAGCCGGCGCCCTCCCGCCGCACCCCTTCGAGCAGGGCGACGTCGTCCGAGGCGTCGTACGGGGCGGGGTGAGGGGGCTGGTTGGTGACGTCGTGGGTGGAGCCGCCGAGAGCGCCGGGTCCGTAGGGGGTCTGCCGCAGCTCGGCAGCGCGCGTGATGGCCATGACTGAGTGTTGCACCATCCCTGCGGGCGCAGCAATAGTGCAACATGCGCGCGCGTTCAGCCGTGCCGGTTGATCAGCGCCCTGTACGTCTCGAAGGCGGGCTTCGGCGTGTAGTCGTCCGTGGTGAGCCCGAAGCGGTGGAACAGCCCCGGCTGTGAGCTGTCGGCGTCCCGCAGTGCGAAGTGCGTGTAACCGCTCAGCCGTAGCTCCTCCGCCAGTGAGGCGACGGTCCGCACCACCGTGTCCACGACTTCGGCCTGCCGGTGCGGAGGGCGTTCCCCGCCGGTGGGCCAGCCGTGCTCGGTGATGTGCAGCGGCAGGTGTCCGAGCCCGGCGGGCGCCAGCACGGCGTCGCGGTGGTGACGCAGCAGCCCCGCGACGGCGGACGCGAGGTCGGACGCGGCGACGGGCCGGAAGACGTCGGGGAAGAAGTCCAGGCCCACGTAGTCCAGGTCGGCGGCGAAGGCCGGGCCGCCCCGCGCGGCCAGCTCCGCGATGAAGGATTCCGACGGCCCGAACAGCGGGGTGGTGTTGAACCCCACGCGCAGCTCGTCGTACCCGAGTTCCCGTGCGCGCTCCTTGGCGGCGGAGACCCCGCGAACGATCGCCTCCCGCACCGACGGGTAGTAACCGTCGAGGACCGGATTGCCCGTGTCGTTGGGTTCCTCAGTCACCTGGAGGGTGCTCGTCACCGCGCCGTACTGCTCGACCAGTTCGCGCACGAACCGGCAGTAGCCGTCGACGTCCCCCGCGGCGGACTGGTACTGCGCCACCAGGTCCAGGCGGCGGCCCCGTACGGCGTACCGCGCCGCGTCCTCGGGCGCCGCCGTCGCGTGCGGCCCGCCGAGGCGGGTGGTGTCGTCGAACGCGGTGTAGGCGCGCACCAGGAACGGGCGGTCCGGCCTTCCCTGAAGGCGGTCCAGGGCCTCCGTCACCCGGTCCGGGTCGTCGGGCGGCCCGCTCGCGAGCCCTCCCGAGTCGTCACCGCCGGCCCCGCCCGGATACACGCCGAACAGCAGTCGATGCGACATCACGCGTCCTCCCCCTCCCGCTCACGCGCGGCCCCCGTGGGCCACGTCAACGCCCCGCTCCTCAGCTCCTCGGTCACCGAGTCGACCCACGCGATCTCGGCGCGCGCGAGGCTCAGCGCGTACTCGGCCTCGATGACATGCATGCGCGGGACACCCGCCGCCAGGGCCTCATCGAGTCGCCGCTCGTCCTCCGCCGTGCGCTGCCGCAGTCGCCGCCCGCGCTCGGTCAGTGCCTCGACCGCGCCGTCGCGACCGAGGGCGCCGAGATAGGCGACCGCGCCCAGGAACTGGGAGAACTCCCTCTTCGGTGTGCGGATCTGGGAGTCCAGCCGGCGCACGAGTTCCTCGCGCCCCGCGTCCGTGAGCGCGTAGACGGTCCGCTCCGGGCGGTTGCCCGACCGCTGCCGCTCCAGGGGGGCGAGCCAGCCGGCCTCGGTCAGCGTGGCGACGGTGTTGTAGAGGGTGCCGCGCGTGATCGCGGCGGCGTGCGCGTCGCTGCGTCTGCGCAGCTCGGTGAGCATCTGGTGCGGGTGGGTCGGCTGTTCGAGCAGCAGACCCAGGACGGGCAGGACGATCGGATTGTCGAGAGCACGGCGAGGCATGGTCGAACTCTACCAGTCCAAATAGACTAATAGAGGGCCGTGCGGAAGCGATGTGGGACGGTGCGGGTGCCGTTCGGGATCACCTGGAGGGAACCGGGCCGGTCGGGGGCCTAAAGTACGGCTCATGCGGAGCGACGACCCGGCGGAGCCGGCACCGGACGGGCCGCGGCTGCGTCCGCTGTCCGCGCGGTCGGTCGTCCTGAGCCTGCTGCTGGGCGCGCACCCGCCGGAGCTGCCGGCGCGGGAGCTCGGACGGCTGGTGGAAAGCTTCGACCTCGGCGGGTCGACACTGCGGGCGGCGCTGAGCAGGATGGTGGCCGCCGGGGACCTGCGCCGCACGGACACCGGCTACCGCCTCAGCGACCGGCTGCTGGAGCGCCGGCGCCGCCAGGACGAGTCCGTGCGGCCGCGCACCCGCGCGTGGGACGGGGACTGGGAGCTGATCGTCGTCACCGCGACCGGACGCGGCCCGGCCGAACGGGCGGAGCTGCGCACCCGGCTGGCCGGACTGCGCCTCGCCGAGCTGCGCGAGGGGGTGTGGCTGCGCCCGGCCAACCTGGAACGCCCGCTGCCCGCCGCCCTCGACGAGGTGGCCGAACGCGCGGCGACCCGCCCCGCGCGGCCCGCCGCCGAACTCGCTGCGCTCCTCTGGCCGTTGGACGCCTGGTCGGGCGAGGCCCGCACCCTGCTCGGGCAGGTGGCACGCACCGGGCGTCCGGCCGAGCGGCTGACCCTCTTCGCCGCCGTGGTACGCCATCTGCTCGCCGACCCCGTGCTGCCGCCCGCCCTGCTCCCCGCCGGCTGGCCGGGCGACGCACTGCGGGCCGCCTACGCGGACTACCGACAGGAGTTGCAGGGCGAGGTGCGCTCGCTGGTGGGCGGGGGCGGGCCGCACGCGAGCACACGCGACGAGGACCGGCGGCCGTAGGGGACACCCCCTACGGCCGCCGCCCGTGGGGGGCTACCGGTAGGTGATGTCGGACGAGCTGTACTTGCAGTACGTGCCGTCGGGCCCGGAGCCGTTGCTGCTCGGCTCCTTGCCGGTGTTGTTGCCGATGTACTTCTGGCACGGCACGATCTTCTTGCTGCTGTCGCCGACGATCGTGATGTTCCGCAGGGTCGCGCTGTCGCCGTAGTTGGTGTTGATGCCGGCGATGCGGCCGCCCTTCCAGGTCACCTCGATGGAGTTGAGGTTGATCGTCCGCTTGTACTGCGTGGAGCAGTTGCCGCAGGAGCGGACGAAGGTGCCGAAGTTCTGGACGGCGAAGTCGGACACGTTCAGCGTGCCCGCGCCGTTGAACTGGAAGACCTTGTCGCCGGCCTCCTTCGCGCCGCCGCCGCTGACGGTGTAGACCGCCCCGGACGACTTGCCCTTGAAGGTGGCCGCGTCCTCGCCGACGTCCTCCCACCAGACGTTCTGCAGCGTGCAGGAGCCCTCGCAGTGGATGCCGTCCGCGGCGGGGGCGCCCAGGATCACGTTCTTGAGGACCGCGCCGTCGGCCAGCTTCAGGATCGGGCCCTGGTCCTCGTCCTGGCCGCCGGAGCCCAGGTCACCGGTGCCGTAGAGGCGCTTCATCCCGTAGTCCTTGGTGCCGGACACGGAGATGGTGGAGGAGACGCCCTGGCTGCCGTTGGGGGCCGGCCAGGTGGCGGCCTGCGCGGACGGAGCGGCCGTGGTCAGGACCATGCCAACCGAGAGGCCGAGGGTGGCGAGCGCGCCCGTGAGTGCGCGCCGTGGGGTGCGCGGTCGTGTCGCGGATGTCATGTCGTTCCTTCTCTTGTGATGTGGGGGTGTGCTGAGCCATGTGGATGAACGACGTTCTTGTGTCTGTACGGCGTGCACGGCAAATCCGTTCAACAGTCACGGCCCGGTCATGTCGATGAACGGAACGTAGAGGGAAAGCGCTTTCTGGTCAACGCCTCGCGCGGTCCGTATTCGGCCAGGAACGTCAAGGAACGACAGGCGCCGGCGGCCCGGAACCCCGCGAAGGGTTCCGGGCCGCCGGCGCGACGCGGGGAGGGGTGAGCAGGTCAGACGGAGAGGTGGTACTGGTCCGGCACGCGCACCCGCGCGTCCAGCTCGCGGGCGGCCTGGCGGGCCCAGGAGGGGTTGCGCAGCAGTTCACGGCCCAGCAGCACGGCGTCCGCCTCGCCGTTGGCGAGAATCTTCTCCGCCTGCCCGGCGTCCGTGATCAGCCCCACGGCCGCGACCGGCATCGGCGTCTCCTGCCGCACCCGCGCGGCGAACGGCACCTGGTAGCCGGGGCCGGTCGGGATGCGCACGCCTGGGGAGTTGCCGCCGGTGGAGACGTCGAGCAGGTCGATGCCCCGGGCGTGCAGGTCTGCGGCGAGACGGACGGTGTCGTCCGGAGTCCAGCCGTCCGCGTCCAGCCAGTCCGTGGCGGAGACGCGGAAGAACAGCGGCTTGTCGTCCGGCCACTCCTCGCGCACGGCGTCCACCACCTCGAACGCGAACCGGGTGCGGTTCTCGTACGAACCGCCGTAGGCGTCCGTGCGGTGGTTGGAGTGCGGGGAAAGGAACTCGTTGATCAGGTAGCCGTGGGCGCCGTGGATCTCGGCGATCTCGAAACCGGCGGCGAGGGCGCGGCGGGCGGCCGCGCGGAACTGGCCGACGATCTCCCGGATCTCCTCGGTGCTCAGCTCCTCCGGCACCTGGTGACGCTCGCTGAACGGGACCGCGCTGGGTGCGACCGGCTGCCAGGCGTGCTCCTCGGGGCCGAGCGGCGCGCCGCCCTTCCAGGGCTGGTCGGTCGCCGCCTTGCGCCCGGCGTGCGCCAGTTGAACGGCAGGCACGGTGCCCTGTGCGGCGAGGAAGCGGGTGATCCGGCGGAACGCCTCGACCTGGGTGTCGTTCCAGATGCCGAGGTCGTACGGCGAGATGCGGCCCTCCGGCGACACCGCCGTGGCCTCGACGACGATCAGCCCCGTGCCGCCGGTGGCGCGGGCGGCGTAGTGCGCGAAGTGCCAGTCGTGCGGCACACCGGCCTCCGGTCCGTCCGGCGCGGCCGAGTACTGGCACATCGGCGCCATCCACACGCGGTTGGGGATCGTCAGGGCGCGCAGGGTGTACGGCTCGAAGAGCGTGCTCACGATGGGCTCCGTTCGGAAGGGGACGGCGGGATGCGACTCGTACGATAGCCGTCGTAGTACGTGAGGTGTCAAACTACGAAGGTTCTCGTACAATGATGCTTCCCGGAGCACCATGGAGCCGCCGTGACGACCGCCCCTCCCAGCCCCCGCGTCCTGCCGCACCCCACGCGGGAGGAGATCCGGCTGGACTCAGTGCTGCACGCCCTGTCCGACCCCGTCCGGATGCGCATCGTCAGCGAACTCGCGGACGCCGAGGCCGCGTTGTCCTGCTCCCGCTTCGACCTCCCGGTCACCAAGTCCACCACCACGCACCACTTCCGCGTGCTGCGCGAGAGCGGCGTGATCCAGCAGGTCTACGAGGGCACCGCCAAGATGAACGGCCTGCGCCGCGAGGACCTGGACGCCCTGTTCCCGGGCCTCCTCGACGCCCTGCTCACCGCGGCACGCCGCCAGGCGGCACGGGACGCGCGGGCCTGACGGCGGCCGGCGTCCGCGTCCGTCACGCGGCAGGCGCTGCTACGGCCGGGGAGCCGCGCCGTCCCCTCCCCGCGCCGCGCTCAGCAGCGACTCCCAGTCCGGGAGCTTCACGACGCCCCGGCCGAGGGAGGCGCCCAGGCGGGACTCCGCGCGTTCTATGGACTCCCAGCCCTGCCAGGGGACCGGGTTCACACCCTCCGCGCGCAGGGCCGGCAGCGGGTCGTCGGGGAGGGCGCGGGCGGTGAGGCACGGGGCGTCCTGGAGCAGGGACGTCACCGTCTCCTTGGCGCAGGAGCGGTTGGTGCCGATGACGCCCGTCGGGCCCCGCTTGATCCAGCCCGCGACGTACTCGCCCCGGGCGACGGCGCCCCCGCGCAGCACCCGTCCGGCGAGATGCGGCACCGTGCCCGTCGCCGCGTCGAACGGCAGCCCCTCCAGAGGCACCCCCCGGTACCCGACCGAGCGGAGCACCAGCTGCCCCTCGACGTCCTGGAGGCGGCCCGTCCCGGTGACCCCGCCCCCGCCGTCCGGCGCCGTCCGTTCGAAGCGCACGGCGCCCACCCGGCCGTCGACGGCGAGCAGTTCGACCGGGCGGAGGAAGAACCGCAGACGGATCAGGCGCCGGGCGTCCGGTCGCGGCGGCGCCGTCCAGCCGCGCAGCACCTCGACGTTGCGGCGCCGGGGTGGAGGCAGGCCGGACGGGTCCGCGAACGCCGGGTCGAGCGCCGCCTCGGCCGCGTCGACGTGGACGGCGGTGTCCGGCAGGGTGCCCAGCTCGCGCAGCTCCTTGGTGGTGAAGCGGGCCTGCGAGGGGCCACGCCGGCCGACCATGTGGATCACCGTGACGTCGCTCGCCGCGAGGGCGGTCAGCGCCGCGTGAGGCATGTCGGTCGGGCGCAGTTCGCCCGCCCCGCGCGCCAGCATGCGCGTGACGTCCACGGCGACGTTCCCCAGGCCCACCACCACCGCCGACCGCGCCCCGCGCAGGAACCCGGCGTCGCCGGCGTCGGGGTGCGCGCTGTACCAGGACACGAACTCGGTCGCCGACCAGCTGCCCGGAAGGTCCTCGCCCGGCACGCCCAGACGCCGGTCCGTGGCGGCGCCCACGCAGTACACCACCGCGTGGTACAGCTCCCGCAGCCGGGCCGCCGGCACTCCGTCCGGCCCGACCGGCACCGCGCCGAGGAACCGCACCCGCTCGTGCTCCAGCACCGCGCGCAGGCTGCCCTGCAGGGACTTGATCTTCTCGTGGTCCGGGGCCACGCCGTAGCGGACCAGGCCGTAGGGGCAGGGCAGGCGGTCGAGGACGTCGACGCGCGCTCCGGGATCGAGCTGGACGAGATGCTGGGCGGTGTAGCACCCGCTGGGTCCGCTTCCGACGACGGCGACACGCAGCACGGGGAACTCCTCACCCCGAGGGGCACCGGCGGGGGACCGCCGGCGTCTCCCAGCATGGCACTGTCCGCACTCCGCTGACAGGGTGCCGTCCGCCGTCCGGGGTGCGTGTTCTACGGAGGGAGACTGATCACCCCGTTACGTTGCCTGTGTGCTCGAGGCATCTTTTCTTCAACTTTCCGATCGCTCTCCGGCGGAGGGTGCGGTGTCCGTGTGGCCCGCGTGGGAGGTGCGGGAGGGCGAGCGCTCCACCCGGTGGCTCCATGTGCGGCTGGCCTTCCGCGACGGGGCCACGATCGAGGCGCTGGCGTCCGTGGGCGAGGGCTGGGTCTGTGTGGAGGACGTCCAGGCTCGCCCCGCGCTCGCGCTGGAGGACCTGGCCGTGTTCGCCGACTGGATCGAGGGTCCGCTGGCGCGGGCCTGCGGCGCAGAGCCCGAGGCGGGGGAGGAGACCGGCGGCACGCACCACCGGGAGGAGCCCCGGGGAGGGGGGACCCAGTGGCCGGTCGTGGCCCGGGCGTACCGGGCCGCGCAGGAACGGGGCGCCGACCCGGTGCTCGCCGTGATGGACCAGACCGGCTACAGCCGGCGCGGGGCCCTCCGCCTCATCGGGCGGACCCGCGACGCGGGGCTGCTCTCCCCACGCCACGCCCGCCGCCGACCGTCCCGCCCCTGACCGGACCGCCGCCCCGGCAGAACGTCACAGCAGGTCGCGCATCCGGTTGATCTCACTGGTCTGCTGCGCGACCACGTCGTCCGCCATCTCCTCGATCTGGATGTTGTTCCCCTGGCCCTTCACATCGGTGGCCATGGTGACCGCGCCCTGATGGTGCGTGATCATCAGCGTCAGGAACAGCTGGTCGAACGCCTTGCCCTCGGCCGCCCGCAACTGCCTCAGCTGCGCCTCGGTCGCCATGCCGGGCATCGTCGCGTGGTCGTGCCCGTGACCGGCGTCCTCCTCGGACTTGCCGTGCGTGCGCAGCCACCCCTTCATCGCGCCGATCTCGGGCTTCTGCGCGGCGGCGATGCGCTCGGCCAGCTTGACCACCTTCGGCGACTCGGCGCGGCCCGGCACCAGTCCCGTCATCTCCAGCGCCTGCGCGTGGTGCTGGATCATCATGCGCGCGTACGACACGTCCGCGGCGTTGGGGGAGTCGTCCTCCTTGCGCTCCTGCTCGGCCTCCTCGGCCGACAGTGTACGGTTCTCCTCCCCGGGCGCACCGGGCGCGATCACCGAAGGGCCGCCGGCGCGGGCCGGCTTGGCGTCGTCGTCGCCGGAGTCGCAGCCCATGAGCCCGAGTACGGCCAGCGCGGTCAGCCCGGCGGCGACGGCGGACAGGCGTGGCACGCGGCGGTTGTGCACAAGGACCTCCTGTGACTGGCGGTATTCCCGCTCGGCAGTGGTACGGAACACCTCGTGAGTGTCGATGACCGTCCTAGCACGCTTCCGCGCAACTTCGATCAAAAAACTTTGTTGCGATGGTGTGGAGCCCCTGTTGGTATGTGCATGCCGAAGACGATACTGCCGGTGCCACACCGTTCCGACGTGAACGGAACCAGGGAGGAAAACAGTGATCCTGTTGAGCGTTTCCCGAACCCGGCGGAGACGGCTGGGAGTTGCCGCGGCAGCGGGCGGCCTGCTGGCCGCGCTGCTCACCGCCGCGCCCGCCGCGGCGATCCCGGACCCGGGGGACTCGCCCACCGCCGCGAAGGAAGTGTCCCGCAGCGACCAGGCCGAGGCCCGCGCCGCCATCAAGAGCGGTGAGATACCCGGCCAGGACGAGATCGTCCACTCCGCCAACATCGAGCACGTGGCCAGCATCCCCAAGGACGTGCTGTCCGGCACCAACTCGGACCTCGCCTTCCAGGGGAAGTACGCCTTCGCCGGCAACTACGACGGCTTCCGCATCTTCGACATCAGCAACCCGGAGAAGCCCAGAACGGTGGCTCAGGTGCTGTGCCCCGGGTCGCAGAACGACATCTCCGTCTCCGGCGACCTGCTCTTCCTGTCCACGGACTCCTCGCGCAGCGACAGCAGCTGCAACAGCACCACGCAGCCCGCCACCGAGAAGTCCTCCTGGGAGGGCATGAAGGTCTTCGACATCAGCGACAAGCGCAACCCGCGCTACGTCGCGGCCGTCGAGACCGCCTGCGGCTCGCACACCCACACGCTGGTTCCCGACCGCAGGAACGTGTACGTCTACGTCTCCTCCTACTCGCCCAACGCGGCCTACCCGGACTGCCAGCCGCCGCACGACGGCATCTCCGTGATCAAGGTCCCGCGCAAGGCCCCGCACAAGGCCGCCGTGGTCGGGTTCCCCGTGCTGTTCCCGGGTGAGGGCCCGGACGGCGGCGGCAACCCGGGCGCGCCCACCAACCCGGGCGTCTCCAAGACCACCGGGTGCCACGACATCACCGTGCTGCCCTCGAAGGACCTGGCCGCGGGTGCCTGCATGGGTGACGGCATCCTGTTCTCCATCAAGGACCCCGAGCGCCCGAAGGTGATCGACCGGGTCCAGGACAACGTCAACTTCGCTTTCTGGCACTCGGCGACGTTCAACCAGAGGGCCGACAAGGTCGTCTTCACCGACGAGCTGGGCGGCGGCGGCGCAGCCACCTGCAACGCGGAGATCGGTCCCAACCGCGGCGCGGACGGCATCTACGACATCGTCGGCAAGGGCGACCGCAGCAAGCTGGTCTTCCGCAGCTACTACAAGATCCCCCGCCACCAGGCGGACACCGAGAACTGCGTGGCGCACAACGGCTCGCTGATCCCGGTCCGCGGCCGTGACCTGATGGTCCAGGCCTGGTACCAGGGCGGCATCTCGGTGTGGGACTTCACCAACTCGTCCAAGCCGAAGGAGATCGCCTACTTCGAGCGCGGGCCGCTGTCCACGGACCAGCTCCTCACCGGTGGCTCCTGGTCGGCGTACTACTACAACGGCTACATCTACTCGAACGACATCGCCAAGGGCTTCGACGTCCTGAAGATCGACGACAAGCGCACGGACGCGGCCCGCTGGGTCCGTATGCACGAGCTCAACGTGCAGACGCAGCCGGACTACTTCGACTGAGTCCCCGGGTCCGTCGCGAAGAACCGGGCCATGTCCGTCCGGTCCTTCTCCTTCGTCCCGCCGGCCCCCTCGGGGTCCGGCGGGACACCCATCTCCCAGTCCAGCCGGTAGCGCTTGAACAGTTCGGCGCGCAGCACCGGCACGGACATCGGCGCCCCCGGCATCACCGCCGCGTAGACGGCGCCCATCAGCAGTGCCCGCAGCATCGGGTAGTCGGACCCGACGTCCCGCGAGCCGTGCCGGGTGACGGTGTCGCTCAGCAGCTCCGCCAGCCGCCGCTGCTCGGGACACGGCAGGAATCCTTCCGCCTGCAGCAGCCCCGCCATGTGCTGGCGCATCAGCACCGGCCGGTCCCGCGCCAGGCTCAGGATCGCGTCGATGGCCCGCGCCATCCGCTCCCTGCCGTCGTCGGTGCGCGGCTCCCGCTCCAGCGCCTCCTCCAGGGTGCGGTGCATCAGCCGGTGCACGGCCGACTGCACGAGCTGGCGTTTCCCCGGGAAGTAGTACGACACCAGACCCCGCGCGGAACCGGCCCGGTCGGCGATGTCGGCCAGCGTGGTCGCCTCGTACCCGCGCTCGTCGACCAGCTCGACGGCCGCGTGCAGCAGCCGCTCCTTGGAACGCCGACGCAACTCTTCATTGACCAGGGCGCTGCGCGGGGACATGCTGGACTCCTGCGTTGACTGGCTGCCAGCCAACTATACTCAGCGCACCTGGAAGGGCCCCTGGCGGGTTTTCTTCGGGCTGCCGTTCACCTCGGGCGACGCGGGGGATCGTCCGAGGTGAGCGGTTCGGGCGAGGGCGACGGCGGGCGCGCGGCGCCGGACCGGCCCGGCGCCGCGACTCCGTCCGCGGGGCGCAGCCGCCGGTGCACCATGATCCCCGCGACCACCGTCAGCGCGCCGAACAGCCAGCCGCCCAGCACGTCCGTCGGCCAGTGCACGCCGAGCCAGACGCGGGTGAGACCGACGCCGGCCACCGAGACCACCGCCACCACCAGCGCCGTGCGCCACAGGACGGGGCCCACGCCGTGGCGGTGCAGCAGCCACAGCAACAGCCCCAGCACGACCGTCGCGGTCATCGCGTGCCCCGAGGGGAAAGCGGCGTAGTGCGCCGTGTCCACCGGGTCGGACCACACCGGGCGCTCCCGCCCGAGCGCCGCCTTGAGCCCCTGCTGCACGGCTGTGGCCAGCGCCACCACCACGACCAGCCATCCCGCCGTCCACCGGGCGGCCGGACGCCGGAGCATCAGGACCACGGCCACCGCGCACAGCAGACGCATCGTCCAGGGGTCCCACACCCAGTCCGTCAGCACGCGGGCCGCCTGCGTCAGCCCGTCCTCCGCCACCGCCCAGCGGTGCGTGGTGCGGGAGATGCCGCCGTCCAGGTCGAGCAGCGGCCGCCACTCGACGGCGACCAGCGTCAGCAGCAGCGCGGAGGCGGCGCCGAGCAGGACGGCCGGCGCCAGCGCCGAGCGGGCCGGCGTACGGCGTCCGGGGGGTGCGGGCGGTGCGGGGGCGTGGGGGGTGCGCATGGGGTGATCCTCGCCGACCGGGGTGCGCCCGGGCCAGGACCCGGCACACCCGGTCCTGCCTCGTCGGGGCCGTCGCTACCCCAATGCCCGCAATTCGAGCAGCAACGCCACGGGGACGGCGGCGAGCTCCGGTGCCGGTGACGCGGGTGCGGTCAGCCGTGGCCGGCGGCTCACGGTCGGTCGGTCGCCGGGGCTCAGTGGCGGGTGCGGCGGTGGCGGGATGTGGGGCTGCGGGGTGGGGCGGCTTGCCCGAGGGCCTGCGGTTCCGGGGGAACGCCGCGCGTTCGACAAGCGCGTACCCGGGTCGGCGTGCCGGGTGTGCGGGCTATCCCAGTGCCCGCAAGCCCGGCAGGAACGCCACGAGGACGGGGAGTGCCGGCACCAGCGAGGCGGCCGCGGTCAGGCGCAGCCGGCGGCTCGGGGGAAGGCGGTCGCCGGGGGTGAGCAGTCGGTGCACCCGGGCCGGGACGTGTGCCTGTGCGGTGGGGCAGGGGCCGAACACCCCGCGGTCCTCGTTCAGTTCGACCAGGGCGAGAGCCGTGGTGAGCCGGCCGAACCACCGGGACGCCGTGTCGTCCGCGGCGAGTTCCACCAACCGGTGCATCTCGTCCCGGAACGCGGAGAACACCGGCACCTGCGGGAAGCCGTCCGCCAGCGCCGACGAGCAGTGCAGCAGCCAGTCGTGCCGGGCGCGCGCGTGACCGCGCTCGTGGGCCAGCACGGCGTCCAGCTGCCGTCCCTTCAGACGCTGCAACGCGGCTGTCGTCACCACCAGTTGGGGCGGGGAGCCGGGCAGGCACCAGGCGTCCGGACGGTCACCCTCCAGGACCACGAGCCGGTCGGAGCCCGGCTCCTCGCCGGGCAGCAGCGGGGCACGGCGCCGCAGTTCCGCACGGCGCGCCCGGCGCCGGGCGCGGGCCCGCGCGATCTCCCGGACCAGCATCGCGCCGCTCCACAGCCCGCCGCACGCCAGCACCACGGCGGTGACACGCGCCCACAGGCCCGCAGTGCCCAGCGTGTACGCCTCCACGACCGCCACCGGCGCGCCGGTGAACACATGCCCGCCGACCGCCCGCCAGGCCGCCGCCGCGCTGAACGTCATCGACAGGGCGCAGCACAGCAGCACCGCCGCGATCACGCACTGCCAGGCCCACAGGGCCACCACCGGTTCACGGTCCGGCCAGTCCGCCCGCGCGAGCAGCCGGGGACCCACGACGGCGGTCAGCGCACCGAGCAGCAGCAGGACCGCGGGGAGGATCATGGCAGCAGCCTAGAAGCGCGGACGCCCCCTGGATACGGGCCCGCGGCCCGAAGTGACGCAGACAACGGTCCCGCCCCGACGGCCGAACGGCCCCTCGCCCGCCCTCGGGTCACCGCCCTCGCGCGCCTCACATCGTCAACAGCATCGCCACCATCGCGATCCCCATCGACAGACGACAGGCTCGCGCCAGTTCCGGACGGTCGCCCCACCCGGTGCCGGGCCCGGTGCCCGGCCCGCCCGCCACGGCGGCCACCGGCACCAGCCGCGCGCCCGTCACCAGCACGTACGCCGTGAAGTACAGCAGCAGGACGACGGTCAGCGCCGGTGTGCCCGCACCGCCGTGATGCGCCCCCTGAGGGGCGGCCGCCATGGCCACCGCCATGTGGACCATCGCGCCCGCGCCCACCACATGGTGCAGATGGCGCGCGGAGGCTCGGGCCGCCCACAGCGCATGCAGCCCCGCCGCCCCGAACACCGCCGCCCACAGCGGCCACGCCCACGCCGGTGGCGTGAACACCGTCGCCGGTACGGCCATCGCCGCCATTCCGAACCCCATCAGCGCCTCGCCGCCCGCCGCCCGGCGCTGCTCCTCCACGCTGCTGCGCATCCGCAGCAGGCAATAGGCGCCGGTTACTGCGCAGAGCGCGACCAGCAACCAGCCGGACGATCCCGGTCCGTGCACGCGAACCCCCCTCGTACCGCTCCACCGGACGGTCAGGGGATGCCCGTGCCCGACGGCGTGTACGCGAGCGCGAGGGGGTACGCGGGGGGCTCCCGGGGGGCGCGGGCGAATCGCGCGGGCGAATCACGAGAAATTATTCACGAGTAAAATACCTGTTAACCTTGCTTCTCATGAGCAGTGCCACCCCCACCCCCACGCGCGTCCGGCGCCTCCCCGTCCTCGGCGCCCTGCGCCTCGGGCGACCCTCCGAACTCTGGTTCAAGCCCGCACTCAGCGTGGTCGCGGCCGTCGCCCCGCCCAGCCTGTTCCTGGTGGTGCTCGGCCGGCTCGACCTCGCCGCGTACACGATGGCGGGGTCGCTGTGCGCCCTGTACGCGCACAACCGCCCGTACGCGGCCCGCGCCAAGGTGCTCGCGTGGGTGGTCCTCGGCATGCTCGGAGGGCTCGCCGTGGCCCTGCTCGCCGCGTCCCTGACCCGGAACGCCGTCGTCCTGGTCACCGTCGGCGCCCTGCTGGCCGCCGTGCAGAAGGTGATGTGCGACGCCACGCGGGTCGGGCCGCCCGCGCATGTCATCCTCACCTTCGTCAGCTCCGCCGCGCTCTTCGTTCCGCAGACCCTCGGCCAGGTCCCCGGCCATCTCGCGCTCGCCGCGGCGGCCGGGGCATGGGCCTGGCTGGTGGGCATGGCTCCCGCCCCGCTCCGCCCGCACGGCCCGGAGCGGCGGGCCACCGCCCAGGCGCTCGACGCGGCCGCCGCGTACGCCGAGACGGCGCGCGGCGGCGAGGAGGGCGCCGGGGCCAGGTCCGCCGCGTACGCCGCCGTGCACGCGGCCTGGCAGACCCTCCTCGCGGCAGGGGACCGCCCCTCCACGGCCCGCCGTGCCCTCGAACGGCTCGTCGTCCGAGCCGAGGTCGCCCTCGCGGCCGCGGCCGACGCCGACCCCGCCCGGCTGCGCGCCTGGGCCCGCGCGGTGCGTGGCACGGGCCGGATCCCACGCACGGGGGATCCGCGTCGGGACGGCGACGGCCTGCGCCGGGACGACGGCGGCCCGCGTCGGACGGACAGCGGCGCGCGCCTCGACGGTGACGGCCCGCGCCAGGACGGCGGCCCGCTCGGCGAGCGGGACGAACTCGTCGGGGTGGCCGCCGAGCGGGCTGTCGCACCGCGTCCGCTGTGGAGCCGGCTCGGGCCGCTCGCCCCCGTCGCCGTCCGCAGCGCCCTCGGCTGCGCCCTCGCAGGCTACGTCTCCCTCGCCCTCGGCGCCGACCGTCCCTACTGGGCGCTCGTCACCGCCGCCTCCCTCTACCAGGCCAACATCACACTCACCTGGAGCAGGGCCGTGCAGCGCG
This sequence comes from Streptomyces werraensis, assembly GCA_014656175.1. Classification (GTDB taxonomy): domain Bacteria; phylum Actinomycetota; class Actinomycetes; order Streptomycetales; family Streptomycetaceae; genus Streptomyces; species Streptomyces werraensis. Next base: position 207,462 of record BNBX01000007.1, read on the forward strand.
TCGTCGGCAACCTCGTCGGCGTGCTGCTCTTCGCGGCCGTCACCCCCGTCGCCCAGCTCGGCCCGCTCGCCCTCGTGCTGTGCATCCTCGCCTGCAACTTCGGCGCCGAGGCGCTCATCGGCCGCAACTACTGGCTCGGGAGCGTCTGCGTGACCCCGCTGGCGCTGCTCGTCACCGAGCTGCCCGGCTACCAGCCCACCGGCGAGCTGGTCACCGACCGGGTCGTGGACACGCTGGTCGGCGCCCTGGTCGGCTTCGTCGCCGCCGTCGCCGTCACCGACCGGCGGGCCGGCCGGCGCGTCGAGCGGGCGCTCGCCGCCGTGGACCACGCCCGCGAGCGCGCCGCCCGCCTCGCGGCCGACCCCGCGGCCACGCCCGCCGCCCTGGAGGCCGCCCGCCGCGCACTCGCCGCCGCCGTGGTCGACCTGCGCGCGACCGCCGACGCCGCGGCCGGAGAATGGTGGCAGCGCGCGCTGCCCCAGGAACGGGTGGTGCTCGCCGAGCAGGCGGCACACCGTACGCTCGCGGCGACGGTACGACGCCAGGGACTCCTCCCGGGCCCCGGCACCACCAGCACGTACACGCACACGGAGGGCGCATCGCCATGACGGCGACCCAAGGGCCATCGGCCGGCGACGGTGTCATCGGCACGCCGGACACCTCGAGCACCGCGGACACGCCCGTCTCCGGGCGCGACACCGTCGCCGAGGTCGTCCGGCAGTGGCGGGCGGTCCACCCCGACCTCGACACCGGCCCCATGGAGGTCATCGGCCGCATCAACCGCTGCGCGGCCCTCTTCCAGCAGGCCGAGGACGCCCCGCTGCGGCGGGCCGGGCTCACCCGCCCGGAGTTCGACCTGCTCGGCGCGCTGCGCCGCACGGGTCACGAGCTGACGCCCAGCGAGCTGGCCCGCGAGACGTTCTCCTCCGGCGCCGCCGTCACCAAGCGGCTGAAGCAGCTCACGGAGCGGGGGCTGGTCGAGCGCCGGGGTGACACCCGGGACCGGAGGGTGGCGCACGTGCGGCTCACCGACGCGGGGCGGGAGCTGGTGGACGGCATTCTGCCGTCGCAGCTGGCCTACGAGAACGCGGTGTTGTCCGGGCTCGGCCCGGTCGAGCTGGGGGACCTGGCCGGTCTGCTCGGGGGGTTGCTGGCGCAGTTGGAGGGGCGCCTCGGCGCGCTGCGGGCCTAGGAGTGATCCTCCCGGGGCCCGGCCGTAGGGGGTGATCGTCCCGGGGGCCGAGCCCCGGCCCGCCCATCGGCCCTGGCGGGCCTCGTGCTCAAACGCCGGACGGGCTGAATCAGATCCCCGGCCGGTACCGCAGCGGGTGCTCCTTCGGCACCTCCACCAGCACGATCGGCGTCCCGTCCGGGTCCTCGATCCACATCTCGATCAGGCCCCACGGCTCCTTCACCGGCGGGCGGACGATCTCCACGCCCCGCGCGGTGAGCTCCTCCCGTGCCGCCTCCGCGTCCTCCACCTGGAGCCACAGCCGTACATCGGGCGAGCCCGCCGGGGGCGCCTCCGCGCGGCCCGAGAGTTCGAGGAAGCCGCCGCCGAGGAAGTAGACCGTGCCGCGCTCCGGGCCGGTGCCGAACTCGCGGTGGACGGCGAGTCCGAGGCGGCGGCCGTAGAAGTCGCGGGAGCGCTCGGGGTCGGAGGGGCGGAGCAGGACACGGCTGCTGAGTACGTGGACCATGCGGCCGAGCGTAGAGGGACGGGGCGGGCCCCGCCGTCCGGAGAGTGGACCGGCCCTCCTGGGACCGGGAACCGCGCGTTAATCTCGGCCCGTCCCGGCCACGTCGAAAGAGACCCGCACGAATCGAGGAACCGCGCCATGGGAACCGCCGCCGACACCGCACTGACCTTCCGTGATGCCACCGATGCCGACGTGGACGCCCTCGTCGAGCTGATCGAGTCGGCCTACCGGGGGGAGTCCAGCCGCACGGGATGGACCACCGAGGCGGACATCCTGCACGGGCAGCGGACCGACCGCGAGGGTGTGCTCGCGGTCGTCGAGGCGCCGGACAGCCGGCTGCTCACCGTGGAGCGCGAGGGCAGGACCGTGGCCTGCTGCCAGCTCGAACACCGCGGTGAACACGCCTACTTCGGGATGTTCGCGGTCAGCCCCGCCCTCCAGGGCGCGGGGCTCGGCCGCACCGTCCTCGCGGAGGCGGAGCGGCAGGCACGCGAGGGCTGGGGCGTGACCGAGATGCACATGACGGTGATCACCGCGCGCGAGGACCTGATCGCCTGGTACGAGCGGCGCGGCTACCGCCGTACGGGACGGACGACGCCGTTCCCGTACGGCGACGAGCGCTTCGGCATCCCGCAGCGCGACGATCTGGAGTTCGAGCTGCTGGTCAAGGAGCTGGCCTGACCGTCGTACGGCGTCCGGCCGCTCACGCCGTGAAGCGGCCGGTGCGCTTGATCTCCGGGTAGTCCGTGGTCGCCCCGTCCAGCTCCAGCGCCCGCACCAGCCGCAGGTGGTCCTGGGTGTTGACCACCCAGCCGAACACCGACAGGTCCGCCTTGCGGGCGTGCTCCACGACCTCCAGGGTGATCCGGCGGATGTCGAGGCACAGCCGCGAGGCGCCGACGGCGACCGCCCGGTCCACCACGTCGGTGCCGTAGCGGCCTGCCACGAGCGCAGTGCGCACGCCGGGCACCAGCCGCCGGATCTCCGCGATCGCCTCGTCGTGGAAGGACGCGACCTCCACACGATCGGCCAGCCCGCGGTCGTTCATCACCTCGGCCAGTGCCTGGGCCGCGCGGACGTCCTTGATCTCCGCCTGGAGCGGCGTCCGGACCGCGTCCAGCACCTCCGTGAACAGGGGGACGCGCTCGCCGCGCCCGGCGTCCAGGGCGCGCAGTTCGTCGAGGGTCTTGTCGGCGATGGCGCCCGTGCCGTCCGTGGTGCGGTCCACGCGCGCGTCATGCATCACCACGAGCGCGCCGTCCTTGCTCAGATGCAGATCCAGTTCGATGACGTCGAGCCCGGCCTCCTGGGCGGCGACGAAGGACCGAAGGGTGTTCTCGGGCTCGACGCCCATGACTCCGCGGTGACCGATGGTGAGGAAGTTCAAGATCCGACCTGCTTCCGTCGACGGCGGCGGGGGGCCGCGTCCCTACGGCCCTCTGGGACCGTATCGCCTCTGCCCGCGGCGTCCAGAGGCTGAACCCGGAACGCATGGAGCGCCGCCGGACGGGGTAACTCGCAGGAAAAAATGCGGTGATGCCCCGGGTAGGGCAGGATAATTTCCTGAGGTGCCCCTTGCTGGGAGGAACGCCCTGTGTATACGGTCAGGCGTACGCAAGGTTCTCCTGTGGAGGATGGGACATGACGGAAATTCTTGTGCAGCAGGGTTCGGGGGAGCGGATTCCTTCGATGACCAGGGTGGTGGAGCACCCGGCATGGCCCGTGCTCAGGGATGCCGTGGAGCGGATCCGGCCCTGGCAGTCCAAGGACGGCTCGATCGACTTCGAGGCCGAGGGCGCTCCGTCCCGTGCCGACGCGGAGCACGCCGTGCGCACCGTGATCGGCGCGGTCGAGGAACTGTCCCCGCTGCTCCCGCACGACCGCGCGTACCACGAGGCCCTGGGCAAGGACCTGGCCCGCTGGGCCGAGGCGGGCTTCGAGGTGCCCGACTTCCTCGACTCGCTGCTGGCCTTCCAGCCCGCCGCGCACCGCGAGGACGGCCTGCAGCACCTGGTCGTCTTCCCGATGTACACGCAGAACGGCAACCCGGACCGCAACCTCGAGGCGGTCGTGTTCCGCATGGTCTGGCCCGACTGGCTGGCCGAACTGGAGCGCACCCGCTACGACAACCCGCTCTTCTGCGGCATCACCTTCGAGGACTTCACCGCGGGCTACGACACCAACTCCGCGGTCCTCTTCCCCGAGACCATCGCCGTGCGCGAGGCCCCCGAGCGCTTCACCTGGGGCGCCATCTTCTGCGACCGCGAGGCCGCCCGCTTCCGCCGGGTCACCGAGGCCGCCGTCGACATCCTGGGCCTCGAGCTGCCCGCGGACGTCGCCGCCATGGTCCACGACCAGAAGCGCTGCGAAGAGGCCTTCGTGCTGTGGGACATGATCCACGACCGCACGCACAGCCACGGCGACCTGCCGTTCGACCCGTTCATGATCAAGCAGCGCCAGCCGTTCTGGATGTACGGCCTGGAGGAGCTGCGCTGCGACCTCACCGCCTTCAAGGAGGCCGTGAAGCTCGCCGGCGAGGGCGTGCCGCAGGCGCGTGACGTGCAGATCGCGGTCATCTTCGACCGCATGTTCCGCTTCCCGGTGACCGGCGAGCGGGTCCGCAACTACGACGGCCTCGGCGGCCAGCTGCTCTTCGCCTACCTGCACAAGCACGACGTCGTCCGCTGGACCGACAACAAGCTCTCCATCGACTGGGAGCGCGCCCCGCAGGTCACCAACGAGCTGTGCGCGGAGATCGAGAAGCTCTACCGCGACGGCATCGACCGCCCCAAGCTCGTCCACTGGTTCGCCGGCTACGAGCTGGTCTCCCGGTACCTCTCCCCGCACCCCGGCTCCAAGTGGGCCAAGGGCCCCGAGGCCCTCGACCTGTCGCTGCCGCCGCGCAAGCTCGTCGATGACGTGCTTCCGGACGAGTTTCCGCTGAGCATGTTCTATGAGGCCCTGTCCAAGAAGCTCAAGAACGTGATCGCCTCGACCAAGGGCATCACGGCGGACGGCGCCGAGCAGGTCGCCGCGTGAGCGATCTCGTCCACAACACTGCTCAGGAGGCGAGAACCATGGGGAACGGGGCGCTCGAAGGCGCGGTGATCGCGGTGGCCGGCGCGGGCGGGCCCGCGGGAAGCGCGGCCCTGCTCAGGCTGGCCGAGGCGGGAGCGACCGTCGTCGGCTCGGACAACGACCCGGAGCGGCTGGCGGCGGCCGTGGACGCCGCGCGGTACGCGCACGGAGGCGCCACTGTCACCGGCGAGACGGTGGACCTGCTCGACCTGGAATCGACCCGCGACTGGGCCAACCGCACCGAGAAGGAGTTCGGCCGCGTCGACGGACTGGTGCACCTCGTCGGCGGCTGGCGCGGCAGCGAGACGTTCACCAAGACCAGCCTGGACGACTGGGACTTCCTGGAGATGCTGCTGGTGCGCACCGTGCAGCACACCAGTCTGGCCTTCCACGAGGCGCTCCAGCGCAGCGACCGCGGCCGGTACGTCCTGATCAGCGCCGCCGGCGCGACGAGGCCGACCGCCGGCAACGCAGCGTACGCGGCCGGCAAGGCCGCCGCCGAGGCGTGGACGCTGGCCATGGCCGACTACTTCCGCAAGGCCGGGGGCGAGCAGGGGCCCACCTCGGCTGCTGCCATCCTGGTGGTGAAGGCGTTGGTGCACGACGCGATGCGCGCCGACCGCCCCAACGCGAAGTTCGCGGGCTTCACGGACGTCAAGGACCTGGCCGAGGCCATCGTCGGGGTCTGGGACAAGCCCGCCGCGGAAGTGAACGGAAACCGTCTGTGGCTGACCGAGAAGCCGTGAACCCCCCGAGGACCGACGCGCGTCGTCATCACGACCCCGACGTCCGCGGTTTCGCCAGTGACAACTACGCCGGGGCACACCCGGAGGTGCTCGCCGCCCTGGCCCTGGCCAACGGCGGGCACCAGGTCGCCTACGGCGAGGACGCGTACACGGAGAACCTGCAGCAGGTGATCCGCAGCCACTTCGGGCCCACCGCCGAGGCCTTCCCGGTCTTCAACGGCACCGGGGCCAACGTCGTGGCGCTCCAGGCCGTCACCGACCGCTGGGGCGCGGTGATCTGCGCGGAGAGCGCCCACATCAACGTGGACGAGGGCGGCGCGCCGGAGCGGGTCGGCGGCATCAAGCTGCTCACCGTGCCCACCCCGGACGGCAAGCTCACCCCGGAGCTCATCGACCGGCAGGCCTACGGCTGGGACGACGAGCACCGGGCGATGCCCCAGGTCGTCTCCATAGCCCAGGCCACCGAGCTGGGCACGGTGTACACCCCGGACGAGATCCGCGCGATCTGCGAGCACGCCCACGCGCACGGCATGAAGGTGCACGTGGACGGCTCCCGGCTGGCCAACGCCGCCGCCACGCTGGACGTGCCGCTGCGCACGTTCACCAACGCGGTGGGCGTCGACCTGCTCTCGCTGGGCGGCACCAAGAACGGCGCGCTGTTCGGCGAGGCGGTCGTGGTGCTGGACCCGGACGGCATCAAGCACATGAAGCACCTGCGCAAGCTGTCCATGCAGCTCGCCTCCAAGATGCGCTTCGTGTCCGTGCAGCTGGAGGCCCTGCTCGCGCGGGACCTGTGGCTGCGCAACGCCCGGCACGCCAACGAGATGGCCCAGCGCCTCGCCGAGGGCGTGCGCGCGGTGCACGGTGTGGAGATCCTCTACCCGGTGCAGGCCAACGCCGTGTTCGCGCGGCTCCCGCACGACGTGAGCGAGCGGCTCCAGAAGCGGTTCCGCTTCTACTTCTGGGACGAGGCCGCGGGCGACGTCCGCTGGATGTGCGCCTTCGACACCACCGAGGACGACGTGGACCGGTTCGTGGCCGCCCTCAAGGAGGAGATGGCCCGCTGACCCGTCGATTCCGACGTCTTGCATAGGTATGCGATCGACCGAAAAGTCATTGACTCTCGGCCGGTCGCCTACCTATGCTCCGGCGCCATGCAGCTGATCCAGGAAAACCCGGACCTCTCCGCCTACTTGGTCGCCGACGAGGCGATCGACCACCACCATCCGAAGGTCCGGGAGGTGTCCGCACGCCTGGCCGCCGATGTTCATGACTCGTATGAGTATGCGCAGGCGGCCTTCGAGTACGTACGCGACCGCGTCACCCACTCGCAGGACGCCGACGACCCACGCGTGACCTGGCGCGCCTCCGACGTGCTGGAGCAGGGCACCGGCATCTGCTACGCCAAGGCCCACGCCCTGGCCGCGCTGCTGCGCGCCGAGGACATCCCAACCGCGCTCTGCTACCAGCACCTCGGCGTGGTGCACGGACTGGTCGCCGTGCGCTTCCACGGCGCGTGGCACCGCCAGGACCCGCGTGGCAACAAGCCCGGCGTGGACGCGCGGTTCTCCCTCGACGGCGAGCGCCTGGCCTTCACCCCCGACCCGTCGAAGGGCGAGACGGACCACCCGGTCCTGTACGCCGCACCGCACCCGGCCGTCCTGCGCGCCCTCCGGAACGCCGCCGACCGTGCGCACCTGTGGCGGACGCTCCCGACCGCGCTCTGACGTCCGGCCCGGGTGCGAGGGTCACCGTCGTCCCGGACGCATGAGGGCGAGATCGTCCCCCCACGCGTCGAGGACCGCGCCGAGCCCGGCCCCCCGCACCGCCGCCTCGACCCGGGCGAACAGGCGCTGCTGCGCGGGGACGTCGCCCGTGGCCGAGATCCGGTCCACGGCGCCCAGCAGGCCGCCCGTGTCCCAGCCGGGCAGCGGGTACCGGTCCAGCTCCCAGCGCAGGTACTTGTTGTAGGGGCGGGGCCGGCGGTCCAGCGTGAACAGCAGCTCCAGCAGGAAGCCGGCGCTGTCGGCCGCGTCGAGGCGTGCGGCGAGCGGCTGACCGTCCCGGGCGTTCTTGACCGAGCGGTAGAGGGAGTTGGCGTAGGCGTCGAGCAGGCCGCCGGCCCGTGTGAACGCCTCGTCGGCGTCCAGCCGGGCCTTGTCGGCGAGGACGCGGGCGATGCCCCCGTCCAGCCGGTCGAGCACGACGCGGGCACGGGCCAGGGCGTAGCGTTCGTGGCCCCCTGCCGCGCGGAACGCGTCGAGGGGGAGGACGACGAGGTCGAGCTCCGGGCTGCGGTGGCCCGTGAACCGGGCGAGGCCGGTGGCGGCGCCGTCGGCGAGGACGACGTACACGTCGTGGTCGGAGCGGCGGGTGGCCATGCCGTCATGGGCCCGGGAGCCCTTGAGGACGAGGCCGACGACCGCCGGATCGGCAGTGGCGAGCGCGACGAACTCGTCGTAGGACAGCTGCGGGTGGGTGGTCATGTGCGGACCTTCAGGGGTGCGGGCGGACATACCGACCGGGGCCGCCCCCGAGCAGGGGTGCCCCGCACCGTGTGCGGCGGCTCGGGGCCGCCGCCGGGAAGGTCAACGCACGGCCGGAAGCCTACGCGTCGCGCCGCGGGAGCGCAGCAGGTCCCGGGCGCGCGCTCGGCACGGCCGCCCGGGACCCGGGAGGAGAGGACTCAGCGGGTCTCCGCCTCGCGCACCTGCTCCGGGGTGGGGGCCGTGCCGCCGAGGTGGGCCGGCATCCACCAGGTGTCCTCCGGGCTCCTCGGCCGCACCGGGTACGCCCGCTGCGCAGCCTCCAGCAACTCCTGCACCCGCTCGCGCAGCTGACGGGTGATCGCGCCCGCGTACTTGTCCTTGGACGCCTCGATCGCCTCGCCCACCCGGATGGTGATCGGGATGTGGCTGCGCTTGAAGTTGCGCGGGTGGCCCTTGGTCCACAGCCGCTGCGTGCCCCACACCGCCATCGGGATCAGCGGGACGCCCGCCTCCTGGGCCATGCGCGCGGCACCGGACTTGAAGCTCTTCAGCGTGAACGACTGCGAGATCGTCGCCTCGGGGAAGACGCCCACGATCTCACCGGCCCGCAGCGAACGCAGCGCGTGTTCGTACGCGGCCTCGCCCTGCGTGCGGTCCACCGGGATGTGTTTCATGCCGCGCATCAGCGGGCCGGAGACGCGGTGCCGGAACACCGACTCCTTGGCCATGAAGCGGACGAGCCGCTTCTGCGGCAGCGCCGCCAGTCCGTTGAACACGAAGTCGAGATAGCTGATGTGGTTGCTCACCAGCACGGCGCCGCCCGAGCGCGGGATGTTCTCCGAACCCTGGCAATCGATCTTGAGATCCCACGCCTTGAAGAGGGTGCGGGCGAAGCCGATCACGGGCCGGTAGACAAGTTCTGCCATGGGCGGGTCGGAACCCTTCCTTCTCTGCCTGGGAAGGGGGTCTCCCAGTCGAAGTTACGCAGCCGTAGGTTTACGGCCTGTCGGTGATGCTGCCCCAAGAACGGCCGGTGAACCAGTCCCGGCACCGGTCCTCGGCGGAGATTCTCGTCACGTTCCGCCGGTCGACCTCGGGTTTTGCGGTGCGGGCGGGAATGTTCGCGGCCCCTGGGACGCTGGAGCCGGTTGGACGTGACATCCAGGGCGGGAGCGGCGAGTGCGAGGCAGTGACGACACGGGACGGTCCGGCGGCGACGGCGGAGCGGGGTCCGGTCTCGCGGCCGAACTCGGCGCGGAGATGGGCGAGCGCGCCACACTGGTGCAGTTCTCCAGCGCCTTCTGCGCGCCGTGCCGGGCCACCCGCCGGGTGCTGGGCGAGGTCGCGGCCATGGTCCCGGGCGTGGCCCACGTCGAGATCGACGCCGAGGCCCGCCTGGACCTCGTACGGCGGCTGGGCGTCGAGCGCACCCCGACCGTGCTGGTCCTCGACGCGGAGGGCCGGGTCGTGCGGCGCGCGGCCGGACAGCCGCGCAAGGCGGACGTGATCGCCGCCCTGGGCGCGGCGCTGTGACGGCCGTTGCGATCATGGTGAGACATCTCCCATCGACGGCGGCCCACTTGACGCTCCGCGCTCGTTGTCGTCAGCCTGACACCAAGTCGTCGGGGTCGTCGGGACTCCCTTGCCGCCGTCGGGTACCCGGCCCCCTCCCGGCCGTGACGCCCGCGTCCCGCGTGCGTCGCGGCCGGGCCGGTGAGCAGCCGCGCACCCGCTCGTGACCTCTCCCAGAAGGACTGTTTCATGACGGCAACGTCCGACCTCGGCGCCGCCCGGCCCGCCTCGCCCGACCTGCTGCGCTCCGTCTTCCGCCGGCACCCGGCGGGGGTCGCGGTGGTCACGGCGCGCGGCCGTTCCGGTCCGGTCGGCTTCACCGCCACCTCCCTCGCCTCCGTGTCCGCGGAGCCGCCGATGCTGTCGTTCGGCGTGTCCACGGGCGGTTCCAGCTGGCCTGTCATGGCGGAGACCGACCATGTCGGTGTGCATCTGCTGGGCGAGCACCAGCAGGATCTCGCCGCGACCTTCGCGCGCCGTGGAGCCGACCGGTTCGGTCCGGGCACGGCGTGGCGGGAGGGGCCGGAGGGAGTGCCGGTGCTGGACGGCGTGCCCGCGTGGATGGTGTGCCGGGTGACGGCGCGGGTGCCCGCGGGCGACCACCGGATCGTGGTGGCCGAGGTGCTGCTCGGCGACCCCACGGGACATGGCCGCCCCCTGGTCTACCACCAGGGGCGCTTCAGCGGACTGCCCGACTGAGGTGTGGGGGACGTCGGTCGCGGGCCGGAGGAGTTCCGGTTACGCTGCGTTGCGAAGGTCACAGTTCAAAGCGCTTGCTTAGCGGGCAGGAACTGAGTGTACTGACGAGTAATATTTCGATCGGAGCGTGGGTCGCCCCGACCGGGACCGCCCGCTTGAGGCGCCTATGCTGCCTGCAGGCAGGCAGCCAGAAATGACGATGCAGTAGGAGAGCCGGCGTGAGCTTGAGGATCGTTGTCACTGTGAAGTACGTGCCCGACGCCACTGGCGACCGGCACTTCGCCGATGACCTGACCGTCGACCGTGACGACGTGGACGGTCTGCTCTCCGAGCTGGACGAGTACGCGGTCGAGCAGGCGCTGCAGATCGCGGAGAACTCGGACGACGACGTGGAGGTCACCGTCCTGACCGTGGGTCCCGAGGACGCCAAGGACGCGCTGCGCAAGGCGCTGTCCATGGGCGCCGACAAGGCCATCCACGTCGAGGACGACGACCTGCACGGCACGGACGCCATCGGCACCTCCCTGGTGCTCGCCAAGGCCGTCGAGAAGGCGGGTTACGACCTGGTCGTCTCCGGCATGGCCTCCACCGACGGCACCATGGGCGTCGTCCCGGCGCTGCTCGCGGAGCGCCTCGGCGTGCCGCAGGTGACGCTCCTGTCCGAGGTGAACGTCGAGGACGGCAAGGTCACCGGCCGCCGCGACGGCGACGCCGCCTCCGAGCAGCTCGAGGCGTCCCTCCCCGCGGTCGTGTCGGTCACCGACCAGTCGGGCGAGGCCCGCTACCCGTCCTTCAAGGGCATCATGGCGGCCAAGAAGAAGCCGGTGGAGTCCTGGGACCTCTCCGACCTCGACATCGACGCGGACGAGGTCGGCCTGGAGAACGCCTACACCACGGTGGAGTCGGCGTCCGAGCGCCCGGCCCGTACCGCGGGCACGATCGTCAAGGACGAGGGCGAGGGCGGCAAGCAGCTCGCCGAGTTCCTCGCGAGCCAGAAGTTCATCTGAGCCGCAAGGCACGGCTCGCTTCCCGCCCCTCATACTTCGCAAGCAGGAGAGAAGAAGTCCCATGGCTGAAGTTCTCGTCTACGTCGACCACGTGGACGGCGCCGTCCGCAAGCCGACCCTGGAGCTGCTGACCCTCGCCCGCCGCATCGGCGAGCCGGTCGCCGTGGCGCTGGGAGCCGGCGCCGGCGACACCGTCGCCGCGCTCGCCGAGCACGGCGCGGTCAAGGTCCTCACCCACGAGGCCGCCGAGTACGCCGACTACCTGGTCGTGCCGAAGGTGGACGCCCTCCAGGCCGCGGTCGCCGCGGTGTCCCCGGCCGCCGTGCTGGTCCCGTCCTCCGCCGAGGGCAAGGAGATCGCCGCCCGCCTGGCGCTGCGCCTGGGCTCGGGCGTCATCACCGACGCCGTCGACCTCGAGGCCGGCGACGAGGGCCCGGTGGCCACCCAGTCGGTGTTCGCCGCCAGCTACACCACCAAGTCCCGCGTCTCCAAGGGCACCCCGGTCATCACGGTGAAGCCGAACTCGGCCGCCGTGGAGGCCGCGCCGGCCGCCGGCGCGGTCGAGTCCCTGAGCGTCACCTTCTCCGAGCAGGCGACCGGCACCAAGGTCACCGGCCGCACGCCGCGTGAGTCCACCGGCCGTCCGGAGCTCACCGAGGCCGCGATCGTCGTCTCCGGCGGCCGCGGTGTCAACGGCGCGGAGAACTTCTCGATCATCGAGGCCCTCGCCGACTCGCTCGGCGCGGCCGTCGGCGCCTCGCGTGCCGCCGTCGACGCCGGCTGGTACCCGCACACCAACCAGGTCGGCCAGACCGGCAAGTCGGTCTCGCCGCAGCTCTACATCGCCAACGGCATCTCCGGCGCGATCCAGCACCGCGCGGGCATGCAGACCTCGAAGACCATCGTGGCCGTCAACAAGGACGCCGAGGCCCCGATCTTCGAGCTGGTCGACTTCGGCGTCGTCGGCGACCTGTTCGACGTCGTCCCGCAGCTGACCGAGGAGATCAAGGCCCGCAAGGGCTGATCACCTCCGGAACCGTCCGAGGCCCCCGCGACCGCACCGGTCGCGGGGGCCTCGTCGTGTTCCTCAGGGCGCGGTGGCGGGGCGGACCGGCCCGTAGGACGGTGTTGACCGGCACGGAGACCGACGGATACCGTCCTTCAACGAATTGTTGAATTCGCATCGCGGAAACGCGGTGCCGGATTCCGGGTCGCGGACATCTGGGAGGGTGGCATGGACCGAGGGCAGCAGGAGCGGGTGCCGACGAGTCTCACGGGCGCCGTCGCCGAGGAGATCGGCGCGTCCCTCGCACCGGTCGACGCCGCACTGGAGCGCCTGTACCCCGGCGACCCCGGCACCCGTCAGCCCGTCCACACCGTGTACGTCCCCGGCGACCGGTTCACCGCGGACACCGTGCGCGCCTGGGGCGACCAGGCACTCGCGGCACTGGACGAACACGCTCCCGACGCCGCGTCCTTCGGCGCCGTCCTCGGGATGGACGGCCCCCTCGCCGAGGACGTGTACGCCCGGGTCCGCGCCAAGCTGGAGCGCGAACCGGTCGAGGATCTGCGCGTCGACTTCGAGGACGGCTACGGCCACCGCCCCGACGCCGAGGAGGACGAGACCGCCGCCCGCGCCGCCCGGCTGGTCTCCGACGCCGCCGCGCACGGAACGCCGGCCACCGCGGCTCCCTGGACCGGCATCCGCATGAAGTGCATGGAGGCGGCCGTCCGCGACCGCGGCATCCGCACCCTCGACATCTTCCTCACCGGTCTGATGCGGGCCGGCGGACTGCCCGACGGCCTCGTCCTCACCCTCCCCAAGGTCACCTACGCCGAGCAGGTCGCCGCCATGGCCCGGCTGCTGGACGCCTTCGAGAAGACCTGGGGCCTCGAACCCGGCCGCATCGGCTTCGAGATCCAGATCGAGACCAGCCAGTCCATCCTGGCCGCCGACGGCACCGCCGCGGTCGCCCGCATGATCCAGGCCGCCGACGGCCGCGCCACCGGACTGCACTACGGCACCTTCGACTACAGCGCCTGCCTCGGCGTCCCGGCCCCGTACCAGTCCTCCGACCACCCCGCCGCCGACCACGCCAAGGCCGTCATGCAGGTCGCTGCCGCAGGCACCGGCGTACGGCTCTCGGACGGCTCGACCAACGTGCTCCCGGTCGGTCCCACCGCCCAGGTCCACGACGCCTGGCGGCTGCACCACGGCCTCGTCCGCCGCGCCCTCGCCCGCGCCTACTACCAGGGCTGGGACATGCACCCCGGCCACCTCCCCACCCGCTACGCCGCCGTCTTCGCCTTCTACCGCGAGGGCTTCGCGACGGCCGTCGCCCGTCTCCGGCGGTACGCCGAACGGTCCGGCGGCGACGTGATGGACGAGCCGGCCACCGCCAAGGCTCTGGCGGGACATCTGCTGCGGGGGCTGGACTGCGGCGCCCTGGACGAGGCGGAGGTGACGGGCGAGAGCGGTCTGGACCGCGCCGGGGTGGAGGCCTTCGCCTCACCCCGGCGCGGAGGCCTGACGGTCCCGGCGCAGTGAGGGGCCGGCAGCCCGGGATTGCGTAGTCTATCGAAAATCGATAGATTCCCATCGTGCTTCGAGTGAAGGAGTGGCGATGGGGCAGGTAACCGTGCTCGCGCTGCGCGCGGTGATCGCGACGCTGCTGGCGGGCTCGCTGGCGGTGCAGACGCTGATGGTGCCGCTGCTGGCGAGCGATCTGGACGGGCTGGACGAGCGGTACGCCTACGTGCGGACCCCGCTCCTGGCCGTCGTCGTGCTCATCGTGCTGGCCGCCCAGACGGTGCTGATCTGCGTCTGGCGGCTGGTGACGATGGCACGCCGCGGCACGGTCTTCTCCTACGCCGCCTTCCGCTACGTCCACATCGTGATCGGCGCGTTCGTCGCCGCGGCCCTGCTGGTCTTCACGCTCGGCGCGCTGCTGGCGCCCGGGGAGGCCGTGGCGCCCGGCGTCGTGCTGCTGGTCGGCGGGGTCGGCCTGGCGATCGCGGGCATCGCGCTCGTCGTCCTCGTCCTGCGGATGCTGCTGGCCCAGGCCGTGGCGCGGGAGCTGGAGGCGTCGCGGATGCGGGCCGAGCTGGCCGAGGTGATCTGATGCCGATCGCCGTCGACATCGACGTGATGCTCGCCCGGCGCAAGATGTCCGTGGGCGAACTCGCCGAACGCGTCGGCATCACCCCGGCGAACCTGGCCGTCCTGAAGAACGGCCGCGCGAAGGCGGTCAGGTTCACGACGCTCGCCGCGCTGTGCGAGGTGCTGGAGTGCCAGCCGGGCGACCTGCTCCGCTACGAACCCGACCACGCGTCCGCGGAACCGGCGACGAACCCGGCGTAGCGCTCCGGCTTCGCCGGCGCCTTGGCCGCCTGGTGAGGTGAGCCCCCTGGAACGCCTGCTCCGGCCCGGTTCCGGCCAGCGTGCAGGCGTCACGCGCACCGCACGGGCACCGCACGCGCACCGCCGGGCCGCGGCCCTCCCGTCCGTGACCGGCCGTCGCGTCGGCAGGCGCGGCCGTCGACGGATCAGCCCGCGGACGGGCCCGTACCGGTTCACCGGCTGCGGACGGACCGGTCGCGCCGCCCGCGACCCTCGACAACCGTCTCGCACCCGGGCGCACCGCCTCGGCCTCAGCGGCACGGACCCCGACGACTGCCGTGGGGGCCACGCTCCCCCCGGCCCCGGTGGCCGCCCGGACCGGGGCGCATGCTGTCGGCCGCGTGGCGTCGTCCGGCCATGGGCGCGGGCGCGGGGCGCCCCGCGCAGACGCAGGCGCGCTACCTCCGGGACGGGGCGTGGGCCCCGTCCGTGGTCATGTACATCTCCAGCCCGCCGGCCGTCACCAGCCCCTCCTCCGCGAACACCCGTGCTCCCTTCTCGCACAGTTCACGGTCCGCGGACGCACGGGCGGCGAACTCCTCCGGTGTGGTGCCGAACAGGTCCCGCAGGCGGGGGAGTGTGGCCAGGAGATCGGTCAGGAGGGGGCGCTGGCCCGGGTGGGTGCGCGGGGCGCCGGTGCCGTCGTGGAGGACGCCACGGCGGTTGACGTAGGCGTACGCGCCGGGGAGCGTGCTGCCGTCGGGGAGTTCGACGCGCACGTCCGGCGCGGGCAGCCACGCGCGGCGGAAGTTGCCGTGCGGCAGCGGAACGCCCTCGCTCGCGTCGATCACCGTGAGCTGCCGGGAGTCCAGCCAGAGCACGAACAGCTCGCTCACCCCGCCCGTGGTCGCCACCGGCGCGTTGGACACGTAACCCGGGCGGCTCACGTGCGCCGAGACGCCGATGCCGACGCCCGTCACCCGGGCCCGCACCATGGGCAGCGGGGTGGTGATCCCCGGTCCGGCCAGCTTGTCGCGCAGCTGCCCGGGGCAGGCGTTGGAGCCGATCGAGATCACCGGCACCCGGTCCTCGTACGCCCACCGGTCCAGCGGCAGCAGCCGGTCCCCGACGAGCAGTCCCGACTCGCGCGGCCAGGCGCCCGGATAGTCCAGCGGACGCTCGCGCGGCACCATGTCCAGCCCCAGCGCCGCCAGCGTACGGTCCTCCATCGGCACCGCTCCCGCTCAGTCCGCCGGGGGCAGCTCTCCCGAGCCGCGGGTGATCAGGCGGGTCGGCAGTTCGATGCGCTCCGGGGCGATCAGCGTGCCGTCGAGCTGGCGGAAGAGCCGCTCGGCGGCGGTCCGGCCGAGGGCGGCGGCGTCCTGCGCGACGACCGTGACGCCGGGCTGCAGCAGATCGGCCAGCTCGATGTCGTCGAAGCCGACGAGGGCGACCGGGCGGGCGTGCTCGGCCAGCACCCGGATCACCGTGACCGTCACCCGGTTGTTGCCCGTGAAGATCGCGGTGACCGGCTCGGGCCCGGACAGCATCTCCTGCGCCGCCCGGCGCACCCGCTCGGGGTCCGTGACGCCCAGCGACATCCACGCGTCCGCCACCGGTATCCCCGCGTCCTCCATGGCGGTTCGGTAGCCGCGCAGCCGCTCGGCCGCCGTGTGGATGCGGGGCATGTCGCCGATGAAGCCGATCCTGCGGTGCCCGTGCGCGATCAGATGGCGCACGCCGTCGCGCGCGCCGCCGAAGTTGTCCGACACCACCACGTCCGCGTCGATGTGCCCCGCCGGACGGTCCACGAACACCGTGGCGACGCCGGCCTTGATCTCCGGCTCCAGATAGCGGTGGTCGTCGCCGGCCGGGATCACCACCAGGCCGTCCACCCGGCGGGCGCACAGCGCCAGCACCAGCTCCTGCTCACGGTCGGCGTCCTCCGCGCTCGACCCGTTGATCAGCAGCGCGCCGTGCGCGCGGGCCACTTCCTCCACGGCCCGGCTCAGCGGGCCGTAGAACGGGTCCGCGAGGTCCTCCAGGACCAGGCCGATGCTGGCGGTACGGCCCTTGCGCAGCACCCGCGCGCTGTCGTTGCGGCGGAAGCCGAGCGCCTCGATCGCCTCCTGCACCCGCCGCTCGGTCTCCGGCGTCACGCCCGGCTCGCCGTTCACCACACGGGAAACCGTCTTCAGGCCCACCCCGGCGCGGGCGGCCACGTCCTTCATCGTCGGACGGTTGCCGTATCGGGTCCCTGGGAAGCGGTCGGTGCGGCGGGTCGTCTCCGGCACGAGGTGTCCTGTCCTGTCGGCCACGGGGATGCGTGAGTCCATGGGTTTGTATGAGGATGTGGCGTCGAGCATAGAGCCTGGACAACGTTGTCAGCGTCGGGAGACACTGTCCGACGCACACTCCGGCCCGCACCTCACCGCTCGACCGGGCCGTTGGCCGTGCTCCATGTGTTGCCTCCTGGTCGCGCATGGCCGTTCCCAGCGTGTTCTCTGATGGTTTCCGACGGTTGACGGGGAGATCCGACTCTGATGCACACCGACCTCGTGGCTGCGCTCGACATCGGCGGCACCAAGATCGCCGGCGCGCTGGTGGACCGTGAGGGCCGGATCCTGGCCCGCGCCCACCGGCCGACCCCCGCGCGGGAGGACGGCGACACCGTCATGGCAGCCGTCGGGGCGGTGATCGCCGACCTCGCCGCGTCTCCCCTCTGGGAGCGCGCGGGCGCGGTCGGCATCGGCAGCGCGGGCCCCGTCGACGCCTCCGCCGGCACGGTGAGCCCCGTCAACGTGCCCGGCTGGCGCGACTACCCGCTGGTCGCCAAGGTGCGGGACGCGGCCGGCGGGCTGCCGGTCGAGCTGATCGGCGACGGGGTCGCCATCACGGCCGCCGAACACTGGCAGGGCGCCGCCCGCGGCCACGACAACGCGCTGTGCATGGTCGTCTCCACGGGCGTCGGCGGCGGCCTGGTGCTCGGCGGGCGGCTGCACCCCGGGCCCACGGGCAACGCCGGACACATCGGCCACATCAGCGTGGACCTCGACGGCGACCCGTGCCCGTGCGGGGCGCGCGGCTGCGTGGAGCGGATCGCGAGCGGTCCCAACATCGCGCGGCGCGCGCTGGAGAACGGCTGGCGGCCCGCCCCGGACGGCGACACCTCCGCCGCCGCGGTCGCCGCCGCGGCCCGCGCCGGCGACCCGGTCGCCGTGGCCTCCTTCGAGCGCGCGGCCCGCGCTCTCGCCGCGGGCATCGCGGCCACGGCGACCCTCGTCGAGATCGACATCGCGGTGATCGGCGGAGGCGTGGGCAAGGCGGGCGAGGTGCTCTTCGCTCCGCTGCGGAAGGCGCTGACCGAGTACGCCACCCTGTCCTTCGTCCAACGCCTCACGGTGGTCCCGGCCCGGACGGGCACGGACGCGGGTCTGGTGGGGGCGGCAGCGGCGGCGCTGATGGGGCGCACGGATGCGGCGGTGGCGGGGGTGTGAGGGGCGGCGGGCGTGACCGAGCCCGGCCGGAGACCAGTCCGAGGACGCGGGGGAAGCGGGGCGTGACCGAACGGCCTGTTCCGCAGTTGAGCCGGGCATGAAGAAGCGCAGCATGCTCGCCATCGCCTCCCTCGCCACCGGTTTCGTCGTCGCGGCCGTCACCCCGTCGCACGCGCTCCCCGACACCCCCGCCCTCGGTGCGCTCGACGTCGACGACACGCTCGGCTCCCTCGACCGCACGGTCGCGGAGGACAACACACTGGAGCTGGACATCGACCGGGACGGCAAGGCCTGACGGGCCCCACGCGGCGTCGACGGCGGCGCCGGCACCCCTCCGCTTCGGGGCGCCGGCGCCGCCGTCACGCGTTCTCAACTTGATCTGGTTTCCGTGGCAGGGTGGAACGGGCAAGCCTCAGGGGGCCAACAGAAGAGGGGGAACCGTGATCGTCTGGATCAACGGGGCGTACGGTGCGGGGAAGACCTCCACCGCGCGCGAACTGATCGAGCTGATCCCGAACAGCACGCTCTTCGACCCCGAGGTCATCGGCGGAGCACTGGACCGGCTGCTCCCGCCCAAGCACCTCGCCGGGGTCGGCGACTTCCAGGACCTCCCGATCTGGCGACGCCTCGTGATCGACACCGCGGCCGCGATGCTCGCCGAGCTCGGCGGGACCCTGGTGGTCCCCATGACCCTGCTGCGCCAGGAGTACCGCGACGAGATCTTCGGCGGGCTCGCCGCCCGGCGCATACCGGTCCGCCATGTCCTGCTCGCCCCGGCCGAAACGATCCTGCGGGAGCGGATAGCCGGCCGGGAGGTCCCGGAGGACCTCCCCGACGGCGAGACACGGGTCCGGCAGTGGTCGTACGACCACATCGAGCCCTTCAAGGCGGCGCTCGCCGCCTGGCTCACCGCCGACGCCTATCCGATCGACAGCGGCTGCCTCACCCCGCGCGACACCGCCCGCCGTATCGCCGAGGCGGTCGGCAGCGGGGAGGTGCCCGCCTGCGACATCGTGCAGACGCCCGAGCCCACGGCGGAGACCGTCGCCGCGGGGGTGCTGCTCTTCGACGAGCAGGACCGGGTGCTGCTCGTCGACCCGACCTACAAGGCCGGCTGGGAGTTCCCCGGCGGGGTCGTCGAACGCGGTGAGGCCCCGGCGCGGGCCGGTATGCGGGAGGTCGCGGAGGAGACCGGCATACGGCTCGACGACGTCCCGGCCCTCCTCGTCGTCGACTGGGAGCCGCCCGCGCCGCCCGCCTTCGGCGGTCTCCGGCTGCTGTTCGACGGCGGCCGCCTCGACTCCGAGGACGCCGGCCGCATGCTGCTGCCCGGCCCCGAACTGCGCGCCTGGCGCTTCGCCTCCGAGGCGGAGGCGGCACACCTGCTGCCACCCGTCCGCTACGAACGCCTACGGCGCGCGCTGCGCGCCCGTGAACGCGGCCGGGCGATGTACCTGGAGGGCGGGGTGCCGGTGGGGTGAGGGGACGTGCGGTCCTCGGACCGGAAGTCCCCTACGGTGCTCCTAGGACCGGCGGGACGCGTGAACAACGTCGTCGCCGTGGCTGAGGCGCGTCGCGCCCGCAGGGGGGACCGACGGTCCTGGGGGCTGTCGCCTCCACGGTGCGGCTCCGACCCGTGCCGTGTCGGCGTCGTCGCCGGGGCCGGGCCGACGGGGCTGCCGCCAGCGTGTCGCGTCGCCGTTGCCGAGGCGCGTCGCGTCCACCGGCGGTGAGTGACGGTCCCGGGGACCGTCGCCCCCACGGTGCGCCCGGGACGCCGCGCAGGCGCCGGTGCGGCCGCGCCGCGTCACCCCGACGTCCACGCGCCCGCAGGGCAGAGCCCCCGCCCACCCGGGCGGAGGCTCTGCCCTCGACGAGGCGCGCCGATCAGGCCGCCCCACCCGCGTAGTTCCGCAGGAACAGCGCCTCCGCGACCGACAGCCGCTCCAGTTCGTCCGGCGACACGCTCTCGTTCACCGCGTGGATCTGCGCCTCCGGCTCGCTCAGGCCGATCAGCAGGATCTCCGCCTTCGGGTAGAGGGCGGCGAGCGTGTTGCACAGCGGGATGGAGCCGCCCTGGCCGGCGTACTGCATCTCCTGGCCCGGGTACGCGACCGCCATCGCGTCCGCCATGGCCTGGTACGCCGGGCTGGCCGGGTCGGCGCGGAACGCCTGGCCCTGGCCGATCTGCTCGGTGGTGACGCGCGCGCCCCACGGCGTGTGCGACTCCACGTGCGCGCGCAGCAGTTCGGTCGCCTTCGCCGCGTCGACGCCCGGCGGCACCCGCAGGCTGACCAGCGCCCGCGCGCTCGCCTGCACGGACGGCGTGGCGCCGACCACCGGCGGGCTGTCGATGCCGAGCACGGTGACCGCGGGGCGGGCCCAGATGCGGTCGGCGACCGTGCCGGAGCCGATCAGCCCGACGCCGTCCAGCACCTTGGCGTCCTTGCGGAACTGCTCCTCCTCGTACTGAATGCCCTGCCACGCGCTGTCGCCGGTCAGCCCGTCGACGGTCGTGCTGCCGTCCTCGGCCCGCAGCGAGTCCAGCACCCGCACCAGCGCGGCGAGCGCGTCGGGCGCGGCCCCGCCGAACTGCCCGGAGTGCAGGTTGCCCTCGAGGGTGTCGATCCGCACCCGCACCAGCGTCATGCCGCGCAGCGTGGTGGTGACGGTCGGCAAACCGGCGCGGAAGTTGCCCGCGTCGCCGATGACGATCGTGTCGGCGGTGAGCAGGTCCGGGTGCTCCTCGGCGTACCGCTCCAGGCCGCCGGTGCCCTGCTCCTCCGAGCCCTCCACGACGATCTTGACGTTGACCGGCACGCCGCCGTTCGCCTTCAGGGCGCGCAGCGCCAGCAGGTGCATGATGACGCCGCCCTTGCAGTCGGCGGCGCCGCGCCCGTACCAGCGGCCGTCGCGCTCGGTCAGCTCGAACGGCGGCGTGGTCCAGCCGGCCTCGTCCAGCGGCGGCTGCACGTCGTAGTGCGCGTACAGCAGCACGGTCTTCGCGCCTTCGGGGCCGGGCAGGTAGCCGTAGACCGACTGGGTACCGTCCGGGGTGTCGAGCAGGGCGACGTCCTGGAAGCCCTCGGCGGTGAGCGCGGCGGCGATCCAGCGGGCGGCGCCTTCGCTCTCCTCGCGGGGGAACTGGTCGAAGTCCGCCACCGACTTGAAGGCCACCAGCTCGGTGAGCTCCTCCTTCGCCCTGGGCATCAGTGAGGCGACGGTCACGGCGACCGGATTCGACGACATGGGCACGCTCCTTGTAGGTGCGACGTTGTGCAAGTGCGTACTTCTCGGTACGCGATGATCGTGTGGTGAGCGTGAGTGACCCATGTAAGGGCCACTCACGCCGCCGATCCTCCCACAGCGGACCGTCACGACCGCCGCCGTAGGATGCGGGAGGACAGCAGCGGCAGGCGGCGTGATCGGAGCAGCGGACCATCGTGAGCAGCGACAACTCTTCGGCGGACGACGTGCGGCAGGTGTGGGACGTCGTCGTGGTGGGCGCGGGACCCGCGGGGGCGTCGGCGGCCTACGCGGCGGCGGTCGCGGGGCGGCGCGTGCTGCTGCTGGAGAAGGCGGAGCTGCCCCGCTACAAGACCTGCGGCGGCGGCATCATCGGCCCGTCGCGCGACGCCCTGCCGCCCGGCTTCGAACTGCCGTTCAAGGACCGGGTGCACGCGGTGACGTTCTCCAGCAACGGCCGTTTCGCCCGCACCCGCCGCTCCCGGCAGATGCTCTTCGGGCTCATCAACCGGCCGGAGTTCGACCAGCAGCTCGTCG
Source organism: Streptomyces werraensis (assembly GCA_014656175.1). Classification (GTDB taxonomy): domain Bacteria; phylum Actinomycetota; class Actinomycetes; order Streptomycetales; family Streptomycetaceae; genus Streptomyces; species Streptomyces werraensis. The sequence goes on from BNBX01000007.1 coordinate 229,373, forward strand.
AGCACGCCCAGAAGGCCGGGGCCGAACTGCGCACGGGCGTCGCCGTGCAGCGGGTGGAGCAGCACGGCTCGGCCGTGCCGGACCGGCGCACGGTCGCCGTCGTCCTGCAGGGCGGCGAGACGGTGCTCGCGCGGGCCGTGGTCGGCGCCGACGGCAGCGCCGGCCGCATAGGGGCGCACGTCGGGGTCAAGCTGGACCAGGTCGACCTGGGCCTGGAGGCGGAGATCCCGGTGCCGGAGACGGTCGCCGAGGACTGGAAGGGCCGGGTGCTCATCGACTGGGGCCCCATGCCGGGCAGTTACGGCTGGGTCTTCCCCAAGGGCGACACCCTCACCGTCGGTGTCATCTCGCGGCGTGGTGAAGGCGCCGCCACCAAGCGCTACTTGGAGGACTTCATCGCCCGTCTGGGTCTCGCGGGCTTCGAACCGGCCATCTCCTCCGGGCATCTGACCCGCTGCCGGACCGACGACTCGCCGCTGTCCCGCGGCCGGGTGCTGGTCTGCGGTGACGCGGCCGGGCTGCTGGAGCCGTGGACCCGCGAGGGCATCTCCTTCGCGCTGCGCTCCGGCCGGCTGGCGGGGGAGTGGGCGGTGCGCATCGCCGAGGCGCACGACGCCGTGGACGCCCGCCGCCAGGCCCTCAACTACGCGTTCGCCGTGAAGGCGGGCCTCGGCGTCGAGATGAGCGTCGGCAAGCGCATGCTGGCGGCGTTCGAGCAGCGTCCGGGCGTCTTCCACGCGGTGCTGACCGGCTTCCGCCCGGCGTGGAAGGCGTTCAAGGACATCACCCGGGGCGCGACGACGCTCGGCGAACTGGTCCGCACCCATCCCATGGCCCACCGCGCGCTGATGGCACTGGACCGGCGAACCGCGAGCGGCGGCGAGGCCGGCCCCGGACAGTGACCGAGGTCAGCCGCGGACGGTGATCCGGAAGACCGGGTGGTCGGGGGCCGCCGCCAGGATCTCCTCGTCGGAGGACTTGGCGGTGACCCCCTTGAAGTACTGGTTGACCTCCCAGCCCCACTTCTCCAGGTAGGCGCGCAGCAGCGGCAGCTTCTCCCCGTCGGGGATCTCCACCGCCGTGAAGGTGCGCACCTTGCGGCCCACGCGCAGCTCACCGCCGCCGGCGGCCCGCATGTTGCGCACCCACTGGGAGTGCCCGCGCGCCGAGACCAGGTACTGCTGCCCCTCGAAGGTGTGCGGGTTGACCGGGAGACGCTGCATCTGCCCGCTCTTGCGGCCGCGGACGGACAGCTCGGCGGTGCCGGCCAGGCTGATGCCGTGCCGGGCGAGCCAGCCGACGATCCGGTTGAAGCGGGCGGCGACGGGACCGGCGGTGAAGTAGTACGGCGTGGACGACGACATCGGGACCTCCGGGAGGGCATGGGGGAGAGCGCCGCTCTGTTTTGTGAGCACTGCTCTCGCTTCGACTTCAGTGTGCCCGGTTCGACGTGGCGATGCAAGAGCAGTGCTCTCGTTTGTGTGCACCGCTCTGTTCTCATGGAACACTGACGTGCATGACGAGCACACCGCACGGCGCCCGCGCACGGGCGAGGATCGAGATCACCGCGGCCATCAAGGAAGAGGCGCGACGGCGGCTCGCCGAGCAGGGCGCCGCCGAGCTGTCCCTGCGGGCCGTGGCCAGAACGCTCGGCATGGCCTCCTCCGCGATCTACCGCTACTTTCCCAGCCGGGACGACCTGCTGACCGCTCTCATCATCGACGCCTACGACTCCCTCGGCGAGACGGCGGAAGCGGCCCTGAAGGGGTCCGCCGGCGCCGCCCCGGGGGAGCGCTGGACGGCCGTGTGCGAGGCCATCCGCGGCTGGGCGCTGGCCCACCCGCACGAGTACGCGTTGATCTACGGCTCCCCGGTGCCCGGGTACGCCGCGCCCGCGACCACCGTCCCGGCCGCCTCACGCGTCGGCTTCGCCCTCATCGACGTCGTCCGTGACGCCCACCGGGCCGGGGAGCTGGACGTCCCGGCGGTTCCGGCGGACCTGGAGGCGGAGGCCGCGCGCATGGCGGCGGACTTCGTCCCGGACCTGCCGCCCGCGGTGGCGCCGGCCTGCGTGGCCGTCTGGGCGCAGCTGCTCGGCCTGATCGGCTTCGAGGTGTTCGGCCAGTTCACCCGGATCGTGGAGGAGCGGCACGCGTTCTTCCGTCACACGGTCGCCGGTCTCGCCCGCACGGTCGGTCTGCGGCCCGCCGACGCTTCGTAGGCTCCGGGCCGCGCGGTCGGTCCGCGGCCCGGCGTCTTCCGGACTTGGCGCCGCACGGTTCGGCCCGGGTGGTGGTCGGCCTGCGGTTCGTCGGCGCGTTGCGGGCTCCGCGCCCTGCGGTCGGTCTGCGGCCCGGCGTCTCCTGGGCTTCGGGCCGATCGGTTTCGCCCGCGCCCCTGGGTCTCCTGGGCTTCACGCCGCTCGGTTGGGTCCGCGTGGTCGGCCCGCGGCTCGTCGGCGCCTCCTCGGCCGCGCGTCCCGCGGCCGGCCTGCTGCCCCGGCCCCTCCCCGTCCCCGAGCCCCGCTCGGCCCCTCCCCGTCCCCGCACCCCGCCCGGGCGTACTTCCCCGGGAGTACGTGTGATCACGCCGTCCGGCCGACGCCGCCGGGCGGGCGCGGCGTCTAGCGTGGCGGACATGGACGAGCAGCGTGGGCCCGGCACCGGCCCGCCGGAGCGGTGGCGCCCCGGCGGGCCGCCCCGATGGTGGCGGCACGGCCCGCCCGGCTGGAGCCGCCGCGCCGCCGAGCGGAACGAGGATCCGGAGTCGGCCGGCCGCGCCCGGTGGCCGTGGCCCTCCACCGTGCTGTTCACCGCCTTCGTGCTGATCGGCTCCGGCTTCGCCGACCACGCCCAGGCGGGCGAACGGGTCGCCCTCGACCCGCCGGGCCGGGTGCTGCTGCTCCTGTCGGGCGTGGTGCTGCTGTGGCGGTGGCGGCATCCCGTCGCCGTGCTGTGGGGCACGGTGGCCGCCGTCCTGCTGTACCTGGGGGCCGGATATCCGTACGGGCCGGTCCTTCTGACCGTCGCGGTGGCCGGTTTCACCGCCGTCGTCTCGGGGCGGCGGTACGCGGCCTGGGCGGCGATGGGGACGCTGTGGGCCGGGCATCTGCTGACCGTCCACGTCCTGTACCGGTGGCTGCCCCCGTCGGGCGACGAGGCGGCCCCCTGGACCGAGGAGATCGTCGTCGCCACCTGGGTGGTGGCGCTCCTCGCCGTGTCCGAACTGGCCCGCGTCCGCCGTGAACAGTGGGCGCGCGAGCGGGCCGAGCGGGCACGCGCGGAGCGGCGGCGCGCCGACGAGGAGCGGCTGCGCATCGCTCGCGAACTGCACGACGTGCTCGCGCACAGCATCTCCGTCATCAACGTGCAGGCCGGCGTCGGACTCGCCCTGCTGGACCGCGACCCCGAGCAGGCGCGCACCGCGCTCACCACCATCAAGGCCAAGAGCAAGGAGGCGCTCGGCGAGGTACGCCAGGTGCTCGACACCCTGCGCGCCCCCGGCGCCGCTCCGCGCGCCCCCGCGCCCGGCCTCGACCGGCTGCCCGAACTGGTGGAACAGGCCGCGAGCGCGGGACTGACCGTCACGGTCGAGGGCGAGCCGCCCCGGCTGCCGCCCGGCGCCGACCTGGCCGCCTTCCGCATCGTCCAGGAGGCCCTCACCAACGTCGTACGGCACTCCGGGGCCCGCGAGGCGCGCGTGCACATCGAACGGCGCGACGGGCGGCTGCGGCTGCTGGTCGACGACGACGGTCCCGCCACCGGCGCCGACGCGGGCGGCACCGGCAACGGGCTCGCCGGGATGCGGGAGAGGGCCGCCGCGCTCGGTGGCACCATCGAGGCGGGCACCCGCCCGGACGGAGGGTTCCGCGTGTTCGCCGTCCTGCCGATCGAGACCGAGGAGGACCGGTGATCCGCGTGCTGCTCGCCGACGACCAGTCACTGGTCAGGGCAGGCTTCCGCGCCCTGCTCGACGCACAGCCGGACATCGAGGTGGCGGGGGAGGCGGCCGACGGCGAGGAGGCGCTGCGCCTGATCCGCGAGCTGCGGCCCGACGTCGTGCTGATGGACATCCGCATGCCCGGACTCGACGGCCTCGCCGCGACCCGCCGCGTCAGCGGGGACCCCGGCCTGGCCGACGTGAAGGTGGTCATGCTCACCACCTTCGAACTGGACGAGTACGTCTTCGAGGCGATCCGCTCGGGCGCCTCCGGCTTCCTGGTGAAGGACACCGAGCCCGAGGAACTGCTGCGCGCGGTACGGGCCGTGGTCGACGGCGACGCCCTGCTCTCGCCGGGGGTGACGCGCCGGCTGATCGCCGAGTTCGCCGCCCGCTCCAAGGAACCGGCCGCGGCGGGCGCCCTGTCGGAGCTGACCGAGCGGGAGCGGGAGGTGATGGCGCTGGTCGGACTCGGCCTGACCAACGAGGAGATCGCCCGCCGCCTGGTGGTGAGCCCGCTCACCGCCAAGACCCACGTCAGCCGCACCATGGTCAAGCTGGGCGCCCGCGACCGCGCCCAACTGGTCGTCCTGGCCTACGAGTCCGGGCTCGTGCGACCGGGCTGGCTCGGCTGAGCCGCCCGCCGGTACCGCACCAGGACGGACACGGTACGGACGGCGAACAGCACCCCCGCGAGCACACCGCCCCCGCGCACCAGCACCGTGTCCACCGCCCCCGGCAGCGCGAACAGCAGCGCCGGACCCGCCACCGCGCCGAACACCACGGCCGCGGCGAAGGCCGCGCTGCACAACGCGTACCCGATCTCCACGGTGATCGCGTCCCGCTCGGCCTGACCGCGCCGGCCGCCCGTTCCCGTTCCCCCCTGCTCACGCATGCCGGGAGTGAAACAGACGGGCGGCCGGCGGGCAAGCACCGGGCCTCAGACGATCGCGGACGTCCGGCGCCACAGTTCCGCGAGTGCCGCGTCGCCCGTCACCTTCGGCACGGGGAGCCGGTTCCACAGCGACAGGTACAGCTCGGCGGCCGGACCGGACACCTCGCACTCCGCGTCCCCGGCCGCGTCCCGGGTCGTCACCGGCGGCTCCTGCGACAGCCGTACCGTCCACACCGCGTCCGCGTCCGTCGCGCGTATCCGGAGCACGCGCGGCTCCGGGGTGCGGACGCGGCTCCTGCGGCGGGCGTGGAAGCCGCGCAGCAGTTCGTCGACGCCGTCCACCGCGAAGTCCGTGGCGACGGGCGCCGGGTCGCCGCCGCGCGCGGCCTGCGCGTCCCAGCGGTGCACGGCGGTCTCGTGGGCCTGGCGGCGGGCCCAGAAGGCGAGTCCGGACTCGGCGCCGGGCAGGAAGGTCCAGCACTCCACGTCCGGCTTCGCCTCGCGGAGCGTGTCGAGCAGCGCGCCGTGGCAGGCGCGGTACCAGGCGACCAGCTCCGGACCGTCCAGGTCCGGGTGCTCCTCCATCGGGCGGGGCGCCGGGCACGCGTCGGCGACGAAGCCCGCCGCCCACCGGTGCACCACGCCGGTGTGCCGCAGCAGGTCCCGAACCCGCCAGTCCGGGCAGGCGGGGACGGGGGCTCCGGGCCCCGCCTGCTCCGCCGCGTCGGCCAGCGACCGGCCCTCGTGCTCAAGGATCTCCAGGTACCAGGCAGTCTCCATGGCCGGGAGTCTGCCCCACGGAGGGCCGGTGCGGTCGGTGCTTTTCCCGGCGCCCTAGGGCAGCGGCGTCCCGCCCGTCGCGTTCACGATCTCGGCGGTGATGTACGACGCCTCCTGAGAGGCGAGGAAAACGTACGCCGGGGCCATCTCGGCCGGCTGGGCCGGACGCCCGATCGGAGCCTGCTTGCCGAACTCCGCCGTGTCGGGCATCGTCGCTGGGATCAGCGGCGTCCACACCGGGCCCGGCGCCACCGCGTTGACCCGGATGCCCCGCTCGATCAGCATCTGCGCCAGCCCCTGCGTGAAGGTGACGATGGCGCCCTTGGTGGTCGCGTAGTCCAGCAGATGCGGACTCGGCTTGTACGCCTGCACGGACGCCGAGTTGATGATGCTGCCGCCCTCGTTCATGTGCGGGACGGCGAACTTGCACAGCCAGAACATGCCGTACAGGTTGGTGCGCAGCACCCGGTCGAACTGCTCGGTGGTGATCGCCTCGATGCCGTCCGGCTGCGACATCTGGTACGCGGCGTTGTTCACCAGGATGTCGATGCCGCCGAACTCGGAGACCGCCCGGTCGATCAGCGCCCGGCAGTTCTCCTCCTCCCGGATGTCGCAGGACACGGCCACGGCACGCCGCCCGGCCTCCTCCACCCAGCGTGCGGTCTCGGCCGCCTCGTTCTTCTCGCTGTCCAGATACGTGAAGACCACGTCGGCCCCCTCGCGGGCGAACGCCAGGGCGACCGCGCGGCCGATGCCGGAGTCCCCGCCCGTGATCACGGCCGTACGGCCGGTGAGGCGGCCGCTGCCCCGGTAGGAGTCCTCACCGTGGTCCGGCGGCGGGTCCATGGGGCCGGTCCAGCCCGGATGCGGCTGGTCCTGGGAGGGGAAGTCGGGGGTGGGGTGCTGGTCGACGGGGTTCTGCTGCTCGCTCACGTTCTCTCCCGGATCCGCGCGGTGGTCGCTTGCGGCGTCCGCCGGGCGGAGGACCGGCGGACACCGACGACCGGGTACCCCGGCGCCGCCCGGTGATCCCCGCCGGGCGCTCAGTTCGTCCGTACGTTCCGGGTCGTGAAGCCGATGGCGGTGGCCACCGCGGCCAGCACCGCCACGCTGGTCAGGGCGGCCGGGAGGCTGTACCAGTCGGCCATGAACCCGATCGCGGGCGGGCCGAGCAGCATCCCGCCGTAGCCCAGCGTGGAGGCTGTCGCCACGCCGCTCGGGCCCGCCAGCGCGCCCGCCCGCTCCACGGCCACGGGGAAGAGGTTGGCAAGCCCCAGCCCGGTGACGGCGTACCCGAGCAGAGCCGCCCACAGATACGGCGCGAGCGCGCCGGCGAGCATGCCGGCCGCGGCCGTGGAGCCGCCCACCAGGATCGTGCGGGTCCGGCCCAGCCGTTCCAGCAGTGTGGTGCCGCTCAGCCGGCCGATCGTCATGGCGAGCGCGAAACACAGGTACCCGACCGCCGCCGCGCCCGGCGAGGCGTCCAGGTCCTGCTCCAGATGGAGCGCTCCCCAGTCGGCCAGCGCGCCCTCGCCGTAGGCGGTGCACAGCGCGATCAGCCCGAAGACGGTCACCAGGGCGCGGGTGCGCCGGTCGCGCCGGGGCGCGGAGCCCTTGGCGGGCCGTCCCCCGTCCGCCGGTGTCAGCGGCTCGCACCGCATCAGCGCCCGCCCCGCGACCGCCGTCACCAGCAGCGCGATCACGGCGAGCCCCGTGAGATGCCGGACCGGGGACAGGGAGCCGGCGACCAGGGCGCCCAGCCCCGCGCCGATCATGCCGCCGAGGCTGAACGCCGCGTGGAAGCTGGGCATGACCGGCCGCCGCAGCGCCGCCACCAGATCGACGGCGGCACTGTTGAAGGCGACGTTGATCCCGCCGTACGCCGCGCCGAACACCAGCAGCACGGCGCCCAGCCCGAGCGCGGAGTGGGTCAGCGGCGGCAGGGCCACGCTGACGCTGAGGAGCACCGCGCAGACGACGGTGACCAGGTGGCTGCCGTACCGGCGGCACAGCCGGCCGGTCAGCGTCATGGTGATCACGGCGCCCGCGGAGACGCCGAGCAGCGCGAGCCCCAGGGCGCTCGCTGACGCCCCGGTCTGTTCCTTGATAGCGGGGATGCGGACGACCCAGCCGGCGAAGACGAAGCCGTCCAGGGCGAAGAAGGCGGTCAGGGCGAGTCGGAGTCGGACGAGGTCGGTACCCGGCACGGCACTGTGCGCACGGGTTTTGTTTATCAGCGGCACAAAAGCAGGCTAGGCGGCGTCCCGATCCGGCGGCAAGAGGTCGCGGGACACGGCGGAAGTGAGCGTGAGCACCGCCGGAGGGGTGGGGGCGTTAACCCGTGTGATCCTCCCGGATGGTGGGGCCGCGCGACATGACTGAGCGTGGATCAGGCCGGAGCCCGGGACCCGTTGTGCTGACGCGGAGTCAGCTGCCCGGCCTCCAGTGGAAGGACTCTCAGATGCGCTCTGCCCGCATGGTGCTCGCCGCCGCGACGGCCACGGCGGCTCTCGCCGTCGCCGCCCCCGCGGCCTACGCCGACCACGACGGCGACAGCGGACACGACAAGTCTTCCTACAGCAAGGAGTACGACAAGGAGAGCAAGCACGACGAGGGTGACAAGTACGACAAGCCGCACGGCGGTGTCCACGCGGGCGGCGGCGCCCTGTCCGCGGTGACCGGCGACGACTGGGGCACCGCCAAGGACCCGAAGTACGACCCCGAGACCTACAAGGAGAAGGGCGACTCGGAGAGCGAGGAGTCCTGGAGCGGCAAGCAGGACAAGGAGTGGAAGCACGAGAAGCCGCACGGCGGCGTGCACACCGGCGGCGGCGGTCTCGCCTCGGAGCCCGGTGTCACGGCGGGCGGCCTGGCCGCGCTCGCGGTCCTCGGCACCGGCGCCTACGCACTGCGCCGTAAGAAGGTCTCCGGGAACATGGCCTGAGCCGTGCCCGGGGTCATAGCGGCCGGGGCCGTCCCCGGCGCCCCGCGCGTCACGACGGCCCCGTCCGCCCCCTCCCGAGTCCTCCCTCCCCGACATGCCCTCCGCCGTGCCCGAACGAGGTGGTTCCCCCGATGCCGGTCAGTGCCCCCACTCCCGCCGAACCCGACCAGGCGTCCCCGACGAGGCGCCGAGTGCGCTCCGTCATGACCGCGGTCTTCTGGGGCGGGGCCGGTCTGCTGCTGGCCACCACGCTGATGGGCGGCGGGGAGGACCCGCCCGACGACGCCCACGGACCGCACGCCTCCCGCACGGTCGCCGCGGCGCCCTCGGCCGACGTGTCCACGGGACCGGCCGAGGGCGGGTCCGCCGCATCGGCGTCCCCCGCCGAACGGCCCCCCGGCACACACCTGCCGCGCTCCGCGCCGACGAGGCTGGTCATCCCGTCCATCGGCGTGAACGCCCCCTTCACGGCACTCGACCTCAACAGTCAGGGCCAGCTCGAAGCGCCCCCGCCGAACGACACCAACCTCGTCGGCTGGTACGCCAAGGGCGTCTCCCCGGGCGAGCCGGGCACGGCGATCATCGCCGGGCACGTGGACACCAAGACCTCCGCGGCCGTCTTCGCGCGCCTCGGCGAACTCGACAAGGGCGACCGCTTCCAGGTGCGGCGCGCCGACGGCACCCGTGCCACGTTCGTCGTCGACGAGGCGGAGTCCTTCGACAAGGACGCCTTCCCCGACGAGCGCGTATACGCCGACACCCCCGACGCGCAGGTGCGGCTCATCACCTGCGCCGGCGCCTACGACCACGCCGCCAAGGACTACACCGAGAACCTGGTGGTCTTCGCCCGCCTCGTCCGCACCTGAGACCCACGACGAACGGCTGCCCGGAAGGGGGAGGGACCCCTCCGGGCAGCCGGCTCCGTCACGCCGCGGAGCACTCCGCGCCGTTGAGCAGGAACGCCGTCGGGCTGGTGTTGGTCCCCGAACGCGAGCCCGTGAAGCCCAGCGACACCGAACCGGACGGCGGGATCGTCGCGGTGTACGGGGCCGCCGCGACGCTCACCTCCGCACCGCTCTGCGTCACCGTCCCGCCCCACAGACTGGTGATCCGCTGGCCCGCCGGGAAGGCCCAGCGCAGCGTCCACCCGACGACCGCCGTGCTCCCGGTGTTCCGGACGACGACCTCGCCCTGGAAGCCCCCGGGCCACTCACCCGTCACCCGGTAGGCGACCGCGCAGGACCCGGCCGCCGGACCCGACGCCGTGGTGACGGTCACCGTCGCGGAACGCGCCGAACGGTTCCCGGCCGCGTCCCGCGCGTACACCGCGAAGGTGTACGACGTGTTCGCCGCGAGACCGGTCACCGTGGCCGTGGTGCCGAAGGACGAGGCGACGACGGTCTCCGGGCCGCCGGCGACCCGCACGACGTCGTAGCCGGTCACTCCGACCGCGTCGGTGGCCGCGCCCCAGGTCAGGGTCACGGAGGAGGACGTCACCGCGGAGGCCGCCGGAGCGCCCGGAGCGGTCGGCGCCGTGGTGTCCTCGCCCGGGCCGCTCCGGTAGACCGCGGCCTCCTCGGACGTGGCCGCTATCCCGTCCGGACCGTCGAAGAGGCGCTGCCCCCAGCTGGTCATCCGGTCCGGGTCGAAGTTCTCGACCATGTCCAGGTACTCGACCCCGCCGCCGTTGCCGCTCCACGACCAGCCCAGGTAGCCGATGCCGAGCTGCCGGGTGACCGACAGGATGGCGTCCTCGTCCGGGTTGCCGTCGGAGTGGTCGTGCCCGAACTCGCCCACCACGACGGGGAGTTTCGCGGCGACGAACCGGTTCAGGTAGTCGCTCACCTCGGCGGCGGTGTCGAAGACGCCGTACATGTGGATGGAGAACACCGTGTTGGCGTCCGGGTCGGCAGCGAACACGGAGGCCGCGTTGTCGCGCATGGTGAACGCCCAGTCCTGGCCCCAGTTGGGAGCGTCGACCATCAGCGTGTGGTCGAATCCGGCGGCTCGCAGCTTCTGGATCGCCGCCTTGGTGTCGTCGGTCCAGCGCGTGTAGCCGGTGTTGCCGTGCGGCTCGTTGCCGATGTTGACGACGACGTGGTCCTCCTGGCCGACGAGCGCGTCGCGCACCTCGATCCAGTAGTCGGCGGCGCGGGACAGCGTCACCGCTCCGCTCTGCTCGCCGTAGCCGGTGGTGTCGTGCACCTCCAGGACGCAGATCAGCCGGTTGCGCTTGCACTGGCTGACGACGTTCGCCACGTCGGCGGTGTCGTTGCGGGTCCACCGGTCGCCGCTGGACAGCACCACGCGCACGGTGTTGGCGCCCTTGGCCTTGATGTGGTCCAGCGAGTCGAGCCGGTCGGCGTACCAGGTGTGGGCGTGGTTGACGCCGCGCATCACGAAGTCGTTCCCCGACGCCTCGAGGAGCCGTCCGTTCTGCACCCGGAACCCGGTGGGTGCCGCGTGGGCGGGGGCGGTCGGGGCGAGCAGCGTCAGGAGCAGACCCGCGAGCGCCGCGAGGAGGGCGGCGGCCCGAGGAGCGGTGTGAGGGGTGGTTCTCATGGCGGCTCCAGGAGAGGGGTGGGTGAGGTCGTTTCCGTGCCGGAGGACGTTCGGCGTCAGGCGCCGGGCGCGGCCGCGCAGTCGGCGGTGGCGGCGGGGGGCGGCCCCGCGGTCGTGGTGGCGATCAGCCCGAACGCCGTGCTCGCACCAGGGGCGAGGGAGCCGTTCCGGCCCGCGTCGGAGACGGTGGCCACGCCGTCGGCCGCCGTCGTCAGGAAGCCGTTCCACACCTGGGTGACCCGGGCGCCGTCGGCCGGCCGCAGCGTCACCGTCCAGCCGCGGACGGGGACGGCGGAGGTGTTCCGCACGGTCACCTCGGCCTGGTGGCCGCCCTGCCGGACGGAGACGGAGCGGAAGGACGCGGTGCAGGTGACAACGGGGTCGCCGGGGTCCCCGGGGCCGCCCGGGGTGTTCTCCACCTGCGCGGCGAGGGCGGGGAACCAGCGGGCGGCGATCTTCTCGTCCCCGTCCGCGTCGGGGTGCACGCCGTCGTAGGTGTCGGTGGCGGTGTCGAAGCCCGTCCACTGGTCCACGACGACCACGGGGGAGCGGTCGGTGCTCGCACCGGCGGCCCAGGCGGGGATACGGACGTTGAGGTCGACCACCCGCCGGCCGCACCCGGCGCAGGTGGCGGGGCTCATGGGGATCAGTTGGGCGACCAGGACGCGCATGTCCGGGTTGGACTCCCGCATCTGCGCGAGCAGTGTGTCGTAGGCGGCGAGGATGCGGTCGGGCGCGACGTCGCTCCAGACGTCGTTCGTCCCGAAGTGCATGACAACGATGTCCGGCCGGGTGGCGGCCAGCCGGGCGGGCAGCAGGTTCCGGCTCGCGGCATCGGTGACCAGTTCGCCGCCGTGGCCCTCGTTGTCGCCGTCGTGCGCGACCCCGCAGCCCTGCGGGGGCAGCGTGCCGACGAAGTCGATGCCGGTGTGGCCGGCGTCCTGGAGCCGGTTCCACAGCAAGGCGCGCCAGCAGCCGGGCGAGCCGGTGATGGAGTCGCCGAGCGGCATGATCCGCACGGGGTCGGCGGCCGTCGTCGTGTCCGGCGGGGATGCCGCCGTCGCGGCCGGGGCGAGCAGGCCGAGCGACAGGAGCAGGGCGGCCGGCAGGCCGAGTGACGAGCGGATGCGTGAGCCTGGTAAGCGCGGACGTCGGGTGTGGCGCATGGTGTCCCCTTCCCGGAAACGGAGGTGGGAGCGCTCCCATGCGGGACATGAAGCCACCGTTGTCGGTTACGCGTCAAGAGATGAGGCGGGGATCGGTCCCGCGACCTGTGGGGACGAGGAGACGT
>BNBX01000007.1:241799-450986 GCA_014656175.1 Streptomyces werraensis
CCCCGCCCCGACGCGGGGGATTTCGACCGCCGTTCGACGCCTCGGGCCTCAGACGCCCCGGTCGGACGGCGTACGGGGCCCCGGCGTCTCGGACGCCTCGGGCGCCTCGGATGCCTCGGGCGCCCCGGCCGGCGCGGTCGTACGGCGCGGCAGCGCCTTGCGGAGCAGCGGCCAGGCGAGCAGGAGCACCACGACCGCGTACACGGTCACCGAGAACGGCGTGTTCACCAGACCGGTGACCCTGCCGTCGCTGATCTGCAGTGCGCGGCGCAGCTGCTGCTCGGCGGCCGGGCCGAGGATGACGCCGATGACGGCGGGCAGCACGGGAAGTCCGTAGCGCCGCATACCGAACCCGATCAGGCCGATGACCAGCAGCAGCACCAGGTCGATCACCTCGCCGCCGACCGCGTACGCGCCCACCGCCGCGAAGAACATGATCCCGGCGTACAGGTACGGCCGCGGGACGCGCAGCAGCTTCGCCCACACCGGCGCGAGCGGCAGGTTCAGGGCGAGCAGCAGCACCATCCCGACGAACAGCGAGGCGATCAGGCCCCACACCAGGTCGGGCTCCCGCTCGAAGAGCAGCGGGCCCGGCTGGATGCCGTACTGCTGGAACGCGGCCAGCATCACCGCCGCGACCGCCGTGGTCGGCAGACCCAGCGTCAGCATCGACACCAGCGTGCCCGCAGCCGAGGCGGACGCCGCCGACTCGGGGCCCGCCACACCCTCGATGGCGCCCTTGCCCCACTCGTCCTTGTGCTTCGACAGCCGCTTCTCCGTCACGTACGACAGGAACGTCGGGATCTCCGCGCCGCCCGCCGGGATCGCGCCGAAGGGGAAGCCGATGAACGGGCCGCGCGCCCAGGACTTCCAGGTGCGCCGCAGATCGGCGCGGCCCAGCCACGGCCTGCCCACCGGGATCGGCTCCGGCGGCCGGCGCCGCAGATGGGCGGCCACCCACAGCGCCTCACCGATCGCGAACAGGCCCACCGCGACGATCACCACGTCCACGCCGTCGGCGAGATGCAGTGAGCCGAAGGTCAGCCGCTGCTGCCCGGTCATCTGGTCCAGGCCGATCAGACCGATCGTCAGGCCGATCAGCAGCGAGGCCAGGCCCCGGATGCGCGACGAGCCGAGGACGGACGTCACGGCGATGAACGCCAGCACCATGATGGCGAAGTAGTCCGGCGCGCCGATGTCCACCGCCAGGTCGGCGACCGTCGGCGCGAGCGCGACCAGCAGCAGCGTGCCCACCATGCCGCCCGCGAAGTGGCCGACGGCGGCGGCCGCGAGGGCCTGAGCGCCGCGCCCCGACTTCGCCATCGGGTTGCCCTCCATCGCGGCGACCACGGCGGCGCTCTCGCCGGGCGTGTTCAGCAGGATCGAGGTCGTGGAGCCGCCGAACATCGCTCCGTAGTAGATGCCGGCGAACATGATGAACGCGCCGGTCGGGTCGAGCCCGTACGTCACCGGCAGCAGCAGGGCCACCGCCATCGCCGGGCCGATGCCCGGCAGCACACCGATCGCCGTACCGAGCAGCACACCCACCGCGGCCCACAGGAGATTGAGCGGGGTGAGGGCCGTCCCGAAGCCGTCCAGCAGGGAGTCGAGGGCGTTCATGTCACAGCACTCCCATCAGCGGACCGCCGGGCAGTGGCACTCCGAGCAGCTTGTCGAACAGGGCGTAGGTGGCCAGCGAGAGCACCGCCGCGATCAGCGGGTCGCGGTCCACCCGGCGGCTGCCGAGCGCGTACGCGGCGCCCCAGAACAGCAGGGCGCCCGCGGCGGGGAAGCCGAGCGGGTCGATCAGGACGGCGGAGCCCAGGAATACGCCGGACAGCAGCAGGACCGTGCGCCAGTCGGCCGGTTCACCGAGGTCGACGTCCTCCCCGGTCTCGGCCTGGCCCCGGCCGCCGCGCAGCACGTCGACGGTGAGGAGGACGGCGACGAGCAGCAGGCCGATGCCGACCACGACGGGCACGGTCTTCGGCCCGACCGGGCCGCGCTGGGTGATGTCGACGTCCATGGTGAGGGCGTCGGTGAGGACCAGCACGCCGAGCGCGAGGAGGAGGGCGCCGACGCCCAGTTCGGAGTGGTCGCGCAGCCAGGAGCGGGCGGTGCGAGGGGTTCGGGGGGTGGTGGGCCTCGTCCCCGGCGCGGGGGACGGAGACGGCTGGGCCCCGGACTCGGACGCCGGGGTGGGGGGAGTGGTCACAGGCCGAGCTCCTTCAGTACCGACACCACGCGCTCGTCCTCGGCGGCCAGGAACGCGCCGAACTCGTCGCCGGTCAGGAACGCGTCGTCCCAGCCGTTGCGCTTCATGGACGCCTGCCATTCCTTCGAGTCGTGCAGCGCCTCCAACAGCCGGACGAGTTTCCCGCGTTCGGCGTCCGTGAGGCCGGGCGGGGCGACGACACCCCGCCAGTTCGTGAACTCCACGTCGTAGCCGGACTCCTTGAGCGTGGGCGCGTCGAGGCCCGGCACGCGCTCGGGGCCCGTCACCGCCAGCAGCCGCAGCTCGCCCGCCTCGATCTGGTCCCGGTACTCGCCGACCCCGGAGACGCCGAAGGCGACCTTGCTGCCGAGGATCGAGGCGAGCAGTTCTCCGCCGCCGTCGAACGGGATGTAGTTGACGTCCTTCGGGGCGATCCCCACGGCCCGCGCCATCAGCATCGGAGCGAGGTGGTCGGGGCCGCCGGGGGACGAACCGCCGCCCACGGGAAGCCGGCCCGGGGCGGCCTTCCAGGCCGTGACGAGGTCGTCGATGGTCCGGTACGGGGAGTCCTTGGCGACCACCACCACGTCCTGCTCCTCGGTGAGCCGGGCGATCGGCGTGGTGTCGGCGAGGGTGCGGGGCGCGTGGTTGGAGCGGACGGCGCCGACGACGCCGAGCCCCATCGACATGGCCAGCTTGCCGTTGCCGCGCTCGTTCACCAGGCGGGTGAGGCCGACCGTGCCCCCGGCGCCGGGCAGGTTGAACACCTCGACGGAGCCGGTCAGTCCGGCGTCCTCGGCGTTCTTGGCGGCCGTGCGGGCGGTGATGTCGTAGCCGCCGCCGGGCGTGTTGGGAACCATGAGGCGCAGGCCCGGGATGTGGGTGCCGCTCTCGGCGCCACTGCCGGTCGTGAGCAGCGGGGGGCCCACGAGGACGAGCAGAGCGGCGCCGAGCAGGGCGAGGGGTGTGCGCAGGCGCACGGGTGCCACCACCTGTCGGTCGGGTTGTGCGGGTCGGGTGGTTCGAGTGGGTTGTGTGTAGGTACAGGGGCGCGTCACCCGTGGAGGGGGCGGGTGACGCGGGCCACATCGTGCCGGGGCGGGGGCGGGCTGTCGCGGTTACGGAAGCAATGGAGGTTGTGGTCGTTGTGTCAGCGCGGCGGTGGCTCCTGGTGCAGGTCTGTCGCCGGCCCTGTGCGGGGCCGGGGGCCGGGGGGATGATGGGGCGCATGTGGGACGGGGAGGACGTGAGCGGGGCCGGCGAGGCCATCGGGGTACTGGTGGTGGACGACGACTTCCGGGTGGCGCGCGTGCACCGGGCGTACGTCGAACGCGTCGACTCCTTCCGGGTGGTCGGGGTCGCCGGCAGCGGTGAGCAGGCCCTGAGCGCCGTCGACGAACTCCGTCCCGATCTGGTGCTGCTCGATCTGTATCTGCCCGACGTGTTCGGCCTCGACGTCATCCCCCGGCTGCGCACCGCCGGGCACGACTGCGACGTCATGGTCGTCAGCGCCGCACGCGAGGCGGACGCGGTGCGCGGCGCCGTGCGGCGCGGTGTCGTCGACTATCTGCTCAAGCCTTTCGACTTCGAGGATCTGCGGGGGCGGCTGGAGCGGTACGCGGTGCAGCGGGGAATGCTGCGGGACACCGTGGTGCGCGGGCAGGCGGACGTCGACCGGGTGCTGGCGGGGGCGGCGATGCCCGTACCGTCCGTGCCGTCCCTGCCGCGCAGACTGCCCAAGGGGATGAGCGCGGAGACCGCCGGGCTGGTGGAGCGGACGCTGCGGGAGGCGGAGGGGAGCCTGTCGGCGAGCGAGTGCGCGCGGCTGACCGGTGTCTCGCGGGTCAGTGCGCGGCGGTACCTGGAGTACTTCCACACCGTCGGGGCGGCCGAGGTGTCGTTGCGGTACGGGGCGACCGGGCGGCCCGAGCGGCGGTACCGATTCGTGGGGGCCGGGCGAGGGGTTGTCTCCGGGGATGGGCGGGCCTAGGGTCGGTGACGCGTGGGGAAAGCGCTTTCTGTGCCGACCGCGCCCACCGAACGGCCTGTTGCTCTCCGAGGAGCGCCGCATGACCTCGTCCCCCGGCCGCCGTCGTGCGGCTGTCGTCGGCACGGGTGCCATCGTCAGCGGAGGGCATCTCCCCGCGCTGCGGGCGCACACCGACCGTGTCGAACTCGTCGCCGCGGTCGATGTCGACCCCGGTCGGCTCGACGCCTTCCGCACGGAGGCCGGGGAGGGGGTGACGGGCTTCTCGACGACCGAGGCGATGCTCGCCGCCGTACGGCCCGATCTGGTGCTCATCGGCACGCCGCCGTCCCTGCACCGCGAGCAGACCGTCGCCGCGCTGAAGGCCGGGGCCTGGGTGCTGTGCGAGAAGCCGCTGTGTCTCTCGCTCGCCGAGTACGACGAGATCGCGGCGGCGGAGGCCGCGTCCGGGGCGTACGCCTCGGTGATCTTCCAGCACCGGTACGGCAGTGGCGCCGTGCGCGCACGGGAGTTGATACGGGGCGGGGAGCTGGGCGCGCCGCTGGTCGCCCACTGCCAGACCACCTGGCACCGGGACGCCGGGTACTACTCCGTGCCCTGGCGCGGACGGTGGGCCACCGAGGGCGGCGGGCCGACGACGGGGCACGGGATCCATCAGTACGACCTGCTGCTGCACCTGCTGGGGGAGTGGGAGGAGGTGCAGGCGATGGCGGCGCGGCTGGTGCACGACACGGAGAGCGAGGACGTGTCGACGGCGTTGGTGCGGTTCGCGGGCGGGGCGTTGGCGACCGTGGTGAACAGTGTGCTGTCGCCGGACGAAGTGAGCCGGGTACGGGTGGACTGTGCGGACGCGACGGTTGAGCTGACGCATCTGTACGGGCACACGAATGACGACTGGGTGTACACGCCCGCGCCGCATGTGCCGCAGGAGCGGGCGGCCGCGTGGCGCGAGGCGGGGGAGGACGTCCCCAGTTCGCACACCGCGCAGCTGGGGTTCGTGCTGGACGCGTGGGACGCCGGGGTGCGGCCGCCGGGAAGCGGGCGGGAGGCGCGGAGCACGCTGGAGTTCGCTGCCGCGTTGTACAAGGCCGCGTTCACTGGGCGGGCGGTCCGGGCCGGCGAGATCCGTCCTGGCGATCCCTTTTACGAGGCCATGCACGGTGGGGTCGGGGAGACCTGGAGCGGGGTGGGGCGGGCGTGACGCTGCGGGTGGTGCACGCGCACGGGGACGCCGTGGGCGTGAGCGTGGGGGACGTCGAGATTCTGCGGTACGTGTACCGGCCCGACCCGGTGGCGTTCGAGTCGCGCAAGCCGTATGCGCATCCGGTGCGGACGCTCGGGGGGAGGGTGGTGACCGGGTACCGGCCGAGCGACCACCGGTGGCACAAGGGGATGCAGATGACGGCCAGCCATCTGTCCGGGCAGAACTTCTGGGGCGGCAACTCGTATGTGCACGGGCGGGGTTATCTGCCGTTGCCGGAGCGGATCGGGTGGATGCGGCACGAGGGGTTCCCGTCGTTCGTGGTGGACGAGGAGCGGTTCGCCTGCGTGGAGGAGCTCACCTGGGTGGAGAACGGGGGCGCGGAGTGGGCGCGTGAGGAGCGAGGGCTGAGCGTCCACACCGTGGATGTGGTGCGGGGCGCGTGGGTGCTGGACTGGTCGATACGGCTGACCAACGTGCGGGGCGAGGAGTTGCGCTTCGGGTCGCCGACCACGGCCGGGCGGGAGATGGCCGGGTACACGGGGCTGCAGTGGCGGGGGCCGCGGGACTTCACCGGGGGGACGGTGTTCGCGCCGGGGGTGGAGGGGGGGTGGTCCGGGGGAGCGGTTCATGGGGACGCAGGGGCCGTGGCTGGGGTTCACGGCCGAACGGGACGCCGTCGACGGGGCGTCGACGGTGGTGTTCGCGCATGCGCCGGAGAATCTGGACGCGGGCGGGGGCGGGGGTGGGCGGGCCGTGCATCCGTCGCACTGGTTCGTCCGGTCGGAACCGATTCCGTCGGTGGCGTTCTCGTGGGCGTTCTTCGAGGAGTTCGGGCTGCCGGCGGGGGAGTCGTTCGCGTACCGGTACCGGGTGGTCGTCGCGGACGGGGCGTGGGACAGGGAGCGGGTGGAGGAGTTCCTGGCGGGTGTGCCGTGGTGACGCCGGACGAGTACCTCGCCCGCCCCGGCGCCGTCCCTGCCGGTCTCAGGACGACCACCGCCTCCACGCGATCTGGCGCTGGGAGCGGGAGCCGGGACCGTTCCCGACACCCGCACCGCCTACCGCGGGCGCCGCAGCCCCCGCGGATACGACGCCGGGAGGCGCGCCGAGGCGACCGCCAGGGCCGTCGCGGCCGACGCCACCCCCAGCACCGCCCCCGCCGCCACATCCCCCGGGTAGTGCACGCCCGTATGGATGCGGGAGTACCCCACCGCCCCCGCCAACGCCCCCAACGGCACGGACGCCGCGGGCAGCACCGTGCCCACCGCCGTCGCGAAGGCGACCGCCGACGCCGTGTGGCCGGACGGGAAGGACGCCGACATCGGCATCGGCACGTGCCGGTCCACCGTCACCCGTGCCGCCTCCCGGTCGGGACGCTCCCGGCGGACCAGCCGCTTGCCGAGCAGGTTGGCCGAGGCGGACGCCACCGCTACGGCGCCGACCCCGGCGAGCGCCGCCCTGCGCGGGCGGGAGCCGGCCAGGGCCAGCGCCCCGGCGATGGCGAACGAGATCTTGGAATGGTCGGCCGCGTGGGAGAGCTTGCGCAGCGCGCGGTCGAGCGTCGGCGTGGGGGTCGCGGCGACCGCCGCGTACAGCGCGCCGTCCACCGCTCTGAGGTCGCTCAGCACCTCGGAGGCGATCCTGCGCAGTCCGTCGGCGGGCGGTACGGGTGTGGTGCGCTCGCTCATCTGTCTCTCCCGCGGTGACATCGTCCAGGTGCCCACGGTACGCATGATCCATGCGACGGGCCCGCCCGCCCCGCACGTACCCCCTTCAGGCCGCCCGGAACGTCCGCAGCCGCAGGGAGTTGCCCACCACGAACACCGAGGAGAACGCCATGGCCGCCCCCGCGATCATGGGGTTCAGCAGACCGGACGCCGCGAGGGGCAGGGCGGCGACGTTGTAGGCGAACGCCCAGAACAGGTTGGACCTGATCGTGCCCAGGGTGCGGCGGGCGAGCCGGACGGCGTCCGCCGCGGCCCGCAGGTCGCCGCGGACCAGCGTGAGGTCGCCCGCCTCGATCGCCGCGTCCGTGCCGGTGCCCATCGCCAGGCCCAGGTCGGCCTGGGCCAGGGCCGCCGCGTCGTTGACGCCGTCGCCGACCATGGCGACGGAGCGGCCCTGCGACTGCAGACGCTTGACGACGTCCACCTTGTCCTGCGGCAGCACCTCCGCGATCACGTCGTCGGAGGCGATGCCCACCTCGCGGGCCACCGAGTGCGCCACCGCCTCGTTGTCCCCCGTCAGGAGCATGGGGCGCAGACCCAGTGCGCGCAGGCGGCGGACCGCCTCCGGGCTCGTCTCCTTGACCGTGTCGGCGATCTCCAGGACCGCGCGGACCTCGCCGTCCCAGGCGACCAGGACCGCCGTGCGGCCCGTCGCCTCGGCTGCGTCGAGGGTGCGCGCGAGGGGCGCGGGCAGGGGGAGGGACCAGTCCGTCATCAGGCGGGGGCGGCCCACCAGGACCGCGTGGCCCTCGACCACGCCCTGGACCCCCAGGCCCGGGACGGCCGTGAAGTCCTCAGGGGTGGGCAGCGTGCCGAGTTCGGCCAGGGCCGCGTCCGCCACGGCTCGGGCGATCGGGTGTTCCGAGGCGTGTTCCAGGGCGCCGGCCAGGCGCAGCACGTCCGTCTCGTCGGCGCCGGGGGAGTGGACGGCCACCAGACTCATCCGGCCGGTGGTGACGGTGCCGGTCTTGTCCAGGACCACCGTGTCGACACGACGGGTGGACTCCAGGACCTCCGGTCCCTTGATCAGGATGCCGAGCTGGGCGCCCCGGCCGGTGCCGACCATCAGCGCGGTCGGGGTGGCGAGGCCGAGGGCGCAGGGGCAGGCGATGATCAGGACCGCCACGGCGGCGGTGAAGGCGGCCGTGGTGCCCGCGCCGTTGCCGATCCAGAAGCCCAGGGTGGCCAGGGCGAGGGCGACGACCACGGGGACGAAGACGGCGGACACGCGGTCGGCGAGCCGCTGGGCGGACGCCTTGCCGTTCTGGGCGTCCTCCACCAGCCGTGCCATGCGCGCCAGTTGGGTGTCCGCACCGACCCGGGTGGCCCGCACGACGAGACGGCCGCCGGCGTTGACCGTGGCACCCGTGACCGGGTCCCCCGCGGTGACCTCCACCGGGACCGACTCGCCCGTCAGCATCGACGCGTCGACCGCGGAGGAGCCTTCCACGACCGTGCCGTCGGTAGCGATCTTCTCCCCGGGGCGGACCAGGAAGTGGTCGCCGGCCGTCAGACGCGTCACGGGGCGGGTCTCCTCGCCGCCGTCGGGGAGGAGGACCGTGACCTCCTTCGCTCCCAGCTCCAGCAGCGCGCGCAGGGCGGCTCCGGCCCGGCGCTTGGCGCGGGCCTCGAAGTAGCGGCCGGCCAGGATGAACGTCGTGACGCCGGCCGCCGCCTCCAGGTAGAGGTTCCCGGCGCCGTCCGAGCGGGACACCGTGAACTCGAAGGGGTGCGTCATGCCCGGAGTGCCCGCGGTGCCGAGGAACAGGGCCCAGACGGACCACAGGAACGCGGCGGTCGTGCCGACGGAGACCAGTGTGTCCATCGTGGCCGCGCCGTGGCGGGCGTTGGTGAGGGCCGCGCGGTGGAACGGCCAGGCCGCGTAGGTGACGACGGGCGCCGCGAGGGTCAGGGACAGCCACTGCCAGTACTCGAACTGCAGGGCCGGGACCATCGCCATCGCGACGACGGGGGCCGACAGCAGGATCGCCGTGATCAAGCGGTCGCGCAGGGGGCGGAGTTCGTCCGGCTCCGGCGGCTGCCGTTCGTCGGCGCCGGGCGGGGAGGGTTCTCTGGCGCTGTAGCCGGTGGCCTCGACCGTGGCGATCAGGTCGGGGACGGTCACGCCGGCGCCGTAGCTGATCCGGGCCTTCTCGGTGGCGTAGTTCACCGTGGCGGTGACGCCCTCCATCCGGTTGAGCTTCCTCTCGATCCGCGCGGCGCACGAGGCGCAGGTCATCCCTCCTACGGAGAGTTCCACCTCGGCATCGGCGCCGGTCGTACGGACGGTCATCGCTGACTCCTTGCGGATACGGGGCGGGGGTATCACTCGAGGGAAGTATGTATACCCCCAGGGGGTACGCGACGCAAGGTGCTCGGCGACTTGACTTAGTACCCCCCAGGGGTATGGTGAGCTGTATCGATCGGCTCGTGATGGATGGCGGGCCGCTGTTTCCAGGGGAGAGACGGCCATGAAGACCGGACTGAGGATCACCGCGTTCGCCGCCGCGCTGGCCGGCGCCTTCGGCACCGCCTACGGGGTCGGCCAGACCTTCGACCCGGTCGTCGCGGAACGCCGGCCCGCCCACGAGGAGCGGCATCCGTCGGAAGCGGCGGAGAGCGAACACGGCGGGACCGCCGCGCACCCGCCCGGCGGCCTGCAGATCTCCGAGGGCGGCTACACCCTCGACCTGGACACCCCGGCGGTGACCGCGGGCGAGCGGGCCGAACTGCGGTTCACCGTGCGGGACGCGGACGGACGCTCCGTCGACGAGTACCGGCGGGAGCACGACAAGGAGCTGCACCTCATCGTGGCCTCCCGTGACCTGGTGACCTACCGCCACCTCCACCCCGAGCGCGCCCCCGACGGCACCTGGAGCACGCCCGTCGACCTGCCCCGCGCCGGCGGCTACCGGGTGTTCGCCGACTTCACCCCGGACCGGCCGGGGGCGGAGAACCTCACCCTCGGCGCGGACCTGGCCGCCTCCGGCCCCTACAGCCCCCGCGAGCTGCCGCCGCCCTCCACCACGGCCCGCGTCGACGGCTACGACGTGAAGCTGACCGGGACCCTGACGCCCGGCCGGGCGAGCGAGCTGCGCCTGACCGTCACGCGCGACGGCGACCCGGTCACCGATCTCCAGCCCTACCTGGGCGCCTACGGCCACCTGGTCGCCCTGCGCGCCGGAGACCTCGCCTATCTGCACGTCCACCCCGAGGGCGAACCGGGCGACGGCACGACCAGGCCGGGCCCGCACGTCTCCTTCACCGCCACGGCCCCCAGCAGCGGAAGCTACCGCCTGTTCCTGGATTTCAAGCACGACGGAGTCGTCCGCACGGCCGCCTTCACCGTGGAGGCCGGAAAGGCCGCGCCGGAGGAGCCCGCTTCACCGGGCCGCACGGAGTCGCCCGGCCACTCCGGCGGTCACGGCCACTGAGGGTCAGCCCAGCGCCCGGTCCAGGTTGTACGCCGCGCTGATCAGCGCGAGGTGGGTGAAGGCCTGGGGGAAGTTCCCCTGTTGCTGGCCGGTGTGGCCGATCTCCTCGGCGTAGAGGCCGAGGTGGTTGCCGTAGGTGAGCATCTTCTCGAAGGCCAGGCGGGCCTCGTCCAGGCGGCCGGCGCGGGTGAGGGCCTCCACGTACCAGAACGAGCAGATGGAGAACGTGCCCTCCTCGCCGTGCAGGCCGTCCGGGCTCACGTTCGGGTCGTAGCGGTAGACCAGCGAGTCGGAGACCAGCTCACGGGTCAGACAGTCCAGCGTGGACAGCCACTTGGGGTCCTTCGGCGCGATGAACTTCGCCATCGGCATCATCAGCAGCGCCGCGTCCAGCACCCCGCCCCCCTCGTGCTGGACGAACGCCCTCAGCTCCTCCGACCAGCACTCGGTCATGATCCGCCGGTAGATCGCGTCCCTGCACTCCATCCAGCGGGGCAGGTCCGAGGGCAGACCGCGGCGGCGGGCCATGCGGACGCCGCGCTCGATCGCCACCCAGCACATCAGCCGCGAGTACAGGAAGCTCTGCCGGCCGCCCCGCGTCTCCCAGATGCCCTCGTCGGGCTGGTCCCAGTTCGCGCACACCCACTCGACCAGCGCCGTCACATGGTCCCACTGCTCGCTGGAGATCGGCTCGGCCCACTTGTCGTACAGGTAGATCGAGTCGATCAGCGCGCCGTACACGTCCAGTTGCAGCTGGTCGGCCGCCGCGTTGCCGACCCGGACCGGACGTGAGCCGCGGTGGCCCTCCAGGTGGTCCAGAGTCTGTTCGGGCAGGTCGGTGCGGCCGTCGATGCCGTACATGATCTGGAGCGGGCCCGACGGTTTGCCGTCGCCGGGGCTGATGTGCCGGGAGACGAACGCCATGAACGCCTCCGCCTCCTCGGTGAAGCCCAGCCGCAGCATGGCGTACACGCAGAACGCCGCGTCGCGCACCCACATGTACCGGTAGTCCCAGTTGCGTTCGCCGCCGAACTCCTCCGGCAGGCTCGTCGTGGGAGCGGCGACGATCGCCCCGGTGGGCGCGTACGTCAGCAGCTTCAGCGTGAGCGCCGAGCGGTGCACCATCTCCCGCCAGCGGCCCCGGTAGCGGGACGCGGACAGCCAGTCCCGCCAGTAGCGCACCGTCGCGGCGAACTCCTGCTCCGCCTCCTCGTGCGCGCACCCCCGCGGCGCCAGCTCCCCGCCGACCTGGTCCAGCGCGAACACGGCCGTCTCGCCCTCGGCCAGCTTGAACTCGGACCGCACGTCGAGTCCGTCCTGCTCCAGCGGGACGGTGGCGGTGAGCGCCAGGTCCAGCGCCTCGGACTCGAAGACGGCCACGTCCTCCATGATCCGCAGCGTGTGCGGCAGCGCCGCGTAGCCGAAGCGCGGCGCCACCCGCGCGCGGAACGGCAGCGATCCCCGTACGCACAGCACCCGCCGGATCAGCCGGTGCCGGCCCGCCTCCACGGACTCGCCGGACACGGGCATGAAGTCCTGCACCTCACCGACGCCGTCCTCGGTGAAGTACCGGGTGATCAGCACGTTCGTGTCGGGGAAGTAGAACTGCTTGGTGCGGGCCGGCACGGCCGCCGCCAGCTCGAAGCAGCCGCCCCGGTCGGCGTCCAGCAGCGCCGCGAACACGCTGGGCGCGTCGAAGCGCGGCGCGCAGTACCAGTCGATGGTGCCGTCCGTCGCCACCAGCGCCACGCTGCGCAGGTCGCCGATCAGCCCGTGGTCGGCGATGGGCATGTACCGCCGGTCGCCGGATCCGTCGCCCGGCCGGTTCGTCGTCCCGTCCATCGCAGCCTCCTCGGCCGGCGCGTGTCCTCCTGCCAGCTTAGGCAGGAGGGGCGGCGCCGGCCTTCCGGCGGGCGAGGGAACGCCTACCGGCGTACGGCCTTGAGGATCACGAACTTCGGGTCCGACGCCACCACCTCGCTGTTGCCGAACAGACGGCGCAGCTTCACGTGGTGACCCAGGTGCCGGTTGCCGACCACCCACAGCTCGCCGCCCGGGCGCAGGGTGCGGCGGGCGCCGGTGAACATGCGCCAGGCCGTGGCGTCGGTGGTCGCCTGGTGGGAGTGGAAGGGCGGGTTGGTGAGGACCATGTCGACGCTGCCGGACGGGACGCCCGTCAGACCGTCGCCGACCCGGAACTCGGCGTGCCCGCTCACGTCGTTCGCCCGGTAGGTGTCCTGCGCCGACGCCACCGCCTGGAAGGACTCGTCCACGAACAGCACCTCGGCCTTCGGGTCGGCCAGCGCCATCGACGTCCCCACGACGCCGTTGCCGCAGCCCAGGTCCACCACCCGGCCGCCGTCCCGCCCGGCGGGCAGATGGCGCAGGAAGAAGCGGGTGCCGATGTCGAGCCGGTCCGCGCAGAACACCCCGGCGTGGTTGACGACCGGGCGGCCCGACACCGCGCCGACGTTCCCGGGCAGCGTGTAGCGGTACGGCCACGGATTCGGCGGGCGGACCAGGGACGGATCCGGCGTGCAGAAGATCAGGCGGGCCTTCTTCTCCGCCAGGGAGGTGCGGGTCGGGCCGAGGATCCGCTCGAACAGCCTCAGCGTCGAGGTGTGGATCTCCTTCACCATGCCCGTGCCGACCACGACCGTGTCCGCGTGCACCGACGGCGCCAGCCGCAGCAGCTGGTCCTCCAGCAGCGCCAGGCTCTTCGGCACCCGCACCAGCAGCACGTCGGTCCGCTCCGGCGGCGCGTCCTGCGTGGTCAGCAGCCGGACCGTGCCCGGCTCGACGCCGTTGCGGGCGAGGTTGGCGCGGGTGGCCTCCTGCCCCAGCCAGGAGTCGGTGATCTGCGTCGGCCGGTGCGCGGCGAGCGCCGTGACCAGCGCCCCCCACCGGTCACCGGCCACCACGACCGTCCCGGACAACGGCGGCTGCCGCTCGGCGAGATGCCTGAGGAGATACTCGTCGGAGGCGTCCCAGGCGCGCAGCCTGTCCCGCGGGTCCTCGGGGAAGCGGGACAGCACCGGCTCGCCCCAGGGGGTCGTCATACGGTCGTTCATCGTGCAGCCAGGCTAGCCGAGCCCCGGACCGTCCCGGCGCGGCGCACGGGCGCGGACGCCGGGGCACACACCCCGTACGCCCCGCGCACCCCGGCAGGGTTCCGCACGTGAGCGGCCTGTCGTCCGCCGGCGTTGCGGATCATGGGAGACTCGCCCCCATGAGCGGGAAGGCGGACCCCCGGCCGGCAGGGGAAGGGACCACCTCGAGGACGCGGCTCGACCGGGGACGCGGGGCGCTCGGACCCGCGCTGGAGCTGGTGCACACCGGACGCGCCCCGACCCGCGCCGTACTCACCGCGGAGCTCGGCGTCACCCGCGCCACGGCCGGAGCGGTGGCCGCCGAACTGGAGGCGCTCGGACTGATCCGCGTGGACGCCCGGCCCGGCGCGGCCGCCGGCTCCCAGGGACGCCCCTCGCACCGGCTGTCCGTCGCCGAGGACGGGCCCGTGGCGCTCGCCGCGCAGGTTCACGCCGACGGCTTCCGCGCCGCCCTGGTCGGCCTCGGCGGCCGGATCGTCGCCACCGCGCACGGCCGCGAGGTCGTCGACCCCGATCCGGCGAAGGTGCTCGGTTCCGTCGTCGCGGCCGGCGCGGAACTGCTGCGGGAGACCGGACGACGGTGCGTGGGCGCAGGGCTCGCCGTGCCGTCGGCGGTCGCCGAACCGGAAGGGCTGGCGCTCAACCCGCTGCACCTGGCCTGGCCCGCCGGCGCCCCGGTGCGGGAGATCTTCGCGGAGCAGGTGCGCGCCGCCGGCCTCGACGGGCCCGCGTTCGCCGCCAACGACGTCAACCTCGCCGCGCTCGCCGAACACCGGCACGGCGCCGGGCGGGGCTCCCGCGACCTGCTGTGCGTGGCCACAGGCCACCGCGGCGTCGGCGGCGCGCTGGTCCTCGACGGCCGTCTGCACACGGGCAGTTCGGGTCTCGCCCTGGAGGTCGGGCACCTCGCGGTCAACCCCGACGGCCGGCCCTGCCACTGCGGCAGCCGGGGCTGTCTCGACGTCGAGGCGGACCCGCTGGCCCTGCTCACCGCGGCCGGCCGCGACCCGGGCCCCGAGATGTCGTTGCTGAGACAGGCCGACGACCTGATCCGCGGCCAGTACGACGACCCGCGGGTCCGCACCGCCACCGAACAGCTCATCGACCGGCTCGGCCTCGGACTGGCCGGGCTGGTCAACATCCTCAACCCCGACCGGATCATCCTCGGCGGGCTGCACCGCACCCTCCTGGAGGCCGACCCCGACCGGCTGCGGGCCGTCGTCGCGGACCGCAGCCTGTGGGGCCGCAGTGGCGGGGTGCCGATCCTCGCCTGCACGCTGGACCACAACAGTCTGGTCGGCGCGGCGGAGCTGGCCTGGCAGCCGGTGCTGGACGATCCTCTGGGGGCACTGGCGTAAGGACGACGACCGCTCGACAGAAGGCCGACCGTATGACCGACACGCTCACCGTCAGCGTCCTGGGCACCGGCATCATGGGTGCCGCGATGGCCCGCAACCTCCTGAGGGCGGGGCACACCGTCCGCGTGTGGAACCGCACCCGTGCCAAGGCCGACCCGCTGGCCGCCGACGGCGCCCACGTCGCCGGCACCCCCGCCGAGGCGGTGGAGTCCGCCGATGTGGTCCTCACCATGCTGTACGACGGCCCCGTCACCCTGGAGACGATGCGCGCCGCCGCCCCGGCCCTGCCGCGCGGAGCCGTCTGGGCGCAGTGCACCACCAGCGGCATCGAGGACGTCGCCGGGATGGCCGCGTTCGCCCGCGACCACGGCCTGCGCTTCTACGACTCTCCCGTCCTCGGCACCCGCAAGCCCGCCGAGGAAGGGCAGCTCACGGTGCTCGCCGCCGGCCCCGGCGAGGGCCGGGACGCGGTGACGGCGGTGTTCGACGCGGTCGGCGCCCGCACCCTGTGGACCGGCGAGGACGGCGCGGAGGCGTCCGCCACCCGGCTGAAGCTCGTCGCCAACAGCTGGGTGCTCGCGGCCACCGCCGCAGCGGGCGAGACGCTGGCACTGGCCCGCGCCCTGGACGTCCGGCCGGACGACTTCTTCGGCCTCATCGCCGGCGGACCGCTCGACATGGGCTATCTGCACGCCAAGGCCCAGCTGATCCTCGAGGAGCGGCTGTCCCCGGCCCAGTTCGCGGTCAGGACCGCCGCCAAGGACGCCGGGCTCATCGTGCGGGCCGGTCAGCGCCACGGCGCCCGCCTCGACGTCGCCGCCGCGAGCGCCCGCCGTCTGGAGCGGGCCGCGGCCCAGGGCCACGGCGACGAGGACATGGCCGCCGCCTATTACGCGAGCTTCGACGACGGGCCCGCGTCCGCCACCTGACCACCTCCACCCACTCCCTCATTTTCCCCCCTTCAGCGAGGAGTTCACGTGTCCAAGCCCCCACTGCCGCCGGAGGCCCAGGCGCTGCTGCGCAAGCCCAACCCGTGCGTGATGGCCACCCTCCGCTCCGACGGCTCGCCCGTCTCCACCCCCACCTGGTACCTCTGGGAGGACGGCCGCGTCCTGATCAACCTGGACGAGGGCCGGGTCCGTCTGCGCCATCTCCGCCACGACCCGCGCGTCACCCTCACCGTCCTCGACGCCGACAACTGGTACACCCACGTCACCCTGATCGGCCGCGTCGCCGAGATGCGCGACGACGAGGGCCTCGCGGACATCGACCGGCTCTCCCGCCACTACGGCGGCGACGCGTACCCCGACCGTGAGCGCCGCCGCGTCAGCGCCTGGGTCGAGGTCGAGCGGTGGCACGGCTGGGGCGCGATGAAGGACAGCGACCAGAGCGGCTGAACCGGCGGTCGGCTGCCCGAGAGGTCGAGGAGGCAGCCGCGTACCGCCCGCGTACTCCCCGGGTGGTACGCCGGCTGCCGCCGCCCGCACGACGACCGGGCCACCCTCCCGGAGCGAGTCTCGAAGTGTCGCCGAGGGGCGACGGGACACCGCACCCGAGGAGTTGAACGATCATGCAGACCCTTGCGCACTTCGGTGACGGCGGGCCCGGCCCGTGGATCCTGCTGTTCCCCCTGTTCTGGGCCCTGGTCGTGGGGTTCGGCATCACCCTGCTGCGCCGCACGGGGTGGCGCGCCCGCCGCGGCCCGCACGGACCCGCCGCCCGCGACGACTCGCCGCTCGCCGTCCTCGGCCGCCGCTTCGCCTCCGGCGAGATCGACGAGGACGAGTACTGGCGTCGGCTGTCCGTCCTGGAGGAGCAGTTCGGGCGACGCGACTGACACGGACGCCTCCCGCCCGCCGAGGTGATCGACATCACCACCCCACCCTGTGACGGAAGGGGCGGGGACAGCGCTGAAGAGATGAGGCGTCGCACGGGGACGGACGAGTCCCGTGCGGCGGCCGTGTCTTCCGTGGGCCCGTCCGGGCCGCTTCTCAGGGTGGGGATCTCTTTGAGCCGTCGCAGCCGGCGCCGTGCCGTGTCGCACGCGTACAGACCGTTGAGCATGAGACGCCGGGCGTGGCTGACGCTCGGCGCCGTGCTGATCGGGGGAGGGGGCGTCGTCACGTACGCCACGGCCAGCCCGTCGGACTCCGGCGCACCCGGGCAGGAACGGCGGCCGGTCGAGGTCTACGGCCTGGCCCTGAAGGGCACCGCGGCCGGTGAGCGCAAGCTGCCCCGCACGGAGACCGAGCAGTTCTCCCTGGTCGGCGTCTCCTGGAGCGGGGCGCTGAAGCCGCTGGAGGGCACCGCGCAGGTGCGCACCCGCGGCCTGGAGTCCGGCGAGTGGGGCGCCTGGCAGTCACTTGAGCTGAACGCGGCCCCTCCGGAGGAGGTCGAGGCCGGCATGCGCGGCGCGTCCCAGCCGCTGTGGGTCGGGCCCTCCGACGGTGTGGAGGCCCGCGTCGTCCATGAGGACGGCACCACCGCCGCGCTGCCCAAGGGCCTCGAGGTGAACCTGGTCGACCCGGGCGTGGTCACCGAGGCCGAGACCCGCCTCGACGCTCCCGAGCCGGCCGCGTTCGCCATGGACGAGTCCCCGTCCCCGTCCCCGTCGCCCGAGCCCACCGCGCCGCCGTCCACGGTGCCGCAGCCGCCCGTCACCTCGCGTGCCGACTGGGGCGCGGACGAGTCGCAGAGCCCCGACCCGTCGGAGTACAACGCCGAGGTGAAGGCGGTGTTCGTGCACCACACCGACGGCGCCAACGACTACGACTGCGCGGAGTCGCCGGCGATCGTGCGGGGCATCTACGCGTACCACACCAAGGTCGAGCGCTGGAACGACATCGGCTACAACTTCCTCGTCGACAAGTGCGGCACGGTCTTCGAGGGCCGCAAGGGCGGCATCGACCGGCCCGTGCTCGGCGCCCACACCTACGGCTTCAACCGTGAGTCCGCCGGCATCGCCGTCCTCGGCTCGCACGTCAGCGGCGCCGCCTCCACCGCTGCCCTGGCGTCCGTGGCGCGCGTGACGGCCTGGAAGCTCGGCCAGTACGGCGCGGACCCGGCCGGCACCGTGCAGCTCACCGCCGGCGCGACCCAGCGCAACTACTTCGGCACCCAGTTCACCGCGGGCGAGCAGTACACCTTCCGGCGGGTGTCCGGGCACCGCGACGGCTTCCTCACCCAGTGCCCGGGCGACGCCCTCTACGCCCAGCTGCCGACCGTCCGCACCTGGGCGGCGGGCCCGGTCGACGGGCTCCGAATCGTGTCCCTCACCGACGCGGCCGCCAAGGGCTCGACGTACTACACCAAGGGCACGCCGGTGGTGCGCTGGTCGGCCACCACGCCGGCCGCGCTGATCAAGAGGTACGACGTGCTCGTGGACGGCCGGTCCGTCGCCGGCACCTCGGGCGCGGGCTACGCCAAGCGGATCACCCTCACCCCCGGCAGCCACACCGTGAGCGTGCGCGCCACGCACCAGTCCGGAGCCGTCTCGACCACGGACGCGCTGACCGTCGTGGCGGAGACGACCGCGCCGGTGTTCACCGCCGCGCCGACGCTCGACCTGCGCGCCGGCACCGTCAACACCGGGTCCGCCCCCGTCACCCTGCGCTGGAAGGCGACCGACGACCAGGCCCTGCGCCAGGTGCAGCTGCTGACCCCGTCGACCGCCACGTTCAGCGCGGCCGCCTACCTGTCCAACCGCACCGCGAAGCCGGGCACGGCGTCCACCTGGTCGATGCGGGCGTACGACTACGCCGGCAACCACCGCGACGCGGCGGCCACCTACACCCCGGTGATCCTCCAGGAGAGTGCGGCGGTCCGCACGGGCACCTGGAGCACCCGCAGCTCCACCAGCTACCTGGGCGGCAGGTCGTACTCCAGTGCCTCCAAGGGTGCGAGCCTGAGCTGGACGTTCACCGGCCGCTCGGCGGCCTGGGTGGTCTCCCGGGCGTCGAGTTCGGGGCAGGCGTACGTGTACGTCGACGGCGTGAAGGCCGCCACGGTGGACCTGAGGTCGGCGGCCACCAGCTACCGGCAGGCGATCTGGACGAAGACCTGGTCGGCCAACGCCAAGCACACCGTGAAGATCGTGGTCGTCGGCACCAGCGGCCGGCCCACCGTCACCACGGACGGCCTCGTCTACATCCGGTAGCAGTCACCTCGGCCGTCGTCTCGGGCAGCCGGCCGGGGTGCGGTGTCCGGCGGACGTGAGGTCCGCCGGACACCGCGGCGGTCGGCGACGCCCCGTTGTGTCACCGCCCGGTCAGCCGGGGACGGCGGACCGGGCGGGGGCGGGCTCGGGCCGGTGGGCCTCGGCCACGTGGTCGACGAGTGCGACCTCCGTGAACCGTGGCCGGTCGGGTGCCGCGGCCGTGAGGTGCGGGCGCCGCTCCGAGGCGGCCGGTTCGGCGGCCGCGGGCGTCGGCAGGGTGAACCACACGACCTTGCCCGCGTCGTCCGGCAGCACACCCCAGCTCTCGCTCATGGCGGCCACCATCGCCAGACCGCGGCCACAGGTGGCGAGCGGTCCGGCGTCCGCGACGACCGGCAGCCGCGGATCGTGGTCGTGCACCGACACCTTCAGCCGGTCGAGGAGCAGTTCGATCTCCACGGTGCACGTCTTGTCGGGCCGGGCATGCCGGTGGACGTTGGACAACAGCTCCGTCACACCGAGCGAGGCCCGGTCTATCAGGGAATCCATGTGCCAGTAGCGCAACTGCGCAGAGACGATTCTGCGGACCTGGCCGATCCGCGACGGCAGGGCTTGGAGCTCCACCGTGCAGTGCCTGCTTGGGTGACTGATCACGGCTGCGACTCCCCGACGTGAGGTCCGGAAGAACACGGAGTACGGATCCAGCAGGGTGCCTGCGTGACGCTGCCGCCTGCTGTCGTGGCCGGCGGGCTGGTTCGCAGCGTTATCGCCGGTAAACCCAGAGTGACGTGAGAACAGCGTGACCCAGTGGCGGATACGGCGCAACTCGCGGACATCTCAGGCGCCACGCCCCGCCGCCCGGCGGACGGCCTCGATGAATCGGCGGGCCGCGGGCGGGCCTGGCTCCCCGGGCGCCGGGTCGTGGTCCCCGAGGGTCAGCAGGTACCGGTTGCCGTTGAGGTCGGCCAGCGCCCGGCCGTCGGACGCGAACCAGGGCCGTGTGGCCCGCACGGCCTGCACCGGCGCGCTGTCGATCTCGGTGCCGTAGCTGGTGAGCAACTCCAGCCGTCCGTCGCTGATCCGGACCTGTCCGGCCCGGGTGAGCGACCGCAGCCGCCGGCCGATCCGCACGCCCGTGGCCTTGAACTCCGGCTCCGCCATTGCCACCCGCCCCCTCTGTGCGCGTCGGTGTGCCGGACCGCGCTGCGCGGGCCGGCCACTGTCCAGAACCAAGTGTGCCCCTGCTCCCGCCGGTGCAGTCTGCCCGCACGCGCCGCCGAGCACCAGAGCCCGAGCCCCCGCCGGCCGGAGCGCGGGGGGCACTCGCGCCAATGCGCCCCCACCCGCGCGCCCCCATCGCCCCAGCACTGCCTTTCAGGCCGCCAAAGATGTGTTTATGCAGGTGAGAGGTGGTGCGAACGGTGCTTATGATCGGTGTGTCGGCCGCGCTGGACGCCGTCGGCGCTCAGTGTAAGGAGCCCAGTCGTGAGCACTCCCCAACAGACCCCTACCGGCGCCACTCTCGACGTCGACCGCAGCGACCCCGCCTACCGCGCCTGGCTGAAAGAAGCCGTGCGCCGGGTGCAGGCCGACGCCAACCGCTCGGCCGACACGCATCTGCTGCTCTTCCCGCTGCCCGAGCGGTGGGGCATCGACCTCTACCTGAAGGACGAGTCGACCCACCCCACCGGCAGTCTCAAGCACCGGCTGGCCCGCTCGCTGTTCCTCTACGGCCTGTGCAACGGCTGGATCCGTCCGGGCCGCCCGGTGATCGAGGCGTCCAGCGGCTCGACCGCCGTGTCCGAGGCGTACTTCGCGAAGCTGATCGGCGTGCCCTTCATCGCCGTCATGCCGCGTACGACGAGCGCCGAGAAGTGCCGCCTGATCGAGTTCCACGGCGGACGGTGTCACTTCGTGGACGACCCCCGCACCATGTACGAGGCGTCCGCCGCCCTGGCGGCGGAGACCGGCGGCCACTACATGGACCAGTTCACCTACGCGGAGCGGGCCACGGACTGGCGCGGCAACAACAACATCGCCGAGTCGATCTTCCGCCAGCTGCGGAGGGAGCGGTTTCCGCAGCCGGAGTGGATCGTCGCCACCGCCGGCACCGGCGGCACCTCCGCCACCCTCGCCCGCTACGTGCACTACATGCAGTACGACACCCGCATCTGCGTCGCCGACCCGGAGAACTCCTGCTTCTTCCAGGGCTGGACGACCGGCGACCCGGACGTCTCCTGCGACAGCGCCTCCCGCATCGAGGGCATCGGACGCCCCCGGATGGAACCGAGCTTCGTGCCGGGCGCCGTCGACCGGATGATGAAGGTGCCCGACGCGGCCGCCGTCGCCGCCGTACGGGCTCTGGAGCGGGTCATCGGCCGCAAGGCGGGCGGCTCGACCGGCACCGGGCTGTGGAGCGCGCTGAAGATCGTGGCGGAGATGGCCGCGGAGGGCAGGCGGGGCAGCGTGGTCACGCTGCTGTGCGACCCGGGCGACCGCTACCTGGACAAGTACTACTCGGACGCCTGGCTGGCCGAACAGGGCCTGGACGTGACGCCGTACGCGGAGGCCATCGACCTTCTGCTGAGCACGGGGGTCTGGCCCGAAGGGTCACCCCGCGAGCCGGCGGTCCAGTGAGGTCATGGCGTCGCGGAAGCCCGCCGCGAGACCCGGGCGGGCCGCCTTCATCGCCAGGCGGAACGGCGTGACGCCGTCCACCGCCATCGTCCAGCGCACCCGTGTGCCCGTCCCGGCCGGCCCCAGCCGCCACTCCTCGGCCATCGCCCGGGCGCCCGGCACATTGGTGACGTCGACGCGGTAGGCGTACACCTCCGGGTCCTCGGCCGCGAGGATCGTCTCGCGGAACCGGGCCGCGCCCACGAGCCGGATCTCCCGGCCCGCGCCGCCGTCCAGCGGACGGGCCAGGGTGACCACACGGAACCACGCCGTCCAGCCGGTGACGTCCCGTGCCAGCGCGTCGAACACCGCCGGGGGAGCGGCCGAGATCTCCCGCTCGAAGACCAGGCGCACGGGGGCGACCGAGGCGAACTCCTGCCCCACGGGGCGCAGACGGTGGGGCATGGGCTCAACTCCCTGGAAGGTCACGCTGTTCCGGGTCACGGACGGTACGGGGAGCCGCGCCCCGCTCAGACGTCGGCGGTCGGAGCCGGCTCGTCCTCGGACTGCTCGGGCTCGCCGGCCACCACCAGTCGCCGCAGATGCTCGGACACCTCCGCGCGGGCCTCCGCGGACAGCCCGGAGTCCGTCACCAGGGTGTCCACCTGCTCCAGCGAGGCGAACGAACTCAGGCCGACGGTGCCCCACTTGGTGTGGTCGGCGACCACGATCACGCGGCGGGCCGACTGCACCAGCCGCCGGTTGGTCTCCGCCTCCGCCAGGTTCGGCGTCGACAGTCCCGCCTCCACCGATATGCCGTGCACCCCGAGGAACAGCAGGTCGAAGTGGAGCGCCGCGATCGCCTGGTCGGCAACCGGCCCCACCAGCGAGTCGGACGGGGTGCGCACCCCGCCCGTCAGGACGACCGTTGCCGCGCCCTGCCGGCTGCCCGAGGAGCGCTGCGCCGCGTGGAAGACGTCCGCCACCCGCACCGAGTTGGTGACCACCGTGAGGTCGGGAACGTCGGTCAGCCGGTGCGCGAGCGCGAACGTCGTCGTGCCGCCGGACAGGGCGATCGCCCCGCCCGGCGGGACCAGCTCGGCCGCCGCGCGCGCGATGTCCTCCTTGGCGGTCAGCTCCAGACCCGACTTGGCCTCGAACCCCGGCTCGTGCGTGCTCGCCTCGACCACCGGCACCGCACCGCCGTGCACCTTCTCCAGAACGCCCTGCCGGGCCAGTGCGTCGAGGTCGCGGCGGACCGTCATGTCCGACACACCGAGCCTGCGGGTCAGCTCGTTGACCCGGACCCCGCCCCGCCGCCGGACCTCGTCGAGGATCAGGGTGCGCCGCTGCTCGGCGAGCAGGTTCTGATTCTCGCTCACGTACGCTCCGGTCCTTTCGCCGCACAGCAGTCCGACACACGTCCGCGCGTCCACGGCCTGGGCCCCGTTCTCCCGGGCACCGGTGCGCGGACGTCCCATCCTCCCATGCCGGACCCCGGGCGGCGCCACCGGTTGCTCGTCGCGTACATGGCGGTTCCGGGTGCCCGTGCGGTGCGTGCGGATCACACGGATCGGGGAGATTGAGTGACGACGGACACACACGGTCCTGGGGCGGAGGATGCTGTCCCGCACGGACGGAACCGACGGGGCGTCAGGGGAGACCGCACGGTGGAGAACGCGCAGCAGCACAGACCGGCCGAGGACGGCGGAGCACCGGCGGGTGAGGGGCCCGCCGGGTCCCAGGCCGCGCTGGAACTCCTGGTCCACGGGGTCGGCGGCACCACCCCGGAGCAGATGCTCGACGACCCGCGCACGGTCCGCGTCACCGGCGACGACGTCGCCGCCCTGTTCCGCCGCGCCGACGACGCCGACGCCGAGCGGGACACCGGCGCCCGCCGCGACGGGCCCGTCCCCGAGGCGTATGTCTGGTGCAACCTCACCTCCGGCAACGGAACCCGCGCCCTGTGGCTGCTGCTCCTGCCGTTCATGGTGGTCAACCTGGCCCACTGGATGCGCCCCGGCGCCCACGGCCGCCGCCGCACGGTCCGGCTGTACGGGCTGCTGGTGCGGCTGACCGGCCTCAGCCTGACGGTGCTGCTCGTCGCCGCCGCCTGCGAGGCCGCCCTCGACCTCACCGCCTGGCAGTGCGCGGGCACGCCCGCCTGCGCCGGCCGGCACTCCTGGCTCGGCTTCCTGTCACCCGGCGAGGGCTGGTGGGGCGCGCCCGGCCGCCGGCTCGCCCTGGCCGCCCTGGTGCCCGCCGCCCTCACCGGACTGCTGTGGTTCCTGTCCCTGCGCACCTGGAGCGCCTACGAGTCGCAGCAGCCGCTCGGCGGCTCGGAGGCCGAGGAGGACACCGGCCCGACCGCCCTGAACCGCCCCGGCTTCTGGTACGGCCGCCGCCTGGGCGCCCGGCTGCGCGCCGCCCACACCGCCGCCGCGCTGCTGACGGTCGCCGCGGCCGTGGGCTCCGCCGCCGCACGGTACGACCGCGAGCCGGGCGGCCCTGCCGTCCTCGCCGTCCTGGGTGTGCTGCTGGAGGCCGCCCTGGCCGGCGGGGCGGGCACGGTGGTGTGGGTGGTCTGCCGCCGCGGCCGCAGCGAACACCGCCTCGACGGCGACGCGGACCGCCCACTGGTGCGAGGGCTGCCCCTCGCCGCCCTCGCCCTGCTCGCCCTCAGCACCCTCTACGCCGGCTGGGAGCGGCCGGGCTGGGAGTCGGCGGGCAGGCTGCCCGGCAACCTCACCTTCGGCGCCCTCACCTTCGCGCAGGGCCTGCTGGTGATCGTGCTCGCCTGCGTCTCCCACGCCCTGCACCGCACCGACCCCGACCGGCGCGCCGCGCTGCGCGGACTGGCCGGACCCGCGGTCGCCATGCTCGCCTGCGCGCTCGGCGGCGTGATGTCCGGCGGGGTCTCGCAGCGGGTGTCCGACTGGCTGGACGGCACCCGCGCCTCCATCCCGGGGCCGCCGGTGCTGCTCACCTGGCAGGCGTCCGTCATCCCCCCGCTGCTCCTGCTGCTCCTCGCCATGTGCTGCTGGCTCGCCCGCCGCGCCTGGCACCTCGCCCGTGCCGAACGCGCCGCCGTGGAGGAGGAGTACGCCGGAGAGCCGGGCGACCCCGGACGCACCCGCCGGATCGCCTCCGTACGCGCCATGGCCGCCCTCACCGACCGGGGACCGCGCATCCTCGCCGTCACCTCCGCCGCCACCCTGCTCCTCGGAGCCGCGGCCCTGGCCGGCGCGACGGCCACCGGGGAGACTCCGGACGAGGCGGCGCGCGGCGCCCACCCCGTCGTGCACGGCGCCGCGCAGACCGCGCAGGCCCTCGGCTCCTGGCTGATCGGCCTCGGCTTCGTCCTCCTCGTCACCTGGGGCCGCCGCGCCTACAAGGACGCCTCCGCCCGCCGCACCATAGGGATCCTGTGGGACGTCGGCACCTTCTGGCCGCGCGCCGCGCACCCCTTCGCGCCGCCCTGCTACGCCGAGCGCGCGGTGCCCGACCTGACCTGGCGCATCGCCACCTGGACCCGTGCCACCGGAGGACGGCTGGTGCTCTCCGGGCACTCCCAGGGCAGCGTGCTCGCCGCCGCCGCGGCCTGGCAGCTCCCGCCGTCCGCCCGCAGACGCGTCGCCCTCCTGACCTACGGCTCCCCGCTGGAGCGGCTGTACGGCCGCTGGTTCCCCGCCCACTTCGGCCCGGACGCCCTGGACGCCCTGCACCGGGACGTCGTCTGCTGGCGCAACCTGTACCGGCGCACCGACCCCATCGGCGGTCCCGTGCGGCTGCCCGGCGACGGCGGACCCGACGTGGACCGCCCGCCGCTCAAGGATCCCCTCGCCTACGGCCGCACCGCGGAACACCCGCTGCCCGCGCCGATCCTCGGCCACTCCGACTACCGGGCCGACCCCGAGTTCGCGGAGGAACGCCGGCGCCTGCTCGCCCGGCTGCGTCCCGAGGTGCCCGCTCCCCGCAGCACCGGGAGGCCCGGGCCGGCGGCCTGACGATCCGTCGTCCCGCGCTCAGGGCAGCGCGGGCAGGTCCTCCGCGTACAGCAGCGTCAGGTCGTCGGTGGTGGGCTCGTCGAGCTGGGCGACCCGGCTCGCGTGCCGCTCCACCATCGCCTCGAACGTCTGCCGCGCCGTGCGCCCGTTGCCGAACGCGGGCCCCTTGGGGATGTCGGTGAAGTACTTCAGCAGCGCCTCAGCGGCACCGGGCGCCAGCCGGTACTCGTGCTCCTCGGCCTGCTGCTCCACGATCCGCAGCAGCTCCTCGGGGCCGTAGTCGCCGAACGTGATCGTCCGCGAGAAGCGGGACGCCACACCGGGGTTGACCGACAGGAAGCGCTCCATCTCGGCCGTGTATCCGGCCACGATGACCACCACCGCGTCCCGCTGGTCCTCCATCAGCTTCACCAGCGTGTCGATGGCCTCCTTGCCGAAGTCGCGGCCCGCGTCCTCCGGCGACAGCGCGTACGCCTCGTCGATGAACAGCACCCCGCCGCGCGCCTTCTCGAACGCCTCCTGGGTGCGGATCGCCGTCGAGCCGATGTGCTCGCCGACCAGGTCCACCCTGGACACCTCGACCAGGTGGCCCTGCTCCAGCACCCCGAGCGAGGCGAGGATCTCGCCGTACAGACGCGCCACCGTGGTCTTGCCGGTGCCGGGGGAGCCGGTGAACACCAGGTGCCGCTTGACGGACGCGGCCTTCAGCCCGGCCCGCTGCCGGCGCCGGCCCACCTCGATCATGTCGGTGAGGGCCCGCACCTCGCGCTTGACGCTCTCCAGGCCGACCAGGGCGTCGAGTTCGCCGAGGACGTCCTTGGAGGTGCGTGTCTCGCGCCGCGGTTCCGGCACGGCGGCGGGGGCGGGCGGCGCAACGGCCCCGGCAGGGGCGGGGACCGTGCCCAGCAGCCCCGTGGTGTGGCCGGTGGTCTGCACCGCGGCTTCGGGCGCGGGCGGTTCGGCGCGCAGGCTGCCGGACTCGTCGCTGGTGCAGTCCTCGACGACCGGCCCGCCCGAGCCGGACGTGCCGTCGGCGCCCTCGGCGAACTCGTAACCCCCGCGCGCGCAGCGCTCGGTGCGGCACTTGCGCAGCGTCGTACGGCTGCCGTCGATGACGTGGAAGCCGTAGCCGCCGCTGCCGGTGACCCGGCAGTGCTCGAAGGTGCCGCGGCCGCCCGCGGACACGTACACGCCCGCCTCGGCGGGGGAGTCGACCGTGCAGCGCTCGACGGTGGGGTCGGCGCCCTTGGTGACGATGACCCCGGTCTGGGTGCCGTCCAGGGAGCAGTTGTTCAGGGTGCCGCCACTGCCGTGGTCACGGAACCAGGCGCCCGTCGCCGCCTCCCGGATGCGGCAGTCGTCGAGCTGGGCGGTCGCGCCGTCGCTCACCGACACCGCCGTGTTGCGCACCTGGGAGAGGTCGCTGTCGACGACGTCCGCCCGCGAGCCGCGGTCCAGCACGAACAGCGCGTCCGGCACGTCGTGCACCCGGCAGGAGTCCAGGACGGCGGTCGCACCGTCGCTGACCCACACCGCCGGGTAGTCGCCGGTGCTGTCGAAGATCTCGCACTGGTTGGCGTCCACCCGCGTCCCCGGGTCCCACACCGACAGACCGTTGCGGCCGAACTGCCGCACCGTGGTGCGGGTCAGGGTGAGCACCGAGCGGGAGCGCAGGTCGACCGCGTTCTCCGGGATGTCGTGGATGCGGCAGTCGGCCAGCGTCAGCACGGCGTCCGTGTCGAGCGTGACGCCGTCCCCGGTGGTGCGGTGCACGTCGCAGTCGGTGAGGTGGGCGGTGGCACGGCCGGTCACCTGCACCCCGCTGCCGCGCACCTCGTACACCTCGCAGCCGACGGCCTCCAGCGCCGAGTTCTCCCCGGTCGCGGTCAGGCCGGAACCGGAGGCGTGGTGCACCTTGCAGCGCTCCAGCCGCGGGTGGCCCCCGCCGCGCACGGCGACGCCCGCCTGCCCGGCGGCGACCACCTCGCACTCCTCGAAGACCCCGCCCCCGCCGTCGACCACGGCGATGCCGGCGCCCGCCGGGTTGTCGACCGTGCACCGGCGCACCGTGGGCCGGGCGGCGCCGCGCACCTCGATGCCGGCCGCGGACCGGCTGACCACGCGGATGTCCCGCAGCTCGGGGGTGCCCTCCTCCACCAGCACGGCCGGGGCGGTGGCGTCCTGTCCCTCCACGTGCAGGTCCAGCACCACGGCGGAGGCGCGCACGGTGAGCGGCACCCCGTCCGGCGGCGCGATGCGCACCGAGCCGGGCGACCCCTCGGGCCCGCGCAGGGTCACCGCCCGCCGCACGACGAGGTTCTCCCGGTAGGTGCCGGGAGCGACGGTGAGCACGTCGCCCTCGCCCGCGGCCTCCAGGGCGGCGGCGAGCGATGGGTACTCACCCGTGCGGCGGCGCCACCTCGATGTGCCGGTGTGCGTCACCTGGACCGTGCCCTGTGCCATGGTGTTGCCGTGCCCCCACCTCGTCGTACCTGTGGACCGTTCCCGTCCGAGTCTTCGCCGATCGGTTCGGCCGGACCACCGTAGCGTGCGCGGGGGCGGCGAGTTGACCAGAGGCGGAACGCCGTCAGCTGCCGGCGTCCGCCCTGCCCCAGTCCGGGCCCACGCGGCCCCACTCCCGGTCCCAGCGGGCGTACCGGCCGCGGAGCATCCGGCGCAGCACCAGGCGCCGGCCGCCCTCGAACAGTCCGGCGGCCAGCAGCGCGGCCCCCGCGCCGGCGAGCACCGCGTGGGCCGTGGCGGCGCCCTGCTCCAGCGGGCGCGCGACCCGGTCCCCGCGCCCGTCGGTCCATATGCGGAACGTGTCGCCCGGCCGGGGATCCGGCAGCCGCGCCTGCACGGCCTCCCGCCGTCCGGATCCGTCCGGGGCGGTCCAGCGGGCCAGGACGCGGGAACCCGGGTCCCCGCCCAGCAGCTCCGGGTCCGTGGCCGCCGGGGCAGGGTCCAGCTCGCGCACCACCGTGGCCGTGACCAGGTGGCGGAACTGCTGCTGGGCGCGGACCGACCGCTGCAGCGACGCGTGCGCGGCGCTTCCGGCCAGGACGCCGATCAGCGGCGCGGCGAGCGTGGCCAGCAGGAGCGCGGCGAGCGCCAGCCAGGCTTCCGCGAGGTCGGTGGCGCGGCGCAGCGGGTTGCGCCGCCAGCGCCAGAGTCCGCTGACCGCCCGCACGGCACGCACCCCCTCCCCGGTTCCCTCACCGATCCCTCACGCTGCCCAACGCGCCGGAACGGACCCGGGTTCCCGCGTCGCTCGGCCGCGCGCGCGTCAGGCCACGACCTCCAGCGGGTCGCCGACGCGGAGGGTGCCGGGGGAGACGGGCACCAGGTTCACGCCGAAGAGGAGCCGGCCGCCGGCGGACCGGTGGCGGCCCAGGGTGTGCAGCGGTTCGCGTCCGCGGCGGGCGGTGTCCTGGTCGGTGGTGGTGACCACGCACCGTCCGCTCGGCTTGGGGACCCGGAACGTCATCTCGCCGATGCTGACGCGCTTCCAGCCGTCCTCCGCCCACGCCTCCGTCCCCTCGACCACCACGTTGGGCCGGAAGCGGCTCATCGGCAGCGGGCCCTCGTGCGCGTGCTCGCCCTGCGCGACAAGGGAGTTGAGCCGGTCCAGGGAGGCGGTCGCGGTGAGCAGCAGCGGGTATCCGTCGGCGAACGTGACCGTCTCGCCGGGCAGCGCGTACGCGGGGTCGACCGGCCGCCGTACGGCCGGGTCGTCGAGGTGCACGAGCCGCACCGGTGTGTCCAGGAAGTCGCTGCACCACTCGTGCACGGCCGGGTCCTCGGCGGGGACGACCTCCACCTTGTCGCCGAAGACGTCCGCCGGGACGGTCGTGCCGGGCGCCGGCACGGGCACGGTGACCGGAGCGCGGCCGGGCGCGGACAGCACGACGCCGCCGCCGGGCAGCGGCTCGGCGGCGGCGAGGGCGAGGCGTGGGTGGCGGCGCTGCGTGACGACCTTTCCCCCGTCGTCGATCAGCGTCCAGCGCCGGTCACCGGCCGGACCCCAGCGCTCCACGACGACCTCCCGGAGCGGCAGGCTCCGGAAGGCCTTGACCGGATGAACGTGGATCGAGCGCACACGAGCGTTCCCCATGGGCCCATCGTGCCATCACCGGACGACGGCACCGGGCCCTTTCGGCACGGCTCGGCCCGCTCAGTACCCCCGGTACTGCTGGTTGTTGTAGGGGTCCTGGTACGGCGCGGGCGCCGGCCGCGGGGCGGCCGCGGGACGCATCGCCTCGTACCCGGCGGGCTGCGGCTGGCGCGGCGGCTGCGGCTGGGGGCCGGGGTAGCCGCGCGGCGCGGTGGCCTGCTGCGGGATGTACGCCGTGTGCGCCTGCTGGAGCGGGGCGGGCTGCGGCGCGGCGGGCTGGGGATAGCCGTAGGACGGCTGGGACGGTGCCGCCGGCAGGGCCGGCAACGCCGAGGGGAGCGCGGGCAGGTGACTGGCCGGCGCCTCGTACGCGGCGGGAACCCGGATCGGGGCGATCTGCGGGGTGCCCCGCTCGGCCACGAGCGAGTCGTAGATCGGGGTGTCCGGGAAGGCAGCGGAGGAGTAGCCGCCGCCATACATGGAGCGGGGGGAGGTCATGGCACATAAGTTAAGCCCACGATGTGCTGGTTGGGGAGACCGATAAGAGGGTTGTTTTCCGCGCCCTGGGTGACTGGCGATCCCCAATGCGAGCGAACTTACGGAAAACGGGCGTACTGTCGCGCGGATTTCGTGTAAAGGCCGAGTTCCGAGGGGGTTACCGGCGGTCTCAGGGGGCGGCCGGCGACGGGTTCGCGCCCGCGGGCGTGGGCGCCCCTCGCGTGGGGGATTAGGTTGGGCGGACGCACACCGACGGACGCCGGGGCTTCGCCCGGCGCGGCGACCTGTGATGGGGGCGGGACATGTCCATGCCGAAGGGATCGAACACACCGGTGCCGGCCACGGCACTGCGGGTCGACGTGGGCTGGCGCTTCGGCCCCGGCGTGCCCGACGCGGACGCCTCGGCGCTGCTGCTGTCCGGCGGCAAGGTCCGCTCCGACGCCGACTTCGTCTTCTACAACCAGCCCGCCCACGCCTCCGGCGCCGTACGCCACGAGGGCAAGCGGCAGGACGGGGGCCGGGTCACCGACACCCTGCTCGTCGACCTCACGCGCGTCGAGCCCGGCGTCGAGACCGTCATCCTGGCCGCCTCCAGCGACGGCGGCACCTTCGGACAGGTCCCGGACCTCTCCATCGAGGTGAAGGACGCGGCGAACGGCGCCGTGGCCGCCCGTTTCGACAGCACCGGCGCCACCACCGAGACCGCCTTCGTGCTCGGCGAGTTCTACCGCCGCCAGGGAGCCTGGAAGTTCCGCGCCGTCGGACAGGGCTACAGCAGCGGGCTCGAGGGCCTCGCCACCGACTACGGCATCACCGTGGACGAACCGCAGCACGCCGTACCGCCCGCCGCGCCCGTGGCGGCCCCGGCCGCCCCGCCGGTCGCGCCTCCGGTCACCGTGCCGCAGCCGCCGCCCCCGCCCGTGGCGCCCCCGGCACCCGTCCAGCTCACCAAGGTGACGCTCACCAAGGCGGCGCCCTCCGTGTCGCTGACCAAGCAGGGCGGCACCTCGGGCTCCCTCCACGTCAACCTCAACTGGGAGGTGCGCAAGCAGTTCTCCGGCTGGGCCGCCAAGCTGGGCCGCCCGGTCGCCATGCACGCCGACCTCGACCTCGACCTGTGCGCCCTGTGGGAGCTCACCGACGGCAGGAAGGGCGTCGTCCAGGCCCTCGGCAACGCCTTCGGCTCGCTGCACCAGCCGCCGTTCATCCACCTCGACGGCGACGACCGCACCGGCGCCTCGGCGCGCGGCGAGAACCTCACCGTCAACCTCGACCACAAGCACCAGTTCCGGCGCATCCTCGTCTTCGTCACCGTCTACGAGGGCGCCCGCTCCTTCGCCGACCTG
Organism: Streptomyces werraensis; assembly: GCA_014656175.1. Lineage (GTDB taxonomy): Bacteria > Actinomycetota > Actinomycetes > Streptomycetales > Streptomycetaceae > Streptomyces > Streptomyces werraensis. The sequence continues at coordinate 273,572 of BNBX01000007.1, forward strand.
CACGCCACGGTCACCCTCCGCCCGCAGCACGGCGCGCCCATCGACTTCTCACTCGACGAGTGCACCGTCCCCTCCACGGTGTGCGCGCTCGCGCTCATCACCAACAACGGCGGCGACCTGGTCGTCCAGCGCGAGGCCCGCTACCTCGTCCCTGAGCGCGGCGTCAGTCCGCAGCGCACCGTCGACCACGCCTACGGCTGGGGCATGAACTGGACGCCCGGCCGCAAGTGACGTCCGGTCAGGCTTCTTCGGCGGCGGCCTCCGGCCGGGCGTAGGTGCGGCCCTTCCAGGCGGCGCCACGCCCACGGCGGTGCTGCACCGCCGAGTCCACCGTCATCAGCAGATAGAGGAACGCGGTCACCGGCAGCAGCGGCGCGAGCCACAGCGGCTGCCGGTAGTACCGCAGCATCGGGACGTACGTCCCCGTCATCACCAGCCACGCCGCCCCACCCGTCAGTGCGCACGGCACGCTCCCCGCCGCCGCGCCCACGGCCACCGCGGCCGGCGGCACCAGGTACACCAGCACCAGACCGGCCACCGTCCCCACCAGCAGCAGCGGGCTGTGCCGCAGCTGCGCGTACGCGCTCCGCGACACCATGCGCCACAGGTCACGCAACCGTGGATAGGGGCGCACGCTGTCCACGCCGTCCGCGAGGCCCAGCCAGACGCGCCCGCCGCTCCGCTTGACCGCGCGGGCCACGGCCACGTCGTCGATCACGGCGTTCCGTACGGCGTCCGGGATCCGCGCCCGCTCGGCGGCGCCGGCGCGCAGCAGCACACAGCCGCCGGCCGCGGCGGCCGTCCGCGAACCCGGCCGGGCGATCCGGCGGAACGGGTAGAGCTGCGCGAAGAAGTACACGAACGCCGGCACCACCAGCCGCTCCCACAGGCTCTCCACCCGCAGCCTCGCCATCTGCGACACGAGGTCGAACCCGCCGGTCCGGGCCGCCGACACCAGTCGCCGCAGACTGTCCGGGGCGTGCGCGATGTCGGCGTCCGTCAGCAGCAGGTACTCCGGGTCCCGGGCGCGGGCCAGCTCCATGCCGTGCCGCACCGCCCACAGCTTGCCGGTCCACCCGGACGGCGGTTCGCCGGGCGTCACCACGGTGAGCGGAAGCCCGCCCCGCCGCCGCGCCAGCTCCCGGGCGAGGTCCCCGGTGCCGTCCGTGCTGCCGTCGTCGACCAGGAGGACCTCCGCGCGGCCCGGATAGTCCTGGGCGAGCAGCGACGGCAGGCTCGCGGGCAGCACGGCCGCCTCGTCCCGCGCGGGCACCACCACGCACACGTCCGGCCACCCGTCCGGATCGCGCGACGCCGGAAGCCGTACGTCCGTGCGCCAGAACCACCCCTGGAACAGCAGCAGCCACAGCCAGGCGGCGAGGGACACGGCGGCACTCCACACGACGGCGCTCACGTGCGCAGTCTGCCCCACGGCACGGCCCCGCAGCGGCTCATCGTCTATCGTGGCCGGGTGAAGATCGCGCTCATGGACTCCGGAATCGGACTGCTGGCGGCCACCGCCGCGGTACGGCGGCTGCGCCCCGACGCCGATCTGGTGCTCTCCCTCGACCCCGACGGCATGCCCTGGGGACCGAGGACGCCCGCCGACCTCACCCGGCGGGCCCTGGCCGTCGCCGAGGCGGCCGCCGTGCACCGGCCCGACGCCCTGATCGTCGGCTGCAACACCGCCACCGTGCACGCCCTCACCGCCCTGCGCGCCCGCCACGAGCCCGACCTGCCGGTCGTCGGCACCGTCCCCGCCATCAAGCCGGCCGCGGCCGGCGGCGGCCCGCTCGCCATCTGGGCGACCCCCGCCACCACGGGCAGCCCCTACCAGAGCGACCTGATCAAGCGGTTCGCCGCGGGCGTCACCGTCACCGAGGTGCCCTGCTGGGGCCTTGCCGAGGCCGTTGAGCGCGCGGACGACACGGCGATCGACGAAGCCGTCGCGGCGGCCGCCGCGCTCACCCCGGACGACGTGACCACGGTCGTCCTCGGCTGCACCCACTACGAGCTGGTCGCCGACCGCATCCGGGCCGCCGTGCCGAGCCCCGGACCGCAGCCGCTCGCCCTGCACGGTTCCGCCGGCGCGGTGGCCGCGCAGGCCCTGCGGCGGCTCGGCGAGCAGCCCGCCCCCGACGCCCCCGCGACCGGCACGCTGACCGTGCTGCTCAGCGGCCGTCCGGGCACGCTGCCCGAGGCCGCCCTCACCTATCCGGAGGGCGGACTGCTCCAGGCGGCCGTCCCCGCCCGGACGGCTCAGTAACGCCCCGCGACGCGGTACCGACGGAGCGGATCCTGAGTAACCTCGAGGCATGAGGGACCACCGCTCAGGTGAGCACGGCCCGTACTCCGAGGTCTGGACCGGTCGCGCCACCGCCCGCTTCCAGTGGCTGCTGGCGCTGATCGGCGCCGCCTGCATGGCGCTCGGCATCGCCCTGGCCGTCGACTCCGCGTGGACGTCAGGGGGCGCGCCGCTCGCCATGGCCGTCGTCGGCTGCATCGCGGCCGGACTCCTGGTGCTGTTCGGCACCCTCGCCTTCGTGCACGTCGCGCTGCGGGTCGACGAGGACCACCTCGAGGTGCGCTGCGGTCACATCGGCGTGCCGCGCCGACGCATCCCGCTGTCCCACGTCGCCGGCGCCGACTTCGCCCCGCACGTCACGCCCCGCCACTGGGGCGGCTGGGGCTACCGCTGGCGCCCCGAGATGGGCACGGCGGTCGTCGTCCGCCGCGGCGAGGGCGTGGTCCTCCGTCTCGCCGACGGCCACACCTTCACCGTGACGGTGGACGACGCGGAAGCGGCGGTCCGCGTCATCCGCGACCGGCTACGGCTGAGGAGGCCGGACAAGGTCTGAGCCGCCGTGCTCCCGGCGCGCACGGCCGGGCGGCCCTGGGGCCGAGACGCGGCGCCGATCGCCGTCCGCGCGTCCCGGGCACCGTGCAGGGCGGGACGGCGTGCGCCCCGCGGAGGTGTGCCTGCCGCAGGGACCGGCCGCCGGGCGCGGTCGAGGCCGGGTAGGGGACGGCCGCCCGTCAGATGTGGCGCACGTTCACGTGACGGCGGCACGGTGGCCGCTGGCCGCGCGGGCGGGGCGGCCATCATGGACGTATGCCCGGCCCCCGTCTCCGGGGCGACGGCCGTGGGACACGTCGCCGCCGACCACCGTGCTGCTCGTGAGGGAGTCACGAGCAGGTCCTCACCGAACGGTCCCTCCCCGCACCTCTCCCGCGCGGCGGGCCGTGTCCAGGGCGAAGGGGCGGGACGTGGCGAGGCCCGCGAGGTAACCCGTGCCGACCGCGACCGCCGTGAAGCTGAGCGCGTTGCCCACCGTCGCGACGGCCGACAGCGCGGTCAGGGCGGCGGCCGCCGACAGCACCACCGGCGTCGGGCGCGGGCTGCGCCACAGGGCGTACAGCAGCCAGCCGAACCCCGCCGCGAGCAGCAGCACCCCGACGACGCCCTGTTCCGCCGCGAGCTGGAGCGGAGCGGAGTGCGGCTTGCCGTCGGACAGCGGCGAACCGAGGGACGCCGTGCTCAGCTCGCCGAAGCGTCCCGGTCCGACGCCCAGGCCCGCGTGCGCACGGGCCAGGTCGAGCGCGTCATGCCACAACGCCACCCGGTGAGGTGTGAGCCGCCCTTCGAGCGACGCGACGAAGCCCTCCGGCCCCGCGCTCGCGGCTACGGCCCAGGTCAGCCCGGCCACCCCGGCGGCGATCAGCCCGAGCCCTGCGAGGGCGGCGCCACGGCGCCGTACCCGGCCGGCGGCCAGCGAGCCCGCCAGCACCACCGCCGCGGCCACGCATCCCGTCACCGAGCCGAGCACCGCAGCCGTCACCGCGATACCCGCCGCGAGCAGCCGCATCGCCGACCGGACCGCGGACCCGGACGCTCCCCAGGCCGCGCAGCAGGCGGCCCCCGCCGACAGGATCACGATGGCGGTCGTCGCCCCGGCGTGCCCGAGCGGAGCGGTGATCTGCGGCCCCGGCGCCAGATGGGGGACCCATGCCGTGAGCGCGATCCCGGCCAGCGCGCCCGCGCAGGGCGCGGCCACCGGCAGCAGCGCCCCGCCGACGCGGCCCGCCGCGTACCCCGCGGCCACGGCCAGCACCGCGAGCAGCATCCCCTCCGGACGACCGTCACGGGCCGCAGTGGTGATCAGGGGCCAGGCCGCGCACGCGCCCAGCACCACCACACCCGCCGCGTCCGGCCCCGTCCGTCTTCCGCTCTCCGCGTCCGCACCGGCCGACGCCCTGTCCGTCGTACCTGAACCCACCCCGCACCCCGCCCACGTCGTGCCCCCGTCCCCTGTGACGGTCCCCGCCCGCGGACCCCCGTCGGGCCGCGCGGACAAGGCACCGGCACACGGTAACGGCTGGTGGCCCGTTCGGGGACGTCTGGTGACGACTCCCGGGGAAACGGTGACGGGCACCGCGACCGCGCACCGTCCCGCCCACCGGCGCCGTTCGACCGTGCTGTCCGGCCCCAGGTCACGCGCCGTAGACTCCCCGGGTGACCGTCACCGCAACCTCCGTCGGCGCGTCGGACCCCATGCCGCCGCGGACCACGCCCTCGGCCTGGCGGAAGTGGCGCGCGCGCCTCCTCCCGGCCGGCGCCGCCGCGCTCGCGGGCCTCCTCCTCTACGTCAGCTTCCCGCCGCGCACCCTGTGGTGGCTGGCCCTTCCCGCCTTCGCCCTCCTCGGCTGGGTGCTGCGCGGCCGGAGCTGGAAGGCGGGCCTGGGCCTCGGCTATCTCTTCGGCCTCGGCTTCCTGCTGCCGCTGCTGGTGTGGACCGGCGTGGAGGTCGGCCCCGGCCCGTGGCTCGCGCTGGTGGTGATCGAGGCGGTGTACGTCGCGCTGGTCGGCGCGGGGATCACCGTGGTGTCCCGGCTGCCCGGATGGCCGGTGTGGGCGGCGGCGCTGTGGATCGCCGGCGAGGCGGCACGCGCGCGCGTGCCGTTCAGCGGCTTCCCCTGGGGCAAGATCGCCTTCGGTCAGGCGGACGGGGTGTTCCTGCCGCTCGCCGCGCTCGGCGGCACCCCGGTGCTCGGCTTCGCCGTGGTGCTGTGCGGCTTCGGTCTGTACGAGGTGGTGCGGCCGGCCGTGAAGGCGCGGCGCACCGGCACCCCGCACAAGGCCGCCGTGGCCGTCGGCGTGCTGAGTGTCGCCGTGCCGGTGGCCGGGGCCTTCGCGGCGCGCAGCCTGGTCGGCGACAAGGCTGAGAGCGGCACGGTCACCGTCGCGGTGATCCAGGGCAACGTGCCCCGACTCGGCCTCGACTTCAACTCCCAGCGGCGGGCCGTCCTCGACTACCACGCGCGCGAGACGGAGCGGCTGGCCGCCGAGGTCGCGGCGGGCCGCGTCGAGCGGCCGGACATCGTGCTGTGGCCGGAGAACTCCTCCGACATCGACCCCTTCGCCAACGACGACGCCCGCGAGGTCGTCGACCGCGCCGCGAAGGCCGTCGGCGCGCCGATCTCGGTCGGCGCGGTGGTCTCCCGGGACGGGAAGCTGCTCAACGAGCAGATCCTTTGGGACCCGGTGAAGGGCCCCGTCGACATCTACGACAAGCGGCAGATCCAGCCGTTCGGCGAGTACCTCCCGCTGCGCTCCCTGGTCGGCGCGATCAACGAGGAGTGGACCTCCATGGTCCGCCAGGACTTCAGCCGCGGCTCCGAGCCGGGCGTGTTCGACCGGGACGGCGCCGCCGTCGGCCTGGTCACCTGCTACGAGGCCGCCTTCGACTGGGCCGTGCGCGACACCGTCACCGACGGCGCGAAGATGATCTCCGTGCCGAGCAACAACGCCACCTTCGGGCGCAGCGAGATGACCTACCAGCAGCTCGCCATGTCCCGGGTCCGCGCCGTCGAGCACAGCCGCGCGGTCACCGTGCCGGTCACCAGCGGCGTCAGCGCCGTCATCATGCCGGACGGGCAGATCACGCAGAGGACCGGCATGTTCGTCGCCGACCACCTGGTGCAGGAGGTGCCGCTGCGCACCTCGCAGACCCCCGCCACCCGCCTCGGCACCCTCCCCGAGGGCCTCCTCGTCCTCCTCGCCGCGGGCGGCCTCGGCTGGGGCGTGGCCGCCGCGGCACGCGCCCGGCGGACCGGCGAGCAGTAGGGCTACGCCTTCCGACGTGCCCGGAGGCGCCCTCGCGCGCCGGTTAGGGTCGGGGCATGGCTACTCCTGACTTCATCCGCACCCTGCGCGCCTCGGCGGGCCATCAGCTGCTGTGGCTGCCCGGCGTCACGGCCCTCGTCTTCGACGACGAGGGCCGCGTGCTGCTCAACCGCCGGGCGGACACCCGCACGTGGTCGGTGATCGGCGGTATCCCCGACCCGGGGGAGCAGCCCGCGGCCTGCGCGGTGCGGGAGGTCGAGGAGGAGACCGCCGTGCGCTGCGTCGTGGAACGGGTGGTGCTGGTCCAGTCCCTCCAGCCGGTGACGTACGGCAACGGCGACGTCTGCCAGTACATGGACATCACCTTCCGCTGCCGTGCCGTCGGCGGCGAGGCGCGGGTGAACGACGACGAGTCGCTGGACGTCGCCTGGTTCGCGGTGGACGCGCTGCCCGAGCTGAACGACTTCGCGAGCTTCCGCATCAAGCAGGCCCTCACCGACGCACCCACCTGGTTCGAGCCCGCACCCACATGGCTCGACCCCACTAGAAACGGCTGAACTGTGGGGCGCGGCCACATGGGTCGACCGGGGCGTGCTGCCTAGGGTCAACCCCATGACCGCGCCCAGTGCCCTCCCGGCTCCCCACGACACCCTCCTCGACCTCGGCGGCCGCACCGCGCTCGTCACCGGCGCCGCCGGAGGCATCGGCCGCGCCTGCGTGCTGCGCCTCGCGGCCGCCGGCGCCAAGGTCAGAGCCGTCGACCGGGACGCCGAAGGGCTGGAGGCGCTCGCCGCGGCAGCCGCCGACCTGGGCGGCTCCGTCGAGCCGCACGTCCTGGACCTCACCGACCTGGACGCCGCCGAGGACGCCGCCGCCGGGACGGACGTCCTGGTCAACAACGCGGGACTCCAGCTGGTGCGGCCCATCGAGGAGTTCCCGCCGGACGTCTTCCACACGGTGCTCACCGTGATGCTGGAGGCCCCCTTCCGCCTCATCCGGGGCGCCCTGCCGCACATGTACGGGCAGGGCTGGGGCCGCGTCGTCAACATCTCCTCCGTGCACGGCCTGCGCGCCTCGGCCTACAAGTCCGCGTACGTGGCCGCAAAGCACGGCCTGGAAGGGCTCTCCAAGACCACCGCCCTGGAGGGCGCGTCCCACGGCGTCACCTCCAACTGTGTGAACCCCGGCTATGTGCGTACCGCACTGGTCGAGAAGCAGATCGCCGACCAGGCCCGCGCCCACGGCATCCCCGAGGAACGCGTCGTGGCCGAGGTGCTGCTCCAGGACAGCGCGCTCAAGCGTCTGATCGAACCGGAGGAGGTCGCCCAGGCGGTGGCCTACCTGTGCGGCCCGCAGGCGTCCTTCGTCACCGGCACCTCGCTGATCCTGGACGGCGGCTGGACCGCCCACTAGACCTGACACCGACCGCGGCCGGCCGTCGGCCGGCGGAGTTTTCCACAGGGCTGACGGGGCGGCCGCCGGATGAGGAATCCTGAGACCCATGCCCCGCGATCACCTGCAGTCCGCCGAACGGTCCGCCTCCGCCGCCGCTGCGGGCCGGACCCGCCCCGACGCCGGCCGGCCCGTCGCCGACGGCGCGGAGGCGCCGTTCCTGGAGCTGCTCGCCCGCGGCGCCCCCGCCGAGGCGTACGAGCAGCCGGTGCTGCTCGCCCGCGCCGAGGGCCACCCCGCCGAGCGGGTCGCGGCCCTGGAGCGGGCCAAGCTGCTCGCCCTGCGCGTGCGGTCCGAGATCGAGGGTCGCCGCCGCCGGGAGGCCGAGCTGTCCGCCCTGTTCGAGACAGCCCACGACCTCGCCGGGCTGCGGGACCTGGACGCCGTGCTGCGCGCGATCGTGCAGCGCGCCCGCTCCCTGCTCGGCACCGACGTCGCCTACCTCAGCCTCAACGACCCGGAACGGGGCGACACCTACATGCGGGTCACCGAGGGTTCGGTGGCGGCCCGCTTCCAGCAGCTGCGCCTCGGCATGGGGGAAGGGCTCGGCGGCCTCGTCGCCCAGACCGCCCGGCCGTACGTCACGGACGACTACTTCCGCGACGACCGCTTCCAGCACACCCACTCCATCGACAGCGGGGTGCGGGACGAGGGACTCGTCGCGATCCTCGGGGTGCCCCTGACGCTCGGGGACCACGTCATCGGGGTGCTGTTCGCCGCCGACCGCCGCTCCCGGGTGTTCGAGCGGGAGCAGATCGCCCTGCTCGGCTCCTTCGCGGCGCTCGCCGCAGCCGCCATCGACACGGCCAACCTGCTCGCCGAGACCCGCGAGGCCCTCAGCGGTCTGGAGCGGGCCAACGAGATCATCCAGGACCGCAGTGCCGTCATCGAGCGCGCCTCCGACGTCCACGACCGGCTCGCCGAGCTGGTCCTGCGCGGCGGTGGGGTGCACGACGTGGCAGCCGCCGTCTCCGAGGTGCTGGACGGCACCGTCGAGTTCACCGAGGCCCCGGCCGCGCCGGCCCGCGCCCTGGAGTCCTCCCGCGCCGAGGGCCACGCCGTGCGGCACGGTGAGGACTGGATCGCCGCCGTCGCCGCCGGGGACGAACTGCTCGGCGCGCTCGTGCTGCGCGGTCACCCGGGCCTCGACCCCGTCGACCAGCGCACCCTCGAGCGCGCCGCCATGGTCACCTCGCTGCTGCTGCTCGCCCGCCGCTCCGCCGCCGAGGCCGAGCAGCGCGTCCGAGGTGAGCTGCTCGACGACCTGCTCGACGCCCGTGACCGTGACCCCCGCCTGCTGCGCGATCGCGCCACCCGGCTGCGCGCCGACCTCGACGCCACGCACGCGGTGCTCGCCGCCCGGCTGGAGGGCGGCGCCGCCGACGCCGACCAGGAGGCCGACGCCCGCAGACGCCTGTGGGCCGCCGCCTCCCACCTCGCCGCGACCCGGCACGGCCTCGCCGCCGCCCGCGACGGCGGCACGGTCCTGCTGCTGCCGCTCGCCCCCGGCGACACCGCCACCGGCCTGGCCCGTCGAACCGCCCGCGAGCTGGGCACCGCCGTCCACGAACCGGTCACGGTCGGCGCGTCCGCCCCGGTCGGCCGGCTCCTCGCCCGCCCGGACACGGTCGCCTCGGCGTACGCGGAGGCCCGGCGCTGCCTCGACACCCTGCGGCTGCTCGGCCGGGCGGGCGACGGCTCCGCCGCCGAGGACTTCGGCTTCCTCGGGCTGCTGCTCGCGGGGGAGCGGGACATCGCCGGTTTCGTCGACCGCACCATCGGCCGGGTCGTGGCGTACGACGAACGGCGCGGCACGGAGCTGCTGCGCACGCTGGACGCCTATTTCGCGTGCGGGATGAGCCCGGCCCGCACGAAGGACGACCTCCACGTCCACGTCAACACGGTCGCGCAGCGCCTCGACCGTGTCGGCCGGCTCCTCGGCGACGACTGGCAGAGCCCCGAGCGCGCCCTGGAGATACAGCTGGCCCTGCGCCTGCACCGTCTGTCCGGGGTCACGCAGCCGCCGCCCGCACGGCACTGACCCCCGCGCCGCCGGGGCGGACACGGGGGCCGGGGCTGTCCGGGCGGGACTCAGAGGGCGCGCGCGTCCTCCGTCCTCCCGGTCGTGACGGGGGTGCCCGTCCCGTCCTCCGTCCCGGGGGACACGTCGGCGAGATCCCGGTGCCGGGTCTCCTTGGCCGCCAGGATCGCGACGACCGTGAGGAGGCTCGCGGCGATGACGTAGAGGGCGATCGGCGTGGAGGTGCCGTAGTCCGACAGCAGCGCGGTGGCGATGAGCGGGGCGGGAGCGCCGGCGGCGACCGAGGCGAACTGGGCGCCGATGGAGGCGCCGGAGTAGCGCATACGGGTCGCGAACATCTCGGAGAAGAAGGCGGCCTGCGGCGCGTACATCGCCCCGTGCATGACGAGACCCACGGTCACCGCGAGCAGCAGGGCGCCGAAGCCGCCGGTGTCGATGAGCGCGAAGAAGGGGAACATCCACAGGCCCACGCCGACCGCGCCGATGAGGTACACGGGGCGCCGCCCCCACCGGTCGGACAGGGCGCCCCACGCGGGGATCACCGCGAAGTGCAGCGCGGAGGCGATGAGCACGGCGTTGAGGGCGGTCTGCCTGGACACCCCGGCCGAGGTGGTGGCGTACACCAGGATGAACGCGGTGATCACGTAGTAGCTGATGTTCTCCGCCATCCGTGCGCCCATCGCCACCAGCACGTCACGCCAGTGGTGCTTGAGCACGGCGACGAGCGGCATGCGCTCGGCGGGGGCGTCCGCCTTGCGCGCCTCGGCACGCTTCAGCGCCTCCTTGAACACCGGCGACTCGTCGACGGAGAGCCGGATCCACAGACCGACGATCACCAGCACACCGGACAGCAGGAAGGGGACCCGCCAGCCCCAGGAGCCGAACGCCGACTCCGACAGCACGGCGGTCAGCAGCGCCAGCACACCGGTCGCCAGCAGCTGTCCGGCCGGTGCGCCGGTCTGCGGCCACGACGCCCAGAACCCGCGCCGGCGCGCGTCACCGTGCTCCGACACCAGCAGCACGGCGCCGCCCCACTCACCGCCGAGCGCGAAGCCCTGCACCAGCCGCAGCACGGTCAGCAGGATCGGCGCCATGCTGCCGATGGTGGCGTGCGTGGGCATCAGTCCGATGGCGAAGGTCGCCCCGCCCATCATCAGCAGGCTGAGCACCAGCAGCTTCTTGCGCCCGAGCCGGTCGCCGTAGTGCCCGAACACCAGCGCGCCGATGGGCCGCGCGGCGAACCCGACGGCGTACGTCAGGAAGGACAGGAGCGTGCCGACCAGTGGATCGGAGTCCGGGAAGAACAGTTCGTTGAAGACGAGCGCGGCGGCCGACCCGTAGAGGAAGAAGTCGTACCACTCGATGGTGGTGCCGATGAGGGACGCGGCGACGATGCGCTTGAGGTTGTTCGGTGCTGGTGGAGCGGCAGAGGGCGACGACATCGGCACCACTTCCTGGCGTTGCGGGGACGTTTGCGTGTCGCCACACCGTAGGAATCGCCAGGTCAGGCGCACATATGGCGGGACACCATAGTTCGGCTGGCGAGTATCCCCGCGGGCACCATGCTGCGGTGGGCGTTTCGCGCTGTTCGTCCCAGGGAACCCGGCGGGGCGCCGATGCGACGGGAGGAACGCACATGACGGGGCAGCAGGACCAGAACGCCGACCGCTACGGCCGGGCCCGCGACGACGAGGAGCCCGGCGCCCACTCAGGCGGGGAGAAGCAGGCGCAGGATCGGACGGTCCCGGGCACCGCGAGCGCCAAGGAGGGCTACCAGACCGGCCGCGGCACGACGGCGGGCAACCCCCTGGAGGGCGTCGAGGCCCCTGCGGACGATGAGGACGGGACGGGCGGGGACGACCGCACGCCATGACCGTCGGCGGGGCAGCGAGGAGCGCGCCCCGCCGACGTCCTCACCCCACACGCGTCCACACGAACAACGCCTCTCCGTCCTCGGGCGGCCGCGTCCAGGAGCGGCTGACGACAGTGGGGAGGCGGCCGTTCAGGAGGGCGTGGCGGGGGAGGCGGACACCGAAGTGCTCCGCCACGGCGCGCAGGAGCGGGCGTTCCGCCTCGGCGACGGCCGCGGGGCCGGCGAGGAAGCGGTCCGGGTCCAGAGCCGGCGGGACGTCACCGGTACGCCGGAGTTCGCCCTCCGCGTAGGTGAACGCGTACTCCTCGACGCCGTCGCGCGCCACGGAGAGGTGGAAGAACGGCTCGTCGCGCCGGCCCGACAGGTCGGCCCACACCACCACCGCGCGGGTGGCCGCGGCGGCGGCTGCGGCAGGGGAGACGAAACGCTCCGGGGTGAACGGGTCCGGGTCCCCGTCGAAGGCGAAGCTCCAGCCGGCGCCCGCCCGGCCGACCGCCATGACGGGCTGGTCCGAGGAACTGGAGGACCACACCCCTCCCGTGCCGCGCAACTGCTGATGCCGTGCCTCCGAGATGGTCACGGGCGTGCCGAGCCCCGCATCCTGCGCGTCCCCGTCGCCCAGACGCCCGGGCAGGTCCTCCGGCGCCACCCCTTCCACCAGGACGAAGCGGTAGCCCCTGCGTCCGGTGCCCCGGTCCGGGTCCGCGAGCCAGTCCAGGCCGGGCGGGTCCAGGTCGGGAGCCCGGGACGGCGCCTCGCCGGACTCTCCGCCTCTGGGCGTGGACAGCAGTTCGCGGCTCCGTTCCGGAGTGAGCAAGGGGCCGAGGAGCGGGTCGGCCAGCCAGCCGAGGGGGGCTATGTGATCCGGGCCCAGGGGCTGCCACAGGGGCAGGGCGTCGATCAGGGCGCGCCATGCCTGGTCGGTGTCGCCCCGGCGGGCCAGTTCGCGTGCCCGGTCGGCCGCTTCGCCGAAGGGGCCGGGGGCCGTGTACCGGTACGTGCCGGCGCGGACCTGGTCCAGCGTCGCCCTGGCCCGGGACATCAGGGCCTCGTCGGCACCCCGCAGGTGGTAGGTCAGGACGCTGTCGTCGTGGGAGCGACCCACGTGGGCGGCGACGAGGGGCGGCAGGAGTTCGGAGGCGTACCTCGGGTCGGTCACCAGCCCCGGGAAATACACCATGTACGTGAGACCGAGCATGCGGCGGATCTGGTCGCCCAGGCCGGCGGCCCGCGGTCTGCCGTACCCCTTGGCCTCGTCCAGCTTCTTCAGCGCCGTTTCCCAGTCGCCGCGCAGGGCGTCCCGACGGGCCTCCTCCACCCGGGCGTCCAGCTCCCGCGTCGTGGCGTTGACGAACTCCGGTCCACCGTCGGTGCGGTGGGCGCGGAGACTGTGGAACTCGCGGAACATCGCCTCCATGAACGCCCGGAAGTCGCGGTGCCGCTCCGGTGCGTCGGCGCGCCAGCTCGCCCACGTCCAGACGGCCCATTCGCCGTCCTCGTCCACGTCCTCCGGGTCCAGCAGGACGTACGTGGCGTCGGACTCCACGTCGAGCTGGAGGCCGCGCCGCCAGACACCCGCCTCCCGCCGTTCCTCCGGTTCGGCGTCCTCCTCCAGGTACTCCTCGTACAGGTCAGCCAGTCCGGACGCGTTGTCGTGCCAGCGCGCGTCCGCCGTGCCGGCCAGCAGCCACACGAAGCCGCCCGCGTGCCGCCAGCCGTCGGTGACCCTGAGGAACGAGCGGTACGACGGCGGCATGCGCCGGCCCAGACGCTCCTCCATCGCCGCGATCCGCTCCTCGGACGCGGGCGGGAAGCCCAGCCACCGTGACCGCCGTGCCGCCTCGTCGTCCGCGTCCCGCACCTCGTCGTCGGGGAGGGCGTCCGCCCACTCGCCGCTCCAGCGCAGCAGGAAGGTCCGCCAGTCGAAGTCCGTGGTCCCCGTGGCCCTGTTCTCCGTCACCATGCGCCGATGCTGTCACCCGCCACTGACATCCACCGACGCCACTGACTGCCCGACAGGCATGGACCTCTCCCCACGGGGCAACCGGAAGCCTGGCGCCCCACCGGGGGCCCACTCACGAGGGGAGACGGAGCCATCATGATCATGCCGGCGGAGAAGGAGCTTCGGGCGGTGCTGGCACGGTTCGCGCAGGCGAGGATCGAGCACGACGTGCTGCCCACCGGCCGCACCAGCCGTGCACTCGAGGACGCCACCTACACGCTGTGCGTGATCACCGGCTCCCGCACCGCCGAGCAGGCCCTGCGCGCGGCCGACGCCCTGCTCGACCAGTACACGGCCGGCCGCGACGGCCTCCGCCGGGAGGACGAGACGCTCGCCGCATGAGCACCCCTCGGCGCAGCAGCGGCAGTTCGTACAGGTTCGTCCTCGTCGGTTCCAGCAGCTCGTCTCCCCCGCCCGACAGCACCGTGCGCGTGGCGAACAGCGAGAAGCCCCTCACCGGGTCGTAGGTGAGGGGCGGCGGCAGGGACAGGCGGCGCGGGCGACGGCCGTGAAGCCGGGATCGTCCGGGTGCGCCCGCGGCCGCCGGTGCTGCCTGGCCGGCCTGTCGACGAGGACGGCTGGGAGCCCTGGACACAGGTGCAGGTGTAGACCGGCATGGGTCGGCCGGGGGAGCTTCACAGCTCAGGAACGGGGAAGCGGCGGGACGAGCCGGGCGGGCCGGGGTGTGCGACCGTGGAGGTGACGGCCTCCCGCCCGCACCGGAGTTGACCATGACCACAGCACGTGACCTGGCCCTCGTCGCCGCCGACCCGCGGGACAGGACCGTGGTGGAGCAGGGCGACCTGTCGCTCGCCCTCGCGGGGGCGGAGCTGATCGACCTCCTCGACGCCGAGGCCCTCACCCTCGACGGCACCCTCCTGGTCCCCGCCGGGCCCGCGCCGGCCGGCGACCGCCTGCTGTCCGAGGCCGCGCAGTGGCTGGCGGACGGCGGACCGGGCGAGACCGTGGACGACTGGCTCTGGCGCCGGGGCCGCGACCTCGCCGGGCGCTACCGGACCGTCCTGGAGGAGGAAGGGCTCGTGGAGCCCGAGCGGCGCCGCCACAACCCGCTGCGGCGACAGCACACCGCACCGGCCGACACGTCGGCGATCCGGGCGGCGGGGGAGCGCCGCTCGTCGGGCGAGCCCGTGCTCGGCGCCCTCGCGGCCGCCGCCGGACTGACCGAGCAGGGCGGTGAGACGTCCGACGGGCTCGACGACGAGCGGACGACGGTGCTGGCGGCGGTGCTCCAGGCGGTCACGGAACTGGCCGGTGAGCGGCAGCGCCGCACCATCGAGGCCGAGGCCTTCGACAACATCTGGCGCGGCTACTGACCGTCCGGCGGTGACTGACCGTCCGGCGCGGCGACCGACCGTCGCCCGCCGGCCGCGGTGCGGCCGTCCCGTGTTGCCGGGCCCGTGCACCGGTGATGGGATGGACACTCTCGCGTGCGACGCGGGAGGAGGTGAAACCGGGCGACATCCCGCCCCGGGTGAACGTCCCGTCCCTCACCCGGCTTCTGTCCGTCCCGACCCAGCGCGGCGCGCGGACCGCACCCCCCTCACGGTCGCCGCCGGCCCCGGAGTGACATCATGAACACGTACCGAGTCGCCCAAGTGCCCGCCCCCAACGGGTCGTTCGAGATCGTGGAACGCGAGGTGCCCCGGCCGGGCCCGCGTCACGTGCGCATCGCCGTGGAGGCCTGCGGGGTCTGCCACAGCGACGCCATGTTCGTCTCGGCCGGGATGCCCGGCGTGCCCTTCCCGCTGGTGCCGGGGCACGAGGCGGCCGGCCGCATCGACGAACTCGGCGACGGCGCCGACGAGATGGGCTGGCAGGTGGGCGACCGTGTCACCGTCGGCTGGTTCGGCGGCAGCTGCCTGCACTGCGTCCCGTGCCGTCGGGGCGACTTCATCGTCTGCGACAACCTCAAGATTCCCGGCTACGCCTACGACGGCGGTTTCGCCGAGGCGATCGTCGCGCCCGTCGACGCCCTGGCCCGCATCCCCGACGCGCTCTCCGCCGCCGACGCGGGACCCATGGCCTGCGCGGGCGTCACGGTGTACAACGGGCTGCGGCGCAGCGGCGCGCGGCCGGACGACCTGGTGGCGATCCAGGGCATCGGCGGCCTCGGGCATCTGGCCGTGCGGTTCGCGGCGGCCATGGGATACGAGACGGTCGCGATCGCGCGCGGTGCGGACAAGGCCGACTTCGCCAAGGAACTGGGCGCCCACCACTACGTCGACAGCACGGCGGGCCCCGTCGCGGAGGCCCTCCAGGCGCTCGGCGGCGCGAAGGTGGTGCTGGCCACCGCCGGAAACTCCGAAGCCATGGCCTCCACGGTGGACGGACTCACCCCGCGCGGTGAGCTCGTCGTCGTCGGGGCGACCCCCGACCCGATGCCGATCAGCCCTCTTCAGCTGATCCTCAAGGGACGGCTGGTCCGCGGCCACCCCTCCGGGACCGCCCAGGACGTGCAGGACACCATGACCTTCGCCGCCCGGCACGGCATCCGCTCCATGACGGAGGTGTTGCCGCTCGACGAGGCGAACACCGCCTATCGGAAGATGATGGACGGCAGCGCCCGCTTCCGCATGGTGCTCACCCCGAGCTGACTCCCGCGGCGGTCAGGCCGCAGAGCCGTCGCTGTCCCGGTAGGTCTCCAGGATGCGCAGCCACACCTCGCTGATCGTGGGGAACGCCGGGACGGCGTGCCACAGCCGGTCCACCGGCACCTCGCTGGTGACGGCGACGGTCGCCGAGTACAGCAGCTCCTGGACACCCGGGCCCACGAAGGTCGCCCCGACGACGTTCCGCCGCTCGCTGTCGACGATCACCCGCGCCCGGCCCCGGTACCCCTGCGCGTACTGCACCGCCCCGGCGACCTTCCCGATGTCGTAGTCCACGACGTCGACCTTCAGGCCCGCCCGTTCGGCCTCCCGCGCGGTCGGACCCACCGACGCCACCTCCGGCTCGGTGAAGACGACCTGCGGCACGGCGGCGCCGTCGGCGGTCGGGGCGTGCCGTCCCCACCTGCCGTCGTCGAGCGGCTCGCCCTTGGCGCGCGCCCCGATCACGGCGCCCGCGATCCGCGCCTGGTACTTGCCCTGATGGGTCATCAGGGCGCGGTGGTTGACGTCCCCGACCGCGTACAGCCAGCCCTCGGTGATCTCGGGCACGCGGAAGGAGTCGTCGACCGGCAGCCAGTCGCCCGGGTCGAGACCGACGGTCTCCAGGCCGATGTCGCCGGTGTGCGGAGCACGGCCGGTGGCGAACAGGATCTCGTCCGCGACCACGGTGTCCCCGTCGTCCGTCGTGATCCGCACGGGCCCTTCCCCGCCGTCCTCGCGCTCCACCGCGGCCACCGACCTGCCGAACCGCACCTCCACCCCGGCCTCGCGCAGCGCGTCAGCGACCATCTCCCCGGCGAACGGCTCCATCCGGCCCAGCAGTCCGCCGCGCACCAGCATCGTCACCCGGGAGCCGAGCGCCTGGAACGCCGTGGCCATCTCCACGGCCACCACCCCGCCGCCCACCACCGCGAGGCGTTCCGGCACGCTCCGGGCGGCCGTCGCCTGCCGGTTGGTCCACGGACGCACGTCGCCGAGTCCCGGCAGGTCGGGGAAGGCGGTGACCGTGCCCGTGCACACCGCGACGGCGTGCCGGGCGGTCAGCCGTACGGTCTCCCCGTCCGGCGTGTCCACGACGACCTGGCGGGGGCCGTTCAGCCGGCCGTGCCCGCGCACCAGGTCCACGGAGACGGAGTCGAGCCACTCCACCTGGTCCTCGTCCTGCCAGTGCGCGGCCATGGTGTCGCGGTGCTCGAAGACGGCGGGCACGTCCAGCGGGCCCTCGACCGCCCGCCGGAGCCCCGGGACGCGCCGGGCGTCGGCGCGCGCCAGCACGGGGCGCAGCAGCGCCTTGCTCGGCTCGCACGCCCAGAACGAGCATTCGCCGCCGAGCAGTTCGTTCTCCACGACGACCGTGGTGAGTCCGGCGGCGCGGGTGCGTTCGGCGAGGTTCTCCCCCGTCGGTCCCGCACCGAGAACCACCACGTCGTAGGCCTGGGAAGTGCCGTTCATGCCCGCTCCCGTAGTCGTCGGCTGGTCGACTGGGCGATGTCCTCCCAGTGTCCTCCTTCGGGTACGACATCGCCCGGCGTGCGGGGACGTGCCGTCCGGCCGCTCCCGGCCCGGTTCCGCGCGGCACGTGGCAGGGCGCCATGTCACGCGTCGCGCGGAAGGACCCCGCCGAGCAACGTCCCGAGCCGCTCACCCCGGACGAGGAGGCCGTGGTGCGGCCGCTACGCCGCGTCATCGATCGTCCCCGCCCCGGAGGCGACGTTGATCAGCACACCGCTGTCGCGCTCGCCTTACTTCGACACGAGGGGCGGGCCAGGGGAGCCGGCGCTCTCGGGTGTGCCGTGGATCAGCGGCCGGGCAGGCGCTCCGTGATCTCCTGCACGATCCAGCCGTTGCCGTCCGGGTCGTCGAAGGACAGGAACGAGCTGTAGCTGCGCCCCTCGGGATCCCGCCCCGACAACCGTGCCTTCACGCCCGCGTGATGGAAGACCCCTCCGGCGTCGTGGAACACCTCACTCACGGTGACGCCCTTGCGCGCCAGCTCCTCACGGGCGGCCTCGATGTCCCGCACGACGAGGTGCAGCCCCTCGGCGGACCCCGGTGCGGCCTCGCTGACCTGGTCACCGAAGATCACCGAGCAGGCGGACCCCGGTGGTGTCACCTGCACCACGCGCAGACCGTCGTCGGCGGTGAAGTCGGCGTCGAGCCGCCAGCCCAGACCTTCGTAGAAGCCCTTCGCACGGTCGACGTCGGACACCGGAACCACTGCCACTTCGAGCCTCATGTCCATGGTGGATCCTTCCTGTTCTGCGTCGGTCACGCCGTCTCCCGGCGGAGCGGGCGTGTGCTCACGGGGGCACCAGCTGCTGCCCGCCGTCGATGTCGTACGTGGCACCCGTGACGGCCTCGTTGCACATCAGGTGCACGGCCAGCGCGGCCACGTCGTCCGGGCCGACCACCCGCCTGATCGGCAGGGAGGCGCGCAGCTGCTCCCGCCGCTCCTCGAGCCGGTCGCCCAGCAGCGACGCGGACAGGGGCGTGTCGACGAAGCCCGGCGCGACGAGGTTCACGCGCACCGGTGCCAGCTCGAGCGCCAGAGCGGCGGTCAGGGCGGGCAGCGCGGCGGTGAGGGCCGACGTCACGGCCCCGCCGACGGCGGGGCGGCGGCCACCGGTGCCGCCGACGAACACCAGCGTCCCCGCGTCACGGACCACGGCGGCGCCGTACTTGGCGACGCCGAGGGTGAGGGCGAGGCGCTGCCCGAAGACGGCACGCGCCTCGTCGACGTCCATCTCGGCCAGCGGCATGTACCAGGGGGCTCCGGCGGTCGAGACGACATGGTCGACCGGGCCGGGCAGGTCGGCGAAGAACCGCCGCAGGGCGCCGGGGTCGGCGGCGTCGACGGTCGCCGTCCGCTCCGCCCCGACCTCCGCAGCCGCCCGGTCCAGCCGGTGCCGGTCGCGTCCGGCCATCACCACCCGGCCGCCGTGCCGCCGTACCTGACGTGCGGTCGCGAGTCCGATGCCGGAACTCGCGCCGATCACCACCACGGTCCGGCCCGCCAGGTCACGGGGGAGAGAGACGTCGCTCACCATGGGTGCCTCCGGCGTCGGTGCGCGGGACGGCCCGGTCACGGACCCGGGCGGCGGAACGGTCCCGCATCGGACAAGGGACGGCCCGCCGGGCAACCGGAGTAGAGCGCGGTGGGTCCTTCCGGCAGGGCCGCCTGGACCCGCCGGCTGACGTCGTCGCCCAGCACTTCCGCTCGGACGTAACGGCGACGGCGCCGTCGTCGCGGGCGTCCCCACCACGTGCCGAACTCCCGCCGGAACGACTCCAGGGCGCGTACGAACCGCTCCCCGAGTGCTCGGTCGGCGCCCGTCACGAACGCCACGGATCCTTCGAGTTGCATGGAGACCTCCCCGCCGAGGGGACAGCCGCCACGGACCACCGGTCGGCGGGCGGTGCGAGGCCGTGGCCGGCCGTTCCGACGCTACAGCGCGGGTCTGCCGGTCACCACTCGAACGGCGGAGCGGCCTCACCCTGCCGCCGACCCATCTCCCGGGCCGGCTCCCGCGCCGCCCGCCCGACGCGCGCCGCCAGTGGCCCGTCGGCCTGCCCCGCGCCCCAGTCGTCCGGCGCGGCGCACACGGCGGCGGACGCCACCACGGCACGCGGGTGACCGAACAAGGACGCCCGGCCGCGCGCCGGACCCCGGGCCGGGAAGACCGCGGCCCGGGACGGGTCCGTCGTCGTCCGAGTACGACCGCTCCGTGCCGGGCGCCCTGAAGAACGTCATCGACCGCCTGTGCGCCGAGTGGAACAACAAGTCCGTCGGGTGCGTCAGCCGCGGATCGGCCGGCGGCACCCGTGCCGTGGAGCAGCCGAGCGGCATCACGGGGGAGCTGCAGCCGGCCGGCGTCCGCGTGTTCCGCCCGGCGAGATGTGCCGTCCGGCCCCCGGGCCGCGGTGTGACGGTGCGTCATCGGGGCAGGGCGGCCGTGGCCACGGCCGGGCGGTCACCCTCGCCACGGTGGCCGGCCCCCGGGAGCCGGCCACCGTCGCCACCCCCGCGCCGGCCGGTTTCCGGCGCCTTCCCGAGCTCCGGGACCCGCGCCGGGACGCGGCGACCCACCCCCGCCGACGGCACCGCGCCCGGCTGGGTGATCACCGGTGGCGGGGCACCACGCCCGCTCATAGCTTCGGCTCCATGAACAAACGTCACATCATGTATCTCGCGTGCACCACCGCCGTCGTGGCCGCGGGGATCGGTGCCGCCCCGTCGGCCCATCAGACAGCCGTGCACCGCGTACAGCCGGGGCAGTCCATCCAGAAGGCCGTGAACGCGGCCAAGGCGGGCGACACCGTCCTCCTGGCCGCCGGTACCTACAGGCAGAGCGTCGACATCACCAGGTCCGGCATCACCCTGCGCGGCGACGCCGCGGGCCGCACCGTCCTGCAGCCGGCAGCCAAGGCGGGCAAGTCCGCCTGCGCCAAGGCCGGCAACGGCGTCTGCGTCACCGGCACCGACAAGAAGCCGGTGAAGAACGTCTCCGTACGGTCCCTGACGGTGCGCGGGTTCGCGAAGAACGGCGTGTGGGCGACCGGCACCGAGAACCTCAAGGTGCGGTACGTGACCTCCGAGAAGAACGGCCAGTGGGGCATCGCCACCGAACGCTCCACGCGCAGCGTGATCAGCCACAACGTCACCCGCAAGAACGGCGACGCCGGGCTGTTCGTGGCCAACACCGTCGACACCGAGGAAGGCGCGCGCGACGCGAAGAAGACGGTCGTCCGCCACAACGAGACGGCAGAGAACCGGGTCGGCGTCACCGTACGGCGGCTGCGGAACCTCAGCGTCGACCACAACGAGGCCACCGGCAACTGCGCCGCGGTGTTCGTCGTCGGCGACGAGGTCAAGCCCCGCGCCGGCCACCTCAGCGTGTCCTGGAACAACATCCACGGCAACAACAAGTACTGCGCCAAGACTCCCCGGCTGCCCTTCCTCCAGGGCTCCGGCATCGTCCTCACCGGCGTCGAGGAGACCCGGGTGACGTTCAACCGGGTCGAGAACAACAAGGGCACCTCCCCGCTGTCCGGCGGCATCGTGCTGTTCAAGAGCCTCGTCGGCACGCCGAGCGAGCGCAACGACATCCGCGACAACCTGGTGACCGGCAACAGCCCCGCCGACCTCGCCAACCGCGACACCGCCAAGACGAACACCTTCAGCCGCAACACCTGCACGCTCTCCGAGCCCGCCGGAATGTGCTGACCCGTCAGCCCTCCACCCCCGCCCACGGCACAACAGCAGAAGCGAGGCAACGGATGACCACCGTTGATCCGGCTCCCCCGCCGCCCATGCGGCTGAGGGAGCTCGTATTCGGGGCGGCCTGCGCGGCCGCCGTTCGCGCGGCCGTCCGCCTGGGCGTGCCCGACGCGCTGGACGACAGCCCCATGACCGTCGACGACCTGGCGACGGCGGTGAAGACCCAGCCGCACACCCTGCGGCGGCTGCTGCGCGCGCTGTCGTGCCAGGGCGTCTTCGCCGAGAACCCCGACGGCACCTTCCAGCACACCGACATGTCCCGGCTGCTGCGCGAGGACGACCCGCACAGCCTGCGCTACATCGCCCTGTGGTGCACCGAGCCCTGGACCTGGAACGTCTGGCCGCGGCTGGACGAGGCGGTGCGCACCGGCGGCAACGTCTTCGAGGAGGTGTACGACGAGGAGTTCTTCACCTATCTCAACGAGTCGGCGCCCGAGTCCGCCCACGTCTTCAACCGGGCCATGACCACCTCCAGCGAGCAGTCCGCGCGGGACGTCGCCAAGCTGCTCGACCTGGGCGACGCCGACTCCGTGGTGGACATCGGCGGCGGTCAGGGGCACGTGCTGGCCAGCCTCCTGGAGAAGCACCCCCACCTCCACGGCACCCTGCTCGACCTGCCGGGCGTCGTGGAGAAAGCCGACCCCCGGCTGCGCGACGGCGGCGCGCTCGCCGACCGGGCCCGCATCGTGGCCGGCGACTGCCGCGAGGACGTGCCCGTCGAGGCCGACGTGTACATCATCAAGAATGTGCTGGAGTGGGACGACGACAGCACCCGCCGGGTGCTCGCCGCCATCCGCCGCTCGGCGCGTCCCCACGCCCGGGTCGTGGTCATCGAGAACCTTGTCGACGACACTCCGTCGATGCGCTTCACCACCGCCATGGACCTGCTGCTGCTCCTGAACGTCGGGGGCGCCAAGCACACCCGCCAGAGCATGACGGACCGGCTCACCGGCGCGGGCCTGCTCATCGGCGAGATCCGCCCGGTCAACGCGTACCTGCACGCCTTCGAGTGCACCGTCCCCGGCTGATCCCGCGTAGGGCCGCGCAACCCCGAGGCCGCCGGCTCCGCGACTGACGCGGAACCGGCGGCCTCGGGGTGGTGCCGTGTGCGGCGGCTCAGGAGCCGGCGCCGCGCTCCCAGCGGTAGAAGCACCGCGCCATGGCGTCCTTCGGGCTGCGCCAGGTGGCCGGGTCGTACGGGCTGACGTACGCCTCGAGCTCCTGGCTGATGCGGCGGAACTCGGGGTGCGAGGCCACCTTCGCGATGGCGGGCGCCGGATCCTGCTCCGACTCGATGAGGTGCAGGTACACGTCGTCCCCGAACTGGAAGAGACTGCGCCGGCCGACGCCGACCAGGTGGGGGAGTTCACCCCGGTCCGACGCGGCGAACACGTCGGCGATGTCCGGCGCCGAACCGGGCTTCATCCGGGCGACGATCAGGGCGTGGTGCATGGGATTCCTTCCGGGTCCCCGGCGGGACCGGTGCTCAGCGCGAGGAGGCGACGGACGCCGTCTCGTTCTCGCGGGCGGCCTGCTCGATCCTGTCCCGGATGAGCGCCATCTGGGTGCGGGAGTTGCGGTTGATGTTGTCCGTCATCCACTCGTCGTCGACGGGCGCGTCGGGCTTCATCGCGAAGTCCTGCGTCCAGCGCATCTCGATCCCGCCCGGCACCTCCTCGTACTCCCACAGGATGTCCATGTGGGCGAACGGGCCGGTCTCCACGCGGCGGGCGCGCACGATCCCCTTCCGGCGGTCCGGGGTGCGCTCCGACACCCAGCTCCACACCTTGCCGTTCTCGTCCGGGTGCATGGTCAGCCGGAACGTCGTCGTGTCGCCCTCCCGGGAGAGGATGTCCACCGACGCGTACTCGCTGAACAGCCGCGGCCAGTTCTCGAGGTCGTTCGTCATCTCCCAGACGAGGTCGAAGGGAGCGTCGATGGTGATGCTGTTCTCGGTGTGTCCGGCCACTTTCAGGCTCCAGCCTTTAGGGTGCTGTTGACGAGGTCGAGGAACTCCCGGGGCGTCCTGCACCGCTCCGAGTCGGGCGGCAGGGACGCGCCGTACCGGTTCTCCAGCTCGCCGACGATGCCGAGCAGGCCGAGCGAGTCGAGACCGAAGGAGTCGAAGGGGGACTCCGCGGCGTCCTTGAGTTCCTCGGGATCGACGGTGATGCCGGCCGCCTGCTTCATCAGAGCGGCCAGTTCGTCGAAGGTCACTTCGGTGGTGATCATGGGTGACTGCTCCTTCCCCGCCCGGATCACCGGGCGGAATCGTCACCGCGGCGCACGACCAGCGCCGCGTTGGAGCCCATCAGTCCCCGGCTGAGGACGAGGGCGGTGCGCAGCTCGGCGGGGCGAGCGTGCGAGGTCACCAGATCGATGTCGTGGCAGACGTCGAACACGTTGGGCGTGGGCGGCACCAGGCCGTGCTCCATGGCCAGCAGCGCCGCCACCGTGTCCAGCACGGGCGCACCGCAGTACGCCCGGCCGAAGCCGGTCTTGGGGGCCGTCACCGGCACCCGGGTGCCGTGCGCGCCGAGGGCGTCGGCGATCGCCAGCGCCTCCGCGCGGTCCGCCTCGGGCACGCCCAGGGCGTCGGCGAACACGACGTCGATCTCCTCCGGTGCGGCGCCCGCCTCGTCGAGGGCGCCGGTGATCGCGTGCGCGAGGCCCTCCCGGGACTCCGCCCAGCGGGACGTACCGGTGAACGTGGCCGCGTGACCGGCCACGACACCCCGTACGGGCACCCCGCGCTCACGGGCCTGCTCCTCGTCCTCGACGACGAGCAGGGCACCGCCCTCGGCCGGCACGAATCCGCACGCCTTCTCGGTGAAGGGACGGTAGGCGCGGTCGGGGTCGTCGAGGGTGCTGAGCTCGGGGTAGCCGAGCTGGCACACCATCGAGTACGGGGCCAGCGGCGCCTCCGCCGCCCCCACGACCATGACGTCGGTGCCGCGCCGCACCGCCCGGGCCGCGTGCGCGAGGGAGTCCAGACCGCCCGCCTCGTCGCTCGCCACCACCCCGCACGGCCCCTTGAGGCCGCCGCGGATGGAGATCTGGCCGGTGCTCGCCGCGTAGAACCAGGCGATCGACTGGTACGGGCCGACGAACTTCGAGCCTTGGCCCCAGAGTTTCTGCAGCTCGCGCTGGCCGAACTCGCCGCCGCCGGAGCCGGCCGCGGTGACCACGCCGACCGAGTAGGGGTCGGCGGGCTCACCGCCCAGCCCGGCGTCGTCGAGGGCGAGCGCCGCCGCGGCCATCGCGAAATGGCTGAACCGGTCGGTCTGCACCAGGAAACGGTCCTCGACGAGGGCCGCCGGGTCGAAGGACCGCACCTCGCCCGCCACCCGCAGCGGCAGATGCCCGCACCCTTCGCGGGTGATCAGGTCCAGCACGCCGAGACCTTCGCTCACCGACTTCCAGTAGGCGTCGGTGCTCAGTCCGTTGGGTGCGACCACACCGATGCCGGTGACGGCCGCTCGCCCGGAACGCCGTTTGCTCATCGTGTCCTCCCGCCCGCACCGGACAGCAGCACCGCGGACTGGAAACCGCCGAACCCGCTGCCGACGGAGAGCACGTGCTCCAGCTTCCGCGGGCGGGCGGTGCGCGGCACGTAGTCCAGGTCGCACTCCGGGTCGGGGGTTTCGTAGTTCGCCGTCGGCGGCACGACCTGATGGCGCAGCGCGAGCACGCACGCCACCACCTCGATCGCGCCGATGGCGCCGAGCGAGTGCCCCACCATCGACTTGATGGAGCTCATGGGCGTCTCGTACGCGTGCGCCCCCAGCGACCGCTTCACCGCGGCCGTCTCGTGCCGGTCGTTCTGCCGGGTGCCGGAACCGTGCGCGTTGACGTAGTCGATCCGGGTCGGATCGAGCCGGGCCTGGTCGAGGGTGCTGTCGATGGCGCGGGCCATCTCCAGGCCCTCACTGGTCAGGCCCGTCATGTGGTAGGCGTTGCCGTAGGTGGCGTAGCCGCTGATCTCGCAGAGGATGTCCGCGCCACGCGCCCTCGCGTGCTCGTAGTCCTCCAGCACCAGCACCGCCGCGCCCTCGCCCATCACGAACCCGTCGCGGCGCGCGTCGAAGGGCCGCGACGCGTGCTCGGGGTCGTCGTTGTTGGGGGACGTCGCCTTGATGGCGTCGAAGCAGGCCATCGTGATCGGGGAGATCGGCGAGTCCGACGCCCCCGCGATGCAGACGTCCGCCCGGCCCTCGGCGACGGTGTGGAAGGCGTAGCCGACCGCGTCGAGCCCGGAGGTGCAGCCGGTGGACACCGTCTGCACCGGCCCCCGGGCGCCGAACTGCTCGGCCACCGTGGAGGCGAGGGTGCTCGGCGTGAACGCCAGATGCAGCTTCGGGTCCGCCTTGGTGTGGTCCACGTCCCAGCGCCGGCCGCTC
Organism: Streptomyces werraensis; assembly: GCA_014656175.1. GTDB lineage: Bacteria > Actinomycetota > Actinomycetes > Streptomycetales > Streptomycetaceae > Streptomyces > Streptomyces werraensis. The sequence goes on from BNBX01000007.1 coordinate 299,372, forward strand.
TCGCTGACCAGCACGTAGTCGTGTTCCAGCCGGGTGGTCCCGCCGACCGCGCTGCCCAGCGACACCGCGGTGCGCCACGGGTCCAGGGACCCGGTGTCGAGCCCGGACTGCCGGACCGCCTCCCGGGCCGCGACCACAGCGAACTGGATGTAGCGGTCGGCGTGCTGGCACAGGTCCGCGTCCAGGCCGTGCTCGAACGGGTCGAAGTCGCACTCGGCGGCGATGCGCGAGCGCAGGCCCGCCGGGTCGAACAGCGTGATGCCGCGGGTCGCGGTGCGGCCTGCGGCCAGCAGGTCCCAGAACGCCGTCGCCCCGATGCCGCCGGGAGCGACCACACCTATACCGGTGACGGCCACCCGCCGGGTCATTTTATGGCCTCGCTCGGCTCGGCCGGACGGCCCGCCTCCGGTCCGCCCACCGTCAACTGCGGCCCTGACGCGGCGCTTTCGGTCTCCTCCGTGTCGACGTGCCCGAGGCTCGGGTGGGGCGCGAGGGGACCCAGGTGGAACACCATGCGGGCCTCCTCGTCGCCGACGTTGCGGAAGCGGTGCCGCATGTCGATCGGGATCATCAGCCCCTGCTCCGCGCGGAGCGCGAACGGCTCACCGTCCAGATCCACCTCCAGCGAGCCGTTGACGACGTACACGAACTCCTCGGAGTACGGGTGGTAGTGCTCGGCGATCCGCTCACCGGGCTTGATGACGGCCAGCCCCATGAAGCCGCTGGTGGAGCCCACGGTGGCCGGGGTGAGCAGGGTCCTGAGGTCGCCCCCGCGCCTGCGGTTGGGTTCCGTCTCGCTCAGGTCCACGATGCGTGGATGCTGCTTGGACATGGTTGATACCTCCGGGTGGGAGCGGCGACGTCCGGACGGACACGGCCGCGGACGACGCCACGGTCGGCGTCAGGAGTCCGCCGATACGCGGTCGGTGACGGGCATCATGTCGGCGTGCGCCAGAAGCCGGTGCAGGGTGCGCTCCGAGTCCAGGGAGCCCTCGACGCCGATCGCGGCGCCGTCCAGGAGACGCTCCAGCTCGGCGGCCTTGCCCTGGCCCTTGATGCCGAGGGCGGAGAGCGGGTCGAGATCGAGTTCGCCCGTGACGTCGATCATGCGGGTCACGACGTCGTGACGCTGGAAGACGGTGCTCGCGTACACCAGGCTGTCCGGGTCGTTCGCCGCGTCCTCGTCCTGCCGGGCGAGGAACCGGGCCAGTTCCAGCCCGTGGCCCGCCACGGCCGGGTAGTACAGCATGTGCCGCCTCAGACCGGCGGGTTCCGGGCGGCCGGCCTCCACGTGCTGCATCGCCGGGAGCGCCGCCCGGGTGAAGAACACCCGCGCGGAGTCGGGGTCGGACAGGTCCCGGTCCTGCTCGAGATGGGGGTTGATGGCCTCTTCCACGGCCTGGACCTCGGGCTGCGCGGCCACGTGGCACAGGGTGGCCAGCAGATCGCCCTCCACCTCCACGGCCCGCACCACGCGGTTGCCGTGCATGAAGAGAGAGGTGCGGTGCAGGCGCGTGGTGCCGTTGATCCGTGGCTCCGGCGCGTCGTAGTTGGCCAGGATGTCCACGACCTTGGACTCGGAGCCGGGCTTGACGGTGAAGGTGAGGGCATGGCGGGTCCGGCCGGCGCCCACGCGGGCCGCCGGCTGGAGGTTCGCCCGCGCCGCCTCGGGAGTGAGTGGCTGCTCCGGGTGGGTCTCACGCAGGACGCTGTAGCGCATCGACCGGGTGTCCCGGACACAGCTGTGCATCGGCCGGACGATCTGGATGTGCTCCTCGCTGTTCACCCAGTCGAGGAACGGCAGGGCGCTCTCCCACTCGCTGGTGATGAGCCACTGCGAGGGGTTCTCGATCGACTGGCACAGTTGGTCACTGATGTGACCGGGAACGGACGCGACCGTGTTGCGCATGTGCTCGTACGCGTCGAGGAACTGCTCCTGGGCGCCCTCGTACAGGTCGAGCAGCAGGATCACCCGCAGCCTCGAGCCGTCGAACGCCGACTGCGAAATGCGTGCCGACTTGGTCATCCGGCGCACCTCTCCTCTTGGTCGGAAGGTCAGGAACGACCGCCGTGTCCGGAGGGCCGGGGTCGCCATGCGTCGATCGTTGACGCGACCTTCCGGTGCGCGCGAGCGACACGGGGCAGGTGGGTGAACCGCGTGTCATACGGGTGCCGCCGGGACGCGTACTTCCCGGCACCGGGAATGAAATGGGACGTCCCTTTCCACAGCCCGTCGAGGGCGACGCTGGAGGCGTTTCAATGCATCGATCGGATACGGCCGGCCGGGCGGATCACCGCACGCCGGTCCTCATCGTCGGCGGCTCCCTGGTGGGCCTGTCCATGTCCCTGTTCCTGGGACGCCTCGGCGTGCCGCACACGCTCGTCGAACGCCACGCGGGCACGTCGCACCACCCCCGCGGACGGGGGAACAACGTGCGCACCATGGAGCTGTTCCGGACGGCCGGACTGGAGCAGCGCATCGGCCGGGCGGCGTCGACCCTGGCGGACAACCACGGCATCCTGCAGACCCCGAGCCTGGTGGGCGACGAGGGGGAGTGGCTGCTCCAGGAGATCGACCCGGGCGGCGGCATCGCCCGCTTCAGCCCCGCCGGGTGGTGCCTGTGCAGCCAGAACGACCTGGAGCCGGTGATTCTCGACGGAGCCCGGGAGCTGGGCGGGGACCTGCGCTTCGGGACGGAGATGCTGTCCTTCGAGCAGGACGCGGAGGGCGTGACGGCGCTGGTCAAGAGCCGGGAGACCGGTGAGCACACCAGGATCCGGGCGGACTACCTCGTCGCCGCCGACGGCCCGCGCAGCCCGGTGCGTGAGGCGCTGGGCATCGGGCAGAACGGTCCGGGCGACCTCTTCCACAACGTAAGCCTCACGTTCACCTCGCGTGATCTCGCCGGCTACGTCGGGGACCGGCGGTTCATCATCTGCTACCTCACCAACCCGGAGGCGGACGGCGCCCTGCTGCCGGTCGACAACCGGGAGAACTGGGTGTTCCACGCCCCCTGGCACCCCGAGCACGGCGAGACCCTCGAGTCGTTCACCGACGAGCGATGCGTCGCCCACATCCGCAAGGCCGTCGGGGTGCCGGACCTCGACGTGCAGATCACCGGCCGGGCCGCCTGGCACGCCGCCGAGCGGGTCGCCGAACGCTACGGACAGGGCCGGGTGTTCCTGGCCGGAGACTCGGCACACGAGATGTCGCCCACCGGGGCGTTCGGCTCCAACACCGGCATCCAGGACGCCCACAACCTCGCCTGGAAGCTTGCCGCCGTGCTCGGCGGCTGGGCCGCGCCCGGCCTGTTGGAGTCCTACGACGCCGAACGGCGCCCCGTCGCGGAGGCGACCAGCGCCCGCGCCTCCTCCCGCTCGAGCGAGCACAGCCACCCCGGGTACACGCCCGCGGGTGGGCCCGGAGGACCCGGTGGGCCCGGTGGGCCCGGAGGACCTGGAGGACCCGGTGGCGCAGGCCGCGGCGGTCCGGGTGGACCCGGTGGTGCCGCCCCCGGCGGTCCCGGCGGTCCGGGCGGCCCGGGTGGGCGGAAGGGCGGCATCCTCAACGTGGCGCTCGCCTACCGGTATCCGCGCGGCGCGGTCCTGGGCACCGACCCCGCGACGCCGGTCGTCCCCGACGGCGTCGTGCTGAACGGCGAGCCCGGCAGCCGTGCCCCGCACCTCTGGCTGAACCGTGCCGGCACCCGCGTCTCCACCCTCGACCTGTACGAGAAGTCGCTGGTCCTGCTCAGCGCGGAGAACGGCCCCTGGCAGGCAGCGGCCTCCGAGGTGGCGGCGCAGCTGTCCGTACCGCTCGACGCGTACCGGATCGGCGACGGACCCCACGCCGACCTGACCCCCGAGGCGGACACGGACTGGGCCGGCGCCCACGGCATCACCGAGGACGGCGCGATCCTGATCCGTCCCGACGGCTTCGTCGCCTGGCGCCACGCGGCGCGCCCGGCCGACCCGGCGAAGGCCCTGCGCGAGGCGGTCGAAACGATCCTGAGCCGTTGCTGACGTGACCGGCGAGGACGCCGGGCCCGTCGCTCACGAACCGCCGATGCCGCCCTGGCGGCCCCGTTCCGACTTGGCCAGATGCTGCTCGAAGCGCTGGAGTGCGGGGCCGTCGACATCCCAGGGCCAGGACGTGACCATGCCCTGCAGGGCCTGGAACACCGGGTGGGCGTCGGCGGCGCGCCCTGCCGCGCACAGCGCGTACGCCAGGACGTTGAGGTCGGCCGGCGCCGCCGCGTGCTGGAAGAACCCCGGCTTCGGCCACAGCGCGGCGGCCTGGTGCAGCGCCGCCGCCAGATGTCCGCTCTCGAAGAGCTGGCCCGCGGTCATCGCCCGCATCCCGCCCTGCGCGAGCAGCCCCTGGTACTGCCGTACGGCGGCGGTGAGTTCGACGGCGGCGCAGGGGGCGTTGGCCGGGATGCGGGTGCGGACCGCGTCGACGAAGTCCAGCACGGAGGCGCTGGAACCGCCCTCCTCGGGCGACAGCAGGGCGAGCATCTGCAGGAACGCCTCGCGGTTCCAGGGGTCGCGGGCGGTGGCCTGCCGCCACAGGGCGTCGACGTCCTTGTGGCCGAAGCGCACGACGCGCGCGGAGCCGAGCAGGACCACCCACGGCAGGGGATCGTCGGGCGACAGCTCGGCGGCCCGGTGGCACCGGGTGATCAGCGCGTCGGTGTCGTCGAGGCGCCGTTCCTCCAGGGCGCGCACCAGGGTGGTCCAGGAGTGGAACACCAGCGCGTCCACGTCGTCCGGGTCGCGCTCCAGCCAGGTCTCGGCGATGCCGGTGCCGGAGGCGGCCCCGGCCAGCACGGACACCCGGTGGCCGCGGAGGTCCCAGTCGTCCCCGGTCTCCTCCAGCAGCTCGGCGATCAGCTCCGCGTCCGCGGCCTTCCCGCTGCCCCGCTTGCTCAACCTGCCCAGGACTTTGGCCAGCTGGGTGTCGCCGAGGGAGCGGGAGATGCGAGGGCGTCGGCCGGGGCGCGTACTGAAGAGGGGCATGTGCGAAGACTAGGAAGCGGATCGGCCCGTTCAACCGGTACGGGGTGATCGTTATCGATCTGGCCCTTACCGCCGGTCGGCCGGGCAGACCGGGGCGGGGCCGGACAACTCGCCGGCCCCGCCCCGCCCGTCGCGCGTGACTCAGACCGCGGGGGCCGGGTACGTCGGGTACTCCACGCCGGACACGTACTGGACGACGCGGACGACCTGGCAGGAGTAGCCGAACTCGTTGTCGTACCAGAGGTAGAGGATCGCGTTGTCGCCGTCGACCTTCAGGGCGCCGGCGTCGACGATCGACGCGTGCCGCGAGCCGACGAAGTCGCTGGAGACCGCGTCGGGCGCGCTGATGAAGTCGATCTGGCGCTTCAGCGGGGAGGTCAGCGACACGTTGCGCAGGTAGTCGAGGACCTCCTCGCGGTCGGTGGCGCGGCCCAGCTGGAGGTTGAGGATCGCGATCGACACGTCCGGCACGGGCACGCGGATGGAGCTGCCGGTGATGGGGGCCTTCAGGTCGGGCAGCGCCTTGGCGACGGCCGACGCGGCGCCGGTCTCGGTGATCACCATGTTGAGCGGCGCGGACCGGCCGCGGCGCTCTGACTTGTGGTAGTTGTCCAGCAGGTTCTGGTCGTTGGTGAACGAGTGGACGGTCTCCACGTGGCCGCGCAGCACGCCGTACTCGTCCGCCATCGCCTTCAGCGGCGGCACGATCGCGTTGGTGGTGCAGGACGCGCAGGACAGGATCCGCTCGTCCGGCTTGAGGGTGTCGTGGTTGACCCCGTGCACGATGTTGGGGACGTCGCCCTTGCCGGGCGCGGTCAGCACCACCTTGTCGACGCCGGGGCGCAGGTGCTGTGAAAGACCCTCGCGGTCACGCCACTTGCCGGTGTTGTCGATCAGGATGGCGTTGTCGATGCCGTACGCGGTGTAGTCGATCTCGGTCGGGTCGTTGGCGTAGATGACCTTGATGACATTGCCGTTGGCGACGATGGTGCTGTTCGCCTCGTCGACGGTGATCGTGCCCTGGAACTGGCCGTGCACCGAGTCGCGGCGCAGCAGCGAGGCGCGCTTGACGATGTCCTGCTCGCCACCCCGGCGCACGACGATCGCGCGCAGCCGCAGGCCGTTGCCGGAGCCGGACTTCTCGATCAGCAGACGGGCGAGGAGGCGGCCGATGCGGCCGAAGCCGTAGAGGACGACGTCGCGCGGCTCACGGCGCTCGATCTTGTTCGCGCCGGTGGCGCCGGCGACGGCCTCGGCGGTGAACTCGGCGACGGACTTGCCCTGGTCGTCCGCGCGGTAGGCCTCCGCGAGCAGGCCGATGTCGATCTGCGAGGGGCCGAGGTCCAGGGTGGTGAGCGCCTGGAGGAACGGCAGGGTCTCGGTGACCGAGAGCTCCTCGCCGGCGATCTGCCGGGCGAAGCGGTGCGTCTTGAGGATGCTGACCACCGACTTGTTCACCAGGGAGCGGCTGTGCAGCAGGACGGTGACGTCCCGCTCCCGGTGCAGCTTCCCGATGATCGGGATCATCGACTCCGCGATCTCCTCGCGGTGCTTCCAGTTGGTGAACGAGTCTTCGTTGACAGTCACAGCATCCATCTTTCGAGCTAGAGGGTGCTCATATGATAGCCATCTTGCTCGGAGGGGTCGGAGGGGGCCCGCCCCTGGCGCGCCAAGGGGTCCGCAGGGCCTCGCGGGAGGGCTGGTGCATCGCAGGGTTGCGCGACATGCGAACGGGTACGCGTCCCCTACTGTGCCCGGGCCCGAGCGGGCTCCGGGCGGGCCGACAACCGCCGCTACCAGGGAATTCGTCATGGAAACACCCGCGCACGAGAACAACGCCCCCACGCCCGCGCAGCGGGCCCTGGACGCACTGTCGGAGAACACCGAGGACACGGCCGCGCTGGACGCCCTGGCCAACAGCGACGTGCTGATCCCCGTCCCCGACGACGCGGGCGACGAGGAGGCCGCCGACCCCGGCGCCGTCGCGCTGCCCGTGCTGGAGCAGCCGGGAGGCACCCAGGTGGTGCCTGTGTTCACCTCCGAGCTGGAGATGGCCGGGTTGCTCCCGTTCGTCTCCCGCTACCGTCTGGTCCCGCTGGGTGCCCTCGCCGCGCAGTGGCCGGCCGACGACCTGTCCCTCACCATCGACGGCAGCTCCGAGCACCGGCTGACCCTGACCTCGGAGGGGGTCCGCACCTTGCTGGCCCGCCCGTAGCGGACACGTCACGAGCGAGCCCCGGTCCGTCAGGGCCGGGGCTCGCTCCCGTTCACCCCGCGGGTGAGGCCGCGGCCATGTCGTCCGGCAGGCGCGGAGGGGTGCCGCGGGTCCACACCACCCGCAGGGCCGTCGCGGAGATCCGCCAGCCCTCGTCCGTCCTGACCAGTTCGGTCTCGGTGTGCCCGGCGGAGACGAACACCTCCTGCGAGCCGTCCGCGAGCACATGGGTGCTCAGCTGGGCGCCCCGCACGGTGGCCCGGTCGCCGTCGATCTCCACGACGTCGTTGGTGCTCAGGTGCACGGTCCGGTCGAACAGCGCCATCCCGCGCCGGACCCGGTCCAGCACCGCGTCGCGCCCGCGGACGGTGCCGACGGGCATCTCCGCGACCACGTCCTCGGTGTGGAAGGCCCGCGCCCAGTCGTCGTCGAGGACGTCCTCGTCCAGGGAACGCAGATAGCGGCTGATCAGGTCGGTGACGGCGGCGCGGTCGGTCAGTGCCCGCACCTGCCGTCGCATCTCGTCGGTGTCCATGCGGGCAGACTGCTTCCTCAAGCGCGCTCGAGGTCAAGCGGCCGTCCTGAGCCTGAGGGCCCGGCTCAGTCCCCGAGCGCCCGGGCCAGGGCGGCGCGCTGCACCGGAAGGGTCTCGGCGTGCAGCTCGCGGCCGCGCGCGGTGAGCTGTACGTACACGCCGCGCCGGTCCGTCGGGCACGTGCTGCGCTCGACCAGGCCGTTCTTCTCCAGGCGGGCGATCAGCCGCGACAGCGCGCTCTGGCTCAGATGCAGCCGGCCGACCAGGTTCTGCACCCGGCACTGCTCGCCGCTCGGGGGAGTGGCGGTCGCGAGCAGGTCGAGCACCTCGAAGTCGGAGGCGCCCAGACCGTAGGGGTGCAGGGCGCGGTCGATCTCGCCCTGGGTGCGGGCGTGCACGGCGAGGATGTCGCGCCACCGTTCCTCGAGCCGTGCCTCGTCGGTCGTCCCTGCCATACGGGAACCGTAACATTTGTTCGATATTCAATGAACAGCCCGCGCCCGTGACGGCAACCGTTGCCCGTTCAACGTCCTTGCCCAGCAAGGGCGTTGACTCCGGACAAGCTGCCCGCAGTGCGGGACACGGGGACCCCGGGCGCGGCACAGTGGGAGGGCGCCGGAGACGAGGAAGCCCGGCGCGGAGGTAGGTGGACGACATGCTGAGGACTCCCGCCGACGGGACACGACTGCGCATCCTCGCCTGGCTGGCCGAACCGGACACCGCCGGACGCGGCCTCACCGCGGACGACGTCGCCGCCCGCCTCGGCGTGCCACGCCCGGCCGCCCTGACCCACCTCCGCCTGCTCACCGCCCTCGGTCTGCTCCGCCCCACCGGCCAGGACGGCGGCCCCCGCTACCACCGCGACGAGATCCGCCTCGCCGAGGTGACCCAGCTGTTCGAGAAGGGCTGGTGACCCCTGCTGAACTACGCTGATCCCGTGCGAACAGGAGACATACGACCGTGACCGCCGTGGACACGGGGCGACCCCGGGGCCGCTCCGCCGTACGGGCCCAGGCACCCGTCGTCGCGGCGGTCGCGGCGGGCGGCGGAGTGGGAGCCGCGGCCCGGTACGCGGCCGTCGTGTGGTGGCCGACCCCGGCGGGTTCCTTCCCGTGGACGGTCCTGTGGGTCAACGTCCTCGGCTGTGCCGTGATCGGCGCGTTCATGGTGATCGTCGCCGAGGCGCGCACCGCCCATCGCCTCCTCCGCCCGTTCTTCGGCACAGGCGTCCTCGGCGGTTTCACGACCTTCTCGACGTACGCGGTGGACGTCCGCGGCCTGTTCGAGGCCGGCCGCCACGGCACCGCGCTCCTCTACCTGGCCGCCACCCCTGTCCTGGCCCTGACCGCCGTCTGGGCGGCCACCGCGGCCACCCGCCGGGCACTGATCAGGAGGCAGCCATGACCGCTCCGACCACCGGCGCGCTACGTCTCACCGTGCTCGTCGGCGAGTGCGACACCTGCCGCCACCGGCCGCTCTACTCGGAGATCGTCCACCGGGCGCACGCGGCCGGCCTCGCCGGAGCCAGTGTGTTCCGCGGTATCGAGGGCTTCGGCGCCTCGTCGCTCGTGCACACCTCCCGGCTGCTGTCGCTGAGCGAGGACCTGCCGGTGGCGGTCGTCGTCGTCGACACCGAGGAGCGGGTGCGGGCCTTCCTGCCGGAGGTCGACGCGCTCGTCCCGGAAGGGCTCGTGTTCCTCGAGCGGTGCGAGATCGTCCCCCGGCCCGGGAGCGGCGACGACGCCGTGCGGGGGGACCGGGGGTGACCTGGTTGTACGTGGTGCTCGGCGCGATGGTCGGGGCGCCGTTGCGGTATCTCACGGACCGGGCCGCGCAGGCCCGGACCGGCTCCGATCTTCCCTGGGGGACGTTCACCGTCAACGTCGCCGGCAGTCTGGTCCTGGGCCTGCTGACCGGTGCGGCGGCCGCGGGCGTCGCGGGGTCCGAGCTCCAGCTGCTGCTGGGCACCGGCCTGTGCGGCGCCCTCACCACCTACTCGACCTTCTCCTACGAGACCCTCCGCCTGGCGGAGAGCGGCTCCCTGCGGTACGCGGCTGCCAACGTCCTGGTGAGCACGGCGGCCGGCCTGGGCGCCGCCTTCGCGGGCGCTGCCCTGGCCGGGGCGGTGTGGCCGTAGGGTCACCGCCCGGCCTCGCGCAGGGGCGCGCCCACCTCCCGCAGATGGCGCAGCGCCGTGCGGTGCGAGGCGACGAGACCCGACCGGCAGTACGGGATGCCCAGCTCGGCGCAGTACCGCTCGGTGATCACCTGGGCCTTCGCCAGGGCCGGCGTCGGCATGCTCGGGAAGAGGTGGTGCTCGATCTGGTAGTTGAGGCCGCCCATGAACACGTCGGTCAGCGCACCGCCGTCGACGTTGCGGGAGGTCAGCACCTGACGCCGCAGGAAGTCCAGCTCGGTCCCCTCCTCGACCATCGGCATGCCCTTGTGGTTCGGGGCGAACACGGAACCGAGGTACAGGCCGAACAGCCCTTGATGGACGGCGATGAACGCGAGCGCCTTGCCGGGGGAGAGAAGTGTGAAAAGCCCGCCGAAATAGACGACGAAATGCGCGACGAGGAGGGCGCCTTCCAGAACGGGCCGCTTCATCGACGGGCTCCGCAGCGCCCGGAAACTGCTGAAACTCAGATTGAGGCCCTCGAGGGTCAGCAGCGGGAAGAAAAGCGCCGCCTGGTGTCTCCCGATGAACCGGGCGGGACCCTTGGCCTGTCGTGCCTGACGGCGTGACCAGACGATGATGTCGGGTGCGACGTCCGGGTCCTTGTTCTCGTGATTCGGGTTCGCGTGGTGGCGGGTGTGCTTGTTCATCCACCAGCCGTAGCTCATGCCGAGCAGCACGTTCGCCACCAGGAGACCGCCGGTCTCGCTGGGGCGTCGGCGGGAGAACACCTGGCGGTGCGCCAGATCGTGCGCGGCCAGCCCGAGCTGCCCGAACACGACGGCCAGCGCGGCGGCGACGAACAGCTGGCTCCAGCTGTCGCCCAGGAGCAGGAACGCGGCCACGCCTCCGCCGAGCGCCAGCCCCACGGCGGTGAAACGCACCGTGTAGTACAGCGGGCGGCGGCGCAGCAGGCCCGCATCGGCTATTCGCCGGGACAACTCGGAGAAATCACTCCCTCTTCCGGGGCTTTTCTCCCGTTCTCTTTTTCCTCCGTCGCCCCGAGGGTTTGTCTGCTTCTCTTCCTCGTCGGGGGAATGGATGCCGGCCAACGCCGTCGAATATGCCATGCGCTCAGTATGGGGGGTGATTTCCGCGGCGAAGAATGGCGGTGGCACCCGCATGCGGAGGGACGGTCACCCCCACGCGGAAAGGGGTGGTGGCCCCAGGGCGGGGGTGTGGCCGGCACCACCCCGGACCCGCGCCCGCTTGACAGTCCGCGCGCACGGCCCGCACGATCGGCCCGTGAACCTGTCAGACAGCCAGACAGGTGGTGCGGGACCGCGGCGCGTCAGCGCGACGGAGGCGGCGCTCGCCCACCTCCGCGGCGCCATCGAACGCGGCGACTACGCGATCGGCGACAAGCTTCCCTCCGAGGCGGAGCTCTGCCGGGAACTCGAAGTGTCCCGCCCGGTGCTGCGCGAGGCGCTTCGGGCACTCCGGACCATGGGCCTGACCGTCTCGCGCACCGGCAAGGGCACCTTCGTGGTCGCCGACGCCGTGCAGGAGCCCACCTTCGGCGACTACACGGCCGGACACCTCATGGAGGTGCGCAGGCACGTCGAGATCCCGGTCGCGGGGTACGCGGCCCGCCGCCGCACCCCGGAGGACCTGGACCGGCTGCGGGGGCTGCTGGCGCGGATGGAACGGGAGACCGACACCATCGCCTGGGCGGCCATGGACACCCTGTTCCACCTCGCCGTGGCCGAGGCGGCCCAGAACCCCGTCTTCCGGCGGGTCATCGAGGAGATCCGGGACGCGCTGGCCCGCCAGTCCGCCTTCCTCAACGAACTCGGCGGCCGCCGCGCCCACTCCGACCGCGAGCACCGGGCCCTCGTCGATGCCCTGGCCGCCGGCTCCGAACAGGACGCCGTGCGCGCCATGACCCACCACCTCGACCGTGTCGAGACCACCCTCACCGACATCGTGCGCTCCGCGCGCACACCGGGTCCGCGCACCACCCCCGCGCCGGCCCGCCACGACAACCCGCAGGCAGTGTGATGCACAGCAGTCTCCCCGCGGCCGCACCCCCGGTCCGCGCACCCCGCCACGCCCCCGTCGCCCACCTCGTACGCGGCGGGGTCGTCGAAGGTGTCCACTACGGCTCCGTGGTCGTCCTCGACGCCGACGGCACCGTCGGTTTCCGTCTCGGCGATCCCGATGCGGCGTTCTACCCGCGCTCCGCGCTCAAGCCCGTCCAGGCCGTGGCCATGGTCCGCGCCGGCCTCCCTCTCGACGGCGACCTGCTGTCCCTCGCGGCAGCCAGCCACTCCGGCGAAGAACGCCACCTGGACGGCGCGCGCCGCATCCTCGGGCGGGCGGGCCTCACCGAAGGTGACCTGCGCAACGTCCCCGACCTCCCGTTCGACCCCGCGGTCCGGGACACCTGGGTGCGCGCGGGCTGCGGCCCCTCCCGGCTGGCCCAGAACTGCTCCGGCAAGCACGCCGCGATGCTGTACACGGCGAAGCTGAACGGCTGGTCGCTCGACGACTACCTCGACCCGGCCCACCCCCTTCAGCAGGCGGTCGCCGAGACCGTCGAGGACCTCACCGGGCGACGCGTCGCCACGGTCACCGTCGACGGCTGCGGCGCACCCCTGTTCGCGGTGTCGCTGGAGGGCCTGGCCCGCGCCGTCGCCCGGATCGCCGGCGGCGCGCCCGGCACCCCCGAGGGCCGGGTCGCCGACGCGATGCGCGCCCACGCCGAGATGGCGTCCGGGGCGGGCCGCGACGTGGCCGCGCTGATGCGCGCGGTGCCGGGGCTGCTCGCCAAGGACGGCTTCGAGGGCGTCCAGGTCGCCGCGCTGCCGGACGGCCGCGCCGTCGCCGTGAAGATCGCCGACGGCGCCGGTCGCGCCCGCGTCCCGGTCACCGCGGCGGCCCTCACCCGCGCGGGCGTGGACCCGGCCCTGCTCACCGCGTTCGCGGGCGAGACGGTCCTGGGCGGTGGCCGCCCGGTGGGCGGGGTACGGCCGGTGGCGGGGCTGGGGGCCGCGGCGGAGGCGGTGAGCGTCTGAGGCCGGGGTGACCTCGGGCCGGGCTCTCCGGCGGTGGCCGGCCGGGCCGACTGTCAGTCCTTCGGTACCGGCCCCCACCTGAGCCGCAGGTACACCGCCACCCCCGCTCCGCCCAGCAGGCCCGCCCCGGTGACCGTCCACCACACCCGGCGGTCGTCCGTGTCGTCCCCGCGGGACGCCGGCACCGCCACCGCGTCCGCCTCCGGGCCGCCTGGCGGGGCGCTGCGCAGGGCGTCCAGGGAGCCGACCGGATGCACTCGGCCGGCTGCCTCGAAGCCCCAGTCGAGGAGCGCGCGCGCCTCCTCGTAGACCGCGTGTCCGTGGTCCGAGCGGGGGTTCATCACCGTCGCCACCAGGGTCCGGCCGTCGCGGCGGGCGGCCGCGACCAGGGTGTTGCCCGCGTGGCTGGTGTAGCCGTTCTTCACCCCGATCAGCCCTCGGTACGGGGCGACCCCGTCCGCCCCCGTGAGCAGCCGGTTGGTGTTGAGGATCGGGTAGCTGCCGCCGTCACGGGCCGGGAAGCTCGCCTCCGCCCGCGCGCAGTACTCCGCGAACTCGGGGCTGCGCAGCCCCGTCCGGCCGAACACGGCCAGGTCGAACGCCGAGGACACCTGCCCCGGCGCGTCGTAGCCGTCGGGCGACTTCACCCGGGTGTCGCGGGCGCCCAGGGCCCGTGCCTTCTCCTCCATCCGCTCGGCCGTGGCCCGCCAGCCGCCGTTGAGGGCCGCCAGGACGTGCACCGCGTCGTTGCCGGAGTTGAGGAAGACCCCGTTCCACAGGTCGGAGACGCGGTACGTCCGGTTCTCGGCGACTCCGACGAGACTGCTCCCGGGCCCGATGCCCTCCAGTTCCTCCGGGTCGACGCGGTGCCGGATGCCGGACGGCAGGGCCGGCATCACGGTCAGCGCGAACAGCGTCTTGAGGGTGCTGGCGGGCGGCAGCCTGCGGTGTGCGTCGTGGGCCGCGAGCACCGCGCCGGTGTCCGCGTCGGCGACCAGCCAGGAGCGGGCGGACAGGTCCGGGACCTCGGGCGCCCCCGCGCGCGGACGGACGTGCGTGCCGGGCCGGTACAGCAGGGACGCGGGCGCGTCCGTCGTCCGCGGCCCGGGATCGACGCCGGGTCCGGTGGTCGCCGCGGCGGGCGCGAGTGCCAGCAGGCCTGCCGCACAGAGCACGCACCCCGACACGGCAGCCCGCGAAGCAAATCCGATCGTCATACCGCAAACGTAGGAAGGGGTGTCCCGATCACCGTGCTGCCCGGGCCGGGAGCCGCGCGCGAACACTCGCATGCTCCTCCCGGCTTGCGGCGGCCCGGCGGACCGGTTCGACCCCGGTGTGCGAACGTCCCGGGACGGCCTCCGACGCCGCGCTCTAGGCTGGGCGGATGTTCAGCCCCGAAGGCCCCCGACCGAGCGAACTGGCCGTCCAGGCGCTGTCGTCCGTCGAGCGCGGTTACGACCTCCTCGCCCCGAAGTTCGACCACACCCCCTTCCGCACCCCCGACTCCGTGCTGGACGCCACCGTCGCCGCGCTGCTGGAGTCCGGCCCCTACGGCACCGGGCTCGACCTGTGCTGCGGCACCGGCGCGGGCGTCGACGTACTGCGTCAGGTGTGCGGGGACGCCGTCACCGGTGTGGACTTCAGCGCCGGCATGCTGGAGGTCGCCCGCTCGCGCAGGCGGCCCGAGGGACCCGACGTGTCCTGGGTGCGGGCGGACGCGCGGGCGCTGCCGTTCGGTCCGGAGTTCGACCTCGTGGTCAGCTTCGGGGCGCTCGGGCACTTCCTGCCGTCCGAGCTGCCGGGACTGTTCACACAGGTGCACAAGGTGCTGCGGCCCGGCGGCCGCTTCGTCCTCCCGGTCGTCGCGCCGCCCCGGCCCGGCTCCCCCGCCCACGTGATGCTGCTCGGCTTCGACGCCGTCATGCGGGTGCGCAACGCGCTCTGGCGCCCGCCGTTCGTCATGTACTACCGCGCCGTGCGCTTCGGTGATCTGTGGCACGGACTGGAGCGCGCGGGATTCCGCGTGGAGTTCCTGGCCCTCCCCGAGTTCGGGCGCAGACGGGACGGCAGCCCGAAGGTGCGGCTCATCATGGCCGAGAAGGGGGAAGGACGCCCGGCAGGTACACCCTGAGTCTGTTCTTCGAACTCTCCGGCGGGAATCCGTTGGATTTTCCAACTTACCCGCCTAGAGTGGCTCGCGTGACGACGACTGCCTATGACGCGACGCAGATCGACCCCCGCTGGTGGTCCTGGGAGGGCATGCACGGCGGCTGGGTCGCCGGGGCGGCGCTGACCGCCGTACGCGACTCGTTCGCCGGCGGGGACCGGCCGGTGCGCTCGCTGACCACGCACTATCTGGCCCCGGTCGGGACCGGCCCGCTGCGCTTCTCGGGGACCGCGCCCGCCACCGGCCGGCGCACCGCCACGTGCTTCTTCACCGGGCACCAGGACGGTGAGCCGGTCGTCCTCGGCTCCGCGCTGTTCGGACACGGCCGCGGCGGCCCCGCGCACGCCGGCCTCACCGCGCCCGAGGTGCCGGGACCGGACGACTGCGTCCCCGTCGAGCTCCCCGCCGACCTCGCGCTCTTCGCCCGTCAGCTGGAGATACGCCCCGCCACCGCCGACCTCCCGCTGGCCGGCGGACCCCGGGCCGTGCTCGTCGCGTGGGTACGCTTCCGGGACGGGCGGCCGGTGGACGCGGCGGCCGTCGCCACACTCGCGGACGTCCTGCCGCCCGCCCTCTACGCCCGCTGGCACACCCCGCGCCCGGTCCCGACCGCCGAGATGACCGTGCACTTCACCGACGCCCTCGACGACGGCGCCGCCCACGGCTGGAACCTGGTCCGCATCCGGACCGACCACGCGGGCGGCGGCTGGGCGGTCGACGACAGCGCCGTGTGGTCGGCGGACCGCCGGCTGCTCGCCGCAGCCCGGCAGGCCCGCGTGGTGCGTGAGCCGATGACCCCTCAGACCGCCGCCGGCACCATGAACTCGTAGACCAGCACGTCCTGCTGGGCGTCCATCACCAGTTCCGTCAGCTCCAGCGGCCGGGCGTGCTGGTCGTGCACCCGCCGGGTGACCCGCACCGACGGCGTGCCCTCGATGCGGGTGATCGTGTCGCGATGGTGCAGCGACAGGCCCGCCCGGCGCATCCAGTCGTAGGTCCGGCGCAGTTCGGCGGCGCCGGTGCCGTCGGCCCGGTCGCGGTAGCGGGCCAGCTCCTCCACCTCCGCGAGCGCCACCGCGGAAAACGATGTCACCGCCGTGCGCTGCTCCCGTCCCCCGGGCGACGCGGACCAGTACCGGTGCACGAGCGTGGGCCGGCCGGGCGCGAGCCCGAGTGGCTCGGCGTGGCCCGGAGGCGGAGCCTCCCAGGCGACGGTGGCCCGTGCCACCGGGTCCCGCCCCGGCTGTCGCGCGCCGAGCGGGAAACCGGCGGCGGCCGGCGCCTCCACCGGGACGCCCGGCAGCGCGGCATGGCTGCCCCGCCGGTCGGTGGCGACCAGTCCCTCCCGCCGCAGCAACTGCAGCGCCTGCCGGACGGTCTCCCGGCTGACCCCGAAGTGCTCAGCCAACTGGCGCTCGCCGGGCAGCCGTTCGCCGGGCGGGACGGTGCCGGTGCGCAGTTCGCCGAGCAGTTCGGAGGCGACTCTCCGATAGAGCGGCTCCCCGTCGGTGAGGGTCCGACGGGTGTGGACATGCTGGTGCGGGGTGGTGCGGGCCATGCCGCGCCCTCCTGTTGGTGACGTTCCGTGGCCGTGCGGGCTCGTTGAGCCACCACATCTAGCATTGGTCTACACCATCAGGGAAGGCCGGTCCGGGAGTTCGGCCGGAACCGTGCGGTCCGTCAGACGCGGTCGCGCATCCAGCGCAGCTGCGCCGCCTCCTGGTAGGGGCCGCCGCCCTCATGGTCGTTGAAGTCGTACACCTCGATCGTCTTGTCCTCGTGCGCCCAGGCGTTGAAGGCGGCGAACACCGTGGAGGGCGGGCAGGTCTGGTCCTCCAGCGCCGCCGAGAACAGCGCGGGCGCGGTGCCGCGGGCGGCGAAGTGCACGCCGTCGAAGTACGACAGCGTGCGCCGCACGTCCGCCGCACGGCCGCGGTGGGTCTTGAGGAAGCTGCCGATCTCCCGGTACGGGTTGCGGTCGGTGAGCGTCGTCGCGCGCGGGAAGTCGCACAGGAACGGCACGTCCGGCGCGACGCCCGCCAGGTCCGGCACCAGGCCGCCCACCGCGATCGTGATGCCGCCGCCCTGGCTCCCGCCCATGGCCACGGTACGGCTCGCGTCGGTCAGCGGGTGCGATCGTGCCGCCTCCACCGCGCGCACCGCGTCCGTGAACACCCGGCGGTAGTAGTAGTTCTCCGGTGCGTCGATGCCGCGCGTCATGTAGCCGGGGAACGCCGGACCGGAGCCCACCGGGTCCTCGGTGCCGCCGCCCCCGCCCCACGCGCTGCCCTGTCCGCGGGTGTCCATCACGAAGTGCGCCCGGCCGGTGGACGCCCACAGCAGGTGCTCGTGCGGCAGCCCCCGGCCGCCGCCGTACCCGACGAACTCCACCACCAGCGGCAGCGGTTCGTCGGCGCCGGCGGGCAGGATCAGCCAGCCCTTGACGGGATGGCCGCCGAATCCGGCGAACGTCCCGTCGAAGACCTCCACGGTCGTCAGCCCCGTGTCGACCGGCTCGAACCGCGCGTCCAGGTCGAACCGGCGCGCCTCCTCGAGCGTCGCGGACCAGAACGCGTCGAAGTCCTCGGGCTCCGTGGACGCGCTGCGGTACGCGCGCAGCTTGTCGAGGGAAAGGTCGAACAGGGCCATCTGGGACCGCCTTCGTGAAGGGACCGTGCGAAGCGAGGACACGGTACGTGGATCATGCGGCGGCCCGCCAGGGTGCGGGGGAGGAGACGCTGGTGAGCGGCGTGGAAAGCGGTTGCTCCGCGAGGGGTCGGACGGTGGCTCAGACGCCGCGGTGGGTCCACAGCGGACCGGTACGGGCCCAGTCCCGCTCCCACTCCTCCAGCCGGCGGCGCAGCATCACCCGCCGCACAGCGCGGTGCGCCAGCAGCAGGAGGGCCGCCGTGCTCCCGGCGGCCAGGGTGCCCATGCCGACCCCGTACTGCCACACCGACGCGTCGTCGACCGGGGGCAGCACCTCGCGGCCCCGGGAGTCCAGCCAGACGTGCACCGGGTCGCCGGGGCGGACATGGGCGGGAACCCGCACCCGGGCCGTGCGCGTGCCCTCCTCCGGGTCCGTCCAGCGGACGGTCGCCCGGGAGGCGCGCCGGCGCTCCGACCCGGACTCGGACTCCGACGGTGGGTGTGCCCTCGAAGGGCGCTCCAGAACCTCCGCGCGCACCCGGTGGCGATCGGCCCGCTGCTCGTCGGCGGCCACCCGCGCGTCCTCGTACGCCCACCGGGCCGTGAGCACGCCCGTCGACGGCACCGTCAGACACAGCAGCACGGCCACGGCCACCGCCGTCCATGCCTCGACGACGTCCGACCGGCGGCACAGCGGGCCGCGCCGCCGCCGGGACAGGACTTGGGTTCGCATCTCTCGCCTCCCCTCACCGTGTACCGCGGCCGCAGGGTGACGGACCGAGCGGGGCGGCGGACCCAGCGGCTCCGGGACGCGTCTCACGGCACGCGCGGAACAGGTCAAGGGCGGGTGCCCCGGCGGCGGGCGCGCGAAACGACGCCGTCCGCGGGGTCCCCCCGTACGGCAGGTGAGGCCGGGTCAGCCGAAGCGTTCGATGCGGATGCGCTCCACCGGCTGACCCGCGGCCACCAGCAGCCTGGAGGCGTGCTCGGCGAAGGAATTGGAGCCGCACACATAGGCTTCCCACCCACCGGGCGGCTGCTCGGCCAGGATCGGCGTCACATGTGCGGCTGCCATACGTCCGACGGCCGTGCCCTCAGGGGCGCTCCGGGTGAACACCGGTGTGGTCTCCGGCCCGTACTCGTCCGCGTAGATCAGGTCCTCAGGGCTGCGCGCCGACACCAGCAGGCGCAGGGGCAGGGTCAGGCCGCGGGCGCGGTGGTGCCGCACCATCGACATCAGCGGGACCACGCCCGAGCCGGCGCCCAGCAGCAGCGCGGGCCGGTCGCCCGGCCAGGCGAAGAAACCGCTGAGCGGGCCGCGCACCTCGATCCGGTCGCCGGGGCGGGCCACCGAGTGGAACCAGCCGGAGACCTCGCCGTCCCGCACATGGTCGAGGGTCAGCTCGATGTGCCCGGAGTCGTCCGGCGCCGAGGCGATCGAGTAATGGCGCTGGGCCGTGTACCCGTCTTCCGCGACCAGCCGCACCATCAGGTGCTGGCCGGGCAGATGCCCCGGCCAGCCGGGCACCGCGAACCGGAAGGTCGACACGCGGGGCGTCTCCTGGCGGATCTCCCTCAGCGTGGCCGTCCGCCACACCGACGCGGTCTGCTCGCTCACGCCGATGCGGCCGGGCACGGCGAACCGTGTGGCCGGCGCCGCCGGC
The DNA here is from genome assembly GCA_014656175.1 of Streptomyces werraensis. GTDB lineage: Bacteria > Actinomycetota > Actinomycetes > Streptomycetales > Streptomycetaceae > Streptomyces > Streptomyces werraensis. Next base: position 318,814 of record BNBX01000007.1, read on the forward strand.
CGCGTCATCTGCTCAGTCACCGGAGTACCGCTGCTCCTCCCACGGGTTGCCCCGCGCGTGATAGCCGTTGCCCTCCCAGAAGCCCGGCTCGTCGTGGTCCAGCAGCCGCAGCCCCGCGATCCACTTGGCGCTCTTCCAGAAGTACAGGTGCGGCACGATCAGCCGCGCGGGGCCGCCGTGCTCGGCGGGCAGCGGCTCGCCGCCGTACTCCCAGACGATCCAGGCGCGACCGCCGGTCACGTCGGCGAGGGGGAGGTTCGTGGTGTACCCGGTGTGCGCGTACGCCACCACGTGCGTGGCCGACGGCAGCGGCCCGGCCCGGTCCAGGAAGGCGTCCAGCGAGACGCCCCCGAACCGCACCCCGAACTTCGACCAGCCCGTCACACAGTGGATGTCGCCCTCGTACGCGTCGGCGGGCAGCGCGTGGGCCTGCTCCCAGTCCCAGGTGCGGGGCTCGGCCACCAGGCCGTCGATCCGGAGGGTCCAGTCCTCCGGCGCCAGGTCGGGGGTGACCTCGGCGGACAGGACGGGCCATTCGTCCCGCGCGTCGTACTGCCCGGGCGGAAGCCCGGGATGGTGCACGCGGGGGCGGCCGGTGAAGCCTCGGGTGATGTTCACGTGATCGGCGTTTTCCGTTGCGGGTGGTGCTGGCGGTTACCGCACTCCACGGTACGTGGTGTCCGCCGCCCGCACGGCACGGGGCGGTGCGGCGTCAGGCACACGGCAGGAAGCAGTGCGGGCGCCGCACCACTGTGGTGATCGTCGGGTAGGGTGGCCGTCCGGCCGCGGACCGACCCGGCCGTCCACCGAGGAGGTGAGACCCATTACCGCTTGTCAGGTCGGGTGCTCTCACCTCGAAGCGACACGGTCCACCCGGAGCGGGTGACCCCGAGAGCGCCCTTCGGCTCCCGAAAGGCCAGGCTCTTGCCCCACCGTTCCGACCCTCACCCCTCGTCTGCCGCCCTTCCGTCCCGTGACGCGGTCGCGGCCACGCTGCGCGCGGCGGGCTGCGTCTTCGCCGAGGACGAGGCCGACATGATCCTCGCCGCCGCGGACGGCGACCCCGGTGCCGTCGACGGGATGGTCACCCGCCGCGCCGCCGGACTGCCCCTCGAACTCGTTGTCGGCTGGGCCGAGTTCGGCGGCCGGCGGATCCTCGTGGAACCGGGCGTGTTCGTCCCGCGCCGGCGCACCGAATTCCTCGTCGAGCAGGCGCTCGCCCTCGCGCCCGGCGCCTCCGTCGTCGTGGACCTGTGCTGCGGCTCGGGTGCGGTCGGCGCGGCCCTGGCGGCCGCGCTCGGCGCGGTGGACCTGCACGCCGCCGACATCGACCCGGCCGCCGTGCGCTGCGCCCGCCGCAACGTCGCGGCGCTCGGCGGACACGTCCACCAGGGCGACCTGTTCGACGCGCTGCCCGCGCGGCTGCGGGGCCGCGTGGACGTCCTCGCCGCCAACGTCCCGTACGTGCCCAGCGACGAGATCGCCCTCCTCCCGGCGGAGGCCCGCGACCACGAGCCCCGCGTCGCCCTCGACGGCGGCGCGGACGGCCTCGACATCCTCCGCCGGGTCGCCGCGGAGGCCCCGGCGTGGCTGGCCCCGGGCGGCCACCTCCTGATCGAAACGAGCCCCCACCAGGCCCCAGGGGCCCTGTCCGCCTTCACCGAGTCGGGCCTTGACGCCCACCTGGCGGTCTGCGAGGAGCGCCCGGCGCGGGTGGTGATCGGCAGACGGCCGTGAGGGGGCGCGCCCGCTGACGCGCCCCGGCGCCGGCCTCGGGACGGCCCCTGAGCCGCGCGCCGCCAGCGGTGGGGGCCCTCCCGGGAAGGAGTTCGCCTGGCCGCGTCGTGCGCGCCCCACCGCCGACGGCGCGCCCGCCCTCGTGCGGGAAGTGGTTCGGCGGGTGCGCGGCAGGCGGTTGTGCGGCCGAGGTCGACTCACGGCCGGTCGCCGTGGAAGGCGCCCCGCCGCCCCCGCGCGGCGGGTTCACCCGAGGAGCGAACCGCCCGGCCGAGTGGTGCGCGCCGCACCGGCCGTGCCGAGCACGTCCCCGGGGTCGTGGTCGTGGACCTCCTCACGGGCACGTCCGGCCTTGGGCCGGGGCTCGGACCAGCCGCTGTCGGCGGGGCGCGGCTCGGCACTCGTGGCCGGAGAGGGGGGAGGGGCCCCGCCCTCGGCGTCCCGCGCGCCGGAGCACCGTCGCAGGCGGCCCTCCGAGGGCGCGGCGCCCTCGTTCTCAGTCCTCGGGTGCCGTCACCCGGGCGATCAGCAGGGCGACGTCGTCGAAGTTGTCCGGCTCGTGCAGGGTGCGCAGGAGCAGTTCGCAGACCTCGTCCAGGGAGCGGGCCGGGGTGTCGAGGAGGGTGAGGAGGCGGTCCAGGCGGGCGTCCAGGGGATCGCGGCGGGTCTCCACAAGGCCGTCGGTGTAGAAGACGAGACGGTCGCCCGGCTCCAGGTCGATCGTGGTCGTGGAGAAGGCGACCCCGCCCACGCCCAGCGGCACGCCCGTGGGCAGGTCCAGCAGTTCGGGCGTCCCGCCGGCGCGGATGCGGGCCGGGGGGAGGTGACCGGCGTTGGAGATGACGCAGCGCCGCTCGCGCCGGTCGTGGACGGCGTAGACGCAGGTGGCGATCGCCTCGTCCAGTTCCACGGTGATCCGGTTCAGGTGCTCCAGCAGCACCGCCGGGTCGAGCCCGAGGGACGCCAGCGTGTGGGTGGCGGTCCGCAGCCGGCCCATGGTGGCGGCGGCCGGGACGCCGCTGCCCATCACATCGCCCACGACGAGCGCCGTACGGTCGTCGTCCAGCGGGATCACGTCGAACCAGTCGCCGCCGACCTCGCTGGTGGCGCCCGCCGGCTGGTAGCGGGAGGCGACCTCGAGCCCGCCCGTCACGGACGGATGGCTGGGCAGCAGGCTGCGCTGCAGCGTGAGCGCGGTGTCGCGGGCGTTCTGGTACCAGCGCGCGTTGTCGATCTGCACGGCCGCCCGCGAGGCCAGCTCCCGGGCGAGCAGCAGGTCGTCCTCGTCGAACGGCCGGGGGTTGCGCGTACGGATCAGGTCGAGCGCGCCCAGCACCTCCCCGCGCGCGATCAGCGGCACGGCCAGGTACGAGTGGACGCCCGCCCGGGCGAGTATCTCGGCGGCCTCGGAGGAGCGGGCGATCCGCAGCAGGTCCTCGTCCTTCACCTGCGGCACCATCACCGGCAGCCCCGTGCGCACGCACTCGGTGATCAGCCGGTCCGGCGCGTACCGGATCACCTCGCCCGGCGGGTCGGCCGCCGGCACCGCGTCGGACGCGTCGACCCAGCGCACCGCCAGCGCCCGCATCAGCGCCGGCTCGGCCGGGCCGAGGACGGTGCGGCGGCCCCGTACGACCGCGTCGAGCAGGTCCACCGCGGCCGCGTCGGCCAGTTCGGGGACGGCCACGTCGGCGAGTTCGCCGGCCGTGCGGTCCAGGTCCAGCGTGGTGCCGATCCGCGCGGAGGCGTCGGCGATCAGCGCGATCCTGCGGCGCGCGGTCTCCGCCTCGGCGTTCGCACGGTACTGGTCGGTGATGTCGACCACCGACACGGCCACGCCCAGGACCGTGCCGAGGGTGTTCTCCAGCCGGTACAGGGACACGGTCCAGGCGTGTTCGGCGTCGGGGTCGGCCGGAGTGCGGCCGGTCATCGACCGGTCGACCACCGGCCGCCCGGTCCGCAGCACCTCCCGGGCCGCCTCCTCGATGGCGGCCGCGTCCACCAGCGGCAGCACCTCCCGCATCGTGCGGCCCAGGTGCTCGTCGGCCGACAGGCCGTTCATCTGCTCCAGCGCCGGGTTCACCGACACGTACCGCAGATCCGCGTCCAGGACGGCGAGGCCGATGGGGGACTGGGCGACGATCCGGGTGGACAGCGCCACGTCCTGCTCCAGCCGCCGCACCGTCGACTGGTCGACCGCGAGACCGAGGGCGTACACCTGTCCCCGGTCGTCCAGCAGCCGCATGTTGCGGAACTCCACCAGCCGGGTCCCGCCGTCCTTCCGCCGGATCGGGAAGGCCCCCGCCCAGCTCCGCCCGGTGCGCATGACCTCGGCGAAGAGCTTCTTCACCAGGTCGAGGTGCTCCTCGTGCACCATGATCCGGGCGGCGTACCGGCCCAGCGCCTCCTGGGCGGTGTAGCCGAACAACTCCTCCGCTTGGGGGCTCCACAGCACGATCCGCCCCTCGGCGTCCAGGACGACCGAGGCCACGCGCAGGACGTCGAGCAGCCCGCTGGGACGCGCCGGACCGTCCCCGCCGGCCGGGAGTGACCACGCTGCGCTCATCCCACGCCCCGCCTTCGCCGAGTCCGCGGCACGCCGTCGCCGCGCCGCCGTCCCTTTGTTGTACCGCGCGCGAGGGCGATTTTCCGCCGCTCCTGTCGTCCCGTTCCTGCTCTCCCCCCATCCTGGCCGGTGACCGCGCCCGCGTCATCGTGGGAGGAGCGCGCGGGTAGTGCGTTCCGGTGTGCGGTGCTTTGCTGAGGTAGGGCGGGGACGGCGGTGTGACCACGAGAGGAGCGATCACGATGGTCAGCGAGCCCACGCACCCGGAATCCGTGTCGGTCGAGATCAGCGGATGCAGCAAGGACGACGCCCGGATCGTCTTCGACGCCCTGTGCGCCTGCTTCTCGTCGGACCGGTGCGCCGACGACGTGCCCGAGGAACTGCACGAGACACGGCCCACGGTCTGGCTCGGCACGTTCGACGTGGCCGAAGCGCACGAAGGCCAGGCCCGCCCCGCGCGGCTGTCCTCCTCGGTCGACGCCGACGTGCACGGCGGCTACTGGGCGATCGACCGGTTCCGCACCACGCTGGACGACCTGTTCCGGGTGAGGGAACTGAGCAAGGTCTCCGGCGACCAGGAGCGCGAACTGCACGTCCGCCTCGAGAGCAGGTGAGAGCCGACCCGTAAGCCCGGCCGGGACGCTGTGCCCTCCGTCACCTCCATTGTGCAACTAGTTGCATAAGCCGGTGCGCGTGCCCTACAACTACAGGCACCACACCGCGCACGGAGGGCCCGATGAGCCGTTACCCCCACCTGCTGAGCCCCTTGGACCTGGGCTTCACCACGCTGCCCAACCGGGTCCTCATGGGGTCCATGCACATCGGTCTCGAGGAGGCCGAGGGCGGCTTCTCCCGCATGGCCGAGTTCTACGCCGCGCGTGCCCGCGGCGGCGTCGGCCTCATCGTCACCGGCGGCATCGCCCCCAACGACGAGGGGCGCCCCTACGAGGGCGGCGCCAAGCTCACCTGCGACGAGGAGGCCGAGCAGCACCGGGTCGTCACCGCGGCCGTCCACCGCGAGGGCGGCCGCATCGCCCTGCAGATCCTCCACTTCGGCCGTTACGCATACCACCGGGACCTGGTCGCCCCCAGCCCCGTCCAGGCGCCGATCAGCCCCTTCGTGCCGCGCGAGCTGACCGACGCCGACGTCGAGCGGACCATCGACGACTACGCGCGCGCCGCCCGCCTCGCCCGGCAGGCCGGCTACGACGGCGTCGAGATCATGGGCTCCGAGGGCTACCTCATCAACGAGTTCATCGCCGGCCGGACCAACCACCGCACCGACCGCTGGGGTGGCTCCTACGAGAACCGCATGCGCTTCCCGGTCGAGATCGTCCGCCGCGTCCGCGAGGCGGTCGGCGACGACTTCATCCTGATCTACCGGCTCTCCATGCTCGACCTGGTGCCCGGCGGCTCCACCCTGGAGGAGGTCGTCACCCTCGCCAGGGCGATCGAGGCGGCCGGCGCCACGATCATCAACACCGGCATCGGCTGGCACGAGGCCCGCATCCCCACCATCGCCACCTCCGTCCCGCGCGGCGCCTACACCTGGGTCACCAAGCGGCTCATGGGCGAGGTGTCCGTCCCGCTGGTCACCACCAACCGCATCAACACCCCGGAGCTGGCCGAGCAGCTGCTCGCCGACGGCACCGCGGACATGGTGTCCATGGCCCGCCCGATGCTCGCCGACCCCGACTTCGTCGCCAAGGCCGCCGACGGCCGCCCCGAGGCCATCAACACCTGCATCGGCTGCAACCAGGCCTGCCTCGACCACACCTTCAGCGGTCAGATCACCTCCTGCCTGGTCAACCCGCGCGCCTGCCACGAGACCGAGCTGGTGCTCTCCCCGACCCGCCGCCGCAAGCGCGTCGCCGTCGTCGGCGCCGGACCGGCCGGACTCGCCTGCGCGGTCTCCGCCGCCGAACGCGGCCACGACGTCACGCTGTTCGACGCCGCGAGCGAGATCGGCGGTCAGCTCAACGTCGCCCGCAAGGTCCCCGGCAAGCAGGAGTTCGACGAGACGCTGCGTTACTTCCGCACCCGCCTCGCCGACCTCGCCGTCGACGTCCGCCTCGACACCCGGGTCACCGCCGACGACGTCACCGGCTACGACGAGGTCGTCGTCGCCACCGGCGTCACCCCCCGCGTCCCCGACATCCCCGGCGTCGACCACCCGAGCGTCGTCGGCTACCTCGACGTGCTGCGGGACGGCGCGCCCGTCGGGGACCGCGTCGCGATCCTCGGCGCCGGCGGCATCGGCTTCGACGTGGCCGAGTACCTCACCGACGGCGGCGACAAGGCGCACGAGGACCCCGAGACGTACTTCCGCCAGTGGGGCGTCGACCTCGACTACCGCGCGCCCGGCGGTCTCGCCGCCCCCGAGCGGCCCGCCCCGCCGCGCACCGTCCACCTGCTCCAGCGCAAGACCTCCAAGGTCGGCGCGGGGCTCGGCAAGACCACCGGCTGGATCCACCGCACGGAGCTCCGGCACCGCGGCGTCACCATGGTCCCCGGCGTGCGCTACGACCGGATCGACGACGCCGGGCTGCACGTCACCGTCGGCGAGGAGAGCACCGTCCTCGAGGTCGACACCATCGTGCTGTGCACCGGCCAGGAACCGCGCCGGGACCTCTACGAGGAGCTGGTCGCGGCGGGCAGCCCCGTCCACCTCATCGGCGGCGCCGACGTGGCCGCCGAACTGGACGCCAAGCGCGCCATCAAGCAGGGCACCGAGCTCGCGGCGGCGCTCTAGGACCGGGCCCGCCCGTCCCTAGGATGAGCGCATGTCACTCCCGCACGCGATCCTCACCGCCCTGCTCGAGAAGCCGTCGTCGGGGCTGGAGCTGACCCGCCGCTTCGACCGGTCGATCGGCTACTTCTGGTCCGCGACGCATCAGCAGATCTACCGGGAGCTGGGGAAGCTGGAGGGGGAGGGCCTGATCCGGGCCCTCCCCTCGGAGCAGCCCGCACGCGGCCAGAAGAAGGCGTACGAGGTGCTGCCGGCGGGGCGGGAGGAGCTGGCCCGCTGGACGGCCGCGTCCCAGGACCCCAAGCCGCACCGGGACGCTCTGCTGCTGCGGCTGCGGGCCGCTGCCGTGGTGGGGACGGAGGGGCTGGAAGAGGATCTCCGGCGTCACCGGGAGCTGCACGCAAGGCAGTTGGAGACGTACCGGGAGATCGAGCGGAGGGATTTCCCTCCCGGGAGGGGCGGGGCGGAGGATCGGCTGCGGCACCTTGTGCTGCGGGCCGGGATCGATCTGGAGACGTTCTGGACGCAGTGGCTCGATCACGCCTTGGCGGAGTTCGCCGAGTTGGATGTGCGGGGGCGGCAGGGGTAGTCGCGTGCGTGCGGGCCGGTTGGTGGGCTTGGCGCGCCGTTCCCCGCGCCCCTGCAGGGGCGCGGGGAGGGTCGACGCCGGTCGCCCGACCGGAGCGCTTCGGACGTGGGCGGCCGGCGCCGGGTCTAGAGGTGGGTCGGGCGGGCCGTGTTGCGGCGGCGCAGGTACAGCACGGTGCCGAGGACGCCGGCGCCGACCAGCGCGCCGCCCGCCACCGCCGTGACGGTGCCGTAGTCCTTCGAACCGCCGCCGACGCCGCCCATCACACCGCGGGACGGCGACGCCGTGGGGGAGACCGAGGGGCTGGGCGCCGGGGACACGACCACGGACTGGGTGCCCGCGGTGCTGCCGCCCGAGCACACCACGATCACCGTGTACGTGCCCGCGCTGACGTTGGACCAGGCCGCGGACTGGCCCGCGGACGTCCCGGACAGCGCCACCTGGCGGCCCTGCGAGAAGTTCGCCTGACCGCTGCCGAGCAGCGAGGCGGTGCCCCAGTGGCCGTTGATCTGGGTGCACGCGGTGGTGCTCACCGAGACCGTGTTCCCGGTGGTGCTGACGGAGATTCCGTCCGCGGCCGCCGGTCCGGCCGGCATCAGGGCGAGCGCGGCGGCGGCTGCCACGGTCGGTCCGAGGCGGAGCAAAGGCTTCGAGATGCTCATGTGGACTGCCTTCCGGCGGCACGGCCGGCGGTACATCCCTTGCGCCGCCGAGGTCGGGGAGCGCCCGTGCCGCCACGACGCCAGCCAACGGGCAGCCCGCCCCTCGCGCACTCCGGCCGCATCCGTGCAGGTGACGGGGTCCTCCGGGCGGCTCAGCGGGGGCTGTGACGGCGTCAGCCGCCGGCGCCCGTCGTCACCGTCCGCTCGGCCGAGAAGGCGCCCCAGGTGCCGTCCGGCAGCAGCGCCCTGATCCGCACCCGGTGCGTGACCCCCGCCTCCTCGCCCGCGTAGAAGCGGTACGTGGCACGGTCCCGGGGCGCCTCGCCGCCATACACCAGCGAGGTGACGGGCCGTCCGTCCAGCCGGACCTCGTACTCGGTGACCGTTCCGTCGACGCGCGGCGGCGTCCAGGAGAGCACGATGTCGTACGCCCCGCCCGAACGCCGCGTCGCCGCGCGGAAGTCGGTGGGCGCGGTGGCCGTGGCGCCGCCGTCCGCGCCCTCGGCGGTGGTGAGGCGGACGGCGGGGGCGGGCGGCGAGAGGTTGTCCGCCGCGTCCCGGGCGCGCACCGTGAAGACGTAGCGGGTGCCGGGCCGCAGCCCCGTGACCACGGCGGCCGTCTGGTTCCCGCCCACACTGTGGATCTTCGATTCGCCTTGGTAGATGTCGTACGACACCACATCGCGGTCGTCCCGCGCCGTGGTCCAGGAGAGCTGGGCCGCCCGGCTGCCGGCCGCGCGTCCCTCCAGGCGCCCGGGAGCGGTGGGCGGCGCGGTGTCCGCCCGGGCCGCCGCTGGGGTCGTGGCCCGCACCTCGCGGCTGGGCGGGCCGAGCCGCCCGTCCGCGTCACGGGCGCGCACCGTGAAGACGTAGGTGGTGGCGGGGCGGAGCCTGGTGACGTCCACCATGTGCGTCGAAGCGGGCACCTGCTGGACCTTGGTGCGCCCCCGGTACACCTCGTAGCCGGTCACGTCGGATCCCGACGGGGCGGCGCGGTTCCACATGACGTGGACGCTGGTGGAGCTGCCCGCCTGGGCGGTGACGCCCGTCGGCGCCCCGGGCGGCCGTTCGCCGCCGGTGTCGTCCTGGCCGCCCCAGCGGCAGGAGACGGCCAGCAGCACGACCGCGCAGAGCGCGAGCAGGCGGCGCGATGACGCGGTTGGGGTAACGCCACGCACGACTTCGCCTCCTGGAGGTCCATGAGGACCGGTCCGTTCAAAGGTCCGTACCAATATGGGCCCTCTGACGCGCTCACCTCAAGAGGGTGGTGCGGGTCGACCGCGGCGGCGGGTTACGTATCCTGAAGGCGGACGGGCCGAACCGCCCCTGTAGGACGGGGTGTTCGGGCTCGAGGCGCGGACCGCTGTCGTCGCTGATCCCGCGCCGTCACGGGTGGCTGGACGGCCCGGGCAGACGTGCGCCCGGGTCTCCGGCACCCTCCGCCTCCGTCGGTTCCCGGATGCCCCGTCCGGCCCCTTTCGGGGGGTCGCCCCTCTCGCGCCGGGACGAAATGGGGCAAAGTGCACTGGGTGTGCGTCCCTGTTCCCGACGAGAGGCTCATCCGACCGTGTCCCGTGTCCAGACGCTCACCGTCGCCGTGGCCGGCGTGGCACTGCTGGCCCCCTCGGCGTCCTCCGCCGCGGAGTCGGTCCACCTCCGTCCGCCCAGGGCCGAGGCGCGGCGCGAGGCCGCGGGCCCCGCGGCCGCCGCCCGCCCCACCGCCCTGGCGCACGTCGCCGCACCCCACCGGGCCCGCATCGGGCCGGTCGCCCGGGACGGCGCGCGGGAGGTGCTGACGCCGGGCACGGGCCCTGACGGTTCCGCGACCGAGCGACCGGGGGCACCCGGGCCGGGCGGCTCCGGTACCCCGGACACCGCGACCTCGGACGCCACGGCATCCGGCGCGGCGACGACCACGGGCACCGCAACCCCCGTCCCCACGGACTCCGGCCCCTCCCCGTCCGGCTCCGAGCCCTCCGCCCCCGCGACCCCGGCCCCCGTCACCGCGGCCGACCTGCTGGCCAGGGTGAGCGGCTGTACCTCCGTCTCGAAGGGCCGCTACCGCAAGGACCGCGGCCGCGCGGCCACCGTCCCGGTGTGCGGCACGCGCGAGGCGGTGTACTGGAAGGCGGACATGGACATCGACTGCGACGGCCGCCCGGGCCGCCACTGCAACGCCGCCACCGACCCGAACTTCTCCTCCTCCACCGCGTTCGCGCAGTCCGACGGCCGTGCGCTCAGCTCCGAGAAGCTGCCCTACGTCGTGGTCCCCGCGCCCAGCTCCGTCTGGGACTACCGCGAACACGGCGTGCGCGGCGGATCGGTCGCGGCCGTCGTCTACCGCGACCGCGTCAGCTACGCGGTCGTGGGCGACACCGGTCCGGCCGACATCATCGGCGAGGCGTCCTACGCGGCGGCCAAGTCCCTGGGCATCGACCCGGACCCACGCTCCGGCGGCACCCCCTCCGGGGTCACGTACATCGTGTTCAAGGACAGCCGGGTCGCCCCGCTGGAGGACCGGGAGGCCGCGGAGACCGAAGGGGAGCGGCTCGCACGGGAGTTCGTCGACTCCGCGGACTGACCGGCGGCACGCTGTCCCGCCGTCCTCACACCTTCCGGTAGCCGTACGCCTCCGAGGCCGCCGCCGCCACCGCCGCGAGGTCCGCGCCCGTGGAGGCGGTGACCACCGCGGCCACCGCGCCCTCCAGGAACGGGGCGTCCACCAGCTGCGTGTGCTCCGGGAGTTCGTCGCCCTCGGCCAGCAGCGCCTTCACGGTGAGCACCGCGCTGCCCAGGTCGGTGAGCACCGCGACGCCCGCGCCCCGGTCCACGGACGCCGCCGCCGCGGCGATCAGCTCCGCGCTGGTGCCGAGCTCGCCGCTCCCGGTGCCGCCCGCGGGGGCGACCGGCACCGACGCACCCGAGCCGGAGAGCCCCTGCGCCAGCTCCGCCACGGAGGCCGCGACCGCCGCGCTGTGCGACACCAGGACGATCCCGACCAGCTTCTCGCCGCTCATCTCACTCACCGCCGCCCGCCTCCGCGTCCCCGGGCTCGGCCTCCAGCAGGGCGGCGACCAGCAGCGCAGCCGAGGTGGCGCCGGGGTCCTGGTGCCCGATGCTGCGGTCGCCGAGATAGCTCGCCCTGCCCTTGCGGGCGAGCATCGGCGTCGTCGCGACCGCGCCGTCCCGCGCCGCGTCCCGCGCCGCCGCGAACGACTCGCCGAGCGCGTCCACCGCGGGGAGCAGCGCGTCGATCATCGTCTTGTCGCCCGGCGCCGCCCCGCCCAGCTTCATCACGGCGTCCACCCCGGCCCGCAGCGCCTCGGCCAGCTGCTGCCGGTCCACCTCGGCGGCCTCGCCCAGCGTCTTCCCGGCGCGGCGCAGCAACGTCCCGTACAGCGGACCGGACGCACCGCCCACCGTGGACACCAGCAGGCGTCCCGCCTGGGTGAGCACCGCGCCGGGCGTGGCGGGCGGCTCCTTGTCCAGCGCGTCCTTCACCGCCCGGAAGCCGCGCTGCAGATTGCTGCCGTGATCGGCGTCGCCGATCTCCGAGTCGAGGGCGGTGAGCCGTTCCGCCTCGCTGTCCACGGACGCGGCGGTGACCGTCATCCAACGGCGGAAGAAGTCGGCGTCCAGCACGGGAACTCCTCGCGTGGTAGGTGACCGGGGCGCCGGCCCCGGTGTCGATCTGTCCCGGAGTGGATCACATACCCCAGCGCAGCCCGGGCGTACTCACCGGCGCGTCGTACAGGCGCAGCAGCTCCTCGTCGACCTGGCAGAGGGTGACGGAGGCGCCCGCCATGTCCAGGGACGTGACGTAGTTGCCGACGAGGACCCGGGCCACCGGGACGCCGCGCTCGGCGAGCACCCGCTGCACCTCGGCGTTGAAGCCGTACAGCTCCAGCAGCGGAGTGGCGCCCATGCCGTTGACCAGCACCAGCACCGGGTTGCGCGGGGTGAGGTCGTCGAGGATCGCGCCGACGGCGAAGTCGGCGATCTCGCCGGACGTCATCATCGGACGCCGCTCGCGGCCCGGCTCGCCGTGGATGCCGATGCCCAGCTCCAGCTCGCCGGCCGGCAGGTCGAACGTCGGCGAGCCCTTGGCCGGCGTGGTGACCGCGCTGAGCGCCACACCGAAGCTGCGGGAGTTCTCGTTCACCTGCTTGGCGAGCGCGGTCACCCGCTCCAGCGGCTGGCCCTCCTCGGCCGCCGCGCCCGCGATCTTCTCCACGAACAGCGTCGCCCCGGTGCCCCGCCGCCCCGCCGTGTACAGGCTGTCGGTCACCGCCACGTCATCGTTGACCAGCACCTTCGCGACCTGCACGCCCTCGTCCTCGGCGAGCTCGGCCGCCATGTCGAAGTTGAGCACGTCGCCGGTGTAGTTCTTCACGATGAACAGCACCCCGGCGCCGCTGTCCACGGCCGCCGCGGCCCGCACCATCTGGTCGGGCACGGGAGAGGTGAACACCTCGCCGGGACAGGCCGCCGACAGCATGCCGGGGCCCACGAACCCGCCGTGCAGCGGCTCGTGCCCGGAGCCTCCGCCGGACACCAGGCCGACTTTCCCCGCGACCGGCGCGTCCTTGCGGACCACCACCCGGTTCCCCACGTCCACCGTCAGCTCGGGATGGGCCGCCGCCATACCGCGCAGCGCGTCCGCCACCACGGTTTCCGGAACGTTGATCAGCATCTTCATGGGTACCTCCTAGGGCTGAGCAGGTGAGCCGTCGAACCTGTGGTGCCGGCCGGGCGGTGGCCGAGCCGTCGTCCGTGCTGTCGGTGCTGCTGAGCTGTCGCGGGGCGACTGTGTACCGGTAGGAACCCCACAGGGGCAGTATCGGCCTTGCGCCCGGAGAGAGCACGTGAGACGGCGTCCGGCGAGCCGGACGATCTCGGCCGCGATACGGCCACAGCTCAGGATCTGCCCTTCGCATGAGCGTTCCAAGAGGGCGTCGCTGAAAGACTTCCGCCGTGAGCCTGCGAGCCGTACCCAGCCCCTGTCGTCGCCCCTCGCGAACGCGGCGGTCGTCGCGCTTCCCACAGGCCCGGACGCGGTTGCTGTACGCGGTGTCCGTCGGCGGGCTGCTGGTGCGCCGCGCCGCCCCGTGTCCGGGTCCGTGTCGGTGATCGCGGACATCGGCGTCGCCCAGCAGCGGGGGCGCTCCTGCCGCAGATGCTGGTGCCGCTGCTCCTCGGCGAGGTTCGGCTCCCGGCTGCGGTCCGGGTGTCGGTTCGGGCGCGGCCCGACTAGAGGGACCAGCCCAGAACCGGGCCGGTTCCCGGGCCGCTTCGCGCGCCCACGCCCTCGACGTCGCGCTGCGCGATGTCGAGGAGCTGTTGGCCCAGGTCGCGCAGGGCGCGGCCGGCGGCCAGCTCGTCGCCGATCTCCGGGACGTCCGGGTCCGCCGGGTTCCGGTGGGCTGCGCCGTGACCGGTGAGGGTCGTCGTCCCGGTGTCGAGGATGGCGTGCGCCTTCGTCGTTCCGTCCTCCTCGAAGAGGTGGAGACGGGTCTTCCATTCCAAGGTGTGCGACATGACTGCCTCCTCGGCCGGGGGCGGCCCGGACGTGCCGGTCGCTTCATCTCCACCGTCCGACTCCGGCGGACACGAGGCACGGGGCCGAAGGTCCCGGGAACGTACCGTGGGACCCGGGTACCCCCGGCGTTTGTCACGTCCCGGTGTACGACTCGCCGCCCGCACCGCCATGTCGACGTCGGTGCGCCGCTCCAGCCGTCCGGTGAGGGTCACCACGCCGTCCTCGACCGCCACGACGCACCGCCCGCGGCGGCGGCCGGTGCGTCGTCCCGAGGGCGTCCCTGCGCACCGCGCGCTCGATGCCGTCGTCGGTGCGCAGCACGGTCTGCGGCAGGTCGCCGCGCGTGACGATACCGACGAGCCGATCCTGGTGACCGCGGGGGCGGTCATCACGTCGCCTGCGGTGCGGGCCCGGCGAACGCCGGGCATCCTGCTGACAGGACGGACCCACCAGGGGCCTGGCGTGCCGCCCGGTCCCGCCGCGCGCGGACGGGTGTCCGCCAAATCCGACGTGAAGACCACGCCGATGACCCGGTCCTGCGCGTCCGTCACCGGCAGGCCGTCGACGTGGTGCTCCCCGAGCGAGCGGACCACGTCCCTGAGCGGAGTGCCGTGCGCGGCGGTGCCACCTCCGTAGACATCTTCATCGCTGAACCTCCTGGCCGAGCCGGGTGCCGCGGCCGGGACGGGCCCTCGCCGGGAGCGGTTGTTTCAGCCCGGCGGCCGCCACGGGGATCCGGGGGCCTCAGGGGCGCGGGGAGCAGGGCCGAACGGCCCGGATGTGCGGGGCGTTCCCCCTCGGGCTCGTCCCGCCCGAGCCGGGCCTGTCGGACCCGCGCGGGGACCCGGTAGCCCCTCCCGGCCGCCGCCGCCCCCGGCGACGCTGGGCGTCGGCGGGGGAACGCTCCGAGCGAAAGGTGCATGTCATGGAGTCGCCGGTAGTCGTCGGTGTCGACGGTTCCGCCGAGAGCCTCGCGGCCGCCGAGTGGGCCGCCCGCGAGGCCGCGCGCCGCGGAGCCGGCCTGCGGCTGCTGCACGTACGGGGCCGGCATCCGGGGCACGGCGGGACGGACACCGCCCGCTCCGCCGGGCAGCGCCTGGCGGAGCGGGTCCTGGAGAGGGCGGCGGAGCGCGTGCACGCCGTCCGGCCGGAGGTACCTGTGGACGAGGTCCAGGCCGAGGGGCCCGCTGCGGCCGCCCTCGCGCAGGCCGCGGAGGACGCCGATCCGCTGGTGCTCGGCTCGCGCGGGCTCGGCCGGGTCGCCGGTCTGCTCGCCGGTTCCGTCTCGCTCGGTGTCGTCGCGCGGGCCACCCGCCCCGTCGTGCTCGTACGGACGGACGCGGCGGGGGAGGAGACGGAGGCGGGCGGCGACGGGCGACGGGACGTCGTGCTCGGGGTGGACGTCATCGAACCCTGCGACGAGGTGATCGCGTACGGCTTCGAGGCGGCCCGTCGGCGCCGCGCACGGCTGCGCGCCGTGCACGCCTGGCGCGCGCCCGACCGGCTCACCCTGGGCGCGTCCGGCGGCGGCCCTGCCGGTGATCAGGAGCGGGCCGAGGAGTGGCTGCGTTTCCTGTCCGCCGTGCTCCAGGTCCGGCGGGAGAAGTACCCCGACGTCGAGGTGCTGGCGACGGTGGCCGAGGGCAAGCCCGCGGACGTCCTGCTGAAGGCGGCCTCCGGCGCGCGGCTGCTGGTGGTCGGGCACCGGGTGCCCGGCCGGCCCGCGCTGCCCCGCACCGGCCCCGTCACCCACGCCGTGATCCAGCAGGCCGGCTGCCCGCTGGCCGTCGTCCCGCACGGCTGAGATCCGGGCGGCGCGGCCGCGCCCACTCCGACCCGTCAAAATACCCCCGGGGGTACCTCGTGCTACCGTGATGGCATACCCCGGGGGGTAATTCACCATGGGAAGGAGAGACACGTGTTCTTCGTGGACACCATCGAGGTGCCGGGACTCGGCAACCGCGGCTACCTGGCCGGCGGCGCACGTACGGCCGTGGCGGTCGACCCGCCGCGCGACATCGACCGGGTGATCGCCGCGGCCGCCCGGCGCGGGGTGCGCATCGCGTACGTCGCCGAGACCCACGTGCACAACGACTACGTCACCGGCGGACTCGAACTCGCCCGGATCACCGGCGCGTCCTATCTGGTACCCGCCGACGCGCGGGTCTCCTTCCCACGTGTCCCCGTGCGTGACGGCGACCGCACCGCCGTGGACGAGGACGCGGGCCTGGTCCTGCGCGCGCTCGCCACCCCCGGACACACCCCGCACCACACCGCGTACGCGCTGGAGGACAACGGCGCCGCCGTCGCGGTGTTCACCGGGGGCTCCCTGCTCATCGGCACCGTCGGACGCCCCGACCTGGTCGAGCCCCGGCTGACCGAACGGCTCGCCCGCGCCCAGCACGCCTCCGCCCACCGTCTCGCGGGCGAACTCCCCGACGAGACGGCCGTGCTGCCCACCCACGGCTTCGGCAGCTTCTGCTCGTCCTCGCAGCAGGAAGGCGGCAGCACCACGATCGGCAAGGAGAAGGCGTCCAACGAGGCGCTCACCGCCCCGGACGCCGACACGTTCGTCGCCGGTCTGCTGGCCGGACTGGACGACGTCCCCGCCTACTACGCGCACATGGGCCCGCTCAACGCCGCCGGCCCCGCGCCCCTCGACCTGACCCCGCCGGCCGTCGCCGACCCGGACGCGATCGCCGCGCGGCTCGCTGAGGGGGAGTGGGTCGTCGACCTGCGCAACCGTGTCGCCTTCGCCGCCGGGCATGTGACGGGCTCGTACAACGTCGAGGCTGAGGGGCAGCTCGCCACCTATCTCGCCTGGCTGATCCCCTGGGGCAAGCCGGTCACCCTGCTCGCCGGGACGCCCGCCCAGCTCGCGGACGCGCAGCGGGAGCTGGCCCGGGTCGGCATCGACCGGCCCGCCGCCGCGGCCGTCGGCGGCCCCGCCGACTGGCTGCGCCCCGGCGAGACCGCCGCCTCCTTCCCCCGCGCGACCTTCGCCGACCTGGCGCGGCGCCACCCGGCCGAGGGGATCGTCGTGCTCGACGTGCGGCGCGCCTCCGAGCGGGCGCGCGGTCACGTCGACGGGTCCGTCCACATCCCGGTCCACGAACTGCGCGGCCGGCTGCGCGAGGTGCCCGACGGGCAGGTGTGGGTGCACTGCGGCAGCGGAATGCGCGCCGCCGTCGCCGCCTCCCTGCTGGACGCGTCCGGCCGTGACGTCGTCGCGGTGGACGACCCCTTCGACCGGGCCGGCGAGGCCGGGCTCACCGTCCGCACGTCCTGAGGAGCCGGAGCCTCCCCGACGAGGGACCGGTGTACGCACGTATGAGAGACGACATGGCCGACGCACCACATCAGCGGTACGCCCCGGGACGCCTCGGCGTCACCGAGGCGGCCGTACGCACCGGACACACGGACGCGGCCGGCACGCCCCCCGGCGCCGTCCTGCCCGACGTCCGTGAACTCCACGAGCGGTCACGTCAGGCCGCAGCCCTGCTCGCGGAGCGCGGCGCCGACGCCGTGGACGCGACCGGCGGCATGCGGGACCGGGCGGACGCCGGACCGCCGGTCGTCGACGCGCACGGCGGGAACGGCGGCGTCTCGTGAGCCTGCTCCTCCTCGCCCTGGCCGCCGGGGCCCTGACCGGCCTCGCGCTCGGCGCCCTGGGTGGCGGCGGCAGCATCCTCGCCGTCCCCGCCCTGATCTACCTGCTCGGCCTCTCCCCGGTCGCGGCCACCACCGCGAGCCTGCTGATCGTGGCCGTCACCTCGTTCACCGCGCTGCTCGCGCACAGCCGCGACGGACACGTACGGCTGCGTACCGGGCTGCTCTTCGCGGCCGCCGGCATCGGACCCGCCATGCTGGGCGCCGGCCTCTCCGGCCGGCTGCCCGAGGTCGCGCTGACGGCCGGCTTCGCCCTCGTGGCGGCCGTCGCCGCGCTCCGCATGCTCCGCGGCTCCCCGCCCGACGCGCCGGCCGCCGGGCCCCCGCGGCCGGGCCGGGCGGCCGGCGCGGGAGCGGGGCTCGGCGCGGTCACCGGCGTCCTCGGCGTCGGCGGCGGCTTCCTCGCCGTACCGGCGCTGGTGCACGGCGTCGGCCTGCGGATGCGGGAGGCGGTCGGCACCAGCCTGCTCGTCATCACCGTCAACGCCCTCGCCGCACTGCTCCTGCGCGTCGGCACCGGCACGCCGGAAGGGCTGAACTGGGCCGTCGTCGGGCCCTTCACGGGGGCGGCCGTGCTCGGTGCGCTGGACGGCCGACGCCTGTCGGCGAGGCTCTCAGGCAGTGCGCTGCGTCGGACCTTCGCGGTGACGCTGCTGGCGGTGGCCGCGGTCATGCTGGCCGACGCGGTGACGCAGTGAGGCGGCGCGCCGCACGCGGAGCGGTCTCGCGGGCGCCACCGGCTCCGTCGGCGCACGGCGCCGGGCCTGCGCGGTGACGCCGTGAGACCGCCGGGCGTGCGCGAGGAACGGTCTCCTGGGCGTCAGCGGCCCCTGACGGCGCTGTCTCTGCGTGCCGACGCACTGCGCGGGCTGGACCGGGCTGTCGCCGGGCCCTTCGGCCGCCGTGCTCGGTTCGTCGGGAAGCCGGTGGCTGTCCGCTTCCCGTGGCGCACGGTGCCGGGCCTGCGCGGTGACGCCGTGAGGCCGCCGGGCGTGCGCGGAGGCTTTCGTACCTCGGCGCGTCGGACGGCCGGCGGTCGCCTCGGAACTCTCCGGCGGCGTGCCGTGCCGAACCTCCGCGGAGCCGGGCCGCCGTGCGCGAGCCGCCGGCTCGGAGGTGTCACGCCAGTGACAGGAACAGCCTCTCCAGGCGGGCCCGCATCTGCTCGGCGCTCTCGCCGTTCTCCCCGTTCGCGCGGCCGGACTCGATGTCCGCCACGCACTTCTGCAGGCCCGTGGCGATGATCGCGAAACCGGCGCGGTCCAGGGCGCGGGAGGCCGCAGCGAGTTGGGTGATCACGTCCTCGCAGTCGCGCCCCTCCTCGATCATCCGGATCACGCCGGAGATCTGCCCCTGCGCCCTGCGCAGCCTGTTCAGCACGGATTTCAGCTCCGCGCCCGCGAGATCCAAGTCCACGTCCACTCCCTGACGAAATACCCCGTGGGGTACTCTACGTCCGCTTCCGCCGTCCCGTCGACCGACCGCCACCCCCGGGCGATCGCCGACAGAGAAGGATCACACACCCGCCATGACCACCCCCCTCACTCCGGACACCCTCACCGTCGCCCAGGCCGCCGCACGGCTGGACGGCTTCACCGTCATCGACGTCCGCACCCCCGCCGAGTACGCCACCGGGCACCTGCCCGGCGCGGTGAACGTCCCCCTGGACCGGGTCAGGCGCGCCCTGCCGGAGATCCGGCAGGCGGCGGAGCGCGGCGACCTCCTCGTCGTGTGCGCCTCCGGGGCGCGCTCGGAGAAGGCGTCCGGGATCCTCGCCGCGGAGGGCGTGCCCGCCGCCACCCTGGCCGGCGGCACCGACGCCTGGGCGTCCGAGGGCCGGGACCTTGAGCGCCCCGTGGCCTGCGACACCCGCGCGGTGTGGGGCATGGAGCGACAGGTGCGCTTCACCGCCGGCACCCTGGTGCTCCTCGGCCTGGTGCTCGGCCTGCTGGTGCACCCGGCGTTCCAGCTCCTCTCCGCGGGCATCGCGGGCGGGCTGGTCTTCTCCGCCCTCACCGACACCTGCGGCATGGCCGTCGTCCTCGGCAAGCTGCCTCACAACCGCCCGCGCGGGACGGACCTCGAGGGTGCCCTCGCCACGCTGCGGGGCAACTGACGCTCCCGCGCCTTACTTCCGGAGCAGGGACGTCGGCCCGACAGGCCCGGGGCGCCCATGAGGCGCCCCGGGCCTGTCGCGTCACACGGGAAGGCCGGACGGCAGGCCACCCCGCACCACCGCCACCGGTGACGGCGCGTGATGCGGCAGCGCCTGGCTGACCGACCCCAGCAGCAGACCCGTGAAGCCGCCGCGCCCCCGCGCGCCCGCCACCGCCGGCTGGGCGCGCTGGCCGGCCTCGATGAGGGCCTCGCGGGTGGGGGCGTGCATCACCCCGGCTCCACCACGACGCCGGCCCGTCCACTCCGACGACCACCACTCCGGCCACCGCGCCTCCACACCTTCTCGTGCCGTCACCCCCGTGCATCTCCTGCCACCCTCCCCCGGCCCGGCGCCCCCCCGCATGGGCCCGCCGCCGTACGGCCGAGGGGGCGGAAGGCCCCCGCGACCGCACGGCCGGAGGGCCCGGCGCAGGCGTTCCCCTGGTTGGAGTGGCCTGACCTGAGTAGATTTGGCGCCGAAGTCATGTTTTGCCCGCCGGACCGAGGGTGTGCCGCGCATCGCGGGACTTCCGGGCGAGGACCACATGTTCCAGCTGAGCGCGCCGATCGTCGTCACGTTCGTCCTGTACGTGCTCGCCCTGATCGGGACGGGGATCCGGGCCTACACGCGCACGCACACCTTTGAGGACTTCGCCCTCGGCGGCCGCCGCTTCGGCCCCTGGGTCGCCGCGCTGTCCGCGGGCGCCAGCGACATGTCCGGCTGGCTGTTCCTGGCCCTTCCCGGCGCCGTCTACGCGGCCGGGCTCGACTCCGTGTGGCTTCCCGTCGGGCTGGCCGTGGGGACGTACCTGAACTGGCTGTTCGTCGCGCCACGTCTGCGCACCTACACCGAGCGCGCGGGGAACGCGGTGACCCTGTCCGGCTATCTGGAGGAGCGGTTCGAGGACCGCACCCGCATGCTGCGGCTGGTCTCCGCCGCCGTCACCCTCGTCTTCTTCACCGTGTACGTCGCCAGCGGCCTGGTGGCGGGCGGGCTGCTGTTCCAGACCGTCTTCGACCTGCGCTTCACCGTCGGCGTCACCCTCACCGGGCTGCTGATCGTCATCTACTCGTGCCTGGGCGGCTTCCTCGCGGTGAGCCTCACGCACGTGCTGCAGGCCTCGCTGATGCTGCTCGGCCTGGTCGTGCTGCCCGCCGTGGCGATCGCGCGCCTCGGCGGCTTCGGCGCGCTCGGCGAGGTTCTCGACGGCAGACAGCCCGCGCTGCGCGAGTTCAGCTCCCGCGTCGCGTACTCGGCAGGGTCCTGGACGGCCGAGGGGCCGCTCGGGATGGTGGCGATCATCTCGCTGCTCGCCTGGGGGCTCGGCTACTTCGGCCAGCCGCACATCCTGGCCCGCTTCATGAGCATCCGCAGCACCCGGGACGTCCCCGCGGCCCGCCGCATCGGCACGGGCTGGGTGGTCCTCGTCCTCACCGGCGCCACCCTCGTGGGCCTCACCGGCATCGGCGAGCTGACCCCGGCGCTGTCCTCGCCCGACACCGTCTACATCGCGCTCAGCCGCCTGCTGCTCGACCCGTGGGTCGCCGGGATCATGCTGGTCGCGGTGCTGGCCGCCGTCGTGTCCACCGCGGACAGCCAGTTGCTGGTGTCCTCCGTGGCCCTCACGGAGGACTTCTACCGGGCGTTCCTCCACCGCAGAGCCCCCGACCGCATGCTGGTCTGGGTGGGGCGCGCCACCGTCGTCCTGGTCATCGTGGTGGCGTACGTGATCGCTCTCAGAGGCGGCGGGCTGCTGAGCATCGTCGCCCAGGCCTGGGCCGGGTTCGGCGCCGCGTTCGGCCCGGTCGTGCTGCTCTCGCTGTACTGGCCCCGCATGACCTCGGCCGGCGCCATGGCCGGCATGGTCGCCGGCGCCGGCACGGTCCTGGCGTGGGACTCGGTCAACCCGCTGCTCGGCCCGCTGGAGACCGGCGTCTACGAGATGGTCCCGGGCGTCCTCGCCGCCACGGTCGCCGCGCTCGTCTTCGGACGGTACGTCGGCCGGCCGCCGAAACGCGCCTTCTGGCGGATGCCCGGCGGCGGCACCAGCTCCGTGGTGCTCACCCCCTTCCTCACCCGCGCGCCCGTCGGCCTGGCGATGCTCGACACGGACCTGCGGTACGTGTGGGTGAACGAACCGCTCGCCCGGCTGATCCCCCTGGAGCGGCGCATCGGACGGCGCCTCACCGAACTGAAGCCGACCCCCCAGTACCGGCGCTTCGAGGAGCAGATGCGGCGCGTGCTGGAGACCGGCGAGCCCGTCATGGACTGGGAGTTCCGCAGCGAGGAGGAGAAACCCAGGGACGCCCGCGCGGTCTCCGTCTCGTTCTTCGGCGTGACCGACCGGCACGACACCGTCGTCGGCGTCCTGTACATGGTCGTCGACGTCACCGAACGGTGGCGGGCGCAGAGCAGACTCGCCCTGCTGAACGACGTCGGCGCCCGCATCGGCAGCACCCTCGACGTCCCCCGCACCGCGCAGGAACTCGCCGACGAGGCCGTGCCCACCGTGGCCGACTTCGTCGCCGTGGACCTGCTGGACACGGTGATGCGCGGCGAGGAACCGGCGCCCGGACCCGTCGGCCTGTCCCCGGTCATCCGCCGCGCCGGGCAGGCGTCCGCGCGGGAGGGGGGCTGCGGCGGCAGCCTCGTCCTCGGGGAGGCCGTCCGGCGCGCCCCCTCCTCGCCCGTCACGCGCTGCCTCCTGGAGAGCCGCACCCTCGTCGAACGCACACTCGACCGCGAGACCAGCCCCTGGGTCACCGAGGACCCCTCGATCGGCGCGTCCATCCTCAAGTACGGCTACAGCTCCCTCATGGTCGTGCCCGTCCGGGCCCGGGGCGTCACCCTCGGCGTGGCCACCTTCGCCCGCACCGAACGGTCCGGCCCCTTCGGTGACGACGACGTACGGCTCGCCGAGGAGATCGTCTCCCGCGCCGCGGTGGCCGTGGACAACGCCCGGCGCTACACCCGCGAGCGGACCGCCGCCCGCGCCATGCAGCAGGCACTGCTGCCGCAGGCGCTCACCGGCGGCTCCGCGGTGGACGTGGCGTCCTGGTACCAGCCGGCCGACGCCCCGAACGGCGTCGGCGGCGACTGGTTCGACGTCATCCCGCTGTCCGGCGCCCGCGTCGCCCTCGTCGTCGGCGACGTCGTCGGCCACGGCATGGACGCCGCCGCGACCATGGGACGCCTGCGCACCGCCGTGCGCACCCTCGCCAACCTCGACATGCCGCCCGACGAACTCCTCGCCCACCTCGACGACCTGGTCATCGGGCTGATGGGCGCCCACGACGACCAGGAACCCGCCGCCGCGGGCGCCGCCTTCCTCGGCGCGACGTGCCTGTACGCCGTGTACGACCCGGTCAGCGGGCGGTGCTCGATGGCCCGCGCCGGCCATCTCCCGCCCGTCCTCGTCACCCCGGACGGCACGCCCGAGGTCATGGACCTGCCGGCCGGGCCGCCGCTGGGACTCGGCTACCTGACCTTCGAGTCGTACGAGCGGGAGCTGGCCGAGGGCAGCCTGCTGGCGTTCTACACCGACGGACTCGTCGAGACCCCGGACCGGGACATCGACGACGGGATCGCCCGGCTGGGCGCCGCCCTCGCCGTGCCCCGCCCCACCCTGCGGAAGATCGGGCGGGGCGTGGTCGACACCCTGCTCACCGGGCCGCCGCCGGACGACGCGGCACTGCTGCTCGCCCGCACCCGGTCGCTGCCGGCGGACCGGGTCGCGTCCTGGGACCTGCCCAGCGACCCGGCGGCCGTCGGCACCGCCCGCACGGCCGCGGTGGGGCAGCTGTCGGAGTGGGGTCTGGACGACCTGGCGTTCACCACGGAACTCATCGTCAGCGAACTCGTCACCAACGCGATCCGGCACGCCTCCGGGCCGGTCTCCCTACGGCTGATCCGCGACCGCGCCCTGATCTGCGAGGTCGCCGACGGCAGCGGGACGTCACCCCGCCCACGCCACGCCCGCACCACGGACGAGGGCGGGCGGGGCCTGATGATCGTGGCCCAGCTGGCCCACAGGTGGGGGACCCGTCACACGGCGACCGGCAAGATCATCTGGACGGAGCAGCCGTTCGTGGCGGAGGCGTGAGCGCGGGGCCGCCGCCATCGCGCACGGCCCCGCGCCGCGCCCCACCCGCCCCCACAATGGCCCACGTGGCCCTGTCGGGACCCCCGTCTCCCGGGGAAGGTGAGGAGGGTACGCGCCTCCACCCACCCGCACGCCGCCCGAACCCCCCGATGTGGAAGGACACCACGATGTCCGTCGACACGCACCAGGCCTCCGATCCGCTCGGCGGAGACGAGCTGAGGACGCTGGACGCGCACTGGCGCGCCGCGAACTACCTGGCCGTCGGCCAGATCTACCTCATGGCGAACCCCCTGCTCACCGAGCCGCTGCGGCCGGAGCACGTGAAGCCGCGGCTGCTCGGCCACTGGGGCACCTCACCCGGTCTGAACCTCGTCTACACACACCTCAACCGGGTGATCCGGGCCCGTGACCTGGACGCCCTGTGCGTATGGGGTCCGGGGCACGGAGGGCCGGCGGTGGTCGCCGGGTCGTGGCTGGAGGGGTCGTACACGGAGACGTATCCCGACATCACGCGGGACGCGGCGGGGATGGCGCGGCTGTTCAAGCAGTTCTCGTTCCCCGGCGGCGTCCCCAGCCACGTCGCCCCCGAGACGCCCGGCTCCATCCACGAGGGCGGTGAGCTGGGCTACTCCCTGTCGCACGCGTACGGCGCCGCCCTGGACCACCCGGACCTGGTGGTGGCCTGCGTGGTCGGCGACGGCGAGGCGGAGACCGGGCCGCTGGCGACCTCCTGGCACTCCAACAAGTTCCTCGACCCCGTCCACGACGGCGCCGTCCTGCCGATCCTCCACCTCAACGGCTACAAGATCGCCAACCCGACCGTGCTGGCCCGCATCCCCGACGACGAGCTGGACGCGCTGCTCAGGGGCTACGGTCATGACCCCCTGCACGTGATCGGCGACGATCCCGCCGCCGTGCACCAGGCGATGGCGCGGGCGATGGACACCGCCCTCGACCGGATCGCCGCCATCCAGCGCGCGGCCCGCGAGGACGGCGCGACCGAACGTCCCCGCTGGCCGATGATCGTGCTGCGTACCCCGAAGGGCTGGACGGGACCCGCCGAGGTCGACGGGCGGCCCGTCGAGGACACCTGGCGCTCCCACCAGGTGCCGCTGCCCGGCGTCCGCGACAACCCCGGCCATCTTCGGCAGCTGGAGGCGTGGCTGCGGTCGTACCGGCCTCAGGAGCTGTTCGACGAGGACGGCCGACCCCGCGCCGACGTCCTGGCCTGCGTCCCCGCCGGCGCCCGCCGCCTAGGCTCCACCCCGTACGCCAACGGCGGGCTGATGCTGCGCGAGCTGCCGATGCCGCCGCTGGAACGGCACGCCGTCCCCGTCGACAAGCCGGGCGCGACGATGCACGAGCCGACCCGCGTCCTCGGCGACCTCCTCCAGGACGTCATGCGGGCCACCGCGGACCGCCGCGACTTCCGGCTGGTCGGGCCCGACGAGACCGCCTCCAACCGCCTCCAGGCCGTGTACGAGGCGAGCGGCAAGGCATGGCAGGCGGGCACGTACGACGTGGACGAGGACCTCGACCGGCACGGCCGGGTGATGGAGATCCTCTCCGAGCACACCTGCCAGGGCTGGCTGGAGGGCTACCTCCTCACCGGCCGGCACGGCCTGTTCTCGTGCTACGAGGCGTTCGTGCACATCGTCGACTCGATGGTCAACCAGCACATCAAGTGGCTGCGCGTCACCCGCCGCCTGCCCTGGCGCGCCCCCATCGCCTCCCTCAACTACCTGCTGACCTCGCACGTCTGGCGCCAGGACCACAACGGCTTCTCCCACCAGGACCCCGGCTTCGTCGACCACATCCTCAACAAGAGCCCGGAGGCCGTACGGGTCTACCTGCCGCCGGACGCCAACACCCTGCTGTCGGTGGCCGACCACTGCCTGCGCAGCCGCGACTACGTCAATGTGATCGTGGCCGGCAAGCAGCCCTGCTTCGACTGGCTGTCCATGGAGGACGCGCGGACGCACTGCGCGCGCGGCGCCGGCATCTGGGACTGGGCGGGCACCGAGACCGGCGACCGCGAGCCCGACGTGGTGCTGGCCTGCGCGGGCGACGTCCCCACGCAGGAGGTCATGGCGGCCGCGCAGCTGCTGCGCCGGCACCTGCCCGAGCTGGCCGTGCGGGTCGTCAACGTCGTCGACATCGCCCGTCTGCTGCCCCGCGCGGAGCAC
This sequence comes from Streptomyces werraensis, assembly GCA_014656175.1. Taxonomy (GTDB): domain Bacteria; phylum Actinomycetota; class Actinomycetes; order Streptomycetales; family Streptomycetaceae; genus Streptomyces; species Streptomyces werraensis. The sequence goes on from BNBX01000007.1 coordinate 344,771, forward strand.
CCGCACGGCATGTCCGACTTCGAGTACGACGGGCTGTTCACCGCGGACAAGCCGGTGATCTTCGCGTACCACGGCTATCCGTGGCTGATCCACCGGCTCGCCTACAGCCGCACCGGACACCACCACCTGCACGTGCGCGGGTACAAGGAGATCGGCACCACGACCACGCCGTTCGACATGGTGGTCCGCAACGACCTGGACCGCTACCGGCTGGTGATGGACGTCATCGACCGCGTCCCGGGCCTCGCGGTACGGGCCGCCGCTGTACGGCAGCGGATGGAGGACGTCCGCCTGCGCCACCACGACTGGATCCGCGAGCACGGCACCGACCTGCCCGAGGTCGCCGACTGGACCTGGGACGGCTGACCCGGCCGCGCACCCCCGCACAGGACGGCACGCGCGAGCGGAATGTTTTGCGGGTCCTTTACAGTTGGCGTGGAAGCAGTCCATTCTGCTTCCACACATCTTCGTACTGTTCGAAAAGGAGCGACGGTCCCCCGATGGGTGATCCTCCCAGTAGTAGCCGTGCCACCACCCGCAGTCCGCGTCATGCGGCCGGTCAGGGAGCGGGGGTGGCACGGTGACCGAGGTCCTGCTGCTCCTGCTCGCCCTGCTGCTGACGCTGGCCTGCGCGGTGTTCGTCGCGGCCGAATTCTCCCTCACCACCGTCGAGCGCGCCGAACTCGAGCGCGCCGCCGACGCGGGTGAGCGCGGCGCGGCCGGTGCGCTGGCCGCCGTGCGCCGCCTGACGGTCCAGCTGTCCGGCGCCCAGCTCGGCATCACCGTCACCTCCCTGGTGATCGGCATGCTCGCCGAGCCGTCCCTCGCCGCCCTGCTGCGCGGCCCGCTGCGGGCGGCCGGCCTCGGCTCCGCCGCCCCGGCCGTGGCGACGCTGCTCGGCGTCGCCCTGTCCACGGTGGTGCTGATGGTGATCGGCGAGCTGGTCCCGAAGAACTGGGCCATCTCGCGCCCCGCGGCGGTCGCCAAGGTCGTCGCCGGACCGCAGCGCGCCTTCACGGCCGCGTTCGGCCCGTTCATCAACCACCTCAACGGCACCGCGAACCGCTTCGTGCGCCGCTTCGGCCTGGAGCCCGCGGAGGAGCTGGCGTCCGCCCGCACCGCCGAGGAGCTGAGCGCGCTCGCCCGGCACTCCGCCGCCGAGGGCGCCCTGGAGGCGGACTCCGCGGAACTGTTCGTGCGCACCCTGCACCTGAGCGAGCTGACCGCCGAGAACGTGATGACCCCGCGCGTCGACGTCCGCGCCCTGGAGGTGCACGCCACCGCCGCCGACGCCGCCGCGCTCAGTCACGCCACCGGGCTGTCCCGCTTCCCGGTGTACCGCGACAGCCTCGACGAGGTCGTCGGCACCGTGCACATCCGGGACGTGCTCGCCCTGGAACCGGAGCGGCGCGCCGCCACGCCCGTCACCGAGCTGACCACGCCGCCGCTGCTGGTCCCCGACAGCCTCCCCGCCGACCGGCTGCTGGAGCGCATGCGCGCCCACCGCGCCATGGCCGTCGTCATCGACGAGTACGGCGGCACGGCGGGCGTCGCCACGGTGGAGGACATCGTCGAGGAGGTCGTCGGCGAGGTCCGCGACGAGCACGACCCCGTCGAGGTGCCCGAACTGGCCCCCGCGCCCCCCGCCGGCGACGGCCGCGAGGTGTGGGAGGCCGACGGCGGCCTCCGGCTCGACCGGCTCACCGCCCTGGGCCTCACCGCCCCGGACGGCCCGTACGAGACGGTCGCCGGACTGATCGCCACCCGCCTGGCCCGGATCCCCGTCAAGGGCGACTTCGTGGACCTCGACGGCTGGCGGCTCGACGTGCTGGAGGTCGAGCACCACCGTGCCGACCGCATACGCGTCACCGCTCCGGCCCCCGTACGCGACGAGGTCATGGAGGAGGCCCGATGACCGTCCTGCAGCTCGCCATCGGCGTCCTCACCCTGCTGACCAACGCGTTCTTCGTGGGCGCCGAGTTCGCCCTGATCTCGGTGCGCCGCAGCCAGATCGAGCCGCGCGCCCTCGCGGGCGAGAAGCGCGCGAAGATGACGCTGTGGGCGCTGGAACACCTGTCCGCGATGATGGCCACCGCCCAGCTCGGCATCACGGTGTCCTCGCTGGTGCTCGGCGCGGTCGCCGAACCGGCCATCGCGCATCTGCTGGAGCCGCCGTTCGAGGCGGTCAACGTCCCGGACGCGCTGGTCCACCCGATCGCGTTCGTGATCGCCCTGACCCTCGCCACGTATCTGCACATGCTGATCGGCGAGATGGTGCCGAAGAACGTCGCGCTCGCCGCTCCCGTGCCCAGCGCGCTGCTGCTGGGACCGCCGCTGGTGTGGCTGACCCGGGCCCTTCGGCCCTTCGTGTTCGGCATCAACGCGTTCGCCAACGTCCTGCTGCGGCTGCTGCGGGTCGAGCCGAAGGACGAGGTGGAGTCGGTGTTCACCGACGACCAGCTCGCCCGGATGGTCGTCGACTCCAGCGAGGCCGGACTGCTCACCCCGGCGGACGGGGAGCGGCTGCGGGACGCTCTGGAGCTGGGCACCCGCCCGGTCGGCGAGATCCTCGTCCCGGCCCGGAGGATGCACGCCGTCGACCACACGGTCACCCCCGCGCGGCTGGAACGCGTGGCCGCCGGGGCGGGCCTGTCCCGCTTCCCGGTCACCGGCCCCGACGGCGCGCTCCTGGGCTACCTGCACATCAAGGACACCCTCGGCGTGACCGAACGGGACCGCCCGTTCCCGCGCACCGCGCTGCACAAGGTCACCCGGGTCCGCATCGACACCCCGCTCGACGACACGCTCACCGCGCTCCGCGCGGAGGGCAGCCATCTCGCCGCGGCCGTCGGCGAGAACGGCAAGGTCATCGGCTTCGTGACGATGGAGGACGTCCTGACGGAACTGGTCGGCCCGGCGGCCCCCGCCACGGCCTGACACCCGGTCCCGACGACACCCCGCGGCCCCGGCCGGACACCTGTCCGGCCGGGGCCGCGGTCATGTGCCGCGGACCGTCACCCGTCCGTGCGCCGCCGCCGCTCGTTGTGCCAGGCGATCGCGCGGCGGATGTCGGGCTCGTCCAGGCCCGTACGGCACGCCAGCTCCGTCATCGTGAGGACCGGGCGGCCGGACGTCAGGACACGGCCGATCTTGCCCGCCCAGAGCTCCTCCTGGACGAAGGGCCGCTGCCGGTAGCCGGCGCGGATCAGTTCCAGGTGCGCCTCGCAGCACGCGGTGACGCGGCGCAGCCCGTCGTGCAGCGGGTCGTCGGGGTGCACGGCCGAGGAGTCGGCCACATGACCGCACACCGCCTCCTCGGGAGGGAACGTCCTCGCGCAGAGATCGCACAACTCCGGTACGGCGGCGACGGATCGACGTGCGCGCTTCCTGCGTCCCCACATGGAAAGCTCCCGGTGGCCGGCTGCCCTCAGCGTACTGCGCGGGGCCGCCGCCCACCCGGCGGTCCACGGCCCGCCCCGCCCCGCCCCGGCCTACGGCACGCCCAGCTCGAACAGCACGTACCCCGCGTACGACCCCGACGCCACCGCCGCCGTGCCCAGCACCGCGGCCAGCGCGGGCCCGCTCAGCCGCCGCATGGCCAGGGCGAGCGGCACGAAGAGCGGGAACAGCGGCAGCAGATACCGCGAGACGTTGCCGAAGTACTGCTGCGTGCCCATCACCGTCAGGTACGACAGCACCGTGTACACGACCAGCACGGACGGCGGACGCAGCCGCACCAGCAGCACGGTCAGCACCGGCACCAGCAGCACCACCCCGACGCCGATCGTGTCCTCCATCGGCATGGCGAACAGATAGTCGAAGTGGCCGACCGGTACGGAGGTCAGCACGTCGAGGCTGTGCCGTCCGTAGTCGAAGGTGTGACCCCAGGCGCCCTCCTGGAGCTTGGTGTAGCCGCCCCAGTCGCCCATCCGGTACCCCACCCAGGCCAGATAGCCGGCCACGCCCATCGGCGCGATCACCACGGCGGCCAGCGGCTGCCGCCAGTCCTCCCGCCGCCGGACCACCGCGACCGCCCCCGCGACGGCCAGCGCCGCGACCAGGGCGACCGCCGTCGGCCGGGTCAGCCCCGCGGCGAAGACCAGCACCCCGGCGGCCGCCCAGCGGCGGGTCGTCACCGCCCAGCACGCCCAGGCGGCCAGCGCCGTGTACAGCGACTCGGAGTACACCGCCCACTCCGTGCCCGACCCCGGCCACACCGCCCACAGACCGACGGCGACCAGCCCGGCCCGGCGCCCGCCGAGACGCGCGGTCACGGCGTGGATGCCGAGCGCGGCGACGAACGAGCACACCACGGACACGGCCATCCCGGCGCCGTACGGGCCGAGTCCGGTGACCTCCGAGACCAGCCGCATCAGCGCCGGGTACAGCGGGAAGAACGCCGCCGAGTTGCCCTCCAGCGTGATCATCCCGCTCGCCCCGGGGACCGGCTTCAGGGCGGGGTCGTAGCCGTGCAGGGCGATCTGCTGGTACCACCAGCCGTCCCAGCTCCCCAGCACGTCCCACGGGTGCGCGCCGCCGCCGAACCGGGGGTGCTTGTCCCGGAAGTCGCCGGCCGAGTCCAGCAGCACCAGGAACACGGTGAAGCCCGCCAGCTTGAGCACCCCGTACACGGCGATGACGGGCCCGATGCGGGCGGCGAGGCGGCGCAGCCGTTCGAGCGGGCGGCCGGGCGTGGGTTCGGAAGGCGCTGCGGAGGGGGCCGCCGCGGGTCCGGGACGGTGGGTCGTCGTCGTGCTGCTCATGAGGCGGAGGTCCCTGTCGTGCGGCGGGAGCCGGGGAGGACCCAGGCGCGCAGCAGGTGGAAGCGGAGCAGGGCGGCGGCCAGGTTCGCGGCGACCAGGACCGGCAGCTCGGCCCCGGGACCGGCGCCGGGGACGGTGCGGTGGAGGACGGCCAGCGCGGCGCCGGTGAGGGCGAGACCGGCCGGCAGAGCCAGCAGGCCGCCGAGATGGTGGGCCGGCAGTCCCGCGCGTCCGCGCACGCCGAAGGTGAAGCGCCGGTTGGCCGCGGTGTTCAGAACGGTGCACAGCAGCAGGGCGAGCGCGTTGCCCGCCTGGGCCCCGGCGGCCGGCCGCAGCAGGAAGTACAGCGCGAGATGCAGCAGCGTGCCTGCGGCCCCCACGGCGGCGAAGCGGAGCAGCTGGGCGAGCCGGCCGGGCGGCGGGACCGGAGCGGCCCCGGCGCTGCCCGGTACGGCCAGCGGCAGCCGCCCGCGGGCCAGCGCCCGCCCCAGCCGGGCCATGCCGCGCAGGTCCGCGAGCGCCGTGGGGAGCAGGTCCACCCGGCTGTCGGGGTCGTCCACCCAGTCCACCGGCACCTCGTGGATGCGCAGCCCCGCCCGCTCGGCGATCACCAGCAGCTCCGTGTCGAAGAACCACTCCCGGTCCTGCACCAGCGGCAGCAGCCGTTCGGCCACCTCCGCCCGGACCGCCTTGAAGCCGCACTGAGCGTCGGTGAACCCGACGGAGAGCGTGCCGCGCAGCAGCCCGTTGTAGCAGCGGGAGATGATCTCCCGCTTCGGCCCGCGCACCACCCGGGAGCCCCGCGCGAGACGCGTGCCGATCGCGAGGTCCGAGTGGCCGGAGATCAGCGGGGCGACCAGCGGCAGCAGCGCCGCGAGGTCGGTGGACAGGTCGACGTCGAGATACGCCAGCACGGCGGCGGGGGAGCGGGACCAGGCGGTGTGCAGGGCGCGTCCGCGTCCCTTCTCCTCCAGCCGCACCCACTGGGTGCCGGGGAGCTCACCGGCCAGGCGGGCGGCGATCCACGGGGTCCGGTCGGTGCTGGCGTTGTCGGCGACCGTGATCCGGAACGGGTACGGGAAGGTCTCCGCGAGGTGCGCGTGGAGCCGCCGGACGCAGGGTTCGAGGTCGTGCTCCTCGTTGTGGACGGGCACGACCACCTCCAGGACGGGCTCGGGGCGGGGGAGCCGGGGATCGAGGGGCGGTGCGGGCCGCCGGGCGGTTCTCATGACGGGTCCCTTTCCGGCGTACGCCTGGGGTCGGAGGGTGACAGCGGGGTCGGTTGATTGGTATGGACATGCCAAACAGGTCCGTCGGGTGGTCCGAGGTGCGGGAGGCGGGGGAATGCGGAGGCGGGCCTGGAGCCGGCTCTGTGGCGTCACCCGCTCCGCGGCGGGTAGGTCGGGGTGCCGCCGAAGCCGGGTTCGGAGGTTCCCGACTCCGTCGTCTCCGGGGAGACGGATCCGGAGTCCGTCGAGCTGGGGTCCGTCGTGGCCGGTTCCGTCGTCGTGGAGTCGCCCGGCGTGCCGGACACCGTGCTCCGGGCCGGCGGCCCCGACGTGCTCGGCTCCGCCGGGCCGGACGCGGTCCCGGTGGGTCCGCCCGGGCGCGGGGGAGCCGTCGACCCGGTCGCGGGCAGCGGCAGGTCGGCCGGCGCGGGCCCGGACCCGAGGTGGGGCAGGAACGCCAGACCGACGCTCAGCCCGGCCACCGCCAGGGCGGAACCGCCCGCACGCATCAGCACCCGCGTCCGGCGGCGGGCCCGGATGCCCTCGTACAGGCGCGCGCGGCGGCCCGGGTCGAAGGGGGTGTGCGCCCGGCCCTCGCGCATCATGCGTGTCAGCTCGCGCTCGAAGTCGTCCATCGCTGCTCCCCTCACTTCACGGGCCGTGCGGAGTCGGACAGGATGTCGCGCAGCCGCGCCACCCCGCGCGACGCGTGGGAGCGGGCGGTCCCCACGGGGCACCCGAGGGCCTGGGCGACCTGGCCCTCGGGCAGGTCCTCGTAGTACCGCAGCACCACGGCCGCCCGCTGACGGGGCGTCAGCAGAGCCAGCGCCGCCTCGAGGCGCGAGCGCTCGGCGACGGCCGCGGACACGTCGCCCGGTCCGGGCCGGTCGGGCAGCTCGCCCACCGGGCGTTCACCCCACCAGCGCCGGCGGGCCGAGCGGGCGGCAAGCCGCACCAGCACCTGACGGACGTACGCCTCCGGCGCCTGCTCGGCGACCTTCGGCCAGGCGAACCACAGCTTCACCAGGGACTCCTGCACCAGGTCCTCGGCGCGCTGGCGGTCCCCGCCGGTGAGCAGACGCGCGACATGCAGCAGCGCCGACCAGCGGGCGGCCGCGAACTCGTCGAAGCCGTCGGCCCGAAACCGCTGCATCCCTTACCGCCCCGTGTCCGTACAAGCCCTTGCATCTGGAAGAAGGCACTGGGGAGGGGGAAACGATGCAGCAAAGCGCTGTGACCCGCCTCACGTCCGGAAAACACGAACGACAGTGCCCGGAGGCACTGTCAGGCTGATCCGATGCGCATACCCGGACGAGCAGCACGCGTCGCGGTGCTGGGCCCCGCCGGATCCGTCTTCCTGTTCCGCTACGACAACCCGGAGGTCGGCGTGCACTGGGCGATGCCCGGCGGCGGCATGGAACCGGGCGAGTCACCGCGGGAGGCAGCCGAGCGGGAGGTACGGGAGGAGACCGGGTGGACCGACCTCGTGATCGAGGACGGAGTGCTCTGTCTGTGGGAGCACGACTTCACCCGTGCCGGGGTGCCGGTCCGCCGGCACGAACACATCCACCTCGCGTACGCCCCGCGCCGGGAACCGGCCGGGGACCTCACGGCCGCGCACGCGGAGGACGGGATCGAGCGGTGGCGCTGGTGGTCGCCGGCCGAACTGGCGGCTGATCACGAGCCGTTGTGGCCGCCGCAGCTGCCGGAACTGCTGGCCGGGGCGCGGAGGTCGGGCGCTCCGGCCACCCCGGTCGACCTCGGGTTCGTCCCGAACGGGCCGGCCGTCCGGGGCGGGACCGCCTGACGCGACGACGGTCCGGTGACACGAAAGCGGCCCCGGCGATCGCCGGGGCCGTTCCAGGGTCAGTGGGCGCCGGGCCCGCCGCTGCCGAAGCCGCCGCTGCCGCCCTCGTCCCAGCGGGGGCGCCCCTCGGCGGAGCCGGTGCGGGTGCCGGCGTTGCCGTGGCCCTTCAGCTCGTGCGGGGTCAGCCGCTCGTCGGTCCGGGGCATCTCCTCCGGCTCCCGGTGCTCCTGCACCTCGCGAACGGGGCCGCCCTCGGGCATCCGGGGCTGCTCGTCGGGCCGGGGCCGGCGTGAGTCGTTGTCGCGTACCTTGCGGCTGCCGAGCAGGAACATGCCGATGAGCAGGGCCAGGACCACGATCCCGGCCACCACCAGTCCGGCGCCGAGGGCACCGCGTCCCGCCGCCAGGTCGGCTGTCTCCATCGCGTTCATCATGTCCTCGCGGGTACCCCGGGACCCCGCCCCGAACCAGGCCGCCCCCGCCGGACCCGCCCCCGGGACGCCGCGGACCCGTCGCGGCGACGGGGCGGACCGGGTTTGGAGCCCCGCGCGGCGGCAACCCGCGCGGTGTGACGACGACATCGCAGGAGGAGCTGTTCCGGTTCCTGGAGGACCGGTTCGCCTGCGCCCAGGCCTGCACCGAGTGCGCCCGGGCCTGCGCGACACGGGCCGGCCTCGTGGACCCCGACGGCGCCGAGAACCAGGAACTCGTACGACGCAAGGGCATCATGTGCGCGGAGGTCTGCGACGCGACCTGCCGGGTGCTGTCCGAGCAGAACCAGGCCGACGAGGCCACCATCCGGATGCAGGTCGAGTGGTGCCGCCAGGTGTGCCTGGAGAGCGCCCAGGTCTTCGACGGACACCCCGGCGCCGATCGCACGGCCGAGGCCTGCCGCGCCTGCGCCCGGGCCTGCACCGAATTCCTCGACACCCTCGACTGACCCACCGCTCCACCGCACCCCCGCCGCCCCCGGCCCCGTACAAACTCGGGCGAGTTGTCGCCATACTGGACGAGACAGGGGGAGGCCGGACGGACTACGACGGGGGCGGCGTAGGACATGGGGGACGGCACAAGGCTGATCGGCGGCCGGTACCGGCTGCTGGACCGCATCGGACGCGGCGGCATGGGGGAGGTCTGGCGGGCGCGGGACGAGTCGCTCGGCCGGCAGGTCGCGGTGAAGTGCCTCGACCCGCTCGGCTCGCAGCGGGACCCCTCCTTCGTGGGAGTGCTGCGCGAGCGGTTCCGCCGGGAGGCGCGGGTGGCGGCCTCGCTGCAGCACCGCGGGATCACCGTGGTGCACGACTTCGGTGAGTCGGGCGGCGTGCTCTACCTGGTGATGGAGCTGCTCCAGGGCCGTGACCTCAGCCGGCTGCTGGAGGACAACAAGCACCAGCCGCTGCCCGTCGACGAGGTGGTGGAGGTGGCCGCGCAGGTCGCCGCCGCCCTCGCCCACACGCACGAGCAGGGCGTCGTGCACCGTGACCTGAAGCCCGCCAACATCGTGCGGCTCGACGACGGCACGGTGAAGATCTGCGACTTCGGCATCGCCCGCCTCGGGCACGACATGGGCTTCACCTCCCGGCTCACCGGCACCGGCGTCGCCATGGGCACCCCGCACTACATGTCGCCGGAGCAGATCGCCGGGCAGGAGGTCGACCGGCGCAGCGACCTGTACTCCTTCGGATGTGTGCTCTACGAGATCGCCACCGGCGTGCCGCCGTTCGACCTGGACGACGCCTGGGCGGTCCTCGTCGGCCACCGCGACACCCCGCCCCGGCCGCCGCGCCGCCACCGCGCGGAACTGCCCGAGCGGCTGGACCGCGTCATCCTCGACCTGCTGGCCAAGGACCCGGCCGACCGGCCCGACAACGCCCTCGAAGTCGCCGGGCGTCTCGCGGAGTTGCGCTCGGCGCCGGGCCCGGCCGGACGCCCGGCGCTCCCCGGCCCCGCGGGCGGGCCCTCCTCGGGACGTACGGACGGCGCGGCGGGACGCCCCGAGCGGCTGCCGTCCTGGACGCGCGGCGTGAACGCCGCCCGCGTCGCCGGAGCCGCGCCGCCCGCCTCCGCCGGCGGCCCCCGGCCCGCCCCCTCGCCGACGGTGCTCACCGCCCTGGCCGAGCGCCACCACGCCGCCCTCCGCCTGGGCCGCCTCGGCCGCTGGGAGGAGGCCGGAGAACTGCACGGCGAGGTCGCCGCCGAACGCGAGCGCCTCCTCGGCCCGGACCACCCGGACACCCTCGCCGGCCGCTACGAGGTGGCGTTCACCCTCAGCCGCACCGGCCGGCCCGCCGACGCCCTGCGCGCCTACAAGAACGTCGCCGAGTCCCGTATCCGCGTCCTCGGACCCGACCACCCCGACACTCTCGCCGCGCGCCAGGAGATGGGGTACGTCCTCGCCCAGCTCGGCCGCCCGGCCGACGCCCACCGCGTGTACCTGTCGGTGCTGGAGGCCCGCGAGCGGACCATGGGCCCCGACCACCCCGACACCCTGCGCTGCCGCCACAACCTCGCCTTCAACCTCAGCAGGCTCGGCCGCCTGGAGGAGGCCCACACCACGGCGTGCGAGGTGGCCGAGGCGCGCGCCCGCGTGCTCGGGCCCGAGCACCCCGACACCCTCGTCACCCGCTGCGAGGTCGCCTACGTCCTCGGCCGCCTGGGCCGCTGGAAGGAGGCCCTGGAGACCTACCGCGTCGTGGCCGTGGTCCGCACCCGCGTCCTCGGCCCGGACCACCCCGACACCCTCGCCGCCCGGCACGAGGTGGGCGTCGGCCTCGGCCGTCTCGGCCGCGTCGGGCAGGCCCTCGACGTGTACCGCCGCCTCGTCGTGGACCGCACCCGGGTGCACGGCCCCCATCACCCCGAGACGCTGCGCGCCCGGCACGGCGCCGGCGTCGGCCTCGGCCGGCTGGGCCGGTGGAAGGACGCACTCGCCGAGTCCCGCGAGGTGGCCGCCCTGCGCGAGCGGGTGCTCGGCGCCGAGCACCCGGACACCCTGGTCAGCCGCCGGGAGGTCGCCGTCGCGCTGGGCTGGCTGGGCGACTGGGCGCACGCGCTCACCGAGTACCGGCGGGTGGCCGACGCCCGGGAGCGGATCCTCGGCGCGGACCACTCCGAGACCCTCGCCGCCCGCGAGGACGAGGCCCACTGCCTGGAGCGTCTCGGGCATCTGAAGGAGGCGGCGGACCTGTACGGGCGGGTGGCGTCGCTGCGCGGACACGGCCTGGCCGGAGGCGCGTAGTCCGTTTCCCTGCCGGTCCTCCCGTTCTCACCTCCTGTCCCCTCTGGCCGCGGACGATCACCACGTGTTACGAAGAGGCATGACCGCAGCCCAGGAGTCCCGGACGTACGACGTCGTCATCGTCGGCGGAGGCCACAACGGTCTCACCGCCGCCGCCTATCTCGCCCGTGCCGGGCGCTCCGTGCTGGTGCTGGAGAGGCTGGACCACACCGGCGGCGCGGCGATCTCCACCCGGCCCTTCGCCGGCGTCGACGCCCGCCTGTCCCGCTACTCGTACCTGGTCAGCCTGCTGCCCCGGAAGATCCTCACCGATCTGGGGCTCGACGTCCGGCTCGGCACCCGCACCATCTCCTCCTACACGCCCACCGAGCGCGACGGCCGGCCCACCGGTCTCCTCGTCGGCGGCGGCGAGGAGCGCACCCGCGAGGCGTTCGTCCGGCTCACCGGCTCCGACCGCGAGTACCGGGCCTGGCAGAGCTTCTACGACCTGACCGGCCGGGTCGCCCGCCGGGTCTTCCCGACCCTCACCGAGCCGCTGCCCACCCGCGAGGAGTTGCGCCGCACGGTGGACGACGAGGAGGCCTGGCGGATCCTCTTCGAGGAGCCCCTGGGCATCGCCGTCGAGGACCGCTTCTCCGACGACCTGGTGCGCGGCGTCGTCCTCACCGACGCCCTCATCGGCACCTTCGCCGACGCCCACGACCCGTCCCTGAAGCAGAACCGCTGCTTCCTGTACCACGTCATCGGCGGCGGCACCGGCGCCTGGGACGTCCCCGTCGGCGGTATGGGCGCGGTCACCGACGCCCTCGCGGACGCCGCCCGCAAGGCCGGCGCCGTCATCGCCACGGGCCACGAGGCCGTCCGCATCGAGACCGACGGGCACACCGCCGAGGTCACCCACCGCACGGCCGACGGCGAGGGCGTCGTCACCGCGGGACACGTCCTGGTCAACGCCTCACCGGAGGAGCTGGCGCGGCTCACCGGCGACACGCCTCCGCCGCACGCCGAGGGCGCCCAGCTCAAGGTGAACATGCTGCTCAAGCGGCTTCCCAGGCTGCGCGACAGCTCCGTCGACCCGCGCGAGGCCTTCGCCGGCACCTTCCACATCGCCGAGGGGTACCAGCAGCTCGCCACCGCGCACGCCCAGGCCGACGCGGGCCGGCTGCCCGACGCCCCGCCCTCGGAGATCTACTGCCATTCACTCACCGACCCGTCCATCCTCGGGCCCGAGCTCGCGGCACAGGGCTACCAGACCCTCACCCTGTTCGGACTGCACACGCCCGCGCGGCTGTTCGAACGGGACAACGACGCGGTGCGTGAGGAGCTGCTGAGGGCGACGATCGCCCAGCTCGACGCCCACCTGGCCGAGCCGATCGCCGACTGCCTCGCCACGGACGCCGACGGCCGCCCGTGCATCGAGGCCAAGTCGCCGCTCGACCTGGAACGCGATCTGGGGCTGCCCGGCGGCAACATCTTCCACCGTGACCTGTCCTGGCCCCACGCCCAGGACGGCACCGGCCGCTGGGGCGTGGAGACGTCCCACGCCAACGTGCTGCTCTGCGGCGCGGGAGCGGTGCGCGGCGGCGGGGTCAGCGGGGTGCCGGGACACAACGCGGCGATGGCCGTCCTGGAGACCGGCCGGGCCTGACGGCCCGGCCGGTCTCAATCCTCTTCCCGCGAGCCGGGCGGCGGGCACGGCGGGGGTGCCGGACCCGCCACCCGGGCGGTGCGCCTGTGCGGTACCGACGGTGGACGGTCAGGCCGTCGCGGCAGGCGGTCCGGACACGGGCGGGCTCGGACGGCGTCCGGGCGGCTCCGAGCCGGGTGCCGGCAGGGTGTCGCGTCCGCCACGGGACGATCAGGCCGGGGCGGACGGGACAGTTCCGCGGGGGACGCCCCGGCCGGGCAGGGGCAAGCTCAGCCGGTCTCCCGGCTCCAGCCCTCCGCCCGGAGCCGGGCCGCGTCGGCGGGGCGGGCCTCGTCGAAGAGCCGCCGGCGGCCCTTCTCGACACGCAGCCCGTCGACATAGGCGCCGCGCCCGACGTACAGCCGGTCCGTGGTGTACCGCCAGCGCACGACCAGGCCGGGAGCGGCCGGCAGCTCGGCGGTCAGGTCGTGCCAGACGCGGCCCGACCAGCCGGTGGCCGTGCCCGTCGGGTGCGCTTCAGCAGTGCCGCCGGGCCGCCGCGTGGTGAACGGCACCGGCTCCCAGGTCGTCCCGCCGTCCGCCGAGGACTCGAGCACCAGGACGTCGGCCTTCGGCTCGGTGTCCCACCACAGCGCGCAGCTCAGCCGGGCCACGCCGGACGAGGTGTCCAGCGCCGGCAGCGCGAGGGTCGCCGTGGCCGCGCTCGCCATCCCGGAGAACCACGCCGTGCGTCCCCGGGCCGGGCGGACCGGCACCGCGCGGGCCAGCTGGTTGGCGGCGGCCACCCGCGGCGCCGAGCCGGACCGCCAGCTGCGCACCGGATGCACCGAGTTGCCGAGGACGACGAGGAACGAGTCGGTGGTCGGGTCGAGCACCAGCGCGGTGCCGGTGAACCCGGTGTGCCCGGCCGTGCGCGGCGTGGCCATCGCGCCCATGTACCAGTGCTGGTAGAGCTCGAAGCCCAGTCCGTGCTCGTCGCCCGGGAACGCGGTGTTGAAGTCGGTGAACATCAGCTCCACCGACTCCGGCCGCAGGATCCGCTTCCGCCCGCACACACCGCCGTCGAGCAGCGTCCGCGCGAGGACCGCCAGGTCCCACGCGTCGGAGAACACACCCGCGTGGCCCGCGACCCCGCCGAGGCTGTACGCGTTCTCGTCGTGCACCTCGCCCCACACCAGCCCCCGGTCCAGCCCGGACCACGGCCGGCGGGCGTCCTCGGTGGCCGCGATCTTCGGCTTCCATGACGCCGGAGGGTTGTAGCGGGTACGGCGCATGCCGAGCGGCTCGGTGATCTCCTCGCGGAGCAGCACGTCCAGCCGCCGCCCGGTGACGTGCTCCAGCACCAGCTGGAGCGAGATCAGGTTCAGGTCGGAGTACAGATACGCGGTGCCCGGCGGGCCGGCGAGCGCCTCGTCGTAGACACGCTGCACCTTCTCCTCGTACGTCGGCGCCGTGTACAGCGGGATCCACGCGCGGAACCCGGACGTGTGCGTGAGGAGGTGGCGTACCGTCACGTCCTGTTTGCCCGCCCGGCCGAAGTCCGGCAGGTACGAGGCGACCGGCGCCTCCAGCTCGATGCGGCCCCGCTCGATCTGCTGCACCGCGAGGATCGAGGTGAACAGCTTCGACACCGACGCCAGGTCGAAGACGGTGTCCTCGGCCATCGGGATCTGCCGGTCCGGCGGGAACTCGACGCCGGTGTCGGTCTCCTCGTCGTACGCCTGGTAGCGCACGGCCATGCCGATGGGCTTGTGCAGCGCCACCGTGCGACCCCGTCCGGCGAGCAGGACGGCTCCCGCGTACCAGGGGTGTCGCGGTGACGGCTGGAGGAACGCCTCTGCGTCGGCGACGAGTTGCTTCAGCGGCCCGGGCAGCAGCCCGGCCTCCCGCGCGGACCCGTGCCGCAGCGCGGGACGGCCGTCCCCGCGGGTCGGGGCCGCCGCGGCGGCCGGATCCGCGGGCAGTGACGCGAACGCCAGCCCGCCCCCCAAAGCGACGGCCCCCAGGCCCATGTGACGCCTGCTGATCCCTCTCGCGTCCGCCATCCGCCCGCCCTCCCGAGTCCTGGTCCCGTCCCCGAGCCCTCTGAAAGTAACTTCCGGGGACCACCGCGCCGGATGAAACTTTCCTGTCAGGGATGCCGGATGTCAATGGCTGTGGACAGAGGCGCGACACCCTCCCCGGCGACGCCACGGCCGTCGAGCTGCTCCAGCCGGCCCTGAACCGGCCGATCCTCGAACAGCTCGCCCTGCCGGACGGGTTCACCCCCGGCCTCCGGGTGAGGCCTCAGCCGCGCCGCTCGCGCAGGTCCACGATGCGCCGGATCTTCCCCACCGACCGCTCCAGCGACTCGGGGTCGACGATCTCCGCCTCGACCGAGACGCCGATGCCGTCCTTCACCGCCTGCACGATCGACCGGGCCGCCGCCTCACGGGTCGCCGCGTCCGCATCCGGACGGGCCTCCGCGCGCACCGTGAGCGCGTCCATACGGCCGCTCGTCGTCAGCCGCAGCTGGAAGTGCGGCGCCACACCCGGGGTGCGCAGCACGATCTCCTCGATCTGCGTGGGGAAGAGGTTCACCCCGCGCAGGATCACCATGTCGTCGCTGCGCCCGGTCACCTTCTCCATGCGCCGGAACACCCGCGCCGTGCCCGGCAGCAGCCGGGTCAGGTCCCGCGTCCGGTAACGGACGACCGGCATGGCCTCCTTGGTGAGCGAGGTGAACACCAGCTCGCCCTGCTCGCCCTCGGGCAGCACCTCACCGGTGACCGGGTCGACGACCTCGGGGAAGAAGTGGTCCTCCCAGATGTGCAGCCCGTCCTTGGTCTCCACGCACTCCTGAGCGACGCCCGGGCCGATCACCTCGGACAGCCCGTATATGTCCACCGCGTCGATCGCGAACCGCTCCTCGATCTCCCGCCGCATGTCCTGGGTCCACGGCTCGGCCCCGAAGACGCCCACCCGCAGAGACGTGGAGCGCGGGTCGACGCCCTGCCGCTCGAACTCGTCGAGCAGGGTGAGCATGTAGGACGGGGTCACCATGATGATCGACGGCTTGAAGTCCTGGATCAGCGTGACCTGGCGAGACGTCATTCCGCCGGAGGCGGGGATCACCGTGCAGCCGAGCCGCTCGGCACCGTAGTGCGCGCCCAGCCCGCCCGTGAACAGGCCGTACCCGTACGCGACGTGCGCGATGTCGCCGGGCCTGCCGCCCGCCGCGCGCAGCGACCGCGCGACCATGTCGGCCCACATGGACAGGTCGTTCTCCGTGTAGCCCACGACCGTGGGGCGCCCGGTGGTGCCGCTGGAGGCGTGCAGCCGGCGGATCCGCTCCTGCGGGACGGCGAACATCCCGTACGGGTAGTTCGCCCGCAGGTCCGCCTTGGTGGTGAAGGGGAAGCGGGACAGGTCGGACAGCGAGCGGCAGTCGTCCGGGTGGACGCCCGCCTTGTCGAAGGACTCCCGGTAGAACGGCACGTGCTCGTACGCGTGCCGCAAGGAGTTCCGCAGCCGCTCCAGCTGGAGGGCCCGCAGCCCGTCGAGGTCGAGCCGCTCCGCCGGGTCCAGCAGGTCCGCCGCCTGAGTCATCAGGACCTTCCCTTCACCATCCCATTCCGGACGACCGATCATTCGGTCGTGTGCGTCGGCCCCAGTAACGCAGCCGACCACCGTCCGGTGCAAGAGCCGGGCCTGCACTTTTCCCGACGGGACGGTGTCAGGCGCGCGGCGGCCGCGACCCTCTCAGGGGCGCGGGGAATCGCACGACAAGCCCCCACCGGCCCGCACCCGGCGATGCGGCCGAGGACCGCCGGGCCACATCCCCCTCCCGCGACCTGTCCGCAGGACAAACCCGTCGCTAGGCTGGCCGCCGACGGCAACAGGGAGGAGCACGGACGTGGCCGAGAGCACCACCCAGCGGCGCCCGCTCACGGGCTGGGACAAGCCCGAGCTGGACCTCAGCAACGCACAGTGGCAGTCCGGCAGCAAGGGTCTGGGCGATGTCCAGATCGCCTTCGTGGAGGGCTTCATCGCCATGCGCAACAGCGGCCGGCCGGAGAGCCCCTCCCTGATCTTCACCCCCGCGGAGTGGGGCGCCTTCGTGTCCGGCGCGCGGGAGGGCGACTTCGACCTGACCTGACCCGCCCCGGCCATGTGTGCCGCGCGCTTTTCCGGACACGTGATCAGCAGAGAGCCGCGCCGGACCGCGAGGGAACGGCGTGGACCCGATGCCGTATCCGGAGGCGAGGCACATGGACGACCAGCCGGTGGTCGCCGCGGTGGACGGATCCACGGACGGACTGCGCGCCCTGGAGTGGGCCCTGGACGCCGCCCGGCGGCACAGGGCCACCCTGCGCGTCCTGCACGTCCGCGCGGACCCGCCCCGCACCCGGCAGGACGCGCAGGAGACCGCGCCGGTCGGCGCGGACCAGGACCCGGTGCTCGCGCAGGCCCGCGCCCGGGTGGACGAGCTGGGCGGCACGCCGTCGGTCGAGTACGTCGTCACCGAGGGCGTGCCGGGCGCACTGCTGCCCGAGACCGGCACGGAGGCCCGGCTGCTGGTACTGGGCTCGCGGGGCCGTGGAGGCTTCGCCAGCCTGCTGCTCGGCTCGAACTCCCTGGCCGCCGCCCGGGACGCCGGGTGCCCGGTGGTCGTGGTGCCCCGGCCGGGACGCGGCGGCGAGGAGCGTCAGGAGGCGCCGGTGCACCGGGACGGCCCCGTGGTCGTCGGGACGAGCGCCGACAGCCCCGACACGGCGACGCTGGAGTTCGCCTTCACGGAGGCAGCCCTGCGCCGCACCGGACTGCGGGTCGTCACCGCCTACCCGTGGCCGCTGCAGACGATGCTGCTGCCCGGCGAGGTGGCGCCCGCGCAAATCGACCAGGAGGCCGTGGAGCACGAGACGCGTGTCCTCGCCGAGGGCCTGCTCGCCCCCTGCCGTGAGCGGCACCCGTCGGTCGCCGCCGAGGTCGTCGTGTCGCCCGGGGACGCGGCCGGTCACCTTGTCGGCGAGTCCCGGGACGCCTCACTGGTCGTGGTGGGCCGCCACCGCCGCCGGCTGTTCGCGCCCGCCCGCATGATGGGCTCGGTCACCCAGGCGGTCCTGCTCCACGCGCACAGCCCGGTCGCGGTCGTCCCGCCCGCACCCGCGGAGGAGTGAACGGCCAGCCGCCCGGCCGGGTCTCCGGAGGGGGTCACGGGGCTCCCGCCCGACCGTCCGAACCGCGCTTCGGCCACGTACCATGGCGGCATGTCGTTCCTCCGCCGCCGTAGTGCCACACCCGCCGGGCCCGATTTCGACGTACTGGCCATGGACCCGGGCGACTGGCCCGGCAACCTGGGCGCGGGTCTGCTGCCCGCCCCCGACGGAAGCTGCCAGGGCGTCTTCCTGCGCTACGACCTGTTCGGCGGCCGCGGTCCCGCGATGATCATCGGCAACCTCCCCGAGGGCTCCCCGGCGCGCGACGTCCCCGAGGGCGAGGTGCCCTTCGAGGTCGGTCAGCTGCTGCTGGCGCTGGAGAACGACGAGGAGGTCACGGTCGTCAGCACGGAGGACGTGCCCGTGATGCAGGGCGACAACCTGCTGATCGTGCGCCGCGTCAAGCTCTCCGAGAGCCGGATCTCCTGCGTGCAGTTCGACCGCAGCGACAACGTCCTGGTGACCATCGCCGCCTGGGACCGCCCGATCACCGACGACCTGTACGCCCTCCTCAAGCCGCTGCCGGCGGAGCTGTTCCAGCAGGGCTGACCCCCGCTCACGGACGACGACGGGCGCCCCCGGACCGCGCAGGTCCGGGGGCGCCCGGCGTGTGGTGCGCGCTACCGCGTCACGACGGCGCCACCGTCACGTCCGCCGCCCGCACGAAGCCGACCCGGTGGCCGAACTGGATCTCGTAGTACTGGTCCTCGCCGCGCACCACCCGGTGCGAGGCCGGGTCGAAGGTCACCGCGTAGTAGTACTCGCCCGGCACCTTGCCGCCGGTCACGTACCGCTGCCCGGCGAGCACCTTGTACGGCAGCGGGGAGACCGTCTGCGCCGGCACCCCCTCCGGGTAGGCCGCCGCCTCCGGGTACGCGCGCCCGTACACCGGGACGGAGTCCAGGCCCTCGCGCGGGGTGATCACCTTGGCCTTGGCGGGCACGGCGGTGGGCTTCTCCGCCGGGTTGTGGAACCAGGCCTTCTGGCCGAGGTACCAGATCGCCGTCCAGTCGCCCCAGCGGTCCGCCACCGCGTACTGCTGGCCCGTGGAGACCCGTGAGGACAGGTCGTTCACCCCGGTGGTGGGCGTGGAACCGAGGCCGATGTCCTTGATCAGCGGGGAGTTCACGTCGTGGTCCGAGTACAGCCGCACCGCGCTCGACCCGTGCGGGGCGCAGGGCTCCCCGGCGGTCTCGCAGCCGGTGAACACCGGCCGGTGGGTGTCGTAGTCGGGCCGGATCGTGACGGTGCCGGAGTTCTTCGCTCCCGTGGCCTTGAGCGGGGCGCCGAGCAGCTCGAAGTAGTGCCGCCAGTCCCAGTACGGGCCGGGGTCGGTGTGCATGCCCGGAATGGTGGCCGTGGTGGTGCCCGGCACCGTGTCGTGGCCGAGGATGTGCTGGCGGTCCAGCGGGATGCCGTGCTTGTCGGCCAGGTACTTCACCAGCCGGGCCGAGGACCGGTACATGGCCTCCGTGTACCAGGCGTCCGGGTCGGTGAGGAAGCCCTCGTGCTCCAGGCCGATCGACGCCGCGTTGACGTACCAGTTGCCCGCGTGCCAGGCGACGTCCTTCGCCTTCACATGCTGGGCGATGTGCCCGTCGGTGGAGCGCAGGCTGTACTGCCACGACACGTACGTCGGGTCCTGGACCATGTCGAGGACGCCCTCCCAGGCGCCCTCCGTGTCGTGCACGACGATGTACCGGATCCGCTGCGAGGCCGGCCGGTTCCCCAGGTCGTGGTTGCCGTAGTCGCCGTCGCCGAACTGTTCGTACGGCGCCGGGATCCACTCGCAGGACACCGTCCGCGGACACTCCGTGCCGGCCGCGGACCCCTTGCGGAGCCCGGCGCGCTCCAGCGCCGAGGGGTCGGGCGCCAGATCCGGGCTCCCGTCCAGGGCGACCCGCTGCCCGGCGTCCGTGACCCGCTCCTCGCCGTCCCGGATCACCGCGAACACCTCGTTCGCGTACGCCGTCGCCGAAGCGCGGTCGTCGGCGCCGGAGAACAGCGCCACCGCCCCGTACCAGTCGGCCGGGTCGTCGCTGGCCGGCGCGCCCAGCCGGCGCTGCGCCTCGGCCAGCAGGGCGGCGCCGCCCGCCACGTTCGCCGCGGGGTCCTCGCGCAGCGTCCGGGCGTCCAGGCCGGTCAGCCGGGCGGCCCTCGGCAGGGTGGTGAGCCGGTCCGGCAGTCCGGCGGTGTCCGGGGCCGGCTCCGAGGGGCGCAGCGCGGGACGGGCGTCGTCGCCGCGCGGGTCCTCGCTGCCGCTCGCGTGATGCCCGGCGGAGGCGAGCGCGGTCCGGGCGTCGGTCAGGTGCATGGGCCCGTAGCCGCCGGTGACGCTCGGCGCGCCGCCGTGCGCGTCCCAGCGGGACTGGAGGTAGGAGACGCCCAGCAGCACGCTCTGTGGGACGTCGTACGCGGCCGCCGCGGAGGCGAACGCCTGTTGCAGCCGGGCGGAGGCCTGCGGGGCCGGGGCGGGCGCCGCGCCCAGCAGGGGCAGAGTCAACGCGGCAGCGGCCAGGGCGCCGAGGGCGCCCCGGACGGCGCGTCGGGACGGCCCGGCCGCACGGCCGGGCTCGGTGGCGAGATCTCGCAATGCAGCCTCCTGGGGACGGTCGTGCGACCCGTCAGTGGTACCGGCAGGCCGATGATCCGTCAATCATGCCCAGGAGGGGGCGAATTCCCTTGTCAATCGGGGTGTGGCGCGATTTCGCGGCGGGCCCCGGCGGACCTGCGGCGCGTCAGCGGTCTACACCGGTGGCGCCTCCCGCCGGGCCTCCCGCGATGGCCGTATACCGTCCCTGGCCGCGGACGGTCCGACCGCCCCGGGACGGCCGAACAGCCGAAGACACCCGACTGCCCGCGGCGGTCGTCGCCCGCGGGCAGTCGTACGGGTGTCGGCGGGACGGTCGCGCCACGCGGCTCAGCGGGTGCCGACCGCGGCGCGCACGGCCTTCCGGGCCATCTGGCAGTCGTCGTGCAGCCGGCGCAGCAGCAGCCGCTGCTCCTCACCGGACGGCGTGCCACCCGGCTGGCCCCCCGCGGACGCCGGTGCCGACTCCTGCATCGAACGCTGCACGGCCGTCTCGTAGGTGCGGATCTCCCGGGTCAGCACGAGCATCAGGTTCACCAGGAACGCGTCGCGCGAGGCGGGGCCCGCCGACTGGGCGATCTGGCTGATCTGACGCCGGGCCGCCGGAGCGTCCCCGAGCACCGACCACAGCGTCGCCAGGTCGTAGCCCGGCAGGTACCAGCCCGCGTGCTCCCAGTCCACCAGCACCGGACCGGCCGGTGAGATGAGGATGTTGGACAGCAGCGCGTCGCCGTGGCAGAACTGACCCATGCCCTGCCGCCCCGTCGCCAGGGCGATGCCGTGCAGCAGCTTCTGCAGGTCCCCGAGGTCCCGGTCGGTGAGCAGACCCAGCTCGTGGTACCGGTTGATGCGGGCCGCGTAGTCCAGCGGCGCGTCGAACGTCCCGGCGGGCGGCCGCCAGGAGTTGAGCCGGCAGATCGCGCCGAGTGCCGCCCTGATGTCCGCCCGGGGCGGCGCCTCCAGCGGGTGCCGCTGGAGCGCCGCCACCCGTCCGGGCAGACGCTCGATGACCAGCGTGCAGTTGTCCGGGTCCGCTGCGATCAGCCGGGGCGCCCGTACGGGCGGACGCTGCCGGACGAACGAGCGGTATGCCGCTATTTCGTGCCGGATCCGCTCGCTCCACGCGGGGGAGTGGTCCAGTAAGCACTTGGCGACCGCCGTGCTGCGGCCCGTCGTGCCGACCAGGAGGACCGACCGGCCGGTGCGCCGCAGCACCTGGACCGGCGCGAACTCCGGACAGATGCGGTGCACCGACGCGAGCGCCGTGCGCAGTTGCGCGCCCTGTGCGCCCGACAGGTCGAGCCTTCCGCTGAGCGGCTGGGTGCCCGGTCCCGCGAGGCGCCGTGCGTTGCCCGCGCCGAGCACGGGGTTCGCCGGGCGCGCGGGGGCGAGGTAGGGGCCGCTGTCCGACGGACGCGGACGCAGCGGCCGGGGCGGGGCGGACACGGAGGACGATGCTGCGTACATGGGTGATACAGATCCCTTCGTGTGCCTGCGACGTCAGCGCACCACCCAACCCCTCCGCCCGGCCGCACCCTGGGGGAATGCCCCTGCGGCGACGGGGTCGTGGTGGCGCGTTCCTACTCGACACCCGAGGGCCCCTGGCACACCATCTGGCGGACCCTGGCGAACCCTGGCGAATAGTCGCCCGGCACTGCCCACCGGGCTACTGTCAACTCAGCCGAGAACCTGGGGGCTTGACGTGAGCGGACAACCCAACACCCGGCTCTCGGACCTGTTCGGCCTGGCCGGCTGGTCCAAGGGCGAACTCGCGAGGCTGGTGAACCGGCAGGCGGCGGCCATGGGCCATCCGCAGCTGGCGACCGACACCTCCCGGGTGCGGCGGTGGATCGACATGGGAGAGATCCCGCGCGATCCGGTGCCGCGGGTGCTGGCGGCTCTGTTCACCGAGCGTCTCGGCCGTGTCGTGACCATCGAGGATCTCGGTCTGGTCCGGCACGGGCGTACGGGGAAACGGCCACGCGCCGGGAGTGCGGAACATCCCGACGGAATGCCGTGGGCGCCCGAGCGGACGGCCGAGGTCCTCACCGAATTCACGGGAATGGACCTCATGCTCAACCGACGCGGCCTGGTGGGTGCGGGCGCCGCCCTCACCGCGGGCTCCGCACTCAGCAGCGCCATGCACGACTGGCTGCACACCGATCCGGCCCTGACCGCAGACGCCCCCCGCCTGCACGATCCCCTGCACGCCGAACCCGCCGGGTTCGACCGCTACGAGGCGGCCCCCATCGGGTCGCAGGAGATCGAGGAACTGGAACGCTCCGTGGAGGTGTTCCGCGCCTGGGACGCCGCCCGCGGCGGCGGACTCCAGCGCAAGGCGGTCGTGGGGCAGCTCAACGAGGTGGGCGGCATGCTCGCCTACCACCACCCGCCCCATCTCCAGCGGCGCCTGTGGGGCGTCGCCGCCAACCTGGCCGTCCTCGCCGGCTGGATGTCGCACGACGTCGGCATGGAACCGACGGCGCAGAAGTACTTCGTCATCGCCGCCCACGCGGCACGGGAGGGCGGCGACCGCCCGCGCGCCGGCGAGGCGCTGTCCCGCGCGGCCCGCCAGATGGTGCACCTGGGCCGCCCCGACGAGGCGCTGGACCTGATGAAGCTCGCCCAGTCCGGTTCGGGAGAGCAGGTGCTGCCGCGCACCCGCGCCATGTTCCACACCATCGAGGCGTGGGCGCAGGCGTCCATGGGCAAGGGCCAGGCGATGCGCCGCACCCTGGGCCGGGCCGAGGACCTGTTCGTCTCCGACAAGGGGGACGTGCCGCCGCCGAACTGGATGCAGCTGTTCAACGAGGCGGACCTGTACGGCATGCAGGCCCTCGCCTACCGCACGCTCGCCGAGTTCGAGCCCGGCGCGGCCGTCCACGCCCAGCACTACGCGGACAAGGCGCTGGCGCTGCGGGTGGACGCGCAGCAGCGGTCGAAGATCTTCGACTTCCTGTCGATGGCCTCCGCGTGCTTCATCGCCGACGACCCCGAACAGGCCGACCGCTTCGCGCGGCTCGCCCTGGTGTCGATGGGCCAGAACTCCTCGCGCCGCACCTGGGACCGGCTGCGCCAGATGTACCGGCTGACCGCCGAGTACTCCTCGTACCCGAGGATCCAGGAGCTGCGGGAGGAGATCGAGCTGGCGCTGCCCAAGCCACGGGGCAAGGGCGGGACCGCGAAGGCCTGAGGGGTCACGCGGCCCTGGTCACGGGTCACTTGTCACGCGTTCACGCGTGCGCCCTCGTCAGGAGGCGACGCGCGCCACCAGCACGCACGCGCGCTCCGCACGCTCCCCTTCACCGAACTCCCGTACGACCTCCCGGACGCAGTCCTGGGCGGAGCGGCCCCCGGCGAACCGGGGCGCCAGGGCGAGGAGTCGGTGGACGGCGGCCGTCCCGGTGTGCCCTGGCACGAGGCCGTCGGTGTGCAGCAGGAGCAGGTCGCCGACCTCGAGGGTCTCCTCGGCCTGCCCGTGCGCGGAGCCCGGGGCGGCGCCCAGCAGCGCCCCTCGCGGCGCGTCGAGGGCCCGCCCCGCCCGGCCGCGGTAGAGCAGCGGGGCGGGGTGGCCGGCCTGTGCCCACACCGCGGTGCGGGTGTCGTGCCGGTAGCGCAGGCAGACGGCGCCGGCCAGGGCCGGCTGGGCGGTGGTGTCGAGCAGCCGGTCGAGGCAGTCCAGCAGAGGGCCCGGCGCGGTGCCGGCCAGCGCCATGCCGCGTAAGGCGCCGAGCAGCATGGCGACGCCGGACGCGGCGCCCACGCCGTGTCCGGTGAGCTCGCCGACGCCGAGCAGGGTGGCGTCGTCGGGCAGTTCGAGGGCGTCGTACCAGTCGCCGCCGACCGACGCATGTGCGGAGGGCGGCAGTTGGGCGGCGGCCACGTCCAGGGCGCGCGGGCCGCGCCGCGGGAACCGCAGGGAGCCGTGCCACGCCGGAAGCACGGCCTCCTGCAGTTCGACCGCGAGCCGGTGCTCGCTGCGCGCGGCGGCGTGCCGGTGCCGGTGCAGCGAGTCACGGGTCTCGCTCACCGCCCGTCGGCAGCGGCGCAGTTCGCTGACGTCGCGCAGGACCGCCCACATGGAGACGGTGCTGCCGTCGGCGCCGAGCACCGGTTCGCCCATCATGTGCACGGTCCGTATGTCGTCGGCCGTGTGCATCACGCGGAACTCCCCGTCGATGGGGCGGCCGTCGACCAGGCATCCGGTGACCATCTCGGTCAGCCGGGGCCGGTCCTCGTCGCACACGAGGGAGGGCAGCTCGTCGAGGGTGAGCGGGGGAGCGGCCGGGGCGCGGCCGAGGATCCGGTACAGCTCGCCGGACCAGCTCACCGCGTCCGTGAGGAGGTTCCACTCGGCGCTGCCGACCCGGCTGAGCAGGGAGGCGCGGGGCGGGGCCGGCGGCGCGGGTGACTCCTCGGCGGACGCGGCGGACGGGCCGGGCGCGGGCGGCGGGTCGTCCCGCAACTGCGCCAGGTGCTCGTCGAGGTCGTCGAGCTGGTGCATCGCCAGGTCGTACAGCGCGCGACGCCAGCGCTCCCGCGGGTCCCCCGCGTCGGCCGGGGTGTCGCGGCGGACCGCGTCCACCTCGCCCTTGAGCCGCCGGGTCTGCGAGATGAGCGCGTCGACCGGGCCGCCTCCCGGCGGCCGGGCGGCGGGGCGGTCCGCGGAGAGAGGGGACGGCATGACGCACTCCGATGCGGGACGGTACGGCCTTCGGACGGGCGGAGGGACCGTTACGACTGTTGCACAGCCCGCCACTGCCTGTAAGTGATTCGGCAACACACGATAAGGTGGTGCCGCTGGCATATGCCACCGTCTTCACGGAGTTACCGCGAGGTAGTCACGTGGTGTTCGCCGGACGCTCCAACTTCCATGGTACGCAAGTGAACTGACGGGGTGTCAGACATCCCTGGGCGACTCACTCACGCGTTCGATGTTCGGGTGTGAGTTCGACAGCGGGACGCGGCCGACCGCTCCGCGTCCCGCCACCGTCCGTCAGTAGCGCAGCACCGCCGCCATGCCCTGTGCGTCCTCGAGAGCGCCGTCCGGCACGAACCGCACCTCGGCGCCGGTCTCCAGGCACTGCTCGACGATCTCGTCCACGATGTCCTCGCGGGCGTCGAGGTCGCCGTCCTCGGCGACGATCAGATGCTCGCCGTCGTCGCGGACCGTGATCCGGTAGTTCTCCTCGACGGCCAGCAGCCGGATCCTCCCCTCGCGGGCGCTCTGCCACAGCTCGTCGACGCCCGCCGCGAACTCCTTGCGGCTGCGGGCGGAGTCCAGCTCCCGCGCCACCTCCTCGGCCCGCTTGCGGTCCTCCTCCTCGAGCACCGGCCGCACCGCCTGCCACACCGTCTCCGGCGTCCCGTGCGCCAGTCCGCCGCGCGGCACCTGCACGGCGTCCTTGCAGGCGCCGCCGAACTCGCACAGCAGCGACAGCGCCGCCGGCTCGCCGGTGATGTACAGGGGCCTGGGGTGGGCGCGCATCAGGGAGTTCAGTGTGGTGGCCGCCTCCTTCAGGAAGCGGCGGGTGTCCTCGTCCCGGTAGTTGCTGGGCTGGTCGCCGGCCCGCATCTGCCGCTCGGGGTCGAAGTTCGGCTCCTCGCGGATCAGGGGGAAGCCGCCCGTGCGCTCCTCGACGACCCGGTCCGGACCGCCGCTCCACAGCGTGACCCGGTCGGCGGCGGCGGACAGCACCCAGAACGGGCGCTCCGCCGTCTGCGCGGAGACCAGGTTGCGGGTCAGGAAGGTGTCCGAGAGCACCACGCGCTCCGGGACGCTGCGCGCCAGCGACCACACCTGGTGCTCACCCGGGGCGGCGAAGATGGCCAGGCCGTCCTCGGCGTGCGCGAGATCGACCTCGGCCAGGGCCCGGTCCAGCTGGGCGGCCACGTCGGCGCGCCGGTCCCGGGAGACCGCGGGATCGGACTCCAGCTTCTTCTTCGCCTCGGCCACCATGGTGCGCAGCCGCACCGCGTCCTCGGTGCTCAGCGGGTCGCGGCGGTGGGTCGGCGTCAGCACCGACACCGCCGGGTAGGGGCGCGGACGACGGAGTTCGGCGAGGGCGGAGGGACTCAGATCGTGCTCCATGACAGCACCATAGGGCGGAATCCGCGGTAGGGCATTCGGGGCAAAGCGCCCGCCAGGTGCGCGGCGGTCCGGCGGGCCGCGGGTGCACGCTGGTGGGGGAGGTGACCGCCGATGGCGCGCTTGGTCGTGGAGCGGGACGCGGACGGGGGGACCGTCGTCGTCCGGCTGGCGTGGTGGGAGGCGCTGCTCGCCCGCCGCCGCGCGGTACGGGTGCCGAAGGCGTGGGTCGCGGCGACCGGGGTGGAACCGGACTGGTGGCGCGCGATGCGCGGCACGCCGGTGGCCGGGCGCTGCCGGCCGGGGCGGTTCTGCGTGGGGGAGCGTGAGCACGTGCTGGGCCGCGACTTCGTCGCCGTACGGGCGGGCGTCCCGGTGGTGGTCCTGGACCTTCGGCCCCCGGCGCCGTTCGTGCGGCTCGCGGTGTCCGTGCCGGACGCGGGGGAGGCCGCCCGGTCGCTGCGGCCCGGCGGGGACGCGGACGGGGAGGACGGTCCCGAGGACGCCTCCGGCTGACGGGACGGGCCCGCGTCAGATCCGGTCCTCGTCCTCCGCGCCGCAGGAACTGCCGCTCGGCGGGAGGGAGCCGTAGAGCAGGAAGTCGTCGACCTTGCGGTGGACGCACTCGGACGAACCGTAGCCCGTGTGGCCCTCGTTGCGGTTGTCCAGCACCACGGCCGACGGGCCCAGCCGCTTCGCCGTCTGCTCCGTCCACCGGTACGGGGTGGCGGGGTCGCCGCGGGTGCCGACCAGCAGGATCCGCGGGGTGTCCAGGTCCTTGACCTTTTCCCGGATGTAGTCGGTCCCCTTCGGGCGGCCGTGGCACAGCACCACCTGCGCCAGCCGGTACGGCCCGAACACCGGCGAGGCCTTCTCGTAGGCGGCGCGCAAGCGGGCGAGCTGTTCGGCGAGTTGGTCCTCGTCCGGACGGTCGGGGTCGTCGGCGCAGTTCACCGCCATCAGCGCCGCGGGGAGGTTGTCCAGCGGCACGTCCTCCTCGTCCGCGAGAGGCTCGTCGCCGCGCGCCGGGGCGGAGGCCGGGGACGGTGCGGGCGCGGGGGCCATCCCGCCCGACGCGAGGGCCTCCACGCCGCTGGTGTCGCCGTCCTCCATCAGCTGGGCGAGCGCCCGCTGCAGCACGGGCCACATCTCCTTGGTGTAGAGGCCCTGCGCGATGGCGGCGGCCAGGTCCTGGCCGGTGAACTCGTAGCCGAAGTCGGTCGGCACCGGGGTGTCGTCCAGGGAGCGCACCAGGTCCACGACCTGCTCGCGGGCGGTGCGCGCGTCCTGCCCGAACGGGCAGGCGAGCTCCTCGGTGCACCAGGTGAGGAAGTTCTCCAGCGCCGTCTGCTGCCCCCGCGCGCCGGCGAGGCCCTGCTCGGCCAGCGGCTCGGTCAGCGTGTCCACGCCGTCCAGCGCCATCCGGCCCACCTTGCCGGGGAACCGGGCCGCGTACACCGCGCCGAGCCGGGTCCCGTAGGAGAAGCCGAGGTAGTTGAGCTTCCTGTCGCCCAGCGCCTGACGCATCACGTCCAGGTCGCGGGCCACGTCCACGGTGCCCATGTGGGCGAGGACCGGACCGGAGTGCTTCTCGCATTCGGCCGCCACCTCGCGCAACTGCCGCAGCGCGTCACGCGGATCGCCCGTCTCCTCGCCGCCGGTGGCCTCCAGCGCACGGCTCGTGGCGTCGGCCCCGCAGCTCACGGGGGAGGAGCGGCCCACGCCCCGCGGGTCGAACGACACCACGTCGTAGTCGTCGGTCAGACCGAGGAAGTCCTTGCGGCCGTACGCCAGACCCTGCACCCCGGAGCCGCCGGGACCGCCGAAGTTCAGCACCACCGAGCCGCGCGGGTCGTCGGAGGACGCGCGGTAGCGGGCGAGCGCGAGCTCCAGGGTGCCCCTGCCGGGGTCGGCGTAGTCGAGCGGCACGGTGACCGTCCCGCACTGGAGGTCCTTCGGCAGCTCCGTGCCCTCGCAGGCCGCCCACTCGATCCTCTGGTCGTAGAACCGCCCCAGATCGGGTTCGTCGCGCGCGGTGGCCGTCAGGCCCGTCGCCAGCAGGACCAGCCCGACCGCTCCGGCCGCGGCGCCGCGCCGGAAGGAGGACGGCAGCGCGTTCGCGTGGTGACCGCCCCTGAGTCGCTCGGACAGCTCGCCCAGCATCGCAGCCTCCCAACGCGCCCGGCCGGCGCCCCCGCCCACCATAAGCGGGCTCCGCCGCCCCCGCCCGTCGGCCGTGCGACGCCGGCGGCGGGCCGCGTCCGCGCGTTCGAGCACCGGGAGTTCGACGTACTTTGCCGGGGGTTCGAAACCCGGGACCCCCTATGGGGTGAACCGGCTGCGGCATACGGAGGAGCCATAACCCGGATGCCACGTCCGCGTTCTATCCGGTGGCGGGCGAACGCTCGCGACCAAGTCTGGAAGGGCAGGGAACCTATGCGAAGGGTTACCCGAAACGGTGTGATCGCCGTCGCCGCCGCGTCCGGCGCGATGGCCGTGGCGATGCCGGCGTACGCCGATTCCGGGGCGGAGGGCGTCGCGGCCGGGTCGCCCGGAGCGGCGTCCGGGAACAGCGTTCAACTCCCGGTGCACGTCCCGGTGAACGTGTGCGGGAACACGGTGAACGTGGTGGGCCTCCTCAACCCCGCCGCGGGCAACACCTGCGTCAACGAGGACGTGCGGCACGAGGCGGCGTCCGGCACCTCGAAGGGCGCGTCCGGCGCGTCCGGCGCGTCCGCCGAGAGCGACGCGTACGGCTCGCCGGGGCTGCTGTCCGGCAACGGCGTGCAGCTCCCGGTGCACGCGCCGGTCAACGTGACGGGGAACAGCGTGAACGTGGTCGGCATCGGCAACCCCTCGACGGACAACAGCTCCGTCAACGATTCCGGTGAGCGCCCGGAGCCCGCGCCCGAGCGGCCCGTTCCGGCCCGTACCCTGCCCGCCCCGGCGCCGCAGGAGGCGGCCCCCGCCGAACAGGTCGCGCTCGCCGAGACCGGCGCCGACCACACGGTCCCGGTGCTCGCCACCGGCGCCGCGATGTTCCTGGGCGGAGTCGCCCTGTACCGCCGCGCCCGGCTCCGCACGGGCCTCTGACCGCCCTCGCGGAAACGCTCCGCCGCCCCTGGGCCCGCCGCGCCGGCCGGACCCGGGGGCACGCCGCGTCAGTGGCTCCGCCGGTGGAACCGCCGGTGCAAGGCGGCGATGTCCTCGGTCAGTTCGGGCACAGGCCCGTCCACGGTCACGCCCGGGGCGATCGCGGAGACCGGCAGCGGCCGCACGGGCGGCTCGGGCACGCCCAGCTCCGCCAGCCAGGACGTCAGCTGCTCGGACGAGGCCACGTACACGATGCGTCCCAGGCCCACCCAGGCGTGGGCGGCGGCGCACATCGGGCAGTGCTCGCCAGAGGTGTGGACGGTGGCGGCGGCCCGCTCCTCGGGCGTCATGTGCGCGGCCGCCCAGCGCGCCAGCTCGAACTCGGGATGCCGGGTGCGGTCGCCGGAGGCCACCCGGTTGTGGTCCTCGGCGAGCACCGTGCCGTCCCCGGACACCAGCACCGACCCGAACGGCTCGTCGCCCGCCTCCAGCGCCTCGGCGGCAAGCTCCACGCAGCGCCGCAGGTGGGGCAGTTCGTCGTCCCGCACAGCCATGGTCGTCGTCCCGTCTCTCCGCCGGCATGATCGCCGGACACCCTAATCCCGTTGCTCCCGCCGACGGCGGATGATGCACTCCCGCCATGCCCTCCACCACCGCACCGGCAGCCCTGCTCACCCTCTACGACCGCGAGATGCGCCGCGACGCCCGCCCCGAGGGCCCCGACGACGCGGTCGAACGCGTAGGCAAGGTGGTACGCCGTACGGCCCCCGCCCACGGCTGGAACGGAGTCGTCTGGTCCGGCTTCGCCTCGGCGGAGGAGGCGGAAGCGGCGATCGCGGACCAGATCGCGCACTACACGTCCCGGCGCCTGCCCTTCGAGTGGAAGCTGTACGCCCACGACGAGCCGGCGGACCTGGGCAGCCGTCTCCTCGCGGCCGGCTTCACCCCCGGGCCGGACGAGACGCTGATGGCGGCGGAGACCGGCGCGCTCGCCCTGACCCCGACCGTCCCCGACGGCATACGCGTCGTCCCGGTGACGGACGGGGCCGGCGCCGGCCAGGTCGCCGAGGTGCACGAACGCGCCTTCGGGGACGACGCGTCCCGCCTCCGGCGTCAGCTCCTCGACGCGCTGGCGACCACCCCGGACACGGTGGTCGCCGTCCTCGCCCTCGCCGGGGACGTCCCGGTCAGCGCGGCCCGTATGGAACTGACCCCCGGCACGAGCTTCGCGGGCCTGTGGGGCGGCGGCACGGTACCGGAGTGGCGGGGCCGCGGCATCTACCGCGCCCTGATCACCCACAGGGCCCGCATCGCGGCGGCCCGCGGCTACCGCATCCTCCACGTGGACGCGTCCTCCCTCAGCCGCCCGATCCTGCGACGCATGGGCTTCACACCCCTGACGGTGACGACACCGTACGTGTACGAGCCGGCCCGGTGGGCCGGGGCGTCGTAGGGCAGGACACACAGGAACGGTGGCCGTCCCACCGGGCGTGAGATGTCACCACCCGTGGGACGGCCACCGCTCCCACGCGGAGGACCCGCGTCTCAGCGGTTCAGCTTGGCCCGGTCCAGGGCCGCCACGCCCACCGCCGCGAGGCCGATCTGGATCAGCCACTCCACCCAGTCCACGCCCTTGGTGTCCGCCACGCCGAAGGCGGACGCGAGGGCCGAACCGATGAGGGCGGCGGCGATGCCGACGAGGATCGTCCACAGGATGCCGATGCGCTGACGGCCCGGGACGACCAGGCGGCCCAGGACGCCGATGACGATGCCGATGACGAGGGCGCTGATGATGCCGTCGATCTCCATGTCTCCCCTTTCCCTGTCCTCCGCTGAGGAGCGTCTGCCCGCTGCCCGCGGCGGCAGTCGCAGAGAAGGGGCCGGCCCGCGAGGCTACGCGGACCGGCCGGGGGGAGGCGGAGCCGTCGTGGGCTCCTACGACGATTTGGATGCTGCCCTGGCCGCCGTGGCGGCGCAGGCGGTGCCCAGGATCACGGTGAGAGCGCCGATGACGACGTTGTTCCAGATCACCCCGGCGTCGGGGTCGGTGCCCACGACCCATGGAGAGATGATCATCCAGATGCCCAGCGCGCACATGGCTCCGCTGAGGCCGTACATGCGCGAGGGGGCCGCCGTGAACCCGAGGGCCAGCAGACCGATCGCGATGCCGACGATCAGGTTGTGCGTCACGAGCGGCGGCTGACTCGACGTGTAGTGGAGGATCCACGGTGACACCGCGCAGTAGAGGCCGAGCAGGAACACCGGACCGTCCACGAAGGCAACGTCACGGCTGCCGAGGACGCGTTCGTAGCGTGCTCGCATCTCCGGTGCGTCCGGATGGCTGGAAAGATCTCCACGTTGGTGTGAGACGTTGGCCATGGTCGTCTCCTTTGACTAGCAGGCCTGACCGCGTCTGGGTGCGGTATGCGGTAAGCGCCGCGTAAGTACCATTGTGCGCTTATTCACTCCTTATGTGTAGTCGGGGAGGAGCCCGCGAAGTTGTTCGCGGAGAACGGGACCTCGGGCCCAACGGCATGTACGCGCCACTGTGACTGGTCCAGACCCTTGACTGGTACAGACCAAAGCGCTTGAGTGTGCTCCACACCCCCCACCACGGCCGCCCCCACGCCGTGACCGGCCCCGCCGGCGCGTGCGGGCGAGGTCTCGCCCCGGCATGTCCTCGTCGGGGGAGCGGCCGTGTTCCGCGAAGGAGTTGATCCCTTGTCGAGACGCCGTATCGCCGCCGTCACCGCCGCCCTCGTCCTCGCCGGGAGCGCGCCCATGCTGCTCCCCGCCGCGGCCACGACCGCCTCGGCCGCCACCGCGGCCGCATGTGCCGGCTACCCCGCATGGGTCGCCGGACAGTGGTACGAGGCCGGCTCGATCGTCCGCTACACCGACGGCAAGGCGTACATCGCCGAGCATGCCAACCCGGGCTACGACCCGACCATCAGCACCTGGTACTGGGAGCCCTACGCCTGTGACAACGGGCCCGGGACGCCCGTCGGGAACTTCGTCGTGACCGAGGCGCAGTTCAACCAGATGTTCCCGAACCGGAACCCGTTCTACACGTACAGCGGCCTCACCGCCGCGCTCAGCGCCTACCCCGGCTTCGCCAACACCGGCAGCGACACGGTGAAGAAGCAGGAGGCCGCCGCCTTCCTCGCCAACGTCAGCCACGAGACCGGCGGCCTGGTGCACGTGGTGGAGCAGAACCAGGCCAACTACCCGCACTACTGCGACTGGAGCCAGCCGTACGGCTGCCCGGCCGGTCAGGCCGCCTACTACGGGCGCGGCCCCATCCAGCTGAGCTGGAACTTCAACTACAAGGCCGCCGGTGACGCGTTGGGCATCGACCTGCTCAACAACCCCTGGCTGGTGCAGAACGACGCGGCCGTGGCCTGGAAGACCGCCCTCTGGTACTGGAACACCCAGTCCGGCCCGGGCAGCATGACCCCGCACGCCGCCATGGTGAACGGGGCCGGCTTCGGCCAGACGATCCGCAGCATCAACGGCTCCCTGGAGTGCGACGGCAGGAACCCGGCGCAGGTCCAGAGCCGGGTGACGAAGTACCAGCAGTTCACCCAGATCCTCGGGACCACCCCCGGCGGCAACCTGTACTGCTGACGCGGACGGCGTGGCGTGGTGTCATGCACCTGACCGTGACTCCGGGCCGCCCCGGAGTCACGGCCGCCCCTGACGGACGAAGGGAACCGCATGCGCACCTCCCACGCCCTGCTCGCCACCGCCGTCACGGCCGCCGCGCTCGCCGCGGCGGCCGTGACACCCGCGCCCGCCGCGGGCGCCGACGCCGTGCCGCCGCCCGGCAGGTACTACGTCCAGAGCGTCGTCACCGGCCTCAACGCCGCCGACGCCTCCGGCACCGTCGAACAGCACCGCCCGCGCGGCAACGAGGACCGCCAGCAGTGGACCCTGCGCCCCGACGGCGCCGGACACCTGCTGGAGAACACCGACAGCCCCGGCGTCTGCCTCGGACGGGCGGGCGACCAGGCCCGCACGGTCTCCTGCGCGTCCGCCGAGGCACGCTGGCAGATCACCCCGCTCGGCGCCGACCGGTACGCGCTCGCCGACCCCGGCACCGGCCGGCGCCTCACCGTCGCACCCAAGCCCGCCGGCGCCACCCACCCCACCCCGCTGGCCGTCGGCAGCGGCGGCGACCTCGCCGCCTGGTACCTCACCCCGGTCGACGCTCCCGGCAGCCCGATGCCGCCCCCGGATCTACGCACCCTCGACCAGGTCACGTTCCTCACCGCACACAACGCCTACGCGAACGGCGTCGACGGCGGTTTCGCCCCGCCCTTCGTCGACCTCTTCCCCAACCAGAGCCGGGGCATCGAACAACAACTCCGTGACGGTGTCCGCGGGTTCATGCTGGACATCCACCAGACGCCCGACGGGGCCATCCTCTGCCACAACAGCTGCACGCTGGTGCGCAGACCCGTCGCCCTGTGGGTCGACCTCCAGCGGATCACCGACTTCCTGCGCGCCCACCCCGACGAGTTCGTCACCGTCTTCCTGGAGGACTACGTCGACCCGGGCGTGCTGCGCGCCGAACTGGACCGCGTGCAGGGGCTGTCGGACGTGCTCTACCGCCCCGACCGCACCGGGGTGCGGGAGAACGGCTGGCCCACGATGGGCGAACTGGCAGCCGCCGGACACCAGTTGCTGATCTTCACCGACCACGGCAAGGACGCGGACCGCTCGGCCGGGCTGACCCGGGACACCTTCGGCGTGATGTACCAGCGCGAGTGGACCGTCGAGAACCACTGGTCCATGGGGCCGGGCATCGGCTCCTCCGACTGGTCCTGCTACAGCCGCTGGTACGACGCGAACACCACCATCCCGCTCACCCGCACCGAGCCGGGCTTCCGGCCCCTCTTCGTCATGAACCACTTCCGGGACGCCGCCGTCGCCTCCACCGCCACCACCGACAACGCCAAGCTCGCCGATCGCGCCCGCCGCTTTTGCCTGCCGGCCGCCCGCAAAAAGCCCACCTACCTCGCCGTCGACCGCTACGACCTGGGCAGTCCCACGGCCGCCGTCGACGCGCTGAACAGCTACACCTACCCGTAGGGGATCACACGGTCCCGCCCCGGAACGGCCGTCGGGGCGGGACTGGCGTTTCCCGCAGTTTTACGTATAACCTCTCCGGTCAACCCCTGCGAGAGGTGACGATGAGACGCATTGCCCTGGTCACCCTCGTCGTCCACGACTACGACGAGGCGATCCGCTTCTACACCGAGGCCCTCGGCTTCCGGCTCGCCGAGGACGAGCCCCGGCCGAAGGGCGGCCGCTGGGTCGTCGTCGAGCCGGGCGCCGGGCACTCCGGCGCCGCCCTGCTGCTGGCCCGCGCCGCCGGGGAGGAGCAGCGGGCCCGGGTGGGTGACCAGACCGGCGGGCGCGTGGGCTTCTTCCTGCACACCGACGACTTCGCCCGCGACCACGCCCGCATGACCGCCGCAGGGGTGACCTTCCTGGAGGAGCCGCGCCACGAGCCGTACGGCTCGGTCGCCGTCTTCCAGGACCTCTACGGCAACCGCTGGGACCTGCTCCAGCCCGCCGCCTCCTGATCCAGCCGCACCATCGCCGAACGACCTGCCGAGGAACCTCCAGCCATGTCATCTACGCGCATAGACGCCGCCACGATCCGCCGCCTCCCCAAGGCGGTCCTGCACGACCACCTCGACGGCGGCCTGCGTCCGGCCACGGTCGTGGAGCTGGCCGAGGCCGTCGGCCACACCCTGCCCACCACCGACCCGGACGAGCTCGCCGCCTGGTACGTGGAGGCCGCCAACTCCGGCGACCTGGTGCGCTACATCGCCACCTTCGAGCACACCCTCGCCGTGATGCAGACCCGCGAGGGCCTGCTGCGCACCGCCGAGGAGTACGTCCTCGACCTCGCCGCCGACGGCGTCGTCTACGGCGAGGTGCGCTACGCCCCCGAGCTGAACACCCGCGGCGGGCTCACCATGGCCGAGGTCGTGGAGACCGTCCAGGAAGGTCTGGCCGCCGGCATGGCCAAGGCCGCAGCCGCCGGGACGCCCGTCCGGGTCGGCACCCTGCTGTGCGGCATGCGGATGTTCGACCGGGTCCGCGAGGCCGCCGACCTGGCCGTCGCCTTCCGGGACGCGGGCGTCGTCGGCTTCGACATCGCCGGGGCCGAGGACGGCTTCCCGGCCGCCGACCACCTCGCCGCCTTCGAGCACCTGCGCCGCGAGAGCGTGCCGTTCACCATCCACGCGGGCGAGGCCCACGGGCTGCCCAGCATCCACCAGGCCGTCCAGGTGTGCGGCGCCCAGCGCATCGGGCACGGCGTGCGCCTCACCGAGGACATCCCCGACCTCGCGGGCGGCAAGCTCGGCCGGCTGGCCTCCTGGGTCCGCGACCGCCGCATCGCCCTGGAGATGTGTCCCACCTCCAACCTGCAGACCGGCGCCGCGACCTCGATCGCCGAGCACCCGATCACCCCGCTGAAGGAACTCGGTTTCCGCGTCACCGTCAACACCGACAACCGTCTGGTCTCCGGCACCACCATGACCCGCGAGATGTCCCTGCTGGTGGAGGAGGCCGGCTGGACCGCCGCGGACCTGCGCGCGGTCACCCTGAACGCCGTGAAGAGCGCGTTCCTGCCGTACGACGAGCGGGTCGCGCTGATCCGGGACGTCGTCCTGCCGGGTTACGACGCGGTGCTCTGAAGCAGCCCGCGGGCGTAGGCGGCCTGTCCGACGTGCTGGAGGTCGTCGGACAGGACGCTGACCAGCCGCACTCCCAGGGTGACCGGCGGGTCCCAGTTCTCGTCGACGACCCGTTCCAGGTCCTTCGCGGTGAGCGTCCGCAGGGCGGCGAGGGTCTGCGCGTGGACGGCGTCGTGATAGCCGGTCAGCAGGTCGGGGGAGTCCACGCGCACCTTGGCGACCTGCGCCGGGGTGTGCCCGAACCCGGTCGCACCGCGCGGCAGGCCGAGCCCGAACCGCTTCTCCCAGCCGTCGGCGAGCCACACCTGCTCCAGGCCGAAGGCGTCCGCGATGTGGTCGTCCTGGACCCGGGTGAGGTGCCACACCAGCCACGCGATGCTGTTGGCCTCCGGCGTGGGCCGGGCGGCGAGCTCGTCGGGGCCGAGTCCCCCGACGGCGGCGTGCACCTCTTCCCGGACGCGGCCGTAGCCGTCGATGAGGATGTCCTTGGCATGCATGCCTCCAGACTCGCTCAGCTTCCGGCGTCACGCGCCCCGGTGTCCAGCAGCTCCATCAGCGCGCGCGCCGCCGGACTCGTGGCACGCGGCGACGGCACCAGCGCCACCGTCTCGTACACCGCCTCGCCGGTGTCCTTCAGCGGCAGCGCGGTGAGCGAGGGGCGCTTGTGGCGGAAGTGGCTCGGCACCACCGCCACGCCGAGGTTCTCGTCGACCAGGTCGAGCAGGCTGTGCACGTCGTTCACCTCCAGCGCCACCGTGCGCCGGACGCCCGCGACCGCGAACGCCGCGTCGGTGGCGCGGCGCGGCCCCCAGTCGGGGTGGAAGTCGACGAACACCTCGTCGGCCAGGTCCCGCGGGGTGACGGGAGCCCCGGCGCGGGCGAGCCGGTGGTCGGGGTGGCACAGCACCGTCATCGGCTCGCAGGTCAGCGGCACGGCGCGCAGCTGGTCCGGGTCGGCGTCGACGCGGTAGGCGAAGGCGAGGTCCAGCCGCCCGGCCGCGACCTCCTCGGCGAGCGCGGCCGAGCCCCACTGCCGCAGCCGTATCTCCACGTCCGGGTGGCGCCGCCGGAACGCGGCGAGCAGCTCCGCCACATGCACCCCGGCGATGCACTGCTCCGTCCCCACCGCCAGGGTGCCGCGCAGCACCCCCTGCACCGCGGCCACCGCCTCGTGCGCGGCCCGCACCTGTGCCAGGATGCGTTCGGCCTCCGCGAGCAGCGCCCGCCCCGCCTCGGTGAGCGTCACCCTGCGGGTGGTCCGCACGAACAGCGGCGTCTGCAGCTCGCGCTCCAGCGCCCGGATGGACGCCGACAGGCCCGACTGGGAAACCATCAGCCGTTCCGCCGCACGGGTGAAGTGCTGGTCCTCGGCGACGGCCACGAAGTGCTGGAGATGGCGCAGTTCCATGATTGAGAAGCGTAGCCGCTGAATCTCATCGGATTCTTCTGTTGGACCACTCCCCGCAGGTCACGACAGAGTGGACGGGCGGTCCGACGAACCGCCACGACGAACGTCAAGACGTGTGCCAACCCCCTGGAGTCGCGTTGTACACCGCACACCCCGACCGTTACGCGGACATGCCCTACCGGCGCACCGGACGCAG
Organism: Streptomyces werraensis; assembly: GCA_014656175.1. GTDB lineage: Bacteria > Actinomycetota > Actinomycetes > Streptomycetales > Streptomycetaceae > Streptomyces > Streptomyces werraensis. Next base: position 382,745 of record BNBX01000007.1, read on the forward strand.
CGGCCTGAAGCTCCCCGCGCTCTCGCTCGGCCTGTGGCACAACTTCGGTCCCGACCGACCGGCCGAGACCCAGCGGGCCATCCTTCGCCGCGCCTTCGACCTGGGTGTCACCCACTTCGACCTCGCCAACAACTACGGCCCGCCGCCCGGCGCCGCCGAGTCCGTCCTCGGCGAGGCGCTGAAGGCCGACTTCGCGCGGTACCGGGACGAGCTGGTGATCTCCACCAAGGCCGGCTACCTGATGTGGCCGGGGCCGTACGGCGAATGGGGCTCGCGCAAGTACCTGCTGTCCTCGCTGGACCAGAGCCTGAGCCGGATGGGCCTCGACCACGTCGACATCTTCTACTCGCACCGCTTCGACCCGGACACCCCGCTCGAGGAGACGATGGGCGCCCTGCACACCGCGGTGCAGCAGGGCAAGGCGCTCTACGTCGGCGTCTCCAACTACAACGCCGAGCAGACCCGTGAGGCCGCCCGCATCCTGGGCGAGCTGGGCACCCCGCTGCTGATCAACCAGCCGCGCTACTCGATGCTCGACCGCCGCCCGGAGGACGAGGGTCTCATGGACGCCCTCGACGAGCTCCAGGTCGGCTCCATCGCCTACTCCCCGCTGGAGCAGGGCCTGCTCACCTCCCGCTATTTGGACGGCATCCCGGAGGACTCCCGCGCCGCGAGCGACAGCCCGTTCCTCGACACGGACGCCCTCACCGAGGAACTGGTGGGCCGGCTGCGCGCGCTGGCCGACATCGCCTCCGCCCGAGGGCAGAGCCTGGCGCAGATGGCCCTTTCCTGGGTTCTGCGCGGCGGCCGCCTCACCTCCGCCCTGGTCGGCGCGAGCAGCCCGCGGCAGCTGGAGGACAGTGTCGCGGCCACCCGCAACCTCGACTTCTCCGAGGAGGAGCTGGCGCGGATCGACGCGATCGTCAAGCAGTAGGCGGCATCCGTCACCGGCCGTCACCCCCGCCTCGGGGGCGGCGGCCGGTGCCTTCGTCCCCGGAAGGGCCGCTCACCTCGGCCGATGCGCCCACCCGTGCCGTTTCGGCCAGGACGGGGGCTGCATATGCCAGGAGACTGGCCGGAAACACATGGTGACAGTGATTCAGAGGTGAACATACTCGACAACGAGAGCGCTTCACACCGAGCGACGGCGCCCTCACGCACAGCACGCGAGCCACGGAGCGGGCAGCCGGCCCGGAACCGGAGGGCGAGCACGCAGCGGGGGAGGGAACGTGCACGACGAATTCCTGTGCCACGTCACGGCGTACGGGGTCTGCGACGGCCGGCGCATCGGGGTGCCGCTGGGCACCTACCGGGCTCCGACCCTCGCGCTCGCCCTGTGGTGGCTGCGCGACCGCGCCCTGTGGATCGCCGAGCGCCTCGACCCGCAGCCCGGATCCGAGCACTTACCCCCGGGCGCGCTCGTCCCCGTCGCCGACGACGTGACCGACGTGCCCACCGTGCTGCGCACCTGGTGCCGTGACGTCGACAGGCAGGAGCAAGTGGCCGAGGCGCTCGCCGCCGGACGGATGGTGCGGGTCGCCACCGGCGACGACACCACGGAGTACGAACTCCTCGCCGAGTCCGTCGACGCCCTGCGGATGCAGCGGGCCGCCCGGGTCCTCGGCGTCCCGGTCGCCTGAGAACGGACCGCCCCTCAGCGTCTCCGCCGCCGCAGACCCCGTACGGCCCACGCGCCCGCGAACCCCGCCACCACGCCCCACAGCAGGGCCAGCCCCAGAGCGCCCCACAACTGGGGCTCCAGCAGCACCTGCCCCGTCAGCCCCTCGCCCAGATCGCCGATGCCGAGCACCGACAGGCCGATCCGCGCGGAGACCCGGGCCGTCGGTCCGACCGTCAGCACCGCCAGCGCCAGCGCCGCCGCCAGCCGCAGGGCGTGCTGCCAGGGCGGCACCCGTGCGGGAGAGGCGGCCGCCATGACGCAGGCCGCGCCCGCCACCAGCACCGCCGCTCCCACCAGCAGCCACCACCAGCGGCCGCCGTCCCGGTCGACGAGCGAGCCCAGGTTCAGCTCCGAGACGTCCGGGGTGCGCAGCACCTCGTCCAGCACCCGCGGCATGGGCAGCCCGAACGGCCCCTCCACCCTGCCCTCCCAGGTCGCCCCCAGCCCCACGGTCAGCCCCAGCCAGGCCACGTTCGGCAGCCCCAGCAGGATCACGGCGAACGTCTCGGCCGCGTGACCCCTCCTGGCGGCCACCACCAGCCCGACGATCACGGCCACGGCCACGGTGGCGAGCAGCAGCCCCAGCGTCGCACGCGCCGCGGGCCGCGCCCCCGCCTGGAACCGCATCAGCTCCGGAGGCAGCGGCGCGCCGCGCGACACCAGGATCGCCACCACCAGCACGCCCGCCAGCCACACCAGGCCGATCAGCACGGTCGGCAGCACGTCCGCCGCGAACCCGACCGTCGGCGTCACCCCGAACAGCTCGCCCAGGTCGCCGAGCAGGTCGTCCCCGAGGGACACCTCGAACGTGCGCCGGGCGGCCAGGGCCAGACCGAGGACGGCGAGCAGCCACAGCACGGCGATCCGCGCCGCCCACCCCGCCAGCCCGGGCGCCCCCACCACCGTGCGGCGGTGCAGCGGACGCAGGAAACACCAGCCGAGCAGCAGCGCCCCGGTGAGGGTGACGGTCAGCGGGATCACCGTCAGGCCGCCCTCGGTCCCGGCCAGGCCGCCGGCGTCCCCGGAGAGCCGTACCGTGCCGCCGACGGCGAGCACCAGGACGGCGGCGAGCACCGGCCCGAAGGCGCCCTCCGGAAGGTCGGCGGCCCCGGCCGCCCAGACCCCCAGCGCCGCCACCACGGCCATCGCGGCCAGCGAGCCGACCACCGCGACCAGCGCCGGAACCCAGCCGTGGAGGGGGGACCGCGGAGGAGAAGGGGAGTGTGCGCTCACGGTTGCACGCTAAGCAGCGTCTGTCGCGCCCGCCCGCCGACGAGGTCCGTCCGCGCGGGCGCGGCGGCACCTCGCTGGGCGCGGAGTCCGGTGCCCGTCGCAGGGTTCCAACGCCCATTTCGCCTGCTCAGGCATACCGAGGCGCCCTTCGGGGAAGCCGAACACCGATCAGTGGGACTGCCCCGGCCGACTCGGGGTACCAGGACCGGTGCGGATCGTCCGGCCGACCCGGCGTCGCAGAGGGAAACGCATGACCTATCGCTTGGACGGGGTAGTGATACCGACTGGTTTCGACGTGCCCGTGGAACCGCTGCGGCGGGCGGCACACTTCACCGGCGAGCCGGGCTGCATCGCCGAGTCGCGGCATTTCGCGGCGCAGTTCCTCGATCAGCTGAGGACCGAGTGGTGCGCCACGATCGACGCCAAGGCGGAAGGAGCCGTGCTGCTGGTGGTGAGCGAGCTGGTCACCAACGCCGACCGGCACAGCGACGGGCCGTACATCCTGGAGCTGGAGGGCACGGACACCACCCTCACGGTGGCCGTCTACGACAGCAACGGCACCCTGCCCCGCGTGTTCCCGCGCGACCCGCAGCGGGTCGGACGCCACGGCTTGGAGATCGTGCGCGCGCTGGCGCGGGACGTCGGCGTGGAGCGCGTACCGGTCGGCAAGCGCGTCCGCGCGGTGATCGACCTCACCGGCGGCTGAACGACGGACACCACGCGCCCGCTGACCACAGCAGCGCCCCTGGACCGGCCGGAACCGTCAGGGGCGCCTTCCGTGTGCCGTCGGGGCGGTCCTCAGGCGCAGCCCAGCTCGCCGAGCATGCCCGTCCGCAGCCGGGTGATGATCCGCTTGATCAGCCGGGACACGTGCATCTGCGAGCAGCCCAGCCGCTCGCCGATCTCCGCCTGCGTGGCCTCCTCGACGAACCGCATGTGCAGGATCTCGCGGTCCCGGTCGCTCAGCTCCGCCATCAGCGGGGCCAGCGCGTGGAAGTCCTCCACCAGGGCCAGCCGCTCCTCCTCGACGCCGATGAAGTCGGCGAGGACGGCCTCGCCGTGCTCCGGGCCGTCACCGGTGAGCGCGGCGTCCAGGGAGGAGGAGTTGTAGCCGTTCGCGGCGATCTGGCCCTCGACGACCTGCTGCTCGCTGATGTTCATCAGGGTCGCCAGCTCCGCGACGGTGGGCTCGCGGTCCAGCCGGCTCGACAGCTCCTCGCGCGCCTTGGCCAGCTCCACGCGCAGCTCCTGGAGCCGCCGCGGCACGTGCACGGCCCAGGTGGTGTCACGGAAGAAGCGCTTGATCTCGCCGACGATGTACGGCAGCGCGAAGGAGGTGAACTCGACCTCGCGGGACAGCTCGAAGCGGTCGATGGCCTTGATCAGGCCGATCATGCCGGTCTGCACGACGTCGTCCATGTCGTCGCCCCGGCCGCGGAACCGCCCGGCCGCGAAGCGCACGAGGGACATGTTCATCTCGATGAGGGTGTTCCGCGCGTACTGGTACTCGCGGCTGCCTTCCTCCAGTTCCGCGAGGCGGCGGAAGAACTGCCGGGAGAGCTCGCGGGCGTCGCGGGGCGCGACCGCGCACGGGTCGGCGGGATCGCGAAGGTCCTCGCTGCCGGCGCCGGCCCTGATGTGCCCGTCGACGGTCCGCTCCTGCGACCGGATCACGGCGGTCCTCATTGCCCTCTCCCCACCAACGTCATGGCTGCCACGGGACTGGAGCACCCGAATACCCCGGTTCCGCGGACCTATGCCCGTCCATTTCCTCCGTGGCGGAAAGCGCCGGACCGCTCGGGGGAGACGCGGTCCGCACCGGCCGTCACGCCTGTCGTCCGATGGTACGGCCCTGCCGTCCGATGGTACGGCCGCCGGTGCGGCGCGGCACCATCGGGGCGGAGGGAATTCGTCCGCTTTCCGGCTTCACTCAGGGCGGAATCCCGCTCCCTTGCCCGCGGGAGCGGGATTCCTAGGCTGAGGACGTGACCGATCACGCGCCGAACGAAGCCCGCGTCATTCCCCTGCGACCCGGCCCTGCCGCCCCGGGTCCGCCGGCCCCGCCCGCCGCCGCGCCCAGAGAGCCGCTGTGGCGGCACCTCGTCGGCGACGTGCTGCGCAGGGAACGGCAGGCCCAGGAGCGGACCCTCAAGGACGTCGCCGACGCGGCGCGGATCTCCATGCCCTACCTGTCGGAGGTCGAGCGCGGCCGCAAGGAGGCCTCCTCGGAGGTCCTCGCGGCCGCCGCCGGCGCGCTCGGCCTGGGCCTCGGCGATCTGCTCGCCCGTACGCACGCCGAGCTGGTCCGGGTCACGTCGCGCCGGTCCGCCGTCCCCGCCCGCTCCGTGCGGAACGGCTCCGTGCGGAACGGCTCCGCGCCCGACGGGCTCTGCCTGGCAGCCTGAGCGGCAGGCACCCCACGGCCCGGCGGCCGCTCAGACCGGAGCGGGCCGCCGGGTCAGCACCTCGTCGGCCAGGCCGTACGCCACGGCCTCGTGCGCGGTGAACACCTTGTCGCGGTCCATGTCCGCGCGCAGGGTCGCCACGTCGTGGTGCGTGTGCCGGGCCAGCACCTCCTCGACCTGCGCCCGGATCCGGGTCATCTCCTTCGCGCGCAGCGCCAGGTCCGACGCCGTGCCCTGCATCCCGCCGGAGGCCGGCTGGCCGAGCAGCACCCTCGCGTGCTCCAGCACGAACCGCCTCCCGGGATCCCCGCCGGCCAGCAGCACGGCCGCCGTGGACGCCGCCTGCCCGACGCAGAACGTGGAGATCGGGGCCCGTACGAACGTCATGGTGTCGTAGATCGCCATGAGCGAGGTGTACGAGCCGCCGGGGGAGTTGAGGTACACCGCGATCTCGCTCTCCGGGGCCTCCGACTCCAGGTGCAGCAGCTGCGCGACGACCACGTTGGCCACGCCGTCGTCGATCTCCGTGCCCAGGAAGACGATCCGCTCGGCCAGCAGCCGGCTGAACACGTCGTAGGACCGCTCGCCGCGCGCGGTGCGCTCGACGACGTTCGGAATCGTGTACGTCCCCATCAGTGCAGCCCCATCCTCGGTCGCGCGGCCGCCGGACGGACGTCGTCCAGCGAGTCCAGCACCCGGTCGACCATTCCGTACGCGCGGGCCTGTTCGGCCGTGAACCAGCGGTCCCGGTCGCCGTCCCGCGAGATGGTCTCCGGGGTCTGGCCCGTGTGCTCGGCGGTGATCCGCTCGATGGTCCGCTTGGTGAACTCCAGGTTCTCCGCCTGGATCTCGATGTCGGCGGCACTCCCGCCGATGCCGCCCGACGGCTGGTGCATCATGATCCGCGCGTTCGGCAGGGCGTAGCGCTTGCCGGGCGTGCCGACGCAGAGCAGGAACTGTCCCATGCTGGCCGCGAAGCCCATGGCCAGGGTGGCGACGTCGTTGGGGATCAGCCGCATCGTGTCGTAGATGGCGAGTCCGGCGTGCACCGAGCCGCCGGGGCTGTTGATGTACAGGCTGATGTCGGTGCGCGGGTCCTCGGCGGACAGGAGCAGCAGCTGGGCGCACACCCGGTTCGCGGACACCTCGTCGACCTGGGTGCCGAGCACCACGATCCGCTGGGCGAGCAACTGGGCGGCGAGGTGGTCGTCGAAGCGGCTCGGCGGCGTCTCGCCGTCCTCGGCCCGGGGCGGGACCGGCCGCGGGCCGGCGGTGAGTGGTGACATGGACGCTCCCGTGGATCACTGGTCGGAGCACGGCCGGACGGCCGTGTGCGTCCACTGTCGGCGTGCCGGGGCCGCCGCCGTGGGAATCTCTGCCCGCGGCAGATTCGCCCAGGGCAGAGCGGCCCCGGACGGGTCCTGAACGGCGGATGTGCCGGCCCACCGATGAGTTCCGCCGCCGCGGCCGGTCTGCACCGGTGACCGCGTTCCGACGAGGGGCGCCACACCTGGGAGGTACTCATGGACACCGACGGATTCACCACCTGCCTGTGGTTCGACGGCCAGGCCGAGGAGGCGGCGCGGTTCTACGTCTCCGTCTTCGGCAACTCCAAGCTCGGCGAGGTCGTCCGCAACACCGGCGCCACCCCCGGCGAGGCGGGCTCCGTGCTCACCGTGGAGTTCACGGCCAACGGCCAGAAGTTCGTCGCCCTCAACGGCGGACCGGAGTTCACCTTCAACGAGGCGATCTCCTTCCAGCTCGACTGCGACGACCAGGCGGAGATCGACCACTACTGGGAGAAGCTGGTCGAGGGCGGCGGCGAGCACGGCCCCTGCGGCTGGCTCAAGGACCGCTACGGAGTCTCCTGGCAGGTCAACGCCAAGCGGCTCACGCAGATGATCGGGGACCCGGACCGGGAGAAGGCCGACCGCGCGCTGAAGTCCATGATGACGATGGGCAAGCTGGACCTCGCGGAGCTGGAGAAGGCGTACGCGGGCGGGGCGTGACACCCCGGCCCGCGGGGGCCCCGGTCTCGGGGGCTCCGCCCCCGGACCCCCGTTCACCGCAGTTCCCCGCGCCTCTGGGGGCGCTCCTCCGGCGCGCGTGCCCGCCCGGGCGTGGCTAGCGTGAGTCGGAAGACCGAAGACCACCCGTGACGCGGAGGGCCGCAGCCATGGCCGCACCACCCGAAGGAACCCCCTGCTGGGCCGACGCCGTGTTCGACGACCTGGACGTGGCCGAGGACTTCTACGGCCACGTCCTCGGCTGGACCTTCGGCGAGACGTCGCCCGAGCAGGGCGGCTACACACAGGCGTACGCCGACGGCAAGGCGGTGGCCGCCGTCGTGCCGCCCATGCCGGGCCAAGAGGGCACCTCCCAGTGGTGCCTCTACCTCGCCGCCCGGGACGCCTCCGCCACCGCCGCCCGCATCCGCGAGCACGGCGGCGAACTGCTGATGGAGCCCGTGCAGGTCGCCGACTACGGCACGATGTGCCTCGCCCGCGACCCCGGCGGGGCAGTCTTCGGGGTGTGGCAGGCCGGCACCCACGAGGGCTTCCAGGCGACGGGGACACCGGGCGCGTACTGCTGGGCGGAGGTCTGCACGCGCGAACCGGAGAAGTCCGACGCGTTCTTCCCGGCCGTCTTCCCCTACCGGTCCGAGCAGCTCGAGGGCGAGACGGACTTCCGCGTCCACGTCCTGGGGGAGCGCCCCGTCCTCGGCCGGATGCGGATGACCGACGACTTCCCGCCCGAGACGCCCCCCTACATCAACGTGTACTTCGCCGTGGACGACTGCGACGCGGCCGTGGCCCGGGCGACCGAACGCGGCGGGGTGCCGCGGTTCGGGCCGGCGGACTCGCCGTTCGGACGCTTCGCGGCTGTCAGCGACCCGCAGGGCGCCGACTTCTCGGTCATCGACCTCACCACCACCAAGGGCGAGATGCCGGGCACCCGACCCGTCGGCTGAGCGGAACGGGGGCACCTGCCCGGCCATGGCATGATCGGTCGCATGCGTGAACGTGTGGTGGCCGCCTGCGACGGGGCCTCGAAGGGAAACCCCGGACCGGCCGGCTGGGCCTGGGTGATCGCGGACGGCTCCGGGACCCCGGACCGCTGGGAGGCCGGCGCCCTCGGCACCGCCACCAACAACGTCGCCGAACTCACCGCCCTGGAGCGGCTCCTCGCGGCCACCGACCCCGGTGTGCCGCTCGAGGTGCGGATGGACTCGCAGTACGCCATGAAGGCCGTCACCATCTGGCTGCCCGGCTGGAAGCGCAACGGCTGGCGCACCGCCGCCGGGAAGCCCGTCGCCAACCAGGAGCTCGTCGTCCGCATCGACGGCCTGCTCCAGGACCGCTCCGTCGAGTTCCGCTACGTGCCCGCCCACCAGGTCGACGGCGACCGGCTCAACGACTTCGCCGACCGTGCCGCCAGCCAGGCGGCCTCCGCCCAGCAGGACGCGGGCAGCGCACAAGGCTCGCCCGAGCCGCCGCCGTCCGTGCCGCGCCCGTCCTCCGGCGGCTCCTCCCGCCGCGCCCCGGGCGGCGCCAGGTCCGCCCGCAAGCCGGGAGGTTCCTCCCGCACCATCAAGGCGAAGTTCCCCGGCCGCTGCCCGTGCGGACGGCCGTACGCGGCGGGTGAGCCCATCGCCAAGAACGACAAGGGGTGGGGCCACCCCGAGTGCCGGACGGCCGTCGGCGCCTGAGCGGGTCGTCCGCGCGGGGGAGCCACCGGCCGCCCGGCCGGGACGGATGACAGACTGACCGGCATGGAAGAGCGCACTTTCGACAGGTCGGGACAGCACGCATCCGTGATCGGTCTCGGCACATGGCAGCTCGGCGCCGACTGGGGCGACGTCGACGACAAGGAAGCCCTCGCGGTGCTGGAGGCCGCCGCCGAGTCGGGCGTCACCTTCTTCGACACCGCCGACGTCTACGGTGACGGACGCAGCGAGCAGACCATCGCGTCGTTCCTCAGCGGACGGCCCGACCTGCACGTGCTGGTCGCCACCAAGATGGGCCGCCGTGTCGACCAGATCCCCGAGAACTACGTCCTGGACAACTTCCGCGCCTGGAACGACCGCTCCCGGCGCAACCTGGGCGTCGACCGCATCGACCTGGTGCAGCTGCACTGCCCGCCCACCCCCGTCTACTCCACCGACGAGGTCTTCGACGCCCTCGACACCCTTGTCGAGGAGGAGCGGATCGCCGCCTACGGCGTGAGCGTGGAGACCTGTGCCGAGGCCCTGACCGCCATCGCCCGGCCGAATGTGGCCAGCGTGCAGATCATCCTCAACCCGTTCCGCATGAAGCCGCTGCGCGAGGTGCTCCCCGCCGCGCGCGAGGCCGGCGTCGGCGTCATCGCCCGTGTCCCGCTCGCCTCCGGCCTGCTGTCCGGCAAGTACACCAAGGACACCGTCTTCCCGGAGAACGACCACCGCACCTTCAACCGGCACGGCGAGGCCTTCGACCAGGGCGAGACCTTCTCCGGCGTGGACTGGACGACCGGCGTCGAGGCCGCCGCCGAGTTCGCGGCGCTGGCCCCCGAGGGATACACCCCGGCCCAGCTCGCGCTGCGCTGGATCGTCCGGCAGCCCGGCGTCACCACCGTCATCCCCGGCGCCCGCTCGCCCGAACAGGCCCGCGCCAACGCGGCCGCGGCCCGGCTGCCCGAGCTGTCCGACTCCACCCTCGCCGCGATCACCGACCTCTACGACCGGCGGATCCGCGAGCAGGTGGAGAGCCGCTGGTGACGGAGGAGCGTCAGGACTCCAGCACGAGCTGACGCTCCTGCTCCTGGTCGCCGGCGGCGGCGCCCTCGTCGCGGGCCGTGAAAACCCGCGACAGCGCGTCGCTCGCCCGGCGCACCGCCTCCGGGGTGCCCTGCACGGTGACGGTCACCGGCTCCGACAAGGGCCGGTGACCGTCCTCCGCCGTGCCCGTGCCTTCGCCCTCGCCGCCGAACGTCGCCATGCGGACGGTCGCGTCCGTGTCCGAGGGCCGCTCCTGCGGCGGCCCGAACGTGCCTTCCAGCGCGCCGACGACCGCCCGGGCGTCGGCGGCGTCCCCGCCGCTGAGTGTCACGGTGAGCTGGGTGTCCGACATGTGTCCCACTTTCGTCCGGCCTGGTCGTGTCGCCGACCGTGTAACCGTGCCCCGCCCCGCCAAACCGGCGGTGGGAGGAGGCTCCCTTTCGGGGAAACCGGAGGGGGAGACCCGATCGAAGGAGGCACCGTGCCGGACACGGAGCAGGGCGGGAGCAGGCGCCGCGGGCGCAACGAGACCGAGGAGGAGAGAGCGGACCGGATGTGGACCGAGCTCATCCAGGAGGTCCGTGTGGCCCAGATGGGCGTGCAGATCCTGTTCGGTTTTCTGCTGACGGTCGTGTTCACCCCGACCTACGAGGACCTGTCCGGCACCGACAAGACCATCTACATCGTCACGGTGGTGATGGGCGCCTGCGCGACCGGGGCGCTGATCGGCCCGGTGTCGCTGCACCGGCTCGTCAGCGGACGGCGCATCAAACCGCAGGCGGTGCGGTGGGCGTCACGGCTCACCCTGCTGGGACTGGCGCTGCTGCTGGTCACCACCAGCTCCTCGCTGCTGCTCATCCTGCGGGTGGCCAGCCACGACGACTTCGTGCCGTACCTGGTGGCCGGGGTGGTGTGCTGGTACCTGCTGTGCTGGTTCGGGCTGCCGATGTGGGCGCGCTACCGCCACACCACGCGCTGACACCGCCACACCACGCGCTGATCGCGAGGGCTCACGAGGGTTCAGCTGTTGGCGAGGACGTCCGCGAGGAAGTCGTCCACGCGGACCTCCTCGCACCCCGGCGGCACCAGCCGGTGGGTCTCGGTCAGGAACTCCCCGACGGCCTCCGCCCAGGCGAACACCACCGCGTGGTGCCTGCCGCCGTCGGCGCGCGCCTCGCCCAGGAACTCCATCCGCAGCTCCCGTCCCACACCGCGGGCCTGCGGACTCAGCCGCACGTCGCCTATGCCGACCGGACGGCTCAGACCGGCGGTGACCATCTCCCGGTCCAGCTGCCAGCGCGCCAGCACCCGGCCGTCGAGGGTGAAGACGGCCGTGACGGCGAACGGGTCCGACGGGTCGTAGCTCAGGTGGGCGAGCACGGGAAAACGCTCCGTGTCGCCCGCCTGGAGCTCCACCACCAGGGTCTTGTGCACGAACGAGTTCACCAGGCGCCTCCGGGACGTACCGACGTAGAGCCCTCTAGTACCCCGGATCCCGGCAAGATGCTCAGCTCTCCGGGTGAATCCGTCACACCTCACGCACGGACCGTCAGCCGAAGGCCTTCCGCAGCGCCGGCAGCAGCGTCCGCTCCGCCCAGTCCAGGTACGCCGGCTGCGACTCCCCGCCGATCTGCACCAGGGCGATCTCCGTGAATCCCGCCTCGGCGTACGGGCGGACCGCCTCGACGAAGTCGTCCGGGTCGCTGCCGCAGGGGATCGAGGAGGCGACGTCGTCGGGCCGCACGAACTGGGTCGCCGACGCGAAGGAGTCCGGGTGCGGCAGCTCGGCGTTCACCTTCCAGCCGTTGCCGAACCAGCGGAACTGGGCGTGCGCCCGCTCCACGGCGGTGTCCCGGTCCGGGTCGTAGCTCACCGGCAGCTGGCCCACACGCGGCTTTCCCTCGCCGCCGTGCTCGTCGAACATCTCCAGCAGCTGCGGCTTCGGCTCGGTGGCGATCATCAGGTCGGCGTGGTGCCCGGCGAGGGCGCACGACCGCTTGCCCGAGACCGCGATCCCGAGCGGCGGCGGCTGGTCCGGCAGGTCCCACAGCTTGGCCGACTCCACGTCGAAGTGCTCGCCCCGGTAGTTCACATGCCCGCCCTCGAACAGTGCGCGGATGATCTCCACCGCCTCCTCGAGCATCTCGTGGCGTACGTCCACCGGCGGCCAGCCGCCGCCCACCACGTGCTCGTTGAGGTTCTCGCCGGACCCCAGTCCCAGCCGGAACCGGCCGCCCGACAGCAGCTGCATCGTCGCCGCCTTCTGCGCCACCACCGCCGGGTGGTACCGCTTCGTCGGACACGTCACGTACGTCATCAGCGGGATCCGTGAGGTGGCCTGCGCGGCCGCGCCCAGCACGCTCCACGCGTACGGCGAGTGACCCTGCTCGGCCAGCCAGGGGAAGTAGTGGTCCGAGGTCACCGAGAAGTCGAAGCCCGCCTTCTCGGCGCGCACCACGTGCTCCACCAGCTCACGCGGGCCCGCCTGCTCGGTCATCATCGTGTACCCGATTTGCACCATGGCGTCCGGGTCCCCCGCGGCGACCGGCGAAAACGGTGGATCACCCGCCGGTGCCCCGGGCAGGATGCCCCCATGACCCACCGAGCCCTCCCGACCGCAGCCCCCGCGACCCAGGGCGTCGACGCGTCCGGCGTCCACGCCTTCCTCGACGCGCTCGAGGCCGACCCGGACATCGAACCGCACGGAGTGACGATCGTGCGCCACGGCAAGGTCGTGGCCTCCGGCTCGTGGGCGCCCTGGACCGCCGAACGCCCTCATCTGCTGTACTCGCTCAGCAAGAGCTTCACCTCGACCGCGGCCGGGCTCGCCGAGGCGGAGGGGCTGATCGACTTCGACGCCCCCGTGCTGTCGTACTTCCCGGAGATCGACGCCGACATCACCGACCCGCGCAGCCGGGCGATGCTGGTGCGCCACGTGGCGTCCATGGCCAGCGGACACGACCACGAGACCGTCGACGAGGCGTTCGGCGCCGACCCGGCCGAACCGGTGCGCGGCTTCCTGCTCCAGCCGCCGCAGCGCGACCCGGGCACCCTGTTCACCTACAACCAGCCCTGCACGTACACCCTCGCCGCGATCGTGCAGCGGGTCACCGGGCAGACGCTCGTGGAGTATCTGCGGCCGCGGCTGTTCGACCCGCTGGGCATCGGCGAGACGCTGTGGTCCCGCGACCGCGCCGGACGCGAGATCGGCTTCGCCGGGCTCCACACCACCACCGACGCGATAGCGAAGTTCGGCCTGCTGTATCTGAACGACGGCGTCTGGCAGGGCGAGCGGCTGCTGCCGGAGGGATGGGTCGAGCGCGCCACCCGCGCCCACATCGGCACCGCCGGGGCCATGGGCGGCGACGACCGCCCCGACTGGGACCAGGGCTACGGCTACCAGTTCTGGCGGGGCCGGCACGGCTACCGCGGCGACGGCGCCTACGGACAGTTCTGCCTGGTGCTGCCCGAGCACGACGCGGTGATCGCCGCGACGTCCGCCACCGTGGAGATGCAGCGCTACCTCGAACTGGTGTGGCGGCACCTGCTGCCCGCCTTCGGCGACGCCCCGCCGTCCGGGCGCGACGCGGAGGACACGGCCCTGCGCGAGCGTCTGGAGCGCCTGGCCCTGCCCGCGACGGACGGCGCCCCCGCGCCGGCGACCGACGGCTGGGCCGGGGCGGCCTTCACCCCGGAGGGCGGGCTCTGCGCCGAGCAGCCGAAACTGACCGCCGCCGAGCTCACGGCGGACGACGGCGGCTGGACGCTGACCCTCGACGAGGACGGCCACCGGCTGGCGGCCCGCTGGACCGGCACGGACTGGACCGTCACCGAGGGCGCGGTGCCCGTCGCGGTCACCGGCGGCTGGCACGGCCCCGACACGCTCACCGTCGACATCGCCTTCCTGGAGACCCCGCACCGGCTGCGCGTCACCTGCTCCCTGACCGACCGCGTCTTCCGCGCCCACTGGCTCACCACACCGCTGGTCCCCTGGCCGCTGCGCGCGCTGCGGGCCCCGCGGGGCTAGCTCGCCGTACCGGGCCGGAAGGTCCGCAGGACCGTGCGCAGGGCCTCCTGGCTGCCGGCGCTCGCCCAGTCGGCGGCCGGGGTGGTCCAGCGCAGGGAGAAGCCCCGGCCGTCGCCCAGCAGGAGGCCGCGGCCGAAGGTGCGTACCCGGGCGCCGTCGTCCTTGGTGATCCACTGCATGTCGGCGGCCTCACGGCCCTGGTACGTCGTGGGCTCGATGGCGCCGATCCGCTGATAGGCGCCGGCGCTCGCGAGGCCCGGCTCCACGGTGTCCCGCCACACGGCGACCGGGTCCGGGCCGACGCGCTCGCTGTAGGTGACGGCGAGGGTGCGCGGGTCGTCGTCGGCGCCGAAGGTGACGCGGTAGGACAGCTCCCCGGCGCGGGACGTCCGCTGCCGTTCCCAGCCCTGGGGCAGCGCGACGGAGAACCCCTCCGGGGCGCGGTAGGTGCGGAAGCCCGCGGGCAGGGCGTCGCGGTCCGGCGGGGACGGCGAGGCGGACCCGGGCGGGGAGGGCTGCGGCGAGGGAGCGGTGGACGACGGGGAAGCGGCGCCGGCCGACGGCGGGACCCGCGGGGCGGTGTCCCGCGCCCCGGTCCCTCCGGCCGGCGCGGACACCGAGGCGGCGGGGCCGCCGTCGGCCCGGTCGTCGCCGCCGGGCAGCCCTGCCGCCGCCGCGATCACGGCCGCCGCCACCGTGACCACCGCGAGGGGCGCACCGACGAGCACCCCCTTCCGCTTCCGCTCCCGCCCCGCCGTCGTGTACGCCTTGGCCGGCCCGGGGCCGGCGCCGGGGGCCTCCCGCAGCACCCGGGTGAGCACGTCCCGCACCACCTGGCGGCCCGGGCGCTCACGGGGCTCCTTGCGCAGCAGCCCCGTGACGACCTCGGTGAGCGGCCCGCAGCGCACAGGCGGGCGCAGCGGCAGCCGGTCCACCCCGCGCAGTGTGGCCGCCGGCCTGCCCCGGTCACGGAACGGCGGGCGTCCCTCCAGCATCGTGTAGAGGATCGCCCCCAGCGCCCACAGGTCGGCGGCCGGGCCGACCTGCTCGTTCCGCGCCTGTTCCGGCGCCGCGTACGACGGCGCGGTGAGCCGGGGCGCCGACGTCGTCCCGGCCACCCCGTAGCCGGTGACGATCACCGGGCCGGTCTCGCGCAGGTGGAGCTGTCCGGGGCTGAGCTCGCCGTGGGTGACTGCCTCCGGGTGCGCCGCGTCCAGCACGTCGAGTAGGTCCAGGGCGACGCGCGCCGCCCGCGCGGGCGCGAACTTGCCCTGCTGGAGCAGGACTTCGTCCAGCGGGGTGCCGTCGATCCAGGCGGTGACCGTCCACAGGCAGCCGCCCTCGGCGACCGCGTCGACGACGTCCGCGATGCGGTCGGGGCAGAGCCGGGCCACGTTCTCGGTGGCCCGCAGGATCCGGGAGGGCGCGCGGCGGACGCCCTCCGCGGCGTCCGCCGGCAGCTCGATGCGGGTGGCCAGACAGGGCCGGCCGGTTCGCAGGTCGTCGGCGTACCAGCTGACCCGGTTGGCCTCACGGTGCGTGATCTCGACCAGCCGGTAGCGGCCGGCGACCGGCCGGTCGGTGGAGGCGTGCGCCCAGCCCATTGGTGATCCCTCGTCCGGTGATCCCTCGTCGAACCGCTGACTTCCGTCCCCCCTGATACGGAGGAGAGGGGCCGGAGCGTTCAACGGCCGGGCGCGACGCCTTGCGCGGTCCGCCGGGTTCAGCGCAGGGAGAAGTGATCCGTCCACGCCATCATGTCGGTGGTGGTGGCGTTCCCGCCGCACACCACAAGACCCAGCCGGGCGTCGTCGCCGACCCGCTCCAGCACCCGGCGGGCGGCCGGCAGCAGACAGCCCGCGGCCGGCTCCGCCCACACCTTGGCGTGGTCCGCCAGGTCCAGCGAGCCCTGCACCGCCTCCCGGTCCGGCACCACCAGCACCTCCGTGACCAGCTCCACGACATGGTCGTACGTCAGCTGCGACACGGCGGGCGCGCTGAGTGTGGAGACGATCGAGGAGAGCGTGACCGGCACCGGGCCGCCCGCCGCCAGCGCCTCGGACATCGCCTGCGCCCCCTCGGTCTCCACGCCCCACACCCGCACCCCCGGCCGCCGGGCGCGCAGCGCCGCCGCGACCCCGGCGATCAGGCCCCCGCCGCCGATGCTCACCAGCACGTCGGTCAGCTCACCGGCGTCCTCGGCGAACTCCAGCCCCACGGTGCCCTGACCGGCGATCACCACCGGGTCGTCGAAGGGGTGCACCAGGGTCAGGCCCTCCTGCCGCAGCTCGGCGGTGAGGGCGAACGCCCCGGCCATGTCGTCCGTGACCCGCACCGTGGCGCCCGACGCCTGCGCGATCTCCACGGCCCGCACGGGCGCCGAACGCGGCATCACGACGGTTGCCTTCACATCCAGCGAGGCGGCCGTCACCGCCAGCGCGATGCCGTGGTTGCCGCCGCTCACCGCGACCACCCCGGCGGCCCGTTCCGCTTCGCTCAGCGCCAGCAGCTTCGCCGCCGCACCGCGCACCTTGAACGACCCGGTGTGCTGGAGCAGCTCCAGCTTGGCCGTCACCGGCACCCCGAGAAGTGCAGAAAGGCCGGGGCTCGGCACGGTCGGGGTGCGCACCACGTGTCCGGCGATCCGCTCCGCGGCGGTCTCGATGTCGGCGATCTCGATCACGACTGTCACCTTTCCGGCGCGGGGGCGTGATCCGCGCCGTGCACAGCCTCACCCGGCGGCCCGCCGTGGTCAACGTGGTTCATTCAGCGCTGCTGCGCCTTGTGCTGCGGCGCCTCGCTGGGCCGCACCACGACATGCCCCTGCCCCTGGAGCACCAGCTGCACGGCCTCGCCCGAGCCGCCGCGCAGCATCGAACCCAGCGACTGCGAGCGGTGCAGCGAGGTGGACAGGCCCGCCGTCCAGCCGACGATCGCGTCGGTGTCCACGTACACCGGGCTCTGCGGCGTCACCGGGATCACCAGCGGGCTGCCCTCGCAGACCAGGCCGAGCTTGCCGTGCCCGGTGAAGACGCTGTTGAACAGGCCGCCGCCGGTGATGCCGGCGCCCTTCACGGTGGAGATGCGGTAGGACAGCGTGGCGTCGAAGCACAGCACGTTGCGGCCGTTGACGGTGAACTCGTCACCGGGGCCGATCTCGACGACGAAACAGTTCTGCGCCTCCTGCGCGAACCAGGCCTCGCCCTGCCCGAGCACGGCCATCAGCGGCAGCCCCTCGCCGGTCACCGCGCGCTTGAGCATGCCGCCCACGCCCTGACCCTTGCGCTCGAACCGGAGGTTGCCGCGGTAGGCGACCATCGCGCCCTGGCGGGCGAGCATCTCGCCGTCGACGGTGTAGCGCAGGCACTTGGCGTTCTCCACCGTCATGCCCGGGGCCGTGGCCGGCTGCACCATGTGCTCACTGGAAAACAGGTCACCCTTCATGCGGGCCATCCTCGCCCGGCCCCCGGCGCCCCGGCCAGAACCGGGCGCGTCCGACACGGCACGGATCCGACCGCGCGCTCTCAACCGCCGAACAACTGCGTCCAGTACGTGCCCGCCCGGCCGCCGCCCGCGAAGCCGACGCCGATCCGCGTGAACTCCGGCTTGAGGATGTTCGCCCGGTGCCCCGGGCTGTTCATCCAGCCGCGCACCACCTCCGCGGCCGACCGCTGCCCGCACGCGATGTTCTCGCCGACCGTGCGGCACCGGGAGCCCGCGGCGGCGGCCCGGTCCCAGGGCCGGCTGCCGTCGGGCGCCGTGTGGGCGTAGAAGTCCCGCGCCACCATGTCGGCGCTGTGCGCCTGCGCGGCCGTGGTGAGCAGCGGATCGCGGGACAGCGGCGGAAGACCGGCCCGCGCGCGCTCCCGGTTGGTCAGCTCGACGACCTCCGCCGCCGTGCGGTCCAGGCCCTCCGGGGTGAGCGGACACGCCCACAGCGCCGTCCAGTACGTGTCCCCGGCGCCCTCGCAGGAGGCGACGGCGGCGTGCGTGAACGCCGGGTCGCACACCGTGCGGCGGGCCGCCTCGTGCCGCAGGCAGTGGCCCACGAACCGGTCCACGGACAGCGGCCCGGACACCAGGTGCTCGCCGACGGTGAGGTACGGGTACCCGGCGGCCACCACGCGCCGGTACACCGGCACGCC
This sequence comes from Streptomyces werraensis, assembly GCA_014656175.1. Classification (GTDB taxonomy): domain Bacteria; phylum Actinomycetota; class Actinomycetes; order Streptomycetales; family Streptomycetaceae; genus Streptomyces; species Streptomyces werraensis. Next base: position 400,992 of record BNBX01000007.1, read on the forward strand.
GTCCGGCCCCTCCACGCCGAGACGCCCGCCGCGCGCCATCGCCCGCGCGTGCTGCCGGGCCGCCTCGGCCAGCCGTCCGTCGTGCGACACCGGCGGCGAACCGGCGGCCCGTCGCGCGGAGTTGACCAGGGCCAGAAAGCCGTCCCCGGCGGACGGCGGGGCCGCGGGGCGGGGCGGGACGGACGGGTGTGCGCGCGGGGCGGCCCGGGCCACCGTGGCGGGGCTCACCGGCGCCCTGCCGGTGACGACCGGGGCGGTACGGGTGGACACCGCGCCCTCGTCGTCCTCCACGTCGACGCCGAAGTCCCGGGCGAGACCGGCCAGTCCGTCCGCGTACCCCTGTCCGAGCGCGCGCAGCTTCCAGCCGTCGCCGCGCCGGTAGATCTCCGCGAGCAGCAGCACCGTCTCCCGGTCGGGGCGCGGCGGGCGGAAGCGGGCCAGGGCGCGACGTCCGGGGCCGGTGACCTCCAGGACGGGGGCGGGCAGCGCGCTGAGCGGGGTGCCGGGCTCCTCGGGACTGACGGCGACCGTCACCCGGGTGGCGCCCGCGCGCAGCGCCGCCGGGTCGACGACGAGCGTGTCGCCGCCGAGCCGCGCGCCGGGGGCGGAGGGCTGGTTGTAGAAGACGAAGTCGGCGTCCCCGGACACCTTCCGGGCGTCGTCCGTGATCAGCGCGGACACGTCGAACGGCCCGGGCACCCGGACGGTCACCGCACCGCCCGGTAGCGGGATGTTGCCGCCGGGGACCAACTCGCTCATGGCACCGCCCTGTTCGCCGTCGTCCGACATGTATGGGGGTGCCCGGACAACGACGGGCGGCGCCCGCGGGTTCCCGGGGCGGCGGGGCGCCGCGGCTCAGCGGTGCAGGGCCCGCGTCCAGTCGGCGGGCACCCGGTCCGCGGGCCCGGGGGCGGGCTGCTCGGCCGGGTGGCTCACCGGCGGCGCCAGCGACGGCCCCGACTCGTACAGCTCGTTGGTGGCGTAGTTCCAGAACCAGTCCTCGCCCGGTTCGTAACTGCTCACCACCGGGTGCCCGGTGGCCCGGAAGTGGGCGGTGGCGTGCTGTCCCGGCGAGCTGTCGCAGCAGCCGACGTGGCCGCACTGCGCACACCGGCGCAGATGGAACCACCAGCCGCCGGCGGCGTCGCACTCGGCGCAGCCCGCGCCCGAGGGAGGCACACTGGGGTCGATGGCGTGTTCGGTGGTCATGCGGACTCCTCCTGTGGGGGGTCGTCGGGGGCGGGGGCGGTGAGGGGCAGGAGCACCTGGAAGCGGGTGTCGCCCGGCTCGGACTCGAACCGGAGGCTGCCGTGGTGCTTGTTGACCACGATCCGCCAGGAGATGTCCAGGCCCAGTCCGGTGCCTTCGCCCACGGGTTTGGTGGTGAAGAACGGGTCGAACACGCGGTCGCGGATCTCCACCGGGATGCCGGGGCCGGTGTCGCCGAACTCCACCAGCAGCCGGTCGTTCTCCCGCGCCGTGCGCACGGTCAGCGTGCCCTCCCCGTCCGCCTCGCGCATCGCCGCGACCGCGTTGTCCACGAGGTTGGTCCACACCTGGTTCAGCTCCGCCGGGTACGCCGGGACGCGGGGCAGGGTGCGGTCGTACTCCTTGACCACGCGGATGCCCCTGCCCAGTTTCCCGGACAGCATCAGCAGGGTGCTGTCGAGGAGTTCATGCACGTCGGCGACCTGGAACGGGGCGCGGTCGAGCTGCGAGTACTGCTTGGCGGCGTCGACCAGGTGGGAGATGCGGGCCGCGCTGTCCTGGATCTCGTCCATGAGCAGCTCGGTCTCCACGGTGTAGTTGAGCCAGCCGACCGCGCTGGGCAGCGTCTCCTCGTCCACGGCCGCGGCCACCTGTTCCAGCCAGTCCGTGTCCAGTCCGGCCTGCACGAACGTGGGGGCGATCCGCCAGCCCTCGGTCACGCCGTGGTCGTCCAGCCAGTCGGACAGGAGGTCCTCCCGGTCGGACGCCTCCAGCGGGCTGAGCACCGGAGCCTTGGCGACCCGCTCGGCCGTGCGCTCCTGGATCTCGATCAGCCCCGCCAGCGTCTCCCGGTCGTAGGCGCCCTCGGAGATCACGCGCAGCTTGCGGCGCATCTTGCCCACCCGCTCCCGCAGCGACGCCGTCGCCCGCACGGCCGCCGCGGCCGGGTTGTTGAGCTCGTGCGTGAGCCCCGCGGACAGCGAACCCAGGGCCAGCAGCCGCTCCCGCTGGCCGATCGCCTGCTGCGCGCTCTTCGCCCCGAAGAACAGCCCCTCCAGCAGATGCACCGCCATCGGGAACCAGTCGTGCATGATGTCCGCGAACGTGTCCGCCGGCAGCACGAAGAACCGCGTCGGCTCCGTCACCCGCAGCGAGTTGTTGTAGACCTGCGGCACCCGGTCCCCGAGGTACGCCTGCATCGCCCCCGCGTACACCCCGCGCTGCGAGGTGCGGGTGACCTCCACGTCGTCTCCGCCGACCCGCCGGGACAGCACGACCGTGCCCTCCACCATCACGTAGAAGCAGGTGGCCGGATCGCCCTCGGCGTAGACGGTGCCGGGTTCGTACCGCTCCACCCGGCCGGCCTCGCACAGCCGCCCGAGCTGCTCGGGGGTGAGCTTCTCGAACAGGAACAGCGAGCCGATCTCGTCCGGCAGGCACTCCACCCGCTGCGCGCTCACGACTGCTCCAGGTAACGGTGGACGAGCATCACGGCCATGGCTCCCTCTCCGACGGCGGAGGCGACCCGCTTGGCCGACTCCGCGCGCGCGTCGCCCGCGACGAACACGCCGGGGACGCTGGTCTCCAGGTGGTACGGCGGCCGGTCCAGCTCCCAGCCGGCCGGCGGGCGTCCGTCGGCGGTCAGGTCGGGCCCGGCCAGGATGAAGCCACGCTCGTCGCGCAGCACGGTGCCGTCCAGCCAGTCGGTCAGCGGGGCGGCCCCGATGAACACGAACAGCCACTGCGCGTCCACCACGTCGGTCTGCCCGCTGACCGTCTCGCGCAGCGTCAGCCGCTCCAGATGGCCGTCGCCGTGGGCCTCCTCGACGACGGTGCCGCACCGCACCGCGATGTTCGGCACCTGGCCGATCTGCTCGATCAGGTAGTACGACATGGACGCGGACAGGTCCGGGCCGCGCACCAGCAGCGTCACCTGCTTGGCGAACCGGGACAGGTACATCGCCGCCTGCCCGGCCGAGTTGGCGCCGCCCACGATGTACACGTCCTGGCCCTGGCAGGCGGGCGCCTCGGTCAGCGAGGAGCCGTAGTAGACGCCGCAGCCGCCCAGTTCCTCGCAGCCCGGCGCCGCGAGCCGCCGGTAGGACACACCGGTCGCCAGGATCACGCTGTGCGCGGCGACCTGCGACCCGTCGGAGAACCGCACCACCCGGGCCGCGCCGCCCACGTCGAGGCCGGTCACCTCCCGCGCGGTGAGGATCTCCGCGCCGAAGCGGGTGGCCTGCCGTCGCGCCCGGTCGGTGAGCTGCGCCCCGGACACCCCGTCGGGGAAGCCCAGGTAGTTCTCGATCCGCGAGCTCTGCCCGGCCTGCCCGCCGGTCGCCGACCGCTCCACCAGCACCGTGCGCAGCCCCTCCGACGCCCCGTACACGGCCGCGCCGAGCCCCGCCGGGCCGCCGCCGATCACCACCAGGTCGTAGAAGTCGGCCGCCGGCGTGGTGGCGAGACCCACGTGGGCGGCGAGGTCGGCGGGTTCCGGCTCCACCAGCGGCGTCCCGTCCGGGGTGACCACCAGCGGCAGCCGCATCCCGTCCTCGTCCGCCGCGGCCAGCAGCCGCCGTCCCTCGGGCTCGTCGGAGGAGTACCAGCGGTAGGGCACCTGGTTGCGGGCCAGGAACTCCCGCACGTCGGAGGAGCGCGCCGACCAGCGGTGCCCGACCACCTTGGTGCTCGGCACCGGCCGGTGGTCGCTGCGCTTCCACGCCTCCAGCAGGTCGTCCACCACCGGGTACAGCTTCTCCTCCGGCGGGTCCCACGGCTTGAGGAGATAGTGGTCGAGGTCCACCACGTTGATCGCGTCGATGGCCGCGCCGGTGTCCGCGTACGCGGTGAGCAGCACCCGGCGGGCCCCCGGATGCACGTCCATGGCGCGCTCCAGGAACTCGATGCCGTTCATCCGCGGCATCCGGTAGTCGGCGAGGATCACCGCCACCAGGTCGCCGCGCAGCTTCAGCTCGCGCAGCGCCTCCAGCGCGGACTCGCCGGACTCGGCGCGCACGATCCGGTACGACGCCCCGTAGCGCCGCCTGAGGTCCCGGGCCACCGCACGGGAGACGCCCGGGTCGTCGTCCACGGTCATGATGACGGTCCGGGCGGTGTCGGCGGGCTGTGCCATGCGTCCCCCACAGCGTGGTCGATTCCCCGGCGCGGCGGGCCTAGATCGTCGCGGCCTCCGCACCGGCCCGAGCCCATCGTATGTGCGGTCGCCGCCGGGCGCGCGGGCGTGCGCGGGGCGGGCGCGGGAAGGCGGGCGTGCGGTGCTCGTACGAGGCGACCGCGGTGCGGGGACGGTGGCCCGGTAGGGAAGACTGGTCCGCGCAGGAACACGACTCCGGGAGGAACGGCATGACGCGGCCGATCACGGCAGGGATCGACGGCAGCGAGGAGAGCCTCGCGGCGCTGGCCTGGGCGGCCAGGGAGGCGGTCCGCCGGGACCTGCCGCTCAGGGTGGTGCACGCCTGGCGGTTCGAGGCGCACGACGCGCTGGAGACCGAGGACAGGGCCGCCCAGGAACAGTGGGCGCGGGAGGCCGCCGAGGAGGCGGTGCGCGCCGTCCGGGAACGCCACGGCGGCTTGGACGTCACCACGGACGTGCCGGAGGGCGACGCGGTGGAGACCCTGACCGCCGCCGCGGCCGGCGCCGAGATGCTGGTGCTGGGCTCGCGCGGTCACGGGCGGCTCATGGGCTTCCTGGTGGGCTCGGTCGGCCAGCAGGTGATCGTGGACGCCCAGCGCCCGGTGGTGTTCGTCCGGGCCGGCGACAAGGCCTCCGACGAGGTGGCCGGGCACGAGATCGTGGTCGGCCAGGAGGGAGACCCGGAGGACGGCGCCGCCGCGCTCGGTTTCGCCTTCGCGACCGCCGCCCGGCGCGGCGCGACCGTGCGGGCCGTGCGCGCCTGGACCCTGCCGCCGGTGTTCTCCTACAGCCCCTCCTCCCTCCAGCTCCTCGACGAGGCCGGCGGTCTCGAGCCGTTCGAGCGGAAGAAGCTGGCGGCCGCGCTCGCGCCGTGGCGGGAGCGCTACCCGGACGTGCACGTCGTGGAGCACGTGGAGATGGGCAGCGCCGGACAGGTGCTGCTGTCGGTGTCGGGCACGGCCCAGCTGATGGTCGTGGGCCGCCGCGCCCGCCGCTCCGCCGTGGGCGCTCGGATCGGCTCGGTGGCGGGCGGCGTGCTGCACCACGCGGACTGCCCGGTGGCGGTCGTCCCGCCCGCCTGACCCGGGGCGGGCCCGGCTACTCCTCCGTGGACCGCAGCGGCTCCCGCCGCTTCGGCAGCACACGCTGGATGTAGTCCTCGACGGCGGTCTCCAGACCGATGTCGTGCTGGGCCCGCTCGGACAGGTACCAACGGTGCTCCAGCAGCTCGTGGTAGATCTGCGCGGGGTCCATCTGCCCGCGCAGCTCGGGCGGCACGGACCGCACCGTGGGCCGGAACACCTCGCGCACCCAGCGGTGGGCGAGCACCTCCGGACGGGCGCCGAGGGGATCGCCCGGGGCGTAGTCGTCCTGGGTGGCCATCCAGCTCTCCAGGTCGTTCAGCAGCCGCCTGGCCTGGTTCTCCTCGGTGTCCAGACCGGTCAGCCGCAGCAGCTGGCGCTGGTGGTGCCCGGCGTCCACGACCTTCGGCACGAAGGTCACCGAGTCGCCGTTGGAGGCGTGCTCGATCTGCATCTCGGCCACGTCGAAGCCGAGTTCGTTCAGACGGCGGATGCGGCGCTCGATGTAGTGGTGCTTGCCGGCCGGGTACACCGAGGTGCGGGTCAGCTCCTTCCACAGTTCCTGGTAGCGGGCGCAGATCTCGGTACCGAAGTCGATCGGGTCGACGGAGGGGTGCAGCGCGCCGGACGCCTCCAGGTCGAGCAGCTCGCCGCTGATGTTGACCCGTGCCAGGTCCAGGTCGTACTCCCGCTGGCCGCGCGTCAGTTCGGGGTGCAGATCGCCGGTCTCGGCGTCCACCAGATAGGCGGCGAAGGCGCCGGCGTCGCGCCGGAACAGCGTGTTGGACAGCGAGCAGTCGCCCCAGGCGAATCCGGCCAGGTGCAGCCGTACCAGCAGCACGGCGAGCGCGTCCATCAGCCGGTGCATGGTGGCAGGCCGCATCGTCGTCTCGAACATCGACCGGTACGGCATGGAGCCGCCGAGGTGCCGGGTGATCAGCACGCACTCCAGCGGCTCCCCGTCCGGGCCGGTGCGGCCGGTCACCACCGCGAGCGGGTCCACCGCGGGGATGCCGAGCCGGTCCAGGTCGCGCAGCAGCTCGTACTCGCGCAGCGCGGGACGCTGGGCGAGCTCCTTCACCGCGATCACCTCGTCGCCGGCGCGGGCGTAGCGCACGACGTGCCGGGAGATGCCGCGCGGCAGCGGCACCAGGTACTTGTCGGGCCACTCCTCCAGCGGCAGGTGCCACGGCAGTTCCAACAGGAGCGCGGGGTGCTCCGGGTTGGTGGCGTTGATCTGCAGTGCCATGGCGGCGGTGTCCTCGTCTCGAAGGTGATCGTCCCGACGGTGATCGTCACCTCAGCCTATTGCGCGCGCTCCCGGGCGAGCAGGGCGGCGTCCCGCACAGGGCCCCGGTGGAGCGGGCCGTGTCCGGGCAGCAGCAGCTCGCCGTCCAGCTCCGCCAGCACGTCCAGCGACCGCACGGCGGTGGCGCGTTCACGGTGGAACATGTCGGTCAGCATCTGCGGGCCCTGGACGCGGGAGACGGGGTGCCCGCTGACCAGGGCGTCGCCGGACACCACCGCCCCGACGTGCGGCAGGTGGAAGGTGCAGTGCCCGGCGGTGTGGCCGGGGGTGTGGACGGGCACCGGCCGGCCCGGCAGGTCGAGCGCCTCACCCCCGCCGGACACCGGGAACGGCTGGGGCGAGGTGACCGCCACGTTCGCCGTGCCGCCGGCGCGCAGGGCGTGCGCGGCCCACGGCAGCACGCCGGGTCGCCAGCCGTTGCGCAGCACCCGCGCCACGGTCACCTGGTGCAGGAAGTCCCGCCGGGCGTGCGGCACCTCCTCCTTGTGCGTGTACACGGAAGTGCCGTAGGCCGCGCTCAGGAACTCGGCGGAGCCCAGGTGGTCGTTGTGCGCGTGCGTGATCAGCACGGCCGCCACCGCCTCCGGCGCGGCGCCCACCTCCGCGAGCGAGCCGAGCAGACCCTCGCGGTCGCCGGGGTAGCCGGTGTCGATCAGGGTGACGGCGTCCCCCTCGGTGAGGATCACCCAGTTCGTGTTCGTGCCGTGCACCAGAAAGGTGCCGTCCGCCACCTGCCGCACCGTTGCCCTCATGGCCGCCTCGTGTGTTTCGCCCCATGTCCGTCGAACGAGCACAGGAAAGCAGATCAGGGTGCGGGCGCGGACGGTGGTCCGCCCTTCGGACGCGCTGCCGGGCGCATCCCTAACAGCCACCGCGTCACCGCCCACCGCCGCACCCCGAGTTCGTACAGCAGCACCACCGTCACCAGCGAGGCCGCCACGATCGCCGCGTACTTCGCACCGGCCGGGGCGGACCGGCCGACGACGCCGTAGGCGTAGGCGACCACCACCGGCTGGTGCAGGACGTACAACGGCAGGGCGGCCACGGCCAGGTACGCCAGGAACGGCGACGTCCGCCCCGGGCGGGCGGGGCGCGGGCCGCCGGCCGGACGGTCCAGCAGACCGAGGATCGCCAGCACCCAGCACCACCCGGCCGCGCCGAACAGCGCGCGTGTGGCCAGCGCGGCGGGGGTCCCCGCGGTGAACGGGTCCTCGCCCGCGACGAAGCCGGGCGCGGTCGCGGCGAACAGCACCACCCCGAGCACGCCCACCCGCACGGCCGCGCGGCGCGTCGGCACGCGCACCCGCTCGTCGTCCGCGAGGAGGAAGCCGTACGCGAAGAACAGGAGGTAGGCCCAGCGGTTCCAGCCCGCGTAGTCCTCCTCCATGCCGAGCAGCGCGTTCACGGCGGCGAGCGGCAGCGCGGGCAGCAGGAGCAGCACGGGCCGGCGCCCCACCGCCCCGGCCGCGCGGCCGGCCCGGTCCGTCGGGAAGGCGGCGAAAGGCGCGAGGATCAAACAGAAGGTGAGCAGCAGCACGACGAACCACAGATGGCCGGTCTCGAAGTGCTCGCCCTCCAGGACGAACGGGAAATCCGCCGGGTCCGGCCGCACGGTCAGGAACCGCCCCCAGAAGGCCGGGTACGGCTCGTCGTACGCGGGATCGGCGGCGCGCAGCCGCAGCCACTGGGGGAGCGGGCACAGCACGACCGTGCCGAACACCAGGGGGACGCCCAGGCGCAGCAGCCGCTCCCGGGCGAACCGGGCGGGACCCCGGCGGCGGACCGAGTGCCGGGCGCCGAGCCCGGCGACGAGGAACAGCATGGGCATCGCCCACACCACGCCGAACCCGGCGAGCACGGTGACGGCGTCCGTCGTCGTCGCGTTCTTCACGTAGAAGTCGTCGTCGGGCGAGAACACCAGGGCGCTGTGGAAGAAGACCAGCCCGACCACGACGAGGGCGCGCAGCACGTCCAGTTCGCCGCGCCGGCCGGACCCCGCGCCCGGCGGTCCCGTGTCCGCGCCCATCGCCCCTCCCCGCCCGGGTGGACCCAGTGTGGGGGAGGCCCGGCGGGGGAGGACAGGCTTCCGCCGCGGTTCCCGCAGGGGGGCGGGTCAGTTCACCCCGCGCGGACGGAACTGGACGCTGATGCGCGGCCCTGCGGCCCTGGTGCTCTTGGGCACGCAGTGCTCCCAGGTGCGCTGGCAGGATCCGCCCATCACCACCAGGTCGCCGTGGCCCAGCGGCCGGCGCACGGTCTCGCCGCCGCCGACGGGCCGCAGCAGCAGGTCGCGGGGCGCGCCCACGGACAGGATGGCGACCATGGTGTCCTCGCGGGCGCCCCGGCCGATCCGGTCGCCGTGCCAGGCGACGCTGTCCCGGCCGTCCCGGTAGTAGCAGAGCCCGGCCGTGGCGAACGGCTCGCCGAGCTCCTCGGCGTAGTGGGCGCTGAGCGCGTCGCGGGCCTCGGTGAGGACCGGATGGGGGAGCGGGGCGCCGACGCCGTAGTACGCCAGGAGCCGAGGCACGGAGACGACCTGGTCGTACATCTGACGCCGCTCGGCCCGCCAGGGGGCCTCGGCGGCCAGGTGGTCGAAGAGCGCGTCGGAGCCGTGCAGCCAGCCGGGGAGCAGGTCGATCCAGGCGCCGCGGCCGAGTTCGGTGCGGCGCACGCCGTCGAGGGGACCGAGCCGCAGCTCGTCGTCCTGGTCGAAGAGCGAGCCCTGGAGTGCCGGGAGGTGGTGCGTGCTCATGGGGACCAGCGTACTCCTAATCGAAAATACGTTCTAGAACGATCTCCGTCCGGAGACCGCCCTGCTCCGGGGGCTGTTCGATACACCGGTGTATCGGATACGTTCCCGTATCGGACGGCGGGGAGGGGACACCGCATGGCGGACACCGGGACCGGGCGCATCACCGCGCGCCGGCTGCGCACCCGCGCCCACCTGCTGGACGCCGCCTTCACCGTCTTCGCCGCCAAGGGCTTCGGGCACGCCTCCATCGAGGAGATCTGCGAGGCCGCCGGGTACACCCGAGGCGCCTTCTACTCCAACTTCGCCGGCCTCGACGAGCTGTTCTTCGCGCTCTACGCCCAGCGCGCCGACCTGATCGCCGAGCAGGTGACCGGCGCCCTCGCGTCCGACGGGCCCGACCTCGACGTGGCCGCCGCCGTCGACCGGGTCTCCGAGGTGCTGCTGCTGGACCGCGACTGGCTCCTGGTGAAGACCGACTTCCTGGTGCACGCCGCCCGCGACCCTCGCGTGGCGCACACGCTCCTCGACCACCGGGCCCGGCTGCGGCGGGCCGTCGCCGACCGTCTGGAGCGGGCGCGCGGCCACACCGCGCTGCCCGCCGTGCTCGGCGACGCCGAGGGCGCCGCGCACGCCGTGGTCGCCGCCTACGACGGCGTGACCGCCCAACTGCTGCTGGACCGGGACGTCGAACGCGCCCGGGCCTGGCTGAGACAACTGCTCACCGCGCTGCTCACCGGGCGAAGCCCCCGATGACAGCCTCCGGACGCCAGAAGGAAGGGACGGTCGCCATGGATGCCGACGTCATCGTCGTCGGAGCGGGCCTCGCGGGCCTCGTCGCGGCCCATGAACTGACCCGCAAGGGCCGCAGGGTCGCCCTCGTCGACCAGGAGAACGCCGCCAGCCTGGGCGGCCAGGCCTACTGGTCGTTCGGCGGGCTGTTCCTGGTGGGGTCGCCCGAGCAGCGCCGCCTCGGCATCAAGGACTCCTTCGAGCTGGCCTGGAACGACTGGCAGGGCAGCGCCGCCTTCGACCGGACCGACGACGAGGACTCCTGGGCGCAGCGCTGGGCGCGCGCCTACGTCGAGTGGGCGGCGGGGGAGAAGCGCTCCTGGCTGGACGGCCACGGCATCACCTTCCTGCCCACCGTCGGCTGGGCCGAGCGCGGCGACCTGCGCGCCGGCGGCCACGGCAACTCCGTGCCCCGCTTCCACATCGCCTGGGGCACCGGCACCGGCGTCGTCGCCCCCTTCGTGCGGTACGCCCGTGAGGCGGCGCGTGACGGACTGCTCACCTTCCACCACCGCCACCGGGTCGACGAGCTGGTCGTCGACGACGGCGCCGCGCGCGGGGTGCGCGGCACGGTGCTGGCCGAGGACGACGCGCCGCGCGGGGTCGCCTCCAGCCGCGAGGTGATCGGGGCGTTCGAACTCACCGCCCAGGCCGTGATCGTCACCAGCGGCGGCATCGGCGCCGACCACGACATCGTCCGGAAGTACTGGCCGGAGCGGCTGGGCACCCCGCCGCGCGAGATGGTCACCGGCGTCCCCGCCTACGTCGACGGACGGATGCTCGACATCAGCGCCCGCGCGGGCGTGCGCCTGGTCAACCGGGACCGCATGTGGCACTACACCGAGGGCATCCAGAACTGGGACCCGGTCTGGCCGGGCCACGGCATCCGCATCCTGCCCGGACCGTCCTCGATGTGGTTCGACGCGCTCGGCCGCCGGCTGCCCGAGCCGTGCCTGCCCGGCTACGACACCCTGGGCACGCTCAAGCACCTGCGCACCACCGAGGACATCGCCCCGTACGACCACTCCTGGTTCGTCCTGACCCAGAAGATCGTCGAGAAGGAGTTCGCGCTCTCCGGCTCCGAGCAGAACCCCGACATCACCGCCAAGGACCGGGCCGGATTCCTGCGCGAACGTGTCCTCGGCAAGGGCGCGCCCGGTCCGGTGGACGCCTTCCTGCGCAACGGCGCGGACTTCGTCACCGCCGGCACCGTCGAGGAACTCGTCGGGAAGATGAACGCCCTCACCGACGAGCCGCTGCTCGACGCGGCACTCGTCCGGCGCCAGATCGAGGCGCGCGACCTGCAGATGGCCAACAGCTACAGCAAGGACGCCCAGGTGCAGGGCATCCGCAACGCCCGCCGCTACATCGGCGACCGTCTCGGCCGGGTCGCCACCCCGCACCGCATCCTCGACCCGGCGGCGGGCCCGCTGATCGGCGTCAAGCTGCACATCCTCACCCGCAAGACGCTCGGCGGCATCCAGACCGACCTGGACTCCCGCGCGCTGGGCGCCGACGGCAGCCCTGTGGAGGGGCTGTACGCGGCCGGCGAGGTCGCGGGCTTCGGCGGCGGAGGCGTCCACGGCTACAACGCGCTCGAGGGAACCTTCCTCGGCGGCTGCCTCTTCTCGGGCCGCGCGGCGGGCCGGGCGGCGGCCGCGCAGACGGCGTAGAGGCGGCCGGTCCGTCCCGTCACTCCGCGAGCAGCCGGGCCAGCACCTCCGCGTGACTGAGTTCCGGCTGCCTGGAGGCGGTCAGCAGCGTCACCGTGCCCCTGCCGGCCAGCTCCCGCACCCGCTCCAGCAGTTCCGCCGCCTCCGGGGCGGTCAGTTCCGCCTCGTAGCGCTCGCGGAACTCCTCGAAGGCGCCCTCGTCCGCGTGGTACCAGCGGCGCAGCTCCGTGGACGGGGTCAGCCCCTTCGGCCACTCGTCGATGTGCGCCGCGTCCTTCGCCAGACCGCGCGGCCACAGCCGGTCGACGAGGACCCGCACCCCGTCGTCGGGCTCGGGCGGTTCGTACACGCGCCGCACGCGCACGCTCATGGTGAGGCCCCTTCCGCCGGAATCGGTGCGAGCCTACTGCGACGCCCGGGACCGGGCACGACGAGCGGGACGGCTGAATCGTCCCCCGGGGACCGGGTACTCCGTCCGCCTGGGAACGTGATGTCGGAGGTGACGGATGGAGGCCACGGACGACCTGCCGGTCGTCGGCTCGCTCGCCGAGCTCACCGCGCTGGTGGAGCGCGAGCGGGGACTGTACGTCCGCTGGTCCAGGGGACCGGCGATCGACCTGCACGCGGTGTCCAGCATCGACGACCTCACCGGCGTGGCCATGCCCGGCCTGTCCGCGAACCCGCTCGACGTGGAGGAGTGGTGGCAGGACCGCTCCCCGGCCCTGTGGGTGGCGCGCCGGCTGTACGACTACGAGCACCTGCCGCGCGAGAAGGGCGCGGACATCCGGCCCTGGGTGCTCAAGGGGCGTGAGGCGGGGCGCGGCCCGGACAACGAGCCGCTGGTCACCGAGGTGCGCCCGCTCTGCCGGCTCGCCGACCAGGTCATCGAGGAGGCGCACAGGGAAGTGGCCCGCCAGGAGAATCCCTGGGGGCCACTGCGCCGTACCACCCGCTGACCGCCGGGCGGGTCGCCCGCGATCCGCGGGTCACGCCCCTGCGTCACGCCCGCACCGCCCGCCGGGACGTCAGGCCCTGCCCGACGAACGGCGGGCCGCGATGCGCCGCTTGAGCGCGCGGCGTTCCGTCTCGCTCGTGCCGCCCCACACGCCGATGGACTGCCCGGTCTCCAGGGCCCACTCCAGGCACTGCTCCCGCACGGGGCAGCGTCGGCAGACCGCCTTGGCCTGCTCGGTCTGCAGCAGGGCCGGCCCGGAGGTGCCGATCGGGAAGAACAGCTCGGGGTCCTCGGTCCGGCAGGCCGCGCTGTGCCGCCAGTTGTCCATCGAAAGTCACCTGCGTCCGAAGTCGGTGCGCACCCTTTCGGGTGCCTTGCTTCCTTTCGGGTGACCTGTCAAGTCATGGTGAAACAGCGCGATCCGCGTGGAGACGGTCACTGCTCGCGCAGCCCCCACGGCGAGCCGTACTCGGTGAGGAGGTCCAGGAACGGACCGGCCGGGAACGCCTCCGGCCCCAGTACGCCCGTCCCGGACCAGACGCCTGCCGCCAGCAGCTCCAGCGCGACGACCGGGTTGACCGCCGTCTGCCACACCACCGCCTGGCAGCCGTACTCGCCCATCGACCACCGGTTGTCGACCACGTGGTACAGGTACACCTCGCGAGGCGCCCCGTCCTTGGTGCCGCGCACCCAGGTGCCCGCGCAGGTCTTGCCGCGCATCCGGTCACCGAGGGTCGCCGGGTCGGGCAGGCAGGCCGCGACGACGTCCCGCGGGGACACCTCCACGGGCCCGTCGGGGCCCGGCACGGTGACCGGCTCGGTGCGGTCCAGACCCAGCAGGTGCAGCGTGCGCAGGGTGTCGGTGAACTCGCGGCCCAGGCCGTACTTGAAGGTGACCCGGCGGGCGTCCACCCAGCGGGGCACCAGCAGCACCTCCTCGTGCTCCACGTTCACGCACTCCACCGGGCCGATGCCCTCGGGGAAGTCGAACACCTCGGGCTCGCTGAAGGGTTCGGTGGTGAACCAGCCGCGGTCCTTCTCGTACACCACGGGCGGGTTGAGGCACTCCTCGATGGTGGTCCAGATGCTGAACGACGGCGCGAAGTCGTAGCCGTCCACCGTGAGGTTCGCGCCGTCGCGGACGCCGATCTCCTCGATCTCGTCGAAGAGTTCGTCGGCCGCGTACCGGGCGAACACGTCCGACAGACCCGGCTCCACGCCCATGCCGACCAGCGCCAGCAGTCCGGCCTCCTCCCATTCGGCGGCCTGCGCGAACTGCTCGTCGCCCAGCTTCACCCCGCACTCCTCGTACGGCCGCTCGCCGTGCGGGCGGGACAGGGACATCGCCATGTCGAGATAGGCGGCGCCGCCCGCCCGCGCCGCGCGGAACAGCGGCATGACGAAACGGGGGTCGGTGGCGTTCAGCAGCACGTCGCAGCCGTGCCGCCGCAGCAGCGCCGTCACCTGTGCCTCGTCGCCGGCGTCGACCCGCTCGGCACGGAACCGGTCGCCGTCCGCGCCGAGCGCCGCCACCGCCGCCTCGGCCCGGACGGGGTCGTAGTCGGCCACGACCATCAGCTCGAAGAACGGCCGCCGGGCCGCGATCCGGGTGACGGCGGTCCCCACACCGCCCGCTCCCACCAGCAGTACACGCATGACGGAGCACTCCCTTTCGTCCTCATGGATCCGTCAGGATCCGGAATGTTCTGCGGGGCCCCTGACGTGATGAAACGCGGGACCGGGACGTAAGGTCAATGGCGTTGGCATAAGGGTGAAGGGCAGGAGGAGCGGGGACATGGCCAAGCGTGTGGTGCCCGAGGAGCGGCGGAGGCGCCGCAGGCCTACCAGGGGCGGGGTCGTGCTGTCGGAGCGGCTGATCGTGGAGACCGCGCTGCGGCTGCTCCGGGAGCACGGCAGTGCGGGCCTCACCGCCCGCCGCCTGGGGCTCGCCCTCGACTGCGACCCGAGCACGCTCTACCGGTACTTCCGCGGCATGGACGACCTGACCCTCGCCATCGGCGACGCGCTGATCGGCCAGGCGCTGGAGGGCTGGCACCGCACCGGCCGCTGGCGCCACGACCTGCGCGCCCTCGGTCTGCGCATCCACGCCGCCTACGTCTCCCACCCGCAGGCGGCCGTCCTCACCGCGAGCCGGGTCTCCGGCCGGGCCGACGAACTGGCCGCCGACGAGGCGGTGCTGGACGTGCTGCGCACCGCCGGCTTCCCGCCCGCCGACACGGTCCGCGTCTACCAGGCGTTCATCGACACCACGCTGGCGTTCGCCGCGCTCGACGCCGCCTCCCTGGCGCTGCCCGATGCGGCGCGGCGGGCCGACGAGGACATGTGGCGCTCGACCTACGCCCGGCTGCCCGCCGCCACCCATCCGCGCATCGCCGAGACCGCCCCGCTGCTCGCCGCCCGCATGGTCGAGAGCGCCTATCCGACGGTGCTGGACATGCTGCTGTCGAGCGCGGAGCGGGAACTGGCGGACCTCGCGGTCAGGGGTGCAGAGCCCGGGCCGCCGTCTCGGTGACCGCGTCGGCGACCGCCGCGAGGGCGGGGGAGTCCAGCTTCCACTGCTGCCAGTACAGGGGCGCGTCGGCCTCCCGTCCCGGTGCGAACACCACGACCCGTCCCGCCCGCAGCAGCGGCACCGCCTGTGCCTCCGGCACCATGCCCCAGCCGAGCCCCGCCGCCACCGCCTCGGCGAACCCCTCCGACGTCGGCACGTAGTGGCGCAAGGTGCTCGCGCCCGTGCGGTCCCCGGTGAGCCGGCGCACGAAGCCGTCCTGGAAGTCGTCCCGCCGGTCGAAGACCACCACCGGGGCCGCCGCCACCGACTCCTCCAGCGGCTCCGTCAGCAGCTCCGCGGCGAACTCCGGGCACGCCACCGGCAGATAGCGCATGGTTCCCAGGCGCCGTACCGAGCAGCCCGGCACCGGGTCGGGGGAGGAGGTCACGGCGGCCATCACCGTGCCCTCGCGGAGCAGCGTCGCCGTGTGCGACTCGTCCTCCCGGCGCAGCTCGAAGCAGAGCCGGGACCGGGCGGGCAGCCGGACCAGGGCGTCCAGGAACCAGGTGGCGAGCGAGTCCGCGTTGACCGCGATCGACACCCGCGTGGGTTCACCGGCGCCGCTCAGCCCCAGCTCCGCGTACGCGTCCCGCTCCAGCCGGGCCACCTGCCTGGCCAGGCGCACCAGCACCTCGCCGGACTCGGTGGGCCGCACCGGGCGGGTACGCAGCAGCAGCACCCTCCCGGTGCGCTGCTCCAGCGCCTTGACCCGCTGGCTGACCGCCGAGGGCGTCACGTGCAGCGCGGCGGCCGCCGCGTCGAACGTCCCCTCGTCGACCACCGCGAGCAGCGTCCGTACCTGGTCCAGCGGAAGGTCCTCCATCACACCGGCTAAGGGTACGTAAGAATCATTAGCTGTACTGAACAGGGGGTCCGGCCTAACGTCAACGCCATGACCAGCGCTTTCGCCCCCGCCTTCGCCGGTTTCGGCACCGGACTGTCCCTCATCGTCGCCATCGGCGCGCAGAACGCCTTCGTGCTGCGCCAGGGGATCCGCAAGGACGCCGTGCTCGCCGTCGTCGGCATCTGCGCCCTGTCCGACGCGGTCCTCATCGCCCTGGGCGTCGGCGGCGTCGGCGCGGTCGTGGTGGCGTGGCCCGCGGCGCTGACAGTGGTGGGCTGGATCGGGGGCGTCTTCCTCCTCTGCTACGGCGCCCTGGCCGCGCGCAGAGTGGCGCGCCCGGCCTCCACGGGTCTCGAGGTGGAGGGCGGGGCGGCGGCCGGGTCGCGGCGCCGGGCCGTGCTCACGTGCCTGGCCCTGACCTGGCTCAACCCGCACGTCTACCTGGACACGGTGTTCCTCGTCGGCTCGGTCGCCGCCGACCACGGGCCGGCGCGCTGGGCCTTCGGTGCCGGGGCCGCACTGGCCAGCCTCTGCTGGTTCGCCGCGCTCGGCTTCGGAGCACGGCTGCTGGGCCGCTTCCTGGCCCGCCCGGCCGCCTGGCGGGTGCTGGACGCCCTGGTGGCCGCCACCATGATCGTCCTCGGTGTGGCGCTCATCGCGGGAGCCTGAGGACGCGCCGTCCCGGCGGCCTGCCATAGTGAGTCCCGACCAAGTGGATGTACGCACCAACCAGGACGGTCGTGGACACGAGCGAGAGCAGTACCGAGCCCCGGACACCCGACGTGGAGCGGAAGGGCGGCGGGCCGCGCGGATGGCGCCGCTTCGCCATGGACACCCGTCCGCTGCGCCGCCCCGCCTACCGCCGCCTGTGGGCCTCCACCGTGGTCACCGCGGTCGGCAGCCAGCTCACCGCCGTCGCGGTGCCCAAGCAGATCTACGACATCACCGGCTCCTCCGCCTGGGTCGGCACCGCGAGCCTCGCCGGGCTGCTGCCGCTGATCGTGTTCGCCCTGTGGGGCGGCGCGATCGCCGACAGCATGGACCGCCGCAAGCTGCTGCTGCTCACCAACACCGGTATCGCCATCACCTCGCTGCTGTTCTGGGTCCAGGCCTTCGTCGGCCTGGAGTCCGTCTGGACGCTGATGCTGCTGCTCGCCCTGCAGCAGGCCTTCTGGGGGCTGAACGCGCCCGCCCGCAGCGCCTCCATCGCCCGCCTGGTCCCCGCGGACGAACTGCCCGCCGCCAACGCGCTCGGCTCCACCGTGATGCAGACCGGGCAGATCGCCGGGCCGCTGCTCGCCGGCGCCCTCATCCCCGTGATCGGGCTGGCCGAGCTGTATCTGATCGACGCCCTCGCGCTGTGCGTCACGGTGTGGGCGGTGTACCGGCTGCCCGCCCTGCCGCCGCTCACCGCCGCCAAGGCCGGGAGCGCCGGCCTGCGCGGCGTCCTGGAGGGCTTCCGCTACATCTCGGGGCACGCCGTCCTGCTGCTGTCGTTCCTCGCCGACATCGTCGCCATGGTCCTCGGCATGCCCCGCGCCCTGTTCCCGCAGCTCGCCTCCGAGACCTACGCCTCCTACGGGCAGGGCTTCGCGCTGGGCCTGCTGTTCGCCGCGATCCCGATCGGCGCGGTGCTGGGCGGGCTGTTCTCCGGCACCTTCTCCCGGGCGCGGCGGCACGGCTGGATGGTGATCGGTTCGGTCGTGGTGTGGGGCCTGGCCGTCGCCGGGTCCGGGCTCAGCGGCAGCCTGTGGCTCGCGGTCGCCTTCCTCGCTCTCGCCGGGGTCGCCGACATGGTGTCGATGGTGTTCCGCGGGGCGATCCTGCTGTCCGCCGCGACCGACGAGATGCGCGGCCGCATGCAGGGCGTCTTCACCGTCGTCGTGGCCGGAGGCCCCCGCCTCGCGGACGTCCTGCACGGCACCGCCGGGTCCGCCTTCGGCCCCCGCACCGCCGTCACGGGCGGCGGGATCCTGGTCGTGGTGGTGATGCTGGCGCTCGCCGCGGCCATGCCGGCACTGCGCCGCTACCGGGTCTGACAGCGCCCTACAGCACGAAGCCGCGTCGCATCGCGTACTGCTCCATCAGCTGGCCGCGGGTCATCTCCAGCCGGTGCGCGAGGACCTCGGCGACACAGCGGACCAGCGACAGCCCGAGGGCGGTGTCCGCCTCGCACAGCTTCAGCACGGTCGCCGCGTCGAACTCGTAGGCCCGCACCGGGGTGAACGCCAGCGCACCGAAGTCCCATTCGTACGGGGGGAACAGCCAGGACCAGCCCAGCAGGTCGCCCGCGCCCAGCCCGGCGACGCTGGTCCGCTGCACCTCGTTCAGCCGCTGGTCCAGGGAGACGGCGCCGGAGCGTATGACCCAGAAGCGGTCGGCGTGCCCTCCGGACTCGAAGATGCGGGTGTCCTCCGGGAAGTACACCTCACGGGCCAGCGTCATCAGGCGGTCGCGCTGGTGGTGGGGGAGGGCGGTCAGGAGTTTGATCGCTTTGGTCATGGGACGGTGCTCCTCGCCGGGATGCGGTCCGGGTGCTTCCCCTCCCTACTCATTTCAGCCGCTGCCGCCGTTCGGGGCACCTCGGCGGAGGGAACGGGGCCGGAAAGCTGCGGCCGGCCCGTGCCAGGGCATGAAAAAGCCCTGGCTGGACGGGGGAAGCCAGCCAGGGCCGTAAGCGGTGGTGTCCGGAGGAGTCCTGTCGACTCCGTCACCACGTATGAGTGAACGATAAACCATTCCCCTGGTGTTCGCGTAATCGGGGGTCTACGCGACGACCCGCACCGTCTCCAGCTCCGGGTCCGACGGATCCGGCAGATACATTCCCGCCTCCAGGCCCGTCCGCAGATAGCGCAGCACCGGCTCGGTCAGCCGCTCGCCCGGCAGCACCGCGGGGATCCCCGGCGGGTACGGCGTGATCATCTCCGCCGCGATCCGCCCGGCGGCCTTCTCCGCCGGCACGTCCTCGGCCGGGCCGAAGAACGCGTCCCTCGGCAGCACCGCCTGCTCCATCCGCAGCTCGTCCGGCTCCGGCACCGCGACCTGAGGGCCGCCGCGCAGCCCGGGCGCCGCCCGCCCCAGGTCCCGCAGCGCCGACAGCAGCTCGCCGGCGGTCCCGCGGTCGTCGGCGTGGGTGATCTGCGCGCCGATGCGCCGGTGGTCGACCAGATGCGCGTCCACCGCCCGGTGCTCGCGCAGCCAGTCCGCCGCCCGGTAGCCCGTGACGCCCAGTCCGCTCAGGTCGATCACGCACGGCAGCGGGTCGAAGTCGTCCGCGAGACCCGGCCCGCAGTAGTCGTCCCGGCCGTCCACCCGCATGCCGTCGATCTCCTCGACGGCCGCCCGTACCTCGCCCGCCAGCGCCAGGGCCGACCCCATCAGCTCCTCGCCGCGCAGCGCCATCTGCCGCCGCCAGCCGTCCAGGCCCGCGTAGATCAGCACCGAGGGGCTGGTGGTGCCCAGCAGGTCGGCGCGCATGCCGAGCAGCGCCGGCGGAACCAGGTCCCCCTGGAGGTGGAACACCGAGCCCTGCTCCAGCCCGCTGCCCATCTTGTGGATGCTGGTCACACAGATGTCCGCGCCCGCGTCCATCGCCCACGACGGCAGATCCGGGTGGAAGGGCAGATGCGCGCCCCACGCCTCGTCCACGATCAGCGGGCGCCCGCGCCGGTGGCACACCTCGACGATGTCCCGCAGCGCCGCCGCCGCACCGTACGGCGTCGGACTGGTCACCAGGGCGCCGCGCGCGTCCGGATGCGCCTCGAAGGCGTCCTCGAACTCCGCGGCCGACGGGGGATGCGCCAGATGCCGTTCGGCGTCCCACCGCGGCTCCACCCACACCGGCTCGATGCCGGACAGGATCAGTCCGGAGACCACCGACTTGTGGGCGTCCCGGCCGATCAGCAGCTTCTCGTGCGGTCCCGCGACCGACAGCATCGCCGCCTTCACCGACAGCGAGCTGCCGCACGTGCTGAAGAAGGTGTGATCGGCGTGCACCGCGTCGGCCATCAGCTCCTGCGCCGACTGCAGCACCCGGCCACGGGTGAGCCGGTCGTCCAGCCCGCCCGTCGCCAGCACGTCACCCAGGAAGACCGCGTCCCCGAGCAACTCGCGCACCGCCGGATCCGCTCCCCGCGCCTGCTTGTGGCCCGGGGGAGTGAACCCCAGCCGTCCGTTGCGGTGGTACTCCTCCAGCGCTTCCAGAACCGGTGCCCGGTGGTGATCGGCAGTCATACGCCGTCGGGTTCCCGGCTCCTCCGGCGTCAATCCGCCGAGCCCTTCACGGCCGTGTCGCCGGGCGTCGCGTGCTTGCCCGGCGTCAGGATCTCGTCCAGCACCCGCAGCACCACGCCGTAGGCCACCGTGCGGATCTCGGCGTCCCGCGCCTCGGCGGGGTCCTTCGGGCCCTCCCGGCCCAGCCGTTCGCCCCGGCCTCGCCAGGCCCGTTCCTCCTGGGCCGCACAGGCCCGCGCCCGCTGGATCCGCCGCAGCAGTTCGTCCGAGTCCACCACATCCGTCATGGGGCCCGGGTACCCGCTGTGGGCGTGCGGTCACGGGGCGGGCGGGAAACGGCCCGGGAGGTTTGCCCGAACCGTGACAGGTGAGCCGAAAAGGGAGATCCGAGGCGAAACCGCCTGGCGCTGTCACCGACCCGAGGAGTCGCCACATGAGCGAGGAGCACCTCACCGAACCCGTTGTCCACACGCCCGGCGACCGGCCCGCCGGGCAGCCGTGCCCGTCCCGGCCCGCCGAGGTGCGCGAGGCCGTGCTGCGGGCGGTGGCCGAACGCTGTCTGGCCACCCGTACCCCGTGTGACACCGAGGCGCTGGCAGACGCCCTGCTCGTCGCCTCCGAGCTCACCACCAACGCCATCCTGCACGGCGGGGGAGTCACCGGCTTCGAGGTCGACGTCGACGGCCCCGGCGTCACGTTGTCCGTCAGCGACCGCAGCGACGCCCTCCCCGTCGCCGTGCCGGCCGTCGACGGGGAGGGCCGGCGCCGCCCCGGCGGTCATGGCTGGCCCATCGTGTGCCGGCTGGCCCGCGACGTCCGGGTGTCCGACCTGCCCGCCGGCGGCAAGCGGATCACCGCCCTCGTCTCCCTGGTCTGAGGCGGCCCGGGCGCCCTTCCGCCCCCCGGCGGAGGTCCGCGGCAATTTCCGCGAAGAAGCGGAGTTTGTTCTACCGGGCCGGGGGCAATCGGAGGTTCGTGCTTCGGACCGGAGGCGCACCGGCGGGAGTGGTACGACCGCACCGGGACCCCTCCGTGCGTCCCCGCGACGACCACCCCGCGGTAGATCCCTGAAACCACCGTTCGGGAGCTGAACCGCATGCTCATTGACACGTCCGCCCCACGTCCCGGCTCCTCCGGAACGACCCCCGCCGCGACCCGCCGGCGGCACGACGACGCCCCCGACACCACGACGCTCTTCTCACGGCTGGCGGCCCTCGAGGACGGGCCCGAGCGGGACGCCGTCCGGGACGAGCTCGTCACCGCCTGGCTGCCCATGGCCCACCGGATCGCCGGCCGCTTCCGCGACCGCGGCGAGTCCATCGAGGACCTGCGCCAGGTCGCGGCCCTCGGCCTGGTCAAGGCCATCGACCGGTTCGACCCGAGCCGAGGGGCCTTCGAGAGCTACGCCGTCCCCACCATCACCGGCGAGGTCAAGCGCCACTTCCGGGACCGGATGTGGGCGCTGCGCGTGCCCCGCCGGATCCAGGAACTGCGCAACAAGGTGCGCGTCGCCCGCCGCGAGCTCACCCAGAACCCCGGCAGCCCCGAGCCGTCCGTGGCGGACATCGCCGCCCACACCGGGCTGACCGAGGAAGAGGTGTCCGCGGGCATGGAGGCGCTGGAGAGCTTCAGCACCCTGTCCCTGGACGCCGAACTCTCCACCGACGACGACGGCTACAGCCTCGCCGACACCCTCGGCGCCTCCGACTCCTCCTACGACGTGGTGGTCGACCGCGAATCGGCCAAGGAGGGGCTGCGGCGCCTGCCGGAGCGGGAGCGCGCCATCCTCTACATGCGCTTCTTCGAGGACATGACCCAGAGCCGTATCGCCGACCGGCTGGGCATCTCCCAGATGCACGTCTCCCGCCTGATCAGCCGCAGCTGTGCCCGTGTGCGCGCCGACGTGCTCGGGCAGCGCTCCGCCCGCGGCGGCGGCCGGCCCACCGCCTGAACCCTCTCCGCCCCGCACCGCCCGCACCGTCCGCCAGGAAAGCGAGTCCCATGCTCAAGCCCGACCCCACCGTGCTGCGCCGTCTCGTCGACGAGTACGAGACCCTGACGGCGGCCCCGGCGACCGCTCCCGAGTCGCGGATCGCCGACCTGGCCTACACCCTGTGCGTGTCGACCGGTACCCGGGACGTGGGCAGGGCGCTCGCCACGGCCCGCGCCTGGCTGGCGCAGGACGGACGCGACACCGCCGCGGCGGCCGCACCGGCCGCCGTGTGACCCGACGCAGGAAGGGAACCCGAGGCCCATGAGCGAATCCGAGTTCACCCCGGAGAACCGCCCCGTGGACGTGTATCTCGACCTGCTGCGGGTGCGGATGGACACGGAGGACTACCGGCTTCTGCTCCGTGTGGTGGAGCCGGTCCTCGAAGCCATCGACGAGCACCGCCTGTCGGGCCTCGACCTCGCGCTGGACGGCGGGGACGAGGAACTCCCCCAGGAGGTCCGCGACGAGGCCGCCCTGGTCATCGCCACGGCGGTCACCGGCCGCCTGGACAACGAGGTGGTCGAGCTCGACGTCGACGACGACACCGGGCCGGTGCGGGTGGTCACCGACGCGGAGACCGCGGCGGACCCCTCCCGGCTGGGCGAGATCGCCGGCATCATCCGCGACCGCCACCGCCAGAACGAGGAGCTGCGAGGCATCGCCGAGGCCAGCGGCCTCCCCACGGACTTCTGAACCACCTCCCTCCCCCTCACCGCCGGGGCCCCGGATCTTCTGATCCGGGGCCCCGGCGCCGTACGCGCACCGCCTCGCGGCTGGCCCCGTGCCCCGGCGCCGGGGTCCGGCGCCACGGACCCGCGACCCGGCGCCCGCGGGAGCGCGACTGCGTGCGGGGGTTGAGCCCGTTCGCGCGGTGCGCCCGGCCGGCGCGCTCCCGTCGACCGGCCCGACGCCCCGGCTTCGGTGCCCCGGCCGGCGGGGCGGTCCGCTTCGGCACGGTGCTCGCAGCTCACGGTGCCCGGCCGTCGGCGGGCACGGGGCTCGGGCGGGCGCGTCGCCTCCCGACAGCCTCCGGCGCTCCGGCCCGGAGCGGCTCAGCCAGGCGGTGGCGGGCTCCGCCCGCCCCAGGACGTCTCCGTTACGGCACCGGACCGCTGCCAGGCACGCGGTGCGCCGACACCGCCGTCACGGCACACGGCACCCCGGCCGAGCACGCCGCGGCCAGGCCGCAGCCATGGTCGTGTGCCGAAGCCGCCACCCGAGCCGGCTGTCCGGCCTCCCGGTACCTCCGCGGCCGCACCACCGTCTCTTCGGGCCGGCACGGCGCGCGCAGGCTCAGCGCTCCGGTGCCCTCACCGGGACGTCCAAGGGCCGCGCCAGACCCACCACCGCCTCGTCCAGGCGCTCCAGGTGGCGGAGGACCCGGCCGGTGATCCGGCCGTAGCGCGACGCGTCGTCGCCGGCCAGCAGCGATGCGATGCTCGCGCCCGTCTCGACGGGGGCCGTGACCTCGCCGTCGGCCACACGGGCGGCGATCGTGCCGATGTTGCGGACCGTGCGGCCCGCCGCGCCCCGGAGGCGGGGGTCCGCCGCGATGGACGGGTGGGTGGGCAGCAGTTCCGCCGTCGCCGCCAGCGAGCGCGCGTGGTAGGCGCAGGTCTCCAGCAGGGCCACCACGTACCGCGCGGTGGTGCGCCGGGTGCGCAGCGGGGTGACCGGGTGCGTCAGCGGCTTGGTGGCCGACCGCAGGTCGCCCAGCGCCTGGTCCAGCTCCCGCGCCTTGTCCAGCAGCTCGTCCGCGGGCCCGCCGCTGAGCTGCGTCACGGCCGCGTCCGTCACGTCCGACAGCCGTTCGAGCACCGTCACCAGCAGCTCGTTGGTGCGCCGGTCCGTCCGCACCGGCAGCACCAGCGCCGCCGCCACCACCCCGCACACCGCGCCCAGCGCCGTCTCCTCCACCCGCAGCACCAGCACCTCCCAGCTGTAGGTGTGCAGCAGGGTGTACAGCAGTCCCAGCATCGCCGTGACGAAGAACGACATCAGGGTGTACGACAACGGCGCCGTGTAGAACATGGCGAAGATCAGCAGCAGCACCAGCACGAACGCCGCCACGGTGTTCCCGCCGACCAGGCCGGCCAGCAGGATTCCGGCGACCACGCCGAAGACGGTGCCGAGCAGCCGCCGGTAGCCCTTGACCAGGATCTCCCCGGTGGACGCGGTGTTGATGAAGACGATCCAGCAGGTCAGCACCGCCCAGTACCAGCGGTCCGTGGACAGCAGCTCCCCGCCGACGATGGCCAGCGTCGAGCCGACGGACACCTGCACGGCGGCGCGCGTGGTGGGCCGCCGCAGCCCCTTCGGCTCCTCGGACTCCTCCGCCTCCTCGGCGTCGATGGCGGCGTCCTCGGCGTCCAGCTCCTCCCGGGACCTGGCCGTCGCGGGACTGTCGTCCGACTCGTCCTGCGGGCCGTCCAGGGCGATCCGCAGGCCCATCACCGCGCGGGCCGCCTCGCCGATGCCGCGGAACACGTCCCGTACCGGCGCGGAGGCGGCCGGGAGGTTCTCCTCGTCCCGGTAGCCGAGCAGCCGGTTCCGCACCTGGGCCACGCCCGCCCCCGCCGTCCCGGTCCGCAGCACCAGCGCGCGCAGCGCCCGCAGGTCGCGGCGGAGCAGGACGGTCGCCTCCTCCGGGCCGGGCAGCCGCCCCACCTCCGGCGCGGGGGCGCCCGGCAGATGCAGCGTCAGGGTGTCCGCCCGCTCCGCGCTGCGGGCGGACAGCAACAGCAGTCCCAGCCGCTCGGCGGCGATCTCCGCGTCGGCGACGCGCCGCTGCACCAGGCGCGCGGTCGGCTCGTCGGGGGTGCCCTCCTCCAGCCGGCTCTGGATCATCAGCGCCGTCTCGTGCAGCCGGGCGGTCCGCTCGCGCAGCTCCTCCAGCGCCTTGTCGGCCTCGTCGGGCCCCGCGTCCAGCAGCGCGATCTGCGCGGACACCAGCCGCGCCAGCCGCACCCGGAACGCCTCCCGCAGCCGCACCAGCAGCCCGGCCGGCGTCACCGGAACGACGGCGAACCGCACCAGGGCGCTGCACGCGAACCCGACCGCCACGACCGCCCACCACGCCGGAAGCCGATCGGGCGTCGCGCCCACGAACAGGGACACGAAGTACATCTGGAAGCCGATCAGCCCCAGCGTCGTCCCGCGGTCGCCGAACCGGCGGCCGTACACCGCGCAGAAGACCAAGGCGACGGAGAAGACGTCGCCCACCACCACCCGCTCGCTGAGCAGCGCGCCCAGCGACACCGACACCAGCGCCACCGGCAGCCCCAGCGCCAGCGTCACCGCCTGCGCCCCGCGCCGCCGCTCCCGGATCGAGAAGGTGGCGGCCATCGACGCCATCGCACCCGCCACCAGATGGGTGATGTCCGCGCCGGCCGGGGCCAGCACGGCCAGGGTGAGGGCGATGGCCCCCACCGTGCGCAGCCCCGCGGTCAGCCGCAGCAGCCCGGGGTCGGACGCCGCCAGGTGATCGCGCAGCCGTGTGCCCGACCGGCGTCCCGCCGCCTTCACGCCCGCGCACGCTCCCCCGTGGTCACCGCTTCGTCCGTCGTTCCGGCCTCCGTGCGCCGGGTCACCGAGCCGCCCGGCCCGCTTCCTCGACGTGCGCCCGCACCTGCTCCGGTGTCAGGTAGGCGTCCAGATACTCGAAGTCGCGCAGGTTGCCCGGCCGGTGCGCCTGGAAACCGGTGCGCACGAAGTCGTCACCGGCGACCGCGTTCAGCAGCCAGTTGGTCATCACGCGGGTCTTGGCCACCCCGGTGCGCAGCGCCGACCAGTGGTAGCCGCGGGCCACCGCCTGGGCGGGCAGGCCGTGCAGCTCGTAGCCGAGCGGCTTGGACACCGCGTCGGTGCCGCCGAGGTCCACCACGAGACCCAGGTCCTGGTGCACGTACGGCCGGGTCGGCCGGCCCCGCAGGGCGGCGATGACGTTCTCCGCGACGTGCCGGCCCTGCCGCAGCGCGTGCTGCGCGGTCGGCGGGCACACCGCGTCGTCGCCCTTGGCCAGGTCCGGAACCGCGGCCGAGTCGCCGAGCGCGAACACTCCGTCGTGCCCCGGCAGCCGCATGTCCGCGTTCACCGCGAGCCGGCCCCGCACGGTCTCCGCGTCGAGCGTGCCGATCAGCGGGCTGGCCACCACCCCGGCGGTCCAGATCAGCGTGCGCGTCGGCACCACCCGGCCGTCGGTGAAGGTGACCTCCTCGGCGCCCGCCTTGGCGATGGACACGCCCAGCGAGATCTCGATGCCGCGCCGGGTGAGGATCTCCTGCGCGCTGCGGCCCAGCTTCTCGCCCAGTTCGGGCATCAGCTTGGGCGCGATGTCGATCAGATGCCACTTGATCAGGCCCGGGTCGAGGCGCGGGTAGCGCTTGACGGCGGCGTGCGTCAGCCGCTGCAGGCAGGCCGCTGTCTCGGTGCCCGCGTAGCCGCCGCCGACCACCACGAACTGCAGCCGCGAGGCGCGCTCCGCCGGGTCGGTGCAGGCGTCCGCCAGGTCGAGCTGGGAGATCACGTGGTCGCGCAGGTAGGCGGCCTCGGCCAGCGACTTCAGCCCGAAGGCGTGGTCGGTGAGGCCCGGGATGTCGAAGGTACGGGTGACGCTGCCGGGCGCCAGCACGATGTAGTCGTACGGCTCGTCGACGATGTCCCCGGCGATCGTCCGGATGACGCACACCTTGGCCCGCAGGTCCACGCCGATCGCGCCGCCCGGGATGATCCGGGTCCGGTACTTCTCGCTGCGCCGCAGGGAGATCGCGATCGACTGGGGGGTGAGCACCCCGGAGGCGACCTGGGGGAGCAGGGGCAGATACAGCTGGTAGGACATCGGCGTCACCAGCGTCAGCTCCGCCTCGCCGGGAGTGAGCCTGCGCTCCAGCCGTCGCACGCACTCCACACCGGCGAAGCCGGCGCCCACCACGAGGATCCTGGGTCGTGTCACGATGTCCATCCCTTCGTGCGGCTTCAGGCGGTCCGCCTGGAACGTCGATGCCTGACGCGTGCCCCTGTTCAGCTCCACGATGCCCGCCCCGGTCCCGGAGCGCACCGGGAACCGTCGGGGCGGGGGACCCGGCGCGGCCTCAGCCGCGCAGGTGGCAGAGCAGCAGACAGACGTCGTCGTCGCGCTCGGAGTCGCTGAGGAGGGGCTGCAGAACGCGGTCCGCCGCGTCCTCCAGATCGCTGTCCAGCTCTTCGCGGTCGAAGGAGGCGAGAGCCGCGCCGAGGCGCTCGATGCCCGGGTCGATGCCCCGGGAGCGCCGCTCCACCAGACCGTCGGTGTAGAGGGCCAGCGTCGAGCCGGGCGCCAGCCGCTCGGTGTGGTCGGGGATGTCCTGGCTCAGCGGGATGCCCAGCATCGCGCCCGGCTTGGCGTCCAGCGTGCGCACCTCGCCGTCCGGCATCCGCAGCACCGGCGGCGGATGGCCCGCCGCGGCCCAGGTGAGCGTGTGGTCGTCCGGGTGGAAGCGGGCGATGACGGCCGTCGCGAACAGGTCCGGCTGGAGCTGGCGCAGATAGCCGTGCAGCCGGGTGAGCAACCGTCCGGGGCTGTCGCCGTCCACGGCGTAGGCGCGCAGCGCGGTGCGGAGCTGGCTCATCATCACCGCCGCGTGCAGCCCGTGCCCGGTCACGTCGCCGATGACGGTGACCAGGCTGCCGTCCCGCTGCCGGAACGCGTCGTACCAGTCGCCGCCGATGTTCAGACCGTGCGTGGCCGGCAGATAGCGCGCGGCCAGCCCCACGCCCGGGGCCGACGGCAGCTCCGTCAGCAGGGCGCGCTGCAGCGTCTCCGCGATGTCCCGGTTGTGCTCGAAGCGGCGGGCGTTGTCCAGGGCGATCCCGGCCCGCCTGGCCAGCTCGATCAGCATCACGGCGTCGTCCGGGTCCCACCGCTCGCCCTGGGGCGACAGCGTCAGCACGCCCAGCGGCGCCCGGCGCGGCGTCAGCAGCGGCACGCACAGCAGCGGCCGGTCGGGGGCCAGCGCCGACGGCGGCCGGTCCTCCACGCCCGGCAGGTGGCCGGGGTGGTCGGCGGCGTACTGCGGGCGGCCGGTGCGGGCCGCCTGCACCGCCGCGGCCGGGTGGTCGGCGGGCAGCGGCCGGCCGTCCTCGTCGTCGAACAGCCAGACGTCGACGCCGTCGGCGTACCGCGGCACCAGCAGCTCCGGCAGGCGGCGCAGGATCTCGTCGTGGTTCAGCGACGCGGTCAGCACCGCGCTGGCGTCCGCGAGGAACGTGAGCCGCCGCCGCGCGTTCTCCGCCTCGGTGCGCGCCCGGCGCTCCGCGGCGAACGCCTCCCGCTGTGCCCTGCCCGCCGCGTCCAGCTCGGCGTGCAGCGCCAGGACGCCCTGGTTGGTCTGGTGCAGCTCCTCCCGGTGGAAGGCGACCAGACCCTCCTGCTCGGCCAGCTCCTCCAGCACCACCGACGTGTCCTCGTCGGCCCCGAGCAGCCCTTCGGACAGCGCGTCCGCCTCCTCCGGCACCGGGCACGGATCGGACAGCCGGCCGGGCTCGGGGCAGGGCACGCCCGTCGTCCACGGGGTGCGCTCCCCGGCGGCGCCGTCCGGGGCGGGGACGACCACCACGTGCAGCTCCCCGGGACCGCCGTCGGCGCCCCCGGTGCCTTCCAGGGTGAGCAGCCATGTGCCGCCCTTGGTGAGGCACTGCCGCAGCTGCCCGCTGAGGGACACGGCCAGCCGGGTCCGCTCCACGGTGGGCACCCCGCACGCGGCGGCCAGCCGCGCCACGGCGATCCGGGCGCGGGCCGCGTCGGTGACGGTCGCGATGCGCCAGGCACGCGTCATGAGGAAGCCTCCGGGACGTTGGCGAGCACGGCCACGGCGGTGTCGTCCCGCACCGGACGTGCCGCGCTGCCCGCGTCGCGGACCGCCACGGCCGCCGTCACGGCCGGGTCGGCCGGGGGAACGCCGGTGCCGGCGGGCGGCGTCCAGCGCGACGACAGCCCGTCCGTGTGGAGGATCAGCAGGCTCCCGGGGGTCCAGTCCGCCTCGTCCTCGCGCACCGTGCGCGGCCGGTGCGCGCCGACGATCCCGGGACGGGACAGCAGCGTCCGCCAGCGCCCGCCGTCCCGCAGCCGCGCGGTCACGTTGCCGATGCCCGCGAAGCGCAGCCGCCCGGTCCAGGTGTCGAGCTGGGCCGCGGCGACGGCCGCGCCGCGGGTCCCGGACAGCGCGGTGTGCAGCCGCTGAAGCACCTCGGCGGGCGGCAGCCGGGCGCAGTGGCGCAGCTCCTCGACGGCGGCGTCCGAGGCGCGGGCGGCCTCGGCGCCGTGGCCGAGACCGTCCGCCAGCATCAGCGTCACCCGGTCGCCCGACCGCACCCAGGACCAGGCGTCCCCGGACAGCTCCGCGCCCGCGAACGGCACGTTGACGCCGCCCGCGTGCACGCCGAGGGAGCGCACAGGGTCCTCCCCGGGGACGGGCCCGGCGGTCGCGGGACCGACCCGGGCCACCGCGACCGTGCCCCGGCCCACCTCGCTGTGCAGGCCGAACGCGTCGGCGATCCGACGGCACGTCCCCAGACCCGCCCCGAGCGAGCCGCCGGTGGTGAACCCGTCCTCGAACGCGCCGGCCACGTCGGCGATGCCCGGCCCGTGATCGAGGGCGGTGATCTGCACGGCCCGTCCCGGCCGCCCTTCCGGCAGCACGGCGGGGTCGACGACGTCGACGACCACCTCGCCCGCCTGCGCGTGCTTCAGCAGGTTGGTCGCCAGCTCGGTGGCCACCAGCGCGCACGCCGCCCGGCGCTGCTCGTCCAGCCCGGCATGGGCCGCGGCCTCCTCCGCCGCCACCCTGACGTCGCGCACCCGGGTCGCGTCGTGCACCGGCACGTGCCACACGCGCGGCATCACGCACCCCCGCGCGGCCGGACCGGCCGGGACACCCAGGAGGTCACCCGCACGGTGGTGCCCGCCCCCGGGGTGCTGTCCACCTCGAAGTCGTGCACCAGGCGCCGCGACCCGCCCAGCCCCATGCCCAGTCCGTCCCCGGAGGTGTAGCCGTCGCTGAGGGCCCGCTCGAGATCCGGGATCCCGGGGCCCTTGTCGGAGAAGGTCAGCCGGAGCCCGGCCGTGCCGTCGGCGGCGGTGACCCGCGTCGTCTCCAGCACGCCGCCCCCGCCGTGCACCAGCGTGTTGCGGGCCAGCTCGCTGGCGGCCGTCACCAGCTTCGTCTGGTCCACCAGACCGAACCCGACCCGGGTGGCGGCCTGCCGCACGTGCTGACGCACCCACGCGAGGTCCATGTCCGACCGGATGGGCAGCCGCGCCTCCACGTCCGCGGCGGTGTCCATCACGGTCTCCCCTCGCCACCGGGCCGGTTCGCCACGACGGGCTGCGCCAGCATCGCCAGAGCCGCCTCCGTGTTCAGAGCTGTACGCAGTTCCGGGAACGTCAGGCCCAGCTCCACCAGCGTGATGGCGACCGCGGGCCGCATGCCCGCGACCACGGTCCGCGCGGCCAGCAGCTCCGTCTGCGCCGCCGTCTCGGCCAGCACCCGGCCGAGGAAGGAGTCGACGATCTCCACCCCGGAGATGTCGATCACCACACCCGTGACCCGGCTGGCGACGATCGTCTCGGCCAGGTCCTGCTGGAGCTGGGACGCCATGCCGTCGTGCAGGTCGCCCTGCAGGGTGACGAGCAGCACGTCCCCGAGCCGCAGCACCGGCACATGGCCCGCGACCGGGCGGGCGAAGTGCTCGCTCACCGCCGGACCGCGCCCTCGGCCGGGGCGTTCACGATGTTCGCGCCGAGCTCGTTCAGGCAGTACCCGAGCGCGTCGGCGAGGCTCGCGCGGGTCTTGACCGTACCGAGGTCGAGGCCGAGGTGGACTATGGTCTGCGCGATCGCCGGGCGGATGCCGGAGACGACGCACTCGGCGCCCATCAGCCGGGCGGCGGCGACCGTCTTCATCAGGTGCTGCGCGACCAGCGAGTCGACCGTCGGCACGCCGGTGATGTCGAGGATCGCGAACCGGGCGTGCTGGTCGACGACCGCGTCCAGCAACGTCTCCATCACCACCTGGCTGCGGGCGCTGTCCAGCGTCCCGATCAGCGGGACCGCCACGATCCCGTCCCAGAGCTTGATCACGGGTGTCGCCACCTCCAGCAGCTGCAGCCGCTGCCGGTCGATCAGGGCCTGGTTCTCGCTGAGCGCGGTCTGCATGGTGACCAGCCGCAGCGTGCCCATCAGCACGCTCAGCGCGGTGGCGCACTCCCGCCGCCGGTCGGGGTCCTCCTGCTCCAGGTCGGCCACCAGGAGGTTCTCCACCGGCGGCAGCAGCGCGGCCAGCTCGCTGGAGACCTGGGTGGTGGACAGCCCCGCGCGGGAGCGGGCCGCCCCCATCCGGGCGAGCTGCTCGCGGACCCCGGTGAACCCCGCGGCGTCCGGGTCCTCGATCCGCTGCGCGTCGGCCACCTGGGCCAGCGCGTCCACGATCGTCCGGCCCGCGTCCACCGCCTCGTCGCGTGAGACGGTGAACACCGTACGGAACAGGGGCTCGTCGGCCCATCGCTGGGCCACCTGCTCCCGTCGCCGCCGCAGGAACTCCCCGACCTCCCGGGCAGGGGTCGAGTGGGTCGCGTCCGCTTCGTGCTCCGGCACCTGTCTGCTCTCCTCCTCGTCGTACAAAGCGCCCGGACCCGCGACGGGGCCGGGCGGGCGGGGTGGTCCCGCTCAGACCTCGGGCTCGGCCGGGGCCGGCTGGGGCCGGTCGACACGCTCCAGCGCCTCGTCGACGCTCTCCGACACGGGCACGGTGATGCTGACGCCCGTCAGGTCGAGAATCCGGCGCACCGCGGGGGTGGGCGAGATGATGTGCACGCTCCCCGGCAGCTCCCGCGCCTCCTGGTAGACGCGCAGGATGATGTTCATGCCTGAGGAGTCCATGAACGGGACCGCCGACAGGTCCAGCAGGAAGTGCCGGCGGCCGTGGTGCAGCTGGTTCGCCAGATGGTGCTGGAACTCGGTCGCCGTGTCGACGTCCAAGTAGCCCTCGACGGTGACGAGGGCCACGTCCTCACGAGGAAGTGTCACCTCGACGGACAACGGGTCCTGGGCAATGGGCACGAGTACCTCCAACAAGGTGATCAAGCTCTTCCAAGGTGATCAAGCTCTTCGTCGCGCAGCCGCGCGTACCCCCGAATCGCCTCCTCATGCCTGCCCCCGCCCGATCGGCCGTCGGGGTGATCTAACCCACTCTGATCCCCACGATGCAGGTGTCGTCGTCGGTGTCCGACCTGCTGTACGTGAGCAGGCGGTCGAGCCGCTGGTCGAGCGTGCCCGGGACCGTGGCCGCGGTGGTGAGGAGGTGCGTCAGCGACTCCTCCACCGAGCGGTCCCGGCGCTCGATCAGCCCGTCCGTGTACATCAGCAGGTTGTCGTCCGCGGCGAGCTGCACCTCGCCCTCCTCGTAGCGCGCCTCGGGGACGGCGCCCAGCAGCAGACCGCTCACCGGGGGCAGCGGGGACGCCTCGGAGCCGCGCACCAGCACCGGCGGCAGATGACCCGCCCGCGCCCACCGCAGGGTGCGGGTGGCCGGGTCGTACAGGCCGCAGACCGCCGTGGCCGTGACCCCGCCGGTCAGATGGTGCGTCACCATGTTCAGCCACGACAGCAGCTGCCCGGGACCCGCGCCGGTGACGGCCAGCCCGCGCAGCGCGTTGCGCAGCACGACCATGCTGGTCGCCGCCTCGATGCCGTGACCGGCGACGTCGCCCACGCACAGCAGCACCAGACGCGACGGCAGCACCACCGCGTCGTACCAGTCGCCGCCCACCAGCTGCTCCGCCTCGGCGGGCCGGTAGCGCACGGCCACGTCCAGGTCGGGCATCTGCAGCGGCGCCTGCGTCGGCGGCATGATCGCGCGCTGCAGCTGCAGCGCCAGCCGGTCCCGCTCGCTCGCCTGCTGCTCGGTGTGCGCGAGCTGGTCACGGGTCGCCGCCAGCGCCACCTCGGTCCAGTGCTGCGACGAGATGTCCTGGTAGGCGCCCCGCACGGTGAGCAGCCGCCCGTCGGTGTCCAGCACCGGCTCGGCGACGACCCGGATGTGCCGGGTCACCCCGTCGGGCCGCTGCAGCCGGAACGCGGCCGAGGCCGGGCGCCGGTGGTGCAGCAGCGTGCGCAGGAAACGGCCGATGGCGACCGCGTCGTCCGGGTGCGCGTGCGCCGGGAGGTCCTCCAGAGGCACCGGGGGACTGGTCTCCGGACGCCCGTACAGGTCGAACAGTTGGTCGTTCCAGGTGATCTCACCGGTCAGCAGGTTCTCCTCGAACCCGCCGATCCGGCCGAGCCGCTGCGCGTGCTGCAGCAGGCTCGCCAGCCGCGCCGTCTCGTCCTCGATCCGCCAGATGAACAGGATCCCCGCGCCGTGCCGGCTGACGCTGATGTCCGCGACCGCCGACAGCGGCACCTGGTCCACCAGCGCGGTCAGATGCATGCGCCGGGCGCGGAACGGCTCACCCGTGGCGTACACCCGCTCGATCCGCTGGAACAGCTCGCTCTCCCCGGCGGCCATCGGGTACGCCTCCAGCAGCAGGGCCCCGCTGACCATGCCGCGCGGCCGGCCCGCCGGGTCCAGGAAGCGGCTGTTCACGTGCTGGATGCGGAAGTCGAGCAGGTTCCCCGACTCGTCCAGGTGCGGCACCAGCACCAGGGCCGGGTCGTACAGCCCGTCGGCCAGGTCCATCAGCTCGGCCGCGTCCGGCGGCACCCGCTGCGGACGGGTGGGCCCGTCGGGCGCCGTGTACGTCTCCAGCGTGTGCGCGCACAGCTCCGCCAGGGCCTCCACCTGCCGCACGATCTGCGGCCGCTGCGGGGGCAGCGGCACGGGCCAGACGATCTCCAGCACGCCGTACACCCGCCCGCCGGTGCCGGCGGGCACGGCCGCCCGGCCGCCGTCCGGGTGATGGTGCCGGCCCACACTGGGCAGCCCACGCTCGGCCAGCGACTCGATCCACAGTCCCTCGCGCTCGGCCAGACCGCACCGCGCGACCGTCGCCACGTCCGGCGGCACGTAGTGCCAGCGCGCCGCCTCGGCGGGGGAGAAGCCGGCACTGCCGGCCAGGGTCAGCGACCCGTCGGCGCCCGCCGCCCAGATCGCCACGGCCACCGCGCCCAGCGGGCGCAGCGCCTGCTCCAGCAGCGACTCGGCCACGGCCTGGGTGTCGTCGGCGGCGAGCGCCCCGCTCTCGGCCGCCCGCAGCCGTACGGCCGCCGGGTCCGCCTCCGCCTCGCCGGTCGCCCGGGTGGCGGCCAGGAAGGCGTGCGTCACCTCGGACATCCGGTCCCGGGCGGCCTGGTTGATCACCTCGACGGCGAACTCGAGCTGAGTCGTCCCGGCCTGCTCGGTCAGCTCGGCGAGCTGCCGCGCCGCCTGCGCAGGACCGCACCCGAGGCGCTCCACGAGGATGCCCTTGGCGAGCTCGATCAGCGCCCGCCCCTCGGCCTCCGCCTGCGCGGCCCGCACCTCACGGCTCAGCCGGTCCACCGTCGCCGCGAGCCGGCCGACGGGGGAGTCGGCGGCGACCCCGGCCGGACCGGCCGACGGAGGCCGCAGCTCCATCTCGTCGGGCGCCGGCTCGCCGACGTGCCCCTGGACGCTCATGCCGGCAGCCAGCGGCGCACGCAGGCGATCAGCTCATGGCTGTCGACCGGCTTGGTGACGTAGTCGCTGGCGCCCGACGCGAGGCTCTTCTCCCGGTCCCCGGGCATCGCCTTGGCGGTCACCGCGATGATCGGCAGGTCCGCGTACTGCGGCATCGACCGGATCTCGGCCGTGGCGGCGTACCCGTCCATCTCGGGCATCATCACGTCCATCAGGACCAGCCCCACGTCCGGGTTGTCCACCAGTCTCTGGATGCCCTTGCGGCCGTCCTCGGCGTGCAGCACCCGGAAGCCGTGCAGCTCCAGGATGCCGCTGAGCGCGAAGAGGTTGCGCGCGTCGTCGTCGACGACCAGCACGGTCCGGCCCGCGAACGAGCCGTCCACCACGGCCTCAGGAGCGGTCCGCTGCGCCTCGTCCGGGCGCACCAGCGACAGCACGTCGCCGGGCTCCTCCGCCGACAGGTGCAGCGCGATCCGCTCCCGCAGCTCGTCCAGGCTGGACAGGAACTCCAGCGCCGTGCCCGAGGCCTGGGAGCGCAGGTTCGCCTCCACCTCGGCGTCGGCGCGGTGTCCGCTGTGCACCAGGACGGGCACGCTCGCCAGCGCGGAGTCGCCGCGCAGCGCCTCCAGGAAGCGGGTCACCTCCGCCTCCGCCATGCCCAGCTCCAGCACCACGCAGTGGCAGGGGTCGGCGGCCAGCGCGCCGGCCGCCTCCTGGGCGCCGACGGCGGTGATGATGTCGACCGCCGGACGGGAGCCGCCGCCGGCGTGCGTGACGTCCTGCACCACGCTCTCCGCGACCAGGGTGAGCAGACCCCGGGGCCGCTCCTCCACCACCAGCAGGCGGCGCGGACGCCGGCCCTGCTGGGCGGGGGCCGCCTCGATCGCGGGCGTCCGGCCGGACGCGGCCTGTGGCAGCTCCTCCCCGGCCTGCTCGCCCTCCACGGCCGGGGCGGGCCGCAGCTGCTGCTCGAAGTCGGGCCGTGCCACCGGCAGGAACAGCGTGAACGTCGAGCCCTGGCCCGCGACGCTGTCCACGGTGACCGCGCCGCCCAGCAGGTGGGCGATCTCCCGGGTGATGGACAGCCCGAGGCCGGTGCCGCCGTACTTGCGGCTGGTGGTGCCGTCGGCCTGCTGGAAGGCACCGAAGATCGACTCCAGGTGCTGCTCCGGGATGCCCACCCCGGTGTCCCGCACCCGGAAGGCGACCACGGGACCGCCCCGCAGCACCTCCTCGGGCACCTCGTCGTCCGGGGCCGGCTCGATCCGCAGCTCCACCTGGCCGCGCTCGGTGAACTTCACCGCGTTGGACAGCAGGTTGCGCAGCACCTGACGCAGCCGGGAGTCGTCGGTGAGCAGGTCCGCGGGCGCGCCCGGCGCGGTCGTCACCGTGAAGTCCAGGCTCTTCTGCATGGTCATCGGCCGGAACGTCGCCTCGACGTACTCGACGAGACGGCGCAGCTCCACCCGCTCCGGGCTGACGTCCATCTTGCCCGCCTCGACCTTCGACAGGTCGAGGATGTCGTTGATCAGCTGCAGCAGGTCCGAGCCCGCCGAGTGGATGATCTGCGCGTACTCCACCTGCTTCGGGGAGAGGTTGCGCGAGGGGTTCTGGGCGAGCAACTGGGCCAGGATCAGCAAGCTGTTGAGCGGGGTGCGCAGCTCGTGGCTCATGTTCGCCAGGAACTCCGACTTGTACTTCGAGGCGAGCGACAACTGCTGTGCCCGCGCCTCGAGTTCCTGCCTCGCCTGCTCGATCTGGAGGTTCTTCGCCTCGATGTCCCGGTTCTGCGAGGCCAGCAGCGCCGCCTTGTCCTCCAGCTCGGCGTTGGAGCGCTGCAGTTCCTCCTGCTGGGTCTGCAGCTCCGCGGACCGCTCCTGCAGTTCGGCGGTGAGCCGCTGCGACTCCACCAGCAGCTCGTCGGTGCGGGCGTTCGCCACGATGGTGTTGACGTTGACGCCGATGGTCTCCATCAGCTGTTCCAGGAAGTCCTGGTGGATCTGGGTGAACGGGGTCACCGACGCCAGCTCGATCACGCCGAGCACCTGGCCCTCGAAGACGATCGGCAGCAGCACCAGCGCGGTCGGCACCACCTGGCCGAGTCCGGAGGAGATGGTCACGTAGTCCGGCGGCAGCTGGTCCACCATGATGGTGCGCCGGCTGCGCGCGGCCTGCCCGACCAGGGTCTTGCCGAAGGGGATGCGCGTCGGCCGCTCGCTGTCGTCCGGGTAGCCGTACGAGCCGACGAGGCGCAGCTCGGGACCGCGCTCGCCGTCCTCCGCGAGGTAGAACGCGCCGTACTGGGCGGACACCAGCGGGACCAGCTCGTCCATGATCAGCTCTGCGACCACGGGCAGGTCGCGATGGCCCTGCATCAGCCCGGACACCCGGGCGAGATTGGTCTTGAGCCAGTCCTGCTCCTGGTTGGCCCGGGTCGTCTCGCGCAGGGACTCCACCATCGCGTTGATGTTGTCCTTGAGCTCGGCGACCTCCCCGGACGCCTCCACGTTCACCGAGCGGGTCAGGTCACCCTCGGCGACCGCGCTGGTCACCTCGGCGATGGCGCGGACCTGCCGGGTGAGGTTCCCGGCCAGCTCGTTGACGTTCTCGGTGAGCCGCTTCCAGGTGCCGGAGACGCCCTCGACCTCCGCCTGTCCGCCGAGGCGTCCTTCGGTGCCGACCTCGCGGGCGACGCGGGTGACCTCCTGGGCGAAGGCGGAGAGCTGGTCGACCATCGTGTTGATGGTCGTCTTCAGTTCCAGGATCTCGCCGCGCGCGTCGACGTCGATCTTCTTCGACAGGTCGCCCTTGGCCACGGCGGTCGTCACCAGCGCGATGTTGCGCACCTGGCCGGTGAGGTTGTTGGCCATGGAGTTGACGTTGTCGGTGAGGTCCTTCCAGGTGCCCGCGACACCGGGCACGTGCGCCTGTCCGCCGAGGCGTCCCTCGGTGCCGACCTCGCGGGCGACGCGGGTGACCTCGTCGGCGAACGCGGACAGCGTGTCCACCATCGTGTTGATGACGTCGGCGAGGGCCGCGACCTCGCCGGCCGCCTCGACGCGGATCCGCTGCGACAGGTCGCCCCGGCCCACCGCGGAGGCGACCTGGGCGATGGAGCGCACCTGGCTCGTCAGGTTGGACGCCATCACGTTGACGTTGTCCGTGAGGTCCTTCCAGGTGCCCGACACCCCCCGCACCTGGGCCTGTCCGCCGAGGCGTCCCTCCGTGCCGACCTCGCGGGCGACGCGGGTCACCTCGTCGGCGAAGGCGGAGAGCTGGTCGACCATCGTGTTGATGGTGTTCTTGAGTTCGAGGATCTCGCCGCGGGCGTCGACGGTGATCTTCTGCGACAGGTCGCCCTGCGCGACCGCCGTCGCCACCAGCGCGATGTTGCGCACCTGGCCGGTGAGGTTGCCGGCCATGAAGTTCACCGAGTCGGTCAGATCGCGCCAGGTGCCCCTGACCCCCTGCACGTCGGCCTGTCCGCCGAGGCGTCCCTCGGTGCCGACCTCGCGGGCGACGCGGGTGACCTCGTCGGCGAAGGCGGAGAGCTGGTCGACCATCGTGTTGATGGTGTTCTTGAGTTCGAGGATCTCGCCGCGGGCGTCGACGGTGATCTTCTGCGACAGGTCGCCCTTCGCCACGGCCGTCGTCACCTGGGCGACGTTGCGCACCTGCGCCGTGAGGTTGCCCGCCATGGCGTTCACCGAGTCGGTGAGGTCGGCCCAGGTGCCCGAGACCCCCGGCACCTGCGCCTGACCGCCGAGCGTCCCCTCCGTGCCCACCTCGCGGGCGACGCGAGTGACTTCCGAGGTGAACAGCGACAGCTGGTCGACCATCCCGTTGAAGACCTTGGCGATGTCCCCCATGAGCCCGTCGGCGTCACCGGGCAGTCGGGTCCCGAAGTCCCCGTCCCGTACGGCCGTCAGTCCCGCGAGGAGCTGCCTCAGCTCCTTGTCCCCCGGCACCGTGTCGGTCCCCTCGGTGCTTCCCCTGGTCATGCGCACCCTCGTTCCGGCCCCATTCAGTGCGCATTTCCGCAGATCAGCGGAGTCGCGCGGAGAGAAATACGCCGCAGGTTAACCCACCTCGCGGGCGCGCGACAAAGCGGGTGGCCGGCTTTCCGGTCCGGATGAGAATCACGGCTTCCGGCGTGCATGTTCCCGCGAAGGCGGGGTACCTGACCTCATTTCACGTCCGCCCGGCCAGGTTGGCCGCATTCGGCGGGCGCTGTTCGAATGTGTGCCCGTCGGAGGGGTATCTGCTCGGGTGGAGAGGGGCGGAGTTCCGGCCCCGCTTCTGTGAAGGGGGAGCAGTTCATGGGGAGCAGTCGTTTCTCGGGGAGGCCGGAAGCAGTGCCCACCGACAGCATCTGGTCGTACGCGCCGGACCTAGACCACGTCCGCGGGGCGGACCTCACGGGCTACACCGTCGTCGCGAGCGACGGAACCGCCGGCCACGTCGACCGTCAGGCCGGCCACCACGGCATGCCGCACCTCGTCGTGGACACCGGCATGTGGGTGTTCGGCCGCAGCCTCCTGGTCCCCGTAGGGGTGATCACCTCCGTCGACACCGCGGAGCGGAAGCTGACGGTGTCGTGCACGCGGGCCGAGCTGAAGGCCGCGCCGCGCTTCCGCACCGACAGCGAGACCATGGACCGCGGCTACCTCACCGCCGTCGGCGACTACTACCGCGAGCTGCCCCGCGAGGAGCGGCCCACCGGATGAGCGCGGGCCCCGGCCGTCCCGCCGCCGGGGCGCTCACCACGGCAGGAAGACGTGGATGTCCTTGCCCTGCTCGTGCGTCACGACGCTCACCTGGTCGCAGAGCGTGTGGATCAGATGCCACCCGATGCCGCCCCCGCCGCTGTGCGGATGGAACGGGCGCGGGGCCGGTTCGGTGCTGCTGGTGTCGTGCATCACCACGTGCACCCCGTCGAACGTGCGGCGCAGCCGCAGCTCGAACGGTCCGGGGGCGTACTGCACCGCGTTGGCGGCCAGTTCGGTGACCACCAGGAGTATGTCGTCCCAGTGCTCCGGCGCCGTCGGCGCCGACGCGCGGGCCAGGTCGAAGAGGAATTCCTCCGCGACCAGACGTGCGTCCGTCACATCGTGCAGCTCCCCCGGGAAGCTGGCGATGCGGCTCGTGATCTCCTCGCCGGCCAGTGTCCTGTCCCTACGCGACTCGGGTGCCATGTCGCCTTCCAGGCCCCGGCCGCTGCCGGGGCGGTCGTCGCTGCTGTTGCGTTCCCCGATCTGTGGGTTCCCGTGCGGGCGGAGCCTACGCGCCCGCCTGCCCGACGGTGCGGGGTGACAAACCCCGCACCCCGTCGCGGGCATGGTCAGCGGAACACGTTGTCCTCGTCCCACACCGACGCGTCGGCCGGCGCCGCGGGGCGAGCCGGGCGCGTGCGGGACTGGTACATCGCGTCGATCTCCAGCGCGTAGCGGCGCACGATCTCGTCCCGGCGCAGCTTCATCGACGGCGTGAGCAGGCCGTTGGACACGTCGAACGGCTCCGGCAGCACACGGAACACCCGGATCGACTCCGAGGGGGACACGCTGCTGTTGGCGGCGGCGACCGCCCGCCCGATCTCCTCCCGCAGCGCGTTCTCCTCCCGCGCCTCCCGCGCCGGGGCGTCGCCCTGCAGCGACAGTGCCGCCCGCCAGTCCGCGAGGAAGTCCGGGTCCAGCGTGATCAGGGCGCCCACGCACGGCCGGTTGTCGCCCACCACCACGGCCTGGTGGACGAGGGGATGCATGCGCAGCCGCTGCTCCAGGGCGGCCGGGGCCACGCTCTTGCCGCTGCTGGTGATGATGATGTCCTTCTTGCGGCCGGTGATCGTGAGGTAGCCCTCGCCGTCCAGCCGGCCCAGGTCGCCGGTGGCCAGCCAGCCGTCCCGCAGGGCGGCCCGGGTGGCGGCCGGGTCGCCGATGTACCCCTGGAACACCGACGGGCCGCGCACCAGGATCTCCCCGTCCTCGGCCACCTTGATCGCGGTGCCCGGAAGCGGCTGCCCGACCGTCCCCGACTTCTCCCGGCCGTAGGGCTGCATGGTGATGCCGCCGCTGGTCTCGGTGAGACCGTACCCGTCGTGCACGTAGATGCCGATGCCCTCGTAGAAGAGGGACAGGTCGCGGGAGAGCGGGGAGCCGCCGGACGTGGCCCGCAGCACCCGGCCACCGAGCGTCGCCCGCAGCTTGCGGTACACGGTCCGCTCGTACAGGGCGTGCTGCATCCGCAGGTCGAAGCCGGGGCCCGAGCCGCGTCCGAGCCGCTGCCGCTCCGTCGCCGCCGCGAAGTCCCGGGCGGTGCCGGCGGCCCGCTCGAACAGCGCCCCGCGCCCCGACAGCTGTGAGGCGCGCAGGAAGTTCTTGTAGATCTTCTCCAGCAGGGACGGCACCGCGTACAGATACGTGGGCCGGAACGAGCGCAGCGACGTGGACAGCGCGTCCGCGCCCAGGTCCGGCTCGTGCCCCATCAGCAGGCCGCCGCGGATGCACAGGCTCTGGATCATCAGCCCGTACACGTGGGAGAACGGCAGGAACGCCAGCACGGACCCCTGTTCGCCGGGCGGCGCCGCGACATGTCCCCAGCCCGCCAGCAGCGTGTCGCAGATGAACGCCAGCCCGCGGTGGCTGATGGCGCAGCCCATGGCGTGCCCCGAGGTGCCGGAGGTGTAGGCCACCACGGCCGTGGCGTCCGGCAGCACGATCCGGCGCATGGAGTCGACCGTGGGGGCCGGGATGGCCTCACCGCGCGCCACCAGCTGGTCCAGCGCGCCCGCGTCGAGCTGCCACACGTGCCGCAGCCGGGGCAGCTGGGCGCACACCGAGCCCACGGTCATCACGCTCTGCTCGTCCTCGACCAGCACGGCCACACAGCCGGAGTCGCGCAGGATCCACTCGACCTGCTCCCGCGAGGAGGTGGGGTAGACCGGCACGACCTCGGCGCCCACCGTCCACAGGGCGTGGCACAGGACGGTCCACTCGTAGCGGGTGCGCGCCATGATCGCGACACGGGTGCCCGGCGAGATGCCGGACGCGATCAGGCCCTTGGCCAGATCGACCACCTCGTCGCGGAACTCGACGGCGCTGACCTCCTCCCAGGTGGCGGAGGCCCCGGTGCGGCGGGCCAGTACCGGCATGGTCGGGCTCTCGGCCGCCCTCGCGAACAGGCTGTCGGCGAGGCCTCCGGTCAGGGGCGGGGCGGACGGCGGAGCGAGAGCGAGGTCGCGCATGCACTGCTCCTCACGGTGACGGGGGGTGGCGGTGCCTGAATGTAGTCCAGCGGGCCGTGCCCTGGGCCGGGATCACGTCAAGTGTGTCCGCACTGATGATCCGGCTGCTTTCTGGGGACCCGGTGTCCATGACCTACGTCAATCCCGATCCCGATCCGGACCGCACCACCGGCCTCGAGG
The DNA here is from genome assembly GCA_014656175.1 of Streptomyces werraensis. GTDB lineage: Bacteria > Actinomycetota > Actinomycetes > Streptomycetales > Streptomycetaceae > Streptomyces > Streptomyces werraensis. Next base: position 443,606 of record BNBX01000007.1, read on the forward strand.
CGGGCGGCGGCGTCCCGCCGGGCGAGACCCCGCCCGCGGAGAGCAGCATGCCGGAGGCGGGCCCGTACGAGCTGTCGTACAACCCCGCCAAGGGCTGGGCCAAGGGCCCCCTGACCGCGATCCTCGCCGTGGTCGCCTTCATCGCGGCGTTCTTCCTGGTCTACGCGATCATCCTGCTCATCTGAGCCGCGCCCGTGACAGCCGCCGGCACCCCCTTGCGGGCGGCCGGGTCCCGCACGGCCCGCCGCCCGGCGGCGGTGCCGCTTCTCCGGCTCCTCGGCGCAGTCGTACGCCGTGGCGCCCGGTTCTCCGCGCCCCGCGGACGCACTCCGTTCCCCGCCCCGAAGGTGGCGCGGGGAACCGGGGGGGTTGGCCTCCCCCCCCCCGCCCGCAGGAGCTTCGTCCGGCTACGCCTGTGTATGACGGACGCACTCCGTGACCACGTCCCGGAGGCTCTCCGTGCGTTCCAGGAGGGCGCGCTGGATCATCGCGCCGTTGCCGTCGCGGAGGAGCCGCTCGCAGCCCTCGCGGGCGCGGTCCAGGTCGCCGTGGTCGGAGAGGGCGTCCGCGGTGTGGTCGAGGAGGGCGCGGACGACCGCCTCGGCGGGCATCCTCCGCATCGTCTCCGGGTGCAGCAGTTCGCCGGTGAGGCCGGAGCGCGCCGCCTGCCAGGCGGACAGCCGGAGCAGGGAGACCCCCGGGTCGACCGGCTCGCGGCCCTCGCGCCACTCGCGCGCCGCCGTCTCCACCAGCGCCCGCGTCAGCGTGGCCACCAGGCCCGCCGTCTCGGCGTGCAGCGCGACGTCCGACACCCGTACCTCCACCGTCGGGTAACGCTCGGACAGGCGGGCGTCGAAGTAGATCATTCCCTCGTCGAGGATCGCGCCGGTCGCCACCATGTCCGCCACCCGCCGGTGGTACCGCTCCGGCGACCCGAACGGCTCGGTCGGCCCGGCCGACGGCCACCGCTGCCACACCCGGCTGCGATAGCTGGAGTATCCCGAGTCCTTGCCCTGCCAGAACGGCGAGTTCGCGCTGAGCGCGGTCAGCACCGCCAGCCACGGCCGCAGGCGGTCGAGGACGGCGACGCCCTCCTCGTCGGACTCCACCGACACGTGCACGTGACAGCCCATGACGAGCTGCTCACGGGTGGCGATGCCGTACTGCTGCTCCATCCACCGGTACCGCTCGTTGACGCCGACCGCCGGGCTCACCGGCAGCGGCGACGTGGCCAGCGCGGCGACCGTGCAGCCGATCTCCTCGGCGTGGCCCGCTGCCTCCTTGCGGCAGCGGGCTATCTCCGCGAGCAGGCGCTCCATGGACGACTGCGGATGGGTGGCGAACTCCACCATCTGCTCGTGCAGTTCCTTCTCGAAGACGTCCTGCCCCGAGTCCTCCCGCTCGGCGCGGGCGAGCACCGCCGCGGACATCGCCCGCGGTTCGCCTGTCTCCGGATCGACCAGGAGGAGTTCCTCCTCCACTCCCACGGTGCGCACCTGATGCCTCGCCCTTCTGCCTGCCGCGTCGACGCCGAGCAGCCCTCGGCCGTACGACCCGCATGCCCCGCGCGGGGCGCGGGACACCTGGTGTCGTCGGCGGAGGGCCGCCGGGGGCCGTGGCACGGCCTCACATCGGCGTGGGCGCCAGCCAGACCGTCGCGAGCGGGGGCAGGGTGAGCCGGACGTGCCCGTCCTCGGGCTTCACCGGGTCCGGGTTCACGACGTCGCCGCCGCCGTAGCGGGCGGCGTCGGTGTTGAGGATCTCCTCCCAGGCGACCACGTCGTCGCCGACGGCGAGCCGGTAGTCGTGCCGGACCACGGGGGAGAAGTTCGACACCGCGAGCAGCGGCCAGCCCTCCGCGTCGTACCGCAGGAACGCGAAGACGTTGTCGTCGGCCGCGTCCACCGCGACCCAGCGGAAGCCGGACGGGTCGGTGTCGCGCTGCCACAGCGACGGAAGCCGCCGGTAGTGCGCGTTGAGGTCGCGCACCAGCTCCTGCACCCCGCGGTGGTCGCCCGCCGAGTGGTAGCCCTCGTCCAGCAGCCACCACTCGGGACCCGCCTTCTCGGACCACTCGGCGCCCTGCGCGAACTCCTGTCCCATGAAGAGGAGTTGCTTGCCGGGGTGGGCCCACATGAAGCCCAGGTAGGCGCGGACGTTGGCCCGCCGCTGCCACCAGTCGCCCGGCATCTTCGACACCAGCGCCTGCTTGCCGTGCACCACCTCGTCGTGCGAGATCGGCAGCACGTAGTTCTCGCTGTAGGCGTACACCATCGCGAAGGTCATCTCGTGGTGGTGGTACTTGCGGTGCACCGGCTCGTGGGAGACGTACTCCAGCGAGTCGTGCATCCAGCCCATGTTCCACTTCAGCCCGAACCCGAGCCCACCGGTGTCGGTGGGCCGGGTCACGCCGCCCCACGCCGTGGACTCCTCGGCGATGGTCACCACGCCGGGGCAGCGCCGGTACACGGTGGCGTTCATCTCCTGGAGGAACGCCATGGCCGCAAGGTCCTCCCGGCCGCCATGGATGTTCGGCTCCCAGCCGCCCTCCTCGCGCGAGTAGTCGAGGTAGAGCATCGAGGCGACCGCGTCGACCCGCAGCCCGTCGATGTGGAACTCCTGGCACCAGTACACGGCGTTCGCGACAAGGAAGTTGCGCACCTCGGTGCGGGCGTAGTCGAAGGTGAACGTCCCCCAGTCGGGGTGGTCGGCCCGCCGCGAGTCGCCGGGCTCGTACAGCGGCTCCCCGTCGAACCGGGCCAGCGCCCAGTCGTCGCGCGGGAAGTGCGCGGGCACCCAGTCCATGATCACGCCGATGCCGGCCCGGTGCAGGGCGTCCACCAGGTACCTGAAGTCGTCCGGGGTGCCGAGCCGCGCGGTCGGCGCGTAGAAGCCGGTGACCTGGTAGCCCCAGGAAGGCCCGTACGGGTGTTCGGCGACCGGCATCAGCTCGACGTGGGTGAACCCCATGTCCTTGACGTAGGCGGGCAGCACCTCGGCCAGTTCGCGGTAGGTGAGCCCCGGCCGCCACGACGGCAGGTGCACCTCGTACACCGAGAACGGCGCCTCGTGCACCGGCGTGTCCCCGCGCCGCGCCATCCACTCCGCGTCGCCCCACTCGTGGTGCGAGGCGGTGACCACCGACGCCGTGTTCGGCGGCGCCTCGGTGCGGCGCGCCATCGGGTCCGCCTTGAGGAACCGGTGGCCGTGGCGCGAGTGGATCTCGAACTTGTACCGGGTGCCCTCGCCGACGCCCGGCAGGAACAGCTCCCACACGCCGGACGATCCCAGCGACCGCATCGGGAACGCCGTCCCGTCCCAGTACGTGAAGTCCGCGGCGAGCCGCACCCCGAGCGCGTTGGGCGCCCACACCGTGAAGCGGGTGCCGTCCACGCCCTGGTGGGTCATGGGGTGCGCGCCGAGCGCCGTCCACAGCTCCTCGTGCCGGCCCTCGCGGATCAGGTGCAGGTCGAAGTCGCCGAGCGCGGGCAGGAACCGGTACGGGTCGTGCGTCTCCACCGGTTCGTCGTCCCCGTACGCGACCGCCAGGGTGTACTCGGGGACCTCGTCCAGCGGCAGCACGGCGGAGAACAGCCCGTCGCCGTCGGACACCAGCGGGGTGCGGGCGCCGTCGACGACCACGCTCACCTCGCGGGCGAAGGGGCGCAGCGCCCGGAAGGCGATGCCCCCGGGCACCGGGTGGGCGCCCAGCAGGGCGTGCGGGTCGTGGTGGGCGCCGGCCAGCAGGCGGCCCCGGTCGTTCGGGTCGAGGGCGGGGGCGGCCGCCCCGTCGGCGGCGGACGGGGCGGACCCGCCCGGTCCGGGCAGCGGCGTGTCGTGCAGGGCCACGGCTTCAGTCTCCTCTCACGGCGAGGCGCTCGATCGCCGCCATGGGTACGGGCAGCCAGTCGGGTCGGTGCCGGGCCTCGTACAGCACCTCGTACACGGCCCGGTCCGTCTCGTAGGCGCGGAGCAGGCCGTGCTTCTTGCGCGGGTCCCAGCCGGCGCGGGCCGCGTAGCCCGCGCAGTAGGCCTCGCGGCAGCGCCGCGCCCACTCCGGGCGCCAGGGACGGCGCTGACGGGCGGCGTAGTCGAAGGAGCGCAGCATCCCGGCGATGTCCCGCACGGGGGAGTGGGCGCTGCGCCGTTCGGAGAGCGGCCGGGACGGCTCGCCCTCGAAGTCGATCACGAACCACTCGCGTCCCGCCCGCAGCACCTGGCCCAGGTGCAGGTCGCCGTGGATGCGCTGGGCGGGCGGCCCTGCGTCGCAGGTGGCGAGCGCCGCGAAGGCGCTCCGCAGCCCCGGCACGTACGGCTGGAGCGCGGGCACGGCGTGCGCGGCCGCGGTCAGCCGCTCGGTCATCGCCGCCGCCGTCCGCCCGTTCTCGCCGGGCGCGCCGACGGGGAACGCGGAGGACAGCGCCAGATGCACGTCGGCCGTGGCGCGGCCGAGGGCGTGCGCCTGCGCGGTGAAGTCGTCCCCCGAGGCGAGCGCGTCGAGGGCCAGCGTCCAGCCGTCGGCGGCGTTGCGCAGATACGGCTGGAGCACGCCGAGCGTCGCCTTGAACGGGTCCGTGGTGCGCAGCCAGGCCACCGGCGCGGGCACCCGGTGGCAGCCCTGCCGGGCCAGCGCCCCGGGCACCTCCAGGTCGGGGTTGACGCCGGGCTGGATGCGCCGGAAGACCTTCAGGATGTACTCGTCGCCGTACACCAGCGAGGAGTTGGACTGCTCGGCGTTCAGCAGCCGCGGCACCAGACCCGAGGGGATCTCCTGGGCGGGGTCGCCCTCGAAGTGCAGCGGGCCCGCGGTACCCGGCCGGCGCAGCCGCTCCAGCAGCAACTGGGCGGCGCGCGGGTCCTGGAGGGCGTCGTAGACCGTCAGCCCGGCCAGCAGGCCGTCCCGCACGGTGCCGATGAGCGCCTTGCCCAGGCGGGGCGAGGGCCGCTCGCGCACCCCGAGCAGCAGCTGGTAGCAGTCGCCGGCGGGGGTGGTGCCCCCGGGCGCGGGCACTCCGCCGTGCGCGGCGTGCACCAGCACGTGCAGACAGCCCGGGAACAGCTCCGTCGTGGACAGCACGCCGAGATCGGTGACGGGTCGGTCCTTGCCCGCGAACCAGCGTTGCAACGGCAGCCACTCCCGCAGCAGCCCGGCGAGCGACTCCAGGGACTCGGCGGGCGCGCTCCGCGGGCGCAGGAATGCGGTCTTCGTCATCGTGACGCCTCCTCTCGCCGGCACACGCTCACAGGCGTCGGCCGATGCGGGATGCGACTCGGGTGAGCCGGAACCAGTAGAAGCCGTGGCCCCCGAGGGTCAGCAGGTACGGCAGTTCGCCGATGGCCGGGAACCGCACCCCGCCGAACAGCTCCACCGGGTGCCGGCCGTCGAACTCGCGCAGGTCGAGCTCGGTGGGCTGGGAGAAGCGGGAGAAGTTGTTGACGCACAGGACCAGGTCGTCCCCGTCTTTCCCGTTCGGGGGGGCCTCGCGGAGGAAGGCGAGGACGGCGGGGTTGGAGGAGGGCAGTTCGGTGTAGGAGCCGAGGCCGAACGCGGGGTTCTGCTTGCGGATCTCGATCATGCGCCGGGTCCAGTGGAGCAGGCTGGAGGGCGAGGCCATGGAGGCCTCGACGTTGGTGACCTGGTAGCCGTAGACCGGGTCCATGATCGTCGGCAGGTAGAGGCGGCCGGGGTCCGAGGACGAGAAGCCGGCGTTGCGGTCGGGCGTCCACTGCATCGGCGTGCGGACGGCGTCGCGGTCGCCGAGCCAGATGTTGTCGCCCATGCCGATCTCGTCGCCGTAGTAGATGATCGGCGATCCGGGCAGGGACAGCAGCAGGGCGGTGAAGAGTTCGATCTGGTTGCGGTCGTTGTCGAGGAGGGGGGCGAGGCGCCGGCGGATGCCGATGTTGGCGCGCATGCGGGGGTCTTTGGCGTACTCGGCCCACATGTAGTCGCGTTCCTCGTCGGTGACCATTTCCAGGGTCAGCTCGTCGTGGTTGCGCAGGAAGATGCCCCACTGGCAGCCGGAGGGGATGGCGGGGGTCTTGGCGAGGATCTCGGAGACGGGGTAGCGGGACTCGCGGCGGACGGCCATGAAGATGCGGGGCATGACCGGGAAGTGGAAGGCCATGTGGCATTCGTCGCCGCCGGCGGCGTAGTCGCCGAAGTAGTCGACGACGTCCTCGGGCCACTGGTTGGCCTCGGCGAGCAGCACGGTGTCCGGGTACTGGGTGTCGATCTCCTTGCGCACCCGCTTGAGGAACGCGTGCGTCGCCGGAAGGTTCTCGCAGTTCGTCCCCTCGGCCGCGTACAGATAGGGGACGGCGTCCAGCCGGAACCCGTCGATGCCCAGGTCGAGCCAGAACCGCAGGCCCGCCAGCATCTCCTCCTGCACCCGCGGGTTCTCGTAGTTGAGGTCCGGCTGGTGGGAGAAGAACCGGTGGAAGTAGTACTGCTTGCGCACCGGGTCGTACGTCCAGTTGGACGCCTCGGTGTCGACGAAGATGATGCGCGCGTCCGGGTAGCCGGTGTCGTCGTCGGCCCAGACGTAGAAGTCGCCGTAGGGGCCGTCCGGGTCCTTGCGGGACTCCTGGAACCACGGGTGCTGGTCGCTGGTGTGGTTCATGACGAAGTCGATGATCACGCGCATGCCGTGCTGGTGCGCGGAGTCGACGAACTCCACGAAGTCGGCCAGGTCGCCGAACTCGGGGAGCACGGCGGTGTAGTCGGCCACGTCGTACCCGCCGTCGCGCAGCGGCGACTTGAAGAACGGCGGCAGCCACAGGCAGTCGACGCCCAGCCACTGCAGATAGTCCAGCTTGGAGGTCAGGCCTTTGAGATCGCCGATGCCGTCCCCGTTGCTGTCCTGGAAGGAGCGGACGAGGACCTCGTAGAAGACGGCGCGTTTGAACCAGTCGGGGTCCCGGTCCCTGACCGGTGTGTCCTCGAACGTGTCCGGCACTGGCTCGTTCACGGTCATGGCGTTCCTGGCCCTCCGTTTCGCTGTGCGGCGGGCGGTCGCTGGACGTGCAGGACATGCGCGGGAGCCCGCCCCGGCTCCAGCCGCACGTAGTTGGTGCTGCCCCAGTGGTAGGTCTCGCCGGTGAGCTCGTCGCGCACCGGCACCGACTCGTGCCAGTCCAGGCCGAGTTGCGGCATGTCCAGCGAGACCGTCGCCTCCTGGACGTGATGGGGGTCGAGGTTGACCACCACGAGCACGACGTCGGAGCCGCTGCGCTTGCTGTACGCCAGGACGGAGTCGTTGTCGGTGCGGTGGAAGCGGAGATTGCGCAGCCGGTGCAGCGCGGGGTGGTCCCGCCGGACGGTGTTGAGGCGGGTGATGAGGGGGGCGATGGTGCGGCCCTCGCGTGCGGCGGCTTCCCA
>BNBX01000008.1:0-326491 GCA_014656175.1 Streptomyces werraensis
CGTGTGGAGTTGACCGGTACTAATAGGCCGAGGGCTTGTCCTCAGTTGCTCGCGTCCACTGTGTTAGTTCTGAGACAACGACCGTTGTCGGCTTTGAGCAGAACGCATAACAGAAGAGTGTGCTTGTTCGCTCGAAACCATTAGGGTTTCGGTGGTCATAGCGTAGGGGAAACGCCCGGTTACATTCCGAACCCGGAAGCTAAGCCTTACAGCGCCGATGGTACTGCAGGGGGGACCCTGTGGGAGAGTAGGACGCCGCCGAACAATCTTTGGAAGGACCCCTGGTCGCCAGCGTTCAGCTGGGGCCAGGGGTCCTTTTTGTATTTATGCTTGCAGTACCCGAGACAGGAGTCACCGATGTCCACCAACTCTCCCGACGACCGACCGGAGCGCGATCAGCGGCGACGGGACAGTGGTGACCGTTCGGACCGCGGGGACCGTGGCGGCCAGCGCGGTGGCCCCCGTCGCGGCAACGACCGCGACCGTGGCTTCCGCCGGGACGGCTACCGTCCCCCCTTCCGTCGCGACGACCGCGACCGCGACCGGGACCGCACCAGCGACCGTGACCGCAGCGGCGGCCGGCCCGAGCGTGGCGGCTTCCGTGGACGCGACGACAACCGCGACAACCGCGGGGGCGACCGCGGCGGTTACCGCGGCCGTGACGACCGTCGTGATGACCGGCGCGACGACCGGGACCGTGGTGGCTACCGGGGTCGTAGCGACGACCGCGGTGACCGTGGCGGTTTCCGTCGTGACGACAACCGCGGCGACCGTGGCGGTTTCCGTCGCGACGACGACCGTGGGTACGGTCGGCGCGACGACCGTCGTGACGATCGGCGTGACGACCGGGACCGTGGCGGTTACCGCGGCCGCTCCGACGACCGCGGTGACCGCGGTGGTTTCCGTCGTGACGACGACCGTGGGTACGGTCGGCGCGACGACCGTCGTGATGACCGCCGTGACGATCGCCGTGACGATCGGCGTGACGATCGGGACCGTGGCGGTTACCGCGGCCGCTCCGACGACCGCGGTGACCGCGGTGGCTTCCGTCGTGACGACCGGCCCGAGCGCGGCGACCGGGACCGCGACCGCGGTGGCTTCCGTCGCGGTGGCGACAGCCGTACCGACACCCGGGGTGGCGACCGCGACTCCCGTGGTGGCGGCTTCCGGCGGGACGACCGCGACCGGGGCGACCGTGGCGGCTTCCGCGGCCGTGACGACCGTGACCGTGGGCGCGGCCCGCGCCGCGACGACCGGGGCGGCCGTCCCGGTGGGTTCCGTGGGCGTGACGACCGCCAGGGCGGCGGCCGGTTCCGTGACGAGCGGGACCGTGACCGCGAGCCCATCAAGCGGCTGCCGATCCCCGAGGACGTCACCGGCGAGGAGATCGACAAGGACGTCCGGCAGGAGCTGCAGAGCCTGCCCAAGACGCTCGCCGAGGACGTCGCCAAGAACCTGGTGATGGTCGCCCGGCTCATCGACGAGGACCCCGAGCGCGCCTACGCCTACTCCCGTGTCGCGCTGCGGCTCGCCTCGCGCGTGGCCGCCGTGCGGGAGGCGGCCGGGTTCGCCGCGTACGCGACGCAGAAGTACGGCGAGGCCCTCGCCGAGTTCCGTGCCGCGCGGCGGATGACCGGGACCGTGGAGCTGTGGCCGCTGATGGCGGACTGCGAGCGCGGTCTCGGCCGGCCGGAGAAGGCACTGGACATGGCGGGCGCCCCCGAGGTGCAGAAGCTGGACAAGGCCGGTCAGGTCGAGATGCGGCTCGTCGCGGCCGGCGCCCGGCGTGACATGGGCCAGCTGGACGCGGCCATCGTCACCCTGCAGAGTCCCGAGCTGGCGTCGAACTCCGTGCAGCCGTGGACCGCGCGTCTGCGGTACGCGTACGCCGACGCGCTGCTCGCCGCCGGCCGTGAGGGCGAGGCGCGCGAGTGGTTCGCCAAGGCCGTCGAGGCAGACCGGGACGGCAGCACGGACGCCTCCGACCGGCTGGCCGAGCTGGACGGAGTGGAGTTCATGGACGCCCTCGTCGAGGACGAGGACCAGAACGGCGCCGACCGTGACGAGCAGGGCGCGCAGGACGACGACAAGGACTGACGTCCTCGCGGCACCCCGCACAGGAGAAGGGGCGGGCTCGGCTGAATGCCGGCCCCGCCCCTTCTCGTCTGTACGGACGCTTCAGAGGTCCAGTGCGCGCAGCACCAGGCCCGACGCCGGCTTCGGGCCGAACGACGTCGACTTGCGGGGCATCGTCACCCCCTGCCGGGCGAGGTCGCGCACCACGTCCTCGTGCACCGGGTGCATCAGCACCGCCGTACCGCCGTCGCGGCGGGCCTTGTCCACCGTGGCCGCGGTGTCGTGGATGTACGCGATGTGGGCGGGGTCGTCGGGGACGCGCCAGACGTGGTCGAGGAGCGTGGCGTGCAGGACCGTCGCGTCAAGCGTGCGCCAGGCCTCCGGACGGTCCGCGGGCACGGTGCGGTCCAGCAGTGCGGGGTCCGGCCGGTCGACGAGGTGGAAGGCGCCGTCGCCCCCGGTGAGGAGAAACGCGTTGCCCTCCGCCGCCGCCTCGGCCAGCGCGTCCATCGCCCGCTGCAGCGGTACGTCCAGACGGCGGACGCGGAAGACGCCGTCCAGCGCCTTCAGAGCCTTGGCGACCGGCAGGTCGTGCAGCAGGCGGTGGATGGCGCGGACCCGCAGCGGATAGCGGGCCGTGTCGACCAGCAGGACCAGGCCGTGGTCCCACGGGCTGGGAGAGGGGTGCTCGGCGCGCAGGCGGAGGTAGGTCGCCCAGCGGTGGTGGCCGTCGGCGATCAGCGCCTGGTGCGCGGACAGTTCGCCGCGGATCACCGCCAGCCCGGCCGGGTCGGTGACCGACCACAGACGGTGGTGGACGCCGTCCTCCGTGGTGGTCGCCAGGAGCGGCGGCCGGTCGGCCGTGCGCTCGATCAGACCGGCCGTGCCCGCCGTGGTGCCGTCGCCCCGGTAGGTGAGGAGCAGCGGCTCGAGGTTGGCGCTGGTGGCGCGCATCAGGTCCGCGCGGTCCGCCACGATGTGCGGCATGACGTCCTCGTGCGGCATCACCAGCCGCTCCTCCGGTTCGCAGACGCGCAGCGCGCCGATCAGGCCCCGCTGCACCAGGCCGTCGCCGTCGCGCTGCTCGTAGACGTACAGGCCGGGTTCCGGGTCGGCGGCGAGGACGCCCTCGGCGCGCCAGCGGCGGAGCGTCTCGGCGGCCTGGGCGTTGCGCTCCGCGGACGTGGCGGCCTCGGGCAGGATCAGACGGACGATGTTGTACGGGTCGGCGGACTGGAGGTGGTGCAGGCCGTCGGGGCGGACCACGACGTCGTAGGGCGGGGATGTCACGGCGGCCAGGCTGCCGACCCGGTCCGGGTCGTACCGAAGGCCGCGGAACGGGGTGAGTTCCAGACCTCGGGGCGCCGTTGCCGTCGAGTGACCTGCAGAGTTCATCCCGGCATCGTACGGGTGCCGGCCCCATGGGGGATGATCGGGGGAAAGCCGTCGAACGAGGAGCGATGCGGAATGAGCCGGAGCGTCAGGACGAGGCCCGAGGGCAGTGGGCAGGCCCTGAACGAGGCGTACGACACGGCGCTGCTCGACCTCGACGGAGTGGTGTACGCGGGCGGTGAGGCCATCGAGCACGCGGTGCCGTCCCTCGCCGTGGCGCGCGACGGCGGCATGCGTCTCGCCTACGTCACCAACAACGCGCTGCGCACGCCCGACGCCGTCGCCGCGCACCTGACCGAGCTGGGCATACCGGCCGAGGCCGGTGACGTCATCACCTCCGCGCAGGCGGTGGCGCGGCTCATCGCCGACCAGGTGCCGCAGGGCTCCCGAGTGCTCGTCGTGGGCGGCGAGGGCCTGCGGGTGGCGCTGCGCGAGCGCGGCCTGGTGCCGGTGGAGTCGGCGGACGACGACCCGGCGGCGGTCGTGCAGGGGTACGGCGGCCCGGAGCTGGCGTGGGGCCGTTTCGCCGAGGCGTGCTACGCCGTCGCGCGCGGGGTGCCGTGGTTCGCGTCCAACACCGACCTGACGATCCCCAGCGGCCGGGGCATCGCGCCCGGCAACGGCGCGGCCGTGGAGGTCGTGCGGATCGCCACCGGAGCCGAGCCGCAGGTGGCGGGCAAGCCGCTGCCGCCGATGCACCGGGAGACGATCCTGCGTACGGGCGCGGAGCGGCCGCTGGTGGTGGGGGACCGGCTGGACACGGACATCGAGGGCGCGTTCAACGGCGGGGTGGACTCGCTGCTGGTGCTCACCGGGGTGACGGACGGCGCGCAGGTGATCGCGGCGCCGCCGCAGCACCGGCCGACGTACGTGGACGCGGATCTGCGGGGGCTGCTGACCGGACAGCCCGAGGTCGTCGAGGACGGCGGCGCCTTCCGGTGCGGCGGGTGGACGGCGGCGGCCCGCGCCGGACGGCTGGAGCTGGACGGGGACGGCGCTCCGGTGGACGGGCTGCGGGCGCTGTGCGCGGCGGCCTGGACGGCGGCGGGCGAGGAGGCGTGCGGGCTGGACGCCGGGAAGGCGCTGGCGCGGCTGGGGCTCTGACGGTCCGCCGGTCACCGGATCTTGATCGATTCGGAGGATAGGCTAACCTAACCGGGTGTTGGTCGAGAGTCCCCCCGAACAGCGCGCGGAGACCGCCTCCGCGCCCCCCGGCCGCCGGGCGATACGCGCGGCCGGTCTGCTCGTGTCCCTCGCGGTCCTCGTGCTCGTCGCGCTGGCGAGCATCGCGGTCGGCGCGAAGGAACTGTCCCTCGGGCAGGTGTGGCACGGACTGTTCGACGCGTCGGGCACCTACGCCGACACCGTGGTGTCCGACAGGCTGTCCCGCACCCTGCTGGGCCTGCTCGCCGGCGCCGCCCTCGGCCTCGCCGGGGCCGTGCTGCAGGCGCTGACCCGCAACCCGCTGGCCGACCCTGGACTCCTCGGCCTGAACGCGGGCGCCTCCGCCGCGGTCGTCACCGCCATCACCTTCTTCGGCGTCACCTCCCTGTCGGGATATGTGTGGTTCGCGTTCTTCGGGGCGGCCGCCGTCGGCGCCGTCGTGTGGTTCCTCGGCGGGCGCCGGGGCGCCACCCCCGTACGGCTGGTGCTCGCCGGCACGGCCATCAGCGCCGCGCTCTACGGTTATCTCCAGGCCGTGATGATCCTCGACGACGCCGCCCTCGGCCGGATGCGCTTCTGGACGGTCGGCTCGCTCGGCTCCGGCAGCGACGAGGCCGTCATGCAGGTCGTGCCGTTCCTGGTCGTCGGCAGCCTGCTGGCGCTGCTGCTCGCGCGGCCGCTGAACGCCATGGCCATGGGCGACGACACCGCCAAGGCCCTCGGCGCCGACCTCAACCGCACCCGCGCGCTGTCCATGCTCGTCGCGACGATGCTGAGCGGCGCCGCCACCGCCGCGTGCGGTCCGATCGTCTTCGTCGGCCTGATGGTGCCGCACGTGGTGCGCTCCTTCACCGGGCCCGACCAGCGCTGGATCCTGCCGTACGCGGCGGTCCTGTCGCCGGTGCTGCTGCTCGGCGCGGACGTGCTCGGCCGGATCGTGGCCCGGCCCGCCGAACTCCAGGTGGGCATCGTCACCGCGATCATCGGCGGCCCGGTGTTCATTCTTCTCGTACGACGGCGGAGGACGGCCCAGCTGTGAAGACCAACCGTGCGGTGCGCGTCCCCGGCGGCCTCTCGGTCCGGCTGGACGTGCGTGCCTTCACCGTCGTCGTGCTGCTGATGCTGCTGGCGCTCGGCGCGAGCGTGCTGCTCATCGGCACCGGCGACTTCCCGATGTCCGCCTCCGACGTGCTGACCACTCTCGTCGGTCAGGGCGACGAGGGGCAGGAGTTCATCGTCACCGAGCTGCGGCTGCCGCGCGTGCTGGTCGGGCTGCTGGTCGGCGCCTCCCTCGGGATCGGCGGCGCCCTGTTCCAGTCCATCTCCCGCAACCCGCTGGGCAGCCCCGACATCCTGGGCCTCGGCCAGGGCGCCACGGCCGGGGCGCTCACCGTCATCGTGCTGTTCTCCGGCACCGCCAACCAGGTGGCCCTCGGCGCGCTCGCCGGCGGCCTGATCACCGGCACCGCCATCTACGTCCTCGCCTGGAAGCGGGGCGTGCACGGCTACCGGCTGGTGCTGGTCGGCATCGGCGTCTCCGCCGTCGTCACCGCCGTCAACGGCTATCTGCTCACCAAGTCCGACATCGTCGACGCCGCCCGCGCGGTCGTCTGGATGACCGGGTCCCTCGACGGACGGGACTGGGACCAGGTGTGGCCGCTGCTCGCGCTGTGCGCCGTCCTCGTCCCCGTGGTCCTCGCCAACTCCCGGGCCCTGCGCATGACGGAGATGGGCGACGACATCTCCAATGCCCTCGGGGTGCGCGTCGAGCGGCTGCGGCTGGTGCTGATGCTGTCCGCCGTGCTGCTCACGGCGTCCGCGACCGCCGCCGCGGGACCCGTCAGCTTCGTCGCGCTCACCGCGCCGCAGCTCGCCCGGCGCCTCACCCGGTCGCCGGGCCCGAACCTGGTCGCCTCCATGTGCATGGGGGCGGCGCTGCTGGTCCTCGCCGACTTCGTCTCGCAGCGGGCGTTCGGCGCCGAGCAGCTGCCCGTGGGCGTGGTCACCGGCGTCCTGGGCGGCGTCTACCTGCTGTGGCTGCTGGTCACCGAGCGCAGGGCGGGCCGGATATGAACGGCGCCGAGAACAAGAACACCCGAAGGAGCACCGTGAACCGTCTCTCCGCCGAGAACGTCACCCTGGCCTACGACCAGCGGGTCATCGCCGAACAGCTGTCGGTGGAGATCCCGGACCACTCCTTCACCGTCGTCGTCGGCCCGAACGCCTGCGGCAAGTCCACCCTGCTGCGCGCCCTGTCCCGCATGCTCAAGCCCGCCGAGGGGCGGGTACTGCTCGACGGGCAGGCCATCCACTCCCTGCCCGCCAAGAAGGTCGCCCGCACCCTCGGCCTGCTGCCCCAGTCGTCCATCGCCCCCGACGGCATCACCGTCGGCGACCTCGTCGCGCGCGGCCGCTACCCGCACCAGAGCCTGCTGCGCCAGTGGTCTGCCGAGGACGAGCGGGTCGTGCGGGAGTCGATGGCCCGCACCGGCGTCGCCGACCTCGCCGAGCGCTACGTCGACGAGCTGTCCGGAGGGCAGCGGCAGCGCGTCTGGATCGCCATGGCGCTGGCCCAGGAGACGCCGTTGCTGCTGCTCGACGAGCCGACCACCTACCTGGACATCCAGCACCAGATCGACGTCCTCGACCTCTGTGCCGACCTGCACGAGGAGCAGGGCCGCACCCTCGTCGCCGTCCTGCACGACCTCAACCACGCCGCCCGCTACGCCACCCACCTCATCGCCCTGCGCGAGGGCCGGGTCATCGCCCAGGGCGCGCCGAAGGACATCGTCACCGCCGAGCTGGTGGAGCAGGTGTTCGGACTGCGCTGCCAGGTCATCGACGACCCCGAGACGGGCACCCCGCTGGTCGTGCCCGCCGCGCGGGCGTCCCGCTCCAAGGCGGAGGCCGCGAAGAGGGAGGCCACGAAGGTCTGAGGTGTCAGAGGAGCTTCCGCAGCTGGAAGAGGTCGCGCAGTCCCGCCTCCAGCCGCACCCGCCCCGAGGTCCACGCCCGCGCGAAGTGCAGCTCCCCGCCGACCAGGGCCACCAGGTCGTCGCCCGTCATGGCGAGCCGTATCTGCGCCTTCTCGCGCGGCGGGCCGGGGTGGGTCTCCCGCACCTCGATCCGGCCGCCGGTGAGGCGGCCCGCGAAGGTCACGTCCAGGTCCGTGACGTGGCAGCTGACCGACCGCTCCATCGACGCCGCCGCGCGGACGTCGCCCTCGGTGTCGCCCATGCTGTCCGAAAGCTTGTCGAGTGCCGCACGGCACTCCTCGATCGTGGCCATCGCGCACGACGGTACCCCAGCCGTTCGCGGTAGCGTCGGGGCATGAACGACGCAGTGCCGCAGGCGGCGGACACGGAGCCGGACGCCGGGGCCCCGCAGGACGGGCCACCGGAGCAGCCCGCGCCGCAGCCGCCGTACGACGACGGGCCCGCCGGACCCGCACCGCTGGGCGTGCCGCGCACCCCGACCGGGAACGCCGAGGTCGACGCCCACGTGGAGCGGCTGGCCGACGCCGACCACCTCACCACCGACGGCCACCTCGAGGTGTACGAGGATGTACACCGGGGGCTGCGCGACGCACTCACCGCGCTCGACGCCCGCCCGGGTCCCTCACCCGCCGCTCCGTACCGGGGCACGCCGGGGCACCCGTCCCAGTCGGCACACGTACACAGGAGCTGAACCGAACGTGGCAGGAGTCGCACGCCGCCGTCTCGACGCGGAGCTGGTCCGCCGCAAGCTGGCGCGCTCGCGCGAGCACGCCGGCCAGCTGATCGCCGCCGGGCGGGTCAGCGTGGGCAGGACGGTGGCGACCAAGCCCGCCACCCAGGTGGAGACCGCGGCCGCGATCGTGGTCGCCGAGGACGCCGGCGACCCCGACTACGTCTCGCGCGGGGGCCACAAACTGGCCGGGGCGCTGGACGCCTTCGTGCCGCAGGGGCTGGTCGTGAAGGGACGGCGGGCGCTCGACGCGGGCGCCTCCACCGGCGGTTTCACCGACGTGCTGCTGCGGGCGGGCGCCGCCCACGTGGTCGCGGTGGACGTCGGATACGGACAACTCGCGTGGTCGCTCCGGCAGGATGAACGGGTGACCGTCAAAGACCGTACGAACGTACGGGAGTTGACGCTCGAGGTCATCGATGGGAAACCAGTGGATCTTGTCGTGGGGGATCTGTCCTTCATCCCGCTCGGACTGGTGCTGCCCGCTCTGAGGCGGTGCGTGACGCCGGACGCCGATCTGGTGATGATGGTCAAACCGCAGTTCGAGGTGGGCAAGGAGCGGCTGGGCAGCGGCGGTGTCGTGCGCAGTCCGCAGCTGCGCGCCGAGGCCGTCCGGGGGGTGGCCGCCAGGGCCTGGGAGCTGGGGCTCGGGGTGAAGGGCGTGACGGCGAGCCCGCTGCCCGGGCCCTCCGGCAATGTCGAATACTTCCTGTGGCTGCGGGCCGGGGCACCGGAACTGGACCCGGCCGATGTTGACCGTGCTGTGGCGGAGGGGCCGCGTTGACACAGAACCGTGCTCGTACTGTTTTCCTGCTGGCCCACACGGGGCGGGCCGCGGCCATCCGCAGCGCCGAGCTCGTGGTCAAGGGCCTGCTGCGCTCGGGGCTGGGGGTGCGGGTGCTGGAGGAGGAGGCCCGCGACCTGCCGCTCCCGGACGACGTGGAGACGGTCAAGGAGGCCACCCCTCAGTGCCTGGACGACTGCGAGCTGCTGATCGTCCTCGGCGGTGACGGCACGCTGCTGCGCGGCGCCGAGTTCGCCCGCGCCTCCGGGGTGCCGATGCTCGGCGTCAACCTCGGCAGCGTGGGCTTCCTCGCCGAGGCCGAGCGGGACGACCTGGAGAAGGTCGTCGACCGCGTGGTGAGCCGGGCGTACGAGGTCGAGGAGCGGATGACCGTCGACGTCGTCGTGCACCGCAACGGCGACATCGTGCACACCGACTGGGCGCTGAACGAGGCGGCCGTGCAGAAGGTGTCCGCGGAGCGGATGCTGGAGGTCGTTCTCGAGATCGACGGCCGGCCGGTGACCGGGTTCGGCTGCGACGGCATCGTGTGCGCGACCCCGACCGGATCCACCGCGTACGCGTTCTCCGCCGGCGGGCCCGTGGTGTGGCCGGAGGTCGAGGCGCTGCTGATGGTGCCGATCAGCGCGCACGCGTTGTTCGCCAAGCCGCTGGTGACGTCGCCGGACTCGGTGCTGGCGGTGGAGGTGCTGCCGCACGTGCCGCCGGGGGTGCTGTGGTGCGACGGGCGGCGGACGGTCGAGTTGCCCGCGGGGGCCCGGGTGGAGGTCCGGAGGGGGGCTGTGCCGGTCAGGCTGGCCCGCCTGCACCACGCCTCCTTCACCGACCGGCTGGTCGCGAAGTTCGCGTTGCCGGTGTCGGGGTGGCGGGGGGCGCCGCAGTAGCCGTCGCGCCCACGCGGCGGGGCCGTATGTCGATACGGCCCCGCGCCCCTTGGGGTGTGTCCACTCCCGTGGGTGACATGGGCGGGGCGGTCGCATCCCGCAGCGTGGACCTCGTAAGGTCGGTGTCGTGCTAGAGGAGATGCGGATACGGTCGCTCGGTGTCATCGACGACGCTGTGGTGGAGCTGTCGCCCGGCTTCACCGCCGTCACCGGTGAGACGGGTGCGGGCAAGACCATGGTGGTCACCAGCCTGGGCCTGCTGCTGGGCGGACGGGCGGATGCGGCCCTGGTGCGGATCGGCGCGCGCAACGCCGTGGTCGAGGGACGGATCGCCGTGCCCGAGGGCTCGCCGGCCGTCGTACGCGCCGAGGAGGCCGGGGCCGAGCTCGACGAGGGGACGCTGCTGGTCAGCCGTACCGTCTCGGCCGAGGGGCGGTCGCGGGCGCACCTGGGCGGCCGGAGCGTGCCCGTGGGGCTGCTCGCGGAGCTCGCCGACGACCTGGTGGCCGTGCACGGGCAGAGCGACCAGCAGGGCCTGCTGAAGCTGTCCCGGCAGCGCCAGGCGCTCGACCGGTACGCCGGGTACGCGGTCGCCGTGCCGCTCGGCAAGTACGCGGAGGCGTACAAGCGGCTGCGGGCGGTCACCGCGGAGCTGGAGGAGATCACCACCCGTGCGCGGGAGCGGGCCCAGGAGGCCGACCTGCTGCGCTTCGGGCTGGAGGAGATCGCCGCCGTCGAGCCGCGCGCCGGCGAGGACACGGAACTGGCCGAGGAGGCCGAGCGGCTCGGGCACGCCGAGGCGCTCGCGTCGGCCGCCGCCGTCGCGCACGCCGCGCTGGCGGGCAACCCGGAGGACCCGGAGGGCGTGGACGCCGGGACGCTCGTCGCGGGCGCCCAGCGGGCGCTGGAGGCCGTACGGGCCCACGACCCGGCGCTGGCCGCGCTGACCGACCGTATCGGCGAGATCGGCATCCTGCTGCGTGACGTCGCGGGCGAGCTGGCCGGTTACGCCGACGACCTGGACGCGGACCCGCTGCGGCTCGCGGCGGTCGAGGAGCGTCGGGCGGCACTGACCGCGCTGACCCGCAAGTACGGAGAGGACGTCGCCGAGGTGCTGGCCTGGGCGGAGCGCAGCGCCGCGCGCCTCGGCGAGCTGGAGGGCGACGACGAGCGGATCGGCGAGCTGACCGCCGAGCGTGACGCGCTCCGCTCCGAACTGGGCGCGCTCGCGCAGGAGCTGTCGGAGGCGCGGGCGGAGGCGGCGGAGCGGTTCGCGGCGGCCGTGACGGAGGAGCTGGCGTCGCTCGCCATGCCCCACGCGCGCGTGTCGTTCGACATCCGGCAGACCGAGGACCCCGACGGCGTCGAGGTGAACGGGCGCACGGTGGCGTACGGACCCTCGGGCGTGGACGAGGTCGAGCTGCTGCTCGCCCCGCACCCCGGGGCGCCCCCCCGCCCGATCGCCAAGGGCGCCTCCGGAGGTGAACTGTCGCGCGTGATGCTGGCCGTGGAGGTCGTCTTCGCCGGAACCGACCCGGTGCCGACGTACCTCTTCGACGAGGTGGACGCCGGCGTCGGCGGCAAGGCGGCGGTGGAGATCGGGCGGCGTCTTGCCCGGCTGGCGAAGAAGGCGCAGGTCGTCGTCGTCACACACCTCCCGCAGGTGGCCGCGTTCGCCGACCGGCAGCTGCTGGTGGAGAAGACCGACGACGGCTCGGTCACCCGGTCCGGCGTGAAGGTGCTCGAAGGCGAGGACCGGGTACGGGAGTTGTCGCGGATGCTGGCCGGCCAGGAGGACTCCGAGACGGCACGGGCGCACGCGGAGGAGTTGCTGGCGGCGGCGCGGGCGGACGCCTGACCTTGCCGGACGGTGACGTTCCGTCATCCTTACGGGTGATGTGCCGTCCGATGTGGACCCCGGCGTACGCCCGCGCGTTTCCCGGAACTGCCGTGCGTGCTGGCATGCTTGACGGTGTACGCGGAGGACGCCGCGCGGGCCACCCCTCGGCGGGATCCTTCGGTACGTTCGTCGTGACCGCCCGACCCGAACCAGGAGCCCGGCCACGTGACCCCCGTGAGCAGCCACGCACCGCACGGCCAGTCGCCGCTGCGCACCGTGCAGGTGCTGGGCGGCGGCAACGCCGCCAGCGGCGCGCACGTCCGCTCGCTGGCCGCCGGCCTCGTGGCACGGGGCGTGCGGGTCACGGTGTGCGCCCCCGAAGAGACGGACCGCGCCTACGGCTTCACCGGCGTCGGCGCGGAGCACGTCCATGTGCCCCGCAGCAGCGACCCGGGGTCGGTGGCCGCGCTGCGCGCCGCCTGCTCGGGCGCCGACCTGGTGCACGCGCACGGCCTGCACGCCTCGTTCCGCACGTCCCTGGCGCTCAGCGGACGCGACACGCCCTTCGTCGTCACCTGGCACGACCGGGCACACGCCGAAGGCCCCCGCGCCCACTTCCTGCGCGTGCTGGAGCGGCGGGTCGTCCGCGCGGCCGGCGTGGTGCTGGGCACGACCTCCGCGCTGGTGGACCGGGCCCGCCGCAGCGGGGCGCGTGACGCCCGGCTCGCCGCGGTCTCCCTGCCCGGGCCCCGCAGCGCGCCGGCGTCCGAGGAGGCCGAGCGGCGCACACCCAAGGTCCGGGCCGAACTCGGCGCCGTGGACCGCCCGTTGATCGTCGCCGTCGGCTCCTTGGAACGGCACCGCGGCCTCGACGTCCTGGTCGACGCCGCACACGCCTGGCAGCGCCTCGACCCGGTGCCGCTCGTGGTGATCGCGGGGGAGGGGCCGCTGCACGGCGAACTGCGGCGCGCCGTCGAGGCGCAGGACCTGCCGGTGCGGCTCGTGGGCCGCCGTGAGGACGCCTTCGACCTGCTCGCCGCAGCCGACGTCGCTGTGCTGCCCAGCCGCAGGGAGGAGGCGCGGTCGGCGTTCGCCCAGGAGGCGCTGCACGCGCGCGTGCCGCTCGTCGCGACCCGGGTGGGCTCCGTCCCCGAACTCGTCGGCGACGCGGCCGAACTCGTGCCGCACGGCAACGCGCGGGCGCTCGCCGACGCCGTGACCCGGCTCCTCGAGGATCCGGAGCACCGGGAGACGCTCGTGCGGCGGGGTGTACGGCAGGCGGCGACGTGGCCGACCGAGGACCAGACGGTCGCCCAGGTGCTCAGCGTCTACGACGAGCTGACCCAGCCCCGGCCGCTGGCCTGACCGCGCTGTCCGCGGGGGCCGTCCGCAGGCGCGCTCAGGGCACGTGACGCCGCGCCCGCAGGGCCAGGCTCAACGTCAGCACCGTCTGCGGGTCGTCGAGGTCGGCGCCCAGCAGCTCCCCGATGCGGGCGAGCCGGTTGTACAGCGTCTGCCGGTTCAGGTGCAGCTCCCGCGCGGTCTCCGCCTTGCGTCCGGCGTGCGCCAGATACGTCTCCAGGGTCGGCAGCAGCGCCGGCCGCGAGCGGCGGTCGTGGTCCAGCACCGGGCCGATCGCCCGCTGCACGAAGTCCGCCAGGTCCGGATGGTCGCGCAGCCGCCACAGCAGCAGGTCGATGTCCAGCCGCCGGGCGTCGTACCAGGGGCGCTCCGGCAGTCCCTGCGCGGCCGTCGCCGTCTCCACCGCGTGCCGCAGTCCCGTCGGCACCGCGGCCCAGTCGCCGGCCGGACCGACCACCACCACGGGCGGCCGCCCGCCAGGACGCAGCATGCCCGCGCGCTCCACCCCGGCGCGCAGCGCGGCCGCCACCCGGTCCGCGACGGACGGCCGCTCCGACTCCGCGCGCAGTGCGAGCAGCAGCGGCACCCGCCCCTCGACCGGCCGCACACCGAGCAGCACCGGCACACCGAGCGACGACAGTTCCTCGCCCACCGCGCGGGCCAGGACCGCCCAGCCGCCGCCCTGCGGGGACAGCGTGTCGCCGAGCCGCATGACCACCGGCAGCAGCGGCCCCCCTCCCGGCTTGAAGCCCAGCACCCGGGCCTGCGCGGGCGCGTCCGCGGCCCCGATCCGGCCCTCGGCGAGGTCGGTGAGGAAGTCGCCGCGGCCGCGCGCCGCCAGTTCCTCCTCCTGGCGGGCCTGCATCAGCACCAGGGCGATGATGCCCGCCGCCCGTTCGGCCGCCATCCGGTGCACCGGCTCCGGCGCGCTGCGCACCGGCAGCAGCACCAGCCGCGCCCGGACGCCTCCGCTGCTGGGCCCCCCGCCGGGCACGTCCACGAGGACCGTGCCGGCCGGCGGGTCGTCGCGCTGCCGCTCGCGCAGCCCCTCCCACACCTGGAGCGGGTCCGCACGCTCGGGGCCCTCGCCGGCCGCGTACAGCAGCCGGCCGTCGGTGGTCTCCAGGAACACGGGGTTGCCGGTGAACCCGGCGAGGATCTCCAGCACCTGCGGCACGCCCCCGCCGCCCAGCAGCGCCTCCGTGCAGCGCCGGTGCACCTCCTCCGCGCGCTGGAGCAGCGCGTAGTGCCCGTTGACGATCTCGGTGTGGATCTCCTCGGTGACCGTGACGAACGGCACCTCACGGTGGAGCTGCACCAGCGGCAGCCCGGCGGAGCGGGCCGCGTCCACCAGGGCGGCGGGCAGCCGGGTGAAGCGCGGGCCGAGCTCGACCACCAGGGCCGCGATGCCCCGGTCGGCCAGCGTGCGCACGAACGCCCGCTGGTCGGCCGGGCGCGTACCCAGCCCGTAGCCGGTGGTCAGCAGCAGCTCGCCGCCCTTGAGCAGGGAGGCGATGTTGGGCACCTCACCCGCGTGCACCCAGCGCACCGTGCGCCCCAGCCGGTCCGCGCAGGCGACGACCTCGGGGAGGCCGCTGCGCAGCCCGGGCAGCTCCAGGGCGCGCTGCACGGTGATGCCTGTGGGCGGGGGAGTGCCGGCGGTGCTCATGCAGCGGACGGTACCCGGGGGCGTGTCCCCGTCACACGTCCGGCCTGCGCGAACACGCCCGCGCCCCGCCTCCGGACCGGCCGGCGGGCGGGGCGCGGGGCGTCGCCGTCAGCCCCCGTACGCCCCCGACGCCGTCAGGCGCAGGGCCGTGTCGATGAGCGGCACGTGGCTGAACGCCTGCGGGAAGTTGCCGACCTGGCGCTTCAGGCGCGGGTCCCACTCCTCCGCCAGCAGCCCGAGGTCGTTGCGCAGCGCCAGCAGCTTCTCGAACAGCTTCCGCGCCTCGTCCACCCGGCCGATCATGGCCAGGTCGTCGGCCATCCAGAACGAGCAGGCGAGGAACGCGCCCTCGTCGCCGGGCAGGCCGTCGACGCCCTCGTCCATGCCCTCGGTCGGGTAGCGCAGGATGAACCCGTCGGAGGTGGACAGCTCACGCTGGATCGCCTCCACGGTGCCGATCACCCGCTTGTCGTCCGGCGGCAGGAAGCCCACCTGGGGGATCAGCAGCAGGGCCGCGTCCAGCTCCTTGGAGCCGTAGGACTGGGTGAAGGTGTTGCGCTCCTTGTCGTAGCCCTTCTCGCACACGTCGCGGTGGATGTCGTCGCGGAGCTGCTTCCACTCCTCCAGCGGGCCGTCGGCGTCGCCGGACTCGATCAGCTTGATCGTGCGGTCGACGGCCACCCAGGCCATCACCTTGGAGTGCACGAAGTGGCGGCGCGGACCGCGCACCTCCCAGATGCCCTCGTCCGGCTCCTGCCAGTGCTTCTCCAGGTAGCGGATCAGCTTGAGCTGGAGCAGCGAGGCGTAGTCGTTGCGCGCGAGGCCGGTCATGTGGGCCAGGTGGAGGGCCTCGGTGACCTCGCCGTACACGTCGAGCTGGAGCTGGTGGGCCGCGCCGTTGCCGACCCGGACCGGGGCGGAGGCCTCGTAGCCGGGCAGCCAGTCCAGCTCCGCCTCGCCGAGCTCGCGTTCGCCGGCGATGCCGTACATGATCTGCAGGTTCTCCGGGTCGCCGGCGACCGCGCGCAGCAGCCACTCACGCCAGGCGCGGGCCTCCTCGCGGTAGCCGGTGCGCAGCAGCGAGGACAGGGTGATCGCCGCGTCACGGAGCCAGGTGTAGCGGTAGTCCCAGTTGCGGACGCCACCGATGTCCTCGGGCAGCGAGGTGGTCGGCGCGGCGACGATGCCGCCGGTCGGCGCGTAGGTGAGGGCCTTCAGCGTGATCAGGGAACGGATCACGGCCTCGCGGTACGGACCGTGGTACGTACAGTGCTCGACCCACTCGCGCCAGAAGTCCTCCGTGGCCTCCAGGGACTGCTCGGGCTCGGGCAGCGCCGGGGGCTGTTTGTGCGAGGGCTCCCAGGAGATGGTGAACGCCACCCGCTCGCCGGGCGCCACGGTGAAGTCCGAGTACGTGGTCAGATCCTCGCCGTAGGTTTCGGCGGTGGTGTCGAACCACACGGAGTCCGGGCCGGCGACGGCGACCGTACGGCCCTCGTGCCGGTGCACCCACGGCACCACCCGGCCGTAGGAGAAGCGCATCCGCAGCGCCGAGCGCATGGGGACCCGGCCCGAGACGCCTTCCACGATGCGGATGAGCTGCGGGGCGCCGTCACGCGGGGGCATGAAATCCGTCACGCGGACCGTGCCGCGCCGGGTGTCCCACTCGGATTCCAGGATCAGGGAGTCGCCCCGGTAGTACCGCCGGGTCGCCGCGGGCGGTTCCGCGTCGTCGGCGTGCGCGGGGCCCAGCCGCCAGAATCCGTGTTCCTCGGTCCCCAGCAGCCCGGCGAAGATGGCGTGCGAGTCGAAGCGCGGCAGGCACAGCCAGTCGACCGTGCCGTCCCGGCAGACCAGCGCCGCGGTCTGCATGTCTCCGATGAGTGCGTAGTCTTCGATGCGCCCGGCCACGTGCATCTCCAGTCGAACGGCCACGTCACCCCGCGAGGGGCTGTCGCTAGTGCGGTCAAGGGGGGTATTGCAATGCGTCGTTGAGCTGTGAAGCAAAGCAGTCGCTCGGCCCTACGTGCAAAACGCCAATCTTTGCTCAACGAACTGACGAGCTCACGTTGTTCCGGAACTTACGGGCGGGGGTGGTGCCGTTCGGCCGGCCGGGCTCGGCAGCGAGTGTCCGAGCAGGATACGACGCACGTAGATGATCTGTGTGCCGCTCGCGGCAACGCGGCTCCGCCGAACGAGTGAGCCCCGGGTGAGGATCCCGTGTGGGATACATGCTGCGTGGCCCCCCGTGCGCGGAGCGTGGCCGTCAGCCGTTCCGCCGCGGCGCTGATACGCTGGTAGCCCGTGGACCGGTGGGCGAGAAACCCCGGAACCGCACCCACAGACCGCGACCACGGGAGCCCCCTCTTGGCCATGCCGCCCAAATCAACGACGACCAAGCACATCTTCGTCACCGGGGGTGTCGCCTCCTCGCTCGGCAAGGGGCTGACCGCCTCCAGCCTCGGCATGCTGCTCAAGGCCCGCGGTCTGCGCGTCGTGATGCAGAAGCTCGACCCGTACCTCAACGTCGACCCGGGCACGATGAACCCCTTCCAGCACGGTGAGGTGTTCGTCACCAACGACGGCGCCGAGACCGACCTGGACATCGGCCACTACGAGCGCTTCCTCGACCGCGACCTCGACGGCTCCGCGAACGTCACCACCGGCCAGGTCTACTCCACGGTGATCGCCAAGGAGCGGCGCGGCGAGTACCTGGGCGACACCGTCCAGGTCATCCCGCACATCACCAACGAGATCAAGCACCGCATCCGGCGCATGGCGACCGACGAGGTCGACGTCGTGATCACGGAGGTCGGCGGCACGGTCGGCGACATCGAGTCGCTGCCGTTCCTGGAGACGGTCCGCCAGGTGCGGCACGAGGTCGGCCGCGACAACGTGTTCGTGGTCCACATCTCTCTCCTTCCCTACATCGGCCCCTCCGGTGAGCTGAAGACCAAGCCGACCCAGCATTCGGTGGCGGCGCTGCGCAACATCGGCATCCAGCCCGACGCGATCGTGCTGCGCTGCGACCGCGAGGTCCCCACCGCCATCAAGCGGAAGATCTCGCTGATGTGCGACGTGGACGAGGCCGCCGTCGTGGCCTGCCCCGACGCCCGCTCGATCTACGACATCCCGAAGACCGTGCACGGCGAGGGCCTGGACGCCTACGTGGTCCGCAAGCTGGACCTGCCGTTCCGCGACGTGGACTGGACCACCTGGGACGACCTGCTGGACCGGGTGCACAACCCCGACCACGAGATCACCCTGGCCCTGGTCGGCAAGTACATCGACCTGCCGGACGCCTACCTGTCGGTGACCGAGGCGCTGCGTGCGGGCGGCTTCGCCAACAAGGCCCGCGTCAAGATCAAGTGGGTCACGTCCGACGACTGCAAGACCCCGGCCGGCGCCCAGGCGCAGCTCGGCGACGTCGACGGCATCTGCATCCCCGGCGGCTTCGGCGACCGCGGTGTGCTCGGCAAGGTCGGCGCGATCAAGTACGCCCGCGAGAACAGGATCCCGCTGCTGGGTCTGTGCCTGGGCCTGCAGTGCATCGTGATCGAGGCCGCGCGGAACCTGGCGGACATCTCCGACGCCAACTCCACCGAGTTCGACCCGGCCACCGCCCACCCGGTGATCTCCACCATGGCGGAGCAGCTCGACATCGTCGCCGGCGAGGGCGACATGGGCGGCACCATGCGGCTCGGCATGTACCCGGCCAAGCTGGCCGAGGGCTCCATCGTCCGCGAGGTCTACGACGGCAAGGAGTACGTCGAGGAGCGCCACCGGCACCGCTACGAGGTGAACAACGCCTACCGCGCGGAGCTGGAGAAGAAGGCGGGCCTGGTGTTCTCCGGCACCTCGCCCGACGGCAAGCTCGTCGAGTACGTCGAGTACCCGCGGGACGTCCACCCCTACCTGGTCGCCACCCAGGCGCACCCGGAGCTCCGGTCGCGTCCGACCCGTCCGCACCCGCTCTTCGCCGGGCTGGTGAAGGCCGCGGTGGAGCGGAAGATCTCGCAGTAGCACGCCCAGTTGTACGGTTGCCGGGGTGCGAATCTTCAACGGTTCGCGCCCCGGCCGGCTTTTCGCGGGCAGGCCGGGTACCACCGCATCGGTTCGGAAGGACAGGCATGACGATCAAGGACACCCCGGAGGAGTGGGAGATCCGCGGGACGCAGACCCCCTTCGTCGGCAAGAAGACCTCCGTGCGCACCGACGAGGTCGTCATGCCCGGGGGCGCCGTGGTCCACCGCGACTACCAGGTCCACCCGGGGTCCGTGGCCGTCCTCGCCCTCGACGACGCGGACCGGGCCGTGGTGCTGCGCCAGTACCGGCACCCGGTGCGCCAGAAGCTGTGGGAGATCCCGGCCGGCCTGCTCGACGTGCCCGGCGAGAACCCGCTGCACGCCGCCCAGCGCGAGCTGTACGAGGAGGCGCACGTCAAGGCGGAGGACTGGCGGGTGCTGGCCGACGTGTACACCACGCCCGGCGGCTGCGACGAGGCCGTGCGGATCTTCCTGGCACGGGGGCTGTCCGAGGCCGAGGGCGACCGGTTCGCGGTGGAGGACGAGGAGGCCGACATGGAGCTGGCCCGGGTCCCCGTCAACGAGCTGGTGCGCGGGGTGCTCGCCGGTGACCTGCACAACAACTGCCTGGTGGTGGGCGTGCTGTCACTGGTCGCCGCCCGTACCGGCGACGGCCTGGACGCGCTGCGTCCGGCAGAGGCGCCGTGGCCGGCCCGTCCGTTCGAGGCGTGACGCCGTACGGCCCGTAACGGACGGCTCCCGGGGCGTGAATCCTACGATCTGTTGATCCGATCGAGGGAGTCTCGCCCACCGCGCCGCGCTTCTCACGGCACGTCGCAGAGCGTGAACTAGGCTCTGGAAAACGCCCGTACGGAGACCCGGCGGGCTTGCGCGTGCGGTGGGACGGGAGTGTGGCCCGTGACGGATCAGGCGGTGGACCCGAACGGCGTGCGGCTCCCTCAGGGCGCCCACCCGGAAGGTCGATTCCTGGGCCGTACCAGGGAGCTGAAGGAGCTGCGCGCCGACATCGAGCGCGCCGGGCTCGACACCCTCTCCGGCCGCAAGGCCCCCCGCGCCCGCGTCCTGCTCATCGCGGGACGCCCCGGGTCCGGCCGCTCGGCGCTCGCCGAGGAGCTCGTCCGCCAGGTCGCCGCCGACTACCCGGGCGGCGTCCTGCGCACCCGGCTGAGCGAGCCCGACGGCACCCCCGTGCCCGTCGGGCGCGCCGCCCGCGACCTGCTCGACGCGCTCGGCGAGCCCGCCCCCGCCGGCGCCCCCGAGGACCAGCTCGGCGAGGCGCTGCGCACCGCCCTCGCCGAGCGCCGCGTGGTGCTCCTGCTCGACGACGCCGCCGATGCCGAGCAGGTCGACGCCCTGCTCCCGGACAACCCCGACTGCCTGGCCGTCGCCGTCTCCTCCGGCCCGCTCACCGGCATCGCCGACGTCCGCCCCTGCACCCTCGGCGGCCTCGACACCAAGTCAGGGGTGGAGCTGCTGTCCCGGTTCACCGGCTCGGTGCGCATCACCGTCGACCCACGGGCGGCCGAACGCCTCGCCGAGCAGTGCCAGGGGCAGCCCGCCGCGCTGGTGCTGGCCGGCGGCTGGCTCGCCGCACGCCCCAAGGCCGCCGTCGCCGACCTCGCCAAGCAACTGCACACGGACCCCGGCGCCGGATCCGCGACCGCTCGGCTGCTGCGGCTGGTGCACGACGCGCTGCCGCAGACCGCCGCCCGCACCCTGCGCCTGCTCGCCCTCGCCCCGGCCGGACTCGCCGACCCGCACACCGCCGCCGCGCTCACCGGCTGCTCGGTGGAGGCCGCGCACACCACCCTCGACGACTTCGCCGCCCACGGCCTGCTGCACTCGGTCGGCTCCTCCCTGCCGCAGTACCGGGTGCCCGGCTGCCTGCACCGCGAGCTGCTCCGGCTCGCCGAGGACCACGAGCGGCCCGCCGAGCTCCAGCTCGCCCGCGCCCGCATGCTGGAGCGCACCGTACGGCTGCTCCAGTCCTGCCGGGCCATCACCGAGACCGACAGCCCCGAGGCCCGCCAGAAGGTCCTCGCTCTGCCGCGCCCCCTGCGTTTCCCCACGCCGCGCGCCGCCGCCGACTGGCTGCGCCTGCGCCGCCCAGCCCTGCTGGCCGCCGCCCGGCTCGCGGTCGCCGACGGGGAGCTGGACACCCTCGCCCGGCGGCTGATGTCCCAGCTGGTGCGGGCCATGGTCGCCCACTTCGGCACCCGCGCCGCCGCGAGCGACCTCTACGACATCCACAACCTCGTCCTCGACGTCGCCGAGCGCCGCGACCTGCCCCGCGAGCGGGCCGCCGCCCTGCTCAACCTCGGCGACCTCGACGCCCGCACCGGCCGCACCACGGAGGCGCTGGCGCGCTACCGGGCCGCGCTGGACGCCGGACGCGAGGCGAACGACCCCTACGCCACCGGGCGCGCGATGGAATCCGTAGGCGGCGCGCACCTGGAGCTGGGGGACTACGACCGGGCGGCGGACTGGTTCGGCCGCGCCCTCGTCGAGCGCCTCGCCCGCGACGAGCGGTCCGAGGCCGCCCGGCTCCACGGCCGCATCGGCGCCGCCCACACCTACGCGGGCCGCTACGGCGAGGCGATGCGCAACTGGCGCGCGGCCGTCGCCGGGCACCGCAGGGACGGGGACGTGGCCGCGCAGGCGCGGGCGCTGAGCGAACTGGGCCGGGTGCAGGAGTACGCGGGACGGCTGGAGGAGTCGCTGCGCACCTGCCGTGAGGCCGTGGAGTGGGCGCGGCGGGCCGAGGACACCCGGCTGCAGGCCGCGCTGCACCTGCGGCTGGCGGACTCGTACGAGCGTCTCGGCGACCCCGCGTCGGCCGCGCTGCACCGGAGCACGGCCGGGCGCATGCTGGCCGAGGAGGCCCCCGAGGGCGACTCCGAGCCGGAACATGGAGCTAACGCCTGCGAAATCCGTACCGCTTCCGCTGAAGATTGATGCAATGGAAGGCTAGACAGCGGGAACACCTTCATTAGACTGGCTCTGCCGCACCATCTCCTGCGGTCTCTCCCGGTGTGCCCGTGCGTGCCCGGGTATGTGTAGTGATATCCCATACCTTCTGAGCCAAGGACCGTGATCGACGTGAAGGTCGGCATCCCCCGCGAGGTCAAGAACAACGAGTTCCGGGTGGCCATCACCCCCGCCGGCGTGCACGAGCTCGTGCGCCACGGCCATCAGGTCGTCATCGAGCGCGGCGCCGGTGTCGGCTCCTCGATCCCGGACGGCGAGTACATCGCCGCGGGCGGTCAGATCCTGGACACCGCCGACGAGGTCTGGGCCGCCGCCGACCTGCTGCTCAAGGTCAAGGAGCCGGTCGCGGAGGAGTACCACCGCCTGCGCAAGGACCAGACGCTCTTCACCTACCTGCACCTGGCCGCGTCCAAGGAGTGCACCGACGCCCTGCTGGAGTCCGGCACCACCGCCATCGCCTACGAGACCGTCGAGCTGCCCGGCCGGGCGCTGCCGCTGCTCGCCCCGATGTCCGAGGTCGCGGGCCGGCTCTCCACCCAGGTCGGCGCCTACCACCTGATGCGCGCCCACGGCGGCCGCGGAGTGCTGCCCGGCGGCGTCCCCGGCGTGCTGGCCGGCCGCGCGGTCGTCATCGGCGCCGGAGTCTCCGGCTGGAACGCCGCGCAGATCGCCATCGGCATGGGCTTCCACGTGACCCTGCTCGACAAGGACATCAACAAGCTCAAGGAGGCCGACAAGGTCTTCGGCACGCGCATCCAGACCGTCGTCTCCAACTCCTTCGAGCTGGAGAAGGCCTGCCTGGAGGCCGACCTCGTGATCGGCGCCGTGCTGGTGCCGGGCGCCAAGGCGCCGAAGCTGGTCAGCAACGAGCTGGTCTCCCGGATGAAGGCCGGAAGTGTCCTTGTCGACATCGCGATCGACCAGGGCGGCTGCTTCGAGGACTCCCGTCCGACCACGCACGCCGAGCCGACCTTCAAGGTCCACGAGTCGGTCTTCTACTGCGTCGCCAACATGCCAGGCGCGGTGCCCAACACCTCGACCTACGCGCTCACCAACGCCACGCTGCCGTACATCGTCGAACTCGCCGACCGTGGCTGGGTGGAGGCGCTGCGCCGCGACCCGGCGCTCGCCAAGGGTCTCAACACCCATGACGGCAAGGTCGTTTACAAGGAGGTCGCCGAGGCGCACGGTCTCGAGCACGTGGAGCTCGCCTCGCTGCTCGGCTGATCCGCGCACGGCGTCAAGTCGACCAAGTCACGGACCCGCAAAGGCGATACGTCAACTCGGGGCGTCAACGCCTCGCACCAGGCCGGACCTTGCGTGCCAAGGTCCGGCCGGATGTGTGTATGGTCACGTCCTGGTTCAGGGGCAACTCGCCTCGAACGTAACCGTTCTACCGATTCGTACACCCGTGAATCCTGCCGTGCGACGGCTGTACGCCCTTGACAGAGGGGTGTTTCATTACCGACACATCGTGCCGGGTCCGGCGGATTGTGTTGCTGCGGACGGCCGACACGCCATAGAGTCGCCAACCGTCGGCATGGTGCCACGCTGACCTGTCTAGAAGTTTCCTGGTCACCAAGGAGGTAAGACGACTTGTGAATGAGTCGACATTTACTCCCGGGGGTGGTCAACCAGGAATGCCTGCGCCGGGCCAGGGGTCCGCGGGATTCGCTGCTGTCGGCTCCGTCGCTGTGCGCACCTTCGCAGCCCACCAGAGTCACGCAACTCCAGGAGTGACTCACCCAGCACACCAGAGCATGGATGGCCATCACGTGAACGCCATGGCCGGCGACGGAAGTGGCGCGCCCCACAACCATTTCGCCGACTACGACGAACTGCCCGAGGGGCACTTCTACGACCCCGACGCCGAGTACGAGCCCGATCCGGAGTACGCGGCCACGCTCGCGCCCGACGCGGCACGCCAGCGCCGTGAGCGCATCGGCCCGACCGGACGCCCGCTGCCGTACTTCCCGATCCCGGGCCCGCTGACCGACCACGGCCCCGCGAAGATCATCGCGATGTGCAACCAGAAGGGCGGCGTCGGCAAGACCACGTCGACCATCAACCTGGGCGCCGCGCTCGCGGAGTACGGACGCCGGGTGCTGCTCGTCGACTTCGACCCGCAGGGCGCGCTGTCGGTCGGACTCGGCGTCAACCCCATGGAGCTCGACCTCACCGTCTACAACCTGCTCATGGAGCGGGGCATGGCGGCCGACGAGGTGCTGCTGAAGACCGCGGTCCCCAACATGGACCTGCTGCCCAGCAACATCGACCTGTCGGCGGCCGAGGTCCAGCTCGTCAGCGAGGTCGCGCGCGAGTCGACGCTGCAGCGCGCGCTGAAGCCGCTGATGGACGACTACGACTACATCGTGATCGACTGTCAGCCCTCGCTCGGCCTGCTCACCGTCAACGCGCTCACCGCGGCGCACAAGGTGATCGTGCCGCTGGAGTGCGAGTTCTTCGCGCTGCGCGGTGTCGCCCTGCTGACCGAGACCATCGAGAAGGTCCAGGAGCGGCTCAACCCGGAGCTGGAGCTCGACGGGATCCTCGCCACCATGTACGACTCGCGCACGGTGCACAGCCGTGAGGTGCTCGCGCGGGTGGTCGAGGCGTTCGACGACCACGTCTACCACACGGTCATCGGACGCACGGTCCGCTTCCCGGAGACCACGGTCGCCGGTGAGCCGATCACCACGTACGCGTCCAACTCCGTCGGCGCCGCCGCCTACCGTCAGCTCGCCAGGGAGGTGCTCGCCCGGTGTCACGCCGAGTGAGTCTGCCGGGGGCCGACGAACTCTTCCGTACGACAGGGGGGACGGCGCTCCAGCCGTCCACCCCCAGGCGCGGCGGCGACGCCCGGGTCCCCGCACCCGCGGCGGAGGGCGACGCGGCAGCGGCCGTCCACGAGGACGCGCCGCAGTCGGTGCCCGTGCAGGGCGGCGACGGCGAGGGCACGGAGCACGCCGCGGCGGACGTGGAGCCCGCCGAGGCCGGGGAGTCCCGCAGCCGGGGGGCCGCGGGCGCCGGACGGCGCGCGGCGGTGACCGGCGAAGGCGCGGCCGCCGCGCCCCCGCGCAAGCGGGGACGGCCCGCGGCACGGCGGCCCAGCGGCCGCGAGCGGCACGACGAGAAGATCACCGTGTACGTCTCCGCCGAGGAGCTGATGGACCTCGAGCACGCACGTCTGGTCCTGCGCGGTGAACACGGCCTCGCCGTCGACCGCGGGCGTATCGTCCGCGAGGCGGTCGCCGTGGTTCTCGCGGACCTGGAGAGCCGGGGGGACGCCAGCATCCTCGTACGACGCCTGCGGGGACGGTAGCGATAGCCTGCGGGGGCCATGACCTCGAACGACGCAGCCGCCCCCGCGCCTCGCCGCCGCCCCTTGGGCCGCGGCCCGGCGACGTCCGCGGACGCGGCGCCTCCCCTCACCGGGGAGGCGGCCGCGCGGGACGGCTCGGCCGAGGCTGCGCCTGCTGTCACGCCGGAGGCGCCCGCCGCACGGGTCCCCGCCTCCGAGAACGCGGCGGCCCGGCCCGAACGGACGGTTGAGCAGGCCGCGTCTGCCGACGGGGCCGCGCCCCCAGGTGCGGTGCTCACGGACTCGGGCGGTGCGCTCGGCGATGAGCGGCGGGTGGTCGGCGGCGAGGCCGGGCGCCCCGAGGGCGTGGGCTCGGTGCCCGCCGCTTCGGGGGGTGCGCCTGGCGGCGAGGAAGCGGCCGTGGCCGGGAAGCCGGCCGAGCCGGGCGGCGCGTTCGGTGATGCGGGCGGGCGTCCCGCCGACGTCGGCGGGCCCTACCATGAGGCGGGTTCGCCCGGTGCCGCGGCCGGGGGCGACTTCGGGGACGGGCGGTTCAAGGTCCGGCTGGCGAACTTCGAGGGGCCCTTCGACCTGCTCCTGCAGCTGATCGCCAAGCACAAGCTGGACGTCACCGAGGTCGCCCTGTCCAAGGTGACGGACGAGTTCATGGCGCACATCCGGGCCCTGGGGCCCGACTGGGACCTCGACGAGACGACCGAGTTCCTCGTGGTCGCCGCCACCCTGCTCGATCTGAAGGCGGCCCGGCTGCTGCCCGCCGCCGAGGTGGAGGACGAGGCCGACCTCGCCCTGCTGGAGGCGCGCGACCTGCTGTTCGCGCGGCTGCTGCAGTACCGCGCGTACAAGCAGATCGCCGACATCTTCAGCCGCAGGCTGGACGACGAGGCGCGCCGGTTCCCCCGTACCGTCGGGCTGGAGCCGCACCATGCCGAGCTGCTGCCCGACGTGGTCATCAGCATCGGACCCGAGAGGTTCGCCGAACTCGCGGTCAAGGCGATGCAGCCCAAGCCCAAGCCGCAGGTGTACGTGGACCACATCCACGCGCCGCTGGTCAGCGTGCAGGAGCAGGCCGGGATCGTCGTCGCGCGGCTCAAGGAGCTGGGCGAGGCCAGTTTCCGGGCGCTGGTCGAGGACACCGACGACACCCTGACCGTCGTCGCCCGCTTCCTCGCCCTGCTGGAGCTGTACCGGGAGAAGGCCGTCGCCCTCGACCAGGAGACCGCGCTGGGCGAGCTGACGGTGCGCTGGACCGGCGGTGAAGGGGACGCCGTGGCCGCGGTCACCGACGAGTTCGACCGGCCGCCAGAGCAGCCCCAGGAGGAGAGGACACCGTGAGCGAGGACACGAGCGGGGCCCCGGCAGGGGCCGGCGGGGTCGCGGAGCTCGAGCTGAAGCCGGCTCTGGAGGCCGTGCTCATGGTCGTGGACGAGCCCGCGACCGAGGAGCATCTGGCGAAGGTACTGGAGCGGCCGAAGCGGCAGGTCGCCGACGCCCTGCGGGAACTGGCCGACGAGTACACCGTCCAGGGCCGCGGCTTCGAGCTGCGCCGGGTCGCCGGCGGCTGGCGGTTCTACACCCGCCCCGAGTACGCCGCGGCCGTCGAGGGCTACGTGCTGGACGGCCAGCAGGCCCGCCTCACCCAGGCCGCCCTGGAGACCCTCGCGGTCGTCGCGTACCGCCAGCCGGTCAGCCGCAGCAGGGTCTCCGCGGTGCGCGGGGTCAACTGCGACGGCGTGATGCGCACCCTCCTCCAGCGGGGTCTGATCGAGGAGGCGGGCACGGAACCCGAAACAGGTGCGATCCTGTACACGACGACGAACTACTTCCTGGAACGGATGGGCCTGCGCGGTCTGGACGAGCTCCCGGAGCTCGCGCCCTTCCTCCCGGAGGCGGAGGCGATCGAGGCCGAGACCCAGGAAGGGGTGCCGTCGTTCGATCCGGACGCCCCGGACCCGGACGACGGCACGCACGACGAACACGCCTGACACGACGACGACGGAAAACTGATGCGAAGCAGCGGCAGCGGAAAGAGCGGCGGGCGCGGTAACAACCGCGGCGCCGGCAACAACAGGGACCAGAAGCAGGGGCAGGGTCGCCCCCGCAAGCCCCGCCCCGAGGAGCGCCGCTACGACGTGGGCCCCGGGGCCACCAAGGACGGACCGAAGTCCGGCCGCGGTGGCGCCAGGCCGTCGTCCGGCAAGGGCGGCGGCCGTACCGCCCCCGCGCGCTCGCGGGAGTACGAGACCCGGATCGAGGAGCGCAACCGCGACCGGTACGCCGGCCGCAAGGACGTGAAGCTCCCGAAGACCTTCCCCGGCGCCGAGCAGGAGGGCGAGCGGCTGCAGAAGGTGCTCGCCCGGGCCGGCTACGGCTCGCGGCGCGCCTGCGAGGAACTGATCGACCAGGCGCGGGTCGAGGTCAACGGCGAGATCGTGCTGGAGCAGGGCAAGCGGGTCGACCCGGAGAAGGACGAGGTCAAGGTCGACGGCCTGACCGTGGCGACGCAGTCGTACCAGTTCTTCTCCCTGAACAAGCCCGCCGGGGTCGTTTCCACCATGGAGGACCCGGAGGGGCGTCAGTGCCTCGGTGACTACGTCACCAACCGCGAGACCCGGCTCTTCCACGTCGGCCGGCTCGACACCGAGACCGAGGGCGTCATCCTGCTCACCAACCACGGCGAGCTGGCGCACCGGCTGACCCACCCCAAGTACGGGGTGAAGAAGACCTACCTCGCGCACATCGTCGGGCCCATCCCGCGTGACCTGGGCAAGCGACTCAAGGACGGCATCCAGCTCGAGGACGGGTACGCCCGCGCCGACCACTTCCGGGTGGTGGAGCAGACCGGCAAGAACTACCTGGTCGAGGTGACCCTGCACGAGGGCCGCAAGCACATCGTGCGCCGCATGCTCGCGGAGGCCGGCTTCCCGGTCGACAAGCTGGTGCGCACCGCCTTCGGCCCGATCACCCTGGGCGACCAGAAGTCGGGCTGGCTGCGGCGGCTGTCGAACACCGAGGTCGGCATGCTGATGAAGGAGGTCGACCTCTAGGGCCTGCTCCGGGCCCGGGAGGGCTTGTGCTTCCACCCCCCACCCCCTTTAATGGTCACACCGACTATTAAAGGGGGTGGAGGTCGTCGTGGACGGCTACGACAAGCACGCCTTCGAGCCCTTCGCCGTGACCGTCGACCTCGCGGTGTTCACGATCCGCGAGGCCGCGCTGCACGTCCTGCTCGTCGAACGCGGCCAGGAGCCGTACGCCGACCGCTGGGCGCTGCCCGGGGGCTTCCTGCGGCCCGACGAGTCCGCGGAGCGCGCCGCCCGGCGCGAACTGGGGGAGGAGACCGGCCTGACCGACGTCACCGGTCTGCATCTGGAGCAGCTGCGCACCTACAGCGAGCCGGGCCGGGACCCCCGGATGCGGGTGGTGTCCGTCGCCTTCGCCGCGCTGCTGCCCGACGCCCCCGAGGCGCACGGCGGCGGCGACGCGGCCCAGGCCCGCTGGACCCGGTACGAGGCGGTACGGGACCTCGCCTTCGACCATGACCAGATCCTGGCCGACGCGCGGGACCGGATCGGCGCCAAGCTCGAGTACACCGGACTCGCCACCGCCTTCTGCCCGCCGGAGTTCACCCTCGGCGAGCTCCAGCAGGTCTACGAGACCGTCTGGGGCACGGCCCTGGACCGCCCCAACTTCCGGCGCAAGGTCCTCGCCACCCCCGGCTTCGTCGAAGCGGTCCCCGGCGCCGCGCGCCTCACCGGCGGCCGGGGCAAACCCGCCGCGCTCTACCGCGCGGGCACCGCCGCCGCCCTCCACCCGCCGCTGCTCCGGCCCGCCCCGGAAGGACGTCCCGCATGACCACGACCGCCGTCACCAAACGCGCCGCGACCGGAGCGCTCACCGGACTCGCCCTCGGGGACGCGCTGGGCTTCCCCACCGAGTTCAAGGACGTCCCCTCCATCCTCGCCGCCTACGGCGACTGGCGTTCCCTGGACCTGCCGAAGCCGGCGACCGTCACCGACGACACCCAGATGACCCTCGCCCTCGGGAGGGGCCTGCGCACCGCCATGGACCGGGGGACGCTCGGCCCGAAGCGCCTGGAGCGCCCGGTACGCGAGGAGTTCGTGGAGTGGTGGCGCTCCCCGGAGAACAACCGCGCCCCCGGCAACACCTGCCTGCGCGCCTGCCACCTGCTGTCGCGCGACGAACGGCCCTGGCAGGACGCCAGCCAGATCCACTCCAAGGGCTGCGGCTCCAACATGCGCGTCGCCCCCGTCGGCCTGGCACCCGGCCTCACCGACGAACAGCGCGCCGGCGCCGCACAGTTGCAGTCCGCCCTCACCCACGGCCACCCGACCGCGCTGGCCGCCTCCGACCTCACCGCGCACGCCGTACGGCTGCTCGCCGAGGGCGCCGAACCGACCGGCCTGATCGGGCTGTTGCGCTCCTACGCCTACGAGAACCGCACCCGCTACCACGAGTTCTGGCTCGGCGACCTGTGGACCCGCTCCCAGGACCCCTCCCCGGAGCACTTCATCGCCCGCGGCTGGGACGAGTGCCTGGTGATCCTGGGCCGCCTCCAGGAAGCCGTGCGCACCGTCTCCCCGGAGACCGACCCGTGCAGGGCCACCGGCGAGGGCTGGATCGCCGAGGAGGCCATGGCGACCGGCCTGCTCTGCTTCCTCCTCTTCGTCGACGAGCCCCTGACGGCCCTGCGCCGCGCCGCCTGCACCTCCGGCGACTCCGACTCCATAGCCTGCCTCGCCGGGGCCTTCGCGGGCGCCTACCTGGGTGCGGACGCCTGGCCCGCCGACTGGGCGGACCGCATCGAGTACCGCGACGAACTGCTGGCCCTCGGCGCGCTCTGGGACGCTTGAGCGATGACCGACACCCTCGAACTCGACCTGCGCCCGGTGATCGCACAGCAGCCCGACCCGGTGCTGTTCGCCACGGTCTCCGGCGCGCACCTGTACGGCTTCCCGTCCCGTGACTCGGACGTGGACCTGCGGGGCGCCCACCTGCTGCCGGCCGCCGCCCTCGTCGGACTGCGCGAACCGGACGAGACCCGCTCCAGGATGTGGGTGCGGGACGGCGTCGAGATGGACCTGGTCACCCACGACCTGCGCAAGTTCGTCCGGCTGATGCTGCGGCGCAACGGCTACGTGCTGGAACAGCTGCTCTCACCGCTGGTCGTGCACACCACCGAGGCCCACCGGGAACTGGTCGCCCTGGCGCCCGGGGTGCTCACCAGCCACCACGCCCACCACTACCGGGGGTTCGCGGGCACCCAGTGGCGGCTGTTCGAGAGGACCGGCGAGCTGAAACCGCTGCTGTACACCTTCCGGGTACTGCTCACCGGCATCCACCTGATGCGGGCCGGGGAGGTGCGGGCGCATCTGCCCACGCTGGCCGGGGAGGTGCCGGAGGCCCCGGCGTACCTGCCGGAGCTGATCGACGCCAAGGCGGAGCGGGAGCACGGGGGCGCCGACGTCGACCACGACCGGGTGCGGGGCGACGTGGAGCGGCTGCACGGGGTGCTGGACGCGGCACAGGCCGCGTCAGGCCTGCCCGACGCACCCGGGGGACACGACGCCCTGCACGACCTTCTCGTCCGGGTGCGGCTGGAGGGCTGACGCGCGACGGGTGCGGACCAGGAAGTCCTCCACGCGGCGCCGGTCGGGCTCCTCCGGGAGCGGGCTGCGCGCCGCCGCCTCCTCGGCCTCCCGTACCAGGCGGTTCATGCGGGCCTCCGCCTCGGCCCACGGCACCTCGCCGCGCTTCACCTCCAGCAACTCCTCGCGCCGGTCGCCCACGTCCACCGTGAGGACGCCCGTGCGCAGCAGGTCGCCGGCGGTCATCAGCAGGCGGAGCAGATGCATGGCGTGCTTCCAGCGCGGGGCGCCGTGGGTGCGGACGTCGGCGTCCAGCTTGCGGCGCTGGCCGTGGGCGTACCGGACGAACGTCTCGTGAACCCTGCGGGAGAGGAACGCGCCGCGCAGCGCCAGCAGCTCGCGTCCGGTGGCGTCGGCGTACTCCACCAGCGGGGAGTGCAGGCACTCCAGGATGTTGGGATTGCCGCGCAGCGCCAGCTCGCAGAAGCGCTCCAGTTCCCAGCTGAACTGCTCATCCGCCGGCCCCTCGACGTGCGTGGGCGGCTTCTCGAAGCGCCAGAAGAGGGGAGTGGGCGCCAGGAACACGCCCCTGCGGTCGGTGTCGCTGGCCTCCGTGGCCAGACCGAAGGCACGCGAGCCCATCACACAGGCGTAGATCGTGTGGTCCGTGACCAGGCTCTCGGGACGCATGCCGGGGAGCGTACGCGGTGGATCACGCCCGGCGAACCGTATTTCCGTCCACCGTGATCCGCTCCTCGGGCAGCGGCCGGGTCGCCGGGCCCCGCTCCACCGAGCCGTCGGCGACACGGAAGCGGCTGCCGTGGCAGGGGCAGTTGATCGTGCCGTCCGCGACCTCGGAGACCAGGCACCTCTGGTGCGTGCAGATCGCCGAGAACGCCTTGAACCGGCCCTCCTCGGGCCTGGTGACCACGATCTCCTCCGCCCCGAGGATCCTGCCCCCGCCCACCGGGACGTCCGCCACCGGCAGCAGCGCCTGCCCCGGTGATCCCTCCGTGTCCGGGGACTCGCCGTCCCCGTCCGAACCGCAGCCTGCCGTCAGCGCCGCCGCTCCCGATGCGAGCAGGACGGTGCGCCGCGTCGCCCGTGTGGTCATCCGGTCCCTCCCTGGATCGCCGTCGCCGCATCCTGACACCGATAACGGCACGGAGGAAGCAATACCGGCGAAACGTCACCCGAGGTGCATACCGGCCGTCTCAGCGGGCGGGCGCCCCGCACCGGTCCGGCCCGCGCCTGACTACGCTGGACGACCGAACAGCCTTTACGCACGTGAGCGAGGAGCATCGTCGTGGCGGTACGCGCGGTCAGGGGGGCCGTCCAGTTGGAGCGGGACGAGGCCGGACACATGGAGGAGCAGGTGGGAGCCCTGCTCACCGCGGTGCTGGAGCGCAACGGACTGCACAGCGACGACCTGATCAGCATCTGGTTCACGGCCACGCCCGACCTGCGCTGCGACTTCCCGGCCGCCGCCGTCCGCAAGCTGGGCATCGTCGACGTGCCCCTCATCTGCGCGCAGGAACTCGACATCGACGGCGCCATGCCCCGCGTGGTCCGCCTCCTCGCGCACATCGAATCGGACCGGCCCCGGTCCGACATCGCCCATGTCTACCTCGGCGCCGCGGCCGCCCTCCGCAAGGACATCGCCCAGTGAGAACCGCCCTCGTCATCGGCACCGGACTGATCGGCACGTCCGCCGCCCTCGCCCTGTCCCAGCGGGGCGTCGCCGTCCACCTCGCCGACCACGACCCCGAGCAGGCCCGCACCGCCGCCGCCCTCGGCGCCGGCACCGACGAGGCGCCCGACGGGCCCGTGGACCTCGCCGTCGTCGCCGCTCCGCCCGCCCACGTCGCCGACGTGCTCGCCGACGCGATGCGGCGCGGCGTCGCCCGCGGCTACATCGACGTCGCCAGCGTCAAGGGCGGCCCCCGCCGTGAGCTCCAGGCGCGCGGACTCGACCTCACCCCCTACCTCGGCACCCACCCCATGTCCGGGCGGGAGAAGTCCGGCCCGCTGGCCGCCACCGGCGACCTCTTCGAGGGCCGCCCCTGGGTGCTCACCCCCACCCGCGACACCGACACCGAGGTCCTCAACCTCGCCCTGGAACTGGTGTCGCACTGCCGTGCCGTGCCGGTCGTCATGGACGCCGACGCCCACGACCGCGCCGTGGCCCTCGTCTCCCACATGCCGCACCTGGTGTCCAGCATGGTCGCCGCCCGCCTGGAGAACGCCGACGAGGCCGCGGTACGGCTGTGCGGCCAGGGCATCCGCGACGTGACCCGGATCGCCGCCTCCGACCCGCGGATGTGGATCGACATCCTCTCCGCCAACCCCGGACCCGTCGCCGACCTGCTCACCGACGTCGCCGCCGACCTGGAGGAGACCGTCCGCGCCCTGCGCGCCCTGGAGTCCTCCGACGAGCACAAGCGCCGCGAGGGCGTCACCGGCATCCAGGACGTGCTGCGCCGCGGCAACGCCGGCCAGGTCCGAGTCCCCGGCAAGCACGGCTCCGCCCCACGCGTCTACGACACCGTCGCGGTGCTCATCGACGACCAGCCGGGCCAGCTCGCCCGTATCTTCGCCGACGCCGAGCGCGCCGGGGTCAACATCGAGGACGTCCGCATCGAGCACGCCACCGGACAGCAGGCCGGCCTCATCCAGCTCATGGTCGAGCCCAAGGCCGCCCCGGTCCTCACGGCCGCGCTGCGGGAGCGGGGCTGGGCGATCCGTCAGTGACACCCGTCCCCCCGCCCGCCGCCGCGGGCGAGGGAGGCGTCCGCATGTCGGAGGGGTTCCCGGGAGCCAGTAATCTGGTGCGGGGCGTGTCCCCGCCCCGCACACCCCACCCCACCGCACCAGGAAGGTGTTCCTCCGTGGAAAACGGCGCCGCCGAGCCCGTGATCGTCGCCATCGACGGTCCCTCCGGCACGGGCAAGTCGAGCACGTCGAAGGCCGTGGCGGCGCAGCTCGGCCTGAACTACCTGGACACCGGCGCCCAGTACCGGGCGATCACCTGGTGGATGGTGACCAACGGCATCGACATAGCGGACCCGTCCGCGATCGCCGCCGCGGCCGCCAAGCCGGAGATCCTCTCCGGCACCGACCCCGCGAACCCGACCATCACCGTCGACGGCGTGGACGTGTCCGGCCCGATCCGCGAGCAGGACGTCACCTCCAAGGTCAGCGCGGTCAGCGCGGTGCCCGAGGTGCGCGCCCGGATCACGGAGCTGCAGCGCGCCATCGCCGCCTCCGCCGTCACCGGCATCGTCGTCGAGGGCCGCGACATCGGCACGACAGTGCTCCCCGACGCCGACCTGAAGATCTTCCTCACCGCCTCCCCGGAGGCCCGCGCCGCCCGCCGCAGCGGTGAGCTCAAGGGCGCCGATCTGCACACCACCCGCGAGGCCCTGATCAAGCGGGACGCGGCCGACTCCAGCCGCAAGACCTCCCCGCTGGCCAAGGCCGACGACGCGGTCGAGGTGGACACCACCGACCTCACCCTGCAGCAGGTCGTCGAGTGCGTCGTCACCCTCGTCGAGGAGAAGCGGGCGGGGAAGTGACCGACGTTCCCTCGATGCGGGGCGCCGAGGTCGGACGGCGCATCGGCGTCGGCCTGATGTACGGGCTGTGGAAGCCGCGGGTGCTGGGCTCCTGGCGGGTCCCCGCGTCCGGCCCGGTGATCCTCGCCGTGAACCACTCGCACAACATAGACGGCCCCATGGTCATGGGCGTGGCGCCCCGGCCGACGCACTTCCTGATCAAGAGGGAGGCCTTCGTCGGCCCCCTCGACCCCTTCCTGACCGGCATCGGCCAGGTCAAGGTCGACCGGCACTCCACCGACCGCACGGCGATCGCGCGGGCGCTGGGCGTGCTGGAGCAGGGCGGCGTCCTCGGCATCTTCCCCGAGGGCACCCGCGGCGAGGGCGACTTCGCCTCGATCCGCGCCGGGCTCGCGTACTTCGCGGTGCGCGGCGGGGCACCGATCGTGCCGGTGGCCGTCCTGGGAAGTTCCGACCGGCCCGGCCGGTTGATAAAGGCACTGCCCCCGCTGCGCTCCCGCGTCGACGTCGTCTTCGGCGACCCGTTCGACGCGGGCGACGGCAGCGGAAGACGTACGCGCAAGGCGCTCGACGAGGCCACGGCACGCATCCAGAAGCAGCTCACGGCCCACCTGGAAAACGCCAGGCGTCTCACCGGCCGCTGAGCGACACTTTGAGTAGTGGATCTCCGCCCCGCGGGGCTCCACCGATCACCACGATGAACGACGAGGTACGGACTTCATGAACGACCACATCGAGCCCGGCGGCTCGGACGCGCACGACGCTGCGCACGAGCACGATCACGGGGCGCTGGGCGATGCCGAGTTCGCGGAGTTCATGGAGCTCGCCGCGGAGGAGGGCTTCGACCTCGAGGACGTCGAGGGCGCCATCGAGGCTGCGGGCCACGGCCCGCTCCCGGTGCTCGCCGTCGTCGGCCGCCCGAATGTCGGCAAGTCGACCCTGGTGAACCGGATCATCGGCCGCCGTGAGGCGGTCGTCGAGGACAAGCCGGGCGTCACCCGCGACCGGGTCACCTACGAGGCCGAGTGGGCGGGCCGCCGCTTCAAGGTCGTCGACACCGGCGGCTGGGAGCAGGACGTCCTCGGCATCGACGCCTCGGTCGCCGCCCAGGCCGAGTACGCCATCGACGCCGCCGACGCTGTCGTCTTCGTGGTGGACGCCAAGGTCGGCGCCACCGACACCGACGAGGCCGTCGTGCGCCTGCTGCGCAAGGCGGGCAAGCCGGTCGTGCTGTGCGCCAACAAGGTGGACGGCCCGAGCGGCGAGGCCGACGCGGCCTACCTGTGGTCCCTGGGCCTGGGCGAGCCGTACCCGGTCTCCGCGCTGCACGGCCGCGGCACCGGCGACATGCTGGACCAGGTCCTCGAGGTGCTGCCCGAGGCGCCCGCGCAGACCTTCGGCACGGCCGTCGGCGGCCCGCGCCGCGTCGCCCTGATCGGCAGGCCCAACGTCGGCAAGTCCTCGCTGCTGAACAAGGTCGCGGGGG
Organism: Streptomyces werraensis; assembly: GCA_014656175.1. GTDB lineage: Bacteria > Actinomycetota > Actinomycetes > Streptomycetales > Streptomycetaceae > Streptomyces > Streptomyces werraensis. The sequence goes on from BNBX01000008.1 coordinate 35,939, forward strand.
AGGAGCGCGTCGTCGTCAACGAACTCGCCGGCACCACCCGCGACCCGGTCGACGAGATGATCGAACTGGGCGGCAAGACCTGGAAGTTCGTCGACACGGCCGGCATCCGCAAGCGGGTCCACCTCCAGCAGGGCGCCGACTACTACGCCTCGCTGCGCACCGCCGCGGCCGTCGAGAAGGCGGAGGTCGCCGTCGTCCTCATCGACGCCGCCGAGTCCATCTCCGTGCAGGACCAGCGCATCGTCACCATGGCCGTCGAGGCGGGCCGCGCGCTCGTGCTGGCCTTCAACAAGTGGGACACCCTCGACGAGGAGCGCCGCTACTACCTGGAGCGGGAGATCGAGACGGAGCTCGGCCAGGTCGCCTGGGCGCCGCGGGTCAACGTCTCGGCGCGCACCGGCCGACACATGGAGAAGCTGGTGCCGGCGATCGAGACGGCGCTGGCGGGCTGGGAGACCCGTGTCCCGACGGGCCGCCTGAACGCCTTCCTCGGAGAGCTGGTCGCCGCCCACCCGCACCCGGTGCGGGGCGGCAAGCAGCCGCGCATCCTGTTCGGCACCCAGGCCGGCACCAGGCCGCCGCGGTTCGTGCTGTTCGCCTCCGGCTTCATCGAGGCGGGCTACCGGCGCTTCATCGAGCGCCGGCTGCGTGAGGAGTTCGGCTTCGAGGGCACGCCGATCCACATCTCGGTGCGGGTGCGGGAGAAGCGCGGACGCAAGAAGTAGCCGGACACGGCGAAGGGGCGGTCCCGATCACGGGGCCGCCCCTTCGCCATGTCCGTCAGACGCCGCTGCGGGGTGCCGGGGGCAGCCCGGCCGGCACATGGTGCATCTCGTTGGTCCCGCGCCCCACCGGGCTCACGCGCTGCCACTGCGGCGGCTCCGCGGCGGGCCGGACGAGGGACGCGCCGAACGACCCGGGACCGTGGTCACGGTACGCGCCCGTACCGTGCGGGATGTTCCCGAAGGCGGTGAAGCCCCAGTCCTCCTCGCCGCTGCGGTCGCCCGGCAGCGTACGGAAGGACTTGACGTACTCGGCGTAGAGAGCGTCGTAGATCGGCGTGGCCGAGTGGCCGCTCCGGGAGTCCTGCGCCGGGCGCACGGGTGCGGGGACCGAGGCGAGGGACTGGCGGCGGGGAGCGTCATATGCGTGCACGTATCTCCAAACGACCCCGTGCCACAAGGGATGCGGCCCGCCCCGGGTTTTCGCAGGCCGCACCGCCGGAACGCACTGTCGGCCGACGCACGACGGAAGACGCCCCGCCTCAGATCCCGGCCAGCGGCAGCGCCGCGGCCACCAGCTTCCCGTGGGCCGCGGCCTTGTCCAGCGCGTCCCGCATCAGGTCCTCCCGGGGCTGACGCCCGACGGACCCCACCGGCGCGGCGAACATCAGCACCTGCTGATGCTTGTTCGCCGCCGCCCGCCACCCGTCGGTGACCTGCAGCGGCTGGTGCGCCTGCCACCAGGCGACGGGGCGGCCGCCGTTCGGGTTCGGCTGGAGCACGGCGTGCAGCTGCCCCGCCGCGAGCAGCACCGACCACCCGTGCAGCACGGGCGGCACGGCGGCCAGCTCGGTCAGCGGCATGAAGCCCTGCTCGATCAGCAGCGGCAGGAAGTCGTCGCCGGACCCGACGGTGCCGGGCCGGGCGACAGGGGCGGTCGGCTCGACCACGAGCGCCGGGTGCAGCTCGTTCTGGATCAGCACCAGCCCGCTGGTCACCCCCAGCACGGCCTGCTCGGGTACGAGGTTCGGAGGCTGCGCGTGCGGCGGCTGCTGGAGGTGCTGCGGCGCCGGCGCCTGCTGCTGGGACTCCCCGCCCACGGCGCCGATCGACCGCACGGCGCCCTGGAGCTGTTCCTCGGTGACCTGGACGACCTGCGAGGGCAGGCAGGTGGCGTGGGCGAAGGCGAGCACGGCGGTCTCGTCCCCGATGAACAGGACGGTGCTGGTGCGCTCCTGCTCCGAGTCGCCCGGGGTGCGGCAGGAGGTGCAGTCGTAACTGCCCGGGGCGGACTCTCCGGCGAGCAGGCGGGCTGCTTCTTCGTCGCCGATCTCGGCGCGTACCTCGTCGCTGACGTCGAGCATGCGCGGCACGGGTGGCTCCCTCGGGATGCGGTGCGTGGCGAGGCCGGATGGCTACCGGCCCGTGGTCCGGGCGGGTCCCCGGCTCATGAAGAAGACAACGGGCGATCTGTGGCGGGAGTCACGCCCTACGGCGAACGGAATCGAACCATCCAGCGCGCAGGGTCACAGCAGGTGCGGAATCCGGCACTCAATGTCAACTCGCGCTTGACGCAAGGGGTTTGACAGGGTGAGGTGCCTCACAGCTCGCACCGCGCGGTGGTCGACAAATCCGGAAATCGCGCAATGAAATGGGTGGCCGAAAATCGCCGATACCCCGAGTAAGTCTCAACTGGCCAGGCACGACGGGCCATTGGTTGATCCGGGGGCCGACGGCTCCTTACATTCCTCCGCCGTGTGCAACGAGCACCGCTCGGGTACGTCCGCCGGCCGCACCACCGACGCACCACCCTTCGTACGACCCCGCGGCGGACGGGGCGGCCGCGGCCCGCGTGTCATCCGACGCGCCGGGCGGCGTCCCGCCGGGGGAAGCCCGGGTCCTCGGGGAAGGACCTCCATGTCCGCATGTGCCGACAACACCCGTCGTAACGCCGGCAGGGCCCGTCCCGCGGCCTTCCTGGCGGGCGCGGCCCTGCTCGCACCGCTCGGACTGCTCGCCGCCGCAGGCGGCGCGGCCGCCGCGGACGACGGGGTGTGGGACCGCATCGCCCAGTGCGAGAGCGGCGGCGACTGGCACATCAACACCGGCAACGGCTACTACGGCGGGCTTCAGTTCTCCGCCTCCACCTGGCGCGCCTTCGGCGGCACCGCGTACGCCCCGACGGCCGACCGGGCGAGCAGGGCCCAGCAGATCGAGATCGCCACGAAGGTCCAGCGCGCCCAGGGCTGGCAGGCCTGGCCCGCCTGCGGGGCCCGTGCCGGGGCGTCGGGGCCCGCCCCCGCCGCGGACCCGGCGCCCGCGAGGGAGGCCGGGCAGAAGCCGGCCGCGACGAAGCGGAGCACGGCGCAGGCGGCCCCCGGGCGCACCGCCGCCCGCGCGGACCGGGGAGCATCCCGCGGCGAGTACACCGTCCGTCCCGGCGACACCCTGAGCGGGATCGCCGCCCGGCACGGGACGGACTGGCGTCGGCTGTACGCGGCCAACCGGGACGTCGTCGGCGCTGATCCCGACGTGCTCGTGCCCGGACAGCGGCTCGACGTCTGAGGCGCCCCCTTCGTCCGACTGCCTGGGTCCCTCCGCAGCCCGGAGGGACCCTCGCCCGTCAGCCGCCGGGGCGTGCCGATCCATGTGACGAAAATGCGCACTTCTTGTGCACATCCCTTTCACGCGCCGGCCGTGCCAGCCCGGATATGCGTCACGGAAGCACTCTCGAATACCTCACGCGACACAATTCTTTCGGGGTTTGCCGACGGGACTGCGAGGTACTCGGAAATATTCGTCGAATGACGCCGGACGGAGCAAGGAACCGCTCTTTCGGGTGACAGCCGCCCGTACGCCCCTGTCGTGATCCTGTGACACAAGTGTGACCGCGGACGCTCCCGGCCCCGGCTTCCGGCGCGGACTTCCCCGTTTCCGGGCCAGGGCATAGCGTGGCCGCATGGCACCCATTCCGACACCCCCCAGGGAACCCAGCGACAACCCGGACGCCTATGTCGGCCTCGCCGCCGACCGGGCCGAGCACCTCGCGCGCGAGCGCGGCTGGTCATCGGTGCGGGCCCTGGCGCCGGGGACGATCGTCACCATGGAGTACCGCGTGGGCCGGCTGAACTTCGAGGTGAGGGACGGCCGGGTGGCGCGGGCCTGGAAGGGCTGAGACACACCGAGGGCCCCGGTCCATGAGCAGTGGACCGGGGCCCTCGGCGTGTCCGGAGGTCCCTCAGGGGCGCGGCGCCGGTGTCGTCCCGCGCGGATGGCGGTCGGTGTGCTGCGGGCGCCGGCTGCCCACGGGTGTCACCGGGGAGCGCTCGGCGCGGCTGGTGTGGGGGCCGGGCGCCAGATAGACCGGCGACCGGGCCGCGCGCCCGGCGGTAACCGGCTCGTGCACCGTGCCGGCGGCGCGCTCGATGAGCGGACGGACCACGACGGGGCGGCCCGCCGGGGCGGGCACCGGCGCCTTCGTCCTGCGGCGGTCGCGCAGCCTGTCCCGCACGGTGAGGATCCGCGCCTCGGCCCGCGCGATCAGCGGCTCGAACCAGGGCAGCGCGAGCAGGATCAGCAGGCCCGCGGCCCAGCCCAGCAGGACGTCGCTGAGCCAGTGGGTGCCGATGTAGACGGTGGACAGCCCGACGCCCAGGGACGTCACGGCCGACAGTGCGGAAAGCCAGCGGCGGGCCCGCGGGGTGGAGGCCAGGTAGGCCAGGATTCCCCAGGTCACCACGGCGTTCGCGGTGTGACCGCTCGGAAATATATCCCCGCCGAGCCACATCTCGTTCGAGCCGATCTCGGTCGCGTAGTGCGGTCCGAGCCGCCCCATGCCGTACTTCGCGGCGCCCACCGTGATGTTGAGGAGCAGCAGGGAGACGCCGAGGGCGAGCAGCGGGCGCAGCGTGTGCTGCCGCCAGGAGCGCCAGCCCAGCCAGGCGGCGACCATCACGGCGGTGGGGCCGCGCTGGCCCAGCACCACGTAGTAGTCGACGAAGGCGTGCAGCTCCGGCCACTGCTGGTAGGGGCGGAAGAACATGACCTGCCAGTCCAGGCGGACCAGCCAGGAGGTGGCCACCACGGCCCACACGATCGCCCCGTAGAAGGCCAGGGTCGCGCCGAGGAGCACCATCCGGTGCCGGCTCATTCGCGGCATGCCGACGTGGGCCGGTCGCTCCGGCTCACGGTCCAGCCTCGCGAACACCCGGTCCAGACGGGTGTGACTCCGTTCGGTACGCACCCAATCGACGTTACAGCGAGTGAGTGTGCGGGCCCGACGATTCAGCGGCTTTGTGATGACGATGTGATGTGGCATTCCTCTCAGACAGGACCTTTATTTCCGGCGAATCCGAACCCCCGGAGCGCAATTGTTTTGGGCATGTCGTGCCCCCGGTTTATCGGCTGTCCGAATTGGTTCACCCGGGGCTCGCGTGGAATTCCCGTGCCGCTCACCGGCCGGTCCGGCGGGGGTCAGGGCGGTCCGGACCCGTTCAGCCAGAAGGCGCCGTATGCCGCCGAGGCCGCCGCGACCGTCCCCAGTCCCGCCGCGAGCAGACGCGTCTGCGCCCGGGCCAGGGCCACGGCGAGCGGCAGGAGCAGCGGGAAGGCCGGCATCAGCAGCCGCGGTTTCGACCCGAAGTAGCTCGACGCGCACAGGGCGAGCGCGGTGACCGTGCCGGCGTAGACCAGCAGCGGAAGCGGCTGTCCCCGGCGTACGCACAGGACGTAGAGCCACACCACCAGGGCCACGCCGGCGACCAGCGCGACCCCGGCGAGGGCCGACGGGAAGGACGTGAACCGTCCGGCGACGAACAGGGCGAAGGCGTAGCCGCCGTCGAAGCCGTTGCGCCAGCCGGCCTGCACGTCCAGATAGCCCAGCGGGCCGCCCCCGGTGCGGTCGCCGACCCACAGGACGTACCCGGCGGCCCCCAGGGGCGCGAGCAGCATCCCGGCCACCCGGCGCGGGCGCACACCGAGGGTGTGCGGCGATGGCGGAGCGCCGTCCGATGCGCCCGTACGCGGGGCGCCGGGCGGAGGACCGGCGTGGCCGTCACCGCGCGCGCCGCCCGCCGGTACCGCACTGCCGTCCCCCACGAAGGAGGAACCGGAGCGCTCCCGCAGGAAGGCGGCCACCCCGGCCGCCCACACCGCCGCGACCACCGCGAGCCCCACCGGCCGGGTCAGCCCCGCCAGCCCCGCCAGCAGGCCCGCCGTCACCCAGCGCCCCGTGAGCACGGCGTACAGCGCCCAGGCCGCCAGCGCCGTGAACAGCGACTCGCTGTACGCCATCGACTGCACGATCCCGACCGGCAGCACCGCCCACAGCAGCACCGCGCACACCCCGGCCCGCCGCCCGTACAGATGGTCGGCCACCGCGAAGATCCCCCAGGCCGCGGCGAGCGAGGCGAGCAGGCTCACCACGAACCCCCCGTCGGCGTACGACAACGGGGACACCGCCGCCACCAGCCGCTCCAGCCACGGCAGCAGCGGGAAGAACGCCAGGTTGGAGTGCACGTCGCCGTTCGGCAGCCGCACCTCGTAGCCGTACCCCAGCTCGGCGACCCTCGTGTACCAGAGGGAGTCCCAGCGGGCGGTCAGCAAGGTGTACGCGCTCTTGCCGCGTGCCCCGCTCCACAGGGCCAGGACGACCAGGCCCAGGGCACGCACGGCGGCGTACCCGAGGAGCGCCGGGGCGGCCCGGCGAAGAGCTCCGGGGCGGGCCGCGGCGGCACGCGTCTCGAGATCGTTCACGCGCCGATTATCGACCCGGCCCGGCACCGGCCCGCCCGCGCCGGCGCGGGGACCGTACGGAGGGAGGGCCGGGGGAGTGGTGTACGCCACACCGATCGGCCGCGAGGTTGAGAGGCCCGCCACTCGACCTCAGCGTTCCCTCGCGTACTCTGACGTGTCACTCGCCGTTCGCCGCGCGGGCCGGGGACGACCGCTCCTCTCCGGCCGAGGCACGGGGGAGTCCCCCACCCCGTGAGCCCGCGGTACCGCGAGGGAACTTCTGGGAGGTACGTACATGTCCGGGACGACCACGGCCGCCGCGCTGCGCCGTCGGGCGGCCGGGGCCGGTGCCAACCGGTGGGTGGTGCTCGTCGTCCTCTGCGTCAGCCTGCTGCTGGTCGCCGTCGACGCCACCGTGCTGCACGTGGCCGTCCCCGCCGTCACCGAGGACCTCAAGCCCGGCGCGGTGGAACTGCTCTGGATCGTCGACGCCTATCCGCTGGTCTGCGCCTCGCTGCTGATCCTGTTCGGCACCCTGGGCGACCGCGTCGGCCGCAGACGGATCCTCCTCCTCGGCTACACCCTGTTCGGCGTGGCCTCGGCCATGGCGGCCTTCGCGGACGACGCGCACCTGCTGATCGTGGCGCGGGCGCTGCTCGGCGTCGGCGGCGCGATGATCATGCCGGCCACGCTGTCGATCCTGCGCCAGGTCTTCCCCGACCGCCGTGAGCGGGCGCTCGCCATCGGTGTCTGGAGCGCCGTCGCCGCCGTGGGCGCCGCGGTCGGACCGCTGCTCGGCGGCTTCCTGCTGGAGCACTTCTGGTGGGGCTCGGTCTTCCTGGTCAACATCCCGCTGATGCTGGTCAGCCTGCCCGTCGGGCGGATCCTGCTGCCCGAGTCGAAGGGTGAGGGCGACGGCCCCTGGGACGTGGTCGGCGCGCTCACGGCCGCCGCCGGGCTGTTCGCGGTGGTCCTCGGGGTGAAGCGGCTCGGCGCGGGCGAGGTCGGTGCGGCCACGCTGGTGCCGCTGGCCGCGGGGACCGTCCTGCTGGTGCTGTTCGTCCGCCGGCAGCGGAGGCGCGAGCACCCGCTGCTCGACCTGCGGATGTTCTCCCGGCCCGCGTTCAGCACCTCGGTCGGCTGCATCGTGCTGGCCATGCTCGCCCTGGTGGGCCTTGAGCTGATCGCCGCGCAGTACCTCCAGCTGGTGCTGGGACTGTCCCCGCTGGAGACCGGACTGCGGCTGGTGCCGCTCACCTTCGCGGCGATGGCCGCGGGCCTGGCGGGCGCCCGGATGCTGCGCCGGTTCGGCCCGCGCCGCATGGTCTCCCTCGGCTTCTGCCTCACGGCCGGGGCGGTGGTGCTGCTGACCGCCATGGGCGGCGAGGACAACGCCCCGCTGCTGCTCGGCGGGTTCGTGCTGCTCGGCTTCGGGCTGGAGACCACCCTCTTCGGCGCGTACGAGTCGATGCTCAGCGAGGCCCCGCAGGACCAGGCCGGCGGGGCGGCGGCCATCGGCGAGACGTCCTACCAGCTCGGCGCGGGCATCGGCATCGCGCTGCTCGGCAGCGTGATGAACGCGGCCTACGCGCCTGGGCTCTCCCACGTCCCCGGGGTGCCGCCCTCGGCGTCCGCCGCGGCGGCGCACTCGCTGGGCGAGGCGTACGAGGTCGCGGCCCGCCTCGACGGCCCCGCGGGTGAGGCGCTGCGCCTGGCCGCCCGCCACTCCTTCGTCCACGGCCTGCACGTGACGCTCCTGGTCAGCGCGGGTCTCCTCCTCGCCGGCGCGGCGATGGCCCTGCGCCTGCCGCGCCTGATGCACTGCGACCCGGAGGAGGAAACGCCCTGCGGACCCGCCTCCGGGACATCTTCCGCCCCGGCCGACTCCGCCTCCGGGACCACCGCCGAGGCGTCTGTCGCCCCAGGCCTCGGCAGCGCCCCCATGCGGATGCCCGCGCAGCGGGAGTCGCGTGGCTCGGGCGTGAAGGTCTGACCCGCCGGCCCGAAGCCGCCTCGGGATTCTCCTCGGGGGCCACTGCCACGGTTGCCCGCGGGCTGCGTCCTCGGCGGTTCGCCGGCTGCCCTGCGGGGCAGGCCGCGAGGCTGTTCGCGCGGCAGGTGACGGGGCCGTCTCCGGTGGTGTTCGCGAGGCCCCGCTCCGGGGTGGGCCTACGCCGTCACCTCCGGGGCCGAATCGGGTGGCGCTCCGGAGGCCCGGGCCGGGCCCGGAGCGCCCCGATGCCGGGACCGGCCCCGTGCGATGCGCTCAGCGGGAGTCGCCGGGTGGCCGGGGCCGCGGTGTGACGCGTCCGGCGTGGGCCGGGGTGGACGGCGGGGGGACCGCGTCGTAACGTCGGGCCGAGCCTGACTAGCAGTGCTAGTCGACGTACCGGATGACCAGCCCCCGGAGGGTGCACCCATGGCCGCGTCCGCGAAGCCGCCCGCGTTCGACCCCGCCGACCCCCTCGGCCTCGACGACCTGCTGGAGCCGGAGGACCTGGCGATCCGGGACACGGTGCGCGGCTGGGCGGCGGACCGTGTGCTGCCGTACGTCGCGGACTGGTACGAGAAGGGTGAGCTGCCGGACATCCGGGAGCTGGCCCGGGAGCTCGGCGGGATCGGCGCGCTCGGCATGTCCCTCGACGGCTACGGGTGCGCGGGTGCGAGCGCCGTGCAGTACGGGCTTGCCTGCCTGGAACTGGAGGCGGCCGACTCCGGCATCCGCTCCCTGGTGTCCGTGCAGGGCTCCCTCGCCATGTACGCGATCCACCGCTTCGGCAGCGAGGAGCAGAAGCAGCAGTGGCTGCCCCGGATGGCGGCCGGCGAGGTCATCGGCTGCTTCGGGCTGACCGAGCCCGACCACGGCTCCGACCCCGGCTCGATGCGCACCTACGCCAAGCGCGACGGCTCCGACTGGGTGCTCAACGGACGCAAGATGTGGATCACCAACGGGTCCGTCGCCGGGGTCGCCGTGGTGTGGGCGCAGACCGACGACGGCATCCGCGGCTTCGCCGTCCCCACCGACGCGTCCGGCTTCTCGGCGCCGGAGATCAGGCACAAGTGGTCCCTGCGCGCCTCCGTCACCAGCGAGCTGGTCTTGGACGACGTACGGCTGCCCGCCGACGCGGTGCTGCCGGGGGTGACCGGACTCAAGGGCCCGCTGAGCTGTCTGTCGCACGCCCGGTACGGGATCGTGTGGGGCTCGATGGGCGCCGCGCGGAGCTGTTTCGAGGCTGCGGTCGACTACGCGAAGTCGCGGGAGCAGTTCGGGCGGCCCATCGGCGGCTTCCAGCTCACCCAGGCCAAACTCGCCGACATGACGGTGGAACTGCACAAGGGGATCCTGCTCGCCCACCATCTGGGGCGGCGGATGGACGCCGGCCGCCTGCGTCCCGAGCAGGTCAGCTTCGGCAAACTCAACAACGTGCGCGAGGCGATCGAGATCTGCCGTACGGCCCGGACGATCCTCGGGGCCAACGGGATCTCGCTGGAGTACCCGGTGATGCGGCACGCGACGAACCTGGAGTCGGTGCTCACCTACGAGGGCACCGTGGAGATGCACCAGCTCGTGCTGGGCAAGGCGCTCACCGGAATCGACGCGTTCCGGTAGACCCGCCTGCGGGGGCGGGGCCGGCTCGGCGGCCCCGCCTCAGCTCTGGTTGAAGAAACCGTCGGCGCGGTGCGCGGCCGGCTCGCCGCTGACCACCTCGGTGTCGGCGGGGCTGAGCAGGAACACCCGGTTGGACACCCGCTCGATGGAGCCGCGCAGACCGAAGATCAGGCCCGCCGCGAAGTCGACGACGCGCTTGGCGTCGGCGGCGTCCATGGCCGTGAGGTTCATGATGACCGGCACGCCCTCGCGGAACAGCTCACCGATGGCGCGGGCGTCCCGGAAGCTGTCCGGGGTGACCGTGCCGATCCGGCGGCCCCGCTCCTCGGCGGCGTCCGCGGCCACCTTGACCCGCGGGTCGGTGACCCAGGCCTCGCCGGGTTCGGTCCCGTCGGAATAGTCGTCGTCGTAGTAACGCTCGTCTTCGTTGTCGTCGACGAGGCCAAGCCAGGCACTCGCCTTGCGTACCGATCCCATGGACGCCTCCTCTCACAGCGGTCTTTCGTGCTTTCCGCATCCCTATGGTCGTCCATGATGCGGAGGGTGCGCCAAGTGGATAGACGCCGCGCGGGGGGTTTGTGACGGTACTGGTGCACAGCGAATCCGTCGAGAGTCCTGGTTTCCCAAGGGCCGTGACACAAACGGATGCTGACTGAGAGTGAAATATGATTCTACGCGGCGTACGGGTGAAGAGGGGTGCATCCGGGTGAACGCCGCGACCGGTACGATGCCGCAGCCGAACGTCGTACACATGCACGGGGGGATGTCGTGTTCGGGATCGTCAGGCCTTGCCGTCACCGGCTGGGCGAGAAGCTCACCGCCCAGTGGACGGCCCATCTCTGCGGGCTCTGCCTGGCCCTGCGCGGCGACCACGGGCAGCTCGCACGCATCGTCACCAACTACGACGGGCTGCTCATATCCGTTCTGACGGAAGCTCAGGCGGACCGGGGCGGCGGCACGGGACGCCGGACCGCCGGCCCCTGCCCGCTGCGCGGGATGCGCACCGCGTCCGTCGCCCACGGCGAGGGCGCGCGGCTGGCCGCGGCCGTCTCCCTCGTCCTCGCCTCCGCCAAGGTGCGCGACCATGTCGCCGACGGCGACGGGCTGCTGGCCCGCCGTCCGGTGGCGCTCGCCGCGCGCCGGGTGGCGGCGGGCTGGGACCGGGCGGGCGCCCGGACCGGCTCCGAGGTCGGGTTCGACACCGCCGTCCTGGTCGACGCGGTGGACCGGCAGACCGGCATCGAGTCGCTGGCCGGGCCCGGCACCCCGATCCTCACCGTCACCGAGCCGACCGAGACGGCGACCGCGGCGGCCTTCGCGCACACCGCAGTGCTCGCCGGACGGCCCCACAACGCCGCACCGCTCGCGGAGGCCGGGCGTCTCTTCGGGCGCCTCGCGCATCTGCTGGACGCGGTGGAGGACCGGGAGGCCGACGCCGCCTCCGGAGCCTGGAACCCGCTCACCGCCACGGGCACCTCGCTGGACGAGGCCCGCCGTCTCGCCGACGACGCCGTGCACGGCATCCGGCTGGCGCTGCGCGAGGCCGAGTTCACGGACGGCTCTCTCGCCCACCGGCTTCTCGTGCATGAACTCCCCAACTCCGTCCGGCGTGCCTTCGGTACGCCCTCCTGTGCCCACGGTTCGCATCCGTACGCCCCTCCGGGTGCTCCCGGTGCGCCGGGTGGGCCCACACCCCCCGAGCCGCCGCGCCGGGACCGGCGCGGCCTGCTGGCGGGGTGCGCCGTGTGGCTGGGACTCGCCTGTACCTGTCAGCTCTGCTGCGGGACCTACGAGGACCCGTGGACGCGCGAGCGCAAGGAAGGGTGCCTCAACAACTGCGACTGCGACTGCTGCGAGTGCTGCGAGTGCTGCAACTGTTGCGGAGAGGACGGCTGTTGCAGCGGGTGCGACTGCGGCTGCGACTGCTGAGCCGGCCTCGGACGTGACAGGCGCGCTCACGGTTCCCTCCGTGTGCCTGTCGGGGGCGATTTTCGGCCACCCCGATCAGTGTTCGACCGGTCGTCACCCCGGTGTGACGACCGGTAACGCCGGGACGGGAGGGGAGCAAGTCGACCAGTCGTCCCTAATCCTCAGGCCAAAAGGCACCCTTGCGCCGAACGGTCGGTCGGCCGAATACTCACCGCAGCGCTTGTCAGGGGCACGACGGGTCCGGAATCCGGTCCGCCGTCCGCTGGCTGCGCCTCACCGGGCCCACAACCCCACGAGGGCCCCCAACTTCCTTTGTGGAGGAACGAAACGTGAGGATCAAGCGCACCACCCCCCGAAGCGGCATCTCGAGACGGACTCGGCTGATCGCCGTCTCCACCGGGCTCGTGGCCGCCGCCGCGATCGCGATCCCCAGCGCGACCGCGGCCGAAACCCCCACCACCTTCAGCGCCTCCGCGCTCAAGAGCGCGAGCAGCTCGGTGCTGAAGGCCGACGTCCCGGGCACCGCCTGGGCCGTCGACAGCAAGACCAACCGGGTCGTCGTGACCGTCGACAGCACCGTCTCCCAGGCCGAGATCAACAAGATCAAGCAGCAGGCCGGGGAGAACGCCGAGGCGATCACCGTCAAGCGCACCCCGGGCAAGTTCACCAAGCTCATCCAGGGCGGTGACGCCATCTACGCGAGCAGCTGGCGCTGCTCCCTCGGCTTCAACGTCCGCAGCAGCAGCGGCGTCGACTACTTCCTGACCGCCGGTCACTGCACCGACGGCGCGGGCACCTGGTACTCCAACTCCGCCCGCACCACGGCCATCGGCTCGACGGCCGGATCCAGCTTCCCGGGCAACGACTACGGCATCGTCCGGTACACCGGCTCCGTCAGCCGGCCCGGCACCGCGAACGGCGTGGACATCACCCGTGCGGCCACCCCGAGCGTGGGCACCACCGTCATCCGTGACGGTTCCACCACGGGCACCCACAGCGGCCGGGTGACCGCGCTCAACGCGACCGTCAACTACGGCGGCGGCGACATCGTCTCCGGCCTCATCCAGACCACGGTCTGCGCCGAGCCCGGCGACTCCGGCGGCGCGCTCTACGGCAGCAACGGCACCGCGTACGGTCTGACCTCCGGCGGCAGCGGCAACTGCTCCTCCGGCGGCACGACCTTCTTCCAGCCGGTGACCGAGGCCCTGAGCGCCTACGGGGTCAGCGTCTACTAGGACGCCCCGCCGGCCCGGCCGGTCCGGTACGGCTCCCGAGGAGCCTGCAGCCCCACGAGCCCCCGCACGCGACCCGCGTGCGGGGGCTCGTCCCTGTTCCGGGCCGGGCGCCGCGACCGGTGCGATCGCAACTTCCGCTCATGGCACGGCGGACGAATCTCGCCGCGGAGGGGCGATTTTCAGCCACTCGCCGAACGGGGGGTGCGTGCCCCCGGTAACCCCCGTGTGACGTTTGCAGTATGAACCGTCCCGTGTCTCCATGAACTGTCAGGACATAGAGGGCGCACGGTCGTTGTCGTACGCGCGTCCGGAAGTCGACCTTGTGTGCTCCCTGTGACGTTCGGAAGAGTGGGCGGCGTTCAACCGGCGCGGGCGTGGCTTTTTCTGTGCTCCACCCCCGTGGCCGTACGCCTTCCGGTCCGGCGAGGTCCCCACAACCCCTCCGGGCCGTCCCCCCACAGGAGGACGTGAGTTGAAGCACCGACGCATACCCGGGCGCCGTGCCGTCATGGCGGGTGCGGGCATCGCCGCACTGGCCGCGGGCGCGGTCACCTTCCAGACTGCGAACGCCAGCGAGGTCCCGGCCGACGCCGCACCCCGCACCCTCTCGGCCCAGGCGGCCGGAAACCTCGCCTCGACGCTGCTCCAGGACCTCGGCGCGGACGCGGCGGGAACGTACTACGACGCGAAGAGCAAGAGCCTCGTGGTGAACGTGCTCGACGAGGCCGCGGCCGAGGCCGTCGAGTCGGCCGGCGCGAAGGCCAGAGTCGTGGCGAACTCGCTCGCCGACCTGAGGAGCGCGCGCACCACGCTCCAGCGGGACGCCGCCGTCCCGGGCACGTCCTGGGTGACCGACCCGGTCTCCAACAAGGTCGTCGTCACGGCGGACCGCACGGTCTCCCAGGCCGAGTGGACCGAGCTGACCGAGGTCGTCGAGGGTCTCGGCACCACGGTGGAGCTCCAGCGCACCAAGGGTGAGTTCAAGCCCTTCGTCGCGGGCGGCGACGCCATCACCGGCAACGGCGGGCGCTGTTCGCTGGGCTTCAACGTGACCAAGGGCGGCGAGCCGCACTTCCTCACCGCGGGCCACTGCACCGAGGGGATCTCGACCTGGTCGGACTCCTCGGGCGACGTGATCGGCGAGAACGCCGCGTCCAGCTTCCCGGGCGACGACTACGGCCTGGTCAAGTACACGGCCGACGTGGCGCACCCGAGCGAGGTGAACCTGTACGACGGCTCCTCGCAGTCGATCTCCGGCGCGGCCGAGGCGACCGTCGGCATGCAGGTGACGCGCAGCGGCTCCACCACCCAGGTCCACTCCGGCACGGTCACCGGCCTGGACGCCACCGTGAACTACGGCAACGGCGACATCGTCAACGGTCTGATCCAGACCGACGTGTGCGCCGAGCCGGGCGACAGCGGCGGCTCGCTCTTCTCGGGCGACAAGGCGGTCGGCCTGACCTCCGGCGGCAGCGGCGACTGCACCTCGGGCGGCACGACCTTCTTCCAGCCCGTCACCGAGGCCCTGTCGGCCACCGGTACGCAGATCGGCTGAGCCCGCACAGGGCCGCACGGCGTCCCGCCCCTCCCGCGCGGAGGGGCGGGACGCCCGCGTTCAGGAGGCGCCGGATCCGTGTGCCGTGCGCGCCGGTTCCGGCCCGGGCCGCCGGCGCAGCGCCGACATCAGCACGGTGACGACGGTCCCCGCCACGGCCCAGGCGGACAGCACCAGCAGCGGGCCGGTCAGGCCGTTGCCCCGGAAGTACACGATCGAGCGGGCCGCCCAGGTGCCCGCGCCCGGCGGCAGCGCCGGTCCGATCGCCGCCCAGAACGGCGGCAGCAGCGGCGCCGGCAGGGCCCCGCCCGCGCTCGGGTTGCCCAGGATCACCACGAGCAGGATCGCCACGCCGATGCCGATGACCCCGAGGACCGCCTGCAGGGCGAGCGTGGCGGCGCCCACGGCGAAGATGATCAGCGCGCCCAGCCCCCACAGCCCCGCGAAACCGTCCGGCAGCGCGTCCAGCGCGGGTCCGACGAGGAGCGCGCCGCCGAGCCCGCCGAGCACCGCGACCACGGCCATGGCGCCGAGCCGGATCACCGCCCGGCGCGGGGTGGACGCGCGGGCGCCCGAGCTGATCGCCAGGATCGACGCACACAGATAGCCGCCCACGCACCAGCCGACCACCAGGTAGAACGACGACAGCCCGTTGGCGTCCTGGGCGGAGGCCGGGGCGACGTCCTCGACCCGCAGGGCGCGCCGTTCGTCCCGCTCCACCTCGGTGAAGAGCCGCTCCAGGGCGGTGGCCAGCGTGGTGCCGCCGCCGGTGGCGACCAGCAAGGTGTCGGTGGTCCCTTCGGGGTCGACCACCAGGGCCCCGTCGATGTCCCGGTCCTCGATCTGCCGGCGGGCGGTCGCCTCGTCCGCCACCGCCCGGGGATCCAGCGGCGAGCCCGGCAGCTCCTTCAGCCGGGTCACCGTCTCCTTCGCCACGGACGGGGGCGCGACGACCCCGACGGGCGCGTCCCGCAGGGCCGGGTGGTGCAGGGCGCCCACGTACGAGGTGATGAACAGCAGCATCAGCGCGATCACGCCGAGCACCAGCAGGGTGGCCCGTGGGGTGACGGCGTCGCGCACCTCGCCGGGGAACGAGCGCGGGCGGGCCCCGGGACCGGTGCTCTGTGTCATGTCCCCACGGTCCGGGGGAGCGGGTGTTTGCGCAGGTGGGACAGGGCCGAACGGATGTCGCACACTCATTCGAAAATTGGTCTATGGTGGGGGTGAGGTGACTGGGAACAGTTGTTCGATAGACGGTCGGGACTCACGAGTGCGGGAGGTGCGTGTGCCGGGTTTCACGCATCTGCACACCGTCTCCGGGTTCTCCCTGCGCTACGGCGCCTCCCACCCGGAGCGGCTGGCCGAGCGCGCCTTTGAGCGGGGCATGGACGCCCTCGCCCTCACCGACCGCGACACCCTCGCCGGGTCCGTCCGCTTCGCCAAGGCCTGCGCCAAGGCCGGCGTCCGCCCGCTGTTCGGCGCGGACCTTGCGGTGGCGCCCCCGGACGCCGCCCCCGCCCCCGGCGACAGCTCCGTACGGCGGGACCGCCTGCGCACCCCGGTGCGCGGCGGGGCCTTCATCGACGAGTCGGCGCCGCGCGTGACCTTCCTCGCCCGGGACGGCGCCCGCGGCTGGGCCGACCTGTGCCGGCTGGTCTCCGCCGCCCACACCGCCGACGGTCCGCCCCGGCTGGCCTGGGAGGACAACCACGCCGGCGGGCTGACCGTCCTGCTCGGCCCCGACTCCGACGTCGGCCGGGCCCTCGCCGCGGGACGCCCCGACCGCGCCGCCCGGCTGCTCGCCCCCTGGCGCGAGGTGTACGGCGACGCGCTGCGCCTGGAGGCCGTCTGGCACGGCCGCACCGGCACCGGCCCCGGCTCGCTGCGGCTGGCCGCCCGCACCCTGGGCTTCGCCGCCGAGCAGCGGGTACGGCCCGTGCTCAGCAACGCCGTCCGGTACGCCGACCCCGGCCTCGGCCCGGTCGCCGACGTGCTGGACGCGGCCCGCCGGCTGGTCCCGGTCGACCCGGCCAAAGGGCTGGACTCCGGCGAGGCCTGGCTGAAGGACCAGGGCGCCATGCTGGAGGCGGCCGAGCGGATCGTGGAGGCCGCCGGCTTCCGCCGCGACACCGCACTGCGGCTGCTCGACCAGACCCAGGCCACGGCGGCCGAGTGCCTGGTCGACCCCGAGGACGACCTCGGCATGGGCAGCGTCCACTTCCCCGAGGCGCATCTGGTCGGCGCCGGCCGCCGCACCGCCCAGCGGGCGCTGGCCTCCCGCGCGGCGGCGGGCATGGTGCTGCGCGGCTACGACCGCCGCCGGGAGTACTGGGAGCGGATGCACCACGAGCTGGACATCATCGCCCACCACGGCTTCGCCTCCTACTTCCTCACCGTCGCCCAGGTGGTCGACGACGTGCGGGACATGGGCATCCGGGTCGCCGCGCGGGGCTCCGGCGCCGGCTCCCTGGTCAACCACCTGCTGGGCATCGCGCACGCCGACCCGGTCGAGCACGGCCTGCTGATGGAGCGCTTCCTGTCCAAGGAGCGGGTGGTGCTGCCGGACATCGACATCGACGTGGAGTCCGCCCGCCGGCTCGAGGTCTACCGCGCGATCATCGGCCGGTTCGGCGCCGAGCGGGTCGCCACGGTCGCCATGCCGGAGACCTACCGGGTGCGCCACGCCGTCCGGGACGTCGGCGCCGCGCTGTCCATGGACCCGGCCGAGATCGACCGGGTCGCCAAGTCCTTCCCGCACATCCGCGCCCGTGACGCCCGCGCGGCGCTCGAGGAACTGCCCGAACTGCGGCAGCTGGCGGGGGAGAAGGAGAAGTACGGCAGGCTGTGGGAGCTGGTCGAGGCCCTCGACGCGCTGCCGCGCGGTGTCGCCATGCACCCCTGCGGGGTGCTGCTGTCCGACGCCTCCCTGCTCTCCCGCACACCGGTCATGCCGACCAGCGGCGAGGGCTTCCCGATGGCGCAGTTCGACAAGGACGACGTGGAGGACCTGGGGCTGCTCAAGCTGGACGTGCTGGGCGTGCGGATGCAGTCCGCGATGGCGCACGCGGTCGGCGAGGTGGAGCGGGCGACGGGGGAGCGGATCGACCTGGACGCGGTGCCGGACGGTGATCCGGCGACGTACGGGCTGATCCGGTCGACCGAGACGCTCGGCTGCTTCCAGATCGAGTCCCCGGGCCAGCGGGACCTGGTGGGGCGGCTCCAGCCGTCGACCTTCCACGACCTGGTCGTGGACATCTCGCTGTTCCGGCCGGGACCGGTCGCCGCCGACATGGTGCGGCCGTTCATCGAGGCCCGGCACGGGCGGGCGCCGGTGCGCCACCCGCACCCGGACCTGGAGGAGGCGCTGAAGGGGACGTACGGCGTCGTGGTCTTCCACGAGCAGGTCATCGACATCGTCGCGGTGATGACCGGCTGCGGACGCGGCGAGGCGGACCGGGTGCGGCGCGGGTTGTCCGACCCGGAGTCGCAGGGGCGGATCAAGGTGTGGTTCGCCCAGCACGCGGCGGCCCGTGGCTATGACGCGGAAACGATTCAGCGGACCTGGGAGATCGTCGAGGCCTTCGGCTCCTACGGCTTCTGCAAGGCGCACGCGGTCGCCTTCGCCGTGCCGACGTACCAGTCGGCATGGCTGAAAGCGCACCATCCGGCCGCCTTCTACGCCGGACTGCTCACCCATGACCCCGGGATGTACCCGAAACGGCTGCTGCTGGCGGACGCGCGGCGGCGGGGGGTGCCGGTGCTGCCGTTGGACGTGAACAAGTCGGGGGTCGCACACAGGATCGAACTGGTGTCTGAATCAGGGGAGGTGAAGGGCGGCTCGAAGCCCGGGAAGCCGGTCTGGGGCCTGCGCCTGGCGCTGTCCGACGTGCACGGCATCAGCGAGGCCGAGGCGGAGCGGATCGCCGAGGGCCAGCCGTACGCCTCGCTGCTCGACTTCTGGGAGCGGGCCCGGCCCAGCCGTCCGCTCGCCGGGCGGCTCGCCCAGGTCGGCGCGCTCGACGCGTTCGGCGCCAACCGCCGTGACCTGCAGCTGCACCTGACCGAGCTGCACCGCGGCGCCCGCGGCGGGCGCGGCGACCAGCTCCCGCTGTCCGGGGGCCGGCGGACCGCCCCGGCCGGGCTGCCCGACCTCACCGAACCGGAGAAGCTCAGCGCCGAGCTGGGCGTGCTCTCCATGGACGCCTCCCGCCATCTGATGGACGACCACAGCACCTTCCTCAAGGAGCTGGGCGTGGTCTCCGCGCGGCGGCTGCGCGAGGTGCGGCACGGGGAGACGGTGCTGGTCGCGGGCGCCAAGGCGGCCACCCAGACCCCGCCGATCCGCTCCGGGCGGCGGGTCATCTTCTCCACCCTGGACGACGGCACGGGCCTGGTCGACCTCGCCTTCTTCGACGACTCGCACGACACCTGCGCCCACACCGTCTTCCACTCCTGGCTGCTGCTGGTGCGCGGGGTGGTGCAGCGGCGCGGCCCGCGCAGCTTCAGCGTGGTCGGCTCCGCCGCCTGGAACCTCGCCGACCTGCTGGAGGTCCGCCGGGAGGAGGGACTGGAGGGAGTCGCCGCGCGGCTCGCCGCCCCGGCCGGCAACGGCTCCGGGGCCGCCGACGACGGCGACGCGCCGGCCCGCAGGCGGCTGGCCGGTTCGGACGGGCTGCCCGCGCCGGCCGGTTCGGCCGCCCGGGATCCGATGGAGGAGCGGACGATCCGCATGCCCACGGGGTACGAGATGCACCCCTGGGCCGATCTGCGCCCCGCGGGCGAAGGGCCCGCGGTGGGAAGGAAGTTGTGGCACCAGAGTCCGGGGAGTGCGGGATGACCATTCTCTGCGTACGTTTCCAGCTGCCGCCGGTGGACGAGGCGGCCCTGCCGGGGCTGCTCGGCCTGCTGGAGGAGTTCACCCCCGTGGTACAGGCCCTGCCGCCGGACGGGGCGCTGGCCGATCTGCGCGGCGCCGAACGGTACTTCGGGCGCACCGCGCTGGAACTGGCCTCGGTGATCCGGGTGCGCGCCCTCGCCCTGCACGGCGTCGACTGCGTGATCGGCGCGGGTCCCGGACCGATGACGGCCCGCATGGCGCTGCGGGAGGCCCGGCCGGGGCGGACCCGCACGGTGGCCGAGGACGAGGTGCGGGAGTTCCTCGCCGGACAGCCCGTCGTCGCGCTGCCCGGCGTCGGCGCCAAGACCGCCCGCACCCTGTGCGAGTACGGCCTGGACACCCTCGGCCGGGTCGCCGCCGCGCCGCTGTCCACGCTCCAGCGGCTGGTGGGCGCCCGCGCCGGACGCGAACTGTACGAGAAGGCGGGCGGCGTCGACCGGGGCCGGGTCGTTCCCAACGCCGTTTCCCGGTCGCTGGCCGCCGAACGTCCCTTCACCCGCGACGAGCTGGACCCCGGCCGGCACCGGCGCGCCCTGCTCTCGGCCGCCGAGGAGCTGGGCGCCCGGCTGCGCGCCCTGGACAAGGTCTGCCGCGGCCTCACCCTCACCGTCCGCTACGCCGACCGGTCGGCCACCACCCGCACCCGCACGCTCCCCGAGCCGACCGCGCACTCGCCCGCGCTCACCAGGGCGGCGTACGGCCTGTACGAGGCGCTCGGTCTGCAACGCGCCCGGGTGCGCGCGGTGGTGCTGCGCGCGGAGGGCCTCGACCCCGCCGAACAGGCCGCCCACCAGCTCACCTTCGACCCGGTGGACGAGAAGGTGCGCCGCATCGAGGAGGTCGCGGACCGCGTACGGGCCAAGTTCGGCCCGCACGTGCTGATGCCGGGGACGCTGGCGGCCTGAGGGGGCGGTGATTTGTCCGTTCGGTGACGCGGTATCAGGCTGCGACGAGTGGATGTGGGGGAGTCGCGGGATTTTTTACCGACCCGTAACTTCCCGGCTTTCCCTACTCGCCCGTAACTTGATGAGTGAACAGCATCCCGTGATCCGGATCACAGGGCGTAGGACCCCACCCTCCCCCTTGAGCCGCAAGGAGATCACACGATGCTGCCCTGGAAGCGGGTGATCAGACCGCTGGCCGCGTTCCTGCTGGCCGCGGTCGCCGTCACCGCCCCCGCCGCGTCGGGCGCGCAGGCCGCCGCCGCACCCAGCTCCGGCTGGAACGACTTCACCTGCAAGCCCTCCGCCGCCCACCCCCGCCCCGTCGTCCTGGTCCACGGCACCTTCGGCAACTCCGTCGACAACTGGCTGGGCCTCGCGCCCTACTTGAAGAACCGCGGCTACTGCGTCTTCTCCCTGGACTACGGCCGGCTCCCCGGTGTCCCGCTCTTCCACGGTCTCGGTCCCGTCGAGAAGTCCGCCGAGCAGCTCGACGCCTACGTCGACCGGGTGCGCGCCGCGACCGGCGCCGCGGAGGTCGACATCGTCGGCCACTCCCAGGGCGGCATGATGCCCCGCTACTACCTCAAGTTCCTCGGCGGCGCCGCCGAGGTGAACGCCCTGATCGGCATCGCCCCCAGCAACCACGGCACCACCCTCAGCGGTCTCACCGCGCTGCTGCCGTACTTCCCCGGCGCCGAGGACCTGCTGAGCGAGGCCACCCCCGCCCTCGCCGACCAGATCGCCGGCTCCGCCTTCCTCACCAAGCTCAACGCGGGCGGCGACACCGTCCCCGGCGTCCGCTACACCGTCATCGCCACCAAGTACGACCAGGTCGTCACCCCGTACCGCAGCGCCTTCCTGACCGGGCCGAACGTCCGCAACGTGGTCCTCCAGGACCTCTGCGCGGTCGACCTGTCCGAGCACCTGGCCATCGGGCTGTTCGACCGGATCGCCTTCCACGAGGTGGCGAACGCCCTCGACCCGGACCGCGCGCGACGCACCACCTGTGCCTCCGTCTTCAGCTGACACGTGCCACCGCACGCTGGAAGCGGCGGGTCCCTGTCCGGCCTGAGCCGCCGGACAGGGACCCGCCGCCGGTTCAGCGCCCGTGGCGTCCGGTCGCCGTTCGCCGCCGCGCGGAGGCGAACAGCGCGGCCGAGCCGAGCGCCAGCGCCGCGGCGCCGCCGACCATCAGGTACGGCGTGCTGTCGTCGCCGCCGGTCTCCGCCAGGTTCCGGCCGCCGCCCGCCGCCTTCAGCTGGTTGCCGGCGCCGGCCTCCGCCGCGACCGGGTCGGCCGTGGTGGCGGGATCGTCGTCACCGTGCCCGTGGTTCTCGACCGTCGACTTCTCGGTACCGGCCTCGATCTGCTCCTGGGACGGGGCGGAGGCGGAGGGCGCAGGGGCGGGCGCCTCCTTCGGGGTGTCGTCGCCCGCGGCGTCCTCACCCTTGTCCGCCTCGCCGCCGTCGTCCGCCGTCCCGCCGCCGGCCGCGCCGCCGAAGGTGACGTCCGAGCAGGAGTAGAACGCCTCCGGGCTGTCCGACCGCTGCCAGACCGCGTACAGCAGCTGCTGCCCGGAGCGCTCCGGCAGGGTGCCGGAGAAGGTGTAGAAACCGTCGGCCGCGGCCGGGTCGGTGGAGGTCGCCACCGGGTTGGCCAGGTCCAGGTCGTCCCAGGCCAGCGGCTGGGCCGGGTCGTAGCCGGGCTTGGTGATGTACACCGTGAAGGTGCCCTTGTGCGGGGCCGTCACCCGGTACTTGAAGGTGTGGTCGCCACTGGACACGCTCGTCGCCGGCCAGTCGGCGCGCGCCAGGTCGAGGCCCTTGAACGCCTCGTTGCCGGCGCTGCACAGCTTGCCGTCCGGGATCAGCTCCTGGTGGCGTCCGCCCGCGTCACCGATGCGGACGCCGTTCCAGTCGTACAGCGCCTGGGTGCCGCCGGCCGCGACGGCCGCCTTGCACGCCTCCGACTTCGGACTCTCCGGTCCCTCGCCGAAACACTGGAAGACCCGGCTGACCGGGTCGCCCATCGAACCGTGGGCGGCGGCCGGCGCCGCGGACAGTCCGGTGAGGGCGAGCGGGCCGAGAGCTATGGCGGCGACAGCGGCCTTGCGGCGTGCGGACATGGGGCAGCAACTCCTCGACGAACAGCGGATCTCAAGGGGGGAGACCCCGGGGGGATCCCGTGGGGGTGGCTCAGAAACTAGCCCCCGGAAACCCGGAAATCGCCCGGTGAGGGCGGTGCGGGGAGATCCTTATGGTCGCTTTAAGGGAGCGTTCGGACTGGGATCAGGTAGGGAGCGTGCGCGCATGACGAAGGCGCGGATCAGGCCGGCCGTCGCCGCCGACGTACCGGCCGTGGAGGCGGTGGTCGACGCGGCCTTCCGGCCCTACGTCGCCCGCATCGGCGTGGTGCCGGTGCCCATGGAGGCGGACCACGCGGCGAACGTGGCCGCGGGCCGGGTGTTCGTCGCGGAACTCCCGGACGACGGCGGGACCGGGTCCGTACGGGTCGCCGGCCTCGTCGTGCTGGAGCCCCGCGCGGACCACCTGTACCTGGACACCGTCGCCGTCCTCCCCGACACGCAGGGCGCCGGGCTGGGACGGCTGCTGCTGGAGTTCGCGGAGGCCCGGGCGCGGGCGCTCGGGCTGCCCGAGATCCGGCTGTTCACGAACGCCATGATGTGGGAGAACCAGAAGATCTACCCGCGGCTCGGCTACGAGACCGTGGAACGGCGGGTGACCGGCCCGTACGACCGGATCCACTACCGCAAGCGGCTGGGCTGAACCCCGCGCGGGGCGTTCAGCCGTCGGGCCACCAGGTGCGGGCGACGTCCTTGCGGACCTCGGGGCGCTCCGCGGGACGCTCGTCGGCCTCCTCGCGGACCCGGCGGGTGTCCGTCCTCGTCGAGGGCTTCTGCACGGTGACGCGGCGCATGGCTGCCTCCTCGAAGGCCCACCGGGTCACCCGTTCCCACGGCGGCGAACCTTTCGGGGGAGAGTTCCTCATCCGTCCCGTCGTGTCTGTGGCCCCGGTCACGAATCGACTGTCAGTGGCAGGTGTCACCCTGAGCCCATGACCACACATCACGGTGACGGGGCGGACACCAGCGGTGTCGACTGGGACGAGCGGGCGGCCGCCTTCGACGAGGAGCCGGACCACGGCCTGCGCGACCCCCGCGTGCGCGCCGCCTGGGCCGCGCGGCTGAAGGACTGGCTGCCCGGCCGGCCCTGCGACGTCCTCGACCTCGGCTGCGGCACCGGAAGTCTCTCCCTCCTCGCCGCCGAGCAGGGCCACCGGGTCACCGGCGTGGACCGCTCCCCGGCCATGGTGGAGCTGGCCCGGCAGAAGCTCGCCGGGCGGCACGCGGTGTTCCTCACCGGCGACGCGGTCCGCCCGCCGGTCGACGGCGAGCGGTACGACGCCGTCCTCGTCCGGCACGTGCTGTGGACGCTGCCCGAGCCGGACCGGGTGCTGCGGCGCTGGCGCGACCTGCTGCGGCCGGGCGGCCGGCTGGTGCTGGTCGAGGGCGTGTGGGGGACGGTGAGCCCGGTCGGCATACCCGCGGACCGGCTCACCGCCCTCCTCGCCCCGCTCACCGCGCGGGTGCGCGTGGAGCGGCTGTCCGGGGACCCGGCGCTGTGGGGACGGGAGGTCGACGACGAGCGGTACGCGGTGGTGGCCCTGCGGGACTGACCCCGGGGGGTCCCGGGTGGTCGTGGCTCAGTCGAGCAGGGTGGCGAGGCCCTCCCCGCGGGCCAGGGCGTCCAGTTCGTCGAGGGCGGCCACCGCGGCCGCCGCCGCGCCCGGGTCCCGGGCGGACAGGCCGCTCTCCGCGAACTCGTCCTCGTCCAGCCGCCGTACGTCCGTGCCGTCGGCGGAGACCCACAGGTCCAGGTCGAGGTCCTCCACGACCAGGCGGCCCCCGGCCAGCTCGGCCGGGCGGGTGATGTCGCAGTAGTGGCCCTTGAGCGCGCCCCCGAAGGCGCGCACCTCCTTCACGGAGTACCAGCGGTCCCGCCAGTAGTGCTCCGTGAAGACGTCCCCGGGCTCGAACCGCACGAAGCCGAAGTCGCGCACGCCCTCGCCCGCCCACGGGGCGCGCACGCTCACCCGGGTGCCGTCGTCGGCGAGCAGCTCCGCCGGGTAGCTGATCTTCGTGCGGCCCGCCTTGACCAGGACCACCTCGACCGTCGCCGGTCCGTCAGCCGAGTTCGCGGACATGGCGCACCTCCGTCCCGCACAGCTCGTAGCCGAACCACTTGTTGATGGCGAGCATCGGCTCGTTCCCCGTGTCGTTGCCCGTGAAAGCCTCCGTGTACCCGGCCGCGCGGGCCCGGTGCAGCGAGTCGTTCTTCGCGAGCTTCGCCAGACCCCGGCCGCGGTGGGCGCGGGCCGTGCCGGTCATGCCCGTCGCGTACCGGGCGGAGCCGTCCGTGCGGGCCGCGGTGAACGCGGCGGGCCAGCCGTCGACCACGGCCACCGTGGTCAGCTCCGCGTCGAACAGAGGGTGCTGCCAGGTCTCCCTGAGCCACGCCTCGTAGTCGGTGAACTCCGCGTCCACGTCGCTCGGCTCGTCCGCCGTGGTCTCCGCGTCCAGCTCGAACAGCGGGCGCGGGTCGTCGGCGTACCAGGAACCCGGACGCAGCTCCACACCCGGCGGCGGGTCCTGCAGCGGGGGCAGCTCGCGGTGCGCCAGGTCCAGGCGGAGGAAGTGCGCGGAGCGGCTCGCCCGGTAGCCGTGCAGCTCGGCGAAGGCGCGGTTGCCGGGCTCGTCCAGCACCCAGGCCAGCAGCCGGGTCGCCCCGTGCGCGGTCAGATGCTCCTCGGCGGCGCGCACCAGCAGCGTGCCCGCGCCCCGGCGCGTGTGCCGGGGGTGCACGTAGACGTTGACGTTGCCCTGGCCGGGCACGCTGCTGTCGTGCACCAGGTGCACCTGGGCCGTGCCGACCACCTCGCCGTCGTCGTCCACCGCCACCAGCGGGCGGTAGTGGGCGTCGGGGTGCATCCGGGTGAGGTCGTGGATCAGGGACTGAGAGGTGACCAGGATGAACGGCAGCGCTGCCTGCCGTACGCGGGCGAAGCCCTCCAGGTCGGCCTGGGCGTCGGGGCGCAGATCGCGGACGGTCACTGTCATGTGAGGGCACGCTACGAGGTGGCGCGGCGGGGTGCCTCCCATTTTCCGGGGCCGGGAATGCGGCCTCCGGGGCGGGGGTGCGCGAGAATCGCGGCGTGACTGTACGGATCCACATCCAGGACGGAACACCGCCTTACGAGCAGGTGCGGGCGCAGATCGCCGAGCAGGCGCGGTCGGGGGAACTGCCGGTGGGGTACCGGCTGCCGACCGTGCGGGGGCTGGCCGAGACGCTCGGCCTCGCGGCGAACACGGTCGCCAAGGCGTACCGGGCGCTGGAGGCGGACGGCGTGATCGAGACGCGGGGGCGTAACGGCACGGTGATCGCTGCCGCGGGGCCGGCGGCGGAGAGGGAGGTCGCTGCCGCCGCGCAGGGATTCGCCGAGCGGGCCCGGCGGTTGGGGGTGGGGGAGGAGGCGGCGATGGCCGCGGTGCGGGATGCCCTGCGGGCGGTTTTTCGGGCCTAGGCGCCGCGTGGGTTCGGGTTCAGTGCCCCCTGCGGGTGGGTGGGGGCTGATCGGGCGGTTCCCCGCGCCCCTGGGGGTGTTGGGTCCACAGCTTCTCGAGTGTGCGGGCGTTGTGGACCGCCGCTGCGTTGGGGTCGTTGTTGAAGTAGGCGTAGACGTCTGCTTCTCGGGGCCATGTCGTGGTGATGCGGTGCAGCCAGGTCTGGAGGGACTGGCGGCCGTAGTTCGGCCAGGGGCGGGCTCGGCCCTGGTGGAAGCGGACGTAGCCCCAGTCCGTGGTGCGCCACAGCGGGGTGACCGGGCGGGAGAGGACGTCCGCCCAGCAGAGTGCCGCGCCCCGTGACTCCAGGACCGCGCGTACGTCCGGTGTCCACCAGGACGGGTGGCGGGGCTCGACGGCCACCCGGGTGGACTCCGGGAAGCGGCGCAGGCAGGCGTCCAGGAGGCCGGGGTCGGCCCGGAGGGTCGGCGGGAGCTGGAGGAGGACCGGGCCCAGGCGGTCGCCGAGGGCGGTGGCGCGGCTCATCAGGCGCTCCACCGGCTCCTCGGGGTCCCGCAGCCGCTTGACGTGCGTCAGATAGCGGCTCGCCTTGACCGCGACGACGAAGCCCGGCGGGGTGCGCTCCCGCCAGGACGCGAAGGTCTCCCGGGAGGGGAGCCGGTAGAACGCGTTGTTGACCTCGACGGTGGGGAAGGCGGCCGCGTACTCCTCCAGCCACAGCCGCACCGGCAGACCGGCCGGGTACAGCACGCCGCGCCAGTCCTTGTACTGCCATCCCGAGGTTCCGACCAGCAGCGGCATGCGGCCCTCCCGGCCCCTACAGGTACAGGCCCGCGTCCGCGTCGCCGCGCGGCTCCGGCAGGGAGGCCGGGGAGGTGCCCCGGCGCAGGGCGTACAGCTCGGCCAGGGTCGCGCCCTCACGTCCGACGCCCTCCTCACGGCCCAGCCAGTTCACCGCCTCGGTGCGGGTCAGCGGCCCCACCTCGATCCGGGCCAGGCAGCGGCCCGGACGCACCACGGCGGGGTGCAGCCGCTCCAGGTCCTCGTTGGTGGTGACGCCCACCAGGACGTTGCGCCCCTGGCCGAGCAGCCCGTCGGTGAGGTTCAGCAGGCGGGACAGCGCCTGGCCCGCCGTGTGCTTGGCCTCGCCCCGGATCAGTTCGTCGCAGTCCTCCAGGAGGAGCAGCCGCCAGCGGTTCCTGCCGGACGCGTCCTCCTCGCCGATCGCGATGTCCATCAGATAGCCGACGTCGGAGAAGAGCCGCTCGGGGTCCAGGACGCAGTCGACCTGGCACCAGTCGCGCCAGGACCGGGCGAGCGTGCGCAGCGCGGACGTCTTGCCGGTGCCCGGCGGGCCGTGCAGCAGGAGCAGCCGCCCCGAGATGTCCTCGGGGGTGGTCTTCATCAGGCGGTCCATCGCGTCCGCCACCGGGGCGGTGTAGTTGGGCCGGATCTCCTCCCAGGTGCCGGCCGTGATCTGCCGGGTGGTGCGGTGCGGGCCGCGCCGCGGGGAGACGTACCAGAACCCCATGGTGACGTTCTCCGGCTGCGGTTCCGGCTCGTCGGCCGCGCCGTCGGTGGCCTCCTCCAGGACCCGCTTCGCCAGGTCGGCGCTGGTCGCGGTCACCGTGACGTCGGCGCCCCGGCTCCAGCGGGAGATCAGCAGCGTCCAGCCGTCCCCCTCGGCCAGGGTGGCACTGCGGTCGTCGTCCTTGGCGAGCCGCAGCACCCGCGCCTGAGCGGGCAGGAGCGTCGCGGCGGCCCTGACGCGTTCGATGTTGACGGCGTGCGAGTAGGGCTGCTCGCCCGTCGCGAAGCGGCCGAGGAACAGCGCGTCGACGACGTCGGACGGGGAGTCGTTGTCGTCGACGTTGAGCCGGATCGGCAGGGCGTCGTGTGGGTGCGCGGACATGCCGCCATGATCGGTCACGTGAGCCCCGCGTGCACCCGATTTGCCGGGTGCGCCCGCGCGCGTCGCGTCGCCCCCGTGTCCGGATCCTCCGTGTGAGGTGACGGAAAGTCATACCGTCCCGGTGTTTGTCCGGTACTCGACGGTAATACTTTTGACATGAACACTTCCTCTCAACACGCGTAGTTGGTACGACGGTTGAGGCAGAGATCCTGCTAAAGGGAGGTTCCATGAGACGTTCCCGACTTGCCCTCTTCCTCACCGCTCTCGTCCTCGCCGTCACCGCCGCCCTCACCGGGGCGACCGCGGCGCACGCGTCCTCACAGGCGGTCCCCGGCCCGTACGTGGCCCTGGGCGACTCCTACTCCTCGGGCGTCGGCGCCGGCAGCTACATCTCCTCCAGCGGCGACTGCAAGCGCAGCACGAAGGCCTACCCGTACCTCTGGGCGGCCGCGAACTCCCCCTCGTCCTTCTCCTTCACGGCCTGCTCGGGCGCCCGAACGGGTGATGTCCTCTCCGGGCAGCTCGGTCCGCTCTCCGCGAGCACCGCCCTCGTCTCCCTCAGCATCGGCGGCAACGACGCCGGGTTCGCCGACGTCATGACGACCTGTGTGCTCCAGTCCGACAGCTCCTGCCTCTCCCGCATCGCCACCGCCCGGGCCTTCGTCGACTCGACGCTGCCCGGCAGGCTCGACGGCGTCTACACGGCGATCCGGGACCGGGCGCCCAACGCCCGGGTCGTGGTGCTCGGCTACCCCCGCTTCTACCGGCTCGGCACCAGCTGCATCGGCCTCTCCGAGACCAAGCGGAAGGCCATCAACGACGCCTCCGACCACCTCAACAGCGCCATCGCCGCACGGGCCCGCGCGTACGGCTTCACGTTCGGCGACGTCCGCACCCCGTTCACCGGCCACGAGATCTGCTCCGGGGACTCCTGGCTGCACAGCGTGGACTGGCTGAACATCGGCAACTCGTACCACCCGAAGGCCGCCGGACAGTCGGGCGGCTACCTCCCGGTGTTCGACTCGGCGGCCTGACCCCCGTGGTTCAGTAGCCGTCCCCGTCCGCACCGGACGCCGAGGCGGAGGCCCCGTCCGACGGGGTCTCCGTCTCGCACACCACCGAGAACGGCACGGTCCCGGACGTCGCGCGCACCGGCTCCCGCACCTCCACACCGATCCGGCCGTGGAGCTCCCCGCTCTCCGGGTACGTCGTCACCACCACCGTGTCCTGCCGGGTCCGGCCGCCGTCCGCGGGGAACGACAAGGTGCGCCAGCTCCGGTCCGCCGCCGAGCCGTCCTCGGTCGCCCAGCGGTAGCGCACCTCGGCCGGCAGCCGGTTCACCGTGAACGCCGCCGTGAACGAAGGGGCCCCGTCGTGCGGGGGCGGGCAGGCGCCGGAGTACTCCGTGCGCGTGCCGGTCACCGTGACCGACACCGTGAGGGCCGGGGTTTCCTCCTCGTGCCCGCCGTCGCCGCCCTCGTCCTCGGTCGCGTCGTCCGTCGTCGAGGAGGAAGGCGACGGATCGTCCTCCCTCCCCGCCGTTCCTCCGGCGCCCTTGCCGCCTGTCGCGGCCGGGGAACTCGCCCCGCCGTTCCCGGCCTCGGGCTCACCGTCGTCCCGGTCCAGCAGCGCGTACGTCAGTCCGGCCAGCGCGAGCGCCAGCAACACGAGCCCCGTGATCAGCAGTGCGGCGCCTGACCGGCCACGCGGGGGCGAGGCGGGCGCCGTGGCGGCCGTGGGCGCTCCGCCGGACGGCTGGCGGGAGGTCACGAGCGGCTGATACGGGTCGGTCGGGGGCGGCACGGGCAGCGCGGCCGCCGTGGGCGCGTACGAGGACGCCGTACGCGCCGGGCCGGCGCCCGGCGCGCCCCCGGCGGCGACCACGCGCAGGTCCTCCGACGCCCGGTCCGCCGGGAGGCGTTCGGCCGGATCCTTGCGCAGCAGCCCCTCGACGACCGGCGTGAGCGGGCCCGCCCGGCGGGGCGGCGGCAGCTCCTCGTCCACGATCGCCCGCAGCGTGGACAGCGGGGTGTCCTGCCGGAACGGGGAGTGGCCCTCGACCGCCGCGTACAGCAGCACGCCCAGCGACCACAGGTCCGACTCCGGACCCGGAGTACGGCCCAACGCCCGCTCCGGCGCCAGGAACTCGGGCGAGCCGACGGCCTCCCCGGTCATCGTCAGGGCCGAGCTGCCCTCGACCATGGCGATCCCGAAGTCGGTGAGCACCACCCGGCCGTCGTTCGCGATCAGCACGTTGGCGGGCTTCACGTCCCGGTGCAGCACCCCGGCCGCGTGGGCGGCGCGCAGCGCGGACAGCACCTCGGCGCCGACGCGTGCCGCCCGATGCGGGGTCATCGGACCCTCCGCGTCCAGCACCTCCGCCAGCGACAAGCCGCGCACCAGCTCCATCACGATCCACGGACGTCCGTCCTCCGTGGCCACGTCGTACACCGTCACCACGTTGCGGTCGGCGATGCGGGCCGCCGCCCACGCCTCCCGCTCGAGGCGCGCGTACATCCGCCCCACGTCGGACGCCGGCAGCCCCGCCGGGGCGCGGACCTCCTTCACCGCGACCTCGCGGTGCAGCACCTCGTCCCGGGCCCGCCACACGGTGCCCATGCCGCCCTCGCCCAGCGGCGACAGCAGCCGGTAGCGTCCCGCGATCACCCGCTCACTGCCCGGTTCTTCGGACACGGCGCCCCCATTCGCGACCGGGCGAATTCGCCCTTTCCTCATGAAAGTAGCTCAGCCGAGCGCCGATGCGGCCCCCCTGAACACCAATCCGGCCCCCAGGACCAGCACCACGCACGCCGAACCCAGGGGCGCGCTCCGGCGCACCAGCGCCGCCCACGGCGCGCTCGTCCATCGCGGGCGCCGGGCCACCAGCCGGGACACGCTCCCGCCCGCCCGCACCACCGCGTACCCGGCGGCGGTCAGGGTGAGCGCCAGCCCCACGCCGTAGGCGACGACGAGCAGCAGCCCGAACCAGGCGTGGCCCAGCGCGGCGGCGCCGACCAGCACCACGACGGCGGACGGACTGGGCACCAGGCCGCCCGCGAACCCGAGCAGGATCGTGCCGCGCAGCGTGGGCGCGGCGGGGTGGGTGTGCATGCGGCCGCCGTGCGTGTGGGTGAGGGAGGTGGGGGAGTGGCCGTGGTCGTGCGGGTGGGCGTGCTCGTGTCCCTGGCCGGGGGTGTGCTCGTGCGGGTGCTCGGGTCCGTGGCCGGGGGCGTGCTCGTGCCCGTGGGGGTGCGCATGCGTGTGGTGGCCGCGCTGGCGCAGGGCGAGGCGTACGAGCTGGGCCCCGGCCAGGGTGACCAGCACGCCGCTGGCGATCCCGAGCCAGGCGACGACGGAGGGCGCGGCGGCGGAACCGGCCGTGACCAGCAGACCCAGGGCGACCACGCCGAGGGTGTGGGTGACCGTGACGGAGGCGGCCATCGGCAGCACGTCCCGCATCCGCGCCCGGCCGCCGCGCGCCGCCGCGGTCGCGGCCATCAGGGTCTTGCCGTGGCCCGGCGCGAGCGCGTGCATCGCGCCGAGGACCACCGCGAGCAGCAGGGCGAGCGCGGCGAACCCGACGGTCAGGTCACGCCGGGCGACGAGGTCGTCCAGGGCCCGCGTCCAGCGGTCGGCGCCCCGGGGCAGGATCGCGGAGGCGGGCGCGTCCGCCTCGTCCGCCCCGCCCGCCGCCAGCGCCGGGCCGCCGGGGCGGATCCGCAGGGACGCGGTCCGGGTGTCGGGCGGGGAGGCGAGCCGGTCCTCCGGGTAGCGGGTCAGCCGGGCGGAGAGGGACGCCTCGGGCACGTCCGAGGCGGCGAGCGTCGCACGGTCCCCCTGCGCGGTGATCTCCCGCCAGCCGGGGCCCGAATCACCGCCCGCCGCGCGGAACTCGACGGCGACCGTGCGGCCTCGGGGGAGGGGCGCGGTCAGGCGGCACTCCACGCGCAGGGTGTCAAGACCCGCCTGGCCGGGCCGCACCCGGACGCGAGCGGCGCGCACGGTGAGCGGCGCCGGACGCCCGTCGGCCAGGACCGCACCGTCGCGGGCGGCCGTCGCGCACCGTTGCCGGGCCCAGGCGTCACGGCCCAGGCCGGCGAGGTCCGGCGCGGCCTGGGTGGCGGGGATCTCGGCGAGGTCCTCGACGTGGTGCACGCGCAGTTCGCCGGGCGCGGCCACCAGGCCGTCGTACCGGTTCACGGTGAAGTTGCCGAGCGGGTGCGCGCTCGCCTCCGCGGCCGGGACCAGGGCGAGGGCGGTGGCGGCGGAGAGGAGCACGGCGCCGGCCGCGGCGGGTCGGAGGACGTTCACCGCGCCGCCTCCAGGTCCTTCAGGGCGGCCCGTGCCGCGCGGGCGCCGAGCGGGGAGAAGCCCGGGTTCAGCTCCAGGGCGGCGGTGAGGGAGGCGCGGGCGGCCCGGTCGTGCCCGGCGGCCTTCTCGATCATGCCCCGGTGGTAGAGGAAGGCGGCGTCGCGGTAGCCGGTGGCCGTGGCCCGGCGGGCGTACGGCAAGGCCTCCGCGGAGCGTCCCGCCCGGTGCAGCGCCCAGGCGAGGGCGTCCGCGGTGTGCACCGTCCGCCGGCGGTCCCACTCGGTGCGGGCCGCGCGGAGCGCCTCGGCGGTGTCCCCGTGGTCGGCCGCGGCGAGCGCGGTGTCGAGGTCCGCGTCCACGCCGCCGGCCCGGGCCAGCGCGGTCCAGGCGTCGACGAGGGCGTACTGTTCACGCGCCTTCGCGCGGTCCCCCCGGTCCTCGTACAGCTCGCCGAGGGCGACCAGCGGGCCGGGCAGCGGGGAGCGGGCGACGACCAGCTCCAGCGTCGTGATCGCGCCGGCGCGGTCGCCCTCCGCGGCCTGGGCGCGCGCCCGGCCCTCCAGGGCGGGCAGGTGGGCGTCGTCCGCGGCGAGCGCGCGGGCGTAGTGGCGCAGGGCGGTGCCGTAACGGCCCTGGCCGCGTTCCAGGTTGCCCAGCGCGGTCGCCACGTACGCCACGTCGGCGGGGCCGGCCGCGGTGTCGAGGGCCTGGTGCAGCACCCGGCGGGCGGTGCGCACGTCGCCCCGCAGTTCTCGCACGTACGCGTACCGGGTGAACACGGGGACGCCCGGACGCCTGCGGTCCGCGACGGTGGCCGCCTTCGCGGCCTCCTCGTACCGGCCGAGCTCCACCAGGGCGTCGATCCGGGAGCAGAGGGCGCGTTCGCTGTACGGGTTCCGCTCCAGGGCGCTCTCGGCGTGGTCCAGGGCCGCGGCGAAGTCGTGGCGCGCCGCGGCGAGGGCGGCCTGCCCGGCGAGCGCCTGGTCGTTGCCGGGCCGCAGGGCGAGGGACCGCGCGAGGGCGCGTTCGGCACGGGCGTAACGGAAGGGGTCCCCGTCGGTCCGCGCCCGCTCGACCTGCGCGAGCCCGAGCGTCGCCCAGGCCCCGAAGTCCCGCGGCTGCTCCCGCACATGGGCCCGCAACGACCGGATCGCCGTGTCCAGGTCCCCCCGGACCACCACATCCGCGCTCACCGCACGGGACACCCCGGGCACGGCCCGCGCCGCGTCCCGCCCGTCACCCCCCACGGCCACGGCCCCGGCGGTCATCGCCACGGCCAGCAGCACGGCGCACGCCGCGGCATGCGGTCCCCGGCCCCGGCGCACGGCAGCGGCGAACCGCCTCAGCGCGTCGACGCGTTCGGCGGTGGACGCCGTCCGCGGGGCCGCCGCGGCCGCCGGCATCTCCGAGGCCGTCGGCACCTCCGAGGCGGCCGGCGCTCCGGCGGGCGGTGCCGCTTCCTGGCCGCTCCCGCGGGTGCTGTCGTTCGTACGCGGGGACATGGGGCTCCTTCGTCGAGAGGGGGGCGCGGCCCTGCCGTGGGGGACGGGAGGGGAGGGCCGCGCCGGCCGGTGGGGCGGCCGGGGGCGCCGGCCGCCGGGTGGGTCAGTAGGCGCGGCGGCGCATGCGGCGCCACCACATGAGCGCCACGCCGATCAGGAGCAGTCCGCCCGCTCCCGCGCCCGCGGACGCGGCGATGAGGGTGGTGTCGTCCGCGCCGCCCGCCCCGGCCGGCCGCAGCGCGTCACCGAGCTGGCTCCGGACGTCGTTGCCGCTGTCGACCCCCTTGGCGAGCGGGCCGCGCGAGCCCTCCGTGGGGTTCGCCAGGTACGGGAAGGAGGCGCCGAACTTCTTGTCGTTCTCGTCGACCGCGTCACCCAGGTCGTTCTTCGCCCCGACCAGCTCGCCCTCGACGACCTGGAGCGCGGCGTCCACCACGTCGTCCGTCAGCCGGCGCCCGTTGGGGAATCCGGCGGTGTCGCCGTCCAGGACGCCCAGCCGCTTCGGCTTCGCGGCCGGGGCGATCGAGGTGTTGAGGCGCAGCATCTCCGAGGGGCGCACGTGCGGCGGCTGGTTGAGGCCCTCGACGCCCTTGAGGAACACGTCGACCAGGTCGTCGCGCGGCCCCTTCGGCGCAGGGATCTTGTAGATCGCCTCGATCAGCTTCGGCAGCTCCGGTTCGGTGACGTTCTTCAGGAACCGGGCGTCGTCCCACGGCGCGGACGCGTTGAACGCGTCCTTGTCGCCGACCGGGTTCACGACCTCGTTCACCAGCGGGCTGCCCAGCCGCGACACCTGGACGAAGTGTCCCTCGGCGTTCTTGCGCTGGGTGGTGGACCAGATGCCCACGACCGGCTGCTCCGCGGACTCCGTGATGAGGTGCGTCGGCACCTGGAGCGCCACGGAGTTGACGTTGTAGCCCTTGAGCGTGTCGTTGCCGACCTCAGAGAGGTTCCCGCCGTACAGCAGGTCGAAGACCCGCAGGTCCAGGAAGAACGGGTCGTCGGCCTGGCCGGCGAACGTGGTCGCGCCGCCCGCCAGTTCGTGCACCGCCTGCTTGCGCAGGGTGTCGTAGTCCGGCATGGACGCCTTGCCCACGTTGGACGGCGCCACCGGCACGTCGTCCGCGATCTTCGTGCGGGACACCGCGTGCTGGTCCTTCAGCTTCAGCATCTCGATGTCGTAGGTCTGCGTGACGTTGAGGTCCGGGTCGTCCAGGCCGGTGACCGGGCCGGTGTTGTAGAGGAACGTCTTCTCGTTCTTGACGTGGGTCCTGAAGGTGTAGCGGAACAGCAGCTCACCCTGCGCGTCACCGTTGTTGTCGATGTGGATGTCGTACTGCGCGTCCTCGGCGAACGTGAAGAAGTTCGGCCCGCCGGCGGGCTCCTCGAACGGGATCCAGTTCGCGATGATCGTCGTCGTGTCCGGCTTGTCGGGGCTGACGAACGCGTACAGGTCCGTGTTGTCGAACTGCGGGGTGCCCGAGATCAGCGGGGCCTCCCGGTGGGAGGAGGCCGAGGCCGCCTCGGGTTCCAGCGCGGAGGCGCCCGCGGCCGCGAGTCCCCCGGCGGCCAGCGCACCGCAGATCAGGGTCGCGAGGCTCCTGCGCCCCGAACCGGTCCTGGAGTCAGTTGTCATGCCGTCCGTCCTCAGTGCCGACTTGCCTTGACGCACTGGGATTCGGAGCCTCGGCCGAACCGGATTGGCCGAAGCGCGGACGAATTTTTCCGCGCCCCTCGCGCCCCCGCGCCCGACGCCGCGCACGGCTTCGCGCTCGCCGCTCCCCGACGGCTCGTTCCCGCTCGGCATTTCTCCGCGCGGACCCGCGTTTTCGGCCCGGTGATCCGTACTTCCCATCCGGAGGCACGCTCGCTGCGAATACCTTGTGCGACCGGACGGTCCGGCAGGGCCGGGAGAGGGGGACGAGCGTTGGAGGCGGACCAGTTGCTGATCCGCGTGGCCGGAGGCGACCAGAAGGCCTTCGAGGACCTGTACGGACTGGTCTCCGGGCCGGTCTACGGACTGGTGCGGCGCGTGGTGCGCGACCCGGCCCAGTCCGAAGAGGTCGCCCAGGAGGTGCTGCTCGAACTCTGGCGCTCCGCCGCCCGGTTCGACCCCGGCCGGGGCAGCGCCCTGTCCTGGGTGCTCACCCTCGCCCACCGCAGGGCCGTCGACCGGGTGCGCAGCGTCCGGGCCGCCGGCGAGCGCGAGCAGCGGGAGGCGCGGCGCGGCCACGGACCCGCCTTCGACCAGGTCGCCGAGGAGGTCGAGGCCGGCCTCGAACGCGAATGGGTGCGCCGCTGCCTGGACCGCCTCACCGCGCTCCAGCGCCAGTCGGTCACCCTCGCCTACTACGACGGCTACACCTACCGCGAGGTGGCCGAGCGGCTCAGACTTCCGCTGGGCACCGTCAAGACCCGTATGCGGGACGGGCTCACCCGCCTGCGCGACTGTCTGGGAGGCGCGGCATGAGCGTGTTCCGCCGGCTGTTCTCCCGCGAGGACCCGCACTCGCTGGCCGCCCCCTACGCCCTCGACGCCCTGGAACCCGCCGAGCGGATCCGCTTCGAGAAGCACCTGACGTCCTGCGACCGGTGCGCCGCCGAGGTGCGCGACCTCGCCGAGGACGCCGTCCGGCTGGCCTGGTCCACCGCCGCGCCCGCCCCGCCCGCCCTGCGCGACCGGGTCCTGGCAGCCGTGCGCACCACCGCCCAGGAACCCGCCCCGCAGGAAGGAGTGCGCGCCCGCGAAGGCCGGCTGCCGCCCCACGTCTGGGGGACCGCGCCCCCGCCGCGCGCCCGGGAGCGCCGCCGGGCGGTGCTGCTCGTGCCGTTCGCGACGGCCACCGCCGCCGCGGCGCTCGTCGTCGCCTCGCTGTTCGCCGTCCAGGCCGACCGCACGCAGGACGAACTCGCCGCCGAGCGCGACCGGGCACGTGAGATCGCCCACGTTCTGGCCGCGCCGGACGCCCGTGCGAGCAGCGGCCGGGACGCCCGCGGCCGCACGATCGGAGTGATCGCCTCCGTATCGGCCCGCGGGGCGGTCGTCACTCTGGGCGGATACGACGACCCTCCGGAGGGCCGGGTGCGTCAGCTCTGGCTCATGGACCGGGAGGGCCGGCCCCGCTCCCTCGGGCTCTTCGAGGGCGACACGCCCCTGGTGGCGTCCGGTCTCGACCCGGCGTCGACGTCACTGGCGGTAACCGTCGAACCGGACGGCGGCTCTCCGCAACCCACCGGCCAGCCCGTCGCGCAACTCGCCCTGAAAACGGTCGGATTCGGAGAGTAATCGTCGAGTGTTCGTCAACACCCTTACGGGGAAGGTGAATCCTGTGACCTCGATACACGGGTGCCCGTACGGGGCGATAGGGTTACCCTGCCCGGGCCGGGTGGAGTCGTACGGGTGGGGAGTGACATGGAACAGATAACAGTGCGCAGCAGGGCCAGGGTCCCTGCGATCACCTGCGGCAGCAGCGCGAGCAGTTCGCGCCTCGACCGCCACCTCTCGGTCCTCGCGGGGCCGGCCGTCCCGCAGCGGGAGACGGCCGAGGCGACGTCGCTCATGCGTGAGCTGACCGCGCGTGACGGCGCGCACCACGGCACCAGGGGCGCACGGGCCCGCGCGAGCCGCGTCTCGCTCTTC
The DNA here is from genome assembly GCA_014656175.1 of Streptomyces werraensis. GTDB lineage: Bacteria > Actinomycetota > Actinomycetes > Streptomycetales > Streptomycetaceae > Streptomyces > Streptomyces werraensis. The sequence continues at coordinate 73,530 of BNBX01000008.1, forward strand.
GCCCCGCTGCGCCGACTGCGCCGCTCCCTGTTCGGCAGCCGGTAGCGTCCGCGCCGGACGGTCCCACCCGTCCCGGCGCGGCGCCCGCCCGCCCGTCGAACCCAACGGCACACGGCCCTGCCCCGCCGGCCCGCGACACCGGCCCTCACCCTGCCGACGCCGATCCCACCCGGCGTCCCCGCAGGGGCACCCTCCACCGCCGGTTCGATGCTGCGGCCGCTCACCGCTCAGCCCGCGCGTACTGGCGCACCGCCAGCGGCACGAACACCGCCAGCAGCAGCGCGCACCAGGCCAGCGACCCCGCCACCGGGTGCGCCATCGGCCAGGCCGAGCCCTCCGGCGCCGGCGCGTTGCCGAACAGGTCCCGCAGTGCCGTCGCCACCGCGCTGACCGGGTTCCACTCCGCCGCCGTGCGCACCCCGTCCGGCAGTCCCGCCGTCGGGATGTACGCGCTCGACAGCAGAGGCAGCAGGAAGGTCGCCCCGCCCAGCTGGCCGGCCGCCTCCTCGTTCCGCGTCAGCAACCCCAGGCAAATCCCGGCCCACACGCACGCGAACCGGAACAGCAGCAGCAGGCCGAAGCCGCCCGCCGCCGCGAGCGCGCCGCCCTCCACCCGCCAGCCGACCGCGAGCCCCACGAGCAGGAACGGCACCGCCCCGGCCGCCGTCAGCAGCACGTCCGCGACCGCCTGCCCCGCCGGCACGGCCGCCCGGCTCATCGGTAGCGTGCGGAACCGGTCCGTCACCCCGCGGTGCGCGTCCTGCGCCGACTGGAACATCCCGGTCATCACGCCGCCCGCCGCCGTCGCCACCAGCAGCCCTGGAACCAGGAACGAGCGGTACTCGGACCCCGGCACGGCGAGCGCGCTGCCGAAGACGTAGCCGAAGAACAGCAGCATGCTCACCGGCATCGACTGGGTGAGGATCAGCAACCCCGGGTTGTTCCGCGCCCGCCGCAGCTGCCGGCCCAGCATCGCGGTGCCGTCGTACGCCAGCGTGCTCATGCCGCACGCTCCTCGTCGTCGCAGGAAGGGGCCGCCGGGTCCGCGGGCGGCTCGGTCAGCCGCAGGAACACGTCGTCGAGCGTCGGTGGTCTGAGGCTCGCGTCGACGAGCGGCACACCCGCAGCGTCCAGCGTGCGCACGAGGTGCGGGAGGGTCAGGGTGGGGTCCCGGGTGACCGCGGCGACCGCGAGCCGCTCCCGGTCCAGCGAGGGCCGCGACCCGGTGAGCCGGTCCAGCACCCCGGCCGCCGCCTCCAGCGTGGTGCCGTCCGCCACCACCACCTCCGCGTGCGAGCCGATCAGGGCCTTCAGCTCCGCCGGTGAGCCCGTGTGCGCGACCCGGCCCCGGTCGACCAGGGCGATGTCGTCCGCCAGCTGGTCGGCCTCCTCCAGGTACTGGGTGGTGAGCAGCACCGTCGTGCCCTCGCCGGTCAGCTCCCGGACCACGTCCCGGATCAGGCCCCGGCCCGCGGGGTCGAGACCGGTCGTCGGCTCGTCCAGGAACAGCACCTCCGGCCTGCGGACCAGGCTCACCGCCAGATCGAGCCGGCGTCGCATGCCGCCCGACCAGGTGGACGCGGGCCGGTCGGCGGCTTCCGTCAGCCCGAACCGGTCCAGCAGCTCGCCCGCGCGCGCCGCCACGTCCCGCGCGCGGTGCAGCCGGGCGAACAGCCGCAGGTTCTCCCGGCCGGTGAGGTCCCCGTCGATCGAGGTGTCCTGCCCCGTGACGCCGATCCGCCGGCGTACGGCGGCCGCCTCGCGCACCAGGTCCAGCCCCGCGACCCGGGCCGACCCGGCGTCGGGCCGCAGCAGCGTGGTCAGCAGCCGCACCGCCGTCGTCTTGCCCGCCCCGTTGGGCCCGAGCAGCCCGCACACCGTGCCCCGCGCCACCGCCAGATCCAGCCCCCGCAGGGCGTGCACGGCACCGAAGCGCTTCTCCAGACCCTCACTAAGTACAGCGTACGTAGTAGTCATGGTGTGACCATACCGCACTACGTACGGTGTACGTAACTACGATGGTGAGCGAGGTGATGACCGATGGCGGGCCGAGCGGCCGAACCCCATGTGATCTGGGCGCGCCCCGAGCGCAGCGGCCGAGGGCCCAGGCCCGCGTACAGCCGTGCCGACATCGCGGCGGCGGCGGTGCGGATCGCGGACGAGGAGGGCCTGGACGCGGTCTCCATGCGCCGCGTCGCGGCCGAGCTGGGCTGCGGCACCATGTCGCTCTACAACTACGTCCCCCGCAAGGAGGACCTGCACGAGCTGATGGCCGACGCGGTCGCCGGCGAGCACGAGCTGTGGGAGCCCAGCGGGGACTGGCGCGCCGACATGCTGCGGGTGGCCCACCAGACGCGCGACCTGATGCACCGCCACCCGTGGCTGCCGCGGCTGATGTCACCGGTCTACGGCTTCAGCCCCAACGCACTGCGCTACCTGGAGCACTGCCTGGCCTGCCTCGACCCGCTGCCCGGCCCGCAGGGCGCCAAGATGGAGCTGATCGCGATGCTCAACGGCATCGTGACGACCTACGTCAGCAACGAACTGGCCACCGCCGAACGCACCCGCTCCCTGCCCTGGTCGCAGGAACAGGAGAACGCGGTCCGCATCGCGTATCTGCAGTCCCGCATCGCGACGGGGGAGTACCCGAGGATGGCGGCGACGTTCATGGAGGACCCGGGCCCGATCGACCTGGAGGCGGTCTTCGAACGGGCCCTCACGCGGGTACTGGACGGCTTCGACCCGCAGCGCTGAATTCTGCGGGGCGGGACCGGGTTCTTCACCGGGCGGCGCCTCCGGCCGCCGGGCGGTTCGTCCCCGGGTGAACGCCCCGTGTGCGGAGGATGCGCGGGCCGTGCCGCGGCTCCCGCGGGCGGGGCGCGTGACGGGCGTTGCCCTGACGGCGTGTGATCCGTGCCCCGGGGGACGGGCGACGGTGCCGCACCGCCCCGTGCACCGACGGTGGCAATTCCTCGGGACGCTCTCGCGGACAACGGCGCCGAGCCGCACGGCGCCGCCCCCCCCCGTGACGGGCGGCGCCGAGTCGGCAGCGCCGTCTCGCACCCCGCGCGGGCGATGGCGCCCACCCGCCCGCTCACAGCAGCGCGAGCTGGCCCTCCGGGCCCTCCTCCCGGGTGTCCAGGACCGAGGCCGGGCGGCGGGTCCAGGCGGGTGCGGGCAGGACGCCCGCCGCGCGGAGGTCGGACCGGCCGACCGGCGTCGGCGAAGTCGCAATCAACTCGTCGCGCAGCGGGCGTAGTTCGGCGAGGAGGGTGAGCACCGTGACCAGTTCCAGCAGCTCCGACGTCCAGGTCTGCGGCCAGGCGGCCGGACGGATCGCTTCCAGTGCGCCCGGCTCGGCCGGTGCCGTCCGGGACGCGAACCACTCCTCCAGCACCCGCACCCCGCCCGACTCGAACTCCCAGGCCTCCACGGGCACCGGGGAGACGCGGCCCTCGCCCAGCAGCAGCGCCTCCTCGTCGCGGTCGTAGGCCGGCGCGGGCGGACGGGACGGCAGCGGGGCGCGGACGTACGGGCGGCGGCCGCCGGGGAGTCTGGGGCGATCGCCGTCCCTGCGCATCAGCCACAGCATGCGGCGGCCCAGCGCCACGCCCCGCCGCCAGGTGTCGGGGTCGCCGGTGAGCGGCACGGCGAGCCCGTCCGGCGAGGGACGCGCCACGGCCGTCGCCCAGGCAAGGACGTCGACGGGGGAGACCTCGAGCCCCAGCCGGGCGGCGAGGTGGTCCGTCAGACCGGGGGCCAGATTGGGCTCGGCGGCGCCCGGACGGCGGTACAGCGGGCGGATCCGGCCGGTGCGCAGGGCCGGGAAGAGGGAGGTCGCCAGCAGCGGCGGTCCTTCGCCGGCCGTCTCGACGGCGAAGATCTGGCGGTCGTCCGCCACCCGCCAGAGCTCCGGCCGGGGCGCGTCGATCAGCCGCTGGTCGGGGATCAGCCACTGCTCGTCGAACGGTCCGCGCAGCACCCGCACCGGCTCCGGGCACGGCCCCGTGGCGCGGGCCAGCCGCTCCGTGCCGCCGTCCTGCCCGGGAAGCTGCCCGACCGCCGTGTGCGGGGTGCGGGACCGCGTCGGGCGGAACAGGGCCTCGCGGTCCGCGCCCTCGGCCTTCACCAGGGCGTCCCAACGGGCCTTCAGGGACGCCGCGTCGGGGGCCGTCGGCCACCCCCGGCCGAGCCGCGGCGGTGCGACGGACCACGGCATGAGGTCCGCCAGCAGCGGAGCGTCGTCGTGCGTCACGCTGGGCATCGTACGGCCTGCCGACGGGCACGGATCAGGTGGCGTCCAGGGTCACCGTGAAGGAGAAACGGTCGCCCCGGTAGTGGATGACGGCCACGTCCAGCGCCTTTCCCGTGGAGTCGTAGGTGACGCCCGTGTAGTGCAGGATCGGGCTGAGCAGCGGGACCCGGAGCAGCCGCGCCGTCTCCGGGTCCGCGAGCCGCGCCTCCACGGTGTCCGTGATGCGGCTGATGTCCGCGCCGACGACGTCCCGCAGCACCTTCGTCATCGGCCACCGCACCAGATCCTGGGGATCGATCCGCCCGGCCAGCTCCGGACGGACGTAGTTGCGGGCGTGGTTGGTCGGCTCGCCGGTCTTCTCGTCGCTGCGCAGCCGGTGGTAGGCGGCCGTCTCCGCCAGGTCCGGGAAGTGCTCGGCGAGTTCGGACGGCACCGGCGCCGGACCGTGCTCCAGCAGCTCCGTCGTCATGCCGGACTGCTGGGCCACGATCGCGTCGACCGAGCCCAGCAGCCGCACCGGCGCGCCCCGCCGGGCGTCCGGCTCGATGAACGTGCCCCGCCGCCGGTGCCGGGTGATCAGCCCCTCGTCCTCCAGCTCCTTCAGCGCCTGCCGCATGGTCAGCACGCTCACCCCGTAGTGCCCGGCCAGCTGCTCCTCGGTGGGCAGGCGCAGCGGGTCGTGCGGCGAGCGGCCGAGGATCGAGGCGCGCAGCGACTGCGACACCTGATACCAGAGCGGCAGCTTGCGGTTGAGGACGATCGAGTCCGGGGCGAAGGAGGTCACGCGCTATCCGTACCGGTCGGAGAACGGTCAGTGCAATGGCCGGAAGTGACGCTCGAGGCCCTGCCACACGTCGTCGTACCCCTGCTGAAGGTGCTCCGCCCGTGCCGCCTGGGGGGTGAGGGACACCGGCCAGCGGGTCTCGAACATGAAGGCGAGACCGTCGTCGATCTTCTGCGGCTTCAGCTCCGCCGCGCTCGCCCGGTCGAACGTCTCCCGGTCCGGGCCGTGCGCCGACATCATGTTGTGCAGCGAGCCGCCGCCCGGCACGAAGCCCCCCTCCCCGGCCGTCTTCGCGTCGTACGCGCCCTCGATCAGGCCCATGTACTCGCTCATCACGTTCCGGTGGAAGTACGGCGGCCGGAACGTGTCCTCGCCGACCAGCCAGCGCGGTGCGAACACCACGAAGTCCACGCCCGCGAGGCCCGGCGTGTCGCTCGGGGAGGTCAGCGCGGTGAAGATCGACGGGTCCGGGTGGTCGTACGAGATGGTGCCCATCACATTGAACCGGCGCAGGTCGTAGGCGTACGGCACATGGTTGCCGTGCCAGGCGACGACATCCAGCGGGGAGTGGTCGTAGGTGGCCGCCCACAGGTTGCCGCAGAACTTGTTCACCACCTCCACCGGGCCCTCGACGTCCTCGTACGCGGCGACCGGGGCGCGGAAGTCCCGGGCGTTCGCCAGCCCGTTGGCACCGATCGGCCCGAGGTCGGGCAGCCGGAACGGCGCACCGTAGTTCTCGCACACATAGCCGCGGGCCGTCTCGTCCAGCAGCTCCACACGGAACCGCACCCCACGCGGGATCAGTGCGATGTGTCCCGGCTCCACATGCAGCATGCCGAGTTCCGTGCGCAGCAGCAGCCCGCCGCGCTCCGGCACGATCAGCAGCTCACCGTCGGCGTCGCTGAACACCCGCCGCATGGAGGCGTTGGCGTGATACAGGTGCACCGCCATGCCGCTGCGCTGGGTCACGTCGCCGTTGCCGCCCAGGGTCCACAGGCCGGCCAGGAAGTCCGTGCCCTCGGCCGGATCCGGCAGCGGGTCCCAGCGCAGCCGGTTGGGGTCGGGCACCGTCTGGGTGAAGGGCGCCGAGCGCAGCGCGCCGTTGCCCGTGCGGGTGAACGCCGGGTGCGCGGCGGAGGGACGGATCCGGTACAGCCACGAGCGGCGGTTCTCCGCCCGCGGCTCGGTGAAGGCCGACCCGCTCAACTGCTCCGCGTACAGCCCGAGCGGCGCACGCTGCGGGGAGTTGCGGCCCACGGGCAGGGCGCCCGGCACCGCCTCCGAGCTGTGCTCGTTGCCGAAGCCGGAGAGGTGCTCCAGACCTTCGGCGATCTTGCGCGCCTCCTCGCGTTCCGTCGCGCCGCCGCGGGCGGTGGCCCCGTCGCTCATGTCCGCTGCTCCCTTGCACCGAGCCGATTCCTATGGGACACCGTAGGATTGCGGTTACCCGGGCGCAAGGGCGCCGCGCGGTCTCCTTCCGGAGCCGGACCTCCCCTCCCCTTCGCGGAGGACCAGGAACCAGACTCCAGGGGGATTCGCGCGTTCGGACCGCTGTTCTACGCTCCCCGGCATGACGTGGAGACGGAGGACGGTCATCCCCGCGCTCGCGGTCTGTGTCGTCGTGCCGGCCGGACCCGCGGGCTGCGACACCCCGGGCGGCCGGGGGTCCGGCGAGGTGTCGTCCTCACCCGTGGGCCGGCTCCTGGACGAGCGCGCCGAGGACGGCAGCCCCTACCGGGAGGTGGACGAGGAGGGCGCGCCCCAGGTCACCGTGGAGGTCGCCCCCGACACCGAGGGCGGCTGGGACGTACGGCTGCGGGTGCGCAACTTCCGCTTCTCGCCCGACGGCACGGGCCGCCGCGCCGAGCCCGGCCGTGGCCTGGCCCATCTGGAGGTGAACGGCCGCCGCGTCGCCGTGCTGCGCACCCCCGAGTACCACCTCGCCCCCGGCGCCTTCCCGCGCGGCACCCACCAGGTCACCGCGCGGCTGTACGCCGACGACGGGTCCGTGTGGGCCGTCGACGGCGAGCCCGTGGAGAGCACCGCCGACATCACCGTCTCCGGGCAGGAGCCGACCCCGGACCAGAGCGTGGCACCGCTCGCCGCCGGGCCCGGTTCACCGGAAGGACCCGGGCGGGCATGATGAGGGCCGTGTCCCACACGCCATCGCTCCGCCGGGCGCCGGTGCAGCGGCGCAGCGCCGAACGGCTGGCCAGGATCCTCGACGCCTGTGCCGGCCTTCTCGACGAGGTCGGCTACGACGACCTGAGCACCCGCGCGGTCGCCGAGCGCGCCGGGGTGCCCATCGGCTCCGTCTACCGCTTCTTCTCCAACAAGCGTCAGATGGCCGACGCGCTCGCCCAGCGCAACCTGGAGCGCTTCACCGACCGCGTCACCGAACGGCTGTCCGCCGCCGGCGACCGCGGCTGGCGGTACGCCATGGACGTCGTGCTCGACACGTACCTGGACATGAAGCGCACCGCCCCCGGCTTCTCCCTCGTCGACTTCGGCAACCAGATCCCCGTCGGAGCACGCCGGGCCGAGCCCAACCACCGCGTCGCCGACCGGCTCACCGCGCTCCTCTCCGGCCACCTCGGCCGCCCGGCCGACGACGACCTGCGCCGCATCTTCCTGGTCGCCGTGGAGACCGCCGACGCCCTGGTCGACCTGGCGTTCCGGGTGGCGCCCGAGGGGGACGAGAAGGTCGTCGCCGAACTGCGCGCGCTGCTCCGGGCGTACCTGGCCCGGGTCCTGGACTGACCCCGGACCCGCCCGGTTCCCCGCACGCCCTCCCCTCCGTGCGTACCGGTCGGTATGCTCGGCCCGTCCGTGCGTCACCGCCGCCGTACCGGGAGGACCCGTGTCCCGCACCGCCCTGCGTATCTGCCCCCTGTGCGAGGCCACCTGCGGCCTGGTCCTCACCGTCGACGACGGCAAGGTCACCGGCGCCCGCGGCGACCGCGACGACGTGTTCAGCAAGGGCTTCGTCTGCCCCAAGGGCGCCGCCTTCCCGGAGGTGGACTCCGACCCCGACCGGCTGCGCACCCCGCTCGTCCGCGTCGACGGGGAACTGCGCGAGGCCACCTGGGAGGAGGCCTTCGACGCCGTCGCCGCCGGACTGCGCGGCGTCGTCGAACGGTACGGCCCGCACGCGGTCGGCGTCGTCCTGGGCAACCCCAACGTCCACACCATGGCCGGCGCCCTCTACCCGCCCCTGCTCATCGGCGGACTCGGCACCCACAGCCTCTTCACCGCCTCCACCGTCGACCAGATGCCCAAGCACGTCTCCAGCGGGCTCCTCTTCGGCGACGCCAACCTCATCCCCGTGCCCGACCTGGACCGCACCGGCCATCTGCTGCTGATCGGCGCCAACCCCCTCGAGTCCAACGGCAGCCTCTGCACCGCGCCCGACTTCCCCGGCCGGCTCAAGGCGCTCAAGGCGCGCGGCGGCACCCTCACCGTCGTCGACCCGCGCCGCACCCGCACCGCCCGCCTCGCCGACCGGCACCTCGCCGTCCGCCCCGGCACCGACGCGCTGCTGCTCGCCGCGGTCGCCCGCACCCTCTTCGACGAGGACCTCGTCGACCTCGGGGCCGCCGCCCCGCACATCGAGGGTGTCGCCGAACTCTCCGACGCCCTCGCCGAATTCACCCCCGAGGCGGTCGCCGAGGCCTGCGACGTCGACGCCGCCGTCATCCGCACCCTGGCCCGCGAGCTCGCCGCCGCGCCCACCGCCGCCGTCTACGCCCGCATCGGCAGCTGCACCGTCCCGCACGGCACCCTCGCCAGCTGGCTCGTCGACGTCCTCAACGCCCTCACCGGCAACCTCGACCGGCCGGGCGGCGCGCTCTTCCCGCAGGCCGCCACCGACAGGACGCCACGCCCCGCGGGACCCGGACGCGGCTTCGCCCTCGGCCGCTGGCACTCCCGGGTGAGCCGCCACCCCGAGGCCAAGGGCGAGCTGCCGCTGTCCGCCCTCGCCGAGGAGATCGACACCCCCACCGAGGAGGGCGCCCCGGTCCGCGCCGTCGTCGCCGTCGGCGCCAACCCGGTGCTCTCCGCGCCCGACGGCGACCGGCTGGACAAGGCGCTCGCCTCCCTCGACTTCATGGTGAGCGTCGACCCGTACCTCAACGAGACCTCCCGGCACGCGCACGTCGTCCTGCCGCCGCCCCCGCCGGCCCAGAGCCCGCACCACGACTTCGCGTTCAACACCCTCGCCGTACGCAACCAGGTCCGCTACACGCGCCCCGCCGTGCCCCTCGAACCCGGCCGCATGGCCGAGACCGAGATCCTCGCCCGGCTCGTCCTCGCCGCCACCGGCATGCACGGCGCCGACCCGTCGGCCGTGGACGACCTGGTGATCCGGCAGACCCTCGGCAAGGCCGTCGGCGAACCCCACTCCCCGGTGCACGGCCGCGACCCGAAGGAACTCGCCGGCCTGCTCACCGGAGACAACGGCCCCGAACGGCGCCTCGACCTGATGCTCCGCCTCGGCCCTTACGGCGACGGATTCGGCGCCGACCCCGACGGGCTCACCCTGGAGAAGCTGCTCGCCCACCCGCACGGCATCGACCTCGGACCGCTGCGCCCCCGCCTGCCGCAGCCGCTGAAGACCCGCAGCGGCAAGGTGGAACTGCTGCCCGGCCCGATCGCCGCCGACCTGCCCCGGCTGCGGGCCGCCCTGCGCGAGCGTCCCGACGGACTCGTCCTGGTCGGCCGCCGCCATCTGCGCTCCAACAACAGCTGGCTGCACAACGTGCCCGCCCTCACCGGCGGATCCAACCGCTGCACCCTGCACCTCCACCCCGACGACGCCGACCGCCTCGGCGTACGGGACGGGCAGCCCGTGCGGGTCAAGGGGGCCGGGGGAGAGGTGACCGTCCCCGCCGAGGTCACCGACGCCGTGCGCCGCGGCGTGGTGAGCCTGCCGCACGGCTGGGGCCACGACCGGCCGGGCACCCGCACCCGGCACGCCTCCGCGAACCCCGGCGTCAACGTCAACCAGCTCCTCGACGGCAGCCTTCTCGACCCGCTGTCCGGCAACGCGGTGCTCAACGGCGTGCCCGTCGAGGTGTCCCCGGAGCACGCCGAGGAGCCGGAAACGGTCACCGCGCTGACCTGAGCAAACGCCTGACCTGGGGTTTTGCGCTTATTGCTCACGGTCTCACGTCTTGTTGACGCGGCCCGGGCCTACCTAACGTCGTCACACCGCCGGCCCCTCGCCGGAAGTTCAAGGGCGAACGTTAGGTGTCCCATTCATGCTGACCATCCTCGGCTTCGCCATGATCGCGACCTTCCTGGCGCTGATCATGACGAAGAAGATGTCGCCGATCGCGGCGCTCGTGCTGATCCCCGCGCTGTTCTGCGTGGCCGTCGGCAAGGGCGCCCACCTCGGCGACTACGTCATCGACGGAGTGTCCAGCCTCGCCCCCACGGCGGCGATGCTGATGTTCGCGATCGTCTACTTCGGCGTCATGATCGACGTCGGACTCTTCGACCCGGTCGTGCGCGGAATCCTCCGCTTCTGCAAGGCCGACCCCATGCGGGTCGTCGTCGGCACCGCCGTGCTCGCCGCGATCGTGTCGCTGGACGGCGACGGCTCCACCACCTTCATGATCACCGTCTCGGCGATGTACCCGCTGTACAAGCGGCTGGGGATGAGCCTGGTCGTGATGACCGGCGTCGCCGCCATGGCCAACGGCGTCATGAACACCGTCCCCTGGGGCGGCCCCACGGCCCGCGCGGCCACCGCGCTGAAGCTCGACGCCGCGGACATCTTCGTCCCGATGATCCCCGCGCTGCTGGTCGGCCTGCTGGGCGTCCTCGGTCTCGCCTACCTGCTGGGGCTGCGGGAGCGGAGGCGGCTGGGGGCTCTGCGGCTCGGCGAGGAGTCGGTGGAGACGAAGGAAACGGTGCTCGTCGGTGCGGGTGCGGGTGCGGGTGGCGGAGGTCTCGAGAAGCGACCCGTCGCAGGTGGCGGCGGCGCCGACGACGTGGACAACGACAGGGACGACGGGGACGGCGGGGACGGCGGGGACGGCGACGGGGACCTCCTCAAGGGCCTCGACCCGAACCGCCCCACCCTGCGGCCGCGCCTGTACTGGTTCAACGCGCTGCTCACCGGCACCCTGATCACGGCGATGATCCTGGAACTGCTGCCGATCCCGGTGCTGTTCCTGCTGGGCGCCGCGCTCGCCCTCTCCGTCAACTACCCGCGCCTGCCGGACCAGAAGGCCCGCATCGCGGCCCACGCCGACAACGTCCTCAACGTCTCCGGCATGGTCTTCGCCGCCGCCGTCTTCACCGGCGTCCTCCAGGGCACCGGCATGGTCGACCACATGGCCGGCTGGCTGGTGGACACCGTCCCCGAGGGACTGGGCCCGCACATGGCCCTCGTCACCGGCGTGCTGAGCCTGCCGCTCACCTACTTCATGTCCAACGACGGCTTCTACTTCGGCGTCCTGCCCGTGCTCGCCGAGGCCGGGGCGGCCCACGGCGTCACCCCGCTGGAGATGGCCCGCGCCTCCCTCGTCGGCCAGCCGCTGCACATGTCGAGCCCGCTCGTCCCCGCGGTGTACGTCCTCGTCGGCATGGCCCGGGTCGAGTTCGGTGACCACACGCGGTTCGTGGTCAAGTGGGCGGCACTGACCTGCCTGTTGATCCTGGCGGCCGGGATCCTCTTCGGCACGATCTGACCACGCGCCGCCTCGACCCCTGCGTCTCCGGGAGGACTTCGTCATGACGACCGGCGGGAACCGCGGCTGGCTGCTCCGGCTCGTCATCGCCTTCGCCTTCGCGCAGGCGGCGGTGTCGATGGCCCGGCCCGCCGTCTCCTACCGGGCGCTGGCCCTCGGGGCGGACGAGCGGGCGGTCGGCGTCGTCGCGGGTGTCTACGCACTGCTGCCGCTGTTCGCCGCCGTCCCGCTCGGCCGGCGCACCGACCACGGCCGCTGCGCGCCGCTGCTGCCGACGGGCGTGGTGCTGATCTCCGCGGGCTGTGCGCTCAGCGGCGTCGCCGGGTCGCTGGGCGCCATGGCGCTGTGGAGCGGGGTGATGGGCCTCGGACACCTGTGCTTCGTCATCGGCGCGCAGTCGCTCGTCGCCCGCCGGTCCGCACCGCACGAACAGGACCGCAACTTCGGTCACTTCACCATCGGCGCCTCGCTGGGGCAACTCGCCGGGCCGGCCGCGGCGGGCGCGCTGATCGGTGCGGACATGGCCCGCACCAGTGCGGTCGCCCTCCTCGCCGCGGGCGGCGGCGGCGCCGTCGCACTCACCTCGCTGTGGCGCATCGAGCAACCGGAGGCGGTGAAACCCCGCTCGGCGCGGGGCGACCGGGTGCCGGTACGGGGCATCCTGCGGGCGCGGGGCGTGCCGGCGGGCATGCTGATCAGCGTGGCGGTGCTGTCGGCGACGGACATCCTCACCGCGTACCTGCCGGTGGTGGGCGAGCACCGGGGGATCGACCCCGCGGTGGTCGGCCTGCTGCTCAGCCTGCGCGCGGCGGCGACGATCGCCTGCCGGCTGGTCCTCACCCCGCTGCTGCGGCTGCTCGGCCGACGGGCCCTGCTCACGGTGACGTGCCTGCTGGCGGCGCTGCTGTGCGCCGCGGTCGCACTGCCGCTGCCGGTGCCGGCACTGGCGCTCGTTCTCGCCTCCCTCGGCTTCTGCCTGGGTGTGGGCCAGCCGCTCTCCATGACGACGGTCGTCCAGGCCGCCCCCGCCGCCGCCCGCTCCACCGCCCTGGCCCTACGCCTGACAGGCAACCGCCTGGGCCAGGTCGCGGCCCCTGCGACGGCGGGCCTGATCGCCGGAGTGGCGGGCGTGGCGGCCCCCTTCGCGATGCTGGGCGCGTTGCTGCTGGCGTCGGCGGGGGTGGCGATACGGACCCCGTCGGGGCCGGCTCCGGAGAGCGCTGCGGCGGACGCGGCCGCGGGCGACGGGCCCGGGCCGCGCGGGTCCGCGCCGGACCGGCATCCCACGGACGGGGGGAGCCGCTGCGAGGCGCGCCGCCCGCGGTGAGGCGCCTGGGCCGGTGCGGCCTCCGGCCGCCCCCGCAGCCGAAGCGGCTCGACGTCCGACGGCGGCGGGTCGGACCGACCAGGGAGGGGTGGTGACCCTGCCCTCAGGCCCCACGCGGTCCGCCGCGCCGAATGATTCCCTCCGGTTTCTCACCAGGCGGACGGGACGTCCCGATCGCGTCCGTCGTCTTCCCCGGCCGCCTACTTTCCGTTAGCTTCCGTGACTCACACGCCCCGTACGACCCGCACGGGGCGTCCGACCGCGGAGCAGCAGCGCCCTGATGAGCCCCCGGGGGCACTTTCATGACACGCGCCATCACCCTGCACGACGTGAGCAAGTCCTACACGCGAGGTGCTCGCGTGGTCGACCGGCTGTCGCTGGCCATCACCCCCGGCGAGTTCCTCGTCCTGCTCGGTCCGTCCGGCTGCGGCAAGTCCACCGTGCTGCGCATGATCGCGGGCCTGGAGGAGATCGACGAGGGGAGCCTTTTTCTCGACGGCGAGTACGCCAACGACCTGCCCCCGTCCGAGCGGGACATGGCGATGGTGTTCCAGAACTTCGCCCTGTACCCGAGCATGACCAGCCGGGACAACATCGGCTTCCCCCTCCGCATCGAGGCCCCAGGCGACGACCCGTCGCCCAAGGTGGACGCCACGGCCCGGATGCTGGGCATCGAGGACCTCCTCGACCGTTTCCCCGCCCAGCTCAGCGGTGGTGAGCGTCAGCGCGTGGCGATGGGCCGGGCCATCGCCCGCCGCCCCTCCGCCTTCCTGATGGACGAGCCGCTGTCCAACCTCGACGCGAAGCTCCGCAACCACGTCCGCGCGGAGATCTCGCAGCTCACGCAGCAGTTGGGGGTCACCACCGTCTACGTCACCCACGACCAGTCGGAGGCGATGTCGCTCGGCGACCGGGTCGCCGTGCTCCGCGGCGGCGTCCTCCAGCAGGTCGGCACGCCCCGCGCGGTGTATTCGCTCCCCGAGAACGTCTTCGTCGCCGCGTTCATCGGCACCCCGCGCATCAACCTCCTGCGCGGCCTGGTCCGCGCCCCGTTGGACGGCGCGATGACCGTCAGCCTCGGCAAGCAGTTCCTGCGGCTGCCCGAACCGCTTTCCCTCGACCACCAGTTGCTCCGGGTGCAGCAGGGCCGCGAGGTCATCGTGGGCCTGCGTTCCGAGGCCGTGCGGATCGCCAAGCCGTCCGCCGCGCGCCCCGGCGAGGTGCCCCTCACCGGTCTGGTGGAACACCTGGAGTTCCAGGGGCACGAGGTGCTGGTGCACTTCAACACCGGCTCCCGCCCCGCCGTCGTCCCCGAGCTGGAAGCCCCGCGCCCGGCTCCCGGCCGCCCGGGCGTCCGGCGTCGCCGCCGCGAGGGCGGCACGGTGCTGGAGCGCCTCCGGGAGCGCGCGGGCGCCCTCCGGGCGAGTCCCGTACGCACGGGCGCCGTGGCCACCCTGGACGGATCCGACCGCCCGGGCCCTGGCGACACGTCGTCCGCGCCCGCCTCCGCCGAACCCCGCCTCCCCGGCGACCTCATCGTCCGCACCACGCCCGACATCCGCCTCCGGTACGGCATGCAGGTGCCGCTTCTGGTCGACCTCGCCCACCTCTTCGTCTTCGACCAGCACGGTCAGAGGATCTGCCCCAGCCCGGACCGCCTGCCCGACCTGGAGGAGTGAGCGGCGGCACGCGGCCGACCCTCTGGCGCGGAAAAACTAACATCGCTAGTTTAGGTGTCCGCACAGGACGCCCCCGCCCCGGAGGAACCGCGATGAAGGCTTACGACGGCATGTACATCGACGGCGCCTGGCGCCCCGCCGCCGGCCCCGACGTGATCGAGGTCGTCGGCCCGGTGGACGAGCAGGTGATCGCCACCGTTCCCGCGGGCACCGTGGAGGACGTCGACGCCGCCGTGCGCGCCGCCCGTGCCGCCCTCCCGGCCTGGGCCGCCACCCCGCCCGCCGAGCGCGCGGCCCGCCTCACCGCGCTGCGGGACCAGCTGCACGCCCGAAGGGACGAGATCGCCGCGACGGTCACCGCCGAACTCGGCGCCCCCGAGAAGCTCTCCCAGGCCGTCCACGCCGGCGTGCCGGTCGCCGTCGCCGGCTCGTACGCCGAGCTGGCCGCGACGTACGACTTCGAGGAGAAGATCGGCAACTCGACCGTGTACCACGAACCGGTCGGCGTGGTCGGCGCGATCACCCCGTGGAACTACCCGCTGCACCAGATCGTCGCCAAGGCCGCCCCCGCCCTCGCCGCCGGCTGCACGATCGTGGTGAAGCCCGCCGAGAACACCCCGCTGGTCGCCCGGATCTTCGCCGAGTGCGTGCACGAGGCCGGCGTCCCGGCCGGTGTGTTCAACCTGGTCACCGGTCTCGGACCGGTGGCAGGACAGGCGCTCGCCGAGCACCCGGACATCGACCTGCTGTCCTTCACCGGCTCCACTGCTGTCGGCCGCCGGATCGGCGCGATCGCCGCCGGCATGGTGAAACGGGTCGCCCTGGAACTCGGCGGCAAGTCCGCCAACGTCATCCTGCCCAGCGCCGATCTCGCCCGCGCCGTGAACGTCGGCGTCGCCAACGTGATGTCCAACTCCGGCCAGACGTGCAGCGCGTGGACCCGCATGCTGGTCCACCGCGACCGGTACGACGAGGCGGTGGAGCTGGCCGCGGCCGCCGCCGCCAAGTACGCCGACCGCATCGGCCCGCTCGTCAGCGCCCGGCAGCGGGACCGCGTGCGCGGCTACATCGAGAAGGGCGTCGCCGAGGGCGCCCGCCTGGTAGCGGGCGGCCCCGAGGCCCCGCGCCCGCAGGGCTGGTACGTCAGCCCCACCGTCCTCGCCGACGTCACCCCGGACATGACCGTCGCCCAGGAGGAGATCTTCGGCCCCGTGCTGTGCGTACTGCGCTACGAGGACGAGGAGGACGCCCTGCGCGTCGCCAACGGCACCGTCTACGGCCTGGCCGGAGCCGTCTGGGCCGGTGACGAGGCGGAGGCCGTCGCCTTCGCCCGCCGCATGGACACCGGCCAGGTCGACATCAACGGCGGCCGGTTCAACCCGCTGGCCCCGTTCGGCGGTTACAAGCAGTCGGGCGTGGGCCGCGAACTCGGCGTCCACGGCCTGACCGAGTACCTGCAGACCAAGTCCCTCCAGTTCTAGGGAAGCCGAGACCCTCATGTCCGTACGAGCCGCCGTTCTGCCCGCCGTCGGCGCCCCGCTGGAGATCACCGGCGTCGACCTGCCCGACCCCGGACCCGGTGAGGTGCGTGTCCGCCTCGCCGCCGCCGGGGTGTGCCACTCCGACCTGTCCCTGTCCGACGGCACCATGCGCGTGCCCGTCCCGGCGATCCTCGGCCACGAGGGCGCCGGCACCGTCGTCGCCGTCGGCGAGGACGTCACCCATGTCGCACCCGGCGACGGCGTCGTCCTCAACTGGGCGCCCTCCTGCGGAGCCTGCCCCGCCTGCGGGCGCGGCGAGGTGTGGCTGTGCGCGCACGCCCTGGACGGGGCCGCCCGCGTGCACGCCCGCCGCGCCGACGACGGCACCGGCCTGCACCCGGGCCTGAACGTGGCAGCGTTCGCCGAGGAGACCGTGGTGCCCGGCGCCTGCGTGCTGCCCGCCCCGGACGGCGTCCCCCTCACCGACGCCGCCCTGCTGGGCTGCGCCGTCCTCACCGGCTACGGCGCGGTCCACCACTCCGCCCGCGTCCGCGAGGGCGAGACCGTCGCGGTGTTCGGCGTCGGGGGAGTGGGCCTCGCCGCGCTCCGGTCGGCCCGGATCGCGGGCGCCGCAACGATCGTCGCCGTGGACGTCTCCCCCGAGAAGGAGGAACTGGCCCGCGCGGCCGGCGCCACCGAGTACGTCGTCGCCTCCGACACCACCGCCCGCCAGATCCGCGCCCTCACCGGGAAGCAGGGCGTGGACGTGGCGGTGGAGTGCGTCGGCCGGGCGAGCACCATCCGCACCGCCTGGGAGTCCACCCGGCGCGGCGGACGCACCACGGTCGTCGGCATCGGCGGCAAGGAGGAGAAGGTCTCCTTCAACGCCCTGGAGATCTTCCACTGGGGCCGCACCCTCGCCGGCTGCGTCTACGGCAACTCCGACCCCGCCCGCGACCTGCCGGTCCTCGCCGGGCACATCCGCTCCGGCGCCTTCGACCTGGGCGCCCTGGTCACCGAGCGGATCACCCTGGACGGCATCCCGGCCGCCTTCGACACCATGGTCGCCGGCAAGGGAGGCCGCGCCCTGGTCGTCTTCTGAGCCACGCCGGTGCGGACGCGCCCCAGGGGCGCGGGGAACCGCGCGAGCAACCCCCGGGGCGCCGCACCCGCCGTCGGGTCGCGGACGGGCGGGCATGCCGGGCGCACGTCCTGGACCGGCCGGCGCCGGCGTCTCAGCGCAGCGCCGCCGTGTCGATGCCCAGGAGGTCGGTGAGCGCCCGCTCCCCGGGACCGGTCACCTTCACGGCCCGGCCCGAGCCGATCCGTACGCACCAGCCCTGGTCCAGGAGGTGACGGCACAGGGCCGCACCCGCCGCTCCCGCCAGGTGCGGGCGGCGTTCCGTCCAGTCCAGGCAGGCGCGGGCGAGCGGACGCCGGCCCCGCCGGTCGAGGTCCGCGCCGAGCGCGCCGAACCAGTCCAGCCCCGCTTCGGTGAGAGCGAACCCGGTGTCCTGGAGCAGGAGTCCGCGCGCGGTGAGGGCGTCGGTGACGGCGATCCCGAGCCGTCCCGCGAGATGGTCGTAGCAGGTGCGGCCGCGTGCCATCGCGGAGTCCGCGCCCGACTGCCGCAGCCCGCGCGGCCTTTCGGCGGCGTCGGGGGCGATGTGCGCCGTGAGGTCCTCCACGAGCTGGGCGACCCGGGCGTCCGCCAGCCGCACGTACCGGTGCCGGCCCTGCCGCTCCTCGCTCAGCAGTCCGCCGCCGACCAGCTTGCCCAGGTGCTCGCTGAGCGTGGACGCGGCGACCCCGCAGTGCCGTGCCAGCTCACCCGCCGTCCAGGCCCGCCCGTCCAGCAGCGCGAGCAGGCACGCGGCCCGCGTCTCGTCCGCGGCCAGTGCGGCGAGGCGTGCGAGGGCGCCGGCCCTGGGGTCCTTGGAGGTCATGCTGCCCAGCATGCGGCAGGAACGGTTCGGCGGGTGCCGAACCGTGCGGGAGGGCGGACGGTGGCGTCCTCGGGTTCAGGGCCGGCGCCGGTCCGCGAGCGGGGCGTCGGGGTCACCCCCAGGGGCGCGGGGAACTGCGCGAGCAACTCCCACTGGGCCACCGGGCCGCACTGTGGACGAAAGCGCGGGACTCACGGTGCCGGTCGTGCCCCGCACGGCACGGTGGGTGACGCGCCCGCCGTGCCTCGCGTGCGGCGCCGTTCGCCGTCAGGCGTGCTGCCGTACCTGCTCGTACTGCAGGGCGAGTCCGTCCAGCAGGGCGGTGAGGCCCGTCTCGAAGGCCCGGTCGTCGATCTTCTCCTGCTGTTCCGCGAGGAGATGCGCCTGGCCGAGGTGCGGGTAGTCCGCGGGGTCGTAGGCGCTCGCGTCGCCCACGAAGCCGCCGGCGAACGAGCCGAGCGCCGAGCCCATGATGAAGTACCGCATCAGCGCGCCGATGGACGTGGCCTGCGCGGGCGGCCAGCCCGCCTCGACCATCGCCCCGTAGGCCGCGTCGGCCAGCCGCAGCGCCGCCGGGCGGCGGCCGGGGCCCCGGGCCAGCACCGGGACGATGTTGGGGTGGTCACGCAGCGCGTCGCGGTAGGACACGGCCCAGTCGTGCAGCGCCGTCCGCCAGTCCCGGCCGTCCTCGAACATCGACAGGTCGACCTGAGCGCTCACCGAGTCCGCCACCGCCTCCAGGATCTCGTCCTTGGTGCGGAAGTGGTTGTAGAGCGACGGCCCGCTCACTCCCAGCTCGGCGGCGAGGCGACGGGTGGAGACCGCCGTCAGCCCCTCCGCGTCCACCAGCGCACGCGCCGTCTCCACGATCCGGTCGGTGCTGAGCAAGGGCTTGCGCGGTCGGGCCATGGCGCACATAGTAGGGCTGCGGTTCTAAACTAGCAGTGCTAATTTACTCGTACACGATCACGCGCGTCTCACATTCACATGGGGTGACTCGGGATGGACCTGGAGCTGAGTGACGAGCAGGAGGCGGTTCGCCGGCTCGCCCGGGACTTCGTACGGCGCGAGGTCACGCCGCACGCCGCCGCCTGGGACCGCGCGGAGGAGGTCGACCGGGGCATCGTGAAGAAGCTCGGCGAGGTCGGCTTCCTCGGGCTGACCATCGACGAGGCATACGGCGGGTCCGGCGGCGACCACCTCGCGTACTGCCTGGTCACCGAGGAGCTGGGACGCGGGGACTCCTCCGTGCGCGGGATCGTCTCCGTCTCCCTCGGGCTGGTCGCCAAGACGATCGCCGCGTGGGGGACCGAGGAGCAGAAGCGGACCTGGCTGCCCGGGCTGACCTCCGGTGAGCACGTCGGCTGCTTCGGGCTCACCGAGCCGGGCACCGGCTCCGACGCGGGCAGCCTCGCCACGCGGGCGGTGCGGGACGGCGACGAGTACGTCATCGACGGCTCGAAGATGTTCATCACGAACGGGACGTGGGCGGACGTGGTGCTGCTGTTCGCGCGCTCCACGGACGCGCCGGGTCACAAGGGGGTTTCGGCGTTCCTGGTGCCGACCGACACGCCTGGGCTGACCCGCCGTGCCGTACACGGCAAGCTGGGGCTGCGGGGCCAGGCCACGGCCGAGTTGGTGTTCGACGGGGTGCGGGTGCCCGCGTCCGCGATGCTCGGAGAGGAGGGGAAGGGATTCTCCGTCGCCATGTCCGCCCTGGCGAAGGGGCGGATGTCGGTCGCGGCGGGCTGCGTCGGGATCGCCCAGGCCGCGCTGGACGCGGCGGTGGCCTACGCGGGGGAGCGGGAGCAGTTCGGCAAGCCGATCGCGGGGCACCAGCTGGTCCAGGAGCTGATCAGCGACATCGCCGTCGACGTGGACGCGGCCCGGCTGCTCACGTGGCGGGTCGCCGATCTGATCGACCGGGGGAAGCCGTTCGCCGTGGAGTCGTCCAAGGCGAAGCTGTTCGCCTCGGAGGCGGCGGTGCGGGCCGCGAACAACGCCCTTCAGGTGTTCGGCGGGTACGGCTACATCGACGAGTACCCGGCGGGGAAGCTGCTGCGGGACGCCCGGGTGATGACGCTGTACGAGGGGACGAGTCAGATACAGAAGCTGGTCATCGGGCGGGCGTTGACGGGGGTTTCGGCCTTCTGAGGACCGGGCCGGCGAACTGAGTACGGCGTGAGTATCTCGGCGGATGTGGCCGCGGCCACATCCGCCGATCCTGTTCCGCATGAGCGAGACACCGGTCAAGCAGCAGAGCACGGCGGCCTTCTACGGTCAGGCCGTGGCGTCCTTCGCGCTGGCCCTCGGGGCCACCGCCGTCGGCATCTACAACCTGGAGACGGACGCGTGGGTCCGCGGCTTCCTGAGCATCGCGGTTCTCTACCTGGTCACGTCGGCCTTCACCCTGGCCAAAGTCATCCGTGACCGGCAGGAGGCGGGACAGATCGTGAACCGGGTCGACCAGGCCCGCCTGGAGAAGATGCTGGCCGACTACGACCCGCTGCAGAAGCTGTGAGGGTGTGAGTGCGGGTGCGGGTGCGGGTGCGGGTGCGGGTGTGCGTGCGGGTGCGCCTGCGGCGGGTGGGTGGAGCGGGGGCGGGGCAGGGGTGGACGTCCTCGGTCCGGCGCGAGAGCGCTTCTCGAGAAGCCTGGGGCGACGGACGCGCCGGCCGCTGCGGGCGCCCACCCCTGCCCCGCCCCCTCCCGGCCGCGGGCGGCAACACCGACGCGGGGGTGCGGGCACACGCCCCGCCACCCTCGGACGGGCTGCCGGGCTGCCGGGCGGCGGGCGCCCGCCCCGCCGCCCGCGGGCATTCGTGCCGCCCAGGGCGCACGGGTGGGCGCGGCGGCACCTCGTCGGCGCCGAGTTGCGCGGACTCCCCCCGGCCCGCACCGACGCCGTGCGTAGTCCACCTCGAAAACGCCCCCAGGGCACGCTAAGCGCTCGCTCACCCTTGCCGGTAGGATGGCGACCCTGTCAGCGAATGGGGTGAGCGATGAGTACGGCGGAGGAGACGGCCGGCGGTGAGACGCAGCCGTGGGGTGAGGTCACGCCCGACGCGGCCCGGCGACTGCTGCTCGCCGCCGTGGAGGCCTTCGCGGAGCGCGGCTACCACGCCACGACGACCCGCGACATCGCGGGCCGCGCCGGCATGAGCCCGGCCGCGCTCTACATCCACTACAAGACCAAGGAAGAGCTGCTCCACCGGATCAGCCGGATCGGGCACGAGAAGGCGCTGGACATCCTGCGCACCGCGTCCCGCGGCGAGGGCACCGCGACCGAGCGGCTCGCCGACGCGGTCAGCTCCTTCGTCCGCTGGCACGCGCGCGGCCGCACCACCGCCCGGGTCGTGCAGTACGAGCTCGACTCGCTGGGCCCCGACGCCCGCGCGGAGATCGTCGGTCTGCGCCGTCAGGTCGACGCCGAGGTGCGCGGCATCATCGAGGACGGCGTCCGTTCCGGCGAGTTCGACGTCCCGGACGTGCCGGGCACCACGCTCGCCGTGCTGTCCCTGTGCATCGACGTCGCCCGCTGGTTCAACGTCGACGGGCCCCGCACCCCGGAGGAGGTCGGCGCGCTCTACGCCGACCTCGTGCTCCGCATGGTGGGGGCCAAGAACGCCGGGCCCGCCTAGAGGTAGTAGCGGGCCACCGACTCGGCCACGCACACCGGCTTGTCGCCGCCCTCGCGTTCCACGGTGAAGGCGGTGGCCACCTGCACCCCTCCCGGGACCTCGTCCACGGCGCTGATCTTCGCCGTGGCGCGCAGGCGCGAGCCGACCGGCACGGGGGCCGGGAAGCGCACCTTGTTGGTGCCGTAGTTGACGCCCATCTTCACGCCCTCGACGGACAGCAGCTGCGGGCCGAACAGCGGCAGCAGCGACAGCGTCAGGTAGCCGTGCGCGATGGTCGTGCCGAACGGGCCCGCCGCGGCCTTCTCCGGATCCACGTGGATCCACTGGTGGTCACCGGTGGCCTCGGCGAACAGGTCGATCCGCTTCTGGTCGATCTCCAGCCAGTCGGTGTACCCCAGCTGCTCGCCCACCGCCGCCTTCAGGTCGTCGACGGACGTGAAGATCCTCGGCTCTGCCATGTCCCGGCCTCTCGCGTCACGTAGTCGCAGGCGCATCCGCGTGCGCATGCCTAAGCAACTGCTTAGCATGGTCGGCCGTGGGGTCCCTGTCAACGGACGGGCCGCCGGACGGGGTCGGTAGGCTTCGAGGAGTGCACCGGATTCCAGAGAAGATCCACGAACTCACGGTCGGGCAGCTCTCCGCCCGCAGCGGCGCCGCCGTGTCGGCCCTGCACTTCTACGAGTCCAAAGGGCTGATCCGCAGTCGGCGCACCTCCGGCAACCAGCGGCGCTACACCCGTGACACCCTGCGCCGGGTCGCCTTCATCCGCGCCGCCCAGCGCGTCGGCATCCCGCTCGCCACGATCCGCGAGGCCCTCGCCGAGCTGCCCGAGGAACGCACACCCACCCGCGACGACTGGGCGCGGCTCTCCGAGGCGTGGCGCTCCGAACTGGACGAGCGCATCCGGCAGCTGAACCGGCTGCGCGACCACCTCACCGACTGCATCGGCTGCGGCTGTCTCTCGCTGGAGGGCTGCGTGCTGTCCAACCCCGACGACGCCTTCGGCGAGCGCCTCACCGGCTCCCGGCTCATGGCGGAGAGCAGCAGGAGGAAGTCCGGCGAGTGAAGACGGGCGGGCCGCTCTCCGCGGCCCGCCCGTGCCTCACTCGTACTCCGTGCCGCCCTTGCGGGTCAGGTACGCCGGGCTCACCGCCTTCGCGATGGCCCGGCCGCCCGTCACCGGGCTGTGCCGCTCGGTCACCGGGCGGATCACCACGCCCTCCCGTATGTGCAGCTCCCTGCCCGACACCGTCTCCCGGCCGCCGGCCAGCTCCAGCACCCGCCCGCTGTCGTACGGGCCGGTCCAGAGGCGGGGCACCAGCGGCAGGCGGCCCTCGAGGAGTTCCGCCGCGTCCAGCCAGCGCACCTGGCCGTCGATCTCCGCGGACACGTCGAACACGGCGTACCCGAGCGTGTCGCGCCGCCCGTCCGCGCCGTACGACAGGTCCTGCACGCCCGCGCCGTACACCTCTCCGAAGACGCCGACCCGCCGCGCGCCCAGCCGGGCGGCGAGCTCGGCGGCCACCTCGGCGACGCCGTGGCCGCGCACCGCGCGCCAGTACAGGTTGCGCGGGTCCTCCCGCAGGGCGAGGGACTTCGATCCGAAGCCCTTGGAGGAGACGTGCACGCGGTCCTCGTCCGCGACGTACGTCAGCAGGCAGGCCGTGCCGTGCAGCTTCTCCGTGACCACGACGGGTTCGCCGGGGGAGAAGATGCCGGGGTGGCGCTGGAGGTTCTCGATGTCGACCCAGGGCAGCAGGGCGGGCGCGGACTCCACCTCGCCGCTCATGGTGGGCGGGACCGGTGGCACCCATTTGGTGATGCCGAGCAGCTCCGCGAAGTCGGTGCCGTCCGCGGCGGCCCCTACCAGATCGACGTCCGCGAGCGCCTTCGGGCGGCACACGATGCCCTGCGACAGCTCGCCGCGCAGCCGGACCGCCTTGACCCGGTCGTGGTTCCGGCCCGCCAGCCGGCCGGTCAGGCCCAGCTCGTCGATCAGGGCGGGCGGCAGCACGGACTGCTCGGGGATGTACACCGCGGCGTCGCCCGTGTCATAGGCGCCCCTGGCGACGACGGCCCGGTACAGGCCCACCTGGGCCAGCTCCAGGGCGTCGGCGTTCGGATGCGGGTGGACGGTCAGGATCTCGGCGGTGACGCGCAGCGTCGACATCGGGACGGCTCCCAAGGGTTCTCAGAGGGGTTTCATCGGCCCCACTGTCCTGAGAACAAAACCGTGGAACGACCGGTTTAACGCCTGCTACCGTCCCGGGGCGCGGGGGGTGCGGCATCCCTGGCGCGCACCCCCGTGCCCCCGTTGCTCCGGTCGCTCGTCACCGTCGCCGGCTGTCGCCGGCCGCTCCCGCCGTCCTCGTCGTCCGCCGGTTCAGGCGGAGACCAGCAGCCTCGCGCGGCGGGACTCCGCGAGGGCCGCCGGGGTCAGCACGGGACGCGGGACCAGGATGCCGCACTCCGTGCACACCGGCCCCGACGAGGGCTCGTGATCCAGGTCGTGACGCCATACGAGCCGTGCCCCTCCGCACACGGGGCAGGACGAGCCCGGCTCACGCTCCAGCGCGGCGATCAGCCGCCGCAACACCTCCGCCAGGGGCTCCCTCGGGTGCACCCGCGGGTCGTCGCACCAGGCGACCCCGAAACCTCCCCAGGTCATCCGGTGCCAGTCGTCCACACTGCCCGGCCTGCGCAGACCGTCGTGCTTCTCCTTCCTGCGGCGCTCGGCGAACTCCACCTCGTACGCCAGCCAGACCGCCCGGGCCTCCTCCAGCTCGTCCAGTGCGGCCACGAGCCGCGCCGGGTCGACGGAGCGGTCCTCGGGATCGAACCCGGCCCGCGAGCACAAGTGGTCCCAGGTCGCGCGGTGCCCGTACGGGGCGAACCGCTCCAGGCACTTGCGCAGCGAGTAGCGCCGCAGCGCCAGATCGCACCGGGGATCTCGGACCTGTCTCGCCAGACTCCGGAAACCGGCCATCGTCCTGCACCTCCGTCACACCTGCACCTGTAATCCGGTCACTTCGGCGTCGTCGAACGGACGTCGCCGAATAGACGTGTCGGCACGCGATTCGGCTCCATCCTCTTTCCGATGGCCCCCTCAGCCGGCCGCGGGGAATGCCGGGCCAACTCCCTTGCCCCGCACTTCAGTTGTCGTCGTCGCGGGGATACCGGCGGTAACGGGCTCCCTGTCCCCTCCCGCGGAGGGGCGGCCCTTCCCCGACGTTCTGAGAACTCCCCGCGGCTTCCACGGGTTCCTGAACACCCCGCCGATATGCACACCGATCACCGGTCCATCGGCCGATAAACCCCGCATCACCCGGCACGGGGCGCTGAAAGCCCAGGTCACAGAGGAGGGCGGGGCGGAAAAGGGGGCGTGAACGCGACGGCGGCGGATCGCCGTCCCGCGATCCGCCGCCGTCGCGTGCCCCGGCCGGCCGAGGGCTACCGGTAGAGCAGGTGTTCGCGCCGCTTCCGGCGGAACGCCGCCAGCTCGCTCTGCCAGCCCGCCACCACCTCGTCCGTGTCCGCGCCCGCGTCGATCATCGTGCGGACCTGGGTGGAGCCGGTGAGCTTGTCGATCCAGTTGTCCGCGCGCCAGGCGAAGCCGTCCCACGACCGCTTCGCCGTGATCAGCAGGCCGATGCCGGTCCGTACCGGGTCGAACCGCTCCCGGTCGTGCACATGCAGCTGCACGCCCCCGATGGTCTTGCCCTGGAACTTGGAGAACGTCGGTGCGAAGTACGCCTCGCGGAACCGCACGCCCGGCAGGTCCAGCTCGTTCGCCGCGGCCGCCCAGCGCCCGTCGACGCCCTCCGCGCCCAGCAGCTCGAACGGCCGGGTCGTGCCGCGCCCCTCCGACAGGTTCGTGCCCTCGAACAGACACGTCCCCGAGTACACCAGCGCCGTCTCCGGCGTCGGCATGTTCGGGCTCGGCGGCACCCACGGCAGCCCGGACGCGTCGTAGAAGTCCGACCGCTTCCAGCCCGACATCTTCACGGTCTCCAGGGCGACGGGCGCCCGAAGGAACTCCGCGTTGAACAGCAGAGCCAGCTCCGCCACGGTCATGCCGTGCGCCTGCGAGATCGGCTGCCGCCCGACGAACGTCGCGAACTCCTTGTGCAGCACCGGACCGAGCGCGGCCCGCCCGGTCACCGGGTTCGGCCGGTCGAGCACCACGAACGACAGGCCCGCGAGCTGCGCCGCCTCCATGCAGTCGAAGAGCGTCCAGATGTACGTGTAGAAGCGGGCGCCGACGTCCTGGATGTCGAAGACGACCGTGTCCACGCCGGACGCCGTGAAGATGTCGGCGAGGTCCTGACCGCTCTTCAGATAGGTGTCGTAGACGGGCAGGCCGGTCACCGGGTCGTCGTAGCGGCCCTCCGAGCCGCCCGCCTGCGCGGTGCCCCGGAAACCGTGCTCGGGGCCGAACACCGCGGTCAGGGCCACTCGGTCGTCGGCGTGCATGACGTCGACGATGTGCCGCACGTCGCGGGTGATGCCGGTCGGGTTGGTGACCACGCCCACCCGGCGGCCGTCGAGCAGCGCGTAGCCGTCCGCCGCGAGCCGTTCGAACCCGGTGCGCAGCGTGCGGCCGCCGCCGTGCCCGGACCCCGGCCCCGGAGCGGCGGCGGCCGGCGCGGCGGAGGCCGCGACCGCGGCCGTGGTGGTGGCGAGCAGGCTCCGTCGGGACAGCCTCATGCGGTGACCTCCGTGATCGCGGTACATGTCATGGCCACGCACGCTAGCGCGCCGGACCGTCCCGGGGAACGAGCGGGACCGATGCCACGCGGAACGCCCCTTCCTACCGGCATACCGACCGGTTAGTCTGACGCGGTCAGGCGTTCGCGAGCCGCGTCGGAGGAGACCGATGGTGCAAGCCGTGCAGGGTGCGAAGGTGGTCGTCACGGGAGCCGGGGGCGGCATCGGAGCGGCGCTGGCCCGCCGTTTCGCCGCGCAGGGGGCGCGGGTCGTGGTCAACGACCTGGACGCCGCCCGCGCCAAGGCCGTCGCCGAGGAGATCGGCGGTCACGCGCTGGCGGGCGACGCCTCCTCGGTCGTCGACGAGGCCCGGGACGTGCTCGGCGGGAGGGTCGACGTCTGGTGCGCCAACGCCGGGGTCGGCCGCGACGGCGGGGAGCCCGGCGAACCGCTGCGCGAGGAGGACTGGGCGCTGTCCTGGGACGTCAACGTGATGGCGCACGTCCGCGCGGCGCACGCGCTGCTCCCCGAGTGGCTGGAGCGCGGCAGCGGCCGTTTCGTCTCCACCGTCTCCGCCGCCGGACTGCTCACCATGATCGGCACCGCCCCCTACAGCGTCACCAAGCACGGCGCCTACGCCTTCGCCGAGTGGCTGTCGCTCACGTACCGGCACCGCGGGGTGAAGGTGCACGCCATCTGCCCGCAGGGCGTGCGCACCGACATGCTCGACGCCAGCGGCAGCGCCGGAGACCTGGTGCTCAAGCCCACCGCGATCGAGCCGGAGGACGTGGCCGACGCCCTGTTCGACGGCATCGAGCAGGACCGCTTCCTGATCCTGCCGCACCCCGAGGTCGCCGAGTACTACCGCGCCCGCGCGGCCGATCCCGAACGCTGGCTCGGCGGCATGAACCGCGTCCAGCGGCAGTGGGAGGCCACCCGCTGACACCCGCGCCGGAGCCGCCCGACCCCCACCGGGCGGGTTCCGGCGCGGACCCGCCCGCACTTGTCGCCGTACCGGGGGAGAAACTGGGCGGGGAGGCGGTGCCCGGAGCGGCGATCGCGTGGAGTGGGAAGATCTCCCGGCGGGGACGGCGTTCCCCGGACGCACGACGACCGACAGCAACACGGAAAGGCGGGTGGCGGCAGTGCCCAGAACGACGGACGGTGACGGGACCCCCGTGCCGCAGCGGCTGCTGGCCGCCGCCACCCGGCTCTTCGCCGAGCAGGGCTACGACCGCACCTCGGTGCAGGAGATCGTCGAGGCGGCCGGCGTCACCAAGGGGGCGCTGTACCACTACTTCGGCTCCAAGGACGACCTGCTGCACGAGGTCTACGCGCGCGTGCTGCGCCTCCAGCAGGAGCGCCTGGACCGGTTCGCCGACGCCGACGAGCCCATCGAGAAGCGGCTGCGCGGCGCGGCCGCCGACGTCGTCGTCACCACCATCGAGAACCTCGACGACGCGTCGATCTTCTTCCGCTCCATGCACCACCTCGGCCCGGAGAAGAACAAGCAGGTCCGCGCCGAGCGCCGGCGCTACCACGAACGGTTCCGCGCGCTGATCGAGGAGGGCCAGCGCGAGGGCGTCTTCTCCACGGCGACCCCGGCCGACCTCGTCGTGGACTACCACTTCGGCTCGGTGCACCACCTGTCCACCTGGTACCGCCCCGACGGTCCGCTCAGCCCGCAGGAGGTCGCCGACCACCTCGCCGACCTCCTGCTGCGCGCGCTGCGTCCGTGAAGCGCGTCACCGGCCCGGGGGGGGNNNNCCCCCCGGGCCGGTTCCCCGCCTGCTACAGGTACTTCTTGATCTCCCGGCGGGCCAGCGACCGCTGGTGCACCTCGTCCGGGCCGTCCGCGAGCATCAGCGTGCGCGCGCCCGCGTACAGCTCGGCCAGCGGGAAGTCCTGGCTCACCCCGCCCGCGCCGTGCAGCTGGATCGCCCGGTCGAGGATGCCGACGACCGTGCGCGGGGTGGCGATCTTGATGGCCTGGATCTCGGTGTGCGCGCCCCGGTTGCCGACGGTGTCCATCATCCAGGCGGTCTTCAGCACCAGCAGCCGCAGCTGCTCGACCGCGACCCGCGCGTCCGCGATCCAGTTCTGCACCACGCCCTGCTGGGCGAGCGCCTTGCCGAAGGCCTCCCGGGACACCGCACGGCGGCACATCAGCTCGATCGCCCGCTCGGCCATGCCGATCAGCCGCATGCAGTGGTGGATCCGGCCCGGACCGAGCCGCGCCTGGGCGATGGCGAACCCGCCGCCCTCCTCGCCGATCAGGTTCGACACCGGCACGCGCGCCTCGTCGAAGACCACCTCGGCATGACCGCCGTGGTAGTGGTCCTCGTAGCCGAAGACCTGCATGGCCCGCTTCACGGTGACGCCCGGGGTGTCGCGCGGGACCAGGACCATGGACTGCTGGCGGCGGATGTCCGGCCCGTCCGGGTCGGTCTTGCCCATCACGATGAAGATCTTGCAGTCCGGGTGCATCGCCCCGGAGATGTACCACTTGCGGCCCGAGACGACGTACTCGTCGCCCTCCCGCCGGATGTGCGTGGTGATGTTGGTGGCGTCCGAGGAGGCCACGTCCGGCTCGGTCATCGCGAACGCCGAACGGATCTCGCCCGCGAGCAGCGGCTCCAGCCACTGCTTCTTCTGCCGCTCGTCGCCGAACTGCGCCAGCACCTCCATGTTCCCGGTGTCGGGCGCGGCGCAGTTGGTGGCGGTCGGCGCGAGCTGCGGGGACCGGCCGGTGATCTCGGCGAGCGGTGCGTACTGGAGGTTGGTGAGTCCGGCGCCGTACCCGGCGTCGGGCAGGAACAGGTTCCACAGGCCCTGCCGGCGCGCCTCCGCCTTCAGCTCCTCCACCACCGGCGGGTTCTCCCACGGCGAGGACAGCCGCTGCCGCTGCTCGTGCGCGACCTGCTCGGCGGGGTACACGTGCTCGTCCATGAAGGCGAGGAGCCGGGCGCGCAGCTCCTCGGTGCGCGCGTCGAACGCGAAGTCCATGTCTCTCAGCCTTCCTGAAGGGTGGTCAGACCGTGCTCGATGAAGACCGGGACCAGATCGCCGATGCGGTCGAACCCGGCTCCGACCGTCTGGCCCAGCGTGTACCGGTAGTGGATGCCCTCCAGGATCACGGCGAGCTTGAACCAGGCGAACGCCGTGTACCAGGAGACGGACGACACGTCCCGCCCCGACCGCGCGGCGTACCGTTCGATCAGCTCGGCCGGCGTCGGATGGCCCGGGGCCTCGGCGGTCGTGGAGACGGGGGAGTCCGGCATGCCCAGCGGACTGCTGTACATCACCAGCAGACCCAGGTCCGTCAGCGGGTCGCCCAGCGTGGACATCTCCCAGTCCAGGACCGCGCGGACCGACTCGTCGTCACTGATCAGCGCGTTGTCGAGCCGGTAGTCGCCGTGCACGACGGCGGGCGCGGGGGAGACGGGAAGCTCACGGCCGAGCGCGGCGTGGAGCTCGTCGATGCCGGCCAGCTCCCGGTTGCGGGAGGCGTCGAGCTGCTTGCCCCAGCGCCGCAGCTGCCGGTCCAGGAAGCCCTCGGGACGGCCGAAGTCCGCGAGCCCGACCTCGGCAGGGTCCACGGCGTGCAGCTCGACCAGCGTGTCCACCAGGTTCAGCACGGCCTTCCGGGTGCGCCCGGGGCCCAGCGGGGCGAGCTGCTCGGCGGTGCGGTACGGGGTGCCCTCGACGTACTCCATGACGTAGAAGGGCGCGCCCAGCACCTCCTCGTCCTCCCACAGCAGCACCGGACGCGGCACCGGCACGCCGGTCGGGTGCAGGGCGCTGATCACCCGGTGCTCGCGCTTCATGTCGTGCGCGGTGGCGAGGACGTGGCCGAGCGGCGGGCGCCGCACCACCCAGGTCCCCGCGCCGTCGGTGACCGTGTAGGTGAGGTTCGACCTGCCGCCCTCGATCAGCCGGCCGGAGAGGGGGCCGCCGAGCAGACCGGGCCGCTCGCGTTCGAGCAGCTCGCGCAGCCGGTCGAGATCCAGTCCGGGCGGGTGGTCGGGGCTCATCGTGGCTCCTGTGGGCAGGCGGACAGTACCCGCCCATGATGCCGACCGGTCGGTATGCCGTCCAGACCGGGAGCGAAACGTGATCGGGTCCACGATAGGGGAGCGCCTTCCGCCGTCGGCCCCTGCGGTGACGCGAACGGCGTACATCGGACCATTCGGCTTGCACGCCGTGGGCCGACACCGGAGGGTCGACGCATGAAGGCGATCAGCTACGCACGGTACGGCGGCCCCGAGGTCCTCGAGTACGGCGAGGCCGACGACCCCAAGCTGGGCCCCGACGACGTGCTCGTCAAGGTCCGGGCGGCGTCCGTCAACCCGGTCGACTGGAAGGCCCGCCAGGGGCACCTCGACGCGATCCTCCCGGCCGTCTTCCCGGTGATCCCCGGCTGGGACCTCGCGGGCGTCGTCGTCCGCCCCGGGCCCGCGGTCCCCGAGTTCGCCGAGGGCGACGAGGTGATCGGCTACGTCCGCGAGGACGTCCTCTCCTTCGGCACCTGCGCCGAGTACGTGGCCGCCCCCGTGCGCACCCTCGCGCCCAAGCCGCGGGGGCTCTCCTTCGAGGAGGCGGCCGGCATCCCCCTCGCGGGGCTCACCGCCCACCAGGTGCTGCACCGCGTCCTGAACGTCCGGCGGGGCGAGACCGTACTGGTGCACGCGGCGGCCGGCGGGGTGGGCTCCGTCGCGGTCCAGCTCGCCTCCCACCTCGGCGCGCGGGTCATCGGCACGGCGAGCGAAGGCAACCACGACTTCGTGCGGGCGCTGGGGGCGGAGCCGGTCAGCTACGGCGAGGGCCTGGCCGAACGCGTCCGGGGGCTCGCCCCCGAAGGGGTGGACGCGGTCTTCGACACGGTCGGCGGGGACGCGCTCAAGGCCTCCGCGAACCTGGTGGCGCCGGAAGGGCGCCTGGCGTCGATCGTCGACCCGGGAGTGACCGGCTACGGCGGCGCGTACTGGTTCGTCCGGCCGGACCCCGCGGACCTCCGCAAGCTGTCGGAACTGGCGGATCAGGGGGTGCTGAGGATCCATGTCGAGGAGACGTTCCCCCTGGAACGGACGGCGGACGCGCACCGGCGCAGCGAGGAGGGCCACGTACGCGGCAAGATCGCGATCACGGTGCCGCAGGAAATCAGCCCCTCCGGCGCTTGAGGAGCGGGGTCCGGGGCGGAGCCCCGGGCTGGGAAGGGAAAGGGCGGCGGGGGCGGTAACCCCTCACCACAGCACCACCCCCACCCCACCCCCCACCGTCAACAGCACGCACACCACGACCCCCGCCGCATACCCAAGCGAGAGCCGCTCGGGCTCCCCGCCCCCCGCCAGCCCCCGAATCCGCCGATGGGCGACCACCAACATCCCCGCCCACCCCGCACAGCACACGACCCCCGCGGCCAGCACATCCCCCGACGCCCCGCCGGCCACCCCCGCCTTCCCCGCCAGCACAGCCACCACCGTGCTCGCCAGCGTCGTCCGCCGCCACGCCAGCCGGGTCCGCTCGGGCTGCAGCCCGGGATCCCGCTCCCCGAGCAGTCCGGGCGTCACCCCTCCCACCCCAGCAGCACCACCACGACCATCACCACGGCCACCCCCGCCACGACCACCCCCAGCAGCGCCGGGAACCGCGACACCGGCAGATCCTCGCCCCGCCGCATCGCCCGCTCGCACCGCACCCAGTGGTTGACCGCCCGCAGCGCGCACAGAGCCCCCGACGCCAGCAGGGCGAGGGCCAGCCCGACCCGCCACCCCCACCGCAGACCCGGCAGGAACTGGTCCACCGCGAACCCGCCGCCGATCAGCGCGAGCGCGGTCCGCAGCCAGGCGAGGAACGTCCGCTCGTTCGCCAGCGAGAAGCGGTAGTCGGGCGTCTCCCCGTCGTCCCGCACCTCGGCGGGGGAGAACCACAACCGGACGTTCCGTGCAAAGTCGATCACGGGGGCGACCTTACCGGTCAGACCTGGTCCGTCCGCCCCGCCCGATGCGCCCGCAGCCGCTCGTACGCCGCGAGCCCGTCCGGCACCCACTCCCAGTCGCCGAGCCGCCGCAGAACCTCCTCCTCGGGCAGGAAGGCGTGCCAGGCGACCTCCTCGGCCTGCGGCCGCACCTCCAGCTCGCAGCGCACCTCGTACACCGCCGACCACCAGGTCCGGGTGGAGCCGTCGTCGTACAGGAAGGTGAACAGGTGCGAGGGCGCGGGCAGACCGCTCACGCCCAGTTCCTCCTCGGCCTCCCGCAGGGCCGCCTCGTCGTACGTCTCGCCCGCGCCGACCACCCCGCCGACGAACATGTCGTACAGGGACGGGAAGACCAGCTTCGTCGGGGTGCGGCGGTGGACGAAGACCCTGTCCTCCGCGTCGCGCGCCAGCACGAAGACGCAGCGGTGGCGAAGCCCCCGTGCGTACGCCTCGCCGCGCGGGGCCTGCCCGATCACCCGGTCCTGCTCGTCGACGATGTCGAGGATCTCGTCGGCGCTCGTTCCGCTCCTGCTGCTGCCGCTCTCGCTCATACCGCCATCAAAGCAGCGCCCTCGCCGTCCCGGCGCCGGCGACCTGCGCCGCCGGGGGTCGGCAGGTCGTTCACGGGCGCCACAAGTTGCCCGTTCGTGACCGCAGTTGACGCGTGTAACGGCCCCGGTGCCCTTGACGTGATCCGTTGGCTGACGGTTTGCTGTCCGTGATCAGCTCGTGGCGATCGGCAGCCGACCACTGCCACCGACCACCCGCCGCGAGCCGTATGACAAGAGAAGCGCGTGAGGAAGTTCGCGGTGCCCCCACCCCCGCCTCCCCTCGGCCGCGCCCGCAGACGGGCGGCGCAGGCCTACGACGAGGCCCTCGACGACGCCGAACTCGTCGCCGCGCGGGCCGCACTGGCACAGGGGCGGTGGCAGAGCACCCGCTCGCTGCTGGTCAGGACGGGGGACGACTGGGACCGCCGCGGACACCGGATCACGGTGCTCGCGAAGGAGCCGTACTGTGCCGCGTGGGCCCGCGAGTGGCTGCTCGCCGAGCCCGACTCCGGTGACGCCGCCGTGCTGCTGGCCATGGCCCAGGTGCGGCGCGCCCTGCGCGGCAAGGAGAAGCCGGCCCGGGTCAGCGAGGTGTGCCGCGAGGCCGCCGAGCAGCTGACGCACGACCCGACGCCCTGGCTCGGGCTGCTGATGCTGGAGTGCTCCCTGGGTGCGGAGGGCGACGTGGTCCGGATCTTCGAGCAGGTCCGCACCCGCTACGCCGACCACCACCACGCCCACCACCTCGTCGTCGGCTGGCTCGCGGAGCGCCGGGTGGAGGCGGGCCCCGACCCGCTGCACGAGGTGTACGACTTCGCCAACTGGGCCGCCGAACAGGCCCCCGCCGACTCGCCGCTGGCCATCCTGCCGGTCATCGCGCACGCCGAGCGCTACCGCTCCCTCGCCGCCGCCGGGCACGAGCCCGCCGACCCGGCCGCCTCCGGCCACTGGGTCGGACGCCGAGCCCGGCAGGTGATGAAGGCGGCCTTCGACTGGTGGCTGGAGTGGGAGCACGAGGACCACCCGCGCCGCCTGGTCGACCTCAACTTCCTCGCCCACGCCAAGGTCTGCGAGGGCCGGGGGGCCGAGGCCGCCGCGCTGTTCCACCGCATCGGCGACCACGCCACCCCCGCCCCCTGGTCCTATCCCGACCGGGACGGCCTCACCGCCTTCCGTACCGCTCGCGCCGCCGCCCTGGGCACGGCCTGACCCCACCCCGAACGCCCCCGCACCCACCACCGACCCAAGGACGGTCTCGAGATGACGACGGACAGTTCGAGCACCAACAGAGCCCCGGCCGAGGGGATCAGCACCTTCAAGGGGCGGGAACGCGCCCTGCGGGCCGACCGCCTCGGCACCGGGGGCCTGCTGCTCTCCGTGCTGGCGGCGACCGCCCCGCTCATGGTCGTCGCGGGTGTCATGCCCACCACATTCGCGGTGATGGGCATCGTCGGCCAGCCGCTGCTCTTCGTCGTCCTGGGCGCCGTGCTGGTGCTCTTCAGCCTCGGCTACGCCGAGATGAGCCGGCACGTCCACAACGCGGGCGCCTTCTACGCGTACATCTCCCGCGGGCTCGGCGGCACCGCCGGCGCGGGCGCCGCCCTGGTCGCCCTCGTCGCCTACAACTCCCTCCAGGTCGGCATCTACGGCATCTTCGGCTTCGAGGTCTCCGGCCTCTTCGCCACCTACGCCGACCTCGAGGTCGCCTGGTGGATACCGGCGCTCGCCGCCGCGCTCGCCGTGGGCGCGCTCGGCTTGCTGAAGATCGACGTCAACGCCAAGGTCCTCGGCGTCCTGCTGGTCATCGAGGTGCTGCTGGTCGTCGTCTTCGACATCGCCGCCGTCGCCGACCCCGGCAAGGAGGGCCTGTCGCTGCACGCCTTCAACCCGGACACCCTCACCGGCGCCGGCGTCGGCACCGCCCTGTGCTTCTGCATCGCGGCCTTCCTCGGCTTCGAGCAGGCGCCGGTCTACGCGGAGGAGACCAGCAGGCCGCACGTCCTGGTGCCGCGCGTGATGTTCCTCGCCGTCACCGGCGTCGCCGTCTTCTTCGCCATCAGCAGCTGGGCGCTCACCGTGGCCACCGGCCCCGCCACGATCGTCGCCACCTCCCAGGAGCAGAGCGCGGGCCTGCTGTTCTTCCTCACCGAGGACCGGCTCGGCTCCACCTTCACCGACGTGCTGCACGTGCTGTTCGTGACCGGCATGTTCGCGGCCATGCTCAGCTTCCACAACGTCGTCGCCCGGTACGCCTTCGCCATGGGCCGCGAAGGCCTGCTGCCCGCCGCCTTCGGCCGCACCACGGGCTCCAGCGGCGCCCCCGGCACCGGCTCCCTCCTGCAGTCCGGCATCGCCGTCGTGCTGGTGCTGACCTTCGCGCTCACCGACGACAAGCCGGCCGGCGACCCCACCGCGCCCGTGCTGCACCTGTTCACCTGGGGCGGCAACATCGGCGCGCTCGGCGTCATCGTCCTGATGGCCATCGCCTCGCTGTCCGTCGTGGTCTTCTTCGTACGGCGCGGCGCCGCGGGCGCCCAGGCCTGGCGGCTGGTCACCTCGGCGGTGGCCGGCATCGCCCTCCTGGTCATCGCGGTCTACACGGTCAAGGACTTCGACGTGCTGGTCGGCACAGGGCCGGACTCCGCGCTGCGCTGGATCCTGCCCGGCGTCATCGGTGTCGCCCTCGTGACCGGACTCGTCCAGGGCGCGATCCTGCGCACCCGCGCCCCCGGGACGCACGCCCGGATCGGTCTGGGCAACGAGGCGTTCCAGCTGGAGAAGGAGGCCGGGCGCACCCCGTAGCACCGGCCCCGTTGCTTACCGAAGTCTGACGAGCACCCGCGTTCCCTGGTCCGCCCGGGGGCGCGGGTGCTCGAATGAGGGGGTGAAACCCGAAGACCCCTCGCAGGGCCGGGACGTCCCGGGCGCCGGCGACCCGGACGCGCGCGGCGCGCCCGTCGGCCGCCGCGTCCTGCTCGGCACCCTCGGCCTCGGCGCGCTCGGCCTGGCCGCCGCGCCCTCCCTCCAGCGCGGCCTGGAGTCCCTCCTCGCAGGCGCCGCCGACCGTGACCCCACCGGCCTGACCGGACTCCTCCCGAACGGCGGCGGCTTCCGCTACTACTCGGTCGCCGCGTCCGTCCCGCGCAAGGACGCCCGCACCTACCGGCTCACCGTCGACGGGCTCGTCGACCGCCCCGCCTCCTACACCCTCGCCGACCTCGAGGCCCTGCCGCAGACCCGCCTGGTGCGGGACGTGCAGTGCGTGACCGGCTGGCGGGTGCCCGGCACGCCGTTCGAGGGCGTGCGGCTGTCCCGGCTGCTGGACGCGGCCGGGGTGCGCCCCACCGCCCGCGCGGTGCGCTTCACCTGCTTCGACGGGACGTACACCGAGAGCCTCACCCTCGACCAGGCCCGCCGCGCGGACGTCCTGGTCGCCCTGCGCATGCGGGACGAGGACATCGGCCACGGCCACGGCGGCCCGGCCCGGCTCTACGTGGCGCCCATGTACTTCTACAAGTCGGCCAAGTGGCTCTCCGGCATCACCGTCACCGACGAGGTCGAACCGGGCTACTGGGAGCTGCGCGGCTACGACGTGGACGCCTGGGTCGGCCGCTCGAACGGACGCGACGATGCCCCCACGAGCTGACGCCCCGCCCGCCGCCACGACCGTACGGCGCTTCGTCCCCGCCCAGCGGTGGGCGCACCGCGCCGTCGCCCTGCTCATGGGCGTCTGCGTGGCCACCGCCGCCTGCCTCTACGTCCCCCAGCTCGCACAGCTCGCCGGCCGTCGCGCCCTGGTCGTCACCCTCCACCAGTGGTCGGGGCTGCTCCTGCCCGTCCCCGTGCTCGCCGCCCTCGTCTCCCGCGCGTTCCGCGCGGACCTGGGCCGGCTCAACCGCTTCGGCCCGCACGACCGGGTCTGGCTGCGGGCCGCCCTGCGCCGCGACCGCCGCCCCGCCTCCCGCCCGGCCGGGAAGTTCAACGCCGGGCAGAAGCTGTACGCGGCCTGGATCGCCGGGGCCACGCTGGTGATGCTCGGCACCGGGCTGCTGATGTGGTTCACCCACCTCACCCCGCTCGTGTGGCGCACCGCCGCGACCTTCGTCCACGACTGGCTCGCGCTGACCGTCGGCATCGTCCTCGCCGGGCACATCGGGAGGGCCCTCGCCGACCCCGAGGCCCGCCGCGGTCTGCGCACCGGCTCGGTCCGCCGGGAGTGGGCCGAGCGCGAGCACTCGCTGTGGCGCCCCTGAACACGACGGCGGCCCGTCCGCCCCTCCCGTGAGGGGCGGACGGGCCGCCGTGGGTCCGGACCCGGCTAGATGACCAGGGACAGCAGGAGCACCAGCGCCCCCGCGACCACCGAGATGATCGTCTCCATGATCGACCAGGTCTTGATCGTCTGGCCGACGTTCAGGCCGAAGTACTCCTTCACCAGCCAGAAGCCGGCGTCGTTGACGTGGCTGAAGAACAGCGAACCGGCGCCGATGGCCAGCACCAGCAGCGCGGCGTGCGTCGTCGACATGTCGGCCGCGAGCGGCGCGACGAGACCGGCCGCCGAGACGGTCGCCACGGTCGCCGAGCCCGTCGCCAGCCGGATCGCGACCGCGATCAGCCAGGCCAGCAGCAGCGCCGGGATCGACCAGTCCTCCGAGATGTCGAGGATCATCTGACCCACACCGGTGTCGATCAGGGTCTGCTTGAAGCCGCCGCCCGCGCCGACGATCAGCAGGATGCCCGCGATCGGGGCCAGGCTCTTCTCCACCAGGGAGGAGATCCGCTCCTTGCTGAAGCCGGCGGGCATGCCCAGGGTGAAGATGCCGACCAGCACGGCGGCGAGCAGCGCGATCAGCGGGGAGCCGATCACGTCGAAGACGCGCTGCACGTTGTGCTCGGGGTCGTCGATCACGATGTCGACCAGAGCCTTGGCGAGCATCAGCACGACCGGCAGCAGGATGGTGGCCAGCGTCGCGCCGAAGCCGGGGCGCCGCTCCAGGTCCTCGGAGGGACGCTGCGGGATCATCCGCTCGGGCGCCGGGACGTCCACCCAGCGGGCGGCGTACTTGGAGAACACCGGACCGGCGATCACCACGGTCGGGACGGCGACGAGCACGCCGAGCGCCAGCGTCACGCCCAGGTTGGCGCCGACGGCGTCGATGGCGACCAGCGGGCCGGGGTGCGGCGGGACCAGGCCGTGCATCACGGACAGACCGGCGAGGGCCGGGATGCCGATGCGCATGAGCGAGTAGTTGCCGCGCTTGGCGACCATCAGCACCACCGGGATCAGCAGCACCACGCCGACCTCGAAGAACAGCGGCAGACCGATGACCGAGGCGATCAGCACCATCGCCCAGGGCATGGAGCGGCCACCGGCCTTGGCGAGGATGGTGTCGACGATCTGGTCGGCGCCGCCCGAGTCGGCGAGCATCTTGCCGAGGATCGCGCCCAGGGCGATCAGCACGCCCACACCGGCGACGGTGGAGCCGAGCCCGGCGCTGAAGCTGGTGATGACCTTGTCCAGCGGCGCGCCGGCGAAGGCACCGAGCGCCAGTGACCCGATGGTCAGCGCCAGGAAGGCGTGCAGCTTGAACTTGGTGATGAGCAGGACGATGACGGCTATGCCCGCCAGGACGGCGATGCCCAGCTGAGCGTGGCCGGCCGAGGTGATCGGCTCGGGTACGTCCGCTGCCAGCATCTCGACGCTGAGTCTGGTCACGGTGGATCCCTAGGAAGAACGGTTCGGGGGAGGGGCGGCCCCGGAGGGAGGGGCCGGTGGGGGGTGGGGTCCTACGGGGTCGGCTC
This sequence comes from Streptomyces werraensis, assembly GCA_014656175.1. Taxonomy (GTDB): domain Bacteria; phylum Actinomycetota; class Actinomycetes; order Streptomycetales; family Streptomycetaceae; genus Streptomyces; species Streptomyces werraensis. Next base: position 112,381 of record BNBX01000008.1, read on the forward strand.
GGAGAGCGACGTCAGGGCGGTGGCCGCCCGTTCGGTGATCTCCTCGGGGGTGCCAGCCACGTTCACGGCGACCCCGGTCTCGTCCGGCTCCAGCGGCTGGAGCGTGGCGAACTGGGAGTCGAGCAGTGCCGTGGGCATGAAGTGCCCCTGCCGGTGCGACATCCGGTCCTCGATGAGGGCGCGGTCGCCGGTGAGGTGCACGAAGACCACGCCGGGCGCGGCGGCCCGCAGCCGGTCGCGGTACGAGCGCTTCAGCGCCGAGCAGCTGACCACGCCGCCCAGACCCGCGCGCCCCTGCGCCCAGTCGCCGATGGCGTCGAGCCAGGGCCACCGGTCGTCGTCGGTGAGCGGGGTGCCCGCCGACATCTTGGCGATGTTGCTCTGCGGGTGGAAGTCGTCGCCCTCGGCGTACGGAACGCCGAGGCGGGCCGCGAGCAGGGGACCGATGGTGGTCTTGCCCGTTCCGGCGACGCCCATGACCACGACGACATGGGGGGTGTTCATCGCTGCCTCGCTGTCTGCTGTCCTCGTCGACACCTTGCCGTTGATGCCGACCGCAACTGAAACTTATAAGTACGACAACTTCAAGAGTCTGTGACGAATAAGTCTGACTTTTTGTTCGTGTGATCCGCCCCGTACTCTGAGTGCATGAGCACCACGGGCCGGGGGCTGCACGGCCGCGTACTGGACACCCTCGGCCCCGAGATCACCGCAGGCGGGTATCCGCCCGGCAGTGTGCTGCGCACGGACGAGCTCGCCCAGCGTTTCGACGTGTCGCGCTCCGTGATGCGCGAGGTGGTCCGCGTCCTGGAGTCCATGCACCTCGTGGAGTCCCGCCGCCGCGTCGGCGTCACGGTCCTCCCGTCCTGCGAGTGGAACGTCTACGACCCGCAGGTCATCCGCTGGCGCCTGGCCGGCGCCGACCGCCCGCGCCAGCTGCGCTCCCTCACCGTGCTGCGCTCCGCGGTCGAACCGGTCGCGGCGAGCCTCGCCGCGCGCAACGCCACGGCCGAGCAGTGCGCCGAACTCACCGAGTGCGCGCTCGGGATGGTCGCGAACTCACGCGGTCACAAACTGGAGGGATACCTCTTCCACGACGTGGCGTTCCACCGCGTCATCCTGACCGCCTCCGGCAACGAGATGTTCGCCCGCCTCGGCGACGTGGTTGCGGAGGTGCTGGCCGGACGCACGCACCACGACGTGATGTTCGAGGACCCCGACCCGGCCGCCGTCACCCTCCACGTCCAGCTCGCCGAGGCCGTCCGCGCCCGCGACGCCGCCCGCGCGGAGAAACTCACCCGCGAGATCACCGAGGGCGCCCTCCAGGAACTGGACATCCTGGCGCCCTGACCCGCCGGCCGGTCGCGGTCACCGGTCGCCGAAGCGCTCCCGCGCCCGCTCGATGTGCCCCAGGTGCTCGTGCGTCCAGCCGCAGATCGCGTCCACGGCGATGCGCAGCGCCCGGCCCGGCTCGGTGAGGGTGTACTCGACCCGCGGCGGCACGGTGGGGTGCACCGTCCGCTCGACCAGGCCGTTGCGCTCCAGCATGCGCAGATTCTGCGTGAGCATCTTGTGGCTCACGCCCTCGACCTCGTCCCGCAGCTCGCTGAACCGCAGAGTGCCCTCGCCGAGCGCCTCGATGATCAGCAGCGCCCACTTGTTGGCGACGTCCGAGAAGATCTCCCGCGCCAGGGAGTCCGCGCGCCGCAGATCGGCGTCCTCCGGCAGTCCCGCCAGCACACGCTTGGTCACCATCAGGTTCCCCAGTCACCGAAAAGTGCGTTCTTCCAGGTCGGCGCTCACTCTCCTACAGTTCCCGGGTAACCACAAGAGACCGACTGGAAAAGGACGAACCGACCCATGGCCACCAGTGATGTCTTCTCCTACGGAATCCCAGCCGAGAGCGACTTCGGCTACGCGCAGGCGATTCGCTCCGGCGACCTGATCCACGTCTCGGGACAGCTCGCCTTCGACGAGGCGGGCGGCTTCCCGCACCCCGGCGACTTCGACGCCCAGCTGCGGCTCACCCACACCGCCATGGACCGGGTCCTCGCCCACTACGGGGCCACCCGCGGCCAGATCGTCTCGCAGACCCTCTACGTGGTGGACCTCGGCCGCCACGCCGCGGCCACGGCCGAGGCCAACCTGGCCTACTTCGACGGCCACCGCCCGGCGAGCACGGTCCTCGGCGTCACCGAACTGACCCTGCCCGGCCAGCTCGTCGAGATCGCCTTCGTCGTCGACACCCGGCTGCCCGCCTGACCCGGCCCTGCGCCGGGTCCCTCAGCCGGGGAAGTCCCCGTCCACGTACACCCAGGCCCCGTCGACCCGTTCGAAGCGGCTGCGTTCGTACAGGGAGCCGCCCCGGTACGAGGCGCGGAACGTCACCGTGCCGGTGGAGTGGAAGGCGGAGCCTTCCTCCGTGGCGAGGATCTCCAGCCCGGTCCAGCGCATCGCCGGGTCGAGGTCGAGCCGGGCGGGACGGGTCCGCGGGTGCCAGGTCCGCAGCAGGTACGCCCCGTCCCGCCGGACGAACGCCGCGTACCGCGACCGCATGAGCCGCTCCGCCGTCGGCGCCGAGGCCGCACCGCGGTGGAAGCGGCCGCAGCACTCCTCGTAGGCCTCGGGGAGACCGCAGGGGCAGGGCGTGCGAGACGTCATGGGGCACCTTCCGTACAACGCCCGAGGGCCCCGACCGTCCGGTCGGGGCCCTCGAAGAAGCAAGTGTCCGAGGGGGGACTTGAACCCCCACGCCCGATAAAGGGCACTAGCACCTCAAGCTAGCGCGTCTGCCATTCCGCCACCCGGACAAGGTGTCTGTCGCGCGGGTTTCCCCCCGCGGCGACGACATAAACATTACCAGGTGTTCCGGGGTGACCGATCACCCCCGCCTCCGCGTCGTCGCGTGAACGGCGTGTGACGGGCCGGGCCGGGTCTTGGGGCGGACCCGCGGGCGAGGGAGGATGAGGGGGACCGGCCAGCGGGAACACCAGCAGCGGGAGGAAGCACGTGAGTCAGACGGACCCGGCCAAGGGCGTCACCGGTGAGGACGAGGTCGTGGACCTCTGCCGCGAGCTGATCCGGATCGACACCAGCAACTACGGCGACCACTCGGGCCCCGGCGAGCGCAAGGCGGCCGAGTACGTCGCCGAGAAGCTCGCCGAAGTCGGCCTGGAGCCGCAGATCTTCGAGTCCCACCCGGGACGCGCCTCCACGATCGCCCGGATCGAGGGCGAGGACCCGTCGCGGCCCGCCCTGCTGATCCACGGCCACACCGACGTCGTCCCCGCCAACGCCGACGACTGGACCCACCACCCCTTCTCCGGCGAGATCGCCGACGGGTGCGTGTGGGGGCGCGGGGCCGTCGACATGAAGGACATGGACGCGATGACCCTCGCGGTCGTCCGCGAGCGCATGCGCAGCGGCCGCAAGCCCCCGCGGGACGTCGTACTCGCCTTCCTCGCCGACGAGGAGGCCGGCGGCACGTACGGCGCGAAGCACCTGGTGCACAAGCACCCCGAGCTGTTCGAAGGCGTCAGCGAGGCGATCGGCGAGGTCGGCGGCTTCTCCTTCACCGTCAACGAGAAGCTGCGCCTCTATCTCGTCGAGACCGCCGAGAAGGGCATGCACTGGATGCGGCTCACCGTCGACGGCACCGCGGGCCACGGCTCGATGACCAACGACGACAACGCCATCACCGAGCTGTGCGAGGCCGTCGCCCGGCTCGGCCGCCACAAGTGGCCGGTCAGGGTCACCAAGACCGTCCGCGCCTTCCTGGACGAGCTCTCCGACGCGCTCGGCACCGAGCTCGACCCGGAGAACATGGACGAGACCCTCGCCAAGCTCGGCGGCATCGCGCGCATGATCGGCACCACCCTGCGCAACTCCGCCGCGCCCACCCAGCTCGGCGCCGGCTACAAGGTGAACGTCATCCCCGGCCAGGCCACCGCGCACGTCGACGGCCGCTTCCTGCCCGGCTACGAGGAGGAGTTCCTCGCCGATCTCGACCGCATCCTCGGCCCGCGCGTGCGGCGTGAGGACGTGCACTCCGACAAGGCGCTGGAGACCGACTTCGACGGCCGGCTCGTCGACGCCATGCAGACCGCGCTGAGCGCCGAGGACCCGATCGCGCGCGCCGTGCCCTACATGCTCTCCGGCGGCACGGACGCCAAGTCCTTCGACGACCTCGGCATCCGCTGCTTCGGCTTCGCCCCGCTGAAGCTGCCGCCGGAGCTGGACTTCGCGGGCATGTTCCACGGCGTCGACGAGCGGGTGCCGGTGGACGGCCTCAAGTTCGGCGTCCGCGTGCTCGACCGGTTCCTGGACGCGTCCTGAGGAACCGTCCCTGTCATGGGCCGGAGGCGTGGCCAATATTCGGGCAGACGTGCGGAGTTGACCGGGAAGAGTGAATGCGACCATAAGCTCGTAGCCTCATTACTTCCTCCTCGTTACCCGTGATGTGATCCGCGACTTTGGATCACATTGCCAACTAGGAGGAATACATGCTGAAGAAGGTCGTCGCCGTCGCGGCCGCCACCGGTGGTCTGGTTCTCGCGGGCGCGGGCATGGCCGCCGCCGACTCGGGCGCGCAGGGTGCCGCCGTGCACTCCCCGGGCGTCCTGTCCGGCAACGTCGTGCAGGTGCCGGTTCACGTTCCGGTGAACGTCTGCGGCAACACGATCTCCGTGATCGGGCTGCTGAACCCCGCCTTCGGCAACACCTGCGTCAACGCGTGATGTCGTGTCTCGCCCTCTAGGCATCGCCCGCTGAGGGTTCGAGCCCGTCGGCCCCGGAGCGCGCGCCATGCGCTCCGGGGCCGACCGGTTCCTCATTCGTCGAGAATTCCGGGACACGGCACGCTCCGCGTCCCGGCAGCAGGTCCGAGGACAGGGAATTCAGCAATGCGACAGGTCACCCGCAAGGGCTTGATGACCATGGCCGCCGCCACCGGTGTGCTCGCCGCCGCGGGCGGCGCCGCCGCCCACGCCGACTCCGGCGCGACGGGCGGCGCCAAGGGCTCGCCGGGCGTGCTCTCCGGCAACGTGGTGCAGGTGCCGGTGCACGTTCCGGTGAACGTCTGCGGCAACACGGTCAACGTCGTCGGGGTCCTCAACCCGGCGGTCGGCAACGCCTGCGCCAACAAGGGCGGCTCCGGCCACCACGGCGGCTCGCAGACCCACGGCAAGGCGAGCGACTCGCCCGGCGTGGCCTCCGGCAACGTCGTGCAGGTGCCGGTGCACGTTCCGGTGAACGTCTGCGGCAACAGCGTCGACGTCATCGGCGTGGGCAACGGGGCGGCCGACAACGACTGCGCCAACACGGGGCACGGCGGTGGGCACCCGGGCGAGCCCGGTGAGCCGGGCAATCCGGGGGAGCCAGGCAACCCGGGGGAGCCCGGTGAGCCGGGGGAGCCCGGCAACCCGGGAGAGCCTGGTGAGCCGGGGGAGCCCGGCAACCCGGGGGAGCCCGGCAACCCCGGTGAGCCCGGCAACCCGGGTGAGCCTGGTGAGCCGGGCAACCCGGGTGAGCCCGGTACGCCCGGGACGCCGGACACCCCCTCCACCGGCAACCAGCCGGGCCCCCAGGGCGACGCGCAGCTCGCCGAGACCGGCAGCGAGCTGCCGCTCGGCCTCGCGCTGCCGGCCGGCGCGGGCGCGCTGCTCGTCGGCGGCATCCTGTACCGGAGGGCGCGCGCCGCAGCGTGATCTCGGACACACGGAGCGGACCCCGCGACCGACGCGGGGTCCGCTCCGCCTGATGACTCCGGTCGGGCGCGCGCAGCTCACCAGGTGGCGCGCACCTGGCGGATGATCCGCCGCCGCAGCCGCACCCTGCGGCTGCCGTCACGCATCAGCGTCAGGCGGTACAACTCCCAGTGACCGTACTCGGCATGGTCCGTCAGCAGACGCGCCGTCTCCTTGCGGGAGACCCCGCGCGGCACGTACACGTCGACAAATTCGTATTCCGGCATCGCATCTATTGTGCGGGCCGGGCCCCGGTACGGATAGCGTCTGCACTATGTCTGATGCTGCGCAGCCCACCGCTGCCGAGGTACGCGCCGCCGCCGAGGCGGTGAAGACCGCGCTCGACCGCCACCTGGCCGCGGTCGAGAGCCGGTCGGGTGACGACGACCCGGCCGTCTACGAGGCCTTCAACCAGCTGGCCGCGGCCGCGGAGACGTACGACGAACTGCTCTACGACCGCTACGACGAGGTCACGCCCTTCGAGATCCCCGGTGCCGAGGAGGCCCTGCCCCCGTACGGCGGCCCCGAGGAACCGAACGCCCTCAGCGTGCTGATCCGCCGCGACTACGCCGTCGTCGATCCGCAGCGGCTGCTGGCGCACGCCCAGCGGATCGAGGAGGCGGACGACGAGAGTTCGGAGGCCTCCAGCACGGTCCACGGCGCGCTGGGCCTGCTGTTCGGGGAGTACGAACCGGACGAGATCGCCTCCCGGCACAAGGAGTTCGGCCTGGAGGAGGGCGACTCCACGCTCTGGGTCACGGCATCGGACGAGATCCCGGACCCCGGCGAGTGGCTCGAGGCTCCCTTCGAGCAGGTGGACCCGGAGGCGGTGGTCTGCCGCTTCGACGTCAGCGCGGTCTTCGACGACGACGAGGACGAGGAAGAGGACGACGACGACCTGGAGTCGGCGCTGTCCCCGGACGCGGACGTGGACCTGGAACCCCTGGACGCGGACCGCTGATCCGACTCGCCCGGCGGCGACACCCCTACGGGGGTGCCGCCGCCGACGCGCGCATGCACCACGGGCGGCCTCATCAGGCGGCCCTGGCGGCCCTGAGAGGCTCGCGCGATCCGGCGCCCGGCTTCTCCGGCGCGCTGCTCCGTGGACCTGCCGGAGCCTCGGCGCCGGCGCCCGCGTGACGGGGCGACGCACGATCGCCGTCCGGCCGCGACAGGCCGGGTCAGCAGCGTTGCAGCGGCACGCACCCGGCCCCGCTGGGGTCGGCCGAAGACGCACCGCGCCTCGCAGTCGGCCTGATCCCGAGCGAGAAGCGCGGTCGCGTGCTTCGGCCGTTCCGCGCGGCGGCTCCACTGCACGCCGTGCGGGTGCAGGGCGCCGCTTCCGTCAGCGTCCGCGTCGGGCAGCTGAACGACCGCCGTCCGGCCCCAGCCGGCCCGCTCACCCGTCCGCGGCCCACCGGCCCTGGGCACACGGCCTCGCCGTGCCTCGGGCCGCCGTGACGCTCGCCGCACCGCGGCCAGATCCCGGAGCGCCGGAAGATCTACTCCCCGGCCCCCGGCACCTGCGGTGCCAGCAGCACGGGCAGGCGCGTCGTGCGCGGCTTCGCCGGGACCTCCGCGACCGCTCGCTGCAGTGCCTGGTCCACCCCATGGACCACCGACAGGTGACGGTCGGCCCGGCTGAAGGCCGTGTAGATCCAGGGGCGGCTCAGGGCGGGGACCGCGTCGCCGGGGAGGACCACGACCGCCGCAGGCCAGCGGGAGCCCACCGCCTGGTGCGCGGTCAGCGCCCAGCCGTGGCGGACCGTCTGCTCCACACGGTCCCGCGGCACGACGACCGTCCCGCCCGCGCAGTCCAGACGCAGGCCCTCGGCGTCCGCCCCGACCACGCGGCCCGGAAGGACGCGTCCGGGGGCGGGGGACCAGGCCACCCGGTCGCCGGGGTCGAAGCCGGCGAAGCGGCCCGGACCCGGGTTCAGTCGCTCCTTCAGCGCCGCGTTCAGGACACGCGTGCCGACCGCGCCGCCGTGGCCCGGGGCGATCACCTGCGTCTCCTCGGCCGGCACGCCGATGGCGCGCGGCACCGAGTCCGCCACCAGCTGCACGGTCCGGTGCACCGCCTCGCCCGCGTCCCGCACGGGCACGATGACGACCTCCTTCTCGGGGGCCTCCACCTGGAGCAGCTCGCCGACGCCGATGCCCGAGACCAGCTCGCCCAGCGGCCCCGGATCCGGGCGCCGGGAGGCGACCTGCGGGCAGGCCCGAGCCGCCAGCAGGTCCGCGAACACCCGCCCGGGGCCGACCGACCACAGCACCGCCGGATCGCCGGACAGCACCAGCCGCGCCCCGTCCGGCAAGGACTCCGTCAGCAGCGCGGCGGTCTCCACGTCCAGCTGCGGCGCGTCCAGCACCACCAGCAGGTCCACGGCCAGCGCGCCCTCGGGGTCCCGCCCGGGCCCCTCCGCGCCGGACAGCAGCCCGGCGACCGTGGCCACACCCGGGCCGTCGACGCGGGACGCGAACCGCTCCCGCCCGACGGGGCTGTGCGTGGCGGCCCAGGCGCGCAGGCCCATGCCGTGCGCCGCGTCCAGCAGCGCCGCCGGCTCGGCCAGCGCGGCCTCCCCGCCGGTGTGCAGCACCAGCCCGTGCCCCGAGGCCGCGCGGACCAGGTCGGCCGCGGACCCCTCCGCCGCGGCGGCGGCCCGCTCCCACTCCTCGGCCGCCCCGTCCTGCTTGGGAGCCGAGTTGATCAGCCGGGCCAGGCCGTCGGCGAGGCTTTCCTCGGCGAGGGCGCAGCGCTCCAGACCGACCAGCACCCGGACGGGCTGCTCCTCGTCCTCCCCGACCGCCTCGCCGATCGCGTCCTGGAACACGAGGACGTCCCCCTCGGCGACGGCGTTCCGCACCGCGTCCTCCGGGTCGGGCACACCCTGGCGGCCCAGCGCCTCGGTCAGCGCGGCCATCTCCAGGGCCGTGTGCCCCGCGGGCGCGGCCTGCTCCAGCAGCCAGACGGTCAGCGCGCGGCCCCGCCGCTCGTCGCCCGGCCCGGTGTCCCCTCCGAGCAGCGCGCGGGCGAAACCGTCCGCCTGCTCGGGCCGGACGCCCGGCACCCGCAGCAGCTGCCAGGGGTCCTCCCGCAACAGCTCCGCGGACCCCTCACCCAGGGCCGCGGCGGCCGGCGCGGCGAGCGCGGCGGGCGCACCGCCCCGCGTCAGCACCTCCCGCACCTCGCCCACGGTGCCCTCGGCGGGTGCGGCGGGCACCGGTGATCCCTCGGGGACCACCGGGGCCCGCCGCACCGGCTCCGTCGCGGGGCGCCGCGGCGCGGGCCGGGCCTCCTCGAACACGGTGGCCGGCGGCTTCTCGCCGCTCTCCACGGCCCGTACGGCGGCGAGCAGTTCGGCCGCGGTGCCGCTCAGTTTGGTGCCGGCCTCGATCGGGCCCTGCCGCTCCGCCTTGCGCCGCTCGATCCGCTCCCGCTCCAGGCGCTGCGCGGCCAGCTCCGCCTCGGCCTCGGACACCTGCGCGCCCTCGGCGGGCGTGCCGTCGTCCGCGCTCCTCGGCTCCTCAGGGGTCTCCGGCGTGCTCACAGCGTGCTCCAGTCGTGATCGGGATAGCGGTGCACCGGAGCCGACACGTCGTCGAGCGCCCGGCAGATCTCGTCAGGAAGACTAAGCGCCTCCACTGACAACGCCGCCGTGAGCTGCTGCGCCGTGCGCGCGCCCACGATGGGCGCGGTCACCCCGGGCCGGTCGCGGACCCAGGCGAGCGCGACCTGCAGCGCGGTGACCGCCAGCCCGTCCGCTGCGGTCGTCACCGCGTCCACGATCCGGCTCGCCGTGTCGTCCAGGTACGGCGCGACGAACGGCGCGAGATGCTCGGAGGCGCCGCGCGAGTCGGCCGGGGTGGCGTCCCCGCGGTACTTGCCGGTGAGCACGCCCCGCCCGAGCGGGGAGGACGGCAGCATGCCGATGCCGAGGTCGATCGCGGCGGGCAGCACCTCCCGCTCCACCCCGCGCTGCAGCAGCGAGTACTCCATCTGGGTGCTCGCCAGACGCGTCCGCGCGCCCGGTGCGGCGAGCTGCCAGGTCGCGGCCTTGGCGAGCTGCCAGCCGCAGAAGTTGGACACCCCCGCGTACCGCACGCGGCCGCTGGCGACGGCGATGTCCAAGGCCTGGAGCGTCTCCTCCAACGGGGTGGCCGGATCGTAGGCGTGGACGTGCCACACGTCGACGTAGTCCGTGCCGAGGCGGGCGAGCGAGGCGTCCAGCGCGGACAGCAGATGGCCGCGCGAGCAGTCGAACCGGCGGTCCGGGTCGGGCACGCTGCCCGCCTTCGTCGAGATCACCAGGTCCCGGCGCGGCACCAGACCGTCCATCAGCCGCCCGAGCAGATACTCGGCCTCCCCGTCGCCGTACACGTCCGCCGTGTCGACCAGCGTCCCGCCCGCGTCCCAGAACGTCTTCAAGAGCTCTGCCGCGTCGTGCTCGTCGGTGTCACGGCCCCAGGTGAGGGTCCCGAGCCCGATCCGGGACACACGCAGGCCGGTACGGCCGAGATGCCTCTGCTCCATGAACGCCGAGATTATCGGCCGGAGCTGTGCGTGTGGGGGCCTGTGGACAACCGTTTTCCGGGCGCCACGCGGCCCCGCGCGCACGTGGCCGGACCCGCGCTGCCGTGCCTGCCGTGCCCCTCCCGCGCGGGCGCGGGAGGTATAAGGTCTGCGCAAGTCACGTTACTGATCGGTAAGGGGAGACGGCCATGCAGCTAGGGATCAACCTCGGCTACTGGGGCGCCGGAATGGACGCGGACAACCTCGCCGTGGCCCAGGAGGCGGACCGCCTCGGCTACGCGGTCTGCTGGGCCGCCGAGGCCTACGGCTCCGACGCCGCCACCGTCCTCGCCTTCGTCGCCGCCCGCACCGAGCGCATCGACGTCGGCTCGGCCATCTTCCAGATCCCGGCCCGCCAGCCGGCCATGACCGCGATGACCGCGGCCACCCTCGACTCGCTCTCCGAGGGCCGCTTCCGCCTCGGCCTCGGCGTCTCCGGACCCCAGGTCTCCGAGGGCTGGTACGGCGTCAAGTTCGACAAGCCGCTCGCCCGCACCCGTGAGTACGTCGAGATCATCCGCAAGGCGATGACCCGCGAACGCCTCTCCTTCGAGGGCGAGCACTGGACCCTCCCCCTCCCCGGCGGCCCGGGCAAGCCTCTCAAGCTCACCGTGCACCCGCAGCGCGAGCACATCCCGCTGTACATCGCCGCGATCGGCCCGAAGAACCTCGAGCAGACCGGTGAGATCGCCGACGGCGCCCTGCTGATCTTCCCCTCCGCCGATCACCTGGAGGACACCGCCGTCAAGCACATCCGCGCGGGCCGCGAGAAGGCCGGCAAGACCCTCGACGGCTTCGACATCTGCCCGACCGTCCCGCTCGCCGTGGGCGACGACAGGGACGTGGCCGCCCTGGCCGACACCTTCCGCCCCTACACGGCGCTGTACGTCGGCGGCATGGGCAGCCGCAAGCAGAACTTCTACAACCAGCTCGCCCGGCGGATGGGCTACGAGCGGGAGGCCGCCGAGATCCAGGACGCGTACCTGTCCGGCGACAAGCAGGGCGCGGCCGCCGCCGTCCCGCACGACCTGATCGACCGCACCACCCTGCTGGGCTCGGTCGACCGCATCGCCGACCGCATGAAGGCCTACGCGGCCGCCGGGGTCACCACCCTCACGCTCGCCCCGGCCGGCTTCACCCTCGACGAGCGGCTGGCCTCGCTGCGCGCCGGCGCCGAGGCCCTGGAGCGCGCGGGTCTGGCCTGACCCGTCCGGCCGCCGCCGCGTCCCCCGCGGCGGAGGCCAGGGCCTGCGGCCGTGGCGGGGGCTCGGGGGTCGACCCCGCCACGGCCGTCACCCACAACAACGCCCGCGACCCGAGAGGGTCACGGGCCCCGCGCGCCCCACACCTCCGGCGCCTGCCCGCCCCCGCGCGCGTCCGAGTCCCCCCGCCCGATGCCCGGCACGTACGCCGATTGGCGGAGTTGTCCGCCGCACCGGTTGCCGCACCCGCCGAGCCGCACTTGACTCCTTCTTCGGGACGACTGTGGACGAGCGGACCGCGGAACCGCGGACGCCGTGGAGAGGTGGGCCCCATGCTGTCGGCGAAGAGCTTGTTCCAGGAGATCCTCGACAACGACGAGTCGTTCGCGCTGTTCTGTTCGATCGCCGCGAGCGGTGAGTCCCAAGGCGGCTGGGAGAACGCCCGTATCGCCGCCCTCGTGCCCGAGACCCAGCGGGACCTGGCCCCCAAGATCACCCGGCACGGCGCCGACGAGGACAAACACGGCCGGATCTTTAACGCCCTGCTCAAGAAGCGCGGTCTGGAGCCCGTTCCGGTGCCCCCGGATACCGACTACACGATGCTCCTGGAGCGGAACGGCATCGGCCTGGCTCACGACAAGCTCGAGCGCGACGAGCCGCTCACCGTCCAGGACATCGTCACCTACCTCGCCCACAGCCGGGTCACCGAGCAGCGCGCCTCCGAGCAGATGGATCTGCTGCGCAAGCACTTCGCCGACCACCCCGACGTCGGCCGCGCGGTGAAGATGATCTCCAACGACGAGGACAACCACCTCGCCTACTGCCACGAGGAACTGCTCCGCCTCGCCTACGCCGGACACGGCCGCGCCATCCAGCGCACCCTGCGCGAGTGCGCGCTCACCGAGATCCGCGTCTACCGCGACGTCAGCCTCGCCGTGATGGCCCACATGGGCCGCATCCTCGGCTGGCCGAAGCCCAAGGCGGCGCTCCTCGCGGCCGGCATCCACGCCGTGTACCTGTACGAACGCCTCGGCGGGTGGCGCCGGACGGTCTCCCTGCGGATGCCCGAGCGCCGCAACGCGCTGGGCGGCCCCGCGACCCCGGAGCCGGAAGCGGCCTGACCGCCCCGTCCCCGCCCGCTACAGCCATCCCCGGCGTTTGAAGGTGCGGAACAGCACCACCTCCAGCACGGCCATCAGCGTGATCACCACCGGGTAGGACCACGTCCAGTGCAGCTCGGGCATGTGCTCGAAGTTCATGCCGTAGATGCCCGCGATCATCGTGGGAACCACGGCCATGGCCGCCCACGCGGAGATCTTGCGCATGTCGTCGTTCTGCTGCACGCCCACCTGCGCCAGATGCGCCGACAGCACGTCCGACACCAGCCGGTCCAGGCCCTCCACCGACTCGTTGACGCGGGTGAGGTGGTCGTGGACGTCACGGAAGTACGGCCGCGCCCCCTCCTCCACGAACGGCACCCGCGACCCCGACGCGCCGTTCCCCGCCAGCCGGGCCATGGGCGCCGCCAGCGGCACGGTCGCCCGGCGGAACTCCAGGATCTGCCGCTTGAAGCCGTAGATCTTGGACGCCGTGCGCCGCGAGCCGCCCGCCTCGGGGGTGAAGACCTCCGTCTCCAGCTCCTCCAGGTCGGTCTGCAGCTCGGTCGCCACCTCCAGGTAGTGGTCGACCACGGCGTCGGCGACCGCGTACAGCACCGCCGTGGCCCCCTCGCCCAGCAGCTCCGGCTCCCGCTCCAGCCGGTCCCGCACCGCGTCCAGCGGGGCGCCCCGCCCGTGCCGTACGCTCACCGCGAACGAGTCACCGAGGAAGATCATGATCTCGCCGGACGACACGGTGTCGCTGTCCGGCTCGTACACCACCGGCTTGAGGACCACGAAGAGCGAGTCGTCGTACACCTCCAGCTTGGGCCGCTGGTGGGCCTTGAGGGCGTCCTCCACGGCCAGCGGATGCAGTCCGAACTCCCGTGTGACCAGGTCGAACTCCTCCGCCGTCGGCTCGTGCAGGCCGATCCAGACGAAACCTCCCGCCGACCGTGCCTCGTCCAACGCGTCGGAGAAGTCCTTGGGGCCCTCCGACCGGTGCCCCTCCCGGTAGACGCCACAGTCGACGATCACGAAGCATGCCCTCCCGTCCCGACAACCGGTCTGCCGTCGCCTTCCCGTCCCGCCGTCGTCCACACGCCCCGCTCCCCGGGCACCCCCCTGCGCCTACCCTGGGCGGCATGCCCACGTTGCTCCTGGTCCGGCACGGACGATCCACCGCCAACACCGAGGGACTGCTCGCCGGCTGGACGCCCGGCGTGCACCTCGACGACCGCGGGACCGCACAGGCCGCCGCCCTGCCCGGACGGCTCGCCCCGCTGCCGCTGGCCGAGGTCGTCACCAGCCCGCTCGACCGCTGCCGGGAGACCGTCGGCCCGCTGCTCCAGGCCCGCCCCGGCCTCACCCACCACACCGACGAACGCATCGGCGAGTGCCACTACGGCGACTGGACCGGACGCAAGCTCGCCGAGCTCAAGGACGAGCCGCTCATGGAGGTCGTGCAGGCGCACCCGTCCGCCGCGGCCTTCCCCGGCGGGGAGTCCATGCGCGCCATGCAGACGCGCGCCGCCGAAGCGGTGCGCGAGTGGAACGCGCGCGTGGAGCGCGACCACGGACCCGACGCCGTGTACCTGATGTGCTCGCACGGCGACATCATCAAGTCCCTGGTGGCGGACGCCCTCGGACTTCATCTCGACCTCTTCCAGCGGATCTCCGTCGAACCGTGCTCCGTCACCGCGATCCGTTACACCCGGCTGCGCCCCTTTCTCCTCCGGCTCGGCGACACCGGCGACTTCGCGTCCCTGGCGCCGCGGGAGGAGCCGCCGGCCGGCGACGCCACGGTGGGGGGCGACGCGGGCGCACCGTGATCGTTCCCCGCAGTAGGGTGAAGCGACCGCACAGTTGCGTTGCGATCCACCCATCGCCCGATCCCCGACTTCCCATGGAGACAGGACGTGTCCCGTCAGGTGTTCCTCTACGACCAACCGGAACGTTTCGTGGCCGGCACGGTCGGACTGCCAGGGCGCCGTACGTTCTTCCTCCAGGCCTCCGCCGGCTCCCGGGTGACCAGCGTGGCCCTGGAGAAGACCCAGGTCGCGGCGCTCGCCGAGCGGATGGACGAACTGCTCGACGAGGTGGTGCGCCGCAGCGGCGGCAGCGCGGCGGTGCCCGCGATGGCGCCGACCGAGATCACCGACACCGCGCCGCTGGACACCCCCGTGGAGGAGGAGTTCCGCGTCGGCACCATGGCGCTCGCCTGGGACGGCGAGGAGCAGCGCATGATCGTGGAGGCGCAGGCCCTCGTCGAACTGGACGCCGACTCCGACGAGGACCTCGCCGAGGCGGAGGAGCGGCTCCTCCAGGACGAGGAGAACGGCCCCCCGATGCTGCGCGTCCGGCTCACCGGCGCGCAGGCGCGGGCCTTCGCCAAGCGCGCCCTGGACGTCGTCAACGCGGGGCGGCCGCCGTGCCCCCTGTGCAGCCTCCCGCTCGACCCGGAAGGACACGTATGTCCGCGCCAGAACGGATACCGCCGCGGAGCGTGACCGCCACCGACCCGGCCGCGGCCGAGCTGCTCGCCCGCGGCGAGCTGACCGTGCGCGGACGCATCCGTGAGGCGTCGAACGCCGCCCTGTACTGCACCGTCACCCACGAGGACCGCGAGGCCGCCTGCGTCTACAAGCCCGTCGCGGGGGAGCGGCCCCTGTGGGACTTCCCCGACGGCACCCTGGCCGGGCGTGAGGCCGCCGCGTACGAGGTGTCCCGGGCGACCGGCTGGGACCTGGTGCCGCCCACCGTGCTGCGCGACGGCCCGTACGGCGAGGGCATGTGCCAGCTGTGGATCGAGACCGCGCCCGGTGCCGAGCTGCTCGCCCTGGTGGACGGCGAGGAGCCCGAGCCGGGCTGGAAGGCGATCGGATTCGCCGAGACCGGCGAGGGCCGCACCGCGCTGCTGGTGCACGCCGACGACGACCGGCTGCGCCGCCTCTCCGTGCTCGACGCGGTGATCAACAACGCCGACCGCAAGGGCGGCCACCTGCTGCCCACGTCCGACGGCCGCCTCTACGGCATCGACCACGGGGTCACCTTCAACACCGAGAACAAGCTGCGCACGCTCCTGTGGGGCTGGGCGGGGGAGCCGCTGCCCGAGGAGGCGCTGGACGTCCTCAGGCGCCTCAGGGACGCCCTCACGCCCGCCGGGCCCCTCACCGCGGCCCTGACCCCGCTGATCACCCCCGCGGAGATCGACGCCACCCGCGCCCGCGTGGACTCCCTGCTCGCCTCCGGCACCCATCCGGAACCGGGAGGCGACTGGCCCCCCATCCCCTGGCCGCCGGTCTGACCGTGACGGAGGCCGGTGAGGCACACGGCGCGGCGACGCGCAAGAACGCCTCCCCGGCCAAACGCCCCGTTCCGGTTCGTATCCGGAACTCGGGTCCGGTTAGGCTCATGACATGCATGCCTGGCCCGCTTCCGAAGTCCCCGCCCTGCCCGGTCAGGGCCGCGACCTGAGGATCCACGACACCGCGACCGACGGTCCGGTCACCCTCGACCCCGGTCCCGTCGCCCGTCTCTACGTCTGCGGCATCACGCCCTACGACGCCACCCACATCGGACACGCGGCGACCTACAACGCGTTCGACCTCGTGCAGCGTGTGTGGCTCGACAACAAGCGGCAGGTTCACTACGTCCAGAACGTCACCGACGTCGACGACCCGCTGCTGGAGCGGGCCGAGCGCGACGGCGTCGACTGGACCGCGCTCGCCGAGCGGGAGACCGCCCTGTTCCGCGAGGACATGACGGCCCTGCGGATGCTGCCGCCCCGGCACTACATAGGCGCGGTCGAGGCCATACCCGGCATCGTCCCGATCGTCGAGCGGCTCCGTGAGCTCGGCGCCACCTACGAGATCGACGGCGACATCTACTTCTCCGTCGAGTCCGACCGGCACTTCGGCCAGGTCTCGCACCTGGACGCGGCCGCCATGCGGATGCTGTCCGCCGAACGCGGCGGCGACCCGGACCGCCCGGGCAAGAAGAACCCCGTCGACCCGATGCTCTGGATGGCCGCCCGCGAGGGCGAGCCGAGCTGGGACGGCGGCTCGCTCGGCCGCGGCCGGCCCGGCTGGCACATCGAGTGCGTGGCCATCGCCCTCGACCACCTGGGCATGACCTTCGACATCCAGGGCGGCGGCTCCGACCTGGTCTTCCCGCACCACGAGATGGGCGCCTCGCACGCCCAGGTGCTCACCGGCGAATACCCGATGGCCAAGGCCTACGTGCACGCCGGCATGGTCGCCCTGCACGGCGAGAAGATGTCCAAGTCCAAGGGCAACCTGGTCTTCGTCTCCCAGTTGCGGCGCGACGGCGTCGACCCGGCGGCGATCCGCCTGGCGCTCCTCGCCCACCACTACCGCTCCGACTGGGAGTGGACCGACCAGGTCCTCCAGGACGCCGTGACCCGCCTCGACCACTGGCGCGCCGCGGTCTCCCGCCCCGACGGCCCTCCCGCCGAGGCGCTCGTCGAGGAGATCCGCGACGCCCTCGCGGACGACCTGAACGCCCCGGCCGCGCTCGCCGCCGTCGACCGCTGGACCGTCCTCCAGGAGCAGACCGGCGGCACCGACACCGGCGCCCCCGGCATCGTCTCCCGCGCCGTGGACGCATTGCTGGGAGTCGCCCTCTAGGAAAACCCCCTTCAGGGGCGCGGGGAACTGCGCGACCAGCCACAACGGCGCCGCACCCGCCGCGCGACGCGAAAAGACGAGGGGCCCGCTCATGAGAACGGGCCCCTCGTCATGTCACGTCACTCCTCGGACGACTCGTCGCCGTCCTGATCCGCCTCCCGCCGAGGCGGCTTGGGCGGCCGGGACCGGCCACCGGGCCCGTCCCGCCGGTACGACGGCCCGCCGTCGGCCCCCTCCGCGGTCGCGTGACCCCCGGGCGGCCCCGACGCACCGTCACGGCGCCGCAGATACCGCTCGAACTCCCGGGCAATCGCCTCACCCGACGCCTCCGGCAGCTCGGCGGTGTCCCGCGCCTCCTCCAGCGTCTGCACGTACTCGGCGACCTCGCTGTCCTCCGCGGCCAGCTGGTCCACGCCCACCTGCCAGGCGCGCGCGTCCTCGGGCAGCTCGCCCAGCGGGATCCGCACGTCGATCAGGTCCTCGAGCCGGTTCAACAGGGCCAGTGTGGCCTTCGGGTTGGGCGGCTGCGACACGTAGTGCGGGACGGCCGCCCACAGCGACACCGCGGGGACGCCCGCGTGCGTGCACGCCTCCTGGAGGATGCCGACGATGCCCGTGGGCCCCTCGTACTTGGTCTCCTCCAGGTCCATGCGGCGGGCCAGGTCCGGGTCGGACGTGGTCCCGCTGATCGGGACCGGACGGGTGTGCGGGGTGTCGCCGAGCAGCGCGCCCAGCACCACCACCAGCTCCACGCCCAGCTCGTGCGCGAAGCCGAGGATCTCGTTGCAGAACGAGCGCCAGCGCATGGACGGTTCGATGCCGCGCACCAGCACCAGGTCGCGCGGTTTCTCGCCGCCCACCCGCACCACCGACAGCCGCGTCGTCGGCCAGGTGATCTTCCGCACGCCGTTCTCCAGGAACACCGTGGGGCGGTTGACCTGGAAGTCGTAGTAGTCCTCGGCGTCGAGCGCCGCGAACACCTCGCCCTTCCACTCCCTGTCCAGATGCGCGACCGCGGTGGAGGCGGCGTCGCCGGCGTCGTTCCAGCCCTCGAACGCGGCCACCATGACCGGGTCGATCAGCTCGGGAACCCCCTCGAGCTCGATCACCCAGCGCCTCCTTCCGACGTGCCCTCATGTACGCACCAACCTTACGGCGTGTCCACGGGGGCTCCCGCAGCTCCCCGCACAAGGGGAGTGCCCCATCACTGCCCCGCACGGCGGCGGGAAACACCCCGCGCGGCGGACCGCGGAACGCGGTGAGGGGCGGCCCCGTCGGCGCGGGCCGCCCCTCACCGCACGCCGGCTCCCGTGCGGGGGAGCCGGCGCGGGCGCGGTCACTTCCTGTCGAGCAGCTCCTGCACGTCCGCCCGTACCTCGTCCGTGGCCAGGCCGCGGATGGTCAGGGTGGTGCGGCGGCGCAGCACGTCGTCCGCCGTCTCGGCCCACTCGTGGTCCCGGGCCCACACGACCTGTGCCCAGATCTCCGGGGCGTCCGGGTGGACACGCCGGGCCAGCGCCGGGTCCTCGTTCGCCAGGCGGGCGATGTCGAAGGCCAGCGACCCGTAGTGGGTGGCCAGGTGACGTGCGGTGTCGGCCGCCATGCGCGGGCCGGGCGCCGGGCCGTCCACCAGCAGGCGGTGGGCGACGGCGCGCGGGTTGGCCACGCCGGGCAGCGGCAGCTTCTTCGGCAGCGCGCCGACCGGCTCGAAGTCCTCGCCCAGCGGGTGGCCGGGCAGCTCCTGCAGCTTGCGCATCACCGTACGGCCGATGTGCCGGAACGTGGTCCACTTGCCGCCGGCGACGGACAGCATCCCGCCCTTGCCCTCGGTGACCACGGTCTCCCGCTTGGCCTTGGCCGTGTCACCGGGGCCGCCCGGCAGCACCCGCAGACCGGCGAAGGAGTACGTGATCAGGTCACGGTCGAGCTGCTGGTCGCGGATGGAGAAGGCGGCCTCGTCGAGTATCTGCGCGATGTCCCTCTCGTTCACCGCGACGTCCGCCGGGTCGCCCTCGTACTCCTCGTCGGTGGTGCCGAGCAGCAGCATGTCCTCCCAGGGGAGGGCGAAGGTGATCCGGTACTTGTCGATCGGCGTGGCCAGCGCGGCCTTCCACGGGGAGGTCCGCTTCAGGACCAGGTGCGCGCCCTTCGACAGGCGGATCGACGGGGCCGCGGCCGGGTCCTCCATGCGGCGCAGGTGGTCCACCCACGGGCCGGTGGCGTTGAGCACCAGCCGGGCGTTGACGCCGAACTCGTCGCCGGAGAGGCGGTCGCGCAGCTCGGCGCCGGTGACCCGGCCCTTGGTGAAGCGCAGGCCGGTCACCTCGGCGTGGTTGAGGACGACCGCGCCCGACTCGGCGGCCGCGCGGACCGTCATGAGGGCCATGCGCGCGTCGTTCATCTGGTCGTCGCCGTACACGGCCACGGCCTTGAGGTTCTCGGTGCGCAGCTCCGGCACGTCCTGCGCGGCCTTCGCAGGCGACAGCAGGTGACCCACGCCGTCGCCGAAGGCCGACAGCGCCGAGTAGGCGAAGACGCCCGCCCCGAGCTTCGCCGCGCCGTGCGGCCCGCCCTTGTACACGGGGAGGTAGAACGTGAGCGGGTTCGACAGGTGGGGGGCCACCTGACGGGAGACCGCACGGCGCTCGAAGTGGTTCTCCGCCACCAGCTTCACCGCGCCGGTCTGCAGGTAGCGCAGACCGCCGTGGAGCAGCTTGGAGGAGGCGGAGGAGGTGGCTCCGGCGAAGTCACCGGCGTCCACCAGAGCCACCCTGAGACCGGACTGCGCGGCGTGCCAGGCGGTGGAGATGCCCAGGATGCCGCCGCCGATGACGAGGAGGTCGTACGACGCCTTGGAAAGCTGCTCCCGGGTCTCGGCACGGCTCGGGTTCGGGCCGGAGGCCGGGTGCGTCCCCAGGGCAGGTACGGACTGCGGGGTGGCTTGGGTGGTCATGGCGGTTCTACTCCTCGTCCTCGAGCCAGCCCATGGTCCGCTCGACGGCCTTGAGCCAGCTCTTGTACTCACGGTCGCGGGTGTCCGCGTCCATGCGGGGGGTCCACTCGGCGGCCCTGCGCCAGTTGGCGCGCAGGTCGTCGGTGCTGTTCCAGAAGCCGACGGCCAGGCCGGCGGCGTAGGCGGCGCCGAGGCAGGTGGTCTCGGCGACCATCGGGCGCACCACGGGGGCGTCCACGAAGTCGGCGAGGGTCTGCATCAGCAGGTTGTTGGAGGTCATGCCGCCGTCGACCTTGAGAGCGGCGAGCTCCACGCCGGAGTCCTTCGTCATGGCGTCGGCGATCTCCCGCGTCTGCCAGGCGGTGGCCTCCAGGACGGCGCGCGCGAGGTGCGCCTTGGTCACGTACCGGGTGAGGCCGGCGATCACACCGCGGGCGTCGGAGCGCCAGTACGGGGCGAACAGGCCGGAGAAGGCCGGCACGAAGTAGGCGCCGCCGTTGTCCTCGACGGACAGCGCCAGGGTCTCGATCTCCGCGGCGGTGGAGATCAGGCCCATCTGGTCGCGCATCCACTGCACCAGCGAACCGGTGACGGCGATCGAGCCCTCCAGGGCGTAGACCGGCTTCTGGTCGCCGATCTGGTAGCCGACCGTGGTCAGCAGGCCGCTGTACGAGTTGATGATCTTGTCGCCGGTGTTCATCACCATGAAGGTGCCGGTGCCGTAGGTCGACTTGGTCTCGCCCTCGGCGAAGCAGGTCTGGCCGAACAGCGCCGCCTGCTGGTCGCCGAGCGCCGATGCGACCGGGATGCCGCCGAGCAGGTCGCCCAGCTTGCCGCCCTTGATCTCGCCGTAGACCTCGGCGGAGGAGCGGATCTCCGGCAGCATCTGCGTCGGGACGCCGATCGACTCGGCGATCCTCGTGTCCCACTGCATGGTGTGCAGGTTCATCAGCATGGTGCGGGAGGCGTTGGTGACGTCGGTGACGTGCCGGCCGCCGTCCGTTCCGCCCGTGAGGTTCCAGATGACCCATGTGTCCATGGTGCCGAAAAGAATGTCGCCCGCCTCCGCACGCTCCTTCAGCCCCTCGACGTTGTCGAGCAGCCAGCGCGCCTTGGGACCGGCGAAGTAGGAGGCCAGGGGGAGGCCGGTCTCGCGGCGGAAGCGGTCCTGGCCGACGTTGCGGCCCAGCTCACGGCAGAGGGCGTCGGTACGGGTGTCCTGCCAGACGATCGCGTTGTGGACCGGCTCACCGGTGTTCCTGTCCCAGAGCACGGTGGTCTCACGCTGGTTGGTGATGCCGATGGCCTTGATGTCGTCCCGGGTGATGCCGGCCTTGGCGACGGCGCCGGCGACCACTTCCTGGACGTTCGTCCAGATCTCGGTGGCGTCGTGCTCCACCCAGCCGGGCTTGGGGAAGATCTGCTCGTGCTCCTTCTGGTCGACGGAGACGATGCGCCCGTCGCGGTCGAAGACGATGCAGCGGGAAGAGGTGGTGCCCTGGTCGATCGCGGCGATGAACGGGCCGGCGGTGTGGGCGTCGGTCACGGTGTGCTCCTGGGAGTTCCTTGGTTACGGGGCAGTGGGTACGGCGCTTCTACAACGATCGCGGTCGAAGCCGGTGAGGTCGTCTACGCGAAGGCGACGTTGTAGACGCCGGCCGCGATGGCGCCGCCGATCAGCGGACCGACCACCGGGACCCAGGCGTACGACCAGTCGGAGCCGCCCTTGTTGGGCAGCGGCAGCAGGGCGTGGACGATACGGGGGCCGAGGTCACGGGCGGGGTTGATGGCGTACCCCGTCGGGCCGCCCAGCGACAGGCCGATCGAGACCACCACGAGCGCGGTGACCAGACCGCCGAGGATGCCGAGGCCGTTGCCCGCGTCGTTCAGGCCCTGCGTGAGGACGGCGAGCAGCAGCACGAAGGTGCCGATGATCTCCGTGGTGAGGTTCTGCACCGTGTTCCGGATCTCCGGACCCGTGGAGAAGACGCCGAGCACCGGGCCGGCGCCCTTCTCCTGCGCCTCGACGGCCTTGGCGGACGTCGTCTGGGCGCCCGGTCCGCCCACGATCTCCTTGTCGGTGAGGTGGGCGTGGAACTGGCCGTAGTAGGCGAGCCACACCAGTGTGGCGCCGATCATCGCGCCGAGGATCTGCGCGGCGAAGTAGGTCGGAACGTTGGCCCACTCGCCGTCCTTGATGGCGAGCGCGAGGGTCACGGCCGGGTTCAGGTGGGCGCCGGAGAGCGGCCCCGATATGTAGACCGCCGTCATGACGGCGAAGCCCCAGCCGAAGGCGATGGCGAGCCAGCCGGCGTTACGGGCCTTGGAGGCCTTGAGCGTCACGGCGGCGCACACACCGCCGCCGAGCAGGATGAGTATGGCGGTACCGATGGTCTCGCCGATGAAGATGTCGGAGCTGGACACCCGCGACTCCTTTGTCCTTCGTCCAGGGATGCCGACCCCCGGGTCCCTCCGGGGATTGGCGCCCTCAGGGGTGAGAGCGTTGCCGGCCCTTGGCGTTGTCCCACTCTAGCGCGTATTGCCGGTAGGTGTTCGACAATGCCGACCGATGGACGGGAGTCTTGCCCGGCACCGGAGATGCGTCAAGAGTCTCGGTTGTCGAAAGCGCGATCGTTACTGATCGCCGTACCTGCCCCTCGGACCGATCGCTGCCCTTCTCCGTACGGGCGCATGCGTGTGCCCCGGCCCGCCCTCAGGCGTCCGGGTGCTGTGTCGTCCGGTGTCCGGCGTGCGGCCGGCCCGCTCAGAAGCGTCCGGCGCCCAGGTCCCGCGACACCGCGCGGGCGCAGTCCCGCACCGCCGCGATCAGCTCGGACCGCAGCTCGCCGTCCTTGCGCAGCCGCTCCACCGCGCCCGTGATGCCGACCGCCCCGACCGGCATGCGCCGCCGGTCGTGGATGGGCGCGGCCAGCGAGGCCACGCCCTCCCAGGTCTCCTCCACGTCCGCCGCGTAGCCCCGCGCGCGGGTGAGGTCGAGGATCTCCTCGAAGGCCTCGACGTCGCACACCGTGCGGTCGGTGAACGCCTTGCGGTCGGCCTCCAGGGCCTCGCTGTGCGCCACCGGGTCGTAGGCCGACAGCACCTTGCCCAGAGCCGTGGAGTGCAGCGGCTGCATGGCGCCGATCTCCAGCACCTGCCGGCTGTCGTCGGGCCGGAAGACGTGGTGCACGATCAGCACGCCCTGCTGGTGCAGCACCCCCAGGTAGACGCTCTCCCCGCTGGAGCGGGCCAGGTCGTCCGTCCACACCAGGGCGCGGGCCCGCAGCTCGTGGACGTCCAGATAGGTGGTGCCCAGGCGCAGCAGCTCCGCGCCCAGCTGGTAGCGGCCGGAGGCCTCGTCCTGCTCGACGAACCCCTCCTGCTGGAGGGTGCGCAGGATGCCGTGGGCGGTGCCCTTGGCGAGGCCCAGCGAGGAGGCGATGTCCGAGAGGCCGAGCCGTCGCTCGCCGCCCGCGAGCAGGCGCAGCATCGCTGCCGCCCGTTCGAGCGACTGGATGTTCCGTGCCATCGCCGTACTGCCTCCGTCCCCTTCGAGCGCCGACTCGCGACGTCGCTGCCGCTGTTCGGCAATGCCGAACACTACCGGTCGATGCCGACCCTTCGCTAATGGTCGGTCATGTTCGGTCGCGTCTCTCCCGCCCCGACCGTCGCCCGTCGGCCATCTTCGTCCGGCCCGTGGACGCGCCCGACGCCAGGGGGCGGTCCCGGATACCCTGACGGCGTGCGCCCTGCCGGGGAAGCTCGAACAGGTGACTTTTCCGGGCAGCCGCAAAGCCGACAGCCGTCGCACCTGAGGGAGCCCCTTTCATGGCCTCGTTGCCGCTGACCCCTTCCGCCGACAGCCGGACCCGTGTGTCCGCGCTCCGTGAGGCCCTGGCCACCCGTGTGGTGGTCGCCGACGGAGCGATGGGCACGATGCTCCAGGCCCAGGACCCCACTCTCGAGGACTTCCAGAACCTCGAGGGCTGCAACGAGATCCTGAACCTGACCCGCCCCGACATCGTCCGTTCGGTCCATGCCGAGTACTTCGACGCGGGCGTCGACTGCGTCGAGACGAACACGTTCGGCGCCAACCTCACCGCATTGGGCGAATACGACATCCCCGAGCGCGTGCTCGAACTCTCCGAGGCGGGCGCCCGCATCGCCCGCGAGACGGCCGACGAGTTCACCGGCCGCGACGGCCGGCCGCGCTGGGTGCTGGGCTCCATGGGCCCGGGCACCAAGCTGCCCACCCTCGGCCACACCACGTTCGGCGCCATCCGCGACGCCTACCAGCAGAACGCGGAGGGCCTGCTCGCCGGCGGCGCCGACGCGCTGCTCGTGGAGACGACGCAGGACCTGCTGCAGACCAAGGCGTCCGTCATCGCCGCCCGCCGCGCCATGCAGGCCGTCGGCCTCGAGGTGCCGCTGATCGTGTCGGTGACGGTGGAGACCACCGGCACGATGCTGCTCGGCTCGGAGATCGGCGCGGCGCTGACCGCGCTGGAGCCGCTGGGCATCGACATGGTCGGCCTGAACTGTGCGACCGGCCCCGCCGAGATGAGCGAGCACCTGCGCTACCTGGCGCGCCACTCCCGCGTCCCGCTGTCGTGCATGCCGAACGCCGGCCTGCCCGAGCTGACCAAGGACGGCGCCCACTACCCGCTGACCGCGCCGGAGCTGGCGGACGCGCAGGAGACGTTCGTGCGGGAGTACGGGCTGTCGCTGGTGGGCGGCTGCTGCGGCACCACACCGGAGCATCTGCGCCGGCTGGTCGAGCGGGTGCGGGAGCTGGCCCCGGTGGAGCGCGACCCGCGGCCCGAGCCGGGTGCGGCGTCCCTCTACCAGAGCGTGCCGTTCCGGCAGGACACCTCCTACCTGGCGATCGGTGAGCGCACCAACGCCAACGGGTCGAAGAAGTTCCGCGAGGCCATGCTGGAGGGCCGCTGGGACGACTGCGTGGAGATGGCGCGGGAGCAGATCCGCGAGGGCGCGCACATGCTGGACCTGTGCGTCGACTACGTCGGCCGTGACGGTGTGGCGGACATGCGGGAGCTGGCGGGCCGGTTCGCGACCGCCTCGACGCTGCCGATCGTGCTGGACTCCACCGAGGTCGACGTGATCCGCGCCGGGCTGGAGAAGCTCGGCGGCCGCGCGGTGATCAACTCGGTGAACTACGAGGACGGCGACGGCCCCGAGTCGCGCTTCGCCCGGGTGACGGAGCTGGCGCGGGAGCACGGTGCGGCGCTGATCGCGCTGACCATCGACGAGGAGGGCCAGGCGCGCACGGCGGAGAAGAAGGTCGAGATCGCCGAGCGCCTGATCGCGGATCTGACCGGGAACTGGGGCATCCGCGAGGAGGACATCCTCGTGGACTGTCTGACGTTCACCATCTGCACCGGCCAGGAGGAGTCCCGCAAGGACGGCATCGCCACGATCGAGGGCATCCGTGAGCTGAAGCGCCGTCACCCGGACGTGCAGACCACCCTGGGCCTGTCGAACATCTCCTTCGGCCTGAACCCGGCCGCCCGCATCCTGCTGAACAGTGTCTTCCTCGACGAGTGCGTGAAGGCGGGCCTGGACTCGGCGATCGTGCACGCGTCGAAGATCCTCCCGATCGCCCGGTTCAGCGAGGAGGAAGTGCAGACCGCCCTCGACCTGATCTACGACCGGCGTGCGGAGGGCTACGACCCGCTGCAGAAGCTCATGCAGCTGTTCGAGGGCGCCACGGCGAAGTCGCTGAAGGCGGGCAAGGCCGAGGAGCTGGCCGCGCTGCCGCTGGACGAGCGGCTCAAGCGCCGCATCATCGACGGCGAGCGCAACGGCCTGGAGGCCGACCTCGACGAGGCGCTCCGGACCCGCAAGGCGCTGGACATCGTCAACGACACCCTGCTGGACGGCATGAAGGTGGTCGGCGAGCTGTTCGGGTCGGGGCAGATGCAGCTGCCGTTCGTGCTGCAGTCCGCCGAGGTGATGAAGACCGCGGTGGCTCATCTGGAGCCGCACATGGAGAAGACCGACGAGGCCGGCAAGGGCACGATCGTGCTGGCCACGGTGCGCGGGGACGTGCACGACATCGGCAAGAACCTGGTCGACATCATCCTGTCGAACAACGGCTACAACGTGGTCAACCTCGGCATCAAGCAGCCGGTCTCGGCGATCCTGGAGGCCGCGGACGAGCACAAGGCCGACGTGATCGGCATGTCGGGTCTGCTGGTCAAGTCCACGGTGATCATGAAGGAGAACCTGGAGGAGCTCAACCAGCGGGGTCTGGCCGCCGACTACCCGGTCATCCTGGGCGGCGCCGCCCTCACCCGCGCCTACGTCGAACAGGACCTGCACGAGATCTACCAGGGCGAGGTCCGCTACGCCCGTGACGCGTTCGAGGGCCTGCGGCTGATGGACGCGCTGATCGGCATCAAGCGCGGGGTGCCGGGGGCGAAGCTGCCGGAGCTGAAGCAGCGGCGGGTGCGCGCGGCGACCGTGGAGGTCGAGGAGCGTCCCGAGGAGGGCAGCGTCCGCTCCGACGTCGCCACCGACAACCCGGTCCCGGAGCCGCCGTTCTGGGGCACCCGCGTCGTCAAGGGCATCCAGCTCAAGGAGTACGCCTCCTGGCTCGACGAGGGCGCGCTGTTCAAGGGCCAGTGGGGCCTGAAGCAGGCCCGCACCGGCGACGGCCCCACGTACGAGGAGCTGGTGGAGACCGAGGGACGGCCGCGGCTGCGCGGTCTGCTGGACCGGCTGCAGACGGAGAACCTGCTGGAGGCGGCCGTGGTCTACGGCTACTTCCCCTGCGTCTCCAAGGACGACGACCTGATCATCCTGGACGAGGAGGGCAACGAGCGCACCCGCTTCACCTTCCCGCGCCAGCGCCGCGGCCGCCGGCTGTGCCTGGCCGACTTCTTCCGCCCGGAGGAGTCCGGCGAGAAGGACGTCGTCGGACTTCAGGTCGTCACCGTCGGGTCCCGCATCGGCGAGGAGACCGCCCGGCTCTTCGAGGCCGACGCCTACCGCGAGTACCTGGAGCTGCACGGCCTGTCCGTCCAGCTCGCCGAGGCACTCGCCGAGTACTGGCACGCCCGCGTCCGCTCCGAGCTCGGCTTCGCGGGCGAGGACCCCGACGCCATGGAGGACATGTTCGCCCTGAAGTACCGGGGCGCCCGCTTCTCCCTCGGATACGGCGCCTGCCCCGACCTGGAGGACCGCGCGAAGATCGCGGACCTGCTGGAGCCGGGACGCATCGGCGTGCAGCTCTCGGAGGAGTTCCAGCTGCACCCCGAGCAGTCCACCGACGCCATCGTGATCCATCACCCGGAGGCGAAGTACTTCAACGCCCGCTGAGCCGGTCCGGCGACGCCCGCCGGGCCCGTGCGGCCGCCGCCCCGGCGGCCGCACCAGGCACTTCCGGCGCGCACGACGTACACTGGTCGGTCCACCGCAGGCCGGTTCCCTTCGTGGGAACCGGCCTGATCGTCCCTATAGGAGGTATGTGGATGACCAGTACGGTCCCCGCGCTCGGAACCCTTACGGCCGAAGGCTCGGCCCTCCAGGCCGTGCTCCTCGACATGGACGGCACCCTGGTGGACACCGAGGGCTTCTGGTGGGACGTCGAGACCGAGGTCTTCGCGTCCCTCGGGCACACCCTCGACGACGCCTGGCGCCACATCGTGGTCGGCGGCCCGATGACCCGGAGCGCGGGCTTCCTGATCGAGGCGACCGGGGCCGACATCGGCCTCGACGAGCTCACGGTCCTGCTCAACGACGCCTTCGAGAGCCGCATCGACCACACCCTGCCGCTGATGCCCGGCGCCGCGCGGCTGCTCGCCGAGCTGGCCGAGCACGAGATCCCGACAGCGCTCGTCTCCGCCTCCCACCGGCGCATCATCGACCGGGTGCTGCCCGTCCTGGGCGCCGAGTACTTCGCCCTGTCCGTCGCCGGTGACGAGGTGCCGCGCACCAAGCCGCACCCCGACCCCTACCTCGCGGCGGCCGCCGGCCTCGGCGCCGACCCGGTGCGCTGCGCGGTCGTCGAGGACACGGTCACCGGCGTCACCGCCGCCGAGGCCGCCGGCTGCCAGGTGGTCGCGGTGCCCTCCGTGGGCCCGATCACCCCGGCCGCCCGGCGCACGGTCGTCCCGTCGCTGGACGTCGTGGACCTGCCGTTCCTGCGCGGTCTGATGACGGACCTGCGCTGACCGCTCACGCGGTGTGCACCGCCGCCGGAACCGGCATGCGCGGCGCTCCGTCCAGGGGCCGTCACGTCCGAGCCGTCCGCATGCGTTCCGGCCGCCGGTGGCCGAATCTGCATGGCCGTCGAGCCCCCTTTCACACGTGACGTTCACCACATTCACACGGGCCGACAACGATGTCCGGGCGTGCATCCCGCCCTATTGGGGAGATCACAGGCGCGCCCATGTGTCCTGATTGGTGGGACGCTGCACCAATCCTTCCCCGGTCATCCCTGTCGGTCCGTTCACACCTGGTTCCGCTGCGTGATGGGGCCCCAACTCCGGGGGCTGCGAACCCTCCTGCGGACGCGGACTAATGTCGTCGCGAGAACCGCACCCCTCCCTGCTCGCCGCCGTGCCGACCCCTGCACGCGCGGACGGCGCGGAGACGACGACGTCCTGGAGAAACTCGAGCATGAACCGCAAGACTTTGGTGCTGGCGGCCGCGATGGGCCTGCTCGCGCCGGTGCTCGCCGCCTGTGGCGACACCGAGAGCGGCAGCGGCGACGGCGACGCGATCGTCGTGGGCACCACGGACCGGTTCACCGCATCCGAGGAGGAAGGGCTCGCCCCCCTCGACCCCGCCTGGGCCTACGACGTCGGCACCTGGAACATCCTGCGGCAGACCGTCCAGACCCTCATGGTCCAGCCCCGGGGCGACGGCGAGCCCGTGCCCGAGGCGGCCGAGTCCTGCGGCTTCACCGACGCCGGCAACGAGCGCTACACCTGCACCCTGCGCGACGGCCTCCAGTTCTCCAACGGAGACCCGATCACCGCGCAGGACGTGAAGTACTCCATCGACCGCGCCCTCTCCCTCAAGGGCGACAGCGGTGTCTTCGCCCTGCTGTCCACCATCGACACGATCGAGACGCAGGGCGACCGCGAGGTGATCTTCCACCTCAAGGCGGCCGACGCGACCTTCCCGTACAAGCTGTCCACCCCGGTCGCGGGCATCGTCAACAAGGACGACTACGCCAAGGACAAGCTGCGCGAGGGCTTCGAGGTCGACGGCTCGGGTCCGTACACCATGGAGACCGAGGTCAAGGACGGCGCCCTGG
Organism: Streptomyces werraensis; assembly: GCA_014656175.1. GTDB lineage: Bacteria > Actinomycetota > Actinomycetes > Streptomycetales > Streptomycetaceae > Streptomyces > Streptomyces werraensis. The sequence continues at coordinate 141,885 of BNBX01000008.1, forward strand.
TCCGCGCCACCTTCACCAAGAACCCCTCGTACAAGGGCGTCCTCCAGGTCAACAACGACAAGGTCGAGCTGGCCGCCTACGACAGCGCCGAGTCCATGGGGGACGCGCTGAAGGACGGCGAGATCGACGTCATGACCCGCAGCATGTCGCCGGAGCAGATCCAGGAGCTGGCCAACGCCACCGACGGCGACGTCGAACTGGTGGAGTCCCCGGGTCTGGAGATCCGCTACCTGGCCTTCAACACCAAGGCCGAGTCGGTGAAGGACAAGGCCGTCCGTCAGGCGATGGCCCAGGTGATCAACCGCGACGAGCTCGTCGGCAAGGTCTACGGCAGCCAGGCCGAGCCGCTGTTCTCGCTGGTGCCCGCCGGCGTCACCGGCCACTCCAACGCGTTCTTCAACAAGTACGGCGACCCGAACGTGGGCAAGGCCCGCGAGCTGCTCGAGGAGGCCGGCGTCGACACGCCGGTGAAGCTCACACTGCACTACACGACCGACCACTACGGTCCCGCCACCAAGGCGGAGTTCGAGCAGCTCAGCAAGCAGCTCAACGACAGCGGCCTGTTCCGGACGGACATCGAGGGCACCTCCTGGGACAAGTTCCGCCCGGCCGGACAGAAGGGCAAGTACGACGTCTACGGCATGGGCTGGTTCCCGGACTACCCGGACGCCGACGCCTTCGTCGCGCCCTTCCTCGACGAGGACAACTTCCTCAACTCGCCCTACGTCAACACCGATGTCCGCAAGGACCTGATCCCCGAGTCTCGCCGCCAGGCCGACCGCCTCAACGCCTCGAAGGCCTTCACGAAGATTCAGGAGATCGTCGCCGACGAGGTCCCCGTGCTGCCGCTGTGGCAGGGCAAGCAGTACCTCGCGGCCCGCGACGACATCACCGGCACCGCCTACGCGCTCAACTCCTCCTCCACGCTCCAGCTGTGGGAGCTCGGACGCGGCGTCAGCGGCTGACGAATCTGCACGCCGGGATCCGGTGGCTCGGCCCGGACCCACGGAAACGACAAGGCATCGCTCGTGAAACTGCGCACCCAGTGGCCGGCACTGCCCCTCGTGGCCGTGCTGGCCACCGGCCTGCTGGCCGGCTGCGGCTCCGAGGGCGGGGACGCGGCGTCGAACGGCTCCAGGATCGTCGTCGGCATGTCCGACGACGTCCTGGCCACCGACCCCGCCTCCGGATACGACCCCGGTTCCTGGCTGCTGTTCAACAACGTGTTCCAGTCGCTGCTCGGCTTCCCCAAGGGCGGCACCGAGCCGCAGCCGGACGCCGCGAAGAGCTGCGCGTTCACCGACACCGCCACCCGGGTCTACACCTGCACGCTGCGGGACGGACTGAAGTTCAGCAACGGTGACCCGCTCACCTCGAAGGACGTGAAGTTCTCCTTCGACCGCATGCTGAAGATCGACGACCCCGACGGTCCCGCGGTCATGTTCCCGACCCTGGAGCAGGTGGAGACGCCGGACGAGAAGACGGTCGTCTTCCGGCTGAACACGGCCGACGCCACCTTCCCCAGCAAGATCGCCTCAGGCGCCGGCGCCATCGTCAACCACCGCGAGTACGACGCGAACGGCCTGCGCGAGGACGGCAAGGCGGTCGGCTCCGGTCCGTACAAGCTGGACTCGTTCGACGACGACAAGGCCGTGTTCTCCGTCAACGAGCACTACAGCGGCTCGGCAGAGCCGCAGAACGACGGCGTGACGCTGCAGTTCTTCCACGGCGACCAGGACGGTCTGAAGAAGGCCCTGGAGAAGGGCGAGGTCGACATCGCCTACCGCGGTCTCACCGCCCGGGCCATCAACGAGATCGAAGAGGCCGACCGCGGAAACGGCGGCATCGAGGTCGTCGAGGGCAGCAGCGCCGAGGTGCAGCACCTGGTCTTCAACATGGACGACCCGGTCGCCGGCCGGCTCGGTGTGCGCAAGGCCATGGCGTACCTGATCGACCGCGACGCCCTGATGCACGACGTGTACGAGGGCACCGCCACGCCGCTGTACTCGATCATCCCGGCCGGTGTCGCCGGCCACAACACCGCCTTCTTCGACACCTACGGCGCCCGGCCCTCCAAGGCCAAGGCCAAGGCCGCGCTGGAGGAGGAGGGCATCACCGGGAAGGTGGAGCTGACCCTCTGGTCCACCCCGGACCGTTACGGCCCGGCCACCGACCAGGAGCTCGAGGCGATCGCCAGGCAGCTCAACGCCAGCGGCCTGTTCGACGCCGACGTGAAGTCGGTCGAGTTCGCCCAGTACGAGAAGGACGTCGCCGCCGGCAAGTACGGCGTCTACGTGAAGGGCTGGGTGCCGGACTACCCCGACGCCGACAACTTCACCGCCCCGTTCTTCGGCGAGGGCAACGTCCTCTCCAACAACTACGACCCGGGCGAGATCACCGAGACGCTCCTGCCGCGCACCGCCGCCGAGAGCGACCGCGGCGCCACCGACAAGGAGTTCGGCGCGATCCAGGACCAGGTCGCCGACGACGTCCCGCTGCTGCCCATCTGGCAGGGCAAGCAGTACGCGGTCGTCCAGGACGGCGTCTACGGTCTTGAGTACTGCCTGGACGCGTCCACCGTGTTCCGGTTCTGGGAGCTGAGCAAGAGCAGCTGACCGCCGCACAGACGAACGTGGGGGCGCCCTCCCGGCCGGGAGGGCGCCCCCACGTTCGTGTGAGACGCGACGTACGCGCTACTGGGCGCCGGGGCGCACCAGCCCGCTCTCGTACGCGTACACCGCGGCCTGCACGCGGTCGCGCAGGCCCAGCTTGGTCAGCACATGACCGACGTGCGTCTTCACCGTGGTCTCACTGACGAACAGGTCCGCGGCGATCTCCGCGTTGGACAGCCCGCGCGCCACCAGCTTCAGCACCTCGACCTCACGGTCGGTCAGCGTGTGCAGCGTGTCCGGCACCGGCTCCTCGCCGGACGGCAGATGCGTGGCGTACTTGTCCAGCAGCCGGCGCGTGATGCTCGGCGCGAGCATCGCCTCACCGGCGGCGACCACCCGGATCGCCTGCACCAGCTCGTTGGCAGGGGCGTCCTTCAGCAGGAAGCCGCTGGCCCCCGCCTTCAGCGCCTCCACCACGTACTCGTCGAGATCGAACGTCGTCAGCACCAGCACCTTCGCCGGGCCGTTCCGCTCCGGGCCGGTGATCTGGCGGGTGGCCTCCACCCCGTCCATCCGCGGCATGCGGATGTCCATGAGCACCACGTCGGGCTGCAGCGCCCGCACCTGGTCCAGGGCCTGGAGTCCGTCCCCGGCCTCGCCGACGACCGCGAGGTCCTGTTCGGCCTCCAGGATCATCCGGAATCCGGTGCGCAGCAGCGGCTGGTCGTCGACCAGTAGGACGCGGATGGCCACGTAAGTCTCCTTCGCTAGTCCGGCCCCATTCTGCCCTGCTCGCCCCCGCCGGACTCAGGCGCCCTCAGGGGCAGCGGATAGGGCGGGGGAGTGCCGCCGAACTCCGGGCAGTGCGCCTGGTGGTCGCACCAGCCGCACAGCTTCGTCGGCCGGGGCCGCCAGTCGCCCGTCTCGGTCGCCCGCCGGATCGCCTCCCACAGCGCGAGCAGCTTGCGCTCCACCCGCTCCAGATCCGCGAGCACCGGGTCGTACGTCAGCACGTCCCCGCTGCCCAGGTACACCAGCTGGAGCCGGCGCGGGACCACCTTCTTCAGGCGCCACACCACCAGGGCGTAGAACTTCATCTGGAACAGCGCGCCCTCCGCGTACTCCGGGCGGGGCGCCTTGCCGGTCTTGTAGTCGACGATCCGCACCTCGCCCGTGGGCGCCACGTCCACCCGGTCGATGATGCCGCGCAGCCGCAGTCCGGAGTCCAGCTCCGCCTCCACGAACAGCTCCCGCTCGGCGGGCTCCAGCCGGCTCGGGTCCTCCAGCGTGAACCACCGCTCGACCAGCGCCTCCGCCTCCGTCAGCCAGCGCGCCAGCCGCTCGCCCTCCGGGTCGTCCGCGAACAGCTCCGCGACCTCCGGCCTGCTCTCACGCAGCCGGTCCCACTGGCTGGGGATCAGCGACTTCGCGCGCGGCACCGTGCGGTCGCCGGCCGGGGCGTCGAACAGCCGCTCGAGCACCGCGTGGACCAGCGTGCCCCGCGTCGCCGCCTCGCTCGGCTTCTCCGGCAGCCGGTCGATCACCCGGAACCGGTACAGCAGCGGGCACTGCATGAAGTCACTCGCACGGGACGGCGACAGCGAGACGGGCGGCGCGGCGGGGGGACCGGCCACCACGACCGTGTCCACTGCCTCGCCGGGCCCGGCCGGGCTGATGTCGGGCCGCGTCGCGCCCTCGGTGCTCGTCTCCATGACCACAGACCTTACGGCCCGCCGCCGACATCGCGGCGAGCCTGTGGACAACCCCGGGGCACGGGGGCGGGGAGTGCGCGACGGGGGAGCGTGGGGAGGAAGGGGAACGAGGGGGTGGAGACAGGGGTGCGGGGCGGAAGAGGCGGCGGACGGCGCATACCATCGACCCAGGACCCTCCCGTCCGGCAGGCGCGGGAGACGCAGCGAACGAGGGGACACCGGTGGACGTAAGCGGCGGGCGCGGACAGCCGCGGCCCGGCAACGACGAGTCGGCCGAGCACACCGGGCCCGAAGCCCAGGCTCCCGGCGGCACCGGCGACGGCCCGACGACCCCCTCCGCCCCGACGCCCGCCGACGGGACGGACGCCCGGCCCGAGGGTCACACGCCCGGCCCCGGCGCCCCGCCCCCCGAGCGCGGGACGCCGCAGGACACCGGCGCCGCCCCGGACGACGCCCCCGCGCCCGGCCAGGACCGGCACCGCACCCCGGCGCACACGGAACCCGTGGCGGACCGCCCTGCCCGCTCCTCCCAGGCCCCCGCCGGGCGGCCCGAGCACCCCGACCACCCGTTCGCCCACTCCGGCAGCGGCAAGGGACAGCCCCCGCAGCGCCCCGAGGAGCGCAAGCGCGGCGGGCTGCTGATGGGCCGCCCCTTCGGCGTGCCCGTGTACGTCGCGCCCAGCTGGTTCCTCGTCGCCATCCTCATCACCTGGGTGTTCGGCGGCCAGATCGACCGCGTCCTGCCCGAGCTGGGGGCGGTCAGCTATCTGGTCTCCCTGTTCTTCGCGGTGGCCTTCTACGCCTCCGTGCTGGTGCACGAGCTGGCGCACACCCTCGCCGCCCTCCGCTTCAAGCTCCCGGTGCGCCGCATCCAGCTCCAGTTCTTCGGCGGCGTCTCCGAGATCGAGAAGGAGGCCGAGACACCCGGCAGAGAGTTCGTGCTGGCGTTCGTCGGCCCGCTGCTCTCCCTGGTGCTGGCCGGGCTGTTCTACCTCGGCCTGCTCGCCGTCGACCCCGGCAGCGTGCCCGGGGTGCTGCTGGCCGGACTGATGGTGTCCAACCTCATCGTGGCCGCCTTCAACCTGCTGCCCGGCCTGCCGCTGGACGGCGGCCGGATGCTCCGCGCGGTCGTCTGGGCGATCACCGGCAAGCCCATGACCGGCACCGTCGTCGCCGCCTGGGTGGGCCGCGCCCTCGCCGTCTGCGTGCTGATCGGGCTCCCGCTGCTCACCCAGTCCGGGGCGCTCGGCTCCGACGCCGTGGACAACGTCGGCATGGACACCGTCCTGGACGCCCTGCTCGCCGCCATCCTGGCCGCGATCATCTGGACCGGCGCCGGGAACAGCCTGCGCATGGCCCGCCTGCGGGAACACCTGCCCGAGCTGCGCGCCCGCACCCTCACCCGCCGCGCGGTCCCCGTGGAGAGCGACACCCCGCTCTCCGAGGGACTGCGCCGGGCCAACGCGGCCGGAGCCCGCGCCCTGGTCGTCGTCGACGCCGACGGCGTGCCGGTCTCCCTGGTCCGCGAGGCCGCGATCGTCGGCGTGCCCGAGCACCGGCGCCCCTGGGTGCCGGTGGGCACCCTCGCCCAGGACATCACCGAGGGCATGCGCGTCTCCGCGGAACTGGCCGGGGAGGAACTGCTGGACGCGCTGCGCGCGACACCCGCCACCGAGTACCTGGTCGTCGAGGAGACCGGCGAGATCTACGGCGTGCTGTCCGCCGCCGACGTGGAGCGCGCCTTCGTGAAGGCCATGGCGCGCCCCTCCTGACCCGCCGCCCCCGCACCGTCCGTGGTCGGCGGGCCCTCCGGGGACCGGTAGGCTGGTCACATGTCCGAACCGACCGGTGCCGCCCGCAGGCGCGGGCCCTTCAAGGTCGGGGACCAGGTACAGCTGACCGACCCCAAGGGCCGCCACTACACGTTCACGCTCGAGGCCGGGAAGAACTTCCACACCCACAAGGGTTCCTTCCCCCACGACGAACTGATCGGCGCTCCCGAGGGCAGCGTTGTCCGCACCACCGGGAACGTCGCCTACCTCGCGCTGCGCCCCCTGCTCCCCGACTACGTCCTGTCCATGCCCCGAGGGGCAGCCGTCGTCTACCCGAAGGACGCGGGGCAGATCCTCGCCTTCGCCGACATCTTCCCCGGCGCGCGCGTCGTCGAGGCGGGCGTGGGCTCCGGCTCGCTCAGCAGCTTCCTGCTGCGCGCCATCGGCGACCAGGGCATGCTGCACTCCTACGAGCGCCGCGAGGACTTCGCCGACATCGCCCGGCAGAACGTCGAGCGCTACTTCGGCGGCCCGCACCCCGCCTGGCAGCTCACCGTGGGCGACCTCCAGGACAACCTGTCCGACACGGACGTCGACCGCGTCATCCTCGACATGCTGGCCCCCTGGGAGTGCCTGGAGGCCGTCTCCAAGGCGCTCGTCCCCGGCGGCATCCTCTGCTGCTACGTGGCCACCACCACCCAGCTCGCCCGGACCGTCGAGTCCATCCGGGAGATCGGCTGCTTCAACGAGCCGACCGCCTGGGAGACGATGATCCGCAACTGGCACATCGAGGGCCTGGCCGTCCGCCCCGACCACCGGATGATCGGCCACACCGGCTTCCTGCTCACCGCCCGCCGGCTCGCCGACGGCGTCGAGCCGCCCATGCGCAGGCGCCGCCCGGCCAAGGGCGCCTACGGCGAGGACTACTCCGGCCCCAACGCCGACGGAGGCACCGGCCGCTGACCCGGTCCGCACCCCCGCAACGCTCCGGCGCCGTGGCCCGGTTCCCCCACCCCGGCGGGAACTGCGCCACGGCGCCGACGCATTGACGCCCGGGCTCGCACCGGGCCCCCACGGCACCTCCGCGCGACGACCGCGGACCCCGCCGTTCCCTCCGTCCTGTGACGTGTGGCACGATGCTGGCCACCCCCACCGGCACAGCCCTCACAGGAGACACTCCTCGTGCAGTCTTCCGCCGTTCCGGAGCTCGCCCACACGCACGCCCGGCCCATCCACTGGGTCGCCACCGCCACGGCCGTCGCCGGAGTCGTGGCGCTCTCCTCCGTGCTGCAGCCCGACCACGCGACCGCCGCCGCGCCGGGCGCCCCGCACACGAGGAACGCGCCGGCGCAGGCGCTGCCGCCGGACCCGGCCGAGGTGGAGTTCCCGCTCGACTGCGGTCCCGTGAAGCTGGTGGTGAAGAAGCACGCGTCCGGTGACCTCGACGGCGACGGCCGCCCCGAGACGGTCGCGGCGGTCCACTGCGACGCCCCGATGGGCACCCCGCCCGACGGCGTCTACGTGATCACGCAGGCCGCCGGCGCGGAACCGCGCGTGGTGGCCACTCTCGCCGACCCCAAGGACCGCACCAACGTCGAGGACTTCGCCGTACGCGGCCGGGACGTCGTCGCCACGCTGCTCGGCTACTCGTCCGCCGACGTGCCCAGTTGCTGCCCCGACGTGCGCGAGACCGTGAAGTGGCGCTGGGAGAACGGCGCGTTCGTCCGGTCCGCGCCGTCCGACGCGCGGAGCGTGTGACCCGCACGCGGGCGCGCGGCGACCACGCGCGCCCGGGAGTGTGAGGAATCAGACAGACGTGACCCGCCGTGCGGCGGTGGTCACCCCGCGTCGGGCCCGTACACCTCGACGCTGTCCGAAACGCGCCGCACGTGGATGCACTCGCCGGGGCACTCCTTCGCGGAGTCGACGACGTCCGTGAGGAGCGGCAGCGGGACGGGTGTTGCCGCGCCCTTGTCCTGGAGCAGCTCGTCCTGTGCGTTCTTCACGTACGCCAGGCCGTCGATGTCCAGCTCGAACACCTCGGGCGCGTACTGGGCGCAGATGCCGTCGCCGGTACACAGATCCTGGTCGATCCAGACCTCCAGGGCCTCGGCGCCGGTTGCGGCCTCCTGCTGCACGATCGTCTCTCCTGCCGTTGGGTTCGCCGAGCCGTGCGGGAATCCGGCCAGCTCTGACGGGTGTTGAACACGTCGACCCTAACGCCGACTGGGTTCCGATCATTCTCGATGGGTATTCCCCTGGCGTGAGGGAGAGCGCAAGGGTGAAGATCGGACACACCCCGACCGTCTTTGTGATCTAGGGGTTTCAATCGACACCCGCCCAGGTAGGGTCTGGAAGCGTCCAGCTCCCCTTGGAGGAGGTGAGGACCGTGGCAGCCCACGACGACGACATGAACCGCGGCATCCGCCCGGGACGCGGGTCCGACGACCCGGCCGGGCAGATCGCCTACCTTGAGCAGGAGATCGCCGTCCTGCGACGCAAGCTCGCCGACTCTCCGCGGCACACGAGAATTCTCGAAGAGCGGATCGTCGAGCTGCAGACCAACCTGGCCGGCGTGTCCGCCCAGAACGAACGGCTGGCGAGCACCCTCCGCGAGGCCCGCGACCAGATCGTGGCCCTCAAGGAGGAGGTCGACCGGCTGGCCCAGCCCCCGGCCGGCTTCGGTGTCTTCCTCACGGCGAACGAGGACGGCACGGCCGACATCTTCACCGGCGGCCGCAAGCTGCGGGTGAACGTCAGCCCGAACGTCGAGCTGGAGGAGCTCCGGCGCGGCCAGGAAGTGATGCTCAACGAAGCGCTCAACGTGGTCGAGGCCATGGAGTTCGAGCGCGTCGGCGAGATCGTCACCCTCAAGGAGATCCTCGAGGACGGCGAGCGGGCCCTGGTTCTGGGCCACACCGACGAGGAACGGGTGGTGCGGCTCGCCGAGCCGCTGCTGGACGTCACCATCCGCGCCGGTGACGCCCTGCTCCTGGAGCCCCGCTCCGGGTACGTCTACGAGGTCGTGCCCAAGAGCGAGGTCGAGGAGCTCGTCCTCGAGGAAGTCCCCGACATCGGCTACGAGCAGATCGGCGGCCTCGGCAACCAGATCGAGGCCATCCGCGACGCGGTCGAGCTGCCGTACCTCTACCCGGACCTGTTCAAGGAGCACGAGCTGCGGCCGCCCAAGGGCGTGCTGCTCTACGGGCCCCCCGGATGCGGCAAGACGCTCATCGCCAAGGCCGTGGCGAACTCGCTGGCCAAGAAGGTCGCCGAGGTCACCGGTGTCGCCGCCGGCAAGAGCTTCTTCCTCAACATCAAGGGCCCCGAGCTGCTGAACAAGTACGTCGGTGAGACCGAGCGGCAGATCCGCCTGGTCTTCCAGCGGGCCCGGGAGAAGGCCAGCGAGGGCACCCCCGTCATCGTCTTCTTCGACGAGATGGAGTCCCTCTTCCGCACCCGTGGCTCCGGCGTCAGCTCGGACGTGGAGAACACCATCGTCCCGCAGCTGCTCGCCGAGATCGACGGTGTCGAGGGCCTGCAGAACGTGGTCGTGATCGGCGCCTCCAACCGTGAGGACATGATCGACCCCGCCATCCTGCGTCCCGGCCGGCTGGACGTGAAGATCAAGATCGAGCGTCCGGACGCCGAGGCGGCCAAGGACATCTTCGGCAAGTACCTCACCGAGCGCCTCCCGCTGCACGCCGACGACCTCGCCGAGCACGGCGGCGACAAGGCCATGACGGTCCAGAGCATGATCCAGACCGCCGTGGAACAGATGTACGCGGAATCCGAGGAGAACCGCTTCCTGGAAGTCACCTACGCCAACGGCGACAAGGAAGTCCTGTACTTCAAGGACTTCAATTCCGGCGCCATGATCGAGAACATCGTGGGCCGCGCCAAGAAGATGGCGATCAAGGACTTCCTCGAGAAGAACCAGAAGGGCCTCCGCGTCTCCCACCTGCTCCAGGCCTGCGTGGACGAGTTCAAGGAGAACGAGGACCTGCCCAACACCACCAACCCGGACGACTGGGCCCGGATCTCCGGAAAGAAGGGCGAGCGGATTGTTTACATCCGCACCCTCATCACCGGAAAGCAGGGCGCGGACACCGGACGCTCCATCGACACGGTGGCGAACACCGGTCAGTACCTGTAAAAGCGAGGGCGGCTGCGGGTGCCCACCACGGGTACCCGCAGCCGACTGCTTTTCGGCGCCACGGCTGGAGCACAGCAATGACGCAAATGATCTCCCCACCAGCGCAAAGGCGTTCTAGGCTCTTCCGTACCGCCGAGTCGCGCAGTGCGGGGACGGGCACCGCACACGCACCGGAGCGCCAGCGGTACTGCGGCGCCCCCGACCGGGGACGCCGCCGGGCAAGGAGGGCCGCATGACCGTACGGCGAGTAATGGGCATCGAGACGGAGTACGGAATCTCCGTACCCGGCCACCCCAACGCCAATGCCATGCTCACCTCGTCCCAGATCGTGAACGCCTACGCGGCGGCGATGCACCGGGCCCGCCGGGCCCGCTGGGACTTCGAGGAGGAGAATCCGCTGCGGGACGCGCGAGGCTTCGACCTCGCCCGCGAGGCCGCCGACGCCAGCCAGCTCACCGACGAGGACATCGGCCTGGCCAACGTCATCCTGACCAACGGCGCGCGGCTCTACGTCGACCACGCCCATCCGGAGTACAGCGCCCCCGAGGTCACCAACCCGAGGGACGCCGTGCTGTGGGACAAGGCCGGCGAGCGGATCATGGCGGAGGCGGCGGAGCGGGCCGCGCAGCTTCCGGGCGCCCAGCCCATCCACCTGTACAAGAACAACACCGACAACAAGGGCGCGTCCTACGGCACGCACGAGAACTACCTGATGAAGCGGGAGACCCCCTTCTCGGACATCGTGCGCCATCTGACGCCGTTCTTCGTCTCCCGGCAGGTCTTCACCGGCGCCGGCCGGGTGGGCATCGGCCAGGACGGCCACGAGCACGGCTTCCAGATCAGCCAGCGGGCGGACTACTTCGAGGTCGAGGTCGGCCTCGAGACGACGCTGAAGCGCCCCATCATCAACACGCGCGACGAGCCGCACGCGGACGCCGAGAAGTACCGGCGGCTGCATGTGATCATCGGCGACGCGAACCTTTCCGAGATCTCGACCTATCTCAAGCTCGGCACGACGGCGCTGGTGCTGTCCATGATCGAGGACGGGTTCATCGCGGTGGACCTGGCCGTCGACCAGCCGGTGCGGACCCTGCACCAGGTGTCGCACGACCCCTCTCTGAAGCACCTCGTCACGCTCCGCAGCGGCCGCACCCTGACCGCCGTGCAGCTCCAGATGGAGTACTACGAGCTCGGCCGCAAGTATGTCGAGGAGCGCTTCGGGGACGACGCCGACGAGCAGACCAAGGACGTCCTCACCCGTTGGGAGGACACGCTCACGCGGCTGGAGAACGACCCGATGAGCCTCGCCGGCGAGCTGGACTGGGTCGCCAAGCGGGAGCTCATGGAGGGCTACCGGCGCCGTGACGGCCTCGGCTGGGACGCGGCCCGGCTGCACCTGGTCGACCTGCAGTACGCCGACGTGCGGCCCGAGAAGGGCCTCTACAACCGTCTGGTGGCCCGGGGACGGATGAAGCGGCTGCTCGACGAGGCCGAGGTCGAGCGCGCCCGTACGCAGCCTCCTGAGGACACCCGCGCCTACTTCCGCGGGCGGTGTCTGGAGCAGTACGCCGACGACGTCGCGGCGGCGTCCTGGGACTCGGTGATCTTCGATCTGCCGGGCCGGGACTCCCTCCAACGGGTCCCAACCCTGGAACCGCTTCGCGGAACGCGTAATCACGTCAAGGCGCTCCTGGACCGCTGCCGGACGGCGGAAGACCTGGTCAGGGTGTTGTCCGGCGGCTGACCGGGTGAGCCGCCGTCGCGAGGGTACCTGCGGGTATCCGGGACGGACCGGCCGGACAGGGTGGAAAACCGCCCGTCCGGGAATCATCGAGGTGGTCCCCGTACGTTGGAGCAACTGCGGGGGCATTGTCGGACCCGGCTTGTAGGGTCTGATCTTGACCGAACAACTGTGTCGGGCGAACCGAGCGGGGTGAGGGTGATGGCGACCAAGGACACCGGCGGCGGACAGCAGAAGGCCACGCGGTCCACCGAGGAGGTCGAGGAGCAGGCGGCAGAGGCGCAGGCTTCGGAGGACCTCAAGGAGCGTCACGAGCAGCTCAGCGACGACGTGGACGACGTCCTGGACGAGATCGACGACGTGCTCGAGGCCAATGCCGAGGACTTCGTGCGGTCCTTCGTCCAGAAGGGCGGCGAGTAGCCTCACCGGCTTCGCCGGTTCGGCAGTCATCGCTCGTCGCGTTCAGCGGTGAGCGGTGAGCGGTGAGCGGTACCAAGAGGGCGCTGCCCGCGGCCGGTCCTGTGGCCGGTCGCGGGCGGCGTTCGCTCGGCTCTGAGGCGTGTGGCCGGCTGTTCCAGAAGCTGTTGTCGGAAATGTGGATCATTGCTGTGGGGCGGGTAGGGTCCGTGGCGTAATGTGCTTCAACTGCAATTCGGCCATCGGCAAGTTGGGAGATGATCCCGACGCTGTTCGTCGGGCAGCTGCCTACCTGGAAGGAACTTCGTGGAAGCCAATACTCCTGGCACCGGGCGTCTGCCGGCTGCCTTCCTGACGCCGGGCTCCTCCTCCTTCATGGACTTCCTCTCCGAGCACCAGCCGGAGCTGCTGCCGGGCAGGAGGACGTTGCCGCCCGTGCAGGGCGTGATCGAGGCCCCGCACGGCACGACCATCGTGGCCGTCACCTTCCCCGGCGGTGTGGTCCTCGCCGGTGACCGGCGGGCCACCATGGGGAACGTGATCGCGCAACGGGACATCGAGAAGGTGTTCCCGGCCGACGAGTACTCGGCGGTCGGCATCGCCGGCACGGCGGGCCTCGCCGTGGAGATGGTCAAGCTGTTCCAGCTCGAGCTCGAGCACTTCGAGAAGGTCGAGGGCGCGCAGCTGTCGCTGGAGGGCAAGGCCAACCGGCTGTCGACGATGATCCGCTCGAACCTGGGGATGGCCATGCAGGGCCTGGCCGTGGTGCCCCTCTTCGCCGGGTACGACGTGGACCGGGAGAAGGGCCGGATCTTCTCCTACGACGTCACCGGCGGGCGGTCCGAGGAGCACGGATTCGCCGCGACCGGGTCCGGGTCGATCTTCGCGCGCGGTGCGATGAAGAAGCTGTTCCGTGAGGATCTGAGCGAGGCCGAGGCCACCACGCTGGTGGTGCAGGCGCTGTACGACGCGGCAGACGACGACTCGGCGACCGGCGGTCCCGATGTCGCCCGCCGGATCTATCCGATCGTCACCGTGATCACCGAGGACGGCTACCGCCGGCTGACCGAGGACGAGTCGTCCGACATCGCCCGGTCCGTGCTGGAGCGCAGGCTGGAGCAGCCGGACGGGCCGCGGGCCTCGTTGCTGTAGATCAGGGGCTCAGGGTGGTCCTTCAGGGTGGTCCAGTGACTTCGACAGAAAGGGACGGGTAACCGGTGTCGACGCCGTTCTATGTCTCACCTCAGCAGGCGATGGCGGACCGGGCGGAGTACGCCCGCAAGGGCATCGCCCGAGGCCGCAGCCTGGTCGTGCTGCAGTACGCCGACGGGATCGTGTTCGTCGGTGAGAACCCGTCCCGTGCGCTGCACAAGTTCAGCGAGATCTACGACCGGATCGGGTTCGCCGCGGCCGGTAAGTACAACGAGTACGAGAACCTGCGGATCGGGGGCGTTCGGTACGCCGATCTGCGGGGTTACACCTACGACCGCGGTGACGTCACCGCACGCGGTCTGGCCAACGTGTACGCGCAGACGCTCGGCACGATCTTCTCCAGCGTGGGGGAGAAGCCGTACGAGGTGGAGCTGGTGGTGGCCGAGGTCGGGGAGACCCCGGATCAGGACCAGATCTACCGGCTGCCGCACGACGGGTCGATCGTGGACGAGCACGGATCGGTGGCGGTGGGGGGCAACGCGGAGCAGATCAGCGGGTACCTCGACCAGCGGCACCGGGACGGGATGACGCTGGCGGAGGCGCTGAAGCTGGCGGTCCAGGCGTTGTCCCGGGACACCAACGGCAGTGAGCGGGAGATTCCCGCGGAGCGGCTGGAGGTGGCGGTGCTGGACCGGACGCGGCCGCAGAAGCGGAAGTTCAAGCGGATCGAGGGGCGGCAGCTGGTTCGCCTTCTGGAGGCGGCGGGCGGCTCGGAGGAGACGCGGTCCGGCGGGGACGTGGAGTAGCCGCCGGTGGGGGTTGCGGTCTGATGCCTGCGGCGCATCGTCCTGTCCGGTGGGGGTTGCTGTAGCGCCCACGGTGGGGTGGTGGTGCGGGGCCGCGGTGGGGGTGGGCGTCCTCGGTCTGGCGCGAGAGTGCCGGCTGGAGAGGTGCAGGGCGTGGACGCGCCAGCCGCTGCGGGCGCCCACCCCCACCCCGTCCCCTCCCCGCCGCGAGCGGCTTCATCGACATCGGTGGCAGGCGCCATCCCCGCCGAGTGTGGGCAGTCGTGCGCTGGGGTGGCGCCAAGTGCGCCGGCATCGCCTGGCCCGCACCTACACCGCGTGCTCACGGGACCCGGGTCGTCGAACCCCGGACCTCCAGGTGGACCGGGATGTCCGTCCCGGAGGGCTCCTCGCCGTCCAGGACTGCCAGGAGCGCCTGCATGCCCCGCTCGCCGAAGAGCTCCGCGTCCAGGCGGACAGTGGTCAGCTCGGGGTCGATCGCCGTGGCCAGGGCCAGGTCGTCCATCCCCGTGACCGAGAGGTCGGAGGGGACACGCAGGCCCAGCCGGCGGGCCGCCTTGTAGACCCCCGCCGCCAGCTGATCGTCGTCGCAGACGACCGCCGTCACCCGCTCCCCGGCCGTCAGCGCCGCCTCCGCAGCCGCCTCCGCCCCCTTGATGGAGATCGGCGAGCGCGCCGTGCGCAGAGACGTGCCCGGCACGAGGCGGAGCCGTGTCTCCAGCTCCCGTGCGCGGACCTCGAAGGTCCAGGACGGTACGTCCGCGCCGAGGTGCAGGAAGTGGCGGTGGCCGAGGCCGAGGAGGTGCTCGGCCACTTGGCGGACCCCGTCCGCGATGTCCAGGTTCACCGTGGCCCCGGGGGCGGACGGGTCGCTGTCCAGCATGACCAGGGGGAGCTGGTCCCCGCGGATGGCGGTGAGCGCCTCCGCCGCCATCGAGGACGCGATGACGCCGTCCAGCGCCGCCTGCGCGGACGCGAACGGGTCGCGGGCCGGGCCGATGCCCTCGGGGGAGGGGTAGAGCACCACGCCGAAGCCGTGGCGGGACGCCACACGGGCCGCGCCCGTGTAGACGCCCGCGAAGAACTCCGTGGTCAGGGCCGGCACGACCAGCAGGACCGTACGCGTGCGGCCCAGCCGCAGGTTGCGGGCCGCGAGATTGGGGCGGTAACCCAGCGTGCGCGCGGCCTCGCGGACGCGGGCCGCCGTGGCCTCGGAGACCCGGCCCCGCCATTTCTCGCCCAGCACGAGGGACACCGCGGCCTGGGAGACGCCTGCTTCCCGGGCGACGTCCCGGCTCGTCGGGCGGGTGCTGGCTCTGGGCACCGGCGCTCCTTCGTCTGGACTGGTGAACAGCGGTCATGGTACGTATGGAGGGCTTAGTTATACGTAACACTTCGGTGAGAGGGCCGGTATGGCGACGGGTTACCTGGACATCCTCCGGGCGCGGCACGCCACCCGGCTGCTCGTGGGCACGCTGGTCGGGCGGCTGCCCAACGCGACCGCGCCGATCGCGATCGTGCTGTTCGTGCGGGCGGAAGGCGGGTCGTACAGCCTGGCCGGTGTGCTCGCCGCGGTGTACGGCGTGGCCAACGCCGTGGGGCAGCCGGTGCTGGGACGGCTCGTCGATCTGAAGGGGCAGCCCCGCGTGCAGTTGCCGGCGGCGTTGCTGTCGGCGCTGGCGATGACCGTGTTCGCCTTCGTGGGGACCGGGTCGCTGGTCGTCGCGTATGCCGCCGTCGCCCTGGCCGGGTTGTTCACGCCGCCTCTGGAGGGCGGCCTGCGTGCGCTGTGGTCCTCGGTTCTGCCCAAGGAGGAGCACGTCCACCGGGCGTACGCCCTCGACGCCGTGGCCCAGGAGGTGATGTTCGCCGTCGGGCCGCTGCTCGTGACGGTGTGCGTCTCCCTGTGGTCGGCCCAGGCCGCGCTGCTCGTGCTGAACGTCATCGGGGTGCTGGGCGCCCTGTCCGTGGTCGTCTCGCCGCCCTCGCGGGCCTGGCGGTCCGCGCCGCGTGAGGCCCACTGGCTGGGGGCGCTGCGCTCGCCGGGACTCATCGCGCTGCTCGGGGCCTTCCTGGCCGTCGGCATGGCGCTGGGGTCCATCACGGTGGCCGCCGTGACGTACGCCGACGACCACGGCGGTGACGTCGTGTACGGCTGGATGATGGCCGGGATCGGGCTGGGCGCGCTGATCGGCGGCATCGCGTACGGGGCGCGGCAGTGGGCCGGGGAGCCCGCGCGGCGGCTCCAGGTGATCGTGGCGCTCCTGGCTGCCTTCTACCTGCCGCTGACGCTGATGCCGGGCCCGGTGGCGATGACGCTGCTCACGGTGCTCGCGGGGGTGTTCCTGGCCCCGGCGATCGCGTGCGCGTTCGTCCTGGTGGACCGGCACGCGCCGCGGGGGACGGTGACCGAGGCGTTCTCGTGGCTGGTGACCACCTTCACCGTCGGCGCGTCGCTCGGGACCGGTGTGACCGGGCCCGTGGTCGAGGCCGGCGGGGCGCTCTGGGGATTCGCCGTACCCGGTGCGGCGGGCGGCGTGTCGCTGCTGGTTTTGATCGCCACCGGAAGGGTATTGGCGGTTCCGGCCAGGACGGCGGTTGTCGCGGCCGGTTCGGAAAATGATCCGAACCGTGCCGTCGAACCCCGTTTCAGCTCGAAGGATCGGGCGTAATGTTCCCTCATGGACCGCCGCATTTTCGGGCTGGAGAACGAGTACGGCGTCACGTGCACGTTCAGGGGACAGCGCCGCCTGTCGCCTGACGAGGTGGCGCGGTACCTCTTCCGCCGTGTCGTGTCATGGGGCCGAAGCAGCAATGTCTTTCTGCGGAACGGCGCCCGCCTCTATCTCGACGTGGGGTCACATCCGGAATACGCAACGCCGGAATGTGACAACGTGACCGAACTGGTCACCCACGACAAGGCCGGCGAGCGCATTCTCGAAGGACTCCTGGTGGACGCCGAACGACGCCTGCACGAGGAGGGAATCGCGGGCGACGTCTACCTCTTCAAGAACAACACCGACTCGGCGGGCAACTCCTACGGGTGCCACGAGAACTACCTCGTGGCCCGGCACGGGGAGTTCTCCCGGCTCGCGGACATCCTCATCCCGTTCCTGGTGACGAGGCAGCTGCTGTGCGGAGCCGGCAAGGTGCTGCAGACGCCGCGCGGCGCCGTCTACTGCGTCAGCCAGCGCGCCGAGCACATCTGGGAGGGCGTCTCCTCGGCGACGACCCGCTCCCGGCCGATCATCAACACGCGGGACGAGCCGCACGCCGACGCCGAGCGCTACCGCCGGCTGCACGTCATCGTCGGCGACTCGAACATGTCCGAGACGACCATGCTGCTCAAGGTCGGCGCCACCGACCTGGTGCTGCGCATGATCGAGGCGGGCACCGTCATGCGTGACCTCACCCTGGAGAACCCCATCCGGGCGATCCGCGAGGTCAGCCACGACATCACGGGCCGCCGCAAGGTGCGCCTGGCCAGCGGCCGGGAGGCCTCCGCGCTGGAGGTGCAGCGCGAGTACTACGAGAAGGCCGTGGACTTCTGCGAGCGCCGCGGGATCCGCACCGGCACCGTCGACCAGGTGCTGGAGCTGTGGGGCCGCACGCTGGACGCGATCGAGTCCGAGGACCTCGACCGCATCGGCACCGAGATCGACTGGGTCATGAAGTACAAGCTGCTCGAGCGCTACCGCGCCAAGCACAACATGACCATGTCGCACCCGCGGGTCGCGCAGATAGACCTCGCCTACCACGACATCCACCGTCGCCGTGGTCTGTACTACCTGCTCGAGAAGAAGGGACAAGCCGCCCGGATCTGCAACGACCTGAAGATCTTCGAGGGCAAGTCCGTGCCGCCGCAGACCACTCGTGCCCGGCTGCGCGGCGACTTCATCCGGCGCGCACAGGAGCAGCGGCGGGACTTCACCGTCGACTGGGTGCACCTCAAGCTCAACGACCAGGCCCAGCGCACCGTGTTGTGCAAGGACCCGTTCCGTTCGGTGGACGAGCGGGTGGAGAAGCTGATCGCCGGCATGTGAGAGGACGTGTCCCCCGGGAGTTGACGAAACACCCGGAACGTCACACGGGCGCCGTACGTTACACCGTGCGGCGCCCTTCTCACGCCGTAGAGTTGCGCGGACGCCATCCACAAGATCGATGATTACGAGGCCCCCACCGTGCGCCGACGCTCACTTCTCATTGCCGTTCCCGCTGGACTGGCCACCCTCGCCGCGTGCGGCGACGACAAGTCCGATTCCGGCAAGGCCAGCGAGACGGCCGCGCCCTCCGAGTCCGAGGCGTCGGCCGCCCCGTCGCCGAAGATCGTCGAGGGCCCGCTGCCGGCGATCACGGCCGGGACCAAGTTCGGCGAGAAGCCGACCGTCGCGAAGGGCAGCGGCGATCCCTCCAAGGACCTCGCGGTCAAGACGGTCATCGCGGGCGGCGGGCGCACGATCGCCGAGAACGACTTCATCGTCGCCCACTACCTGGGCCAGGTCTGGAGCACCGCCAAGGTGTTCGACAACTCCTACGACCGCAAGCAGCCCCTGGCCATCCAGCTCGCCCAGGGCACGATCATCGACGGCTGGCGCTACGGGCTCGTGGGGAAGAAGACCGGCAGCCGCGTCCAGATGGCGGTACCGCCCACCTGGGGCTACGGCGACCAGGGCAACGCGCAGGCGGGCATCAAGGGCACCGACACGCTGGTGTTCGTGGTCGACGTGCAGGACACGTTCAACGCCAAGAGCTCCGCCAAGGGCACCGACGTCGCCCAGGACGACATCGACCTGCCCAAGGTCGGCACCAACACCGACGGCAAGGCACCCTCCATCGAGGTGCCCGACGCCCAGGCCCCGGACAAGCTCGTGGCGAACTACGTCATCGAGGGCGACGGCGAGGAGGTCGGCGCCGAGGACAGCGTCCTGGTGCAGTACAAGGGCGTGCTGTGGGACGGCGGCAAGGAGTTCGACTCCACGTACGGCCGCGGCCAGCTGACGTCCTTCTCGCTCCAGCAGGTCGTCAAGGGCTGGGCGCAGGGCCTCACCGGCAAGAAGGTCGGCAGCCGCGTCCTCATCGTCATCCCGCCGAAGCTGGGCTACGGCGACAACCCGCCGCAGGGCAGCGGCATCCAGAAGGACTCCACGCTGGTCTTCTCCGTGGACATCCTCGCGAAGCTGTGACCCCGCCGGGATGCAAGACTGTGCGTGTTCGCCTTTCCGCAGACAAGCAGGAGCATGAAGACGTGAGCATCGACAAGCCCGAGATCGACTTCCCGGGCGGCGAGCCCCCGGCGGACCTCGAGATCAAGGACATCTGGGAGGGCGACGGCGAGGTGGCGAAGGCGGGTCACACCGTCACCGTCCACTACGTGGGCGTCGCCTTCAGCACCGGCGAGGAGTTCGACGCCAGCTGGAACCGTGGCACCCCCTTCCGCTTCCCGCTGGGCGCGGGCCGGGTCATCAAGGGCTGGGACCAGGGCGTGCAGGGCATGAAGGTCGGCGGCCGCCGCCAGCTGACCATCCCGGCCCACCTCGCCTACGGCAACCAGAGCCCCACCCCGGCGATCCAGCCCGGTGAGACACTGATCTTCGTGGTCGACCTGCTCGGCGTCTGATCCGACCGGAGTCGATCGCCGAGGGCCCATGCCTGTCCGGGCACGGGCCCTCGGCTTTCACCACGCCACCCCGGGGCGGTACGGTCATCGGTCGTAAGCACCATAGGGAGGCGAAGCGCGTCGATGGCGATTGCCAAGGCCGAGCGGCTGATGAACTTGGCGCTGTGTCTGCTCGGGACGCGGAGGCCGCTCACCAAGCGCGAGCTGCGTGAGTCCATCGAGGCGTACCTCGAGGCGGGCTCCGACGACTCCTTCAACCGCATGTTCGAGCGCGACAAGGACGACCTGCGCGAACTCGGACTGGTCATCGAGACCGTCGAGAACCTCGAGGGCGACACGGGCTATCTCGCCCGCCGCGACAGCAACCGGCTGCCTCCCATCACCCTGGACGCCGAGGAGGCCGCCGCCCTCGGGCTCGCCGCGAAGGTGTGGCAGCAGGCCCGGCTGGCCGGAGCGGCCTCCGGCGCCCTGCAGAAGCTGCGCGCCGCCGGACTCCCGGAGGACGTCGACCCGTACGGCGCGCACGGCGCGCTGGAGCCGCGCATCCCGGTGCACGAGGCCGCGTTCGAGCCGCTGATGCTCGCCTGCCGCGACCGCCGCCCGGTCGTCTTCGACTACCGCAAGGCCAACGCCGCGCAGCCCGAGCAGCGGCATGTCGAGCCGTGGGCGCTGGAGTGCTGGCGCGGCCACTGGTACCTGGCCGGCTGGGACCGCGACCGCGGCGCCGAGCGGGTCTTCCGGCTGTCCCGGATCACCGGCAAGGTGCGCTCGCGCGCCGGCCGGTTCACCGTGCCGGTGCCCGACGTCGTCACCGTGCGGGAGACCGTGGCGAGCTGGGCCGGGGAGACCGCCGACCGCTCCGCGCGCATCCGGCTGCGCTCCGACGCCGGCTTCCCGCTCCGGGCCAAGGCCACGTCGGTCCGGGAACTCGGGAACGGCTGGGA
Source organism: Streptomyces werraensis (assembly GCA_014656175.1). Lineage (GTDB taxonomy): Bacteria > Actinomycetota > Actinomycetes > Streptomycetales > Streptomycetaceae > Streptomyces > Streptomyces werraensis. The sequence goes on from BNBX01000008.1 coordinate 162,814, forward strand.
CGAGTTGGAGATCCCGTACGGGCACGGACTGGACGCCTGGCTGGTGGAGTTCGGACCGGACGTGGTGGTGCTGGAGCCCGAGGAACTGCGGGCCGACGTGGTGGACCGGCTGCGTGCCGTGGCCAAGGGCTGAGGGGGAGCGGACGACAACGTGGCAGGCAAACCGGTCAGGCCCGTGAACGCCATCGACCAGACGCGGCGGATGCTGTCCCTGGTGACGTATCTCCGCGAGCGCCCCGGCGCCCGCATCGAGGACGTGGCGCGCGCCTTCGGCATCACCGAGGACGAACTGGTCTCCGACCTCGACGTGCTGCCCATGTGCGGCACCAGCTTCCGCGGCGGCGACCTGCTGGACATCGACACCGACGGCGAGCGCATCTGGTGGCACAACCCGGCCGCCCTGGGCGCCGACGCGGCCGAGCCGCTGCGCCTGGCCGCCGACGAGGCGACCGCGCTGCTCGTCGCCGCCCGCGCCGTGGCCACGCTGCCGGGGCTGCGCGAGAGCGACCGTCAGGCGCTGCTGCGGGCCACCGCGAAGGTGGAGACCGCGGCCGGTGAGGCGGCCGGCGCCAGCTCCCGGCTGTCGGTGACCTTCGAGTCCGAGGGCGGCGTCTTCGCGGACGTCGACCGGGCCATCGCCGAGCGCCGCCGGCTGTGGATCCGCTACTACTCGCCCGCCCGCGACGAGGTCACCGAGCGGGAGATCGACCCCATCCGCCTGGTCAGCGTCGGGCACACGTACGTCGAGGCGTGGTGCCGCCGCTCCGAGGCGCGCCGCACCTTCCGGCTGGACCGGGTCGCCGAGATCAAGATCCTCGACGAGCCGTCCGCGCCGCCCGAGGTCGAGCTGCGCGACCTGTCCGAAGGGCTGGTGCAGCCCGCGGCCGAGGATCCCGAGGTGGTCGTCGAGGTCGGGCCGGGCGGGCGCTGGGTGGCCGAGTACTACCCGCACGACAGCGCCGATGAGCTTCCCGACGGCGGGCTCCGTATCACCCTGCGCACCCCCGACCCCGCGTCGCTGAAGCGGCTGGCGCTGCGGCTCGGCCGCGACGGACGCATCGTGGAGCCGCGGGAACTGGCCGAGAGCGCCCGCCGGGCGGCGCGTGAGGCGCTGGAGGCGTACGACGGGGCCGGGGCGGCGGGATGACCGGGCAGGACGACAGTCAGGAGCGAGGGCTTTGAGCGAGTCGGCGACCACAGGGGCACGAGGCATGACGGCGGCGTCCGCGTTCGCCGGGATGAGGAACGTGGCCCCGGTGATGTTCCGGGCGGGCTGCCCGGACTGCCGGGAGCGCTTCGAACTGTCCGCGAGCGCGCTGCGGCTGGCCATCGGCGCCAGCAGCCGCACCACCTTCTACTCCTTCACCTGCCCCGAGTGCGGCGCCGCCGTCCGCAAGCCGGCGGGGGAGCGGATCGTCGAGCTGCTCACCGGCGGCGGGGTGCGTACGCTCCGGCTGCACTCGACCGTCTAGGCTCGACCCATGTTCTGGCCGATGTTCGCCGTGGCCCTGGGATTCCTGGGGCTGACGGTGCTCGCAGTGCTCGCCGTCCGGGTGTTCGTCGAGGCGGAGCGCCTCGGCAGGCAGGTCGCGGACTCGGCCCGCCGCATCGGCCGCGCGGCCGAGGACCTGGAGCGGGCGGCGGAGAGCACGGCCCGCTCGGCGGAGGCCCTGTGACCCGCGGCGGCGCCGGCGGGTCACAGCCGTCCGGACGGGGCGTTGTCGCCGCCCTGTCACGGGCCGGGGCCCGGCAGGTACGCTGCTGATCGCGGCCCGGAGAACGAGGCACGGGCCGCGGACGGGAGTACGCACAGGGATTGCCGGACGTTTACCTCTGGGCGTTACGATCGCTGTCTGCACCGTCCTTCGGACGCATGTCCGACCGGTCGGACAGCCCCCCACCCACCCGCCTCGGTGAGAAGGTAAAGACTTATGGGACGGCTCGGACCTACCGAGATCATTCTGATCCTCGTCGTCATCATCCTGCTGTTCGGCGCCAAGAAGCTCCCCGACATGGCGCGGTCGCTCGGCAAGTCCGCCCGCATCCTGAAGAGCGAGGCGAAGGCGATGAAGGAGGACAACAAGTCCTCCGCTCCGGCCGACCCGCCGGCCAATGGCGAGCAGCCCCCGGCGCAGCGCACCATCCAGGCCGCCCCCGGCGACGTGACCAGCTCCCGCCCGGTCACCGAGCCGACGGACACGACCAAGCGCTGACGCAGGGCCGGTGACGTCCGGCCCGCCGCACGAGATGGGAACGTGGGTTGCTCAAGTCTGCCCGCACACAGCAGAGGGATCCCGAGGGGCGCATGCCTCTTGTGGAACACCTGCGTGAGCTGCGGAACCGCCTGGCCAAGGCCGTGCTCGCGATCGTCGTGGTGTCGGTCGTCGCCGCCTTCTACAGCGAACAGCTCATGCAGTTCCTGGCCGAGCCGGTGCCCAAGTGCGACTCCCTGACGAACAGCGACGGCGGCAACTGCGCCATCGTGTCGTTCAACACACTGACGTCGCCGTTCACCACGACGATCAAGGTGAGCCTCATGGCGGGCCTGGTCGTCTCCAGCCCGGTCTGGCTCTACCAGCTGTGGGCCTTCGTCGCCCCCGGTCTGCACCGGCACGAGAAGAAGTACACCTACGTCTTCACTGCGGCCGCGGTGCCGCTGTTCGCCGGCGGCGCCCTCCTCTCGTACGTCATCCTCCCGGTCAGCATCAAGGTGCTGCTCAGTCTCACGCCCGGGGGATCGGCGAACATCCTGTCGCTCGACGAGGTCCTCGACTTCACCATCCGCATGGTGCTGGTCTTCGGCCTGGCCTTCGAGCTGCCCCTGCTCCTGATCATGCTCAACATGGTGGGCATCGTGTCCGGCCGCCGGATGGCGGGCTGGTGGCGCGGTGTCGTCATGGGCGTCTTCATCTTCGGCGCGGTCGCCACGCCCACCACCGACCCGGTGGGCATGCTGGCGCTGTCCGGGCCGATCGTCGTCCTGTACTTCGTCGCCGTCGGCTTCTCGCTGCTGAACGACAGACGGCGCGCCCGCAAGGAGTCCGAGGGGCCCTCCGACGACGAGGCCTCCGTGCTCGACCACACCCCGGAAGCGGTCGAACCGGCCGAACCGGTCGCCGCGCTGCCCGAGCAGACCTCCCGGGACCGCGTCAACGGTTATGACGACGTGACCTGAGGACGAGCCGGCACCTCGTAGGGTCACTCCCGTGACCAGCGAGATCACCCTCTTCGTGAACCCCACCGCGGGCGGCGGCCGGGGCGCCCGTGCGGCGCGGTCGGCCGCCTCCGCGCTGCGCGACGCCGGCTTCCACGTCAGCGCCGTGACGGGCGACGGCCCCGAGGACGCGCTGTCCCGGGCGCGCACCGCCGTCGAGGAGGGCACCGGGGCCCTGATCGCCGTCGGCGGCGACGGCATGGCCAACCTCGCCCTGCAGGCCGTCGTCGGCACCGGCACCCCCTTCGGTCTGGTGGCCGCGGGCACCGGCAACGACTTCGCCCGGGCACTCGGCATGCCTCTGCGCGAACCCGCCACGTCCGGCCGGATGATCGCCGACGCCCTCAAGAGCGGCCGCTCCCGTGACGTCGACCTCGGCCGAGTCGGCGACCGCTGGTTCGGGGCCGTGCTCGCCTCCGGCTTCGACTCCCGGGTCAACGACCGGGGCAACCGGATGCGCGCCCCCCTCGGCCGCTTCAAGTACGACGTGGCGATGGTCGCCGAGCTGGCCGCCTTCCGGCCGCTGCCGTACCGGATCACGCTGGACGGCGGGGAGGTCCACGAGGTCGAGGCGACGCTGGTGGCCGTGGGGAACGGGCCGTCGTACGGCGGGGGCATGCGGATATGCCCGGGCGCCGACCTCACCGACGGACTGTTCGACATCACCGTGGTCGGCGAGTGCAGCCGGGCCACGCTGCTGCGGGTGTTCCCGCGGGTCTACAAGGGGACGCACGTCGACCACCCCGTGGTGACCGTCATGCGGGCGGCGAGCGTGGAACTGGTCGCCGAGGACGTCACCGGCTACGCGGACGGCGAGTACGTCGGGCCGCTGCCGCTGACCGCCCGCTGCGTGCCGGGGGCGGTCCGGGTCGTCGGCCCCTGAGCGGGCGTCGCCGCACCTCACGTGGCCGATCCGGATAATGATCGTCACGTTGTCGGTGCGGCCCGGTACGCTCGAAAGCACGATGACAGAGGACCTCTCACCGGCCGAGCGGTACGCGGCAGCACGCAGGCGCGCTGCCGAGCAGGCCACCTCGCTCGCCTCCTTCCGCGAGATGTACGACTTCGGCCTCGACCCCTTCCAGGTGGAGGCCTGCCGGGCCCTCGAGGCCGGAAAGGGCGTGCTGGTCGCCGCCCCCACCGGATCCGGCAAGACGATCGTCGGCGAGTTCGCCGTCCACCTCGCCCTCCAGGAGGGCAGGAAGTGCTTCTACACGACGCCCATCAAGGCGCTGTCGAACCAGAAGTACGCCGACCTGTGCCGCCGCTACGGCACCGACAAGGTGGGCCTGCTCACCGGTGACAACAGCGTCAATTCCGAGGCGCCCGTGGTCGTGATGACCACCGAGGTCCTGCGGAACATGCTGTACGCCGGGTCGCGGACCCTCCTCGGCCTCGGCTACGTGGTGATGGACGAGGTGCACTACCTCTCCGACCGCTTCCGGGGCGCCGTCTGGGAGGAAGTGATCATCCACCTCCCGGAGTCGGTGACGCTGGTGTCCCTGTCGGCGACCGTGTCCAACGCCGAGGAGTTCGGCGACTGGCTGGACACCGTCCGCGGCGACACCGAGGTGATCGTCTCCGAGCACCGGCCCGTGCCGCTGTTCCAGCACGTGCTGGCGGGCCGCCGGATGTACGACCTTTTCGAGGAGGGGGAGGGCCACAAGAAGGCCGTCAACCCCGACCTGACGCGCATGGCCCGGCTGGAGGCGAGCCGCCCGTCCTGGGGCGACCGCCGCCGGGGCCGCAACGGCATGCGGGAGGCGGACCGCGAGCGGGAGCGCAGACAGCGCTCGCGCGTGTGGACGCCGAGCCGGCCGGAGGTCATCGAGCGGCTCGACGCCGAGGGTCTGCTGCCCGCCATCACGTTCATCTTCAGCCGGGCCGCCTGCGAGGCCGCGGTGCAGCAGTGCCTGTACGCGGGGCTGCGGCTCAACGACGAGGAGGCACGGGCCCAGGTCCGCGACCTGGTCGAGGAGCGCACCGCCTCCATCCCGGCCGAGGACCTGCACGTCCTCGGCTACTACGAGTGGCTGGAGGGCCTCGAGCGGGGCATAGCCGCGCACCACGCGGGCATGCTGCCGACCTTCAAGGAGGTCGTCGAGGAGCTGTTCGTGCGCGGTCTGGTGAAGGCCGTGTTCGCGACCGAGACCCTGGCCCTGGGCATCAACATGCCCGCGCGCTCGGTGGTGCTGGAGAAACTCGTCAAGTGGAACGGCGAGCAGCACGCCGACATCACCCCCGGCGAGTACACCCAGCTGACCGGCCGGGCGGGCCGCCGCGGCATCGACGTCGAGGGCCACGCCGTGGTGCTGTGGCAGCGCGGGATGAACCCCGAGCACCTGGCGGGACTGGCCGGCACGCGCACATATCCGCTGCGCTCCAGCTTCAAGCCGTCGTACAACATGGCGGTCAACCTGGTCGAGCAGTTCGGGCGGCACCGCTCGCGGGAGCTGCTGGAGACGTCGTTCGCGCAGTTCCAGGCGGACAAGTCGGTCGTCGGCATCTCGCGTCAGGTGCAGCGCAACGAGGAGGGCCTCGAGGGCTACAAGGCCTCGATGACCTGCCATCTCGGCGACTTCGAGGAGTACGCGCGGCTCCGCCGTGAGCTGAAGGACCGGGAGAACGAGCTGGCCCGCCAGGGGCAGGTGCAGCGGCGCGCGGAGGCGGCCGTCGCGCTGGAGAAGCTCAGGCCCGGTGACGTCATCCACGTGCCCACCGGCAAGTACGCCGGACTGGCGCTGGTGCTCGACCCGGGGCTGCCCGCCGGCCGGACCAACGGCCACCGTGGCGTGGAGTACCACGACGGTCCGCGTCCGCTGGTGCTGACCGCCGAGCGCCAGGTGAAGCGGCTGGCGTCGGTCGACTTCCCGGTGCCCGTGGAGGCGCTGGAGCGGATGCGGATCCCGAAGTCGTTCAACCCGCGCTCCCCGCAGTCCCGCCGGGACCTCGCCTCCGCGCTGCGCACCAAGGCCGGCCACATCGTGCCGGACCGGCACCGCAAGAACCGCGCCCCGGCCGCCGACGACCGGGAGATCGCGCGGCTGCGCAAGGCGCTGCGGGCGCACCCGTGCCACGGCTGCCAGGACCGCGAGGACCACGCCCGCTGGGCGGAGCGCTACCACCGGCTGATGCGGGACACCTCGCAGCTGGAGCGGCGCATCGAGGGCCGGACGAACACCATCGCCCGCACCTTCGACCGGATCGTCGCGCTGCTGACCGAGATGGACTATCTGCGCGGCGACGAGGTCACCGAGCACGGCAGGCGGCTGGCCCGGCTGTACGGCGAGCTGGACCTGCTGGCCAGTGAATGCCTGCGCGAGCGGGTCTGGGAGGGCCTCGGCCCCGCCGAACTCGCCGCGTGCGTCTCGGCGCTGGTGTACGAGTCGCGGGTCGCGGACGACGCGGCGGCGCCGAAGCTGCCCTCGGGCAGGGCGAAGGCGGCGCTCGGCGAGATGGTCCGCATCTGGGGCCGGCTGGACGCGCTGGAGGAGGACTTCCGGATCAGCCAGACCGAGGGCGTGGGCCAGCGCGAGCCCGATCTCGGCTTCGCCTGGGCCGCCTACATGTGGGCCTCCGGCAAGGGCCTCGACGAGGTGCTGCGCGAGGCGGAGATGCCGGCCGGCGACTTCGTGCGCTGGTGCAAGCAGGTCATCGACGTGCTGGGGCAGATCTCCGCGGCGGCCCCGGTCGCCGAGGGCTCGACGGTCGCGAAGAACGCCCGCAAGGCGGTGGACGGTCTGCTGCGCGGCGTGGTGGCCTACTCCTCCGTGGGCTGACCCCGCTCGGCACTCTCTCCGGAAGCCCGGTGCGCCCCCCGCGCGCCGGGCTTCCGCACTGTGCGCGCCCTGGTGCGGCCGCATCACCGGCCGCGCGCGGGGGAAGCAATGGGGAGGCCTCCGAGGGACCGTGGATCGCTGCTCCTCAGGTCCGGTTAACCCGTGACGGTGAGCGGTCGTCGTACGCCTGTGTGCCGTGACAGCGTGTGTTCGAAACATTCCGGACCGTGCAAATGGCCTCGAGCGTACTCCTGCCCCGGGGGCCGTTTCCGGCAGTTGCGGAATATGACATGGCGATGATCCCGTCGGACTAAGCTCGCCCGCAGCGCACCGAGTTGAGATGAATTCGTGCGCTTGTTCCCTTATGTGCACGTTCCCGACCGTCAGTCGACACGCTTCAGAGGGCTCACATGGCGAGTGTCCAACTTCCTTACGCACGCGTGCTGTTGATGCCGGCCATAGTGATGGCCGCGGCGACCGGAGCCGCCGTCGCCCTGGTGGCGGAGCCCGCCCGGATCGCTGTAGGCGTGTGCGGTGCCGTAGCGACCCTGCTGGTGGCCGGCACCGCGACCGAGGCGGTGCGCCGCGGCCGCGTACTGCGGGAGGCACGCGCCGAGCACGAGCGTCACCGTGCGTATCTGGAGGCGCGGATCGCCGCCCACGACACGGAGACCGAGTACTTCATCCAGCAGGTCTTCCCCGCCTGCCTGAACCACCTGCACGCCGGCAACGAGCCGGACGAGGTGATGCGTGACCTGCCGAGGCTCAACCCGTCCTGGCGGGACCTCCCCACGTACCAGCAGGTGCTGCTGCGCACGGTCCTCAAGATCATCGACGACGAGGAGAACCTGCGTGACTCCTCGCAGCGCTCCTTCGTCTCCATCGCCCGCCGCGTCCAGGCCATCGTCCACCAGCAGGCCAAGGAACTGAGGGAGATGGAGGAGGACCACGGCCGCAACCCCGAGGTCTTCGACGACCTCCTGCGCATCGACCACGGCACCGCGCTGATCGGCCGCCTCGCCGACTCCATCTCCGTCCTCGGCGGCGGCCGCCCCGGACGCCAGTGGCCCAAGCCGGTCGCGCTCTACAGCGTGCTGCGCGGCGCCATGTCCCGCATCCTCGAGTACCGCCGCATCGACCTGAAGTCGATCGCCAAGATCAACATCAAGGGCATCTACGTCGAGCCGGTCATCCACGCCGCCGCCGAACTCCTCGACAACGCCACCCGCTACTCGCCGCCCACCAGCAAGGTCAGCGTCACCGCCACCGAGGTGCAGACCGGCGTCGCCATCGAGATCGAGGACGCCGGCGTCAGCCTCGACGAGCAGGCCCGCGCCCGCATCGAGGGCATCCTCGACCGCGCCCAGCGCGGCGTCGACCTCCAGGAGATCGGCGGCAACCCGCGTCTCGGCCTCGCCGTCGTCGGCCGTCTGTGCACGCAGTTCAACATGCAGGTGTCGCTGCGCGCCTCCGCGTACGGCGGCGTTCGCGCCGTCCTGGTCGTCCCCAGCGAGATGATCACCGACCAGCCAGGAGTCGGTCTCGCCCACGGCATCGGCGCCACCGCCGTGCCCCGCCCCGTCGACGCCCTCCCCGGCCCGCAGCGCGCCCCCAAGAAGCGCCGCCCCACCAGCCCCCGCATCCCCGAGACGGCCGCCGTGGAGGACGACGTCCCCGAGGTGACCGAATGGACCGCGGGCGGCCTCCCGCAGCGCCGCAGCCGCGTCAGGACCCCGCTCGCCCAGCGTTACGCCGAGCAGGCCGCCGCCGAGCGCGCCGAGCGCGAGGCCAGGGAGCGCGGCGAGGAGTACCACGACATCTGGGCCGCCGCCGAGCCCGAGAAGAAGAAGCGGCACGACCGCGAACCCGGGCTGTGGGTCGACGCCTTCTGGGAGGGACTGAAGAAGGACCTCGACCCGGACGTCCACCCCACCGACTTCACCCGGAACCCGACCGCCTACCTGCATCTCATCAACGAACCGGCCCGCACCGAGGCCGAGGACGAGGGGGACCTCAAGTGATCCAGCAACGAGCCAACTTCGACTGGATGCTCAAGGAGCTCGCCGACGGCGTACCCGGCGTCGAGATGATCGTGGTGCTCTCCGCCGACGGCCTGCGCATCGCCCGCTACGGCGGCGAGCCGGACGCCGCCGACCGGGTCGCCGCCGCCTGCGCCGGCGTGCAGAGCCTCGCCGCCGCCGTCGCACAGGAACTGCCGCACGGCGACGGCGAGATGAAGATGGTGCTCATCGAGATCGACGAGGGCTACTTCTACCTGATGGCGGCCGGTGCCAACGCCTACCTCGCGGTCCTCTCCGACATGACCTGCGAACCCGGCCGCATGGGTGGCATGATGCGCGACCTCGTCGTCCGCATCGGCGCCCATCTGACCAGTCCGCCCCGACGGAACGGGCAGACCGTATGACTCCTCCCCAACGCCAGAGGCGCACTCCCGGGCAGGGCACGCCCGCCCAGCCGGCCGCCCCGGCCCGCAAGGAGGGCGAGGGCGGCAACCCGGAGCGGCTGTACGTCGTCGCGGGACCGGACGGCGAGCGCGCCGACATCGACCTGGTCACGCTGATCGTGGCGCGTTCCCCCGACCCCCCGCCCTCCGCCACCCCCGAGCAGGCGGCGCTGCTCAGGCTCTGCGTCGCCCCCCTGTCCGTGGCCGAGCTGTCGGCCTATCTCAGTCTGCCGTTCAGCGTGGTGACCGTGCTGATCACCGAACTGCTGACGGCGGAACTGGTCCAAGCGCGCTCCCCGATCGTCCGCAAGGCGCTCCCGGACCGTTCCCTTCTCGAAGCGGTGATGCATGGACTTCAACGGCTCTGACACCATCCCGGGCCCACGCGCCGAGGACCAGCTGCCCCACACGGCGCAGTCCGCGGTGAAGATCGTGATCGTCGGCGGGTTCGGGGTCGGCAAGACCACCATGGTCGGCTCGGTCAGCGAGATCAAACCGCTGACCACCGAGGAGACCATGACACAGGCCGGCATCGGGGTTGACGACAACTACGGCTCCCCGTCCAAGACGGCCACCACCGTCGCCATGGACTTCGGCCGCATCAGGATCACCGACGAGCTGGTGCTGTACCTCTTCGGCACGCCGGGCCAGGAACGCTTCTGGTTCCTGTGGAACGGCCTGTTCGAAGGCGCGCTCGGCGCGGTCGTCCTGGTCGACACGCGCCGCCTCGAGGTCAGCTTCGACGTCATGGGCCGCCTGGAGGAACGCGGCGTGCCCTTCGTCGTCGCCGTCAACTCCTTCCCGGACGCGCCCCGTTATCCCATCACCGACCTGCGGTCCGCGCTCGACCTGTCCGAGATGATCCCCATTGTGGAGTGTGACGTGCGGCGCCGCGCCTCCAGCCGCGACGTGCTGATGACCCTGATGCGCTTCCTGCACTCGCTCGCCATGACGGGCTCGCTCACCTGACGCGCGGGACCCTCTCTCCCTTCCTCGGAACCTTTAGGCATTCCCCCTTCCCGGAGCGACCACAGTGACGCCTGAATCCCACTCCCAGACGCCGGACCGCCCGGCCGGTGACGACGCCCGGCCCGGACCGCCCCCCGGATGCCCCGCGCACGGCCTGGGCCCCGGCGGACTCGCCCGGCTCCACGAGTCGGACGACCTCAAGAAGCTCTACGAGCGGCTGCGCGAGGAACACGGCGCGGTGGCGCCCGTCCTCATCCATGACGACGTACCGCTGTGGATCGTGCTCGGCCACGCCGAGAGTCAGCAACTGGTGCGAAGTCCGGGGCAGTTCACCAAGGACAGCCGCATCTGGTCCGCGCTCCGCGACGGCCTGGTCAAGCCCGACCACCCGCTGATGCCGCACATCGCCTGGCAGCCGATGTGCGCCCACGTCGAGGGAGAGCAGCACCGGCGCTGGCGCGGCGCCATCGACACCGCCGTCTCCGCGACCGACTTCCGCAGTCTGCGCCGGTACGTCAACCGCAGCGTCCAGCGGGTCGTCAACCGGTTCTGCGAGGCCGGCGAGGCCGACCTGGTCAGTGAGTACGCCGAGCACCTGCCGATGGCCGTGATGTGCCATGTCCTCGGCATGCCCGACGAGTACGACGACCGCATGGTGCAGGCCGCCCGCGACATGATCCGCGGCACCGAGACCGCCATCGCGAGCAACGCCTATGTGATGGAGGCGCTGAACCGCCTCACCGCGCGCCGCCGCAAGGAACCCCGGGACGACTTCACCGGCCGACTCGTCAGCCACCCGGCCGGGCTGTCCGACGAGGAGGTCAGCCAGCATCTGCGGGTGGTGCTGATCGCCGCCTACGAGGCCACGGCGAACCTGCTCGCCAACGTGCTGCGCCAGGTGCTGATCGACCCGCGGTTCCGGTCCCAGCTCAACGGCGGCCAGATGACCGTGCCCCAGGCGGTGGAGCAACTCCTCTGGGACGAACCGCCGTTCAGCACGATCTTCGCCTACTACGCCAAGCAGGACACCGAGCTGGGCGGGCAGCGCATCCGCAAGGGGGACGGGCTGCTGTTCGCGCCCGCGCCGGCCAACGTCGACCCGCGCGTCCGCCCCGACCCGACCGCCGACATGCAGGGCAACCGCTCGCACCTCGCGTTCGGCGGCGGCACCCACGAGTGCCCCGGCCAGGACATCGGCCGTGTCATCGCCGAGGTCGGCGTCGACGCCCTGCTGATGCGGCTGCCGGACGTGGAGCTGAGCTGCGACGAGGAGGAGCTGACCTTCACCGAGTCGATCGCCTCGCGCTATCTGGTCTCGCTGCCGGTGCACTTCACGCCGCGGCCTCAGCAGGAGATCACGCAGGCGCCGGGCCACGAGGCCGGCTCGGGGGCGCCCGCGGCGCACGACTGGCAGATCGGGGGAGTCCCGCGGCAGACTCCGGCACCCGCGCCTGCCTCGGTGGGTGCTGCTGTGGGCGGTGCGGGTGTGGGTGTGGGTGTGGGTGTGGGTGCGGGTGCGGGTGTCGGCGGGGCGCCGGACGCCGGTACGGTTCCGGCCGCCGTGCCCGTACCGCCTCGGCTCGCGCAGCCCGAGCCGCCCAAGGGCGCCTGGCAGCGGTTCCTGCGGTGGTGGCGCGGCTACTGATCCGCCGCCCAGGTGTCGTACGAGGTCCACGCCTCGAGCGTCCGGCCGCTGGTGAACCGGTGTTCCGCTCCCGTCACCGGGTCCGTGAACGCCAGTTCCCGCGCCAGCAGTTGCAGCGGGCGCCGGAAGTCGCCGGCCGGGACCGGAGCGCTCACCTCCGGGTAGAGGGGGTCGCCGAGGATCGGCACGCCGAGGGCGCTCATGTGCACCCGGAGCTGGTGGGTCTGGCCGGTGCCGGGCACCAGCCGGTACCGGGCCAGGCCGTCCGCACGGTGCGTGAGCAGTTCTACGTGGGTTTCCGCGTTCGGTTCGCCGTCGACCTCTTTCGCGGTCAGCTCCCCGCGCTCCTTGACGATCCGGCTGCGGAGGGTGCGGGGGAGGTTCAGCGCCGGGTCGTACGGGGCGACGGCCTCGTACTCCTTGTGCACCCGGCGGTCGCGGAACAGCGTCTGGTACGCGCCGCGCTCCTCGGGGCGCACGGTGAACAGCACCAGTCCCGAGGTGAGGCGGTCCAGGCGGTGTGCGGCCGTCAGGTGCGGCAGGCCGAGCTCGTGGCGGAGGAGGGCCAGGGCCGTCTGGCGGACGTGGCGGCCGCGGGGGGTGGTGGCGAGGAAGTGGGGTTTGTCCGCGACGACGAGGTGGTCGTCCTGGTGCACCACGTGCAGGGGGAAGGGGACGGGGGGTTCGTCGGGCATGTCGCGGTGGAACCAGACCGTGAGGCCGGGGGTGTAAGGGGTGTCCGGCGGGACGGGGTTTCCGGTCGCGTCGACGATCGCACCGGCGTCGAACATGCCGTCGATCACGGCGGAGGGTGCGGCCAGCCGCAGAACCAGGTGTTCGCGCACCGTCGCGCCCGGGCCGTCTGCCGGCAGACGCACCCGGACCGGGTCCACGCCGTCGCGCTGCGGCAGGGGTGGGGGAGGGGCGGGGGTGCGTCTGCGTCTCACGTGGGGCAAGGGTACGGGGATGTGCGGGGGCACCTGCCGGTGCGGGCCGGTGGGGGTCGTTCGCGTAGTTCCCGCGCCCCTGAGCCGGTGCGGGCCGGTGGGGGTCGTTCGCGCAGTTCCCCGCGCCCCTGAGCCGGTGCGGGCCGGTGGGGGTCGTTCGCGCAGTTCCCCGCGCCCCTGAGCCGGTGGGGGTTGTTCGCGCAGTTCCCCGCGCCCCTGAGCCGGTGCGGCTCGTTCGCGCGGTCCCCGCGCCCCCGCGGGGCGCTTACGCCGCGGGCGTCCCCTCCTGCTCCGCCTCGACGCGGGCGTTCCATTCCTTCTTCGAGGCCTGCCAGCCGTCCTCGTTGTGGCCCAGGCGCCAGTAGCCGGAGATGGAGAGGTCCTCGCGGGGGATGTCGCGGTCCACGCGGAGCAGGCGGCGGAGTTCCTTCACGAAGTGCGCCTCGCCGTGGACGAAGGCGTGGACGCGGCCCTCCGGCCAGTCGAGGGCGTTGACGGCCTCCACGAGGGCCTCGCCGACCCCGCGGTCACCGCGGTGCAGCCAGCGGATCTCCACGTCGGAGTCGATCTTCTGCTCCTCCTCCGGGCCGGCGATCTCCAGGAACGCGACCGCGCGGGCGCCCTGCGGGAGCGACTCCAGGGCGCGGGCGATCGCGGGCAGCGCGCTCTCGTCGCCTGCCAGGAGGTGCCAGTCGGCGGCCGGGTCGGGTGCGTAGGCGCCGCCGGGGCCGAGGAAGCGGACCACGTCGCCGGGGCGGGCGTTGATCGCCCAGGGGCCGGCCAGCCCCTCGTCGCCGTGGATCACGAAGTCGAGGGTCAGCTCACGGTGTTCGGCGTCCCAGTGGCGGATCGTGTACGTCCGGGTCACCGGCCACTGCTCGCGCGGGAACTCGGCGCGGATCCGCTCCAGGTCGAAGGGCTCCGGGTAGACCGCGCCCGGCGCCGGGAACAGCAGCTTGACGTAGTGGTCGGTGCAGGCGTCCGCCGAGACGCGTGCGAGGCCCTCGCCGCCCAGCACCACGCGCTGCATGTGCGGGGTCAGCCGCTCGGTGCGGACGACCACGCCGGTGTGCGGGGTGCGCGGCGCGCGTGCCGGTCGCTCTGCCATGAGGGCCTCCCAGTTGCGGTTAGGTATGCCTAAGTTAGCACCTACCGCTCCGCGAGCGTCGCCAACAGGCGGGTGACCGAACCGCCCAGGCCCCAGCGCGCGGCCAGGGACTCCACGGCGGCCGGGTCGCGCGGGGCACGCGGCAGGGCCGTGTCGACGTCCGGGAGCGGGACGTCGTCCGCGACCCGGACGACCTTCGGCGCCACCGCGAGATACGGCCGCGCCTCGTCCAGACGCCTGCGCTGCGTCGGCGTGAGCTTCGACCGCGGGTCGTCCACGGCCGCCAGGATCCCGGCCAGGTCGGTGAACTCGGCCAGCAGCTTGGCCGCCGTCTTCTCCCCGATGCCGGGGACGCCCGGCAGGCCGTCGCTCGGGTCGCCGCGCAGCAGCGCCAGATCCGCGTACCCCCTGCCGTCCACCCCATACTTCGCGCGCAGCGCCGCCTCGTCGGTGACCTGCAGCATGCCGACGCCCTTCACCGGGTACAGCACGCGCACCCCGCGCGCGTCGTCCACCAGCTGGTACAGGTCGCGGTCGCCGGTGACGATGTCGACCGGTCCTTCCGCGCGCGCGGTGAACGTGCCGATCACGTCGTCCGCCTCGTAACCGGCGACGCCCACCCGGGCGATGCCCAGCGCGTCGAGCACCTCCTCGATCACCGGCACCTGCGGCGACAGCGTGTCCGGCACCTCCTCCACGTCGGGCCCCGTCTCCTGCTCCTCGGCGACCCGGTGCGCCTTGTAGGAGGGGATCAGGTCAACCCGCCACTGCGGGCGCCAGTCGGCGTCCATGCAGGCCACCAGCCGGTCCGGCCGGTGGTCCTTGACCAGGCGGTCGATGAAGTCCAGCAGCCCGCGCACGGCGTTCACCGGCGTGCCGTCCGGCGCCTTGACGGACTCCGGGACGCCGAAATAGGCGCGGAAGTAGAGGGAGGCGGTGTCGAGAAGCATCAGTCCGGTCACGTCCCGCATCATGCCCCACCCCACCGACAGCACCGGCCCGTCGGCGCGCCCGCGTGGCCTGTCGCGCGACGCGTTGCGTCCTGCGCGACATCTGTGAGGCGGCCCACGAAAAGTTTGCGCCGTTCGATTGCGGGGAGGCGCGGCGGCGGAACGATGCCGGTTTCTGTTTCAACCTGTCGCGGCCCACGGGTCCGCCTGGCATCGCTCCGGGATCTGTCGCCGAGACGAGAGGTACGTGTGTCATCAAGGCTTGAGGCCGAGCACCTGTTCAAGGTGTTCGGCAGACGACCGGACCAGGCAGTGGAACGACTGCGCACCAACACGGCGGACCGCGAGGAGCTGCGGGCCGACGGCGTCACCGCCGCCGTCATCGACGCGTCCTTCTCCGTGGAGCCGGGCGAGATCTTCGTCGTCATGGGCCTCTCGGGCTCCGGCAAGTCGACCCTGCTGCGGATGCTGAACGGTCTGCTGGAGCCGACCGCCGGGCACGTCCGCTTCGACGGACAGGACCTCACCGCCCTGTCCGACCGCGAGCTGAGGGACGTCAGGTCCCGGAAGATCAGCATGGTCTTCCAGCACTTCGCGCTCTTCCCGCACCGCAGCGTCCGTGACAACGCTGCCTACGGTCTTGAAGTGCAGGGCGTGCCCCGCGCCGAGCGCGAACGCCGCGCCGACGAGGCGCTCGCCCTGTGTGGCCTGGCCGGCTGGGAGGACTCGTGGCCCGACGAACTGTCGGGCGGCATGCAGCAGCGCGTGGGCCTCGCCCGGGCGCTCGCCACCGACGCCGACCTGCTGCTGATGGACGAGTCCTTCAGCGCCCTCGACCCGCTGATCCGCCGTGACATGCAGGACCAGCTGATCGAGCTGCAGAAGAAACTGAAGAAGACCATCGTCTTCATCACCCACGACCTCAACGAGGCCATGCGCCTCGGTGACCGCATCGCCGTCATGCGGGACGGTCGCATCGTCCAGATCGGCACCGCACAGGACATCCTGATCCGCCCGGCCAACGACTACGTGGCCTCCTTCACCCAGGACGTCGACCGCTCCCGCGTGCTCACCGCCCAAGCGGTCATGGACCACGAGGTGCGCGGCGACGAGGCCGACTGCGGCTGTGAGACCGCGACGCCCGGCACGTCCTTCACGGAGCTGTGCGCGATCAGCGCGCGCCTGCCGCACCCGGTGGCCGTGGTCGACGACGGCGAACTCGTCGGCGTCGTGCCGCGGCAGCGCCTGGTCGGCTTCCTCGGCGACGAGGAGGCGGACCCCGGCGTCTGCGACAGCCCCAAGGACCAGGGCGGGAAGGTGATGGCGCATGCCTAGGATCCCGCTCGGCGACTGGGTCAACGACGCCGTCGACTGGCTCCTCGCCCACGTCAGCTGGCTGTTCGACTTCTTCAAGACCGTCTTCACCGGCACCTACGACGGCATCAACGCCGTCCTCCAGGCGCCCGAGCCGCTGCTGCTCGTCGCGATCTTCGCGGTGATCGCCTTCTGGCTGCGCGGCGCGCTCGCCGGTGTCCTCACCTTCCTCGGCTTCGCGTTCATCGTGTCGATGGAGCTGTGGGAGAACGCGATGATCACGCTGTCGCTGGTGCTGGTCGCCACGCTGATAGCGCTGGTCGTCGCCGTGCCCGTGGGCATCTGGGCGGCCCGCTCCGACCGCGTCAGCTCACTGGTGCGGCCCGTGCTGGACTTCATGCAGACGCTGCCCGCGATGATCTACCTCATCCCGGCGATCCTGTTCTTCGGCACAGGCGCCTCCGCGGGCATCGTCGCCACCCTGATCTTCGCGCTCGCCCCCGGCGTCCGCATGACCGAGCTGGGCGTCCGGCAGGTCGACAAGGAACTCGTCGAGGCGGCCGAGGCGTTCGGCACCACGCCCCGCGACACCCTGCTGCGCGTCCAGCTCCCGCTGGCGCTGCCCACGGTGATGGCGGGCGTCAACCAGGTGATCATGCTGGGTCTGTCCATGGCCGCGATCGCCGGCATGGTCGGCACCGGCGGCCTCGGCGGCGACGTCAACGAGGCCATCGGCCAGCTCAACGTCGGCCTCGGCTCCGAGGCCGGTGTCGCCATCGTCATCCTGGCGATCTACCTGGACCGCATGACCAGCGCCCTGGGCACCCAGGTGTCCCCGCTGGGCCGCCGGGCCGCCGCCCGTGCCCGCGCCGCGGGCCGCATGAAGATCTGGTCGTACCGGCCGCGCCCGCAGGTCGCCGTGATCGGCGTCGTCGTCCTGGCCCTGGTGGCCGGCGGCATGAGCCTGTTCGGCGGCTCCGGCGGCTCCTCCGACACCGCCGGCGACGGCAAGGTCGGCAAGGGCCAGAAGGTCTCCCTCGGCTACGTCCCCTGGGACGAGGGCATCGCCTCCACCTTCCTCTGGAAGGAGATCCTGGAGCAGCGCGGATACGAGGTGGAGGCCAAGCAGTTCGACGCCGGGCCGCTCTACACCTCCCTCGCGCAGGGCGACATCGACGTCGTCACCAACTCATGGCTGCCGACCACCCACGAGCAGTACTGGAAGAAGTACGGCTCCCGCCTCGACGACCTCGGGTCCTGGTACGACGAGACGTCCCTGGAACTCACCGTCCCCGCCTACATGAAGGACGTGAACTCGCTCGCGGACCTCAAGGGCAGGGCCGGGCAGTTCAAGGGGAGGATCACCGGCATCGAGTCCAGCGCCGGCGAGATGGCCCTGCTGAAGAGCAAGGTCCTCAAGGAGTACGGCCTCGACGGCGAGTACCAGGTCGTCGACAGCTCGACCCCGGCCATGCTGGCCGAACTGAAGCGCGCCATGAGCAAGAAGGAGCCGATCGTCGTCACGCTCTGGTCCCCGCACTGGGCGTACAACGACCTCGACCTGAAGAAGCTCGAGGACCCCAAGGGCGCCTGGGGCGAGGGCGACGGTGTGCACACGCTGTCCCGCAAGGGCTTCGCCGGCGACAACCCCACCGTCGGCGACTGGCTGAAGAACTTCTCGATGACCGAGGAGCAACTCACCAGCCTGGAGGCCGAGATCAACAAGGCCGGCAAGGGCAAGCAGCAGGAGGCCGTGCGCACCTGGCTGAAGTCCAACCCGGACGTCGTCGACAAGCTGGCTCCCGTGAACTCCGGGGGCGGCGGCACGCCCGCCGAGGCGAAGCGGCCGCTGGACATCGCCTGGTTCCCCTGGGACGAGGACATCGCCGTCACCTACCTGTGGAAGAACGTCCTGGAGCGGCGCGGCTACAAGCTGAACCTGAAGCAGATGGACGTCGGTCCGGTCTACACCGGCCTCGCCTCCGGAGACCTCGACCTCAACTTCGACGCGTGGCTGCCGTACGCGCAGAAGAACTACTGGGACAAGAACAAGGACAAGCTCACCGACCTCGGCACCTGGTACGAGCCGACCTCGCTGGAGATCGCCGTCCCGTCGTACGTCAAGGACGTGAAGTCGCTCGCCGACCTCAAGGGGAAGGCCGACCTCTTCGACGGGAAGATCATCGGCATCGAGCCCGGCACCGGCGAGATGCAGCTGCTGAAGAACGAGGTGCTGCCGGGCTACGGCCTCGAGGACGAGTACGAGGTCGTCGACGGCTCCACGCCCGCGATGCTGGCCGAGCTCAAGCGCGCACTGGCGCAGAAGAAGCCCGTCGCGGTCACCCTGTGGTCGCCGCACTGGGCCTACAGCGAGTACGAGCTGACCAAGCTGAAGGACCCCAAGAAGGCCTTCGGCGAGGGGAACACGATCCGCACGATCGCCAGCAAGAAGTTCCCCGAGCAGTACCCGCGGCTCACCGAGTGGATCAAGGGTTTCCGCATGAGTGAGGACGAGCTCGGCACCCTGGAGGCGGAGATCAAGAACCGCGGCCAGGGGCACGAGGAGGAGGCCGTCGCCGCCTGGCTCGAGGAGCACCCGGACATGGTGGAGCGGATGACGCCGCAGTAGCCGTCGCGCACACCGGTCACGTCCTGCGAGGGGCGGGTCCCGGAGCGTCCTCAGGGGCGCCCGGACCCGCCCCTCGCGCCGTCCGGAGCCGCCCCCCGCCACCGTAGGAATCCGGACAACCACAGAGCGCGAACCTCTGCCCGAACCTCCTGGAATCTCCTCGTGACCTTCCGGCGAACACGGTGAACAATGGCGGGAACACCCCTTTTCGCATCCGGGGTGTGCCGAGGGGCCCGACGGGCGGCTGGCGTGAACTGTGAGGTCCGCACCGGCCGCGCGTGACCGCGACGTGACAGGCGCCTGAAACGGTTTGCCGAACATGCGTAGGGTGCAGACAACTCAGCGAGGGAAGAGCGCCGGAACCTCGGCGGTCGGGTGCGACGAGCGGCGAAGGAGGGAGCCGGAGCGATGGGCGACCACAAAGAACAGCCCCTGCGGGTGGGCGCTGCCGTGCGGCGGCGACGCCGCACGCTGGATCTCACCCTCGCCGTCGTGGCCGAGCGCAGCGGTCTGTCGGTCCCGTTCCTCAGCCAGATCGAGAACGAGCGCGCGCGTCCCAGCCAGACCTCCCTGGAGAAGCTCGCCGACGCGCTGCGCACCACCGCGGTCGAACTGCTCGCCGCCGCCGACCCGGCGTGCAGCGTGGACGTCGTCCGTGCCGACGGCGCCGAGGAGTGGGCGGAGCCGCGGGTGCGGTCCCTGGTCCGCGGCCACCACCAGATGCACGCGCAGGAGTTCACCGGCGATCACGACGCCGGACGTGAACTGCAGTTCCGCAACGACCAGTTGATGTACGTCGCGGAAGGCGCCGTGGAGATCGAGGCCGAGGGGCGCGCCTACCGCCTCGGCCGCGGCGACACCCTCTACCTCACCGGCGGTGTACGGCACCGCTGGCGGGCCACGGTGCCGGAGACCCGGCTGCTGATCGTCGCCGTCGCCGAGCACATCGAGGCGCTGCGGGACACCAAGCCGCGCCGATGAGCGCCCTTCGCGTGGTGTCCCTCGTGCCCTCGCTCACCGAGGCCGTGGCCGTGTCGGCGCCCGGCGCCCTGATCGCGGCCACCGACTGGTGCACGCATCCGCCCGGCCTGGACGTGGCGCGCATCGGCGGCACCAAGAACCCGAAGACCGACCGGATCGCCGGGCTGGCCCCCGACCTGGTGATCGCCAACGAGGAGGAGAACCGGCCGCCCGACCTCGACGCCCTGCGCGCGGCGGGCCTCGACGTCCTGGTCACCCACGTGCGGACCCTGCCGCAGGCCTTCGCCGAACTGGACCGCGTCCTGACCGCGTGCGGGGTGCGGAGCCGGCCCGGCTGGCTGGACGCGGCCCAGGCGGCGTGGGAGGCGCCGCCGGTGTTCCAGGAGCCGCGTACGGCGGTCGTCCCCGTCTGGCGCCGCCCCTGGATGGTGCTCGGCCGTGACACCTTCGCGGGCGACCTGCTGGCCCGGCTCGGCGTACGCAATCTGTTCGCGGACCACTCCGAACGGTATCCGCGCGTCCCGCTCGACGAGTTGCGCGCGGCACGGCCGGATCTGGTCGTCCTCCCCGACGAGCCGTACCGCTTCACCGCCGACGACGGCCCGGAAGCCTTTCCCGGCCTGCCGTGCGCCCTCGTGGGCGGACGCCCTCTCACCTGGTACGGCCCGTCGTTGGCCCAGGCGCCGAAGGCGCTGGGGCAGGCGTTGCGGGAGGCGGGCGCCTGAGCGGCGGCGCGCGCGGCGGGGTGTGCTTCGGGTGCCGCGGGGAGCCGGGGCCGGGACGCGTCCGGCGGCGCACGGGGTCGGGCGAGCGGACGGCGCGTTCCGGCCGATGACCGTGAGCGGCTCTGCGGGACCCGCCGTGAGCGGGCCGAAGCGGCGGGTACCTGCGGAGGCGGCGCCGGCGACCCGGGCACACCTTGCCGACGTACGCGGCCGGCCGGCAGCGTGCCGGGCGTGCCGCGTCTTCCCTCGCACGGGCCCACGGGTCCGCGGTCCGGTGAGGACGCCTGTCCGGGCGTGCACGGGCGGGCGTGTGCGGCCGACCGGCGGGGTGCCGGACAAGCGGCGTGATCCGACAGGCGCGGCCACGGGCCCGGACAGCGGCCGTCCGGGCGTGCGTCGCGCGTTGCATAAGCTGGGCTTATGAGCAGGACGGAAGACCACGGCGACGAACGGCCCGGGAACGGCGGTTCGCTCGCGCACCGGGTGCCCGACCTCGGAGCGCTCGAGCTGCTGCTCGCCGTGGCACGGGTGGGGAGTCTGGGCCGTGCCGCGCGGGAGCTGGGGATCACCCAGCCCGCCGCGAGCAGCCGGATCCGCTCGATGGAACGGCAGCTCGGCGTCGCCCTCGTCGACCGTTCGCCCCGCGGGTCGCGGCTCACCGACGCGGGCGCCCTGGTCACCGACTGGGCCCGGCGGATCGTCGAGGCGGCCGAGGCGTTCGACGCGGGCGCGCAGGCGCTGCGGGACCGCAGGGACTCACGGCTGCGGGTCGCGGCGAGCATGACGATCGCCGAGTACCTGCTGCCGGGGTGGCTCGTCGCGCTGCGCGCGCAGCGCCCCGACACGGCCGTGTCCCTGCTCGCCGGCAACTCGACGGCGGTCGCGGAGCGGCTGCTGGCGGGGGAGGCGGACCTCGGCTTCGTGGAGGGGCTGACGGTGCCGGCCGGGCTCGACTCCGCGGTGATCGCCCATGACCGGCTGGTCGTGGTCACGGCCCCCTCGCACCCCTGGGCCCGCCGCAGACGCCCCCTCGCGGCGGACGAACTGGCGGCCACGCCGCTCGTCCTGCGGGAGGAGGGTTCGGGCACCCGGCAGGTGCTGGACGCGGCGCTCGGCGGCCTGGCCCGCCCGCTGATCGAGTTGTCCTCGACGACGGCGGTGAAGGCGGCGGCGGTCGGCGGCGCGGGTCCCGCGGTGCTGAGCGAGCTGGCGGTGGGGGAGGAGCTGGGGATGCGGCGTCTGGTCCGCATCCCGGTCCAGTCGGTCGCCCTGGCCCGCGATCTGCGGGCGGTCTGGCCCACGGGCCACCGCCCGACGGGGCCGGCGCGGGATCTGCTGTCGCTGACCCGAATGTGAGAATCCGGGCCCGCGCCCGGCGAGGAAGGACGCGGCGTCCTGGCCGCCGATGTCACACGGATCGTGCCCGTCGCCGCGCCTGCGGCGGCAGACGTCCCGGCCGGGACGATGCGGGCTGCCGCGCCGTGGACGGGGGCACCTTGTCCCTTCGATCGCCTGCGGCACCCCGGGCGCCGGGGTGTGGAGGCCTCCGACGGGCCTCGGGGTCGGCGCCCGTGCCCGCGACCCCGGGCCGACGTCGTCCTCGGCGGGGCGGGGAGGGGCAGGGCGGGGCCGGACCGAGGCCGCGCCGGGCCCGACGGCGACGAAGACGCCCATGACGGGGCAGAACGGGGAGCCGCGCGGCGGGCCGGTGCCGAAGTACGGCACGACGCCCGACGCGTCGGTGCGCGAGCCGTGGCCGAGGGGAGGAGCGACTCCCGGGCGACTCCGCCGTGCCAGGCCGCTGCACCGCGCTGCCCCGAGAGCGGGCGCATGCGGGCGGGTCGCCCGCCGCGCCGACGGGGCTGCTCGGCGGCCGCCCGCCGCGCCTCCGTACCGTGTGCCCGACCGGTTGCCGTACGCGCCGGGCCTGACGCGAGCCGTTCCGGCCGCCGTACTCGGGCGGGCTCCCGGCCGGCCGGCGTGGACCCGCAGGGCACAGCCCTACCGTCCCGCGCTTGCCGTGGACGGGCCAGCGGGCCGCGTCTCGTCAGACCCCTGCCGCCGCGACCAGCGCGCGGACCACCCGCTCGTCCTCCCCCATCTCCGGATGCCACTGCACCCCCACCACCCAGGGGCCGCCAGGCCGTTCGACGGCCTCCACCGTGCCGTCCTCCGCGTACGCGGAGGGGATCAGGCCGGTGCCGAGGCGGTCGACCGCCTGGTGGTGGTAGGCGGGGACCGATGTCTCCTCGGGGACGGCCTGCGCGTACCGCGTGCCCGGGACGGGCTTGACCGGGTGGTGGCCGAAGACGCCCGGGACCTCCGCGTGGCCGTCGATGTGCTGGACCAGGGTGCCGCCCAGGGCGACGTTCAGCAGCTGCATGCCCCGGCAGATGCCGAGCAGTGGCACGCCCCGCTCCAGGGCGGCCCGGATCAGCGCCAGCTCCCAGGCGTCCCGGGCCCGGGCCGGAGGCCCCGTGCGCGGGTCGGGCTCGGCGCCGTAGTGGACGGGCTCCACGTCCGGGCCGCCCGCGATCACCAGGCCGTCCAGCCGGGCCACCGCCGCCGCCGCATGCTCCGGCGCGTCCGGCGGGAGCATCGCCGCCAGTCCGCCCGCCCGCTGCACCAGCCGCGGATAGCCGGCCGGCAGCAGCGCGGCGTCCAGCTGCCACACGCCCCACCGCACGCCCGATTCCGCGTACGTACTGATGCCGATCAGTGGCCTGCCCGACACCCGGGCACCTCCTCTTCCTCAGTCCCGTGTCAGCTCCGCCTCGGCCGCCGCCAGCGCCGCGAACTCCTCCTCCGGCGCCTTCGCCACCAGGTGCTTGCGGCTGTACAGCCCGAAGTAGGCCAGCGCCACGATGTACACCGCCAACGCGATGAACGCCGCCGTCACGTCCACCAGGAACGTCGCCACCAGCGCCGCGCAGGCCAGCACCAGGGCCACCGACGAGGTCAGCACCCCGCCCGGCGTCCGGTACGGCCGCGGCAGCTCCGGTTCCCGGCGCCGCAGCACGACGTGGGACAGCGACATCAGCGCGTAGGAGATCGTCGCACCGAACACGGCGATGTTCAGCATCCGCGCCCCGTTGCCCGTGCTCGCGGCCAGCGCGAACCCGATCGCGCCCGGGACCACCAGGCCGAGGTACGGGGCGCGCCGGCTGCTGGTCAGGGACAGGAACCGGGGCAGGTAGCCCGCCCGGGACAGCGCGAACAGCTGCCGCGAACCGGCGTAGATCAGTGAGAAGAACGAGGCGATGAGTCCCGCGAGGCCCGCGTAGTTCACGATCCTGCTCAGCGCGGTCGCCTCGCCGTCCGGCTGGAGCGCCTCGACCAGCGGGTTGCCCGCGTCCTGGACGGCGGACGAGCCGCGCGCCCCGGCCGCCGTGATGAAGGTCATCAGGGCCAGCACCACCAGGATGCCCATCGACCAGCGGATCGCGCGGGGCAGCGTACGGGCCGGCTCCCGGGTCTCCTCGGCGGCCAGCGGCACGCCCTCCACGCCGAGGAAGAACCACATGCCGAACGGGAACGCCGCCCAGATGCCGAGCAGCCCCATCGGCAGCCAGGAACTCGCGCCCAGCGCCGAGGAGTCCACCGGGATGTCGTCCAGCGAGGAGGCGTCGAACTGGGGCAGCGCCGCCAGCGCGAACACCACCAGCGCGGCCACCGCGATGCCGGTGACCACGAAGCTGAACCGCAGCGCCTCGCCGACGCCCCACAGGTGGATGCCGATGAAGACGACGAAGCAGGCCAGGTACACCGGCCAGCCCGACTCCAGGCCGAACAGCCCGAGCGACTCGACGTAGTCGCCGATGAAGATGGAGATCGCGGCCGGCGCGAGGACGTACTCGATGAGGATGGCGGTGCCGGTGAGGAAGCCGCCCCACGGGCCGAGCGCACGGCGGGCGAAGCCGTAGCCGCCGCCTGCCGTGGGCAGGATCGACGACAGCTCGGCCAGGGCGAACACCATGCAGGTGTACATGGCGCCCATCAGGACCATGGCGATCGCGAGGCCGCCGAAGCCGCCCTCGGCCAGGCCGAAGTTCCAGCCGGAGTAGTCGCCGGAGACGACGTAGGCGACGCCGAGTCCGGTGAGCAGCAGCCAGCCCGCGCTGCCCCGGCGCAGTTTCCGGCGTTCCAGGTAGTCGTCGGGCTCGCCGGCGGGTTCACGGGATGCGGACGGAAGGCTCACGGCACGGCTCCCCAGGAGGCGGTGTGGCGCGGACGAGGGTAATGGAACAGATCCACACCTTTGTGGGCCCATACCTTCGTGGCGCACCCGACGCGAGCGCAACCCCCGTGCGTTAAGCCGCGGTAAACCCTGCCCGAACCCGCCGCGCGCCACACCGTCAGGCGAGGAATCCCCGCAACAGCGCCGCCGTGCCCGCACAGTGCTCCCGCATCACCTCGCGCGCCCCGTCCGCGTCCCCCTCGAGGACCGCCTCCACCAGCGCCGCGTGCTGCCGCTGCGAGTGCTCCAGGTTGCGCACCAGCAGCGGGATGCAGTCCAGCAGGTCGTTCACCGTCGCCCGAACGGCCGCGTACTGCGCCGTCAGGGTCGGGGAGCCGGACAGCTCCGCCAGGGTCAGGTGGAACAGGGTGTCCGCCCGCCGGTAGTCGCCCAGCGGCGCCTCCTGCGTGCCGGCCAGCGCCTCCCGCAGCCGCCCGGCCTGCTCGTCCGTCAGCCCGTGCCCCGCGCACAGCCCGGCCGCGCCGACCTCCAGCACCTCCCGGAAGCGCAGCACGTCCTCGATGTCCACCTCGGCGATCCGCCGCCGCAGCTCCTCCTCGCCCGCGTCCGTCGGCCTGGGCAGCACGAACGTCCCGCCGTACCGGCCGCGCCGGGACTCCACCAGGCCCTGGTCCTGGAGCACCTTCAGCACCTCGCGCAGCGTCACCCGGCTTATCCCCAGCCGCTCCGCCAGCTCCCGCTCGGCCGGCAGCCGCTCCCCGCCCGCCACCAGCCCGAGCCGCACCACCTGGAGGATCTGCTCCAGCGCCTCCTCGAAGCCGTTGCCCGCACGGACCTGCCGCAGCACCGGCGCCAGCCGGTCCCCCACCGCGCCCACCGCATCCTTGGGCATCTGGTCGTGCCCCCTTCCCAAGCAATGGTTCCCGGCAATACCTTATGGCTCCCGGTTGACCGAAGAAGCCCGAGGAGGCCCTCCCGTGGCAGACCGCACACCGCCGCTTCCCGTCGAGGAGCTGCACGCCCTCGTCGCGGGCGGCGAGATCGACACTGTCGTCCTGGCCTTCCCCGACATGCAAGGCCGCCTCCAGGGCAAGCGGTTCGCCGCCCGCTTCTTCCTCGACGAGGTCCTTCACCACGGCACCGAGGGCTGCAACTACCTGCTCGCCGTCGACGCCGACATGAACACCGTCGACGGCTACGCCATGTCCTCCTGGGAGACCGGCTACGGCGACTTCGCCATGTACCCGGACCTGGACACCCTGCGCCGCGTCCCCTGGAACGAGGGCACCGCGATGGTCGTCGCCGACCTGGCCTGGGCCGACGGCTCCCCGGTGGCCGCCGCGCCCCGGCAGATACTCCGCCGGCAGCTCGACCGGCTCGCCGCCCTCGGCTACACCGCCCAGGTCGGCACCGAGCTGGAGTTCATCGTCTTCAAGGACACCTACGAACAGGCCTGGGACTCCGGCTACCGCGGCCTCACCCCGGCCAACCGGTACAACGTCGACTACTCGGTGCTCGGCACCGGCCGCGTCGAGCCCCTGCTGCGCCGCATCCGCAACGAGATGGCCGGCGCCGGCCTCACCGTCGAGTCCGCCAAGGGCGAGTGCAACCCCGGCCAGCACGAGATCGCCTTCCGCTACGACGACGCCCTGGTCACCTGCGACCAGCACTCCGTCTACAAGACCGGGGCCAAGGAGATCGCCGCCCAGGAGGGCGTCTCGATCACCTTCATGGCCAAGTACAACGAACGCGAGGGCAACTCCTGCCACATCCACCTGTCGCTCGCCGACCTCGGCGGCGAGAGCGCCATGCCCGACTCCCCGGAGGACCCGGACAGCATGTCCGAGGTGATGCGGCACTTCCTCGCCGGACAGCTCGCCGCACTCCGTGAGTTCTCCCTCCTCTACGCCCCGCACATCAACAGCTACAAGCGGTTCCAGCCGGGCTCCTTCGCCCCGACCGCCGTCGCCTGGGGCCACGACAACCGCACCTGCGCGCTGCGTGTCGTCGGCCACGGCCGCTCCCTGCGCTTCGAGAACCGGCTGCCGGGCGGCGACGTCAACCCGTACCTGGCGGTGGCCGGCATGGTCGCCGCCGGGCTGCACGGCGTCGAGCAGCGCCTCGAACTGCCCGAGCCCTGCACGGGCAACGCCTACACCGCCGGCTTCGACCACGTCCCCACCACCCTGCGCGAGGCCGCGGAGCTGTGGGAGCGCAGCGAGATCGCCGAGGCGGCCTTCGGCGAGGAGGTCGTCGCCCACTACCGCAACATGGCGCGCGTCGAGATCGACGCCTTCGACGCCGCGGTCACCGACTGGGAGCTGCGCCGCTCCTTCGAACGCATGTGAGGCCCCGAGTGTCCGACCAGTCCGCCGAGCTCCAGGTGCGCAACCCCGCCACCGAGGAGGTCATCGCCACCGTCCCGGCCGCGACCGTCGCCGACGTGGACGCCGCCGTCGCCCGCGCGACCCGCGCCCAGACGGTCTGGGCCGCCCTCGCGCCCGGCGAACGCGCCCGTCTGCTGCGCCGCTTCGCCGCCGCCGTCGACGGCCACGTCGAGGAACTCGCCCGGCTGGAGGTCCGCGAGGCCGGCCACACCCTCGGCAACGCCCGCTGGGAGGCCGGGAACGTCCGCGACCTGCTCGACTACGCGGCCGGGGGAGTGGAGCGCCTCACCGGCCGGCAGATCCCCGTCCCGGGCGGCATCGACGTCACCTTCCTCGAGCCCCTCGGCGTCGTCGGCGTCATCGCCCCCTGGAACTTCCCCCTGCCCATCGCGGCCTGGGGCACCGCACCCGCCCTCGCCGCCGGGAACGCGGTCCTCCTCAAGCCCGCCGAGACCACCCCCCTCACCGCCCTGCGCCTCGCCGGACTCGCCCTGGAGGCCGGTCTTCCCGAAGGCCTGTTCCAGGTGCTCCCCGGACACGGCCCGGTCGCCGGGAACGCCCTCGTCGAACACCCCGGCGTCGCCAAGATCGTGTTCACCGGGTCCACGGCCGTCGGCAAACAGGTGTGGGCCAGGGGCGCCGCGCACCTCAAGCGCGTCACCCTCGAACTCGGCGGCAAGAGCCCGAACATCGTGTTCGCCGACGCCGACCTGGAGGCCGCCGCGGCCGCCGCCCCCATGTCCTTCCTCGACAACGCCGGACAGGACTGCTGCGCCCGCACCCGCATCCTCGTCGAACGCTCCGCCCACGACCGCTTCCTGGAACTGCTCGCCCCCGCGATCGAGGCAGTCCGCGTCGGCGACCCCGGCGGCGACGCGGACGTCGACATGGGCCCGCTGATCTCCCGCACCCAGCTCGACCGCGTCCGCTCCTACGTCCCCGACCACCTCGACGGCATCCGCGGCAAGGCGCCCGAGGGCCCCGGCTACTGGTTCCCGCCCACCGTCCTCACCGCCGTCCGTCCCGACGACCGGGTCGCCGTCGAGGAGGTCTTCGGACCCGTCGCCGTCGTTCTCCCCTTCGACGACGAGGCGGACGCCGTCCGACTCGCCAACGCCACCGACTACGGACTCGCCGGCTCCCTGTGGACCCGGGACGTCGGCCGCGCCCTGCGCGTCTCCCGCGCCGTTCGCGCCGGGAACTTGTCCGTCAACTCCCATGCGAGCGTGCGCTACTGGACCCCCTTCGGCGGATTCAAGCAGTCCGGCGTGGGCCGCGAGCTGGGCCCGGACGCCCTGACCGCCTTCACCGAAACCAAGAACGTCTTCATCAGCACGGAGGCCTGACCGCACATGAGCGAGGACATCATCTGCCGCCGCCTGGCCGGCCGCACCGCCGTCGTCACCGGAGCCGGCAGCGGCATCGGGCTCGCCTCCGCGCGCCGCCTCGCCTCCGAGGGGGCGAACGTGGTCTGCGCGGACGTCGACGAGGTCCGCGGCAAGGCCGCCGCCGAGGAGACCGGCGGGATCTTCGTGAACACCGACGTCACCGACCCCGAGCAGGTCGAGACGCTGTTCCGCACCGCGTACGAGACGTACGGCAGCGTCGACGTCGCGTTCAACAACGCGGGCATCTCGCCGCCCGACGACGACTCCATCCTGGAGACCGGCCTGGAGGCCTGGAAGCGGGTCCAGGAGGTCAACCTCACCTCCGTCTACCTGTGCTGCAAGGCCGCCATCCCGTACATGCGGGAGCAGCGCAAAGGCTCCATCATCAACACCGCGTCCTTCGTGGCCCGGATGGGCGCGGCGACCTCGCAGATCTCGTACACCGCGTCCAAGGGCGGCGTCCTCGCCATGTCCCGTGAGCTAGGCGTGCAGTTCGCCCGTGAGGGCATCCGGGTCAACGCGCTGTGCCCCGGGCCGGTCAACACCCCGCTGCTGCAGGAGCTGTTCGCCAAGGACCCGGAGCGGGCCGCGCGACGGCTGGTGCACATCCCGCTCGGCCGGTTCGCCGAGGCCGAGGAGATCGCCGCCGCCGTCGCCTTCCTGGCCAGCGACGACTCGTCCTTCGTCAACGCCACCGACTTCCTCGTCGACGGCGGCATCTCGGGGGCGTACGTCACACCCCTGTAGTGCCCGTCCCACGGTGACGACGCCCGTCGTTACAGTGCTCGGATGAGCATGACGCCCCCGCCCGGCTGGTACCCCGACCCGCACGCCCCGCACCTGGAGCGCTGGTGGGACGGCACGGCCTGGACCGGGCACCGGCGGACACCGGCGGCCGGGCCCGCGCCGGCGTCCGGGACGGGGGCGCACGGGTACGGAGCGCCGAGCGCCCCTGAGGCGCCGGGTACACCGGGTCCGTACGGGGCTCCGGGGGGCTTCGGTCCTCCGGCCCCGCCCGGCGGTGGCGGTACCGGTGGGTCCGGTGGCTCGGGCGGCTCCGGCGGGTCCGGCGGGGCCAAGGCCGTCGCGCTGACCGCCGCCGGGGCCGTACTGGTCGCCGCCGTCGTCGCCGGGGCGGTGGCGCTCACCCGTGACGACGGGGACCCGGAGGTCCGCACCGGGCCCAGCCCGACCGCTCCCGCTCCCACGACACAGTCCACGCAGCCGTCGCCCTCGCCCTCCACCTCCGAGCCCGCGCCGCAGGACGAGGGCGTGGTCGTGGACGAGCTGAACGGCGTCACCTTCCCGCTCCTCGACGGCTGGGTCCGCCCGCAGCACGTGGTGGAGAAGGACGCCGTCATGACCACCGACGGCACCCACGACTGCCCCGGCGAGGGCACCCTCTGCCGCGGCGGCATGGTCGTATCGCGTACGGTGACCGGCACCGACGAGTCCTCACCCCGCGCCCTGGCCGAGGCGGACATCCCCGAAGCCGCCGAGGAGGCCTTCGACGAGGACACCCTCGGCAACCGCCCCTACGGCGGCATGACGTCCCACCAGGTCGTCAAGGCGGGGCCCGTCGCGGTGGCGGGCCGCGCCGGATACCTGGTGCGCTGGCGGGTGACCACCGCCAAGGGCTCCGGCGGCCTCGTCCAGTCCCTCGTCTTCCCGTCCGGCGTCGGCACCGAGTCCCCGGTCCTCGTCCGTTTCATCTTCGAGGCGGGCCCGGACGGACCGCCCGTGGCCGACATGGACCGCATCACCAAGGGCATCCGCTCGACCGCCGGCCAGGCGTCCGGCGGCGTCGGCAGCAGCATCGGCCCGACCGGCTGAGCGGGCACGGCGCGGCTACAGGAACGTGTGCCCCTCACCCCGGTACGTCGGCACGGTCGCCGTCACGGCGTCCCCCTCCACCAGGTGCAGCGTGTCGAACCGCTCGCACAACTCGCCCGCCTTGGCGTGCCGGAACCACACCTTGTCGCCGATCAGCAGATCGTCCGCGACCGGGCCCAGCAGCGGCGTCTGCACCTCGCCCGCGCCCTCCTGCGGGTCGTAGCGCAGCCCTTCCGGCAGATACGGCACCGGCAGCCGGTCCGCGCCGGGCGCGCCGGACGCCGGGTAGCCGCCGCCCAGCACCGTGACCACGCCGACGCCGGGCCGCCGCACCACCGGCAGGGCGAACAGCGCGGCCGGACGCCCCCTGAACGACGTGTAGTTGTCGAACAGCCGCGGCACGTACAGGCCCGAACCGGCCGCGATCTCGGTCACCGCGTCCTCGGCCGCCGTGTGCTGCACACTGCCCGTGCCGCCGCCGTTGACGAACTCCAGGTCCGGCACGACCTCCCGGACCGCCCGCACCACCGCGGCCCGCCGCTCGGCGAGTTCACGGCGCGCGGCGGCCTGCATCAGCCGCACCGCCCGGGACCGCAGCGGCCGCCCGGCCACCGCGTCCCCGACCCCGGCCACATGCCCCTCGTACGCCATGATCCCGACGACCTCGAACCCCGGCCGGCGGGCCACCGCACGGGCCACCTCGGCGACCTGGGCGGGGGAGTGCAGCGGGGAGCGGCGGGCGCCGATCCGCACCCGCCCGCCGAGCAGTGTGAGCGCGGTGTCCAACTCCAGGCACACACGCACCACTTCACTTCCGCCGGCCCGCGCCGCGTCGATCAGGTCCAACTGCGCGGGATCGTCGATCATCACGGTCACTGCGGCGGCGAGCTTGGGATCGGCGGCGAGTTCGGCGTACCCGGCGCGGTCGGCGGACGGGTAGGCGAGGAGGACGTCGTCGAA
Organism: Streptomyces werraensis; assembly: GCA_014656175.1. Classification (GTDB taxonomy): domain Bacteria; phylum Actinomycetota; class Actinomycetes; order Streptomycetales; family Streptomycetaceae; genus Streptomyces; species Streptomyces werraensis. The sequence continues at coordinate 194,305 of BNBX01000008.1, forward strand.
ACCGGAGCGGGCCAGCCACAGCGACTCGGCGAGCGTGAACGACATGATCCCCGCGAAACCCTCACGGGCCAGGACGCGTTCGAGCAGCGCCCGGCAGCGCACGGACTTGCTGGCGACCCGGATCGGCTTGCCCCCGGCACGGCGGACCAGATCGTCCGCATTGGCGTCGAAGGCATCGAGATCCACGATCGCGACGGGAGCGTCGAGCTGTGCGGTGGCCCGGTCGTAACGGGCCCGGTCGGCGGCGCGCGCAGTCATGACCGCAGCCTGCCAGACCGGATTACCGCAGGGTAGGGGGACGTTCCGGGCAGATGCCGCGGGCCTGTGGACTGGTTCCCATTCGGCGCGCCGCACGCCGTAGAGTGACGCGCACGCACGGCGGTACGGGGCCGGCCCGGTCGTCCGGGCGGGATGACGCGCCGGTCGTGCGGGTATCTGTGCCCGGGACGCGTCCGCGCCGGGCCACCTGGCAGCGACACACCGGCCGCGGACGGCGAGGACCGGCCCGGGCACGAGGAAACGGGGGGTGCATGAGCACGGAAGCGCGCCGCGCCTCCCTCCCCCCACGCCCGCCCCACGCCCCCCGCACCGCAGGCAACCCGGGGCCGTTCGACCCCCGAACCCCCCTGGACGACACCCCCTCGCCGCAGACGGACCGGCCCGCCTCCGACGACACGGGCCGGGTGGTCACCCGGCGCACGGCGTCCGACGGCACGGACTCGGGCGCCGGTGGCGACGCACATCCGTACCGGCAGTCCGGCACCGCCGGCACGGACCGCCCCGAGGCCCCGCGCCCCGGACCGGACGCGCCCGGCGCCGGCCGGGGGACGCCCGGCCCGTGGGACGCGGGTACGGCGACAGGTGACAGCACCGCCGACGGCAGCACGACGACGCCCCGCGCGTCCGCCGACGCGCTCGGCGCGGGCGCGGCCCGCAGCGAGCGGCCGCACCGGCCGTCCGGCACCGGCAACCGCGCGGGCACCGTCGGCACCCGGCGCCCCGCGCCCGACGCCTGGCGCGAGGGCGCCCCCCGCGGCGTGGCCCCTGCCGAACCGGCGCACCGCCCGGCCGCCCCTGCCGTCCCCGACGCGCGCGGCACGGGCGCCGCCGAGCGGCCGTACCACCCGGCCGGCGACGGTCCCACGCCCGCCGCGTCCGACACGCGCCGCGCCGGCGCGGCCCCCGCCGAACCCACGTACCGCCCCGCCGGCGACGGAACCCCCGTCCGCCCGGCCGCACCCCCCGCCCCCGGCGGCACACCCCCGCGCCCCGCCTCCGGGGAGCGCCCCCGCTTCCCCCGGATCGGCGCCGACGACCGCGCCGCGCCCCCGCCGCCCCAGGCCTCCGCGCGGTTCCCGGACGCGCCGCCCACCGTCGGGCGGGCCGGGTCCGCGACCCCCGCCGTCACGCCGCCCGCGCCCTCCGTACCGCCCCGGCCCGCGCACCGGCCCCGCACGGACACCCCCTCGGAGACCACCACCCGGCTGCGCGCCGTCCCGGCCGAGCCGGACCCCGCGTTGTCCTGGAGCGCGCCCATGTCCCCGGGCGGCGTCCCCGGCGCGGGACGTCCCGCCTCCGTGTCCTCCGGGGAACCCGAGACCGGGCCCCGCCCGTTCGCGCGCCGCACCCGCGGCCAGGTCGTCGCCGCGGCCGTCTGTCTCGTGCTCGGCACGGGGCTGATCGGCGGCGCCGTCACCGGCGCCTGGCTCGCCGACGGACCCGAGGGACCCGGCACCCGGCACGCCTTCGCGGTCGCGGGCGACCTGTGGCACGAGGTGCCCGTCGACCAGCTGTTCCCGCCCACCGTGCAGGGCCGGGGAGCGGGCCCCGGGGAGGCCGACCGGGTCTGGACGCGGATCGCCGTCGCCCCCGACAGCGGCTGCGAGGACGCCTTCGACGCCCTCCTCACCCGCGTCCTCGCCCCCGTCGGCTGCGAGCGCCTGCTCCGCGCGACCTACACCGACGCCACGCAGAGCCATGTCACCACCGTCGGCCTGCTGTTCACCGAGGCGGACGCGGTCGGTATGGAGGCCCTCGCCCGCCGCTTCGAGCGGGAGCGCCTGGACCGCCGCGGCGACCTCATGCCGCTGCCGTACGCGGCGAAGGACACCGCCGCCGAGGGTTTCGGCCCCGAGCAGCGGGCCTCCTGGGCGATCTCCGTGCTCACCGACGCCCCCGTCGTCGTCTACGCCGTCTCCGGCTGGGCCGACGGCCGATCCGTCGACGAGCCGCAGCCCGCCGAGGACGCCATGCGGTCCGGAGCCACCACCGCCCCCGCCCAGGCGGGCCTGGGCCACGAGGCCCGCGGTCTCGCCGACCGCTTCGAACGCGCCCTGCGCAAACGGGCCGGCACCCCCACGGAGCGTCCGTCATGAGGAAACGCCCCGCCGCCCTCGGCGGGCTGCTCGCCGCCGCCCTCGTCCTGGTGCCCGGGACCACCGCGCACGCCGACACCATCCGCGACCGGCAGTGGGCCCTGGACGCCCTGCACGCCGACCAGGTGTGGTCCACCACGCGCGGTGCGGGCGTCACCGTCGCCGTCCTGGACACCGGCGTCGAGGCCGACCACCCCGACCTCGACGGCAACGTCCTCCAGGGCAAGGACCTCGTCGGCTTCGGCGCACGCGAGGGCGACGAGGCGTGGGCCCGCCACGGCACCGCCATGGCCGGCATCATCGCCGGTCACGGGCACGGCCCGGGCAACGGCGACGGCGTCCTGGGCGTCGCCCCCGAGGCGAAGATCCTCCCCGTCCGCGTCATCCTCGAGGACAAGGACCCGGCCCGCGCCAAGGCCCGCAGCACCCGCGGCAACGCCCTCGCGGAGGGCATCCGCTGGGCCGCCGACCACGGCGCCGACGTCATCAACCTCTCCCTCGGCGACGACTCCGCCTCCGCGCACCCGGAGGAGGGCGAGGACGAGGCGATCCAGTACGCCCTGCGCAAGGGCGTGGTCGTCGTCGCCTCCGCCGGCAACGGCGGCGAGAAGGGCGACCGGATCTCCTACCCGGCGGCCTACCCGGGCGTCATCGCCGCCACCGCCGTCGACCGCTACGGCACCCGCGCCCCCTTCTCCACCCGCCGCTGGTACGCCACGGTCAGCGCCCCCGGCGTCGACGTGATCATCGCCGACCCCGACCACAAGTACTACGAGGGCTGGGGCACCAGCGCCGCCGCCGCGTTCGTCTCCGGCGCCGTCGCCCTGGTGAAGGCCGCCCACCCGGACCTGACCCCGGCGCAGATCAAGCGGCTCCTTCAGGACACCGCCCGCAACGCGCCCGCCGCCGGACGCGACGACTCCCGCGGCTTCGGGTTCGTCGATCCGGCCGCCGCGATCGAGGCCGCCGACCGGCTGAAGCCGGAGGGTCTCGAGGCGGCGGCGTACGGCGACGAGTACTTCGGTCCGGGCCCGGCCGCCGAAAGCCCCGGCGACGACACCGCAGACTGGGCCGCCCCTCTGGCAGGCGGCGTCGGCGGAGTGCTGCTCGTCGTGGCGGTCGTGCTGTGGCGGGGGCGCCGGGAGAGCGACACGTTCTGAGCGCGCCGGGCGCCTGTTGGTTCAGTCCGCCCCGCCATGAGGGGGTGGCGGCGTTGCTGCCACCGCCCTGGCTCCGGGCATTCGTGCCGCTGGGGCGGCACGGGTGGGCGCAGCGGCACCTCTGCAGCGCCGTACCGCGTCCCGCGCCGCCTCCTCCACCCGTGCCACCCCCTCCGCCATCGACGCGTGCCCGTCCGACAGCACCGCCACCGCGTACACGCGCCCGCCCACCGTCACGCACCCCGTGCTGTTCACCACCCACAGCCCCGTCGCGTCCCCTGGCAGCCAGCCGTTCTTGACGGCCCACCGTGTGCCCGGGTCGGCCAGGGCCGGCACACCCCACGCCTGTTCCGGCACGACCCGCTCCATCAACTCCCGCACGTACGCCCGCGCGTCCCCCGGTGCGAAAACCTGCCGCAGCAGCCTCACCCGGTCCGCGGCCGTCGTCCGGGTCAGCCCCCAACGCGCGTCGGCCACGGTGCGGGTGAGGCCGAGCCGGGCGTTCGCCGCGTCCAGCCCCGCCGCCCGCCCCACCACCTGCCACAGCGCCGTCGCCGCGTCGTTGTCGCTGCGTACGATCATCGCCTCCGCGTGCGCCCGCTCGGCCGCGGTGAGTCCGCGGCCCGCGTCGCGCGCGGTCAGCAGCAGCCCGGTCAGGATGTCCACCTTCACCACGCTCGCCGTCACGAACTCCCCGCCGCCCGAGGCGTACGTCTCCCCGCTCGCCAGATCCAGCGCCGCCGCCGACACCCTCGGCCCGTCCGTCATCCCGCGCTCCCTCCCGCCCGCGTCCGGGCGTCCCGCCCACGGCCGCTATGGTCGGTGACCGTGGCGAACAAGAACATTCCCGACTCCCCCTTCCGCGACGACGACGGCTCGGCCGACCCCCGGCTGAGCGCCGCGCTCGCCGCTTGGGCGGAGGACGGCAACGCCGTCGGCCCGGTCCTGGAGGCGCTCAAGGACGCCCGGCTGCTCGTGCCCGTGGTGGCCGTGCTCGGCGAGGTCGAGGAGGACGAGAACGGGCTGCGCCGCGAGAAGACCAGCGACATGGCCGTGCCGACGCTCAAGGCCGGGGGGCGCACCGCGCTGCCCGCCTTCACCTCCACCGACTCCCTCGCCCGCTGGGACCCGGCGGCCCGCCCCGTCGCCGTACCGCTGCACCAGGCGCTCCAGGCCGCCGCGCACGAGAAGGCGGACACGGTCGTCCTCGACCTGGCGGGCCCGGTGCCGTTCGAACTGACCGGGCCCACGCTGCTCGCCCTCGCCGAGGGCCGCACCAGCACCGACCCGCTGAAGGACCCCGCCGTCGTCGAGGCCGTGCGCGCCGCCGTCGCCGCCGAGCCGTCCGTGGTCCGCGCCCATCTGGGGCCGGGACAGGCCGACGGCACCCTCGCCCTGGTCCTCGACCCGGCCGCGCCGGTCGCCGAGGCCGCCCGCGCCGTGGCGCAGCGGCTCGCCGCCGACGAGACACTGAGGGCCCGCCTGGTGCGCGGCCTCGACCTGGCAGTCCTGCCGGCCGACGCGACGCCTCCCGGCGAGCCCCTGTACGTGCGTAGCTGAGGAAAGAAGGAAGGACGGCGCCCCGGCAGCCGGGCAGCGGGGCGCCCGCCGCGTCAGCCGTAGACCGCGCCCGTGTACTTCTCGCCCGGCCCCTTGCCCGGCTCGTCCGGGATCAGGGAGGCCTCGCGGAAGGCGAGCTGCAGCGACTTCAGGCCGTCCCGCAGCGGCGCCGCGTGGAACGAGCTGATCTCGGTCGCCGAGGCGTCCAGCAGACCGGCCAGTGCGTGCACCAGCTTGCGGGCCTCGTCCAGGTCCTTGTGCTGGTCGCCCTCCTCGGTCAGACCGAGCTTCACGGCGGCGGCGCTCATCAGGTTGACGGCGACCGTCACGATCACCTCGACCGCCGGGACCTCCGCGATGTCGCGGGCCATGGCGTCGAAGTCGGGGCTGCCGGGGGTCTCGGGGGTGTCCGAGGGGGAGGTCTCACTCATGCCCCACACGATAGGCGCAGCCCGGCGCGCTCCCGACGCCAGGAGCCGGGCGGACGGCCGGTTGGTGCACGTCTCCGGGAGCTGCTAACCTTGTGTAACGACCGGTCGGACCCGTATGTCTCACGGCACGCGAGCCCGGCCCTCAAGTGGAGGCTTTCGAACTCCCACCTGGCCGCCCTCAGGGCGGCGGGTCACCGGTCAGGCAGATCCCGTCCCCGAGTCGGCGATCCGCCCGAAAGCGCGCCCCGCGGTCCCCGTGGCGGTGCTCCGGTAGTTCGAGGAGCCCCGCCGGTGATCGTCCGGGGCATTTTTCGTGTCTCGGCGCGGTTAGGTCTAACGAACACAGACGTTACGCGGCTGTCCGCCAGACCGTCGCGTGGTGCTACCGAGGAGGATCCATCAGCGCCGAGCCCCGCATCAACGACCGGATTCGCGTTCCCGAGGTGCGACTTGTCGGTCCCAGCGGCGAGCAGGTCGGGATTGTCCCGCTTGCCAAGGCCCTGGAGCTTGCGCAGGAGTACGACCTCGACCTCGTGGAGGTCGCGGCGAACGCCCGTCCGCCCGTGTGCAAGCTCATGGACTACGGGAAGTTCAAGTACGAGTCGGCCATGAAGGCCCGTGAGGCGCGCAAGAACCAGGCGCACACGGTCATCAAGGAGATGAAGCTCCGGCCGAAGATCGACCCGCACGACTACGACACCAAGAAGGGTCACGTCGTCCGGTTCCTCAAGCAGGGCGACAAGGTCAAGATCACGATCATGTTCCGTGGTCGCGAGCAGTCCCGGCCGGAGCTCGGTTACCGACTGCTGCAGCGTCTCGCGGAGGACGTGGCCGACCTCGGGTTCGTGGAGTCGAACCCGAAGCAGGACGGCCGCAACATGATCATGGTCCTCGGTCCGCACAAGAAGAAGACCGAGGCGATGGCCGAGGCCCGTCAGGCTCAGGAAGCCCGCAAGGCAGAAGCGAAGGCCAACCCCGGCAAGTCGCAGAACGCCGCAGACGCGGACTCCGTCCAGGCGGCCGAGGAGCCGGCCGAGGCGTGACTCCCCGGGGCGCGAGCCCCAGGAAGCAACCCGACACAAGTACGACGCTCCACCGTGCCCGGTTTCACGACCGGGCACAGGAGCGCCACCGACGAGGAGAGAACGGCGCTATGCCGAAGAACAAGTCGCACAGCGGTGCCAGCAAGCGCTTCAAGATCACCGGCTCCGGCAAGGTGCTCCGCGAGCGTGCCGGCAAGCGCCACCTGCTCGAGCACAAGTCGTCCCGTGTGACGCGTCGCCTCACCGGCAACGCCGAGATGGCCCCGGGCGACGCCGCGAAGATCAAGAAGCTTCTCGGCAAGTGACGCCCCGGCGCGTGAGCGCCGTACGTACGTCAGACCGGGACCCAATCGATTCCGGGCCGTGTGAGCACCACCACGGCCCCGCTACAAGGAGTTAACAAGTGGCACGCGTCAAGCGGGCAGTCAACGCCCACAAGAAGCGCCGGGCGATCCTCGAGCAGGCCTCCGGCTACCGCGGTCAGCGCTCGCGCCTGTACCGCAAGGCCAAGGAGCAGGTCACCCACTCGCTGGTCTACAACTACAACGACCGCAAGAAGCGCAAGGGCGACTTCCGTCAGCTGTGGATCCAGCGCATCAACGCCGCTGCCCGCGCCAACGGCATCACGTACAACCGCTTCATCCAGGGTCTGAAGGCCGCCAACGTCGAGGTGGACCGCAAGATCCTGGCCGAGCTGGCCGTCAACGACGCCACCGCCTTCGCCGCGCTCGTCGAGGTCGCGCAGAAGGCGCTGCCGGCGGACGTGAACGCGCCCAAGGCTGCGTGAGGTCGTCGGCCTTGGCCGACGTTCCATTCTCCGGGACCCGCAGGCTTCGGCCTGCGGGTCCCGTGCTGTGTCGTTGTCCGCCGGGCCGTTCCGCGGCCGCGGGTTCGTCGTGGCCGGTCGCGCGGTTCCCCGCGCCCCTGGCCGTCCTCGCTGAAGGTGACTGAAATGGTGTCCGCTGGTCCTGAGCTGATTTCTCCTCGGTCCGCCCGGGTGAGCGCCGCGCGGCGGCTCGCCAGGCGGAACTTCCGGGGGAAGGAGCGGCTGTTCCTCGCCGAGGGACCGCAGGCCGTCCGCGAGGCCGCCGCGCACCGCACCCAGGACACCGCCACCCTCGTCGAGCTGTTCACCACCCCCGAGGCCGCCGAGCGGTACGCCGACATCGTCGGGGCCGCCCGGGACGCCGGCGCCCGCGTCCACCTCGCCTCCGACGAGGTCGTCGCCGACATCTCCACCACCGTCACCCCGCAGGGCCTCGTCGGCGTCTGCCGCTTCCTGGACACGCCGTTCGAGGAGATCCTCGCCGCCCGTCCCCGCCTCGTCGCCGTCCTCGCCCACGTCCGCGACCCCGGGAACGCCGGCACGGTGCTGCGCTGCGCCGACGCCGCCGGGGCCGACGCCGTCGTGCTCACCGACGCCTCCGTCGACCTGTACAACCCCAAGGCCGTCCGCGCCTCCGTCGGCTCCCACTTCCACCTGCCCGTCGCCGTGAACGTGCCCGTCGAGCGGGCCGTCGCCGGGCTGCGCGAGGCGGGCGTACGGCTGCTCGCCGCCGACGGGGCCGGCGACCGCGACCTCGACGAGGAGCTCGACAAGGGCACCATGGGCGGCCCCACCGGCTGGATCTTCGGCAACGAGGCCTGGGGTCTGCCCGAGGAGACCCGCGCCCTCGCCGACGCCGTCGTCCGCGTCCCCATCCACGGAAAGGCGGAGAGCCTGAACCTCGCCACCGCCGCCGCCGTATGTCTCTACGCGTCGGCACGTGCACAGCGCGCCGCCGGAGGGTCCCGCTCCGTCACCGAGAGCTAGTAGGCTGACCAGCTCGGGGACCTCCCCAAGCTCTCGGCCGGGGCCCGGGAACGGGGCGCCCCGAGGACGTTCCGAGAGGTGGGGTACGGGGATGAGCGTCGGCACGAGCAGCGCACCGGGAGCAGAGCGCACGGCGCGCCCGCCCGCGCCCCGGCCCGGTGACCTCGCCGACCTCGGCATCGACCCCGACCAGCTCCCCGACGGACTCGTCGTCGCCGACGAGCACGGCCGGGTGATCTGCTTCAACGCCGCCGCTGTGCGCATCACCGCCGTCCCCGCCGAGCAGGCCCTCGGCCGGTCCCTGGAGACCGCGCTGCCGTTAGAGGACCTGGAGGGGCGCCGCTGGTGGCAGCTCACCGACCCCTACGGCGGCCTCGCCATCCGGGTCGGCCAGCCCGAGCGCAACCTCCTGCTGCCCGGCGGCCGGGAGGTCCTCGTCTCCGCCCGCTACGTCCGCGCCCGCCCCACCGGGCCCGTCCGCCGTGTCGTCGTCACCCTCCGCGACACCGAGGCGCGACGCCGCACCGAGCGCAGCCACGCCGAGCTGATCGCGACCGTCGCGCACGAACTGCGCTCCCCGCTCACCTCGGTCAAGGGCTTCACCGCCACCCTCCTCGCCAAGTGGGAACGCTTCACCGACGACCAGAAGCGGCTCATGCTGGAGACCGTCGACGCCGACGCCGACCGCGTCACCCGGCTCATCGCCGAACTGCTCGACATATCCCGCATCGACTCCGGGCGCCTCGAGGTGCGCCGCCAGCCCGTCGACATCGGGGCCGCCGTGGGCCGGCACATCCAGGCGCACGTCGCCGCGGGCCAGCCCGCCGACCGGTTCCTGCTGCGGGTGCAGCACCCGCTGCCCGCCCTGTGGGCCGACCCCGACAAGATCGACCAGGTGCTGAGCAACCTGCTGGAAAATGCCGTGCGCCACGGCGAGGGAACCGTCACCATCGACATCACACCCTCGGCGTCACCCCGCGACCGCGAGCACGCCGAACCCGCAGCCACGTCCGTCACCGTCAGCGACGAGGGGCCCGGCATCCCGGAGGAGTCCATGAACCGCGTCTTCACCCGCTTCTGGCGGGGCAGCAAGCGCGGCGGCACGGGCCTCGGGCTGTACATCGTCAAGGGCATCGTCGAGGCCCACGGCGGCACCATCACGGTCGGACGCGCCCCCGGCGGCGGCGCCGAGTTCCGATTTACGTTGCCCGTGGCGGCCCCCGCGTATCTCACCTGAGACGCCTGCGGCCCCCACGGGCGCCTTCGCGTACCTTCACCCCGTTAGACTCGGCCTTTGGCACCTTTGCGTCCCGAGGACGAAAGCCGCGGCCCGCTGCGGGCGCGCGACGGACCGTTCGTCCACGAGTCGATGACGGGGACCATCAGCCAGCCAATCGGAAGCACGGGAAGAGATGTCGGCACCGAATAAGTCGTACGACCCTGTCGAGGTCGAGGCGTTGAAACCGGAAGAGATCGAGCGCATGCGGGACGAGGCGCTCGCCGCCTTCGCCGCCGCGGACTCCCTCGACGCGCTCCAGGAGGCGAAGGTCGCCCACACCGGCGGCTCGTCCCCGCTGGCCCTGGCCAACCGCGAGATCGGCGCGCTGCCCCCGCACGCCAAGGCCGAGGCCGGCAAGCGCGTCGGCCAGGCCCGCGGTGCCGTGAACAAGGCGCTCGCCGCCCGCCAGGCGGAGCTGGAGGCCGAGCGCGACGCCCGCGTCCTCGTCGAGGAGTCCGTGGACGTCACGCTGCCCCACGACCGCGTCCCGGCCGGCGCCCGTCACCCCCTCACCACGCTCTCCGAGCGCATCGAGGACATCTTCGTGGCGATGGGCTACGAGGTCGCCGAGGGTCCCGAGGTCGAGGCGGAGTGGTTCAACTTCGACGCGCTCAACATCGGCCCGGACCACCCGGCGCGCGGCGAGGCCGACACGTTCTTCGTGCAAGGCCCCCAGGGCGGTTCCGAGTCCGGCGTCGTGCTGCGCACGCACACCTCGCCCGTGCAGATCCGCTCCCTGCTCGACCGCGAGCTGCCGGTCTACGTGATCTGCCCCGGCCGGGTGTACCGCACCGACGAGCTGGACGCCACGCACACCCCCGTCTTCCACCAGGTCGAGCTGCTCGCCGTCGACGAGGGCCTGACCATGGCGGACCTCAAGGGCACCCTGGACCACATGGTCCAGTCGCTGTTCGGCGCGGAGATGAAGACCCGGCTGCGGCCGAACTTCTTCCCCTTCACCGAGCCGTCCGCCGAGATGGACATGCTCTGCTACGTCTGCAAGGGCGCGTCCGTCGGCAACCCCGACCGGCCCTGCCGCACCTGCTCCAGCGAGGGCTGGATCGAGCTCGGCGGCTGCGGCATGGTCAACCCGCGGGTGCTCACCGCCTGCGGCGTCGACCCGGAGAAGTACAGCGGCTTCGCCTTCGGGTTCGGCATCGAGCGGATGCTGATGTTCCGCCACAACGTCGAAGACATGCGAGACATGGTCGAGGGTGACGTCCGGTTCACCCGGCCGTTCGGGATGGAGATCTGATGCGGGTCCCGCTTTCCTGGCTGCGGGAGTACGTCGACCTGCCGGCCACCGAGACCGGCCGCGACGTGCAGGCCAAGCTGATTTCGGCCGGGCTGGAGGTCGAGACCGTCGAGCACCTCGGCGCCGACCTCAAGGGCCCGCTGGTCGTCGGCCAGGTGCTGACGATCGAGGAGCTCGAGGGCTTCAAGAAGCCGATCCGCTTCTGCACGGTCGACGTCGGCCGGGCCAACGGCACCGGCGAGCCCCAGGAGATCGTCTGCGGCGCCCGGAACTTCTCCGTCGGCGACAAGGTCGTCGTGGTCCTGCCCGGCGCCACCCTGCCCGGCGGCTTCTCCATCAGCGCCCGCAAGACCTACGGCAAGGTCTCGCACGGCATGATCTGCTCCAGCGACGAGCTGGGCATGGGCGACGACGGCTCCCACGGCATCATCGTGCTGCCGCCGGAGACCGAGGTCGGCAAGGACGCCGTCGAGCTGCTGGAACTGGTCGACGAGGTCCTGGACATCGCCGTCACCGCCAACCGCGGTGACTGCCTGTCCATCCGCGGCGTCGCCCGCGAGACCGCCATCGCCTACGGCCTGCCGCTGCGCGACCCGGCGCTGCTCGACGTGCCCGGGCCCAACGCCTTCGGCTACCCGGTGAAGGTCTCCGACCCGGCGGGCTGCGACCGCTTCACCGCCCGCACGGTGACCGGCCTCAGCCCGGAGGCCCGCTCCCCGATCTGGCTCCAGCGCCGGCTCCAGAAGGTCGGCATGCGCCCGATCTCGCTCGCCGTCGACGTCACCAACTACGTGATGATGGAGCTCGGCCAGCCGCTGCACGCCTACGACCGCCACCAGGTCCAGGGCGCCATCGGCGTCCGCCGTGCGCAGGAGGGCGAGAAGATCGTCACCCTCGACGGCGTCGAGCGGAAGCTGCACGCCGAGGACCTCGTCATCACCGACGACCGCGGTCCCATCGGCCTGGCCGGCGTCATGGGCGGCGCCGACACCGAGATCGCCGACCACGACCCCTCCGAGGAGGGCGCCGGGGCGACGACCGACGTGATCATCGAGGCGGCCCACTTCGACCAGGTGTCGGTGGCCCGCACGGCCCGCCGTCACAAGCTGTCCTCGGAGGCCTCCCGCCGCTTCGAGCGCGGTGTGGACCCGCAGGCCGCGGCCGCCGCGGCGCAGCGCACCGTCGACCTGCTGGTGCTGCTCGCCGGAGGCACCGCCGAGGCCGGCGTCACCGAGGTCGTCGCCCCCGGCGCGCCGCACACCGTCACCATGGCCGCCGACCACCCGGACAAGGTCGCCGGTGTGACCTACGGCCGGGAGACCGTCGTACGCCGCCTCCAGGAGGTCGGCTGCGACGTCTACGGCCAGGACGAGCTGATCGTGACCGTCCCGTCGTGGCGGCCCGACCTCACCGACCCGAACGACCTCGCGGAGGAGGTCATCCGGCTGGAGGGTTACGAGAACCTGCCCTCCACGCTGCCCAGGCCGCCCGCCGGCCGGGGTCTGACCGCCCGCCAGCGGCTGCACCGCCGCATCGGACGGGCGCTGGCCGGCGCCGGGTACGTGGAGGCGCTGAACTACCCGTTCGTCAGCGAGCAGGTCTTCGACCAGCTCGGCCTGGAGGCCGACGACCCGGCCCGCCGCGTCGTCAAGCTGGTCAACCCGCTCAGCGACGAGGAGCCCGCGCTGCGGACCTCCCTGCTGCCCGGGCTGCTCGCCGCGCTGCGCCGCAACGACGGCCGGGGCTCGCACGACCTGGCGCTGTTCGAGACCGGCCTGGTCTTCCAGCCGCGGGACGCCGCCAGGGTCGCCGCGAACCTCCCCGTCGACCGGCGTCCGAGCTCCGACGACATCGCCGCGCTGAACGCCGCGCTGCCCGACCAGCCCCGGCACGTCGCCGTCGTCCTGGCCGGCGCGCGCGAGCAGGCCGGCTGGTGGGGCAAGGGCCGCCCGGCCGACTGGGCCGACGCGGTCGAGGCCGCCCGGACCGTCGCCCGTGAGGCGGGCGCCGAACTGGGCATCCGCAAGGGGCAGTACGGTCCCTGGCACCCTGGCCGCTGCGCCGAGCTGACCGTCACCGTCGACGGCGCCGAGCGCGTCGTCGGACACGCCGGTGAGCTGCACCCGCGCGTCCTGAAGACGCTGGGCCTGCCCGCGCGCTCCTGCGCGATGGAGCTGGACCTGGACGTCCTGGAGCGGGTCGGCGACACGGTCCCGCAGGCTCCGTCCATCTCCACCTTCCCGGTCGCCACGCAGGATGTCGCCCTGGTCGTCGACGCCTACGTGCCCGCCGCGGACGTGGAGGCGGCGCTGCGCGAGGGCGCGGGCGAACTCCTGGAGTCCATCCGCCTGTTCGACGTCTACGAGAACGCCGAGCAGCTCGGCGAGGGCCGCAAGTCCCTGGCCTACGCGCTGCGCTTCCGCGCGAACGACCGCACGCTGACCGTCGACGAGGCGTCTGCGGCCCGCGAGGCGGCCGTCGCCCTGGCGACGGACCGCACCGGCGCGGTACTCCGCGGCTGACGCCGCACGCTGTCCCGTGCACGGGCCGGTCGCAAGGCAGCACGCCTTGGCGACCGGCCCGTCGCGCGTGGGGGCGTCGCTCGCGGCGCCGGGTGATGCGCCCGGTCCGACGCCGGCACACCCCGCCTGCTCGAGGCTCACCGCGCCGCGCCGGACACCCGCCCCGCCGACCGCGAGCTCCATCGGCGTCGGCGCCGCTGCGGGCGTACCAGGTGCGTCCTTGCCCAGGGGGCCGCTGGGGCCGAGGCGGCCCGGAGGGCCGGAGGGCGGGTTCCGGTTCGGGCATATGCGAGGGTGGGCGCGGGCATGTCAGGGCTGGTCAGAGAGCGGAACTGCGGCGTCCCGCCGGTTACTCACTCGTTCGGGTGACTGAGCCGGGTGATGCGGCCGGAAGTGGCGCAGCGGTCGACAGAATCGGACCGGCCTCTCGAGGCCGGTCTGCGCTGTCCGGGCCTATTTGGGGGGCCATCGGCATGATCCGCTTCAACCCTGGGGCTCCCCGCGGGGTGCCACCCCGGTTCCTGTCACGGCTGCGCTCCCTGGCGGTGCCCACGGCGTGGGGCGCCGTCGCGGTCGCCTACCGGCTGACCTGCCCGCTGGCCCGGGACGACGCCCTCGGCGCACGCCTGGTCAGCAGCGCCCTGCTGTGCGCGGTCGGCACCGGCATCGTCCTGCACATCCGGCGCCGCATGCTGCGCGAGGTCCGGCACGCCCACCGGATCGCCGAGGCCGCCCAGAGCGTGCTGCTGCGGCCCCCGCCCCCGCGGGTCGAAGGGCTGGCCGTCGCCGCCGCGCACCTCTCCGCCGACCGGGGCGCCCGCATCGGCGGCGACCTCTACGAGGTGACGGCCACCGAGCACGGCGTACGGGCCGTCATCGGCGACGTCCGAGGCCACGGCCTCGGCGCCGTCCGTACCGGCGCCGCCGTCCTCGGCAGCTTCCGCGAGGCCGCCCACGACGAGAAGACCCTCGCCGGGGTGCTGGGCCGCCTGGAGCGCGCCATGGACCGGCATCTGCGTGAGCGCGCGGACGGTGACCACCCGGCCCCGGACGGCGCCCCCGCCGCCGAGGAGTTCGTCACCGTCCTGCTGCTGGAGATCCTCCCGGACGGCGAGGTGCACGCCCTCAACTGCGGCCACCCCTGGCCATACCGGCTGACCGGCGCGGGCGCCGAGCCGCTGGCCCGCGCCGATCCCCTGCCGCCGCTCGGCCTGTTCCCCCTGCCCGGCGAGCTGCCCGCCACCGCGTGCGGCCGTCTGCTCCCCGGCGACATCCTCGTCCTGCACACCGACGGCGCGGAGGAGGCCCGCGACACCGGCGGCCGTTTCTTCCCGCTCGGCGACGTCCTCACCGAGGCGGCCCGCGCCCGTCCGCAGACGCCCCAGGCCGTCCTGCGGACGGTCCTCACCGCCCTGCTCGAGCACAGCGCCGGCCCGCCGAAGGACGACGTGGCCCTGCTGATCCTCAGAAACGAACGCTGCTCCCCGCCCGCGCGGCCGACCCGCGGCGTCCCCCGCTCGGCCACGGCGGAGCGGTAGTGCCGCACCCTGCCCGGCCACGGCCGGCCGGTGGCGCCGCGTGAGGCCGGCGGCCGTCCGCCCCGCCACGGAGTGTCGGGCAGGCGGCCGGGCGGACGGCGAACATACGGGCCGCCGCTGTACGAGGGGGAGCCGGCGGCCCGGCCGGCCTCTTTCGAGGCAATTCAGTCAACCGGCCGGGCACGCTCCGCGACAGCGCGTGCACACTGCGGATGCGGGCACTCCGTTCACACCCCGTGTGAACGCTCAGCCACTACCCTGTCCGCACCGAGCCACCGGGGGGCCCGACATGCAGCCCAACACTCTGCTGGACGCGATCCTCGACGAGGCCGGCATCTCCCACGCGGGGCTGGCCGCGCACGTCAACCAGGCGGGGCGGGCCCGCGGTCTGACGCTGCGCTACGAACACACCGCCGTGGCCCGGTGGCTGAAAGGGCAGCGTCCCCGGGGCCAGGTGCCCGACCTGATCTGCGAGGTGCTCGCCGCCCGGCTGCGCCGCCCCGTCACCCTCGACGACGTCGGTCTGGGCGTCCCCGGCGATCCGGCCGTCCCGCACGCCGGTTCGCTCTCCGGCTTCGTCGAGAGGGCCACCGCCCTGTGGCGCTCCGACCAGCAGGGCCGCCCGCACCTCCTCGGCGCCCCCGCCGTCACCGGCACGCCGGCCGTGATGCCCGTGTGGGAGTGGGAGAACCCGCCGGAGGACGTGGACGTATCCCGCGGCGGCCCGCACCGGGTCACCCCCGGCGACCTGGAGATGCTGCGCGCCGCCCGCGCCCACTACGAGCAGATGTACCGCAAGGCCGGCGGCATGGCGACCCGCGCCCGCGTCGTCGGCTTCCTCAACGCCGAGGCGGCCCCGCTGCTGCGCGGCAGCTACACCGACGCCACCGGCCGCCAACTCCACCGCGCCACAGGCGCCTTGGTCGCCGTCGCCGGCATCTGCGCCTACGACTCCGACGCCCACGGCCTCGCCCAGCGCTACTTCCACCAGGCACTGCGCCTCGCCAAGGCCAGCGGCGACCGGGGCCTCGGCGCGTACGTCATCGCCCTGCTCGTCAACCAGTCCCTGTTCATGCGGGAGTTCCGGCAGGCCGTCGCCTTCGCCGAGGCCGCGCTGCGCGCCGCGGGCCACCGGATCACCCCGGCGCTCGCCTCGGACCTGTACGCGATGCAGGCGAAGGCCTACGCCCATCTCGGAGACGCGGCGGGCGCCTTGTCGTGCATCCGGCGGGCCGAGGAGTCCGCCGCGCGCATTCACCGCGGCCACGAGCCCGACGAGACCGGCTATGTCCAGCCGGGCCTGGTCAACGTGCAGGTGGCGGAGGCGCTGTTGCGTCTCGGCGAGCTCGCGGCGGCGGGGGAGCACGCGGCGGCGGCCGTGGACACTCCGGCGCACGACCGGGGCCGGGTGCACCGGCTGGCCATGCTGTGCACGGTCGAACTGCGCCAGGGCAACGCCGACCGGGCGGTGGCCGTCGCCGTGCAGATGGCCGAACAGGCCCGCGGCATGGAGTCGCGGCGGCTGCGCGACCGCCTGCGCGAGGTGCGCGAGCATCTGATCCGCAGCGGGTACGCGGGCACCGCCGAGGCGGCCGAACTCATCGACGGGGCGCTGCGGGTGCCGCTCTAGACGGCCCCGGGCCGCCCCCGGCGTACGAGGGCTGCCCGGGGCCGCGCCGCGCCCGGCGCGTGCCTCACCGCGCCGCCCCATGCGTCACGGGCGGCCCTCCGTGCGCCTGCTGTACGGCCGCCGCTGCTGCGATATTGCCCCTTACCCATCGGAAGGCGGCAGAACCATGCAGTGGACGAAACAAAACGAACAGCCTGTGTACTCAAACCGCTGGTTCAGTGTCAATCTCGCAGACGTCGAACTCCCGGACGGCCGTCACCTCGACCACTTCCTCATACGGCTCAGGCCCGTCGCAGTCGCCACCGTCGTCAACGACGCCAACGAGGTCCTGCTGCTGTGGCGGCACCGCTTCATCACCGACAGCTGGGGCTGGGAACTCGCGGCGGGCGTGGTGGAGGACGGCGAGGACGTCGTCCGCGCGGCGGCCCGGGAGCTGGAGGAGGAGACCGGCTGGCGACCGGGCCCGCTGCACCACCTGATGAGCGTGGAGCCGTCCAACGGCCTCACCGACGCCCGCCACCACATCTACTGGTCCGACGAGGGCGAGTACGTCGGCGACCCCGTCGACGCCTTCGAGTCGGACCGCCGTGAATGGGTCCCCCTGAAGGTGGTCCCCGACCTGGTCGCCGCCGGTGAGGTCCCGGCCGCCAATATGGCCGCCGCGTTACTCCTGCTGCACCACCTCCGACTCGGCCAGGACGGGCGCTGACACGCGGCCCCGGTCACCGAGGGAGCGGGAGGCGGTACCCGCGTCAGCCTCCCGCTTCCGCCAGGTCCAGCAGATGCCCGACCTCCTCGCAGTACGGCTCCTGGGAGGGCCCTGCCCCGTCGGCGAGGCCTCCGCCCTCCTGGCCCGCACCGGGGCCGTCCCCGTCCCCCCGCTCGGCGAACCGGGGCTTGCGAAAGAGGGGATCCGAGACGTAGAAGCCGCGCCACAGCAGTGCCGTACGCTCCGGGCCGTCGAAGCTCGCCGCCATGTTGCTCGGCTCCTCCACCGCGAACCGCGCCCTCGCCGCCGCGCCCGCCACGCCCGGGGCCCCGGGGACGACCGCGGTGTCGCCGCTCATCCGCACGGTGACGCTGGCCTTGCTCCCCGCGGACACCAGCACCAGGCTGGGCCCGCTCATCACCACCTCGGTCACGACCACCCAGTCCCGCTTCCACCTCTTGCGCCGGTACAGCTCCAGCACGGCCTCCTCCACATCGAGCAGGTCCGCCAGCCGGTGCACCGTCGCCCCGGTGGCCCGTAACACGAAGGAGCCCTCCCGTTCGAAGCTGTAGGTGACGGCGCCCCGGCCGGCCGCGACGGCGGTCTCGGCCGTGCCGGAGAGGGCACCGGTACGCCGGACCCCGTCGTGGGACGCGTACTCGAAGTCACCCATCGTGCCTTCCGGCTCCGGGCGTGCGGACACGCCCAGGCTCTCCAGGGTGGTGAACTTGGTCCAGCCGCTGCCGGTGAAGCGTCCCACGTCACCCAGTTCCATGGGTGTGCCGGGAAGCCACACCGGCAGCCGCTCGTTGCGCCCCCGGATCTCGTTCCAGAACGCCTCCGGAACACTGCTGACCTGTTGCATCGTGCTGCCTTTCCTCGCTGTGCGGAGAGCCGGGATCAGGACGCCGCCGACACCGGCACGGGCGTCACCTGGAGGGTGGAGACACCGTAGAGGGCGTACAGCAGCCCGACGGGATTGCGCCGGGTCTGCAGCAGGTCCCACTTCGCGGTGTGCAGGGACTCGCCCACGGTCCGCCCGCCGAGCAGTGCCTCGTAGAACCTCCGGGAGAAGTACTCCGCGATCCGGTCCGGCAGCTGGGCCACCGTGCCGATCACACTCGGGTTGCGGTTCTTGACGAACGGCTCCATGAGGGACCGGAGGGTCAGCGGATCATGGAGGGCGGTCGAACAGGCGTTGAGGAACACGAAGGGAAGCCCGCCGACGGTCCTGGGCGCCGCGGCCCAGGCCGGGATCAGGTCGGCCAGCACCTTGTGGACCTCCACCTCCACCTCCACCGCCTTCTCGCGCTCCGCCGTGGACGACAGATGGAACACCAGCCTGTTGGCCGCCTCGCGGTCGTC
Organism: Streptomyces werraensis; assembly: GCA_014656175.1. Taxonomy (GTDB): domain Bacteria; phylum Actinomycetota; class Actinomycetes; order Streptomycetales; family Streptomycetaceae; genus Streptomyces; species Streptomyces werraensis. Next base: position 212,985 of record BNBX01000008.1, read on the forward strand.
GCCGGTGACCGTGGTGTGGCACGACATGTGCAGTACCTGGTGCGGATGGTTCATCCGCCGGCCGTCCGGGCCGAGGCCGGGGTCCGCCAGATGCCGGGCGAAGGAATGCGTCCCGGGGTACGGCGCGTCGTCCCCCGGATACGGCCCGTCCAGGGCGATGGCCGGGCGGCTGCGGAAGAAGCCCAACTCGCCTTGCGCGCCCGGATACCCCGCGTGCCAGAGGTAGCGCAGTGGCAGCCGTCCACCGGAGACCCGCAGCCCCACGGCCTGCCCCGGCCGTTCCATGGCGCGTTCCGTCACGGTGCTCAGTCCAGGGAAGATCCGGGCGGCCCGCCAGAGCTCGGTGTGGTCCCCGACGCGGTCGTCCCAGTGGAGGTCGAAGAGCGGCAGCAGCTCCCACGGCAGCCACTGCGGAGTGCCCGCCTGCACATGCAGGACCGGGACGACTCCGTCCTCGTCCCCCCAGGTGGGGCACCAGCGGCGCATCCGGACACCCAGTTCGTCGTGGATCTCCCGGGCGTTGCGCAGCACGCTGGTCAGCAGCACCCGCCCCGCGGCGGCGAGCTGCTGCAGCGACGTCCCGGCGTCCTGGAGCGGAATGCGGGACGGCCGCCGCCAGAACGCCAGCGTGCGCTGCACGCTCCGCGCGAACCCGGCGGTGCAGTGGCGCAGCACGTCCCCGTCGGCCACGTCCAGGATGAGCGGCTCCTCCGACTCGTCCGGCCCGGTGAGCAGGAACCGGTGACCGCCGCGGTCCCCGTGGGCGGCGATCGTGACGTTCGGTGATCCGGCCTGCCGTGTCATATGGCATCCAACGCGGACTCGCCGAAAGAGGTCGGGCCGTCGGCGTCCGCGTCCTCGACGACGACGGTCACGGGCAGCGCCTGCACCAGCCGGCCCGACGCGTACACCGCGACCCGGATGTCGTACGTTCCCGGTTCCTGTGCCGTCAGCGCCGACGTGTGCCGGCACCGGGTTCCTCCCGGGGCTCCGTCCGTGCCCTGCCGCAGGCGCACGGTGTGCCGGCCCGGCGTCACCGTGAGGAACGGCGCGTCCAGCACGACGTCCAGTTCCACGAGTCCCATGGACCGCCCCGCGACCACCAGCATCTCGTCCGCGATGCCCGGGGCGTCGTCCAGCAGTGATTGCGGTGCGCTCTGCTCCACGGCACCCAGTCCGAGGAGGACGACGAGTGACGCGGGCCGCCCCGGCCGCAGCCGCCACTCCGGCTCGCCGTCGACGACCTCGGCCCCGACCGCGTCCTCCACGGTGACCGCGACGGCGCCACGGAACGCCACGGGCGCCGGCGGGTCCAGCGCCTTGCGCAGGCTGGAGTCCTCGATCCGCAGCGACGGGCCGGGCTCGCGGTGCTCGTACCCGAGGGCGGGCAGGGGGGTCTCGTCCGTGTCGGGGACCGGTGGGGCATTCTTCGACTTCTGCAGGCTCAGCCAGGTCGCGACCGCGGAGAGGATGACTCCGCCCGCCACGGTTCCCAGTCCTCCGGTCGCCACCGCACCGCTCGTCACTCCGGCCGCGATCGTCCCGCCCGCGGCCAGGGTCGCCCCGACACGGGCGGCGGAGGCGAGGTTCTGGATGTCCTCCTCCGTCTTCTGCGCGGCCTGCTCCGCCTCGGTGGTGCTCTGCCGCGCCTCGGCCCCGTCCGGTCCGGTCTCCCCCTCCGCCGGTGATCCGGGCACCGTCTGCGCCCCGTGCTCGTCCTGCGACGGGGGCTGCGTCCAGACCGGCCCCTGTGCCCCGGGAACGGGCGGGGGGTCCGGCATCTCGACGCGCAACGCGGACGACGCCTCGTCGTCCGCCTCCGTCACCCACCACGCGTCGTCCGCGTCGTCAGCCGCCGTGGCGCGGCCCGGCGCCGCGGTACCCCGTCCCACGGTCACGTCGCCGTCCGGGAGATGCCACCACGCCTCGTCCGGGCCGGCCGACGACGGCACGCGCGGCACGCCCCCGGTCCGGGCCGGGTGCCGCACCCGGGCCGCTCCGTACGGGTGCCACTGCCGGGACAGGGCCCGGTTGGTCTCCTGCTCCTCGCCCAGATCGGCCGGAGCGTGCAGGTGAAGGGCCTCGTACAGGTCGAACCGGTGCAGGTCGAAGGCCACCCGCACGGTGGTCGCGTACCGCACCGCCGCCCGTACCGCCGCCATACGGGCCGCGATCACCACCGCGGCCGGAGCCGCCCAGGCGTGCACGTCGTACTTGTCCCACAGCAGGTTCGCCGGCAGGACCGCGCACAGCACCAGCAGGGCGAGCGCCCACGCCGCCACCGACGCGTCCAGAGCGGCGCGTTGCATGGCGGCCGCCCAGCGCATCCGCCGGCTCAGCACCGGGTACAGGCGCGGCCAGCTAAGCAGGACGTCCAGTGCGTAGACGTCCTCGATCCGCTGGCGCGCGGCGGCGAGCACATTGCCCACCACGGTCGCCTGGACCAGGGCGTCGTCCGTCGGGTAGCGGACGGCGAGCGTCTCGGCCATCCGGTCCACCCGGATCGTGCGCTCCGCCTGGTCGTTGGGGGTGCCGGACCACCACACGGGACCGCGTAACGCGATGTCGGCCTCGACCCGTCGTCGCTGCCGTGACCACTGCAGACGCAACTGGTCCCGCCGCCGCCGGTGCCACGTCCGCAGCAGTCGGGTGACACGCCAGTACGACCTGCTGTCCTGGACGCCCTGGGGAACGGCGGCCAGGACGGCGGGCAGTACCAGTGCGGTGACGATCACACCGGCCACCAGTCCGCCGAGCTGATAGGACGACAGCCGGTCGATCCGCCCCTCGGCGATCTCCGCGGACAGCAGCGCCCCGTCCGCCGAGCTGAGGTAGAAGCCCGTCACATACACGGCCGCCAGTAACGAGCAACCGAACATCGCCAGGCGTGACCAGGCCGTCCTTGGTGGAAGCACCGTGCCATCTTGCCCGCCGGACGGCGCGGCCACATGGGCTTCGCCCCAATTGACTCCCGGCCGTGGGATTTCAGCCGTATGTGTAGAACCCAGAGCCGCTCTTACGGCCCAGCCGCCCCGCGTCCACCATGCGCTGGAGCAGCGGCGGAGCCGCGTACAGCGGCTCCTTGTACTCCTCGTACATCGAGTACGCGACCGAGGCCACCGTGTCCAGGCCGATCAGGTCGGACAGCTTCAGCGGGCCCATCGGGTGGGCGCAGCCCATCTCCATGCCGTTGTCGATGTCCTCGCGGCTGGCGATGCCCGACTCGAACATCCGGATCGCGGAGAGCAGGTAAGGAATCAGCAGCGCGTTGACCACGAAGCCGGAGCGGTCCTGGGCGCGGATCGCGTGCTTGCCCAGCACCTTCTCGGTGAAGACCTGCGCGCGGCTCAGGGTGCCCTCGGAGGTGGTGAGCGCCGGGATCAGCTCGACCAGCTTCTGCACCGGGGCCGGGTTGAAGAAGTGGATGCCGATGACGTGGTCCGGGCGGGACGTGGCCACGGCCAGCTTCACCAGCGGGATGGAGGAGGTGTTCGACGCCAGGATCGCGTCGGGGCGGGTCACCACCTGGTCGAGCACCTGGAAGATCTCCGTCTTCACCTGCTCGTTCTCGACGACGGCCTCGATCACCAGGTCACGGTCGGCGAACTCGCCGAGGTCCGTGGTGAAGGTCAGCCGGGCCTGCGTGGCCTCCAGCTCCTCCTCACCGATCTTGCCGCGCTCCGCCGCCTTCGACAGGGAGTTGAACAGCCGGGTACGGCCGATCTCCAGGGCTTCGCCGGTGGTCTCGGCGACCTTGACGTCCAGCCCGGAACGGGCGCACACCTCGGCGATACCCGCGCCCATCTGACCGCAGCCCACCACTCCGACGCGTTCGATGTCGGTCACATCGTCCCTTTCGCTACTGCTTACGGCTGTGGCAGGGTGCCGGGTCCCGGCGCCTGCTCCGTTCGTGCACGTTACTCCGAAGTATCGATGATCGATCGCGGGGGTGGGGCATCCTGGCCGGGCGACCCGCCCTGACCAGGCGGTTCCGGGACGATCGTGGCAGATGTCGCCGCGGCGGAGGCAAGGGGGCGAGGGTGCGGGTGTCACGCAGGGGCTTCGCGGCGGCGGCGCTGGCCGCGCTGGCGACGATGACGCAGGGGTCCGCCGCACAGCGGCCCGCGCCGCACGCGGGCACGGCGGGCGGGCCGGGGCGGGGAGGCGCGGCGGGCGGTGAGATGCGGGGGATGTGGGTGGCCACCGTCACCAACCGGGACTGGCCGTCCCGGCCCGGGCTGAGCGCCGACCGGCAGCGCGCCGAGCTGCTCGCCCACCTCGACGCCGCCGTCCGCGCCCGCCTCAACACGGTGATGCTGCAGGTGCGGCCCACGGCCGACGCGCTGTGGCCGTCACCGCACGAGCCGTGGTCGCAGTACCTCACCGGCACGCAGGGCGCCGACCCGGGCTGGGACCCGCTCGGCACGGCGGTCGTCGAGGCGCACGCCCGCGGGCTGCAGCTGCACGCCTGGTTCAACCCGTACCGGGTCGCCGTGCACGCCGACCCCACGCGGCTCGCCGCCTCCCACCCGGCGCGCCGCAACCCCGGCTGGGTGATCCCGTACGGCGGGAAGCTGTACTACGACCCGGGGCTGCCCGAGGTCCGGGCGTTCGTGCGGGAGGCGATGCTGGACGCGGTGCGGCGCTACCCGGTCGACGGGGTCCACTTCGACGACTACTTCTACCCGTACCCGGTGGCCGGGCAGACCTTCGACGACGACGCCGCCTACGACCGGTACGGGGCCGCCTTCCCGGACCGCGCGGCCTGGCGGCGTGACAACGTCGACCGGCTGGTCCACGAGACGGCCGAGGCGCTCCGGACGATCCACCCCGGCACGCGGTTCGGCATCAGCCCCTTCGGGGTGTGGCGCAACGCCGACGTCGACGCGCGGGGGTCCGACACCCGCGCGGGCGTGCAGTCGTACGACGACCTGCACGCGGACACGCGGAAATGGGCGCTGGAGAACTGGATCGACTACATCTGCCCGCAGCTGTACTGGAACATCGGCTTCGCCGCGGCCGACTACGCGAAGCTGCTGCCCTGGTGGGCCGACGTCGTGCGCGGCTCGGGCACGCGGCTGTACGCGGGGGAGGCGCTGTACAAGGCGGGGGACCCGGCGCAGCCCGCTGCCTGGCAGGACCCCGCCGAACTGTCCCGTCACCTCACGCTGGCGAGGCGGTACCCCGAGGTGCGGGGGCACGTGTTCTTCGCGGCGCGCGAGGTGACGGCCGATCCGGTCGGGGCGATGGCACGGGTGGTGGCCGACCACTACGGCCGGCCCGCCGGGCCCCCGTCCTGATCAGTGCCGGGTCACGACCTCCCGGTGCCGGATCTCGGTGTCGGGGCCGGGGGAGCAGATGCCCTCGTGCCCGTCCTCGAACCGGACCCGGTACGGCGGGTCGCCGTCCCGGCCGAGCACTTCGACGATCTCGCCGACCTTGTCGTGCTGGCCGACCACCCTGCCGTGCTGGACAAGACGGTCACCCACGGTTGCGCGCATCGTCGCCTCCTCACCTGACGGGAGCAGCGGTCCATGCTCCTACGAGTCTACGGCGGGAGACCCACGACGGCAGTGGTCCGACGTCGTCGCCGGGGGCATGCGGCCGGGCCCGACCTCCCTCGGCGGGGGCGCGCCCCGGACGTCCCGCCCGGCCCCGGCCGTGTCACGTCCTGTTCGGCCGGCCGCGTCCGCGGACTAACCCCTCGCCCGCTGTGTCACCGCGATGCACACCAGGACCGCCACCGCCGTGAGGGGTGCCGCCAGGGGGAGGTGTTCACCCAGGAGGAAGACCGACCAGAACAGGGTCAGCAGGGGCTGGGCGAGCTGGAGTTGGCTGGCCTTCGGGATGCCGATGGACGCCATGCCCCGGTACCAGACGATCAGGCCGAGGAACTGGGAGCCCGCCGCCACCCACAGCAGGCCGGTCACGCTGTGCGCGGTGAGGTGGACCGGTTCCGCGGTCAGGGCCACCGCGGCCACCGGCACCGTGAGCGGCAGGCACAGCACCAGCGCCCAGCCGATGACCTGCCAGCCCGGCATGGCGCCGGCCAGCCGGCCGCCCTCGGTGTAGCCGGCCGCGCAGATCAGCAGGGCGCCGAAGAGGTACAGGTCCGCCGTCGTCAGCGCGCCCCCGCTCTGCTGCACGGTGAACGCCACCACCGCCGCCGCGCCGGCGAGGGCGGCCGCCCAGAAGGTGCGCGAGGGGCGTGAGCCTGTCCGCAGGGACGAGAAGAGGGCCGTGGTGAGCGGCAGCAGGCCGACGACGACCGCGGCGTGCGCCGTCGTGGACGTCTGCAGCGCCAGCGTGGTGAGCATCGGGAAACCGAGCACCACCCCCGCCGCGACCACCGCGAGCCCCGCCCAGTGGCGGCGGGCGGGGAGCGGGACGCGCAGGGCCAGCAGACAGCCCCCGGCGATCACCGCCGCGAGCACGCTGCGCACCGCCACCAGCGACCAGGGGCCGAAGCCCTCCAGTCCCCAGGCGGTGGCGGGGAAGGTCAGGGAGAAGGCGACCACCCCGAGGGCGGCCTGGAGGGTGCCGAAGCCACGGCCGCGCGGGGGAGCGGGAACTGCTATCGGAACCGTGGCAGTAGCGCTACTCTGTGCTCTCATGCAAGAGAGTAGCAGCGTGGGTGAACTGGCGGAACAGCTCCGACAGGAGCTGGACCGCTACTCTGCCGGTGAGAAGCTCCCGTCCAGCCGCGCCCTCGTCGAACGGTTCCGGGTCAGCCCCGTGACCGTCTCCCGGGCCCTGGCGCGACTGGCCGCCGAGGGACTGGTCGTCACCCGGCCCGGCGCCGGCGCCTTCCGTGCCACGCCCCGCACACCGGCCGCCCCCACCGGTGACACCTCCTGGCAGGAGGTCGCCCTCAGCGCCGACGGCGCCGCCGACCTCGTACCGCGCTCGGTCGACGCGTCCGGCGTCCTCGTCTCGCTCGCCGCCCCCGCCCCCGGGGTGATCGAGTTCAACGGCGGCTATCTGCACCCCTCGCTCCAGCCCGAACGCGCCATGGCGGCCGCGCTGGCCCGCGCCGGACGCAGGCCCGGAGCGTGGGGCCGGCCGCCCATGGAGGGACTGCCGGAGCTGCGCGAATGGTTCGCGCGTGCCATCGGCGGAGCCGTGACGGCGGCCGGTGTGCTGGTCACCGCGGGCGGACAGTCCGCCCTCACCACCGCCCTGCGCGCCCTCGCCCCGCCCGGCGCGCCTGTCCTCGTCGAGTCGCCCACCTACCCCGGCATGCTGGCCATCGCCCGCGCCGCGGGACTCCGCCCGGTACCCGTCCCGGTCGACGCCGACGGCGTACGGCCGTCTCTGCTCGCCGACGCCTTCCGCGCGACCGGCGCCCGCGTCTTCGTCTGCCAGCCCCTCTTCCAGAACCCCACCGGCGCCGTCCTCGCCCCCGGGCGGCGCGCCGAGGTGCTGCGCATCGCCCGGCAGGCCGGCGCGTTCGTCGTCGAGGACGACTTCGTACGGCGGCTCGTGCACGAGGACGCGGGCCCGCTGCCGCGCCCGCTCGCCGCCGACGACCCCGACGGCGTGGTGGTGCACGTCAGCTCGCTGACCAAGGCCACCTCGCCCAGCTTCCGGGTGAGCGCCCTCGCCGCGCACGGCCCGGTGCTGGAGCGGCTGCGGGCCATCCAGATCGTCGACACCTTCTTCGTGCCGCGCCCGCTCCAGGAGGCCACCCTGGAACTCGTCGGCTCCGCCGCCTGGCCCCGCCACCTGCGCGCCGTCGCCACCGCCCTGCGCACCCGCCGCGACGCCATGACCGCGGCCCTCCGCCTCCAGCTGCCGGGCCTGGCCCTCCCGCACATCCCCTCCGGCGGCTACCACCTGTGGCTGCGCCTGCCCGACGGCGCGTCCGAGTCCGCCCTGACCGCCGCAGCCCTGCGCGCGGGCGTCGCCGTCACCCCCGGACGCCCTTACTTCAGCGCGGAACCGCCCGCCGGACACCTGCGCCTGAGCTTCGCAGCCGTGGCCGGCACCGGCGAGATCACGGAGGGTGTGCACCGGCTGCGCACGGCCTGGTCCCAGGTGGTGGGATAACGGCTCGACGCCCGCCGCCGCCGGCTGCCAGCATCGGCGCATGACTGCCGACTCCCGCCTCCCCGAGGGCTACGAGATCTCCACCGACCCCGCCCGCATCGACGGCGACACCGTGCACCGGTGGCTGTCCACCGACGCTTACTGGGCCCTCGGCCGTCCCCGCGAGACACAGGACAGGGCGATAGGCGGCTCGCTCAACTTCGGCGTGTACGACACGGTCACCGGCGCGCAGGTGGCGTACGCCCGTGTCATCACCGACCGGGCCACCTTCGCCTGGCTGTGCGACGTGTACGTGGACCCCGCCGTCCGCGGCAAGGGCCTCGGTACCGCGCTGGTCACCGCCGTACGGGACGAAGTGCGCGAGTACGGCGTACGGCGTGTCCTGCTCGCGACGCACGACGCGCACGAGGTGTACGCGCCCCTCGGGTTCCGGCCACTGGAGCGGCCGGACCAGTGGATGGCGCTGCTCTTCGAGCAGTCGTGACGCCCGCTCGGGCGGGTGCGGAGGGCGGGATTGTTCCGTATGCCCTCGCCGGAGGGTGAGGGCCGCGCCACCATGCGTCATGGCCGGTCGGCACCTCTTGACCGGCCGACCCCGGCGGCTGACCATCGCCGCATGGCACTTCGGGTCACGTTCGTCGCCGCAGCGGGGAGCTCCACGGTGCTGTCCGAGCGCTTCGAGGACTCCCGGCCGCTGGACCAGGCCGGATGGAGCGAGGTGCAACGCGTCGCGCACGAACTGCTGCCCCTGGCCGCGGCCGACCTGCGCTACTGCTCCCCGGCCCCGCGCAGCCGCGCCACCGGGGAGGGACTCGGCTACGCGCCGCTCGTCCAGCTCGCCCTGCGCGACTGCGACATGGGGCGCTGGCGTGGACTGACCCTCGGCGAGGCGATGGCCCGCGAGCCGGAGGCGGTGGATGCCTGGCTCACCGACCCGGGGTCCACACCGCACGGCGGGGAGTCCTTGCTGGACTTCATCGGACGCGTCGGCGGCTGGCTGGACACGCGGCCCGCCGAGGACCACTGCCGGGTGGTCGCCGTGGCCGAGCCGTCCGTGATCCGCGCGGCGCTCGTCTACGCGCTCAAGGCGCCGCCCGCCACCTACTGGAACATCGACGTCCGCTCGCTGTCGACGATCAGCGTGGCCGGGCGGCCGGGCCGCTGGAGCCTGCGGCTGGACAGCGTCCCGGCCCAGCCCCTGCGCGCTTAACCTCCCATGGCGGGAGTTCGTGCGTACTCCGTGACGAGTTCCAGGTCCTTCGCCGGGCCGCGCACCCGCCAGACCGCGCGCCAGTGGTCCGCGTCCCGGACGGTGAACTCGCCCCGGTAGAGGTCCGCCGAGCAGGGGTGGTCGGCGATGTGCCGGCCGGACCTGAGGTCCAGGCCGTGGAAGAAGCGGCCGTCCGCGAACCGTACGTCCGCCGTGCCGTCCGGGCCGGACAGGAAGCGGAGCGTGCGCTCGGCGGGCCGGGTGACGCCCCGCCAGGTGAAGTCGCCGGACTCCCGCTGCAGCAGACCGTCGCCGTCCTCGAGCGGCTCGAACACCACGGTTCCGGTGAACCGCCCCTCGTCCCCGCTCGCCAGGTCCCGCACGACACGCTCGGCCCGCCAGGTGCCGGCCAGATACGCCGGCGCGTCGGGTACCGGCCAGAACTCACCCATGGCGTCCAGTCCTCCCGTGCTCCCCGGTGCCGCACGCCCCATTGACGTGCTCCTGCCCCCTCCCTATCTTGCCGTTCGAAGTGCTGCACAGCGTCCGACATATCGAACCACCGCCCCACTCCCCCCAAGAGCCGCGGAGTATCCATGTCACGCACCGCCCGGCACCGCACCCGCCGCAGAGCCGTCCTCACCGGCGCCGCCCTGCTGACGGCCGCCGTCCTGCTGCCGGTCCCCGCCCACGCGGAGCCCGTCACCGACTACACGATCACCGTCGACACCGGAGCCCGTGGCCCGGCGATCGACGACACGATGTACGGCGTCTTCTTCGAGGACATCAACCGGGCCGCCGACGGCGGTCTGTACGCCGAACTCGTCCAGAACCGCTCGTTCGAGTACTCCACCGCCGACCACGCCTCCTACACGCCTCTGACCTCCTGGACCGTCTCCGGCACGGCCGAGGCGGCGGACGACGCCGGCCGGCTCAACGAGCGCAACCGCACCTACCTGTCCCTCGGCGCCGGCTCCTCCGTCACCAACGCCGGCTACAACACCGGCATCCGGGTCGAGCAGGGCAAGCGGTACGACTTCTCGGTGTGGGCCCGCGCCCGGGCGGGCGCCACTCTCACGGTCACGCTCAAGGACGCGGCGGGCGCCCTCGCCGACAGCCGCAAGGTGGCCGTGCGGGGCGGCTGGACGCAGTACAAGGCCGCGTTCACCGCGTCCCGCACCAGCAACCGCGGCCGTCTCACCGTGGCGACCTCCGCCGACGCGGCTCTCGACATGGTGTCGCTGTTCCCGCGCGAGACGTACAGGAACCAGCCCAACGGGCTGCGCAAGGACCTCGCCGAGAAGGTCGCCGCGCTGAAGCCCGGATTCCTCCGCTTCCCCGGCGGCTGCCTGGTCAACACCGGCTCCATGGAGGACTACAGCGAGGCCTCCGGCTGGCAGCGCAAGCGCGCCTACCAGTGGAAGGACACCGTCGGTCCGGTCGAGGAGCGCGCCACCAACGCCAACTTCTGGGGCTACAACCAGAGTTACGGGCTCGGGTACTACGAGTACTTCCGCTTCGCGGAGGACGTCGGCGCGATGCCGCTCCCGGTCGTCCCCGCGCTCGTCACCGGCTGCGGCCAGAACGAGGCCACCGACGACGAGGCGCTGCTGGAGCGTCACATCCAGGACACCCTCGACCTGATCGAGTTCGCCAACGGTCCGAGGACGTCGAAGTGGGGCGGCCTGCGCGCCGAGATGGGCCACCCCAAACCCTTCGGCCTCACCCACATCGCCGTCGGCAACGAGGAGAACCTGCCCCATGAGTTCTTCGCCCGCTTCCAGCGCTTCCGCGCCGCCGTCGAGGCGGAGCACCCGGGCATCACGGTGATCTCCAACTCCGGTCCGGACGACACCGGCACGGTCTTCGACACCGCCTGGCGGCTCAACCGCGAGGGCGGCGTCGACATGGTCGACGAGCACTACTACAACAGCCCGCAGTGGTTCCTCCGGAACAACGACCGCTACGACTCCTACGACCGGCAGGGCCCGAAGGTCTTCGTCGGCGAGTACGCCTCTCAGGGCAACGCCTGGAAGAACGCCCTGGCCGAGGCGGCGTACATGACCGGCCTCGAGCGCAACGCCGACGTCGTGAAGCTCGCCTCGTACGCGCCGCTGCTGGCCAACGAGGACTACGTGCAGTGGCGGCCGGACATGATCTGGTTCAACAACCGCGCCTCCTGGGGCTCGGCGAACTACGAGGTCCAGAAGCTGTTCATGAACAACGTCGGCGACCGCGTCGTCCCCTCGCGGGCGAGCACCACCCCCGGCGTCAGCGGCCCCCTCACCGGAGCGGTCGGCCTCTCCACCTGGGCGACGAGCGCCGCGTACGACGACGTCGAGGTGACGGCGGCCGACGGCGCCACGCTGCTCAGCGACGACTTCTCGGCCGGCGCCGACCGCTGGCGTCACGTCGGCGGCGGCAGCTGGACCGTCCAGGACGGCCGCTACGTCCAGACCGACGAGACCGCCGAGAACACCCTGGTCACCGCGGGCGACCCCGAGTGGCGCGACTACGACCTGCGGGTCACGGCGGAGAAGCGGTCGGGCAAGGAGGGCTTCCTGATCGCCTTCGGCGTGAAGGACACCGGGAACTACTACTGGTGGAACCTGGGCGGCTGGAACAACACCCGGTCGGCGGTCGAGCAGGCCGTCGACGGCGGCAAGTCCACGCTGCTCTCCAAGCCCGGCTCGATCGAGACGGGCCGCGCCTACGACATCCGGGTCGAGGTGCGCGGCCGCCAGGTCACCCTGTACCTCGACGGCGAGGAGTGGGGCAGCTTCACCGACGACAAGCCGGCCGAGCCGTTCCGTCAGGTCGTCACCGAGGACGCCCGCACCGGCGACCTGCTCCTCAAGGTCGTCAACGCCCAGCCGTCCGAGGCCCGCACCTCCGTCGGCCTCGGCTCGGCGCGCGTCTCCTCCCGCGCCCGGGTCACCACCCTGGCCGCCGACCCGGACGAGGTGAACACCGAGACGGACACCCCGGTCGCCCCGGTGACCTCGACGTTCCCAGGCGTGGCGGACAGGTTCACGTACACCTTCCCGCCGCACTCGGTGACGTTCATGAGGATCGGCCGGAGGTGACCACGCGGAACGCGTGACCCTCGGGGCCGGCCAGGACCGGCCCCGAGGGTTCGCCCGACCAGGCCGTGGGCGGTGAGGTGGCCGGCGAGCGCGGAACTTCCGTCGCACACTCGGCCGACCGGCGGAGTTACGCCGTCGTGGCTGCTGTCCCGGTGGCCTCGACTGCGGACGTGAAGTCGGGGTGGACCCCGATCTGGTCGAGCCACACGTTCATCGCGTTGTAGCAGTTGAACCTTTCGATCTTTCCGTCACGGAGGTACCAGAGGTCCGCCGCCGGCACGTCGATCCGGTTCCCGGTCGGTGGGATCTCGCCGGCCGGAGTCGGAAACCCTCCGAGATGCGTCCCCTGGATTCGCAACTCGACGGCGACGACATCACCGAACGCGTGTACCTCGAGCAGCTCACGGTGTACATCGGGGAACGAGCGGGCGAGGCCCGCGATCACCTGAGGGATCTGCTCCCCGCGGAAACTCTGCGAGGTCGACATGTCGTTGAACGACCCGTCCTCGGTGAACAAGGCCAGGAAACCGTCACCGTCGAGGACGTTCCCTTCCGCGAGCCGGTAAGCCTCGCGAACGGTCTTTTCGTTGCTTTCCATTTCTGCTCTCCTCTGCATTCCCCACGCGCTCGAGATCCGCTCGCGCTTGTCTGCGACCGGCCCTCCCCGGCTGTCGTAACGATAATAGTTACGGCAGATGGTCGCAACTTACACTGTTACGACGATGTTGTCGTAACATGGGGCGTTGCGACCGGAGGAGGGTCATGAGCGCCAACAGCAGGCTGACGATTGCCGCCCATGCGCTGGCCTGGATCGGTCTCTACCAGCGCCAGGGCCACGAGGTCGCCACCTCCGAGAAGATCGCAGCCAGCGCGAACACCAACCCCGTGGTGATCAGGCGGCTGCTCGGCGAACTGCGCAGGGCCGGGCTCGTGGAGTCCCGGCGGGGCGCGGGCGCGGGCTGGTCGCTGGCGCGCGAGCTGGGGTCGATCACCCTGCTCGACGTGTACGACGCAGTGGAACCCGGCCCGCTGTTCGCGATGCACCGCACCACCCCGGACCAGGGATGCGTGGTGGGTCACGGCATCCAGCCGGCGATGCGGGGCATCTACCAGGACATCGAGGAGACCCTGCGGCGCGAACTGGCCCGCGTCACGCTCGAGAAGGTTCTCGGGGACGTACTCGCGACACCTCGCCGACCTCTCTGATCAGATGGGCGACCCCGGGCCCGTGCAGCGGTAGATCTCGCGGGGCTCCAGCATTCGGCACGCGTTGCCTTCCGAGTTCGCGAGGACCGTCCGGGGGCGTCGCCCTGACCCACGTCCGGCGGTGTCACGCCGAGGTCCCGGAGACGTAGCGGCGTCAGGGTGGCGGCTCGCGGGTACCGCGTTGCATAAACGTGCAGGGAAACGTATAGTCATGCCATCCAGGAGGAGGGTTTTCCCATGGCGGTACGTGCGGCGGTGGCCGGAGCGAGCGGGTACGCGGGCGGTGAGCTGCTGCGTCTGCTCCTGACGCACCCCGAGGTCGAGATCGGCGCCCTGACCGGCAACTCCAACGCCGGACAGCGCCTGGGCGCGCTCCAGCCGCACCTGCTGCCGCTGGCCGACCGGGTGCTGGAGCCCACCACCCCCGAGGCGCTCGCCGGACACGACGTCCTCTTCCTCGCGCTGCCGCACGGCCAGTCCGCCGCCGTCGCCGAGCAGCTCGGCGACGAGGTCCTCGTGATCGACATGGGCGCCGACTTCCGGCTGAAGGACGCCGCCGACTGGGAGGCCTTCTACGGCTCCCCGCACGCCGGCACCTGGCCCTACGGCCTGCCCGAACTGCCGGGTGGCCGCGCCGCGCTGGAGGGGTCCAAGCGTGTCGCGGTGCCCGGTTGCTACCCCACCGCCGTCTCCCTCGCCCTGTACCCGGCCTACGCCGCCGGGCTCGCCGAGGCCGAGGCCGTGGTCGTCGCCGCGTCCGGCACCTCCGGCGCGGGCAAGTCGCCCAAGCCGCACCTGCTGGGCAGCGAGGTCATGGGCTCCATGTCGCCGTACGGCGTGGGCGGCGGGCACCGGCACACCCCCGAGATGATCCAGAACCTCAGCGCGGCGGCCGGCGAGCGCGTCACCGTCTCCTTCACGCCCACCCTGGCGCCGATGCCCCGCGGCATCCTCGCCACCTGCTCCGCGAAGGCGAAGCCCGGCGTCACCGCCGAGTCCGTGCGCGCCGCCTACGAGAAGGCGTACGCCGACGAACCGTTCGTGCGCCTCCTCCCCGAGGGACAGTGGCCCGCCACCGCCTCCGTGTACGGCTCCAACGCCGTCCAGGTGCAGGTCGCCCACGACCCGGCCGCCGGCCGGATCGTCGTGATCAGCGCCATCGACAACCTCACCAAGGGCACCGCGGGCGGTGCCGTCCAGAGCATGAACATCGCCCTGGGTCTCGACGAGACCACCGGGCTTTCGACGATCGGAGTCGCGCCGTGAGCGACGCGCGTGCAGCCACCGGGCCGCAGGTGATCACGATGCCCGCACCTCTGCGCGGCACGGGCGGCCGAGACATCAGCCGCTGTCGCGGCGGGGCGAACGAGGAGACACAGTGAGTGTGACGGCAGCAAAGGGATTCACGGCGGCGGGCATCGCCGCCGGGATCAAGGAGAACGGCAACCCCGACCTGGCCCTCGTGGTCAACAACGGCCCCCGCCGCGCCGCCGCCGGCGTCTTCACCTCCAACCGCGTGAAGGCCGCGCCGGTGCTCTGGTCCGAGCAGGTCCTCAAGAGCGGTCAGCTCGCCGCCGTCGTCCTCAACTCCGGCGGCGCCAACGCCTGCACCGGCCCCAAGGGCTTCCAGGACACCCACGCCACCGCCGAGAAGGCCGCCGAGGTGCTCGGCGTCGGCGCCGGCGAGGTCGCCGTCTGCTCGACGGGCCTCATCGGCGTCCTGCTCCCCATGGACAAGCTGCTCCCCGGCGTCGAGACCGCCGCCGCCCAGCTCTCCGAGCACGGCGGCGAGAAGGCCGCCATCGCCATCAAGACCACGGACACCGTCCACAAGACCTCCGTGGTCACCAAGGACGGCTGGACGGTCGGCGGCATGGCCAAGGGCGCGGGCATGCTCGCCCCCGGCCTCGCCACCATGCTCGTCGTCCTCACCACCGACGCCGACGTCGACGGCGCGACCCTGGACAAGGCGCTGCGCGCCGCCACCAAGGTCACCTTCGACCGCGTCGACTCCGACGGCTGCATGTCCACCAACGACACCGTGCTGCTGCTCGCCTCCGGCGCCAGTGGCGTCACCCCGGAGTACGAGGAGTTCGCGGAGGCGGTGCGGCAGGTCTGCGACGACCTCGGCCGGCAGCTCATCCGTGACGCCGAGGGCGCCAGCAAGGACATCAAGGTCGAGGTCGTGAACGCCGCCACCGAGGACGACGCCGTCGAGGTGGGCCGCTCCATCGCCCGCAACAACCTCCTCAAGTGCGCGATCCACGGCGAGGACCCCAACTGGGGCCGCGTGCTCTCCGCGATCGGCACGACCAGGGCCGCCTTCGAGCCCGACCGGCTCAACGTCGCCATCAACGGCGTCTGGGTGTGCAAGAACGGCGGGGTCGGCGAGGACCGCGACAAGGTCGACATGCGCTACCGCGAGGTGCACATCGTCGCCGACCTGTCCGCCGGCGACGCCACCGCCACGATCTGGACCAACGACCTCACCGCCGACTACGTCCACGAGAACAGCGCCTACTCCTCATGACCGTCACCCGTAAGCACACCGCGCTGCCCAAGGCGCAGATCCTCATCGAGGCGCTGCCCTGGCTGACCCGGCACCACGGCAAGACCGTCGTCATCAAGTTCGGCGGCAACGCCATGGTCGACGAGGAGCTGAAGGCCGCCTTCGCGCAGGACGTCGTCTTCCTGCGGCACGCCGGACTGAAGCCCGTCGTCGTGCACGGCGGGGGTCCGCAGATCAGCCGCGCGCTGGAGACCCACGGCATCGTCAGCGAGTTCAAGGCCGGCCTGCGCGTCACCACCGAGGACGCCATGGACGTCGTCCGCATGGTGCTCGCCGGGCAGGTCCAGCGCGAGCTGGTCGGCCTGCTCAACCGGCACGGCCCGCTCGCCGTCGGCCTCACCGGCGAGGACGCCCACACCCTCACCGCCACCAAGCACCAGCCCGAGATCGACGGCGAACCGGTCGACATCGGGCGGGTCGGCGAGATCACCGAGATCGACACGGGCGCGATCGAGGCCCTGCTCGCCGACGGCCGCATCCCGGTCGTCTCGTCGATCGCCCGCTCCCAGGACGACCACCATGTCTACAACGTCAATGCTGATACGGCGGCTGCGGCACTCGCTGCTGCACTGGGCGCCGAAACCCTCATGGTCCTCACGGACGTCGAGGGACTCTACGAGGACTGGCCGAACAGCGACGAGGTGATCAGCCGTCTCACCGCGTCCCAGCTCGAGAAGCTCCTGCCGGAGCTGTCCTCGGGCATGGTGCCCAAGATGGAGGGCTGCCTGCACGCCGTGCGGGGCGGTGTGAACACCGCCCGCGTCATCGACGGCCGGGTCCAGCACTCGATCCTGCTGGAGATCTTCACGGACGAGGGCATCGGCACCATGGTCGTGCCCGACGAACAGGGGGAGTCGTGAACAACGCGGAACTGACCGCCCGGTGGCAGGGCGCGCTGATGAACAACTACGGCACGCCCCGCCTCCCCCTCGTGCGCGGCGAGGGACAGCGGCTCTGGGACGCCGACGGCAAGGAGTACCTCGACTTCGTCGGCGGCATCGCCACCAACGCCCTCGGCCACGGCCACCCGGCGATCGTCGAGGCCGTCACCCGGCAGATCTCCTCCCTCGGCCACATCTCCAACCTCTTCCTCGCCGAGCCGACCGTCGCCCTCGCCGAGCGGCTGCTCCAGCTCTTCGGCCGGGACGGCAGGGTCTTCTTCTGCAACTCCGGCGCCGAGGCCAACGAGGCCGCCTTCAAGATCGGCCGGCTCACCGGACGCCCCCACGTCGTCGCGACCGAGGGCGCCTTCCACGGCCGCACCATGGGGGCCCTCGCGCTCACCGGGCAGACCGGCAAGCGGGAGCCGTTCCTGCCGCTGCCCGGGGACGTCACCCACGTGCCGTTCGGCGACGCCCAGGCGCTGGACGCGGCCGTCACCGAGGACACGGCCCTCGTCATCCTCGAACCCATCCAGGGCGAACTCGGCGTGGTCGTCCCGCCGACGGGCTACCTCAAGGCGGCCCGCGCCATCACGGCCGCCAAGGGCGCGCTGCTCGTGCTGGACGAGGTGCAGACCGGCGTCGGCCGGACCGGCGACTGGTTCGCCTACCAGGCCCACGAGGGCGTCCTGCCGGACGTCGTCACCCTCGCCAAGCAGCTCGGCGGCGGACTGCCGCTCGGCGCCACCGTCGCCTTCGGGCGCGCCGCCCAGCTGCTCCGGCCCGGTCATCACGGCACGACCTTCGGCGGCAACCCGGTCGCCTGCGCCGCCGGACTCGCGGTGCTCGACACCATCGCGGGCGACGGACTGCTGGACAACGCCAAGCGGCAGGGCGAGAAGCTGCGCGAGGGGATCGAGGGCCTCGGGCACGCCTTGATCGGCCACGTCCGGGGAGCGGGCCTGCTCCTGGGTATCGTGCTCACCGAGCCGCTCGCGCCCCAGGCGCAACAGGCGGCTCAGGACGCCGGGTTCCTCGTGAACGCCGCCGCCCCCGACGTCGTGCGGCTCATGCCGCCGCTGAACCTCGGGGACGACGCGGTGGCCGCGTTCCTCGGGGCGCTGCCCGGCATCCTGGACGCCGCCGGACGCGCGGGTGGGGAAGGACGATCCGGAGAATGAGACGACGATGAGCCAGGAGCAGGACCAGGGGCGTACGGCGGGTCAGGGCGGGCAGGCCGGTCCTGCCGTGCCGCAGACCCGTACCGCGCGGCACCGCCGGATCGTGGACATCCTCAACCGGCAGCCGGTGCGGTCGCAGAGCCAGCTCGCGAAGCTGCTCGCCGACGACGGGCTGAGCGTCACCCAGGCGACGCTCTCCCGGGACCTCGACGAGCTGAACGCGGTGAAGATCCGCAACAACGACGGGGATCTGATCTACGCGGTGCCGAGCGAGGGCGGGTTCCGCACGCCGCGGGCGCCGCTGGGGGAGTCGGCGAAGGAAGAGCGGATGCGGAGGCTCTCGCAGGAGCTGCTGATCTCCGCGGAGGCCTCCGCGAATCTGGTCGTGCTCCGGACGCCTCCGGGGGCCGCGCAGTTCTTGGCCTCTGCCATTGATCAGGCCGAGTTGCACGACATCCTCGGCACCATCGCCGGGGACGACACGTTGTTGCTGATCAGCCGGGAGCCCACGGGTGGGCAGGCGTTGGCCGATCATTTGCTGCGGTTGGCCCAGAACGGGGGCTGAGGGGGCTGGTCGTGCGCCCCCGTCGCCTGCGGGCGCTCGTGTCGCAGGGCGGCACGGGTGGGCGCAGGCGGCACCTCCCCAGCGGACCTGTGCTTCACCCCCGTACGGCCACCGGGGCGCCGGGACCTGTTGCACGCCGGGTGCGGGCCGCACGTGGCTGGTCGCGCAGTTCCCCGCGCCCCTTACAGGGCGCTCGTCAGCCCAGCCATTGGGCGAGGTTCGCCGTGCAGCGGACCTCGTCGCCCGCTGTGATCAGGAGGGCCTCCGTGTCGGGGAGGGCGTCCAGCCAGCGCAGGCCCTCCCGGGAGCCCATCGCGAAGGCCGCCGTGGCCCAGCAGTCCGCCCAGGTCAGGCGGGGGGCGACCACCGTCACCGCGACCAGGTCGGTCACCGCGGAGCGGCCCGTGCGCGGGTCGACGATGTGATCGCCGCGCTCCGCCGTGCCGGACGTGGCCACCGCCAGCTCCCGCGCCCCGGCGGCGGTTACCACCGCGGCGAGGCCACCCGGGCGCAACGGGTCCGACACGCCGACCCGCCAGGGCCGGCCCGTGCCCGGTGAGCCGAGCAGCTGGACGTCGCCGCCGCCGTTGACGCTCACCCCCGACGCCCCGGCCGCCAGGAGCCGGCGGGCCGCGCGTTCGGTGGCCCAGCCCTTGACGATGCCGGTCGGGTCGAGCCGGCCCCGGTAGCGCGTGCTGAACCAGCCGTCGCTGACCCGCTCCGCCTCCGCGGCCAGCTCCAGCACCTCGGCGACCTCGGGGGCGCACTGCCCGACGTCCAGCTCGCCGCGCGCGAGACGCGAGATCTGGGTGTCCTCGCGGTAGGTGCTGAACACCTCGTCCACCCGGAGCAGTCCGGCGGCGGCCTCCTCCAGCGCCGCGCACACCGCGCCGGGTTCCCCGCCGCGGACGTCGAGGGAGAAGACGGTCCCCATCGTCTCCACCACGCGACGCTCCGCGGCGGGCGCCTCAACGGGTTCCGTCACCGTGTCAGCCACCGGCCTTGTCCAGGGCCGACTGGAGGGACTCCTTGTAGCCGGCGCTGGTGTAGGTGGCGCCGGACACGGCGTCGATGTCCGCGGTGCCGGCCTGCACCGCCGCCTGGTTCAGCTTCGGCACGGCGTTGGAGGTGACCTGGTCGCTCTGGCCGCCCTTGGGCGCCTGGACGGCCTCGGCCTTGGTGATCCTGCCGCCGCTGACGGTGATCCGTACCTGCACCGGGCCGTACTGGGTCTGCGCGGCCTCACCGGTGACCGTCCGCGCCTGGGCCGCGTCGCCGCCGCCCGTGTCGGCGGGCGCGGAGGCGCGCGCCTTGTCCAGGGCCGACTGGAGGGACTCCTTGTAGCCGGCGCTGGTGTAGGTGGCGCCGGACACGGCGTCGATGTCCGCGCTCTGCGCCTGCACGGCCGCCTGGTTGAGCCTGGGCACGGCGTTGGAGGTGACCTGGTCGCTCTGGCCGCCCTTGGGCGCCTGGACGGCCTCGGCCTTGGTGATCCTGCCGCCGCTGACGGTCAGCCGCACCTGCACCGCCCCGTACTGGGTCCGAGCCGCGTCGCCGGTGACCGTGCCGTCCCCGATGGGGCGGGCGCCGCCCTGCACGGACTCCGCCGCGGGCGGGGCGCCACCCGCCGCCTCGGCCGACCCCGGGTCGGACGCGGGTTTCAGCGACAGCAGCAGCACGATCCCGGAGACGGTGGCGGCGGTCGCCAGAACGGCGCGCCGGACGGGGTGACTCTTCCTCATCGGTTCTCAAGCTCCTGACGGGTAACGGGCGACCGGGGCCGACGGCCCGCCGCTCACATCTCGAACGACTCGTGGTGGATCCGGCGCGCGGGGACCCCGGCGTCCCGCAGGGCCGCGTACACCTGCTGGGCGAACCCGGGCGGCCCGCACATGAAGACGTCGTGGCGGTCGACGTCGGGGATCTTGCGCCGCAGGCTCTCCGCCGAGATGTCCGGGCGTTCCCCGTCGGGGCTGTTCACCGCGTACATCAGCCGGGCGCCCCGCTCGTCGGCGATCTTCGCCAGCTCGCCCCACAGCGCCAGGTCCTGCGTGCTGTTCGCCCGGTACAGCAGGGTGATGTCGCCGGAGGCGCCGGGCAGCGTCTCGAACAGGGCGCGCATCGGGGTGATGCCCACGCCGCCCGCGACCAGCAGCACCTTGCCGCGGCTGCGGCGCTGCGCGGTCAGCGCCCCGTAGGGGCCCTCCGCCCACACCCGGGTGCCGGGCTCCAGCTCGCGCAGCCGGGAGCTGTGGTCGCCGATCGCCTTGACGGTGATCCGCAGCATGTCCGGGCGGGGCGCGGCGGACAGCGAGTACGGGTGGGAGCTGAACCGCATCCCGGGAGCGAGGAAGCGCCAGCGGAAGAACTGCCCGGCCTCGGCGCCCATCCGGTGCAGCCGGTGCCCGCCGATCAGCACCGACACGACGCCGGGCGTCTCCTCGATGACGGCCTGGACCCGCATCCGGTGCCGCAGGTTGAGCCGGACCGGGGTGAGGATCCGGTACCAGAGGACCAGCGCGGTCACGGCGCCGTAGAGGCCGTACCAGAAGGTCTTCGCGGACGGGGTGACGGCGAACTCGTTGCCGGTGGTGATCTGGTGCCAGAACGTCAGGAACACCGCCGCATACGTCAGCAGGTGCACGTGGTACCAGCCGTCGTAGGGCAGCCGGCGCCGGACCGGGCCGATCGACAGGAAGGCGATCACGAGGAGCAGACCGGTGCCGATGGCGGCCTTGCCCATGTCGGGCAGCGTGTTGACGGAGGTGATCGTCTGCGAAGCGATGTCGGTGAGGGACTTGCCGGCCTGCCGGGCGTAGCCCCACATGATCAGGAAGACGTGGGCGACGACCAGGCTGACGGTGTAGCGGCCGCTCATCGCGTGCCAGCGGGCGACCCGGTCCGAGCCGACCCGCCGTTCCAGCGCCGGCACCCGCGCCATCTGCAGCACGACCAGGGCCATCAGGTATCCGGCGAGCAGACCGGTGATCCGGCCGGCGGCGATGATCTTCCCGGTGGTGTCCGCGATGGACGGCGTGCTCGTCCACCAGAGCCACAGCACGGCCACCGCGCCCGCACCCACGGCGAGCAGCAGCGGAACCGCGGGGGAGCGGCGCGGACGGATACGGCGCATCGTCTGGCGGCGGGCGGCACGGCCGCCGGCGAGCGTGGTGGTCACGGTTCCTCCGTGGGACTCGGCCCTTGGCCCTCACATACGTGCCGCCACGCCGGAGTGTTCAGCGGAAACCGTGGATTCGCCGCCTGTTTCAGTAGCGGGTGATCGCGGTGCGCCCGCCGGTGGTGCCGATCGCGAGGTGCGGGGCCCGGGCGGGGTTCGCCCAGCGCAGGATCTCGCGCATCGCGCTCTTCGGCACGGACACGCAACCCGCGGTGGCGCCGCGCCCGTTGACGTGCAGGAAGATGCCGGCGCCCCGGCCGCGCACCGGACGGCGGTAGTTGAAGTCCACGACCAGGGCGTGCGCGTACTGCGCGCGGTAGGTGATCAGGTGCTCGGCCCGGCTTGCCCGGCAGTCGGCGGCCCGGGGTTCGGTCCACCGGTTGTAGACGCGGGAGTCGTTGTCCTGGCACCACCAGGAGTTCTGCCGTACGGGCCGGTAGGTGAAGCGGGTGCCGGAGGGGGCCGCCTCGACGCCGAAGGCGTACGGCAGGCCGTACAGCCCGGTGGGGGTGGTGTGGGTGCCCTGCCTGCGGGTCGTGCCCTCGGTGAGCCCGTTCGCGCCGAAGCGGGCCTTCGCGGAGCCGGCCGCCACCCATCGTCCGCCCTTGCGGTCCCACCAGGTGACCGTGCCGGTGGTGGACCCGGTCCGCGCCGCCACCGCCGTGATCAGCTGCGTGCCGCCCCCGGTGTCCGCCATCCGCTCCGGCAGCGGCGACGCGGGGCGTTGCGCCGTGCCGAGCGAGAGCAGGGCCAGGGGTACGAGGACGGCGACGGGGACACGACGTGGGCGCATGGCTCACATGCTGGACGGGGGCAGCGGCAACGGCAGCCCGGGAAGTCCGTCCAGGCTCGTAGCGACGTGCTCCTTATTGGTGAAGCAGGCGTCCAGGGAGGCGTCGTCCTCCCTGGCGAACGGCCTCTCGTGCAGGTCCCGCTCGCCCTCGTACGCCATGTAGGGCACGGCGTAGCCGCAGGTGTCCCGGATCAGGTCGGCACGGACGACCACGACCGCGCGCGGCCTGTGGCTCCACGGGTCGATGCCGGGGAAGTGGGCGAGCAGTTCCTTGAACCGCGGGTCGTCGCGGAAGACGGGCTCCCCGCGCCCGTGCACGCGCGCGATGTTCGGCGGGCCCTGGAAGGCGCACCACATCAGGGTGATCCGGCCGTTCTCCCGGAGGTGGGCGACGGTCTCGGCGTTGGAAGCATTTGACGGCCGCGTCTTGGGTGGAAGAGACCGTGGCCGCCCCGGCCGGCGCTTGAACGGGGCGGCCACAGCGCCTGTCACGTCACTTGGTGAGCGTGCAGGCGGCGAGGGGGGCGAGACCGGCCGGGCGGTCGGCGGTGCGGCCGATGGAGAGGGCGATGCGGTCGATGGCGGCGGCGCGCTTGTCCTCGAGGGGGCCGAGGATGGCGTTCCGGACGAAGTTCGGGCCGCCCTGGCCGACGGTGTCGACCAGTCGCTTGTTCGCCTCGGCGATCTGCTGGTCGAGCTGCTGCAGGTTGCGGGTGACCTCGGCCTGGGCGGAGGCGGGGACCGCGGGGAGCCGCGAGGCGACGTCCGGGCAGGAGACCGTGCCGGGTCCGGCCAGGGTCCTGGCGTCCGCGCCGCCGCCGTGGGACGACTCGCCCGCGAGCGCGGTGCCCGCGATCACGGCGCCGGTCAGTGCCACCGCGGCGGCGCCGCCGGCCAGGCCGACACGGCGCTTGTTGTACTTCGGAAGAGCCCTGGACATGCGAATGCCTCACTCGGGGTCGGGGGTGTCTCGGGTGGAGCGACGCGGCGCCTGCGTCCGGCGAGTCATACGCGCAAGCGGTTTCCCGCGTTCAACTTCCGTGCGAAACAGCTGCGGTGCGGTCCCGGCAGGCGCCCTGCGACCAGGGGAATTGACGAGTCATGCGGACTCCTGCATACTCATGCATGTCAGCGAATGCACTGTGAGGAGAAACCCGTGACCGAGCGCGTCGTACTCGCCTACTCAGGCGGTCTGGACACCTCCGTCGCCATCGGCTGGATCGCCGAGGAGACGGGCGCCGAGGTCATCGCCGTTGCGGTCGACGTCGGCCAGGGCGGCGAGGACCTGGACGTCATCCGCAAGCGCGCGCTCGCCTGCGGTGCCGTCGAGGCCGAGGTCGCGGACGCCAAGGACGAGTTCGCCGAGGAGTACTGCCTCCCGGCGATCAAGGCCAACGCCCTCTACATGGACCGCTACCCGCTGGTCTCCGCGCTGTCCCGGCCGACGATCGTCAAGCACCTCGTCGCCGCCGCGCAGAAGCACGGCGCCACCACCGTCGCCCACGGCTGCACCGGCAAGGGCAACGACCAGGTCCGCTTCGAGGCCGGCATCGTCGCCCTCGCCCCCGACCTGAAGTGCATCGCCCCGGTCCGCGACTACGCGATGACCCGTGACAAGGCCATCGCCTTCTGCGAGGCCAAGGGCCTGCCGATCGCCACCACCAAGAAGTCCCCGTACTCCATCGACCAGAACGTCTTCGGACGCGCCGTCGAGACGGGCTTCCTCGAGGACATCTGGAACGCGCCCATCGAGGACGTCTACGAGTACACGCAGAACCCGGCCGTGCCCCGGGAGCCCGACGAGGTGGTCATCACCTTCAAGGAGGGCGTCCCGGTCGCCGTCGACGGCAAGCCCGTCACCGTCCTCCAGGCCATCCAGCAGCTCAACGAGCGCGCCGGCGCCCAGGGCATCGGCCGGATCGACATGGTCGAGGACCGTCTCGTCGGCATCAAGTCCCGCGAGGTCTACGAGGCCCCCGGCGCGATCGCCCTGATCACCGCCCACCAGGAGCTGGAGAACGTCACGGTCGAGCGCGAGCTGGCCCGCTACAAGCGGCAGGTCGAGCAGCGCTGGGGCGAGCTCGTCTACGACGGCCAGTGGTTCTCCCCGCTGAAGCGCGCCCTCGACGGCTTCATCGCCGAGGCCAACCAGCACGTCAACGGCGACATCCGGATGACGCTGCACGGCGGCCGCGCCGTCGTCACCGGCCGGCGCTCGGAGTCGTCCCTGTACGACTTCAACCTGGCCACCTACGACACGGGCGACACGTTCGACCAGGCCGCGGCCAAGGGCTTCATCGACATCTACAGCCTGTCGTCGAAGATCGCGGCCAAGCGCGACCTCGCCTGAGCGACACGGCGCCTGACGACCCCTCACACGCACTAGCCTGACAGCCGCCTCCTCACACGTCCGTGAGGAGGCGGCGGCACATCCGGAACCCTCGAGGAGCACGCAGTGAGCAGCAACAGCGGTGACGTCCGGCTCTGGGGCGGCCGTTTCGCCGACGGTCCCGCCGAGGCCCTGGAGAAGCTGTCCGCGTCCGTCCACTTCGACTGGCGGCTGGCCCCCTACGACATCGCCGGCTCCCGCGCCCACGCGCGCGTGCTCCATCAGGCGGGGCTGCTCACCGAGGACGAGCTGACCCGCATGCTCGAAGGCCTCGACCAGCTCGAGGCCGACGTCGCCTCCGGCGCCTTCACCGGCACCATCGCCGACGAGGACGTCCACACCGCCCTGGAGCGCGGCCTGCTGGAGCGGCTCGGCCCGGACCTCGGCGGCAAGCTGCGCGCCGGACGGTCCCGGAACGACCAGGTCGCCACCCTCTTCCGGATGTACCTGCGCGACCACGCCCGCGTCATCGGCGGTCTGATCGCCGACCTCCAGGACGCCCTGATCGGGCTCGCCGAGGCCCACCCGGACGTCGCGATGCCCGGCCGCACCCACCTCCAGCACGCCCAGCCGGTGCTCTTCGCCCACCACGTGCTCGCGCACGTGCAGTCCCTCT
Source organism: Streptomyces werraensis (assembly GCA_014656175.1). Classification (GTDB taxonomy): domain Bacteria; phylum Actinomycetota; class Actinomycetes; order Streptomycetales; family Streptomycetaceae; genus Streptomyces; species Streptomyces werraensis. Next base: position 238,708 of record BNBX01000008.1, read on the forward strand.
CCCGGGACGCCGAGCGGCTGCGCCAGTGGGACGAGCGGACCGCCGTCTCCCCGTACGGCTCCGGCGCCCTCGCGGGCTCCTCCCTCGGCCTGGACCCGGAGGCGGTCGCCAAGGACCTGGGCTTCGAGCACGGCAGCGCCGGCAACTCCATCGACGGCACGGCCTCCCGCGACTTCGTCGCCGAGTTCGCCTTCATCACCGCGATGATCGGCGTGAACGTCTCCCGGATCGCCGAGGAGATCATCATCTGGAACACGAAGGAGTTCTCCTTCGTGACCCTGCACGACGCCTTCTCCACCGGCTCGTCGATCATGCCGCAGAAGAAGAACCCGGACATCGCCGAGCTGGCGCGCGGCAAGTCCGGCCGTCTCATCGGCAACCTCACCGGTCTGATGGCCACCCTCAAGGCCCTCCCGCTCGCGTACAACCGCGACCTCCAGGAGGACAAGGAGCCGGTCTTCGACTCCATCGACCAGCTGGAGATCCTGCTGCCGGCCTTCACCGGGATGACGGCCACGCTCACCGTGCACCGCGAGCGCATGGAGGAACTGGCCCCCGCCGGCTTCTCCCTCGCCACGGACATCGCCGAGTGGCTGGTCCGCCAGGGCGTGCCCTTCCGCGTCGCCCACGAGGTGGCCGGAGAGTGCGTGAAGGTCGCCGAGTCGGAGGGCAAGGAACTGGACGACCTCACGGACGAGCAGTTCGCGAAGATCTCCGCCCACCTCACCCCCGAGGTCCGCACGGTCCTCAACGTCCCCGGCGCCCTGGCCTCCCGCAACGGCAGGGGAGGCACGGCCCCGAGCGCGGTCGCGGTCCAGCTCGCGGAACTGAAGGAGAACGTGGCGCTCCAGCACAAGTGGGCCACTGCGAAGAAGCAGTAGGTCAAGCGCCCCGAAGGGGCGCGGGGAACGGCGCGCCCAACCCCGACGCCGCCGCACGCACCGCGCCCCCGGAGGCCCCTCCTGGGGCGCGGGGAACTGCGCAAACTACCCCCACACAGCCGCACGTCCCGACCTCATGGCCGAGGGCGGACCCACCTCGCGGGTTACGTTGGGCACCGCCGAAACCGGAGCCGACCGACGGAGCCGACATGCCCTTCTCCCGCCTGGCCACCGCCACCACCCCCACCGCCCACCTGGGCCTGGGCCTCGCCGCGGTGGGCCGCCCCGGCTACATCACCCTCGACCGAGCCGCCGACCTCGGCGAAGGCGACGACCGCACGGTCGAGAACCTCCGCACCCGCACCCACCAACTCCTCGACGCCGCCTACGCCCAAGGCGTCCGCTACATCGACGCGGCCCGCTCCTACGGCCGCAGCGAGGAGTTCCTCGCGGACTGGCTGAAGCGCCGCCCCGACGTCACCGACGTGGTCGTCGGCAGCAAGTGGGGCTACACCTACACCGCCGGCTGGACCACCGACGCGGAGCGTCACGAGGTCAAGGACCACTCCCTCGCCGCGTACGAACGCCAGCGCGCCGAGACCGACGCGATCCTCGGCGACCGCCTGGACCTCTACCAGATCCACTCGGTCACCCCGGACAGCCCCGCCCTCACCGACAAGGACCTGCACGCCCGCCTCGCCGAGGCGGCGGCGCAGGGCGTGACCGTCGGCTTCTCCACCAGCGGCCCCCGCCAGGCGGACGCGGTCCGCGCGGCCCTCGCGGTCACCGTCGGCGGCGAACCCCTCTTCCGCACCGTGCAGTCCACGTACAACATCCTGGAGACCTCCGCGGGCCCGGCACTGGCCGAGGCGCACGACGCCGGACTCACGGTGATCGTGAAGGAGGGCATGGCCAACGGCCGCCTGGCCGCACCGCACGCCCCCGAGCCGCTGCGCGCGGTCGCCGAGGAAACGGGCCTGGGCTGCGACGCGGTCGCCCTCGCCGTCGTCCTGCGCGAGCCATGGGCGGGCGTCGTCCTGTCCGGCGCGGCGACGGTCGTCCAGCTGACCTCCAACCTGCACGCGGCCGCCGTCGACCTCACCGACGACCAGCTCGCCCGCCTGGCCCCGCTGGCGGAGACCCCCGAGGCGTACTGGCAGCACCGAGGCACGCTGCCCTGGCACTGAGGACGTGGTTCGCACCCCACGCGGGAGACATACGCGTCCTCGATGAGACATGAATGTCTCACATGGGGTACCGTTGTCTCATGGCTGTCGACCGAGAGCACGTGCTGCGCAGCGCCGCGGCCCTGCTGACCCGCAAATCCACCGCGACCATGGACGAGGTCGCCAAGGCCGCCGGGATCAGCCGCGCCACCCTGCACCGGCAGTTCGCCGGGCGGGACGCGCTGGTCCGCGCGCTCGAGGCGCTGGGCATCGCCGAGTGCGAGGCCGCCCTCGCCGCCGCCCGCACCGACGAGGGTCCCGCCACCGAGGCCGTACGGCGCCTGGTCGCCGAGATCGAACCGCACGCGGGCCTGCTCGCCTTCCTCTACTCCGAGAACCAGCTCTTCGAGGGAGAGGAGCAGAACGAGGGCTGGGCGAGGATCGACGAGCGCGTCGCCGGGCTGTTCCGGCGCGGCCAGTCGAGCGGAGAGTTCCGCATCGACCTCACCCCGGCCTGGCTCACCGAGGCCCTCTACGGTCTGCTCGCCTCTGCGGCCTGGGCGGTCGCCGAAGGCAGGGTCGCGCCCAAGGACTTCACCCACATGATCGTCGAGCTGCTGCTCGGCGGCGTACGACGCCCGGAAGAACCGGCGGCAAGGAAGGAATCATGACCAGCGCCATACGGACGGCAGCCCCGACCGACGAGACGGCACCCCGCCCCGGCCGCTGGCTCGCCCTGTCGGTCCTCGTACTCGCCGTCCTGCTGGTGGCCGTCGACGCGACCGTCCTCGGCCTGGCCACCCCGTACATCAGCGAGGACCTCGCCCCCACCGGCTCCCAACTGCTGTGGATCGGCGACGTCTACTCCTTCGTACTCGCCGGACTGCTGGTGTCGATGGGCAGCCTCGGGGACCGCATCGGCCGCAAGCGGATCCTGCTGTACGGCGCCGCCGCGTTCGGCCTGATCTCCGTGCTGAACGCCTACGCGCACACGCCCGAGGTGATGATCGCGGCGCGCGCCCTGCTCGGCGTCGCCGGGGCCACGCTGATGCCCGCCACCCTCGCGCTGATCCGCAACCTCTTCCACGACCCGCGCGAGCGGAGCCTCGCCATCGGCATCTGGGGCGCGACCGCCTCCGCGGGCACGGCGGTCGGCCCGATCCTCGGCGGACTGCTCCTCGAACATTTCTGGTGGGGCTCGGTCTTCCTGATCAACCTGCCGGTCATGGCGGTCCTGGTGCTCGTCGGCATCAAGCTGCTCCCGGAGTCGCGCGCCCCGCAACCGGGCCCGTGGGACCTGCCCAGCGTGGCCCTGTCCCTCGCCGGCATGATCGGCGTGGTCTACGCGGTGAAGGAGACCGCGAGCCATGGTGCCGCCGTGCCCGCCCTCGCGGCGGGCCTGCTGGGCGCGACGGCCCTGTACCTGTTCGTCCGCCGTCAGCTGGCGCTTCCGAAGCCCCTCCTGGACATGCGGCTGTTCCGCAGCCGGGGCTTCAGCGGGGCGGTGCTCGCCGACCTCCTGACCGTCCTCGGCCTGTCCGGCCTGGTCTTCTTTCTCTCCCAGTACCTGCAACTGGTCCAGGGACGACGTCCGTTCGAAGCGGGCCTCGCGGAACTCCCGGCCGCGATCGGCGCGGTGGCGGCCGGCCTGATCGCGGGCCGGACCGCCCGCCGCTTCTCGGTGCGCTCGGTCGTCGCAGGGGGCCTGGCGGCGATCGGCCTGGCCCTGGCCGCCCTCACCGTCATCGGCCAGTCCACCGGCTACCCCCTGCTGGGCGCGGCCCTCCTGGTCGTCGGCGCGGGCGCGGGCTTCTCGTTCACGGTGACGGCGGACGTGATCCTCTCCGGTGTCCCGAAGGAACAGGCGGGCGCGGCCTCAGCCGTCTCCGAAACGGCCTACGAACTGGGCGCGGCCCTGGGCATCGCGGTCCTGGGCTCGATCGTCACAGGGGTCTACCGCGGCTTCCCGGCCCCGCAGGGCACGCCACCGTCCGCCCACGAGTCCCTGGGCAGCGCGGTGGAAGCAGCAACGCACATGCCCACTGCCACCGCGGCCCCCATGCTCGACGCGGCCCGGGAGGCCTTCGTCAGCGGCCTCACCCTGGCAGCGGGAGCGGGAGCAGCGGTCCTCCTGGCAGCCTCGGCAGCAGCATGGTTCATGCTGAAAGACCAACGGCTGGACAACGCGTGAAGGGGCGCGGGGAACTGCGCGTCATGCCCTCACGCACCCGCACGGAACCCGAAACGGCGGCGGGCGCCGGCGGAGAGGACTCCGCCGGCGCCCGCCGCACCGGAACGTCGGCCTGACTAGGCCGCCTCCTTCGCCTTGCTCGCATACATGTCCACGTACTCCTGCCCCGACAACCGCATGACCTCCGTCATCACCGAGTCGGTGACCGCCCGCAGCACGTACCGGTCGCGGTCCATGCCCTCGTAGCGGGAGAACTCCATCGCCTCGCCGAACCGGACCGTGACCCGCCCGGGGCGGGGCAGCCCCGCCCCGCCCGGCTGGAGCTTGTCCGTGCCGATCATCGCGAACGGCACCACCGGCGCGCCGGTCATCAGCGTCAGGCGGGCGATGCCGGTGCGGCCGCGGTAGAGGCGGCCGTCGGGGGAGCGGGTGCCCTCCGGGTAGATCCCGAAGACGTTGCCCTCCTCCAGCACCCGGCGCCCGGTCATCAGCGCGGCCACGCCGCCCCGCCCGCCGTCGCGGTCGACCGGGATCATGCCGACGCCGGTGAAGAACCACGCCATCAGCCGCCCCTTGAGACCCTTGCCGGTGACGTACTCGTCCTTGCCGATGAAGAAGACCTGCCGGTCGCACACCAGCGGCAGGATCATCGAGTCGATGAACGTCAGATGGTTGCCGGCCAGGATCACCGGACCGTCGCCCGGGATGTGCTCCGCGCCCTCCACCTGTGGGCGGAACATCAGGCGCATGATCGGACCGAGCACTGCCTTGATGAGCGCGAAGCGGGACAACGGGCCCTCCGGTGGGAAGCGGACGTCGACGAATGCCGTATGAGTCTGTGCAGGTGAGGACATTACTCGCGGTCCGGGGAGTCGCGCACATCGGGCTCGTGGCAGTTAACCGAGGTCTTACGGACTCTTGACCCGGGTTCACCTGCGCGGCCGTGCGCGCGGGCGGCGCGCAACACGGCTGTCACGCTGTGACGCAGCTCGCCCGGACCCGCGCACCGCCCGGGTACCCGCGCCCGCGGGCACGAACCGGACGCGCCGTCACATCCTCGCCTGAATACGACAGACGTACGTCATCCGTAGGAGGGGCGTACGTCATGCGACACCACCCGTGTGTTCGGCTCGAGGTCTCCCGTGCGTCAACCGGGCGCACCTACGATCGGCCCGCACCGCACCAGCCGACACAGGAGGCGTTCATGACGACACCGGAGTCGAACGAACAGGCGAGCGTGACCGGCCGGCGGGCCGTGCTCGGAGCGGCGGTTCTCGGCGCGGGCGGCACCGTCCTCGGGCTCGCCGGCACGGCCCGCGCGGCCCAGGGCGCCGGGCAGGGGCGCGGACGCGGCCTCGACAGCCTGCCCGTGCCGACGATCATCGGTCACCGCGGTGCCAGCGGCCACCGGCCCGAGCACACCTTCGGCTCGTACCAGCTCGCCCTCGACATGGGCGCGGACATCGTCGAGGCGGGCGACCTCGTCCCCACCAAGGACGGCCATCTCGTCTGCCGCCACGAGCCGGAGATCGGCGGCACCACCGACGTCGCCGAGCACCCCGAGTTCGCCGGCCGCCGCACCACCAAGACGCTGGACGGCGTCCAGGTCACCGGGTGGTTCACCGAGGACTTCACGCTCGCCGAGCTCAAGCGGCTGCGCGCCGTGGAGCGCATCCCCGCCAACCGCCCCCACAACACCCTCTACAACGGCCGCTGGGACATCCCCACCTTCGAGGAGGTGCTGCGCTGGCAGGACGAGCAGACCCGCAGGCGCGGCAAGCAGGTGTGGATCTACCCCGAGCTCAAGCACCCCACCTACTTCCGCAAGCTGGGCCTCGGCCTGGAGGAGCGGGTGGCGAAGGTGCTGCGCCGGCACGGCAAGGACCGCAGGAACTCCCCGGTCATCCTTCAGTCGTTCGAGCCGACGGCCGTCCAGCGGCTCGGCGGACTGGTCGGCAACCCGCTCGTCGTCCTGCTCGACGGGGCGGGTACCCGCCCCTGGGACTTCACCGAGGCCGGCGACCCGCGCACCGTCGACGACCTCATCACGCCCAAGGGCCTGAAGGAGATCGCCTCCTATGCGCAGGGCATCGGCCCCACCCTGAACCTGATCATCCCGCGCGACTCCGCGGGCCGGCTCACCGAACCCACCACCCTGGTCCGGGACGCCCACCGCGCGGGCCTGATCCTGCACCCCTACACACTGCGCAACGAGAACCCGTTCCTGCCCGCGGAGTTCCGCAAGGGCTCCGACCCCGACGCCTACGGCGACGTCTTCGGCGCCTACCGCGCCTACTTCGCCACCGGCATCGACGGCGTCTTCACCGACCACCCGGACACCGGGCTGCTGGCCCGCGAGGACTTCGTCAACCGCTGATCCGCACGCCCCCGGAAGGGGTGAGGGACGTGCGCCCCGGGCAACCCCGCCCGGGGCGCACGTGTCGAAGCGGTCGTGAGAACCGACCCGTTCGCCGCGCACGAGTCACCGACCGCGCACGATCCGCTGCCCACGCACGATCCGCTCCCGGAGCGCGACCTGATCGCCCTGCTCGGCCCCCTTCTCGCCGCGGAGGCCGCCGCCGAGGCGTCCGGCGGCGGCGCCGAAGCGGGCGACCTGGAACAGGCGGTCTGGCTCCGCCTCCTCGAGCGGCTCCGCCGTGCGGGACCGCCCGCCGACCCGCAGCTCTGGCTGCGCCGCGCGATCCGCGCGGAGGCCCGCCGCAGCCGTCGCACCGCCCGTCGCGAGACGGCGCTGACCTGCGACCCCGCCGACGCCGGGCGGCACGATCCGGAGCGGCTCGCGCTCGTCGCCGTCCACCGCGGCGCCCTGCGTGACGCGGTGCGCCGGCTCCCCGGCCGCTGCCCCGGTCTGCTGGCCGCGCTCCTGTCCCCCCGCGATCCGACATACCGCGAAATCGCAGGGGAGTTGGGTATCTCACAGGGCAGTATCGGTCCGGAACGCTCCAGATGCCTGGGATGTCTGCGTCGTTTACTCGCGACGGAGGTTGCGGCGGGCTGAGGACGGGGATAGGAGTGGGGGACGACAGGTGATCAGGTGAGCGGGAGGCGTGCGCACATGGGCATGAGCGTGACCATCTCTGCGGCGGCCGAGCAGGACGCGGAGCAGATCTTCAGGTTGCAGTACCTGTGCTTCCAGAGCGAGGCGGCCCTCTACGGCAACTACCGCATCGATCCCCTGGTCCAGACCCTCGAGTCGGTCCGCGAGGAGGTCGTCCGGGACTGCGTTTTCGTCGCGCGCCTCGGCGACGAGATCGTCGGGTCGGTGCACGGCAGGATCACCGAGGACGGCGCCGCCGCGATCGGCAAGCTCTGCGTCCACCCCCGTCTCCAGGGTCACGGCATCGGCGCCCGGCTGCTCAAGGCCGCCGAGGCCGCGCTCGCCGGCGAGCGCGGCGCCCGCACGTTCCGGCTGCACGCGGGACACCGCAGCGAGAGCAACCTCCGCCTCTACAGCAAGGTCGGCTACCAGCGCGTGGGCACGTCCCGCGGCGCCGACGGCGTACCGATGATCGTGCTGGAGAAGAAGGCGGAGACGTACGCGACGACCGCCTGACCGTGACGGCGTGACAGACCGCGTGACCAGGGGCGGCCGCCCGTCAGGCGGCCGGCTCCTGGACGCGTGACCGGCGCAGCCAGTACACGGCGGTCAGCGGCAGCAGCACCGGGATGAAGAGGTAGCCCATCCCGTAGTCGGACCACACGGTGGCGTCGGGGAAGGCGGACGGCTCCACCAGCGTCCAGGTGCCGACGGTCAGCACGCCCACCAGCTCGGCGGCGCAGCACACCAGCGCCGCCCTGCGGGCCTTCTCCCCGCCGCGCACCAGCGTGTAGGTGATGAAGCCGTAGACCACGCCGGCCAGCGCCGACAGCGAGTAGGCGAGCGGCGCCCGGTCGAACTCGGTGGCGATCTGGTAGGCCGAGCGCGACACGGCGCCCACCACCATCACCCCGTACAGCCAGACCAGCAGCAGTCCGGGTCCGCTCGCCAGCCGCGTCCGGTTCGGCCTCTCCCGCGTCGAGGTCACCTCAGCCTCCCCAGATGTCGAACAGCCGCACCTCGAGCACGGCCAGCACCACGCCGCTCGCCGCGACGGTCACCGAGCCCCACCGCGTGCGCTCGCCCAGCGACAGGAAGCCCGCCGCCGGGACGCAGGCGAACGAGCCCAGCAGATACGCCACGAAGATCGTCGTGCCCTGCTCCGGCTTCTCGCCCCCGGCCAGCCGCACGATCCCGACCACCAGCTGCACCAGTGCCAGCAGGGTGACCACGGCCATGCCGATGAAATGCCAGTCCTTCGTCGGCTGGTCACGGTAGGCGGCCCAGCCGCACCAGGCGGCGAGCAGCAGCGCGGCGACAGCGGTCACCACGGTCAGGACATCCAGCATGGCAGGGAGCCTATTACGCCGGAAAAGCCGCGCCGACCTCGGCCCCGCGGCCGTCGTTCCCGGTCCGCCTCCCGCGCCCCGTAGGGTCGATGGCATGACCATTCATGCGCGTGCCCTGCTGTTCGACAACGACGGGACCCTCGTGTCCTCCCTGGACTCCGTCAACCGCTGCTGGACGCGGTGGGCCGTGGAGTACGGGCTGACGGCCGAGGACTTCGCGCGGATCGAGCTGCACGGCAGGCCGGCCGCCGAGATAGCCGCCGACCTGCTGCCCGCCCACCTGGTGCCGCAGGCCGTCGCGCGCATCGAGGACCTGGAGGTGGAGGACGTCGCCGACGGCGGGGTCGGCCTGCTGCCCGGGACGAAGGAGTTCCTCGCCGGACTGCCCGCCGAGCGCTGGGCCGTGGTCACCTCCGCAACCCGGCGGCTCGCCGAGGCCCGGATGGGCGCCGCGGGCATCCTGCCCAAGACCCTGGTCGCCGCCGACGACATCACCCATGGCAAGCCCGACCCCGAGCCCTACCTGCTCGCCGCGCGCATGCTCGGCGTCGATCCCGCGGAGTGCGTCGTCTTCGAGGACGCCCCCGCCGGGCTCCAGGCCGGCCGCGCCGCCGGCATGACGACCGTGGCCTTGGCCACAACCCACCGCGCCGAGGAGCTGACCGCCGACCTGGTGGTGAGGGACCTGTCGGCCCTGTCCGTACTGGTCACGGATGCCGGGATCGACATCGGCATACGGGCCTGACGTGCGCGCACGGGTGTCCACGGCTGTCCACCATGCGGACGGCCGGGTCCGTTCAGAAGTGAACGTCTGCTTTACTGACCCACATGACCACGACGAGCGACCGCACCCCTGCGACCGAGGCGACCATGACGCCCGGTGCTCGTTGTATGTGTCTTAGCCGAATGTGCGCCTTCTAGAGGGCCCCCGCACCGCCTGAGCCTCGCGCCCCGAAGCGAGAGCCGGCTCGTGTCCGCCCGCGTGCCCCGCACGCGCGACCGGGCCAGCCCGTGCACGTCTCTCCCCGGACTCCCGTACGTCCGTGAGATCCGTGCCGCCCTGCCGCCATTCCCTGCATGCCACGTGCCCGGCGCCCACGACGTGCCGCGCACTCGACAGTGACGGAAACCCACGTGATCACCACCTCGGGCCTCACGAAGGTCTATCGGACTCACCGCTCCCGCGGCCGCGAGGTCACCGCCCTGGACGGCGTCGACCTGCACGTCCGCGAAGGCGAGGTCTACGGCGTCATCGGCCAGTCCGGCGCCGGCAAGTCCTCCCTCATCCGCTGCGTCAACCTGCTGGAGCGTCCCACCTCGGGCACCGTGACCGTGGCCGGCCAGGACCTCACCGCGCTCGCCGGCCGCGGCCCCCGCGCCGGCCGGGAGCTCCGCCAGGCGCGCAGCCGCATCGGCATGGTCTTCCAGCACTTCAACCTGCTGTCCTCGCGCACCGTGCAGGACAACGTCGAACTCCCGCTGGAAATCCTCGGCAAGTCCGGGAAGGAACGTTCCCGCAAGGCGCTGGAACTGCTCGACCTCGTCGGCCTCGCCGACAAGGCCAAGTCCTACCCGGCCCAGCTCTCCGGCGGCCAGAAGCAGCGCGTCGGCATCGCCCGCGCCCTGGCCGGAGACCCCAAGGTGCTGCTCTCCGACGAGGCGACCAGCGCCCTGGACCCGGAGACCACCCGCTCGATCCTCCAACTGCTGCGCGACCTCAACCGCCAGCTGGGCCTCACCGTCCTGCTCATCACGCACGAGATGGACGTCGTGAAGTCGATCTGCGACTCGGCCGCCCTCATGGAGAAGGGCCGCATCGTCGAGTCCGGCACGGTCACCGACCTGCTGGCCACCCCCGGCTCGGAACTCGCCGCCGCGCTGTTCCCCGTCGGCGGCGAGGCGAGCGGCGACGACCGCACCGTCGTCGACGTGACCTTCCAGGGCGAGAGCGCCACCCAGCCGGTCATCTCCCAGCTCTCGCGCACCTACAACATCGACATATCGATCCTCGGCGCCGCCATCGACACCGTCGGCGGGCTCCAGGTCGGCCGCATGCGCATCGAACTGCCCGGCCGCTACGAGGACAACGTCGTGCCCATCGGGTTCCTGCGCGAGCAGGGCCTTCAGATCGACGTCGTCGGCCACGACGAGCCCACGCTGGTGAAGGAGGGTGCCAAGTGACCTGGTCCGAGATGCAGCCGCTGCTGGAACAGGCCTGTACCGAGACGCTGGTCATGGTCGGCTGGTCCACCCTGATCGCCGTCGTCGGCGGCCTTCCGCTCGGCATCCTGCTGGTCCTCACCGACAAGGGCGGACTGCTGCAGAACACCGTGGTGAACAAGGTCATCGGGCAGATCGTGAACATCGGCCGCTCGCTGCCGTTCATCATCCTCATGGTCGCCCTGATGAACTTCACCCGCTGGGTCACCGGCACCACCATCGGCAGCGAGGCCGCGATCGTGCCGCTCGCCATCGGCGGCATCCCCTTCTTCGCGCGGCTCGTCGAGACCGCCGTGCGCGAGGTGGACCACGGGCTCGTGGAGGCCGTGCAGGCGATGGGCGGCAACACCTGGACCATCGTCCGCAAGGTTCTCGTTCCCGAGGCGCTGCCCTCGCTGATCGCCTCCACGACCACCACGGTCATCGCGCTCATCGGCTACTCCGCCATGGCCGGCACCGTCGGCGGCGGCGGACTCGGCGACCTCGCCGTCCGCTACGGCTACCAGCGCTTCGAGACCGGCCTGATGTGGATCACCGTGGCGATCCTCGCCGTGGTCATCTCGCTGATCCAGTTCGCCGGCGACTTCGCCGCCCGCGCCCTGCACCGCCGCGGCGCCCGCTCCGGCCCCGGTCCGAAGCTGCGGCTGCTGAAGGGCGAGGAACCGGCCACCGCCGAGGTCGGCAAGGCCGCCTGACCCGGCCGGGCCACCCGCGCCACCCTCCCCCCGACTCCCCGTGCACCAAGACGGGGTCGCACCACCCAAGGAAAGGCACTTTTCGTGCGTAACACCGCCAAGATCACCACCGCCGTCCTCGCCGCCGGAGCCCTCACCCTCGGGCTCTCCGCCTGCGGCTCGGACAAGGACGCCGCCTCCGACACCTCCGGCCCGCTGGTCGTCGCCGCGAGCCCCGTGCCGCACGCCGAGATCCTGAACTTCGTGAAGGACAACCTCGCCGAGAAGGCCGGCCTCGACCTCGAGGTCAAGGAGTTCACCGACTACGTCACCCCGAACACCGCGACGGAGGACGGCTCGGTCGGCGCCAACTACTTCCAGACCCAGCCGTACCTCGACGACTTCAACAAGAAGAACGGCACCCACATCGTGTCGGTCGTCGACGTTCACCTGGAGCCGCTCGGCCTCTACTCGCACAAGGTGAAGGAGGCCGACGAGCTGAAGAGCGGTGCCACCGTCGCGATCCCGAACGACACCGTCAACGAGGGCCGGGCGCTGCAGCTGCTCGCAGCCAACGGCCTGATCACCCTCAAGGACGGCGTCGGCACCTCGGCGACCCCCGCGGACATCACCGAGAACCCCAAGAAGCTCACGTTCAAGGAGCTCGAGGCCGCCCAGACCCCGCGCTCCCTCGACGACGTCGACGCGGCCGTGGTCAACGGCAACTACGCCATCGAGGCCGACCTGAAGCCCGCCGAGGACGCCCTGGTCCTCGAGAAGGCCAAGGACAACCCGAACAGCAACCTCCTCGCCGTCAAGGAGGGCCAGGAGAACGACCCGCGCGTCAAGAAGCTCGCGAAGCTCCTCACCTCGCCCGAGGTGAAGAAGTTCATCGAGGACAAGTACGCCGGTTCCGTGCTCGCCTCCTTCTGATCCGGCCTCGCGCCGGCCACGGGGTCCACTCCGCGCGAGGGGCGGACCCCGTGGTGCGTCCCGGTGCTTTCATGCTGCATGCTGGGCAGTTCAGCAGCACCCGACGGTCTCTCAGGTTACGGAGCGGCGCATGACGAGCACCTTCCCCGACATCTCCCTCAGCACGGAGCGGTTGGTGCTGCGTCCCCTCGACGCGGACGACGTCCCCGCCCTCGCCGCGATGATGAGCGACGAGCAGGTGGGCGCCTGGACCGGTGTCCCGCAGCCGTTCACCGAGGACACCGCCCGCACCTGGATCACCGAGTACGCCCCCGCCGAACGCGCCGCGGGACACGGCCTGGACCTCGCCGTCGCCGAGTTCCTCACCCAGCGCCTGGTCGGCCTCATCCGGCTCACCCGCACCAACTGGCACGTGCGGTCCACCGAGCTGTCGTACATCGTCGCCCCCTGGGCGCGCGGCGAGGGCTACGCCTCCGAGGCCGCGCTCGCCACCGCCCAGTGGCTCTTCGGGGACCAGAAGCTCCAGCGCATCGAACTGCGCACCGCCGCCGACAACACCGCCGCCCAGCAGGTCGCCCAGAAGATCGGCTGCATCAGCGAGGGCGTGCTGCGCAACGCCTGCATAGCCAGGGTCCGCGGCGAGGACGGCGGCTGGAGCGAGGTCCGCACCGACTACATCGTGTGGAGCCTGCTGCCCGAGGACATCGAGGGCGCGGACGGACAACTGGCCGACAGCGGCGGCTTCCCCGGCTACACCGACTGGAACTGACGTCCGAGGGGCGGACGGCGGCCCGCACCGGCGCGGCGGCCCGTGACCGCACCAGGTAATCTCAGCAGACCGCCTCCGGGCGGAACAGCCGACGACGACCTGCGCAAACCTCAGGAGACTGACGACGATGGCCGACCGGGTCACGGTGATCGGCTGGGACGGCTCGCCGCTGACCGACGCGGCACGCGCCGCGCTCGGCGCCGCCACGCTGGTCGCAGGCGCCGCACACCATCTGGCGCTTCCCGAGGTGCCCCCCGCGGCCGAGCGGATCCGCCTCGGCTCCGTCTCCCTCGCCGCCCGCCGCATCGCCGCCCACCGCGGCACCGCGGTCGTGCTCGCCGACGGCGACCCCGGCTTCTTCGGCGTCGTGCGCACCCTGCGCGCACCCGAGTTCGGCCTGGAGGTCGAGGTCGTGCCCGCGGTCTCCTCGGTCGCCGCCGCCTTCGCCCGGGCCGGGATGCCGTGGGACGACGCGGAGGTGGTCGTCGCCCACCCGCGCACCCTGCGCCGCGCGGTGAACGTGTGCCGGGCCCACACCAAAGTGGCGGTTCTCACCTCGCCCGGCGCCGGGCCCGCCGAACTCGGCCTGCTGATGGAGGGCGTCCACCGCTCCTTCGTCATCTGCGAGGAACTCGGCACCGAGCGCGAACAGGTCACCGTCGTCACCTCCGACAAGGCCGCCGACCACACCTGGCGCGACCCCAACGTGGTCATCGTCATCGGCGGCCCGGTGGCCTCCGGCGACTCCGCCGGCTGGATCGCCGGACGCAACCCCTCCGCGGGGCCGCGCGGCTGGACCCTGCCCGCCGGGGAGTACGGCGGCGACCTCGGCGAGGGCGAGCGGGAACCCGTGCGCACCGGCCAACTCGCCCGTCTGGGACCGGGCCTTGGCGACCTCGTCTGGGACATCGGCTGCGGCTCCGGGGCGTTCGCCACGGACGCGGCACGGGCCGGGGCCGCCGTCATCGCCGTCGACCGCGACCGCCACGCCTGCGCCCGCACCGACGCCGCCGCGCGCCGCCAAGGCGTGCAGATGCAGATCGTCCACGGCGCCGCGCCGCAGATCCTGGAGAACCTCCCCGAGCCGGACGTGGTCAGGGTCGGCGGCGGGGGAGCGGCCGTGGTCTCCGCCGTGGCCGACCGCCGTCCGCAGCGCATCGTCACGCACGCCGCCACCCGCGACGCCGCCGAACTGATCGGCCGGAACCTGACGGAGCACGGCTACCGCGTCGAGTGCGCCCTCCTCCAGTCCGTCGAACTCGACACCCAGGCCTGGACGGAGAAGGAACGGAGCGTCGCGTTCCTGCTCAGCGGGGTGCTGCCCGCCCGGGGCCGCTGAGCCCCAAAGCCGTCCCCGTGATCGGTTTGTCGTACTGCGCGCGGTAGGCTGGCCGATCGTTGTACCGCACTGGTCACCCGGCGCTTCGTCGGCCAATGTCCACAAAGCGCGCCCGTTTTGGGGTGGGTCGTGGTACGGCAGGAACCGGAGGACGCGCAACGTGGCGCAGTCCACAGCGGAACCGTCGCCGATCAAGCTGACGCGACGGCGGTGCGCCCGCGACAATGCCAGTGAATGGCTTTGTCGCCTTTTTCGGGCGGGCCGTTCGTGCCGCTGGGGACGCACGCTCGTTCTTCAGTGTGGGGCGGTCGGTGCGCCGTTCCGGGTGAGCTGGTCGTAGGAGCACTAACCGATGGGCGAGGGGTACGCATGACCGACACCGGCCAGGTCCCGGGCGAGGGACTGCCGGAGAACGCAGGCAGGGTGGAGCAGCCGGGCGTCGCCGCGTCCGACGCGTACACCTACCTCTCCGACAGTCCCGCCGAGGACGAAGACCTGCTGCTGCCGGGCGCCCAGGGCGCCTGGGGCAACGAGATCGCGCCGCCCGCGCCCGAGCCGGTCGTCGAGACCGTCCACCAGCCGGGCCCGCACGAGACGGACGGCCGTGACAGCGGCTCCGTCGACCTCGGAGGCGTCCGCCCGCCCGAGCCGCAGCAGCAGGCGCCCGCGCCCGCCCCTTCTCCGCCTCCCGCCGCGCCGCGCCGTCCGCTGCACCTCGGCCCGCCGCTGCCCGACCTGTCCGCGAGCCCGGTCCGCTCCCTCGCCGACCGAGGCCCCGCCGACCTTCCGGCCCGCCAGCCGGGCCCGCCGACCCTCGGCCCCGAGTACCTCGACGTCCCGCGCGCGCGGGAGGCCGCCGCACCGCAGGGCGCACCCTGGGTCGCCCAGGGCGCGGCGGCTCCGGCCGACCGGCCCGTGGACGCGGCCCAGGCGGCCGTCGCCCGGGTCGCCACGCAGGCGGTCGGCACGTCGGTCGCCGCCGAGGGCGAGCAGACGCCTGCGGCGGCGTACGGCGAGCAGGCCACGCCGGCCGTGCCGGGACCGGGTGCGCCCGGGGACGCGGTGGCCGGCGACGACGGGAATGCGCCGGCGGACGCGGCTCCTGGTGAGGTGACGGAGGCCGCTCAGCAGGCCGGCGTCGCGGTGGCTCCGGAAGCCGCCGCGGACGGAACCGTGACGCCGGAGGCCGGCCGGGCACCGGTCGCCGCCGTGACCGGCCCGGGGGAGACGCAGGACGCGCCCGCCGCCGAGGCGGCGGACGCCGGCGCGCCCGTGCCGTCGCCCGAGGGCGCTCAGGTGCCGCAGGAGGTGGCCCAGGAGCCGCAGGCCCCCCAGGCCGAGGCCGAGGCGCCGGTCGCCCCGCAGGCGGCGCACGACACAGGTGAGACGGTGGTCGTACCTGAGCAGGCCCAGGCGCCGGAGGCCGTCGTGGCGGACGGTCAGGACGACCCGGACCGGGCGGCTGCCGCCGGGACGGCCGCGCCGCAGACGGCGGAACCGCAGGCGACCGACGTGCAGGTGGCCGTCGACGAGACCGCCGGTGCGCCGGACGCCGAGGCCCGGGAAGCCCTCGCCGTCGCAGCGGGCACTGCCGTGCCCGAGGCCGTGCCGGCCCCCGAGGCGCACGAAGCCGCCCCGGTGCCGGACGCCGCCGCGGCGCAGGACGCGCAGACGCCCGAGGTCCCGGCCATCGAGGCCCCCGACACCGCCGTACCGGCCGCGGAGGCTCCGGTGACCGCCGCGTCCCCGCAGCCCGCGCCCGCACCGGAGACCGAAGCCCCGGTGGCGGAGCCGACCGCCGAGGCGGTCCCGGCTCCCGAAGCCCCGGTGGCCCCGGAGCCCGTACCGGCCGCCGCGGAAACCGCGGCTGCCCCTGAGCCCCAGGCCGTGCCCTCGCCCCAGGGCGGCGGGGAGTCCGTGCCCGCGCCCGAGCCCGTGCAGGGCCCCCAGCAGACGCCCGCGCACGCGACCCCGGTCCCGGGCACCCTGCCGCTCGAGCCCGAGGCGGACCAGCCGCTGGGTCGGTTCGTCCCCGTGGACGGCACCGTGCCCACCGCGCCCCACCTCGCCCCGACCCCGCCGCAGGGCGTGACGGTCCCCGAGGAGGCAGCCCCCGAGGGCGCGCCCGCCGAGGCGCACGCCGCTGTGGAGACCCCCGCCCCCGCCGACGACCGCGCCCCCGCCCCCGAGCCCGCCCCCGCCGCCGCCGTGCCGCCGGCCCCCGCCGCCGACGCCGAGGCCGACGTCGCGCAGAACGCCGACGACCTGGACACCCAGGGCGCCGGCGTGGAGCCAGGGCCGGCGCCGCAGGCGGAGCCGGCCGGTCCCGCCGCTCCCGGTTACGCGGACGCGGAACGCGAGGCCGTGCTCAAGGTGATGCGCGAGCGCCGCGACATCCGCAACGGCTTCCGCGGCGACCCCATCCCGCACGAGGTGCTGCTGCGCGTCCTGGAGGCCGCCCACACCGCGCCCTCCGTCGGGCACTCGCAGCCCTGGGACTTCGTCGTCATCCGCTCCGAGGAGACCCGGCGCCGGATGCACGAGCTGGCGATGCGCCAGCGCGAGGCCTACGCCAAGACGCTCCCCAAGGGCCGGGCCAAGCAGTTCAAGGAACTGAAGATCGAGGCCATCCTCGACACCCCGGTGAACATCGTGGTCACCGCCGACCCCACGCGCGGCGGACGCCACACCCTCGGACGGCACACCCAGCCGCAGATGGCGCCGTACTCCTCGGCGCTCGCGGTGGAGAACCTCTGGCTCGCCGCCCGCGCCGAGGGCCTCGGCGTGGGCTGGGTCAGCTTCTTCGACGAGCGCGAGATGGTCCGCGCCCTGGACCTGCCCGAGCACCTGGAGGTCGTCGCCTATCTGTGCGTCGGCTACGTCGACGAGTTCCCGGACGAGCCCGAGCTGATGCAGGCCGGCTGGTCCAAGCGGCGCCCCCTGTCGTGGGTGGTGCACGAGGAGACGTACGGCCGCCGCGCCCTGCCCGGAGAGGACCCCCACGACCTGCTTGCCGAGACCGTCGCGCAGATCCGCCCGCTGGACGCCAAGGCGCTCGGCGAGGCGTGGGAGCGCCAGAAGCGCATGACCAAGCCGGCCGGAGCGCTCGGCATGCTGGAGATCATCTCCGCCCAGCTGTCGGGGCTGTCCCGGCAGTGCCCCCCGCCCATCCCGGAGCCCGCGGCGGTCGCGATCTTCGCCGGCGACCACGGGGTGCACGCCCAGGGCGTCACCCCCTGGCCGCAGGAGGTCACCGCCCAGATGGTGGCCAACTTCCTCGGCGGGGGAGCGGTGTGCAACGCCTTCGCCGCCCAGGTCGGCGCCGAGGTCTGCGTGGTCGACGTGGGCGTCTCCTCCGACCTGCCGGCCACGCCCGGACTGCTGCCGCGCAAGATCCGCGCCGGTACGTCCGACATGACCGCCGGGCCCGCGATGACCCGCGAGGAGGCCAAGCAGGCCGTCGAGGTGGGCATCGAGACGGCCCGCGACCTCGTCGCGGCCGGCAACAAGGCCCTCCTCACGGGTGAGATGGGCATCGCGAACACCACGGCGTCCGCGGCCCTCATCTCCGTCTACACCGGCGCCGACCCGGCCGAGGTCACCGGCCGCGGCACCGGCATCAACGACGAGACACTCGCCCGCAAGACCGATGTCGTGCGCCGCGCCCTGGAGTTGCATCAGCCCGACCCGTCCGACCCCCTCGGCGTGCTGGCCGCGGTCGGCGGGTTCGAACACGCGGCGATGGTCGGCCTGCTGCTCGGCGGTGCGTCGCTGCGGACGCCGGTGATCCTGGACGGCGTCAGCGCGGGCGCCGCCGCGCTCGTCGCCCGCGCCATCGCGCCGGAGGTCCTCGCGGCCTGCATCGCCGGCCACCGCAGCGCGGAGCCCGGCCATGTGGCCGCGCTCAACAAGCTGGGGCTGCGCCCGCTGGTCGACCTCGACCTGCGGCTCGGCGAGGGCACGGGCGCGCTGCTCGCACTCCCGCTGGTCCAGAGCACGGCCCGCGCCATGCACGAGGTCGCCACGTTCGACTCGGCGGGCGTGACGGAGAAGTAGGAGAAGACGCCCCCGCCCCTCCCGTCGACACGGGTCGGGCGGGGAGGCCGTCCGTGGTGGGCCCGTGGGTGCGTGGGCGAAGGCAGGCCCTCGATGAGACCCGTCCCACTCCCCGGACCCTCCCCACCCCTGCCACCCGCGGGCATAAAATGCCACGTCAGGCCCGCTCCGACGCCGCAGCGTGCCCGCTGACCCACCGCTCGTCCGAGGAGCCCCAGCTGATGGCCGAACACCCGCCCTACCCCGTAGGCCTCCGCCTCACCGGACGCCGGGTCGTCGTCCTCGGCGGCGGCCAGGTCGCCCAGCGGCGTCTTCCCGCCCTGATCAAGGCGGGCGCCGACATCCACCTCGTGTCACCGGAGGCCACCCCCTCCGTGGAGGCGATGGCGGACGCCGGTGAGATCACCTGGCACCGCCGCCCCTACGCCGAGGGCGACCTCGCCGACGCCTGGTACGCGCTGATCGCGACCAGCGATCCCGACGCCAACACCGCCGCCTCCGCCGAGGCGGAGGCGCACCGCGTCTGGTGCGTCCGCTCCGACGACGCCGACCGGGCCACCGCCTGGACCCCGGCGACCGGCCACAGCGAGGGCGTCACCGTCGCCGTGCTCACCACCGACGCCCGCGGACGCGACCCCCGGCACACCGCGGCCGTCCGTGACGCCGTGGTCGAGGGCCTGCGCGACGGCACCCTCGTCGCCCCGCACTTCCGCACCCGCACCGCGGGCGTCGCCCTCGTCGGCGGCGGCCCCGGCGACCCGGACCTCATCACCGTGCGCGGACGCCGTCTGCTCGCCGAGGCCGACGTCGTCATCGCCGACCGCCTCGGCCCGCGCGACCTCCTCGCCGAACTCCCCGCGCACGTCGAGGTGATCGACGCGGCGAAGATCCCGTACGGCCGCTTCATGGCCCAGGAGGCCATCAACAACGCGCTGATCGAGCACGCCAAGCAGGGCAAGTCCGTGGTCCGCCTCAAGGGCGGCGACCCGTACGTCTTCGGGCGCGGCATGGAGGAACTGCACGCCCTCGCCGAGGCCGGCATCCCCTGCACCGTCGTCCCCGGCATCTCCAGCTCCATCTCCGTGCCGGGTGCGGCCGGCATCCCCGTCACCCACCGGGGGGTGGCGCACGAGTTCACCGTGGTCAGCGGCCATGTCGCCCCCGACGACGAGCGCTCCCTGGTCGACTGGCCGTCGCTGGCGAAGCTGACCGGCACCCTGGTGATCCTCATGGGCGTCGACAAGATCGGCCGGATCGCCGAGACACTGGTGGCGCACGGCAAGTCCCCGGACACCCCGGTCGCCCTCGTCCAGGAGGGCACCACCGCTGCCCAGCGCCGCGTCGACGCGACCCTCGCCACGGTCGGCGAGACGGTCGTCGCCCAGGACGTCAAGCCCCCGGCGGTCATCGTCGTCGGCGACGTCGTGGCCCTCGGCCCGGACGGGACGACCGCCTGACATGGGCGAGCTCATCACCGTCGACGACCCGGCCGACCCGCGCCTGCACGACTACACCGACCTCACGGACGTCGAGCTGCGCCGCCGCCGCGAACCCGCCGAGGGCCTGTTCATCGCCGAGGGCGAGAAGGTCGTCCGGCGGGCCGGCGACGCGGGTTACGGCATGCGGTCCATGCTGCTGTCGCGGAAGTGGGTCGACGTCATGCGGGACGTCATCGACCGCTCCGACGCCCCGGTCTACGTCGTGGAGCCCGCGCTCGCCGAAAAGGTCACCGGCTACCACGTGCACCGCGGCGCGCTCGCCTCCATGCAGCGCCGGCCGCTGCCCGACCCCGCCGACGTGCTCCGCACGGCCCGCCGTGTCGTCGTCATGGAATCGGTCAACGACCACACCAACATCGGCGCGATCTTCCGCTCGGCCGCCGCCCTCGGGATGGACGCGGTCCTGCTCTCCCCGGACTGCGCCGACCCGCTGTACCGCCGCAGCGTCAAGGTCTCCATGGGCGCCGTCTTCTCCGTCCCGTACGCCCGCCTGGAAACCTGGCCCGAGGATCTGACGACGGTCCAGGACCTGGGTTTCACCGTCCTCGCCCTCACCCCGGACGAACGCGCCCGCACCCTCGACGAGACGGCGCCGCACCGCATGGACCGGGTGGCCCTGATGCTGGGCGCGGAAGGCACGGGCCTCTCCACCCGGGCTCTCGCCGCCGCCGACACCTGGGTCCGCATCCCGATGTCCCACGGAGTGGACTCCCTCAACGTGGGCGCGGCGGCGGCGGTCGCCTTCTACGCGGTGACGGCGGGGCGACCGCAGGACTAGGGAAGAGACACGCCGGGCGGGCGACGGGCGCGGCGCCGCCGCCCGGGCCCCAAAGGGCAGAAGGCGGTGCCCCTTTCGTCCTTACGGCCGCGCGCTCCTGTGGCGTATCCATGGTGGGGACCACGTACGTTCACCGGAAGGGCTTCGTCGCATGCGCGCGCAGGACTCGGAGAAGGCGCAGGACCGGACGAAGCCCCGCGCCCCCGTCACCCGGATCCCTTCGGCGGCCCCGGACCCGGCGGTGCTCTCCCAGGGCGCCGGCCCCAGGCCGGGTGACGTCACCGCGCTCCAGCGGACCGCGGGCAACAGGGCCGTCGCGCGCGCCCTGCAGCGGGAGGCACACCGGCACAGCGCCGACTGCGGGCACGGGACGCGGGCCACCGAGGAGGCGACCGGCTCGGCGGTGAAGGGCATCCTCGGCTCGCGCGGCCGTTCCCTGCCGACATCGGTCCAGCGGGACGCGGAGGCCAGACTCGGCACCCCCAGGGGCGCCTACAGCGCGGTGCAGATCCATGACGGCCCGAAGGACATCGAGGTCTCCCGCGCTCTGGGCGCCGTCGCCTTCACCTCGGGCAGCGACATCGTCGGTGACGTCTCGCAGCCGCAGACCCTCTACCACGAGCTGCACCACGTCATGCAGCAGCAGAGAGGCGCCGTCCCGGGCACCGACATGGGCAACGGCCTGAGGGTCTCGGACGAGAACGACCACGCCGAACGCGAGGCGGCCGAAGTCGGGGCCCGGGCCGCGGCCGCGTCGCCCGTCCAGCGTGCGACGGACGCCCCGGTCACCGGAGCCTTCGAGGCGGTGGCCGGCGGTCCCGCCCCCGTGCAGCGGGGGGCGGCAGTCGTCCAACGCGCCGGGGGCGCGCAGGCCACCGCTCCCGCCAGGATGGACGGCGACCGGCTCCTGGACGTCATCGTCGGCCACAACCGCACGCTCGGCGGCTTCCCGTTCGGACGGGAGTCCCGCAACAACGGCGGCAACAACCTCATCTCGCGCCCGGTGGAGGTGCGGGTGCAGGACGGACCGACGACGGCCGTACTGGCGGTCCACCTCAATGTGATGCTGAATACCGGTGGCGAGGTCGTCGACCGCAGGAGCGGCTCGTCCTCGGTGACGATCCGCGGTGAGAAGGCGCACCTGACGGCCCGTCTGGCCAGCAGCCAGTCGAGCATCGAGCAGAACGGCGCCTCTGTCCTGACGGCCGGGGAGTCGATCCACGTCGGGCGGAGCAACGCCGCGAAGGGATGGGGCAACAACCCGGCGAACACCGGTGCCCTCGCGGACAAGGCCGGGGTGCCGGCGGGCAAGCTCGTCGCGGAACTGCAGAACAGGTTCCCGCCGGGAGAGATCGCCGACATCATCGAGCGGTTCAAGACGGACGTCGGGCGGGTCGTGATCCACGCCCTGCTCCCCGAGGTCGTGACCGTGAACTGGGAGGGTGACGCCTCGTTCGCCTGAGGAGACGACGCGCCGCTCGCCGACGGGCACGTTCACCGATGTCCCGGCGAGCCCTTCGCGCGCGGCCCGGGGTACCGCACGCCCCCACGCCGGAGAGCGACACCGCTGCCTCCGGCCGGTGGAGCGGAACCGGGCTGCCCGACGGGGCGGTCGCCGCGTGTCCAAGGCGGCCAGATCTCCCCGAACGCACCCCACCACGGGAGGGGTGAGGCCCCGCCGGCCGAGTCCGGGCCTGAAACGCCGGACAGCTGCGCGTCCTGCCTTGTGGGGCGGCCTTCCTACCCCGCTTCAGCGGTCGGGCTGCGGACCCGGGCGCCGGGCCGGACGGCTGAGCGGCTTGCCGCACGGCGGCCGACGGCCCCACCGCGCCGAGCGGGGGGCGACCGCACCGCACACCGGCCGGGTCGGCACCTTCGCCAGGAGGACGTCCCCTCAGGACGGTCCCTGGCACCCCTGCACCACCGCGATCCCGAACGCCACCACCAGCGTCACCACGACGAACACGAACAGCCGCTGCCTCAGCAGCCGCGGGTTCGTCGGGCGCAGTCCTGAGCCCGTGCGGGGCGCCGGCCGGCGGGCGCCCGTGCCGGTGCCGGGGCGGGTTCCGCCGCGGGACGGGGTGCCGGTGCGCGGCCGGGGGCGGGCCGGTGTGCCCTGGCGGGGTGCCCCGCTGCGCCCGGAGCCGCCGCCCCGCGACGGGGGCACGCCGCGGCCGCCCCGCGAGGACGAGGGGCCGCCGCTCCGGGAGGCGGAGCCGCCGCGCGGGGGAGTGGCCCGGCCCCCCTGCCGGCGCGCGTCCCGGTCGGGATAGGTGTCGGCGAGCCGGCCGACCGCCCGCTCGGACTCGGGGGTGCGCGGCGCCGGAGGACGGACGTCGGCGAGCCCCTGTGCCTCCCGCGCGGCGATCTCCTTGAGCCGCAGCGACAGTTGCAGCGTGCTCGGCCGCTCCTCGGGATCCTTCGCCAGACAGGCCCGCACCAGCGGGGCCAGCGCGTCGGGGACGCCCTGCAGCTGCGCCTCCTCGTGCACCACGCGGTACAGCATCACCTCGGAACTGCCGTGTCCGAAGGGCGAGTCGCCCATCGACGCGTACGCGAGCGTGGCGCCCAGCGAGAACACGTCCGTGGCCGGTGTGACGGCCGCACCGCGCACCTGCTCGGGCGCGAGGAAGCCGGGCGAGCCGACGGCCGTGCCCACGTGCGTGAGTGTCGACGCGCCGGTGGCCCAGGCGATGCCGAAGTCGATGATCCGCGGTCCCTTCGGGGACAGCAGGATGTTGGACGGCTTGAGGTCCCGGTGCACCACCCCGGCCTCGTGCACCGCGACCAGCCCCTCCGAGAGCGCGGCGCCCACGGCGGCCACCTCGGCGGCGCTGAGCGGGCCCTCGTCGGCCACCTTGTCGTGCAGCGACGGACCGGGCACGTACTGGGTGGCGAACCAGGGGCGGTCCGCCTCCAGGTCGGCGGCGACCAGCCGGGCCGTGCAGCCGCCGCGGATGCGCCGGGCCGCCGAGACCTCGCGGGCGAACCGTGAGCGGAACTCCTGGTCCTCCGCCAGATCGGGGCGGATGACCTTCAGTGCGACCCGCTGCCCCTTCTTGTCGGAGCCCAGGTAGACCACGCCCATCCCGCCCGCGCCGAGCCGTCGGTGAAGCCTGAAAGAGCCGACGACGCGCGGGTCCTCGCGCCTCAGGCGCATCATCGCCATGTTCATCCCCGCTGCCCGGTCCTGTGACGTGCCACAGCTTACGTTTCCACACCCGTCCGTGCGCAGAGGCCGCGCCCTCTCCGTTCGACGGATTGTCAGTGGCCGGTGGGAGACTTGAAGTGTGGTCAGGGAGGGCCTGAGCAGGCCGGGTTCGCGCGAGGGCGGACCTGTCCGGTCCCAACCACCCGACGGCGGAGGGGGATTGATCGCGTGAAGGGTGACCGGGTCGAGATCGTCGTGGACGCAGGGGACACGACGCGTACGTACGAGGTGGTGGCCTCGCGGGCGGGCCGCAGGGTCGAGACGGCGGTACGACGAGGGGTGGTCGAAGTGAGCGAAGTCACCCGAACCGGGGCTGTGGTGCGCACCGCGCGTTTCATGGCGAACCGGGTGCTCGCCCTGGTGGAGCAGCCCGTCCCGCGCCAGGACACCTCGGAGGGAGCGGGCCGCGGCGGCCGTCCCCTCGGGGATGTCCCCGAGGCGTAGGACGCCGTCTCCACCCAGGGGAGTACGGCGCGGCGGCCCGCTCATCCTCCGGGAGGCCCACCGATCGGTACGAGGGCATGACGTGCCGGAAGCCTGAAACCCATAGATTCGATGTCGAGCGGCGGGTGCAGCACTCGTCCCCCGAGGTCGGACGCCCGCCGCTGTCAAAGACAACAGAAACGGTCAGGAGAAGGGGCCATGGCGTACACGGCACCGCGGACACTGCTCCGCACGCGGGATCGCGGCGAGGGCCGCCGGCACCCGCTGGTGGCGACGCTCATGGCCCTGCCCCTGGCGGTCCTGCTCCTCCTCGTCTTCGACGGGTGGGAGCTGGTGACCACACAGGCGTCGTCCGTGGGCGAGATGCTGGGACGCTGAATTCAGCGACCCCAGGCCCGGAAGAGCGGTCCGGGCGGGGACATCCACCCATGAAACCCCGTGGGGACGGGGGTGCGGCGGACGGCAAGATGCCGGCGCAGCTGGGGAGCTGCGCCGGCATTGCTTTTCCCCACCCGCGAGGACGCCCGTCCGCCCCGCGTAGCCTCACCCCGTGACCGAGGACCTCCTCCCCGCCCTGGCCGCCCGCGCCGCGGCGGCGGCCCACGCCCGCGACCCCGCCTGCCCCTGCACCGCGGCCACCCTCGTCCACCGCGAGGACACCACCGTCGTCCGGCACGCCGTCGCGGTGGCCAAGGCGCACCCCGCGGAGACGGACACCGCCGAGCTGGCCGTGCGGACCGCCGTCGCCGCCCGCCTTCCCGGCATCCTGCTGCCCCCGCTCACCCCGGCCCCGGCCGAGCTGCACGGCCGCCCGGTCACGTACTGGCCGTACGGCATGCCCGTGGGCCCGGACGACCCGGACGCCGCCCCCTGGGAGGAGGCGGGCGTCCTCCTCGCCCGCCTGCACCGGACCCCGCTCCCCGAGGCCGTCCCTCCCATGCGCGGACCGGAGAAGGCCGCCCGCGCCGTGGCGCTCCTCGGGGACCTCGCCCCGCGCCACCCGGCGGCCGCCCCCGTGCTGGACGCCTGGGCGGACCTCCCTCCGTGGGCCCGCGGCGAGGCGCCCGCGCCGGGGCCCGTACGCCTCTGTCACGGCGACTTCCACCTCGGGCAGCTGATACGCGACCGCGCTCCCGGCGGCCCGTGGCTGCTGATCGACGTGGACGACCTCGGTGCGGGCCCGCCGGTGTGGGACCTGGCCCGCCCCGCCGCCTGGTACGCCGTGGGGATGCTCGACCCCGACGCCTGGCACCTCTTCCTGACCGCCTACCGCGCCGCCGGCGGCCCCGCCGTACCGCCCGACGGCGATCCCTGGCCCGTGCTGGACGTCCCGGCCCGCGCCCTCACCGCGCAGACCGCCGCCCGCGCCGTCACCAAGGCGGCCGCGGCGGGCCGGCCGCTGGACGAGGTGGAGGAGTGGCTGGTCGACGCCTGTGCCCGCATGCGGTCCGTACCGGCCGCAGCTCCGGCGGACTGACAGAATCTCCCCGGCGTAGGGTGCAACCGGCCCACAGCCGGACGGAGTCTGTCCAGCTGATACGCGAAGCAGATACGAACGGCGAGGAGTTGACCAGAAGATGCAGTGTCCGAAGTGCCGTGCCCCGATGCACACGTACAACCGCAACGGTGTCCAGATCGAGCAGTGCAGCGGGTGCCGGGGGATCTTCCTCGACTACGGCGAGCTGGAGGCGCTGACCCGGCTCGAGTCCCAGTGGTCGCAGCCCGCCCCGCCCCCGCCGGCCGCCCCCCAGGCGTACCCCCCGGCCGCGGCGCCGCAGGCCCCGGCGTGGGGAGCGCCGCACGGCGGCCACTACGGCGGTCACCGCCGTCACAAGAGCTTCGGCCACATGCTCTTCTCCAGCTGACGGGCACACGACGAAGCCCCCGGTCGCAGGACCGGGGGCTTCGAGCCGTGTGGACGATACTGGGATTGAACCAGTGACCTCTTCCGTGTCAGGGAAGCGCTCTCCCGCTGAGCTAATCGTCCTCGGGACCACGACCACTCCGCGGAGCGGATCATGGGCACTGCGTGCGCGATACTGGGATTGAACCAGTGACCTCTTCCGTGTCAGGGAAGCGCTCTCCCGCTGAGCTAATCGCGCGGGGTCGGATCTTCGCAGATCCAGGATCCGGAGATCCAGTGGACGATACTGGGATTGAACCAGTGACCTCTTCCGTGTCAGGGAAGCGCTCTCCCGCTGAGCTAATCGTCCTTGGAGGTGGAGACGGGATTTGAACCCGTGTAGACGGCTTTGCAGGCCGTTGCCTCGCCTCTCGGCCACTCCACCAGGAGTGTAGGGGACCGGGAAGCCCCCTCTTCCTTCGAGCGGACGACGAGGCTCGAACTCGCGACCTCAACCTTGGCAAGGTTGCGCTCTACCAACTGAGCTACGTCCGCCTGTCGTTTCGGTCCGCTTGCGCGTCCCGGCGACGAACTGAACTCTAGCGGATTCCGGGGCCAGCACAAAAACCCGTTTGTGCAGCGTGCTGCGCTGCGCCTGCTCAGGGGCGTGGTCACGTCACCCGCGCGCCCCCGCCATAGACTCGTGGCGTGCACGACCTGCCACCTCTCGCGCGCTTCGGTGACCGCGTCGCCACCGGCCTCGCCGACGTCACCGACGACCCCGCCGCCCTCGACTCCTCGGGCTTCTGGGCGGTCGCCGCCGACTTCGAGGGGCGCCTGACCTGCGCCCGGTTCCACGACGTCCGCACCGAGCCCGTGCCGCCGCCGGCATCGGGCGCCTGGCGGGGACCGGCGGCCGGCGACTGGACGTCCTCCCTCGACCGCGCCGCGTACACGGCGGCGGTGCGCCGCATCCGCGACCACATAGCGGCGGGCGAGGTCTACCAGGCGAACCTCTGCCGCGTCCTGTCCGCCCCGGTGGCCCCGGACGCCGACGTGGACGCCCTCACCGCCCTGCTGGCCCGCGGCAACCCGGCCCCCTACGCAGGAACGATTCGGCTGCCGCGGCACGGAGTGGAGATCGCCACCGCCTCGCCCGAGTTGTTCCTGCGCCGGGACGGCCGGACCGTCGAGTCCGGGCCGATCAAGGGCACCGGCCGCACCGAGGCGGACCTGCTGGAGAAGGACTACGCCGAGAACGTCATGATCGTCGACCTGGTCCGCAACGACATCGGACAGGTCTGCGCCACCGGCACCGTCACTGTCCCCGACCTCTGCGCCGTCGAGAAGCACCCGGGGCTGGTCCACCTCGTCTCCACGGTCCGCGGCGAGCTGCGCGGCGGTGAGGGCTGGCCGGGGCTGCTCCGCGCCGCCTTCCCGCCCGGCTCCGTCACCGGGGCGCCCAAGTCCAGCGCGCTGCGGATCATCGACGCTCTGGAGACCGCCCCGCGCGGCCCCTACTGCGGCGGGATCGGCTGGGTCGACGCCGACCGCGGCACCGGCGTGCTCGCCGTCGGCATCCGCACCTTCTGGATCGACCGGGACGCCGACGGCGCGGCCGTGCTGCGGTTCGGCACCGGCGCCGGCATCACCTGGGGTTCCGACCCCGAGGGGGAGTGGCGCGAGACCGAGCTGAAGGCTTCCCGGCTGCTCGCGGTAGCGTCGGGGACGTACCAGGTGAGCGAAAGGATCCAGACGTGAAGATCTGGCTCGACGGCGCGCTGCGGGACTCCGAGTCCGCCCGCGTCTCCGTCTTCGACCACGGACTGACCGTGGGCGACGGCATCTTCGAGACGGTGAAGGCCGTGGACGGCCGGCCGTTCGCCCTCACCCGGCATCTCGACCGGCTGACCCGCTCGGCCCGGGGCCTCGGGCTGCCCGACCCCGACCTCGACGAGGTCCGCCGCGCCTGTGCCGCCGTCCTGGAGGCCAACCCCGTGCCGCTCGGCCGGCTGCGCCTCACCTACACCGGCGGACACGGCCCGCTCGGCTCCGACCGGGGCGACAAGGGCCCGACCCTCGTCGTCGCCCTCGGCGGGACCACCCGCCGCCCGGACACCACGGCAGTCGTCACCGTGCCCTGGACCCGCAACGAACGCGGCGCGCTCACCGGCCTGAAGACCACCTCGTACGCCGAGAACGTCGTCGCCCTCGCCCGCGCGCACGAACACGGCGCCTCCGAGGCGCTCTTCGGCAACACCGTCGGACAGCTCTGCGAGGGCACCGGGTCGAACGTCTTCGTCGTCCTCGACGGCGAGATCCACACCCCGCCGCTCGCCTCCGGCTGCCTCGCGGGCATCACCCGCGCCCTGGTCGCCGAGTGGACCGGGGCCAAGGAGACCGACCTGCCGCTGGACGTCCTGCGCGAGGCCGACGAGATCTTCCTCACCTCCACCCTGCGCGACGTGCAGGCCGTGCACCGCGTCGACGACCGTGAACTGTCCGCCGCGCCCGGCCCGGTGACGGCCAAGGCCATGCGGATCTTCGAGGAGCGGTCCGCGGCGGACATCGACCCGTGAGGGGCCGGAAAACCGGCTGAAGCCGGGGGCGCGGCGGGGTAGAACTCCCGTGATGACCACCACCCTGCGGCCGACCGAGCCGCTCCAGCGGAACCCCGACGGGACGCGTTCGCGTCACTTCCACGTCTGCGTGAACAGCCGTCCCGTGGGGGAGGTGCGCCTCGGCACGGACCCCGTCTTCGGCGACGCCGTGGCCCGGATCGTCAGCCTGCGCATCGACGAACCCGACCGCCGGCGTGGCCGGGGCACGGTGGCGGCCCTCGCGGCGGAGGAGGTGGCGCGCGGCTGGGGCTGCCGCCGCATCGAGGTCACCGTCCCCGCCGAACCGGGCACCGCCCTCGCCCTCGCCACGGCACTCGGCTACGTCGTGCGCAACCGGACGATGGAGAAGGCCCTCTGCGCCACCCCGCCCGCCCTGCCCGACGGCGCCCGCGCACGCCCCATGACCGAGGAGGAGTTCGGCCCCTGGCAGACCGAGAGCTCGGCCGACTACGCGCGGGAGTGGGCGCGTCGCGGGGTGCCTGAGGCGGAGGCGCTGGCCAAGGCCGCCGCCGACGAGGCGGCGCTGCTGCCTGACGGCCTCGCCACGGAGGACATGCTCCTCAGCGTCCTCGAGCACGAGGGCGCGGTGGTCGGCACGCTCTGGCTCGCGGTGCGCGGGGAGCGCGCGTACGTGTACGACGTCGAGACCCGGCCCGCCCACCGGGGTCGCGGCCACGGACGCAGCCTCATGCTGCTCGCCGAGGCCCAGGCGGCCGCCGCGGGCAACCGGACCATCGGCCTCAACGTCTTCGCGGGCAACACCCCGGCCGAACGGCTCTACGACTCGCTCGGCTACACCGCGACCCGCTACTCGCTGTACAAGCCGCTGGTGTAGCGGCCGGGACGGAGGGGACGGGCGGGGTCAGGCGTCCTGCCCGGTCAGCAGCCGGTCCGCGATCTCCTCGATCCGCTCGCGCAGCCCCTCCTGGCTCCTGCCGCCGTCGAGCCGCTCCCCGCCGATGACGTACGTGGGCGTCCCGGTCACCCCGATCGCCTTGCCCTCGGCCTGGTCCGCGTCGACCACCAGGATGTGCCGGCCGTCGATCAGGGCGGTGTCGACCTCGTCGGCGTCGAGGCCCAGCTCGCGGGCGACCTCGACCAGGACCGCCTCGCCCCGGCGCTCCAGTTCCTCGACCCGGCCGAGCACGGCCTCCGCGTAGTCCCAGCCCCGGCCCTGCTCCCACGCCTCCTCGGCGGCCTGGGCCGCGGCGAAGGCGTGCTTGTGCTTCTCCAGCGGGAAGTGCCGCAGCCGGATCTCCAGCCGGTCGCCGTACCGGGCACGCAGGGCGCGCAGGTCGTCCAGGGCGGTCCGGCAGTCCGAACACTGCAGCTCGCACCACACGTCGAGGACAGGGGCGGCGGGGCGGGCGGGGGAGGAGTCACTCATGACCGACAGTCTTCCAGCCGCACCCCGGCACCACCCAATCCGGCCCCGGACCCGCGTCCCCGGCCCGAGACCCTCAGGCGTGTGCCGACCGGCACCTTCGGAGGAGCCCGGACCCGGAGATGTCCCTGATGTCCGCCCCGGGCATGGCCGCTCGGGGCTCGGCGGGTGCAGGATGGAGAGGACGCCGGCGAAGCCCGTCGTGACCGCACGCACGCTGCCCTGGAGGACCGGATGATTGCCGAGACCGTCTGCTCCGCCGTCGCCGCGGCAGGCCTGGGCATCGCGGTGGTCACGGCCTACCGCAAGCGCTACCTGACGGCGACGCGCATCGCCGCCTACGCGCTCGTGCCGCTCGGTCTGGTGATGACCGGCGTCGTCGAGTGGCTCGCGGACACCGCTTTCAGTCCGGTCGCCTGGGCTGGCTTCGGCGTGCTGGGCCTGTCCTGGCTGATGTTCGCCGCGACCCGCACGGTGGAGCGCCGGCGCGGCGGCACCCGCAAGGAACGCAAGGCGGCAAGGGAGACGGCCACCCCCGCCGCCACGGCGCCCGGCGCGTCCGCGCCCGCCCTGGGACAGGCGCCCGCCCGCGGACAGAGCCCCGCGCCCCGGCAGAAGCCGGCCGCACAGGGGGACGACGACTTCAGCGACATCGAGGCCATCCTCAAGAAGCACGGCATCTGACCACCCAGGACCACATGCGTCACAGGGGGACCCGGACCGCGCGGAAGTGATCACGCTCTGACCGGTAGACCGCGCTTTCCGTGTGCGCACATGCTCTCCACGAGTGTTGATCGCGTCCGGCGCGTCCGATGCGTCATCATCGCGGCGAGATGCTGGACACGACACAGAGCGATGCCGCGCCGCAGCAGGGCGAGCCGCGCGGATGCCTCTTCGCCCTATCCCAGCCACCGCTGATGATCTTCCTTGCGGTGATCGGGTGTCTGCTGCTCACGGCCGCCTTGCACGACCTGCTGTGGCTGTGAGCCGTACCCGCGGTTCCCGGCGTCACCCGTCGGGACCGCGTCGGCCCGGCACCTCCCGTCACTCTCCGTGGCGGCCGGGGCGGATCAGCCCGCGGCCTCCTTGCGGCGTGCCCGGTAGGCGGCGACATGCAGCCGGTTGCCGCAGGTGCGGCTGTCGCAGTAGCGGCGCGAACGGTTGCGGGACAGGTCCACGAAGGCGTGCCGGCAGTCCGGGGCCTCGCAGCGGCGCAGGCGCTCCTGCTCGCCGGCGACCACGAAGAACGCCAGCGCCATCCCGCAGTCGGCCGCCAGGTGGTCGGCCACGGACGCGCCGGGGGCGAAGTAGTGCACGTGCCAGTCGTAGCCGTCGTGGTCGGTGAGCCGGGGCGTGGTGCCGGCGGCCGCGATCAGTTCGTTGATCATCATGGCGGCGCTGCGGGCGTCGGGAGCGGCGAACACCGCGGCGAACCGGGCGCGGATCTTGCGCACGGCGGCCAGGTCGAACTCGGTGAGCACCCCGACCTCGCTGACCTCGTGGTCCCGTACGAACGCCTCGAGGGCGGCGACGTCCGCCAGTCCGTCCGGAGTCGCGTCGTCCTCCGGTGCGGTGTTCACCAGATCCACCACGGTGTCCAGCGCGCACCGGGTGTCATGGGTGATCAGCACGATTCGCTCCCTGGCCTGGGGGTCGGGCGGGCGCCCGCCGATGCTGGCCGATGGTAGTGGCTCCACCCCACCCCGCACCTCCCCGCTCCGCACACGGCTTCGATTCCAACGCAGAACCCCCGTGAACGGTTCCCGCCCGCGACGCCCTTGCCAGGGAGGACTGCGGGCGCCTTGGACGTACTTTCAAGGAAGCGCCCCCAAAGGGGCGCGGGGAACTGCGCGCGCAGCCCCTGACGGCGCGCAGGGCCGACGAATACCGGCCCCGCCCCTAGGTGCGCCCGCAGCCACGCCGACGCGCCCGCGCCCCGCACAGCACACCGGCGTCGACCCACGGCAAGAAACCCGCGGCGTCGACGCCGATGCATCCTGTTGTTCAGGCCCGCGCCGTCACCCCGAGTCGACGGCGCCGGGCGGCTTCGAGGCGGCGCGCTAGCTTTCCGCCAGGATGTGCGAGAGCTCCTGATCGAGATCGAAGTGCCGGTGCTCCGTGCCGGGCGGCACGGCGGCGTCGGTGCGCTTCAGGAAGGACTCCAGAGCCCGTGCCGGGGCCTCGAGCAGGGCTTCCCCCTCCGGAGAGCTCAGGGCGATGCACACGACGCCCTGACCATGACTGCGCGACGGCCAGACGCGGACGTCGCCGGTGCCCGTGGGGCGGTGAAGTCCCTCGGCGAGGAGGTCGCGGGCGAACACCCACTCGACGGTTTCCTCGGCTCCGGTGTGGAAGGTGGCGTGCACGGCGTAGGGGTCGGCCGTGTCGTACCGCAGGCCTGCGGGGACAGGCAGGGAGGACTCGCTCGACACAACGAGGCGCAGGTGCAGCTCGCAGCTGACCGTGGTGTTCATAAGCGCCAGGGCCTTTCGCTCAGTGTGCGCTCGGGGATTCGCACGTCGGCGAAATCGACATGCCACCTACGGTGCCGTTGTAAACCCCTCTGAGTGTTTTGCGTGGGATTACGTAACTCTTCCGGCCGAGAGATCGTTCGTGTCCTGCGTCCATTCCGGTGATGTGTTCGGCTCGGGTAGTGTTGGGCTGCATGAACACGGGGAGTAACGAGTCCGGCGAGGTCGTGGCCGCGGCCCACGGGGTGACGGTGGACGGAAGCGAGCGTCGGGACGAGAGGGGACTCGGGTCGAGGGCGCCCGAGTTCGTGAAGGCGCGGCGGGCGCTGCATCTGAGCTGGCAGGTGGGGGTCTTCGTCGTCGGTCTGGCCGTGGTGGTGGCCGGCGTGATCATGCTGCCGCTGCCTGGCCCTGGATGGGTCGTGATCTTCGGCGGCATGGCGATCTGGGCGACCGAGTTCGTGTGGGCCCAGCTGGTGCTGCGCTGGACCAAGCGCAAGGTCACCGAGGCGGCCCAGCGGGCGCTGGACCCGCGGGTGCGTCGCCGCAACATCATCCTGACGTCGGTCGGCCTGGTGATCGTGGCCGCGCTGGCCGGCTTCTACCTGTGGAAGTTCGGTCTGCAGATGCCCTGGAAGATCAAGGACCAGTGACACGGGCCGGGGGCCGGTCCGTCCGGCCCCCCGGCGACACGGTGAGTCACGTCCGGTCGGTGGCACAGTGGTCACGGGCACCCCCTGACATGGGGTAATGTTCTTCCTGCGCCCGGGCGATTAGCTCAGTGGGAGAGCGCTTCGTTCACACCGAAGAGGTCACTGGTTCGAACCCAGTATCGCCCACCGGGATCAAGCGGCCCGGCTCACCAACAGTGAGCCGGGCCGCTTCGTCGTTGCCGGGACGGCCCGTCGACACCTCCCTCCGCCCCGTTCCGCTTCGCCCGTGCGTCACCCGACCGTGACCTGCCGCGTGCCCCGCAACGGCCGCCGCCGTTCCGTTCGACCGGTCGGCCGTGAGGCCGGGGACCTGCCGCTTTCCCTCCCGCCCGGCATGATCCCCGGACGCCCCCGCCGCCCGGCGCCCGCGAGGCCTCGCCACCAATTCCTGTCCGAATCATTGACGCGCCCGTGGGCCCTCCGTACCTTGTGCCAGCAAGCGCTTACTTGAAACGATTCATGGGGCGGCCGGGACCGTCGCGGGGAGGCTCGTATGCAGCAGGGCAGGGGTGTGGAGAGGCGGACGGTCCTCAAAGCGGCGGGGGCCTCGCTCGCCGTCACGGGGCTCGGTGCGACGGCGACCGCCTGCGGTGGCGGAAGCGGTTCCGGCGACGGAACGGTGACGATCCGTTATGCGTGGTGGGGCGCCGAGGACCGGGCGCGGCGCATCAACAAGACGATCGATCTCTTCGAGAAGAAGTACCCGAAGATCAGGGTCAAGACCGACTTCCAGCCGTACACGGATTTCTGGAAGAAGTTCAACACGCAGGCCTCCGGCGGAAATCCGCCGGACGTCTTCCAGAATGCCATCGGATTCCTCCGCAAATACGATGCGAAGAATGTGCTCCTGGACCTCAAGGAGCAGGTCAAGGCGGGCAACCTGCGCATGGAGGGATTCCGGGCGGGCCTCGACACGTTCGGCGAGATCGACGGCAAACTCCTCGGCGTGCCCGTGGGGTCCAACTCGATGGCCCTCGTCATCGACAAGCCGGTCTACGCCCGCGCCGGTGTCACTCCCGAAACGGGCTGGACCTGGGACGATTTCGACGAGGCGATGGCCCG
Organism: Streptomyces werraensis; assembly: GCA_014656175.1. Classification (GTDB taxonomy): domain Bacteria; phylum Actinomycetota; class Actinomycetes; order Streptomycetales; family Streptomycetaceae; genus Streptomyces; species Streptomyces werraensis. Next base: position 273,370 of record BNBX01000008.1, read on the forward strand.
GGTGCGCGACCGGACGGGCCGCGCCGGCGACAGCGGCATGTACGGCGTCATGTACCTCTACGACCTGTACCTGCGTCAGAACGGCAAGGCGTTCTTCACCGAGGACGGTCTCGGTTTCACCGAGGCGGATCTGACCCGGTGGTGGACGAAGGCGGAGAAGGGCGTGCGGTCCGGACTCTTCGCCGACCCCAAGAAGGTCGCCCAGATCAAGCCCAAGTCGGCGCTCTCCGCCGAACTCGCGGGCTCCGAGTTCACCTGGGACAACTTCACCGTCCGCTACACCTCCGAGGGCAGGAGCGAGTACGGTCTCGCGCCGATTCCCACCACCGACGGCAAGCGGACCGGCCAGTACCTCGGCTCGCTGATGCTGAGCGCCTCCAGGCGCACCCAGCACCCGGTGGAGGTCGCCAAGTTCATCGACTTCATGGTGCACGACCCCGAGGTCGCCAAGATCATGGGCTACGACCGGGGCGTGCCCGCCACCACGGCGCAGTACGAGGCGTACCGGCCCACCGACGCGGTGAACAAGGCGATCGCCGCCTACGAGGAGTCCCTCGTGCAGGCGGGCGTGCTGGAGCCCATCACCCCGCACCCGAACGGCGCCGACATCTGCGAGGCCGCGTTCCTGCGCATCGGCGAGGAGCTCGGCCTGGGCAAGCGGTCGGTGCCCGACGCCGTCGAGCAGTTCTTCAACGAGTCGAAGACCGCCCTCAGCAGCTGATGGGAACCGCCGTGACACACGCCCCCGTGACGGAGGTCCGGGCGAAGGACGCCGAGCCGCGGCACGGTCCGGACACACCCCCGCGCCCTGCCGACCTGAAGCGGCGGGGGCGCCGGGAGAACCTGGCCGGCTATCTCTTCATGTCCCCGTGGATCGCCGGGTTCCTGCTGCTGACGGCGGGCCCGATGGCCGCCTCGCTCTACTTCGCGTTCACCGACTACAACCTGTTCGACGCCCCGCGCTGGATCGGCCTGGACAACTTCTCCGAGATGTTCGGCGACCCGCGCTGGCGCCACTCGGTGCGGGTCACCCTCTGGTACGTCGTCGTCGGCACGCCCGTCAAACTGCTCGTGGCGCTCGGCGTGGCCCTGCTGCTCGCGCAGAAGCGGCGCGGGCAGGCCTTCTACCGGGCCGCGTTCTACGCGCCGTCGCTGATCGGCGCGAGCGTGTCGGTCGCCATCGTCTGGAAGGCGATCTTCTCGGACGACGCGATCGTCGACCGGACGCAGAAGGTGTTCGGCATCGGCGCCGGCGGCTGGACCGGCGACCCGGACCTCATCATCTACAGCCTGGTCGCCCTGACCGTCTGGCAGTTCGGCGCGCCGATGGTCATCTTCCTGGCCGGGCTGAAGCAGGTGCCGCGGGAGCTGTACGAGGCGGCCGACGTCGACGGGGCCGGCAAGCTGCGGCAGTTCTGGAACATCACCCTGCCGATGATCTCGCCGGTGCTGTTCTTCAACGTCCTGCTGGAGACGATCCACTCGTTCCAGATCTTCAGCTCCGCCTACATCGTCGGCGGCGGCGCGGGCGGCAACGCCTGCGGTCCGGCGGACGGCTCCATGGTCTACACCTGCTATCTGTACGTCCAGGGCTTCGAGAACAGCCGGATGGGCCTGGCCTCCGCCATGGCGTGGATGCTGCTGGTCGCGGTCGCCCTGGTCACGGCGGTGCTGTTCCGGTCCCAGAAGCGCTGGGTGCACTACGAGGAGGGCGGCCGATGACCGCACAGGCCACCGACATCACCCGCACCCCGTCGGCGAAGGGCGCGCTGCGGCGCCGGCTGCCCGGCTCGCTCGCCTGGCACCTCGGGGCGCTGACGCTCCTGGCGGTGATCCTCTACCCGGTGGTGTGGGTGGTCGGCGGGTCGTTCAAGGCGAGCGAGGACATCGTCGGCAGCCTGGACCTCTTCCCGGCCGACCCGATCGTGTCCAACTACACCAGCCTCGCCGACGGCATCGCCGACATCCCCGTCTCCACCTTCTTCTTCAACTCGCTGTTCCTCGCGGTGGGTTCGGTGATCGGCATCCTGATCTCCTGCTCGCTCACCGCCTACGCCTTCGCCAGGATCCGGTTCGCGGGGCGCAATCTGCTCTTCACGCTCATGATCGGCACGCTGCTGCTGCCGTACCACGTGCTGCTGATCCCGCAGTACGTGCTGTTCCGCAACCTGGACATGATCAACACGTACACCCCGCTGCTGCTGGGGAAGTACCTGGCCACGGAGGCGTTCTTCGTCTTCCTGATGGTGCAGTTCATGCGGAACCTGCCCCGGGAGCTGGACGAGGCGGCCCGGCTCGACGGCTGCGGGCATCTGCGCATCTACTGGTCGATCGTGCTGCCGCTGTGCCGGCCGGCCCTGATCACCAGCGCCATCTTCACCTTCATCAACGCCTGGAACGACTTCATGGGCCCGCTGATCTACCTCAACGAGCCCGGCAAGTACACGGTCTCCCTCGGGCTGAAGATGTTCGTCGACCAGGAAGGGCTCGCCAACTACGGCGGCATGATCGCCATGTCGCTGGTCGCGCTGCTGCCCGTGCTGGCCTTCTTCCTCGCCTTCCAGCGCTATCTCATCGACGGCATGGCGACCTCCGGACTGAAGGGCTGAGTGAGCTGACGATGTCCCTGGCACGCACCGATTCGAGGGCCTGGGGAAGGTTCGCGCTCTTCGCCGAGTGCCTGCTGACCGGCGTGTGGATCGCGCTGGCCGCGCTGCCGCTGGTCACCTACCCCGCCGCGCTGGCGGCGGGCGCCCGGCACCTGCGCCGCCATCTGGCCCACCAGCAGGGCGGATGGCGGGAGTTCACGGCCGACTTCCGGGCGGCGGTGCGCGGCGGCCGGCTCGTCGGGCTCGCCGGATGGGCGGCCGTCGCCGTGGTGTGGACCGACCTGCGCGCCGTACGGGCCGGGCTGCCGGGCGGTCCGCTGGTCGGGGCCGTCGGGGTGCTCGCGCTCATCGGGGCGGCGGCCGCGCTGCTGCGGGCGGCGGCGCTGTGGCGGCCCGGCGTGTCCTGGCGGCCGCTGATGGCGCGGGCCGGGCGGCACACCGTCCGCGACCCCGCCGGATCCTTCCTGCTCATCGGCGGGCTGGCCGTCGTGGTCTGCTCCGCCTGGTTCAGCACCCCCCTCGCGGTGCCCGCGCTGGGGGCCGTCACGGCGGCCGCCGTCGCCGTGGAGGAACGTCACAGGCACCGCTGACGGGCGGTGCCTCCTACGGGGCGGGCGCTCCGGCACCACATCTCCGTCTGTCATGCCCCTGACATAAGCGCAGCATCCGGCAGCCATGGAAAGGACGGGCCATGTCCCCCATCCCCCGCAGAACTCTCATCAAGGCGGCCGCCGTCGCCGGAGCCGCCGCCCAGGCCGGCCTGGCCCTCGGCGAGAGGGAAGCCGCCGCGGCGCCCGCCACCGCGCCCGGCATCTCCGACCCGGTGACCCTGGACTGGCTTGAGGAGGACGGACCGGGCGCCGCCCCGGGCTCCACCGTCGGCGTCCCCTGGCCCCGCGGCGCCCATCCGCAGACCCGGACCTTCGCCGTGACGGACGCCGACGGCAAGGACGTCCCCGTCCAGACCTGGCCGCTGGCGTACTGGCCGGACGGCTCCCTCAAGTGGACTGCCCACGCCGTCAGTTCGGGTACCGGCCGGCTCGCCCTGAAGGCCGGCACGCCCGCCGCGCCCGACAAGAAGGTCACCGTCACCCGACGCGGCGCCACCGTCACCGTCTCCACCGGCGTCGTCACCGCCCGGATCGGCACCGGCGGCGACACCCTGGTCCGCTCGGTCACCCGCGGCTCCACCGACATCGCCCGCGACGGGCGCCTCGTCGTGCTGCGCCAGCCCGAGATCGAGGACGGCGACCGCACCACCGTCCGCACCGAGCGGTTCGACGGCACCGTCTCCGGCGTCACCGTCGAGCAGGACGGCCCCGTCCGCGCGGTCGTCCGCGTCGACGGCACCCACCGCAAGGGCCGCGACACCCTGCTGCCCTTCTCCGTGCGCCTCTACTTCTACGCGGGCGCCGACTCCTTCCGCATGGTGCACACCATCACCTACGACGGGAAGCAGGAACCCGGCAGCGCCAAGGGCGACTTCGTGCGCGGCATCGGCGTCCGCTTCTCCGTCCCGCTGCGCGACGCGACGTACGACCGGCACATCCGGCTCGGCGGCGAGGGCGAGGGGATGCTCCGGGAGGCGGTCAAGGGGATCACAGGGCTGCGCCGTGACCCGGGGACCGCCGTGCAGGAGGCCCAGTTCGAGGGCCGCAGGCTGCCCGACCCGACCACCTGGGACCAGCGCGTGACCAGCCGCCTGCAGTACATCCCCGAGTGGGGCGACTACACCCTCTCCCAGCTGTCCGCCGACGGCTTCACCGTCCGCAAGCGCACCAGGAAGGGCCACGGCTGGATCTTCGCCGGCGGCGGGCGGCGCGCCTCCGGCTTCGGCTACGTCGGCGGCGTCAGCGGCGGCCTCTCCTTCGGGCTGCGCGACTTCTGGGAGAAGCACCCCGCCCAGCTCGACGTCCGCGACGCGCACACCGACACCGCCGAGGTCACCGTCTGGCTCTGGTCACCCGAGGCCCAGCCCATGGACCTGCGCTTCTACCACGACGGCATGGGCCAGGACACCTTCCCCGAACAGCTCGAAGGCCTCAACATCACCTACGAGGACCACGAGCCCGGCTTCGGCACGCCCTACGGCATCGCCCGCACCTCCGAACTGCTGTTCTGGGCCGAGGCCGCCACCCCGGACGCCGACCGGCTCGCCGCCCGCGCACGCGCCGTACGCGTGCTGCCGCAGCTCGCCGCGCCGCCCTCGCAGCTGATCACCGCCGGCGTCTTCGGCAAGGGCCTCTTCGCCGAGCCCGACCGCTCCACCCCCGCCAAGGAGAAGATCGAGAACCACCTCGACTTCCTCTTCGCCTACTACAAGGACCAGGTGGAGCAGCGCCGCTGGTACGGCTTCTGGGACTACGGCGACATCATGCACACCTACGACACCGTCCGGCACCAGTGGCGCTACGACGTCGGCGGCTACGCCTGGGACAACAGCGAACTCTCGCCCGACCTGTGGCTCTGGTACGCCTACCTGCGCTCGGGGCGCGCCGACATCTTCCGCTTCGCCGAGGCCATGACCCGCCACACCGGCGAGGTCGACGTCTACCACCTCGGCGAGTGGGCCGGGCTCGGCACCCGGCACGGCGTCCAGCACTACGCCGACAGCGCCAAGCAGCAGCGCATCGCCAACACCACCTACCGGCGCTTCTACTACTTCCTCACCGCCGACGAACGCACCGGCGACCTCATGCACGCCAACGTCGACAGCGACGAGACCTTCCTCGCCCTCGACCCGCTCCGCAAGATCCGCACCGAGCCGTACACCCCCGACCCGGCCGCCCTGTCCATCGGCTTCGGCACCGACTGGAGCGGCCTGGTCTCCGCCTGGCTCACCGAGTGGGAACGCAAGGGCCCCAAGTGGCGGAAGGCCCGGGCACGCGTGCTCTCCACCATGGAGACCATCGCCGCCCAGCCCAACGGCTTCGTCCAGGGCAGCGGCCTGTACGACCTGGACACCGGCCGGTTCGCCGTCGCCGGCACACCGAAGGTGGAGGTCTCCCACCTGTCCGCCGTCTTCGGCCTCAACGAACTGTGCGCCGAACTGATCGACCTCGTCGACATGCCCGAGTTCGAGCAGGCGTACTACGACTACTGCCGCTGGTTCAACGCCACCAAGGCCGAACAGGCCGCGCGCTACGGCACCGACTTCGGCAGCCTGATCCTCTTCCAGGGCCACTCCCGCCTCGACGCCTACGCCGCCGTGCGCACCGGGGACGAGGCGCTGGCGCAGCGGGCGTGGGCCAGGTTCTACGACTCCGACGGGTACAAGGAGTCCGCGCCCTGGAAGACCGAGAAGGTGAGCGGTCCCACCGCCCTGGTCGCAGGCAGTGAGGCCCCCTGGGTCTCCACCAACGACACCGCCCTGTACGGACTCGCCGCCATAGAGAACCTCGCACTCCTGGGGGACCGCATGCCGTGACGCACGAGGCGGGCGCGGGCGGGCACACTCCGTACATGGACCGGAACCATTACCGCTTCCGCACCGTATGGACGCTGTCCGCGCCCGCCGCGACCGTGTACGGCGTGCTGGAGCGGATCGAGGAATACCCCCGGTGGTGGCCGCAGGTGCGGGAGGTCGCCCGCCTCGACGACACCACCGGCATCGTCACGATCCGCTCCGTCCTCCCGTACGACCTCACCTTCACCCTGCGGGAGGGGCGGCGGGACCGGGAGAACGGCGTGCTGGAGGCCGGGCTGTCCGGCGACATCGACGGCTGGGCGCGGTGGACCGTCACCGACCTGGGCGCGCACGGCTGCCTCGCCCACTACGAGCAGGAGGTCGACGTCCGGGCGCGGCTGCTGCGGCTGCTCGCCGTGCCCGGCCGGCCGCTCTTCCGGGCCAACCACGCGCTGATGCTGCGGGCCGGGCGGCGCGGACTGGCGGCGCACCTTCAAGCGGTTTGAACGAAGCGTCCCGACCCCTGTATTGTTCAGTGCGTTCCGGGCGATTAGCTCAGTGGGAGAGCGCTTCGTTCACACCGAAGAGGTCACTGGTTCGAACCCAGTATCGCCCACGCTCGCGAGAGCGACGTGTGTCCGCCGAAAACGCGGACCACGTCGCTCTCTTCGTGTTCTGCCCGGGTTCGCCGCGCGTTGTGGGAGCTCCGCCACCCACGCCCCCGGCCCACGATGCCGTGGGCCGGTGAGTGAGGTCACGCCGCCGCCGGCAGGTCCGGGCGCAGGGGCCAGGCCGGGTCGACGATCTCCTCCGTGCCGGTGCGCGCGAACCACGCCTGCAGGCCCCGCGCCTGTGCCGCGTGCCACACCGCCTGCAACGTGTGCAGCTCACCGGGGGACAGCCGCTCCAGCCGGGACGCGAACCGGCGGCCCACCGCCCGGGTGACCTCCAGCGCGGCCGTCGCGTCCGCCGCCGCGTCGTGCGCCTCCTCCAGTTCCACCTCGTAGTGCGCGCACAGATCGGCCAGCGTGCGGCGGCCCTTGCGGTAGCGGTCCAGATGCTTGTCCAGCACTCGCGGATCCAGCACCAGCAGCGGCGACCGCTCGAACCAGCGGTCCAGCGACGACGCCCGGTGCCGGCGCAACTCCCGGTCCAGCAGCGTCAGATCGAACGGCGCGTTCATCACCACCACCGGCCGGCCCACCGCCGCCTGCTCCGCCAGCGCCTGCGCCACCTCGTACATCACCGGCGCCGGCCAGCGGCCGTTGCGCTGCAGATGCTCCTCCGTCAGCCCGTGCACCTCGGTCGCCGCGGCCGGCACCGGCACGCCCGGATTCACCAGCCAGCGGGTCACCCGCGGCCGGGTGCCCGGCGCGTCCTGGACGACGAGAGCGGCCGACACGATCCGGTCGGTCTCGACGTCCACACCCGTGGTCTCCGTGTCGAAGGCGGCCAGCGGCCCCTCGTACCAGCACGTCATACCCACCAACCCCTCGCTCACCATCAACAGTTGACACGCGGTCGACTGCTCGGACCGGTGATACCCGCCCTGTTTGCGCACTACGCGGGGAGGAGACAACACGAGTACGGGTCTTTGCAGTTCAGCGACCCGCGCATGGGATTCGACTGTTCTGGAAGGCTGTTGGTCATGGCCATCGCGCAGCCCGAACGGGGCGGGCTGCTGCCGGAGCGCACACCGGCCGCTCGCGGCACCCTCGCCACCACCGCCTGCATGGAGACCCTGCAGGTCGGCTATCTCCACGCCGTCGCCGCGGCGGCGGGCTGCTCGCTGTCCCAGCCCTTCCCCGACAACGGCATCGACTGGCACGTCAGCCACAGCGCGCCCGGACACCTCGTCGACGACGAGGTCACCATCAAGGTGCAGCTCAAGGCCACGTCACAGATCGCCCCGCACCCCCGGGGGCGCTCCTTCTCCTTCACCCTGGACAACGCCCACCTGGAGAAGCTCGCCCGCACCCCGGTCTCCGTGCACAAGATCCTCGTCGTGATGATCCTGCCGCGCTCCCAGGACGACTGGCTGCGCGCCGGACACGACCGGCTCGACCTGCGCCACTGCTGCTACTGGGTCAACCTCGCCGGACACCCCGTCACCGGCCGCCGCCGCACCACCGTACGGATCCCGACCTCACGCATCTTCGACGACCGCGCGCTGTGCGAGATCATGACGCGGGTCGGCAGGGGAGGCAGACCATGACCCACCGCCCCACCGGGGAGCCCGCCCGGCCCGCCCGCCCGCACCCCGCCGACGCCTTCCCCGACACACAGCCGCCCGAGGCCGCCGGCACCGACCCCGCCGTGCTCACCGCCCTGCTGCGCCGGCACGGCTGGCAGCGGCGCGGCGGCGCCCCCGGTCGCTACGGCCGGTGGGCCCCGCCCGGCCCGGGCACCGGCACCAGCCTGCTCGTGCCGGCCGGCCGTGCCTTCCCCGACAGCGAGGACCTGCTCGCCGAGGCCCTGGACGCGCTGTCCCGCAGCGGCACGCCCTCCGCCCGCCAGATCCTGCTCGCCCTCGCCGTCCCCAGCGACGAGATCCGCTGGTCCCGCGACCTGCCGCCCGGGCCAGGCGACGCCGTCGCCTGGACCGCGGAGGAACAGCTGAGGACCGCCGCCCGCCGCACCCTGCTCGCCGCCGCGCTCGCCACCCGCACCCGTGCCGGCTACCACGGCGCCCGCCACCGGCGCCCGGCCGCCGCGGCGCTGGAGGGCGTGCTGGTGGGCCCCACGCCGGACGGCCGCGGCCTCACCGCCTTCGTGCCCGTCGCCACCGGCCGCCCGCTGGCCGTGAGTCTGTTCCACGCCTTGCACGCCGCCCGCGAGGCCGTCGACCACCGGCGGGCCACCGGCTCCATGGACGCCTTCGGCACCGCCGTCGGCGCGGGCGTCAGCCACGAGTTCACCGAGGCCCTCGTCGCCCTGGTGCGGGGGACCGAGGGCGCCCGGGTCGGCGTGGACTGGTCGCCGGCGGCCGGGGTGCCCGAGGACTGCGCGGCCGCCGGTCCCGTGGAGTTCTCGCCCGGCGACCTGCCCGCGCTCATCGAGGCCGGCCGCCGCTACCAGCGAGCGGAGCCCTCCGTCACCGTCACGGTCACCGGGGCGGTCGTGCGGATGTACCGGGCACAGGCCGGGGACGTCGGCCTGGTGCGGCTGCGGGTGCTCGCGGGCGCCGACGTAGGGCACCTCCGGGTCACGCTCGGCGAGGAGGACTACCGGATCGCCGGTCACGCCCACCTCATGGGGCTGCCGGTGCGGATGCGCGGGCGGCTGGCCGGACGCAGCAGGTTCCGGCGTCTCACCGAGGTCCGCGGGGTCGCGCCGGTCCAGGTCGACGAGGCCGAACGCGACCGGCTGCTCAAGGTGCTGCAGGAGAGCGCGGACGACTTCGGCGAGGCCTTCGGGCCGGCCCGCGACGGCTGATTTCGCCTGCACCGGTCCCGGGTCGGTACGATCGCACCCATGCGTGCGCTCCGGTATGGCGCCGCGACCACAGCCTTCAGTCAGGAGAGACCGGTGTCAGACGTCCGTGTGATCATCCAACGCGATTCCGAGCGGGAAGAACGCGTGGTGACGACGGGCACTACGGCCGCCGAGCTCTTCGCCGGCGAGCGCTCGGTCATCGCCGCGCGGGTGGCCGGCGAGCTCAAGGACCTCTCGTACCAGGTCCAGGACGGCGAGACCGTCGAGGGCGTCGAGATCTCCTCCGAGGACGGCCTCAACATCCTGCGCCACTCCACCGCGCACGTGATGGCCCAGGCCGTGCAGGAGCTGTTCCCCGAGGCCAAGCTGGGCATCGGCCCCCCGGTCCGGGACGGCTTCTACTACGACTTCGACGTGGAGAAGCCCTTCACGCCCGAGGATCTCAAGGCCATCGAGAAGAAGATGCAGGAGATCCAGAAGCGCGGCCAGCGCTTCTCCCGCCGCGTGGTGACCGACGAGACCGCCCGCGAGGAGCTCGCCGACGAGCCGTACAAGCTGGAGCTGATCGGCCTCAAGGGCTCCGCCTCGCACGACGACGGCGCGGACGTCGAGGTCGGCGCCGGTGAGCTGACGATCTACGACAACATCGACGCCAAGACCGGCGAGCTGTGCTGGAAGGACCTCTGCCGCGGTCCCCACCTGCCCACCACCCGGAACATCCCGGCGTTCAAGCTGATGCGCAACGCGGCCGCCTACTGGCGCGGCAGCGAGAAGAACCCGATGCTCCAGCGCATCTACGGCACCGCCTGGCCCTCCAAGGAGGAGCTGAAGGCGCACCTGGAGTTCCTCGCCGAGGCCGAGAAGCGCGACCACCGCAAGCTCGGCAGCGAGCTCGACCTGTTCTCCATCCCGGAGCAGATCGGCTCCGGCCTCGCCGTCTTCCACCCCAAGGGCGGCATCATCCGCCGGGTCATGGAGGACTACTCGCGCCGCCGGCACGAGGAGGAGGGCTACGAGTTCGTCTACACCCCGCACGCGACGAAGGGGAAGCTCTTCGAGACCTCGGGCCACCTGGACTGGTACGCCGACGGCATGTACCCGCCCATGCAGCTCGACGAGGGCGTGGACTACTACCTCAAGCCCATGAACTGCCCGATGCACAACCTGATCTTCGACGCGCGCGGCCGCTCCTACCGCGAACTGCCGCTGCGCCTCTTCGAGTTCGGGACCGTGTACCGGTACGAGAAGTCGGGCGTCGTGCACGGCCTGACCCGGGCCCGCGGCTTCACCCAGGACGACGCGCACATCTACTGCACCCGCGAGCAGATGTCCGAGGAGCTCGACAAGACCCTCACCTTCGTCCTGAACCTGCTGCGCGACTACGGCCTCACCGACTTCTACCTGGAGCTGTCCACCAAGGACCCGGAGAAGTTCGTCGGCTCGGACGAGGCCTGGGAGGAGGCGACCGAGACGCTGCGCCAGGTCGCCGAGAAGCAGGGCCTGCCGCTGGTCCCGGACCCGGGCGGCGCCGCCTTCTACGGGCCGAAGATCTCCGTGCAGGCGAAGGACGCCATCGGCCGCACCTGGCAGATGTCGACCATCCAGCTCGACTTCAACCTGCCGGAGCGGTTCGACCTGGAGTACACCGCCGCGGACGGCACCAAGACCCGCCCGGTCATGATCCACCGTGCGCTGTTCGGCTCCATCGAGCGGTTCTTCGCGGTGCTCCTGGAGCACTACGCGGGCGCCTTCCCGGCGTGGCTGGCCCCGGTCCAGGCGCTCGGCATCCCGATCGGCGACGCGCACGTCGACCACCTGGAGAAGTTCGCGGACGCGGCCCGCAAGCAGGGTCTGCGCGTCGAGGTGGACTCCTCCTCCGACCGTATGCAGAAGAAGATCAGGAACGCCCAGAAGCAGAAGGTGCCCTTCATGGTCATCGCGGGCGACGAGGACATGGCGAACGGCGCGGTGTCCTTCCGCTACCGCGACGGCTCGCAGGAGAACGGCATCCCCGTCGACGAGGCCATCGCCAAGATCGTGAAGGTCGTCGAGGAGCGGGCGCAGGTCTGACCCGTACGCGCAGAAGCCCCCGGGAGCGATCCCGGGGGCTTTTTGCCGCGGTCCCGCGGTCACGCCATATGCTGCACGCATGACGAGTGAGCCGGAGCAGCAGTTGGGAGTGGGGACGCAGGACGCGTTCCAGCGTCTGTGGACGCCCCACCGGATGGCCTACATCCAGGGCGAGAACAAGCCGAGCGGCCCCGGCGCCGGCGACGGCTGCCCCTTCTGTTCCCTCCCGGCCGAGTCCGACGAGGACGGGCTGATCCTGCGCCGCGGCGAGCTGGTGTACGCGGTGCTCAACCTGTACCCGTACACCGGCGGCCATCTGATGACCGTGCCCTACCGGCACGTGGCCGACTACACCGAGCTCACGGCCGAGGAGACGGCGGAGCTCGCCGCGCTCACCAAGCAGGCGATGACCGCGCTGCGCACGGCGTCGGGCGCGCACGGCTTCAACATCGGCATGAACCAGGGCACGGTCGCGGGCGCGGGCATCGCCGCCCACCTGCACCAGCACGTCGTCCCGCGCTGGGGCGGCGACACCAACTTCATGCCGGTCATCGGCCACACCAAGGTGCTGCCGCAGCTGCTGGCCGACACCCGCAAGATGCTCGCGGAGGCCTGGCCGACGGCCTGACGCCCTGTACCCGGGGGAGGCGGGGTCCGCGGCAGCGCACCCGCCCGCCGGACGCTTACGCGTCGTACAGGTCGGCCTTGCTCGGCGTCGCCTCCTGCACCGCCGTGGACAGGGAGGAGGAGCGGGAGCCGAACTTGGTGGTGTCCACGCCGTTCTCCTCCAGCACCTTGATCGCCGCGGAGTGCACCACACGCAGCACAGGTGTCGCCGCCCGCAGCGCGTCGTCCGCCATGAACCGGTGCCGCCAGGGCTTGTCCGCCCAGGCGTGCCGCAGTCCGAACGGCTCGGGCAGGGTCAGCTTGCCGCCCAGCCAGTACAGCAGCGGAGGGTAGTTGGTCAGGGGCGCGCGGGCGGCCAGGCGTACCACCTCGTCCGAGTCGACCAGCGGGAGCTTGACCTTCCGGGTCTCCCAGAACTTGACCGACTTCTGGACCTCCTTCTCCTTCGCCGCCGGTTTGGTGGTGAAGAGGGAATGCACCGGCCCCAGGGCATGCCCGGTGACCTCGATGCGCAGCGTCTCGTGCAGCACGGTCACCGTGATCAGCATCGTGATCACCAGCTGGCCGTCCCACAGGGTCCACTGCACGCCCAGGTAGTGCCGGTCGCCCGCGCCGAACTGCTGCTTGTTGCAGATCTCCTGCACGGCGTGCTGTTTCACCTGGTACGCCTCGACGTCCGTGCCCTCGGGCCGGGTGACCGCCGTGGCGTTCTCCCCGATGGGGGTGACGATCCAGTGGCGTATCGACGGCTTGGGGAAGCCGCCCGTGTTCAGCGGGCCGCGCTCCAGCATGCGCAGCCGGTCGTGGATGGCCTTGATGACGTCCCAGCTGCGGAACGGGTGGATCTCGCGGTCGGGATCGGCCGGCGCCAGGTCCTCGGCGAGCTGCCAGCTGCCCCAGCGGGTGCCCATCCCGAGGATGCCCTTGGGACCGGCGTAGAAGACGGAGTTGGACTGCTGCTCGGCGCTGAGCCGGGCCAGCGACTGGCGCAGCTGCTCGGCCGCCGTCTCGCCGGGGCTGCTCGGCACCGCCTCGGGCACCTTGGCGCCGATGCTGCTGCCCGACAGCAAACTGTCCCAGCGTTCCCGCAGGTCACGAGCGGTGCGCTCGCAGATCTGCTTGGCCCAGAACCAGCCCAGCACCGGGGCCACGACCGCCGCGCGCGCGTACCAGGCCCAGAACCCGGTGAACGGCATGCGCAGCAGGAACAGCACGGCCAGGGCGCCGACGCCGACCAGCAGGGCGGTGGCGAGCGCGCCGGCGCGCTTGTCGTCGCGCTTGGCCATCGTCGTGCGGATCTGGAACACCAGCAGCCAGACGAGCAGGCCGGGCAGGAACAGCAGCCCGCACAGCACCATCACGGCGGTCAGCCAGTTGTCGCGCTCGCGGCGGATGCGGTGGGCCGCCAGCGCGTGCTCCACCACCACCTGCGGCTGGGTCCCGAAGGACTGGATGAGCGGGGCGCGGCCCGAGCCCAGCATCCGGTCGATGATCGCCCGGGAGAACGCCTCGCCCAGATTGGGCCGGAACAGCTTGATCCGCGGCTTGCCGACCTCCGACTTGTGCCACTCGCTGTTGGCCTTGAGTATCTCCTCGGCCTCGTTGTCCCGGTAGGCCGCCGAGGCCAGCGCGAACGTGGGTGTCTGGCCCTCGTCGCCCGTACGCGGTACCTGCGGACCGAAGAACTCCGCGTAACCGCTCTCAACGGTCATTCCCGCCCCCGATCGCCGCGACTGTCGTCTTGCGGCCTTCCCGACTTCCGTGCTGCGCACACCTGTTGATCAGGTGTTCAGCGTATAGGCAGCCACCGCCGTGCGCCGGGGGTCGTTCCAAGCCGTTCTCCGGTACGGGGGAGTGTCGCGGAGTGAAGCGGAAGCGCGACCGCGCACACGGGCGCCCGCCGGAGTGACCGGCGGGCGCCCGGCGCCTCAGGAGGCCGCGCGCGCCTCCCCTTTGACCCGTTCCGCGACCTGCGGCGGCATCGGTTCGTGCCGGACGTAGCGGCGGCTGAAGCGTGCGGTGCCGTGCGACAGCGACCGCAGGTCGACGGCGTACCGGCCGATCTCGATCTCCGGCACCTCCGCGCGGATCAGCGTGCGCCCGCCGGGCGACTGCTCGGTGCCCAGCACCCGGCCGCGGCGCCCGGACAGGTCGCTCATCACGGTGCCCACGTAGTCGTCGCCGACCAGCACGGACACCTCGGCCACCGGCTCCAGCAGATGGATCTTCGCGTCCGCCGCGGCCTCCCGCAGCGCCAGAGCGCCCGCCGTCTGGAACGCGGCGTCCGAGGAGTCCACCGAGTGGGCCTTGCCGTCCAGCAGCGTCACCCGCACGTCGACGAGCGGATGCCCCGCCGCGACTCCCTTCCGGGCCTGGGCCCTTATGCCCTTCTCCACCGACGGGACGAACTGGCGCGGCACGGCGCCGCCGACGACCTTGTCCACGAACTCGATGCCCGAGCCGTTCGGCAGCGGCTCCACCTCGATCTCGCAGATCGCGAACTGCCCGTGCCCGCCGGACTGTTTGACGTGCCGTCCGCGCCCGGACGCCCTGCCGCCGAACGTCTCCCGCAGCGACACCCGGTGCGGCACCACGTCGACCTGTACGCCGTACCGGCTGCGCAGCCGCTCCAGCGCCACGTCCGCGTGCGCCTCGCCGAGACACCACAGCACCACCTGGTGGGTGTCCTGGTTCTGCTCGAGCCGCATCGTCGGGTCCTCGGCCACCAGCCGCGAGAGCCCCTGCGACAGCTTGTCCTCGTCGGCCTTGCTGTGCGCCTCGATGGCCTGCGGCAGCAGCGGGTCGGGCATCTCCCACGGCTCCATGACGAGAGGGTCGTCCTTCGAGGACAGGGTGTCGCCCGTCTCCGCGCGGGACAGCTTCGCCACGCACGCCAGGTCGCCCGCGATGACGTGCGACACGGGCCGCTGCACCTTGCCGAACGGCGTGGACAGGGCGCCGACCCGCTCGTCGACGTCGTGGTCCTCGTGGCCCCGGTCGGTCAGCCCGTGCCCGGAGACGTGCACGGTCTGGTCGGCGCGCAGCGTCCCGGAGAAGACCCGGACCAGTGACAGCCGTCCCACGTAGGGGTCGGAGGAGGTCTTCACGACCTCCGCGACCAGCGGGGCGTCCGGGTCGCACGGCTTCAGTTCGCGCGGCCTGCCGTCCAGCGTGGTCACCTGCGGGGTGCCGTGCTCCAGCGGGGTCGGGAAGCCGCCCGTGATCAGGTCGAGCAGCTCCACCGTGCCGAGTCCCTGCCGGGCGCCGGGGGCGGCGGGCGCGGCGGCCAGGACGGGGAAGAAGACGCCTCGCGCCACCGCGCGTTCCGCGTCGTCGATCAGCGTCCTGACGTCGACGTCCTCACCGCCGAGGTAGCGGTCCATGAGGGTCTCGTCCTCGCTCTCGGAGATGATCCCCTCGATCAGCCGGCCGCGTGCCTCCTCGATCAGCGGAACCTGGTCACCGACCGGTTCGTTCGCCACGCGCTCGCCGCTCGAGTAGTCGAACAGCTTCCGCGTCAGCAGCCCGATCAGGCCGGTCACCGGCGCGTGCCCGTCCGGCCCCTCGGGACCGCGCAGCGGCAGGTACAGCGGCAGCACCGCGTCCGGGTCGTCCCCGCCGAAGGTCTCCGCGCAGACCCGGGTCATCTCCTCGAAGTCGGCGCGGGCGGCCTCCAGATGCGTGACGACGATCGCGCGGGGCATGCCGACCGCCGCGCACTCGTCCCACACCATGCGGGTCGAACCGTCCACGCCGTCCGCGGCCGAGACGACGAAAAGGGCCGCGTCCGCCGCTCGCAGACCGGCCCTGAGCTCCCCGACGAAGTCGGCGTAGCCGGGGGTGTCCAGAAGGTTGACCTTGATGCCGTTCCACTCCACCGGCACCAGGGAGAGCTGCACCGAACGCTGCTGCCGGTGCTCGATCTCGTCGTGGTCGGAGACGGTGCCGCCGTCCTCCACGCGGCCCGCCCGGTTCACCGCCCCCGCGGTCAGTGCGAGGGCCTCCACCAGAGTCGTCTTGCCCGATCCGGAGTGGCCGACCAGCACCACGTTCCGTACGGACGTGGGACGGTCGGCCGCCTGTGCCCTGCCGGCGGCCCCGGGGTGTGTGTGCGCCTTGTCGCCCATGATCCTGCCTCCCGTGCACGGTGAGGTCACTGTGGGCGCGGACCCGTGGAAGCCTTCCCCGGACCCCGTCCGGGGGCATCGCCTGCGGTGCGGCTCCGGCGGCGCCCGCGGTTCTTCGAGCTTTCCACTCCCGTCACGGCGCGTCCATACGAAGGACGTGATCCCCCCGGCGGCCCCGGTCCCGGCGGCGCGCCGCGGCGCCCCGCGCGCGGCGGTCCGGGTGCCCCGCAGTCACGCCCGCGCGCGGTGACTACGATGGGCCCGCCGGTGGCCAGCAGGGGCCACACGGCCACACCGACCGTCGGGAAGGCCATGCTGAACAAGTACGCGCGTGCATTTTTCACGCGTGTCCTCACACCGTTCGCCGCGTTTCTCATCCGGCGGGGGGTCAGCCCCGACACGGTCACGCTCATCGGCACCGCGGGCGTGGTGGCCGGCGCGCTGGTGTTCTATCCGCGTGGCGAGTTCTTCTGGGGCACGGTCGTCATCACGCTGTTCGTGTTCTCCGACCTGGTCGACGGCAACATGGCCCGCCAGCTGGGCCGTTCCAGCCGCTGGGGCGCCTTCCTCGACTCCACCCTGGACCGGGTCGCCGACGGCGCGGTTTTCGGCGGCTTCGCCCTGTGGTACGCGGGCTCCGGCGACGACAACGTGCTGTGCGCGGTGTCGATCTTCTGCCTCGCCAGCGGCCAGGTGGTGTCGTACACCAAGGCGCGCGGCGAGTCGATCGGGCTGCCGGTCGCCGTCAACGGTCTGGTGGAGCGGGCCGAGCGGCTGGTGATCTCGCTGGTCGCGGCCGGGCTCGCGGGCATGCACGCGTTCGGCGTGCCCGGCATCCAGTACCTGCTGCCGATCGCCCTGTGGGTGGTCGCCGTCGGCAGCCTCGTCACGCTGATCCAGCGTGTGGTCACCGTGCGCCGCGAGTCCGCCGAGGCGGAGGCCGCGGAGCAGCAGCAGGCGCTGGGGAGCGAGGCGGACCGGTGAGCGCCCGGGAGCGCCTCACCGACGCCCTGTACGGCGCCGGCTGGGGCACCGTGAAGAAGCTGCCCGAGCCGGTCGCGGTGCGCCTCGGGCGGACCGTCGCCGACGCCGCCTGGAAACAGCGCGGCAAGGGCGTGCTGCGGCTGGAGAGCAACTACGCGCGCGTGGTGCCGGGCGCGGGCCCCGAGCGGCTCGCCGAGCTGTCCCGCGCGGGGATGCGGTCCTACCTGCGGTACTGGATGGAGTCCTTCCGGCTGCCCGCCTGGAGCCCGGAGCGCATCGCCGACTCTCTCACCGTGGAGGGCCTGCACCACCTCCACGAGGGCATGGCGGCCGGCAAGGGCGTCGTCCTGGCGCTGCCGCACCTCGCCAACTGGGACCTCGCCGGCGCCTGGGTCACCACCAAGCTCGGCGTACCGTTCACCACCGTCGCCGAGCGCCTGAAGCCGGAGACGCTGTACGACCGGTTCGTCGCCTACCGCGAGGGCCTCGGCATGGAGGTCCTCCCGCACAGCGGCGGCTCCGCCTTCGGCACACTCGCCCGGCGGCTGCGCGACGGCGGCCTGGTCTGCCTGGTCGCCGACCGCGACCTGTCCGCCTCGGGCGTCGAGGTGAGCTTCTTCGGCCATGCCGCCCGCATGCCCGCGGGGCCCGCCCTGCTGGCCCAGCACACCGGGGCGCGGCTGCTGCCCGTGACCCTCTGGTACGACGAGCCGCCCGTGATGCAGGGCCGGGTGCATCCCCCGGTCGAGGTTCCCGCGTCAGGTACGCGCGCCGAGAAGACGTCTGTGATGACACAGGCGCTGGCCGACGCCTTCGCCACGGGAATCGCCGAGCACCCGGAGGACTGGCACATGCTGCAGCGCTTGTGGACCGAGGACCTCGACCCCGCGCACGCCCCCGAGCGCGACCGGGAGGGCACGGCGTGAGGATCGGCATCGTCTGCCCGTACTCCTGGGACGTGCCGGGCGGCGTCCAGTTCCACATCCGCGACCTGGCCGAGTACTTCCTCCGCCAGGGGCACGAGGTGTCCGTCCTCGCCCCGGCCGACGACGACACCCCGCTGCCCCCGTACGTCGTCTCCGCGGGCCGCGCGGTGCCGGTGCCCTACAACGGCTCGGTGGCCCGGCTGAACTTCGGGTTCCTGTCCGCCGCGCGGGTCCGGCGCTGGCTGCACGACGGCTCCTTCGACGTGGTGCACATCCACGAGCCGTCCTCGCCGTCCCTTGGCCTGCTGACCTGCTGGGCGGCACAGGGCCCGCTGGTGGCGACCTTCCACACCTCCAACCCGCGCTCCAAGGCCATGATCGCCGCGTACGCCATCCTCCAGGCCGCCCTGGAGAAGATCAGCGCGCGGATCGCGGTGAGCGAGTACGCCCGGCGCACCCTCGTCGAGCACCTCGGCGGCGACGCGGTGGTCATCCCCAACGGGGTCGACGTCGACTTCTTCGCCAAGGCCGAGCCGAAGCCTCAGTGGCAGGGCGACACCATCGGCTTCATCGGCCGCATCGACGAGCCCCGCAAGGGCCTGCCGGTGCTGATGCGGGCCCTGCCGAAGATCCTCGCCGCCCGCCCGCAGACCCGGCTGCTGGTGGCCGGGCGCGGCGACGAGGAGGAGGCCGTGGAGTCGCTGCCGGCGGAGCTGCGGTCGCGCGTGGAGTTCCTCGGCATGGTCAGCGACGAGGACAAGGCGCGGCTGCTGCGCAGCGTGGACCTGTACGTGGCGCCCAACACGGGCGGCGAGAGCTTCGGCATCATCCTCGTCGAGGCGATGTCGGCGGGCGCGCCGGTGCTCGCCTCCGACCTGGACGCCTTCGCCCAGGTCCTCGACCAGGGCGCGGCCGGCGAGCTGTTCGCCAACGAGGACGCGGACGCGCTCGCGGACGCGGCGGTACGCCTCCTGGGCGACCCCGAGCGCCGCGAGGAACTCCGCGCGCGGGGCAGCGCCCATGTGCGCCGCTTCGACTGGTCGACGGTCGGCGCGGACATCCTCTCCGTCTACGAAACGGTCACGGCGGGCGCGGCGGCGGTGGCGACGGACGACAGGGCGACGGGCCTGAGAGCCCGGCTGGGGCTCGCGCGGGACTGAACGCCCCGAAGGGGCGCGGGGAACTGCGCGACCAGCCCCCGACGGCCCGCCCCCGGTGTCGCGACCGCCCCCGGGGCGCAGCCCCACGACAGAGCCCGGCGCCGCCGGTACTAGCCTTGCCGCCCGTGACACCAACCCTGATCTGGATCCTCGTCGTCCTCGTCGCCGTCGGGCTGTACCTGAGCTGGACGGCCGGGCGGCTGGACCGGCTGCACGCCCGGATCGACGCCGCCCGTGCCGCGCTCGACGCGCAACTGCTGCGCCGCGCCTCCGTGGCGCAGGAACTGGCCACCTCCGGGGTGCTCGACCCCGCCGCGTCGATCGTCCTGTACGAGGCCGCGCACGCCGCGCGGCAGGCGGTGGAGGAACAGCGGGAGGTCGCCGAGAGCGAGCTGAGCCAGGCGCTGCGGGCGGTGTTCGCCGACGCCGCGCAGGTCGACGCGGTCCGGGAGGCGCCCGGGGGAGAGGAGGCCGCCCTCGAACTCGCCGAGGCCGTCCGCAGGGTGCCGATGGCCCGCCGCTTCCACAACGACGCCGTGCGCGCCGCCCGCGCGCTGCGGCTGCACCGCAAGGTGCGCTGGTTCCGGCTGGCCGGACACGCCCCGTTCCCCCTGGCGTTCGAGATGGACGACGAGCCGCCGGCGGCGCTGATCGAGCGGGCCGCCTGACAGCGGTTTCCGGCCACCGGGCACCCCGCCCCCGACCGAAAACGAGCCACCGGCTCGTCATTGGCCCTTGCTGTGGCCTGCTCGGGTCACGTTTCCTCAGTGCTGCAGAATCCCCCTCATCCCAGCGAGGTCATTCGTGTCCAGCACGCTCTCCGAAAACCAGGGTCCCGAGACCGGCACCGCGCGCGTGAAGCGCGGCATGGCCGAGCAGCTCAAGGGCGGCGTGATCATGGACGTCGTCACGCCGGAGCAGGCGAAGATCGCCGAGGACGCGGGCGCCGTCGCCGTCATGGCCCTGGAGCGCGTCCCGGCCGACATCCGCAAGGACGGCGGTGTGGCCCGCATGTCCGACCCGGACATGATCGAGGGCATCATCGACGCCGTGTCCATCCCGGTGATGGCGAAGTCCCGCATCGGCCACTTCGTCGAGGCCCAGGTGCTCCAGTCGCTCGGCGTCGACTACATCGACGAGTCCGAGGTCCTCACCCCGGCCGACGAGGTCAACCACTCGGACAAGTGGGCGTTCACCACCCCGTTCGTCTGCGGCGCCACCAACCTGGGCGAGGCCCTGCGCCGCATCGCCGAGGGCGCCGCGATGATCCGCTCCAAGGGCGAGGCCGGCACCGGCAACGTCGTCGAGGCCGTCCGCCACCTGCGCCAGATCAAGAACGAGATCGCCCGCCTGCGCGGCTACGACAACCACGAGCTGTACGCCGCCGCCAAGGAGCTGCGCGCCCCCTACGAGCTGGTCAAGGAGGTCGCCGAGCTGGGCAAGCTGCCGGTCGTGCTGTTCTCCGCCGGCGGTGTGGCCACCCCGGCCGACGCCGCGCTGATGCGTCAGCTGGGCGCCGAGGGCGTCTTCGTCGGCTCCGGCATCTTCAAGTCCGGCGACCCCGCCAAGCGCGCCGCGGCCATCGTGAAGGCGACCACCTTCTACGACGACCCGAAGATCATCGCGGACGCGTCCCGCAACCTGGGCGAGGCCATGGTCGGCATCAACTGCGACACCCTGCCCGAGACCGAGCGCTACGCCAACCGGGGCTGGTGATGACCGCTCCCGTGATCGGAGTGCTCGCACTCCAGGGCGACGTACGGGAGCATCTGGTGGCCCTGGCCGCGGCGGACGCCGTGGCCGGGCCGGTCCGGCGTCCGGAGGAGCTCGCCGAGGTCGACGGCCTGGTGATCCCGGGCGGGGAGTCCACCACGATCTCCAAGCTGGCCGTGCTCTTCGGCCTGATGGAGCCCCTGCGCGCCCGCGTGCGCGCCGGCATGCCCGTCTACGGCACCTGCGCCGGCATGATCATGCTTGCCG
Source organism: Streptomyces werraensis (assembly GCA_014656175.1). Taxonomy (GTDB): domain Bacteria; phylum Actinomycetota; class Actinomycetes; order Streptomycetales; family Streptomycetaceae; genus Streptomyces; species Streptomyces werraensis. Next base: position 294,694 of record BNBX01000008.1, read on the forward strand.
ACAAGATCCTCGACCCGCGCTCCGGGCAGGAGACCGTCGGCGGCATCGACATGATCGTGCGCCGCAACGCCTTCGGACGGCAGAACGAGTCCTTCGAGGCCGCCGTCGAGGTCAAGGGCGTTCCCGGGGAACCCGTGGAGGGGGTCTTCATCCGCGCCCCCTGGGTGGAGTCCGTCGGCGCCTCCGCCGAGGTGCTCGCCGAGCACGGCGGACACATCGTCGCGGTCCGCCAGGGCAACGCGCTGGCGACGTCCTTCCACCCGGAGCTGACCGGGGACCACCGGATGCACCGCCTCTTCACCGACATGGTGCGGGCGGACCGGCGGGGCGAGTCCTTGTAGGATTCCTGCGTTCGTTGCAGAGATGGGTTACGCGAAGGAGACAGGCAGATGTCCGGCCACTCTAAATGGGCCACGACGAAGCACAAGAAGGCCGTGATCGACGCCAAGCGCGGCAAGCTCTTCGCGAAGCTCATCAAGAACATCGAGGTCGCGGCCCGGATGGGCGGAGCCGACCCCGACGGCAACCCGACGCTGTACGACGCCATCCAGAAGGCGAAGAAGCAGTCGGTTCCCAACAAGAACATCGACTCCGCGGTCAAGCGCGGCGCGGGTCTCGAGGCCGGCGGCGCCGACTACGAGACGATCATGTACGAGGGCTACGGCCCCAACGGCGTCGCGGTGCTCATCGAGTGCCTCACCGACAACCGCAACCGCGCCGCCTCCGACGTCCGGGTCGCGATGACCCGCAACGGCGGCTCCATGGCCGACCCGGGCTCGGTGTCGTACCTGTTCAACCGCAAGGGCGTGGTGATCGTCCCCAAGGGCGAGCTGACCGAGGACGACGTCCTCGCCGCCGTGCTCGACGCGGGCGCCGAGGAGGTCAACGACCTCGGCGAGAGCTTCGAGGTGCTCAGCGAGCCGACCGACCTGGTCGCGGTCCGCACCGCTCTCCAGGACGCCGGCATCGACTACGAGTCGGCCGACGCCAACTTCGTCCCGACCATGCAGGTCCAGCTGGACGAGGAGGGCGCGAAGAAGATCTTCAAGCTCATCGACGCGCTGGAGGACAGCGACGACGTGCAGAACGTCTTCGCCAACTTCGACGTGAGCGACGAGATCATGGAGAAGGTCGACGCCTGAGGCGTATCACGGCGGCGGGGCGACGGGACACACCCCGTCGGCCCGCCGCTTTGTCGGTGGCACCCGATAGCCTGCACAAACAGGTGATCGAGCAAGGGGGCGACGCGTGCGCGTACTGGGGGTGGACCCGGGACTGACCCGGTGCGGTGTCGGCGTCGTCGAAGGGGTCGCGGGACGCCCGCTGACCATGCTCGGCGTGGGAGTCGTCCGCACGCCCGCCGACGCCGACCTCGGACACCGCCTGGTCGCCGTCGAGCAGGGCCTGGAGCAGTGGCTCGACGAGCACCGCCCGGAGTTCGTCGCCGTGGAGCGCGTCTTCAGCCAGCACAACGTGCGCACGGTGATGGGCACCGCCCAGGCCAGCGCCGTCGCCATCCTCTGCGCCTCCCGGCGCGGCATCCCCGTCGCCCTGCACACGCCCAGCGAGGTCAAGGCCGCCGTCACCGGCTCGGGCCGCGCCGACAAGGACCAGGTCGGGGCCATGGTGACCCGCCTGCTCCGGCTCGACGCACCGCCGAGGCCGGCCGACGCCGCCGACGCCCTGGCGCTCGCCATCTGCCACATCTGGCGCGCCCCCGCCCAGAACCGCCTCCAGCAGGCCGTCGCCGCCCACGCGGCGCGGACCCCGCCGACCACTCCCCGGGCCCCCTCGGCCCGCCACGCATCGAAAGGCCGTACGGCATGATCGCCTTCGTCAGCGGCACGGTCGCCGCCCTCACCCCCGACACCGCGGTGGTCGAGGTCGGCGGCGTCGGCATGGCCGTCCGGTGCACGCCGGACACGCTGTCCACCCTCCGTGTCGGGCAGCCCGCGAAGCTCGCCACCTCCCTCGTCGTCCGCGAGGACTCCCTCACGCTGTACGGCTTCGCCGACGAGGACGGCCGCCAGGTCTTCGAGCTGCTCCAGACCGCCAGCGGCGTCGGCCCCCGGCTCGCCCAGGCCATGCTCGCCGTGCACAGCCCCGACGCCCTGCGCCGCGCCGTGGCCACCGGCGACGAGAAGGCGCTGACCGCCGTCCCCGGCATCGGCAGGAAGGGCGCCCAGAAGCTGCTCCTCGAACTGAAGGACCGGCTCGGCGAGCCCACCGGCGCCCCCGCCGTCGGCGCGCCCGTCACCTCCGGCTGGCGCGACCAGCTGCACGCCGCCCTCATCGGACTGGGGTACGCGACCCGTGAGGCCGACGAAGCCGTGGCCGCGGTGACCCCCCAGGCGGAGGCCGCCGAGGGCGCCGTGCCGGTGGGGCAGCTGCTCAAGTCGGCCCTGCAGACACTGAACCGCGCCCGATAGCCCGCGGACCGCGACCGGCGCCCGCCGGCCCACGACCGCGCCCCGAGTCCGTACGGAGAGCTGAGGCACACGCACATGAACTGGGACGACACGAACGACACCGCCGCCTCCGAGCGGCTGGTGGAATCGGTCGCCGACCGCGAGGACCAGGCCGTCGAGGCCGCGCTGCGCCCCAAGGACCTGGGCGAGTTCATCGGCCAGGAGAAGGTCCGCGAGCAGCTCGACCTGGTGCTGCGCGCCGCCCGCGCCCGCGGCGCCACCGCCGACCACGTGCTGCTCTCCGGTGCCCCCGGCCTCGGCAAGACCACCCTCTCCATGATCATCGCGGCCGAGATGGGCGCCCCCATCCGCATCACCTCGGGCCCCGCCATCCAGCACGCCGGCGATCTCGCGGCGATCCTCTCCTCCCTCCAGGAGGGCGAGGTCCTCTTCCTCGACGAGATCCACCGCATGTCCCGGCCCGCCGAGGAGATGCTGTACATGGCGATGGAGGACTTCCGCGTCGACGTGATCGTCGGCAAGGGCCCCGGCGCCACCGCCATCCCGCTGGAGCTGCCGCCCTTCACCCTGGTCGGCGCCACCACCCGGGCCGGTCTGCTGCCGCCCCCGCTGCGCGACCGCTTCGGCTTCACCGCGCACATGGAGTTCTACGAGCCGGGTGAGCTGGAGCGGGTCGTCCACCGCTCGGCGGGCCTGCTCGACGTGGAGATCGACGCCGAGGGCGCCGCAGAGATCGCCGGACGCTCCCGCGGTACGCCCCGCATCGCCAACCGCCTGCTGCGCCGGGTCCGCGACTACGCGCAGGTCAAGGCGGACGGCCGGATCACCAAGGACGTCGCCGCCGCGGCCCTCGCGGTGTACGAGGTGGACGCCCGCGGCCTGGACCGGCTGGACAGGGCGGTGCTGGAGGCGCTGCTGAAGCTGTTCGGCGGCGGTCCGGTCGGCCTGTCCACGCTCGCCGTCGCGGTGGGGGAGGAGCGTGAGACCGTGGAGGAGGTGGCCGAGCCCTTCCTGGTGCGGGAGGGTCTGCTCGCCCGTACCCCGCGGGGACGGGTGGCGACGCCCGCGGCATGGTCGCATCTCGGCCTCACGCCGCCACGCTCGCAGGCCGCCGGAAACGGACAAGGGAACCTGTTCGGGGCGTGACGGCGAGCACGCTGGCCCGGGCAGGAACCCCGGTGCCATGCTGAGCGTTGTTCCGTTGGTGCGGACTCGCTTAGACTCCGCCGATGCCGCCCTTGTCGGCGGCACCACATACCCCCAACCATCAGGCCGTTCACCATCGCGGTCGTGTGAAGGAAGTTCCGACCCGTGAGTCTCCTGACCCTCCTCCCGTTCATTGTGCTCATCGGGGCCATGTTCCTGATGACCCGGTCGGCCAAGAAGAAGCAGCAGCAGGCCATCGAGATGCGGAACCAGATGCAGCCCGGTTCCGGCGTCCGCACGATCGGGGGCATGTACGCCACGGTCAAGGAGGTCAGCGAGGACACCGTCCTCCTCGACGCCGGGCCGGGTGTGGAGCTGCTGTTCGCCAAGAACTCGATCGGTGCCGTCCTGACCGACGAGGAGTACAACCGCATCGTGCACGGCATCGAGCACGACCTGCAGTCCGACGCCGACGTCGTCCCCGACGACGCCTCCTCCCTCACCGACACCGACGACGCCTCCGACGCTGCCGCCGACTCCGACGACACGCCTGTCGACCTCGGCAAGAAGGACGCGGGGGACGAGCCGGCCGACGCCACGGCGGACGCGCGCGCGAAGAAGTCCGACGGCGACTCCGACGCGAAGTAGCCGCGTTCGGGGCGCGCGGGAGGACCCCGCGCGCCCCGGATCATGCCCGGCTCGCACGGGATCATCCCGACACCATGTCATGGCCGCCGGCCTCCCGACCGGGGACGAGGCGGCCCGAGAGGGAGTACGAGAAGGTGGCAGCACTCAAAAAGGGACGGAACGCGAGCGCCACAAGCAAGCCGTGGCGCTCGCTGGCTCTGATCCTGATCGCCATCGTGGCGCTCACCGGAGGAATGTTCGCCTCCGGGCACACCACTCCGCGTCTCGGCATCGACCTGGCCGGCGGAACGAGCATCACGCTGGCGGCGGTCCCCGAGGCGGGCCAGGAGTCCGCGATCAACAAGACCAACATGGACACCGCGGTCTCCATCATGGAGCGGCGTGTCAACGGTCTGGGCGTCTCCGAGGCCGAGGTCCAGACGCAGGGCGACCGCAACATCATCGTCAACATTCCCAAGGGCACGAATTCCAAGCAGGCCCGGGAACAGGTCGGCACCACCGCCAAGCTCTACTTCCGTCCCGTGATCGCCACCGAGCTGGCCGGGGGCGGCGCCGCCCCCCAGCCCAGTGCGACCGGCGAGCCCTCCGCCGACCCCTCCGGCGACAAGGCCGGGGACAAGGCGACGGACGGCGCGAGCCAGGAGGCCACCGACGGCTCCTCGGCGTCCGCCGACCCCTCGGCGAGCGCCACCACCCAGGGCCGCGCGGTCACCGACGCCCTGAAGGCCGACGCGAGCCCGTCCCCCTCGGACAAGGCCAGCCCCTCCCCGTCCGCGACGGGCGGCGCCGCCGACGACTCCGACGCCAAGCTCCAGGCCGAGTACGCCAAGCTCGACTGCACCAAGGAGAGCGTCCGCGCCACGGCCGGTGACGGCGCCAAGGCCACCGAGTCCACCGTCGCCTGCGGCCAGAACTCCCAGGGCCAGTGGCAGAAGTACATCCTCGGCCCGGCCGCCGTCGACGGCACCGACGTCGACGAGGCCGACGCCGTCCTGAACACCACCTCCGGCGCCGGCTGGACCGTGACCATGAAGTTCACGGGCGAGGGCTCCAAGAAGTTCGCCGACATCACCGGCCAGCTCGCGCAGAAGCAGTCGCCGCAGAACCAGTTCGCGATCGTCCTGGACGGCGAGGTCGTCTCCGACCCGTACGTCCGGCAGGCCCTGACCGGCGGCAACGCCGAGATCTCCGGCAACTTCAATCAGCAGTCGGCGCAGGAACTGGCCAACATGCTGTCCTACGGCGCCCTGCCGCTGACCTTCCGCGAGGACAGCGTCACCACCGTCACCGCCGCCCTCGGCGGCGAGCAGCTCCAGGCCGGTCTGATCGCCGGCGCCATCGGCCTCGCGCTGGTGATCCTGTACCTGCTCTTCTACTACCGCGGTCTGTCGTTCATCGCCATCGCGTCGCTGATGGTCTCCGCGGCCCTCACCTACGTGATCATGGCGCTGCTCGGCCCGACCATCGGCTTCGCGCTGAACCTGCCGGCCGTCTGCGGCGCCATCGTCGCCATCGGCATCACGGCGGACTCGTTCATCGTGTACTTCGAACGGGTCCGGGACGAGATCCGTGAGGGCCGCTCCCTGCGCCCCTCCGTGGAGCGGGCCTGGCCGCGCGCCCGGCGCACCATCCTGGTCTCCGACTTCGTGTCCTTCCTCGCCGCCGCCGTGCTCTTCGTGGTCACCGTCGGCAAGGTGCAGGGCTTCGCGTTCACCCTGGGTCTGACCACCGTCCTCGACGTCGTGGTGGTGTTCCTCTTCACCAAGCCGCTGCTGACGCTGATGGCCCGCCGCAAGTTCTTCGCGAGCGGCCACAAGTGGTCCGGTCTCGACCCGAAGGCGCTGGGCGCGAAACCGCCGCTGCGCCGCACCCGTCGTCCCTCCGCCCCTGCCCAGACGAAGGAGGCGTGAGAGATGTCGAAGCTCGGCACCCTCGGCGCCCGACTGCACCACGGCGAGATCGGCTACGACTTCGTCAAGAACCGCAAGATCTGGTACGGCATCTCGATCCTCATCACCATCACGGCCATCGTCGGCCTGGCGGTGCGCGGCCTGCACATGGGCATCGAGTTCCAGGGCGGCGCGGTCTTCACCACCCCGAAGAACATGAGCGTCTCGGTGTCCACCGCCGAGGGCTACGCGGAGGACGCCTCCGGCCACGACGCCATCGTCCAGAAGCTCGGCGACGGCAGCATGCGCATCCAGGTCGCGGGCATCGACACCAAGACCTCGGACACCATCAAGGAGCGCCTCGCCGACGACCTCAAGGTCGACGCCGAGAAGATCAACGCCGAACTGGTCGGTCCGAGCTGGGGCGAGCAGATCGCCAACAAGGCCTGGCAGGGCCTGGGGATCTTCCTGATCCTGGTGGTGATCTATCTGGCGATCGCCTTCGAGTGGCGGATGGCCCTCGCCGCGTTCGTCGCGCTGATCCACGACATCACCATCACGGTCGGGATCTACGCCCTCGTCGGCTTCGAGGTCACCCCCGGCACGGTGATCGGTCTGCTCACCATCCTCGGCTACTCGCTGTACGACACGGTGGTCGTCTTCGACAGCCTCAAGGAACAGACCAGGGACATCACCAAGCAGACCCGCTGGACCTACAGCGAAATCGCCAACCGGTCGATCAACAGCACCCTGGTGCGGTCGATCAACACCACGGTGGTCGCGCTGCTTCCGGTGGCGGGCCTGCTGTTCATCGGCGGCGGCGTCCTCGGCGCCGGCATGCTGAACGACATCTCCCTGTCGCTGTTCGTGGGTCTCGCCGCCGGTGCGTACTCCTCGATCTTCATCGCCACCCCGCTCGTCGCCGACCTCAAGGAGCGCGAGCCGGCCATGAAGAGCCTGAAGAAGCGCGTGCTCGCCAAGCGCGCCCAGGGCGGCGACCCGGACGAGGGCCAGGACGCCCCGGTGACCGACGACGGACGCGACGAGCCCGCCGACGTCGCGGCGGCGGTCGTCGGGCCGCGCAACCAGCCCGCGTCCCGCACCCGCGGCCGCGGCCGACCCTCGGGGAAGCGCCGATGACCGACCACGCCGACCTGTCCGCCCTGCTGCAGAGCCGCATCCGGGACGTGGCGGACTATCCGGAACCGGGCGTGATGTTCAAGGACATCACCCCGCTCCTGGCCGACCCCAAGGCGTTCGACGCGCTCACGGAGGCCCTCGCTGACGTCGCCCACCGGGCCGGCGCCACCAAGGTCGTCGGCCTGGAGGCCCGCGGGTTCATCCTCGGCGCACCGGTCGCCGTCCGCGCCGGCCTGGGCTTCATCCCCGTCCGCAAGGCGGGCAAGCTCCCCGGCGCCACCCTCAGCCAGTCCTACGACCTGGAGTACGGCTCGGCCGAGATCGAGGTCCACGCGGAGGACCTCGGCGCCGAGGACCGCGTCCTGGTCGTCGACGACGTCCTGGCCACCGGCGGCACCGCCGAGGCGTCCCTCCAGCTCATCCGCAGGGCGGGCGCCGAGGTCGCCGGCCTCGCCGTGCTGATGGAGCTCGGCTTCCTCGGCGGCCGGGCCCGGCTGGAGCCCGCCCTGGCGGGCGCACCGCTGGAGGCGCTGCTCACGGTCTGAGGACCCTTGGGGCACCGGAGACGGCCCCTGGAAACACCACGCAGGCGGACCCGGAGGAATCCGGCGTCCGCCTCGTGCGTTTCTCCTGTTGACGGTCCTCACACCGTTCCGGAGGCGATCGGCGGGCCCGGGCTCGCTACCATGGGGTCTCCGGAGCCTGACCGGGGGACCCGGATCGCGCACGAGGAGCCCTCTTGCCAGACGAGGCCCAGCACCTGACCGCCGCCAAGCCCGAGCCCGCCTCGGCCCCGGCGGCCAAGCCCGCGCCGGACACGCCCCACACGAAGAACGACACCCGCGGGCCGGTCCAGCGTGCCCAGGGGGCTCCCGTGGACAAGCCCGAGCAGCCGCGGCCCAAGCCGTCACCTCCCGAGCGCTCCGGGTCCCCGGCCCGCCCCAACACCGGCCAGCCCCGCTCCGGCTCCTCCAACCGCGTCCGTGCCCGCCTGGCCCGGCTCGGCGTCCAGCGGGCCAACCCGTACAACCCGGTGCTGGAGCCGCTGCTGCGGATCGTGCGCGGCAACGACCCCAAGATCGAGAACGCCACGCTCCGCCAGATCGAGAAGGCGTACCAGGTAGCCGAGCGCTGGCACCGCGGCCAGAAGCGCAAGAGCGGCGACCCGTACATCACGCACCCGCTCGCGGTGACCACCATCCTCGCCGAGCTCGGCATGGACCCGGCGACGCTGATGGCCGGCCTGCTGCACGACACGGTCGAGGACACCGAGTACGGCCTGGAGGACCTGCGCCGCGACTTCGGCGACGTGGTCGCGCTGCTCGTCGACGGCGTCACCAAGCTGGACAAGGTCAAGTTCGGCGAGGCCGCGCAGGCCGAGACCGTGCGCAAGATGGTCGTCGCCATGGCCAAGGACCCCCGCGTCCTGGTCATCAAGCTCGCCGACCGCCTGCACAACATGCGCACCATGCGCTACCTCAAGCGTGAGAAGCAGGAGAAGAAGGCGCGCGAGACCCTGGAGATCTACGCGCCGCTCGCCCACCGCCTGGGCATGAACACCATCAAGTGGGAGTTGGAGGACCTCGCCTTCGCGATCCTCTACCCCAAGATGTACGACGAGATCGTCCGCCTGGTCGCCGAGCGCGCCCCCAAGCGCGACGAGTACCTCGCCGTCGTCACCGACGAGGTGCAGCAGGACCTGCGGGCCGCCCGCATCAAGGCGACCGTCACCGGCCGCCCCAAGCACTACTACAGCGTCTACCAGAAGATGATCGTCCGCGGCCGTGACTTCGCGGAGATCTACGACCTGGTGGGCATCCGCGTCCTCGTGGACACCGTCCGCGACTGCTACGCGGCCCTCGGCACGGTGCACGCGCGATGGAACCCGGTCCCCGGCCGGTTCAAGGACTACATCGCGATGCCCAAGTTCAACATGTACCAGTCGCTGCACACGACGGTCATCGGCCCCGGCGGCAAGCCCGTCGAGCTGCAGATCCGCACGTTCGACATGCACCGCCGCGCCGAGTACGGCATCGCCGCGCACTGGAAGTACAAGCAGGAGGCCGTCGCCGGCGCCTCCAAGATCCGCACCGACGCGCCCAGGTCGTCCGGCAAGAGCAAGGACGACCACCTCAACGACATGGCGTGGCTGCGCCAGCTCCTCGACTGGCAGAAGGAGACCGAGGACCCGGGCGAGTTCCTGGAGTCGCTGCGCTTCGACCTCTCGCGCAACGAGGTCTTCGTCTTCACGCCCAAGGGCGATGTCATAGCGCTGCCCGCGGGCGCCACTCCCGTGGACTTCGCGTACGCGGTGCACACCGAGGTCGGCCACCGCACCATAGGCGCCCGGGTCAACGGCCGTCTGGTGCCGCTGGAGTCGACCCTCGACAACGGCGACCTGGTGGAGGTCTTCACCTCCAAGGCGGCCGGCGCGGGCCCCTCCCGCGACTGGCTCGGCTTCGTGAAGTCGCCCCGCGCCCGCAACAAGATCCGCGCCTGGTTCTCCAAGGAGCGCCGCGACGAGGCGATCGAGCAGGGCAAGGACTCCATCGTCCGCGCCATGCGCAAGCAGAACCTGCCCATCCAGCGCATCCTCACCGGCGACTCGCTCGTCACGCTGGCGCACGAGATGCGCTACTCGGACATCTCCGCGCTGTACGCGGCGATCGGCGAGGGGCACGTCTCCGCGCAGAACATCGTGCAGAAGCTGGTGCAGGCACTCGGCGGCGAGGAGGCGGCCACCGAGGAGATCGACGAGTCGGTCCCGCCCACCCGCAGCCGCCGCAAGCGCCGCTCCAGCGCCGACCCCGGCGTCGTCGTCAAGGGCGTCGAGGACGTGTGGGTCAAGCTGGCCCGCTGCTGCACGCCGGTGCCCGGCGACCCGATCATCGGCTTCGTCACCCGCGGCAGCGGCGTCTCGGTCCACCGCAGCGACTGCGTGAACGTCGACTCGCTGTCCCGCGAGCCGGAGCGGATCCTCGAGGTCGAGTGGGCGCCCACCCAGTCCTCTGTGTTCCTCGTCGCCATCCAGGTCGAGGCGCTGGACCGCTCCCGGCTGCTGTCGGACGTCACGCGCGTGCTGTCCGACCAGCACGTCAACATCCTGTCCGCGGCCGTCCAGACCTCCCGCGACCGGGTCGCCACCTCCCGCTTCACCTTCGAGATGGGCGACCCCAAGCACCTGGGCCACGTCCTGAAGGCCGTACGCGGAGTGGAGGGCGTCTACGACGTCTACCGCGTCACCTCGGCACGCAACCGCGGCTAGCACGAGGCGAGGACACGACGAAGGGGCCGCCGTACCCGAGGTACGGCGGCCCCTTCGTCGTGTCCGTCGCCCTGACTCAGCCGCCGAACTCCTGGAGACCCTTCAGGGCCTGGTCCAGCAAGGCCTGGCGGCCCTCCAGCTCGCGCTCCAGCTTCTCCGCCTTCGCGGTGTTGCCCTGCGCGCGGGCCTGCTCGATCTGGCCCTTCAGCTTGTCCACGGCGGCCTGCAGCTGACCGGTCAGACCCTCGGCCCGGGCACGGGCCTCCGGGTTGGTGCGGCGCCACTCGGCCTCCTCGGCCTCCTGGATCGCGCGCTCCACGGTGTGCATCCGGCCCTCGACCTTCGGGCGGGCGTCCCTCGGCACATGGCCGATGGCCTCCCAGCGCTCGTTGATCGCACGGAACGCGGCCCTGGCGGCCTTCAGATCCGTGATCGGCAGCAGCTTCTCCGCCTCGCCGGCCAGCTCCTCCTTGAGCTTGAGGTTCTCCGCCTGCTCCGCGTCACGCTCGGCGAACACCGAGGAACGGGCCGCGAAGAAGACGTCCTGGGCGCTGCGGAAGCGGTTCCACAGCTCTTCCTCGTGCTCGCGCTGGGCACGGCCGGCGGCCTTCCACTGCGCCATCAGATCGCGGTACCGGGCCGCCGTCGGGCCCCAGTCCGTCGAGCCCGACAGCGCCTCGGCCTCGGCGACCAGCTGCTCCTTGACCCGGCGGGCGTCCTCGCGCTGCGCGTCCAGCTGCGCGAAGTGCTGCTTGCGCCGCTTGGAGAACGCCGACCGCGCGTGCGAGAACCGGTGCCACAGCTCGTCGTCGGACTTGCGGTCCAGCCGCGGCAGACCCTTCCAGGTGTCCACCAGGGCCCGCAGCCGCTCGCCGGCCGCCCGCCACTGGTCGGACTGCGCCAGCTCCTCGGCCTCGACGACCAGCGCCTCCTTGGCCTGCCGCGCTTCCTCGGACTGCCGGGCCCGCTGCGCCTTGCGCTCCTCGCGGCGCTTGTCGACCAGCTCCACGAGCTTGTCCAGCCGTGCCCTGAGGGCGTCCAGGTCACCGACCGCGTGATGGGCGTCGACCTGCTCGCGCAGGTGGTCGATCGCGGCCATGGCGTCCTTGGACGACAGGTCGGTGGTCCTCACCCGCTTCTCGAGGAGGCCGATCTCGACAACCAGGCCCTCGTACTTGCGCTCGAAGTAGGCCAGCGCCTCGTCAGGGGAGCCGGCCTGCCAGGAACCGACGACCTTCTCGCCGTCGGCCGTACGCACGTACACGGTCCCCGTCTCGTCGACGCGGCCCCACGGGTCGCTGCTCACAGCGCCTCCTCCACATGATGCCGTCGAGGGGCCTGTGCGCTCCCCCGGGCATCGTCCACAGTTTCGTCACGGCCAACATAGGCGACCGACGGGATGCCTGTCCGCATCCCGCGCGACCGAAATTACGCAGTTGGGGCTCAGGATGCGGTGACGGTCGCCTTGTCGATCACGACCGTCGCGTTGGGCGCCCCGTCGCCGGCCCCGGTGCTCTCCCCGGCGTCGGCGATCTTCTTCAGAACCTTCAGGCCCGCGTCCGAGACGGTGCCGAACGGTGTGTAGCTGGGCGGGAGCTGGCTGTCCTCGTAGACCAGGAAGAACTGGCTGCCGCCACTGTCCTTCTGCCCGGTGTTGGCCATCGCCACCGTGCCCGCGGGGTAGGTGTTGTTCTTCAGGCTCGCGTCCTTCAGGTTCTCGTCCGGGATCGTGTAGCCGGGACCGCCGGTGCCGGTGCCCGTCGGGTCGCCGCACTGCAGGACGTAGATGCCGTTGGTGGTGAGCCGGTGGCACTTGGTGTGGTCGAAGTAGCCCTTGCCCGCCAGGAAGTGGAACGAGTTGACCGTGTGCGGGGCCGCCGACGCCTTCAGCGCCACGTCTATCGTCCCGCAGGTGGTCTCGAGCTTCATCGTGTACTTCGCCGACTTGTCGATCGACAGCGCCGGCTCCTTCTTCCACGTCTGCTTCTCGACCTCGCCCGCGGCCGGCTTCTCGCACGGGTCCGGGGCCTTGGAGGTCTTTTCGGCCTCCGGCGTGACCTCCGCGGCCGCGTTGGTCTTGTCGTCGTCCTGCTCGAGCACCCCCGTCGTGTACAGCGCGAGGCTGCCGATCAGGGTCACACCGAGCACCGACGCGATGACCGCGTTGCGGACCCGCGTTTTGCGCCGCGCCTCGGTACGCCGCTGCTGCTGCCGCAAGAACTTCTCCCGGGCGAGCTGACGCCGCCGCTGCTCCTGGCTGACCACCGGGTTCTCTCCTCATGCGTCTCGTGTGCCGGCCGGTACGCGTGCGTGCGTGCGGTGAGCCGACCGCCTGCGTGTGCCCCGTACCGTATATGGGTTCGCTGAGGAATCGGCAGCGCCGGTAGGCTCTGACCACGGGCGCAGCCCGTCGCAAGCCTCCCGTACCGACACAAACGAAGGACGATCGTGCTCATTGCCGGGTTCCCCGCCGGAGCATGGGGGACGAACTGTTATCTCGTCGCCCCCGCCGCCGGCGAGGAGTGCGTGATCATCGACCCGGGCCACCAGGCCGCCGACGGTGTGGCGGAGGCGGTCCGCAAGCACCGGCTCAAGCCCGTCGCCGTCGTCCTCACCCACGGCCACATCGACCACGTCGCCTCGGTGGTGCCGGTCTGCGGCGCGCACGACGTGCCCGCCTGGATCCACCCCGAGGACCGGTACATGATGAGCGACCCGGAGAAGGGCATAGGCCGGGCCATCGGCATGCCGCTCATGGGGGAGCTGACGGTGGGGGAGCCGGACGACGTCAAGGAACTCACCGACGGCGCCGCGCTGAAGCTGGCGGGTCTCGAGTTCTCCGTCGCGCACGCCCCGGGCCATACCAAGGGGTCGGTGACCTTCAGCCTGCCCGAGTCGGCCGACATCCCGCCGGTCATGTTCTCGGGCGACCTGTTGTTCGCCGGCTCCGTCGGACGCACCGACCTGCCCGGCGGTGACATGGCCGAGATGCTCGACTCGCTGGCCCGCGTGTGCCTGCCGCTCGACGACTCGACCGTGGTGCTGTCCGGACACGGCCCCCAGACCACCATCGGCCAGGAGCGCGCCACCAACCCGTATCTGCGGCAGGTGGCCGCCGGCCCGGGAGCCCGGACCGAGGCTCCCCGACGAGGAATGTGACGAGTACTTCCGTGAGCACCTTCAAGGCCCCCAAGGGCACCTACGACCTGCTGCCGCCCGAGTCCGCCAAGTACCTCGCCGTGCGCGAGGCGATCGCCGCCCCGCTGCGCGGCTCCGGCTACGGCTACATCGAGACGCCCGGCTTCGAGAACGTCGAGCTGTTCGCACGCGGCGTCGGCGAGTCCACCGACATCGTCACCAAGGAGATGTACGCCTTCGAGACCAAGGGCGGCGACAGGCTCGCCCTGCGTCCCGAGGGCACCGCCTCCGTGCTGCGCGCCGCGCTGGAGGCCAACCTGCACAAAGCGGGCAACCTGCCGGTCAAACTCTGGTACTCCGGCTCGTACTACCGCTACGAGCGCCCGCAGAAGGGGCGTTACCGGCACTTCTCCCAGGTGGGCGCCGAGGCGATCGGCGCCGAGGACCCGGCCCTCGACGCCGAGCTGATCATCCTGGCCGACCAGGCGTACCGCTCCCTGGGCCTGCAGAACTTCCGCATCCTGCTCAACAGCCTGGGCGACAAGGAGTGCCGCCCCGTCTACCGGGAGGCGCTGCAGAACTTCCTGCGCGGTCTGGACCTCGACGAGGACACCCTGCGCCGCGCGGAGATCAACCCGCTGCGCGTCCTGGACGACAAGCGCGAATCGGTGCAGAAGCAGCTCGGCGACGCCCCGCTGCTGCGCGACTACCTCTGCGACGCCTGCAAGGCGTACCACGAGGAGGTGCGCGAGCTGGTCACGGCGGCGGGCGTGGTCTTCGAGGACGACCCCAAGCTGGTGCGCGGCCTGGACTACTACACCCGCACCACGTTCGAGTTCGTCCACGACGGCCTCGGCTCCCAGTCCGCGGTGGGCGGCGGCGGCCGCTACGACGGCCTGTCCGAGATGATCGGCGGCCCCGCGCTGCCGTCCGTCGGCTGGGCGCTCGGCGTCGACCGCACGGTGCTGGCCCTGGAGGCGGAGGGTGTCGAGCTCGAACTGCCCGTCACCACCAGCGTGTTCGCCGTGCCGCTCGGCGACGAGGCCCGCCGGGTGCTGTTCGCGAAGGTCACCGAGCTGCGCAAGAACGGCGTGGCCGCGGACTTCTCCTACGGCGGCAAGGGCCTCAAGGCCGCGATGAAGGCGGCCAACCGCTCGGGCGCGCGGTACGCGCTGATCCTCGGTGAGCGTGACATCGAGCAGGGCCTGGTCCAGCTCAAGGACCTGGAGTCCGGCGAGCAGACCGCGGTCGGCTTGAACGAGATCGTAGCGGAGCTCGAGTCCCGCCTCGGCTGAGACGACCCGTTCCGGGCGCCGGGCCCCTTGCCGAGGGGCCCGGCGCCCGTGCGTCGTCAACGGCACGGATCCCGACTCCACCCCGGCGGGGGACCCCGGACCGGACGCGTGTGCGGAACCCCGCGAGAAACGGCCGGAACCCTGCACCCCGGGCCGAACGCCCGTACGTCCTTATGCGGGTCCAACGGCGCGTTCATGGGACCGTACGGCACAATGACCCCTGCCCGAAGCAGGTCCAGACTCACCAGTGACGGAATCGGCGTATGAGCAGGACGACAGTCAGGGACGTCGACATGGAGCCAGAGCCTTCCGCGTCGCAGCAGCGAGCCGCGACCGCACCGCGCACCGAGGGCGCGAGCCGTGCCCTCGCGCTGCTCCTGGTGATCACCGGCGCGGCCGGCGTGCTCGCCGCCTGGGTGATCACGCTCGACAAGTTCAAGCTGCTCGAGGCCAAGGTCAAGGGCGAGACGTTCGTCCCCGGCTGCAGCCTCAACCCCGTCGTCTCCTGCGGCAGCGTCATGGAGAGCGACCAGGCCTCCGTGTTCGGCTTCCCCAACCCGATGCTCGGCCTGGTGACCTACGGCATCGTGGTCTGCGTCGGCGTGAGCCTGCTCGCCCGGGCCCGCTTCCCCCGCTGGTACTGGCTCACCTTCAACGCGGGCACCCTCTTCGGCGTCGGCTTCTGCGCCTGGCTGATGTTCCAGTCCCTGTACCGGATCAACGCCCTGTGCCTGTGGTGCTGCCTCGCCTGGGTCGCCACGATCGTCATGTTCTGGTACGTGACGTCCTTCAACATCCGCAAGGGCTTCCTGCCCGCGCCCTCCTGGCTCAAGAGCTTCTTCGGGGAGTTCACCTGGGTCCTGCCGGTGCTGCACATCGGCATCATCGGCATGCTGATCCTGACCCGCTGGTGGGACTTCTGGACCAGCTGACCGTCCGCGCCGGGCTGTCGGCGCGGTGCTTTAGGGTTTCAGCGTGGAGCCCGACCTGTTCACCGCCGCAGCAGAAGAACGCCAGGAGAAGGACCCCGCCGGGAGCCCGCTGGCGGTCCGGATGCGCCCGCGCACCCTCGACGAGGTGGTCGGCCAGCAGCACCTGCTGAAGCCGGGCTCTCCCCTGCGCAGACTGGTCGGCGAAGGCTCCTCGGGCCCCGCGGGACCCTCCTCGGTGATCCTCTGGGGCCCGCCCGGCACGGGCAAGACGACCCTCGCCTACGTGGTCTCCAAGGCCACCAACAAGCGCTTCGTGGAACTGTCCGCGATCACCGCCGGCGTCAAGGAGGTCCGCGCGGTCATCGACGGCGCCCGCCGGGCCTCCGGCGGGTACGGACAGGAGACGGTCCTCTTCCTCGACGAGATCCACCGCTTCAGCAAGGCCCAGCAGGACTCCCTGCTCCCCGCCGTGGAGAACCGCTGGGTCACCCTCATCGCCGCGACCACCGAGAACCCCTACTTCTCGGTCATCTCCCCACTGCTCTCCCGCTCCCTGCTGCTCACCCTCGAACCGCTCACCGACGACGACATCCGCTCCCTGCTGCGGCGCGCCCTCACCGACGAGCGCGGTCTCAAGGGCGCCGTCACCCTCCCCGACGACACCGCCGAGCACCTGCTGCGCATCGCGGGCGGGGACGCCCGCCGCGCGCTCACCGCCCTGGAGGCCGCCGCCGGCGCCGCACTGGACAAGGGCGAGCCCGAGGTGACCCTGGCGACCCTGGAGGAGACGGTCGACCGGGCCGCCGTGAAGTACGACCGCGACGGCGACCAGCACTACGACGTCGCCAGCGCGCTGATCAAGTCGATCCGCGGCTCCGACGTGGACGCGGCCCTGCACTACCTGGCCCGCATGATCGAGGCCGGCGAGGACCCCCGCTTCATCGCCCGCCGCCTGATGATCTCCGCCAGCGAGGACATCGGCCTCGCCGATCCCAACGCCCTGCAGATCGCGGTCGCCGCCGCCCAGGCCGTCGCCATGATCGGCTTCCCCGAGGCCGCGCTCACCCTCAGCCACGCCACCATCGCCCTGGCGCTCGCCCCCAAGTCCAACGCGGCCACCACCGCGATCGGCGCCGCCCTGGAGGACGTCCGCAAGGGACTGGCCGGCCCGGTCCCCTCCCATCTGCGCGACAGCCACTACAAGGGCGCGGGCAAGCTCGGACACGGCAAGGGGTACACCTACCCGCACGACCTGCCCGAGGGCATCGCCGAGCAGCAGTACGCCCCGGACGCCCTGAAGGACCGCGAGTACTACGAGCCCACCCGGCACGGCGCCGAGGCGCGGTACGCGGACGCCGTGGAGTGGACCAGGAAGCACCTCGGTCGCAAGCGGTCATGAGCACCCTGTAGACTCACGCGAAGTGCTGTGTCCCGTGTCCGGCTCCGGTCGGCGCCTCAGGCGGGACGACCAGCCGGATCTTTCGATCCAGGAGCGTCGCGCACCGTCGTAGGTGTCGCGGGCAGCCCACCACCACCCGTAAGTCCCGGGAGCGGTCGGTGGGCCGTTCGTGTGCTGCACGTATGTGCCCAGACCAGGGGAGCGGCTGCCCGGCACGTCCCATGGGGACCTGCTGGGATTCCCCGGCTGCGGATGCGACCTCCCGTAACCCTGAGGCAGCCGTAAAGGAAAAGGAAAAGAAGTGGCGAACCAGTCCCGCCCCAAGGTCAAGAAGTCGCGTGCCCTCGGTATCGCGCTGACTCCGAAGGCCGTCAAGTACTTCGAGGCCCGCCCCTACCCGCCGGGTGAGCACGGCCGTGGCCGCAAGCAGAACTCGGACTACAAGGTCCGTCTGCTGGAGAAGCAGCGTCTGCGCGCGCAGTACGACCTCTCCGAGCGGCAGCTCGTCCGTGCCTACGAGCGCGCCTCCAAGACCTCGATGAAGACCGGCGAGGCCCTGGTCATCGAGCTCGAGCGCCGTCTCGACGCGCTGGTCCTGCGTTCGGGCATCGCCCGCACGATCTACCAGGCCCGCCAGATGGTCACCCACGGCCACATCCAGGTGAACGGCAAGAAGGTCGACAAGCCCTCCTTCCGTGTCCGCCCGGACGACGTCGTGGAGGTCCGCGAGCGCAGCAAGGAGAAGACGCTCTTCACGATCGCTCGTGAGGGTGGCTTCGCCCCCGACGGTGAGATCCCGCGCTACCTGCAGGTGAACCTCAAGGCCCTGGCGTTCCGCCTGGACCGTGAGCCGAACCGCAAGGAGATCCCGGTGATCTGCGACGAGCAGCTCGTCGTCGAGTACTACGCCCGCTGAGCAGGCAGGCACGCGGTATCCCGAGCCCGTCGTCCCCCCGCCCTCCGGGGCGGGGAGGCGGCGGGCTCGTCCTCGCCCGGGCACCTTCCGCCGCCTTCCGTCCGGACCGGCGCCGCGACGGACGGTAATCCGGTACGGAGACCCGTCACCGGCGCGATAGGCTCGGTCACACGACTTTTTCGATGTTCAGGCGCGTTTCAAGGGAGCGGGTGCACACAGTGTCCGGTGGTGAGGTGGCCGGCATCCTGGTGGCCGTCTTCTGGGCGATCCTGGTCTCCTTCCTCGCCGTGGCACTGGCGAGGCTGGCCCAGACGCTCCGGGCGACCACCAAACTGGTGGCGGACGTGACCGACCAGGCCGTCCCGCTGCTGGCGGAGGCCTCCACGGCGGTCCGGTCCGCGCAGACCCAGATCGAACGGGTCGACGCGATCGCCTCCGACGTCCAGGAGGTCACCTCCAACGCCTCCGCGCTGTCCACCACCGTGGCCTCCACCTTCGGCGGCCCCCTGGTCAAGGTCGCCGCCTTCGGCTACGGCGTGCGCCGGGCCCTCGGCGGCCGCAAGGAGGACGCGCCGGAGGGGGCGCGGCGCAACGTGATCGTGGGCCGCACCGTCCCGGGAGCGCGGCGCGACAAGCGGACCCGGGGAAAGAAGGACTGACCGGACGATGTTCCGCCGAACGTTCTGGTTCACCACCGGCGTCGCCGCCGGCGTGTGGGCCACCACCAAGGTCAACCGCAAGATCAAGCAGCTCACCCCCGAGCACCTCGCCGTCGCCGCGGCGAACAAGGCGATCGAGGCCGGCGGCCGGCTCAAGGACCGCGCGGTGGACTTCGCCCTCGAGGTCCGCGACAACATGGCGCAGCGCGAGGCAGAACTCGGCGACGCGCTCGGACTCAACGCTCCTGTCGACCGTGAACTGCCCGCGCCCCGCGGCTACGCCGTGATCGAGAACCGCAACAGCCCCCCGTACGTCGAGGGCCATAAGAAGTCGACGTACCCGACGTACCCGTACAACCGGAATGAGGACCACTGATGGAGTCGGCCGAGATCCGCCGCCGCTGGCTGAGCTTCTTCGAGGAGCGCGGGCACACCGTCGTCCCGTCGGCGTCGCTCATCGCGGACGACCCGACTCTGCTCCTCGTCCCGGCCGGCATGGTGCCCTTCAAGCCCTACTTCCTCGGCGAGGTCAAGCCGCCCTTCGACCGCGCCACCAGCGTGCAGAAGTGCGTGCGCACCCCCGACATCGAAGAGGTCGGCAAGACCACCCGCCACGGCACGTTCTTCCAGATGTGCGGCAACTTCTCCTTCGGTGACTACTTCAAGGAGGGCGCCATCAAGCTCGCCTGGGAGCTGCTCACCACGCCCCAGGACAAGGGCGGTTACGGCCTCGAGCCGGAGAAGCTGTGGATCACCGTCTACCAGGACGACGACGAGGCCGAGCAGATCTGGCACGAGGTCGTGGGCGTGCCCAAGGAACGCATCCAGCGTCTGGGCAAGAAGGACAACTTCTGGTCCATGGGCGTCCCCGGCCCCTGCGGCCCCTGCTCCGAGATCAACTACGACCGCGGCCCCGAGTTCGGCGCCGAGGGCGGCCCCGCCGTCAACGACGAGCGGTACGTGGAGATCTGGAACCTCGTCTTCATGCAGTACGAGCGGGGCGAGGGCACCGGCAAGGACGACTTCGAGATCCTCGGCGACCTGCCCAGCAAGAACATCGACACCGGTCTCGGCCTCGAGCGGCTCGCCATGATTCTGCAGGGCGTGCAGAACATGTACGAGATCGACACCTCCATGGCCGTCATCGAGAAGGCCACCGAGCTGACCGGCGTCCGCTACGGCGACGCCCAGAGCTCCGACGTCTCCCTGCGCGTGGTGACCGACCACATGCGCACCGCCACCATGCTCATCGGCGACGGCGTCACCCCCGGCAACGAGGGCCGCGGCTATGTGCTGCGCCGCATCATGCGCCGCGCCATCCGCAACATGCGCCTCCTCGGCGCCACCGGCCCGGTCGTCAAGGACCTCATCGACGTCGTCATCGGCATGATGGGCCAGCAGTACCCCGAGCTGATCACCGACCGCGAGCGCATCGAGAAGGTCGCCCTCGCCGAGGAGAACGCCTTCCTCAAGACGCTGAAGGCCGGCACCAACATCCTCGACACCGCCGTGTCCGAGACCAAGGCCGCCGGCTCCGGCGTGCTGCCCGGCGACAAGGCCTTCCTGCTCCACGACACCTGGGGCTTCCCCATCGACCTCACCCTGGAGATGGCCGCCGAGCAGGGCCTCTCGGTGGACGAGGACGGCTTCCGCCGTCTGATGAAGGAGCAGCGGGAGCGCGCCAAGGCCGATGCCCAGGCCAAGAAGACGGGCCACGCCGACCTCGGCGCCTACCGCGAGATCGCCGACCGGGCCGGCGCCACCGACTTCATCGGCTACACGGACACCGAGGGCGAGTCCGCCGTCGTCGGCATCCTCGTCGACGGCGTCTCCTCGCCCGCCGCCACCGAGGGCGACGAGGTCGAGATCGTCCTGGACCGCACCCCCTTCTACGCCGAGGGCGGCGGCCAGATCGGCGACACCGGCCGCATCCGCACCGACTCCGGCGCCGTGATCGAGGTCCGCGACTGCCAGAAGCCCGTCCCGGGCGTCTACGTCCACAAGGGTGTCGTCCAGGTCGGCGAGGTCACCGTGGGCTCCCGCGCCCACGCCGCCATCGACGACCGCCGGCGCAAGGCCATCGCCCGTGCCCACTCGGCCACCCACCTCACCCACCAGGCCCTGCGCGACGCCCTCGGCCCGACGGCCGCCCAGGCCGGCTCCGAGAACCAGCCCGGCCGGTTCCGCTTCGACTTCGGCTCGCCGTCCGCCGTCCCGCAGACGGTCATGACGGACGTCGAGCAGAAGATCAACGAGGTGCTCGCCCGCGACCTCGACGTCCGCGCCGACGTCATGGGCATCGACGAGGCCAAGCGGCAGGGCGCCATCGCCGAGTTCGGCGAGAAGTACGGCGACCGCGTGCGCGTGGTCACCATCGGCGACTTCTCCAAGGAGCTGTGCGGCGGCACCCACGTGCACAACACCGCCCAGCTGGGCCTGGTGAAGCTGCTCGGCGAGTCCTCCATCGGCTCCGGCGTGCGCCGTATCGAGGCCCTCGTCGGCGTGGACGCCTACAACTTCCTCGCCCGCGAGCACACGGTCGTCAACCAGCTCACCGAGCTCCTCAAGGGCCGTGCCGAGGAACTGCCCGAGAAGGTCTCCGCCATGCTCGGCCGGCTGAAGGACGCCGAGAAGGAGATCGAGAAGTTCCGCGCCGAGAAGGTGCTCCAGGCCGCCGCCGGTCTCGCCGAGTCCGCCAAGGACATCAAGGGCGTCGCCGTGGTCACCGGCCAGGTCCCGGACGGCACGACCGCCGACGACCTGCGCAAGCTGGTGCTCGACGTGCGCGGCCGCATCCAG
The DNA here is from genome assembly GCA_014656175.1 of Streptomyces werraensis. Classification (GTDB taxonomy): domain Bacteria; phylum Actinomycetota; class Actinomycetes; order Streptomycetales; family Streptomycetaceae; genus Streptomyces; species Streptomyces werraensis. The sequence goes on from BNBX01000008.1 coordinate 316,349, forward strand.
GGCGGACGGGCCGCCGTCGTCGCCCTGTTCAGCACGGTGGGCGGCAAGCCGCTCACCGTCATCGCCACCAACGAGGCCGCCCGTGAGCGCGGGCTCAAGGCCGGCGAGCTGGTGCGCGCCGCCGCCAAGACCCTCGGCGGCGGCGGTGGCGGCAAGCCGGACGTCGCCCAGGGCGGCGGCCAGAACCCGGCCGCCGTCGGCGAGGCCGTCGAGGCCGTGGAGCGTCTCGTGGCGGACACCGCCAAGTGAACGGTCCCGCGCACGAGCAGGCGGACGGCCCGGCCATGCGCCGCGGCCGCCGCCTCGCGGTCGACGTCGGGGACGCCCGGATCGGGGTCGCCTCCTGCGACCCCGACGGGATCCTCGCCACCCCGGTCGAGACCGTCCCCGGCCGGGACGTCCCGGCCGCCCTCCGCAGACTGAGCCGGCTCGTCGAGGAGTACGAGCCGATCGAGGTCGTCGTCGGTCTCCCTCGCTCCCTCAAGGGGGGCGAGGGCCCCGCCGCCGTGAAGGTACGCGGGTTCGCCCAGGAGATGGCGCGCGTGATCGCGCCGGTCCCGGTGAGGCTCGTGGACGAGCGCATGACCACGGTGACGGCCAGTCAGGGACTGCGCGCCTCCGGCGTCAAGTCCAAGAAGGGGCGCTCCGTCATCGACCAGGCCGCCGCTGTGATCATCCTCCAGCAGGCACTGGAATCCGAACGGGTGTCAGGCAGACCACCCGGCGAGGGCGTCGAAGTGGTCATCTGATCGCGATACGGTAACGTTCCGCGCGATGCGGGCGGTGTTCGAACAGCCCCCGCACAGAGAGAGACGGAACGGAAGCCGAGGTCTTCAGGTGGCCGGGCTGCCGCCGCCTCGCGGCTCTAGGGGATCGATGACTGAGTATGGCCGGGGCCAAGGCTCCGAACCGTGGCATCCGGACGACCCGTTGTACGGGGACGGCGGATGGGGAGGACAGCAGGCCGCCCAGCAGGCCCAGCAGTCCTACGGCGGCCAGCAGCAGCACTACCCGCAGCAGCCGCAGCAGCAGTACGGCGACTGGGGCACCGGTGAGCAGCACGGCTACGGCGATCAGTCGTACCCGCAGTACGACCAGTACGGTCAGCAGTACGCGCCCCAGCAGCCGCAGCACCATCAGCCCCAGCAGCCGCAGCAGCCGCAGCACCAGGCGTCGCAGCAGCCCCAGCAGCCGCAGTACGACCAGAACGGCTGGCCCACCGGCTCGTACCCCCAGGACCCCTACGCCGGCGGCCCCCAGGACCCGTACGCGCAGCAGCCCGCGCCCTACGGCAGCGAGCAGTCCGACTACTACGGCACCCCCGAGGCCTACCCGCCGCCCGAGCCCCCCGGCCGGCGGAGGCCCGAGCCGGAGCGGGAGCCCGAGCCGCAGACCGACTGGGACCCCGGCCCCGACCAGGGCGAGCACGCGTTCTTCGCGGGCGGCGACGACGAGGACGGCCGCGACGAAGAGCCGGACGACCGGCGCGGACGCGGCGAGCGCCGGGGCGGCGGGGACCGCAGGGGCGGCGGCAAGGAGAGGAAGCGGCGCAGCGGACTGGCCTGCCTCGTGGTCGTCGCCGTCTTCGGCGGCGGACTGGCCGGGGTGAGCTACTTCGGCTACCAGTTCTACCAGGATCGTTTCGGCAGCGCCCCGGACTTCGCGGGCTCCGGCAACGGCGAGCAGGTCACCGTCACCATCCCCAAGGGCTCCGGCGGCTACGCCATCGGCCAGGTGCTCAAGAAGATGGGCGTGGTCAAGAGCGTCGACGCGTTCGTCGCGGCCCAGGCGGCCAACCCGGACGGCAAGAACATCCAGGACGGCGTCTACACGCTCCAGAAGGAGATGTCGGCCGCGAGCGCGGTCGAACTGATGCTCAGCCCCAAGAGCCGCAACAACCTGATCATCGCCGAGGGCAAGCGCAACGCCGCCGTCTACGAGCTGATCGACGCGCGCCTCGAGGTCAGGAAGGGCACCACGGCCAAGGTCGCCGAGACCAAGTGGAAGACCCTCGGACTGCCCGACTGGGCAGTGAACCACCCGGACGTGAAGGACCCGCTCGAAGGGTTCCTCTTCCCCTCCAGCTACGCCGTCGCGAAGGGGCAGACGCCGGAGGAGGTGCTCAAGCAGATGGTGGCTCGTGCCACCGAGAAGTACGAGTCGCTGGACTTCGAGACCAAGGCGAAGAGCCTCGGTCTCGAGGGGCCGTGGGAACTGGTGACGGTCGCCAGCCTCGTGCAGGCGGAGGGCAAGACGCACGACGACTTCCGCAAGATGTCGGAGGTCATCTACAACCGGCTGAAGCCGACGAACACCGAGACGAACCAGAAGCTCCAGTTCGACTCGTCCTTCAACTACCTCAAGGGTCAGAGCGAGATCGACATCTCCGAGTCGGAGATCAACAGCAACACCGACCCTTACAACACGTACACCAACAAGGGGCTGCCGCCCGGTCCCATCGGCAACCCCGGCGACGACGCCGTCAAGGCGGCGCTCAACCCCACCTCGGACGGCTGGATCTACTTCGTGGCCACGGACGGCATGGACAAGACCGAGTTCGCCAGGAACATCGAGGAGCACCAGAAGCTCGTCGACAAGTTCAACGCGTCGAGGGGGAACTGATGCCTGAGGCCCGCCGTGCCGCCGTGCTCGGCTCCCCGATCGCCCACTCCCTCTCGCCCGTGCTGCACCGCGCCGCCTACGCCGAGCTGGGCCTTGAGGGGTGGACCTACGACCGGTTCGAGATCGACGAGAAGGCGTTGCCCGGCTTCTTCGAGACGCTCGGCCCCGAGTGGGCCGGGCTGTCGCTGACGATGCCGCTGAAGCGGGCCGTCATCCCGCTGCTGGACGGGATCAGCGAGACGGCGGCCTCCGTCGACGCGGTCAACACGGTCGTCCTCACCGAGGACGGCCGCCGCACCGGCGACAACACCGACATCTCCGGAATGGTCGCGGCCCTGCACGAGCACGGCATCGACAAGGTGGACACCGCCGCGATCCTCGGCGCCGGCGCCACCGCCTCCTCCGCGCTCGCCGCGCTGTCCCGCGTCTGCTCCGGCGAGGTCGCCGTCTACGTGCGCAGCGAGGCCCGGGCCGCCGAGATGCGGCAGTGGGCGGAGCGCCTCGACGTCACCGTGCGGATCGCCGCCTGGGACGACGCCGAGGAGGCCCTGCGCGCCCCGCTGGTCGTCAGCACCACCCCGGCCGGCGTCACCGACGCCCTCGCCCACGCCGTGCCCGAGCGCCCGGCGGCCCTGTTCGACGTGCTGTACGACCCGTGGCCCACGGTCCTCGCCGCCCGCTGGTCCGCGTACGGCGGAGCCGTGGTGAGCGGGCTCGACCTGCTGGTGCACCAGGCGGTGCTCCAGGTGGAGCAGATGACCGGCCGCTCCCCGGCCCCGCTGGAGGCCATGCGCCGGGCGGGCGAGGAGGCCCTGGCCGCCCGGTAAGATCCCTCCTCGTTCCGCAGGGGGCGGAACTCTGGGGGAGGGGACCCTTTCATGTCCGCAGGCGTGCCGCTGGCGTCCTGGAAGACGCAGATGTTCGAGTCGCTGCTGGACTTTCTGCCCGACTGGGTGCAGATCACCGTACTGGCGCTGGTGGTGCTCGCCTTCCTGGCGGCCTGGGCGCTGAAGCTCAAGCGCCGTGTCGCCGCCCGCCGCGCCCTGCGGGCGGGCGCGTCCGTCCACGCGCAGGTGAGCGGCGCCGGCTTCCTCGGCCCGTACGCCCCGCAGCATCAGGGCGGCCCGGCTGCCCGTCCGGGCACCCGCGAGCCCAGTGGCGCCGACTTCCTCGGCGCCTACGCCCCGCGCCGTGAGGACGGCGGGCGGGGCTGATCCCCGTGGCCGGCTGGTGATCCGGGCCGTCCGTCAGGTGGACCGGCGGCCGGACGCCTCGCCCGACGTGGGAGGATCGAAGGACGGCGGACCGGGACCCGCGCACCCCGTCCCGCCGCGCGCGTACGCGAGCAGGAGCGTGCGCAGGGCAGTACCGGGGCGCGAACACGGAGGAGCACCGTTGAGCAGGTTGCGCTGGCTGACCGCGGGGGAGTCCCACGGTCCCGCACTCGTCGCGACGCTGGAGGGCCTTCCCGCCGGCGTGCCGATCACCACGGACATGGTGGCGGACCACCTGGCGAGGCGGCGGCTCGGCTACGGCCGCGGTGCCCGGATGAAGTTCGAGCGGGACGAGGTCACGTTCCTGGGCGGCGTCCGGCACGGACTGACCCTGGGCTCCCCGGTCGCCGTCATGGTGGGCAACACCGAGTGGCCCAAGTGGGAGCAGGTCATGGCGGCCGACCCGGTCGACGAGGAGGTGCTGGCCGGCCTCGCGCGCAACGCCCCGCTGACCCGCCCGCGCCCGGGCCACGCCGACCTCGCCGGCATGCAGAAGTACGGCTTCGACGAGGCCCGTCCGATCCTGGAGCGCGCCTCCGCCCGTGAGACCGCGGCCCGTGTGGCGCTGGGCGCGGTGGCCCGGTCGTACCTCAAGGAGACGGCCGGCATCGAGATCGTCTCCCACGTCGTCGAGCTGTGCTCGGTGAAGGCACCGCAGGGCGTGTACCCGACGCCGGCCGACGTGGAGCGGCTGGACGCCGACCCGCTGCGCTGCCTGGACGCGGACACGTCGAAGGCGATGGTCGCCGAGGTCGACCAGGCGCACAAGGACGGCGACACCCTCGGCGGCGTCGTCGAGGTGCTGGCCTACGGCGTCCCCGTGGGCCTCGGCTCGCACGTGCACTGGGACCGCAAGCTGGACGCCCGGCTGGCCGGGGCCCTCATGGGCATCCAGGCCATCAAGGGCGTCGAGATCGGCGACGGCTTCGAACTGGCCCGCGTGCCCGGCTCCAAGGCGCACGACGAGATCGTCAGCACGCCCGAGGGCATCAAGCGGGTCTCCGGCCGGGCCGGCGGCACCGAGGGCGGGCTGTCCACCGGCGAGCTGCTGCGCGTCCGCGCCGCGATGAAGCCCATCGCCACCGTGCCCCGCGCCCTGAAGACCGTGGACGTCACCACCGGTGAGGCCGCGCAGGCCCACCACCAGCGCTCCGACGTCTCCGCCGTCCCGGCGGCCGGCATCGTCGCCGAGGCCATGGTCGCCCTGGTGCTGGCGGACGCGATGGCGGAGAAGTTCGGCGGCGACAGCGTCGCCGAGACCCGCCGCAACGTCACCTCGTACCTCGACAACCTGGCGATCCGGTGAGCCCGCGGCTCGTCCTGACCGGCCCGATGGGCGTCGGCAAGTCCACCGTGGGGCAGCTCCTCGCCGACCGCCTCGGCGTCGGCTACCGGGACACCGACGACGACATCGTCGCCGCCGAGGGCCGCGCCGTCTCCGACATCTTCGTCGAGGACGGCGAGCCCGCCTTCCGCGCCCTGGAGAAGGAGGCCGTGCGGCAGGCGCTCGCCACCCACGACGGCGTCCTCGCCCTGGGCGGCGGCGCCGTCCTCGACCCGGACACCCGCGCGCTGCTCGCCGGGGAGCGGGTCGTCTACCTGTCGATGGATGTCGAGGAGGCGGTCCGCCGCACCGGCCTCGGCGCCGCCCGCCCGCTCCTCGCGGTCAACCCGCGCAAGCAGTGGCGCGAGCTGATGGAGGCCCGCCGCCACCTGTACGAGGAGACCGCGAAGGCCGTCGTGCCGACCGACGGCCGCACGCCCGAAGAGGTCGCCGAAGCGGTCCTGGACGCACTGGAGTTGAAGGAACCATGAGCAACGAGGCAGTGACCCGTGTCCACGTCGCGGGCATGGCGGGCACCGACCCCTACGACGTCCTGGTCGGACGGCAGCTGCTCGGCGAACTCCCCGGGCTGATCGGTGACAAGGCCCAGCGGGTGGCGGTCATCCACCCCGAGGCCCTCGCCGAGACCGGCGACGCGCTCCGCGCGGACCTCGCCGGCCAGGGCTACGAGGCCGTCGCCATCCAGGTGCCGAACGCCGAGGAGGCCAAGACCGCCGAGGTCGCCGCCTACTGCTGGAAGGCGCTCGGCCAGTCCGGCTTCACCCGCACCGACGTCGTCGTGGGCGTCGGCGGCGGGGCCACCACGGACCTCGCCGGGTTCGTCGCCGCGACCTGGCTGCGGGGCGTGCGCTGGATCGCCGTCCCGACCACCGTGCTGGGCATGGTCGACGCGGCCGTGGGCGGCAAGACGGGCATCAACACCGCCGAGGGCAAGAACCTCGTCGGCGCCTTCCACCCGCCCGCCGGCGTCCTGTGCGACCTCGGCGCCCTCGACTCCCTCCCGGTCCACGACTACGTCTCCGGGCTCGCCGAGGTCATCAAGGCCGGCTTCATCGCGGACCCGGTGATCCTCGACCTGATCGAGTCCGACCCCGAGGCCGCCCGCACCCCGGCGGGACCGCACACCGCCGAGCTGATCGAACGCTCGATCCGGGTGAAGGCCGACGTGGTCTCCAGCGACCTCAAGGAGTCCGGCCTCCGCGAGATCCTCAACTACGGTCACACCCTCGGCCACGCCATCGAGAAGAACGAGCGGTACAAGTGGCGTCACGGCGCCGCCGTCGCCGTCGGCATGCACTTCGCCGCCGAACTGGGCCGCCTCGCCGGCCGTCTGGACGACGCCACCGCCGACCGCCACCGCACGGTCCTCGAGGCCGTGGGGCTCCCTCTGCACTACCGCTACGACCAGTGGCCCAAGCTGCTGGAGAACATGAAGGTCGACAAGAAGTCCCGCGGCAACCTGCTGCGCTTCGTCGTCCTCGACGGGCTCGCCAGACCCACCGTGCTGGAGGGCCCCGACCCGGCCGTCCTGCTCGCCGCCTACGGCGAGGTGGGGGAGTAGCCGCCTGACGGGCACTCATCACCGCCCCCGGCCGTTCACACAACGACGGCAGGGGGCGGTACCGTTCGGTAACGCGGGGACGGCCCCCGCTGTCAGTGACCCATTGCCTGTACGAGACGGAGTGGCACCGGATGCAGCACGCAGTGGGTTCTCCGCTGCCGCCGCCCCACCAGCCGGGGCACGGACCGGCCGCCGGCTGGTCACCGGCCGCGCACCACCCAGGCCAGCATCAGCAGCCAGGCCACGCGGCCCCGATGCACGCCCAGCCCCCCGGCCACCCGGCGCCCCCGCCCCCGGCCGGCCCGCAGCACGCCTCCATGCCCCCGCCGCCGGACACCACCGGCCATGTCACGCTGCCGCCCGGGGGCCCGGTCGGCATACCGAGCGCGCCACAGGGCCCGGCGACCCCCGACCCGAGCGCGACGACCCTCGCCGTGCTGCTCATCGGCCCCGCGGGCGCCGGCAAGACGAGCGTCGCCAAGTACTGGGCGGACCACCGCCGCGTGCCCACCGCGCACATCAGCCTCGACGACGTCCGCGAATGGGTCCGCTCCGGCTTCGCCGACCCGCAGACCGGCTGGAACGACAACTCCGAGGCGCAGTACCGGCTGGCCCGCCGCACCTGCGGCTTCGCCGCCCGCAACTTCCTGGCCAACGGCATCTCCTGCATCCTCGACGACGCGGTCTTCCCCGACCGCCCGGTCGTCGGCCTCGGCGGCTGGAAGCGGCACGTCGGCCCCGGCCTGCTCCCCGTCGTCCTCCTGCCCGGCCTGGACGTCGTCCTGGAGCGCAACGCGGAGCGCACCGGCAACCGCCGCCTCAGCGACGAGGAGGTGGCCCGCATCCACGGCCGCATGGCCGGCTGGTACGGCTCGGGGCTGCCGATCATCGACAACTCCCAGCTGGACGTACCGGAGACGGCCCGCATCCTCGACGACGTCCTCACCCGGGCGATCGCCAGCCCTCCGAAGTGGTGAGCTGAGTTCTTCAGGGGCGCGGGCCGGCGCGCAGTGGCCGCGCTGCCCCCGGTCGGCCCCGCTCGACCGGCGACATCCCGCCGCCGCTCCTACGCTCGAATCATGTCTGAGGTCTACGCGGTCCGCCGGACGCGCCTCCGGGAACGCTGCAACGCGAGCGGCAGCACCGCCGCGCTGGTGTCCCGGCCCGCCAACGTCCGCTACCTGTCCGGCGCCGCCCCCGAGAACGCCGTGCTGCTGCTCGGCAGGACCGAGGACGTCCTCGTGTGCGCGGAGCCGCCGGACGACCGCATCCCGCACAACCGCCCCGACGAGGCGCTGCGCCTGCACGTCATGACCGGCATCGGCGGCGACCCCGCCGTGGAGGCCGCCGCCCTCGCGGTCGCCCAAGGCGTCGACGCCCTCGCCGTGGAGGAGCACCACCTCACCGTCACCCGGCACCGCGCGATCCGCGAGGCCGCTCCGCGCCTGCGCCTCACCGGCGTCGGCGGCGCGGTCGAACAGCTGCGTGTGGTCAAGGACGAGGAGGAGATCTCCTGTCTCCGCATCGGCGCGGAGATCGCCGACCAGGCCCTGGGCGAACTCCTGGAGTCCATCCTGGTCGGCCGCACCGAACGCCACCTCGCCCTGGAGCTGGAGCGCCGCCTGGTCGACCACGGCGCCGACGGTCCGGCCTTCCCCACCTCCGTCGCCACCGGACCCCACGCGGGACGCCCCGGCCACCGGCCCACCGACCGCCGGGTCGAGGAGGGCGACTTCCTCTCCGTCTGCCTCGGCGCCACCTACCGCGGCTACCGCTGCGAGATCGGCCGTACCTTCGTCATCGGCACCGCCCCCGCCGACTGGCAGATCGAGCTGTACGACCTCGTGTTCTCCGCCCAGCGGGCGGGACGCGAGTCCCTGGCGCCAGGCGCCGCGTGCCGTGACGTGGACCGTGCGGCGCGCCAGGTGCTGGACTCGGCCGGGTACGCGGAGGCGCTTCCCGTCCTCACTGGTCACGGCGTCGGACTGGAAATCGACGAGGACCCTCAATTGACCCCGGCGGCCATGGGTAAACTGGACGCTTGCGTGCCGGTCACCGTCGAGCCGGGGGTCCACCTCCCCGGCCGGGGCGGCGTCCGGATCGATGACACGCTCGTCGTGCGCCCCGAGGCGGACGGCGGACCCGAGCTACTCACCATCACGACCAAGGAGCTGCTCGCGCTCTAGCCTCGCGCAGTGCGCCTGCCCTCGCCCCGGCCGTCGTCCACGTCAGTCCAGTCCAGGAGATTCCGCAACCGTGGCTTCCACGAACGACCTCAAGAACGGCATGGTGCTCAAGCTCGAAGGCGGCCAGCTCTGGTCCGTCGTCGAGTTCCAGCACGTCAAGCCCGGCAAGGGCCCGGCCTTCGTGCGCACCAAGCTCAAGAACGTGCTCTCCGGCAAGGTCGTCGACAAGACCTTCAACGCCGGCGTCAAGGTCGAAACGGCCACCGTCGACAAGCGCGACATGCAGTTCTCCTACATGGACGGCGACTACTTCGTCTTCATGGACATGGAGACCTACGACCAGCTCATGGTCGACCGCAAGGCCGTCGGCGACGCCGCCAACTTCCTCGTCGAGGGCTTCACCGCCACGGTCGCCCAGCACGAGGGCGAGGTGCTCTTCGTCGAGCTGCCGGCCGCCGTCGAGCTGACGATCCAGGAGACCGAGCCGGGCGTCCAGGGCGACCGCTCCACCGGCGGCACCAAGCCCGCCACGCTGGAGACCGGTCACCAGATCCAGGTCCCGCTCTTCATCACCACCGGTGAGAAGATCAAGGTCGACACCCGTACCAGCGACTACCTCGGCCGGGTGAACAGCTAACCGTGGCTGCCCGCAACACGGCCCGCAAGCGCGCCTTCCAGATCATCTTCGAGGGCGACCAGCGCGGCACCGAGGTCCTGACGGTCCTCGCCGACTGGATCCGGCACTCCCGGACCGACTCCCGGCAGCCGCCGGTGAGCGAGTACACGATGCAGCTGGTCGAGGGCTACGCGGAGCACGCGAAGCGGATCGACGAGCTGATCGCGCAGTACTCGGTCGGCTGGACGCTCGACCGGATGCCCGTCGTGGACCGCAGCATCCTGCGGCTCGGCGCGTACGAGCTGATCTGGGTCGACGAGACCCCGGACGCGGTCGTGCTGGACGAGATGGTGCAGCTGGCGAAGGAGTTCTCCACGGACGAGTCCCCCTCGTTCGTCAACGGCCTCCTCGGCCGCCTGAAGGAACTCAAGCCTTCGCTCCGCCGCGAGCAGTAGGCGCCCCTTCAGGCGCGCGGGGAACCGCGCGCTCAGCCCGCCACGGCCCGCGGCCGGACCACGACCGCAGCAGGCAGACGAAAA
>BNBX01000008.1:326532-436949 GCA_014656175.1 Streptomyces werraensis
CGCCCCCGCGGAGCGGCTACGCGTCCTCGTGGGAGGCCACCGCACGGCGCGCGTCCGCGTCCAGCACGCCCCAGCTGATCAGCTGCTCGGTGAGGACCGAGGGCGACTGGTCGTAGATCACGGCGAGCGTGCGCAGGTCGTCCTGGCGGATCGACAGCACCTTGCCGTTGTAGTCACCGCGCTGCGACTGGATCGTCGCCGCGTAGCGCTGCAGCGGGCCCGCCTTCTCGGCCGGCACCGTGGCCAGCCGCTCCAGGTCCAGGACCAGCTTCGGCGGCGGCTCCGCGGCGCCGCCCGGGGTCGTGCCCGGCAGCAGCTCCTGCACCGGGACGCCGTAGAAGTCCGCCAGCTCCGCGAGGCGCTGTACGGTCACGGCGCGGTCGCCGCGCTCGTACGAACCGACCACGACCGCCTTCCAGCGGCCCTGGGACTTCTCCTCGACACCGTGGAGGGAAAGGCCCTGCTGGGTGCGGATCGCCCGGAGCTTGGCCCCGAGCTGTTTGGCGTATTCGCTGGACATATAGCTCCCCGGCACTGTGTCGACGCGGATGGCTGGATTCCATGCCGCGCGGCTGGTAACTCACTGTGAGGTTACGCAGCGTTACTCTCGTGCGTCAAGCCGAATGGTCCACACCGACTCTTCCGTGGTAGCGAAGATCGGCTGCTCCATACGGGTGACCGGGGGTGTCGCTGCGGCCGGAAAACGACCTGCTAGCCTGAGGGGCGCAATCCGACGTCCTTTAAGGTCCGTCCCGTGAGGCGGAGAAGGAGGTCCGTTTCGTATGGACACGCACGACCCGCAACCGCCGCCCTCCCAGGCGGACGCTCGGCCCGTTCTCGAGGCCCCCGACATCGCCCGGGTCATGACCCGCATCGCCCACGAGATCGTCGAACGCGCCAAGGGCGCCGACGACGTGGTGCTCCTCGGCATCCCGACCCGGGGCGTCTTCCTCGCCCGGCGGCTCGCCGACAAGCTCGAGCAGATCACCGAGCGCAAGGTCCCGGTCGGCTCGCTCGACATCACCATGTACCGCGACGACCTGCGCCTGCAGCCGCCGCGTGCGCTGGCCCGCACCGAGATCCCCGGCGACGGCATCGACGGCAAGCTGGTCGTCCTCGTCGACGACGTGCTCTTCTCCGGCCGCACCATCCGCGCCGCCCTCGACGCCCTGAACGACATCGGGCGCCCCCGCGCGGTGCAGCTCGCGGTGCTGGTCGACCGCGGCCACCGCGAACTGCCCATCCGCGCCGACTACGTCGGCAAGAACCTTCCCACGTCGCTGCGGGAGACGGTCAAGGTCCTGCTCGCCGAGGAGGACGGCCGCGACACCGTGCTGCTCGGCGCCAAGCAGACCCCCCAGTAGCACGCGAAGCGCACGCCGGACGGGTGTGCGCCGGCGCGGCACGCCCACGCGCGTACCCGTCCGCCCGATTTCGCCTCATTGAACTGCCTTTACGGAGCCTGACAGATGCAGCGTCATCTCATCTCGGCCGCCGACCTCACCCGCGACGACGCCGTCCTCATCCTCGACACCGCCGAGGAGATGGCCCGGGTGGCCGACCGGCCGATCAAGAAACTCCCCACCCTGCGCGGCCGTACCGTCGTCAACCTCTTCTTCGAGGACTCCACCCGCACCCGGATCTCCTTCGAGGCCGCCGAGAAGCGGCTGTCCGCGGACGTCATCAACTTCTCCGCCAAGGGCTCCAGCGTCTCCAAGGGCGAGTCCCTGAAGGACACCGCCCAGACCCTGGAGGCCATGGGCGTCGACGCGGTCGTCATCCGGCACGGCGCCTCCGGCGCCCCCTACCGGCTCGCCACCTCCGGCTGGATCGACGCGCACGTCATCAACGCCGGCGACGGCACCCACCAGCACCCCACCCAGGCGCTGCTCGACGCGTTCACCATGCGCCGCAGGCTCGTCGGCCGGGACACCGGGCTGGGACAGGACCTGAACGGCCGCCGCATCACCCTCGTCGGCGACGTCCTGCACAGCCGGGTCGCCCGCTCCAACGTCGACCTGCTGCACACCCTCGGCGCCGAGGTCACCCTCGTCGCCCCGCCCACGCTGCTCCCGGTCGGCGTCGAGACCTGGCCCTGCGAGGTCTCCTACGACCTGGACTCCACGCTGCCCAAGTCCGACGCGGTGATGATGCTGCGCGTCCAGCGCGAGCGGATGAACGCCGCGTTCTTCCCCACCGAGCGCGAGTACTCCCGCCGCTACGGCCTGGACGGCGACCGCATGGCGCGGATGCCGGAGCACGCGATCGTGATGCACCCCGGCCCGATGGTCCGGGGCATGGAGATCACCGCCGAGGTCGCCGACTCCGACCGCTGCACCGTCGTCGAGCAGGTCGCCAACGGCGTCTCCATCCGGATGGCCGTCCTGTACCTGCTGCTCGGCGGAGCCGAGTTCCAGACGCCGAGCGCGTCCGCCGCCCCCGCCCGTACCGCCGAGGAGAACTGACAACGATGAGCAAGACCCTGATCCGTGGTGCGAAGGTGCTCGGCGGCGAGCCCCAGGACGTCCTGATCGACGGTGAAACGATCACTCAGGTCGGCGCCGGACTCTCCGCCGAGGGCGCCGAGGTCGTCGAGGCCGACGGCAAGGTGCTGCTGCCGGGGCTGGTCGACCTGCACACCCATCTGCGCGAGCCCGGCCGCGAGGACTCCGAGACCGTCCTGACCGGCACCCGCGCGGCGGCGAGCGGCGGCTACACCAACGTCTTCGCCATGGCCAACACCTTCCCGGTCGCCGACACCGCCGGCGTCGTCGAGCAGGTCTGGCGGCTCGGCCAGGAGTCCGGCTACTGCGACGTGCAGCCGATCGGCGCCGTCACCGTCGGCCTGGAGGGACAGAAGCTCGCCGAGCTGGGCGCCATGCACGAGTCCGCGGCCGCCGTCACCGTCTTCTCCGACGACGGCAAGTGCGTCCACGACGCCGTGATCATGCGCCGCGCCCTGGAGTACGTGAAGGCCTTCGACGGCGTCGTCGCCCAGCACGCCCAGGAGCCCCGCCTCACCGAGGGCGCCCAGATGAACGAGGGCGTCGTCTCCGCCGAGCTGGGCCTCGGCGGCTGGCCGGCCGTCGCGGAGGAGTCGATCATCGCCCGCGACGTGCTGCTCGCCGACCACGTCGGCTCCCGCGTCCACATCTGCCACCTGTCGACCGCCGGCTCCGTGGAGATCGTCCGCTGGGCCAAGTCCCGCGGCATCCGCGTGACCGCCGAGGTCACCCCGCACCACCTGCTCCTCACCGACGAACTGGTGCGCTCGTACAACCCGGTCTACAAGGTCAACCCGCCGCTGCGCACCGAGCGCGACGTGCTGGCCCTGCGCGAGGCGCTCGCCGACGGCACCATCGACATCGTCGCCACCGACCACGCCCCGCACCCGCACGAGGACAAGGACTGCGAGTGGGCCGCCGCCGCCATGGGCATGGTCGGCCTGGAGACCGCACTGTCGGTGGTCCAGGAGACGATGGTCGACACGGGTCTGCTGGACTGGGCCGGCGTCGCCGAGCGCATGTCCTTCACACCCGCGCGCATCGGCCGCGCCGAGGGCCACGGCCGCCCCGTCTCGGCAGGTGAGCCCGCCAACCTCACCCTCGTCGACACGGCATACCGTGGACCGGTGGACCCCGCGGGCTTCGCCTCGCGCAGCCGCAACACGCCCTACGAGGGCCGCGAGCTGCCGGGCCGTGTCACCCACACCTGGCTCCGGGGCAAGGCCACGCTCGTCGACGGGAAGCTCACGTGACATCTCTCATCCTGCTGGCCGCCGAGAGGGAATCGGCGGAAGTGACCGACTGGGCCGCCCGGATCGGCTGGGTCGTCGGCCTCGCCCTCTTCGTCGCGCTCGTCTACTGGCTGATGCGCGAAGGCTGGAAGTGGCGCGGAACGCTCCAGAGCGACCTGCCCGAGCTGCACAGCGCGCCGGACGACCCCGGCCCGGCGACACTGACCATGAGCGGCCGCTACCACGGCTCGACCACGGCCGGTCAGTGGCTGGACCGCATCGTGGCGCACGGCCTGGGCACCCGCAGCCGTGCCGAGCTGACCCTCAGCGACGCCGGACTGGACGTCGTGCGCCCCGGCGCGGACGACTTCTTCATCCCGGCGGACGCGCTGCGCGAGGCCCGGCTCGACAAGGGCATCGCCGGCAAGGTCCTCACCGAGGGCGGCCTGCTGGTGATCACCTGGCAGCACGGCGACCGGCTCATCGACTCCGGTTTCCGCTCCGACCACGCGGCGGAGCACACCGAGTGGGTCGACGCCCTCACGAACATGATCAACAAGACGGAAGGCGCACGATGACAACCTCCACCAGGGGAACCGGCAAGGTTCCCGCCGTACTCGTCCTGGAGGACGGCCGGATCTTCCGCGGCCGTGCCTACGGGGCGGTGGGGGAGACCTTCGGCGAAGCGGTGTTCTCCACCGGCATGACCGGCTATCAGGAAACCCTCACGGACCCGTCGTACCACCGCCAGGTCGTGGTGATGACCGCCCCACACGTCGGCAACACCGGCGTCAACGACGAGGACGCCGAGTCCAAGCGGATCTGGGTCTCCGGCTACGTCGTGCGCGACCCCGCGCGCGTGCCGTCCAACTGGCGCTCCCGCCGCACGCTCGACGAGGAGCTGGCCGCCCAGGGCGTCGTCGGCATCAGCGGCGTCGACACCCGCGCCCTCACCCGCCACCTGCGCGAACGAGGCGCCATGCGCGTCGGCATCTTCTCCGGCAACGCCCTGCCCGACGAGGGCACCATGCTCGCCGAGGTCCGCCAGGCCCCCGAGATGACGGGCGCCGACCTCTCCGCCGAGGTGGCCACCAACGAGGCGTACGTCGTCCCCGCGCAGGGCGGGAAGAAGTTCACCGTCGCCGCCGTCGACCTCGGCATCAAGGGCATGACCCCGTACCGGATGGCCGAGCGCGGCATCGAGGTGCACGTGCTGCCCGCCACCGCCACCGTCGACGACGTGTACGCGGTGAACCCGGACGGCGTGTTCTTCTCCAACGGCCCCGGCGACCCCGCCACCGCCGACCACGCCGTCTCCGTGATGCGGGGCGTGCTCGAGCGCGGCACCCCCCTGTTCGGCATCTGCTTCGGCAACCAGATCCTCGGCCGCGCCCTCGGCTTCGGCACCTACAAGCTGAAGTACGGCCACCGCGGCATCAACCAGCCGGTGCAGGACCGCACGACCGGCAAGGTCGAGGTCACCGCGCACAACCACGGCTTCGCCGTCGACGCCCCGCTCGACAAGGTCTCCGACACCCCGTTCGGCCGTGCCGAGGTGTCCCACGTCTGCCTGAACGACAACGTGGTGGAAGGCCTCCAGCTGCTCGACAAGCCGGCCTTCAGCGTCCAGTACCACCCCGAAGCGGCCGCGGGCCCGCACGACGCCGCCTACCTGTTCGACCGCTTCGTCTCCCTGATGGAGGGCCAGCGTGCCTAAGCGCACCGATATCCAGTCCGTCCTGGTCATCGGCTCCGGCCCGATCGTCATCGGCCAGGCCGCGGAGTTCGACTACTCCGGCACCCAGGCCTGCCGCGTGCTCAAGGCCGAGGGCCTGCGCGTGATCCTGGTCAACTCCAACCCGGCGACGATCATGACCGACCCGGAGATCGCCGACGCGACCTACGTCGAGCCGATCACGCCCGAGTTCGTCGAGAAGATCATCGCGAAGGAGCAGCCGGACGCCCTGCTGCCCACCCTGGGCGGCCAGACGGCCCTCAACACGGCGATCTCCCTTCATGAGAACGGCGTCCTCGACAAGTACGGCGTCGAGCTGATCGGCGCCAACGTCGAGGCGATCCACAAGGGCGAGGACCGCGACCGGTTCAAGGAGGTCGTCGAGGCCGTCCGCGCCAGGATCGGCCACGGCGAGTCCGCCCGCTCCTACATCTGCCACTCCATGGACGACGTCCTCAAGGGCGTCGAGGCACTCGGCGGTTACCCGGTCGTCGTCCGCCCGTCCTTCACCATGGGCGGCGCCGGCTCCGGCTTCGCGCACGACGAGGAGGAGCTGCGCCGCATCGCCGGCCAGGGCCTCACCCTCTCGCCGACCACCGAGGTGCTCCTGGAGGAGTCCATCCTCGGCTGGAAGGAGTACGAGCTGGAGCTGATGCGCGACAAGAACGACAACGTCGTGGTCGTCTGCTCCATCGAGAACTTCGACCCCATGGGCGTGCACACCGGCGACTCGATCACCGTCGCGCCCGCGATGACGCTGACCGACCGCGAGTACCAGGTGCTGCGCGACGTCGGCATCGCGATCATCCGCGAGGTCGGTGTGGACACCGGCGGCTGCAACATCCAGTTCGCGGTCAACCCCGAGGACGGCCGGGTCATCGTCATCGAGATGAACCCGCGCGTCTCCCGGTCCTCGGCGCTCGCCTCCAAGGCGACCGGCTTCCCCATCGCCAAGATCGCCGCCAAGCTCGCCGTCGGCTACACCCTCGACGAGATCCCGAACGACATCACGCGGGAAACCCCGGCCTCCTTCGAACCCACGCTCGACTACGTGGTCGTGAAGGCGCCGCGGTTCGCCTTCGAGAAGTTCCCGCAGGCCGACTCCACGCTGACGACCACCATGAAGTCGGTCGGCGAGGCCATGGCCATCGGCCGCAACTTCACCGAGGCGTTCCAGAAGGCGCTGCGCTCGCTGGAGAAGAAGGGCAGCCAGTTCACGTTCGTGGGCGAACCCGGCGACAAGGCCGAGCTGCTGCGCGAGGCGGTCCGCCCCACCGACGGCCGGATCAACGCCGTCATGCAGGCCATCCGCGCGGGCGCCACGCCCGAGGAGGTCTTCGAGGCCACGAAGATCGACCCGTGGTTCGTCGACCAGCTCTTCCTCATCAAGGAGACCGCCGACGAGCTGGCCGCCGCTCCCGAGCTGACCCCCGACCTGCTCGCCGAGGCCAAGCGGCACGGCTTCTCGGACCAGCAGATCGGCGAGATCCGCGGTCTGCGCGAGGACGTCGTCCGCGAGGTCCGGCACGCGCTCGGCATCCGCCCGGTCTACAAGACGGTCGACACCTGCGCCGCCGAGTTCGCCGCGCAGACGCCGTACTTCTACTCCTCCTACGACGAGGAGACCGAGGTCGAGCCCCGCGAGAAGCCCGCGGTGATCATCCTGGGCTCCGGTCCGAACCGCATCGGCCAGGGCATCGAGTTCGACTACTCCTGCGTCCACGCCTCCTTCGCCCTGAGCGACGCCGGCTACGAGACCGTGATGGTCAACTGCAACCCGGAGACCGTCTCCACCGACTACGACACCTCCGACCGGCTCTACTTCGAGCCGCTCACCCTGGAGGACGTCCTGGAGATCGTCCACGCCGAGCAGCAGGCCGGACCGGTCGCGGGCGTGATCGTCCAGCTCGGCGGCCAGACCCCGCTCGGCCTCTCCCAGGCGCTCAAGGACAACGGCGTACCGGTCGTCGGCACCTCCCCGGAGGCGATCCACGCCGCCGAGGACCGCGGCGCCTTCGGCCGGGTCCTCAAGGAGGCCGGTCTGCCCGCGCCCAAGCACGGCACGGCCACCACCTTCGCCGAGGCCAAGGCCATCGCCGACGAGATCGGCTACCCGGTCCTCGTCCGCCCGTCCTACGTGCTCGGCGGACGCGGCATGGAGATCGTCTACGACGAGACCCGGCTGGAGGCGTACATCGCCGAGTCGACCGAGATCAGCCCCTCCCGGCCGGTCCTCGTCGACCGCTTCCTCGACGACGCCATCGAGATCGACGTCGACGCCCTCTACGACGGCGAGGAGCTCTACCTCGGCGGCGTGATGGAGCACATCGAGGAGGCCGGCATCCACTCCGGCGACTCGGCGTGCGCGCTGCCCCCGATCACCCTCGGCGGCTTCGACATCAAGCGGCTGCGCGCCTCCACCGAGGCCATCGCCAAGGGCGTCGGCGTGCGGGGACTGATCAACATCCAGTTCGCCCTCGCCGGGGACATCCTCTACGTCCTGGAGGCCAACCCGCGCGCCTCCCGCACCGTGCCCTTCACCTCGAAGGCGACCGCGGTGCCGCTCGCCAAGGCCGCCGCGCGCATCTCGCTCGGCGCCACCGTCGCCGAGCTGCGCGCCGAGGGCCTGCTCCCGGCGAAGGGCGACGGCGGCGAGCTGCCGATGGACGCGCCGATCTCCGTCAAGGAGGCCGTGATGCCGTGGTCCCGCTTCCGGGACATCCACGGCCGCGGCGTCGACACGGTCCTCGGCCCGGAGATGCGCTCCACCGGCGAGGTCATGGGCATCGACAGCGTCTTCGGCACGGCCTACGCCAAGTCGCAGGCCGGCGCCTACGGCCCGCTGCCCACCAAGGGCCGCGCCTTCATCTCGGTCGCCAACCGGGACAAGCGCTCGATGATCTTCCCGGCGCGCGAGCTGGTGGCGCACGGCTTCGAGCTGCTCGCCACCTCCGGCACCGCCGAGGTCCTCAAGCGCAACGGCATCAGGGCCACCGTCGTGCGCAAGCAGTTCGAGGGCACCGGACCCAACGGCGAGAAGACCATCGTCCAGCTCATCCACGACGGCGAGGTGGACCTCATCGTCAACACCCCGTACGGCACGGGGGGCCGGCTCGACGGCTACGAGATCCGTACCGCGGCCGTGGCCCGCTCGGTGCCCTGCCTCACCACGGTCCAGGCGCTCGCCGCCGCCGTCCAGGGCATCGACGCGCTCAACCGGGGCGACGTGGGAGTGCGCTCGCTCCAGGAACACGCGGAACATCTGATCGCGGCCCGCGAGGACCAGTAGCCCGAAGGGGGACACCGGAAACGGTGTCCCCCTCTCCATGAGGACACCATGTACAGGATTCTCTTCACCCTGCTCTTCTCGCGGATGGACCCGGAGGAGGCCCACCACCTGGCCTTCCGCTGGATCCGCCGTGTCGCCCGCGTCCCGGTGCTGCGGACGTACGTCGCCGCCGTGCTCGCCCCCCGGTACGAGGAACTGCGCACCGAGGCGCTCGGACTGCGCCTGCACAGCCCCTTCGGACTGGCCGCCGGCTTCGACAAGAACGCCGTCGGCATCGACGGCCTGGCGATGCTCGGCTTCGACCACGTCGAGATCGGCACCGTGACCGGCGAGCCGCAGCCCGGCAACCCGAAGAAGCGGCTGTTCCGCCTGGTCCCCGACCGCGCGCTGATCAACCGCATGGGGTTCAACAACGACGGCTCGCTCGCCGTCGCCGCCCGCCTGGCCTCCCGCGAGCCGGTCTTCAGGACCGTCGTGGGCGTCAACATCGGCAAGACCAAGGTCGTCCCGGAGTCCGAGGCCGCCGCCGACTACGTGAAGTCCGCCGAGCGGCTCGCGCCCCACGCCGACTACCTCGTCGTCAACGTCTCCAGCCCGAACACCCCGGGCCTGCGCAGCCTCCAGGCCGTGGACCAGCTCCGCCCGCTGCTCACCGCCGTCCGCGAGGCCGCCGACCGCGCGGTCCCCGCCCGCCGGGTGCCGCTGCTGGTGAAGATCGCCCCCGACCTGGCCGACGAGGACATCGACGCCGTCGCCGACCTCGCCGTGGAGCTGGGACTCGACGGCATCATCGCCACCAACACCACCATCGCCCGCGAGGGCCTCGGTCTGACCTCCGACCCGGCCCTCGTCCAGGAGACCGGCGGACTGTCCGGCGCGCCCCTCAAGGCCCGCTCGCTGGAGGTGCTGCGCCGCCTCTACGCGCGCGTGGGCGACCGGATCACTCTGGTCGGCGTCGGCGGCGTCGAGAACGCCGAGGACGCCTGGCAGCGCATCCTGGCCGGTGCCACGCTGGTCCAGGGGTACAGCGCGTTCATCTACCAGGGCCCCTTCTGGGCCCGCTCCGTCCACAAGGGGCTCGCCGCGCGGCTGCGCACCAGCCCCTACGCCACGCTCGCCGACGCGGTGGGCGCCGACGTGAGGATCTCCGCATGACAGTGCTCGAACCCTTCGGCGCACGGCTGCGCCGCGCGATGGACGAGCGCGGCCCCCTGTGCGTGGGCATCGACCCGCACGCGTCCCTGCTGTCCGAGTGGGGCCTGGGCGACACCGTCGACGGTCTTGAGCGGTTCAGCCGCACGGTGGTCGAGGCCGTGGCCGACCGGGTCGCCGTGCTCAAGCCGCAGAGCGCCTTCTTCGAGCGGTTCGGCTCACGCGGCGTCGCCGTGCTCGAGACCACCGTGCGGGAGGCCCGGGAGGCCGGGGCGCTGGTCGTCATGGACGCCAAGCGCGGCGACATCGGCTCGACCATGGCCGCCTACGCGGAGGCGTTCCTGCACAAGGACGCGCCGCTCTTCTCCGACGCGCTCACCGTCTCCCCGTACCTCGGCTACGGCTCGCTGAGTCCCGCCGTCGCGCTGGCGCGGGAGTCCGGCACCGGACTGTTCGTGCTGGCGCTGACCTCCAACCCGGAGGGCGGCGAGGTGCAGCACGCGGTGCGCGCCGACGGGCGGACGGTCGGGGCGACGGTGCTCGGCCATCTCGCGCTGGAGAACGCGGGGGAGGAGCCGCTCGGCTCCTTCGGCGCGGTCGTCGGCGCCACCCTCGGCGACCTGTCCTCCTACGACCTCGACATGGGCGGGCCGATCCTGGCGCCGGGCATCGGGGCGCAGGGGGCGACGCCGGCGGATCTCCCGGCGGTGTTCGGGCGTGCCGTGCGCAACGTCGTGCCGAACGTCAGCCGGGGAGTGTTGCGCCACGGTCCCGACACGGTCGCTCTGCGTGACGCCTCGGAGCGGTTCGCGGACGAGATCCGTGCCGCGCTGACGTCCGCCTGAGAAGGCCCACCAGGGGACTCCGTGGTCGTCGCACTCTGGATACACCCTCAAATCCGAGGAATTATGTCCGGAATGTCCGGCCTGACGGAGGCTGACCAGGACTTTTCCGCTGTTCTCGCTGACTCGGGCCGCCATGGACGCTAGTCTCCGACGAAGAGTGAACGGGCACGCGTTGCTCGTGACTCCCCAGGTGTGGGGCGACTAGGTTCCTCACCGGTCCGTATCCGACAGTTCGACATCCGAGGTGACGTAGGCGTGGCTCTTCCGCCCCTTACCCCTGAACAGCGCGCAGCCGCGCTCGAAAAGGCCGCCGCGGCTCGCCGGGAGCGGGCCGAGGTCAAGAATCGACTCAAGCACTCCGGCGCCTCCCTGCACGAGGTCATCAAGCAGGGCCAGGAGAACGACGTCATCGGCAAGATGAAGGTCTCCGCCCTGCTCGAGTCCCTGCCGGGCGTGGGCAAGGTCCGCGCCAAGCAGATCATGGAGCGTCTGGGGATCTCCGAGAGCCGCCGCGTGCGGGGTCTCGGCTCGAACCAGATCGCCTCCCTGGAGCGCGAGTTCGGCAGCACCGGCTCCTGAGTCACGGGCGGTCCGGGACCGGCGTCCCGGACACCCCGCGATTGCTGGAATAATCGCCGCATGGCTGCAACACCCCGGGGGGCGACCCCCGTACCCCCGGACGAACGTCCGCGACTGACCGTGCTCTCCGGCCCCTCCGGGGTCGGCAAGAGCACGGTCGTCGCGCATATGCGCAAGGAACACCCCGAGGTCTGGCTCTCGGTGTCGGCGACGACCCGCACACCCCGTCCCGGTGAGCAGCACGGCGTCCACTACTTCTTCGTCACCGACGAGGAGATGGACAAGCTCATCGCCAACGGTGAGCTGCTCGAGTGGGCCGAGTTCGCGGGGAACCGCTACGGCACGCCCCGCGCGGCGGTGATGGAGCACCTGGAGGCCGGGGTGCCCGTGCTCCTGGAGATCGACCTCCAGGGCGCGCGGCAGGTCCGCGAGTCCATGACCGACGCCCAGCTGGTGTTCCTGGCCCCTCCCTCCTGGGAGGAACTGGTCCGCAGGCTCACCGGCCGGGGCACGGAGTCGCCCGAGGTCATCGAGCGCCGGCTGGAGGCCGCGCGGACCGAGCTCGCGGCCGAACCGGAGTTCGACACCACGCTGGTCAACACCTCCGTCGAGGAGGTCGCTCGCGAGCTGCTAGCCTTGATGAACGTCGTGTGATCGTGGACGACCGTCCGCCGGTCGAAACGACTGAATCTTTCCCATCCATCGGAAGGTAGAGCGTGTCCTCTTCCATCTCCGCGCCCGAGGGCATCATCAACCCGCCGATCGACGAGCTCCTCGAGGCCACGGACTCGAAGTACAGCCTCGTGATCTACGCGGCCAAGCGGGCCCGCCAGATCAACGCGTACTACTCGCAGCTCGGCGAAGGCCTGCTCGAGTACGTCGGTCCTCTCGTCGACACCCACGTCCACGAGAAGCCGCTGTCGATCGCGCTGCGCGAGATCAACGCGGGACTGCTGACCTCCGAGGCCGTCGACGGCCCCAACCAGTGATCGGTCAGTACGTCGTACCATCAGCTCGCAGCTGACTTTTCCACAGGCCCGGCAGACGTCTGCCGGGCCTGTGGTGTTCTCATGGGTGATGGCAGCAGGATTCCGAGGTGCGGGGAGAGACGGTGGACAAGCCGAAGGTCGTTCTGGGGGTCAGCGGCGGCATCGCCGCCTACAAGGCCTGTGAGCTGCTGAGGCGGCTCACCGAGTCGGGACACGACGTGCGCGTCGTCCCCACCGCCTCCGCGCTGCACTTCGTCGGCGCCGCCACCTGGTCCGCCCTGTCCGGCAACCCGGTCTCCACCGAGGTCTGGGACGACGTCCACGAGGTGCCGCACGTCCGCATCGGACAGCACGCCGACCTGGTCGTCGTCGCGCCCGCCACGGCCGACATGCTCGCCAAGGCCGCCCACGGCCTCGCCGACGACCTCCTCACCAACACCCTCCTCACCGCGCGCTGCCCGGTGGTGTTCGCCCCCGCCATGCACACGGAGATGTGGGAGCACCCGGCCACCCAGGAGAACGTGGCCACGCTGCGCGCCCGCGGCGCCGTCGTCGTCGAGCCGGCCGTCGGCCGCCTCACGGGCGTCGACACCGGCAAGGGCCGGCTGCCCGACCCCGCCGAGATCTTCGAGGTCTGCCGCCGCGTCCTGGCCCGCGGCGCCACCGCCCCCGACCTCGCCGGACGGCACGTCGTCGTCAGCGCCGGAGGCACCCGCGAGCCCCTCGACCCGGTCCGCTTCCTCGGCAACCGCTCCTCCGGCAAGCAGGGCTACGCCCTCGCCCGCACCGCCGCCGCCCGGGGCGCCCGCGTCACCCTGATCGCCGCCAACACCGCGCTGCCCGACCCCGCCGGCGTGGACCTCGTCCGCGTCGGCACGGCCGTGGAGCTGCGCGAGGCCGTCCTCGGCGCGGCCGCCGACGCCGACGCGGTCGTCATGGCCGCCGCCGTCGCCGACTTCCGCCCCGCCGTCTACGCGGCCGGGAAGATCAAGAAGAAGGACGACAAGGAGCCGGAGCCCATCACCCTGGTGCGGAATCCGGACATTCTCGCCGAGGTCTCCGGCGACCGGGTGAGGTCCGGACAGGTGATCGTCGGCTTCGCCGCGGAGACCGACGACGTCCTCGCCAACGGCCGGGCCAAGCTGAAGCGCAAGGGGTGCGACCTTCTCGTGGTGAACGAGGTGGGCGAGGCGAAGACCTTCGGTTCCGAGACCAACGAGGCCGTGGTTCTGGGCGCCGACGGCAGCGAGACGCCCGTCCCGCACGGGCCGAAAGAGGCCCTCGCCGACACCGTCTGGGACCTCGTCGCCGAGCGCCTCGCATGAATGGCTCATCCGTTCCCCGGTCACCCGGAACGCCTCCATCCGGGGTGTGGCGCCTCTGGCGAACCGCGCCCCGCGCGGAGAGAATGCCCGTGCCGCAGGTCACAGCGCTCTCGCGAGGCGAGACGGGGGGACCCGTGGCGACGCACGACCGATAAACTGTTCCACCGACGGCGTCGGGTGCAGCCCCCGCCGTTCGCCCATGATCAGCCAGCAGCCGCTGCAACCCCAGGGAGCATTGTGTCCCGTCGTCTGTTCACCTCGGAGTCCGTGACCGAGGGTCACCCCGACAAGATCGCTGACCAGATCAGCGACACCATTCTCGACGCGCTGCTCCGCGAGGACCCGACCTCCCGGGTCGCCGTCGAGACACTGATCACCACCGGCCTCGTGCACGTGGCCGGCGAGGTCACCACCAAGACGTACGCGGACATCGCGACGCTGGTGCGCAGCAAGATCCTGGAGATCGGTTACGACTCCTCGAAGAAGGGCTTCGACGGCGCCTCCTGCGGCGTCTCCGTGTCGATCGGCGCGCAGTCCCCGGACATCGCCCAGGGCGTCGACACGGCGTACGAGACCCGGGTCGAGGGCGACGACGACGAGCTGGACCGGCAGGGCGCGGGCGACCAGGGCCTGATGTTCGGCTACGCGACGGACGAGACGCCGACGCTGATGCCGCTGCCGATCTTCCTGGCGCACCGCCTGTCCAAGCGCCTGTCCGACGTCCGCAAGAACGGGACCATCCCCTACCTGCGCCCGGACGGCAAGACCCAGGTCACCATCGAGTACGACGGCGACAAGGCGGTCCGCCTGGACACCGTCGTCGTCTCCTCGCAGCACGCCTCCGACATCGACCTGGAGTCGCTGCTCGCCCCCGACATCCGCGAGTTCGTCGTGGAGCCGGAGCTGAAGGCGCTGCTCGAGGACGGCATCAAGCTCGACACCGAGAACTACCGCCTGCTGGTGAACCCGACCGGGCGCTTCGAGATCGGCGGCCCGATGGGCGACGCCGGCCTGACCGGCCGGAAGATCATCATCGACACCTACGGCGGCATGGCCCGCCACGGCGGCGGCGCCTTCTCCGGCAAGGACCCCTCCAAGGTGGACCGCTCCGCCGCGTACGCGATGCGCTGGGTCGCCAAGAACGTCGTCGCGGCCGGCCTGGCCGCCCGCTGCGAGGTGCAGGTCGCCTACGCCATCGGCAAGGCCGAGCCGGTCGGCCTGTTCGTGGAGACCTTCGGCACCGCCAAGGTCGACGTCGAGAAGATCGAGCGGGCGATCGACGAGGTCTTCGACCTCCGTCCCGCCGCGATCATCCGCGACCTGGACCTGCTGCGCCCGATCTACGCCCAGACCGCCGCCTACGGCCACTTCGGCCGTGAGCTGCCCGACTTCACGTGGGAGCGGACGGACCGCGTGGACGCGCTGCGGAAGGCCGCGGGGCTGTAAGCCCACGGGCTGTTCTTCCCACCGAGGCCCGGTCCCCTCCCTCTCGGGAGGGGACCGGGCCTCGATGGGTCTGCGTGCGCGCCGCCGTCGCGGGCAGCCGGGCCGCAGGGGCGGCTCAGGTGGGCGCAACGGCACCCACGGCGGGCGGCGGTGTTGTCAGTCGCGTTTGGAACAATGCAGGGGTGAGCAGCGAGGACGGACAGACGGCCGGGGACGCGCAAGGCGCGCCCCCCGAGCAGCTCGCCCTCATCCGTGAGACTGTCCGCCGGGCGAAAGCCCCCCGCGCCAAGCCCCGCACCTGGCGCGGCGCCCCCCTCGCCAAGGAGCTGCCCGTCGCCCGCGTCCTCGTCGACAAGGGCGTCCTCCACCTCGACCGCTACTTCGACTACGCCGTCCCCGAGGACCTGGACGCCGCCGCCCAGCCGGGGGTGAGGGTGCGGGTGCGCTTCGGCGCCGGCCGGCACCGGGTGCGGGACGGACGGCGCGAGGGCGGCGGACTGATCGACGGGTTCCTGATCGAGCGCCGCGCCGAGTCCGACTACTCCGGACCGCTGGCCGCGCTGGCCCAGGTCGTCTCGCCCGAGCGGGTCCTGGACGAGGAGCTGCTCGGTCTCGCCCGCGCGGTCGCCGACCGGTACGCGGGCAGCCTCGCCGACGTCCTCCAGCTCGCGGTGCCGCCGCGCAACGCCCGCGCCGAGCAGCGCCCCTCGCCGGATCCGCTGCCCCCGCCCCCGGCTCCGGCGGCCGGGCCCTGGGAGCGGTACGAGCAGGGACCGGCGTTTCTGGAGTCCCTGGCCTCGGGCGGCAGCCCGCGCGCGGTGTGGAACGCCCTGCCCGGTCCGCTGTGGTGCGAGGAGATCGCCCGCGCGGTCGCCGCGACCCTGTCCTCGGGGCGCGGCGCGCTGGTCGTCGTGCCGGACGGGCGGGCCGTGGCCCGGCTCGACGCCGCGCTGACCGCACTGCTGGGGGAGGGACGGCACGCGGTGCTCACCGCCGACGCCGGACCGGAGAAGCGGTACGCCCAGTGGCTCGCCGTACGGCGCGGGTCGGTGCGGGCGGTGATCGGGACGCGGGCGGCGATGTTCGCGCCCGTGCGCGACCTGGGACTGGTCGCGGTGTGGGACGACGGCGACGACAGCCACAGCGAGCAGCACGCGCCGCAGCCGCACGCCCGGGAGGTGCTGCTGCTGCGGGCCGCGCAGGACCGGTGCGGCTTCCTGCTGGGCGGCTGGAGCTGCACGGTGGAGGCCGCGCAGCTCGTGGACACCGGCTGGGCGCGGCCGTTGCAGGCCGCGCGGGAGCGGGTGCGGGCGTCCGCGCCGCTGGTGCGGACGGTCGGGGATCAGGATCTGGCGCGGGACGAGGCCGCCCGCGCCGCCCGGCTGCCCACGCTCGCCTGGCAGGCGGTCCGGGAGGGGCTGCGGCACGGGCCGGTGCTGGTCCAGGTGCCCCGGCGCGGCTACGTCCCGCGCATGGCCTGCGCGACGTGCCGGGCGCCGGCGCGGTGCCGCCACTGCTCGGGCCCGCTGGAGGCGCACGGCTCGGACGATCTGCGCTGCGGGTGGTGCGGGCGCACGGAGAGCGGCTGGCACTGTCCCGAGTGCGGTGGTTTCCGGCTGAGGGCGCAGGTGGTGGGAGCCCGGCGGACCGCCGAGGAGCTGGGGCGGGCGTTCCCCGCGGTGCCGGTCCGGACGTCGGGGCGGGAGCATGTGCTGGACACGGTGCCGGGGTCGCCGGCGGTGGTGGTGAGCACGCCCGGCGCGGAGCCGGTCGCCGAGGGCGGGTACGCGGCGGCGCTTTTGCTGGACGGGTGGGCCATGCTGAGCCGCCCCGACCTGCGGGCAGGGGAGGACGCGCTGCGGCGGTGGATGGGCGCGGCGGCGCTGGTGCGGCCGCAGACGGCGGGCGGGACGGTGGTCGTGGTCGCCGAGCCGACGCTGCGGCCGGTTCAGGCGCTGGTGCGGTGGGACCCCGCGGGATTCGCGGTACGGGAACTGGCGGAGCGGGGGGAGCTGGGCTTTCCGCCGGTGTCGCGGATGGCGGCGGTGGCGGGGCCGGGGGAGGCGGTGGCGGAGTTCTTGCGTGCGGTGGAGCTGCCGGCTCAGGCGGAGGTGCTGGGGCCTGTGCCGATGCCGGTGACTCCGGCGGGTCGTCCCCGCCGGCCGGGGGCGCCTCCACCGGGGGAGCAGTGGGATCGCGCGTTGATCCGCGTTCCTCCGGGGCACGGGGCTCCGCTCGCGGGCGCGCTGAAGGCTGCGCAGGCAGCACGGATGGCTCGGGGCGGGAGCACGCCGGTGTGGGTGCGGATCGATCCACCGGACATCGGGTAGGGCGCGGGTGCTCGGCCTGCGGCGTGTCGGCCAGGTCGGCCGTGGGCCCCCGACAGCCGCATGCGGCTGTCGGGGAGGGGGAGGGACTCGCGGTCGCGGCAGTTGTCGGACCCACCGCCGTTGCGGGCAGTCGTGCCTCCCCCAGTGCCTTCAGGGGTCTGGGAGGTACCCCCAGGGCCTCTCGAGCCCAGGAGCCCAGGAACCCGGCACGGTGAGAAAAGGGGCGCGCCACCAGGACAGGTGCGCGCCCTCCCGGGACGGCGGCCGGGAGGGCGTGCGGGTGTCAGCCGTTGCGGGGGGCCGGGAAGGCCGTGGGGCGGGGATCGTCGCGGAGCGACGGGCTGCCCGCGGTGGGCTGGGTCGGCATGACGCGCGCCGCAGGCACGGTCGGCACCGTGGTCACGCCGGAGCCGACGTTGACCGTGCGCGAGCCCGACGACTCCGGGGCCCGCTCGGTCTCGGCGGAGGCCGACGCCTGCGCGGCAGCGCGCCGAGCACCGTACCGGCGGTGCACGGCCTGCTTGGTGACCCCGAGCGCGGAGCCCACCGCGTCCCACGAGAAGCCCAGGGAGCGGTCGAAGTCCACGGCGGCCGTGACCAGGGTCTCGACGCTGTCCCGCAGTTCCTGGGCGAGACGGACGGTCGGGGCGGGGGCCCGTCCGTAGACGACGAAGCCCGTGGAGGGACCGGAGCGGCGCGGGCGGTAGACGTTGCCGAGCTGGGCGGTGAGCGTGCGCAGTGCGTCCACCTGCCGGCGGACCCGCTCGATGTCCCGCACCAGCAGGTGCAGGCTGGCCCGAGCCTGGGCGTCGTGGGTTGCGTGGTCGGCCATGAACAAGCCTCTCGAACCGGCGTTGAAAGG
Organism: Streptomyces werraensis; assembly: GCA_014656175.1. GTDB lineage: Bacteria > Actinomycetota > Actinomycetes > Streptomycetales > Streptomycetaceae > Streptomyces > Streptomyces werraensis. The sequence goes on from BNBX01000008.1 coordinate 344,821, forward strand.
AACGGGCCCTGTCGGGGCCCTTGGTCAACTCTTCCTTGACCAACGCCGTTCCGGTCCCCGGGTCACGGGCTGGGGCGCGGCGGCATATGCGTACGCCCTCGAGGGAACCGGCGCGCACGGGACCGTCCCCAGTTCGGAACGTTCCTGCACCGTGAGCCCGTGGGCCGGACGCGGAGCCGTCCCTGCGTCCCCGGGTGAACGCCGCCCCATAGACTGGTGCGTCGCCCGAACCGTTCCCGCCCGAGAGGCCCTCCGCACCCCATGAAGCTCGTCTTCGCCGGTACCCCCGAGGTCGCCGTTCCCGCTCTGGACGCTCTTCTCGCCTCCGGGCGGCACGAGGTCGCCGCCGTCGTCACGCGGCCGGACGCACCCGCCGGACGCGGCCGCCGGCTGGTCGCCTCGCCGGTCGCCGAGCGGGCGGAGGAGGCCGGGATCGAGGTGCTGAAGCCGGTCAGGCCGAAGGACCCCGACTTCCTGGAGCGGCTCCGGGAGATCGGACCCGACTGCTGCCCCGTCGTCGCCTACGGCGCGCTGCTGCCGCGCGTCGCCCTCGACGTCCCCGCCCACGGCTGGGTCAACCTGCACTTCTCCCTGCTGCCGGCCTGGCGGGGCGCGGCCCCCGTCCAGCACGCCGTCATGGCCGGCGACGAGATCACCGGCGCCACCACGTTCCTCATCGAGGAGGGGCTGGACTCCGGCCCCGTCTACGGCACCGTCACCGAGGAGATCCGCCCCACCGACACCAGCGGCGACCTGCTCACCCGGCTCGCCTTCGCCGGCGCCGGACTCCTCGCCGCGACCATGGACGGCATCGAGGACGGCACGCTGAAGGCCGTGCCGCAGCCCGCCGAGGGCGTCAGCCTGGCGCCGAAGGTCAACGTCGAGGACGCGCGCGTCGACTGGCGGGCCCCGGCGCTGCGCGTGGACCGCGTGGTGCGCGGCTGCACGCCAGCGCCCGGCGCCTGGACCACCTTCCGCGGCGAGCGGCTGAAGATCGTGCAGGCCAGGCCCGTGCCCGAGCGGACGGACCTGGCGTCCGGGCAGCTGTCCGCCGGAAAGAACAACGTGTACGTCGGTACCGGTTCGTACGCCGTGGAGCTGCTGTGGGTGCAGCCCCAGGGCAAGAAGCCGATGCGCGGCGCCGACTGGGCGCGCGGGGTAAGGATCGCGGCCGGGGAGACCCTCGGCGACTGACGGCCCCCGGCTCCTCCCCGGCGTACGCCGTAGGCTGGGGCGCGCACGTCCACCCACATCCGGAGCACCTTTTTCGTGAGCGACCAGCCCCGTCGGCCCCGCAGGCCCGCCAAGCCCTACCGCCGTCCCAAGAAGGACCCCGCCCGCATCCTCGCCTTCGAGGCGCTGCGGGCCGTGGACGAGCGTGACGCGTACGCCAACCTCGTCCTGCCCCCGCTGCTGCGCAAGGCGCGGGAGAACGAAGGGCCCGAGAAGTTCGACGCGCGGGACGCGGCGCTGGCCACCGAGCTGGTGTACGGCACCCTGCGCCGCCAGGGCACCTACGACGCCGTCATCGCGGCCTGCGTCGACCGGCCGCTGCGCGAGGTCGACCCGCCGGTGCTGGACGTGCTGAGCCTCGGCGCGCACCAGCTCCTCGGCACGCGGATCCCGACGCACGCCGCGGTGTCCGCCACCGTCGAGCTGGCCCGGGTGGTGCTCGGCGACGGGCGCGCCAAGTTCGTCAACGCCGTGCTGCGGAAGATCGCCCAGGACGACCTGGACGGCTGGCTGGAACGGGTCGCGCCGCCGTACGACGAGGACCCCGAGGACCATCTCGCCGTCGTGCACTCCCACCCGCGCTGGGTGGTCTCCGCGCTGTGGGACTCCCTCGGCGGCGGCCGTGCCGGCGTGGAGGAGCTGCTGCGCGCCGACAACGAGCGGCCCGAGGTGACGCTGGTCGCCCGTCCCGGGCGGGCCACCACCGACGAGCTGCTCGCCGAGGAGGCCGCCGTCCCCGGCCGCTGGTCCCCCTACGCGGTGCGGCTCACCGAGGGAGGGGAGCCCGGCGCGGTCCCTGCGGTCGCCGAGGGACGGGCCGGGGTCCAGGACGAGGGCAGCCAGCTGGTGGCGCTCGCGCTCGCGGCGGCGCCCGTCGAGGGGCCGGACCGGCGGTGGCTGGACGCGTGCGCGGGTCCCGGCGGCAAGGCCGCGCTGCTCGGCGCGCTCGCCGCGGAGCGCGGGGCCGTGCTGCTCGCCTCCGAGAAGCAGCCGCACCGGGCGGGGCTGGTCGCCAAGGCGCTGGCCGGTAACCCCGGCCCGTACCAGGTGGTCGCCGCGGACGGGACGCGTCCGCCGTGGCGGCCCGGGAGCTTCGACCGGGTGCTGGTGGATGTGCCGTGCACCGGTCTTGGTGCGCTACGGCGGCGGCCCGAGGCGCGGTGGCGGCGGCGCCCCGAGGATCTGGACGGCTTCGCACCGCTGCAGCGGGGGTTGCTGCGCACCGCCTTGGAGTCGGTGCGGGTCGGCGGTGTCGTCGGCTACGCGACGTGCTCGCCGCATCTCGCGGAGACCCGGGCGGTGGTGGGGGACCTGCTCAAGCAGTTCCCGGACGCGGAACTGATCGACGCCCGGCCTCTGCTTGCCGATGTCCCCGACCTGGGCGACGGCCCTGACATCCAACTGTGGCCGCACCTGCACGGCACGGACGCCATGTATCTGGCGCTCCTGCGCCGGACGGCGTGACTCCGAGCCGTCGCCTACGGGGGGTGGGTGGTGCGGGGCCGCGGCGGGGGCGGACGTCCTCGGTCCGGCGCGATGGAGTCGCTTGGTAGGGGAGGGCGCGGACGCGCCGGCCGCTGCGGGCGCCCACCCCCGCCCCGGCCCCTCCCCGCCGCGGGCGGCAACAACGCGCTGGCCGTGGGCGCGTGACCGGACGACGGCGGCAGGCTGCCGCCAACTGCGGGCAGTCGTGCCGCCAGGGGCGGCACGGGTGGGCGCGGCGGCACCTCGTTGGCGCCGAGTTGCGCGAACACCCCCCGAATCGCACCGACGCCGGTGGCTGATACCCCGCCAGCCGCAGGCATCCGGGCGTTGGGGCAGGCGCCCGGACGTATGGGCCCGCCGCGTGACCCACAGGCGCCGGGGTCCGGCGAAACCGGTCGGCGCCTCTACGCGGGGTCGTTGACCAGTCTCCGGACCGTCCGTACCGCCGCGCGGCGCAGCGCATACGCTTGGGGCATGGCCCCGCAGATCAGTCCCAGCATTCTGTCCGCCGACTTCGCCCGGCTCGCCGAGGAGGCGAAGGCCGTCGAGGGAGCCGACTGGCTCCACGTCGACGTGATGGACAACCACTTCGTGCCCAACCTGACGCTCGGCGTGCCGGTCGTGGAGTCGCTGGCCCGGGCCACGGACACGCCGCTGGACTGCCATCTGATGATCGAGGCGCCCGACCGCTGGGCGCCGCAGTACGTGGAGGCGGGGGCCGGCTCGGTCACCTTCCACGTCGAGGCGGCCACCGCGCCCGTCCGCCTCGCCCGGGAGATCCGCGCCAAGGGCGCCCGCGCCTCCATGGCGCTGCGCCCGGCGACGCCGATCGAGCCCTACGAGGATCTGCTGCCCGAGCTGGACATGCTGCTGATCATGACGGTTGAACCGGGCTTCGGCGGGCAGGCGTTCCTCGACATCATGCTGCCGAAGATCCGCCGCACCCGTGAGCTGATCAGCAAGCACGGTCTGGAGCTGTGGCTGCAGGTCGACGGCGGTGTGTCGGCCTCGACCATCGAGCAGTGCGCCGACGCCGGCGCGGACGTCTTCGTCGCGGGATCCGCCGTGTACGGGGCGTCGGACCCGGCCGAGGCGGTCCGTGCCCTGCGCAAGCAGGCGGAGGCGGCGACGTCGAAGGCGTCGTGGTTGCACGACCACTGAGCGTCATGTACGTGAACGGCAGTCAGCAGGGCTGATCGACAGCGCCGGATCTGCAAGGATGAACGGCGAATCCAGAGTGTGAACAGCAGTGAGGAGATCGCCGTGTCGGGTATGTCGGCGGGCCGGTCAGCCATGCGGATGGGACCCGCTGAGCTGGTGCAGGCGGCGGCCATGGCCCGCCGCTTCTACCTCGAGGGCAAGTCCAAGATCCAGATCGCCGAGGAGTTCGGCGTCAGCCGCTTCAAGGTGGCCCGGGTCCTGGAGACCGCCCTCGAGCGGGATCTGGTACGCATCGAGATCCGTGTGCCCGCCGAGCTGGACGCCGAGCGCTCGGACGCGCTCCGCGCACGCTACGGCCTGCGGCACGCCGTCGTGGTCGAGTCCCCGGCCGAGGCCGAGGAGACGCCCGACCCCGAGAACCTGGGAGAGGTGGCCGCCGACCTGCTCGGCGAGCTGGTCAACGAGGGGGACGTGCTGGGACTCGCCTGGGGGCGTTCCACCATCCACATGGCGGCGGCCCTGGACCGGCTCCCGCCCTGCACGGTCGTCCAGCTCACCGGCGTGTACGACGCGGGCACGGCGGAACGCGGCTCGGTCGAGGCCGTGCGCCGCGCCGCGCAGGTGTCGGGCGGCGACGCCCACCCCATCTACGCGCCGATGCTCCTGCCGGACGCCGCCACCGCGGAGGCGCTGCGCCACCAGACGGGCATCGCGCGGGCCTTCGAGTACTTCGACAAGGTCACCGTGGCCTGTGTGTCCATCGGCTCCTGGGAGCCGGGCATCTCCACGGTGCACGACATGCTCAGCGACGAGGAGCGCGCCCACTACGCCTCCCTCGGCGTGGCCGCGGAGATGTCCGCCCACCTCTTCGACGCCGAAGGGCGCCGGGTCGGCCGCGACCTGGGGGAGCGGTGCATCACCGTCAAGACCGACCAGCTGCGCAAGGTGCCCGAGGTCGTCGCCATCGCCGGCGGCCAGCGCAAGGGACCGGCGATCGACGCGGTGCTGCGCTCCGGCCTCGTCACCAGCCTGGTGACCGACACCTCGGCCGCCGACTACCTGATGACGGCGGGACCCACCCCGCGCTCCGCCCTGAACCGCGCGGACCCGGACGGCCCCTGACGGCGGGTGCGGCGGGTGGGACCGGGAGGGGGCCGGCAGCATCGGCCGCACGATGCCGTTACGGGCCCTCCTCCCGCGTCTCGTGGCGGGCCGGGGTGATGCCTGTCGCTGGTGTCCGACTGCCCGCCGGGGCCGCCCCACCCTTCAACTCATCGATGAGGGAGGCCCGTTCCCCTACGAGCGGGACGGCCCCGTGTTCGGCGGCGTCGAAGGGCTGCTGCCCCGGCGCGAGCGCGGCGACTACCGCGCATACACGGTGCCCACGCCCGGATCCGACGACCGGGGCGCCCGGCGCATCGTCACCGGGCGGAACGGCGAGACGTACTACACCGACGACCACTACGCATCGTTCACGGCGGTACCGAGATGACCCACGACCTCACCGGCCGGCTCGTCGTCCCCCTCGACCTGGACGGGGTGACCGACAAGGCGGGCCTGATGGACCGCTGCGCCCGCGCCCTCGGCCTGCCCGACTGGTTCGGCCGCAACTGGGACGCCCTCGTCGACTCCCTCTCCGACCGCACCGTCTGGCCCGAGGGCGCGGACGGGCGCGGGCTGCTGCTCGTCGTCCGCGGCTGGCGCGCCTACGCCGACTCCCGCCCCCAGGAGTGGGCGACCGCCCAGGAGGTGTTCGCCGAGGCCGCGGAACGGGACCCGGCGCTCACCGTGGCGCTCGCCGTTGGAGGATCCGCCGAGCACCTTCCCGACCAAGCTGGACGATCCGACCGGGGCTGACGTTCCGGTCGCCGTGGGACAATGAAGTACGTGCTCTTCCCCCTGGCTGACCTGTCCGGGGGCCACCTCTGATCGACTGGGATGTGCAGCACGTGCGTTTCCTCAACGACATCCAGCCCCCGTACGACCTGACGTACGACGACGTCTTCATGGTGCCGAGCCGCTCCGCGGTCGGCTCGCGGCAGGGTGTGGACCTCAGCTCGCCCGACGGCACGGGCACCACGATCCCGCTCGTCGTCGCCAACATGACCGCGATCGCCGGCCGCCGCATGGCCGAGACGGTCGCCCGGCGCGGCGGACTGGTCGTCATACCGCAGGACATCCCGATCGAGGTCGTCGCCGAGGTCGTCTCCTGGGTGAAGGCCCGCCACCTGGTGCTGGACACCCCGATCGTGCTGGCCCCGCACCAGACCGTCGCGGACGCGCTGTCCCTGCTGCCCAAGCGGGCGCACAACGCGGGCGTGGTCGTCGACGAGGAGCGCCGTCCGGTCGGCGTGGTCACCGACGCCGACCTGGCCGGCGTGGACCGCTTCACCCAGCTCGACGAGGTCATGTCCAAGGACCTGCTCCTCCTCGACGCCGGCATGGACCCGCGCGAGGCCTTCAACACCCTCGACGGCGCCAACCGCCGCTACGCGCCCGCCGTGGACGCCGAGGGCCGCCTGGCCGGCATCCTGACCCGCAAGGGCGCCCTGCGCGCCACCCTCTACACGCCCGCCACCGACGCGCGGGGACGGCTGCGCATCGCTGCCGCCGTCGGCATCAACGGCGACGTGGCCGGCAAGGCCAAGCAGCTGCTCGACGCGGGCATCGACACCCTCGTCATCGACACCGCGCACGGCCACCAGGAGTCGATGATCAACGCTGTCCGGCTGGTGCGCGGGCTCGACCCGCAGGTGCCGGTCGTCGCCGGCAACATCGTCTCCGCCGAGGGCGTCCGCGACCTGATCGAGGCCGGCGCGGACATCGTCAAGGTCGGCGTCGGCCCCGGCGCCATGTGCACCACCCGGATGATGACCGGCGTCGGCCGGCCGCAGTTCTCCGCCGTGCTGGAGTGCGCCGCCGAGGCGAAGAAGTACGGCAAGCACGTGTGGGCCGACGGCGGCGTCCGCCACCCGCGCGACGTGGCCATGGCCCTCGCGGCCGGCGCGTCCAACGTGATGATCGGCTCGTGGTTCGCCGGCACCTACGAGTCCCCGGGCGACCTCCAGCACGACGCGAACGGCCGCCCCTACAAGGAGTCCTTCGGCATGGCCTCCGCCCGCGCCGTGCGCAACCGCACCTCCGAGGAGTCCGCCTACGACCGCGCCCGCAAGGGGCTGTTCGAGGAGGGCATCTCCACCTCCCGCATGTTCCTCGACCCGGAGCGCCCCGGCGTCGAGGACCTGATCGACTCGATCATCGCGGGCGTCCGCTCCTCGTGCACCTACGCCGGCGCCGCCTCGCTGGAGGAGTTCGCCGAGAAGGCCGTCGTCGGCGTCCAGAGCGCGGCCGGCTACGCCGAGGGCAAGCCGCTGCACGCCAGCTGGAGCTGACCCGTCCGGTGGGGCGGGTGTGGAACGGCCCACACGGCCGGCGCAACGAACACCCGCCTCACCTCGAGGAACGCAATGATCTTGCGGTGGTGCGCAAGGTTGCTGCATTTCAGCAGCAACGAAGAACCTCGTAGGGTTACGCGCTGTACGTGTGTGGCGGGGACCCCGCTCGACGGGTCCCGGCTGTCGCGGGGCGCCGTCGGTCCCCGGCCGCGGAAGCCCGGCAGCGATCAAGGAGTCAGCGCGTGCTCGACCATGGCGCACCCCCGCACAACGGCGGTCCCGCCGCCCCGCACTCCTCAGGCGTGGGTATGCGTCTGATGCGGCGCAAGCCCGTGGAACGCCTGGTCGCCGAGGGCGGCCACGGCGAGGGCGGCACCCTGCGCCGCTCCCTCGGGCTGTGGCAGCTGACCATGATCAGCATCGGCGCCACGCTCGGCACCGGCATCTTCGTCGTCCTCGGCGAGGCCGTCCCCAAGGCCGGACCCGCGGTCACGCTGTCCTTCGTCATCGCCGGTCTGACGGCCCTCTTCTCCGCCCTCTCCTACGCGGAGCTGGCCGGCACCATCCCCGTCTCCGGCTCCTCGTACTCGTATGCGTACGCAACGATGGGCGAACTGATCGCCTGGGTCTGCGGCTGGTGTCTGATGCTGGAGTACGGCGTCTCGGTCGCGGCCGTCGCCGTCGGCTGGGGCGAGTACCTCAATGAACTCCTCGACGGCACCATCGGCGTCACCCTGCCCGCCGCGCTGTCCGCCCCGCCCGGCGACGGCGGCGTCTTCAACGCGCCGGCGCTGATCGTCGTCATGCTGGCCATGGCGTTCCTGCTCGGCGGCGCCCGCGAGTCGGCCCGCGCCAACACGGTGATGGTCCTCGTCAAGATCGGCGCCCTGGTGCTGTTCTGCGCCATCGGCGTCCAGGGCTTCCGCTCCGGCAACTACGAGAACTTCATGCCGCTCGGCATGGCCGGCGTCAGCGCCGCCGGAGCCACCCTGTTCTTCTCGTACATCGGCTTCGACGCCGCCTCCACCGCAGGCGAGGAGGCCAAGAACGCCCAGCGCGACCTGCCCCGCGCGATCCTGCTGTCCCTCGCGATCATCACCGCGCTGTACGTCCTGGTCGCCGCCGTCGCCGTGGGCGCCAAGCCGTGGCGGCAGTTCACCGACTCCGAGGCCACCCTCGCCCAGATCATGCGCGAGGTCACCGGCCAGAGCTTCTGGGGCACCCTGCTGGCGTTCTGTGCCGTCGTCGCCATCGCCAGCGTCGTCCTCACCGTCCTGTACGGCCAGACCCGCATCCTGTTCGCCATGTCCCGCGACGGACTGGTGCCCAAGGTGTTCGCCCGGGTCAGCCCGCGCACCGGCACGCCCCGCGCCAACACCCTGATCGTCTCCCTGTTCTGCGGTGTCCTCGCCGCCGCCGTCCCGCTCGGCCAGCTCGCCGACGCCACCAGCATCGGCACCCTCTTCGCCTTCGCCCTGGTCAACGTCGCCGTGGTGGTGCTGCGCCGCAGCCGCCCCGACATGCCGCGCTCCTTCCGGGTCCCGCTGTCCCCGCTGCTGCCCGCCCTCGGCTTCGGCTTCTGCCTGTGGATGATGGGCAGCCTGTCCACCGTCACCTGGGTCGTCTTCGGTGTCTGGATGGCCGTCGGGCTCGTGTTCTACTTCCTCTACGGCTACCGCCGCTCCCGGCTCGCCGCCCCCGCCCCGTCGGAAGCGAAGTGAACGACCCGCAGTGCTGAACGATCTCGACGAACGCATCGTGCACGCCCTCGCCGAGGACGCCCGCCGCTCCTACGCGGACATCGGCCAGCTCGTCGGCCTCTCCGCGCCCGCCGTCAAACGGCGCGTGGACCGGCTGCGCGCGACCGGGGCCATCACCGGTTTCACCGTGCGGGTGGACCCCGCCGCCCTCGGCTGGGAGACGGAGGGGTTCGTCGAGATCTACTGCCGCAGCAACACCTCTCCGGAGACCATCCAGCGGGGGCTCGAGCGGTACCAGGAGGTCGTCGCCGCGTCCACGGTCACCGGGGACGCGGACGCGGTCGCCCAGGTCTTCGCCTCCGACATGCGGCACTTCGAACGGGTGCTGGAGCGGATCGCCGGCGAACCGTTCGTCGAGCGGACCAAGTCCGTGCTGGTGCTGTCGCCGTTGCTGCGGCGGTTCTCGTCGGGGTCGCCGACATAGGCCGTGCGGAGCGGGTGAGTCCCGCCGTACTCGGTGAGTCGTCCCCGCGTGAGGGTCACTGAATCGGCGTAATCTGGGGCATATGCGGCAGCCCTCCGATTCCGGTGCGGTGACCGGTGAGCCCGAAGGGCCGGATCCGGTTTTCGTCGACGCCTCCGGCCGGCGGGCCCGGCTGCTGCGGCGGGCCGGATACGGGGCCGCCGGGCTGGCGGCCGGCTACCTGAGCGTGCTCGCGCTGAGCCTGATGGGGGCGACCCCGTTCGCCCCGGAGGCCCTGCTGCCGCCGCTGCCCGGCGAGACCACGCCCACGGCGCCGCTGCGGCCGGACGCGGAGGGGGACGCGCGTCCACCCGAGGACGCCGGGGCCGGGGCGGGGCCGGGTATGCCGGTCGTCCCGCTGATCGCCGGCGCCGGGGACAACCCGGCGGGCGCGCTGCTGCTGCCGCCCGGCGCCGATCCCGGGAGCGTCGCCGGGGTGCCGGTGCAGCCGCCGGAGCCGGGCGGGGTGGAGGTCACGGACGGGCCGGAGCAGACCGGGGAGCCCGGCGACGCCGAGGAGCCCGGCGACGCCGAGGAGCCGGGTGCACCCGAGGAGCCGCAGGAACCGGGCGCCGGTGAGCCGTCCGCGCCCGGCGACGGCGGTGACTCCGAGGCGCCGCCGCCCGGCACCGACGAGCCGTCCGGGCCCGGCACGGACAACCCGCCCGAGCCGCCCGTCACGCCGCAGCCCACGCCCGAGGCGCCGTCCCAGAACCCCGGCGCCTCCCAGCCCGACGACCCGCCGGCCGCCGGGACCCCCTGATGCGGCGGCGACCGCACCGCCCGGCCGGTCCACCGTCCGCGGCACCGGGGCCGCGGCGGCGCTGGTTCCGCATCGTGGTGCCGCTGGTCCTGCTGGCCTTCGTCGTCTCCGTCCTCGCCGTCGAGGGCTACACCTCCCGCGGCTTCGCCGGGGACCAGGAGGGCCGCGGGGAGCGGGCCGGCCGGAGCGGGGCGGGCGTGCCCCGGGAGGTCGCGGAGGGGGGACCGGTCGTCGACGCGGGCCACGATCCGCCGCGCACCTACCGCGCCCCGGCCGGGACGGTCGTCCTGACCTTCGACGACGGACCCGACCCCGCGTGGACGCCCCGGATCCGCGAGGTCCTCGACCGCCACGACGTGCCCGGCACCTTCTTCGTCACCGGACGGCAGACCGCCCGCCACCCCGACCTCGTACAAGACCTGATCCGCTCGGGACACGAGATCGGCGTGCACACCTTCTCCCACCCCGACCTGGCCACCCAGTCCGAGGACGCGGTCGACCGGGAGCTGGCCTTCACCCAGCTCGCCCTCGCCGGGGCCGCCGGCGTCCACAGCTCGCTCGTGCGGATGCCGTACTCCTCGACCACCGGCTCGCTGGACGGCCCCTCCTGGACCGTCGCCCGGCACCTCGGCGAGAAGGGGTACGTGCTGGCCTTCGTCGACCAGGACACCCGCGACTGGAGCCGGCCCGGCGCCCGGGCCATCGCCGACGCGGCCGTTCCCGAGGTGCCCGGCCGGGGGACGATCGTGCTGCTCCACGACTCCGGAGGCGACCGCTCGCAGACCGTGCGGGCGCTGGAGACGCTGGTGCCGCGACTCAAGGCCGACGGCTACCGCTTCTCCACGGTCGCCGGGCTCGTGGGCGTCGAACGCCTCATGGGCGGTGCCGGCACCGCGGAGCGGTGGCAGGGGTGGGTGTTCGTGACCGCCGTGACCGTGTCGGGGACGACGGTGTCCGTGCTGGGCGCGCTGCTGCTGGTCGTCGGGGGGCTGGTGCTGGCGCGGTGCGTGGCGATGCTGGGCCTGGCCCACCGCCACGCGCGGCGTGCGCGCCGGCGTCCGCGGGCCGGGCCGGGGCCGCCCGTCACCGGGCCCGTCAGCGTGGTCGTGCCCGCGTACAACGAGGTCGTCTGCATCGGCAAGACGCTGCGGTCGCTGGTCGCGAGCGACCACCCGGTGGAGATCGTCGTCGTGGACGACGGCTCCGACGACGGCACCGCCGACGCCGCCGAGGCGCTGCGGCTGCCCGGGGTGACCGTGGTGCGCACGCCCAACCGGGGCAAGGCCGCCGCGCTGAACACCGGTGTGCTGCGCGCCTCGCACGACGTCGTCGTGATGCTCGACGCCGACACCGTCTTCGAGCCCTCCACCGTCCGTCACCTCGTCGAGCCGTTCGCCGACCCGTCCGTCGGCGCCACCGCGGGCAACGCCAAGGTCGGCAACCGGCACGGCATGCTCGGCCGCTGGCAGCACATCGAGTACGTCATGGGCTTCAACCTCGACCGGCGCATGTACGACCTGCTGCGGTGCATGCCGACCGTGCCCGGCGCCGTCGGGGCCTTCCGCGTCTCGGCCCTGCGCCAGGCCGGGATGCTCAGCGGGGACACGCTCGCCGAGGACACCGACCTCACCATGGCCCTGCACCGGGCCGGGTGGGAGGTGCGCTACGCCGAGCACGCCGTCGCCTGGACCGAGGCGCCGGGGTCGCTGCGACAGCTGTGGCGCCAGCGGTACCGGTGGAGCTACGGCACGATGCAGGCCGCGTGGAAGCACCGGCACGCCCTCGTCGAACGGGGGCACGCCGGGCGGTTCGGGAGGGTCGGACTGCCGTTGCTGGCGGTGTTCCAGATCCTCACGCCGCTGCTCGCCCCGCTGATCGACCTGCTGACCCTGTACGGGCTGGTGTTCGGGAACGCGGCGCTCACGCTGCTGGCGTGGTGCGGGGTGCTGGCGGTGCAGGGGGTGTGCGCCGCGTACGCCTTCCGTCTCGACGGGGAGCCGCTGCGGCCACTGTGGGCGCTGCCCGTGCAGCAGGTCGTGTACCGGCAGGTGATGTACCTGGTGCTGCTGCAGGCCTGCCTGACCGCGCTCAGCGGGTACCGGCTGCCCTGGCAGCGCCTGAAGCGAAGGGGGAATGTGGTGGTGCCGCCGAGGGGCGGGGGACTACCCTCAGGAGTATGACCTGGCGACATTGATGCAGCCGTAGTGCCTCCCGAGGGCCGCCGCGGGCGCCGTTCGACCTCAGCGTCCGGTGTCCGAACCGCCCTTACGGGAAGGCCTCATGACTCTCACGCCCACGCGTGCCGTCGACGTGCGCGTGCGTCGGCTGACGACCACGCTGTACGGCTACTCGTTCCTCGAAGAATTCGTTCTGCTGTACCCGGTGTACGCGCTGCTGTTCAGCGACGCCGGGCTGTCCGTGTGGCAGATCTCGTCCCTGTTCGCCCTGTGGTCCGTCACCGCCGTGGTGCTGGAGGTGCCGTCCGGGGCGTGGGCCGACGCGGTGTCACGGCGGCTGTTGCTGGTCGTCGGTCCGCTGCTGACGGGCGCAGGGTTCGCGCTGTGGATCCTCGTGCCGTCGTACGCCGCCTTCGCGGTGGGATTCGTCCTGTGGGGGACCGGCGGGGCGTTGTGCTCAGGTGCGCTGGAGGCCCTCGTCTACGACGAGCTGGAGCGGGGCGGGGCCTCCGACCGGTACGCGCGTGTGCTGGGGCGGGCGCGGGCGGCGGGGCTGGCCGCCGTGATGGCGGCGATGGGACTGGCCGGGCCCGTGCTGGCGTGGGGCGGACATGCGGCCGTGGGGGCGGCGAGTGTGCTGGTGTGCCTGCTGACGTCGGTGACCGCGCTGAGGTTTCCCGAGCACCGGAGGGCGCGGGCCGCGGAGCGTCGGGGCTGGGTCGTCGCTCTGCGGGCCGGTCTGGGTGAGGCTCGACGGGACCGGTCCGTGCGGGGGGCGTTGCTGCTGGTGCCGGCGGTGGCGGCGGTGTGGGGTGCGCTGGACGAGTACACGCCGTTGCTGGTGCGCGAGGCGGGGGTCGCCGATGTGGCCGTGCCGTGGGTGCTGCTGGTGATCTGGGGCGGGGCCACGGCAGGAAGCCTGCTGGCGGGGGAGGGGGAGCGGTTCGGCACGGGCGCACTCGCTGTGCTGCTGGGCGGGGGCGGCCTCGCTCTGGCGGTGGGCGCCGTCGCCGGGACGGTGGCGGGACTGCTGCTGGTCGCGGTGGCGTTCGGTGCGTTCCAGGCGGCGACCGTGCTGGCGGAGGCGCGCCTGCAGCACCGGATCGAGTCGACGGGGCGGGCGACGCTGACGTCGGTGGCGGGGCTGGGCACGGAGGTCGTGACGCTGACGGTGTTCGCGGGGTACGCGGTGATCGCGTCGGGCCACGGGCACGGTGCGGCGTTCGCGGTGTCGGCGGTGCCGTACGTGGTGCTGGCGGCGGGGCTGGCGGTGAGGTCGGCCGTCGTGCGGCGGAGGGGGCGGGTGGGGGCTGAGGTGTGACGCCTGCGGCGCGGGGTTCCGTCCGGTGGGGTCGGCGTAGTGCCCATGGCCGGTGGGGGTGCGGGGTCGCGGCGGGGGTTGCCGTCCTCGGTCCGGCGCGACCGGGTCGCCGGGAGGGGCACAGGGCGTGGACGCGCCGGCCGCTGCGGGCGCCCACCCCCGCCGCGCCCCCTCCTCGCCGTGGGCGGCCGACGGCGGTCACCCGTGCGAGGTCTCGGGCATGTCGACCGTGGTGAAGGCCTCGCGGCGTATCCGCTCGGTGCCCCAGGCGCCGAGCGGAGCGAGGGCCTGGTTCAGTGCGCGTCCGGACTCGGTCAGGGAGTACTCCACCCGTGGCGGCACCTCGGCGTACACCTTCCGGTGCACGAGACCGTCCTCCTCCATCTCCCGCAGGTGCTGCGTCAGCATCTTCTCGCTCACCCCCGGCAGACCTCGGCGGAGCTCGGCGAAGCGGCGGACCCGGTGGGCGTCGAGCTCCCAGAGGATCAGGCCCTTCCACTTGCCGCTCACGACGTCGAGCGCGGCGTCGATGCCGCAGATGTACGGCCCCGTTCTCGGCGCCTTCGCCATCACCGATCCCCCTTACGAAAAGGTAAGTACCGCAGAAAAAAGTCGGTACTTCCCAGGGTAGTGACGCCGTCGAACCATGGAGGGGTGAACGAACGAGAGAACAGCACCCGCAAGGACGACCGCTCCGTCACCGTGATCGGGCTCGGCCCCATGGGGCAGGCCATGACCCGTACCCTGCTCGCCGCCGGCCGCTCCGTCACCGTCTGGAACCGCACCGCCGGCCGGGCCGACGCCGTCGTCGCCGACGGAGCGACGCCCGCGGCCACGCCTGGGGAGGCGGTCGAGGCGAGTGACCTCGTGATTCTCAGCCTCACCGACTACCAGGCGATGTACGACATCCTCGGCGGCGCCACCGCCTCGCTCGCCGGCCGGACCCTGGTCAATCTGAGCTCCGACACCCCAGACCGCTCGCGAGAGGCGGCCGCCTGGGCGACCGGTCACGGGGCCGCCTTCCTGACCGGAGGGGTCATGGTCCCCGCGCCGATGGTCGGCACGGAGGCGGCCTTCGTCTACTACAGCGGCCCTGAACGCGTGATGGAGAGCCACCGGGCGGCGTTGGCGCTGCTGGGGACACCGAAGTATCTGGGCGAGGACCCGGGTGCCGCCCAGATGATGTACCAGGCCCAGCTCGCGGTGTTCCTCACCACCCTCTCCGGGCTGATGCACGCCACCGCGATGCTGGGCACCGTGGGGATGAAGGCGCGGGACGCGCTGCCGGAACTGCTGGCGTCCGCCGACTCGACCGGCGACATCCTGCGGGCCGGTGAGGAGAACCCCGGCGCCGCGCTCGACGCCGGCGAGCATCCAGGCGATCTCAGCACGGTCACCATGATGGGCGCCACGTCCGACCACATCGTCGAGACCAGCAGGTCACTCGGTCTCGACCTCGCGCTCCCCCTGGCCGTGCAGGGCCACTACCGGCGCGCGATCGAGAACGGGCACGGCGGCGACAACTGGACCCGCATCATCGACAGCATCCGGGGTGTGCGCTGATCGCGTGCAACGAATCGCCGTGATCGGCCCTCCACGCGCAACGATCGGCGCACCGGTGCGCAACGGCTTCTTCTTGTCCGGCGCAGGCACGCGACCGTACCTTCATGGGTGACCCCCAACCCCCGCCCATCCGGTGAGGATCACGCATGCGCACCGCCCTGCTCCAGAGCTCCGGCCACCCCGGCCACGTCGTCGAGAACCTCAAGGCTCTCGACGACGCGGCCGCCAGCGCGGCCGCGGCGGGCGCGGATCTGCTGGTGACCTCCGAGCTCTTCCTCACCGGCTACGCCATCGGCGACGACCTCGGCCGCCTCGCCGAGCCGGAGGACGGCGACGCCGCGGACGCGGTCGCCGAGATCGCCGCCCGGCACGGTCTCGCCGTCGCCTACGGCTACCCCGAGCGGGCCGGCGACGCGGTGTACAACTCCGTCCAGCTCGTCGCCGCCGACGGCGCCCGTCTCGCGAACTACCGCAAGACCCACCTGTACGGCTGCTTCGAGCACGACCACTTCACCCCGGGTCAGGACACCGTCGCGCAGGCCGAGCTGCACGGCCTCACCGTCGGCCTGATGATCTGCTACGACGTGGAGTTCCCGGAGAACGTCCGCGCCCACGCGCTCGCCGGTACCGACCTGCTGCTGGTGCCCACGGCCCAGCTGCACCCGTACCAGTTCGTCGCCGAGTCCGTCGTGCCGGTGCGCGCCTTCGAGAGCCAGATGTACATCGCATACGTCAACCGGGTCGGCCCGGAGGGCGAGTTCGAGTTCGTGGGACTGTCCACGCTGGCCGGGCCCGACGGGGTCGCCCGCGCCCGCGCGGGACGGGGTGAGGAACTGCTCCTCGCCGACGTCGACCCGGTGCTTCTCGCCGCGTCCCGCGAGGCCAACCCGTATCTGCGGGACCGACGGCCGCCCCTCTACGGGTCCCTCGTCTGATCCTCCCTGGTTCCATCACTGCAAGGAGTCCGTACCCCATGACGTCCACGGTGCCCAACGCCGTCGAGCACGCCGACGAGCAGCAGCCGCCGATCACCATGTTCGGCCCTGACTTCCCGTACGCGTACGACGACTTCCTGGCCCACCCCGCCGGGATCGGGCAGGTGCCGGCCACCGAGCACGGCACCGAGGTCGCCGTGATCGGCGGTGGGCTGTCGGGGATCGTCGCCGCCTACGAGCTGATGAAGATGGGACTCAAGCCGGTCGTGTACGAGGCCGACCGGATCGGCGGGCGGCTGCGGACCGTCGGGTTCGAGGGGTGCGACCCGTCGCTGACGGCGGAGATGGGCGCCATGCGGTTCCCGCCGTCGTCGACGGCGCTGCAGCACTACATCGACCTCGTGGGGCTGGAGACCCGGCCCTTCCCGAATCCGCTGGCCGAGGCGACCCCTTCGACCGTCGTCGACCTGAAGGGCGAGTCGCACTACGCGGAGACGATGGACGATCTGCCGCAGGTCTACCGTGACGTGGCCGATGCCTGGGCGCGGTGCCTGGAGGAGGGAGCCGACTTCTCCGACATGAACCGGGCCCTGCGCGAGCGGGACGTGCCGCGCATCCGGGAGATCTGG
Source organism: Streptomyces werraensis (assembly GCA_014656175.1). Lineage (GTDB taxonomy): Bacteria > Actinomycetota > Actinomycetes > Streptomycetales > Streptomycetaceae > Streptomyces > Streptomyces werraensis. The sequence continues at coordinate 361,706 of BNBX01000008.1, forward strand.
TCGCGGCTGGTGGAAAAGCTCGACAACCAGACCTTCTACGGGTTCCTGTGCGAGTCGGAGGCCTTCAAGTCCTTCCGGCACCGGGAGATCTTCGGGCAGGTCGGGTTCGGGACCGGGGGATGGGACACCGACTTCCCGAATTCGATCCTGGAGATTCTGCGGGTCGTCTACACCGAGGCGGACGACCACCACCGGGGGATCGTCGGCGGGTCGCAGCAGCTGCCGCTGCGGCTGTGGGAGCGGGAGCCCGAGAAGATCGTCCACTGGCCGTACGGCACCTCGCTGAAGTCGCTGCACGTGGACGGGGAGCCGCGGCCCGCCGTCACACGGCTGGGGCGGACCGCCGGGAACCGGATCACCGTGACCGATGCCCGCGGTGACATCCGTACGTACCGTGCGGCCATCTTCACCGCCCAGTCCTGGATGCTGCTGTCGAAGATCGACTGCGACGACTCGCTCTTCCCGATCGACCACTGGACGGCCATCGAGCGCACCCACTACATGGAGAGCTCCAAGCTGTTCGTGCCCGTGGACCGTCCCTTCTGGCTGGACAAGGCCGTCGACGACAGGGGGAATCCGACCGGGCGGGACGTCATGTCGATGACGCTCACCGACCGTATGACCCGCGGCACCTATCTGCTGGACAACGGCCCGGACAAGCCCGCGGTCATCTGCCTGTCCTACACCTGGTGCGACGACAGTCTGAAGTGGCTGCCGCTGTCCGCGAACGAGCGGATGGAGGTCATGCTGAAGTCGCTCGGCGAGATCTACCCCAAGGTCGACATCCGGAAGCACATCATCGGCAACCCGGTGACCGTCTCCTGGGAGAACGAGCCCTACTTCATGGGCGCGTTCAAGGCGAACCTGCCGGGCCACTACCGCTACCAGCGGCGGCTGTTCACGCACTTCATGCAGGACCGGCTGCCGGAGGACAAGCGGGGCATCTTCCTCGCCGGCGACGACATCTCGTGGACGGCGGGCTGGGCCGAGGGCGCCGTGCAGACCGCGCTCAACGCGGTGTGGGGCGTGATGCACCAGCTCGGGGGCGCCACCGACCCGTCCAACCCGGGCCCCGGTGACCTGTACGACGAGATAGCGCCCGTCGAACTCCCGGAGGACTGACGTCAGTCGGGCAGCGGGGTGAGCAGCATGCGGCCCGCGAACCCCATCGCGGTGTCCAGCCGTTCGGTGAACTCCGCCGCCACGTCGGGCAGTCGGCGCAGCGCCCAGAGGGCGCGCGCCGCCGTCCAGGCCGCGTCCCGGGCGCGGTCCAGGCTCCACGCGCCGAGCAGATGGGTCAGCGGGTCGGCGATCCTCAGCGACTCGGGGCCGGGCACCAGGTCGTCGCGGATGCGCTCCTCCAGCGACAGGAGGATCTCGCCCACGGCCTCGAACTCGTCCTCCAGGTCGGCGGGTTCGCAGCCGAGCGTACGGCAGGTGTCCACCACGGCCAGCGCGAGGTCGTGCCCGATGTGCGCGTTGATGCCCGCCAGCGCGAACTGCACCGGACGTACCCCGGGATGGCGGCGGAACTGGAACAGCGGACGCCAGCAGGCGGGGGGACGCCGGCCGTCCGCCGCGGCGTCGACGGCCGCGAGGTAGTACTCGGCGAAGCGGACGTCCAGGGTGATCACCGCACGGGTGTCGGGGAACAGACCGGCGTCGATGCGCCGGTCCACGGCCCGTGTCACGGCGAGGTAGACACGGTTGAAGACCGCGACCCCGTCCCGCGCGGGCAGGACCGCGTCGAGGGCGCTCAGACGGGCGACGACCCCGTCGACCGGGGTGAGGACTTGTTCGCATTGCGCCATGAGCGCAGGGTGACACCTTTAGTCTGACTCCAGTGGCGGCGGGCCCGGCGCTTCCCCGGAACGGGGGAACGCGCCCGCCGTGGGGGAGGGGGAAGCACAAGGTGGCAGGCTCGCGTGCCCGGAGACTCTCGGCGCGCCGTGCGGAACGCCGGCGCGCCGCACGGAGGGCCACGATGGTCGCGGCGGCCTCGCTCGTGGTCGCCGCCGGCACCGTGTCCGGGGTGATCTCGGCGACGGGGGAGAGGCCGGACGTACCGGAGGCCAGGCCCGTCCCGTCCGCGTCGCCCGGTCTCGTGCCGCTGCCCGCCGTCCCGTCGGCGTCGCCCTCGGCCGCGGCGTCGCCGTCCCCCGGGCCCAGGCGGTCGAGTGCGTCGCCGTCCCCGAGCGCCAAGAAGGAGCGCGCGGTCGCCGTGTCCGCACGGCTCTACCGCCACCCCGCCTCCCGCGTGCTCGACTGGGTGCGGGAGCATCCCGGCGACCCGCGCCGGCCGCTCATCGAGTCGCGCATCGCCGACCAGCCGGCGGCCGTCTGGTTCGCGGACTGGTCGCCGGACACCGTCACCGCGCGGGTGAGGGCGGTGACGTCCGGCGGGGCCGCCGCGGGGCGGGTGCCCGTCGTCGTGCCGTACGCCATTCCCGGGCGGGACTGCGGCGGGCACTCCGAGGGCGGCGCGCCGGATCTCGACGCCTACGACGACTGGATCGACCGGTTCGCCGCCGGGCTCGGCAGCGGGGAGGTCGTGGTGATCCTGGAGCCCGACTCGGTCGCACAGGCCGACTGTCTGTCCGCCGGACAGCGGGCCGAGCGGTTCGCCTCGCTCGCCCGCGCCGGACGCGTGTTCAAGGACGCCAACCCCCGCGCCCGCGTCTACTACGACGCCGGGCACTCCGGCTGGCACCCGCCCGTCGAGCAGGCGGACCTGCTGCGCAGGGCGGGGGCCGCCTCGCCCGCGTCGTCGGACGGCGTCTTCAGCAACGTGTCCAACTTCCATGGCACCGCCGACGAGATCGCCTACGACCGCGCCGTGCTGGACGCCCTCGGCGGGACGGGCCTCGGCGCGGTGATCGACACCAGCCGCAACGGCAACGGCGCCCCCGCCGACGGCGCCTGGTGCGACCCCGCGGGCCGCAAGCTGGGCCGGGCGCCGACGCTCAGCACCGGCGAGACCCGGATCGACGCCTACCTGTGGGTGAAGCTCCCCGGTGAGTCGGACGGCTGCAAGGGCGCGCCGGGGACCTTCAGCCCGTCGTACGCCTACGACTTGGCGCGCTGATCCTCCTCCGAGCCGCCCGTGTCGTAGGAGGAGGTGCCCTCGTCGAGCAGCGGCGTCTGCGTCTTGAGGTGGGCGGGGGCGAAGGCGCGCAGGGCGTGGTAGCCCGTGATGACGACGACCGTGCCGAGGGCGATGCCGCTGAGCGAGAAGGTGTCGGTGAACTCCATGGAGACGTTGCCGACGCCGATGATGATGCCCGCCGCGGCCGGCACCAGGTTCAACGGATTGCGCAGGTCCACCTTGGCGTTGAGCCAGATCTGGGCTCCGAGCAGGCCGATCATGCCGTACAGGATGACGGTGATGCCGCCCAGCACACCGCCGGGGACGGCCGCCACGACCGCGCCGAACTTGGGGCACAGGCCGAACAGCAGGGCGAAGCCGGCGGCGGCCCAGTAGGCGGCGGTGGAATAGACGCGGGTCGCGGCCATCACGCCGATGTTCTCGGAGTAGGTGGTGTTGGGCGGGCCGCCGACCGCGGTGGACAGCATGGACCCGACGCCGTCGGCGGAGATGGCCGTGCCGAGCTTGTCGTCCAGGTTGTCGCCGGTCATCTCGCCGACCGCCTTCACATGGCCCGCGTTCTCGGCGATCAGCGCGATGACCACCGGCAGGGCGACCAGGATCGCCGACCACTCGAAGGACGGCCCGTGGAAGTCCGGCAGGCCGATCCAGTCCGCCTGGCCCACGCCGGACAGGTCCAGACGCCAGTGGTCGGTCACCTTGCCGCTCGCGTCGGCCGAGTGGATCTGCCCGAAGATCCGGTCCTGCGCCCAGGACAGCGCGTATCCGAAGATCAGGCCGAGGAAGATCGCGATGCGGGACCAGAAGCCGCGCAGGCACACCACGGCCAGGCCGGTGAACAGCATCACGAACAGGGCGGTCCACTGGTCCTGCGGCCAGTACGTCGAGGCGGTCACCGGCGCCAGGTTGAAGCCGATCAGCATGACCACCGCACCGGTCACCACGGGCGGCATCGCCGCGTGGATGATCCGCGCGCCGAACCTCCGCACCGCGAGGCCCACCAGGAACAGCGCGCCGCCCACCACGAACACCGCGCCCGTCACCGTGGCGCTGGAACCGCCGTCCGCCCGGATCACCGCGGCGACGCCCACGAACGAGAGCGAGCAGCCCAGGTAGCTCGGCACCCGGCCGCGGGTGGCCAGCAGGAAGACCATGGTGGCGACGCCCGACATCATGATCGCCAGGTTGGGGTCCAGGCCCATGAGGACGGGCGCCACGAACGACGCGCCGAACATGGCGACCACGTGCTGGGCGCCCAGGCCCGCCGTGCGCGGCCAGGAGAGGCGCTCGTCGGGACGGACCACCGCCCCGGGTGCCGGAGTGCGTCCGTCTCCGTGCAGTTTCCAGCGGACGCCGAGATCCATGGGTTGTCGCTTTCGTCGTGCGGCCAGCGTGTCCGCACCATTGTGCGGCCCGGAAAGGAGTGGTTCGCACAGGTGGGCGGGCACGCGGGCGCTCCTGAGCGTCCGCTTAGGATGAGGGCACGCCGTTGATCGCTGCACACGGCACCGATCCCGTACGTCCCAGGAGCACCGCCCGTGACCGCCGAAGCCCCGCCCGCGCCCGCCCTCTCCTACGGCCGGCTGATCCCCGTGACCGTCCACTTCGACGACCTCGACGCGCTGGGGCTGCTGCACAACGCCCGCTACCCACTGCTCGTCGAGCGCGCCTGGGCCGAGCTGTGGCAGGCCAACGGCATCACCTTCGACGGCGACTGGGCGGCCGCCGGCGACGCCTGCAACGCGGTCAAGGAACTCCGCCTCACCTACGAGGCCCCGGTCACCCGGCCCGGCCCCTACGCCGTCCACCTGTGGCTCGACCGGCTCGGCACGACCGGGCTCACCTACGGCTTCCGGTTCTGCTCGGCGGACGGCGCGGTGACGTACGCCCGGGGCAGCCGGGTACTGGTCCGGCTCGACGCCACGACCCTGCGCCCGGCGCCCTGGAGCGAAGAGTTCAGGGACGCCGCTCGGGAACTGCTGCGTCCGGACGCGTGACCTTCACCCGGTCGCCCGCGCGCAGCACCCCGGCGAAGCCGGCGATGCCGCATGTCAGCAGAGTCACCAGTACGAACGACACCATCAGGCTGGTCGCCTGGGCCAGCATGCCGATCGCGCTCGGGGCGACCAGCCCCGAGGTGTAGGTGATGGTCGCCACGCCCGCGATGGCCAGGCTGGGGTTGGAGCCGCTGCGGCCGGCGGCGGCGAAGCAGAGCGGGACGACCACCGCGATGCCCAGCCCCATCAGCGCGAATCCGGCCATCGCGACGGCCGGGTGGCCGGCGAACACGATCAGCAGGCCGCCGAGCAGGGCGATCACTCCGCTCGCGCGGACCGTGCGCACCGCGCCGTAGCGGTCCACCACCCGGTCGCCCGCGATACGGGCGACCGCCATGGTGAGGGTGAAGCCGGTGGTGCAGGCCGCCGCGAGACCCGCGGACGTCTCCAGCCGGTCGCGCAGATAGACGGCCGACCAGTCCAGGCTCGCCCCCTCGGCGAACACCGCGCAGAAGCCGATCGCGCCGATCAGGAGCGCCGAGCGCGGTGGCAGCGCGAACCGTGGCGGCGGATCCTCGTCCTCGGCCGGCTGGAGGTCGAGCACCCAGGCGCAGGCCGCGAAGCCCACGACCGTCAGCACCGCGGCGGCCAGCGCGTGGTGCAGCCGGGCGTCCGAGCCGAGGTGCGCGGCGAGCGTGCCGGCCGCCGAGCCGACGACCGCGCCGACGCTCCACATGCCGTGCAGGCCCGACATGATCGACCGGTCGAGACGGTTCTCCACCTCGACGCCGAGGGCGTTCATCGCCACGTCCGACATGCCCGCCGTGGCGCCGTAGACGAACAGGGCCAGACAGAGGGTGAGCAGGTTGGGGGCGAGGGACGGCAGGACGAGCGCGAGCGTCCACAGGGCGAGCAGGCCGCGCAGCGCGTTGCGGGCGCCGAAACGGTGCGAGATGCCGCCCGCGAGCGGCATCGCCAGGGACGCGCCCAGGGCGGGGAAGGCGAGCGCCAGGCCCAGCTGACCCGCGCTGACCCCCGCGTGGTCCTGGATCCAGGGGACCCGGGTCGCGAACGACCCGGTGACCGCGCCGTGCACGGCGAACACCGCGGCCACGGCGTACCGTGCCCGCTTCACCTCGCGTGGCGTGTGAACCACTGCACTCATCGACCCGCCCCTCCCTGATCCACCGCTGTCGTGACCGCGTTCCTTCAGTCGCGCGCCGCCGTAAACTATCAGGAACCCTGCCTGAAAGAAACGGGGTATCCCGGGACACGGCACCCGCCGGCCGGGTCCGCCGATCTGGAAGGATCCCGGCATGGCCGCATCCCCGCGCACCGCCCGAGCCATCAACGACAGGCTCGCCCTGCGCCTGCTCCAGCAGGAGGGTCCGCTGACCGCGGGACAGCTGAAGGAGCTCACCGGACTGTCCCGCCCCACCGTCGCCGACCTGGTCGAACGCCTCACCGCCGCCGGTCTGATCGAGGTCGCAGGCGAGGCCCGCGGTCGGCGGAGGGGCCCCAACGCCAAGCTCTACGGCATCGTCGCCGGCCGCGCGCACCTCGCCGCCCTGGACGTGCGCACCGAGGGTGTCGCCCTGGCCGTGTCCGACCTCGTCGGCGGGGTGCTGGCCGAGGCCTCCCTGCCCATCGCCGACGACACCGGCACCGGCCCCGCGGTCGAGCAGGCCGTCGCCCTGGTCGAGCGGACGGCCAAGGAGGCGGGCGCCGACCGGCTGCACACGGTGGGCATCGGCGCGCCCGGCCTCATCGACCCCGCGACCGGCGAACTCCGTGACTCCACCGGCCTGCCGGAGTGGCACCGACGCCTGGTGGCCGCCCTCCAGGAACGGCTGCCCGAGGCCCGGGTCAGCGTGGAGAACGAGACCAACCTCGCCGCGCTCGCCGAGCAGCGCGACGGGGCCGCCCGTGACCGGGACACCTTCGTGCTGCTGTGGCTGGGCCACGGCACCGGCGCCGCCGTGATCCTCGACGGCGCGCTGCGCCGGGGCGCCTCCGGCGGCACCGGCGAGATCGGCTTCCTCCCCGTCCCGGGCACCCGGGGCCTGCCCTCGGCCACCGACTGCGCGGGCGGCTTCCACTCCCTGGCGGGCGCGGCGGCGGTCGCGTCCCTCGCGAGGGAGTGCGGGGTCGTACCGGAGCCCGGGGCGGACCCGGAGGCGGCGGGCGCGGTACGGGCGGCCGTCTCCGCACCACGGAGCGCGGCGCACACGCGCTTCCTGGACACCCTGGCCGACCGTGTCGCGGTGGGCGTCGCCTCCGTGGTCGCGCTGCTGGACCCCGGGTGCGTGGTCCTGGGCGGCGAGATCGGCCAGGCGGGCGGCGAGGCCCTGGTGGCCCGCGTGCACGACCGGCTGACCGTGATGTCCCCGCTCCCCGTGGACGTGCGCCCCAGCACCCTGGGCGGCGGAGCGGTCCTGCGCGGAGCGCTGCTGACGGCCCGCGACCACGCCCAGGACGAACTGTTCGGGATGCCGGGGCACTGAGAAGGGCGCCCGGCGGGCCGGACCGCCTCGCCCGGCGCCTCGGGGTGTACGCCTACCGCCGGCCCCCCTTCCCCGCGAACCGCTCCGCGAGGAATTCCTCGAACGTCCGCGTGCCGACCGCCCGTTCCGGGGCGAGATGGCCCCCCGCTCGGAACGCCTCGTACGCCGGTCCGCGGAGCGGGACCTTCACCAGTGCGCGGCGGCGGCCCGTGGCGTCCAGGTACGAACGGGCCAGGGAGTGCATCGTGCGGACCTCGGGGCCGCCCATGTCGTCCACGCGTCCGGCGGGCGCGCCCCGGGCCAGTTCGGCCAGGCGGTGCGCGACCTCCCTGACCTCCACCGGCTGGTCCTTGACCCGGGCGGGCAGCGGCATCACCGGCGACTTCGACAGGCCCTGGAACAGCCGGAACAGCAGGTCGTGGAACTGCGTGGCGCGCAGCACCGTCCAACCGGTCCCGGAGTCCTCGAACTGCCGCTCCACCGCCAGCTTGGTGCGGTAGTAGGGGAACGGCACGCGGTCGACCCCGACGATCGAGATGTAGACCAGATGCGCCACCCCGGCCCGCCGCGCCGCCGCGATCAGGTTCCGTGCGGCCTGCTCGTCGCCGCCGCGCGCCGAGGTGGCGCAGTGCACGACGGTGCCCGTGCCGTCCAGGGCGCGTTCCAGCCCGTCGTCACCCTCACGCAGGTCGACGGCGTAGGGCGGGGTGTGGCGGGTGAGCACCCGCACGTCGTGGCCGTCCGCCCGCAGCCGCGTGACGACATGCCGGCCGAGGGCTCCGGTACCGCCGGTCACCAGGATCGTGGTCATGCTGCTCAAGTCCCTCCGGACACGGGCGCCCCGGGGTGTCGTGCGCGTGGCGCCGTACGGGGTCCAGCTTCGCCGGGCCGGGCGCCGGGCGCATCCGGGCGCCTGGTGAGGCCCGGCGGCGGGCAAGGGCCGTCGTCACCGCCGCCGGGCCGGCCGGGGAGGGGAGCGCGGCGGGACCTCCGGCCCTGCCGTCGCTCCGAGGAGGCAGCTCGGACCCTAAGAGGACTAGACCACTTCGGTCAATAGGTATGGACCAGTCGCCGGAGGCGGAGGGGGCGCCAAGGGGGCGCACGTCCGCGGCAGTTGTGCATCGTGCGACCCTCGGTTGCCTCCGCGTCGCTCGCTGTGACCCACTCCACACACCTCACCCGCGTGGCCGAGTCACGGCCGTGGCAGACTGGGGCTGTACCAGTAGCAGCGCACTCCGGGGTCGGTGAAAGTCCGAACCGGCGGTTACAGTCCGCGACCCGGTCGCCTCCAGCGACCGGTTGACCAGGTGAAATTCCTGGACCGACGGTTAAAGTCCGGATGGGAGGCAGTGCGCGGCGGGCGGGCATCCATGCGCGCCGCCGTACCGGTTCGCCCTCAGGGCGATCCCTGTCCGGCGTCGCCCCGGTGTCCTCACCCGTGATTCTGTCGTCATCGACAGCCCCGGAGTCCGTGCCCGAAGAGGCAGGAGGACCCGGGAAGTGTTCACCGGAATCGTCGAAGAGCTGGGCGAGGTCACCGCCGTCGAGACCCTCGACGACGCCTGTCGCTTCCGCCTGCGAGGCCCTGTGGTCACCCAGGGCGCGAAACACGGCGACTCCATCGCCGTCAACGGCGTGTGCCTCACCGTCGTCGACCACGAGGGCGACGAGTTCACCGCCGACGTCATGGCGGAGACCCTGAACCGCTCCAGCCTCGGCGCCCTCGCCGTCGGCTCCCGCGTCAACCTCGAGCGGCCCACCGCCGTCGGCGACCGCCTCGGCGGCCACATCGTGCAGGGCCACGTCGACGGCACCGGCGAGATCCTCGACCGCACCCCGTCCGAGCACTGGGAGATCGTCAAGATCTCCCTCCCCGCGGAGCTCAGCCGCTACGTCGTGGAGAAGGGCTCCATCACCGTCGACGGCATCAGCCTCACCGTCGTCGACGCCGGGCGCGACCACTTCACCGTCAGCCTCATCCCCACCACCCTCGCCCTGACCACCCTCGGCATCAAGAAGCCCGGGGACCCGGTCAACCTCGAGGTGGACGTCATCGCCAAGTACGTCGAGCGCATGCTCGGCGACCGCGTCGCGGGTGAGGAGGCCACCCGGTGAACTGGCTCAACTCCGAGGCCTTCACCCTGTTCGGCCAGCACATCAAGTGGGCCGACATGATCGGCAACGTGATCGGGCTGATCGGCCTCGCCCTCGGCTGGCGCCGCTCCCTGTGGACCTGGCCCGCCCAGTTCGTCTCCGGGCTCATCCTCTTCACGGCCTTCGCCACCGCCCACCTCTCCGGCAGCGCCGGCAAGCAGGTCGTCGTCATGCTCGTCGCCGTCTGGGGCTTCCTGCAGTGGAACCGTGGCCGGCGGCAGGCCCAGGACGGCACCGTCGCCGTACGGTTCGCGACCTGGCGCGAGCGGGGCGTGCTGCTCGCCGGGGCGGCCGTCGGCACCCTCGCCGTCGGCGGCCTCTTCACCGCCTACCCGTCCCTGTCCTGGGACCCCTGGCCGGACGCCTACATCTTCGTCGGCACGATCGTCGCGATGTACGCCCAGGCCCGCGGCATGGTCGAGTTCTGGTTCGCCTGGCTGCTCGTCGACCTCGTCGGCGTCCCGCTGAACTTCGCCAACGGCTTCGCCTTCTCCGGCTTCGTCTACGTCATCTACGGCGCGCTCGTCCTGTGGGGCATGCGCGACTGGTGGCTGCGCTCCCGTGACGCGCGGCCCGCACTGGAAGGAGCGCCGGCATGACTGCGGCACCGATTCTCTACGACACCGAGGACCTCGACCTCCGGCTCGACCCCGTCGAGCAGGCGATCGCCGACATCGCCGCCGGCCGCCCCGTGGTGGTCGTCGACGACGAGAACCGGGAGAACGAGGGCGACCTGATCGTCGCCGCCGAGAAGGTGACCGAGGAGATCGTCGCCTTCATGATGACCGAGTGCCGCGGCATGATCTGCGCCCCCATGACCGGCGAGGAGCTCGACCGGCTGCGGATCCCGCAGATGGTGGAGCAGAACACCGAGTCCATGCGGACCGCCTTCACCGTCACCGTCGACGGCTCCGCCGCGCACGGCGTGACCACCGGCATCTCGGCCTCCGACCGGGCCACCACCCTCCGGCTGCTGGCGTCCGGCACCGCCGCGCCGGACGACTTCGTCCGCCCGGGCCACATCTTCCCGCTGCGCGCCCGGCCCGGCGGCGTGCTCGAGCGCGACGGCCACACCGAGGCCGCCGTCGACCTGGCACGCCTCGCAGGACTGCGCCCCGCCGGCGCCATCGTGGAGATCGCCGGTGAGGACGGCCGCATGCTGCGCCTGCCCGAGCTGGTCCCGTTCGCCCGCAAGCACGGGCTGTCGATCATCTCCATCGAGGACCTGATCGCCTACCGGCGCGGCAGCGAGCCCACCGTCCGCCGCGAGGCCGAGGTCCGGCTGCCCACCGCCCACGGCACCTTCACCGCGTACGGATTCCGCTCCACCGTCGACGGCGTCGAGCACGTTGCCCTGGTCCACGGCGACCTCGGCGACGGCGCGGACGTCCTCGTCCGCATGCACTCCGAGTGCCTCACCGGCGACGTCTTCGGCTCCCGGCGCTGCGACTGCGGCCCCCAGCTCGACGCCTCCCTGGACCGCATCCAGGCCGAGGGGCGGGGCGTCGTCGTCTACCTGCGCGGGCACGAGGGGCGCGGCATCGGCCTGATGTCCAAGCTCCGCGCCTACGAACTGCAGGAGCGCGGCCGCGACACCCTCGACGCCAACCTGGAACTCGGCCTGCCCGCCGACGCCCGCGACTACGCGGCGGGCGCGCAGATCCTCGCCGACCTCGGCGTCCGCAGCGTCCGCCTGATGACCAACAACCCCGACAAGTCCGACGCGCTCGCCCGCCACGGCATCGACGTCGTCCGGCGTGAGCCGATGCCCGTCACCGCGAGCGAGCACAACCTCCGCTACCTGCGCACCAAGCGGGACCGGATGGGCCACGACCTGCCCTGGCTGGACACGCCGACCGTGCCCGCCTGCGGCAACCAGTAACAAGAACCACGAGGAGAGACGTGAGCGGCAAGGGTGCACCGGAGCTGACGGTACGCAATGTGGGTGATCTGCGGGTCGCCGTCATCGCGGCACAGTGGCACGAGAAGGTGATGGACGGACTGGTGGACGGCGCCCTGCGCGCCCTGCACGACCTGGGCATCGACGAGCCGACCCTGCTGAGGGTCCCCGGCAGCTGGGAACTGCCCGTCGTCGCCAAGGTCCTGGCCGGCCGGGGCTATGACGCGATCGTCGCGCTCGGCGTCGTCATCCGAGGCGGCACGCCCCACTTCGACTACGTGTGCCAGGGCGTCACCCAGGGGCTCACCCAGGTGTCCGTCGACACCGGTGTCCCTGTCGGCTTCGGCCTCCTCACGTGCGACGACGAACAGCAGGCCCTCGACCGCGCCGGACTGCCCGGCTCCCGCGAGGACAAGGGGCACGAGGCGGTCACCGCGGCCGTCGCCACCGCCGCCTGCCTGCGCTCGGTGTCCGAACCCTGGCGGTGAGCAGTCCCCGTCACCGCGTAGGGTAAGGACCACCATGTCCAAGAAGACGTTCGAGGAGCTCTTCACCGAGCTCCAGCACAAGGCCGCCCACGGGGACCCCGCCACCTCCCGCACCGCCGAGCTGGTGGACAAGGGCGTCCATGCCATCGGCAAGAAGGTCGTCGAGGAGGCCGCCGAGGTCTGGATGGCCGCCGAGTACGAGGGCAAGGAGGCGGCAGCCGAGGAGATCTCGCAGCTGCTGTACCACGTCCAGGTGATGATGGTCGCCCGCGGCATCTCCCTCGACGACGTATACGCCCACCTGTAGAAACCCCCCGCTCCGCCCACCCCTTCACGCAAAGGAAGCCGACCTCATGCTGCGCATCGCCGTCCCCAACAAGGGTTCCCTGTCAGGACCTGCGGCGGAGATGCTGCATGAGGCCGGCTACCAGCAGCGCAGGGAGTCCAAGGAGCTGCGGATCGTCGACCCGGTCAACGAGGTCGAGTTCTTCTACCTCCGCCCCCGCGACATCGCCATCTACGTCGCCTCCGGGCAGCTGGACATCGGCATCACCGGCCGTGACCTGCTGATCGACTCCGGCGCCGACGCCGAGGAGATCCTGCCGCTCGGCTTCGCCCGCTCCACCTTCCGGTACGCCGCCAAGCCCGGCACGATCACCGGTCCCGCCGACCTCACCGGCAAGACCGTCGCCACCTCCTACGAGGGCATCGTCGCCGCGCACCTCGCGGAGCACGGCATCGACGCCTCCGTCGTCCACCTCGACGGGGCGGTGGAGACCGCCATCCAGCTCGGCGTCGCCCAGGTCATCGCGGACGTCGTCGAGACCGGCACCTCCCTGCGCAACGCCGGCCTGGAGGTCGTCGGCGAGCCGATCATGCAGTCCGAGGCTGTCGTCATCCGCCGGACCGGCACGGACGGCGAGGACCCCAAGGTGCAGCAGTTCCTGCGCCGCCTCCAGGGCGTCCTGGTCGCCCGCACGTACGTGATGATGGACTACGACTGCCGGGTCGAGCAGCTGGAGAAGGCCGTCGCGCTGACCCCCGGCCTCGAGTCCCCGACCGTCTCCCCGCTGCACAACGAGGGCTGGGTCGCCGTCCGCGCCATGGTCCCCTCCAAGGAGGCGCAGCGGATCATGGACGACCTGTACGACATCGGGGCCCGCGCCATCCTCACCACGGCGATCCACGCCTGCCGTCTCTGACGGGCAGGGAGAGCCATCTCATGTCCGGCACCGAGCTCCCCGAGCTTCCCGTCACGTTCCGGCCCGGCCGCACCCGCGCCGTGCTGCTCACCGCGGGCGTCGCGCTGTTCGTCGTGGTCAGTCTGATCGGGCTGCTCCTGAACGGGCTCGGCCCGGGGGAGCGGATCAGCTTCGTGTTCACCGCCGCGCTGCTGGCCGGTGCGCTGTTCCTGCTGGCGCGGCCGAAGATCGTCGCCGACGAGACAGGCGTCACGGTCGTCAACATCGTGAACCGGCGCCGTCTGGAATGGGCGGAGATCCTTCAGGTGAACCTCCGCTCGGGTGATCCCTGGGTCTTCCTCGACCTCAGCGACGGCACCAGTCTGCCCGCGCTCGGCATCCAGCCCGGCATCGCCCGGCAGCGCGCGGTCGCCGACGCCCGCGCCCTGCGGGCCCTCGCCGAGGCGCACTCCGCACCCGAGGCCGAGGCACCCCGCGACTGACCCGGGCATGTCCGTCGCCGTCGCGCGCGGAGGAACGGACCTGCCGCAGCCGCCCCTGTCTTGATTAATCTGTTGGGCGGAGGCGCGCCGACAGCGCCTCCGCCCCTGCCGCCCCGCCCGGTGCGCCGAGGGGCCCCAGCTATCCGAGGAGTGACCCTCTCCGGCGATGGACGGATCGTCCTGCAGTACCTGCGCCGCCCCCTGCCGACATAGCGCTCACCGCCCGGTGGGCGCCCATGCGGAGGCGGCGGCATCATGAGCACCCCTCTGCTGCTTCTCGCAGCCGCCTTCCTGCTGATCCTCGCCAACGGCTTCTTCGTGGCCGCCGAGTTCGGCCTGGTCACCGTGGAACGGGCCGACGCCGAGGAGGCCGCAGCGGCCGGCGACCGGCGCGCCCGCCGGGTCGTCGCGTCCCTGCGCGAACTGTCCTTCCAGCTCTCCGGCACCCAGCTCGGCATCACCATCACCTCGCTGGTGGTCGGCATGCTCGCCGAACCGGCCCTCGCCCACCTGCTGGACGGCCCGCTCACCGGCGCCGGCATACCCGAGGGCGCGGTCTCCGGCGTGTCCGTGGTGATCGGCATGCTGCTCGCGTCCGCCGTGCAGATGGTGATCGGTGAACTCGTGCCGAAGAACTGGGCGGTGTCCCGGCCGATGCAGGTCGCGCGTTTCGTCGCCGGCCCGCAGCACGCCTTCGCCCGTCTGTTCCGCCCGGTCATCGCCGGACTGAACGCCGTGGCCAACCGGCTGGTGCGGGCCCTGGGCATCGAGCCCGCCGAGGAGCTCGCCTCCGCCCGCACCCCCGGCGAACTGGTGTCCCTGGCCCGGCACTCGGCCCGCGCGGGCGCCCTGGAACAGGACACCGCGGACCTCTTCGTCCGCACCCTGTCCCTGGGCGAGCTGACCGCCCAGCACGTCATGACCCCGCGCGTGCGGGTCAGCGCCCTCCAGGCGTCCGCGACCGCGGAGGACGTGGTCAACCTGACCCGCGCCACCGGCCTGTCCCGCTTCCCCGTGTACCGGGAACGGATCGACGAGATCGCCGGCATGGTCCACCTCAAGGACGCCCTGGCGGTCCCCGCGCACGAACGGCTGCGCACCCCGGTCGCCCGCATCGCCCGCCCGGCGCTGCTGGTCCCCGAGACCCTGCCGGTGCGCCCGCTGCTCACCCGGCTGCGCAGCGAGCAGCCCATCGCGGTCGTCGTCGACGAGTACGGCGGCACCGCCGGTGTCGTCACCCTCGAGGACATCGTCGAGGAGATCGTCGGCGAGGTGCGCGACGAGCACGACGGACAGGACGTGCCCGAACTCGCCCCGGCCCCGCCGGAGGACGGCAACCCGGCCTGGGACGTCGACGGCGGCGCCCGGGTCGACATCCTGCGCCGCATAGGACTGGAGGTCCCCGAGGGCCCCTACGAGACGGTGGCCGGCCTGGTCGCCGATCTGCTCGGCCGCATCCCGGCCGTGGGGGACCGCACGGAACTCCCGGGCTGGCGGCTGTCGGTGCGCCGCGTCGGTCACTACCGCGCGGAACGCGTCCGCCTGGTCCGCACGGCCCGGGTCCCTCTCGCGGAGGCTGCCGGATGAGCGTCCTGCAACTGCTGTTCGCGGCGCTGCTCGTGCTCGCCAACGGCTTCTTCGTCGGCGCCGAGTTCGCCCTGGTGTCGGTCCGCCGCAGCCAGATCGAGCCGCTCGGCACCGCCCGCGCCCGTCAGGTGCTGTACGGCCTGGAGCATCTGCCGCAGATGATGGCGGCCGCCCAGTTCGGCATCACCGTCTGCTCGCTCACCCTGGGCGCGGTCGCCGAGCCGACCGTCGCCGGGCTGCTCGAGCCGGTGTTCGCGTGGATGCGCCTGCCGCACGGGGTGATCCACCCGCTCGGCTACGTCATCGCGCTCGCCGCCGTGGTCTTCTTCCACCTCGTCATCGGCGAGATGGTCCCGAAGAACCTGGCGATGGCCGCGCCCGAGAAGGCGGCCCTGTGGCTCAGCCCGGGGCTGGTGTGGTTCGCACGCCTGTGCAAGCCGGTCACGGTCGCCCTCGGGGCCTGTGCCCAGGGTGTCCTGCGGCTCTTCCGCGTGGAGCCCAAGGACGAGGTGGAGGCCGTCTTCACCAGCGAGCAGCTCAACCGGCTGGTGGAGGACGCAGGCCAGGCCGGACTGCTCGACCCGGAGGAGGCGGAGCGTCTGGAGGACGCCCTGGAGCTGGGCTCGCGCCCGGTGACGGACGTGCTGCTGCGCCGCGAGTCCCTGGTGACGGTCACCCCGGCGGTCACCCCGGGGCAGATCGTGGAACTGACCGCCCGCACCGGCTACTCCCGCTTCCCGGTGGCGGCCGAGGGCGGCGCCTTCATGGGCTATCTGCACGTCAAGGACGTCCTGGACCTCGAGGACGCCGACCGGGCCGTCCCGCAGCACCTGTGGCGCCCGATGACGACGCTGCGGCCCGAACTCCCGCTGGACGACGCCCTCACCGTGATGCGCCGGGCGGCCACCCATCTGGCGCAGGTGGCGGACGCGTCCGGCAAGGTGCTGGGCCTGGTCGCCCTGGAGGACGTGCTGGAGATGCTGGTCGGCGAGGTGCGGGACCCCGCCCACCGGGAGGTCGCGCTCACCCCGCAGCGGGCGAGCGGGGCACCGGAGGAGGCGATGGCCACCTGACCGCGTGCCGCCGCACGCCGGCGTGCCCGTCGGGGTCCTAGGGCCCCGACGGGTCCGACGGGCCCCGCCCCGACAGCACCTCCCCGTACGCCTGCATGAGGTCCGGCAGGCGCAGGGTCGCCAGGTCCTCGCGGGACAGCGGCCCCGGGTAGGCCGACAGCCGCAGGTCGCGGTAGGCGCAGCTCTTCTCGTACAGGGTGCGCAGGAACCGCCCGTTGCCCAGCTCGTCGATCCACCCCTGGTCCACCACGTGCCCGGCGATGGAGCGCAGCTCGTCCAGGGCCTCCTCGTCCCACACGTCGCCGTTCTCCGCGGCCAGCACCTCGCCGATCCTCGTCAGCTCCAGCGGCCGGTACGACGGGAAGTCCACGCGGGTGGTGAAACGGGACGACAGCCCGGGGTTCGCCGCCAGCAGCCGGTCCATGCCCTCCGGGTAGCCGGCGAGGATCACCACCAGATGGTCGCGGTTGTCCTCCGCCCGCTTCAGCAGCACCTGCAGCGCCTCGTCGCCGTACGCGTCGCCCTTGCCGTACCCCGAGTTCGACAGGGAGTACGCCTCGTCGACGAAGAGCACCCCGCCGAGGGCGGAGTCGATCAGCTCGTTGGCCTTGACCGCGGTCTGCCCGAGGTACTCGCCCACCAGGTCCGCCCGCTGCGCCTCCACCAGGTGGTCGCCACCGAGCAGCCCGAGGGCGTAGAAGACCCGGCCCAGGATCCGGGCGACCGTGGTCTTGCCCGTGCCGGACGGGCCGGAGAAGACGAAGTGCCGCTTCGGCGGCTGCACCGGAAGCCCCTGGCCGGCTCGCAGCCGCGCCATGTTCAGCTGCGCGGACAGCGCCTTGACCTGGCGCTTCACCGGTTCCAGGCCGACCATGCGCTCCAGTTCCGCGAGCGCCTCCTCCAGCAGCGCCGGGTCGGTGGGTCCCGGGGGCAGGACCGGGCCGGAGCCGCCGGAGCGCTCGCGCACCCCGGACCCGCCGAACGAGGGCATCGGGGGAGGGGCGGGGTCGGGGTCGGACAGCCGCAGGTCGCGGCCCTCCGCCCGAAGAGCGGGTCGAGCGTGTCGGGGCCGTCGACGCTGTCCTGCCCGACGCCGGTCAGGGTGATCGCGGCGAGGTCGGCGGAGTCGTCGTCGTAGCCGTCGCCCTCGGCGATCGCCGCGAGCCGGGCGGAAGTGTCCATGAAGGCCGGGTCGACCCGGTGCACGGCCCGGTACAGGGGGAGCGCGGCGGCGCTGCGGCCCGTGCCCTCGCGGGCGCGCGCCAGCCAGTAGCGCAGTTCCTTGCGCTGCGGCTGCTCGCTGCGGCACCGCATCAGCGCCGCCGCCAGCAGGGGCTCGGCCTGCCCGTACATCTCGAGGCGCACCCGGGCCATGCCGCCGAACAGGCCCGCCTCGATGCCCAGCAGCGGGTCGTCGACGAGCGGGTCGGTGTGCCGGACCAGCTGCTCCCAGTCCTTGACGAGATAGGCGCGGCAGGCGTGCAGGAAGCGCACCTGCGGGTCGGCGTCCACGGGGGGCAGTCCGGCGAGCGCGCGGTCCAGCTCGGGGACGTGCCGGCCGTCCAGCCAGTGGGAGGCGTGGGCGAGCAGCAGGTCGCGAGGGGTCTCGAGGACGGGCTGCACCCACCAGCCCAGCCAGTACCAGGAGTTGAGGGTGCGGTGGTGCCGGGTCCGCTGTTCGCCGAAGCGTTCGCGGTGGCGGAACATCCGCAGCAGCGCGGTCGTCGTGTCGATGCGCAGCGCGTGCAGTCCGAGCCAGCCGTCCGCCATCCCCGGGTCGATCCGTACGGCGGTCCGGAACTCCTCCTCCGCCTGCGGATAGGCGCCCATCGTGTAGGCGTCCACGCCTCGCAGCCAGGCGAGGTCGGCCGGGGCCTGCGGGCCCTGCGTGCCGAAGTCCATCACGTCCCCCACAAACCGTGCCCCCGTCGGTGTGCCGGCCGGCCCCTCGGCCGCCGGCGCCCTGTGGCCGAACCGCTGTGCCGCGGACCGGAGTTGCAAGGTGCGCGAAGCTTCGTCGTCGGTCGCACCGAGGGCATCGTACCTGCGGGGGCGCGGTGTCCGCAGGGTGCGGAGCAGGGGAAACGGAGAGGGGAAGGGGGCGCACGTGAGGAGCGCGGAAGGTGATCCTCACCGAGGGTGATCGTCATATGCCGCTGCGCGCCCGGAAAACGTGAAAAGGGCAGAACGAAGCCCCCGATCACGGGGGAACAACCGGGGGCTTCGTGTCTGCGAGCGGCACCCGAAGGGCCGCACATTGAGAACGTAAGACCTGTACGGGCCCTCGGTCAAGCCGAGTTGGGCGACTGCGGCAACTTGTCCGGGACCGCTCTTCACAGGATCACCACATTGCCTACGACCCGTCACCGAGTGTGAGGGGACACCGTGCCTCACCTGTCCCGGCAGGGCCGGGAATCACCTCGTACCCCTGCTGTCGCTGCCGTACCAGCAGGTGCGCGAAGGGGCGCGAGGGGTCGGCGGCGAAGTGCGCGCGCTCCGCCCGCTCCCAGCCGTCCCAGAACTCCCGCTGCTCCTCGCCGTCCCGCGCCCGCCCCCGCGCCCAAGACTCCTCACGCGGCACGTCCATCCACAGCAGCAGCGCCAGATGCGGCCGCAGCGCAGCCCGTCCGGCGCCGACGCCCTCGACCAGCACCACCGGCGCGGCGGGCAGCGGGAGCGGCGGCCCGGGGCGGCGGGCGCGCCAGTCGTAGGGACGGTAGTGCGCGGTCGCGCCACCGGAGAGCGGGCCGATCACCTCGTCGTGGAGCCGTGCGGTCCAGTCGAACAGCTCGTCGTGGCGGGCGATGTCGTCGAGGTGCAGCACCGGGGCGCCGCCGAGCCGGTCGGCCAGCAGCCCCGCGAACGTCGACTTCCCGGACCCGGCGTGCCCGTCGACGGCGACGAGCCGCACCGGGCCGCACGAGGGAGGGAGCCGGCGGATGCGGGAGGCGAGCGTGTGAATGGCTGGTTCCCGGGGGTGCGGGGGAGGGCGGACGGGAGCACTCTAGGCCCCGGACGCCGGCACGGCCCGCGCACCCGGCCTCCCGGCCGTCGCGCCCCTGATCGCGGGCGCCGCGGGCGGCCCCCTCGCCCACCTGCGGTGCCTCCGCCATTGGTCCACTCCCATGTTGGTCGACACCGCACGGCCCGGATGCTGGCAGGACCCGCCCGGCTGCGTTCATAGTGGGGCGCACACCCGCTCCATCCGCCGGCCGCACACCGTCCGGCGGCCGTGCACCGGTCCCGTCCCGACTCCGACACCTGGGGGTCCCCCACCCATGAGCAGAGCCGAACTGCCGTCCCGCAGAACCGTTCTGGCCGCGGCGGTCGTCGCCACCGTCGCCGGAAGCGCGGCGACGGCGTCCGCGGCCGTCCCGACCGCCGGCGCCACCCGGCCCGCGGCGCCCGGGAGGGCCGCCGCCCGCACCGTCGACAACCGCGCCTGGACCACGTACACCGACTGGCGCTCCGGCACCGCCGCCGGCACCCGCGCCCAGGCCGGTGTCCGCCCCGGCGTGGTGATCGCCAAGGCGGCCGGCACCACGGACTACACCGATCCGCACACCGGCCGCACGGCCGCCTGGGAGTACGCGACCTGGACCTCGCCCGTCCACCGGCTCGCGGTCCCCTCCACCGAGGCGATCGCCTCCTGGAACGCGCACACACCCGAGGGCACCTGGATCCAGGTCGAGCTGAAGGGCTCTTACTCCGACGGCACGGACACCCCCTGGTACGTGATGGGCCGCTGGGCGGCCGGCGACGGCGACATCCGGCGCACCTCCGTGGACGACCAGGAGGACGGCAAAAGCAGCGTCTGGACGGACACGCTCGCCGTCGACGACGCGGCCTCGGGGCTGCGCATCACCTCCGTCCGGCTGCGCCTCACCCTGTACCGCCGTCCCGGCACCCGCCTCACCCCGACGGTGTGGCGCCTCGGCGTGATGGGCTCCGACGTCCCCGACCGGTTCACCGTCCCCGCCTCGACGCCCGGGCTCGCGAAGGAACTCCTCGTCCCGCGCTACTCGCAGGAGATCCACAAGGGCCAGTACCCCGAGTACGACAACGGCGGCGAGGCGTGGTGCAGCCCCACCTCCTCGCAGATGATCATCGAGTACTGGGGCGGCCGGCTCACCCAGGAGCAGCTCTCCTGGGTCGACCCGACGTACGCCGACCCGCAGATCTGCCACGCGGCCCGTCACACGTACGACTACCAGTACGCCGGGTGCGGCAACTGGCCGTTCAACGCGGCCTACGCGGCCACCTTCCCGGGCCTCCAGGGCGTGGTCACCCGGCTCAGGTCGCTCACCGACCTGGAGACGCTGATCGCGGCGGGCATCCCGGCCATCACCTCCCAGTCGTTCCTCAAGGAGGAGCTGACGGGGGCGGGCTACGGCACCTCCGGGCATCTGATGACGGTGATCGGCTTCACCGCCGACGGCGACGTGATCGCCAACGATCCCGCCTCCGACGACAACGAGGCCGTGCGCCGGATCTACCAGCGGCGCGAGTGGGAGAACATCTGGCTGCGGACCAAGCGGTACAACGCCTCCGGGAAGGTCGTCTCCGGCACCGGCGGCGTCTGCTACCTGTACTTCCCGGCCCGCCCGACCTCCCGCCAGCGCAAGGCGCTCGCGGCGGTGGGCGTGCGCTGAGCCGACGCGCGCGGCGGGCCCCGGCCGCCACCGGGGACCGCCGCGTGTGAGCAACCTCTCGGCGGGATCAGCCGTTTCCGGTGGCAAGGTGGACGACGTCGCTTGGGGGGATCCACGCACCACCGGAGGCCAGGTAGAAGTCATGAGCGCCAACGCAGCCACCGTCACCCGTGCCCGTACCGGCGGACCCCGTGAGGACGGCCCGAAGATCCTCGAGCATGTCCTCGGCTGGACCCTCGTCGTGGTCCTCGCGATGCTGGTGACGCAGCTGGGACTGCTGTAGTCCCGAGGTACCGGCGGCCTGCCGCGGCGCGGGCCGGCCTGCCATACTCCTGCGGGACCGTCCCGCCCCCCGCAGGAGACCTGGGCCGACATTGAACATCAGCCAGCAGTCCGCCGTGCCTCCCTCGGCCCGCGGCACCCGGCGAGCGTCGGCCCGTCGCGCCGAACTCATCGCCGTCGGACGCCGCCTGTTCGCCGACCGCTCCTACGACGCGCTGTCGATGGACGACATCGCACGCCAGGCGCGGGTCGCCAAGGGACTGATCTACTACTACTTCCACTCCAAGCGCGGCTACTACCTGGCCATCATCGAGGACTCGGTGACCGGTCTGGTCACGATGGCGGCGAGCGGCGACGAACTGCCGCCCGTGGAGCGGGTCCAGCGCACCATCGACAGCTATCTGCGGTACGCGGAGCACAACCAGGCCGCCTACCGCGCGATCGTGAGCGGCGGCGTCGGCTTCGACGCCGAGGTGCACGCCATCAGGGACGGGGTGCGCGAGGCGATCGTCGCGACCATCGCGGAGGGCGCGTACGGCCGCCGAGACATCGCCCCGGTGGCCCGGATGGGGCTGCTGGCCTGGGTGTGCAGCGTGGAGGGCGCGGTACTGGCCTGGATCGACCGCCCCGACCTGTCCCGCGAGACCATGTGCGAGCTGCTGGTGAAGACGCTCGGCGGTGCGATGCGCGCCATCGAGGAACTGGACCCCGCTCACCCGGCCCCGGAGCCCGCGCGCCGCGACGGCTGACGCCGGGGCGTGCCGCCCGGGTACGCACGTGGGGCGGGAGTCCCCCCGTGGAACCCCCGCCCCGCGCGCGTCCGGCGGCAGTCGGCTACCGGATGGCCTTGATCAGCTCACCGTTCGCGGTGTCGCCGCTCAGCTCCCAGAAGAACGTGCCACCGAGGCCCTGCTGGTTCTTCCACTCCGTCTTGGAGGCGACGGTCTCAGGCGTGTCGTAGCTCCACCACTGGTCGCCGCACTTGGCGTAGGCGGTGCCGCCGACCGTGCCGGTCGCGGGGCACTTGTCCTTCAGGACCTTGTAGTCGTCGATCCCCGCCTCGTACGTGCCCGGCGCGGGACCGGTCGCGGTGCCGCCCGGCTCCGCCTGGGTGACGCCGGTCCAGCCACGGCCGTAGAAGCCGATGCCGAGCAGCAGCTTGTCCGCGGGGATGCCCAGGCCGGTCAGCTTCGCGATGGTGGCCGCGCTGTTGTACTCGGCCTTCGGAATGCCGTCGTACGAGGTCAGCGGCGAGTGCGGGGCGGTCGGTCCCGCGGTGTCCCAGGCGCCGAAGAAGTCGTACGTCATCGGGTTGTACCAGTCGACGTACTGGGCGGCGCCCGCGTAGTCGGCCGCGTCGATCTTGCCGCCGTCGGTGGCGTCCGCCGGGATCGCGGCGGTGACCAGGGCGTCGGGGCCGAACGTGGAGCGCAGCGCCGCCATCAGCTCGCGGTAGGCGTCACGGCCGCTGGTGTCGCAGGTGGCGCCGCAGGCGTTGGGGTACTCCCAGTCGATGTCGATGCCGTCGAAGACGTCGGCCCAGCGCGGGTCCTCCACCAGGTCGAGGCAGGACTGCGCGAAGGCGGCCGGGTTCTTCGCGGCCTCACCGAAGCCGCCGGACCAGGTCCAGCCGCCGAAGGACCAGATCACCTTGAGGTCGGGATGCTTCTCCTTCAGCTTGCGCAACTGGTTGAAGGTGCCGCGCAGCGGCTGGTCCCAGGTGTCGGCGACCCCGTCGACGGACTCCTCGGCGGTGTAGGCGCGGTCGGTGGCCGCGTAGGCGTCGCCGATGGCGCACTTGCCGCCGGTCACGTTGCCGAAGGCGTAGTTGATGTGGGTGAGCCGGTCAGCGGAGCCCGACGTCTCGATGTTCTTGACGTAGTACTTCCGGTCGTACGTGCCCCATTCGGTGAAGTAGCCGACGACCTTCGAGCCGGCGGCGGCCTCCTGAGCCGAGGTCGCCGCGGTGGCGGTCGAGGCGCTCGTGCCGGCGAGCAGTCCGGCGCCGAGTACGGCGGTACAGGCGGCGGACACGAGCGCCCGCAGCGTGCGGGGGCGGTGGGGGGATGGCATCCGGTGTCTCCTCGTGGGGGAGGGGAGAGCCGCGTTGCATTGGCATGAACGCGGTGACTCGGGTTGGAGGGAAACCCTAGGAGGACTAGACCAGTTGGGTCAATGGTGCGGACCAATGTGATCGCGGAGAGGGCGCCGTGAGGTGTGGCGGAAGTAAGCGGTCGTTAACTGGTGACGCGATGCCGCCGATCGGGCATACTCACAGCGCACAGCCGCTGGTCAGCAGCTTCCGAGACCCGGGAGTGCGAGCATCGGCCCGGCACCGGAACGACCCCGGCGGAGCCGCCTCCACCCAAGGCGCACGCCGATGTGCCCCAACAGGGAGGAGAGCGACGTCATGCCCGACCGCGCCCCGCAGCCGGTGGACCGGCTACTGCCCACGGACGAGGCCCGGGACCTGCTCACGCTCGTCCGCGACATCGCGCAGCGCGAGGTCGCCCCCAGGGCCGCCGAGGAGGAGGAAGCAGGCCGCTTCCCGCGCGAGCTGTTCACCCTGTTGTCCGAGTCCGGCCTGCTCGGCCTGCCCTACGACTCCGAGTACGGCGGCGGCGACCAGCCCTACGAGGTCTACCTTCAGGTGCTGGAGGAGCTCGCCCGCGCCCGCCTCACCGTCGCCCTCGGCGTCAGCGTGCACACCCTCGCCACCTATCCGCTCGCCGCCTACGGCACCAAGGAGCAGCACGCGGAGCATCTGCCCGCCATGCTCGGCGGCGGACTGCTCGGCGGCTACTGCCTGTCCGAGCCCTCCTCCGGCTCCGACGCCGCGTCCCTGCGCACCCGCGCGGTCCGCGACGGGGACGACTGGGTCATCGACGGCACCAAGGCGTGGATCACCCACGGCGGCGTCGCCGACTTCTACACGGTCATGGCGCGCACCGGCGGCGAGGGGGCGCGCGGCATCAGCGCCTTCCTGGTGCCCGGGGACGCCGAGGGGGTCGGCGCCGCCGCGCCCGAGAAGAAGATGGGCATGAAGGGCTCGCCCACCGCCCAGGTCCACTTCGACGGCGTCCGGGTGCCCGACGCGCGCCGCATCGGCGAGGAGGGGCAGGGATTCGCCATCGCCCTGTCCGCGCTCGACGGCGGCCGGCTCGGCATCGCCGCGTGCGCCATCGGCGTGGCCCAGGCGGCGCTCGACGAGGCCGTCGGCTACGCCACCGAGCGGCGCCAGTTCGGCAGGCCGATCGCCGACTTCCAGGGGCTGCGCTTCATGCTCGCCGACATGGCCACCCAGATCGAGGCGGGGCGCGCCCTGTACCTGGCGGCGGCCCGGCTGCGTGACGCGGGCCGGCCGTTCGGCAGGCAGGCCGCCATGGCCAAGCTGCACTGCACCGACACCGCGATGCGGGTCACCACCGACGCCGTGCAGGTCCTCGGCGGCTACGGCTACACCGCCGACTTCCCCGCCGAGCGCTACATGCGCGA
The DNA here is from genome assembly GCA_014656175.1 of Streptomyces werraensis. GTDB lineage: Bacteria > Actinomycetota > Actinomycetes > Streptomycetales > Streptomycetaceae > Streptomyces > Streptomyces werraensis. The sequence continues at coordinate 386,628 of BNBX01000008.1, forward strand.
GGCGAAGGTGCTGCAGATCGTCGAGGGCACCAACCAGATCCAGCGCATGGTCATCGCCCGCCACCTCGCGGGGCCGGAGACGCGCTGAACCGGCCGAAACCCCGCCAGGGCTCGGCGAGCCGGGCCCACTCCGGGTCGTGCCGCCCGGGCACGGTGCGGCCCCGGTCCGTCCACGTCCGCATCATCTCGCGGAAGATCGGCGGGTCCGGGAGCTGCGGCCGCGGGACGGTCACGGCCGCCTCGACGGGCGGCGGCGCGAACACCTGGCGCTGACGCCCGGTCGTCGAGTGCGTGGGGGTCGTCATGCCCGGCCAACGCGCGAACGGGCGGCCGGGTCACCGGCGTGCCGAATAGAGCGTGCGTTCAACGATGCCCCGTGCGGCGGACACCGGCGGGGCGGCGAACGGCGAGGGTGGCGGTGCTCCGCCACCCCCGGACCGGCCCGCGCTCAGGCCGCGTCGCGCCGCAACACCGGGAACCGGATCGGACGCGATCCCGGTCCGCCGACGTGGGAGAAGGGCTGGGTCCGCCAGTCGAGTCCCTGAGGGAGCGTCAGCAGCAGGGCCGTGTCCTGCTCCTGGGGAGTGACGGTCTCGTCCGCGGGCCGGGCCTCGGACGCCCGCCGGCCGGTGCCGGGGCAGACCGTGAGCCCGAACGGGTTCCACGGCGAGGCGCACAGGGCGTGCTCCGGCAGGATCTCCTCGTCCGCCAGGAGAGCGATGGGCTGCGAGCAGTCCGGGCACACGACCCGGAACATCTCGAAGGTGTCGTACGCGTCGAAGTCGTCGTCCGGGGTTCCGGGTTCGACGTACTCCGGCTCGGGCGTGACGACGGGCTGCTGCCGCTTGGACGTGGTACGACCAGGGCGCTTAAGACTCTGCATTGGGTTCTCCCCCTCGGGCTGGGCCGTTCAGGCGCTGCGGCCTCGACCACAGCAAGCACTTCCCTCCACCCCTGGGGGGTAATCACGAGAACATCACGGAGACGGCCCAAGTCGTGTGGTCTTCGTCACACGCCGCTCGCAGGTGCCGCCCGTGGCCCTCGCGCGTGGCCGTTCCGGTGTCCGAGGCGATCAAGCGCCCTGTAGGTTCAGCGCCATGGAGGAGCTGGACCGACAGATCGTGCAGCTGCTCGTCAAGGACGGGCGGATGAGCTACACGGACCTGGGCAAGGCCACGGGCCTGTCCACGTCGGCCGTGCACCAGCGGGTGCGACGGCTGGAGCAGCGCGGCGTCATCCGCGGCTACGCGGCGGTGGTCGACCCGGAGGCGGTCGGCCTGCCCATGACCGCGTTCATCTCGGTCAAACCGTTCGACCCCAGCGCCCCCGACGACATCGCGGACCGCCTGGCGGGCGTCCCCGAGATCGAGGCGTGCCACAGCGTCGCGGGCGACGAGAACTACATCCTCAAGGTCCGCGTGGCGACCCCGCACGAACTGGAGGAACTCCTCGCGAGGGTGCGCTCCCTGGCGGGAGTGTCGACCCGCACGACGGTGGTCCTGTCGACGCCGTACGAGGCGCGGCCGCCGCGCATCTGACGGGCCCCGAGCGCGCCGGGGCCCTGCGCACACCTCGACGCGCCCCGAGCGGGACCTGCGTGCCGGGCCGTGCGCGCGGCGCGCGAGACTAAGGGCATGAGTGAACGTACCGCCCCGCCGCCCACCGTCCTGCTCCGTCGTGGAGAGGTGCACAGCCCCGCCGACCCCTTCGCCACCGCGATGGTCGTCGAGCACGGGCAGGTCGCCTGGGTGGGTTCCGAGGGCGCCGCCGATGCCTTCGCGGACGGTGTCGACGAGGTGGTCGACCTCGACGGGGCGCTGGTCACCCCGGCGTTCACCGACGCTCACGTGCACACCACCGCCACCGGCCTCGCCCTCACCGGCCTGGACCTGTCCACCGCCGCCTCCCTGGACGACGCCCTCGCCCGGGTGCGGGAGTTCGCCGCCGCCCGCCCGGACGACCGCGTGCTCCTCGGACACGGCTGGGACGCCGCCCGCTGGCCCGGCGGCCGGCCCCCGACGCGCGCGGAGCTCGACGAGGCCACCGCGGGCCGCCCGCTCTACCTGAGCCGGATCGACGTGCACTCCGCCGTCGTCTCCACCGCCCTGCTCGACCTCGTCGCCGGCGGTGTGACCCGCGAGGACCGCCCCCTCACCGGCGACGACCACCACGCGGTGCGCGCCGCCGCCCTGGGCGCCGTCACCCCCGCCCAGCGCACCACCGCCCAACGCGCCGCGCTCGCCCACGCGGCCTCCCTCGGCATCGGCACGGTGCACGAGTGCGGTGGCCCGGAGATCTCCTCCGAGGACGACTTCACCGGCCTGCTGCGCCTGGCCCGCGAGGAGCCCGGCCCGCGCGTCGTCGGCTACTGGGCCGAGCAGGACGTCGCCAAGGCCCGCGAACTGGGCGCGCTCGGCGCGGCGGGCGACCTCTTCGCCGACGGCGCCCTCGGCTCGCACACCGCCTGCCTGCACGAGCCGTACGCCGACGCCGCCCACACGGGCACCGCGCACCTCGACGCGGACGCGGTCGCCGCCCATGTGGTGGCCTGCACCGAGGCGGGCCTCCAGGCGGGCTTCCACGCCATCGGGGACGCCGCCGTGAGCACGGTGGTCGACGGCGTCCGCGCGGCGGCGGAAAAGCTCGGTCCCGCCCGCGTGCGCGCCGCCCGGCACCGCGTCGAACACGCCGAGATGGTCACCCCGGAGACGATCGCCGCGTTCGCCGAGTTCGGTCTCACCGCCTCCGTGCAGCCCGCCTTCGACGCCCTGTGGGGCGGTGAGGACGGCATGTACGCCCAGCGCCTCGGCACGGAGCGCGCCCGCACGCTCAACCCGTTCGCCGCGCTGCTGCGCGCCGGCGTGCCGCTCGCCTTCGGCTCCGACAGCCCGGTCACCCCGCTCGACCCCTGGGGCACCGTCCGGGCGGCGGCATTCCACCGCACCCCCGAGCACCGCGTCTCCGTCCGCGCGGCCTTCACCGCCCACACCCGCGGCGGCTGGCGGGCCGCCGGACGGGACGACGCGGGCGTCCTGGTGCCCGGCGCCCCCGCCGACTACGCCGTCTGGCGCACCGGCGAACTCGTCGTCCAGGCGCCCGACGACCGGGTGGCCCGCTGGTCCACCGACCCGAGGTCCGGCACCCCCGGCCTGCCCGACCTCACCCCCGGCCGTGACCTGCCCGTCTGCCTCCGCACGGTGGTTGGCGGCCGCACGGTCTTCGTACGGCCGGGCGAGTGATCTGCGCGGGCGGCGCGGCGGTCGATCATGCACCGCGCCCCCGTCGCGCGACCTGCGCATCCTCGCCTCTGACCAGGCATTTGAACCGCGCTGCGCAGGTCGGACGACTGTTGACAGGCGGCCGCAGGGGGCCGGTAGGTTCGGCCGGGTCCACCACCGGACGCCCGACCGGAGACCGTCCGGCCACTCGGGCCGGCGCCGCTGGGTCAGGGACGGTGTGCCGCACCGGGGCACCGTCGCTGGGAGCCAGGCTCAGCGCGGCGCGGGACCGAGGGACGTGTCCGCCGGCAGGGGAGGTGCGACCCCGGGTGGGGCCCGGGCGCTCAGTAGACAACGGCTCCAGGTGATCCGCAGCCGGCGGGTCCCGGGCCGGCCCGAAGGGCGCCGGGCCCCCATCCGCCGTCCGCAGGCACCCGGTGGAAGAAGATGTGCCCACCCGATGATCGGGAAGCGACACCACCATATGTACGTCCTGTCATGTCACGGCAGGCCGTGCACACTAAGGTGGGATCCTGCGCACAGGACATGAAGGGGCAGCAGTGAACGACGGCGGCGGGACCCTCGCGGCAGGATCCCAGGGGCGGAAATTCGGCCCGCTCGGTACGGCTTTGGTGATCATCCCCACGTACAACGAGGCGGAGAACATCAAGGCGATCGTCGGACGCGTGCGCAAGGCCGTTCCCGAGGCGCACGTCCTCGTGGCCGACGACAACAGCCCCGACGGCACCGGCAAGCTCGCCGACGAACTGGCCGCCGAGGACGACCACGTCCAGGTGCTGCACCGCAAGGGCAAGGAAGGCCTCGGAGCCGCCTACCTGGCGGGCTTCCGCTGGGGTCTGGAGCACGGCTACGGCGTACTGGTCGAGATGGACGCCGACGGCTCCCACCAGCCCGAGGAGCTGCCCCGGCTGCTCACCGCCCTCAAGGCCGCCGACCTGGTGCTCGGCTCGCGCTGGGTGCCCGGCGGCCGGGTGGTCAACTGGCCGAAGTCCCGCGAGTTCATCTCCCGCGGCGGCAGCCTCTACTCGCGTATGGCACTCGACCTGCCGCTGCGTGACATCACCGGCGGCTTCCGCGCGTTCCGCCGCGAGACGCTGGAGGGCCTCGGCCTCGAAGAGGTCGCCTCCCAGGGCTACTGCTTCCAGGTCGACCTCGCCCGCCGCGCGGTGAAGGCCGGCTACCACGTCGTCGAGGTGCCCATCACCTTCGTGGAGCGCGAACTCGGCGACTCCAAGATGAGCAAGGACATCCTCGTCGAGGCGCTGTGGCGGGTCACCGCCTGGGGCGTGGGGGAGAGGGTCGGCAAGGTCCTCGGGCGCGACGACGACAACAAGCCCGGCAGGCCCCGCGCGGGCAAGGCCGTCCCGGTCGAGGAGACGACGGCGGACACCGGGCGCTCCGAGCCGTAGACCCGGGCCCCGGGGTCCATGGGCCCGCTTATCCCGTGCTGAGCCGGGCCCAGGCACACTGGGGGTATGACGACTGGTGCCCACAGCCCGTATCCCGCCCGGCCCCGGCGCTCCCGGCTGCGCACGCTGCTGCCGCTCGGTGTCGCCGCATGGCTCGTCCTGGAGATCTGGCTGCTGACCCTCGTCGCCGGGGCGTCCAGCGGGCTGGTGGTCTTCCTGATCCTGCTGGCCGGCGTCGTCCTCGGCTCGTACGTGATCAAACGGGCGGGCCGCCGCGCGTTCAAGAACCTCACCGAGACCGTGCAACAGCAGCAGGGCGGCGGACCGGTGACCCCGGGCGCCCGGTCCGGCAGCGAGGGAAACGGGCTCACGATGCTGGGCGGTCTGCTGATCGTCCTGCCTGGCCTGATCTCCGACGCGCTGGGGCTGCTCCTGCTGGTGCCGCCGGTCCAGAAGGCCGTCGGCCGCTACGCGGAGCGCACCTTCGAGCGCAAGCTCCGTGAGGCCGCCGCGCAGAGCCCGCTGGGGGACGCCTTCACCCAGGCCCGTATGCACCGCCCCGACGGCAAGGTGGTCCAGGGCGAGGTCGTCAGGGACGAGCCCGGAAGCAGCCAGGGGGACACCGCGCGCGGGCCGCGGCCTCCGCTGACGAAGTAGGGGAACCCGGACGCAAGTCCGGGCACGCGGACAGGACCGAGGGCGCCGTACAGGTACGGCGCCCTCGGTCCTGTCGCTGTGCGTCCGGGCGGGCTCCCGCCGGGATCAGGCCGACTTGCGGCTGTCCCGCGGATGCACCGCGATGTTCATCGCACCGGAACGCAGAACGGCGAGACGCTCCTCGAGGACCTCTTCGAGCTCCTCACGGGTGCGCCGCTCCATCAGCATGTCCCAGTGCGTACGCGCAGGCTTGGCCTTCTTCTCCTCCGGACCGTCTCCGTCCACCAGGAGTGCCTGGGCACCGCAGACCTTGCACTCCCACTCCGGCGGGATCTCCGCCTCGACCGAGAAGGGCATCTCGAAGCGGTGCCCCTTCTCGCATGCGTACTCCACGGCCTGGCGGGGGGCCAGGTCGATGCCGCGGTCCGTCTCGTAGCTGGTCACCACGAGGCGCGTGCCGCGAAGAGCTCGCTCACTCATGAATCGTGCCTCCCGGGCTTGTCGCCCACAGGACAGGTGTCGCTGTCGTCGTCATCCGGTCAACGTCCGGTCGGCGGTAAAGATTCCCGTTCCGAGTCCCGTTCCGGGTCATGTGTCGCCGTCGTGGCCGCAGCCTTTGTCAACCAGTGCAGTACCCACCGACGCCCGGTTTGTCACATCTGGTCACAGATGTCACACAGCGGTTCGGCATCTTTGACGCGCAGTAACGGTACGCCTGGCAGGCCAAACGCGTACACTACCGCCCTTTCGCGTCGAGCGCTAAATCCGCTGGGGCACCGGGTTGCCCGCGTCGGCGATCGCCCTGCGTACGGGTACCCGCGCGAGCAGGACGAATCCCAGGACGAAGAACCCCACCAGGGAGACGATCGCGTCCCGGTAGCTGCCCGTGAGCTGGTACGTCAGACCGAACAGCAGCGGTCCGAGCCAGCTCAGCCCCCGGTCGCTGATCTCGTACGCCGAGAAGTACTCGGCCTCCTTGCCGGGCGGGACCAGATGGGAGAAGAGGGAGCGGGACAGGGCCTGGCTGCCGCCGAGAACCAGGCCGATCCCGGCGGCCAGCACGAAGAACCAGCCGGGCGCGCCGGCGGGCAGGAAGTACCCGGCGGCCAGCGTCAGCGTCCAGGCGCCCAGCGAGCCGAGGATCGTGCGCTTCGCACCGTACCGCCGGGCGAGCCGTCCCAGCAGCAGCGCGCCCGCCACCGCCAGCACCTGCACCAGCAGCACGGCCACGATCAACGTCGACTGTCCCAGCCCCAGCTCCTTCGAGCCGTACACGGAGGCCTGGGAGATCACCGTCTGGATGCCGTCGTTGTAGACCAGGTACGCCAGCAGGAACGCGAGCGTCAGCGGATGCCGGCGCATGTCGCGGACCGTCGCCGCCAGCTGCCGGAACCCCGGCAGGGCCGCCTCGCGCGCGGGGGTGCGGCGGTCCCGCAGCCGACGCAGGGGTATCAGGGCGAACGCGCCCCACCACAGCCCGGCCGACGCCAGGCAGATCCGCACCGCCATGCCCTCGGACACGCCGAAGCTGTCGTGCCCCGTGTAGAGGACGAGGTTCGCCACCAGCACCAGCGCGCCCGCCGCGTAGCCGAAGGCCCATCCGCGCGAGGAGACGGCGTCGCGTTCCTCCGGCGGCGCGATCTGCGGCAGGTAGGAGTTGTAGAGCATCATCGCGACCGACTGCGCGGCATTCGCCACCACCAGCAGCAGACCGCCCAGCAGATAGCGGTCGCCGTCGAGGAAGAACATCCCCGCGGTGGCCGCCGCGCCCGTGTACGCGGCCGCAGCGAGCAGCGGCTTCTTGCGCCCGGTCCGGTCGGCGGCGGCCCCCACCAGCGGCATCACCAGCACCGCCACGACCACCGACAGGGACACGGCGTACGCGAAGAAGGAGCCCGCGCGCACCGGTACGCCCAGCGGATGCACGAACCCTTCCGCGTCCGCCGCGGCCTCGGCGACCGTGGTCAGGTACGGGCCGAGGAACACGGTGACGACGGACGTCGAGTAGACCGAGCAGGCCCAGTCGTAGAAGTACCAGCCGCGCTGCTCGCGCCGCCGTCCGGCGCTGTCGTCCGCCGCCGGTGACCGCACGGTGTCGATGTCCACCCGTGCCCTCGCTTCCCCGTGTGCGCGCCGAGGCGACGGGGGCTGCGGGGGTCTCAGACCCAGGTGCCGCGGTCCTCCATGACCTTGCGCAGTACGTCGATGTGATCGGTCATGATGCCATCCACCCCCAGGTCGAGGAGCCGGTGGATGCGCTGCGGTTCGTTCACCGTCCACACGTGGACCTGGAGCCCGCGCGCGTGGGCCGTCCGCACGAACCGCTCGTCGACCACGCGGACGCCCGACTGCTCCTCGGGCACCTGGGCGGCGACGGCCGACCGGCGCGGCGACGCCGGCAGGCCCCAGGACCGCAGCCGCAGGCCGAGCACGCCCCGGGTGCCGAACGACGTGGCGAGCCGTGGCCCGGCCAGCCGCTGGGCGCGCACCACGCGCGCCTCCGAGAACGAGCCGACGCAGATCCGGTCCCAGGCGCCCGTGCGCCCGACGAGCTCCAGCAGAGGGAGCAGCGCGGGTCCGGCCTTCACGTCCACGTTCCAGCGGACCTCGGGGAAGGTCTCCAGCAGCTCCTCGAACAGCGGGACCGGCTCCCGGCCGGCCACCCGCGCCCGCGCCACCTCCGCCCAGGGCAGGTCGGCGATCCGGCCCGCACCGTCCGTCACCCGGTCCAGGGTGGAGTCGTGGAAGGCGACGAGCCGGCCGTCACGCGTGGCGTGGAGGTCGGTCTCGATGTACCGGTAGCCCGCCTCGACGGCGCGCCGGAACTGCCGGACGGTGTTCTCGAGACCGTCGGCGGCCCCGCCCCGGTGGGCGAAGGCGAGCGGTCCCGGATGGTCGAGGTAGGGATGGCGGATCCGAGGGGTCACGACCGCAGTATCGCCCGCCGGGGTGTCCGCCCCGCAACGACGGTGCTGCCCTCGCCCGGGACGGGGACGGCGAAGACGCGCAGGAACAGCTGGGCGAGCGGACCGATGGTCACCGCGTACAGCAGGGTGCCGACGCCGACCGTGCCGCCCAGCACGAAGCCGGTGACCACCACGGTGATCTCGATGGCCGTGCGGACCAGACGCACCGACACGCCCGTGCGCCGGTTCAGCCCCGTCATCAGTCCGTCGCGCGGACCCGGACCGAACCGGGCCGCGATGTAGAGGCCGGTCGCCGCGCCGTTCAGTACGATCCCCGACGCCATCAGCGCCATCCTGACGGCCATGCCGTGCGCGTCCGGCACCACGGCCAGGGTCGCGTCCATCGCCACGCCGATCACCAGCACGTTGGAGACGGTGCCGAGCCCCGGCCGCTGCCGCAGCGGGATCCACAGCAGCAGGACCAGCGCGCCCACCGCGGTCAGCACCACGCCCATGGACAAGCCGGTGCGCTCGGACAGGCCCTGGTGCAGGACGTTCCACGGCTCGAGCCCCAGCCCGGACCGCACCAGAAGCGCCGAACTCGCCCCGTACAGGGCCAGGCCCGCGTAGAGCTGGAACAGCCGCCGCACGACATGGCGCTCGCCGAGCGCGTTTCTGGCCAAGAGGTGCCCCCCTGTGGTGGAAGTGGACCGATGCGTGCCACCCTGGAGCCTGACTGGTCATGCTATCCATGGCCAATCCGGGGAAGGTGGACTGAATCATATGGCGCAGTGGACTTCCGCAGTGGGTGCCGCACAGCTGGCCCGGCTGCTCGGCTCCCAGCAGGACCGCCCGGCGGGGCCCGGCACCCGGCGTCCGCCCGCCTACCGCGCCCTCGCCGACGGCATCCGGCTGCTGGTGCTCGAAGGGCGCGTGCCGGTCGCCGCGCGGCTGCCCGCCGAGCGGGAACTGGCCCTCGCCCTGTCCGTGAGCCGCACCACCGTCGCCGCCGCCTACGAGGCGCTGCGCGGCGAGGGCTTCCTCGAGTCACGGCGCGGCGCCGGAAGCTGGACCGCCGTCCCGGCAGGCAACCCGGTGCCGGCACGGGGCCTGGAGCCGCTGCCGCCCGAGGCGCTCGGCTCCATGATCGACCTGGGCTGCGCCGCCCTGCCCGCCCCCGAGCCGTGGCTCACCCGCGCCGTCCAGGGCGCGCTGGAGGAGCTGCCGCCGTACGCGCACACCCACGGCGACTACCCGGCGGGGCTGCCCGCGCTGCGCGCGATGATCGCCGACCGCTACACCCAGCGGGGCATCGCCACCATGCCCGAGCAGATCATGGTCACCACCGGCGCGATGGGCGCCATCGACGCCATCTGCCATCTCTTCGGCGGACGCGGCGAGCGCATCGCCGTGGAATCGCCGTCCTACGCCAACATCCTCCAGCTGATGCGCGAGGCCGGCGCCCGGCTGGTCCCCGTCGCCATGGCCGAGGGTCTGACGGGGTGGGACCTCGACCGCTGGCGCCAGGTGCTGCGCGAGGCCGCGCCTCGCATCGCCTACGTCGTCGCCGACTTCCACAACCCCACCGGGGCGCTCGCCGACGAAGACCAGCGGCGCCGGCTCGTCGACGCGGCCCGCTCGGCGGGGACGGTGCTGGTCGCCGACGAGACGATGAGCCAGCTGTGGCTCGACGAGGACGTGGAGATGCCGCGGCCGGTGTGCGGGTTCGATCCGGCGGGGTCCACCGTGATCACCGTCGGCTCGGCGAGCAAAGCCTTCTGGGCGGGGATGCGGATCGGGTGGGTGCGGGCCGCACCCGACGTGATCCGCAGCCTGGTCGCGGCGCGCGCCTATGCCGACCTGGGAACGCCGGTCCTGGAGCAGTTGGCCGTCAACTGGCTGTTCGGAACGGGCGGCTGGGAGGAGGCGGTCGAACTGCGCCGTACGCAGGCCCGGCAGAACCGGGACGAACTGGTGAGCGCGGTGCGGCGGGAGCTGCCCGGCTGGGAGTTCGAGGTGCCCCGCGGGGGCCTCACCCTCTGGGTCCGCACGGGCGGCCTGTCCGGGTCCCGGCTCGCCGAGGCGGGGGAGCGGGTGGGGGTACGCGTCCCGTCCGGGCCCCGCTTCGGGGTGGACGGCGCCTTCGAGGGCTACGTCCGGCTGCCGTTCACGGTGGGAGGCGCGGTCGCCGAGGAAGCGGCGGTGCGCCTGGCGGCGGCGGCGCGGATCGTGGAAACGGGGGGAACGACGGGCGGGGAGGCCCCGCGCACCTTCGTCGCGTGAGGACGACGCCCTTGGGGAGCGCGGGGAACTGCGCGGCTGGCGCCGGGCAGGCCGCGTTGGCCGCAGGTACGGCACCGTCGGCGAGGCCCGCCGAGAGGGTGCCGCCTGCGCCCACCCGTGCCGCCCTGCGGCACGACTGCCCGCGGGGCGTCAGGGGCGCGGGGAACTGCGCGCTCAGCCTCGGGCGGGCCGCACCCGGCGTACGACGATGCGTGGCACCCCGTTGGCCGCAGGTACGGCGCTGCTGACGAGGCGGCCCGCCGAGAGCGTGCCGCCTGCGCCCACCCGTGCCGCCCTGCGGCACGACTGCCCGCAGGGCGTCAGGGGCGCGGGGAACTGCGCGCTCAGCCTCGGGCGGGCCGCACCCGGCGTACGACGATGCGCGGCACCCCGTTGGCCGCAGGTACGGCGCTGCTGACGAGGCGGCCCGCCGAGAGGGTGCCGTCTGCGCCCACCCGTGCCGCCCTGCGGCACGACTGCCCGCGGGGCGTCAGGGGCGCGGGGAACTGCGCGACCTGCCGCGGGCGGCCCGCAGCCGGGGTCAGGAGGACGGCTCCGCCACCGCCGCGCCCCCCGGGGCCGCCGGCTCCGACACCTCCGTGTCCGTCGCCAGCGCGGCCGCCGCAGCCACCTTCTCCGTCGCCGCCTTGTCCAACCGCACAGCCTCCGGCACCGGACCCGGCTCCTCGTCCGCCGGCGTCGTGCGGGGCGGGAGGAGGTCGAGGACCGCCTGGCGGTGCGCCTCGCTGGTCGCGTCGTCGTAGGGGTCCGGGGTCGCCGGCACCTGGAGCCGGTGCACAGGGCCGGTGCCCAGCCGCGCGTACCCGCGCCCGGGCGGCATCTGATCCACCCGCGTGGTGTGCGGCGGCGCGCCCAGAACGGTCTCCAGCTGTTCGGCCGTCGCAGGCCCCAGCACCACCCGCGCCCTCGTGTGCTGCCGCACCGGCGCACTCAGCGCGTCGAGCCCGTCGAACTGCTCCGCGACCACCACGGTCACGTTCGCGGCACGCCCGTGCCGGAGCGGGGCCTGGAGGAGGGACTGCGGATCCGTGCCGTCGTCCGCCGCGGCCAGATGGGTGAAGACGCTCGGCCGGTCGAGCAGCAGCCACAGCGGCCGCTTGGTGTCCTCGGGCGGCGGGTCACCCGCCTGGTGCGCCTTGCCCGCCGCGGCCATCCGCCGCTCCGTCTCGGCGGCCGCCCACTCCAGGCTCGTCACCGCCCCCGACAGGGCGCACTCGACGGCGAGCACGCCGTCCCGGCCGGTGAGGCAGGCGTACTCGCCGGTCCCGCCGCCGTCGACGATCACCACGTCGCCGTGGTGCAGCGCCTGGAGGGCGATGGACCGCAGCAGCGTCGACGTGCCGCTGCCCGGCTGGCCGACGGCGAGCAGATGCGGCTCGGTGGAGCGGACGCCGGTGCGCCAGACGACCGGCGGGACGTCGGTCCGCTCCGCGCCGTGCGCGCCGTGCGTGAGCGGCAGCGTCCGCTGCACGCGCGTGGGGTCGGTGAAGCCGAGCACCGTCTCGCCGGGAGCCGTGACGAACGGCTGCGCGGCGATGTCGGTGGGCAGCGGGGCGAGGACGCGGACCGTGAGCTGGTTGGCCTCCTCGTCCCACGAGAAGTGGTACTCCCGGCCGCGTCCGCACTTGGCGCCGAGCAGATGCTCGATCCGCGTCCGGGACTCGGGCTCGGCGTCGGTGAAGTAGGCCGGGTAGGAGATCATCAGGTGCGCGAGACGGCCGTCGCCGTCGAACTCGTACTCGGAGAAGACCTTCCCCCAGTCGCCGCCGCGGGCGTACAGCGGCTCGGGGTCGTCGCTCGCCGAGAAGTACGGCACCAGGGCCTCGTACAGCGACTGCAGACGCTGGAGCTGGCCGGGGGCGGGTCCGGCGGGGGCCGCGGGCGTGCGGTCCCTCCCGTGCCAGGCCGCCGCCGCCATCAGGGCGACGACGGCGAGCAGCGGGCCGTACGGCGCGAGCGCCACGGCCAGCAGCACCGCCGCCACACCGAAGAGCAGCGCGCCGCGCCGGTCCTTGGGTGTGTCGACCCACCTGCGCCGTCCGGCCGAGGCCAGCCGGCGCAGCCCGCGCGTGATGGTGATCAGCGGGTGGAGGACGTCCGTGGCGCTGTCGGCCGCAGTCCTGGCCAGCTCCCGGCTCCGGGCGAGCTGGGCGCTGCCGTTGCTGAGGATGCGGGGAAGGGGACGCCGGGCCACTACGGTCTCCAGAGGGTGCGTACGGGCGGGCGGGGCGTGGTCGGCCGGGTCAGAACTTGAACCCGCCCAGGAGGCCGGCGAGGCTCTCGCCGCCCGCCTTGATGCTCGGCGCGATGGCCGTGCTGGCCAGATAGAAGCCGAACAGCATCGCCACCAGCGCGTGCGACAGCTTCAGTCCGTCCTTGCGGAAGAAGATGAAGACGACGATGCCGAGCAGCACCACGCATGAGATCGAGATGATCATGTGAGTTCTCCTGGTTCACGGGGGCAGTCACCATGAGTACTTCCCTGATCACAGAATGTATCTATACGATAAAAGGTGCAACTGGGTGGATATCCGCCGCGAACGCCGCGCGGTGTCCGCGGTGATCATTACCTCGGCCGTGTCGGCTCATGTGCCGCCAGAGCCAGTACCCTGGCGATTCACCCGTACGGCTGCCCCACGTGCAGGCGTACGCCCTGTTCCCGATGCGTGTACCCGTGTGCAGTGAGAGGCGGTCCGGCGATGAGTGAAGCCCCCGACCCCGAGGTCGTGGAGCTCGCGACCAAGATCTTCGACCTGGCCCGGCGCGGCCGCACCGAGGAGCTCGTGGCCTACGTCGACGCGGGCGTCCCCGCCGACCTCACCAACGACCGCGGCGACTCGCTCGTGATGCTCGCCGCCTACCACGGCCACGCCGAGACGGTGCGCGCCCTGCTGGCCCGTGGCGCCGACGCCGACCGCGTCAACGACCGCGGCCAGACGCCACTCGCGGGAGCGGTCTTCAAGGGCGAGACGGATGTCGTCAAGGCCCTCCTCGAGGGCGGCGCCGACCCCTCCGCGGGCACCCCGTCGGCCGTCGACACGGCCAGGATGTTCGCCCGCACGGAGCTGCTCGAGCTGTTCGACAAGAACTGAGCGACTCCGCTCCGACCAGCGACGACACCAAAAACGGGGGAGGCGGTACAGGGCCGCCGAAATACGGTCGCGGCAGATGTGACCGGCGGGTCATCATGACGACGTGATTCACGGACGCGACGGCTGGGCAGGTGTTGCCGCACCGCGCGGGCCGTGAGCGGCCCGCACGGGCCACCGACGAGAGGCAGAGAGAGATGGTCTACAACAAGCAGGAAACGGCGGGCGCCCCGACGTGTTGTCACGCGGCCAGGTGATCCACACTCCCGGTTGCGTCGACGCTTGATGTGAGGCTGTTTCCCATGTTCGATCCGGTCATAGCGCCCAGCGGTACGCTGCTCGGCCTGCTCCAGCGGGGCCGCGGCGACGGCACACTGCACGCGCTCACCGCCCCGCGCTCCGAGGCGCTCGCGGCGCTGAACCACTGTGTGCTGCGCGACCCGCGCCACGACTGGCAGGTGGAGAACCGCTCCCTGTACTACGCCCGCCTCTACCTCGACCTGCACGGCGGACTCGAGGCGATCGAGGCGCACCTCTTCGACCCCGAGGACGTCCTCGACACCGACGAGTCACGCACCGGGCTCGCCCTCGCCGTGCTGGGCCACCTCGCCTCCTACGGCAGGCAGGACGCCCTGCACCTGTTGCGCAGGTACGCCGCCCAGGGCGCCAACTGGGCCTGGGCCCTCGACGAACTCGCCCTGCGCGACGACGACGCCGGCCTGCGCTCCCTCGCCGCCCCGGTGCTCGCGCGCTTCTCCACCGACGCCGAGGGCGAGGCCGAACTGGCCGCGACCGTGCGGGACGCCTTCGAACCCCGTCCCTGGCGGTTGTGGGCGGACGATCCGCGCCCCGCCGTCGCCACACGCGTACGCGCCGCCCAGGAGGCCGGCTCCTTCGACCGCTGGCAACGGCAGATGCGGGCCACCGGGCCACGCCCCGGCTGGAGCGTCCAGGCGGTGTTCGACTGGGCTCAGCAGGGCATGGACCGCGGCGCCGCCCTCCATGTGCCGGCCGCCCGCTGCCTCACCGCCGTGGCGGGCCCCGAGGATCGCCCGGAGATCGTCCGGGCGGCCCGGGACGGCTCCGACGGGGCCCGCTGCACAGCCTTGCGCTATCTCGCCGACACCGCCGATCCCGACGCCTTCGACCTGATCGAGGCCGCCGCGGCCGACGGCTCGACGGCCGTCGTGGACGCCGCAGTCGACGCTTTCGAACGCATGCGCAGTGTCGCCGCCGTCGACCGGGCGCGGGGCTGGGCCCGCCGGCCCGACGCGCTCGGCGAGGCCGCCGCCCGCGTCCTCGCCTGCCGGGGCGGCACACGCGACCGTGACCTCGTCCTCGCGGCGCTCCGTGAGGCCGTACGGGGCGAAGGCCCCGACGCGACGACCCTGTGGACCCTCGTCGACGGCGCCGGACGCCTCGGCATCGTCTGTGCCGCACCCGTCCTGAGGCACGTCTACCGCGAGACCGCCTCCTCCCACCTCCGCGGCCGCGCCGCCCGCGCCCTCGCCGCCACCGACCCGTCCTTCGCCACGGGCTTCGCCGTCGAGTGTCTCTGGGACTGCGAGGAGACCACCCGCGAGATCGCGGCGCGCCATGCCGAGACGGGGGACGCGCGTGTGGTGGACCGCCTCCGCCGCCTGGCCGCCGACCCGGCGGAAGAGGCGGAAGTACAGACGGCTGTCCGCAGCAGGATCGGCCCCGAAGGCACGGCTGTGTGACCCCGGGGCCACGCCCCGGACCCCGCTCCACGAACGCCGGAAGGGCTGTCCGGCCCGTCCGGCGTTCGAGGACGAGGCCCGCCGGGGCCGGCAGGGGGGGCCGAGGGCGCAGCCCTCAGGAACCTCGGCAACCGCGCGCCCGCGCGGAGACGAACCGCACAGCCGTCCCCGGCCGAGCCTGAGCCGCCGCAGGCAGATCATCCGCGTGCACCACGCCGATCACCGGATACCCCCCGGTCGTCGGATGATCGGCAAGGAAAATCACCGGCGTCCCTGCCGGAGGCACCTGCACCGACCCCAGCACCATCCCCTCACTCGGCAACTCCTCCTTCCGCGCCCGCTCCAGCACCGGCCCCGTCGTCCGCACCCCGATGCGGTTGCTCGCCGGCGAGACACGGAACACCCCGGACAGGAACCGCCGCACCGCCTCGGCCGTGAACCAGTCGTCCCGCGGCCCGAGAGAGACCCGCAGCACCAGCTCGGACGGCGGTCCGGCCTGCGGAGCCACGTCCACGCGCGCGTCCACCCCCGTCGGCGCCCCGAGCGGCAGGACCGCCCCGTCCGTCAGCGGCGCCGGCCCCAGCCCGGACAGCAGGTCCGTGGACCGACTCCCGAGCACCGGCTCGACGGCCACCCCGCCGGACACGGCGACGTAGGCCCGTACCCCGAGCACCGCGGGCCCGACGTCCAGCACGGCCCCCGCCCGCACCCGCACCGGCGCGCCCCAGGCCGCGGGGCGGCCGTCCACCGTCACCCGGCACGGCGCTCCGGTGACCGCGACCGTGACGGCGGACCGCGGCCGCAGGGAACAGCCGTCGAGGGTGGTCTCCAGGACGGCCGCGTCCGGCCCGTTGCCCACCAGGCGGTTCGCGAGCGCGGCGGCAGGCCCGTCCAGCGCGCCGGAGCGGGGGACGCCCAGGTGGGCATGACCGGGCCGGCCGCGGTCCTGAACGGTCGTCAGGGCGCCCGCCCGGACGACGGAGAGCGCGCGGTCCGTCATGTCGCCGGCCCCTTCGAGGCCACCGGGACGAACCGCACGCGCGTGCCCGGCGAGAGCAGCGCGGCCGGCTCCCGGGTGTGGTCCCACAGCACGACGTCCGTGGTGCCGATGAGCTGCCACCCGCCGGGGGAGGAGCGCGGATAGACGCCCGTGTACGGCCCGGCGAGAGCCACCGAGCCCGCCGGGACCGACGTACGCGGGGCGGACCGGCGGGGGACCCCGTAGCGGGCGGGGAGGCCCGTGAGGTAACCGAAGCCGGGGGCGAAACCGCAGAAGGCCACCCGGAACTCGGCGTCCGCGTGGATCCGCGCCACCTCGCCCTCCGCGACACCCCAGTGCGCCGCCACGTCGGCCAGGTCCGGACCGTCGTACCGCACCGGTATCTCGACCGTCCCGGCCGCGCGCGGCGGCACGGGCGGCACCGGACGTGAGGTGAGTTCGGCGGCCAGGCGAGCGGGATCGGGCAGACCGTCGAGCAGCACCGTGCGCGCGCCCGGGACGATCTCACGGGCCGTCAGGGACCCCTCCGCGCGGCGGCGCAGCAGGTCCGCCAGGAGCGCCTGGGCATCCTCGCCCGGGGCGACCTCGACGAGCAGCGCGTCCGCGCCGACGGGCAGCGTCCTCATGCGAACGCCTCCACGCGGACCCCCGCCGCCTCCAACGCGTCCCGCACCTGCCGTGCCAGGTCCACCGCGCCCGGGGTGTCGCCGTGCAGACACAGGGAGCGGGCCCTCATCTCGATGCGGCGCCCCGAGAGCGCCACGACCTCGCCGCCGCGGGCCAGTTCCACCGAGCGCCGCAGTACGGCCTCCGGGTCGGTGACCAGGGCGCCCTCCTGACCGCGCGCCACCAGCGTGCCCTCGTCGGTGTACGCACGGTCCGCGAACGCCTCCTCGACCGCGGGGAGCCCCGCCTTCGCGGCCAGCTCCAGCAGCCGTGAGCCGGGCAGGCCGAGCACGGGCAGCGTGGGGTCGGCGAGGAGCACCCCGTCGAGCACCGCGCGCGCCTGCTCCTCGTCGCGCACCACCCGGTTGTAGAGCGCGCCGTGCGGCTTGACGTACGCGACGCGGGTCCCCGCCGCTCGGGCGAACACCTCCAGGGCGCCGATCTGGTACGCCACCTCGGCCGTCAGCTCGGCGGGCGGCACGTCCATCGCCCGCCGGCCGAACCCCGCCAGGTCCCGGTAGGAGACCTGGGCGCCGATCCGCACCCCGCGCGCGGCGGCGAGTTCGCACACCCGTCGCATGGTGGGCGCGTCCCCCGCGTGGAAGCCGCAGGCCACGTTGGCGCTGGTCACCACCGACAGCAGCCGCTCGTCGTCGGTGAGCGTCCAGCGGCCGAAGCCCTCACCGAGGTCGGCGTTCAGATCGATCGAGATCATGGGTCCTTCGTTTCTTCGTGCGGGTGAGGGCGCCGGTCAGAACACGCGGAACTGCTCGTCGCGGGCGTCGCCGACGAACATCCGGCCCGGCGCGTGGGTGAGGGCGAACGGCGGCCGGGACGCCATGACCGCGGCCTGCGGGGTGACCCCGCACGCCCAGAACACCGGGATGTCGTCCGGGGCGAGCTCCACCCGGTCGCCGAAGTCGGGACGGTCCAGGTCCTCGACGCCGAGTGCGGACGGGTCGCCGCAGTGCACCGGGGCGCCGTGCACAGCGGGCATCAGACTGCTCTCCCGGATGGCCGCGTCGAGGTGCTCCGGCGGCACCGGACGCATCGACACCACCATCGGGCCGCTCAGCCGCCCCGCCGGACGGCACTGCCACGTCGTCCGGTACATCGGGACGTTCCGGCCCTGCTCGACATGGCGCAGCGGCACCCCGGCCGCAGCGAGCGCCCACTCGAAGGTGAAGCTGCAGCCGATGAGGAACGACACCAGGTCGTCCCGCCAGTAGGCCCGTACGTCCGTCGGCTCGTCCACCAGTTCGCCGTCCTCCCACACCCGGTAGCGCGGCAGATCGGTGCGCAGGTCGGCGTCGGAGGCGAGCACCGTGGACGTCGAACCGGCGTCGGTGACGTCGAGGAGCGGGCACGCGCGGGGGTTGCGCTGGCAGAACAGCAGCATGTCGTACGCCCAGTCCGCGGGCACGGAGACGAGATTGGCCTGGGCGTACCCGGCGGCCACGCCGGCCGTGGGGATCGCCAGGCCCTCCCGGAAGCGGGCGCGGGCCGTCCGCGGGCTCCACGCGCGCGTGGTGTCGTCCGCGAGGACCACGGGGCGGTCGTCCACGGCGGTGCGGGCGCCGTCGTCGAAGGGGGTGGTCACTCGAGCTCCTTTCCGCGCGTCTCCGGCAGCCCGAGCAGCGCGAGCGCGGCCAGGCCGTAGCCGATCGCGCCGAAGACCAGGGCGCCGCCGACGCCCCAGCTGTCGGCGAGGAAGCCGACGGTGGTGGGGAAGACGGCGCCGACGGCGCGGCCGGTGTTGTAGGTGAAACCCTGTCCGGTGCCGCGCACGGCCGTGGGGTACAGCTCGCTCAGGTAGGAGCCGAAGCCGCTGAAGATGGCCGACATGCAGAACCCGAGCGGGAACCCGAGCACCAGGACGAGGGTGTTGGCGCCGCTGGGGATGTTCGTGTACGCGACGATGCACACCGCCGACAGGAGGGCGAACAGCCAGATGTTGCGCCGGCGCCCCAGCAGGTCGGTGAGGTAACCGCCCGTCAGATAGCCGAGGAACGCGCCCGAGATGAGGAACGTGAGGTAGCCGCCGGTGCCCACGACCGACAGGTCCCGCTCGGTCTTGAGGTAGGTCGGCACCCAGGTGGCGAGGGTGTAGTAGCCGCCCTGCACGCCGGTGGAGAGCAGCACGGCGAACACGGTGGTGCGCAGCAGCCCGGGGGAGCCCGCACGGGACGGCCGGAAGATCGCCGCGAAGGATCCCTTGCTCGCGCTCTCCTCGCGCGCGGCGGCCGCCTCCGGCGCGTCCTGCACGCTGCGCCGCACCCACACCACGAGCAGTGCGGGCAGCGCGCCGGTCCAGAACATCACGCGCCAGGCCAGGTCGCCGTCGACCAGCGAGAAGACCGCCGTGTAGACGATCACGGCCAGGGCCCAGCCCACGGCCCACGCGCTCTGCACCGCGCCGAGTGTGCGGCCCCGGTGCTTGGCGCCGGCGTACTCGGCGACCAGGATCGCGCCGACCGCCCACTCGCCGCCGAAGCCGAGGCCCTGGAGGGCACGGAAGACCAGCAGTGTCTCGTAGTTGGGGGCGAAGCCGCAGGCCACGGTGAACACCGCGTAGGTGATCACGGTCAGCAGCAGTGCCTCGACCCGGCCGATGCGGTCCGCGAGGACGCCCGCGAGGGCGCCGCCGACGGCCGAGACGATGAGGGTCACGGTGGTCAGCAGTCCGGTCTGACCGCTGTTCAGGCCGAAGTAGGCGGACAGCGCCACCATCGTCAGCGGCAGCGTGAAGTAGTCGTACGAGTCCAGGGCATAGCCGCCGAAAGCTCCGCCGAAGGCGCGGCGGCCGCGCGGGCCGAGCGCGCGCAGCCAGCCGAACGCCCCGTCCTCGGAAGGGGGTTCGGGCTTGACGGGGCGTGGGGTTCCGGTCAGGGCGCCTGACGGAGGAGGGGTCGTGCTCATGGGCACCTCGCAGAGGGGGACGGGGGTGCAAGGAAGGGTGAGCCGTGCCGATGCCTCAGCAAGGTAGAGGATCGTTGAACGATCCTTCAATACCCATGTTGTCTCGTCCTTCCGGGTGCGCTTGAATTCCGGCATGGCAGAGCAGACGAGCGGACTGGCCGACGACCGTGCCCTGCTGGGCAGGACCAGCACCGCCGAGCGCGTCGCGGACATCCTCAGGAGCCGCATCGCCGAAGGGTTCTTCCCGCCCGGCACCCGGCTCTCGGAGGACAGCATCGGCGGCGCCCTCGGGGTGTCCCGCAACACGCTCCGCGAGGCGTTCCGGCTGCTCACGCACGAACGGCTGCTCGTCCACGAGCTCAACCGGGGCGTGTTCGTACGGGTGCTGACCGTCGAGGACGTTGAGGACATCTACCGCACCCGCCGGCTCGTCGAATGCGCCGTCGTACGAGGACTCGGCGAGCCGCCCTACGCCCTCGACGGGCTCGTCCAGGCGGTCGAGAAGGGGCGGCGGGCGGCCCGCGAAGGTGACTGGAAAGCGGTGGGTACGGCCAACATCCACTTCCACCAGGAACTGGTCGCCCTCGCCTCCGGCGAGCGCACCGCCGAGCTGATGCGCAGCGTGTTCGCCGAACTCCGGCTCGCCTTCCACGTGGTGGACGAGCCGCAGCGGCTGCACGAACCGTACATCGCACGAAATGTCGAGATTCTCCAGGCTCTTGAGGCGGGCGACCGGGACGCGGCCGAACGCCTGCTCGCCGCCTATCTCGACGTGTCGCTGGAACGGGTGGTGGAGGTCTACCGGCGCCGGGTGGGCGAAGGGGACTAGGCCCGCACGGCAACCCGTCCCCGCAGACGGTCCGCAGGTCGGGCGCCGGGGCGCAACTGCCTCGTTTGGGCCGTTGTCGGACCGAGGACCTAGTCTGTGCACCGTGACTTCGCCTGCATCGACGGACAGCGTTCCGCCCCAGCTCAGCGCGGGGCCGCGCCCCGCGCCGGGCCCGGCCGCCGACGAGGGGCTGGCGCGGCGGCTGCGCGCGCTCGCGTGCACCGCGCCGCTGCACGACCTGGACACCCGCAAGGCCAATCTCGCGGGCGAGTACTCGGTGTACGGCATGGCGGAGATCGCGCTCGCCGCCATCGACCTGGTCACGCTCAACATGGACTTCGACACCGGCGCCGACCACGAACAGATCGTCGCCCGGCTCCTCCCGCGCGTCGCCGCCCAGGCCCCCGGGCGCCCCGCCGCCGAGCACGAGCGGGTGGCCCGCTGGGTCCTGGAGAACCTGATCAACGTCGGCAGCGTCGACCGCGGTTTCCGCGCGGTGTACGGCGTCTTCGGACCGGACGGCACCTACGTCCGCCGCGACTACGACTTCAAGCTGATCGAGGAGGTCCCGGGCCCCGGCGGCACGGTGTACCTGCGCACCACCGACGAGGCGGTCAACGTCCTGGTCGGCGCCCTCGACACCGACGTCACCAGCGCCCAGATCGCCGCCGAGGTCAAGCTCGAGGTGCTGATCAGCCGGGGCAGGCTCGCCGACGCCCAGCTCGCCGCCGAACAGGCCCGCTACCGCACGGTGCAGTACTCCGAGACCCTGCGCCGCGCCCTGGAGGCCACCCGGCGCAACGTCCGCGCGGTGGACTGGCTCAGCGCCGTGCCCGACATGATCGCCGAGGCTCTCGACCACGTGGCCGACCGCTACCGCCACGAGAACGCCATCCTCACCAACATCCGCAAGGCCCGCGACGAGTCCGAGGACCCCGAGCACAAGCGCCGCGCCGCCGAGCTGGTGGACATCGTCAAGGACTGCATCCGGCGCCACACCCAGCTGCAGTCCCGGCTCCTGGAGGCAGGCCCGCTGTTCCGCGCCGAGCAGGACCGGCAGGCCTTCGCCACGCCCGCCGCGGCCGCCGGCACCGACCTGTACGGCCAGCTCCTCGCCCCGCTGCTGCCGCTCCCCGTGGAGCAGGCGTCCCGGGTCACCGACGCGTTCTTCGCCCACGGCACCGGACTGCGCACGCCCGTCTCCGTCCGGGTCGCCGACCTCGTCGAGATCCTGCTGACCCCGCCCGTGGAGCGGGAGCACCTCGGCGCCGAGATGCCCGAGCCGGACCTCATCGCCACGCCCGACGACAGCCGCTTCAGCGAGGAACAGCTCGCCGCCGCCACCGCACTGCTCGACCTCCCGGCCGACGCGCCCCGCCGGCTGTCCGGGCTGCTCGCCGAGGCCCGCCGCAAGGACCCCGAGCTGCCCTACCTGGTCGCCCTGCTGGCCGTTCACGCCGCCAGCCCGCCCGTCGGCACCGCCTACCGCCAGGGCGAGCCGAAGCTGCTGTTCGCCGTGGACGACGGCACCGAGCTCGACGACCCCGAGTTCGGCGGCGCCGACCTCATCGTGGGCACGGCCCTGCTGGACGCGGCGGGCATGGCCGCGGACCGTACGGAGGCGGCATGACCGAGACACCGGCACCCCGCGTCCACGCCTGCCGCCTCCACGGCCCCAGCGGCCCCCGCGGCTGCATCCCCCGCACCGACACCGCACGCACCGAGGAGCCCCGACCGTGACCGAGCACGCCGACTGGAGCGAGCCGGAGCCCGCGGCGACGCCGGCCGGCACCGCCGTCACGCCCGCCGACGCCGCAGACGCGGCCCGGCTCGTCGCCTTCGGCCTCCAGCCCAAGCTGCAGCCCGCCCGCGACCAGGAGTACGCCGACCTGCTGCGCCGCTACCGCGAGGACCCGCCGTTCGCGCGGCTCGCGGACGCCGTCGCCACCGGCCTCGGACTGATCGTGCTGGAGGTGTCCCCGCGCGCCGGCATGGCCGTCACCGCCGCCGAGGACTCGGTGTTCGCCGTCCGCATGGGCGACTACGCCCGCCGTGCCTCCGCCGACGGCGGCGACCGCTTCCTGCACGGCCTCGCCCACCTCGCCGTCGCCGCCATGGCCTTCCCCCGCCCCGAGGACCTCGCCGACGACGGCTACATCGGACGCGTCACGGTCAACGGCGTCGACGCCTTCGTCCGCCAGGCCTGCCACCGCCTGGAGGAGCGGGCCGCCGAGCAGGGCGAGAACACCGACCCGGCCACGGACGCCCCCGGACTGGAGGCCGCCTGGCGGATCTGGTCCCGGCGCAGCGCCACCGGCGCCACCAAGGACGCCCGCCGCCTGGCCGGATCCACCACCGGCATCGTCGCCAAGGCCGTCTCCTTCCTCACCGACTCCGGCTTCCTCCAGCGCACCGGCGACGACAACGGCGGCACCTACCGCACCACCGCCCGCTACCAGCTCCAGGTCCGCGACATGGCGGGCAGCGCGGCCATGGCCGAACTGCTCGACCTCGGCGTCGTCCCCGTCACCGACGGCACCCCCACGCTGCTGCCCCCCGAGGACGGCGACGCCCTGGACCTGGTCGCCGACGCCGGCCTGCCCTTCCATTCCGCCTGACCTCACCCCACGAAGCCTCACGAGAGTCCGCCATGTACGAGCTGTCCCGGGTCCGCCTCTACTCCATCGGACCGGCCGGCGCACGCTACGCCGACACCGTGCTCGATCTGCGCGGCGTCGGCGCCACCGTGCCGAACCCGGCGCCGACGCAGGCGGAGTTCTTCGCGGACGAGCCCGTCGGCCCGCCCCGCCGTCCCGCGCCCGCCGGCGTGCTCTTCCTGGAGAACGGCGGCGGAAAGTCCGTCCTGCTGAAGCTGATCTTCTCCGTGATGCTCCCGGGCCACCGCAACACCCTCGGCGGCGCCAGCTCCGGCGTGCTGCGCAAGTTCCTCCTCGCCGACGACTGCGGCCACGTGGCGCTCGAGTGGCAGCACGTGCAGACCGGCGAGTGCGTCGTCGTCGGCAAGGTCAGCGAGTGGCGGGGCCGTCAGGTCTCCGGCGACCCGCGGAAGTTCGCCGAGGCCTGGTACTCCTTCCGCCCGGGACCCGGCCTCAGCCTGGACAACCTCCCCGTCGCCGAGGCCACGTCCGTGCGACCGCCCGCCGAGGGACAGTCCGGCGCGCGCGGCCGGCGCCGCACCATGAAGGGCTTCCGCGACGCCCTCACCGAGGCGGGCAGGACGTACCCGCATCTGGAGGTGCACTGGGAGGAGATCCACGAGCGCTGGACCGAACACCTCGGTGACCTCGGACTCGACCCCGAACTCTTCCGCTACCAGCGGGAAATGAACGCCGACGAGGGCGAGGCGGCCGGCCTCTTCGCGGTGAAGAAGGACTCCGACTTCACCGACCTGCTGCTGCGCGCCGTCACCGACACCCGCGACACCGACGGACTCGCCGACCTGGTCAGCGGCTTCGGCAACAAGCTGGGCCGGCGCGCCGAACTCATCGCCGAACGCGACTTCACCGCCGGGTCGGTGGACCTCCTCGGCCGGATCGTCGAGGCAGCCGACACCCGCACCCGCGCCCGGGAGATCCACGCCGCCGCCGAACGCCGCACCCGCACCCTCGCCCGCCGGCTGTCCGCGCGCGGCGCCCAGGAGCGCGAACGCGCGGCCGACCTCGCCCACCGCGTCACCGCCGCCGCCCACGCCGTCACCCAGGCCGAGACCGCCCGCGCCCACAGCGCGTCCGTCGCCGCCGAACTCGCCTACCGGCACGCCTCGCTGGCGCTCGCCGCCGCCGAGAAGTCCGCCGCCGCCCAGAAGCGTGAACTGGCCGACGCGCGCACCCTCCACTCCGCCTGGCAGGCCGCCGAGTCCGTGCTGCGGCACCGCGCCGCCGCCGACCGGGTCGCGAGGGTGTCCGCCGCAATCCAGGAGGCCGAGCGGGACGCCGCGCCGGCCCTCGCCGCCCGCGCCAAGGCCGCCGTCGACCTGGTCCGCGCCCTGCACGCCGCGGCGCGGAACGCCGAGAACCTCGCCAACGAGGAGGAGGAGCGGTCCGCCGCCCTCCAGGAGGTCGGCGACGGCGCCTACCGCGACTCCACCGCCGCCGCCACCGAGGCGCAGCGCGCCCGCAGCGAGATCGGCCACCTGCGCCAGCGGCTCGCCGAGGTCGAGCAGGAGACCGCCGAGGCCGTCCGGGCCGGCTGGCTGGACGACAGCGCCCCCGACGCCGACCCGGCCCGCGCCGCCCTCGCGGCCAGCGACGCCGAGAAGACAGCGGTCGCCGCCTGGGACACCGCCCGCGAGACCGCCCGGCGGGCCACCGAACACGCCCGTGAGGCGGCCGCCGCCGAGAGCCGCGCCGAACTCACCGCCGCCCGCGCCGCCGACGCGGCCACCGCCGCCGAGCGCGCCCACGAAAGCGAACGCCGCACCGCCGAGGGTCTCGCCGCCGAACAGCGGCTCGCGGAACTGCTCAGCCTGCCCGGCGTCTCCGGCAAGCGCCCAACCGCCGTACCCGGCCAGCGCACGGACTCCGACGGAGGAGCCGGCGGCCCCCGCGAGGGCGGGCTGAGCGCGGAGGAACTCGACCGGTTCGCCGACGAGCTGCGCGAGCTGCTCGACGACGCCGTGTCCTCCGCCGAGCGCCAGCTGTTCGAGCTGCGCACCGCCGCCGCGGACGACGCCCGCATCCTCGGCGCCCTCGGCGACGGCGGACTGCTGCCGCCCGGCCCTGACGTGCTGGCCACCGTCGAGTTCCTCGGCGAGCACGGCATTCCCGCCCTCCCCGGGTGGCGCTACCTCGCCCAGGCCATCGACCCCGCCGACCACGCGCGCGTCCTGGCCGCCCGCCCCGAGCTGGTCGACGGCGTCGTCATCACCGACCCCGACTCCCACGTCCGCGCCCGTGAGGCGCTCAGCGACGCCGCCCTGCTGCCCCGGTCCGCCGTCGCCGTCGGCACGGCCGCCGCGCTGCTCGCGCCCACGCCCGCGTCCGACTCCGGCGACGTGTTCCTCGTACCGCCGAACCCGGCCATGCACGACGAGCACGCCGCCGACGAGGAGCGGCAGGCGCTGCGCGCCCGCGCCGCCGAACGGGACGAGGAGATCCGTGCCCTCGCCGCCCGGCTCGGCAAGGACCGCGAGCTCGCCGCCCGGCTCGCCTCCTGGCGCACCGGCTGCCCCGCCGGACGCCTCGCCGAACTGGCCGCGGCGGCCGAGCAGGCACGGGCGTTCGCCGAGGAGACCGAGGCCGAGCTGGCAGAGGCGCGCAGCCTCCGGGCGGAGGCCGAGGAGGCCGCCGCCGAGGCGGTCAGGGTCCGCGACGAACGGCAGGAGGCCGCCCAGAAGGCCCGGCGCGCCGCCGACGCCCTCGCCGGACTCGCCTTCCGGCTGCGCGAACGCGCCGGCTGGCAGGCCAAGCTGCGCGAACTGGCCGACGACGCCGCCGAGGCGGAGGCCCGCGCCCAGTCCTGCCTGGAACGCGCCCGCGCCGCCGACGAGGACCGGCGCGCCGCTCAGCGCGCCGCCGACGACGCCCGGCGCACCGCCCGCACCCTGCGCGCCGAGCGTTCCGAGATCGCCGGCGCCCCCGACGACCTGCCCGAGGACGCCGACGGCGCCCCGCAGGCGTCCCTGCCCGCCCTGCGGGAGGCCTACCGCGCCGCGTCCCAGGTGTACGAGAAGGTCGGCGTCGGCGCCGACCTGCGCGCCGAGCAGGCCCGCGCGGAGAGCGACGAGAGCGCCGCCCGCGCCGAGCTGGACCGGCTCAGCAACAAGGTCCGCACCCGTGCCGAGCAGCTGCTCCAGTCGCCCGACGGCTCCGACGGCCCCAGCCGGCAGGCCGCCGCCGCCCGCGCCGAGGAGCTGGTGCAGCTCCTGGAGACCCGCATGTCCGGGGCGAGCGAGCAGCTCGGCCGGCTCCGCGGCGAGGCCGAGCGCCTCGCCCCCGCCGACGGCGAGGCGCACACGGAGCTTCCCGAGGAGCTGGTCCCGCGCGACGCCGAACACGCCCAGGCGCTCCTGCGCACGGCCACCACTCAACTCGCCGGCCGTGAGGCGGAGTTGAGCCAGGCCAGGGAGGCGCACGCCGAGCTGCTCGCCACTCACCGGGCCGCCGAGGACGCGGCCGGCGGCTTCGACGAGATCGCCGCCATGCTCCGCGACCTGCTGCGCGAGCACACCGCCGAGGAGGAGCAGGAACGGCCCGATCCGTACCCCGGCGACCTGGACGACGCCCGGCGCTCGGCCGCCGAGGCGCGCCGCTCGCTGCGCGGCTGCGCCGCCGACCTGTCCGCCGCCGAGGCCGCCGTGCGCGAGGCGAGCGACGTGCTGGTGCGGCACGCCAACTCCACCCGCTACGAGCAGGTCCGCACGCCCGCCCGCCAGCAGATCCGCGAACTGCCCGCCGCCGCGCTGCCGGAGCACGCCAAGAAGTGGGCCGACGCCTTCGCCCCCCGGCTGCGGGTCCTCACCGACGAGCTGGAGCAGCTGGAGCGCAACCGCGACTCGATCGTGGACCGGCTGCGCGGTCTGGTCGAGTCCGCCCTCGCCACCCTGCGCTCCGCCCAGCGGCTCTCCCGGCTGCCGGAGGGACTGGGGGAGTGGTCCGGGCAGGAGTTCCTGCGCATCCGCTTCGAGGAGCCCGACCAGGCCACCCTCACCGAGCGCCTCGGCGAGGTCGTCGACGAGGCCACCCGCGCGGCCGTCAAGAAGAACTCCGACCTGCGGCGCGACGGCATGTCCCTGCTGCTGCGCGGCGTCGCCGCCGCCCTGCGGCCCAAGGGCGTGGCGGTCGAGATCCTCAAGCCCGACGCGGTGCTGCGCGCGGAGCGGGTGCCGGTCGGGCAGATGGGCGACGTGTTCTCAGGCGGCCAGCTGCTCACCGCGGCCATCGCCCTGTACTGCACGATGGCCGCCCTGCGCTCCAACGACCGGGGCCGCGACAAGCACCGGCACGCCGGCACGCTGTTCCTCGACAACCCGATCGGCCGGGCCAACGCGACCTATCTGCTGGAGCTCCAGCGTGCGGTCGCCGACGCGCTCGGCGTCCAGCTGCTCTACACCACGGGCCTGTTCGACACCACGGCCCTGGCCGAGTTCCCCCTCGTCATCCGGCTCCGCAACGACGCCGACCTGCGGGCGGGCCTGAAGTACATCAGCGTGGAGGAGCACCTCCGCCCGGGCCTGCCCCAGCCGGACCCGGGCGAGGAGACCCACAGCGAGATCACGGCGACACGGATGTTCAAGCGGCCCGCGGCGACGACCTGAGAGCCCGGCCCGGTGCCTCGACCGCCGGGCCGGCCACAGGGACGGATGCGCCACGCCCGGCCCGCGAGTCGAGCCGCGCCGTGGCGCCGGCGGCTCACACCGGAACGCCACACCGGCCCGCCCGCGGGTTGCCCGGGACTCGGTCCCGCCGCCCCGCCGCCCCGCACGGACGCGACCACCCACGCCGGTCCGCTGCCACGGCTGTCGGCCGGACCGGCGAACAACGGCTGCGGGTCGTCTCCCGCGCCGCGAACACCCGCCTAGAACCCGTACCCCATCCTCCGCGACAGCTCCTCCGCCGCCGCGGCAGTCCTGGCCCCCAGCACGGGGACCCGGTCCGGGGTCATCCGGAACACCGGGCCGGAGACGCTGATCGCGGCGATCACCGCGCCGTCGTGCGCGCGGACCGGTGCCGCGACGGCGACGAGTCCGAGCTCCAGCTCCTCCCGCGTCGCCGCGTACCCCTGCTCGGGCACCCGCTCCAGCTCGGCGCGCAGCACGGACGCGTCCGTGACGGTGTGCTCGGTGAACCGGCGCAGCGGGCGGGCCAGTTGCTCCTCGCGGCGCGCGGGCGTCATATGGGCGAGGAACACCTTGCCGCTGGACGTCGCGTGCAGCGCCGTGCGCCGGCCCAGCCAGTCCTGCGCCGTCACCGCGGCCGTGCCGCGCGCCTGCATGATGTTGACGGCCGCGTCCTCGTCCGGCACCGCGGCATTGACCGTCTCGCCCAGCTCGTCGGCGAGGTCCCGGCAGACGGGGACGGCCTCCTGCGAGACGTCAAGACGTACGGCCGCCGCACCCGCGAGACGCAGCACACCGGCACCGAGGTGGTACTTGCCCCGGTCGCCTGCCTGCCCGACCAGGCCGCGGTTCTCCAGGACGCCCAGCAGCCGGAAAGCGGTGGAGCGGTGCACACCCAGCTCGTCGGCGATCTCCGTGACGCCCGCCTCGCCGCGCCGGGCAAGGATCTCCAGCACCGTCACCGCCCGGTCCACGGACTGCACGGCGCTCGCGCTCTTCCCCTGCTCCTCGGGGCGTCCCGCACGGGTCATGGCCGGCCCTCATTCATCCGTACACCCGGTGCACCGCGCCCGTCGGGCCGCGCCTCGTACGGAACGCCACCCTACCGACGGCGTGCCCTACGGGTGGGACAGCTGCCCGGCGCCGCCCCGCCGGCGTATGCGGGCCCGCTCGCGCTCGGCGGCGCGCTCCGCCCGGCGGGCCTGCCGCCGCTCGCGGCGCAGCGCCCGGGCCGTGCTGCTGGGCGTGGACACCACGCCGTGCCGCTGGTTCCACACCTGACGGGTCACCCACACGTCGAGCACCGCCCAGGTGGCCGCGATCGTGCTGACGACGCTGCTGATGACCATCGGGAAGGCGAGCCAGGACCCGGCCAGCGTGCACAGCACGGCCACCGTGGCCTGGATCAGCGTCACCGCGATGATCAGCACCGCCCGCACCGCGGCCGTCCGCACCGGATCGGGCAGCCTGCGCCGCTTGGCCGGTTCCTCCACCCACAGCGGCCGGTAGGCCGCCCGGACCTCGGCGGTCTCCCGGGCGGGTCCGCCGTCCGCCCGCCGCCCGGCCGCGCCCGTGGCCGCCGCGGCCTGCTGCCGCGTCACCTCCCGCGCCGCCGTGCCGTCGCCGGACGTCTCACGCCGCTCCGCCGTGCCCATCACCCGTGTCACTCCCCACCGCCGCCAGCCCGCTGCTGCTGTCCGAAGACCCGGCTCCCCATTGGCTGCCCGGGTTGCGCTGTTTTACGCCGCCCAGGTGCGGGACACGGCTCCTGTGGCCGATTCCGCCCCCATGTCCCGCAGGTAAGGACGCGCGGAGACGCGTGAAGATTCCCGGTCGGGAAAGATTTCGGCCAACCACCGTGTGAAACCCGGGAGGAAGGGCCGGGGGACCCGTCCGGGATTCCGGGAGGCAATCTCCCGTAATGGCCGGACAACTCCGCCTGAACCGGCCAGGTGCCGGAATCGAACCCTCCGGACGGGTCTTCGAGTTGCCCCCGAGGCGGTAGTAGGCTCGCGCCGTTTGTTGACGCACATGTGTGCCTCCGGTCGCCCGGGGGCCGAGCTGGGGGAGGCCATGCGCTTTCGCGGGAAGTCCATCCGCCGGAAGATCGTGGCGCTGCTCCTCGTGCCGCTGGTGTCCCTGACCACGCTCTGGGCCTTCACCACCGTGATCACGAGCCGTGAGGCGAGCCACCTGTTCGACGTGTCGTCGGTGATGGAGAAGGTCGGCTACCCCGTCGAGGACACCGTCCGCGTCCTCCAGCAGGAGCGGCGGCAGACCCTCGTCCATCTCGCCGACCCCCGCGCCTCCGACGGCCTCACGGCTCTCAAGGCGAGCCGCGCCGCCACGGACAGGGCCGTGGCCGTGGTCCGCAGGAGCGCGTCCGGCAGCGGCGTGCGCGAGGCCATGCACGGCAGCTCCGACAAACTCGACGCCGCCCTCGACTCGTTCGAGGGTCTCGAGTCCCTCCGCCGCAGCGTCGACGACGGCACCGTCGACCGCCGCCAGGCGCTCGATCTGTACAACCGCCTCGTCGACCCGTGCTACGTGCTGCTGTCCGACCTGCACGTGGTCGAGGACGTCGGCCTCGACAAGCAGTACCGCGCCCTGGTGAACCTCTCCCGCGCCCGCGAGCTGCTCTCCCGCGAGGACGCCCTGCTCGGCTCCGCCCTGATCGTGGGCAGGCTGGCCCCCACCGAGGTGCGGGACGTCTCCGACCTGATGGCCCAGCGCAGCCTGCTGTACGAGACCGCCCTGCCGCAGCTCCCCGCGGACGAGCGCGACCGCTACGACACCTTCTGGGCCAACGCCACGACCGCCCCGCTGCGGGTCGGCGAGCAGGCCGCCGTCTTCGCCGAGGAGGGCGAGCCCCGCGGCGTCACCGCCAAGAGCTGGGACACCGCCGCCGGCAAGGTGCTCGACGAACTCGGCGCCCTCAACGACCAGGCGACCGACCGCTACCAGGAACGCGTCCGGCCCGTCGCCATGGGCGTCATCGTCAAGGCCGTCGCCGCAGGTGTG
This sequence comes from Streptomyces werraensis, assembly GCA_014656175.1. Taxonomy (GTDB): domain Bacteria; phylum Actinomycetota; class Actinomycetes; order Streptomycetales; family Streptomycetaceae; genus Streptomyces; species Streptomyces werraensis. Next base: position 417,685 of record BNBX01000008.1, read on the forward strand.
CTCGGCCTCGCCGCCCTGCTGTTCTCCCTGTTCCTCTCCGTGCGCGTGGGCCGGAAACTCATCCGCGACCTCAGACAGCTGCGCCTCGAGGCCCACGAGGCCTCCGGGGTACGGCTGCCCAGCGTGATGCGCCGCCTCTCGGCCGGCGAACAGGTCGACGTCGAGACCGAGGTACCGCGCCTCGAGTACGACAAGAACGAGATCGGCGAGGTCGGCCAGGCCCTCAACACCCTGCAGCGCGCCGCCGTCGAGGCCGCCGTCAAGCAGGCCGAACTGCGGTCCGGCGTCTCCGAGGTGTTCGTCAACCTCGCCCGCCGCAGCCAGGTGCTGCTGCACAAGCAGCTCACCCTGCTCGACGCGATGGAGCGCCGTACCGACGACACCGAGGAACTCGCCGACCTGTTCCGGCTGGACCACCTGACCACCCGTATGCGCCGGCACGCCGAGGGCCTGGTCATCCTCTCCGGCGCCGCCCCCTCCCGGCAGTGGCGCAAGCCCGTGCAGCTCATGGACGTCGTACGGGCCGCGGTCGCCGAGGTCGAGGACTACGAGCGCATCGAGGTCCGCCGGCTCCCCAGGGTCGCCGTCACCGGCCCCGCCGTCGCCGACCTCACCCACCTGGTGGCCGAACTGCTGGAGAACGCCACGGTCTTCTCCCCGCCGCACACCGCCGTCCAGGTCGTCGGCGAGCGCGTCGCCAACGGCTTCACCCTGGAGATCCACGACCGGGGCCTCGGCATGGCCGCCGACGCGCTGCTCGACGCCAACCTGCGGCTCGCGGAGACACCCGAGTTCGAGCTGTCCGACACCGACCGGCTCGGCCTGTTCGTCGTCAGCCGGCTCGCCCAGCGGCAGAACGTCCGCGTCTCTCTCCAGCCCTCCCCGTACGGCGGCACCACGGCCGTCGTCCTCATCCCAGACGCGCTGCTCACCGACGACGTGCCCGACACCAACGGCGTCGGGTTCCGCCTCGACCGGCCGCACCGTGCGGAGAAGGAACCGGCGGACAGCCGCCGCGCCGCGCTCTCCCAGGTGCCCGTGGCCCTGCCCGGACTGCCCGCCTCCGTGCTGGACGGGCCGGTCGAACTCGAGGCGCCCGTCGACCTGGACGCCCTCGACGGCTTCCCCGCCCTGGACGACGAGGACGGCGAGCACGGCGGCCTGTTCCGGCCCCGCCGCTCCCTCACCGACGACGAGCGGCCCGGCCGCGACACCGCACGGCACGGGACCACCGACGACGACCGGGACCGGACCGGCGAGCGGGGGAGCGGCCCCGTGCCGCTCACCCGCCGGGCGACCCCCAAGCTGGTCAGCTCCCACGGCCGCCCGGTCCGCGACCAGCGGGCCCGCGGCGGACGGACCGACGACGACACCGCCGCCCCGCACACCCGCCCCGACACGGACGAGCCCCCGCCGCTGCCTTCCCGGCGCCGCGGCGACACCGGCCGCCGGGCCATCGGCCGCGCCGGCGCGGAACCCGTGTCGGAGTTCCCCGCGCGTGACACGGAGCAGCCGGGCGCGGAGACACCGCCGCCCCTGCCCGGCCGCCGCACCACCGGACCCGCCCGGCGCGCCGACGGGCCCGAGGAAACGGCCGCCACCCCCGCGGGCCCGGCGTCCGGCGCACCCGCCCGCCGCCCCGCGGCCACGCACGGCGGCCCCGACGACTCCTCTCCGGTCACCGACGACACGGACACCGGCACACCGCAGCCCGACGGCGCACCACTGCCCCGGCGCGTGCGGCAGGCCAGCCTGGCCCCGCAGCTCAAGCGCGACACCGCGACCCGGAAGACCGACCGGGCCCGGCCCGTCGAACGGGACGCGGACGAAGTACGCAGCCGCATGGCCTCGCTCCAGCGCGGCTGGCAGCGCGGCCGGGAGGAGAACGCCGCGGGCGACGACGCCGGCAGCGGCACAGCACCACGACGAAGGACTAAGGGGGACGGTCGATGACCGAACCGAGCGCCACCGGCCACACGCACGACAAGGGGGAGCTGAACTGGCTCCTCGACGACCTGGTGGACCGCGTCGCCAGCATCCGCAAGGCGATCGTGCTCTCCGGCGACGGCCTGCCCACGGGGGCGTCCAAGGACCTGACCCGGGAGGACAGCGAGCACCTGGCCGCCGTCGCCTCCGGCTTCCACAGCCTCGCCAAGGGCGTGGGGCGCCACTTCGAGGCCGGTGAGGTCCGCCAGACCGTCGTCGAGCTCGACGAGGCGTTCCTCTTCGTCACCGCCGCCGGTGACGGCAGCTGCCTCGCCGTCCTCGCCGACGCCGACTCCGACGTCGGCCAGGTGGCCTACGAGATGACTCTCCTGGTGAAGCGCGTCGGCGTGCACCTGGGCGCCGCGCCACGCACCGATCTGCCCTCGGGCGGGTAGTGGACCGACATGAGCGATCACGGTCAGGGTAGTAGCCACTGGTTCGACGACGAGGCCGGACCGGTCGTCCGTCCGTACGCCATGACGCGGGGCCGCACCACCAGTGCGGCCCAGCACCGCCTCGACCTGATCGCCGTGGTCGTCGCGGAGCCGCACGGGGACGACGCGGAGGACGACCCCTCCCTCTCCCCGGAGCACGTCGACATCGTCGGGCTGTGCCGCGACACCCCCCAGACGGTCGCCGAACTCGCCGCCGGGCTCGACCTGCCGGTGGGCGTGGTCCGGGTCCTCGTGGGCGATCTCGTGGACGCGGAATTCGTCCATGTGAACCGGCCGGTACCCCCGGCCGAGCTGCCGGACGAGAGTATTCTGCGCGACGTGATCAACGGCCTCCGGGCGCTGTGACCGGCGCGGAAGCGGGGTAGTGACGTGACAGGCTGGCAGTTCTGGGTCGACCGAGGCGGCACCTTCACCGACATCGTCGCGCGCCGCCCCGACGGCCGGCTGCTCACCCGCAAGGTCCTCTCCGACCGTCCGGACCCGGACCGCTCCGGCCCGCCCGGCGCCGACGCGGCCGTGATCGGCGTCCGCGCGCTGCTGAACGGGTCCGGCGACCCCGTCGACGTCGTCCGCATGGGGACCACCGTCGCCACCAACGCCCTCCTCGAACGCAAGGGCGAGCGCACCCTGCTGGTCGTCACCCGCGGCTTCCGCGACGCCCTGCGGATCGCCTACCAGAACCGCCCGCACATCTTCGCGCGCCGCATCGACCTGCCCTTACCGCTCCACGAGCGGGTCGTCGAGGTGGACGAACGCGTCGCCGCCGACGGCACCGTCCTGCGCGCCCCCGACCTCGGCGCCCTGGAAGGTCCCCTGCGGCAGGCGTACGACGACGGGATCCGGGCCGTCGCCGTGGTCTGCCTGCACAGCGACCGCCACCCCGCCCACGAACAGGCCGTCGGGGAACTCGCCGCCCGCATCGGCTTCCCGCAGATCTCCCTCTCCAGCGAGGTCAGCCCGCTGATGAAGCTGGTGCCGCGCGGGGACACCGCCGTCGTCGACGCCTACCTCTCACCCGTGCTGCGCCGCTACGTGCGCCAGGTCGCCGACGCGCTCGAAGGCGTGACGCTGATGTTCATGCAGTCCAACGGCGGGCTCACCGAGGCACGGCAGTTCCGCGGCAAGGACGCGATCCTGTCCGGACCCGCCGGCGGGATCGTCGGCATGGCCCGCATGTCGCAGCTCGCCGGCTTCGACCGGGTCATCGGCTTCGACATGGGCGGCACCTCCACCGACGTCTCCCACTTCGCCGGCGAGTACGAACGCGTCTTCACCACGCGGATCGCCGGCGTGCGGCTGCGCGCGCCGATGCTCGACATCCACACCGTCGCCGCCGGAGGCGGCTCCGTCCTCCGCTTCGACGGCTCCCGCTACCGCGTGGGCCCCGACTCGGCGGGCGCCGACCCCGGCCCCGCCTGCTACCGGCGCGGCGGACCGCTCGCCGTCACCGACGCCAACGTCATGCTGGGCCGCATCCAACCCGCCCACTTCCCGGCCGTGTTCGGCCCCGGCGGCGACCAGCCGCTCGACGCGGACGTGGTCCGCGCACGCTTCACCGCACTCGCCCGCGAGATTCACGAGAGCACCGGCGACGACCGCACCCCCGAACAGGTCGCCGAGGGGTATCTCCAGATCGCCGTCGCGAACATCGCGGCCGCGGTCAAGCGGATCTCCGTGCAGAATGGCCACGACATCACGCGGTACGCCCTCACCACCTTCGGCGGGGCGGGCGGCCAGCACGCCTGCATGGTCGCCGACTCCCTCGGCATCCGCACCGTCCTCGTGCCACCCATGGCGGGCGTGCTGTCCGCCCTCGGCATCGGCCTCGCCGACACCACCGCCATGCGCGAACGCTCCGTCGAGGCCCCGCTGGAACCCGCCGCCATGCCCCATGTCCATGCGACCGCCGACGAGCTGGAAGCGGCGGCCCGCGCCGAACTCCTCGCCGAGGACGTGCCCGAGGAGCGCATCGAGGTCACCCGCCGCGCCCAGCTCCGCTACGACGGCACCGACACCGCCCTCACCGTCGGGCTCACCGACCCGGACACCATGCGGCGCGCCTTCGAGGACCGGCACCGCGCCACCTACTCCTTCACCCTCGACCGTCCGATCGTCGTCGAGGCCCTCTCCGTCGAGGCCACCGGCACCACCGAACCCCCCGATCTCGCCGCCCTCGCCACCTGGTCCGGCCGGCCCGCCGCACCCGTCACCGTCCGCCTCCACACCGGCGGCGCCTGGCGCGACGTCCCCCTCCACCGCCGCGAGGACCTGCCACCCGGCGAGACCGTCACCGGCCCCGCGATCATCGCCGAGGACGGCTCCACGACCGTCGTCGACGACGGCTGGCGGGCCGCGACCACCCACGACGGGCATCTGGTCATGGAACGCGCGGCCGTCACACGGAGTTCCGACGTCGACACGGAGGTCGACCCGGTCCTGCTGGAGATCTTCAACAACCTCTTCATGTCCATCGCCGAACAGATGGGCGCCCGCCTGGAGTCCACCGCCCAGTCCGTCAACATCAAGGAACGCCTGGACTTCTCCTGCGCCCTCTTCGACCCCGACGGGAACCTGGTGGCCAACGCCCCGCACATCCCCGTCCACCTGGGCTCGATGGGCACCAGCGTCAAGGAGGTCGTCCGACGGCGCGGCACCTCCATGCGTCCCGGCGACACCTACGCCGTCAACGACCCGTACCACGGCGGCACCCACCTGCCCGACGTCACCGTCATCACCCCCGTCTTCGGCACCCCCGAGGAGGGCGCGGAGCCCGAGGTCCTCTTTCACGTCGCCTCCCGCGGCCACCACGCCGAGATCGGCGGCATCGCTCCCGGCTCCATGCCCGCGAACAGCCGCACCATCGACGAGGAGGGCGTCCTCTTCGACAACTGGCTGCTCACCGAGAACGGCCGGTTCCGCGAGGAGGAGACCCTCCGTCTGCTCACCGAGGCGCCCCACCCCTCCCGCAACCCCGCGACCAACCTCGCCGACCTGCGCGCCCAGATCGCCGCCAACCACAAGGGCGTCGAAGAGGTCGGCCGCATGATCGACACCTACGGCCTCGACGTCGTCCAGGCCTACATGCGGCACGTCCAGGACAACGCCGAGGAGGCGGTGCGCCGCGTCATCGGCGCACTGGACGAAGGCGAGTACGCCTACGAGACCGACGCGGGCGCAGTCATCCGCGTCAAGGTGGGCGTGGACCGCGCGGCACGCTCCGCGACCATCGACTTCACCGGCACGTCCCCGCAGCTCGCCACCAACTTCAACGCGCCCTTCTCCGTCGTCAACGCGGCCGTCCTGTACGTCTTCCGCACCCTGGTCGCCGACGACATCCCGCTCAACGACGGCTGTCTGCGGCCGCTGCGCATCGTCGTCCCGCCCGGCTCCATGCTGGCGCCCGAACCCCCGGCCGCCGTCGTCGCGGGCAACGTGGAGACCTCACAGGCCGTCACCGGCGCCCTCTACGCGGCGCTGGGCGTCCAGGCCGAGGGGTCCGGCACCATGAACAACGTGACCTTCGGCAACGTCCGCCACCAGTACTACGAGACCGTGGCGTCCGGCTCCGGCGCCGGCGACGGATACGCCGGAGCCCCCGTCGTGCAGACCCACATGACCAACTCCCGGCTCACCGACCCGGAGATCCTGGAGTGGCGGCTGCCGGTCCGGCTCGAGGAGTTCGCCGTGCGCCGGGGCAGCGGCGGCGCCGGACGGTGGCGCGGCGGCGACGGAGCCGTGCGCCGCATCCGCTTCCTGGAGCCCATGACCGTCTCCACGCTGTCCCAGCACCGCAGGGTGCCGCCCTACGGCATGGCGGGCGGCCTCCCCGGAGCGACGGGCGCCAACCGGATCGAGCGGGCCGACGGCACCGTCACCCGGCTCGCCGGCAGCGACTCGGCGGACGTCGGCCCCGGCGACGTCCTCGTCATCGAAACCCCCGGCGGCGGGGGATACGGCCCGCCGCCCGACCACCACCGAGCAGGAGAAGAGACCGATGATCTTCGGGCGTTCTGAGCGCGGCAAGCCCCCGGTCGAGCCCGTCACGCTCAAGATCCTGGTGGCCGGCGGCTTCGGCGTGGGCAAGACCACGCTCGTCGGCGCGGTCAGCGAGATCAGGCCGCTGCGCACCGAGGAACTCCTCACGGAGGCCGGGCGGCCCGTCGACGACACCAGCGGCGTCGAGGCGAAGAGCACCACCACCGTGGCCATGGACTTCGGGCGCATCACCCTGCGCGAGGACCTGGTGCTGTACCTGTTCGGCACGCCCGGCCAGGAGCGGTTCTGGTTCATGTGGGACGAGCTGTCCGAGGGCGCGCTGGGCGCGGTGGTCCTCGCCGACACCCGGCGGCTGGAGGACTGCTTCGCCGCCGTCGACTACTTCGAGCGGCGCGCCATACCGTTCGTGGTGGGCGTCAACTGCTTCGAGGGCTCGGCCCGTTACCCGGAGGACGCGGTACGCCGCGCCCTCGACCTCGACGACGACGTACCGCTGGTGCTGTGTGACGCGCGTGACCGCGAGTCGGTCAAGGAGGTCCTGGTCGGCGTCGTCCAGCACGCCATGACCCAGGCCGCACGGCGGCGCAGCGCGGTCGCCACCTGAGAGCGGCGAGGGGACGCGGCCCGTGCCCCCGCCGACCGGAGCACGGGCCGCCGCACGAAGGACCGGCCACCACGCGCGTGGCTCAGTCCTCGCCCTCCTCCACCCAGCCGAGGCTCTTCTCCACCGCCTTGCGCCAGTTGCGGTACTCACGGTCCCGCACGGACGTCTCCATGGCGGGCGTCCACTCGGCGTCCTTCTGCCAGTGCGACTTCAGCTCGTCCAGGCCGTTCCACACGCCCGTGGCGAGCCCGGCCGCGTAGGCGGCGCCCAGACAGGTCGTCTCCGACACCCGGGGCCTGATCACCGGCACGTCGAGCACGTCCGCCTGGTGCTGCATCAGCAGGCCGTTCCTCGTCATGCCGCCGTCGACCTTCAGTGTGGTGATGCGCACCCCGGAGTCCTGGTACATGGCGTCGACGACCTCACGCGTCTGCCAGCTCGTCGCCTCCAGCACCGCCCGCGCCAGGTGCGCCTTGGTGACGTAACGGGTCAGGCCCGTGACCACACCGCGCGCGTCGGAGCGCCAGTACGGGGCGAAGAGGCCGGAGAACGCGGGCACGATGTACGCGCCGCCGTTGTCCTCCACACTCGCCGCGAGCGGCTCGATCTCGTCCGCGGTACGGATGATGCCGAGCTGGTCGCGGAACCACTGCACCAGGGCGCCCGTGAGGGCGATCGACCCCTCCAGGCAGTACACGGGCGCCTCGTCGCCGATCTTGTAGCCCATGGTGGTGAGCAGCCCGTGCTTCGACGGCACGGGCCGGTCCCCGGTGTTGAGCAGCAGGAAACTGCCGGTGCCATAGGTGTTCTTGGCGGAGCCGACGTCGTAGCAGGCCTGTCCGAAGACCGCGGCCTGCTGGTCGCCCAGCGCGGAGGCGACCGGCACCCCGGAGAGCTGGCCGACGGCGGTGCCGTAGACCTCGGCGGAGGACCTGATCTCCGGGAGCACCGCCTCCGGGACGTTCATCGCGGCGAGGACGGTCGGGTCCCACTGGAGGGTCTCCAGGTTCATCAGCATCGTCCGTCCGGCGTTGGTCACGTCGGTGACGTGCCGTCCGCCGTCGGTGCCGCCGGTGAGGTTCCAGATCAGCCAGGAGTCGATGGTGCCGAAGGCTATCTCGCCGTTCTCCGCGCGGGCCCGCAGCCCGGGCACGTTGTCCAGCAGCCAGGCCACCTTGGGCCCGGAGAGTAGCTGGCCAGCGGCAGACCCGTGCGGTCGCGGAACCGGTCCTGCCCGTCGGAGCCGCCGAGCTGCGCGCACAGCCCGGCGGTCCTGGTGTCCTGCCACACGACGGCGTTGTGCACGGGCTTGCCCGTGGACCGGTCCCACAGGACCGTCGTCTCACGCTGGTTGGTGATGCCCAGCGCGCTGAGCTGGTCGGCGCGCAGGCCCGCCCTGGCGAGCGCGCCGGCCACCACGGCCTGCACCTTGGACCAGATCTCCGTGGCGTCGTGCTCCACCCAGCCCGGTTTCGGGAAGATCTGGCGGTGCTCCCGCTGGTCGACGGCGACGATCGCGCCGTGCTGGTCGAAGACGATGCAACGGCTGGAGGTGGTGCCCTGGTCGATCGCGGCGACGAACTTGTCCGTCATGACGTCCCCTTCGTCGGGCTTGCGGAGTCAGAAGGCTGCGTTGAACACGAGCCCGGACAGTGCCCCGCCGATGAGCGGCCCCACGACTGGGACCCAGGCGTACCCCCAGTCCGAGGTGCCCTTGCGGGGGATCGGAAGCAGCGCGTGCACGATGCGCGGGCCGAGGTCACGGGCCGGGTTGATGGCGTATCCGGTGGGGCCGCCGAGCGACAGGCCGATGCCGACGACCAGGAACGACACGATGAGGATCGCGGTGCCCGACTCGCCGAGCCCCTCGGTGAGCCCGAAGGCCAGGATCGGCAGGACCAGTCCCATGGTCGCGATGATCTCGGTGACGAGGTTGGCGACCGGGCGGCGGATCGCCGGGGTGGTGGAGAAGACGCCGAGCGTCGGCTGGGAGATGTCCTCCTCGGCGTTGGCCTCGAACTGCGCGTAGTAGACCAGCCAGCAGAGCACGGCGCCGAGCATGGCGCCGACCATCTGCCCGGCCACGTAGACGGGTACCTTGTCCCACTCGCCGGTGTCCATGGCGATCCCGAGGGTGACCGCCGGGTTGAGGTGGCCCCCGGACAGCGGGGCCGCGGTGTACGCCCCGGCCATCACGCCGAAGCCCCAGCCGAACGCGATGACCACCCAGCCGGCGTCCTTCGCCTTGGAGTAGTTGAGGACGACGGCGGCGACCACGCCGGCGCCGAAGAGAATGAGGATGGCGGTGCCGATGACCTCGCCGACGAATATGTCTCCGTTGCTCATGGCGGCTCCTGGGCCGGGGCCCAGGACGGTCGGCCCCGGACCTCACGTGCAGGGTGCGTTTCCCGTGGCGACTTCAGCCGAAGGCAGGGAGGATCCGCGCCCCGCCCGGCGTCCGTGACGAGCGTGCCGTCGCAGCCGCATCGCCCGTGGGGGAGTCCTGGCGTCGGTGCGACGCCTGCCGTGGCGCGCCGAAATGCGCCGAGATGTACGGCGATGTCGACTGACACCGGAAGTGTTCACCGGCGGTCAGGAAGCGTCAAGGTCGGTGACAGAACGGGTCGGGGCGCCTGCTTCCGCGCGGCGGTCCCCGTCTGATAGATGCAGGGGACATGACACGTTCTCCCCGCGCGGTACGCGCCCTGGTCACCACTCTCGCCGCCCTGCTCACCGCGACTGCGGCGGCCGCACCCGCCCGGGCGACGCCCGAACCCAAGGCGCCCCGCGACTTCGTGGCCCTGCACAGCGTCGACCCGACGATCCTGCACGAGATCCGCTACGTCACCCCGCACAACTTCGTCGGCGAGCGCATCGACGGCTACCGGCAGCCCCTGTGCATCCTCACCCGCCCCGCCGCCGAGGCCCTCCGCGCCGCCCAGCGCCGGCTGCTGCCGCAGGGCTACTCCCTCAAGGTGTACGACTGCTATCGCCCCCAGCGCGCCGTGGACCACTTCGTCCGCTGGGCCGAGGACCTCGACGACCAGACCATGAAGGCCGAGTTCTACCCGAACGTCGACAAGACCCGCCTGTTCGCCGACGGGTACATCGCGGAGAAGTCGGGCCACAGCCGCGGCTCCACCGTCGACCTCACCCTGGTGAAGCTCCCCGCCCACCCCACTCGCCCCTACCGCCCGGGCGAACCGCTCACCCCCTGCTTCGCGCCCCGGGACGAGCGGTTCCCCGACAACTCCGTTGACATGGGCACCGGTTACGACTGCTTCGACACCCTCAGCCACACCCTCGACCCGCGCATCACGGGAGAGCAGCGCGCCAACCGGATGCTGCTCAAGAACACCCTGGAGGACCTCGGCTTCGTGAACCTCGCCGAGGAGTGGTGGCACTACACCTTCAAGCCCGAGGCCTACCCGGACACCTACTTCGACTTCCCCGTGGCCCGCAGCTCCCTCGCCGGCCACCGCTGGACCGCCCTGCCGACAGACGCCCCTTCCGCCATCGGATACAGTCCCGCGCGTGTCCGATAATCACGTTCCCAACTCCGCGGCGGGCAGCCACTGTTCGACCTGCGGCGCGCCCTACGGAGAGGGCGTCTCCGGCTGGCCGCGCACCTGCCCCGCCTGCGGCGCCGTCGCCTACCGCAACCCGCTCCCCGTCGCCGTGGCCCTCCAGCCCGTGTACGACACCCAGGGCACCGCCCTGGTCGTCGTCACCCGGGCGATCCCGCCCGCCAAGGGCGGCACCGCCCTGCCCGGGGGCTACATCGACCACGGCGAGGACTGGCGCCAGGCCGTCGTCCGCGAACTCAAGGAGGAGACCGGCCTCGACGCGGAGAGCCGCGACGTCCGGCTCGTCGACGCCATGAGCGCCCCCGACGGCCACCTGCTGCTGTTCGGCCTGCTCCCCGAACGCCCCGCGGCCGATCTGCCCGCCTCCGCGCCCACCGACGAGACCGAGGGCACACACCTGCTGCGCCGCCCGGAGGAACTCGCCTTCCCTCTGCACACCGTGGCGGTGCGCGCCTTCTTCGAGGGCCGCTACATCTGACCGCCCGGCCCGTCGAGCCCGCGGACGCGTACCGGCCGGGACGGCTCCTCCATGCCGTCCTCCGTCTCCCGCCGAACGACGACCCGCGGGCCCGAGCGGGTCACCGAGTACCGCTCGGCCTCCGGCCCCTCCCAGCCGTCCCCGCCGCCCGGCACCACCAGCCCGCCCCCGCTCCGGCCCGGGGCGGGCGCCCACACCTCCAGCTCGGTCCCGCCGTCCTCCCCGCGCACCGGCAGCACCGCGCCCGCCCGCGCGAACACGGGTATCCGCTCCAGCGGGGCGTCGACCAGCACCTTCGCCGGCCCTTCGTACGCCCGCCCCGTCGCCGTGTCGTACCACCGCCCGCGCGGCAGCCGCACCTCCCGCCGGACCGCGCCCGGCTCCAGCACCGGCGCCACCAGCAGCGCGTCACCCAGCAGGAACGCGTCCTCGCAGTCCCGCAACTCCCGCTCCTCCGGCGCCGGCCACCACACCGGCCGCACCATCGGCGCCCCGGTCCGCCGCGCGAGGTGCGCCAGCGTCACGAAGTACGGCAGCAGCCGCCGCCGTTCGCCCAGCGCCACGCGCGTGTGTCCCAGCACCACCGCGCCGTGCTCCCACGGCCCGCCGTCCGCCCGACCCACGGCGCCCGTGCGCAGCAACGGCAGATACGCGGCCAACTGCAGTCGCCGCACGTACAGTTCAGCACCCTCCCCGCCGACGCCCACGACGTCCGGCCCGGAGAACGGCACACCGCACAGCCCGAGCCCCAGCACCCTCGCGAGCGACGCCCGCAGCCCGGACCACCCCGCGGCGCCCTCGCCGCACCACACCCCGCCGTACCGCTGCTGCCCCGCCCACACGGACGGTGACAGCACCAACGGCCCCTCGTCGGCGGGTACTTCGTCCCGTAGCCCTTCGTGCGCCGCCCGGGCCAGGCCCAGAGCATCCACGCGCCCGACCGGGACGGAGGCGTGGGCCGTGTGCCACACCCCCACGAGACCCTGCGCCGCCAGACCCGCGTACCGCACGCGCGCGTCGGTGAGATCCGGAAACACCCCCTCGCCGCACCGGTCCTCCGCGCGCACCGCGGACGGCACCACCGACACCAGCCGTATCCCCTCCCGCCGCATCTCGTCCGCGAGCACCGGCAGTTTCGGAAAGCGGTCCTGGTCGACGGTGAACGCGCGGCCGCCGTCCAGATGCCCGTGCCCCAGATGCACCGCGTCCAGCGGCAGCCCCCGCTCCTGGTGACCGGCGACCACCCGCCGCACCTCGTCCTCGCCGCCGGCGCCCTCCCGCACATGGTGGTGGCCGAACGCCCACGGGGGCGGCAGCGCGGGCGCCCCGGTCAGCGACGCCCACGTCAGCAGGACCCGGGCCGGCGTGCCCACCATCACCCAGCCGCGTACCGGACCGCCCTCCATGCGCAGCTCGCTCGTGCCCGCCCGGTCGTGCCCGGAACCGGCGCCCTCCGCGCCCTCCCGCAGCGTCAGCGTGTCGTCCCACGGGTTGTCGACGAACAGCAGATGCGTGCCCGCGTCGGCCACCACCAGCTGCACGGGCATCGTCACCGGCGCCGCGCTCCCCGTCCCCGAGACGCCGTTCCCCGGCCGCGGGCCCTCCGCCCGGCCGCCCGGGCCGAAGAAGCGGGCGTCCGCCGGCACCTCCGACCGCTGCATCCACCGCGCAGGGCCCCCGCCCTCCGCCTCCCACCACCGCGGCGGCAGATCCCGCCGCAACGTCACACCCCCGGGCGTGAGCACCTCCAGCGCCCCGTGCCGTGACACCGCGACCGTCACCCGCTCGGCCACCACACGCCAGCCGCCGTCCGTGTCCGGCTCCAGCTCGGCCCGCGGATCCGGCTCCGGACACGCACCGGCCAGCGCGTACGACGGCTCCGGACCCGCCCCGTCCCACCCCCAGAACACGGCGCCGTTCACCGCGACCAGGATCCGCAGCTCCGAGCGGGCGAACCGGAGCACACCCCCGCCGGGACCCGGCTCCACCTCCCTCACGGTCCCCGGCACCCGCGCCCGCTGCCGCGGCCCCGGCCCGGTGGCGTCCGCACCCCGCCTGCGCCACGCTGCTCGTACGGTACGCAACCCCCGTGCCGCTCCCGCCACACCGACCGACCACCACGAACGCACCAGGTCACGACCGTTCATGTTGCACACCCTGCCATCGACCGCGCCCCGCAAGCGTGGCGTTCAACTCCCGTTAACCCGTGATCGGACCACATCTTCACGACAGGGACTATGTGGGGGGCACCCTGGTGCAGAAGTCGATCACGTGGCATCGTCCCTGTCAGCCGCGTCACGCGCACACCCCAGCCCGTGCGCGGAGGACGCACACGACGCGCACAGTCCGGGAGCCGCCCCATGTCGACCGTGAACCCTCAGCCGCTCTGGCAGCCGACAGCGGAACGTATCGCCGAGGCCCGCATCACCCGGTTCCAGGCCTGGGCCGCCGAACACCACGGCGCCCCCGCCGACGGCGGCTACGCGGCACTCCACCGGTGGTCCGTCGAGGAGCTGGAGACCTTCTGGAAAGCGGTCACCGAGTGGTTCGACATCCGCTTCACCACGCCGTACGAGCGCGTCCTCGGCGACCGCTCGATGCCCGGCGCCCGGTGGTTCCCCGGAGCGACCCTCAACTACGCCGAGCACGCCCTGCGCGCCGCCGACTCCCGTGCGGACGAGCCGGCCCTGCTCCATGTGGACGAGACCCACGACCCCCGCCCCGTCACCTGGAGCGAACTGCGTCGCCAGGTCGGCTCCCTCGCCGCCGAACTGCGTGCCCTCGGCGTACGCCCCGGCGACCGCGTCAGCGGCTACCTGCCCAACATCCCCGAGGCCGTCGTCGCCCTCCTCGCCACCGCGGCCGTCGGCGGCGTGTGGACATCCTGCGCCCCCGACTTCGGCGCCCGCAGCGTCCTCGACCGCTTCCAGCAGGTCGAACCGGTCGTCCTGTTCACCGTCGACGGCTACCGCTACGGCGGCAAGGAACACGACCGCCGCGGGATCGTCGCCGAACTCCGCCGTGAACTGCCCACCCTGCGCGCCGTCGTGCACATCCCGCTGCTCGGCACCGACGCCCCCGACGGCGCCCTGGAGTGGTCCGCCCTCACCGCCGCCGACACCGCACCGGTCTTCGAGCAGGTGCCCTTCGACCACCCCCTGTGGGTGCTCTACTCCTCCGGCACCACCGGACTGCCCAAGGCCATCGTCCAGTCGCAGGGCGGCATCCTGGTCGAGCACCTCAAGCAGCTCGGCCTGCACTGCGACCTCGGCCCCGAGGACCGCTTCTTCTGGTACACCTCCACCGGCTGGATGATGTGGAACTTCCTCGTCTCCGGCCTCCTCACCGGCACCACCGTCGTCCTCTACGACGGCAGCCCCGGCCACCCGGACACCGGGGCCCAGTGGCGCATCGCCGAACGCACCGGCGCCACCCTCTACGGCACCTCCGCCGCGTACGTCATGGCCTGCCGCAAGGCCGGCGTCCACCCCTCGCGCGACCACGACCTGTCCGCCGTGAAGTGCGTGGCCACCACCGGCTCCCCGCTGCCGCCCGACGGCTTCCGCTGGCTGCACGACGAGGTCCGCCACGACCTGTGGATCGCCTCCGTCAGCGGCGGCACCGACGTCTGCTCCTGCTTCGCCGGTGCCGTCCCCACCCTCCCCGTCCACGTCGGCGAGCTCCAGGCCCCTTGCCTCGGCACCGACCTGCAGTCCTGGGACCCCGCCGGCAAGCCCCTCACCGACGAGGTCGGCGAACTCGTGGTCACCAACCCCATGCCGTCCATGCCGATCCGCTTCTGGAACGACCCCGACGGCAGCCGGTACCACGACAGCTACTTCGACACCTACCCCGGCGTCTGGCGCCATGGCGACTGGATCACCCTCACCTCGCGCGGTTCCGTGGTCATCCACGGCCGCTCCGACTCCACCCTCAACCGCCAGGGCGTCCGCATGGGCTCCGCCGACATCTACGAAGCCGTCGAACGCCTCCCCGAGATCAAGGAGTCCCTGGTCGTCGGCATCGAACAGCCCGACGGCGGCTACTGGATGCCGCTCTTCGTCCACCTGGCGCCCGGCGCCACCCTCGACGACGAACTCACCGACCGCATCAGGAAGACCATCCGCACCCAGCTCTCGCCCCGGCACGTCCCCGACGAGATCATCGAGGTGCCCGGCATCCCGCACACCCTGACCGGCAAACGCATCGAGGTCCCGGTCAAGCGACTCCTCCAGGGCACCCCCCTGGAGAAGGCCGTCAACCCCGGCTCCATCGACAACCTCGACCTGCTCGCCCACTACCAGGAACTGGCCCGCACCCGCCCCTGACCGGCCCGCGCCCCCTTCCTCCTCCGCACCCGATGTCAGTGCCGCCGATTACGGTGAGTGAGCATTGATCGACCGTGCAGAGGGGGAGACATGGCGTACACCGACCAGCGGACCCTGCGACGCGTCCTGCGCCGCGAGATCGTGGGCACCATCGGCGTGCTCACCGACGAACACGACTTCCGCGCCATGCGGCGCTACGACAGCTTCGTCTTCGACGACCACGCCACCTACCTGAAACACGTCGAGGCCGTGCTGCGCGCCCGCGCCCTCCAGGGCAGCCACACCACGGTGGCCCTCTTCGACCCCGAGGAGTACGCCGACTGGTGCGCGCAGCACGGCCTCGACCCCGACAGCCACCTCAGCCGCACCCGGTTCACCGCCGAGCGCGCCGCCACAGGACCCGCCGTCCCCTACGACGGCCGGCCCCTGTCCGACCTCATGACCACCCTCGTCGACGAGGCGGTCCGCCGCGCCACCTGGGAGTACGCCACGACGCTCCTCGCCCGACTCGGCCCCTGCGCCTCCTGCGGCGAGGACCTCGGACACGCGGCCTTCACCCGCGCCTCCCGCCTCGTCTCCCGCATCCTCGACAGCGCGCCACCGGGCGACCGCCATCTCGTCTGCAGCGTCTCCGGACCACCCGAATCCCTGGTCGCCGTGCTGCACGCCGACGGCACCGACGACGGCGTCCGCATCGACGAGACCGAAGCCCTCGAGTTCACCACCGTCCTGGCCGTCGGCCTCGCCACCGCCAACCCCGGCGGCCTGGTGATGCGCACCAGCACCCCGGGCGCACCCGACCGCATCCACGGCTGGCGCATCCGCGGCCACGGACTCGTCGCCCTCACCGCGGGAGAAGTCTTCGACGCCTACTGCACCGACACCGAGACCGGCGAGATCATCCCGCCCGAGTCCAACGTCGACTACTGCGCGTCACCCGACCTCACGGACGCCGATCCCGGCCCGGACCACCGCCACTGACCGCGCTCGGCAAGAGCGGACAGCCCGAGGGGCGCCCCACCGAAGTGGAGCGCCCCTCGGGACACAGTGTTGCGGGGGCCCTGCGGGAACTACTCGCCCGACAGCACCGCCTGCGCCGCACGCCGCGCCTCGTCCGCGCTGTCCGAGGCCCTGGCGGCAGCGGCCGCCCGCTCGCACTGCGCCAGCGTGAACTTCGCCAGCTGCGCCCGCACATAGGGGATGGACGCCGCACCCATCGAGAGAGAGGTGACGCCCAGCCCCGTCAGCACACAGGCCAGCAGCGGGTCCGACGCGGCCTCACCGCACACACCGCAGCTCTTGCCCTCGGCGCGCGCCGCCTCGGCGGACAGCGCCACCAGGTCGAGCAGCGCCGGCTGCCACGGATCCTGCAGCCGGGAGACCGCACCCACCTGACGATCCGCGGCGAACGTGTACTGCGCGAGGTCGTTCGTGCCCAGCGACAGGAACTCCACCTCCTGCAGCACCGAACGCGCGCGCAGCGCCGCCGACGGGATCTCGACCATCGCGCCGTACTTCGCCCGCAGCCCCGCCTCGCGGCACGCGTCCGCGAACGCCTTCGCGTCGGCACGGTCCGCCACCATCGGGGCCATCACCTCGAGGTGGACCGGCTGCCCCTCCGCGGCCTTGGCCAGCGCCGTCAGCTGGGTGCGCAGCACCTCCGGGTGGTCGAGCAGGGTCCGCAGACCCCGCACGCCCAGCGCCGGATTCGGCTCGTCGCCGGGGGTGAGGAAGTCCAGCGGCTTGTCCGCGCCCGCGTCCAGCACACGCACCACGACACGCCCCTCGGGGAACGCCTCCAGCACCTGCCGGTACGCCTCGACCTGCTTCTCCTCGGACGGAGCGTTCTTGCTGTCGTCCAGGAACAGGAACTCGGTGCGGAACAGACCGACGCCCTCGGCCCCCGCCTCGACCGCCGCCGGGACATCCGCCGGTCCGCCGATGTTCGCCAGCAGCGGCACCCTGTGCCCGTCGGCCGTCGCACCGGGGCCGGTCGCCGCCGCGAGAGTGGCCTTCCGCTCGGCCGCCGCGGCCTCCAGCGCGGCGCGACGCTCCTCGGTCGGGTCCACGAAGATCTCGCCCGAGCTGCCGTCGACCGCTATCAGCGTGCCCTCGGCGATCTCACCGGCCCCCGGCAGGGCCACGACCGCCGGCACGCCCAGGGCACGCGCCAGGATCGCGCTGTGACTGGTGGGGCCGCCCTCCTCGGTCACGAAACCGAGCACCAGCGTGGGGTCCAGCAGCGCCGTGTCAGCCGGCGCGAGATCCCGCGCGACCAGCACGTACGGCTCGTCGCTGTCCGGCACTCCCGGCATCGGCACGCCGAGCAGCCGCGCCACGATGCGGTTGCGCACGTCGTCCAGGTCTGCGACCCGGCCCGCCAGGTACTCGCCGGCGTTCGCCAGCAGCTCGCGGTACGCGGCGAACGCGTCGTAGACCGCGCGCTCGGCGGAGCTGCCCACGGCGACGCGCCGGTCCACGTCGGCCATCAGCTCCGGGTCCTGCGCCATCAGTGCCTGCGCCTCGAGCACCGCCTGCGCCTCGCCGCCGGCGAGGTTCCCGCGCGCGGTCAGATCGGCCGCGACCGCCTCGACGGCCTGACGGGCGCGCTGCTGCTCGCGCTCCGCCTCCTCCGCCGGGATCTGCTTGGCCGGCGGCTCCAGCACCGCCGTGCCCATGTGCCGTACCTCGCCGATCGCCACCCCGTGGCTCACGCCGACGCCTCGCAGCGTTGTCTCCATCTCACCCGTCTCCGGTAAAGCGGCGGGTCGCGCCGCAGCATCCGATGTTCTGTGCCGTCGCCCTGTGCCGTCATGGGGACGGCGTCACGTCACTTCCAGAGGAAGAGCGCGTCGCCCGCCTTCACGTCGCCCTCTTCACGGAGCTCGGAGAGGGCGTCCGCCGTGGCCTCCAGCGCCACGACCGGGCACACGGGGGACTTGCCGGCGGCCTCGACCGCGGCCGGGTTCCAGCGCACGATGCTCTGTCCGCGCGTGACGGTGTCGCCCTTGTTGACGAGCAGCTCGAAGCCCTCGCCGTTGAGCTGGACGGTGTCGATGCCGAGGTGGGTGAGCACACCGTGCCCGTTCTCGTCGACGACGACGAACGCGTGCGGGTGCAGAGAGACGATCACGCCGTCGACGGGGGAGACGGCCTCGGAAGGCTCCCGCACGGGGTCGATCGCGGTGCCCGGGCCGACCATGGCGCCGGAGAAGACGGGATCGGGCACGGAGGCCAGTCCGATGGCCCGTCCTGCAAGCGGGGACGTCACGGTGGTCATGGGAGTCCTCCCAAGAGATGGAGATCGGTACGAGCGCCGTCACTGGCTGTCTCCGGCGTGCTGTTCAGCAGGGTATGTCATGAGACGTACCGATTCCGGGGACAGATCCAGATCCGTGGTCCAGACAAGAGGTCTAGACCACCCACCCTAATGGATTTGCATGCGGTCTGCGACCCCGTGTACAGTCTTAGACCTGCCTGGGGATGAGGGATGCGGACACGCATCCAGGACCCGGCAGCAATCCAACTCGTCAAATCCTAACTTCGGATCTCCTTCCGTATGTCCGCGGAACGGTGGTCAGAGGGCCGGAAAAACACTGATAGAGTCGGAAACGCAAGACCGAAGGGAAGCGCCCGGAGGAAAGCCCGAGAGGGTGAGTACAAAGGAAGCGTCCGTTCCTTGAGAACTCAACAGCGTGCCAAAAGTCAACGCCAGATATGTTGATACCCCGTCCATCCGGTTCGGATGGTCGAGGTTCCTTTGAAAAAACACAGCGAGGACGCTGTGAACGTCGGGATTATTCCTCCCGATGTTCCGCTCTCGTGATGTGT
>BNBX01000009.1 GCA_014656175.1 Streptomyces werraensis
GTGGTGCGGGTGGGAACGAAAACCCGGCCGAAGGCGAAGCCGAGGCCGAAGCGACCCCCGCCCCCGGGAAACCCGCCACCCCCGCCTCCGCCCTCCGCAACACCACCCTCACCACCGCCTACAAAGCAGCCGGCACCGTTCTCGGGAACAACGACCTCACCGGCGCCCGCGCCAAGGTCCACCTGGTCCTCGACCGCTCCGCGTCCATGCGCCCGTACTACAAGGACGGCTCCGCCCAGGCCCTCGCCGAGCAGACCCTCGCCCTGGCCGCGCACCTGGACCCCGAGGCCACGCTGCACGTGACCTTCTTCTCCACCGAGCTGGACGGCACCGGCGAGCTCACCCTCACCGACCACGAGAACAAGATCGACGAGCTGCACGCGGGCCTCGGCCGGATGGGCCGTACCAGCTACCACGCGGCCGTCGAGGCCGTCCTCGAGCAGCACGCGAAGGAACCCGCCGGCACCCCCGCCCTGGTGATCTTCCAGACGGACGGCGCCCCCGACGCGAAGACGCCGGCCACCAAGGCCCTCACCGACGCCGCGAAGAACCACCCCGACGTGTTCTTCTCCTTCGTCGCGTTCGGCGAGCACGACAACAAGGCGTTCGACTACCTCCGCAAGCTCAAGACGGACAACGCGTCCTTCTTCCACGCGGGCCCGACCCCCCGCGAGCTCACGGACAAGGAGCTGTACGAGGGCGTGCTGGCGAACTGGCGCCCGTAGGAACCACCACGCCCGCCACCCCGGGGGGTGGACGGGGAGGCACGGACGGAACCCCGTCCGCCACCTCGTCCGCCCCCCGAAACGCGTGTGAGTCGATCTCCCCGGGACCAGTAGGATTTCGACCATGGCGGCCACTGGATCAGAGAAGCAGGGGGCGAAGGCGTACTACGTCACGACCCCCATCTACTACGTCAACGACGCTCCTCACCTGGGCCACGCCTACACGACCGTCGCAGGCGACGTGCTCACCCGCTGGCACCGCCAGCGTGGCGAGAAGGTGTGGTACCTCACCGGCACGGACGAGCACGGTCAGAAGATCATGCGCACGGCCGAGGCGAACGGGGTCACCCCGCAGGCCTGGGCCGACAAGCTCGTCACGGAGGCCTGGCAGCCCCTGTGGGAGCACCTCGACATCGCGAACGACGACTTCATCCGCACCACGCAGAAGCGGCACACCGACCGCGTCCAGGAGTTCGTGCAGGACCTGTACGACAAGGGCGAGATCTACAAGGGCGGCTACGAGGGCCCGTACTGCGTGGGCTGCGAGGAGTACAAGCTCCCCGGCGAGCTGCTCGACGGCGAGGGCGAGTACGCGGGCCAGAAGCTGTGCGCGATCCACAAGAAGCCGGTGGAGATCCTCAGCGAGGAGAACTACTTCTTCAAGCTCAGCGAGTACAGCGAGAAGCTCCTCGCGCACTACGAGGCCAACCCGGGCTTCATCCAGCCCGAGTCCGCGCGCAACGAGGTCGTGAACTTCGTGCGCCAGGGTCTGCAGGACCTCTCCATCTCGCGCTCGACGTTCGACTGGGGCGTCAAGGTCCCGTGGGACGACAAGCACGTGATCTACGTGTGGGTCGACGCGCTGCTGAACTACGCGACGGCGGTCGGCTACAACGAGAACCCGGAGAAGTTCGGGTCGACGTTCCCCGCCGACGTGCACCTGGTGGGCAAGGACATCCTCCGCTTCCACGCGATCATCTGGCCGGCCATGCTGATGGCGCAGGGGCTTCCCCTCCCCGGGAAGGTCGCCGCGAACGGCTGGCTGATGGTCGGCGGCGAGAAGATGAGCAAGTCGAACCTGACCGGCATCAAGCCGCAGGACCTGACCTCGCACTTCGGCGTGGACGCGTACCGCTGGTACTTCCTGCGTGCGATCGCGTTCGGCCAGGACGGCTCCTTCTCCTGGGAGGACTTCTCCGCCCGCTACACCAGCGAGCTGGCGAACGACTACGGCAACCTCGCCTCCCGGGTGGCGGCGATGGTCGGCAAGTACTTCGGCGGTGAGCTGCCGGCCGCGACGGCCGACGGCGACGCGGAGAAGGCGATCCACGAGGGCCTGGCGAAGGCCGTCGCGGAGGCCGACCGGAAGATCGGCGAGGAGCTGGACTTCCAGGGCGGCATCCTGGCGGTCTTCGACTTCGTGAAGCAGGTCAACGGCTACATCACCGAGCAGGAGCCCTGGAAGGTCGCCAAGGACGACTCGCCGGAGGGCAAGGCCCGCCTGGCGACGATCCTCTACACGGCCGCGGAGTCGCTCCGCGCGGTGGCGGTCCTCCTCAACCCGGTGATGCCGGAGACGTCCCGGAAACTGTGGGACTCCCTCGGCGCGGAGCCCGCCCTGGGCGCCCTCGCCGACCAGAAGGTCCAGGAGGCCGGCACCTGGGGTCTCCTCCCGGCCGGCTCCACGGTCACCAAGGGCGCGGTCCTCTTCCCCCGCCTGGAGGAGAAGCCGGCCGCGTAACACGCTCGCCACAGGACGGCCCCGGGAGAGAACACCCCTTCTCCCGGGGCCGTGCCCTTTGCGAAGATCGCGTCAAGGCGGCCGAACGTCCGGCCGCCACGGACGACCACATGTGGGGGGAACACGCACCATGGCACTCTTCGGCAACGCGCACACCGTCGACCCGGCCAAGGCCCAGCAGGACTACGCCCGGCTCCTGGGCCACGGCGAGCAGGTGCACGCGGCGTTCCTGCTGATACGCGACACGATCCTGTTCACGGACCGCCGGCTGATCCTGGTCGACAAGCAGGGCATCACCGGCAAGAAGACCGAGTACCACTCGATCCCGTACCGCAGCATCTCCCACTTCGCGGTGGAGACCGCGGGCCACTTCGACCTCGACGCCGAACTGAAGATCTGGATCTCCGGCTCCCCGGCCCCGATCCAGAAGACCTTCACCAAGGGCGTCGACATCTACGAGGTCCAGGCGATCCTCACCCAGTTCGTCGCCCACTGAACTCGCCCCACCCAACCGGCGGGCACCTCCTTCCCACCCTCGAACGGGTGAACGCGCTCGCATACGCCCGGCCGCATGACCATGAGCGCCCTAGCGTGCGCTCATGGTCACCGCAACACACGAGGCCTCGCACCGGCTCTTCCAGGAGCATCCGGAGGCCCTCGCCCCCGTCTTCGAGGCACTGGGACTGCCACCGCCAGTGAAGACGGACTTCCACGAGCTGTCCCCGGACACGACCGAGATCCGTCCGATGGAGCGCCGCGCCGACACGGTCCTCATGTTCGAGCCCGACATGGGTGAACACTTCGTCCTGGCCGTCGAGGCCCAGACGAAGAAAGACCCGGACAAGGCGAACAGCTGGGCGTACTACGTCGCATACCTGCGCGCGAAGTACGACCTGCCCGTACTGCTGGTCGCAGTCTGCCGCGACCGCTCGACGGCGGCCTGGGCGATGGGTCCGTTCGAGTGCACCGTGGGCCCTTGGACGACCCAGGTCACCCGCCCGTTCGTTCTGGGTCCACAGACCGTCCCTGAGGTCACCGACGAGACGGTGGTGGTCCAGCAGCCTGCTCTGGCGGCACTCTCGGCCATTGTTCACAGTCAAAGCCGACGGGCGGACGCCATACTGGAAACGGTCGCCCGCGGACTCGCCTCCTTCGATCCGGACATCACGAAGTACTGGTTCGAGGTAGTGGAGGTCGGCCTTGAGTCCACTCCGACCAGGAAGTACTGGAGGAAGCTGATGCAGGACGTCGTCACCCACTTTCCGGGGCACGGAACGCTCTTCGAGGAGAAGTACCTGGAGGGCAAGGCCGAAGGCGAGGCCCGAGGGATCCTGCGCGTGCTGGAGGTCCGGGGTCTCCCGCTCTCCGACGACGTACGTCAGCGCATCACCGCCTGCACCGACCTCGACCGCCTCAACGAGTGGCTCGAGCGCTCCGGCACGGTCGAGCACGCCGAGGACCTCTTCACCGAGGAGGGTCCGGCGGCCTGAGGCCCCGCGGACACGGAACGGGCCCGGAACCGCGGTGCGGTTCCGGGCCCGTTCGCCGGCGACTACTTCGGCTGAGGCTTCCGCACCGACAGGTGCAGTTCCTTCAGCCGGGCCTCCTCCAGCTCCGTCGGTGCGCCCATCATCAGGTCCTGGGCGTTGCCGTTGAGCGGGAAGGCGATCGTCTCGCGGATGTTCGGCTCGTCGGCGAGGAGCATGACGATGCGGTCCACGCCGGGGGCGATGCCGCCGTGCGGCGGGGCGCCGAAGCGGAACGCGCGGAGCATGCCGGCGAACTTCTCCTCGACCGTCTCGCGGTCGTAGCCGGCGATCTCGAACGCCTTGAGCATGATCTCCGGCTCGTGGTTCCGGATCGCGCCCGAGGACAGCTCGACGCCGTTGCAGACGATGTCGTACTGCCAGCCCAGGATGTCCAGCGGGTCCTGGGTCTCCAGGGCCTCCAGGCCGCCCTGCGGCATCGAGAAGGGGTTGTGCGAGAAGTCGATCGCGCCGGTCTCCTCGTCCTTCTCGTACATCGGGAAGTCGACGATCCAGCAGAAGCGGAAGACGTTCTCCTCGAAGTGGCCGGCGCGCTTGGCGGCCTCGACCCGGACCGCGCCCATGATCTTCGAGACCTCGTCGAACTCGCCCGCGCCGAAGAACACCGCGTGGCCGGGGGCCAGTGCCAGCCGCTTGGTCAGCTCCGCGACGTTCTCCTCGGTGAGGAACTTCGCGATCGGGCCGGTGAGCGAGCCGTCCTCGCCGACACGCACCCACGCCAGGCCCTTCGCGCCCTGCGAGACCGCGTAGTCGCCGAGCTGGTCGAAGAACTTGCGGGGCTGGCCGGAGACGTCCGGCACCGGCAGGGCGCGCACGTGCTTGCCGGCGAACGCCTTGAACTCCGAGCCCTCGAAGATGTCGGTGATGTCGACGAGCTCCAGCTGGGCACGCAGGTCCGGCTTGTCGGAGCCGTACTTCAGCATCGCCTCGCGGAACGGGATCCGCGGGAACGGCGAGGTGACGTGACGGCCGTTGCCGAACTCCTCGAACAGCTCGGTCATGAGCTTCTCGATCGGCTGGAAGACGTCCTCCTGCTCGACGAAGCTCATCTCGACGTCGAGCTGGTAGAACTCGCCCGGCGAGCGGTCGGCGCGGGCGTCCTCGTCACGGAAGCAGGGCGCGATCTGGAAGTAGCGGTCGAAGCCCGAGATCATCAGCAGCTGCTTGAACTGCTGCGGCGCCTGCGGCAGCGCGTAGAACTTGCCGGGGTTCAGACGGGACGGGACCACGAAGTCGCGCGCGCCCTCGGGGGAGGTCGCGGACAGGATCGGCGTGGTCATCTCGTTGAAGCCCAGGGCGGTCATCTTGTGGCGGATCGCCGAGATGACCTGCGTGCGCAGCATGATGTTGCGGTGCATGCGCTCGCGGCGCAGGTCGAGGAAGCGGTACTCCAGGCGCCGCTCCTCGTTGACACCGTCCTCGGTGTTGATGGTGAAGGGCAGCGGGGCCGCCTCGCCCAGCACCTCGACCTCGGAGACCTCGACCTCGATCTCACCGGTCGGCAGGTCGGGGTTGACGTTCTCCGCACCGCGCGAGACGACCTTGCCGTCGACGCGGACCACGGTCTCCTTGGAGAGCTTGTCGAGCGCCTCGTACGCCGCGGTGCCCGGACGGGCCACCAGCTGGGTGATCCCGTAGTGATCGCGCAGATCGATGAAGAGGATGCCGCCCAGGTCGCGCCGATTGTGCAGCCAGCCACTCAGCCGGACGTCGGTGCCGACGTCAGAGGCGCGGAGCTCGCCGCAGGTGTGGGACCTGTACCGATGCATCGTCGTTCATCCAGCCTTCGCGGATCGGGGGCGTTGTTTCACGTGAAACTCCCCCCAAGCCTACCGGCCAGGCCAAGATCACTGCTCCGCCCTTTGCCGGGCGTCGGGCCGGGGGTCGGCCGACGGTCGCCGAGAGGGCCGGCCAAACGACATGGGTGGAAGTTTCCGGGAGCATCTCCATAAAGTGGTGCAATGCGCACTGGTGAGCCCCTGCCCGCCCTGGGGGACGTCCTCGCCGCCCTCGGAACCGGCGTGTGGCACTGGGACACCGCATCCGGAGAGGTCACAGTCGATGCCGTCGCAGCCGGGCTGCTCGGGCTGCCCGCCGAGCCGGTCACCCTCACGGAGGCCCAGGTCCGGGCCCGTCTCCACCCCGTCGACTGGAACGAGATCACCGGGGTCGTCCAGCTGGCCGTCGCCGAGGCCACCCTCGCCGAGGTGCGCATCCGGATCATGGACGACCGGAACAACGTCGTCCGCGTCGTCCGCAGTCGCTCCAAGCCCTCCTACGAGCCGGAACGCAAGGCCTACGTCCTGACCGGGACCCTGCAGGAGGTGACCGAGCCGACGCCGGGCACACCCGCCGCGCGCAGCGCGGTCACCGGCGACTGGAGGCGCTCCCGTGAGGCGTTCCTGCTGGACGCCGGCCGCGCGCTGGCGGAGGCGCGCTCCACCCAGGAGGTGCTGAGGGTCGCCGCCAATCTGTCCATGCCGGGGTTCACCCCGGACGGCCTGGCCGTGTTCGGCGTGGAGGGCGACCGGCTCACGATCATCGGCCACCACGGGCACGAGCCCGGTGCCGAGAGCCCCTTCTACATGCCGCTCGACACCGACTACCCGGCCACCGAGGTGGTGCGCACCGGCCGCGCGGTCTACATCTCCTCCCCTGAGGAGTACAAGGCGCGCTACCCGCTCACCTGGCCGCTCGCCCAGCGTTTCGGCCGTCAGTCCTGGGCGTTCCTGCCGCTGACCGTCTCGGGCCGCACCATGGGCACCTGGCTGGCCGCCTTCGCCTACCCGGTCGCCTTCACGCCCGACGAGCGGTCCGTGCTGACCACGGTGGCCCGGATGCTGGCCCAGGCGCTGTCCCGCGCGGGCACGGCGGAGACCGAGAAGGAGCTCACCGAGGGCCTCCAGCGCACGATGATGCCGAAGCTCGGGCCGGGCATCCCGGGCATGGACGTCACCGCCCGCTACGTGCCGACCGGCGGCGGCCTCCAGGTGGGCGGCGACTGGTACGACGTGATCCCGCTGCCCGGGGGCGCCTCCGGGACGACGTCCGGGGGAGGGAGGTTCGCGCTGGTCATCGGCGACGTGCAGGGACACGACGTACGGGCCGCGGGACTGATGGGACAGCTGCGGATAGCGCTGCGGGCGTACGCCTCGGAGGGGCACCGGCCGGACGCCGTGCTCTCCCGTGCCTCCCGCTTCCTGCACGGCATCGGCGAGGACCCGGCCGAGCTGCGCTTCGCGACCTGTCTGTACGCCGAGGTCGACCCGGCGACGGGGGTGCTCGAGGTGGCCCGCGCCGGGCATCCCGAGCCGGTGATCCGCATGACCGACGGGACGGTGCTGACCCGGCCGACGGAGGGCGGGCTGCCGCTGGGCATCGACCCGGACGCCGACTACCCGACCACCCGGCTGATCCTGGAGCCCGGCGAGACCCTGCTGATCTGCACGGACGGGCTGATCGAGACCGGTGGGCACGACCTGGACACCGGCTGGCAGCGGCTCCGGGAGATCCTGGAGCGGCACAACGGCACCCAGGAGGAGCTGGCCGACGCCCTGGTCCAGGCGGTGCACGGGCCCTCCTCGCACCACACCACCGGACCGCTGGCCGACCGCCGCGAGGACGACATAGCGCTGCTGCTGCTCACCCGACAGGGCGCCGCCTGCGGCTGCGGCGCGGAGGACACGGCGCCGCTCTCGGTGCGCCGCACGGTGCTGACGGTGGCGCAGGCCGAGCCGGAGCGGGTGTCCGTCGCCCGGCAGCAGCTGCGCGAGCTGCTGCACGACTGGGACTCGCCGGACCAGGTGGACTCGGCGGTGCTGCTGCTGTCGGAGGTGCTGACCAACGTGCTGGTGCACACGGACTCCGACGCGCTGCTGCTCGCCGAGGTCACCGACGGCGGCGACGGCCGCCGCATCCGGATCGAGGTCACCGACTCGGGCGACGACCTCCCGCACCCCCGCCGCCCGGGCGAGCTGGCGTCCTCGGGCCGCGGCCTGCTGCTGATCGAGCTCCTCGCCCACACCTGGGGCGTCGCCCCGCGCGGCCGCGGCAAGAGCATCTGGTTCGAGCTCTACGAGCAGAAGAACGGCGACGGCCCCGGGTGACCGGGGCCGTCGCCGCGACATCCTGCGACCGGACCTGGGCTCAGTCCTGGCCGGGACCCTTCTCCGTCATGCCGTGGACGGCGGGGACCGTGCCGAGGCGGCCCTTCTGGAAGTCCTCGAAGGCCTGCATCAGCTCCTCCTTGGTGTTCATCACGAACGGCCCGTAGTGCGCCATCGGCTCACGGATGGGCCGGCCGCCGAGCAGGACGACCTCCAGGTCCGGCGTGTGCGAGTCCTGCTTCTCGTCCGCGCGGACGGTCAGCGAGCCGCCGGCGCCGAACACCGCGGTCTGGCCGAGGTGGATCGGACGCCGCTCGGCGCCCACCGCGCCGCGCCCGGCCATGACGTACGCCAGGCCGTTGAAGTCCTCCCGCCAGGGCAGGGTGACCTCCGCGCCCGGGGCGAGCGTGGCGTGGATCATCGTGATCGGCGTGTGGGTGATGCCCGGGCCCTCGTGGCCGTCCAGCTCGCCGGCGATGACGCGGAGCAGCGCGCCGCCGTCCGGGGAGGTGAGCAGCTGGACGCTGCCGCTGCGGATGTCCTGGTAGCGGGGCGCCATCATCTTGTCCTTGGCGGGGAGGTTCACCCACAGCTGGAGGCCGTGGAACAGCCCGCCGGACATCACCAGGTGCTCCGGCGGCGCCTCGATGTGGAGCAGGCCGGAGCCGGCCGTCATCCACTGGGTGTCGCCGTTGGTGATGGTGCCGCCACCGCCGTTGGAGTCCTGGTGGTCGAAGATCCCGTCGATTGCAGGCATCGGTACCTCCTCGGGTACGCCCAGTTTAGTTGAGCGTTGAACTTCCTGCCACCTCGAACCGACAAAGCCCGGAGGGAATTCCCTCCGGGCTCCGATCGGCGGTCACAGGGTCCGGCGTCGGCCGTGCACGCGGCGACGGCGTCAGCCATACATACGGCGCATCGCGAACTCGACCATCTGCTCCACGGCCTTGGCGTCGAACACCATCCGATGCTCGCCCTCCATGTCGAGCACGAAGCCGTAGCCGGTGGGCAGCAGGTCGATCACCTCGGCGCCGGTGATCACGAAGTACTTGGACTCCTTGCCGGCGTACCGCCGCAGCTCCTTGAGCGAGGTGAACATCGGGATCACGGGCTGCTGGGTGTTGTGCAGGGCGAGGAAGCCGGGGTTGTCACCGCGCGGGCAGTAGACCTTGGACGTCGCGAAGATCTGCTGGAAGTCCTCCGCCGCCATCTGGCCCGTGGTGAACGCGCGCACGGCGTCGGCGAGCGAGGGCGGGGACGGTTCGGGATACGCCGGCGCCTGCTGCCCGTACCCGCCCGGCATCTGCTGCTGCGGCGGCACGTAACCCTGCTGGGTCCCCGCACTCTGGTCGTAGCCGTACATGGCGCACAGACTACTGACCCCGCGCGAGGGCTGGGTCACAGATGTCCGGATCGGGGTTGCTTCTTATTACCGACGGGTAGCATCATCGTAGCTACTTGTCGGTACGTGAATCAGTCGCGAGGAATCAGTCCCTCGCCGATCCCTCTCAAACGGAGCCGTCGCCATGGGGCACTACAAGTCGAATCTCCGCGACATCGAGTTCAACCTCTTCGAGGTACTCGGGCGCGACAAGCTGTACGGCACGGGCCCGTTCGAGGAGATGGACGTCGACACCGCGAAGAGCATCCTGGAGGAGCTGGCCCGCCTCTCCGAGAACGAGCTCGCGGAGTCCTTCGCCGACGCCGACCGCAACCCGCCGGTCTTCGACCCGGAGACCAACACCGCGCCGGTCCCCGCGTCCTTCAAGAAGAGCTACCAGGCCTTCATGGACTCGGAGTACTGGCGGCTCGGCCTGCCCGAGGAGATCGGCGGCACCACCGCGCCCCGCTCCCTCATCTGGGCCTACGCCGAGCTGATCCTGGGCGCCAACCCGGCCGTGTGGATGTACTCCTCGGGCCCCGCCTTCGCGGGCATCCTCTTCGAGGAGGGCAACGAGGTCCAGAAGCACATCGCGAAGATCGCCACGGAGAAGCAGTGGGGCTCCACGATGGTGCTCACCGAGCCGGACGCCGGCTCGGACGTCGGCGCCGGCCGCACCAAGGCCGTGCAGCAGGAGGACGGCTCCTGGCACATCGAGGGCGTGAAGCGCTTCATCACGTCCGGTGAGCACGACATGTCGGAGAACATCCTCCACTACGTGCTCGCCCGCCCGGAGGGCGCGGGCCCCGGCACCAAGGGCCTGTCCCTGTTCCTCGTGCCGAAGTACCTCTTCGACTTCGAAACCGGCGAGCTGGGCGAGCGCAACGGCGTCTACGCCACGAACGTCGAGCACAAGATGGGCCTGAAGGCCTCCAACACCTGCGAGATGACGTTCGGCGACAAGCACCCCGCCAAGGGCTGGCTGATCGGCGACAAGCACGACGGCATCCGCCAGATGTTCCGCATCATCGAGTTCGCCCGCATGATGGTCGGCACGAAGGCGATCTCCACGCTGTCCACGGGCTACCTGAACGCGCTGGAGTACGCCAAGGAGCGCGTCCAGGGCCCCGACCTGGCGAACTTCATGGACAAGACCGCCCCCAAGGTCACCATCACCCACCACCCCGACGTGCGCCGCTCGCTGATGACACAGAAGGCGTACGCGGAGGGCATGCGCGCCCTGGTGATGTACACCGCGTCGGTCCAGGACGCCATCCAGCTCAAGGAGGCGAACGGCGAGGACGCCTCCACCGAGCACGCGATGAACGACCTGCTCCTGCCGATCGTCAAGGGCTACGGCTCCGAGAAGGCCTACGAGCAGCTCGCCCAGTCGCTGCAGACCTTCGGCGGCTCCGGCTTCCTCCAGGAGTACCCGATCGAGCAGTACATCCGGGACTCCAAGATCGACACCCTCTACGAGGGCACCACCGCGATCCAGGGCCAGGACTTCTTCTTCCGGAAGATCGTCCGCAACCAGGGCGCCGCGCTGAACTCGCTCGCCGAGGACATCAAGAAGTTCCTCGCGGTCGGCGAGGGCGGCGAGGAGCTGGCGGGCGCCCGCGAGCACCTGGCCAAGGCCGCCGTCGAGCTGGAGGCCATCGTCGGCCTGATGCTCACCGACCTCGCGGCCACCGAGAAGGACACCAGGAACATCTACAAGGTGGGCCTGAACACCACCCGCCTGCTGATGGCCTCCGGTGACGTCGTCGTCGGCTACCTGCTGCTCAAGCACGCCGCCGTCGCCGCCGAGAAGCTCCCGACGGCCTCCGCCAAGGACAAGGCGTTCTACACCGGCAAGATCGCGGCGGCGAAGTTCTTCGCGGCCAACGTCCTGCCGGGCGTCACCCTGGCCCGCAAGGTCGCCGAGGGCGTCGAGCTGGACCTGATGGAACTGGACGAGGCGGCGTTCTAGCCGCTGCCGGCCCCGGCCGGTCCGACGGACGGCCCGCTCCCCATCGGGGGCGGGCCGTCCGCCTGTTCAGACCGTCCGCCTGTTCAGACCGTCCGCCTGTTCAGACCGTCCGCCTGTTCAGACCGTCCGCCTGTTCAGGCCGCCCGCCCGGGCCGCTCCGCCGGGGCCGACCGCAGGGCGTGCCGTGTCCCGCCGACGGCCGCGGCCCCGCCCGGTGACGCGGGCGCCCCGCCCGACGGCTCCGGGGCGCCGCGCAGCAGCCGGGACACGGCAGGGGAGGTGACCGCGGTGCTCAGCAACGCCATCACGACCAGGACGGTGAAGAGTTCGGTACCGATCACTCCCTGTTCGCGCCCGATGTTGAGCACGATGAGCTCGGTGAGACCACGGCAGTTCATCAGCGCTCCGATGGCGAGCGCGCTGTTCCAGTCGTGCCCGGCCGCCCTGGCCGCCAGGGCGGTGCCGCCCCACTTGCCCGCCACGGCCACCACGACGACCACGGCCGTCCACAGCCACAGGTCCAGGGAGCCGACGAGCAGGAGGACGTCCGTGTGCAGGCCGCCGACGACGAAGTACAGCGGCAGCAGCACGGGGACGACGAACGTGCGCATCTGCCCGGCGCACCGTGCCACCTTCCGGCTGTGCCCGGGCACGGCCACCCCGAGGAGGAACGCCCCGAACAGTGCGTGGACCCCGATGCGGTCGGTGGTGAAGGCGGCCAGGAACAGCCCGCTCACCAGGAACGTCATGACGACGGAGTCGGCGTGACGTTCGGCCAGGTGAGCGCGGCGGCCGAGCAGCGGCCGCACGACGCCCAGCAGAACCACGACGAAGCCGGCCGCGGCGAGCGCGGTCACCCCGGCGCCCAGGAGGCCGGTGCTGGCGATCGTCGCCATGACCACGGCCAGCAGACACCAGGCCGTCACGTCGTCCACGGCCGCACAGGCCATGGCCAGTGCCCCGACCGGAGTGCCGTGCAGACCACGGTCGTCCAGGATCCTGGCCAGCACCGGGAAGGCGGTGATGCTCATCGCCACCGCGATGAACATCACGAACACCGGCTTCCCGACGCCGTCGGGGGCGAGCGGCCCGTACATGGCCAGGGCCAGAACTGCTCCGAGGCCCAGGGGCAGCCACATGCCGGTCTGGCTGACCGCCAGCGTGGCCCTGCCCTGACCCCGCAGCGCCCCGAGATCCAGTTCCAGGCCCGCCAGGAACATGAAGGTGAGCAGGCCCACGGTGCCCAGGGCGGACAGCGGGACCAGCGCGGAGTCGGGGAACAGCCACTGCTGGGCCTGAGGGAACAGGCTGCCCAGCAGCGACGGCCCGAGCAGGATGCCGACGGTGATCTCACCGATCACCGGCGGCTGTCCGCATCTGCGCATCAACCGGGCGCCCGCCTGACAGCCCAGAATCACGACCGGAACGGTGACGAGCAACTGGGTGATCGGGTCCGGGGAGGACACGGTCCGGCTCCTTGGGTCGATGGTGCCGCGGACCAGGACGTCAGGGGGCGCGGACGTCGGTGCGCGGCCGTCGGGACTTCCTGGACGAAGGGAGGGGGATCATGCAAGCAGAGGAAGCTCGCGGCAGCCTCGAGCAGGCGAACCGGCCGCCGAGGGCCGATCCCGCCCCCCGCCACTGGGCCGCGACCGGACCGCCGCGCGTCGTTAAGGTGAACCCATGAGCGAACCCCCCCGCTTCGACCGCGGCCACACCGATGACCTGATGTCCTTCCTCGCGGCGAGCCCCACGCCGTACCACGCCGTGGCGAACGCCGCCGAGCGGCTGGAGAAGGCGGGCTTCAGGCAGGTCGCGGAGACGGACGCCTGGGACGGCACGGCAGGCGGCAAGTACGTGCTGCGCGGCGGTGCGATCATCGCCTGGTACGTCCCCGAGGGGGCCGAGGCGCACACGCCCTTCCGGATCGTCGGCGCGCACACCGACTCCCCCAATCTGCGCGTCAAGCCGCGCCCCGACAGCGGGGCGCACGGCTGGCGTCAGGTGGCCGTGGAGATCTACGGCGGGCCGCTCCTCAACTCCTGGCTCGACCGCGACCTGGGCCTGGCCGGGCGGCTCTCCCTGCGCGACGGCACGACCCGCCTGGTCGACGTCGACCGGCCGCTGCTGCGGGTCCCCCAGCTCGCCATCCACCTGGACCGCGCGGTCAACTCCGACGGCCTCAAGCTCGACAAGCAGCGGCACATGCAGCCGGTGTGGGGCCTGGGCGAGGACGTCCGCGACGGCGACCTCATCGCCTTCCTGGAAGACACCGCGGGGCTGCCGGAGGGCTCGGTCACCGGCTGGGACCTGATGGTGCACCCCGTCGAGCCGCCCGCCTACCTGGGCCGCGACCGCGAACTGGTGGCCGGCCCGCGCATGGACAACCTGCTGTCCGTGCACGCCGGCACGGCCGCGCTCACCGCGGCGGCCGGACGCGGCTCGCGACTGTCGTACATCCCCGTGCTCGCCGCCTTCGACCACGAGGAGAACGGCTCCCAGTCCGACACCGGCGCGGACGGCCCGCTGCTCGGCAGCGTCCTGGAGCGCTCGGTGTTCGCGCGCGGCGGTTCCCTGGAAGACCGGGCCCGCGCCCTCGCCGGGACCGTCTGCCTGTCCTCCGACACCGGTCACGCCGTGCACCCCAACTACGCGGAGCGGCACGACCCGACGCACCACCCGCGCGTCGACGGCGGCCCCATCCTCAAGGTCAACGTCAACAACCGCTACGCCACGGACGGTTCGGGACGCGCGGTGTTCGCGGCGGCCTGCGAGAGGGCCGGGGTGCCCTTCCAGACGTTCGTCTCCAACAACGCGATGCCGTGCGGCACCACGATCGGCCCGATCACCGCGGCCCGGCACGGCATCAGGACGGTCGACATCGGCGTGGCCATCCTGTCGATGCACAGCGTCCGCGAACTCTGCGGCGCCAAGGACCCGTTCCTGCTGGCGAACGCGCTGACGGCGTTCCTGGAGGGCTGATCCGGGCGCGTTCGCCGGAGCTGTTCTGAGCGGCGGTCAACTCCCGTGCGCGCCGCGGCGCATGGGAGCCGTCCCTCCGGGTACCCGGGTCGCACCGGAAACACCGGACAGGGAGGCGACACCTATGGGCCTCGGCGGATGCATCATCCTCATCGCCGTGGGAGCAATCCTCACGTTCGCGACCGACTGGGACATGCAGGGTGTCAACCTTGACCTCGTCGGCGTCATCTTCATGATCGTCGGACTGATCGGCGTCGCGACCTTCAGCAGCATCGCCCGGCGTCGGCGGGTCGTGGTACCCCCCGCCACCCCGGTGGTCGACGACCCGGCCCGTCCGCACCACCACACCCGCGACGGCTACAGCGACGGGTACGGCGTCTGACCGGACGCCCCGCCTGGGCCGCCCGGGCCGTCCGCACCGGACAGCTCCAGGACCAGCCGGTCCGTGCCTCCCGCGGAGGGACGCACGGGCAGCCGCCATTCACGGCGGTGCACATGGCAGGCCGGATGGAGCACCTCCGGGTCGGCGTCGCACGCGGCCGCCGTCGCCACGACATGCAGCACCCCCTGCCCCACGGCGGGGTCGGTCTCGAGGGCGCGGGAGAGATCACTCCCCGCGCCCTCTCCGCTGCGCAGGAGCGCGGGCGGTGAGGCGGACACGAGCAGGCGGGTCGCGGGGCCGTCCCGCGTGTCGAGCTTCTGGCCGGGCGGGGGCGTGAACACCACGTCCAGGTGGACGGGGCCGACGGCGATCCCGGTGACGGACCGCTCCGTGTCCGTGTGCGGGCCCAGCGCCTGCGCCGGGAGCCGCAGCCGGGTCAGCCGGTGCCGCGCCGACTCCACGACCACCACGTCCTCGCCGACGACCACCGCGCCGCTGGGCTCGCGCAGATCGGTGGCCAGGGTGGTCACCTCGCCGGTGGCCGGGTCGTAGCGGCGCAGGGCCTGGTTGTAGGTGTCGCAGACCGCCAGGGAGCCGTCGGGCAGCGCGGTCACCCCGAGCGGGTGCTGGAAGAGCGCCTCGTCCGCGGGGCCGTCCCGGTACCCGAAGGCGAACAGTCCCGCCCCCACGGCCGTACGCACCCGTCCGTCCGGTCCCAGCCGGCGCAGGGCGGAGCTCTCCGAGTCGGCCACCCACAGCCCCTCCGGCGTCACCGCGAGCCCCGAGGGCTGCGCGAACAGGGCCTCCTTCGCCGGCCCGTCGACGAGCTGCTCCCCGCCGGTCCCGGCCTCGCGGGCGACCGTGCCGGCGGCGGGGTCGTAGGACCAGAGCTGGTGGATGCCGGCCATGGCGATCCACACCGCGCCCTGCCAGACGGTGACGTCCCAGGGGGAGGAGAGGTTCACCGCGCGGGCCGGGCCGTCCGTCGCGTCCCCGGGGCGCCAGGGGGAACCCGTGCCGGCGAGCGTGGTGACCTCGCCCGACTCGGGGTCGAGCCGCCTCAGGGCGTGGTTGACGGTGTCGGCGACGACCACGGCGCCGTCCGGGAGCAGGGCGAGCCCCTGCGGCTCCTGGAAGCGGGCCCGCCCGGGCGGTCCGTCCACCAGGCCACGCCCGCCGCTGCCGAACCGCCTCAGGACCGTCTCCCCGTCCTCCGCCAGCTCCACCACCTGGTGCCGGGTGGTGTCCGTGACCAGGAACGTCCCCGACGGCAGCAGCAGCACCTTGCCGGGGAACCGCAGCACCGTCGGCTCCGGCTCCGGCGGCGCGTAGGGGAGGTCGCCGCGCCGGAGCGTGCCCTTCGCCGCGTGCTCGGCCTCCAGCTCGGTCACCAGCCGCTCGATCTCGGGCACGTGCCCCTCGCCGGAGTACGTGGCCACGACGTACCCCTCCGGGTCGACGACCACCAGCGTCGGCCAGGCCCGCACCGCGTACTGCGTCCACGTCGTCAGCTCGGGGTCGTCCAGGACGGGATGCGCCACCGCGTACCGCTCCACGGCGTCCGCCACCGCCGCGTGCTCCGCCTCGTGCGGGAACTTCGGCGAGTGCACGCCGATCACCACGAGCGTGTCCCGGTGCCGCTCCTCCAGCTCACGCAGCTCGTCGACGACGTGGAGGCAGTTGACGCAGGCGAACGTCCAGAAGTCGAGCAGCACGACGCGTCCGCGCAGGCCGGCGAGGGTGTACGCGGCGCCGCCCGTGTTCAGCCAGCCCCCCTTCCCCGCGAGCTCGGGCGCCCGCACACGGGCGGAACGGCGGACGGGGGGAGCGGAGGCGGCGTCGTCCATACGTCCAGCGTGCCACCGGCGGGGGCGGAGCGGGCTCCGCCCGTCGGCCCAGTGGCGGCGTCGGACGGAGCGGGGCGGGGAACCCTCGGCGCATGAGATTTCTCGTACGGGACCGGATCCTCGGCATCGGGGACGACTACTGGATCGAGGACGACCGCGGCAACAAGGTCTTCCTCGTCGACGGCAAGGCCTTGCGGCTGCGGGACACCTTCGAGCTGAAGGACGCCGAGGGGCACGTGCTCGTCGACATCCGCAAGAAGATGTTCGCGCTGCGGGACACCATGGTGATCGAGCGGGGCGGCGAGCCGCTCGCGACCGTGCGGCGCAAACGGCTGTCGCTGCTGCGCAACCACTACCGGGTGTCCCTGGCGGACGGCGGCACCGAGCTGGACGTCAGCGGGCGGATCCTCGACCGGGAGTTCGCCGTGGAGTACGACGGCGAACTCCTCGCGGTGATCTCCCGCCGCATGCTGTCCCTCCGCGACACCTACGGCGTCGACGTCGTCCGCGAGGACGCAGACCCGGCGCTGCTGATCGCGGTGGCGGTGTGCGTGATCCACCTGGCGGAGAAGGAGCGGGAGGCATAGCCCGCGCCCTCCCGGTCAGTGGCGGGGGCGGTCCAGGCCCAGGACGCGGTCCTTGAGGGCCGGGAAGCGGTCCCGGGTGCCCGCCACCGTCGCCGGGTCGAAGTCGACCGTCAGGATCTCCTCGCCGGGGCCCGCCTCGGCGAGGACCTCGCCCCACGGGTCCACCACGACCGAGTGGCCCGCCTGCGGAACTCCCGCGTGCGTCCCGGCCGTTCCGCACGCCAGGACGAACGCCTGGTTCTCCACGGCGCGCGCCCGCGCCAGCAGCGTCCAGTGCGCGCGGCGCCGTTCGGGCCAGCCCGCCGGGACGACGAAGGTCTCCGCGCCGGCGTCGACCAGACCGCGGAAGAGTTCGGGGAAGCGCAGGTCGTAACAGGTCGCCACGCCCAGGACGGTGTCCGGCAGACGGACCGTCACCAGCTCCTCGCCCGCCCCCATCAGCACGGCCTCGCCCTTGTCGAAGCCGAAGCGGTGGATCTTCCGGTAGGACGCGGCGAGCTCGCCGGAGGGGGAGAAGACCAGAGACGTGTTGTAGAGGGTGCCGTCGGGGTCCCGCTCCGGGACGGACCCGGCGTGCAGCCACACGCCCGCCTCGCTCGCCGCCTTGGCCATCGCCTCGTACGTCGGCCCCTGAAGCGGTTCCGCCTCGGCGCCGAACCCCTCGTAGGCGAAGGCGCCCGTGGTCCACAGCTCGGGGAGGACGACGAGGTCCGCCCCGGCCTGATCGCGTACCAGGGCGGCCACCCGGCGCCGACGCGATTCGACCGGTTCGTCCTCGTTCACGGCGACTTGCAGCAAGGAAGCGCGCACACTACCACCGTCCTGGCATTCGACCCGTGTCCACGGGCCTACGATCGTCACACGAAAGCACTGCCGGGGTGCCTCTCAGCAGCGTAACTTGGGGGTCCCGCCGGTTCGAGCGAAGCCGAGAACCGGGGGAGGCCCGAGACACCCGCGCAGTGCAGCCATCGCCCACTGGCACCGCCGCCACAACCTGCCCGTGTACCGACCGCCGAGGGGTCCCGTTCCGTGAGTCTGCATCCCGCCCTCCAGCCCTACGCCGACGCCTGGTCCCACTCCATCGAGGCGATATCCGAGCTGGTGCAGCCGCTGCCGGAGGCCGACTGGAACCGGCGCACGCCCTGCCCGGGCTGGTCGGTCCGTGACGTGGTCTCGCACGTCATCGGCCTCGACTCGGAGATGTACGGCGACCCCCGGCCGATCCACACGCTGCCGCGCGACCTGTTCCACGTCACCAACGACCACCAGCGGTACATGGAGATGCAGGTCGACGTGCGCCGCCACCACACGGCGCCGGAGATGACCTCCGAGCTGGAGCTGATGATCATCCGGCGCAACCGCCAGCTGCGCAACGAGTCCCGCGACCCCGGCACCAAGGTGCGCGGCCCGCTGGGCACGGAGCTGACGCTGGAGGAGTCGATGCGCCGGCACGCCTTCGCCGTGTGGGCGCACGAGCAGGACCTGCGCGCCGCCCTCGGCCGTCCGGGCAACCTCGACTCCCCCGGCGCCCACGTCGCCCGCGACGTCCTGCTCGACGAACTCCCGCGGGTCGTCGCCGACCTGGCGCAGGCGCCGCGCAGCTCCGCGGTGGTCTTCGACGTGCACGGCCCGGTGGAGTTCCTGCGCACGGTCCGCGTCGACATCCAGGGCCGCGGCACCCTCGAAACCGCCCCGGCCCTCGGCCCGGCCGCCGCCCTCACCCTCGACTGGGAGACCTACGTCCGCCTGGCCTGCGGCCGCGTGACGGTCGATTCGGTCACGGACCGCGTCAAGACGGAGGGCGACCAGGACCTGGCCGCGGCCATCCTCCGCCACTTCGCGGTCACGCCCTGACCTGAGGCGCGGCGGGACACGGCGGCGGGCCGAAAACGGTGTCGCCGCCGCCCCGGGGGCGGTTACCGTCCCCGCCGTGACCGACACCCGCACGCCCCCCGCGCCCTGCGCCGGCGAGCCGCCCCGGCTGACCCGGCTGACCTTCCACGGCCCCCTCTCCGAGCACCGCGCCGGCCGGCTGGTCGAGCGGCTCGCCCGGACAAGCCCCGCCACCGTCCTCGACATCGGCTGCGGCTGGGGCGAGTTGATGCTGCGGGTCCTCGAGGCGGTGCCGGGGGCCACCGGGGTCGGCATCGACCTCGAGGCCGGGGACCTGGCACGGGGCCGGCGCGCCGCCGAGGAGCGCGGGCTGGCCGGACGGGTGCGGTTCCTGGAGGAGTCGGCGACGGGGACGTCCCGCGGCCCGGCCGACCTGGTGCTGTGCGTCGGGTCCAGCCAGGCCCTCACCACGGCGGAGCCACCCGGGCTCGTCGTCGAGGCGCTGCGGGCGCTGCGCGGCCTGGTCGCGGACGGGGGCCGGGTGCTGCTCGGGGAGGGCTTCTGGCAGCGTCCGCCGGCCGAGGCCGAGCTCGCGGGCATGTGGCCGGGCGCGAGCGCCGCCGACCACCACGACCTGGGCACCCTCCTGGACCTCGCGGTGGAGGCCGGTTTCCGCCCGGAGTGGACGGAGACGGCGGACGCCGGGGAGTGGGAGGAGTTCGAGTCGGCGTACCAGGCGGACACCGAGGTGTGGCTGGCCGGGCACCCGGACCATCCCCGGGCGGCCGCGACGCGGGAACGTCTCGACCGGCACCGCGCCCAGTGGATGAGCTACCGCGGCGTCCTCGGCCTCGCCTACCTCACGCTGGTGCCCGTGCGGTGACTCAGGCGGGGACGTGCACCGTCTCCACCCTGCTGGCGACCAGCCGTTCCCGCTCCCGGCGTGCGGCCCGCCTCCGAAGGCGGAGGATCTGGGTGACGCCCAGCGCCTGCAGGACGAAGACCGCCGAGAAGGCGATCGTGTAGTCGTCACCGGTGGCGTCCAGGAGGACGCCGATCGCGAAGAGGGTCGTCATCGAGGCGATGAACCCGCCCATGTTGGTGATGCCGGAGGCGGTGCCCTGGCGCTCCGGCGGGTTGGCGGGGCGGGCGAAGTCGAAGCCGATCATCGACGCCGGGCCGCAGGCCCCCAGCACCGCGCACAGCACGACCAGCAGCCACATCGGCGCCCTGTCCCCCGGCCAGGCCAGCGTCACGGCCCACAGCAGGGCCGTCGCGCCCACCGTGCCGAGCGCCAGCGGCAGCCGTGCCCCGTGGTGCCGGCCGACGACCTGGCCGTAGACGAGGCCGACGGCCATGTTGGCCAGCACCACCAGGGTGAGCAGCTCACCGGCCGTCGCGCGGGACAGCCCCTGCGCCTCCACCAGGAACGGCATCCCCCACAGCAGCAGGAACACCATCGCCGGGAACTGCGTGGTGAAGTGCACCCACAGCCCCAGCCGGGTCCCCGGCTCCCGCCAGGAGGCGGCGATCTGCCGGCGGACGTAGGCGGCGCCCCGGTGGGAGACCGGCTCCGGCTCGTGGCCCTCGGGGTGGTCCTTGAGGAACAGCAGCACCAGGACGAGGACCACGGCACCCGCCAGCGAGCTGCCCGCGAACGCCGCCGTCCAGCCGATGCCGTGCAGCAGCCGGGCCAGGACCAACGTGGAGACGAGGTTGCCGGCCATGCCGATCAGTCCGGCCATCTGCCCGATCATCGGCCCGCGCCGCGCGGGGAACCACCGCGTGCCCAGCCGCAGCACGCTGATGAAGGTCATCGCGTCGCCGCAGCCGAGCAGCGCACGCGAGGCGAGCGCCATCCCGTACGACGGGGAGAGGGCGAACCCGAGCTGTCCGAGGGTGAACAGCACCGCGCCCAGGCTCAGCACCTTCTTGGTGCCGAGCCGGTCCACCAGCAGGCCGACGGGTATCTGCATGCCCGCGTAGACCAGCAGCTGGAGGATGGAGAACGTCGACAGGGCGGAGGCGCCCACGTCGAAGCGGTCGGCCGCGTCGAGTCCGGCCACGCCCAGGGACGTGCGGAAGATGACGGCGACGAAGTAGACGGAGACGCCGATCCCCCAGACGGCGAGCGCGCGCCGCCCTCCCGGTGGCGTCCCCTCCGGGGAAGGGCCGCCGGGCAGCGCGCCGGCGCCGCGCGTGGTGGCGCCGCTCATCGCACCTCTCCCCGGGCGAGGTGCGAGAACCAGCCGACGTGCCGGTGGACGGCGTCCACGGCCGCGTCGGCGTCACCGGAGCGCAGGGCGCCGAGGATCTCCTCGTGCTCGGTGAGGGTCTTGGCGATGCGGTCGGGGTGGGAGTGCATCACGGCCTGGCCCATGCGCAGCTGACGGTCGCGCAGCTGGTCGTAGAGGCGGGAGAGGATCTCGTTGCCGCCGCTGCGGACGATCTCGGCGTGGAAGCAGCGGTCGGTGACGGAGGCCGCGGCGAAGTCGCCCGCGGCCGCCTCCTCCTTCTGGCGCGTGAGCAGCTCCTCCAGGCGCGCGACGAGACCGGGGGAGGCGGGCACGGCCTTGCGCGCCGCATGCTCCTCCACGAGCAGCCGCGTCTCGACGACGTCGGCGATCTCCTGCGCGGAGACCGGCAGCACGAGCGCGCCCTTCTTCGGGTAGAGCTTGATCAGCCCCTCGGCCTCCAGCCGCAGCAGGGCCTCGCGCACGGGCGTGCGGGAGACGCCCACGGCCTCGGCCAGCTCGCCCTCCGTGAGCAGTGTCCCGCCCTCGTACGTGCGCTCCAGCACGCCCTGCTTGACGTGGGCGTAGACGCGGTCGGCTGCGGGGGGACGTTTCGCGGGGGCGGACACACTCATGCCGACAGCATAGATACAACACGTACGCATGAAAGGGCGCGTCCACGATGCGGAACGGCGCGTACCAGGAAAAGGCGCCCTCCTCCCGTACAACCATCCCCTCGGCCCAGGCGTCAGACACGTGCGGCCCCTTACGTGCGGCCGCTCCAGAACCTGGCCGAGCAGCACGGCCATTCACGATAAATCGGGGTACCAGACTTGAATATCGCCATCCAGGGCATTCGCTTCCGCAGAGCCGCCGGCGTCGTCGTCACCACGGGCGCCGTGCTCGCCTCCGGAGCGCTCTACGCGGCGCCGGCGCAGGCCGCCGCACCCGTTCCGTCCGTCGTCGCCAAGGGCGGCTTCGTGCTCAACAACGCGAACGGCAAGACGCTGTACACGAAGCTCGGGGACACCCGCCGCGCCACCGGCTCCACCACCAAGATCATGACCGCGAAGGTCGTGCTCGCCCAGAAGAACCTGAACCTGAACGCCACGGTCACGATCCAGAAGGCGTACAGCGACTACATCGTGTCGAAGAACGCCTCGTCCGCGCGGCTGATCGTCGGCGACAAGGTCACCGTCCGCCAGCTGCTGTACGGGCTGATGCTGCCGTCCGGCTGCGACGCCGCCTACGCGCTGGCCGACAAGTTCGGCACCGGCAGCACGCGCTCGGCGCGTGTGAAGTCGTTCATCTCCAAGATGAACGCGGACGCGAAGAAGCTGGGCCTGAAGAACACCCACTTCGACTCGTTCGACGGCATCGGCAACGGCAGCAACTACTCCACGCCGCGCGACCTGACGAAGATCGCCAGCAGCGCGATGAAGAACGCGACCTTCCGCTCCATCGTCAAGACGAAGAAGTACACGGCCAAGACGAAGACCAAAACGGGCGGCACCCGCACGATGGCGCCGTGGGTCAACACCAACACCCTGCTGAGCAGCTACAGCGGCACCATCGGCGTGAAGACCGGCTCGGGCCCCACGGCCAAGTACTGCCTGGTCTTCGCCGCGACCCGGAACGGCAAGACGGTCGTCGGCACCGTCCTCGCCTCCTCCTCCGCCGCCCAGCGCGAGAAGGACGCGAAGGCCCTCATGAACTACGCGTTCAGCAAGATCTGACCTGCCCGGGTCCCCCGGACGCGCGGAGGGGCGCCGCACACCTGGTGTGCGGCGCCCCTCCTGTCGTGGCTCACCGGCCGTCAGGCCCAGGTGATCAGCCGCTTCGGCTGCTCCAGGACCGCCGCCACGTCGGCGAGGACCTTGGAGCCGAGCTCGCCGTCGACCAGGCGGTGGTCGAACGACAGGGCCAGGGTGGTGACCTGGCGCGGCTTGACCTTGCCCTTGTGCACCCACGGCTGGGGCTTGATCGCACCGACCGCGAGGATCGCCGACTCGCCCGGATTGAGGATCGGCGTCCCCGTGTCGACGCCGAAGACGCCGACGTTGGTGATCGTGACCGTGCCGCCCTGCATCGCGGACGGGGAGGTCCTGCCCTCCCGGGCCGTGGACACCAGTTCACCCAGGGACGCGGCCAGTTCGGGCAGCGTCTTGGCGTGGGCGTCCTTGATGTTCGGCACGATCAGACCGCGCGGGGTGGCCGCCGCGATGCCCAGGTTCACGTAGTGCTTGACCACGATCTCCTGCGCCGCCTCGTCCCACGAGGCGTTGATGTCGGGGTTCCGCCGGATCGCGACCAGGAGCGCCTTGGCGATCAGCAGGAGGGGGTTCACGCGCAGGCCCGCGAACTCCTTGTCCTGCTTCAGCTCCTCGACCAGCTTCATCGTCCGGGTCACGTCGACCGTCACGAACTCCGTGACGTGCGGCGCGGTGAACGCCGAGCCGACCATCGCCGCCGCCGTCGCCTTGCGCACGCCCTTGACGGGGATGCGCGTCTCACGGGCGGTGTCGTACGACGCCGGGGCCGCGGGCCGGTCCGGGGCGGAGGCGGCCGGGACCGCCGGCTGGGCCGCGGGAGCCGTCTGCTGCGGGGCCTGGGCCGCGGCGACGGCCGCGTGGACGTCCTCGCGGGTGATGACGCCGTCCGGGCCGCTCGGGGTGACCGTGGCCAGGTCGACGCCCAGGTCCTTGGCCAGCTTGCGCACCGGCGGCTTCGCCAGCGGACGCTGAGCCGGAGCCGCGGGAGCAGCCGGAGCCACCGGGGCGGCGGAGGCAGCCGGAGCCGCCCCGTGGCCGTTCAGCTCGGCCTGGACCGCGGAGGCGGCCTGCCGGGCCACCGGGTCCTGCGCCTGCTTGCGCGGGCGCCGGCGGGTGGAGGACGTGGCGACGCCGTAGCCGACCAGCACCGGCTGACGGGCCGCGGGCTGCTCGGCGGGCTTCTCCGGCTCCGCGGCGGGGACGGCGGCCGCGGGGGCCTCCTCCTGCGCCGGGGCCGCTCCGCCCGCCACCTCCACCGCGATGA
Organism: Streptomyces werraensis; assembly: GCA_014656175.1. Classification (GTDB taxonomy): domain Bacteria; phylum Actinomycetota; class Actinomycetes; order Streptomycetales; family Streptomycetaceae; genus Streptomyces; species Streptomyces werraensis. Next base: position 24,374 of record BNBX01000009.1, read on the forward strand.
TGGAGGTGCCCACGTCGACCGTGGTGCCCTCGGGGAAGTGCAGGGCACGGACCACACCGTCGTAGGGGATGGGCAGCTCGACGGCGGCCTTCGCCGTCTCCACCTCGCAGACCACCTGGCCGTCGGTGACGGTGTCACCGGGCTGGACGTACCACTTGAGGATCTCGGCCTCGGTGAGGCCCTCGCCCACGTCCGGCATCTTGAACTCGCGTACGGACGCGTTCGTCATCGTCGTCACGACCCTCTCCTCAGTACGCCAGCGAGCGGTCGACGGCATCGAGCACCCGGTCCAGGTCCGGGAGGTAGGACTCCTCCAGACGGGCCGGCGGGTACGGGGCGTGGTAGCCGCCCACCCGGAGCACCGGGGCCTCCAGGTGGTAGAAGCAGCGCTCCGTGATCCGGGCGGCGATCTCCGCGCCGGAGCCGAAGAACACCGGCGCCTCGTGGACGACGACCAGACGGCGGGTCTTCTCCACCGACGCCTGGACAGCGTCGAAGTCGATCGGGGAGACCGAGCGCAGGTCGAGGACCTCCAGGCTGCGGCCCTCCTCGGCGGCCGCGTCCGCGACCTCCTGACAGAGCTTCACCATCGGGCCGTACGCGGCGAGGGTCAGGTCCGTCCCCTCACGCACCACGCGCGCCTTGTGCAGCGGGCCGGGGATCGCCTCGGTGTCGACCTCGCCCTTGTCCCAGTAGCGGCGCTTCGGCTCGAAGAAGATCACCGGGTCGTCGCTCTGGACGGCCTGCTGCATCATCCAGTACGCGTCGGACGCGTTCGACGGCGACACGATCTTCAGACCGGCGACGTGGGCGAACAGCGCCTCGGGCGACTCGGAGTGGTGCTCCACCGCACCGATGCCGCCGCCGTAGGGGATGCGCACCACGACGGGCATCTTGACCTTGCCCAGCGCGCGGGCGTGCATCTTCGCGAGCTGCGTGACGATCTGGTCGTACGCGGGGAAGACGAAGCCGTCGAACTGGATCTCCACCACCGGGCGGTAGCCCCGCAGGGCCAGACCGATCGCCGTGCCGACGATGCCCGACTCGGCGAGCGGGGTGTCGATGACGCGGCTCTCGCCGAAGTCCTTCTGCAGGCCGTCCGTCACCCGGAACACGCCGCCCAGCTTGCCCACGTCCTCGCCCATGACGACGACCTTCGGGTCCGCGTCCAGGGCGCGCCGCAGCGACTCGTTGATCGCCTTGGCCAGAGCCATCTTCTCAGCCATGTCACTTACCCCCGTCTTCGTCCGCGAACGAGTCCTGGTAGGCGGCGAACTGCGCCCGCTCCTCGTCCACCAGCGCATGACCGTCCGCGTACACGTTCTCGAAGATGGCGAAGTGGTCCGGGTCCGGCATGGCACGGACCGCTTCGCGCACCCGCTTGCCCAACGCCTCGGACTCGGTCTCCAGTTCCGCGAAGAATCCCTCGTCCGCGTGGTGTGCGGCCTCGAGGTGGCGTCGCAGGCGCAGGATCGGGTCCTTCGCCTCCCAGGCGAGCCGCTCGTCGTCCGTGCGGTAGCGGGTCGGGTCGTCGGAGGTGGTGTGCGCGCCCATGCGGTACGTGAACGCCTCGACGAGCGTCGGTCCCTCGCCGGCGCGGGCCCGCTCCAGGGCCCACTTGGTGACGGCCAGGTTCGCCAGCACGTCGTTGCCGTCCACGCGCACGCCCGGGAAGCCGTAGCCCTGCGCACGCTGGTACAGCGGCACACGGGACTGCTTCTCGGTCGGCTCGGAGATCGCCCACTGGTTGTTCTGGCAGAAGAACACCACGGGCGCGTTGTAGACCGCGGAGAAGGTGAAGGCCTCGGCCACGTCGCCCTGGCTGGAGGCGCCGTCGCCGAAGTACGCGATGACCGCGCTGTCGGCGCCGTCCTTGGTGATGCCCATCGCGTAGCCCGTCGCGTGCAGCGTCTGCGAGCCGATGACGATCGTGTACAGGTGGAAGTTGTTGCCGTTCGGGTCCCAGCCGCCGTTGTTGACGCCGCGGAACATGCCGAGCAGGTTCGTCGGATCCACCCCGCGGCACCAGGCGACGCCGTGCTCACGGTAGGTGGGGAAGACGTAGTCGTCGTCGCGCAGCGCCCGGCCGGAGCCGATCTGCGCCGCCTCCTGCCCGAGCAGCGAGGCCCACAGGCCCAGCTCGCCCTGGCGCTGGAGCGCGGTGGCCTCGGCGTCGAAGCGACGGGTGAGCACCATGTCGCGGTACAGCCCGCGCAGATCCTCGGCCGTGACGTCGGCGACGTACTTGTCGAACTCGGCGTTCTTGACGCGCTTGCCCTCGGGCGTCAGCAGCTGGACGAGGGCGGGCTCGGCGCTCTTCCCGGCGCCGGCGGCCTTCCTGGTGGTGCTGGTGGTGCGCTTGGTGCCGGTGGTGCCGGCCTTGTTTCCGGCGCTGCGTCGCGGTGTGCGCGCGGCAGTGCTCTCCACGGTCACGTGTGCTCCTCCGTCGGTCCGGCCCCCGGGGTTGCCGGTAGGCCAGTGCGGCTCACCTGTTCCGACCACCGGGCACGGGGTGGGTGCCACTCGGCCGGGAACAGGCGTGACAGGTGCCCCGGCGAGCGCCCTGCACACAGCACGTTACCCAGTGCTCCACATTTCTATGAAACCCCCTCTGACCTGCGATTTTGCTTGGATATCCAAGTAAATCGGGGTAGGCCCGGAAGGCGCGCTGGTCACAGCCTTGCAGGAGGCCGGAGCAACGGCACGTTATCCCGGCCGAGCCGGGCACGGGAAGAGCAGACGTCCCGGCGGCACGGGGTGCCGCCGGGGACGTCACGGGGTGCCGGTCCGGCCCCGTGTCCGGGGCCGGACAAACGAGCGGGGGTGCGAAGCGCACGCTTCGCACCCCCGCTCAGGTGCCGGTTACTGGTTGCCCTCCGGCGGGTCGTCGCCGTTGCCGCCATTGCCGTTGCCCTCGGTACCGCCGGTGGGCGGCGGCGCCGTGTTGGTGGGCGGCGGCTCCTCGGTCTCCGGGTCCGTGGGAGTCGTCTGGCCCTCGGTCGGCTCACCCGTCGGGTCGCCGGTCGGCTCCTCCGTATCGGGCTGGGTCGGGGTCCACGACGGCTCGTAGCTGGGGGTCCAGCCGCCGTTGCCGCCGGAGCCGGAGCCCGGGTCGGTGTCGGGACCGGTGGTCTCCTCGGTCTCCTGGTCGGTCGGCGACTCGCTCGCCGGCTCGTCCTTCGTGCTCTGCGAGACGGACGGCGAGGTGTCGGTCTTGCCGCCCTCGCCCCCGCCCCCGCCGTTGTTGAGCGCGAGGGCGACGCCTGCCGCGACCGCGATCACCGCGAGCACCGCGAGGATCCACAGCTTGCCGCGTCCGCTGCCCTTGTTGCCGTGGCCCTCGAAACCGCCGTCGTCCCCGCCGCCGTAGCCGCCCGGCAGGATCGGCTGCGGGATGGCCGTGGTGCCGGAGTGCTCCGGGTGCGCCATGGCCGCGGTGCCGGCGTACCCGGCCGCGGGCGTGCGCGGGCCCTCGTGCATGTCGACCGGGCCGGTGTTCCAGGTGCCGGTGTGGCCGCCCTGCTCGTAGAGCATCTGCAGCGCGTACTGGACGAGGCCGCGCATCTCCTCGGCCGTCTGGAACCGGTCGTCCGGGTCCTTGGCGAGGGAGCGCATCACGAGCCCGTCCAGCTCGGGCGGGCACGCGTCCGAGGCCTCGGAGGGAGGCGTGGGGATGTCCTGGACGTGCTGGTAGACGACCGACAGCGGCGTCTCGCCGGTGAACGGCGGGCGCAGCGCCAGCAGTTCGTACATCAGGCAGCCGGTCGCGTACAGGTCGGAACGGTGGTCGACGGCCTTGCCGAGCGCCTGCTCCGGGGAGAGGTACTGCGGGGTGCCCATGACCATGCCGGTCTGCGTCATCGTCGTGGACGCGCCGTGCATGGCGCGGGCGATGCCGAAGTCCATCACCTTCACGGCGCCGTTGTTGGTGATGATGACGTTGGCCGGCTTGATGTCGCGGTGCACGATGTTGTGCTGGTGCGAGTAGGCCAGGGCCTCCAGGACGCCCGAGACGATGATCAGCGCCTGCTCCGGACCCGGCGCCTCCGCGTTCATCAGCAGGTCGCGGATGGTGCGGCCCTCGACCAGCTCCATCACGATGTACGGCACGGACTGGCCGCCGATCGTGTCCTCGCCGGAGTCGTACACGGCGACGATCGCGTGATGGTTGAGGCCGGCCACGGACTGGGCCTCGCGCGTGAAGCGCGCCTTGGACACCGGGTCCTCGGCCAGGTCGGAGCGCAGCAGCTTCACGGCGACGGTACGCCCGAGGCGTACGTCCTCCGCGGCGAACACCTCGGCCATGCCGCCCCGGCCGAGCCGGTGCGTGAGCCGGTACCGGCCGTCGCCGACCAGCCCGCCGTTGCCCCAGTTGTCCGGCGCGTCCGACATGCCGCCGCCAGTCGCCTCGGGGTCGGACGGGCCCTGAGCGCGCTGCTGCTGTGCCATCAGTCCTCGCCGTCGTTTCTGCCCGCGGTGCGCGCGGTGTTGTTACGGTCTCCGTCGGCCACGCTACAGCCTCTGCCGGGGCCTCCGGTCCGGGACGGGCTGCCGGATCCGGCACGTGACGGACCGGCCATCAAACCCGCTGGCCGTACTGTCGTGCAAATTCCGTGTACCGGCCGTACGACCGCTGTAACGCTTCCGCGACGCTTCTTTCGCGTACGGTCACGGAACGGGCACCGCGCTTGACGTGTCGGTGCCCTGGGGCAGACTTGGCCGGGAATAGCACTTTCGATCTACGACACGTCACGAGAGACAAGTCACCGACGGCGGCGCCGGACGCCGGAGAGGCTACGGGGGACGCGGAACATGAGCCAGGACGGCGCACAGGGCCGGCACACGGGGCGGGCGCTCGCGGGCGGACGCTACCAACTGCGGGACCTGCTCGGCCAGGGTGGCATGGCCTCGGTGCATCTCGCCTACGACACGGTGCTGGACCGCCAGGTCGCCATCAAGACGTTGCACACGGAACTCGGCCGGGAGCAGGCCTTCCGTGAACGCTTCCGCCGCGAGGCCCAGTCCGTGGCGAAGCTCACGCACACCAACATCGTCTCGGTGTTCGACACCGGCGAGGACGACGTCGACGGCATGACGACCCCGTACATCGTCATGGAGTACGTGGAGGGCCGCCCGCTCGGCTCCGTGCTCGACGAGGACGTACGGCAGCACGGCGCGATGCCCGCCGACAAGGCGCTGAAGATCACCGCGGACGTGCTGGCGGCGCTGGAGATCAGCCACGAGATGGGGCTGGTCCACCGCGACATCAAGCCGGGCAACGTGATGATGACCAAGCGCGGCGTGGTCAAGGTGATGGACTTCGGCATCGCCCGCGCCATGCAGTCCGGCGTGACGTCGATGACGCAGACCGGCATGGTCGTCGGCACCCCGCAGTACCTCTCCCCGGAGCAGGCGCTCGGCCGGGGCGTCGACGCCCGCTCCGACCTGTACTCGGTCGGTATCATGCTGTTCCAGCTGGTCACCGGCAGGCTGCCGTTCGACGCGGACTCGCCGCTCGCCATCGCCTACGCGCACGTGCAGGAGGAGCCGCCGGTCGCCTCCTCGATCAACCGCTCGCTGCCGCCGGCCGTGGACGCGCTGATCACGCGCGCCCTGAAGAAGAACCCCAACGAGCGTTTCCCCAGCGCGGAGGCCATGCGCGGGGAGTGCCTGCGGGTGGCGCAGTCCTTCCAGGCGGCCCCGCCGAGCATCGTGCCCGGCAGCCAGGCGCCCAGCGGCGCCGGCGTCGGCTCCGCGGTGTTCCCGCCGGTCGACCGGTCCGGCCAGACCCCCGCCGGCAGCGTCCAGACCCCGTACCAGCCGACGCCGGCCCCAAACCCGTACGGCACCCCGGCCCCGGCCACGCCCGCCCCGTCCTACGGCTACCCGCAGCAGGGCGGCTACCCGACGCCCGGCCCGTACGCCCCGCAGGGCCCCTCGACGCCCGCGCCGTACACGATCTCCCCACAGGGCTCCGGCGGCGGCCAGGGGCGCGGCCGGAACACTCCGGTGATCGTCGCCTCCGTGCTGGTCGCGGTGCTCGCCGTCGGCGGTCTGGTCACCGCGCTCGCGCTGAACAACGGGGGCGACAAGGACCCGAAGGCGGGCGGCGGCAGCGCCTCGGCCACGGCGAAGCCCGAGGGCTACCGCGGCCCCGACACGTCCAAGACGATCGACCCGGAGAAGTGCGAGGAGCCGCAGGAGTCGTACAACGACCCCGAGCTGATCCAGCTCCCCGACTTCAAGTTCAAGCACATCTCCTCGGTGAAGGCGTGCTTCCAGGCCGCCGGCTGGGGCGGCAACCTCAAGATCGTCAAGGTCGACGAGAACACCTACGGCGAGGGCTCCGTCCGCGAGCAGTTCCCGCCGGCCGGCACCGACGTCGACCCCGAGGACATGCCGGAGATCACGCTCAAGGTCTCGACGGGCAACCCGCCCACCTCCTGAGACGACCGGAACGGACGGAAGGGGCCCGGCATCCGCGCCGGGCCCCTTCCGTCCGTCATGAGGCGACCTACAGGTAGGGACCGCCCGAGCGACCACCCGTGTGGTGGGAGTCCTCGGGCCCTTCGCTGACACCCGGCGGCAGGGCGCGGCGCATCTGCTCCAGCTGGGCCCGCGCCGCCATCTGCTGGGCGAAGAGCGTCGTCTGGATCCCGTGGAAGAGCCCCTCGAGCCAGCCCACCAGCTGGGCCTGCGCGATGCGCAGCTCCGCGTCGCTGGGGGTCGCCTCGTCCGTGAAGGGCAGGGAGAGCCGCTCCAGCTCCTCGACCAGCTCCGGCGCCAGACCGTCCTCGAGCTCCTTCACCGAACTGGCGTGGATCTCCTTGAGACGGTTGCGGCTGGCCTCGTCGAGAGGGGCCGCCCGCACCTCCTCCAGCAGCTGCTTGATCATGCTGCCGATCCGCATGACCTTCGCCGGCTGCTCCACCTGCTCCGTCACCGGGGTCTCACGGGAGTCCTCGTCGCCCTTGCCGCCGCTGAGCGCCATACCGTCCTGGCCGACGACCAGGATCTGCGGATTCTCCGGCGACCGTTCGTTCCTCGGCATCTCCATTGGGCCATTGTCGCGCACACCCCCCGCCCGGCGCGGCGCGCCCCCGGAAGCGGCCACGGCGGCAGGTCCTCCGTACGGCCCTGTCCGACATGCCGGTCCCGTCCCCCGGTGCCAGGCTGTTGGGCGTCCATCCGTCCCAACTTGCCGACGGTGCGGCCGAGCACCGGCCCGGCGCGGGAGGTCCCGGCCGTGACTCCATGGCTGCGCACACTGGGGGCGACACTCGTTCTGGGGGCGGGGGCCGTGCTGCTGCCGTACGGCCCGTTCCCGGGCCCGCCGGGTGCGGCCGGCGTGGCGTACGGGGCGGAGCGGACACCGCCGGACCCCGGGGCGGGCGACCGGGCCCGCGCGGCGTCCCGCTCCCCGTCGGCCCCGGCCTCACCCTCCCGCCAGGCCTCCCCCTCCCCGACCCGGTCGGGGAACGGTCCGGGCGAGGGGCGGGACCGGCCCGGGCGGCAGCAGACCGCGCGGGAGGAGTCCCGGGACGGCGCGCCGCCCCGCCGGGGCCGTGCCGAGGAGGAGGGCACGGGTCACCGCGAGGCGGCCGGACGCCCGGACGGTGACGGGGTGCGGCGGCCGGACGCCCGGCTCGACGCGTCCACGCGGGCGGAGGACGACACGGCTGAGGGGTCCCCGGCCGGCTCCGACGGCGTGGCGCCGCCCGCGTCCTCGGCGGCGGCCCCGGCGCCCGCCACGTCGTCGCGGGCCCCGGAGCCCGACGCGGTCGCCGGCACCGCCGTGGGGCCGGTGCTGCGGATCCTGCCGCTGGGCAGCGGCCTGGTCCTCATGGGCCTCGGGTTCGCCCTCGCCTTCCTGGGCCTGCGGATGCGTCAGGAACGCGGGACACGCTGACCGTTGCCCCGTGCAGGACTCACCTGGGCGTGACCAGAAGGACCTTGCCGATGTGGGAGCTGTCCTCCACGACCCGGTGCGCCTCGGCGGCGTCCGGCATGGGGATCTCCCGGTCGATCACCGGACGGACGTGACCGCCGGACACCAACGGCCACACGTGCTCCCGTACGGCCGCCACGATCGCGGCCTTCTCCTCCACCGGCCGGGCGCGCAGCGTGGTGGCGGTGATCGCGGCGCGCTTGGCGAGCAGGGCGCCGATGTTCAGCTCGCCCTTCACCCCGCCCTGCATGCCGATGATCACCAGACGTCCGTTCACGGCGAGCGCCTGGACGTTGCGGTCCAGGTACTTTGCGCCCATGTTGTCGAGGATGACGTCCGCGCCCTTGCCGTCGGTGGCCTCCCGCAGCTCGGCCACGAAGTCCTGCTCGCGGTAGTTGATCAGGATGTCCGCGCCCAGTTCGGCGCAGCGCTCCAGCTTCTCCTCGGTGCCCGCGGTCACGGCGACCTTCGCACCGACCGCCTTGGCGAGCTGGACGGCCATGGTGCCGATGCCGCTGGAGCCGCCGTGCACCAGGAACGTCTCGCCGGGGCGCAGGTGGGCCACCATGAAGACGTTCGACCAGACCGTGCAGACCACCTCGGGCAGGGCGGCGGCCCGGTCGACGCCGATCCCCTCGGGGACGGGCAGCAGCTGCCCCGCGGGAACGGCCACCTTCTCGGCGTAACCGCCGCCGGAGAGCAGCGCGCAGACCTCGTCACCGACGGCCCAGCCGCTCACCCCCGGCCCGACCTGCGCGACCCGGCCGGAGCACTCCAGACCGGGGTAGGGCGAGGTGCCGGGCGGCGGGTCGTAGAAGCCCTGACGCTGCAGGATGTCGGCCCGGTTGACGGCCGTGGCCACCACGTCGACGAGGACCTCGCCCTCACCGACGACCGGATCGGGCACCTCCCCCCAGACCAACGCCTCGGGCCCACCGGGTTCGGGAATCGTGATCGCATGCATGAGGGGGACGGTACTCCGGGCCCCACGCCCCCGCCCGGGACGCCCCACACCCACACCCGAGGCACCTCGCATCCCCGGGGGGCCGGGCAACTGCGTCTTCAGGGGCTGGGGGCTGCACCCTCAGGGGCGGGGCGTGGGGGGCTGCACTCAGGGGCGGGGCGTGGGGGCTGCACCCTCAGGGGCGGGGCGTAGGGGCTGCACCCTCAGGGGCGGGGCATAGGGGCTGCACCCTCATCAGTGCGGGGACGGGGGCAGCACCTCAGAGGCCGTGGGGACTGCGCCCTCAGGGGCGCGGGGAACTGCGCAACGGGGGCCCGGGGGCAGAGCCCCCGAAAACCCCGCGCCCGGCACGGGGGCAGTGCCGTGCCCGGGGAACCGCCCCCTCAGGGCCGCGGGGAACTGCGCGACCCGGGGAGCGGGGTCGGAGACCCCGCCCGCCCCGCACACGGCGCGGACGCCGAAATCCGCGTGCGGCACCGATGAGTTTGCGCGACGGTAAAGGTCTCACCATGCGTAGCCCAAGCACGCGGAAGGACCCGAAGCATGAGCACGCAGACGTCCGGCCTGGCGATCGAGACCGCGGGCCTGGTCAAGACCTTCGGCGAGACACGGGCCGTCGACGGCGTGGACCTCGCGGTGCCCACCGGCACGGTCTACGGCGTCCTCGGCCCGAACGGCGCCGGCAAGACCACCACCGTGAAGATGCTCGCCACCCTGCTGCGCCCGGACGGCGGTGAGGCCCGCGTCTTCGGTCACGACGTCGTGCGCGACGCCGACGCGGTCCGCTCCCGGGTGAGCCTCACCGGCCAGTACGCCTCGGTGGACGAGGACCTCACCGGCACGGAGAACCTGATCCTGCTGGGCCGGCTGCTCGGCCACCGCAAGGCCGCGGCCCGCGAGCGCGCCGCGCAGCTGCTGGAGGCGTTCGGTCTCACCGAGGCGGCCGGCAAGCAGGTCAAGCAGTACTCGGGCGGCATGCGGCGCCGCATCGACATCGCCGCGTCCATCCTCAACACTCCCGACCTGCTGTTCCTCGACGAGCCCACCACCGGACTCGACCCGCGCAGCCGCAACCAGGTGTGGGACATCGTGCGCGCGGTCGTCGCCCAGGGCACCACCGTGCTGCTGACCACGCAGTACCTGGACGAGGCCGACCAGCTCGCCTCCCGGATCGCGGTGATCGACAAGGGCCGGGTGATCGCCGAGGGCACGAAGGGCGAGCTCAAGGCGTCCGTGGGCGCCGGTTCCGTCCATGTGCGGCTGCGCGACCCCGAGCGGCGCGCCGACGCCGAGCGGCTGCTGCGGGACCTGCTGCTCGCGGAGGTGCAGCTGGAACCGGATCCCGTGGCGCTCACCGCCCGGCTCAACGCCGCGACCAGCGACAGCGCGGCCGACCAGGCGGCGCTGGCGCTCACCGAGCTGTCCCGGGCCGGCGTCACCGTCGACAACTTCTCCCTCGGCCAGCCGAGCCTCGACGAGGTCTTCCTCGCGCTGACCGGCCACGACACCGGCGCCGCGGACGGTTCCGGCACCGACACGAAGGACGAGGTGGCGGCATGAGCACGGCCACGAGCACGGAGACCAAGGAACTCGCGCCCGTCAGCACCGAGTCCCTGGCGGCGCTGCTGGTCGCCAAGGAGCGGCCCCAGCGGCCCAGCTCGCTGTCCACGTCCCTGACGTTCGGCTGGCGCGCCATGCTGAAGATCAAGCACGTTCCCGAGCAGCTGTTCGACGTCACCGCCTTCCCCATCATGAACCTGCTGATGTTCACGTACCTCTTCGGCGGGGCGCTGGCGGGGTCGCCGACGGACTACATCCAGTTCGTCCTGCCGGGCATCCTCGTGATGTCGGTCGTCATGATCACCATGTACACCGGCGTCTCGGTGAACATCGACATCGAGAAGGGCGTCTTCGACCGCTTCCGCTCGCTGCCGATCTGGCGGCCCTCGGCGATGGTCGGCTACCTCCTGGGTGACGCCCTGCGGTACACGATCGCGTCCGTGATCATGCTGTCCATGGGCCTGCTGCTCGGCTACCGCGCCGACGGCGGCTTCCCCGGGGTGGTCGCCGGGATCGCCCTGCTGCTGCTGTTCTCGTTCGCCTTCTCGTGGATCTGGACGATGCTGGGGCTGCTGCTCCGCACCGAGAAGTCGGTGATGAGCGTCAGCATGATGGTGATCTTCCCGCTCACCTTCCTGTCCAACGTCTTCGTCGACCCGCGCACCATGCCCGGCTGGCTTCAGGCCTTCGTCAACAACAGCCCGGTGACCCACCTGGCGTCGGCGGTGCGCGGGCTGATGGCCGGGGACTGGCCGGCCGCGGACATCATGTGGACGCTGGGCTGGTCGGCCCTGTTCGTGCTCGTCTTCGGGCCGGTGACGATGCGGCTGTACAACCGGAAGTAGACAGGCTCACGGCACGGCAACGGCCCCGGGGAGCGGATCCTCGGGGCCGTTGGCATATCCCGGCGACGGGACGGCTCTCAGTCGCGCAGCGGGCGGTAGTCCGGGGCGACCTGCGTGACCGGTGTGGCCCGCACGATCGTGATCAGCCGGTCCGTCAGCTCCAGCGTCCCGACGTTCCGGTCGTCGTAGCCGAGCACCCGGTGCCCGCGCACCACGCTCACCACCAGGTCGTCCAGCTCCCGTGGGGTCTTGCCCACCTCGGCCTTTATGACCGGCCGTTCCACGACGTCGAGACCGCTGCCCTGCTGGATCAGGTCCTCCATGACCATGCCCGCGGCCGGGCTCAGCACGGAGAGGCCCAGCAGCCGTCCGGCCGCGCTGGCGCTGGTGATGACCGCGTCGGCGCCCGACTGCTTGAGCAGCGGCGCGTTCTCCTCCTCGCGGACCGCGGCGACGATCTTGGCGTTCCGGTTGAGCTGGCGCGCCGTCAGCGTCACAAGAACCGCGGTGTCGTCGCGCTGGGTGGCGATGATGACCTGGCGGGCCCGCTGGAGCTCGGCCCGCTTCAGCACCTCGCTGCGCGTCGCGTCCCCTATGACACCCGCGTACCCGTCCGCCGTGGCCGCCTCGATCGCCTTGGCACTGGGATCGACCACCACGACCTGCTCCTTGCGGAGCCCCGTCGCACAGACCGTCCTGATCGCGGACCTGCCCTTGGTCCCGAACCCGACGACTACGGTGTGATCGCGCAACGTGGACCTCCAGCGGTTCAGTCGCCATTCCTCCCGGGTGCGTTCGGTGAGGGCTTCGAGGGTGGTGCCGACCAGGATGATCAGGAACATCACCCGCAGCGGCGTGATGACGAAGATGTTGGTGAGCCGGGCCGCGTCCGTCACCGGCGTGATGTCGCCGTAGCCCGTGGTGGAGAGGGTGACGGTCGCGTAGTAGAACGCGTCGAGCAGGTCGAGGGAAGAATCCGAGTTGTCCGTGTACCCGTCCCGGTCGGCGTACACGATGAACGCCGTCACCACGAGCACCAGCAAGGCCATCGACAACCGCTTGGCGACCTGACGGATCGGGTGTTCCACCAGTTTGCGCGGCAGCTTGACCCGATAGGTGACCAGATGTTCGTCGGCCTGACGGGCGATGACGTCCTGGCCCGGAAGTTTCACGTGAAACACACCCCGATTCCTCCGGACGCCCAGGGCAGGTCCAGCAGTTCCGCCTCGTACCCGGGCTTCGCGCCCCCGGGCGGCACGACGGCCAGCGCGTCCGCCGCGGCGATCCCGCGCAGCATCGCCGGCCCGTTGTAGAGCAACGGCAGGGCCCGGTCACCGCGCAGGGCGACGGGCACCAGCCGCGTGTCGTGCGGATGCCCCTGCACCGCGTCCCTGAGCGGCAGTGTGTACCCCTCCGGGGCCGGGCGGGCCGCCAGGGTCCGCACCAGCGGCTCGGCGAGCGTGACGAGGCCTGACACGGCGGCGAGCGGGTTGCCCGGCAGGCCGACGAGGTACTGCTTCTCTGCGATCCGCGCCAGCAGCATCGGGTGCCCGGGGCGCACCGCGACTCCGTCCACCAGCAGCTCGGCCCCGAGTCGCCGCAGCGTGGGGTGCACATGGTCGACCGGGCCCGCGGCGGTGCCGCCCGTGGTGACCACGATGTCGGCATCACAGGCCGTCAGCGCCCGGTGCAGGGCGTCCTCGTCGTCCCCGACGCGTCGTACGTCGACCACGTCGGCGCCGAGCGCGCGCAGCCACGGCGGCAGCAGCGGGCCCAGCGCGTCCCGGATCAGCCCGTCGTGCGGCAGTCCCTTCCCGAGCAGCTCGTCACCGAGCACGAACACGGCGGCGCGGGGCCGGGGGACGGCGGTGAGCGTGTCGTACCCGGCAGCCGCGGCCATGCCCAGCACCGGTGGGGTCACCAGCGTGCCCACGGGCAGCAACTGGTCGCCGTTGCGGCACTCCTGGCCGCGGGGGCGGATGTCCTGGCCGTGCGAGACGGTGTGCGGCGCCCGGGTCGCGGCGGTGGCGTGCAGCCGGCCCTTGTCGTCGGTACGGCCGTGCTCGCTGCGGAGCACGGCGGTGGTGTCCGGCGGGATCCGCGCGCCGGTGGCGATCCTGACGGCCTCCCCGTCGGTCAGTGGCGCGTGCGCGGTGTGTCCGGCGAGGACACCCTCCTCCCGCACGTCCCAGGGCCCCGGGCCGGAGACCGCCCAGCCGTCCATCGCGGAGGTGTCGAACGACGGCAGGTCGGTCAGCGCGATCAGCGGGGCGGCCAGGGTGAGGCCGAGCGCCGAGGACAGCGGGACCGGGACGGGCTCGAGGTGTCCGCCGCGGTGGCCGCCGCGCAGGCGAGGGGCGCGCTCGGCGGTCGCGCGGGCCTCCGCCCAGTCGGTGCCGTCGCGGTGCGCGGGGGCGCCGGAGGCGGGGGCGCCGGAGGCGGGGGCGCCGTGCGGGCCGTTGCACCGTCCGTTGCCGTGCGTGCCGTCGTTGCCGCGCGTGCGGTCACCGGTGGGCCGGTCGCCAGCGGTGTGGGCGTCGTTCACGAGGGCGAGCGCCTCCTCGACGTCGAGGTCGTCCGCGTCCTCACCCGCCCGGGGCGTGCGCGGGGTCATCCGGCGTCCGTGCGGGTTTCGGGTTCCGCGCCGGAGGAGGGGGCCGCGGGTGTCGCGTCCTGCGTGTCCTCCTCGGCCCAACGGTTGGCCAGTGCGACGGCCTTGCGGGCCGCCTCGGCCACGGCGTCGGCGTCGCCGCCCGCCCGCGCGGCCGCGAAGCCGACCAGGAAGGTGGTCAGCGGGGCGGCCGGCCGTGCCACCCCATGGGCGGCGTCACGGGCGAGGTCGAGCAGCACGCCGGTGTCGACGTCCAGGTCGATGCCCAGCTCGTCCTTGACTGCGGAGATCCATTCGTCCAACACGTGTCCATGCTCCCTGATGCGTGCCCTGGCAGTGGCGATGTCGTCCCAGGTGTCGCAGTCGAAGGACGCCACCGGGTCGGAGATGCGGAGAAGGTCGAGGGCACCGGTGAGCCGGCGCAGGGGGAGTCCGGCCGTACCGCCGTGCGCGGCGGAGAGCGCGGCCAGCCCCCGGCGCAGGGGCGGGGTGCGGTAGGCGGCCACCAACGGCTGGTCCCGGCCGTCGGAGTCGGTGAGCAGCACGCCGTCGGCCTCGCCCCGGCGCAGGGTGTCCAGCAGCGCGGCGACCGTGCGGCCGTCGAGGAAGGGCAGATCGGCGGAGAGCAGCACGACGTGCTCGGCGGTGACGTGCCGCAGTCCGGCGTCGAGCGCCGCGAGGGGGCCACCGCCCGGCGGGTCCTCGCGGGCCCAGGTCACGGGGCGCGCGGTGGGGCGGGGACCGGCCACGACCACCGTGGTGCCGGCGTCGGCGCAGGCCGCGAGCACCCTGTCGAGCAGCGGCCGCCCGCCGACCCGCACGGCCGGCTTGTCGGCGCCGCCCAGCCGCCGGGCCGCACCGCCGGCGAGCACGACGGCGTCGTACGCGACGGCCTGCCGGTCGCCGTGCGCGGCGTTGCCGTGCGCCGCGTCGTGCGGGGCGCCGGACGCGGCGGCGGGTGGCTGGTACTCGGTCACCCCCCGAGTATGCGTGCCCCCGCGATCACAGGGAACGCAGGGGCACGCGGGAAGGGTCGACCGGCCCGCCCGGGGGCGGGTGGGACCGGGCGGTGACGGTCAGAGCGTCCGCAGGAGCACCGCCGGCTGTTCCACGCAGTCGGCCACGTACCGCAGGAACCCGCCCGCCGTACCGCCGTCGCACACCCGGTGGTCGAAGGTGAGCGAGAGCTGCACCACCTGCCGGACCGCCAGCTCGCCCTCGTGCACCCACGGCTTGGGGACGATGCGGCCGACGCCGAGCATGGCGGCCTCGGGGTGGTTGATGATCGGCGTGGACCCGTCGACGCCGAACACCCCGTAGTTGTTCAGGGTGAACGTGCCGCCGGTGAGCTGCGCGGGCGTCAGCGTGCCCGCCCGCGCCGCCTCCGTCAGCCGGGCGAACTCCGCCGTCAGCGACTCGGCGTTCCGCGTGTGCGCGTCACGGACCACGGGGACGACCAGCCCCCGGTCGGTCTGCGCCGCGAACCCGAGGTGCACGTCCGCGTACCGGACGATCTCCCTGGCCTCCGTGTCCACCGAGGCGTTGAGCTCCGGGAAGCGGGCGAGCGCCGCCGTGCAGATCCGGGCCAGCAGCGCCAGCACCGAGATCTTCGGCCCGCCCGCCGCGTTCATCGCGGCCCTGGTCCGCATCAGCTCCGTCGCGTCGGCGTCCACCCAGCAGGTCGCGTCCGGTATCTCGGTGCGGCTGCGGGAGAGCTTGTCGGCGACGGCGCCACGGATGCCCTTGAGGGGGACGCGGGTGACCGGGGCGGTGCCTGCGGAGGCCTCGGCCGGGACGGCGGTGGCCGTCGTCGTGTCCGTGCGGTCCTGGGTGCCGGCGGCGCGCAACGCGTGCTCCACGTCCGCGCGCAGGATCAGCCCGTCGGGGCCGGACCCGGTCAGCTTCCGCAGGTCCAGGCCGTTCTGCCGGGCCAGCCTGCGCACCAGCGGGGAGATCACGGGGACCGGTCCCCCGGCGGGCGCCGTGCGGCCGGTCCGGGCGCTCGGGGCGTCCGCCGGCCGCTTCTCCCGCAGCGGCTCCTGCGCCCTCGACCGCCCGTTCACCACGGGGGCCGCGGGGCGGACCCGGCGGCGCCGGGCCGGAGCCTCGGAGGTGCCGTAGCCGACCAGCACGTTGCCGGAGCCCTCCGCGGCCGGCGCCCGGCCGCTCGCGCCGTCGGTGCCCGCGGTGCCCGCACCGCTGCCGTCACCGGCGGGGCGGCCGTCCGCCGTCTCGCCGACCGCCACCGTCAGCAGCGGCGCGCCGACCGGCAGTTCGGTGCCCTCCTCGCCGAAGCGGGCGGTGACCACACCGCCGTAGGGGCAGGGCACCTCCACCATCGCCTTGGCCGTCTCGACCTCGACGACCGGCTGGTCCACGGCGACCACGTCACCGACCTCGACCAGCCAGCGCACGATCTCCGCCTCGGTGAGCCCTTCACCGAGGTCGGGCAGCTTGAACTCCAGCACCTGTGCCATCAGCTCTCGGCCTCCCACTGCAGACGCCCCACGGCGTCCAGGATCCGGTCCACACCGGGCAGGTGGTGACGCTCCAGCATCGGGGGCGGGTACGGCAGGTCGAACCCGGCCACGCGCAGCACCGGCGCCTCCAGGTGGTGGAAGCAGCGCTCCGTGATGCGGGCCGCGATCTCCCCGCCCGGGCCGCCGAAGCCACCCGACTCGTGGACGACGACCGCGCGTCCCGTCCGCCGCACCGAGGCGCACACCGTCTCGTCGTCGAACGGCACCAGCGAGCGCAGGTCGACGACCTCGAGGTCCCAGCCCTCGGCCTTGGCCGCCTCGGCCGCCTCCATGCAGACGGGGAGGGACGGCCCGTAGGTGATCAGGGTGGCGCTCCGCCCCGAGCGCCGCACCACGGCACGGCCTATCGGCTCCACTGCCGTCGGCTGCTCCGGGCTCCAGGCGTCCTTGGACCAGTAGAGCCGCTTGGGCTCGAGGAAGACCACCGGGTCGTCGGAGGCGATGGAGGCCCGCAGCAGGCCGTAGGCGTCGGCGACGGTCGCGGGCGTGACGACATGGAGCCCCGGAGTCGCCATGTAGTACGCCTCGGACGCGTCGCTGTGGTGCTCGACGCCGCCGATGCCGCCGCCGTAGGGGATGCGGATCGTGAGGGGGAGAGGCATCTTGCCGCGGGTGCGGTTGCGCATCTTCGCCACGTGCGAGACGAGCTGCTCGAACGCGGGGTAGGCGAAGGCGTCGAACTGCATCTCCACGACCGGCCGCAGCCCGTACATGGCCATGCCGACGGCGGTGCCGAGGATGCCCGCCTCGGCCAGTGGCGTGTCCGTGCAGCGGTCCTCGCCGAACTCCGCGGCAAGGCCGTCCGTGATGCGGAAGACGCCGCCGAGCGTGCCGACGTCCTCGCCCATGACGTGCACGGACGGGTCGTCGGTCATGGCGTCGCGCAACGCGCGCGTGAGGGCCTGCGCCATGGTGGCGGGCTTCACGGCGACGGTCGTCATGGCCGCGCTCCTTCCGACTCGGCCTCGGCCGCCAGCTCGGCCCGCAGCTGCTCCCGCTGCTCCAGCAGCTGGGGCGTGGGCTCGGCGTAGACGTGCGTGAACAGGTCCATGGGGTCGAGCTCCGCGTCCTGGTTCATGCGGGCGCGCAGATCGGCGGCCAGGGTCTCGGCGTCCTGGCGGGCGGTCTCGGCGCCGGCCTCGTCCAGCAGGCCGCGGCCGGTCAGCTCCCGCTCCAGCAGGGCGATCGGGTCGTGCTCCCGCCACGCCTCGACCTCGGCGTCGCCGCGGTAGCGGGTCGCGTCGTCGGCGTTGGTGTGGGCGTCCACGCGGTAGGTGATCGCCTCGACCAGGGTCGGGCCGCCGCCCGCCCGGGCGCGGCGCACCGCGTCGGCGAGGACCTCGTGCACGGCGGCCGCGTCGTTGCCGTCGACCAGACGGCCGGGCATCCCGTAGCCGACGGCCTTGTGGGCCAGCGACGGGGCCGCGGTCTGCTTGGCGAGCGGGACGGAGATCGCGAAGCCGTTGTTCTGGACGAGGAAGACGACCGGGGCCTGCCAGACGGCCGCGAAGTTCAGCGCCTCGTGGAAGTCGCCCTCGCTGGTGCCGCCGTCGCCGACCATGGCGAGCGCGACCACGTCGTCGCCCTTGAGGCGGGCGGCGTGGGCCAGCCCCACCGCGTGCGGCAGCTGGGTGGCGAGCGGGGTGCTCAACGGGGCCACCCGGTGCTCGTAGGGGTCGTAGCCGGTGTGCCAGTCGCCGCGCAGCAGGGTGAGCGCCTCGACCGGGTCCACGCCGCGCGCGACGACCGCGAGGGTGTCGCGGTAGCTCGGGAACAGCCAGTCACGCTCCTCGAGCACCAGGGCGGCGGCGACCTCGCACGCCTCCTGGCCCGTGCTGGAGGGGTACACCGCGAGACGGCCCTGCTTGGTGAGGGCGGTGGCCTGCGCGTTGTAGCGGCGGCCCTTCACCAGCTCCGCGTACAGCCGGCGCAGCAGCTCCGGGTCGGCCTTCGCCGCGGCCTCCGTGCCGAGCACGCGGTACGGCTCCGCGTCGGGCAGCAGGGGGGCGGGGTCGGTACGGGGCTGCCAGGCGGGCGGCGGGGTCGGCCGGTAGGCCCCCCGCTGCTCCATCACCGTCATGACGGCACCTCCTCGTGGGACGACTGACGGAGGCGCGGCATCTGTGACGCGCCTCACCAACCGATTGTTCGGTCGTCGGCACATTTTGGCTACGGGTGGCGTCAGGCTGTGGACAAACGGTTCTCCACATCGTGGGATGGAGGCAGGACGTCCACGGCTGAGAGGTGGGGGCGGGTGGCATCTGAACAAATGGCCGAGGGGCAGGAGGGGACGGGGCCATTGCCTCCGGCGCGGCCTCTCGACGCCATCGACCAGGACATCCTGCGCATGCTGCAGGCGGACGGCCGCGCGTCGATACGGTCGGTCGCCGAGCGGGTGCACGTGTCCCGCGCGAACGCCTACGCGCGGATCAACCGCCTCGTCGAGGACGGTGTCATCCGTGGTTTCGGCGCCCGCGTCGACCACGAACGCGCCGGTCACGGCACATCGGCGTACATCACGCTGAAGATCGTGCAGAACACCTGGCGCACGGTGCGCGAGCAGCTCAGGCAGCTCCCCGGCGCCTCGCACATCGCCCTGGTCGGCGGCGACTTCGACGTGCTCCTGCTGGTGCACACGCCGGACAACCGGACACTGCGCGAGCTGGTGCTGACACGCCTTCAGGCCATTCCCGAGGTGCTCAGCACCCGCACGCTGCTGGTGTTCGAGGAGGAGGACCTGGAGCCGCAGTGGTGATCCGGACCTCCGAGCCGCGAAGGCCCTAGGGCCTTTCGTTTGGATCAGCCTGGCTGTGAGGCGCGGTGCGTCTTGGGCCGACCCGAGCGGGGTCTGGTGCGTGCAGCTGCAAGGCGGAGGAGGGCGTCAACGCGATGGGGGTCCCCCCGCTCGAGCGCAGCCGGGAGTGGGGGCGTTGGCAACCGACGACAACGCCGCTGGGGGTGCCCCCACGCCCGTTCAGGGCAGTGGGGGAGTGCGTGCCAGACCCCGCGACGCCGGGATGATCCGAACGAAAGGCCCTAGCTGTCCACTCCCCAGCGCCAGACCAGTTCCCCGCCGACGGGCACGGCGGCCCAGCGCCTCGCGGCGGCGTCCAGCCGCGGTCCGGTCCTGGCCGGCGCCTCCGCGTCGAGCGGCGCCGGCCCCACTCCGCGGCCCTCGGTGGGCAGGCCGCTCCAGGCCCGGTAGGCCCAGGCCACGCGCAGCTCGGCGTCCATCACGGCGTCGCCGCCCCGGCGCAGCACCTTCATCCCGGACCGGCGGTGCCGGCCGGGGGTGACGGGCTCGAACCCCTGGAAGGTGGCGCCGCGCGCCATCGCGCCCCAGAAGCCGTCGTCGATGCCGAGCGCGGTCTCCACCACCGCGTGCACCAGGTCGTGCGGCATCGACGGTCCGGCGGGCCGGGCGGGGAGCCGGACGTCCGGCCCCTTGTCACGCCGTACCAGGATCTCGTGCTGGTTGTCCGGCAGCTTCCGGAAGGACATCTCCATCGGCAGCGAGGGTAGGCCTCCGGCCGTCCGCCGCCCATCGGTTTTCCCCGCCGGAGCCGCCGTTGGGCCGCCCGACGGGCCCGCCTCACCCGCGCCCGTCGCCCGCCTTGCGCAGTCCCCCGAAGGCGAGCTGAGCCACCGCGTCGGCCACCTCGCGCTCGTTCATGCCGCGTCCGTCCGGCCGGTACCACTCCACGATGGAGTTGATCATGCCGAAGACCAGCCGGGTCACCAGCCGCACCTCTATGTCCTCGCGCACGTCCCCGTCGCCCGCCGCGGCCTTCAGCAGCTCGGCCACCCGGTGGTCGAACTCGCGCCGCCGCTCCAGCGCCCACCGCTCGGTGTCCGTGTTGCCCCGCACCCGCAGCAGCAGCGTCACGTACGGAAGCTCCGCGATCAGCACCTCGACCATGCGCCGTACGACGTACTCCAGACGCTCGGCGGGACGCCCCACGCGCGCGTCCTCCTCCTCGAGGATCCCGAAGAGACCGTCGAGCGCCCGGCTCACCGCGCGGCGCAGCAGCTCCTCCTTGCCGGCCACGTGGTGGTAGATCGACGACTTGGAGATGCCGGCGGCCTTGGAGAGGTGCTCCATGGACGTGCCGTCGTAGCCGCGTTCGTTGAACACCTGGACCGCCACGGACAGCAGGGTCTCCGGGGTGTAGGTGTCCCGCTTGGCGGTGGTCATGGGGTGTCCTCCCGCTGGTCGGTGGCGCACGCGTACCGGTGGAGCGCGAGGGACGGCGCGTATCTGCCGCACGGGTCCACCTCGTGCATCTCGTCCAGCAGGGCCCCTGCCCAGCCGCGGCCGAGACGGCGGCTCCACTCGAACGGTCCGAGGGGGTAGTTCACACCGAGCCGCATCGCGGTGTCGACGTCCTCCTCGGAGGCGACGCCCTGGGCGACCGCGTCGACGGCGAGGTCGATGATCCGGGCCACCGTCCGCGCCACGATCATCCCGGGGACGTCCCCGATGACGCTCACCTTCTTGCCGAGCGCCTGGAACAGCCCGACGGCCTGCGCGACGGTCGCGGCGGAGGTGTGCGCGGCGTGGGACACGGCGATGCGCGTGGCCTTGCGGTAGTCCAGCGCCAGGTCGAAATGGACGACGTCACCGAACTCCGCGGAGAGCTGCCCGTCGGCCAGGACGAGTCGCCCGCCGCTCGGCAGGACCAGACGGCTGCCCTCGTCCTCCTCCGCCTCGCGCACCTCGATGCCCGCCTCGCGGATCAGGTCCAGCAGCTCCGCCGCGGGCCCCAGACCGCCCTCGGCGACGACGTACGCGGGCGGCTCGGCGGGCCCGGCGGTGTGCGGCTCGGGGCGCTCGGCGCCCTCACGGTGGTCGTACCAGCCGCGGCCCGTCTTACGGCCGAGGCGACCGGACTCGACCAGCCGGCGCTGCGCCAGGGACGGCCGGAAGCGCACGTCCTGGAAGAACGCCTGCCACACCGAGTGCGTCACCGACTCGTTGACGTCCTGCCCGATGAGGTCGGTCAGCTCGAAGGCGCCCATCCTGAAGCCGCCGGACTCGCGCAGCACCGCGTCGACGGTCGCCGGGTCGGCGCCCTGCATCTCGCACACCGCGAAGGCCTCGGCGTAGAAGGGGCGCGCGACGCGGTTGACGATGAAACCGGGGGTGTCGGCGCAGGCGACCGGCGTCTTCCCCCAGGCGCGGGCGGTCTCGTACGCGCGCGTGGCGGCGTCGGCGTCGGTGGCGAAGCCGGAGACCACCTCGACGAGCGGCAGCAGCGGCGCCGGGTTGAAGAAGTGCAGGCCGACGAAGCGGCCGGGGACGCGCAGCGCGCCGCCGATCGCGGTGACCGACAGGGACGAGGTGTTGGTGGCGAGGAGGCAGTCGTCGGCGACGACGTCCTCCAGTGCCCCGAACAGCTCCTGCTTGACGTCGAGGCGCTCCACGACCGCCTCGACGACGAGGGAGCAGCCGGCGAGCCCGGCGAGGTCGTCGACGGGGGTCAGCCGGGCGCGCGCCGCGTCCCGTTCGTCCGCGGTGAGGCGCTCCTTCTCCACCAGCCGGTCGAGCCGGGAGGCGATCGTGTCGGCGGCCTTGCGGGCCAGGCCCGGGGCGGCGTCGTAGAGCCGCACGGGATGGCCCGCGACCAGCGCGACCTGGGCGATTCCCTGCCCCATCGTGCCGGTGCCGACCACGGCCACGGGACTGCTGAGGTCGAGTGCTGTCATGTGCGCGATCCTCCCGCACGGTGTTTTCCACAGATGCGGCGGACCCCCTTGTCCCGACCGATCGTTCGGTTACTCTAACTCTGACCGCCCGTTCCTGACTACGTTTCCGCACAGGTCCAAGAGCTCGACGAAGAGTTCTCCAGACGAGGAGTTGGTCCCGCATGGCCGCCGAACTCACCGCGCACGAGCTGATCGCCCGCCACCGTCCCACCCTGGACCAGGCCCTGGAAGCGATCCGCACGCGCGCGTACTGGTCCCCCCACCCCGAGCACCCCAAGGCGTACGGGGAGAACGGCAGCCTGGACATGGCCGCGGGCAAGGCCGCCTTCGACGCGCTGCTCGGCAGCCGCGTCGAGCTGGACCAGCCCGGGACGGACGGCTGGGTGGACGGCGAGACCTCCCCGTACGGCATCGAGCTGGGCGTCAGCTACCCGCACGCGGACCTGGACGTGCTGCTGCCGGCGATGAAGGCCGGGATGCGCGCCTGGCGTGACGCGGGCGCCGAGACCCGCGCGGTGGTCTGCCTGGAGATCCTCAAGCGGATCAGCGACCGGACCATGGAGTTCGCCCAGGCGGTCATGCACACCTCCGGCCAGGCGTTCATGATGGCCTTCCAGGCCGGCGGCCCGCACGCGCAGGACCGCGGCATGGAGGCCGTCGCCTACGCGTACGTGGAGCAGGTGCGCACGCCCGACACCGCGGAGTGGACCAAGCCGCAGGGCAAGCGCGACCCGCTGGCCCTCACCAAGCGGTTCGTCCCGGTGCCGCGCGGCATCGGCCTGGTCATCGGCTGCAACACCTTCCCGACGTGGAACGGCTACCCGGGCCTGTTCGCCTCCCTGGCCACGGGCAACGCGGTCCTGGTCAAGCCGCACCCGCGCGCGGTGCTGCCGCTGGCGCTCACCGTCCAGGTCGCCCGCCAGGTGCTCACCGAGGCCGGCTTCGACCCGAACCTGGTGGCGCTGGCCGCCGAGCGGCCCGGCGAGGGCATCGCCAAGACGCTCGCCACGCGCCCGGAGATCCGCATCATCGACTACACGGGCTCCACGGAGTTCGGCGACTGGCTGGAGAGCAACGCGCGCCAGGCGCAGGTGTACACGGAGAAGGCCGGCGTCAACACGGTGATCGTCGAGTCCACCGACGACTACAAGGGGATGCTGTCCAACCTGGCGTTCTCCCTGTCCCTGTACAGCGGCCAGATGTGCACCACCCCGCAGAACCTGCTGGTCCCCCGCGACGGCATCACCACCGACCAGGGCCCCAAGTCCTTCGACGAGGTCGCCGCCGACCTGGCCAAGGCGGTCGACGGACTGCTCGGCGACGACGCCCGCGCGGGCGCCCTGCTGGGCGCGATCGTCAACCCGGACGTGAAGGCGCGTCTGGAGGCCGCCGCCGGTCTCGGCGAGGTCGCGCTCGCCTCCCGTGAGATCGCCAACGCGGAGTTCCCGGACGCCGTGGTGCGCACGCCGGTGATCGTGAAGCTGGACGGCGCCAAGCCGGACGCCGAGGCCGCCTACATGAGCGAGTGCTTCGGCCCGGTCTCCTTCCTGGTCGCCGTGGACTCGGCCGCCGACGCGACGGAGCTGCTGCGGCGCACGATCCGCGAGAAGGGCGCGATGACCGTCGGCGCGTACACGACCTCCCCGGAGGTCGAGGAGGCCGTGACGGAGGTCTGCCTGGAGGAGGCCGCGCAGCTCTCGCTGAACCTCACCGGCGGGGTCTACGTGAACCAGACCGCCGCCTTCTCCGACTTCCACGGCTCCGGCGGCAACCCTGCGGCCAACGCGGCCCTGTGCGACGGCGCCTTCGTGGCCAACCGCTTCCGGGTGGTCGAGGTGCGCCGGGAGGCCTGAGCGCCTCAGGCGGGTGCGCCCCCGGTGGCGCTCCAGTGGTACAGCGTCATGGCCACACTGGTCGCGAGGTTGTAGCTGGAGACCTGGGGGCGCATCGGCAGCGCCACCAGATGGTCGGCCCGCGCCCGCAGCTCGGCCGTGAGTCCGGTGCGCTCGGAGCCGAAGGCGAGCAGCGCCTCGTCCGGGAGCTTGAGGGAGCGGATGTCCTCGCCCTCCGGGTCCAGCGCGAAAAGCGGCCCGGACGGCAGCTCGTCCACGGTCAGGCGTTCCACGGCGGTGGCGAAGTGCAGCCCCGCCCCGCCGCGCACCACAGTGGGATGCCAGGGGTCCAGCGTCCCGGTGGTGACGACGCCGGTCGCCCCGAAGCCGGCGGCCAGCCGGACGACCGCCCCCGCGTTTCCCAGGTTGCGCGGCTGGTCCAGGACCACCACCGGCGCGGTGCGCGGCGCGTACGCCAGCTTCGCCAGGTTGTCCGCGCGGTCGGGCCGTACGGCGAGCGCCGCGACGGCCGTGGGGTGCGGCCGCGGCACCAGCGAGGCGTAGGTCGCGTGCGGCACCTCCGTGAGCAGCGCCCCCAGGATGTCCCGGACGTCCGAGGCCAACTCGTCGGCGAGCGCCAGGGCGGCGGCCCGGTCGGCGGTCACCGCGACGAGCACCTCGGCGCCGAAGCGCACGGCGTGCTTGAGCGCGTGGAAGCCGTCGAGCAGCACCGCGTCCGGTGCGGCCCGACGCCATACGGCCACCGGGTCCACCCGCTCCACCGGGTTCTCCGGGGTCGCGGCGGACGGGTCGTGGGCGGGGTCGGTCATGCCGAGCAGCCTACGTGCGCGGGCCGGACACCCCGTCGGTCACCGGAGCGTCCTCCGCCGGACCGACGGCGGGCGGACCACCGGGCGCACCGTCCGGGCGTCGCTGCGGCGGGACGACGGCCGCGTTCGCGCGCGGCCGCAGCCGCTCCCGCACGCGTGCCGCCAGGCGGCCGGTCCGGCGCAGGAAGGACGTGGGGAGGAAGACGGCGTCGGCCGCGATCATCGCCAGGGAGAAGAAGGGCAGTCCGAGCACCACGGCGATCACCGCGTGCTCCAGGATCATGAAGCTCAGCAGAGCGTTCTTCACCCGCCGGTTGAACAGCGTGAACGGAAAGGCGACCTGCACCACCACGGTCACATAGGTCACCAGCATCACCAGGGTGCCGCTCGCGGTGAACAGCTCCGCCAGCGACGGCCAGGGGGAGAAGTACTCCAGGTGCAGCGGGTAGTGGACCGCCGTGCCGTCCTGCCAGCGGGAGCCCTGGACCTTGTACCAGCCCGCCGTGGCGTAGATCAGGCAGGCCTCCGCCATGATCACCAGCAGCGCGCCGTTGTGCACGACGTTCGCGACCACGTCCAGCAGGATGCGCGGCTGGTCCGTCCTCGCCAGGCGCCCGACCAGCCACCACACGGCCTGCCCGAGCCACACCGCCCACAGCAGCGCGGGTATGAACCATTCGCCGTCCGTCCGGTCCGCCAGCGACCCCAGGAGCAGCACGGCGCCGAGGACCGTCCACAGCGCGGGGCCCGCCCTGTCGGGCGTCCGCTCCCCGCGCGCGCGTGCCTCCCCGGCCCGGCGCGCCCGCCGCGCGTCCAGGGACCAGACCTGGCCGCAGCGGGTGAAGACCAGGTAGA
This sequence comes from Streptomyces werraensis, assembly GCA_014656175.1. Classification (GTDB taxonomy): domain Bacteria; phylum Actinomycetota; class Actinomycetes; order Streptomycetales; family Streptomycetaceae; genus Streptomyces; species Streptomyces werraensis. Next base: position 50,065 of record BNBX01000009.1, read on the forward strand.
CGGACATGATGTGCAGGACGTTGTCGCCGCCGTCGCCCATGAACACGCTGCGGTTCTGCAGGGTGAGGACGCCGACCATGAACAGCGCCGCCATGCTGCGGGTGCGCCAGCCGAGCAGCAGCAGCAGGCTGAACAGCACGGCCAGCGCGTAGACCGCCTCGAACCAGACCTGGCTGTCCGACCAGAGCAGCACGGTGAAGGCGTCGTTCGACCCGACCAGCTGGGCGGCCAGGTCCCAGGACCAAGGGCTGTCGGGGCCGTAGAGCTCCTGCCGGTGGGGGTACTCCCGCAGCAGGAACAGCAGCCAGGTGAGGCTGAAGCCGATGCGCAGCACGGCGGTCTGGTACGGGCCGAGGGCGGAGTCGGTGACCCGGGCGATGGCCCGGGAGACCGCCAGCGACAGACGGGTCATCCGATGCCTCCCCGCATCTCGTCCTCCGGCAGCAGCCACCAGGGCAGCACCCGGTACACGGCCTTGTCCGACGCCTTCTCCCCGCTCCACGACGGCGGCGGCACCTGGGTGGTGCGCGAGCGCACCTGGACGCGCGCGACCTCGCCGTCCCGCCCCGCCGCGTCCGCACGGTCCAGGCGCATGGCCATGATCCGCCGCAGGTACGACTCGGACAGGGCCCCGCGCAGGCCCACCGGGCGGTTGTCGTCGTCGTGGGTGGAGACGTAGAAGTCCCAGGCGCGGCGCAGCTCGTTCTGCTGGGTGTGACTGGGCGCCGGGTTGCCGTCGATGTCCCGTCCGTCCTGCGCCGACAGGTCGTACCAGCCGGTGGTGCGGCTTCCGCCGTCCGGCGTGCGGATCTCCGCTCTGACCTGCACGGACACGTTCTGCTGGAGCGGGTTCGGGGCGAACAGCTTCCAGTTCTGCTCGAACTCCGGGTAGATCCAGTCGGCGATCGTCCCGCTGTGCTTCTTGCTCACCGTGTTCGGCGGCGCCACGTGCAGGAACGTCATGCCGAGGTGTACGCAGACCGCGATGGCGACGACCGCGAGGGCCAGGGCGGCGCCGATCTGGTGGCGCAGGGAGAGAGCGGCGACGCCGGTGCGGGGTCCGTCGGAGGCGTCTCGCGGCGGCTGCTCCACGGCGGCCGTCTCCGTGCCGTCCGGTGACGGCGGCTTCGAGGCGGAAGGTCCGTCCGCCGGTGCCGCGGGGCCCCGCAGCGGGGCGCGCGGCGCCGGCACGCCCGGCTCCGCGGGCCCGTGCCGGGCGTCCGAGCCCTTGTCCTGCGCGTCCATTCCGCCCCGATCCCCGAGTCCCCGGTCCCTTGCCGCCTCTTGCCCGGCCCTGAGGCCCTCGCCGCGCGGGGCCACGACCGCTCCGCCGCGTCGCACGGAACGGTACTCAGCCCCCGCCGCCCGGGCACAGCCCCGTCGGCGCTCCGTCCCGTGGCGGTCACCACGTCCGGCCGCCCACGGGCGCCGGCGGTCGGCACCGGCAGGTTATCCACAGCGGTTGACACCTCGCGGCCCCCGTCTCACCATGGAACCGCACGAACCGAACGATCGGTCGGGAGCGTGCTCCGGTAAGCATCCAGGTCGAGGGGGACCCCATGGCGACAGCAGCCGCCCGCGATACGGCCGGCAGTCCGACGGCGTACGACGCGCCGGAGGGCCCCGGCGACACCGACGTCTTCCAGCGCGCCTTCGACGCGGCCGTCGCCGCCGACGAGCGGATCGAGCCGCGCGACTGGATGCCGGACGCCTACCGCGCCACGCTCGTGCGGCAGATCGCCCAGCACGCGCACTCCGAGATCATCGGCATGCAGCCGGAGGCCAACTGGATCACCCGCGCCCCCTCCCTGCGCCGCAAGGCCATCCTCATGGCGAAGGTCCAGGACGAGGCCGGACACGGGCTGTATCTGTACAGCGCGGCCGAGACCCTCGGCGTGAGCCGCGACGAGCTGCTCGACAAGCTGCACACCGGCCGCCAGAAATACTCCTCGATCTTCAACTACCCGACACTGACCTGGGCCGACGTCGGCGCCATCGGCTGGCTGGTGGACGGCGCCGCGATCACCAACCAGGTCCCCCTGTGCCGCTGCTCCTACGGCCCGTACGCCCGCGCGATGGTCCGCATCTGCAAGGAGGAGTCCTTCCACCAGCGCCAGGGGTACGAGCTGCTGCTCGCCCTCAGCAAGGGCACCCCCGAGCAGCACGCGATGGCGCAGGACGCGGTGGACCGCTGGTGGTGGCCGTCGCTGATGATGTTCGGCCCGCCCGACGACGAGTCGCAGCACTCCGCCCGGTCGATGGCCTGGAAGATCAAGCGGCACTCCAACGACGAGCTGCGCCAGCGCTTCGTCGACATCTGCGTCCCGCAGGCGGAGTCCCTCGGCCTCACCCTCCCCGACCCGGACCTGAAGTGGAACGAGGAGCGCGGGCACTACGACTTCGGCGCCATCGACTGGTCGGAGTTCTGGGACGTCCTCAAGGGCAACGGCCCGTGCAACGAACAGCGCCTGTCCCGCCGCAGGACGGCCCACGAGGAGGGCGCCTGGGTCCGGGAGGCGGCAGCGGCCCACGCCGCCAAGCACAGCAACGACACGACGGGAGCGACGCGCGCATGACCCACACCGACTGGCCGCTGTGGGAGGTCTTCGTGCGCTCGCGCCGCGGCCTGTCCCACACCCACGCCGGCAGCCTGCACGCCCCGGACGCGGAGCTCGCCCTGCGCAACGCGCGCGATCTGTACACCCGGCGCGGCGAGGGCGTCTCCATCTGGGTCGTGCCGTCCTCCGCCGTCACGGCCTCCTCGCCCGACGAGAAGGACCCCTTCTTCGAGCCGGCCGCCGACAAGGCCTACCGCCACCCGACCTTCTACGAGATCCCCGAGGGGGTGCAGCACCTGTGACCACGACACCCGCCGCGGACACGGTCCCCACGGCCGCCGCGCTCGCCCTCGGCGACGACGCCCTGGTGCTCTCCCACCGCCTCGGCGAGTGGGCCGGGCACGCCCCCGTGCTGGAGGAGGAGGTCGCCCTCGCCAACATCGCGCTCGACCTGCTCGGCCAGGCGCGGGTGCTGCTGTCGATGGCCGGCGACGAGGACGAGCTGGCCTTCCTGCGCGAGGAGCGCGCCTTCCGCAACCTCCAGCTGGTGGAGCAGCCGAATGGCGACTTCGCCCACACCATCGCCCGCCAGCTGTACTTCTCGGTCTACCAGCACCTCCTGCACGACCGGCTGGCCTCCGGCGACGGCCCCTTCGCCCCGCTGGCCGGCAAGGCCGTCAAGGAGGCCGCCTACCACCGCGATCACGCCGAGCAGTGGACCCTGCGCCTCGGTGACGGCACGGACGAGAGCCACGCGCGCATGCAGCGGGCCGTGGACGCGCTGTGGCGCTTCACCGGCGAGATGTTCCAGCCCGTCGAGGGGATCGACGGCATCGACTGGCCCGGCCTGGAGAGCGCCTGGCGGGAAGCGGTCGAGGACGTGCTGGGCCGCGCCACGCTCACCGTGCCCGAGGGCCCCCGCTCGGGAGCCTGGAGGGCCGGCGCGGGCCGCCAGGGCCTGCACACGGAACCGTTCGGCCGGATGCTCGCCGAGATGCAGCATCTGCACCGCAGCCACCCGGGGGCGACATGGTGACCACCACGCCCCTGGAGGAGCAGCTGCTGGAGCTCGCCGGCTCGGTGCCCGACCCGGAGCTGCCCGTGCTGACCCTGCGCGAGCTGGGCGTGGTCCGCGCGGTGCGGGCGCACGGCACGGACAGCGTCGAGGTCGACCTGACCCCGACCTACACCGGCTGCCCGGCCGTCGAGGTGATGAGCCTCGACATAGAGCGCGTGCTGCGCGAGCACGGCGTCCGCGAGGTCACGGTGCGCACGGTCCTCGCCCCGGCCTGGTCGACCGATGACATCACCGACGAAGGCCGCCGCAAACTGCGGGAGTTCGGCATCGCCCCACCGCGCACGGGCGCAACCCGGGGACCCGTCCGGGTCGAGCTGGGCCCCACGCGCCGCGAGGGCGGCGCCGCCGACGGGACGCGGGAGCCCGTCCGCTGCCCGCACTGCGGCTCCCCCGAGACCGAGTTGCTCAGCCGTTTCTCCTCCACCGCGTGCAAGGCGCTGCGCCGCTGCCTGACCTGCCGTGAACCGTTCGACCACTTCAAGGAGTTGTGATGGCCCGCTTCCACCGGCTCCGGGTGGCCGCGGTCGACCGGCTCACCGACGACTCCGTCGCCCTCACCCTCGCCGTCCCCCCGGAGCTGCGTGAGGAGTACCGCCACGTGCCCGGGCAGCACCTCACGCTGCGCCGCGTCGCCGACGGCGAGGAGATCCGCCGCACCTATTCGATCTGCTCCCCCGCCCCCGACGGCGAGGCGCCGAGCACCCTGCGGGTCGGGGTGCGGCTCGTGGAGGGCGGCGCGTTCTCCACCTACGCGCTGAAGGAGATCGGCCTCGGCGACGAGCTGGAGGTCATGACCCCCGCGGGACGCTTCACGCTTCCCCCGGCCCCGGGCCTGTACGCGGCCGTGGTCGGCGGCAGCGGCATCACCCCGGTGCTGTCGATCGCCTCGACGCTCCTGGCCCGTGAGCCGGAGGCCCGGTTCTGCCTGATACGCAGCGACCGGACGACCGCCTCGACGATGTTCCTGGAGGAGGTCGCCGACCTGAAGGACCGCTTCCCCGACCGGTTCCAGCTGGTGACGGCGCTCTCCCGGGAGGAGCAGCAGGCCGGGCTGCCGTCCGGGCGGCTGGACCGGGAGCGGCTGTCCTCGCTGCTGCCGGTGCTGCTGCCGGTGGACCGGGTCGACGGCTGGTTCCTGTGCGGACCGTACGGACTGGTGGATGGCGCCGAGCGGGCGCTGCGCGGGCTGGGCGTCGCCCGCTCCCGCATTCATCAAGAGATCTTCCACGTGGACTCCGGACCGTCCGCCTCCGCCGGAGCCTCGGCCGCCCCCGCGTACAGCACGGTGACGGCACGGCTCGACGGGCGCGGCGGCACCTGGCCCGTCCAGGCGGGCGAGTCCCTGCTGGACACGGTGCTGCGCAACCGCCCCGACGCGCCCTATGCCTGCAAGGGCGGCGTGTGCGGCACCTGCCGGGCCTTCCTGGTCTCCGGCGAGGTCCGCATGGACCGCAACTTCGCCCTGGAGTCGGAGGAGACGGAAGCGGGGTACGTCCTGGCCTGCCAGTCGCATCCGGTCACGGAGAAGGTCGAGCTGGACTTCGACCGTTGACGCCCTGAGCCCGGACACCGCTGAGCCCGGACACCGCTGAGCCCGGACACCGCTGAGCCCGGACACGCTGAGGCCGCCGGTCCGGTCCCACGGGGCGGCACCAGCGCCCGGCACGCCTTGTGGGGCGTGCCGGGCGACCGTCAGAGCACGTGGCCCGGCTGTCCGTCGTCCGTGACGACGGGACGCCCCGCGGCCTCCCACACCTGCATCCCGCCGTCCACGTTCACGGCATCGATCCCCTGCTGGGCCAGGTACATGGTGACCTGGGCCGAGCGTCCGCCGGAGCGGCAGATCACATGGATCCGGCCGTCCTGCGGGGCGGCCTCGGTCAGCTCGCCGTAGCGGGCGACGAACTCGCTGATCGGGATGTGCAGCGCGCCTTCGGCGTGACCGGCCTTCCATTCGTCGTCCTCACGGACGTCCAGCAGGAAGTCGCCGTCCTTGAGGTCGCCGACCTGGACCGTGGGCACACCAGCTCCAAAACTCATGCCTCCGACGCTACCGGACCGGGCACGCCACAGGCCGCTGTCCACAGGCTGCCGTCCACAGGCCGCCGTCCGCAGGGGCCGGCTCAGTCCTGCAGCGCCGCCAGCTCCGCCTCGCGCTGGGCCACCTGGGCCCGCAGCTGCGCGGCGATGTCCTCGAGCAGCCCGTCGGGGTCGTCGGGCGCCAGCCGCAGCATGGAGCCGATGGCGCTCTCCTCCAGGTTCCGGGCGACCAGCGTGAGCAGTTCCTTGCGCTGGGAGAGCCATTCGAGGCGGGCGTAGAGCTCGTCCGCGGGGCTGGGGGTGTGCTTCAGCTCCGGTCCGGCGGCCCACTCCTCGGCGAGCTCGCGCAGCTCGTCCGCGCTGCCGCGAGCGTAGGCGGCGTTGACGCGGGTGATGAACTCCTCGCGCCGGGCGCGTTCCTTGTCCTCCTGCGCCAGGTCGGGGTGCGCCTTGCGGGCCAGCTCGCGGTAGAGCCTGCGGGCCTCCTCGCTGGGCCGCACCCGCTGCGGGGGGCGCACCGGCTGGTCCGTGAGCATGGCGGTGGCCTCGGGGAACAGTCCGTCCCCGTCCATCCAGCCGTTCATCAGCTCCTCGACGCCGGGGATCGGCATCAGCCGGGCGCGCGCCTCGTCTGCCTTCCGCCGGTCCTCGGGGTCGTCGCTGCGGGCCGCCTTGATCTCGAGGATCCTGGCGTCCAGCTCCTCGAGGCGGGCGTACATGGGGCCCAGCTTCTGTTCGTGCAGCCGGGAGAAGTTCTCGACCTCGACGCGGAACGTCTCCACGGCGATCTCGAACTCGATCAGCGCCTTCTCCGCCGCCCGCACGGCCTGTTCCAGCCGCTCCTCGGGCCGCGTCGCGCCGTCACCGGCGGGCGTACGCTGCGCGCCGGCGCCTTCACCCTGGTCACCTTCCGAGGTCGTCACCCGGACAGCGTAGGCCACCTGCGGGGACGGCACGCCCCGTCACCAGCGTGCGCCGGCGTGGGGCCGGGACGTCCCGTGGCGGACCGGCTCAGACCCCCGTCTCCGCCGCGATCCGCCCCGCGCGTACGGCCGCCACCAGGTCCGTGTGATCGGCCTCGGTACGGTCGGCGTAGGCGACGGCGAACGCGGCGACCGCCTCGTCCAGTTCGTCGTTCTTGCCGCAGTACCCGGCGATCAGGCGGGGGTCGGCGCTGTGACTGTGGGCGCGGGCCAGCAGGGCGCCGGTCATGCGGGCGTAGTCGTCGATCTGGTCGGCGGCCAGCGCGGCCGGGTCCACGCTGCCCTTGCGGTTGCGGAACTGGCGCACCTGGTAGGGGCGCCCGTCGACGGTGGTCCAGCCCAGCAGGCTGTCGCTTATCACCTGCATCCGCTTCTGGCCCTCGACCACACGGCGGCCCTCGTGCTCCGCCTCGGGTGCGTCGAAACCGGCGGCCGGGAGGTGCGGCACCAGCGCCGAGGGACGGGCCTCCTTGACCTGGAGAACTAGCGGCTCGCCCCGGTGGTCGAGCAGCAGCACGACGTAGGAGCGGGTGCCGACGCTGCCCGTGCCGACCACGCGGAACGCCACGTCGTGCACGGCGTGGCGGGCGAGGAGGGGGTGGCGGTCGGCCGGGAGCGTGGCGAGGTACTGCTCGAGGGAGGAGGCGACGGCGCACGCCTCGGCGTCCGGGACGCGGCGCAGCACGGGAGGGGCGTCGACGAAGCGGCGTCCGCCGTCCTCGGTGCGCTCGGTGGATCTGGCGGCGAAGCGGCCGCTGGTGTTGGCGCGGGCCTTCTCGGCGACCCGCTCCAGGGTGCCGACGAGGTCGTGCGCGTCGGTGTGGGAGACGAGCTCCTCGTCCGCGATGGCGTTCCACGCGTCCAGCGCCGGCAGCTTGGCCAGCAGCCGCATGGTGCGGCGGTAGGCTCCCACCGCGTCGTGGGCGGCCGCTCTGCAGACGTCCTCGTCCGCGCCGGCCTCCCGCCCGGCGAGCACGAGGGAGGCGGCGAGCCGCTTGAGGTCCCACTCCCAGGGGCCGTGCACGGTCTCGTCGAAGTCGTTGAGGTCGATGACCAGGCTGCCGCGGGCATCACCGTAGAGGCCGAAGTTGGCCGCGTGGGCGTCTCCGCAGATCTGGGCGCCGATCCCGGTGACGGGCGTGCGGGCGAGGTCATGGCCCATGAGGCCTGCCGAGCCGCGCAGGAAGGCGAACGGGGTGGCCGTCATCCGTCCGACGCGGAGGGGCGCCAGCTCGGGCAGCCGGCCGCGGCTGGACTCCTCGACGGCGGTCACGGCGTCGGGCCGGGACGCGTCCAGGTCCAGGGCGGCGTGGGCGCTCCGGGGGATCCGTGCGCGCAGCGCCTTGCCCTCCTGCCTGGGCGTGCCGGCGGCGGGCCAGCGGCCGAATCCCGGCACCCACGGCAGCCGCGGTCCGTTCCCGGCGTCCGCCGCTCCGGACACTCCGGCGTCCCCTTCCACACCTCCGGCTCGGGCGTCGCTCATCGGGACCACCTCCCCTCTGCACATGTGTGCGGTGCACACCCGTCGACATCGATCGAGCAGACCGTACAGCCGGTGGGCACGCTGACGGCAGCCCTGTGGACAACGCACAGCCTGCGGAAATCCGAGGACGAGGGCCCCTCTTCTCCGACCCGACCCTCCGGCACGACCCGGCCCTCCGGCTCGAAACCCGATCCTCCGGCCTGACCGTCCCGTCCGTCCGCCCCTCCCATCCGCCCGACCGTCCCGTCCGTTCGACCACGCCCGTCCGTCCGACCGCGCACCGCACCCAGGCCTCCGGGACCGCACCCCGCCCCCGGTCCGTTACGACCGGAGTTCACCCCTCTTGCCGCCCCTGCGCACGCAATTCGATCATGAGATGTTCCTCACACGCCCACCCGCCGCACAGTGATCCGGACATGCGAAACGGGCGGCATCCGATGGATGCCGCCCGTTCGACGGTGTGCGCGAGGGGGGAGTTGAACCCCCACGCCCTTTCGGGCACTGGAACCTGAATCCAGCGCGTCTGCCTATTCCGCCACCCGCGCATTGGGTGTGTCTTCCGGCCCTTGCCCCGTGGGCCTGGCGCCTTCCGACATCGAGAACATTAGCACGCTGGCCGGGGTGGATTCACATCCCTTGTTCGGGGACCGCCTCCGACCGGCGACGACGCCGCAACCGCCCCCACAGGGCGTCCCGTCCACACCCGCCCGGGCCCCCGGCCTGCCCTCCCCGCGCCCTCCGGGTGAGCCCGCCGCCGTCCACAGAGACGACCCGCACCCGTGTTCATGTCGCGGCCATGACCGCCTCACGTATCAACCTCGTACCGGAGGAGCCCGTCTCCCCAGAAGGCGGACGGAGTCCACCGCCGGGTGCGGGACACTGGTCTGTGGCCCCCTCTACGATCCATGGCAGAACGACGGGCACCACCACGGCCGGCGGAGTTCGAAGAGGAGCCTGGGAGGGAACTTCGTCAGGCGTCGACACCCGGCGGCCGGGCGGACAGGGGGAACCAGCCGATCGGGCGGCGCGTGGATACGATCAGTAAGCAGTACCAGGTAAGCGGTGCACACAACGGTGCACGGGGCAGTACACAGGACGGCAGCGACGGAGGAGGTGCCCCATGGGAGTCCTGAAGAAATTCGAGCAGCGTCTCGAAGGTCTGGTCAACGGCACCTTCGCCAAGGTGTTCAAGTCCGAGGTCCAGCCCGTGGAGATCGCCGGCGCGCTCCAGCGGGAGTGCGACAACAACGCCACCATCTGGAACCGCGACCGGACCGTCGTGCCCAACGACTTCATCGTGGAACTGAGCACACCGGACTTCGAGCGGCTGAGCCCGTACTCCGGGCAGCTCGGCGACGAGCTCGCGGGCATGGTCCGCGACTACGCCAAGCAGCAGCGCTACACGTTCATGGGTCCGATCAAGGTGCATCTGGAGAAGGCCGAGGACCTCGACACCGGCCTGTACCGGGTGCGCAGCCGCACGCTCGCCTCCTCCGCCAGCCAGGCGGCGGCCCCCGGGGCGGCCGCTCCGGCCCCGCCCGCCGGCCGTCCCGGCGGCTACGGCTACCCGCCGGCCGCCGCCGCGGGCGTCCCGCCCATGCCCGCCGCGCCGCCTCCCGGCCGCCTCGGCGGCTACGGCTACCCGCCGGCCGCGGCCCCCGGCCCGGTGCCCGGCGGACGCACCCGCTACTGGATCGAGATCAACGGCACCCGCCACCAGATCTCCCGCCCCACCCTGGTGATGGGCCGCAGCACCGAGGCCGACGTGCGGATCGACGACCCCGGCGTCTCCCGCCGGCACTGCGAGATCCGGACCGGAACGCCCTCGACGATCCAGGACCTCGGCTCCACCAACGGCATCGTGGTGGACGGGCAGCACACCACCCGCGCTACGCTCCGCGACGGCTCGCGGATCGTCGTGGGCAGCACCACCGTTATCTATAGGCAAGCCGAAGGGTGAAGCGGGGGCAATGTCAGAGCTGACCCTCACGGTCATGCGGCTGGGTTTCCTGGCCGTTCTGTGGCTGTTCGTGATCGTGGCCGTGCAGGTCATCCGGAGTGACCTGTTCGGCACTCGCGTCACCCAGCGCGGATCCCGGCGCGAGGCCGGCCGGCAGCAGGCGGCCCGTCAGGCGCCGCCCCAGCAGCGCCAGCAGTCCTCCGGCGGCCGCCGCGGCCGCAACACCCCCACCAAGCTGGTCGTGACCGAGGGCACCCTGACCGGTACCACCGTCGCGCTCCAGGGCCAGACCATCACCCTGGGCCGGGCGCACGACAGCACGATCGTGCTGGACGACGACTACGCCTCCAGCCGCCATGCCAGGATCTACCCGGACCGCGACGGTCAGTGGATCGTCGAGGACCTGGGCTCCACCAACGGCACCTACCTGGACCGGACCCGGCTGACGACCCCCACACCGATTTCGCTGGGCGCACCGATCCGCATCGGCAAGACCGTCATCGAGCTGCGGAAGTAGTACGAGAATGAGCGAGCGGAGCGAGCACGCAGTGGGGGTCCTCACCCAGGGTCCCGGCGCGCTCCCGACCGGAGGGTGGGCAGTGTGGCTCGACACGACCGGCTGTACCCGGAGCCGACGGGCGAGGTGCGCATGAGTCTGTCCCTGCGCTTCGCCGCCGGATCGCACAAGGGCATGATCCGGGAGGGCAACGAGGACTCCGGTTACGCCGGTCCCCGCCTGCTCGCCATCGCCGACGGCATGGGCGGCGCCGCGGCCGGTGAGGTCGCCTCCTCCGAGGCGATCTCCACCATCGTCGCCCTCGACGACGACGTGCCCGGCTCCGATCTGCTCACCTCCCTCGGCACGGCCGTCCAGCGGGCCAACGACCAGCTCCGCATGATGGTCGAGGAGGACCCTCAGCTCGAGGGCATGGGCACCACCCTGACCGCGCTGCTGTGGACCGGCCAGCGCCTGGGCATGGTGCACGTCGGCGACTCCCGCGCCTACCTCCTGCGGGACGGCGTCCTCACCCAGATCACACAGGACCACACCTGGGTGCAGCGTCTGGTGGACGAGGGCCGGATCACCGAGGAGGAGGCCACCACCCACCCGCAGCGGTCCCTGCTGATGCGGGCCCTGGGCAGCGGCGAGCACGTCGAACCCGACCTCTCCATCCGCGAGGTCCGGGCCGGCGACCGCTACCTGATCTGCTCCGACGGCCTGTCCGGCGTGGTCTCCCACCAGACCCTCGAGGAGGCCCTGGCCAGCTACCAGGGCCCCGAGGAGACGGTCCAGAACCTGATCGAGCTGGCGCTGCGCGGCGGCGGGCCCGACAACATCACCGTGATCGTCGCGGACGTGCTCGACCTGGACACCGGGGACACCCTGGCCGGGCAGCTGTCCGACACCCCGGTCGTGGTCGGCGCCGTCGCGGAGAACCAGAACCAGCTGCACGACAACGGCATCATGCAGACGCCCGCGGGCCGTGCCTCCGGCCTCGGGCGGCGGCGCGGCGGGGGCGGCGAGTTCGGCCCGCCCGGCAGCGGCGACGTCACCGGTTTCATCCAGACCGACGGCTTCGACTACGGCGACGACGACTTCGTCAAACCCGCCAGGAACCGCCGGTGGATCAAGAGGTCCGTGTACAGCCTGCTCACGCTGGCCGTCATCGGCGCCGGCCTGTACGGCGGATGGCGCTGGACGCAGACGCAGTACTACGTCGGCGCCAAGGGCGAGCACGTCGCGCTGTACCGGGGCATCAACCAGGACCTGGCCTGGGTGTCCCTCTCGAAGGTCGAGAAGGACCACCCCGAGATCGAACTCAAGTACCTGCCGCCCTACCAGCGCAAGCAGGTCGAGGCGACCATCGTCGAGGGCGATCTCTACGGCGCGCGGGAGAAGATCGAGGAACTGGCCGTCCAGGCCTCCGCGTGCAAGAAGCAGGCCGAGCGGCGCGCCGCCGACACCGAGAAGAACGCGCGCACCGGCGAGGGCGAGGCCGGAGGCACCACGGGAACCACCCCCGCCTCCTTCGCGTCCAAGGCATCGCCGTCCCCGAACCCTTCCGGCTCGGCGAAGGCCCCTGACCCGGAGCAGTCCACGCCCCCGTCCACGACCGCACCCACTACCAGCCCCGGCCCCAGCCTCTCGGAGGAAGAGCAGAAGGTCGTCTCGCTGTGCGGTAAGCAGTAGGCAAGCCGTGAGAGGCCCTGTCACACGATGAGCAGTACTTCCAACCCGTCGACGCAGCACACGTCCACGATCGGTGCCATCGGCGCGCCCAGCCGCCGCAACACCGAGCTGGCGCTGCTCGTGTTCGCCGTCGTCATCCCGGTCTTCGCCTACGCCAACGTGGGTCTCGCCCTCGACGACCAGGTGCCCGCCGGGCTGCTGAGCTACGGCCTGGGCCTCGGTCTGATGGCGGGCCTCGGCCACCTCGCCGTACGCAAGTTCGCGCCGTACGCGGACCCGCTGCTGCTGCCGCTGGCCACGCTGCTCAACGGCCTGGGACTCGTCGCCATCTGGCGTCTGGACCAGTCCGAGCGCCTCCAGGCGAGCCGGACCTTCGTGGAGGCGGCACCGCGCCAGCTGATGTACTCGGCGATCGGCGTGGCCTTCTTCGTGGCCGTGCTGTTCTTCCTCAAGGACCACCGCGTCCTGCAGCGCTACACCTACATCTCGATGGCCGGCGCGCTGGTTCTGCTGCTCCTGCCGCTGGTCCCGGGCATCGGCCACAACGTCTTCGGCGCGAGGATCTGGATCAAGATCCCCGGCCTCGGCACCCTCCAGCCCGGTGAGTTCGCCAAGATCGTCCTGGCGGTGTTCTTCGCGGGATACCTGATGGTCAAGCGGGACGCGCTGGCCCTGGCCAGCCGCCGCTTCATGGGCCTGTACCTGCCGCGCGGCCGTGACCTCGGCCCGATCATCGTGGTCTGGATCATCTCCATCCTGATCCTGGTCTTCGAGACCGACCTCGGTACCTCGCTGCTGTTCTTCGGCATGTTCGTGATCATGCTGTACGTCGCCACCGAGCGGACCAGCTGGATCGTGTTCGGTCTGCTGATGTCCGCGGCCGGCGCCGTCGGCGTCGCGAGCTTCGAGCCGCACATCCAGACGCGTGTGCAGGCCTGGCTGGACCCGATGCGCGAGTTCGAGCTGAGCCGCGCCGGCGTCCAGGACGGCATCGTCCACTCCGAGCAGGCCATGCAGGCGCTGTGGGCCTTCGGCTCCGGCGGCACGCTCGGCTCCGGCTGGGGCCAGGGCCACTCCGACCTCATCGGCTTCGCCGCCAACTCCGACTTCATCCTCGCCACCTTCGGCGAGGAGCTGGGCCTGGCCGGCGTCATGGCGCTGCTGCTGCTCTACGCGCTGATCGTGGAGCGGGGCGTGCGCACCGCGCTCGCCGCCCGTGACCCGTTCGGCAAGCTGCTCGCCATCGGCCTCTCCGGCGCCTTCGCGCTCCAGGTCTTCGTGGTGGCCGGCGGCGTCATGGGCCTCATCCCGCTGACCGGTATGACGATGCCCTTCCTGGCCTACGGAGGCTCCTCCGTGATCGCCAACTGGGCGCTGATCGGCATCCTGCTCAGGATCAGCGACACCGCCCGCCGTCCGGCGCCCGCACCCGTCTCCAACCCCGACGCCGAGATGACCCAGGTGGTCCGCCCGTGAACAAGCCCCTGCGCCGGGTCGCCATCTTCTGCGGCCTGCTCATGCTCGCCCTGCTCGTCCGGAACAACTGGATCCAGTACGCCCAGGCCGACAAGCTCCGGACGGACGAGAAGAACCGCCGGGTGGCGATCGAGCGGTACGCCACCCCGCGCGGCGACATCATCGTCGACGGCGAGCCCATCACCGGCCACAAGGCCACCGGCGGCGACTTCGCCTACAAGCGGACGTACAAGGACGGCGCCATGTGGGCGCCGGTCACCGGCTACGTCTCCCAGGCCTTCGGCGCCAACCAGCTGGAGTCCATCGAGGACGGCATCCTCACCGGCAACGACGACCGGCTCTTCTTCCGCAACACCCTCGACATGCTGACCGGCAAGAAGAAGCAGGGCGGCAACGTCGTCACCACGCTCAGCGGCGCCGCCCAGAAGGCCGCCTACAACGGCCTGAAGAAGCAGGGCGGCAAGGGTTCCGTCGTCGCCCTGGAGCCGTCCACCGGCAAGATCCTCGCGCTCGCCTCGTACCCGTCGTACGACCCGTCCACGATCGCGGGCAACAGCCTGGAGACGGACGCCAAGGCGTGGGAGAAGCTGCAGAAGAAGAACAACCCGGACGACCCGATGCTGAACCGGGCGCTCCGTGAGGTGTACCCGCCCGGCTCGACCTTCAAGGTCGTCACGGCGGCCGCCGCGCTGGAGCACGGCATGGTCGAGGACGCGGACCAGAAGACCGACACCCCGCTGCCCTACATCATGAAGGGCACCACGACCGAGCTGAAGAACGACGGCGACCTGCCCTGCAAGGACGCCAGCCTCCGCGAGGCGCTCCGTGTGTCGTGCAACACCGTGTTCGGCAAGCTCGGCACCGACCTCGGCAACGACAAGATGCTGGAGACGGCCAAGAAGTTCGGCTTCGGCCAGGAGCACTTCACGCCGGTCCGCACCAGCGCCTCCCTGTTCGACAAGGACATGGAACCGTCGCAGGTCGCGCTGTCCTCCATCGGCCAGTACAACACCGCGGCGACCCCGTTGCAGATGGCCATGGTCGCCGCCGCCGTCGCCAACAACGGCACGCTGATGAAGCCGTACATGGTCGACGAACTGCAGACGCCGAGTCTGGACACCGTCGAGAAGACGGACCCGGAGAAGCTGAGCGAGCCGCTCTCGCCGGAGAACGCCCAGATCCTCCAGTCGATGATGGAGACCGTCGTCAACGACGGCACCGGCGGCAACGCCAAGATCGACGGCGTCACGGTCGGCGGCAAGACCGGTACCGCCCAGCACGGCGAGAACAACAGCAAGAACCCGTACGCGTGGTTCATCTCCTACGCCAAGACCGGCGACGGCAGCGCGCCGGTCGCCGTGGCGGTCGTCATCGAGGACGAGAACGCGGTGCGAGGTGACATCTCCGGCGGCGGCCTCGCCGCCCCGATCGCCAAGAGCGTGATGGAGGCGGTCCTCAAGAGCAAGCAGTGACCCCGGTCACGTCCGCTTCACATCGGTGCACGTTGCGGTACCGGTCCTGTATCGGCTGACGCACTTTGCCAGGGCACAGAAAAAGAGCCGGGTACGGTAGGCCCGGAACGCAGCCTCCGATCGCACAAGGGTGCCGGTCGGGACCGACGGAGAGGGCTGGTAGGTAGCTATGGAAGAGCCGCGTCGCCTCGGCGGCCGGTACGAACTGGGCCAGGTGCTCGGTCGCGGTGGAATGGCGGAGGTCTACCTCGCGCACGACACCCGTCTCGGCCGCACCGTGGCAGTGAAGACGCTGCGCGCCGATCTCGCGCGTGACCCGTCCTTCCAGGCCCGGTTCCGCCGGGAGGCCCAGTCGGCCGCCTCGCTCAACCATCCCGCGATCGTCGCGGTCTACGACACGGGCGAGGACTACATCGACGGGGTCTCCATCCCGTACATCGTCATGGAGTACGTCGACGGCTCCACGCTCCGTGAGCTGCTGCACAGCGGTCGCAAGCTCCTGCCGGAGCGGACGCTGGAGATGACCATCGGCATCCTCCAGGCGCTCGAGTACTCCCACCGGGCCGGCATCGTCCACCGCGACATCAAGCCCGCCAACGTCATGCTGACGCGCAACGGCCAGGTCAAGGTCATGGACTTCGGCATCGCCCGCGCCATGGGCGACTCCGGCATGACGATGACCCAGACCGCCGCCGTCATCGGCACCGCCCAGTACCTCTCCCCGGAGCAGGCCAAGGGCGAGCAGGTCGACGCGCGGTCCGACCTGTACTCCACCGGCTGCCTGCTGTACGAACTGCTCACCGTGCGGCCGCCGTTCGTCGGCGACTCCCCCGTCGCGGTCGCGTACCAGCATGTGCGGGAGGAGCCGCAGCCGCCGAGCGTCTTCGACCCCGAGATCACGCCCGAGATGGACGCGATCGTACTGAAGGCGCTGGTCAAGGACCCCGACTACCGCTACCAGTCGGCCGACGAGATGCGCGCCGACATCGAGGCCTGCCTCGACGGCCAGCCGGTCGCGGCGACGGCCGCCATGGGCGCCGTCGGCTACGGCGGCTACCCGGACGACCAGCCGACGACGGCGCTGCGCGCGGACGCCGGCCCGGGCGCGGGCGCCACCTCGATGCTGCCGCCCATGAACCCGGACGACGGGGGCTACGGCTACGACGAGCGTCAGAGCCGGCGCCGCCCGCAGAAGAAGAACAACACCAGCACGATATTGCTGGTCGTGGCCGGTGTTCTGGTCCTGATCGGCGCCATCCTGATCGGCCGGTGGGCGATCAGCGGTGACGGAGTGGACAACAGCGCCGTCGCGGCCCCCAACTTCGTCGGCGAGACGAAGGCGAACGCCCAGAAACTCGCCAACAACAGTGATTTGAAGCTGAGCTTCACGGAGAAGCCGTGCGAGGACCAGGTCAAGGGCAACATCTGTGAGCAGGACCCGACGGCCGGGACCAAGGTGGAGAAGGGCGACACCATCGGCCTGGTCGTCTCCACCGGTGCGCCCAAGGTCGCGGTGCCGAGCGTGATCGGCGACAAGCTCGAGGACGCCAAGGCCGAACTCGAGGGCGAGAAGTACGGCTTCGTCGTAGAGGTCGAGGAAGAGATCAGCGGCGAGGAACCGGGGACGGTCATCGAGCAGAACCCGGACCTCGGTGAAGAGGTCGAGAAGGGCACCACCGTCACCCTCACGGTCGCGAAGGCCGAGGAGAAGGTCACGATCCCGGACGTGGTCACCAAGAGCTGTGAAGAGGCCACGGCCCAGATGACGGCGAACGCTCTCACCGGCACCTGCGTCGAAGAGGAGACCGACGACCCGAACCTGGTCGGCAAGGTCATCCGCACCTCGCCCTCGGCGAACACCCAGGTCTCCAAGAACACCCAGGTCCAGATCTTCATCGGTAAGGCGAAGGCACCCGAGAAGGTGGCCGTGCCCAAGGTCAACGGCCAGCGGCTCGAGGACGCCCAGCGCATGCTCCAGGAGGCGGGCCTCTCGGTCGCCGGCGTGACCGGGCCCAACGACCCCAACGCCCGCGTGATCGGCTCCAACCCGGGCCAGGACAACCCGGTGGACAAGGGCACCGGAGTGACCCTGTTCACGGTCGGCGGCGGCGGCGGTGGCGGAGACGGCGGCTTCTTCGACTGACCCGCGGGTCCCGTACGACAGGAGCCCCGGCCCCCTCTTCGGAGGGGACCGGGGCTCCTTGCTGTCCCGTGGAAAGGAAGGCACTCAGCGCAGTTCCTCCGGCGGAGTCCTGTTCTCGTCCACCTTCTCCTTGCGGACCAACTCGCCCCAGACGACGTAGCGGTACTTGCTGGTGTAGATCGGTGTGCAGGTCGTCAGCGTGATGTAGTGGCCGGCCTTCTCGCGGCCGGACTCCTCGGGGACCTTGCCGAGGACGCCGACGTTGTACTTCGAGGTCTCGGGGAGGATGCCGTAGACCTTGTAGACGAACCACGTGTCCTTCGTCTCGAAGACGATCGGATCACCTTTCTTGATCTTGTGGATGCCGTGGAACTTGGCGCCGTGGCCGTCCCGGTGCGCGGCGAGGGAGAAGTTGCCCTTCTTGCCGGACGTCGGCAGCGTCGCCTTCACGGGGTCCGTGTAGTAGCCGGCGACGCCGTCGTTGAGGACCTTCATCGACGTGCCCTTCTCCACGAGGATGTCGTCGTCGCTCATCGTGGGCACGTGCAGGAAGCCGATGCCGTTCTTGCTGTCGTAGACGGCGGGCGCGTCGCGTCCGGCGCCTTCCGGCTCCTGGGCCCAGGAGTCGCGGACCTTGTCCGCCTGCCGGTCCGCGGCGCGGTCCGCGACGACGTTCGTCCACCACAGCGAGTAGACGACGAACAGGCCGAGCACCACGCCCGCGGTGATGAGCATCTCCCCGAAGAAGCTGATCACCATGGCCACCGGCCCCAGACGGCGGCGCCCCCGGGGAGGCGGGGACGCGTGCGTGTGCTGTGCGGTGTCGTCGGCGGTCGCTGCCACGTTTCCTCTGCCCTTAACTGACGAGCGCATCCGGCTTGCCCTTGCTGCGCGGCCGTTCCTCGACCATCTGACCCCAGACGATCAAGCGGTACTTGCTGGTGAACTCAGGTGTGCACGTGGTCAGCGTGATGTAGCGGCCCGGTCCGGTGAAGCCCGAGCCCTTGGGCACCGGGTCGAGGACGCTGACGTTGCTCGGCGGCGTCACCGGCAGCATCGACGCCGTCTTGTAGACGAAGTACTTGTCCTGCGTCTCCACGACGATCGGATCGCCCGGCTGCAGCCGGTTGATGTACCGGAACGGCTCCCCGTGCGTGTTGCGGTGCCCCGCAAGACCGAAGTTGCCGGTCTTGTCGTACGGCATCGCCGTCTTCAGCGCGCCCTCCGCGTAGTGGCCGACCATGCCCCGGTCGAGCACCTTCTTGCTGCTGATGCCCTCGGCGATCGGCACGACGACGTCCAGCTTCGGTATGTGCAGCAGCGCGAAGCCCTGCCCGGGCTCGAACGCGCCGGGCCTGCGCTCGCCGTTCGCCCAGTCCTGCTGGAGATCGCTGGCCTCCTTGCCGGCCTGCGCCTGCGCACGGACGTTCGTCCACCACAGCTGGTACGTCACGAACAGCAGCATCAGCACGCCGGTGGTGATGAACACCTCACCGATGGCGCGGCTCGCCACGACCGCCGGACCGGGCTTGCGCGCCCGTGCCTGGCGGCGTGCCTCCACCCGGGACAGTGGAGCCCCTGTCGCCCCCTCAGAGGCGTTGCCGGCTGCTCTTCCGGCCGTCGACCCGTCCCCGGCCTTGTGGGAGCCTCCACGGCGTCCGTGGCGCTTCCTGGCGGCCTTCCTGCGGGCCGCCCGGCCTCCGGCCGGCGGGGCCTCCTCGCGCGTCGTCCGCGGAGGCGGGTCCGGGATGCGCAGCGCGACGGTCTCCTCGTCGATCGCCGGGAGCTGCGCGGTGGCGTCCTCGGCACCGCCCGTGTGGGGGTCGGGCGTCGCCGCCCGGCCGTACCAGCCGTCCCCGTACGCACCCTGGACCCCGTACGGCTGCCCGCCGTACGAGGTGCCCTGGTCGCCGGCGCCGTATCCGTGGGCGCCGGACTCGCGCTCGGGGCGCAGCGCCGTCACGCCGAGGACCTGCCCACCACCGGGGCGAGCCCCGCCGATCTCGCCACAGCCTCCGTGTCGCCGCACTCCGCAAGCCAGTTGGCCAGCATCCGGTGGCCGTGCTCGGTCAGCACCGACTCGGGGTGGAACTGCACCCCCTCGACCGGGAGTTCACGGTGCCTCAGCCCCATCACGATGCCGTCCGCGGTGCGGGCCGTGACCTCCAGCTCGGAGGGCACGGTGGCCGGCTCGGCGGCCAGCGAGTGGTACCGGGTGGCGGTGAACGGGGAGGGCAGACCGGCGAAGACGCCCTTGCCCTCGTGCGTCACCGGGGAGGTCTTGCCGTGCAGCAGCTCGGGGGCGCGGTCGACGACACCGCCGTACGCCACCTGCATCGACTGCATGCCCAGGCAGACGCCGAAGACCGGCACCCCGGTCGCGGCGCAGTGCCGCACCATGTCCACGCAGACCCCGGCCTCTTCGGGGGTCCCGGGGCCGGGGGACAGCAGCACGCCGTCGAAACCGTCCTGGGCGTGCGACGTGGACACCTCGTCGTTGCGCAGGACCTCGCACTCGGCGCCCAGCTGGTACAGGTACTGGACGAGGTTGAAGACGAAGCTGTCGTAGTTGTCGACGACGAGAATGCGCGCGCTCACTGGTTGTCCACCGTCACATCGTTGAAGGGCAGCAGCGGCTCCGCCCACGGGAAGACGTACTGGAAGAGGACGTAGACCACGACGGTGATCAGCACGAGTGAGATGAGTGCCCTCACCCATCCGTTGCCCGGCAGATGCCGCCAGATCCAGCTGTACATGCCGTCCCTTCCGTCGTACCACGGCACCAGACCCACGCCGTACGCCACCAGACTAACGGCGCAACGCCCTCTGTTTCCCGGCCTCCACAGGCTGTGTGACAAGCTGACCGGTCCGCTGTGCGCACCCCTCAGTACGTGCCGCGGCGCCGATCGCCTCGATACCGCGCGCATGTTCCACGTGAAACCGGCCGGGCAGGGGGACGGCGGGTGTCAGTCCACGGGTTCGGCGTAGTGCAGGTCCACCGTGCCGGAGTAGCCGGGCAGGGTGGTGGTCCCCTCGTCCTCGACCTCCCAGCCGAGGCCGTAGACGTTGACGTAGACCATGTAGTTCTGGATCGCCGGCGATGCGGCGAGCGCCTTCTTCAGCTTCTCCGGGTCCCCGACCGCGGTGATCGTGTACGGCGGGGAGTAGACGCGGCCCTGGAGGATCAGGGTGTTGCCCACGCAGCGGACGGCGCTGGTGGAGATCAGCCGCTGGTCCATGACCTGGATGCCCTCGGCGCCGCCCTGCCACATGGCGTTCACCACGGCCTGGAGGTCCTGCTGGTGGATGACCAGGTAGTCCGGCTGCGGCTCGGGATAGCCGGGGAGCTTGGCCGTGGCGTCCGGCGGCGCGTCGTTCAGTGTGACGGTGATCGCCTCACCCTTGAGCTTCTGCGTCCCGGCACGCTTCTCCAGGTCGGCGAGTCTGGCGTCCTCGGCCTCGGTGCTGCCGTCGTCCCGCTCGGCCAGGGCCTCTATGTCCTCGCGCAACGCGCCGTTGGATTCGTCGAGCTCGGCGTTCTTGCGGCTGCGCTCGTGGATCAGATCGGACAGCTTCAGCAGGGAGGCGTCCGTGCGGATGTTGGTGCCCTTGGCCGTGTCGAAGCTGACGAAGAAGAGCAGGCCCGCGAGGGCGAAGATGCCCGCGGTGAGCACCCGCACCGGACGCAGACGGCGTGGGCGCGCCGCAGGACTGGATTCCGTCCCCCGGGAGTCGGCAGAATTGCTCAACGTACCCTTATCTCCTTCGGCGCCGTAGAAGCACTACGCTAACGGACGCCCGGGGGAGCACTCAGAGTCCCCTTGTACGCTGCCCCGAGCCCGACCCAGACCCTGCGCGGCCACGCAGCGCATCGACAGGAGAGACCCTCGTGCCGAAGTCACGTATCCGCAAGAAGGCCGACTACACGCCGCCGCCGGCCAAGCAGACGGCCGCGATCAAGCTGACCAACCGCGCCTGGGTCGCGCCGGTGATGCTGGCGCTGTTCCTCATCGGCCTGGCCTGGATCGTCGTCTTCTACGTCACGGACGGCTCCCTGCCCATCGACAAGCTGGGCAACTGGAACATCGTGGTGGGCTTCGGCTTCATCGCCGCCGGGTTCGGCGTCTCCACGCAGTGGAAGTAGCGCCGGACCGGGCTTTGCGCACGGCTCCGGCCGGCCGCTGAGCCTGCCCTGCCCGGAGGGGACCACAGCTCTGGGCAGGGTTATCCCCTGAGTTATCCACAGCCCTTGTCCACATGTGGATAGAGGACCCGATCTGTGGATAACCCGCTTCGAGGTTGACGCCGGTGTGACAGAAACACCACCAACCGAAAACCTGTTCGCATAGGCCCTGAGCTGCGGAAACAGTGGTCAGTGACCGAACACGGCACATGTCTCGCACGATGTGCACAAGATCCGGCACCCTCTGTGGACAAACTCCGGCTCAGGTGAGCTGCGCGGTCCTCACCAGGGTGAGCAGCACGACCACGCCCAGCACCAGCGCACAGGTGCCGTACTGCACCAGCGCCCGCCGCTCGCGCGGGGCGTGCACCATCGCGTAGCCGATGACGACACCGGCGACCAGACCGCCGATGTGGGCCTGCCAGGCGATGCCGGCCCAGCTGAAGGTGATGACGAGGTTGATCGCCAGCAGAGCGATGATCGGCCGCATGTCGTAGCGGAGGCGGCGCATCAGCACGGCCGTCGCGCCGAACAGCCCGAAGACCGCACCCGACGCGCCGAGCGAGGGCGTACTCCCCCCGGCCAGCAAATACGTCAGGGCGCTGCCCGCAAGACCGGAGATCAGATACAGCGCGAGGTAGCGTGCCCGGCCCAGATGCTGCTCCAGCGGTCCGCCCAGCAGCCACAGACTGAACATGTTGAAGCCGATGTGCCAGATCTCCTCGTGCGTGAACATCGAGGTCACCAGGCGGTACCACTCACCGTCCGCCACGCCCTGGGTGGGCGTGAACGGCGCCGACGGCCAGGCACCCACGAGGTAGAGATCGGACAGCAGTGACTTCTCGATCGTCACGGCGAGGAAGACCGCGACGTTGATCCCGATGAGGATCTTGGTCACCAGCCGGGGGTCCGCGGCGACGGTCCCCCCGGCCAGGGTGCGGGGCAGGGAGGCGGACGGCGCGTGCCCCGTGCCCCCACCGCCGCGGACGCACTCCGGGCACTGGAAACCGACCGAGGCCTCGACCATGCACTCCGGGCAGATCGGCCGCTCGCACCGGGTGCAGCGGACGCCGGTCTCGCGGTCCGGGTGGCGATAACAGCCGGGGACGCGCTGAGCGTCCTGCCGGCCGCCGGCGGCCTGGTCTTCCATGAGATCCCCTAGGTCGTTGGAAAAGCCCCGCCCCGCCCATCCTTACGGATGAGCGGGGCGATTGGTTCCCTTGGAGGCTTTCGCGCCCCGGGGAGCGAGGGGCTCAGCCCTCGTGGATCTCGACCGACTCGATGACCACGTCCTTCAGCGGACGGTCGGTGCGCGGGTTGGTCTGCGTCGAGGCGATGGTGTCGACGACCTTCTGGCTGGCGGCGTCGGTGACCTCGCCGAAGATCGTGTGCTTTCGGTTCAGCCAGGCCGTGGGGGAGACCGTGATGAAGAACTGCGAGCCGTTGGTGCCCGGACCCGCGTTGGCCATCGCCAGCAGGTAGGGCTTGTCGAAGCGCAGGTCCGGGTGGAACTCGTCCCCGAACTGGTAGCCGGGGCCGCCGGTGCCGTTGCCCAGCGGGTCACCGCCCTGGATCATGAAGCCGCTGATCACCCGGTGGAAGACCGTGCCGTCGTAGAGCTTGTCCGTGGTCTTCTGCCCGGTCTGGGGGTGGGTCCACTCCCGCTCGCCCTTGGCGAGCTCGACGAAGTTCTTGACCGTCTGCGGCGCGTGGTCCGGGAAGAGCTGGACCTGGATGTCGCCGTGATTGGTCTTCAGGGTGGCGTAGAGCTGCGTAGCCACGATGTGCCTTCCGTTGTCTTTCCGTGACTCCCTGATCCTCGCACGGACCGGCCGCGCAGTCGCCCGGCCTCGGTGGAGAGGGGGTGTCCGGGGCCGTACCGCTTGCGGAAACCGTCACGGGTCCTTCCGCGCCGGGGGCACATAGTGCCGATCCGTGGCATCGTCGGCGGCAAACACCCGTTGCACCGTATTCGCCCCCCTTGCCCTGGATACCGCCGACGGTCACCGAGGACGGCACCCGTTCGCCCGTCCACGCATGCCGCATGCCGACCCGGCAGGCATGATCCGGAAAAGGGTGGAAAGTCGAAATACCGTACGCCACCGAGGAGGAGGAACTCGTGACCCGCATCGACAGCGTGCGCGCCGCGACCGGTTCGGCGAAGGAGAGCGTGCTGCACGCCGCGGAAGTGGTGGCGCCTTACGCCGACACGGCCAAGGTCAGGGCCGCGCACTACGCACAGGAGGCACGCGTACGGCTCGCGCCCAAGGTGACGCAGGCCGCGGAGCAGGCACGCGTGGCCGCCGAACAGGCGCGCGTGCAGTACGACGCCCGTGTGCAGCCCTATCTGGAACAGGCCCGGACCCACGTGCCGCCGAAGGTCGACAAGGCCGCCCACCAGGCCGCCGTCCGCACGCGCCTCGCCGCGCGCCAGGCCGCGGAGTACTCCCGGCCGGTGCTCGAGCAGGCGGTGGCCGCCGCCGGACCCGCACGGGAGGAGGCCGCGGCAAGGAGCGCGGCCGCACTCGTCGCCCTGCGGGGCCAGGTCACGGCCCAGCAGATCCAGAAGCTCGTGCGCAAGCGGCAGCGGCGGGCCGCGGCCGGCCGTGCGGCCAAGGTCGTGCTGATCCTGGGCGCCGTGGCAGGAGGCGCCTATGCCGCCTGGAAGTGGTGGGACAAGCAGGCCAACCCCGACTGGCTGGTGGAACCGCCGGCCGCGACGGACGTGTCCGGCTCGACCACCCTGACCTCCGTGGACGGCAGCGACGTGGGGACCCTGGACCCCGAGGTCGCGGCCAAGGAGGCCGAGGAAGAGGCCGTCAAGCGCGACGAGGAGTGACCGCAGAAGCTGGCGGTCACCACGAGGAACGGCGCGAACGACGCGGCGGGACAGAGGAATTGGCCCTCTGTCCCGCCGCGTCGTTTCACGTGAAACAAGACCCCTCACACCGCGTTCCCGCAGGTGGAGGGGTCTTCTCTGTGGAGCCTAGGGGAGTCGAACCCCTGACATCTGCCATGCAAAGACAGCGCTCTACCAACTGAGCTAAGGCCCCGGAGGGAATGCGTCCACCAGGACAAACAGATCCTGGCACGCGTCCGGGACCAGAGTACCGGGTCCCCCCGGGGATTCCGCAAAAAGATTGGGGGTCCCCGTGACCAACCACTCTCCGTAAGATGCGAGGCGTGGTTCGCTCTAGCGAACCCACGGTTCATGGGGAAGCGATGGGGAGACGCAATGGACGCCGCACAGCAGGAAGCCACCGCCAGAGCGCGGGAACTGCAGCGGAATTGGTACGGGGAGCCGCTGGGGGCGCTCTTCCGTAGGCTCATAGACGACCTGGGCCTCAACCAGGCCCGTCTGGCGGGGGTGCTCGGACTGTCCGCGCCGATGCTGTCGCAGCTGATGAGCGGCCAGCGGGCGAAGATCGGCAATCCGGCGGTGGTCCAGCGCGTGCAGCTGCTCCAGGACCTGGCGGGGCAGGTCGCGGACGGCAGCGTCAGCGCGGCCGAGGCGACGGAGCGCATGGAGGAGATCAAGAAGTCCCAGGGGGGTTCCGTCCTCACCAACACCGCGCAGACCACGAGCGGTTCAGGTGCTCCCACGGTCAAGCGCGTCGTCCGTGAGATCCAGTCCCTGCTGCGCTCGGTGGCGGCCGCCGGCGACATCCTCGACGCCGCGGACTCCCTCGCACCCGCCCACCCGGAGCTGGCGGAGTTCCTCCGGGTCTACGGCGCCGGCCGCACCGCCGACGCGGTCACGCACTACCAGGCGCACCAGAGCTGATGCACCGCCCGGCGGCCGAAGGGGGTTCGGCCGCCGGCGACACGTGGGGGCCGGGGGGAAAGCGGGGCACAGGGGGAGTCGTACCGCTCGTCGTGGGGGAGAGACAGGGGGACACCTCAGGGGGAGGAGCGACGCACAGTCATGGGTGAGGTCTTCGCCGGCCGGTACGAGCTGGTCGACCCGATCGGACGCGGGGGTGTGGGCGCGGTCTGGCGGGCCTGGGACCACCGCCGTCGCCGTTATGTGGCGGCGAAGGTGCTGCTGCAGAGCGACGCCCACTCGCTGCTGCGCTTCGTGCGCGAGCAGGCGCTGCGGATCGACCACCCCCATGTGCTCGCCCCCACCAGCTGGGCCGCCGACGACGACAAGGTCCTGTTCACCATGGACCTGGTGGCCGGCGGTTCCCTGGTGCACCTGGTCGGCGACTACGGTCCGCTGCCGCCCGCGTTCGTCTGCACCCTCCTCGACCAGCTCCTCTCAGGGCTCGCGGCGGTGCACGCGGAGGACGTGGTGCATCGCGACGTCAAGCCCGCCAACGTGCTGCTGGAGGCCACCGGCCGGGGCAGACCGAAGCTCCGGCTGTCGGACTTCGGCATCGCCATGCGGCTGGGCGAGCCGCGGCTGACCGAGACCGACCTGGTCGTCGGCACCCCGGGGTATCTAGCCCCGGAGCAGATGATGGGCGCCGAGCCGGACTTCCCCGCCGACCTTTTCGCCGTGGGCCTGGTCGCCCTGTATCTGCTCGAGGGCGCGAAACCGGACGCCAAGGCTCTTATCCAGTACTTCGCCGATCACGGGACGCCGGGTGCGCCCCAGGGCATCCCCGAGCCGCTGTGGCAGGTGGTGGCCACCTTGCTGCAGCCCGACCCGGAGGCGCGTTTCCGCACGGCGACGGGGGCGCGGAAGGCGCTCGCCGCGGCGGCGGAGCTGCTGCCGGAGCCCGGCCCCGACGACGAACTGATCGAAATCTTCGACCAACTCGGCCCGCTGCCGCCCGGGTTCACCGAGGACGGCCCGGAGAAGAAGGCCTCCGGGCTGCGACCGGAGGCCGGTGGGCCGCAGGTGGGTGCGGTCGAGGGCGGGACGGCGGGGCGAAGCGTCGGGGACGGCGGGGAGCCCGAGCCTCACCCTGCCTGGAGCACGGCCCCGCCCGGCCCACGGCACGGCGCCGCCACCGGCTCCCCCGCCACTCCGCCGGACGCCGCCCCGCGGCCTCCCGCCCTGTCGGACACCGGCAGCTTCCCCCTGCCGCCGCCCCAGCCCTCCTCGGTCCCCCCTCCACGCTCCCCCGAGCACCCCCCACACCCCCCGCAGTACCTGCCCCGCTCCCCGTACGGCCACCAGCACCAGGTGCCCGAGGTCTCCCCCTCCGAAGCGACCCATCAGCTGCGCTCCCCCCAGCCGCCACCGGCCGTGCGTCCCGACCCCTCCACTGCTGAATACACCGCCCGGTCGTCACAGGTTCCGCCTCCGGACACGGTGACCGCACAGCACCCGCCTGCCCCCCGCTCCCACCGTCGGCGCGGCATCCGCAGGCCCGGTCCTCCGGCACGGGTCGCCGTGCCCGTGCTGCTGCTGGCGCTGGCGTGCTACGCCGTGGGCTTCTGGGCGCTCACCCGCATCTGACCGCCACGGGCCGCACGCACGCCGGCGGCATCGGCGTCACCGGGTCACGGCGTCACCGGATCACCCGGAAAGGCCGGCGCCGCGACGCCGGGCCACCACCGTCCACACCCCGAGCCCCACCACCAGGGCACTCCCGGTGCCGATGCCGCCCGCCGCGAGCACCCGGTACAGGGTCGCGTCGCCCGTGTCACCACCCCCGCCAGAGGTCAGGCCGTCCCCGCCTCCGACGGTGAAGACGTCCGCCGGAACGGTCCCGCCCTCATAGTCCGGCCCGTCCTGCGCCGCCCCGCCCAGCCGCACGCGCAGTGTCAGCGGCACGGGCCCGTCGCCGAAGTCCTCCGCGACCTCCGGGGAGAGGTGCGCGACAAGGTAGTAGGCACCGGCGAACCGCACTGCCGAGACCTGCTGCCCGGAGGCGTGCCGGTTCTCGTACGCGACCGGCGGCAGGGGCTTGAACGGCTTGGACTTCTGGCCGCCGTTGTAGCCGAGGGACAGGTCCTCGACCTGGCCGCGCACCGGGTTGTAGAGGTCCAGGGTGAGCGCGGAGGCGACGTAGCCGGAGGCGTCCGTGCCGGAGCTGCCCAGCTCGGCGGTGACGTGGAGCTGCCGGCCCCAGTCGACGGGGACCTGGTAGAAGAGCGTCTGGCCCGGCCGTATGCCGTCGCGCCACACGCCCTCGCCCAGCGGGGCCGCCTGTGCGAACCCCGCGCCACCGGGGCGGCGTCGGGCTGTTCCCTGGACGGGGGAGGGCGTGGCCGAGTCCCACGCCTCGGGAGCGGCCGTGCCGGCCGGCGTCTTCGTCCCGGGCTCGGACACCGTGCCGATCTCCAGCTCCCAGGGGTCGGGGGAGGCGCCGCGCGCGTCGGGGGCTGCGCGCTCGACGGTCACGTAGTACGTCCCGGCCTCGGCGCAGACGCTTCTCCTGGGGGAGATCTCCCGCATGACCCACGCGGCGACCGGATGAGGGCTGCCCGGCGCCCCGAAGGTCGCCGTGTCCGCGTCGCACGCGTGGCCGTCGGTGTCCTCCACGGTCACCTTGACGCCGTCGGCGACGGAGACGCCGGTTCCGGACGGCGGCACGGCGGTGACGGAGGCGTACGCCGTCCCGGTGTCGTCCAGTTCCAGACGGA
This sequence comes from Streptomyces werraensis, assembly GCA_014656175.1. GTDB lineage: Bacteria > Actinomycetota > Actinomycetes > Streptomycetales > Streptomycetaceae > Streptomyces > Streptomyces werraensis. Next base: position 78,172 of record BNBX01000009.1, read on the forward strand.
AGAAGACCTTGGCGTCGGGCGGGAGGGTGCTGCGGTAGGTCCGGCCGGGCTCCAGTTCCACGGCGTCCGCGGTGCTCCCGGCGCCCTCGATCCGGCGCGCGTCCTCGGCGAAGACGTACGCGTGGGCACTGTCCTGGCCGGTGGCCTGGGCGTGCTGTCCCATCAGCGCGATCCCCAGTCCGAGCGCGGCAGTCAGGACCGGACGTCCCACGGCGCCGTACCGGCTCCGTGCCGTCGTCCGCCGCGCCGTGCCCTGCCGTCCCCTCACGCGCCCCCCTCGTCGCCGCCGGGTACCGCTGCCTGCCGCCGCCCATCCTGTACCGGGGGCGCGGCCCGCCCACAAGGTCCCGGCCGCACAAAACCCCGACCGCGCGGGCGGCCGGGGTCTGTTCAGCGTCGTATATCGGTACTCACGAACCCGTGGGCACGGAGTCAGTCGCCTCCGTCCACAGATCCTGCTCGGCGCGATCCGCCTGGATCTGGCGGTACACGAGGAGCCCGCCGATGGCGGCCAGTGCGACCAGGAGAAGCTTCTTCACCGCGCGACCTCGTCTTTCCTTGACGTAGGGGACCTCTGGCGCCCGACTATACACACCGGTCGATACCGATCGGTGACCTGCGTCGCCGCCTCCAACTGCCGCCGGGGACAACCGGATCGATGCGCCGCGGACGGTCCGATCGGAGGGTGATCACACCCGCACGCTCGGTGTTTTCGTTCCGTTTCCTCCCGCAACCAGGGATTTTCTCCCTTCATGCGCCCATCCGAGTGGTGTTCATCTGAACATCCACGCGGCACGGGCGTCGGTCCACCACTTCGAGGCCCTCATACACATCATGAGGAAAGTACGCAAATCGCCCAACCCGAAAGTGAGGGGCCATGGCCAGGAACAAGGTCATGCAGCTGTGGAACGCCGTTGTCACCGCCTTCCTCGCGCTGTGCACGGCGCTCGGTCTCGTCACCACGGCCGCCGCGGCGGCCGTACCCCAGACCCAGAAGACGCGCAACAGCGACAGCGCTCCGAAGACCGAGGCGGCCGCGCCGACGGTCTCCCTGTGGTCCTGGTCGCTGATCAGGGCACTGCCCCCCACGATGAAGCAGCGCATCCACGCCGAGGCGCACGGCAAGTCCCCCGGCTGCCGGCACCGGCCCCTCTCGGAGACGGACACGGACGCCGAAGCGGAGCAGGAGAGTTCCTCCGAACGCCCCGAGTCCGAACTGGTCCCCGCGCACTGCTCCCCGGACACGGCGACCACCCCGCCCGCACCCGCCTCCGCCCGGATCCCCCTGCAGCGCTGAGGCCGCAGCGCCCCGCTGCCCTTCCAGACCCGACCCTCCTCGTGCCGTCGCTGCTTCACCGGAGTCCTGGCGAACTTGCGTACAGCACAACGGCACGTCACGAGCAGAGAGAACGAAGACCCCGGTCGCCCTCCGACCGGGGTCCGGGTCATGTCCGGACTCCGCGCCCGCACACGGCGGCGTGAGCCTCTGTGAGGCTCCCGTGGAACGTCCAGCACCTCAAGGCCCCCAGCAGGCCCTCAGAGCGGGTCGAGACGCCTTCTCAGCAGGCAGAACACGTTGCCCTCGGGGTCGGCGAGCACATGCCACGGCTCCTCGCCGGTCTGTCCCACGTCGGCCGGCCGCGCCCCGAGCTCCAGCAGACGCTCCAGCTCGGCGTCCTGGTCCCGGTCGGTGGCGTTCACGTCGATGTGCAGCCGTGTCCTGTCCGGCTGCGGCCGCTCCTGCTTGCTGAGGACGAGCGTCGGCTGCGCCCCGCCGAACCCCTGGCGCGGGCCGATCTCGATGTCCTCCCCGTCACGGTCCAGCTCCACGAAGTCGAGCACCTCGCACCAGAACCGCGCGAGCAGCTCCGGGTCACGGCACTCCAGCACCAGTTCACTGATCCGACTCGCCATGAGGCCCCACCTTCCCATCGGAAGCACAAGCCCGCGACCGTACCGCCCGGTCCCGCGCCACGCGAGGGGGTGTCGCGGCTCAGCCGGCGCCGCGCAGGTCGGCGACGACGCGGAAGCGCTCCAGAACGACCGGCGTCGTGTCGTCCACGGCGAAGTCCGGGTCGTCCAGCGCCGCACGCATCTCCGCGCTGCCCCAGAACCGCTCGTGACCCGCGCGCCACTCCGCCACGCCGGCGTATCCCTCCCCCTCGTCCACCGCGTGAGAGGGATCCACCTGCGCCAGCGGGACCACACGCACCCCGGTCACCTCCAGGACCGCGACCGGCCGGCCCTCCGAGTCGACGAGCACCGAACGGTCCCCCGCCTGCGGCAGGGGCGCCCCCTCCTGCTCGTACTCGGCGACGAGTACGGTCGTGGCGGTCTTGGAGCCGTCGAGGATCGCCGCGACCAGCCGGTCGCGCAGCGGCCCGGGGAAGGCGAACTCCGCCGTGGGCAGCGCCGCGACGTCCGCGGCGAGCGACGTGGGATCGGATGTCATCCGGCGACCGTACCGGCTGATGCCGGCCCCGCACGGCAAAACCCCCGGTCCGAGTGGACCGGGGGTTTCCGTGCTGTGGGCCTAACAGGATTTGAACCTGTGGCCTCATCCTTATCAGGTCGATCACGGGGACTGTCGACGTCGAACAACCGGGGCCTGAGCCTTGGCCGATCGTCCACTGGGGTCCGACGTCGACCGCTGAAGTTCGCGCTTGTTGGTGTCAGCCACTGGTGTCAGCCGCCCCACGAGGTCTTGACAAGGGGCTGCGGTGAGACGTTCAGCCTTCTTCGTCCGGCGCTGCCATAACCAGACCGGAGCTCACAGCGTGCTCGTCATCGGTACCCAGCCGCTGGAGGTAGGCCCAGCGGTCGAGCTGAGTGCAGGCCCAGACAGGGTCATAGGCCGCCGTGGGCAGCTGGGGTACGCGCTTGCGGCCTGTGTCGTCGAGTCGGTAAGGGACCTCGAACGCCGTATCCCAGAGGGTTAGGTCGGCGACGAAGCGCGCCTCAGCTTCCGAAGGATCGATTCCCAAGTAGCGGGCGATGTCCGCCCAAGAGGTACCCCGTTCGCGCTCATAGATCACGGCCGAGACCAACGCGCGTTCAGCGAGTTCTATGAGCTGGAGGGCTTGACTCACCCTGCCCCCGGGGCCCGTGTCAGGGTCGTGGCGAGTCGCGACCAGGCCACTCGCGCTGTCAGCGACGTCCACGGCATGGTCGCAGAGCACGAGGCGTGCCAGCGCTTGGCGGGAAAATCGGGCGCGGTCGACGTCGTAGGGAGTCGTCTCGGTCATGCGCACAGCGTCGCAAGAGGCGCCCGTTTCGCGAACCTGATTTCCCCGGAACCGGAACTGTTCCCCCTTCTCGACGGCATGGCCATACGAGGTGCTTTTGCCCCAACCCACCACTCACCCCAGCTCCCATCCCGTCCGCCGTCGACCCACACTCTGTGGAGCGGGCGTGGTTCAGGGCGTCCAGGTGGAGCGCGCCACTGTACGAACGACCTGGACGCCCTGGGCCGCGTCTGCTCGGCTCTGCCTGGGTCGGCGGTGGACGGGATGGGAGCACCACGCGCACGCCACTACCGGCCCGCGGTCGGCGACGGTGCCCCCGCCATCCCGGTGCCGGCCGACCCCCCGCCGGAGGCATCGTCTGTGACCACAGGTCGTCCTGTGCGGTGCTCGCCTCATGGCCTCCGGCCCAACCCATCAGTGGGCGCGCGTCGGCGCAGCGCGGGCGGAGCGGGCCGAAGGCAGGAGCGGCGCCCGGAGCGGAGCCGGGAAGCGCGCCCGGCGGAGCGGAGCGCAGCCGGGGCTTGATGAGGTAGAGAAACCTGTAACAGCTCTCGTTCCGCTGGTCAGGTCGAAGATGTCGCGGCGGCCGTGAGTCGGCTCGTGTACCCGGCTTGGCACAGGCGCTCGTACGCCTCGGCCACGTCGCCGGGTACTGGCTGGCGGATCATGAATCCCTGATCCGGGTAGATCATCAGCCGTTGCAGGGCGCCGACAAGCATGTCGATCACCAAGCGGGCGTCGCCGATGGAGTCGACGTACTCGGCGAAGGTCATGGGCGTGGAAGCGCTGACGACGTCGACCCCGGGCCAGAGCTTGCGTGCCGTGGCATACGCGCGCCGCTCCTCGTACGGCTTGCTGATCAGCAGCACCGAGGAGACCTCCACCTCGCTCTCCTCCAACAGCTTCCGGGAGAAGCGGATGTTCTCACCGGTGTTCCGCGCGTGCGGCTCGACGAGGATGGCCTCGCTGGGAACCCCCAGCTCCAATGCCCTCTCGCGGTAGTGGACGGCTTCGCCTCGGGGCATGCGCTCCCGCGTCGTCGGGCTGGTGGCTCCGGTGAACACGAGCAGGGGGGCCAGGCCGCGCTTGTACAGGTCCACGGCGGTGTCAGCCACCCCCAGGTCGTGACTGCCCAGTCCGATGGCCACCGAGCACGGCCGGGGCGCATGGCCCATCTGGTGGTAGTCCCATACGCGCCGGGCGTCGGCCCAATCCTGCGTCGAGATCACTGCTGTCCTTCTCCGTCCCTCGCCGAGTCGGGCACCTTGAAGTCGTACTCCCACGCGAAGCGTGATGCCGCGTGTACCCCGATGGCGAACTCCACGACGGTGCCGTCCGCCGTGTACGTCGTCCGGTGCAGCTCGACCACCGGTTCGCCCGGCGGCAACTGGAGCTGCTTCACCTCGTCCGGTGTGGCGGCGCGAGCGAACAACTGCTCCTTCATGTGGTCGATCTCGTAACCCGCGTCGTACAGCACGCGGAATCCGCCGCCGCGGCCGGCGGGGCACGGGGTGGGATCGACCAGTCGCGTCCCTTCCACGTGCTCGGGCCGGTAGTAGCTGGTCAGCGTGTGCGTCGGTTGATCGCCTTCTTTGACCAGGCGGGCGCGTGCGTAGACCTCCGCGCCTTCCGGCAGCCCGTGTGCGGCTGCGACCTCCGGGAGCTGGAGCGGAAGATCGCCGGCGAACACTGGGCGCAGGCGCCGGACCAAGACCTGATCTTCTCCTCCGAGCACGACGGCATGATCGACCCGGTGGGCTTCTCCCGCACCTTCGATCGGCTCGTCAAGCGGGCCGGTGTGCGCCGAATCACAGTCCGTCTCGCTCGGCACACCTGCGGATCCCTGCTCGCCTTCCTGAAGGTCCACCCCAAGGTCGCCCAGGCGATCCTCCGGCACAGCCAGATCAGCATGACCATGGACGTGTACACGCATGTCGTCGGCGACAGCGAGCGGGAAGCGGTCGGCATGCTCGCCGAGCTTCTGGAAGATCCATTCATCGGCTGATGTCAGCCGTAGATGTCAAAGACCCCCAGCCGATGCCGACTGGGGGTCTTTACGCTGGTGGGGCTAACAGGATTTGAACCTGTGGCCTCATCCTTATCAGGGATGCGCTCTAACCAACTGAGCTATAGCCCCGCCGCGCTGTGCGGGGGTGTGTCCCGCGCGCTGACTCCTGAAGATTAGCGCACGACCGGGGCAGTCCCAAAATCGGTTCCCCGCGGGCGGTCAGCGCGGCCCTGGCGCGCCCGGTGAGCTGGTCACTCGTCCTCGGCCAGGGTCAGCTCGACGCCGCCCACGAAACCGGCCGAGAGGTTGTAGATGAACGCGCCCAGGGTCGCCAGCGCCGTCGCCAGGACGACGTCGATGACGGCGATGACCGTGGTGAACATCAGGACGTTCGGCAGCGACAGGAACGACTGCAGGTCGAAGCCGTTCGAGCCCTCCGAGCCGGTCGCCTCGGAGATCGTGCCGCCGACGGTCGAGAAGACGCCCATGGCGTCCATGACCATCCACAGCACCGCGGCTGCAACGATCGTGCAGATGCCGAGCGCGATCGACAGCAGGAAGCTGACCTTCATCACCGACCACGGGTCGGCCTTCGCCACGCGCAGGCGCGCCTTGCGCACGCGCGGGGTGGTGCTGGCGCCCGTGCGGGGGCGGCGCACCGCGCCGGTGCGGCCGGCGGCGGCCTGGGCCGGGTAGGCCTGCGGCGGGTGGTACGGGCCCGCCTGCTGCTGCGGCTGCCGTTCCCCCGGCAGCGGTGAGGCCGCCTGAGCGGCAGCACCCTGACCGGGTGCTGCCTGCGGGCCTCGGGTGTCCGTCACGGTTCCCCCCTGGGATCCCTGCCTGGTGGACGAGGAGGCGTCGGGGACCGGCGCCTTGATCGCTTTGAGATTGGTCGTGTGCGGATCTGTCGCCCGCGCGGCGGAGCCACGGCCGCCGCCGTCCGTTCCCGTACTGGTACCGGCCGGTCCGGCGCCCGTGGCTCCGCTCACGCTGACTCACTCCTCGTGCTACTCGGACGAGGGCGCCTCGCCCTGGTCCGTACCGGTGGTCGCGTCCCCGTCGGCGGACTCGTCCACGACCACGTCGCCGTCGACTTCCTCCGCCTCGCGTCCCGCTTCGGCGTTACGGGCGATGCCGACCACGGCATCGCGCTTGCTCAGGTTGATCAGTTGGACGCCCATGGTGTCACGGCCGGTTTCCCTGATCTCGTTGACTCGCGTGCGAATCACACCACCCGACAGCGTGATGGCGAGAATCTCGTCGGTCTCCTCGACCACCAGCGCGCCGACGAGGGACCCGCGGTCCTCGACGATCTTGGCGGCCTTGATGCCGAGGCCGCCGCGGCCCTGGACGCGGTACTCGTCGACAGCGGTCCGCTTCGCGTACCCGCCGTCTGTGGCAGTGAACACGAACGTACCGGGTCGAACAACATTCATCGAGAGCAGCTCGTCCCCTTCGCGGAAACTCATGCCCTTGACGCCCGAGGTGGCACGGCCCATGGGCCGCAGCGCGTCGTCCGTCGCCGTGAACCTGATCGACTGGGCCTTCTTGCTGATCAACAGCAGATCGTCCTCGGCCGAGACGAGTTCGGCGCCGATCAGTTCGTCGTCGGTTCCGTCCTCGCGCTCACGCAGGTTGATCGCGATGACACCGCCGGACCTCGGGGAGTCGTAGTCCTTCAGCGGGGTCTTCTTCACCAGGCCGGCCTTGGTGGCCAGGACCAGGTAGGGAGTCGCCTCGTAGTCGCGGATGGCACGGATCTGGGCGATGGTCTCGTCCGGCTGGAAGGCCAGCAGGTTCGCCACGTGCTGCCCGCGCGCGTCGCGGCCCGCGTCGGGAAGCTCGTACGCCTTCACCCGGTACACGCGGCCCTTGTTGGTGAAGAACAGCAGCCAGTGGTGCGTCGTGGAGACGAAGAAGTGGTTGACGATGTCGTCTTCCTTGAGCTTCGCCCCGCGCACCCCCTTGCCGCCGCGCTTCTGCGCCCGGTAGTCGTCGGTCTTGGTGCGCTTGATGTAGCCGCCCCGCGTGACCGTGACGACGATGTCCTCCTCGGCGATCAGGTCCTCGATGGACATGTCGCCCTCGTAGGGGATCAGCTTCGTCTTGCGGTCGTCGCCGTACTTCTCGACGATCGCCGCCAGCTCCTGGCTGACGATGCCGCGCTGGCGGACCGGGGAGGCCAGGATCTCGTTGTACTCGTTGATCTTCGCCTGGAGTTCGTCGTGCTCCTGGACGATCTTCTGCCGCTCCAGGGCGGCCAGCCGGCGCAACTGCATCTCGAGGATGGCGTTGGCCTGGATCTCGTCGATCTCCAGGAGGTCCATCAGGCCGCCGCGCGCGACCTCCACGGTGTCGCTGCGCCGGATCAGCGCGATGACCTCGTCGATGGCGTCCAGGGCCTTCAGCAGACCGCGCAGGATGTGCGCCCGCTCCTCGGCCTTGCGCAGCCGGAAGCGCGTACGGCGGACGATGACCTCGATCTGGTGCGTCACCCAGTGGCGGATGAACGCGTCCAGCGACAGCGTGCGCGGCACGCCGTCGACCAGGGCCAGCATGTTGGCGCCGAAGTTGGTCTGCAGGTCGGTGTGCTTGTACAGGTTGTTCAGCACGACCTTGGCGACCGCGTCCCGCTTCAGCACGATGACCAGGCGCTGGCCGGTCCGCGAGGACGTCTCGTCGCGCACGTCGGCGATGCCGCCGATCTTGCCGTCCTTCACCAGGTCGGCGATCTTCTGCGCGAGGTTGTCCGGGTTGACCTGGTAGGGCAGCTCGGTGACCACCAGGCACTGGCGGTTCTGGATCTCCTCGACCTCGACGACCGCGCGCATCGTGATGGAGCCGCGGCCGGTGCGGTACGCCTCCTCGATGCCCCGGCGGCCGACGACGAGCGCGCCGGTCGGGAAGTCCGGGCCCTTGATGCGCTCGATGAGCGCGTCCAGCAGCTCCTCGTGGGAGGCCTCGGGGTTCTCCAGGTACCACTGGGCGCCGGCGGCGACCTCGCGCAGGTTGTGCGGCGGGATGTTGGTCGCCATGCCGACCGCGATACCGGCCGAGCCGTTGATCAGCAGGTTCGGGAAACGGGCCGGCAGGACGGTCGGCTCCTGGGAGCGGCCGTCGTAGTTGTCCGTGAAGTCGACGGTCTCCTCGTCGATGTCGCGGACCATCTCCATCGACAGCGGCGCCATCTTGCACTCGGTGTACCGCATGGCCGCGGCCGGGTCGTTGCCCGGGGAGCCGAAGTTGCCGTTGGAGTCGACGAGCGGCATGCGCATCGACCAGGGCTGGGCGAGGCGCACGAGCGCGTCGTAGATGGAGGAGTCGCCGTGCGGGTGGTAGTTGCCCATGACGTCGCCGACGACGCGGGCGCACTTGTAGAAGCCGCGCTCGGGGCGGTAGCCGCCGTCGTACATGGCGTACAGCACACGGCGGTGGACGGGCTTGAGGCCGTCACGGACGTCGGGCAGCGCACGCGAGACGATGACGGACATCGCGTAGTCGAGGTACGAGCGCTGCATCTCCGTCTCGAGCCCGACGGGCTCGACGCGCATGGCCAGGGCGTCGTCCTCGGGCGCCGTCACGGGAGTGTTCTCGTCGGTCATTGCTGGTGAAGGTCCTTCCTGGTGCGGTCAGCTGAGACCGACTCAGATGTCGAGGAAGCGGACGTCCTTGGCGTTGCGCTGGATGAACGCGCGGCGGGCCTCGACGTCCTCGCCCATGAGGACCGAGAACAGGTCGTCGGCCTGGGCGGCGTCGTCGAGGGTGACCTGGCCGAGGACGCGGTGCTCCTGGTCCATGGTCGTGATGCGCAGCTCCTCGGCGTTCATCTCGCCGAGACCCTTGAACCGCTGGACGGAGTCCTCGCGGATGCGCTTGCCGGCGTTGCGGCCCATCTCGATCAGGGCGTCGCGCTCGCGGTCGGAGTACGCGTACTCGAAGTCGTCCTTGCCCCACTTGATCTTGTACAGCGGGGGGCGCGAGAGGTACACGTGCCCGGCCTCGACCAGAGGCCGCATGAAGCGGAACAGGAAGGTCAGCAGCAGGGTGTTGATGTGCTGGCCGTCGACGTCGGCGTCCGCCATCAGGATGATCTTGTGATAGCGGAGCTTCTCGATGTCGAAGTCCTCGTGCACGCCGGTGCCGAACGCGGAGATCATCGCCTGGATCTCCTGGTTCTGCAGGATCCGGTCGATGCGCGCCTTCTCGACGTTGAGGATCTTTCCCCGGATCGGGAGGATCGCCTGGTACTCGGGGTTACGGCCGGACTTGGCCGAGCCGCCGGCGGAGTCACCCTCGACGATGAAGATCTCGCACTTGGTCGGGTCGTTCGACTGGCAGTCGGACAGCTTGCCCGGCAGCGACGCCGTCTCCAGCAGGCCCTTGCGGCGCGTCAGGTCGCGCGCCTTGCGGGCCGCCACGCGCGCGGTGGCCGCCGCGATGCCCTTGCGGACGATGTCCGCCGCCTCGTTCGGGTTGCGGTCCAGCCAGTCGGCGAGGTGCTCGTAGACGACCTTCTGCACGAAGGTCTTCACCTCGGTGTTGCCCAGCTTCGTCTTGGTCTGGCCCTCGAACTGCGGCTCGCTCAGCTTGACCGAGATGATCGCGGTCAGGCCCTCGCGGATGTCGTCACCGGTGAGGTTGTCGTCCTTCTCGCGGAGCAGCTTCTTGTCGCGCGCGTACTTGTTGATCAGCGAGGTCAGCGCCGCACGGAAACCCTCCTCGTGCGTACCGCCCTCGTGGGTGTGGATGATGTTGGCGAACGAGTACACGCCCTCCGTGTAGCCGCCGTTCCACTGCATGGCGACCTCGAGCGACAGGTGCCGCTCCCTGTCCTCCGCCTCGAGGTCGATGACGGTGGGGTGAATCACCTCGCCCTTACGGGAGTTGAGGTACTTCACGAAGTCGACGATGCCGCCCTCGTAGTGGTACGAGACGGTCTTGACCTCGTGCTTCTCGTCCTCGCCCGCCTCGTCCGCACCGGCGGTCGCCTTCGCCGACTCGCGCTCGTCGGTGAGGTTGATCCGCAGGCCCTTGTTCAGGAACGCCATCTCCTGGAAGCGCCGGGAGAGCGTCTCGAACGAGTAGTCCGTGGTCTCGAAGATGTCACCGTCGGCCCAGAAGGTGACCGACGTGCCGGTCTCCTCCGTCGCCTCGTGCCGCTGCAGGGGCGCGGTGGGGACGCCCAGCTTGTAGTCCTGCGTCCAGCGGTAGCCGTCGGTCTTCACCTCGACGGCGACGCGCGTCGACAGCGCGTTGACCACGGACACGCCCACGCCGTGCAGACCGCCGGAGACCGCGTAACCGCCGCCGCCGAACTTGCCGCCCGCGTGCAGCACGGTGAGGACGACCTCGACGGCGGGCTTGCCCTCGGAGGGGACGATGCCCACGGGGATGCCACGGCCGTTGTCGACGACGCGCACGCCGCCGTCGGCCAGGATCGTCACGTCGATGGTGTCCGCGTAGCCGGCCAGCGCCTCGTCGACCGAGTTGTCGACGACCTCCTGCACCAGGTGGTGCAAGCCCCGCTCGCCCGTCGACCCGATGTACATGCCGGGTCGCTTACGGACCGCGTCCAGGCCCTCGAGGACGGTGATGGCACTCGCGTCGTACGACGTGGCGGCGTCTCCGGTCGAGGAGCTCGCCGCGTCGCCGGCGGCGGTGTCGGTGGACGGGATGTTCTCGTTGGGGTTGCCGGAATCGGCCACGAAGCGCCCTTTCTGGCACAGCACGAGCCGGGCTCGTCGGCAGGTTGCCGGAGCGGCTGCGGCATGTTGCGTTGGTAAGCCTTGATCAGCGTTGCTCAGCGTCTTCCCGGGCGGTCCCCACGATCGGGGCGGGATTGTCTTCCAGTCTACCGGTAGCGCTGACATCGATGGGGGTTTGCGGGCTCCTGAGTCCGCATGTGCCGCCCGGAAACGGCCTCGCCCGACTCCCGATATGCGGATGGGGGCTCCAGAGGCCCCACGAGGGCACTCAGCGCTTCCGGCCGTCAACCCTTGGCTACTTAGGAGTCAGGTGGCGATTCGCATCCGCGTCCGGCGGCACGACGAAGCGGGCATCCGGCCCGCGAACGCGGTGCTGGGACGCCCGGATGTGATGTCTCTCACGTATCCGCGGTGGGGCGGAAAAAGCCCCCGGATCACCCGTACGTGTCGCCCGGACCGGTGCTTCCCGGGGCGCGCAGCGGGCCGTAGCGGCGGGCCGGACCGGTCGGTCCGACCACCTTGATCAGCCGCACGGTGCCGTGCCCGAGGTCGTCGTTGAGACGGGCCACGAGCGTCGGCGCCAGCAGCCGCAGATTGGTCGCCCAGGCCGTGGAGTCGCAGCGCACCACCAGCACGCGCTCGTCCTCGTCGTAGCGCTCCGGCTCGCAGTGCTTGGCGACGTCCTCACCGACGATCTCCGGCCAGCGCCCCATCACCCCGCCGACCGCCGCCGGGGCCTCCCAGCCGCGCTCGGTGAGCAGCCGGTTGATCGCCGCGCCCAGGGCCATCGGATCGCGCCGGTCGGTACGCGCGCCGGAGCGCAGGCCCCCGCGCCGCGCCTGCTGTTTCTGCTGCGCCGCGTCCCCCCGCGCGCGTGCCGCCTCCCGGGCCGCGCGCAGCGCCACGCGCGCCAGGTCGACGCCCGACGGCTCGGGGTCCTTGCCGGCGCCGCCGGCGGGCGGCCGCTCCCCGCTCACGCGCGCTCCACCGTCCCCTCGGACACGGCGAACCGCGCGCCCGCCAGCACGTGCGGCACGTCGTCGTCGACGGCGGCCGTCACCAGCACCTGCTCACCGGGGGCCACCAGCTCCGCCAGCCGCTCCCTGCGGCGCGTGTCCAGCTCGGCGAAGACGTCGTCGAGCACCAGCACCGGCTCGTTGCCCTCGGCCCGCAGCAGGTCGTACGAGGCCAGACGCAGCGCCAGCGCGTACGACCACGACTCGCCGTGCGACGCGTAGCCTTTGGCGGGCATCTGACCCAGCTTGAGCAGCAGGTCGTCACGGTGCGGACCGACCAGCGTGACGCCGCGCTCGATCTCCTGCTTGCGGACCTCCGCCAGGGCGGCGATCAGCTGCTCGAAGAGATCCTCACGGGTGTGCGCCTCACCCGGCGCCGACGGCTTGTACTCCAGCGCCACCGGGCCGCCGCCGGGCGCCAGCTGCTCGTACGCCTTGTCGGCCAGCGGCTGCAGCGCGGCCAGCAGGTCCAGGCGCTGCGCGAGCAACTCCGCGCCCGCGCGGGCGAGATGCTGGTCCCACACGTCGAGCGTGGACAGGTCCAGGGTGCGGCCGCCGTGCCTGCGGGCCAGCGCCGCCGACTTCAGCAGCGTGTTGCGCTGCTTGAGCACCCGGTCGTAGTCGGAGCGCACACCCGCCATGCGCGGGGAGCGAGCCGTGATCAGCTCGTCCAGGAAGCGCCGGCGCTCACCCGGATCGCCCTTGACCAGTGCCAGGTCCTCGGGGGCGAACAGCACCGTCCGCACGATGCCCAGCACGTCACGCGGCCTGACCTGCGAGGACCGGTTGATGCGGGCGCGGTTGGCGCGGCCCGGGTTGAGCTCCAGCTCGACCAGCTGCTGCCGGTCGCCCTGCCGGACCTGGGCACGGACGATCGCGCGGTCGGCTCCCATGCGCACCAGCGGCGCGTCCGAGGACACCCGGTGGCTGCCGAGGGTGGCGAGGTAGCCGACCGCCTCGACGAGGTTCGTCTTGCCCTGCCCGTTGGGGCCGACGAAGGCCGTCACCCCCGGGTCGAGCGGGACCTCGACCCGGGGGTAGGAGCGGAAGTCGGCCAGCGACAGATGCGTGACGTGCATGGGCGTTCCGCCGACCTCCTCCGGCGTTGTGGACCGCCGTGCGGTCCTGTGGACATCGGTCCTGCGGACAGGTGACGTCCCTGTGGACTACTTCTTCTCGACCGCGTGGCCGCCGAACTGGTTCCGCAGCGCCGCGATCATCTTCATCTGCGGCGAGTCCTCCTGGCGCGAGGCGAACCGCGCGAACAGCGAGGCGGTGATCGCCGGCAGCGGGACCGCGTTGTCGATGGCGGCCTCCACAGTCCAGCGTCCCTCACCGGAGTCCTGTGCATAACCCCGGAGCCCGTCGAGGTGCTCGTCCTCGTCGAGGGCGTTGACGGCCAGGTCGAGCAGCCAGGAGCGGATGACGGTGCCCTCCTGCCAGGAGCGGAACACCTCCCGGACGTCGGTCACCGAGTCGACCTTCTCCAGCAGCTCCCAGCCCTCGGCGTAGGCCTGCATCATGGCGTACTCGATGCCGTTGTGGACCATCTTCGCGAAGTGGCCGGCGCCGACCTTGCCCGCGTGCACCGAGCCGAAGTCGCCCTCCGGCTTGAGGGCGTCGAATATCGGCTGCACCTTGGCGACGTCCTCCCTGGAGCCGCCGTACATCAGCGCGTAGCCGTTCTCCAGGCCCCAGACGCCGCCGGAGACGCCGCAGTCGACGAAGCCGATGCCCTTGGCCGCCAGCTCCGCGGCGTGCTTCTCGTCGTCGGTCCAGCGGGAGTTGCCGCCGTCCACCACGACGTCGCCGGGCTCCAGCAGCTCGGCCAGCTCGTCGACGGTGGACTGGGTCGGCTCACCGGCCGGCACCATCACCCACACCACACGGGGACCGCTGAGCTTGCCCACAAGCTCCCGCAGGCTGTGGACGTCGGCGAGGTCCGGGTTGCGGTCGTAGCCGAAGACGGTGTGGCCTGCGCGGCGCAGCCGCTCGCGCATGTTGCCGCCCATCTTGCCGAGACCGACGAGACCGAGCTCCATCAGATGTGTTCCTTAAGGTTGCGACGGGACGTGACGGCACTTGCGTACCGGCGTCCGAGCCTAAACCCGGACGCTCGCGCACATCTGTGGGCATACGCGCTCACACGCCCGTCCCCACCTGCGGGTTCGCCGCGGGCAGCGGATCAGCCGCTGAGCCGCACCGGCATGATCAGGTACTTGTAGGCCTCGTCCGCCTCCGCGTCCATCGCTGGGCGGCCGCTGAGCAGCGCCGGCTTGGTGGACGTGGTGAACGACAGCTGGGCCACCGGGGAGTCGATGGCGCTCAGGCCGTCCAGCAGGAACGTCGGATTGAAGGCGATGGAGATGTCGTCGCCCTCGAGCTGGGCGTCGACCCTTTCCACAGCCTGTGCGTCGTCGCTGGAACCGGCCTCCAGGATCAGCACGCCCTGCTCGAAGCTCAGCCGCACCGGGGTGTTGCGCTCGGCGACCAGGGCCACGCGCTTCACGGCCTCCACGAAGGGGGCGGTCTCGATGACGGCGACGCTGTTGAACTCCGTCGGGAACAGCGTGCGGTACTTCGGGAGGTCGCCCTCCAGCAGACGCGTGGTGGTGCGCCGGCCCGCGCCCTCGAAGCCGATCAGGCCCTCACCGGCGCCGGAGCCGGACAGCGCCAGGATCACCTGGTCGCCGCTGGTCAGCGCCTTGGCCGTGTCCAACAGGGTCTTGGCGGGCACCAGGGCGACCGCGGAGGCCTCCGGGTTCTCCGGCTTCCACAGGAACTCGCGGACCGCGAAGCGGTAGCGGTCGGTGGAGGCCAGCGTCACCGTGTCGCCCTCGATCTCGATGCGCACACCGGTGAGGACGGGCAGGGTGTCGTCGCGGCCGGCCGCGATGGCGACCTGCTGCACGGCGGAGGCGAAGACCTCGCCGGGGACCGTGCCCGTGGCGTTCGGCATCTGCGGCAGGGCCGGGTACTCCTCCACAGGCAGTGTGTGGAGCGTGAACCGCGAGGAGCCGCAGACCACCGTCGCCCGTACACCGTCTGTGGAGATCTCCACCGGACGGTTGGGCAGGGCGCGGGAGATGTCGGCGAGCAGGCGGCCGGAGACCAGGACCGTGCCCTCCTCCTCGACCTCGGCCTCCACCGACACACGGGCGGAGACCTCGTAGTCGAAGCTGGACAGGCTCAGCTGGCCGTCGTCGGCCTTGAGCAGCAGGCCGGCGAGGACAGGCGCCGGCGGACGGGCCGGGAGGCTGCGAGCCGCCCAGGCCACTGCCTCCGCGAGTACGTCGCGTTCCACCCGGATCTTCACTGTTGCCGCCTCCTGCTGTTGCCGGCGCTTCTCGCCCTGCCTGGCTTCGTCGTCTGACTCGGTGTCGTCGGCCCCTCCGAGGGGAAGGACACCGGGGTCCAGTCTGACGCACCGCACTGACAGTAGGTGCCCGTCGGGGTCAAGTCGTGACGAGTGGCAGGCGGGGCCGAGACAGCGAGTTGTGCACAGGGCCCTCTTCGAAACGAATTCCTCGCTCTCTATGGTCGGGAGTAGTAGTAGGGCCTGTGGATACCGTGGATAACCTCGTTTGCGCAGCTCAGCGCCGGTTTTTTGTCCACGGGCCCTGTGGGCGGGGGCGGTGGACAACCGGGCCTCGCTGTGGAGAACGGAAAGTTCTGCACATCCCGTGCACAGGGGAGGCCGAGTTCTCCCCAGACGCGTCCCCAGGTTTGAGCTCCTTTCCCACAGCCCCCTTCGGCAGCTCGATGTGACGGCTTTCACTCGGGGCGGTGAGCAGGCGCGTCGCGTTGCCGAACAGTGGACAGTCATGTGGAGAAGCGGCCGATCACTGGGGACAACAGCCCCCAGCCTGTGGGAAGCCCGTGGACAACTTGATGCACAGGCTGTGGATCATCGCGTCGTCCACAGTCTGTGGAGATCGTTCGTCCACGGATCCACAGGCAGGTGACCTGCGCAGACAGCTTCTCACCAGGGGAGGCTGTGGACGGTGTCGGGACAACTTTCCGGTCCCCAGCGTGTGGACGGGAAAAAGTCGCCGAATCTGTGGAGGAAGGCCGTAACCGGCGGCGGAAATCGAACAGCGCGCTGGAACCGGCGTCGTGGATCGCGCCTCCGGGATGCGTGGGTCAGGCACCCGAAGGTCGTGGGAGGGCGCCCGGAGGTCGTGGGGAGGGCATCCGGAAACCAAGAAGGGCGCCCCCGGATCTCTCCAGGGGCGCCCTCAGGCGTGCGTGCGGCCCGTCAGCCGGCCTTGATGCGGTTCGTCAGCTCGGTGACCTGGTTGTAGATGGACCGCCGCTCGGCCATCAGATTGCGGATCTTCCGGTCGGCGTGCATCACCGTCGTGTGGTCGCGCCCGCCGAACAGCGCGCCGATCTTCGGCAGCGACAGATCCGTCAGCTCACGGCACAGGTACATGGCGATCTGCCGGGCGGTCACCAGCGCACGGCCACGCGAGGTGCCGCACAGGTCCTCGACGGTGAGCCCGAAGTAGTCGGCGGTCGCGCTCATGATGGCCGTCGAGGTGATCTCGGGGGCCGAGTCGTCGCCCCCGGGCATCAGGTCCTTGAGGACGATCTCCGTGAGCCCCAGGTCCACCGGCTGCCGGTTGAGCGACGCGAAGGCCGTCACCCGGATCAGCGCGCCCTCCAGTTCGCGGATGTTGCGCGAGATCCGGGAGGCGATGAACTCCAGCACCTCCGGCGGGGCGTTGAGCTGCTCCTGCACCGCCTTCTTGCGCAGGATCGCGATGCGCGTCTCCAGCTCCGGCGGCTGGACGTCGGTGATCAGGCCCCACTCGAAACGGTTCCGCAGCCGGTCCTCCAGCGTCACCAGCTGCTTGGGCGGCCGGTCGGAGGACAGCACGATCTGCTTGTTGGCGTTGTGGAGCGTGTTGAACGTGTGGAAGAACTCCTCCTGCGTCGACTCCTTGTCCGCCAGGAACTGGATGTCGTCGACGAGCAGGATGTCCATCTCGCGGTAGCGCTTGCGGAAGCTGTCGCCCTTGCCGTCGCGGATGGAGTTGATGAACTCGTTGGTGAACTCCTCGGAGCTCACGTACCGCACACGCGTCCCCGGGTAGAGGCTCCGCGCGTAGTGCCCGATGGCGTGCAGCAGATGCGTCTTGCCGAGGCCCGACTCCCCGTAGATGAACAGCGGGTTGTACGCCTTCGCCGGCGCCTCCGCGACGGCCACCGCGGCCGCGTGCGCGAAGCGGTTGGACGCGCCGATGACGAACGTGTCGAAGAGGTACTTCGGGTTCAGCCGCGCGGTCGGCTCGCCCGGACCCGTCGCCGGGGCCGGCTGCGCCGCCAGGGGGCCGGGCGCGCCGGTCGTCGGCAGGTTCGGGCCGACCGGGCCGCCCCGGTGGACGTGCCCCGAGCCGGGCGGCGGCTCGGGCAGGTCGCGGCGGCGGTCGTCGCGCTGGTCGTAGTCGCCGCGGGACGCCTCGTAGTCGGAGCGCTGGTCGTAGGACGGGCGCTCCACAGGCTGGGGACGGTAGTCCTGGGCGGACGGAGCGCCGTACGAGTCCGAGCCGTACGAGTCCTTGGTCCCGTACGGATCCTGCGATCCGTACGCGTCCTGCTGCGAGGAGCCGTACGCGTCCTGGGACGGCGAGGCGTACGGGTCGCGGTCGGGGAAGCCGAGCCGCTGCTGCTGCCAGCCGTAGTCGTCCTGGGAGGGACGCGGCCAGGAGCCGGGCTCGGGACGCTGGTACTCCGACGGATACGCGGGGCGCGCCGAGGGCAGCTGGTCGTCCGGCCGGCCCTGCTGCTGGTCGCCGCGGCGGCGGTCGTACCCGCCGTACGGCTCACGGTCCTGGTACGGCTCGCGCTCCTGGCGGTCGCGGTGGTCCGGACGCTCGCGGTGGTCCTGCCGCTCCGGGTGCACGGAGGGCAGCTCCGGCTCCTCGTAGCGCGGCTGCGGACGGGGAGCGGGCGTGGCCGGCGGCTCGCCGGCGGTCTCGTCGACCGTGATGGCGATGCGGATCGGGCGGCCGCACTCGCGGCTGAGGCTCTCGCTGACGACCGGGGCCAGACGGCCCTCGAGCACGCCCTTGGCGAACTCGTTGGGCACGGCGAGCAGCGCGGTGTCGGCTACCAGGGCCAGCGGCTGGCAGCGCCGGATCCAGTGTTCGTCCTTGCTCTCGACACCTTGTCCGCGGCCCTCGCCGAGCAGTTGCTCCAGTACGCGTGGCCACACTGCGGCAAGATCGGCAGGTACGTCAGCCACAGGGCACGCTCTCTCACAGGTCCCTCGATCGTGTGATGCGGGGGACGGGTCGGGATGTAAATCGGGTGGTGGAGGGTCAAGGGAACGAATCGGAGTCCAGTCACGGTAGTCAGCGCGACCGGTACGGTTCAAGTTGTTGTCCCCAGGCTGTGGACAAGTGTCTCCCGGCGCCCGTCGGTTTGACCGAATGGCGCAGCCGCGCGTACCGTAACCAGGTCGAGTTGTCGATGGCTGCTGCCGCCTGCCTCCGATGGGCACAGATCGCGCAAGATGATCGGTCAGCGGTGCACTCGGGCGTAACGCGAGCTACTCGTGGGCGCACGGTGACAGCCAGGACGGCACCCCGCAAACACCGATTCTTTCTGGAGCCCCCGAGTGAGCAAGCGCACCTTCCAGCCGAACAACCGTCGTCGCGCCAAGACCCACGGCTTCCGGCTGCGTATGCGCACCCGTGCCGGCCGCGCGATTCTCGCGTCCCGCCGCAGCAAGGGTCGCGCCCGTCTGTCCGCCTGATCCCGATCAGGTCATGACGTCGTGCTGCCCACCGAGAACCGGCTGAGGCGGCGCGAGGACTTCGCGACCGCGGTACGACGAGGACGCCGGGCCGGGCGCCAGCACCTCGTCGTCCATCTTCGTAGCGGTGCAACGGACCCGCATGCGCCTGGGGAGAGCGCTCCCCCGGCGCGTGCGGGTTTCGTCGTGAGCAAGGCCGTGGGCGGAGCGGTGGTGCGCAACAAGGTGAAGCGGAGGCTTCGCCATCTGATGCGCGAGCGAGTCGACCAGCTGCCCCCCGGTAGCCTGGTAGTGGTACGAGCGCTGCCCCCCGCGGGCGACGCCGACCACGCACAGCTGGCCCGAGACCTGGACGCCGCCCTGCAGCGGCTGCTGGGAGGGGGCGCGCGATGAAGTACCCGCTGCTGGCACTGATCAAGCTCTACCAGTGGACGATCAGTCCGCTGTTGGGCCCGGTGTGCAAGTACTACCCGTCGTGCTCCCACTACGGCTACACGGCCATCGACCGGCACGGTGCCGTCAAGGGAACAGCACTCACGGCCTGGCGCATCCTGCGGTGCAATCCGTGGTCGCTCGGCGGTGTGGACCATGTTCCGCCGCGTAAACGTCCGCGGTGGCACGAAATGCTGCGTAACGCCTGGCGCGCACGCAAGGGCGGGACCTCCGCCGCCGAACCGGCCACCGAGGGACAGGCTTCTCCCACAAGTCCTACGAGTCCGTCGGGCCCGGCCGCAGAGACCCCGTCCCATGCCCAAGGAGCATGATTAGTGGACACGATTGCCAGCCTCTTCAGCTTCATCACGACACCTGTCTCCTGGGTCATCGTCCAGTTCCACAGCGTGTACGGCTCCCTCTTCGGGCCTGACACAGGGTGGGCCTGGGGCCTGTCCATCGTGTCCCTGGTGATTCTCATCCGCATCTGCCTGATCCCGCTCTTCGTGAAGCAGATCAAGGCGACGCGTGCCATGCAGACGCTCCAGCCGGAGATGAAGAAGATCCAGGAGCGCTACAAGAACGACAAGCAGCGCCAGTCCGAAGAGATGATGAAGCTCTACAAGGAGACGGGTACCAACCCACTCTCCTCGTGTCTTCCCATCCTGGCGCAGTCGCCGTTCTTCTTCGCCCTCTACCACGTGCTCAACAGCATCGCCTCGAACGACACCATCGGCGTGATCAACGAGCGACTGCTGGAGAGCGCCCAGAAGGCCCACATCTTCGGTGCTCCGCTCGCGGCCAAGTTCACGGACAGCCCCGAGAAGGTGGAGGCGCTCAACTCGTCGCTGACCGACGTGCGCGTCGTCACGGCGATCATGATCGTCCTGATGTCGCTGTCGCAGTTCTACACGCAGCGCCAGCTGATGACGAAGAACGTCGACACCACGGTGAAGACGCCGTTCATGCAGCAGCAGAAGATGCTGATGTACGTCTTCCCCGTCATCTTCGCCGTCTTCGGCATCAACTTCCCCGTCGGCGTCCTCGTGTACTGGCTGACCACCAACGTGTGGACCATGGGCCAGCAGATGTACGTCATCCACAACAACCCGACCCCGGGTTCCAAGGCTCAGGCCGCCTACCTGGAGCGCCTCTCCAAGCACGTCGCCAAGCACGGCAAGACCCGCAACCGCCGGGAGCGCGCCATCGTCAAGGCGATCGTCGCGAAGGGCCGCGACCGCAACGAGTACGAGCGCAAGTTCATCAACGGGCTGAACAAGGCGGGTCTCGCCGCCCAGACCGACGGCACCGTGATTAAGAGCGAGAGCAGCGCCGCCGCCCAGGCCGAGGGTGGTACGACGACCGCCACCGTCGCCCCCAAGCGGCAGCAGCCCAAGCGGCAGCCCAAGTCCAAGCGCCACCAGTCCGGCGCGGCCAAGCCGGCGGGTGAGCCCACCTCGCTGACCAAGGCCGACGACCCGCAGGACACCAAGCCGAGCGGCAGCAAGGGCAACGCCAAGCCTGCCGGCAACGGCTCCACGCGCAGCAGGGCCCAGTCCGGACAGCGCAAGGGCCCGCAGCGGCCCAAGTCCCCGTCGAAGAAGTAAGAAGGAGTCCATCCCGTGACGGAAGGCACCACCGCGGCCGCTGCCGAGGGCGCAGACACCCTGACCCGCCTCGAGCAGGAGGGCGAGATCGCGGCGGACTACCTGGAGGGTCTGCTCGACATCGCCGATCTCGACGGCGACATCGACATGGACGTCGAGGCCGACCGCGCCTCTGTCTCGATCATCAGTGACACGGGCAGCCGCGATCTGCAGAAGCTCGTGGGCCGTGACGGCGAGGTGCTGGAGGCTCTCCAGGAGCTCACGCGTCTCGCGGTCCACCGGGAGACCGGCGACCGCAGCCGTCTGATGCTCGACATCGCCGGCTACCGCGCCCGCAAGCGCACCGAACTCGCCGACCTCGGCGCCAAGGCCGCGGCCGAGGCGAAGAGCAGCGGACAGCCCGTGCGGCTCGACCCGATGACCCCGTTCGAGCGGAAGGTCGTGCACGACGCGGTCAAGGCGGCCGGCCAGCGCAGCGAGTCCGAGGGCGAAGAGCCGCAGCGCTTTGTCGTCGTGCTTCCCGCCTGATCGGCTCCACCGTTCCACCGGCCCCGTCTGTTGCGCAGGCGGGGCCGCTCTTTGTCAGCCTGGTAGTTCTGGTTCTGGTGTCGGCGCCCCGCGCCGGCACGGTACGGAAGGACGGTCCCCCGTGACGGAGGCAGCGGAGCTTCCCCCCGCGCCCGAGCAGGCCCGTGAGGTGTTCGGCGAACGCTTCGCGGACGCGGTCCGGTACGCCGAGCTGCTCGCCGAGGCGGGCGTGCAGCGCGGTCTGATCGGACCGCGCGAGGTGCCCCGCCTGTGGGAGCGGCATCTGCTGAACTGCGCGGTGCTCTCGGAGGTGGTGCCCGAGGGCGTCACCGTGTGCGACGTCGGCTCGGGGGCCGGTCTGCCGGGCATCCCGCTGGCGCTGGTCCGGGAGGACCTCAAGATCACTCTGCTGGAGCCCCTGCTCCGCCGTACCAACTTCCTGACCGAGGTCGTGGAGCTGCTCGGACTGGATCATGTGACCGTGGTGCGGGGACGCGCCGAGGAGGTCATGGGCAAGCTGCCTCCGGTACACGTGGTCACCGCTCGCGCCGTGGCGCCGCTCGACCGTCTGGCCACCTGGGGCATCCCCCTGCTGCGGCCGTACGGGGAGATGCTCGCGCTCAAGGGCGACACCGCGGAGGAGGAGCTGAAGAGCGCCGCCACCGCCCTGACCAAGCTCGGCGCCGTCACCACGTCGATCGTGCACGTGGGCGAGGGCGTCGTGCATCCCATGTCCACGGTGGTGCGGGTCGAGGTCGGGGAGAGCCCCGGTGGTGTGCGCTTCGCCGCCAAGCGAGCCAAGGCCGCTCGCACCGGGCGAGCCCGGCGCCGACGCGGATAGCCGCATGTCCCTCGCCGTGGAGATCGAGGGGTCCCGTACGACGGAGACAGACGTCGGGACGACGCGCCCGGTCCTCGGGGCCGGGCGTACTCCACACAAGCTGCCTCAGCCACACATGCCGGAGTGTCGCGGCAGCGCCGCCTCCGTGGCTGTGCATCGTGTTTCACGTGAAACGTCGCTCACTGCTGCACGGCATCATCAGTCGGGGCCGCGCTGCGGCCGAACCTCGTGAACGAAAGCCTCTGGGCTCCCTCGGCGAGAACTCCGCTCCACGCGAGTCACCTCCCCCCTCACGGGGCACGGAGATGTCCACAGAGGTGGATTTCTCCACAGAACGTCAGGCCTCACTGGTTCGCGACCCCGAAGGCATGGGAGGCTCTGTTCATTGCGAGCCTGAAGTCGAGGAGAGTGAATCCTTGCGGTCCGACGCCAACATCGCGGGACCGATGACCGATCCGGTCCCCGGTCCCCGTACCGAATCGATGGGGGCGGATGTTTCACGTGAAACACCGCCTCCGATGGACGACACTCCCATCGGTCGCGCTGCCCAACTGGCGGTGGAGGCTCTGGGCCGTGCCGGTGAGGGGCTGCCGCGACCCGAGCAGACCCGCGTCATCGTGGTCGCCAATCAGAAGGGCGGCGTCGGGAAGACGACGACCACCGTCAACCTGGCCGCCTCGCTCGCTCTGCACGGTGCCCGCGTCCTGGTGATCGACCTCGACCCGCAGGGCAATGCGTCCACCGCCCTGGGGATCGACCACCACGCCGAGGTGCCCTCCATCTATGACGTACTGGTAGAGAGCAAGCCCTTGGCGGACGTCGTCCAGCCTGTCCCCGATGTCGAGGGCCTCTTCTGCGCCCCCGCCACCATCGATCTCGCCGGTGCGGAGATCGAGCTGGTGTCGCTGGTGGCACGGGAGAGCCGACTGCAGCGGGCCATCCAGGCCTACGAGCAGCCGCTGGACTACATCCTCATCGACTGCCCGCCGTCGCTCGGCCTTCTCACGGTCAACGCCCTGGTGGCCGGCCAGGAGGTGCTCATCCCGATCCAGTGCGAGTACTACGCGCTGGAGGGCCTCGGGCAGCTGCTGCGGAACGTCGACCTGGTGCGGGGCCATCTCAACCCCGCCCTGCATGTCTCGACGATCCTGCTCACCATGTACGACGGCCGGACGCGGCTCGCCTCCCAGGTGGCCGAGGAGGTGCGCACCCACTTCGGGGACGAAGTTCTGCGCACCAGCATCCCTCGCTCCGTCCGTATCTCCGAGGCACCGAGCTACGGACAGACGGTGCTGACTTACGATCCTGGATCGAGCGGTGCTCTCTCGTACTTCGAGGCGGCACGCGAAATCGCGCTGAGGGGCGTCGGCGTCCGGTACGACGCGTCGCAAGCGCACATCGGCGCACAGCAGACTGATCCGAACATGGTGGAGGGCGTGCAGTGAGTGAGCGACGGAGGGGGCTGGGTCGTGGGCTCGGAGCACTGATCCCCGCTGCCCCGACAGAGAAGACGGTGCCGCCCGCCGCATTGGGCGGGACGGCCTCCCCGTCGCCCGCAGCGGTTCCGGTACTGCCGAACGAGCGCGGAGTGGCGGCCGCGAAGGTGGCCACCCTGACTTCTGTTTCACGTGAAACAGGAGACACAGCAGCGGCGAGCCCTTCGGTGCCGACCGCGCCGATGGGTGCTCACTTCGCCGAGATCCCCCTCGATGCCATTACGCCGAACCCGCGGCAGCCCCGTGAGGTCTTCGACGAGGACGCCCTGGCCGAGCTGATCACCTCCATCAAGGAGGTCGGTCTGCTTCAGCCCGTCGTCGTGCGGCAGGTGGGCGGCGGCCGCTACGAACTCATCATGGGTGAGCGCCGGTGGCGTGCCTGCCGTGAGGCCGGCCTCGACGCCATCCCGGCCATCGTGCGTGCTACGGACGACGAGAAGCTCCTCCTGGACGCGCTGCTGGAGAACCTGCACCGTGCTCAGCTGAACCCGCTGGAAGAGGCGGCCGCCTACGACCAGCTGCTCAAGGACTTCAACTGCACGCACGACCAGTTGGCCGACCGCATCGGCCGGTCCCGACCGCAGGTGTCCAACACTCTGCGTCTGCTGAAGCTGTCCCCGACCGTGCAGCGCCGCGTGGCTGCCGGAGTGCTGTCCGCCGGACACGCCCGAGCCCTGCTCTCCGTCGAGGATTCCGAGGAGCAGGACCGGCTGGCCCACCGCATCGTGGCCGAGGGCCTCTCGGTGCGTGCCGTCGAAGAGATCGTGACCCTGATGGGCTCGCGACCGCAGAAGGCCCAGCGGTCCAAGGGCCCGCGCGCGGGCGCCCGGGTGTCCCCGGCCCTGTCCGAACTGGCGACACGGCTCTCGGACCGCTTCGAGACGCGAGTGAAGGTCGACCTCGGCCAGAAGAAGGGAAAGATCACCGTCGAGTTCGCCTCGATGGAGGACCTGGAGCGCATCCTCGGCACCCTCGCCCCGGGCGAGGGCCCGGTGCTCCAGAAGAGTCTCGTGGACGAGGACGACACCGAGGACACCGACTCCTGAGGGGTCGCTTCGCTCGGCCCGAAAGCCGCCAGGGGCGGACCGTGACCGGTACCTACCGGAACACGGTCCGCCCTTTGCCTTGTGGCGGTATCGGGGGAATCGCTTCATGGATACGATGCGTTCGTATATGGCGCATCCACCCGGCAACACCTCTGAGAGCTAGGCAGGGGCCATGCGAATGACGAGCCGCACCGGACTGATGAGCGCGGGGCTGGGGGTGGGCGTCGTCAGTGGCTTCATCGGCAGCCTGCTCAGAGAACGGAGTGCTCTGATCGCGGCCCGCGAGGCAGCGGGCGAAGGAAGCGAGGAACAGCCTTCATGGGCCGTCGGCTCGTACCGCTCACGCTGGACAACCTTCCGGACCTTCCCCAGCGCTGCCGGTCCTGCGTTTTCTGGGAGCTCGACCCGGTCAGCGGCGAAGCAGCGGTAAAGGCGGGCACCGCCGCGCTGGAGAAGGAATCCTGGATCTCGGCCGTCCTGCTCGACTGGGGCTCCTGCGGACGCGTCGTCTATGTGGACGAGGTCCCCGTCGGCTACGTCCTCTACGCGCCCCCGGCTTATGTACCGCGCTCCATGGCGTTCCCCACCAGCCCGGTGTCCCCCGACGCGGTTCAGCTGATAACCGCGTTCATCCTGCCTGACTACCAGGGACAGGGACTCGGTCGCGTGATGGTGCAGACGGTGGCCAAAGATCTGCTGCGCCGGGGGTTCAAGGCGATCGAAGCCTTCGGCGACGCCCGATGGAAGGAGCCGGCCTGTGTACTTCCTGCTGACCATCTGCTCGCCGTGGGCTTCAAAACCGTCCGCCAGCACCACGCCTACCCCCGGCTGAGACTGGAGCTGAGGTCGACACTCTCATGGAAGGAAGACGTGGAGATGGCGCTCGACCGGCTGCTGGGGGCCGTGCAGAAAGAGCCGGCATTGCGGCCGCTTTGATCCCACTCACACGAATGGGCCGACCCAAGAGGGTCGGCCCATTCGTGTTTCACGTGAAACATGCACCGCCGTGGAGACGGCTCACCGCTTTACTCGGCGATGAAGTCCTCGAGGTCGCGGACGATCGCGGCCTTCGGCTTGGCACCGACGATGGTCTTCGCGACCTCGCCGCCCTGGTAGACGTTCAGGGTCGGGATGGACATGACGCCGTACTTGGCGGCCGTGCCCGGGTTTTCGTCGATGTTGAGCTTGACGACCTCGATCTTGTCTCCGTACTCGGCGGCGATGGCCTCCAGGGACGGAGCGATCTGGCGGCACGGACCGCACCAGGCGGCCCAGAAGTCCACCAGGACAGGCTTGTCGCTCTTGAGGACGTCCTGCTCGAAGGAGTCGTCGGTCACGTTCTTCAGGGTGCCGGCCACAGCGGGCTCCTTAATCGTTGGTGCGTGGGGAGAGGGGGTCAGACAGTGGTCTTCTCGGGCTCGGCCTTGTCCTCGTCGGCGAGAGCCGCGAGGAAGCGCTCCGCGTCGAGGGCCGCCGAGCAGCCGGTACCGGCCGCGGTGATCGCCTGGCGGTAGGTGTGGTCCACCACGTCACCGGCCGCGAAGACGCCCGTGACGTTGGTGCGCGTCGAAGGAGCGTCGACCTTCAGGTAGCCCTCCTCGTCCAGCTCGAGCTGGCCCTTGAAGAGCTCGGTCCGCGGGTCGTGACCGATCGCGATGAACAGGCCGGTCACCGCCAGGTCGGAGAGTTCACCCGTCTTGACGTTGCGCAGCTTCAGCCCCGAGAGCTTCTGGTCGCCCAGGATCTCCGCGACCTCGCTGTCCCAGACGAACGAGATCTTCGGGTCGGCGAAGGCACGCTCCTGCATCGCCTTGGAGGCGCGCAGGGTGTCACGGCGGTGGACGATCGTCACCGAGTTGGCGAAGCGCGACAGGAAGGTCGCCTCCTCCATGGCGGTGTCACCGCCGCCGATCACGGCGATGTCCTGGCCCTTGAAGAAGAAGCCGTCACAGGTGGCGCACCACGAGACGCCGCGGCCGGAGAGGGCGTCCTCGTTCGGCAGCCCGAGCTTGCGGTGCTGCGAACCGGTCGTCACGATCACGGCCTTGGCCTTGTGGACCGTACCGGCGGTGTCCGTGACGGTCTTGATCTCACCGGTCAGGTCGACGGCCACGACGTCGTCGGGAACCAGCTCGGCGCCGAAGCGCTCCGCCTGGGCCCGCATGTTGTCCATGAGCTCCGGACCCATGACGCCGTCCTGGAAACCGGGGAAGTTCTCCACCTCGGTGGTGTTCATCAGCGCACCGCCGGCGGTGACAGCGCCCTCGAACACGAGGGGCTTCAGCGACGCACGGGCGGTGTAGAGCGCCGCCGTGTAGCCGGCGGGCCCCGAGCCGATGATGATCACGTTACGGACGTCGCTCACGGCTGAATTCCTCGTCTCTCGTCTGGCGTCGTTCGACCGGTGGGAGCTTCTTTCGGAACTCTCACCCCACCCAACGGATCCTAAGGGTCCCGCATTCCCGCCGTGCCCGGGCACGCGCGGACGGTGCTCCGGCGGGCACGCCAGGGCCACACACCGTACGGGACACCACCCAGAGCCAAGACCACGCGAGCGCGGTCAGCGCGCGTAGGAGTGCTGCAACAGCACCTTCGCGGAGGTGGGCGGAGAGGTGTTCTCCACGCAGGTCGCGTCGACGATGTAGGCGGTCACGCGCGTGGCGTCCGAGGCGTCGGGCAGCACGACCAGCAAGGCGGCCTTGCCCTGGTAGACACCCTGCTCGGTGGCCAGCGCGACATCGTTGCGGCCGATGCCCTCCTGGACGCACTCCGGCACCTCGGGCTTCGTCAGCACCCGAGGGTTCGCACCGGAGGAGTCCGACTCCATGCCGAAGGTGTGGGGGGAGCGGGCTCCCTTGTCCTGCTCGGGGCTGCGCGCGAGCAGATCGTCGACCTTCTTCTCCAGCTTTCCCTCGGAGAAGGTGTCCGCAGCGGTCGTCGTCCGCTGCTCGTCGTCCGAGCCTCCGCCGCTGTTCAGCGACGACAGCACCACGGAGCCGAGACCGAGAGCGGCCACGGCGAACGCCGCCCCCAGGACGGCTCGGCGGCTCCTGCCCCGCAAGCGCGGCTTGCGGCCCGGGCCTGTGGTCGAGGAGCGGGGGCGGCCGGTGGGACGGTCGGAGGAGGGTGCAGATGTTTCACGTGAAACATGGAGCGGTTCGCTCGCGGCCGTCGCTGTTCCGGCGGCGGTGTTCTCGTCCTCGCCTCGGGGCGCGGGCGCCGTGGCGTGCAGGAGTGCCTCGGCGGCCAGCGCCGCGTCAATGCGTCCTGCGACGTCCGCCGGCATCCGCGGCGGACCCGGAACCGTGCCGAGCAGTCCCCGGATCTCCTCCAGGGAGGCGTGGACGTCGGCACAGAGTTCGCACCGTTCCAGATGCCTGCGGATGTCGTCCCTGCGGTCCGCCGGGAGAAGACCTTCGGTGAGGTCGGAGATCTCCGCGACGTCCGGGTGTTCCGCCTTGTCGGTCGTCGACGTCACGCTCGCCCACCTCCGCCCTTCACTGCAGCCGGGTCGTTCGATCCTGTGTCGGGTGGGTCCGGTCGCCGCGGACCCGCTGCGGGTGGGACGGATGTCCCCCCTATCCGGTTCCGTCCCCCGCCTCTGTGCTCCTCATCACCAGTGCCTCCCGGGCGCAGGTGGGTGAGCAGGGGCAGGAGTTTCGCGCGGCCGCGGGCACATCGGCTCTTGACCGTGCCGGTGGGCACGTCGAGGATGCGGGCCGCCTCGGCGACCGGGTAGCCCTGCATGTCCACCAGGACGAGCGCGGCCCGCTGGTCGGGCGGGAGAGTGCCCATCGCCTCGATCAGCTGCCGGTGCAGATCGTTGCGCTCCGCGGGAGCCGAGGCCGACTCGTGCGGCTCGAGCAACTGCTCCAGACGCTCGGTGTCGTCGACCGGCGCGGTCTTCCGGGAGGCGGCCTTGCGGGCGCGGTCCAGGCAGGCGTTCACCGTGATGCGGTGCAGCCACGTCGTGACGGCCGACTGGCCACGGAAGGTGTGGGCGGCCCGGTATGCGGAGACGAGGGCGTCCTGGACGGCGTCAGCGGCTTCCTCGCGGTCCCCCAGCGTCCGGAGGGCCACGGCCCAGAGGCGGTCGCGGTGCCGCCGCACGATCTCGCCGAAGGCGTCCGCGTCGCCCTCGACGTGCCGGGTGAGCAGATCCTGGTCGCTCACTCCGTCGTACGCGACGCCGTCCGCCATCGGGTCCCCTCCCTCGACGCAGCCGGCCTCAGCTGGTCACCTTGATGTCCGCGATCCGGCCACGCCACTGGCCGTCGTCGGCCTGCATGGGGAGCTCGGTCAGCCAGACCAGGAGGTAGCGGGTCTTCACCGTTTCCTTGGGCGCGAGGGAGACCGTGGCACCCGACCCCTCGGCGACCTTGCCGTACGAGTCGAAGGAGGTCGGCCGGGACTCCGCGTCCCCGGGGGCGGCACGGAGCTCGACGGACGTGCTGCCGATGAAGGTGACGTCGACCTTCCCGACGTCCTGGCTCTTGCCGAGGTCGACGACGACGCCCACGCCCGGCTTCAGCCTGCCGAAGTCGGAGCTCGCGTAGAAGCTGGTCTGCCAGTAGCTCGCCGGATCACCGTCCAAAATCTTGGGCAGGTTCTCCGGGTACTCGGACCCGTCCTGGCCGAACGGGTCGAAGTCGTGCAGCTCCGAGATGGCGATCGGCTTGCCGCGCACCGGCTTCGGGACGTTCTTGTCGTTGCCGTTCGTCGTCTGGGTGTTGGTGGTGTCGTCGCCCTCGCCGCCCTGCTCCATGAGGGCGTCCGCGAGCTGCCAACTGCCCAGCCCCAGGGCGGCGATCAGCAGCGCCGAGACCGCCCACTTCAGCGCCTTGCCGGTGCGGCTCTGCAGCGGAGGAGGCGGCACCGGTGTCGGCTGGGTGACGCGGGGAGAGGCGGTGGGGCGACCGTAGGAGCCCTGCTGGTACGTGGTGCGCTGGTAGTCCGGCGGGGCGGTGAAGGCGGGCTCCGGCGGACGGATGCGGGGCATCTCGCCGATCGCCTTCACCAGTTCCTCGGGAGTGGTGCACGGCGACTCGTGGCGGGAGGCGGTGGCGCCGTCGTTGGCGAGGGCACGCATGGCCAGTTCGGACAGACCGCGGTGGACGCCGGCCCGGACCTGGTCGGGCGGGATCAGCCCGATGTCCTTCGGCAGACCTGACATCCCGTAGGCGTCGTTCTCGTACGGCCAGCGCTGGGTCAGCGCCGCGTACAGCAGGGCGCCGATCGACTCGGTGTCCGTGCGCTGAGGGGTGTTCGAGCTGGCCCCGCGCAGCGCGGCGTTGACGGCGAGACCGCGGATGCGCCACTGGCCGGTCGAGGTGCGCAGGACTGCGTTGGGGTTGAGACGGAGATGGGCGAGGCCCTCACGGTGGGCCGCCGCCATGGCGCTCGAGACCTGACTGACCATCTGGTAGGCGTCGTACACCTCCAGCGGGCCGGAGGCGAGAAGGGTGGTCAGCTCGGTGGCGTCGGGCAGCCATTCGTGGACGACGTAGACGAGGTCGTTCTCCTCGACGGCGTCGAGGACCTGGACGAAGCGCGGGTCACCCAGCAGGGCCGACGAGCGGGCCGCCGCGAGCACGGACCGGGCGCGCGAGTGATCCGCGGGCAGGACGTGCACGCCGACGGCACGGCGGAGCTTCTCGTCCACGGCACGCCAACTGCTGAACCCGTCCAGACGGGTGACGCACTCCTCGAGGCGGTAGCGTCTGGCCAGCTTGTGGCCGCTGTGCAGCTCCGGTGGCGAGGTCGTCGCGGGACCCTTGGTCCCGGTGTTCTCCTGTGCCTCGTCGTTGTCCGTGTCCCGCTCCCGGTTCTTGGCCACCCCGTCGGCCGTGGACTGGTCCGCCTCCGCGGTCAGCGACTGCTCGCCGCTGTTGTCTGCCACGTCGACGGCAGCTGTGCTCCGTTCCGCCACCGTCGTTCCCTGCCTCCCCATCCGTTGCGCGTCGGCCCGGCGTCCGTCGCGCGCAGTCCGACGCCGAACCCAATTGTGCCCACAGTCCGCCGCTATGCACGACACGCGGGGGCCGATGATGGTTGTGCGCCTACCCCCTGCCTCAGCGTCCCAGGCGTCCCCGGACCATACCGACCAGCGAGTTGACCTCCTCGATGCGCATCCGGCGCGCGGCGACGTAGAAGACGCCCAGCAGGACGGCCCCGCCGCCGAGCAGCGCGGCGAACGAGCCGAGGACCTCCTGGCCCAGCACCTTGCTGATGCCATAGCAGGCCGCGCCGCTGAGCAGGGCGGCCGGGACGGAGGCGATGCACAGCCGGGCGTAGGTCCGCAGCACCCGGGCGCCGTCCAGGTCGCCGCCCAGCCGCTTGCGCAGCCGGCGCCAGGCGACGCCGACGCCGAGGGCGTAGGCGATGCCGTACGAGGCGGCCATGCCGACGACGGCCCAGCGGGCCGGCAGCACCAGGAAGCAGAGGCCGGAGGCGATCGCGTTCGCGGCGGCCACGATGACCGTGTTGTAGAAGGGGGTCCGGGTGTCCTCGTAGGCGTAGAAGGCGCGCAGGACGACGTACTGCACGGAGTAGGGGATCAGGCCGAGGCCGAACGCCATCAGCATGTAGCCCATGTTGGTGGCCTCGCTGGTGCCCGAGGATCCGAAGATCAGGGTGCACATCGGGATGCCGAGCGCGAGGAAGCCGAAGGCGATGGGCACGATCGCGACGGCGGTGGTCCGCAGCCCCTGGGAGATGTCGTCGCGGACGGCTCCTCCGTCGTCCTCCGCCGCCGAGCGGGAGATGCGCGGAAGCAGGGCGGCCATCAGGGACACGGTGATGATGGCCTGCGGCAGACCCCAGATCAGCTGGGCGTTGGCGTAGGCGGCGAAACCGGTGCCCTCGACGTCCGAGTCCAGGCCCGCGGCGGTGGACAGCTGGGTGACGACCAGCGCGCCCGCCTGGTTGGCGAGGACGAACAGGATCGTCCACTTGGCGAGCATCGCCGCCTTGCCGAGGCCGTGGCCCTTCCAGTCGAAGCGCAGCCGCATGCGGAAGCCGGTCTCCCGCAGGTACGGGATCATCGCGAGGGCCTGCACGACGAGACCCAGCAGCACGCCGATGCCGAGCAGCCGCAGACCTTCCGGCGGGATGTTCGAGACCTGCATCCTCGAGTCCGCGGCGGTGCCGTAGACCCAGATGAACGTGCCGAGCGTGACGATGATGACGATGTTGTTCAGGACCGGGGTCCACATCATCGCGCCGAATCGGCCGCGGGCGTTGAGGATCTGACCCATCACCACGTGCACGCCCATGAAGAAGATCGAGGGCAGGAAGTAGCGGGTGAAGGTGACGGCGACCTTGTTGGCCGCGGGGTCCGAGGCGACGGGGTTCGACAGCGCGCGCACCAGCAGCGGGGCGGCCAGCCAGGCGACCGCGGTGAGCAGCGCCAGCGCCACCATCACCAGCGTCAGCAGCCGGTTGGCGTAGGCCTCGCCGCCGTCGTCGTCGTCCTTCATGGCGCGCACGAGCTGCGGCACGAAGACGGAGTTGAGGCCGCCGCCGACGGTGAGGATGTAGATCATCGTCGGCAGCTGGTAGGCGACCTGGAAGGAGTCGCCGAGCAGGCCGAGCCCCAGGGCCGACACGATCAGCGCGGACCGGATGAAGCCCGTGAGCCGGGACACCATCGTGCCCGCCGCCATCACGGCGCTGGACTTCAGCAGACCGCCGGCGCGGCCGCCCTTCTTCGGCGCGGGCGCGGACGCGGGCTCCGGGGCCGCCGACTCCGCCGCGGGGGGCGGAGTGGCGCCCGCATAGTGGCCGGGCGTCGGGGACGCGGGTCCGGGCACCGGGGCGGCGGCGTACTGCTGCGGGCCGCCCGCCGGCTGTCCGGGGTGCACGCCGCCCTGTGGACGGGCCTGGCCGCCGTGCTGGTGGAAGGCGCCGCTCTGCTGCTGGTCGCGGAAGAGGTGCGCGAAGGCGTCCGGCTCGTGGCGCTGCTCCCCCGCCTGCCCGACGAGGTCGTCCACGCCGACGTACTGCGTGGTGCGCGGGTCGTCGCCGTACGGCAGGTGCTGGGTGGGGCCGTCCGGCTCCGGGGCGGGCGTCCGGGCCCACACCCGGGGGTCGGGCGCGTACGGCGACTGGGGCGGCTGCCCGTAGAGGGGCTGCTGCGGCTGCTGTGCGCCGGGTGAGGGCGGCGGGTGCGCCGACCGGTCGTAGAGCGCCTCGGCGACCGGGTCCTGGGCGTCGATGTCCTGCGCCCGGTAGGGATCCTGGACGTAGGCGTCCTGGACGTACGGGTCGGCGGGTGGCTGTGACGCCTGGTCGTGCCCGGGCGGCGGACCCCCGGCGGGGTCCGACTCGGGATGGCCCGAGTTGGCCGCGGCATCGCCGCGGTCACCGTCGTACGGCGCGTTCATGGTTACCCCACCTCATCGTCCCTGGCCCACCGGCCACGACCTTCTCAACGGTCCACTCTCTCACCCGTGCCGGACGGGTCGGCGCTTTCCGGTGCGGTGTCCGGGGCCGGGTCACTCGGCTGCTCCGGGGTGTCCTCCCGGGTGTCCGGCGCGGACTCCTGGGTGGGACGCATCCCGGAGGCTTCGGGGTTCTTCGCGTCGTCGTCGTCGTCCGCGTCCGCCTCGTCCGCCGCGTCCTCCTGCTCCCGCTCCCCGGCCTGCCGGGCCGCGGCGCGCTTGCGCTGGGTGTACATCCGGAAGCCGGCCAGGACGAGCAGCAGCACACCGCCGCCGATGACCAGCATCACCGTCGCGGTGATCTCGGTGACCTTCACGTCGAACGTGACGGGCTGACCGTAGGGCCGGCCGTCCTGCGTGTACAGCTGGGCGATCACGGTGGCCCGGCCGTTGGCGTTGGCGTTCGTGGTGAACTTCACCGACTGGCTGTGGCCGCCGGAGACGGCGACGGGCTGCTCCTCGTAGGCGTTGCCGTCGATCTGCAGACGGGTCGGGTTGGTGGAGCTGAGCCGGAGCACCAGGTGCTCGACGCCCTGCACCAGGTTGTTCTGGACCGTCACGGGGATCGTCGCGCTGCGGCCGGAGAGCTTGGTCTCCGACTTCTCGATCAGCCGGACCTGCCCGCTCAGCGTGTCCAGGTACGTCTCGACGCCGCTGCGGTAGATCGCCGCCTCGGCGGGCCGGCCGCGCCAGGACGCCGCCATGCCCCGGTTCAGGGCGCGGCCGAAGGGCGTCACCACACGGGACTGGTCGGACAGGATCACCTTGAAGCGGTCGAGCTTGTCCTGCGTCCTGGCGATCTGCTCGAAGGCCGACCGCGGGAGCTCCTGCTTGCGCAGCGACTTCGGGTACGCGGACGCCGGGGGCACCTCGGTGCCGGCGGCCGGGTCCGGCTTGGACTTCGCGGCCGCCGTGAGGTCCTGCGGCTGCGACCAGGTGCTGTCCTGGAGGGTGCCGATGGCCTCGGCCATCGTCTGGGCCTGGGCGGCGGACGGGGTGCGCTGCGGGGCGACCACGACGCTGCGCGGACGGTCCGTCTGCAGGGCGAGGGTGAGGCTCTGGGCCAGGAAACGCTGCACCGCCTGGCTG
This sequence comes from Streptomyces werraensis, assembly GCA_014656175.1. GTDB lineage: Bacteria > Actinomycetota > Actinomycetes > Streptomycetales > Streptomycetaceae > Streptomyces > Streptomyces werraensis. The sequence goes on from BNBX01000009.1 coordinate 112,389, forward strand.
GAGGCGGAGGCCCTGGTCATGTCGCCGTCGAACACGGTGGACAGCCGCGCGTCGGTCACCACGGCCGTGGTGCCACCGCCGATGGGACGGGGCGCGGTGGGCGTGTAGGTCAGGTCACGGCCGCTCTCGAAGGTGTCGCCGCGGACGATCACCTTGTCGGCGCCGGCCGAGGTGGAGACCTTGATGATCGAGGGGTCCACGGCGCCCTCGACGGGCCAGGCGTAGTCCGTGCTGGGCGCGACGTGGAGGATCGACTCGACGGTGCGGGCGGCGACGTCGGTCGCCTCCTTGAGGTGGCGCAGCGAACCGGTGACCGACGTGCCGTGGTGGGCGAGGGAGGCGAGATCGGGGTCGCCGAACGGCAGCGCGACGACCTCCTTGTCCGCCACCGCCTTCTGCACCTCGGTGAGCCAGCGCTTGGCGACCTCCTGGTGGCCGCCGACGACGTTCTTGTCGTCCGCGCTCTGGCCGGGGATCTCGTAGCGGGTGGTCATCGCCTCGACGGAGGCGAGCAGGTCCGGGTCGACCACCCAGGTGACGTCGAGGTCCTTGCCGAGGGCCACCATCCTGTCCAGACGGCCGCCCGGGGAGATCTCCGCGGCGAGCTCGTCGTCGTGGAAGACGGGCGTCTGCTCCTCGTCGGAGCCGGTCTCGGCCGTCATGTGGACGGTGGAGATCAACGGCCACATGAAGGTCGTCTTCGTCTTGGTGTCCAGATCGTCCGGCTGCCACGGCAGGAACGTGTGGCGGACGCCGAGCGTCTGCTCCCAGGGCTGGTCGGAGGTCTCGCCGGTGAGAGTGACGGACAGGTCGTAGACGCCGTCCTGGCCGAGATCCAGCTCGTCGGCCGGCACGGAGATCGTGTAGGGCTGCGAGACGCCCGGGGCGAGCTTGGCGAACTTCTCGGTGTACTTGTCGTCGATCTCCGCCCCGACGGGACTGTCGACGTCGGCGGAGTTCTTGGCGACCGTGTCGATGCTCGAGCGGGTGTCCAGCAGCGAGCCCACCCGCAGACCGACAGAGGCGTCGGTGACGGCCTTCTTGCCCTTGTTGGTGATCGTCCCGGAGACGGTGACGGTGTCGCCGTCGGAGGGGGCGCTGGGTGTGAGGGAGTCCACGGAGACGGCCACGGAACCGTCGTCGGAGGCGGCCCGCGGCGCGGCCTCCGCGGAGGATCCCGCCGACAGCTGGAGGAGCCCGGCCAGGAGGGGCGTCCCGGCGAGCACGGCACCGGTGCGCCGCAGCCAGCGGCGGGCAGGTGAGGGACTGGTCCCCTGGAAGTCTGCCGCCTCGGCCACGCGCTCGCCCGTCCCTTGTCGTCAGTGGTCGTCGGAATGTGCGTCCAGGCATGGTAACGAGGTGCGAGGAGGGGAAGTGCCACGGACCGGTGCCCAAGATCGAGCGGCGCACGCCTTGTCCATGATCGCCACAGGTGTCCGTCCCCGCGTCTTTTTCCGGGCGCTCGGGGCCGTGCGGGCCACGTACCCTCTTCTGTTGTGCCGAACGCCAACGAAGCAACCAGTGCCCTGAGCCAGGTGCAGGACCGCGCCGTGAGTGAACTGCTGCGGGTCGCCCCTGTCGCCGACGACCTAGCCCGCCGTTTCCAGGAGGCGGGGTTCTCACTGGCCCTGGTCGGAGGCTCGGTGCGGGACGCGCTGCTCGGCCGCCTCGGCAACGACCTGGACTTCACGACCGACGCCCGCCCGCAGGACGTCCTGAGGATCATGCGGCCCTGGGCGGACGCCGTCTGGGACGTCGGGATCGCCTTCGGGACGGTCGGCGCCCAGAAGGAGGCACGGGTCGGGGAGACCGACCGGAGCTTCCAGATCGAGGTGACCACCTACCGTTCCGAGGCGTACGACCGCACGTCGCGCAAGCCGGAGGTGTCCTACGGCGACTCCATCGAAGACGATCTCGTCCGCCGTGACTTCACCGTCAACGCCATGGCCGTCGCCCTTCCCGAGAAGAGGTTCATCGATCCCCACGGCGGTCTGAAGGACCTCGCCGAGCGGGTGCTGCGCACGCCGGGGACGCCCGAGGAGTCCTTCTCCGACGACCCGCTACGGATGATGCGGGCCGCGCGCTTCGCAGCCCAGCTCGACTTCGAGGTGGCCCCCGAGGTCGTCGCGGCGATGAAGGACATGGCGGGACGCATCGAGATCGTCTCCGCCGAGCGGATCCGGGACGAGCTGAACAAGCTGATCCTGTCCCCGCACCCCCGCAAGGGCCTCACTCTGCTCGTGGACACCGGGATCGCCTCCTACATGCTGCCGGAGCTGCCGGCCCTGCACCTGGAGCGTGACGAGCACCACCGGCACAAGGATGTCTACGAGCACACCCTGATCGTGCTGGAGCAGGCGATGGCCCTGGAGGAGGACGGTCCCGACCTGACCCTCCGCCTCGCCGCCCTGCTGCACGACATCGGCAAGCCCCGCACCCGCCGCTTCGAGAAGGACGGCCGCGTCTCGTTCCACCACCACGAGGTGGTCGGGGCCAAGATGACCAAGAAGCGCATGACCGCGCTGAAGTACTCCAACGAGCTGGTGAAGGACGTCTCTCGGCTGGTCGAGCTGCATCTGCGGTTCCACGGCTACGGCACGGGAGAGTGGACGGACTCCGCCGTCCGCCGTTACGTCCGGGACGCGGGACCGCTCCTCAGCCGGCTGCACAAGCTGACCCGCTCGGACTGCACCACGCGGAACCGCCGTAAGGCCGCCGCGCTTTCCCGGGCGTACGACGGGCTGGAGGAGCGCATCGCCCAGCTGCAGGAGAGGGAGGAGCTTGACTCCATCCGCCCGGACCTCGACGGCAACCAGATCATGGAGATTCTGGGCATCAAGCCGGGCCCGGAGGTCGGGAAGGCGTACAAGCACCTGCTGGAGCTCCGGTTGGAGAACGGTCCGATGGAGCACGACGAAGCGGTGGAGGCCCTCAAGGAATGGTGGGCCGCACAGCAGGGCTGACAACGGAAGCGGGGTCATGTTTCACGTGAAACATGACCCCGCACACGGTCCGGGGGCGGTGTTTCACGTGAAACACCGCCCCCGACGTCGTTCTTACTTGTCCTTCAGGCAGAGCAGGAAGCTCTTGCTGCCGTTGGTCTCCGTGTAGACGTACTCGAAGTCCTTGGACTCGGCCTCACACTTGCTCTGGGCCGTCAGGCCGGAGAAGTTGCCCTCGACCTTGGCCAGCACCTTGTACTGCGCCTTCGCGTCACCGCAGTCGACGACCTCAAGGTCCGGGTTGTTGTCGTCCGTGCTGCCACGGTGCATGCAGTCGCCCACGGCGGCCGCGGCGGCGTCATCACGGCTGGCGATCCATCCACCGATGGCCACACCCGCGACGATCAGAACGATCACGACGTTCTTGATGGTCTTGAAGCTGATCTTGCGGCCCTGCTGCTGCGGGGGCATCGGGGCTCCCGGCGGCGGGAAACCGGGCTGACCGGCCTGCTGCGGGAAGGGGGCCTGGCCCTGGGGCTGGCCGTAGGGCTGCTGCTGGCCCTGTGCGAACGGGTTGCCCTGGGGCGGCGGAGTGGTCACTTGGGGGTCCCCCTATTACGTAGGCGCATGACGCGAAAGGCGCGTCGATAAGACCCACGTAAGCTATCGGTCCGCACCGACAACTCTGTAGTCAGTTCCCGCTTCGTGGCGCTGATGTGACACTTACTGGCGTCCAAACCGGGCCATAGCCACCGCTACTGCTCCGTAGATAACGGCGATTGTTACCACCAGCGTGACCGAACGGCCGTCAGACGGGAGCACCAGGGCGGCCACGGCCGCGGCTCCGACGAACGCGACGTTGAACAGGACGTCGTAGACCGAGAAGATCCGGCCGCGGAAGTCGTCGTCCACGGAGGCCTGGACGATGGTGTCCGTGGAGATCTTCGCGCCCTGGGTGGACAGGCCGAGGACGAAGGCCCCCGCCATCAACGGGCCGGAGGCGAACGGCAGGCCGAGCGCCGGCTCCAGGACGGCCGCCGCCGCGGCGCACGTCACGATCCAGCGGCCGGGCCCCATCCGCCCCGCGGCCCATGGGGTCAGCACGGCCGCGGCGAAGAAGCCGGCGCCGGACGCCCCCAACGCCAGTCCCAGCAGGGCGAGTCCCTCGTCCGTGGTCGACGTGAGGTGGTACCGGCAGAGCATCAGCAGCATGACGAGCATCCCGCCGTAGCAGAAGCGCATCAGGAACATGCTCGTGAGTGCCCAGGCCGCGTCCCTGCGCGCGGGCTCCGCGAGATGACGTACGCCCGCCACGAGGTCGGCGACCGTGCCGGAGAGAGCTGTGGACAGCCGGGGATGATCCAGCGCACGGTCCGGCCCGAGCAGGTCCTTGGCGATACGCAGGGCCGACAGGGCAGCGCACAGGTAGAGGGCGGCGCCCACGAGCACCACGGCCGCGTCCGAGTCCGAGACGACCAGCCGGACCACGAAGGCCAGGCCACCGCCCGCGGTGGCGGCGAGCGTCCCGGCGGTCGGGGAGAGGGAGTTGGCGATGACGAGCCGCTCGCCGTCCACCACGCGGGGCAGCGCGGCGGACAGTCCGGCGAGCACGAAGCGGTTGACGCCCGTGACGCACAACGCGGCCACGAACAGGAGCCAGTCGGGAACCCGGACGAGGATCAGAAGGGCGGTCACCGACGCCATCAGGGCGCGCAGCAGATTGCCGTGGAGGAAGACCTGGCGGCGGCGCCAGCGGTCCAGCAGGACGCCGGCGAAGGGGCCGATCGCGGAGTAGGGCAGGAGCAGGATGGCCATGGCCGAGGCGATGGCCGCGGCGGAGGTCTGCCTCTCGGGGGAGAAGACGACGTAGGCGGCGAGCGCGACCTGGAAGACGCCGTCGGCGCCCTGGGAGAGCAACCGGACGGCGAGCAGGCGCCGGAAGCCTTGGAAGCGCAGCAGAACGCGCAGGTCACGGACGACGGCCATGGGGCACAGCCTCACATACGACGGGGGTCTCCGGAACGTACGACCCGGAGACCCCCGACTGCCCGTTGTGGTCGCGCTTAGCGCTCGACCTCGCCCTTGATGAACTTTTCGACGTTCTCACGGGCCTGGTCGTCGAAGTACTGCACCGGCGGCGACTTCATGAAGTACGAGGAGGCCGAGAGGATGGGGCCACCGATGCCCCGGTCCTTGGCGATCTTCGCGGCGCGCAGGGCGTCGATGATGACACCGGCGGAGTTCGGGGAGTCCCAGACCTCGAGCTTGTACTCCAGGTTCAGCGGGACGTCGCCGAAGGCGCGGCCCTCGAGGCGGACGTAGGCCCACTTGCGGTCGTCCAGCCACGCGACGTAGTCGGACGGGCCGATGTGGACGTTCTTCTCGCCGAGCTCCCGGTCGGGGATCTGCGACGTGACGGCCTGGGTCTTCGAGATCTTCTTCGACTCGAGGCGGTCACGCTCGAGCATGTTCTTGAAGTCCATGTTGCCGCCGACGTTCAGCTGCATCGTGCGGTCCAGGATGACGCCCCGGTCCTCGAACAGCTTCGCCATCACGCGGTGCGTGATGGTGGCGCCGACCTGCGACTTGATGTCGTCGCCGACGATCGGGACGCCCGCCTCGGTGAACTTGTCCGCCCACTCCTTGGTGCCGGCGATGAAGACCGGGAGGGCGTTGACGAAGGCGACCTTGGCGTCGATGGCGCACTGGGCGTAGAACTTCGCCGCGTCCTCGGAGCCGACGGGCAGGTAGCAGACGAGGACGTCGACCTGCTTGTCCTTGAGGACCTGCACGACGTCGACCGGCTCCTCGGCGGACTCCTCGATGGTCTCGCGGTAGTACTTGCCGAGACCGTCGAGCGTGTGGCCGCGCTGGACCGTCACGCCGGTGCGGGGAACGTCGCAGATCTTGATGGTGTTGTTCTCGGAGGCGCCGATGGCGTCCGCGAGGTCGAGGCCGACCTTCTTGGCGTCCACGTCGAAGGCGGCGACGAACTCGACGTCACCGACGTGGTAGTCGCCGAACTGGACGTGCATCAGGCCCGGCACCTTGGCCGCCGCATCGGCGTCCTTGTAGTACTCGACTCCCTGCACCAGCGATGCGGCGCAGTTGCCCACGCCGACGATGGCTACGCGAACCGAACCCATTCCGGTTGCTCCCTGTGTGTACGAGTGAGGTCCTCGCGGACTCTCACGTGGCGGTGTCGCCGGGCGAATCCGGCCGGGGGTCGTCCCCGGACCGGGGCAGGTCGCCCGTCGCTCCAGATGTGGTGTCCTGCTGAGCCGGCCCCCCGGCGGCGGACCCCTTGAGGTCCCGGCCGGCCCGCTCGCTCTCGATGAGCTCGTTCAGCCAGCGCACTTCGCGCTCCACGGACTCCATCCCGTGGCGCTGGAGCTCAAGCGTGTAGTCGTCGAGGCGCTCCCGGGTCCGGGCCAGGGAGGCGCGCATCTTCTCGAGGCGCTCCTCCAGCCGGCTGCGGCGGCCCTCCAGCACGCGCATACGGACGTCGCGCGACGTCTGCCCGAAGAAGGCGAACCGCGCGGCGAACGTCTCGTCCTCGTACGCGTCCGGTCCCGTCTGGGCGAGCAGCTGTTCGAAGTGCTCCTTGCCCTCCGCCGTCAGGCGGTAGACGATCTTGGCGCGGCGCCCGGCCAGCGGTGCGGCGAGGGCGTCCTCGGTGGTGTTCCCCGGTTCCTCGATCAACCAGCCGTTGGCGACCAGCGTCTTGAGGCAGGGATAGAGCGTCCCGTAGCTGAACGCACGGAACACACCCAGTGACGTATTGAGTCGCTTGCGCAGCTCGTACCCGTGCATCGGGGCCTCGCGGAGCAGGCCGAGTACGGCGAACTCGAGGATTCCGGAACGCCGGCTCATCGTCGCCTCCCCTCTGCCCCGGTCGTGCCGCGATGGGCTCGTGTGCGGCTCGCAGCCGCCTTTATGTCGCGCTGATGTATCGACTCGATACATCACGACGATAGAACGACCTTCCGGGGGCGACAAGAGGGGGGAGAGTGAACGGGATCACATCACTGTTTCATTGCGAGCAAGTTGCCTGATTTGAGGTGAACTTCTGGGCCCGGGGGGTTTTGGCGGTGCGTAGTCTGTGCGCCATGCAGACCACCGGGAACCGAGTGACGACTGGGGGCGTCCTTGTCCCCGGTGCAGTACGGATGAATGCGCCGAGCGCCGCATCCGTACTTCGGGGGGACCGGAAACCAGCCGCCGTTTCCAGGCGCGCAGAGGTGCGCCTGCCCGAGGAGTAGTCGTTCGATGAGCGAGCACCGTCGCAAACCGCCGCAGCCGCAGGGAGGCGGACGTGCCGCGGCCCGACGCGGCCAGTCCGGCTCGTCCTCCGGCCGCCGAGCGGCACCGCGAGGCGCCACCGGATCTCCGTCCGATTCCTATGGGTCGGGCACCCGCGGCGCGGGGGGAGAGGCCCGTCCGTACGGCAGTCGTGCCGAGGCACGACGCGCGGCACAGCGCGGAGGGTCCCGCCGCGCCACCGGGCCCGGCCGCGGACGAGGACGCGCGGCCCCTCCGGCCAAGAAGAGAGTCATCGACTATCCGCGCTACGACAAGGACGGCTGGCGCCGCTGGATGCCGTCCTGGAAGCTCGTGTCCGGACTGTGCCTCGCCTTCTTCGGCGGTCTGGTCGCCGTGGCCGGGATCGGGTACGCGATGGTGAGCGTGCCCAGCGAGGAGAACGCCGCGGCGTTGTCGGAGAACAACGTCTACTACTGGGAAGACGGCACCCAGATGGTCGCGACCGGCAGCGGCCAGAACCGGCAGAACATCAGCTTCGACCGGATCCCCGAGGCCATGCGCTGGGCGGTCATCTCGGCCGAGAACAAGAGCTTCTACAGCGACTCGGGCATCGACCCCATGGGTATCGCCCGCGCCCTCGGCAACATGGCGCGCGGCGGCGACACCCAGGGCGGTTCCACGATCACCCAGCAGTTCGTGAAGAACACCTACCTGACCCAGGAGCAGACGCTCTCCCGGAAGTTCAAGGAGATGTTCATCTCGATCAAGGTGGGCACCAAGCTCTCCAAGGACGAGATCCTCCAGGGCTACCTGAACACCTCCTACTACGGCCGCGGCGCCTACGGCATCCAGGCCGCCGCCCAGACGTACTACGGCAAGGACGCGGTCGACCTCACGCCGAGCGAGTGCGCCTTCCTCGCGGCCCTCCTCAAGGGCCCGACGTACTACGACCCGGCCGGCAACGAGAGCATCGACAGCTCGGCCAGCGCCGAGGCCAACCGCAAGCGTTCCGAGGAGCGCTGGGCCTGGATCCTCGAGCAGATGCACAACGACGAGCACCTTTCGACCGCCGAGTACCAGGAGGCCGTCAAGAGGTACCCGATGCCTCAGGGCCGCAAGGCGACCAAGGGCATGACCGGCCAGATCAGCTACCTGGTCGACACGGCCAAGCGGTACGTCCTGAAGAACTCGAACATCACCGAGGCGCAGTTCGACCAGGGCGGCTACCAGATCTACACGACCTTCGAGAAGGACAAGGTCGAGGCGCTGGCCAAGGCCGTGAGGAAGGTCGAGAAGGAGAACATCGACCCGAAGCGCGAGAAGGACCAGCACGTCCAGTTCGGCGCGGCGTCGGTGAAGCCCAAGGACGGCGCGATCGTCGCCCTGTACGGTGGCGCCGGCTTCGAGAACGGCCACTTCGTCAACAACGCGGACACCTCCGGTGTCCCGGTCGGTTCGACGTGGAAGCCCTTCGTGCTCGCCGCCGCGATGCAGCACGGCACGTACAAGACCAACGGTGTGGGTGTCTCGCCGGCGAGCAAGTACAACGGCAACGACCACCTGAAGATCCTCAACAACGACGGCTCCTACGTCCTCAAGAAGGACAACACGCCGTTCTTCCAGGAGAACGAGAGCGACAAGCCGTGGGGCTACATCAGCCTGCGGAAGGCGATGGAGCAGTCGGTCAACACCCCGTTCGTGCAGCTCGGCATGGACGTGGGGATGAAGAAGGTGGCGGACGTCGCGCAGAAGTCCGGCATTCTCGAGGACAGCTTCGCCGGCCTGAACGCCTCGTTCGCGCTCGGTACGTCCACGCCCAGCGCGATCCGCATGGCGGACGCCTACGCGACCTTCGCGGCCTCGGGCAAGCAGGCCGACCCGTACTCGGTGACCGAGGTCAAGTACCGAGGCTCGGAACTGTCCGGCTTCGAGAAGCCGCGGGTCAAGCAGGCGATGCCCGAGAACGTGGCGAACAACGTCACCGACGTGCTCGAGAACGTGATCGAGAACGGTACGGCCCAGCACGCCAAGGAACTGGGACGCCGGGCGGCCGGCAAGACGGGTACCACGGACGAGAACAAGTCCGCCTGGTTCGTCGGCTACACCCAGCAGCTGTCGACCGCGGTCGCGATGTTCCGTGAGGACCCCAAGAGCCACAGACTGCTCTCCATGAACGGCACGGCGGGCAAGGACTCGATCCACGGTGGTGACATCCCCACCGAGGTGTGGACCGAGTTCATGAAGGTCGCGCTAAAGGGCAAGTCCGACCCCGGCTTCCCCAAGGCCGAGAAGATCGGTGAGGTCGCCGACGGCGTCGGCGCACCGTCGCCGACCCCGATCGAGACGGAGACCGAGGAGGCGACGCCGTCCGAGACGCCGACGCCGACCGAGACGGTGACCGCCCCGCCGTCGCCCACGGAGACCGAGACCTGTGGGCCCTTCGACTTCCGTTGCCGGGACGAGGAGGAAGAGGACGGCGGAACCGGGAACGGCGGTGGCGAGAACGGAGGCACCGACGGAGGCGTGACCACGTCGCCCGATCCCACCGAGAGCGAGGACCCCGGAGGCACCCGGGGAGGCGGCAACGGTGGCGGTCTGTTCGGAGGCACCGGCGGCTGAGCCGTCCCCTGCCCGATGTGGGCGTTTCACGTGAAACATGGGCCGCCGTACCCGACGGGTACGGCGGCCCTCGCCGTATCACCGGACAGGTACGGCAGGATGTGCGGCATGCCCAGTGGAAAAACGACGAGCGTCCACGAGCCGGACCCGGTGCGGCCGACGGAGGAGGACCGGGTCGCAGCGGCCGGCAGCGAACTGATCGGGGGACCGATCGGGCGGCGTGCCCTGCTCGGCAGATCCTGGTGGACCCCGGTGCGGGTGATCGCGCTCGTGGCGATCGGTGTGTTCGCCCTCGGGCTGGTGCAGAAGGCACCCTGCTACGACGGCGCCTGGTTCTTCGGCGCCAGCTCGCAGTACACGCACGCCTGCTACTCGGACATTCCGCACCTGTACCAGGGACGCGGCTTCGCCGACGGGCTGGTGCCGTACTTCGACCGGCTCCCCGGGGACATGGAGTACTTGGAGTATCCGGTCCTGACGGGCGTGTTCATGGAGGTCGCCGCTTGGCTCACCCCGGGCAGCGGCAGCATCCAGCACCAGGAGCAGTGGTACTGGATGGTCAACGCGGGGATGCTCATGGCGTGCGCGGCCGTCATCGCCGTGTGCGTGACGCGCACCCACGCGCGCCGGCCCTGGGACGGCCTGCTCGTCGCCCTGGCCCCGGCCTTCGCGCTGACCGCCACCATCAACTGGGACCTGCTGGCGGTCGCTCTGACGGCCGCCGCGATGCTGATGTGGTCGCGGGGCCGCGCCCTCGCCTTCGGCGTCCTGCTGGGCCTCGCCACGGCCGCCAAGCTCTATCCCGTACTGCTCCTCGGACCCCTGCTCGTGCTGTGCTGGCGCGCGGGCCGATGGCGGCAGTACTGCACGGCGCTCGGCGGGGCCGTCGTCGCCTGGATCGTCGTGAACGGTCCCGTCATGCTGTTCGCCTTCGACGGCTGGTCGAAGTTCTACACGTTCAGCCAGGAACGCGGCGTCGACTTCGGGTCGTTCTGGCTGATCCTGGCCCAGAACTCGGACGACCCGATCGCCACCGAGACGGTCAACACGCTCGCGACACTGCTGATGCTGCTGTGCTGCGCGGGCGTGGCGGCCCTGACGCTCACGGCGCCGCGTCGGCCGCGCTTCGCCCAGCTGGCCTTTCTGATCGTCGCGGCGTTCGTCCTCACCAACAAGGTCTACTCGCCGCAGTACGTGCTCTGGCTGGTGCCCCTCGCGGCGCTGGCCCGGCCCAAGTGGCGGGACTTTCTGATCTGGCAGGCCTGCGAGGTGACGTACTTCCTGGGCATCTGGATGTACCTCGCGTACACGACCAGCGGGGACGCCCACAAGGGCCTGCCCACCGACGGCTACCACTGGGCCATCGGCGCGCATCTGGCGGGGACGCTCTTCCTGTGCGTCATGGTCGTCCGCGACATCCTGATGCCGGAGCGGGACCCGGTGCGCCGCTCCGGCGACGACGACCCCTCAGGAGGCGTGCTGGACGGCACCGAGGACGTCTTCGTGCTCGGCCCCGCGGCGCGTCCGGCACGGCATGCGGCCCACTTCGAGGCGCCTCAGGTCGACTGGGGCAGAACGCAGGCCAGGGGCGGTTCGCTCTGAGCGAACCGTCGGAAGGCTGGCCCCGGACCACGCGAAGGGCCGCGCACGGAACGTCCGTGCACGGCCCTTCGCGTGGGGTCCGGTGTCGTCTCAGCGGTCGACGAGCCGGTCGAACTGGGTCGTGGTGTGCCGCAGATGGGCCACCAGCTCCTCGCCGACCTGGGGCTCCGGGGCGTCGGACGGCACGAACAGGATGGACACCTGCATGTGCGGCGGCTCGGCGAACCAGCGCTGCTTGCCGGCCCACACGAACGGCGAGAGGTTGCGGTTGACGGTCGCGAGGCCCGCCCGGGCGACACCCTTGGCGCGCGGCATGACGCCGTGGAGGGCCTTGGGGGCCTCCAGACCCACCCCGTGGGACGTTCCGCCCGCCACGACCACGAGGAAGCCGTCGGACGCGGCCTTCTGCTGCCGGTAACCGAACCGGTCCCCCTTGGCGACCCGGGTGACGTCCAGGACCGCGCCCCGGTACTCGGTGGCCTCGTGGTCCCCCAGCCAGAGCCGGGTGCCGATCCGGGCGCGGAAACGGGTCTGCGGGAACTGCTGCTGGAGGCGGGCCAGTTCGTCGGCCTTGAGGTGGCTGACGAACATCGTGTGCAGCGGCAGACGGGCCGCTCGCAGGCGGTCCATCCAGCCGATGACCTCCTCGACGGCGTCCGAGCCGTCGGTGCGGTCCAGCGGGAGGTGGATGGCGAAGCCCTCCAGCCGGACGTTCTCTATCGCGGCGTGCAGCTGGGGCAGGTCCTGCTCGCTGATGCCGTGGCGCTTCATCGAGGACATCACCTCGATGACGACGCGGGCGCCGACCAGGCCGTACACCCCGTCGACGGACGACACCGAGCGGATGACCCGGTCGGGCAGCGGCACCGGCTCCTCGCCCCGCCGGTACGGCGTCAGCACCAGCAGGTCACCGCCGAACCAGTCCTTGATCCGTGCGGCCTCGTACGTCGTGCCGACGGCCAGGACGTCCGTGCCCAGCCGTGTGGCCTCCTCGGCGAGCCGCTCGTGGCCGAAGCCGTAGCCGTTGCCCTTGCAGACGGGGACGAGCCCCGGGAACTGCTCCTGCACGTGCTTGTGATGCGCCCGCCAGCGCGCGGTGTCGACGTAGAGCGTGAGCGCCATGGCCGGACCTGGAACCTTTCTGGTGGCTGCGGTGTGACAAAGGTGGGGGAGGCGACGAAGCCGTCGGGCTACGAAGACGGATATCGCGTGAAGCGCGGGTCAGCGACGGGACATGTACATGTCGAGCGCCTTGTGGAGCAGCTTGTTGAGCGGGAAGTCCCACTCGCCGAGGTACTCGGCCGCCTGCCCGCCGGTGCCGACCTTGAACTGGATCAGACCGAAGAGGTGGTCGGTCTCGTCCAGCGAGTCGGAGATGCCGCGGAGGTCGTAGACGGTGGCGCCGAGCGCGTAGGCGTCGCGCAGCATCCGCCACTGCATCGCGTTCGAGGGCCGGACCTCACGGCCGATGTTGTCGGAGGCGCCGTAGGAGTACCAGACGTGCCCGCCGACGATCAGCATGGTCGCCGCGGACAGGTTCACGCCGTTGTGCCGTGCGAAGTACAGCCGCATGCGGTTGGGGTCCTCGGTGTTGAGGGCCGTCCACATCCGCTGGAAGTACGACAGCGGGCGCGGCCGGAAGTGGTCGCGCACAGCGGTGATCTCGTACAGCCGCTGCCATTCGGGCAGGTCGTCGTAGCCGCCCTGGACGACCTCGACGCCGGCCTTCTCGGCCTTCTTGATGTTGCGGCGCCACAGCTGGTTGAAGTTCTTGTGGACCTCTTCGAGCGAGCGGTTCGCCAGCGGTACCTGGTAGACGTAGCGCGGCTGGACGTCGCCGAAGCCGGCGCCTCCGTCCTCGCCCTGCTGCCAGCCCATGCGGCGCAGCTTGTCCGCGACCTCGAAGGCGCGGGGCTCGATGAAGTCGGCCTCCAGGTCACGCAGGCGCTTGACGTCCTGGTCCTGGATGCCCCGCTTGATGGTCGCGGCCTCCCAGCGGCGGATGATCACCGGCGGGCCCATCTTCACGGAGAAGGCGCCCTGCTGCTTCAGGTGGGCGAGCATCGGCTCGATCCACTCCTGCAGATTCGGCGCGAACCAGTTGATGACCGGGCCCTCGGGCAGGTAGGCGAGGTAACGCTTGATCTTGGGCAGCTGCCGGTAGAGCACCAGACCCGCGCCGACCATCTCGCCGGTGCGGTCGTCGAACCAGCCGAGGTTCTCCGAGCGCCACTCCGCCTTCACATCTGCCCAGGCCGGGACCTGCATGTGGCTCGCCGACGGCAGGCTCTGGATGTATGCCAGATGCTGCTCGCGACTGATGGTCCTCAGGGTCAGGCTCATTCGGGGCGCTCCTCGGGCTGGTGTGTCCCCATGGGTTCAGGGGCTCCGGCTCTCGCGCGAAGCCTACTGCGCCCGGGGTGCGGCCCGTCTGGGCGCACGGGACCTTCGCCCCGGCCGGGGCCGGCCGGGGCGTCCGACGGTGTGTGGACGGGGCGGGTGTGGCGGCGTCAGTCCACGACTCCGCCGAAGAGTCCGCCGTGCGCCATGCCCAGGAAGAAACCGACCGCCGACAGGCCGAGGCCCAGGATCAGCCCGAAACGCTCGCGCGTCGTGACGGAGACCCATTGGCCGTACGCCCCGGTGAGGATGCCGACCAGGCCGGTCCAGGAGCTGAGCAGGTGCAGGTGGTGGAACTGCGCCGAGATGAACGCGATGAGCCCCAGCACCAGGGTCACCGCGAGCAGGGCGTCCTGGAGCGGATGGGGCTTGCCGTCGGTGGCGAAGAGTCCGCCGGCGGTGTTGGGTCGCATTGCCTGTGCCATGGGCACCTCCTGCGAAGGGCGGCGCATCGTAGCGCCGTACACACCCGATGTGTCCAGATTGACGGTCCTCACGCCCGGATTTCAACCGGAAGCCGCTGTGCGGGTACTCTGTAGCGTCTGCACCGGTGTCTGTCCGGACAGAGCCAGGCAGGAGCAGGAGCGGGCCACGGCCTCTCCGTCCGGCCCGGAAACCCGCCGCCCGACCCCGTTGTCAGTGGCGGCTGTTCTACTGACAGGCAACGGTGCGCAACGCATCACGACCCTCCTGCCACGGAACGACCGTGGCCGCTGAGTCCAAAGGAGGTGGGTTCCACATGCGTCACTACGAGGTGATGGTCATCCTCGACCCCGATCTCGAGGAGCGCGCTGTCTCCCCGCTGATCGAGAACTTCCTCTCTGTCGTCCGTGACGGCGGCGGAAAGGTCGAGAAGGTCGACACCTGGGGCCGTCGTCGTCTCTCGTACGAGATCAAGAAGAAGCCCGAGGGCATCTACTCGGTCATCGACCTGCAGGCCGAGCCTGCGGTCGTCAAGGAGCTCGACCGCCAGATGAACCTGAACGAGTCGGTCCTCCGGACCAAGGTCCTCCGTCCCGAGACCCACTGAGCTCCGCTCAGCTGATCCCGGGATCCGAGTAGCAGCACAAGCAGCCAGCAGCACACCCGCCGAGAGGTTCCCCCATGGCAGGCGAGACCGTCATCACGGTCGTCGGCAATCTTGTCGACGACCCCGAGCTGCGCTTCACCCCGTCCGGTGCGGCCGTCGCGAAGTTCCGTGTCGCGTCGACCCCCCGCACCTTCGACCGTCAGACGAACGAGTGGAAGGACGGCGAGAGCCTGTTCCTGACCTGCTCCGTCTGGCGTCAGGCGGCGGAGAACGTCGCCGAGTCGCTCCAGCGAGGCATGCGCGTCATCGTGCAGGGCCGGCTGAAGCAGCGGTCCTACGAGGACCGTGAGGGCGTTAAGCGCACGGTCTACGAGCTGGACGTCGAGGAAGTCGGCGCCAGCCTGCGCAACGCCACGGCCAAGGTCACCAAGACCACCGGCCGCGGTGGCCAGGGCGGCTACGGCGGCGGTGGCGGCGGCGGCCAGCAGGGCGGCGGCTGGGGCGGCGGCCCCGGCGGCGGCCAGCAGGGCGGTGCTCCCGCCGACGACCCGTGGGCCACCGGTGCTCCCGCCGGCGGTCAGCAGGGTGGTGGCTGGGGCGGTGGCTCCGGCGGCAGTGGCGGCGGCTACTCGGACGAGCCCCCCTTCTAGGGCGGGCCGTACCCACACTTCTTGATCACACAGGAGAATCACCATGGCGAAGCCGCCTGTGCGCAAGCCGAAGAAGAAGGTCTGCGCATTCTGCAAGGACAAGGTCACGTACGTGGACTACAAGGACACGAACATGCTGCGGAAGTTCATTTCCGACCGCGGCAAGATCCGTGCCCGCCGCGTGACCGGCAACTGCACGCAGCACCAGCGTGACGTCGCCACGGCCGTGAAGAACAGCCGTGAGATGGCGCTGCTGCCCTACACCTCCACCGCGCGATAAGGGAAGGGTGACCCACTCATGAAGATCATCCTTACCCACGAGGTCTCCGGCCTCGGTGCCGCGGGCGACGTCGTCGACGTCAAGGACGGCTACGCTCGCAACTACCTGATCCCGCGGAAGTTCGCGATCCGCTGGACCAAGGGTGGCGAGAAGGACGTCGAGCAGATCCGTCGTGCTCGCAAGATCCACGAGATCCACACCATCGAGCAGGCCAACCAGGTGAAGGCCCAGCTCGAGGGCGTCAAGGTTCGCCTGGCCGTCCGCTCCGGCGACGCCGGCCGTCTCTTCGGTTCCGTCACCCCGGCCGACATCGCTTCCGCGATCAAGGCTTCCGGTGGCCCCGAGGTCGACAAGCGCCGCATCGAGCTCGGTGCGCCGATCAAGACGCTGGGCGCCCACGAGACGTCGGTGCGTCTGCACCCCGAGGTTGCCGCCACGGTCAACATCGAGGTTGTCGCCGCCTGAGGCAGCGCTCGTTGAAGCAGTGAGCATGGGGGCCGCACCCGTCAGGGTGCGGCCCCCATCGCTGTTTCCCCGGGCGTCCGGTTTCACGGGCAGCCGGCATCAGCGCGGTGTTTCACGTGAAACGTTCAGCGCGCCGCGCCCGTCACGACCCAGCGGCCGGAGCGGGAACGCAGCCACAAGGTCAGCATGCGCACAGCCATCATCAGCGTCATGGTGGCCCACAGTGCGGTGAGCCCGCCCCCGAGCACGGGTACCAGCAGGGCGGCGGGGGTGAAGACGGCGAGGGTCACGAGCATGGCCCAGGCCAGGTACGGCCCGTCGCCCGCGCCCATCAGGACACCGTCCAGCACGAAGACGATGCCGCAGATCGGCTGGGACAGCGCCACGATGATCAGGGCAGGCAAGGCCGCGTCCTTCACGGCCGAGTCGCTGGTGAAGAGTGGCAGGAACACTGGCCGGGCCAGTACGACCAGCACGCCCAGCACGACACCGACGGCGACGCCCCACTCGACCATGCGGCGGCACACGTCCCGCGCTCCCTGTGCGTCACCGGCTCCGAGGTAGCGCCCGATGATGGCCTGTCCCGCGATGGCGATGGCGTCGAGGGCGAAGGCGAGCAGGCTCCACAGGGAGAGGATGATCTGGTGGGCCGCGATGTCGGAGTCGCCCAGCCTGGCGGCCACCGCCGTCGCGATCATCAGGATCGCCCGCAGCGAGAGCGTCCTCACCAGAAGCGGCGCACCCGCCTGGGCGGACGCCCGGATACCGGCGGCGTCGGGTCGCAGCGAGGCCCCGTGCTTGTGTGCGCCTCGCAGCACCACGACCAGATAGACCGCGGCCATGCCGCACTGCGCGATCACGGTGCCCCAGGCGGACCCGGCGATACCGAAGCCAGCGCCATAGACCAGGACGACGTTGAGGATGGCGTTGGCGACGAAGCCGGCGACCGCGACATAGAGCGGGGTCCGGGTGTTCTGCAATCCGCGGAGTACTCCGGTCGCCGCGAGCACGATCAGCATGGCCGGGATGCCGAGCGACGAGATCCGCAGATAGGTGACGGCGTACGGGGCGGCGGTCTCGGAGGCGCCGAAGAGGTCCACGAGCGCGGGCGCCGTCGGGAGGACGACGGCCATGACAGCGGCGCCGAGCAGCAGTGCCAGCCAGATGCCGTCCATGCCCTGACGGATGGCGGCGGGGAGATCACCGGCGCCGACCCGACGGGCGACGGCTGCCGTGGTGGCGTAGGCGAGGAAGACGAAGACGCTCACCGAGGTCACCAGGAGGGCCGACGCGACGCCGAGTCCGGCGAGCTGTGCCGTGCCGAGATGGCCGACGATGGCGCTGTCCGCCATCACGAACAGGGGCTCGGCGACGAGAGCGACGAAGGCCGGGACGGCCAGCATGACGATCTCTCGGTCGTGCCGACGGCGGACGGCCTTGGGGCGCGCGGGGGCCTGTGTCATGTGCACCAATCTAATCATCCACAGGTAAGAGATGCCAGCAGTTTGCACCCCTTACTTCGTGGCTCAGGGTGTGGGGTTGCGTACACCTGTCGAACGGATCTTGATCCCCGCGGGGAAGTTTTTCTTCTGCACAGCCGGTGGACGGCAAATCCGCAGGTCAAAAGCTTCTTCACAGGGCCCTCGCGGGCTTGTTCACAGCGCTGTCCACCGGCTCGTGCACAGGTTTCGAGGAGTTCTCCACAGCTCTGGGCCCGTCGTCCACACGGCCTGTGGATAACCAGATTGGCTGACGGTGCCGACGGGCCTACGGTGGTCCGGCGCCTGCTCCGTCCACCGGTTCTGGAAACGTCACAAAACCGGCGTCCGACAAGCGGAGTTGGGCCCCCTTATTTGTCAGTGTCGTGCCGTAGAACTGAGAGGCACGGCGAGATCCGCTCCGGCGGACGGGAGGAGGTGGCTCGGTGAGCATTTCCGAGCCCTTGGACGACCCGTGGGCCGACAGCGGGCCCAGTGATCGTCTTCCCGCCTCCCGTCGTACGGGCGACCACGGCAGAGGCCGGGACGAGCAACACGACCGCGGTCCGGACCGGGGCGTGTGGGACGGCGGAGGCTCCGCCTTCGAGCGGGTCCCGCCCCAGGACCTGGAGGCGGAGCAGTCCGTGCTGGGCGGCATGCTGCTGTCCAAGGACGCCATCGCCGACGTCGTCGAGATCCTCAAGGGCCACGACTTCTACAAGCCGGCCCACGAGACGATCTACACCGCCATCCTCGACGTCTACGCCAAGGGCGAGCCGGCCGACCCGATCACCATCGCCGCGGAGCTGACCAAGCGCGGCGAGATCAACAAGGTGGGCGGGGCGTCGTACCTGCACACCCTCGTGCAGACGGTGCCCACGGCGGCCAACGCCGCGTACTACGCGGAGATCGTGCACGAGCGGGCCGTGCTACGCCGTCTGGTCGAGGCGGGCACCCGCATCACCCAGATGGGATACGCGGCCGACGACGACGTCGACGAGATCGTCAACCGCGCCCAGGCGGAGATCTACGCCGTCACCGAGCAGCGCACCAGCGAGGACTACCTGCCGCTCGGCGACATCATGGAGGGCGCCCTCGACGAGATCGAGGCGATCGGGTCGCGCAGCGGCGAGATGACGGGAGTGCCCACCGGGTTCACCGACTTCGACTCGCTCACCAACGGACTGCACCCCGGTCAGATGATCGTCATCGCCGCGCGTCCCGCGATGGGCAAGTCGACGCTCGCGCTGGACTTCGCGCGGGCCGCCTCCATCAAGAACAACCTGCCCAGCGTCATCTTCTCGCTCGAGATGGGCCGCAACGAGATCGCGATGCGTCTGCTGTCCGCGGAGGCCCGCGTCGCCCTGCACCACATGCGGTCCGGCACGATGACCGACGAGGACTGGACCCGCCTGGCCCGGCGGATGCCGGACGTCTCGGCCGCCCCGCTCTTCATCGACGACTCGCCCAACCTGTCGATGATGGAGATCCGTGCCAAGTGCCGCCGGCTGAAGCAGCGCAACGACCTGAAGCTGGTGGTCATCGACTACCTCCAGCTGATGCAGTCGGGTGGCTCCAAGCGGGCCGAGAGCCGTCAGCAGGAGGTCTCGGACATGTCCCGTAACCTCAAGCTGCTCGCCAAGGAGCTGGAGATCCCGGTCATCGCGCTGTCCCAGCTGAACCGAGGTCCCGAGCAGCGCACGGACAAGAAGCCCATGGTCTCCGATCTTCGCGAGTCGGGCTCCATCGAGCAGGACGCCGACATGGTCATCCTGCTGCACCGTGAGGACGCCTACGAGAAGGAGTCTCCGCGCGCCGGCGAGGCCGACCTGATCGTCGCCAAGCACCGTAACGGCCCGACGGCCACCATCACGGTCGCCTTCCAGGGCCACTACTCGCGTTTCGTGGACATGGCGCAGACCTGAGGCGCGCCGTCGCACCCCGGGCGCGTCGGTCGGACTCACCTGCTGAACTGGTGGCATGACGTCACCTCAGGAAGAACTGCTGCCCGGTACCCGGCGGGCGCTGCTGCACCGGATCGCCGTCGCGCAGACGGAAGGGCGCGCGCCGTCGCTGGTCGCGGCTGTCGTGCGGGGCGGGAGGGCCGTGTGGAGCGGGGCCCGGACCTCGGTGGAGGGGGAGGTCCCGGACGGCGACGTCCAGTACCGGATCGGTTCGATCACCAAAACCTTCACCGCCGTCCTGGTGCTACGGCTGAGGGACGAGGGTCTGCTCGACCTCGCCGACCCGCTGGAGAAGCACCTGCCAGGCACCGGCGTGGGCGAGGTGACCGTCGTCGACCTGCTCGCGCACCGTGCCGGTCTGGCCGCCGAGACGCCCGGTCCCTGGTGGGAGCGGACCCCTGGTTCCCTGCGTCCCGGACTCACCGACGTCCTGGGTGAGCGCCCCCTGGTGCATCCCGTGGGCCGGCGCTTCCACTACTCGAACCCCGGCTATGCGCTTCTCGGCGCGCTGGTCGAGAAGCTGCGCGGGGCGCCCTGGGAGGACGTCCTGCGGCGGGAGGTGCTCGAACCTCTGGGGCTGCACCGCACCACTGTGGAGCCGGTGGCACCGCACGCGGGCGGCTGGGCCGTGCATCCGTGGGCCGACGTGATGCAGCCCGAGCCGTTGGAGAACCTGGGCGTGATGGCTCCCGCCGGGCAGCTGTGGTCCACCACCGGCGACCTGGCACGTTTCGCGGCCTTCCTGGCCGCGGGGGACGAGCGGGTGCTGAGTGCCGAGTCGGTGCGGGAGATGCGGACGCCGGCGGCGCCGGCCGAGGCGGCGGACGTGGCCGACGGTTACGCGTACGGCCTGGGGCTGGAGCTGCGCCATCAGCACGGCAGGGCGCTCGTCGGGCACACCGGATCACTCCCGGGGTTCCTGGCGTGCCTGACGATGGGCCTTGCGGACGACGTCGGCGCGGTGGTCCTTGCCAACTGCACCTCCGGGCCGGCGCCGTTCACCGTCGCCGCGGACCTGGTGCGGATCGTCGCGGAGGCCGAACCGCGAATCCCCACTCCCTGGCGGCCGCTCCGGGAGACCGATCCCGCCGCACTCGACCTGGTGGGCCAGTGGTACTGGGGAACGCACCCCTTCGGACTGCGGTTGTCGGCCGACGGGCTGCTCGCGCTGGAGCCGCTCTCCGGGAAGGGGCGACGCTCACGTTTCCGTCGGGACGGTGACAGTGACGGCGGCTGGGTGGGGCTCGAGGGCTACTACGCCGGGGAGGTGCTGAAGCCCGTGCGGCGTCCGGACGGCACGGTCAGCCACCTTGACCTCGGTTCGTTCGTGTTCACCCGGCAGCCGTACGAGGAGAGCGCCCCGGTGCCCGGCGGCGTGGACGCGGAGGGGTGGCGGGGTCTCCTGTAACCCTGGCGGGCACCCGGCGTAAGCAAGCGGCCGTGTTTCACGTGAAACACGGCCGTTCTCCTCACAGGGCCAGCTTGAAGCCCAGATGGGACGCCGTGAAGCCGAGCCGTTCGTAGAAGCGGTGGGCGTCGGTGCGGGTGTTGTCCGAGGTCAGCTGGACCAGATGACAGCCCTCGCGGCGGGAGGTGTCGATCGCCCACTCCATCATCAGGCTGCCCAGACCGCCGCCGCGTTCGTCCGCGTGAATGCGCACCCCCTCGATGACCGACCGTGTGGTGCCGCGCCGGGACAACCCCGGAATGATCGTGAGCTGGAGCGTCCCTACGACCCGCTCTTCCCGGACGGCGACGACAAGGTGCTGGTTGGGGTCGGCACGCAGCCGTTCCATCGCGGTCAGGTAGGGCGTGAGGTCGTCCGGGGACTCGCGCTGCGCACCCAGCGGGTCGTCCGCCAGCATGGCGACGATCGCCGGGACGTCATCGGTGGTCGCGGGCCGTATCTCGAGATCTCCCATGCCCGCACCCTACGCGGGCACCGGGGCCTTCAGAGTCTCCACGACGCGGACCAGCGGGGCGAGGTCGGGGTTCTTCGCCGCCTCGTCGAGCGCCTCGCGCAGCGCGGTGTCGTTGGTGGGCCGCGCCTCCGCCAGCAGCTTGAGGCCGGTTTCGGTGACGTCGGTGTAAATGCCGCGCCGGTCGGTGGGGCAGAGGTACCGCTCCAGCAGACCGCGGTCCTCGAGCCGGGTGACCAGCCGGGTGGTGGCGCTCTGGCTGAGCACGACCGCGTCGGCGACCTGCTTCATCTGCAGATGGCCGCCCTCACCGGCGTGCTGCCGGCTCAACACGTCGAGCAGGGAGTACTCCCGCACGCTCAGATCGTGCCGAGCCTGCAGGGCGCGCTCGATGTGGGCCTCGATCCTCCCGTGCAGCAGCGAGAGAGCACACCAGCCCTGGGCGAGGGCGGTGAGTGCGGGATCCGTGGCTGTCATGGGGTGATTCCTCCGTCCAGCAGCGTCTGACACCAGGGTAGACCACGCACGCAATATCCCGCGCTTGCAAATATCCCGCGCCTGCAATTATTGTCGGGTCTCGTTAAGCGCTCCCGCAATCTCCGGAAGGTCTGTCCCCTCATGCCTCTCGCGCTTCTGGCCCTCGCGATCGGGGCCTTCGGGATCGGCACCACCGAATTCGTGATCATGGGCTTGCTGCCCGAGGTCGCGGGTGACTTCGGTGTCTCCATCCCCACCGCCGGTTACCTGGTGACCGGCTACGCCCTGGGTGTCATGTTCGGCGCCCCCCTGATGACCGTGCTCGGCACCAAGATCTCCCGGAAGCGCATGCTGATGCTGCTGATGGGTCTCTTCGTCGTCGGGAACCTGCTCTCGGCGCTGGCTCCCACCTTCGGCCTCATGCTGACCGGACGGGTGGTCGCGTCCCTGGCCCACGGCGCCTTCTTCGGCATCGGCTCCGTCGTCGCCGCCGACCTGGTCGCCCCCGACAAGCGGGCCGGCGCCATCTCCCTGATGTTCACCGGTCTCACCGTCGCCAACGTCGTCGGCGTGCCGCTGGGCACCCTGGTCGGCCAGTCCCTCGGCTGGCGCGTCACCTTCGGCATCGTCGCCGCGCTGGGCGTGGTCGGCCTGCTGGGCGTCGCCAAGCTGGTGCCCGACATGCCGAAGCCCGAGGGCGTGCGGCTGCGCCACGAGCTGGCCGCCCTGAAGAACGTTCAGGTCCTGCTCGCCATGGCGATGACCGTGCTCGGCTTCGGCGGCGTCTTCGCGGCGATCACCTACATCGCGCCGATGATGACGCACGTCGCGGGCTTCGCCGACGGCTCCGTCACCTGGCTGCTGGTGCTGTTCGGACTCGGCATGGTCGGCGGCAACCTCGTCGGCGGCAAGTACGCCGACCGCGCCCTGATGCCCATGCTGTACGTGTCCCTCGGCGCCCTCGCCGCCGTCCTGGCGCTGTTCACCCTGACCGCCCACAACAAGATCGCCGCGGCCGTCACCATCGCCCTCGTCGGCGCACTCGGCTTCGCCACCGTTCCCCCGCTGCAGAAGCGGGTCCTGGACCACGCGCACGGCGCGCCCACCCTGGCCTCGGCGCTCAACATCGGCGCCTTCAACCTGGGCAACGCGCTGTCCGCATGGCTGGGCGGCCTCGTGATCGCCGCCGGGCTCGGCTACACCGCCCCCAACTGGGTCGGTGCCGTCCTCGCCGCGGCCGCCCTGGCGCTCGCCGTCCTCTCGGCCGGTCTCGAACGCCGCGGGCGGGCGGCCGACAGGGTCACCGCGGAGCGGCCGGCGGCCGTCGCCACGCACTGACCCGCTACACCTCCGGGCGCGGGGCCAGGGCCGTCCCCGCGCCCACCGTCCCCCCTTCCGTCCGTCACGACGGACACCACATGAACCGCAAGGAGAACCACGTCATGACCACCATCACCGCCGCCGCTCCGCTGACCACTGCGGATGCCGAAGCCCTCGTCGCCGCCGCGGTCGAGGCCGCCGAGAAGGCCGGTGTCACCGTCAGCGTGACCGTCCTCGACGCGGGCGGCCACCTGCTCGCCTTCCGCCGGGACGACCGGGCCGTGCTGATCTCCGGTGAGACCAGCACGCGCAAGGCCTACACCGCGCTGCAGCTGAACACGCCCACCGCCGACCTGGTGGACGCCGTGCAGCCCGGCGGCCTCTTCCACACCCTGCCCACCGCCCTCGACCGGCCGCTGCTGTTCATTGCAGGCGGCGTGCCCGTGCGGCGTGACGGCCGGCTGATCGGCGCCGTCGGCGTCGGCGGAGGCGCCCCGGAGCAGGACCACGGCTTCGCCACCGCCGCCGTGGAGTCCCTCGCCTGACGACGGACGGGCGCCACACCCCGTACGACGCACAGGAGAGCCGTACGGCGCACGGCACGCGCGTACGGCGCATCAACACGGCGACGCCGGTCCCGCGCAGCACGCGGGACCGGCGTCGCCGTCTGCGCACCCGGTCAGGCTGCCGCAACCGTCACCGGGGCGAACCGCCGGCTCCAGTCCCCGGGCAGTTCCGTGATCCCGTGCGTCATGACGGCGTTGCACGCGATCGGTGCGAGGCCGTGTTCCTTCACCCAGTCGAGCAGCTCGTGGTGCCGGACGTCGATGTCGGTGCGCAGTGGCCGGTTGGTGTGGGCGGCCAGAGAGGCGATGAGCGCCTGGGCGGTCGCGGTGTCCCGGGCGATCAGCGGACCCACGACGTGGGTGTCCATGTTGGGCCAGGCGGCGGCGTAACCGATGATCCGTCCGTCCTCCTCGGCCACCCGTAGCTGGTCGGCGAAGGCGGGCAGACGGGTCACGATGTGGGTCCGGTCCATGCCGAACACCTCTTCGTCCAGCCGCAAGAGGGCGGGGAGGTCGTCGGCGGTGGCCGTGCGGGTCAGGATGGCCGGCCGGCCGGACGGGACGAAGTGGCCGCGCACCATCTCGGCCTGCCCGGTGACCTTGAAACCCAGCTCCTCGTACAGCGGCCTGCCGAGAGGCGTGGCGTAGAGGGTGAGGGGAGTGGTTCCCGCCTCCTCGACGACGTGGCGCATCAGCCGGCGCCCCAGGCCCTGACGGGAGTGGCGCTCCGCGACGAGCACCATGCCCACCGCCGCCAGGGAGGGCTGCTCCCGGGGCCCGTACTCGGTGACGACGCAGGCGGCCGCCAGACCGCCGTCCGGGGCGTCGATGCCGTGGCCGCGTCCGGCCGCGAGCAGGAGTCCCCACTTGTGCTCCTCCCGGGGCCACCCCCGGTCCTCGGACAGGTCGGCGCAGGCGGTGAGATCGCGGAGCGTCAGACGGCGGATGGGCAGGGAGTCGAGAGAAGGTGTCGGCACGCAGGTCAGGCTGTCCGACCGGAGCCTTCGGCGTCCACCTGTTTCCACAGATGCGTACGTGCTTTTGGCCATCCCGTCCAGGCCGGGATCAGCCCAGGTCGGAGGCGTGCAGCGCGCGCACGCCCTCGATGTTGCCGTCGAGGTAGTGCCGCAGGGACAGCGGTACGAGGTGGACCGTGGCGATGCCGACCCGGGTGAAGGGCACGCGCACGATCTCGTACTCGCCGGCGGGTTCCTCGACCTCCGGGCCGTGCCGCAGGGACGGGTCCATGGACTCCAGACGGCAGACGAAGAAATGCTGCACCTTCACGCCGGTGGAACCCTCGTCCTCGCCGATGTGCTCCACGGTGTCCACGAAGCACGGCACCACATCGGTGATCTTGGCACCGAGCTCCTCGTACACCTCGCGGTGCAGGGCGTGGACGACGGTCGGGTCCTCCGGCTCGACCCCGCCGCCGGGGGTGACCCAGTACGGGTCCACACCGGGTTTGGTGCGCTTGATCAGGATCAGGTGATCGCCGTCCAGCAGAACGGCTCGGGCGGTGCGCTTGACCACGGGTCGGACGGTCATGGGGGAAATGTGGCCCAGCTGGTTCCACGTGAAACATCGCCGTATGCCCCTGCTCCGGCCGCGGGGACACCCGGCCGCCGACACCCCTGTCAGCACCAGTCGGCGGCCGCCCGCTCCAGCCACTCATGGGCCCGTGCGATGTGCGGCATCGCCAGCGTGCCGGTACGGACGGCCAGGAAGTAGGTGCGCAGCGGAGGCACCGCGGGCTCGTACAGGGCCACCACTTCACCGCACTCCAGCGCGCCCCCGCAGAGGTAGCGCGGCAGCACGGCGAGGCCGGCCCCGGCGGCGGCGCACGCCAGCACGGCCCGCAGGTCCGGGACGATCACCGTGCCGGGGCAGACCGGACGGGAGTCGAACACGGCGGCCCAGTAGCGGGCGACGAAGGGCAGCGACTCGTGCACCTCCACGACCGGGACCCGCTCGAGGGCGGCAGGGCCGTCGCGGCGGAGCGTCGCCACGCCGATCCGCTCGGCCCAGCCGGGCGCGGCGACCAGGACGTGCTCCTCGTCGCAGAGCGCGGTCGCCGAGAGCAGCGCGCCGCGCGGGCGGACGGTGCTGATGGCCAGGTCGTGGTGGCCGGCGGCGAGCCCTTCGAGGACCTCGTCGGCGGTGCCGAAGGAGGCGCGGAGCGCGAAGCCCTGGCCGTCCTCTCCGGTCAGCTCTGTGAGCGCGGGCAGCGCCCGCTCGGCGGTGAACTCGGGAGGCCCGGCCAGATGCAGGGTGCGTAAGGAGGAGTCCTCCCCCAGCCCGGACTCGGCTATCTCCACCAACGCGTCCAGGTGCGGAGCGGCCTTGTGGGCGAGCTCGTCGCCGATCGTCGTCGGCGTCACCCCGCGCGCCTGCCGCAGGAACAGGGGCCGTCCGACCTGCCGCTCCAGGGTTCTGATCTGCGAGGTGACGGCCGGCTGCGAGAGGCCCAGCAGGGCCGCCGCGCGTGTGAAGGAACCGGCCCGGTGCACGGTCACGAAGGTCCGCAGCAAGGCCAGATCCACGGCACGCACCCCTCCCTCGTCGGCCCGCCGCAGACCGGACGGGCCAACCATAAATGTGTCGATAGGTCGCTGTCGTTACTGTGATTGGACACTGACAGTGAGTCAACTAGCCTGAGTGGCGCGGTTCTTCGCGCGCAGAACCGAGGACGGTCCGAGCCACGAGGGGGGAGGCTCGGACCGTCCGCAGGGGTGTCGTCCGTCAGAGGTACGCAGGTCAGTCCGCTGTCACGTCCAACGCCCGCAGCACGTCCGCGATCAGGTCCTCCGAGTCCTCGGCGCCGACGGAGAAGCGGACGAAGCCCTCCGCGACCGCGTCCCCGCCCCAGCGTCCGCGCCGCTCCGCCGTGGACCGCACGCCGCCGAAGCTCGTCGCGTCGTCCACGAGCCGCAGGGCGTCGAGGAAGCGGTCCGCCCGCTCACGGGACGGCAGCGTGAAGGACACCACGCACCCGTAGCGGCGCATCTGCTGCGACGCGATCTTGTGCGACGGGTCGTCCGGCAGCCCCGGATAGCGCAGACCCGTGACCTCAGGACGCTCCCGCAGCGCTTCGGCGAGCCGCAGCGCCGTCGTGTTCTGCCGCTCCACCCGCAGCTGCAGCGTGGCGATCGACCGGTGTGCCAGCCACGCCTCCATCGGCCCCGGAATGGCGCCGACGATCTTGCGCCAGCGCCGGACCGCGGCCATCGCCCCGGCGTCGTGGCCGGTGACGTACCCGAGAAGCACGTCGCCGTGGCCGGTCAGCTGCTTGGTGCCGCTCGCCACCGCGAAGTCCGCGCCGAGCTCCAGCGGGCGCTGGCCCAGCGGCGTCGCCAGGGTGTTGTCGACGGCGACCAGGGCCCCCTGAGCGTGGGCCGCGTCGGCGAGCCGCCGCACGTCGCACACGTCGAGACCGGGGTTCGAGGGCGTCTCGATCCACAGCAGCTTCGCGCCGTCCAGCACCTCCAGCTGGGCGTCGCCTCCGGTCGGCGCGGTGCGCACCTCGATGCCGTACGCCTCCAGCTGGGCGCGCGCCAGCGGCAGCGCCTGGTAGCCGTCGTCGGGCAGGACGACCGCGTCCCCGGCGCGGAGCTGGGAGAACAGCACCGCGGAGATGGCGGCCATGCCCGAGGCGAACACCAGCGCCTCGACGTCGTCCCGCCCCGGGGCCTCCAGCTCGCCGATCGCACGCTCCAGCAGGGTCCACGTCGGGTTCTCGTCCCGGCCGTAGGTGTACGGGCCGGTGGGGTCGCCCGGCAGATGGAAGTGGGCCGCGAACACCGGCCCGGGCAGGGTCGGCTCGTGCTTCACCGGCTCGGGCAGCCCGGCCCGCACCGCACGGGTGCCGTCGCCCGGTCCGCCCGTGCCCCTTGTCGCGTCGTTCATGCCGCCCGTCCTTCCACCTGCTCACGTACCGCGGCGAGCAGTCCTCGGCTCGCCGCCTCCACCATCTCAAGACACGCGTCGAAACCCTCGGGACCCCCGTAGTACGGGTCGGGCACGTCGAGGTCGTCGCCGGCCGCCGGGTCGTACGACCGCAGCAGCCGCACCTTCTCCGCGTCCCGCTCCGTGGGGGCGAGGCGTCGCAGCGCCCTGAGATGACCGGCGTCCAGGGCGACGACGAGATCGAGCCGGGCGAACCAGGACGGGTCGAACTGCCGGGCCGTGTGCTCGGAGTCGTAGCCGTTCTCCCGCAGCACGGCGACGGTGCGGGGATCCGCGCCCTCGCCCTCGTGCCAGCCCCCGGTGCCGGCGCTGTCCACCTCGACCAGGTCCTCAAGACCGGCCTCGGCCACGCGCGCGCGGAAGACGAACTCGGCCATCGGGGAGCGGCAGATGTTGCCGGTGCACACGAAGCAGACGCGGTAGGTCATGGTGGTCAGTCCCCGTCGGGCAGGATCACGTTCAGGGCCCAGGAGACCACGGAGATGATGAGACCGCCCAGCACGGCCGTCCAGAAGCCCTCCACGTGGAAGCTCAGGTCGAGCTGGTCGGCGAGCCAGGAGGTGAGCAGCAGCATCAGGGCGTTCACCACCAGGGTGAACAGGCCCAGGGTCAGGATGAGCAGCGGCAGGCTCAGCAGCTTGACCACCGGCTTGACCAGGAAGTTCACCACGCCGAAGATCAGCGCCACCAGGAACAGCGTGCCTATCTCCTTGCCGGTGCTGTCCCCGGTCAGGGTGATCTTGTCGAGCAGCCAGACCGCGACCGCGAGGGCTCCCGCGTTGGCGACCGTCTTGACTAGGAAATTCTTCATGTGTCTGATCGTGGCAGACAGCATCGTGATCGGGCAGTGAGGGCAAGGGCGGGACGCGTGAAGGCATTCAGGCTGGACGAACTCGAAGCGGAACGCGCCGCGAACGACGGGGCGTACCTGCAGTTCCTGCGGGAGCGGAACATGTCGGTCGGTCTCTACGCCCTGGACGCGGGCGCCCAGGACCCGCAGCAGCCGCACGGCCAGGACGAGGTGTACTTCGTGGTCAGCGGCCGCGCCTCGATCACCGTCGGCACGGAGACCACCGAGGTCGCGCGCGGCAGCGTCGTCTACGTGCCGGCCGGGGTGCCGCACAAGTTCCACCACATCAGCGAGGACCTGCGGGTCCTGGTGGTGTTCTCTCCGCCGGAGAGCTGAGGCCCGCCCCCGGGGTTCCCTAGGGGACGGGTCAGGGGAGGACAAGGGATCCGAGGCCCCCGTCCGGACCCCGGCCGCCCTAGCATCGAGAGCGGACATCATCGACAGGACCCGGCAGGCGGCGGGCGGAGAGGTAAGGACGAGGCCATGCGAGAGATCTTCACGGGACTGCCGTGGTGGGTGAAGTGGATCGCGGTGCCGGTCATCGCCCTGGTGGTGTTCGGCGGTCTGATAGCGAGCGTGGTCGGCTTCGTCGTCGGCCTGCTCTTCAAGGCGCTGGTCTTCGTCGCCCTGGTCGGCGGACTGATCTACGTGGTGCGGAAGTTCACGGCGAGCTCCTCGTCGCGCGACTGGTGAGCCGGCGGGAACCGGCGGAACGGTAACGGGATACGCCGGTTCCCTCGGGTGGGGGAAGTTTCCGCGCAGGGCCTCCTGCGTGCGGTGACGGACGGTTAGAGTCCGGAACTCGACGCGGGGCCGGTCCCCGCGAGCGGCGACCCCACCACCCGTGTTCCCCGCACGGGCTGCCCCCTCGCGTTACGGGAGTGACCCTTGGCCACGACTGGCACCGCCCCCGCCCCACGGACCGCGGTCCCTCCGCAGCCCCGTTCGCCGGCACCGCCCACGTCTCCCCCCGGCGCGACCCTCATCGGCTCGGTCCAGCGCGCCATGCGCCTGCTGGAGACCGTCGCCGCCCACGAGCACGGCGCCCCCGCCAAGCAGCTCGCCCGGGAGACGGGACTGGCGCTCCCCACGGCCTACCACCTGCTGCGCACCCTGGTGCACGAGGGCTATCTGCGGCGGGACCGCGGGCTGTTCTTCCTGGGGGAGGCCGCCGAGCGGCTCAGCAGCAGCGGAGCCCAGCAGAAACGTCGCAGCACGGTGATCGACACCCTCGCCCGCTGGCGGGACGCGGTGGGTGTCCCCGTCTACTACGCGGTCTACCGCGAAGGCGAGATCGGTCTGGTCGGCGTCGCCGACACCCCGGCGAACCCGGCCGTCGAGGAGTGGGCCGACTTCCGGGAGACCGCCCACGCCCATGCCCTCGGCCAGTGTCTGCTCGCGCAGCTGGACGACGCGGCCCGGCGCGACCACCTCGACCGCTACCCGGTGCGCCCGGTCACCCCGTACACGGTGCGCGACGCCGCGAGTCTGCTGCGGCGCCTGGAACGCGCGCGGGAGACCGACCTGGTGATCGAGCGTCAGGAATACGCACTGGGGACGGTGTGCGCCGCGATTCCCCTCAGAGTGGGCGCCACGGCGGCCTCCGTGGCCGTGTCGCTGCCCGTGCACCAGGCCGACCGTCTCCTTCCGACGGTCCAGCGGCTGCAGGCCGAAATGCGCTGCCTGCTGGGCTCGCTCGCCCTGTCTATCAGTATCTGAAAACTCACTCCTTGTGATCTGCTGTGTACGTTCAGCAAGATTCCCTTTAGTGTCAGGGTCCATGCCCGGCCAGTCCGCGGCGAATGACGGGGTAGGCGATGCGCGAATCCGTACAGGCAGAGGTCATGATGAGCTTTCTCGTGTCGGAAGAACTTTCCTTCCGCATTCCGGTGGAGCTCCGCTATGACACCTGCGATCCCTACGCGGTGCGGCTGACCTTCCATCTGCCCGGAGACGCCCCGGTGACGTGGGCGTTCGGCAGGGAGCTGCTGGTCGACGGCGTGGGCAGGCCCTGCGGCGAGGGCGATGTGCGGGTCGCGCCGGTCGACCCCGACACCCTGGGCGAGGTGCTCATCCGGCTCCAGGTGGGCATCGACCAGGCGCTGTTCCGCTCGTCGACCGCCCCGCTCGTGGCCTTCCTCGACCGCACCGACAAGCTGGTGCCGCTGGGGCAGGAAGGGGCGCTCGCCGACTTCGACGCCCACCTCGACGACGCGCTCGACCGCATCCTCGCGGAGCAGAGCGCCGGCTGACGCGTTGAGCCGACCGGGTGGGCCGGCGGCGTAACGCTTCAGCGCGCCCCCAGCCCCGCCGGGCGGGGTGGGTCAGCGCTTGCGGCGCCGTCCCCGTCCGCCTCGTGCCATGGCCGGCCGGGGTTCCGGTGCATGGCCGACGGCCTGCTCGGACGCCGGCGTCTGCCCGGGCACCGGGGCACGGTCCGCCGGGCGGTCCGCCGAGACGACCAGCGCGGCCAGGGCCGTGGTCACCGGCACCGAGGCCACCAGGCCGATTGAGCCGATCAGCGTGCGCACGATCTCCTCCGCGACCAGCTCGCTGTTGGCGACCGTCCCCACGCCGCTCTGCGCCACCGAGAACAGCAGCAGCAGCGGCAGCGCGGCGCCCGCGTAGGCGAGGACAAGGGTGTTGACCACGGAGGCGATGTGGTCGCGGCCGATGCGGATGCCCGCGCGGTACAGCGCGCGGCGGCCCATCGTCGGATTGGCCTCGTGCAGTTCCCACACGGCGGACGTCTGGGTGACCGTCACGTCGTCCAGGACGCCGAGCGAGCCGATGATGACGCCCGCGAGCAGCAGGCCGCTCATGTCGATGTTCGGATAGAGGCCGTGGATGAGGCCGGTGTTGTCGTCGGTGTTGCCCGTGAGGGCCGACCAGCCGATGAACACCGACCCCAGGACGCCGATCAGCAGCAGCGAGACCAGGGTGCCGAGCACCGCCACCGAGGTACGGGCCGACAGCCCGTGACAGAGGTACAGCGCGAGCAGCATGATCAGGCTCGCTCCCACCACCGCCACGACCAGCGGGTTCGAGCCCTGCAGGATCGCGGGCAGGATGAAGAAGTTGAGCACCAGGAAGCTGACCGCCAGCGCGACCAGCGCCATGACGCCCCGCAGCCGGCCCACGGCCACCACGGCGAGCGCGAAGACACCGGCCAGCAGCGCCAGCGGGAAGCGGCGGTTCACGTCGGCGACCGAGTACTGGAGGTCCTCCGGCGCCGACGGCTCGTAGGCGACGACGACCCCCTGGCCCTCGCTCAGCTGCCGCGACTGGTCCGGCTGCACGATCTCGGTGAACGTCCGGCCCTTGTCCTTGCCGGTGTCGACCCGGATCGTCGCCTTCTTGCAGGTGCCGTTCGCCTGCTGCTGCGCGGAGGAGCCCTCGGCGGTCGAGGTGTCACCGGTCGGGACGCCGGCGGAGGGGTTCGCGGAGGCGCAGTCCACCGCGACCACCTCGGTGACCGTGCCCTGCTGCGTCTGGCGGTCGAAGCCGACGCCGGTGCGTTCGTGGGCGGGGGCGCCGCCCGGCCACAGCACGGCCAGGCCGACGAGAACCGCCGCCGTGAAGGGGATGAGGACCGCGGCGATGACCTTGCGGAGATGGCGGGAGACGGGGGCGGCCGGGCCGTGACTGTGGCTGTGCCCGTGGCTGTGGACCGGAGCATGACCGTGGCCGCTCGTCGTGGGCGGGGAATCACCCGGCGTCCCCGGCGTGGCCAGGCGCCGGTGTGAACCGGTGTGTTCGTGCGAGCCCGTGCGTCCCTGCCCGGGACCGTGCCCATGCCTCTGCCCGGGACCGTGCCCGGGCTGGGCGTCGGCACCGTGCGGTGGCTCGGACGGCGGATACGGAGGCGGAGAGTTCGAGGTCACCGACCGATCATCGCAAGAAGGAAGGGGGCCCTCTGTTCAGCGCGCCAGAAATGACGCTAGCGTGGAGGCACCTTTTGTACACGCGGGAGCTCGGAGCACCGGGCTGAGAGGGCGCTGACCTCCGTCTCAGCGATGTTCCACGTGAAACATCACCGACAGCGGGTGATGTTTCACACGGGACGTCGGCAGACGGAAGACCGCTGCGTCGACCGCCGAACCTGTTACCGGGTAATGCCGGCGTAGGGAGTAGGTCTCATGACCAACAAGGACGCACGCACGCCTGCCTCCACGCAGAACCCGACGGAGACGTCGGAGGCCGCGGAGGCCGGGAAGTCCATCGGCTGGCACAAGGCGTACGTCGAGGGCAACCGCCCCGACCTGCGGGTGCCGGTCCGTCAGGTGCACCTCACCAACGGGCAGTCGGTCACCCTGTACGACACATCGGGCCCGTACACCGATCCACTCGTCGACACCGACGTCCGCCGGGGGCTGGCCCCGCTGCGCGAGAACTGGATCGTCGCCCGCGGCGATACGGAGGAGTATGCGGGCCGTCCCGTCCGGCCCGAGGACGACGGGATCAAGCACACCTCGCCGCGCGGGGGACTGCGCAACCTCGACGCGGTCTTCCCCGGCCGGCCGCGACTGCCGCGCCGGGGCCGTGAAGGGAAGGCCGTCACACAGCTGGCGTACGCGCGCCGGGGCGAGATCACGCCCGAGATGGAGTTCGTGGCGATCCGGGAGAACGTCTCCCCCGAGGTGGTCCGCGAGGAGATCGCGGCGGGCCGCGCGGTGCTGCCCGCCAACGTCAACCACCCGGAGAGCGAGCCGATGATCATCGGGAAGCGGTTCCTGGTGAAGGTCAACGCCAACATCGGCAACTCGGCGGTCACGTCCTCCATCGAGGAGGAGGTGGAGAAGATGACCTGGGCGACCCGCTGGGGCGCCGACACGGTCATGGATCTCTCCACCGGCCGCAACATCCACACCACCCGCGAATGGGTGCTGCGCAACTCCCCCGTCCCCATCGGCACCGTGCCGCTCTACCAGGCGCTGGAGAAGGTCGACGGCAAGGCCGAGGAGCTGACCTGGGAGATCTACAAGGACACGGTCATCGAGCAGGCCGAGCAGGGCGTGGACTACATGACGGTCCACGCGGGCGTACGGCTCGCGTACGTGCCGCTCACCGCCAACCGCAAGACGGGCATCGTCTCGCGCGGCGGGTCGATCATGGCGGCGTGGTGCCTGGCGCACCACAAGGAGTCGTTCCTGTACGAGCACTTCGAGGAGCTGTGCGAGATCCTCGCCGCGTACGACGTGACGTACTCGCTCGGCGACGGTCTGCGGCCCGGGTCCATCGCGGACGCCAACGACGAGGCGCAGTTCGCGGAGCTGCGCACACTGGGCGAACTGAACCGGATCGCCAAGCGGCACAACGTGCAGACCATGATCGAGGGCCCGGGGCACGTCCCGATGCACAAGATCAAGGAGAACATCGACCTCCAGCAGGAGATCTGCGAGGAGGCGCCGTTCTACACGCTCGGCCCGCTCACGACGGACGTCGCGCCCGCGTACGACCACATCACCTCGGGCATCGGCGCCGCGATGATCGCCTGGTGGGGCACGGCCATGCTCTGCTACGTCACGCCCAAGGAACACCTGGGCCTGCCCAACCGGGACGACGTGAAGACCGGCGTGATCACCTACAAGATCGCGGCCCATGCGGCCGACCTCGCCAAGGGGCACCCGGGCGCCCAGGAATGGGACGACGCGCTGTCCGACGCGCGCTTCGAGTTCCGGTGGGAGGACCAGTTCAACCTGGCCCTGGACCCGGACACGGCCCGTGAGTTCCACGACGAGACCCTCCCGGCGGAGCCGGCGAAGACGGCCCACTTCTGCTCCATGTGCGGGCCGAAGTTCTGCTCGATGAAGATCTCCCAGGACATCCGCCGTGAGCACGGCGGCAGCCGCACGGAGATCGAGGAAGGCATGGCCCGGAAGTCGCGTGAGTTCGCGGCGGCGGGCAACCGCGTGTATCTGCCGATCGCGGACTGACCGAGGCGAGGCGGTGCCGACGGCCCCCGCGGCCGGCGGCACCGTCTCCGGCCCTGACTGGGGCCGTCGTCCGGCCGCGGCCGCGCTGTGGGCCACCTCGTGGAATCCGCCCGGCATGGGCAGACTGGGGCCATGGCTGCGTGGGCGATGAGCAAGGGGTCCAACTGTTCCGTCGAGGTGCCCGTGGTGCGGGCCGAGCTGGCCTGGGCGGCGGGGCCCGGAGTGCCCGACATCGACGCGTCGGCCCTGCTGCTGGCGTCGGTGGGGCGGGTGCGTGACGACGGGGACTTCGTGTTCTACAACCAGCCGCGGCACGCCTCCGGGGCCGTGCGGCACCTGGGCAAACGGCACGTCGACGGGGTCACCACCGACACCGTCGAGGTGGACCTGCGTTCGGTGGAGCCGGCCGTCGAGCGGATCGTGCTCGGGGCGTCGGCCGACGGCGGGACGTTCGGGCAGGCGCCCGGACTGGTGCTGCGGCTGCTGGACGCCGCCTCGGGCGCGGAGATCGCCCGCTTCGACATGGCGGCCGGGTCCGAGACCGCCTTCATCGGCGGCGAGCTGTACCGGCGGCAGGGCGCCTGGAAGTTCCGCGCGGTCGGCCAGGGGTACGCCTCCGGCCTCGCCGGACTCGCCACGGACTTCGGCATCACCGTCGACGACCCCGCCCAGGCGCCCCTCGTCGCCGTACCGCTGCCACTGCCGCCTCCGCCCGCCGCTCCGGCACCGCCCCCTTCCGGCGCCACCCGCCTCACCAAGGGCGAGGAGCAGCTGCCCGTCGACATGCGCAAGCGGCTGTCCCTGCGCAAGGAGCAGGTCGCGGTCAGTCTGCGCAAGCACGGGGCCGCCGACGTCACGGCACGTGTGGTCCTCGTGCTGGACGCCTCCGGGTCGATGTCCTTCCTGTACTCCAAGGGGGTCGTCGCCGACGTCGTCGAGCGGATGGCGGCGGTCGCCGCGCAGCTGGACGACGACGGGGAGATGCAGGCCTGGACGTTCGCCACCAACCCCGCCCGGCTGCCGGACCTGCGGCTCGCGGAGCTTCCCGAGTGGCTGCGGATGCACGTCCGCGTGGGGGAGATCTCCCTGTTCCGGCGGAAGCGAAGGAAGGGCCTCGACCCGAGCCAGGTCGACATGCGCGACGTCGGCATCCAGAACGAGGAGCAGAAGGTCATCGCGGAGGTGCGCGCCTTCGTACGGGAGAACCCGACGTCCGCCCCCACGCTCGTGCTGTTCTTCTCCGACGGCGGCGTCTACCGCAACGCCGATATCGAGGCGCAGCTGCGCGAGGCCGCGGATGAGCCCGTGTTCTGGCAGTTCGTGGGGCTCGGGCACGCCAACTACGGCGTACTGGAGCGGTTCGACACGCTGCCCGGGCGGCGCGTCGACAACGTCGGCTTCTTCTCCGTCGACGACATCAGCACGGTCCCGGACGCGGAGCTGTACGACCGGCTGCTGTCCGAGTTCCCGCACTGGATCAAGGCGGCGCGCGGGGCGGGCATCCTCTGACGCCCCGCCCCCCGGGACGTACGCCGGCCGTCCGGCGTGCGCCCCCGTCGCGCCGCCGCGGCTACTCCGGCTGGTGTTCCGGACCTCCGAAGTCCGGGCTCGACCAGTCCGGGCTGGAGTAGCTGGGGCGGGTGCCCCGGTGCGCCCCGTCGTCGGGGCTGGAGAAGCCCGGCCGGTCGTACCCCAGGTGCGGGATGCGGCTGGTCGGTGCGGGCGGCGCCGTGTGCTGGAGCGCCGTGGCCCCCGCGGGGTCGGCGAGAGCCTCCCGCAGGAACGGCACGATGCCCCGTTCCAGCAGCGCCTCGCGCCAGGCGTCCCTGGCCTGCGTCACCTCCTCGTCGAGTTCGCGGTACGTCCCGCCGAGCGCCGAGGGCTTGTTGCGCAGTGCGGTGAGCAGCAGGCCCGCTCCGGCGACGAGGATGGCGACCGCCGTGACCGCGCCGAACACCCAGCCGGTGGTCAGCATCGTTCGGGCGAACTCGTTCTCGGAATCGAGCGTCCGCAGCACGAAGCCGACGAGCAGGAATATCGCGGCGGCGGTCCCGGCCAGGACCGGCGCCAGGACG
This sequence comes from Streptomyces werraensis, assembly GCA_014656175.1. Lineage (GTDB taxonomy): Bacteria > Actinomycetota > Actinomycetes > Streptomycetales > Streptomycetaceae > Streptomyces > Streptomyces werraensis. The sequence goes on from BNBX01000009.1 coordinate 149,191, forward strand.
GCGACGACGGCCGCGACCCCCGCTCCGGCCGCCTCGGCCATCTCGCCCATCGATGCGGCGAACCCCGCCGCGCCGGTGGCACCCGGCTCGCCGGTGCCCGCGTCACGCACATCCGGGGTGACCGTGGGCGGCCTGCGGGCGTCCTCGCGGACCTTCACGTAATGCTGGTACTCGGTCGCAGCGGCCGCGCTGATGAGCGCGGTGGCGTTCAGCGCCATCGTGCGCAGTTGCTCCGAGTTGAGCCGCTGTCCCACAGCGGCCAGCTCCGGGTTGTGTGGTGCGGAGCGCAGCGCCTCATCGAGAATCCGCTCGTAGTCCTGGCGGTCCTCGCTCAGCAGGTGCTGCGGAACGCTGTTCATGTGCATCCCCCGATGCTCCGTAGGGCTTGGGGCTCGGCATGCTGACGAGCCGTCGGGCAGAAACGGAGGGGAGCCTGCTACGGATAAGCCGATGGTAGAGCGGTGACGGCGCGCGGTGACAGGGGGTCTGCGGAAATTGCCGTCCCCGGGATGCGGTCGAGGGCCGCCTCAACACGGCCCGCGAGCCTCTCAGGTGGTCAGCGGCAACTGCCGTACCAGCAGTTTTCCTGCCATCGTCACGCCGCCGTCCATCGCGATGGCGAGTCCGTCGGCGTACACGTGCGGTTCGGCCACCACGGGGCCGCCGTCGTCCTCGCCGTCCTCGGAGCCAACCTCGCCCAGCAGATACGGGATCGGGCTGTGGCCGTGAACGACCCGGGTGCCGCCGTACGTATTGAGCAGGGAGCGCACCGCGTCGGCGCCACCCTCGTCCCGGAAGGAGAACCGCTTGGTGAACTTGCGGAACAGGTCCCAGACCTCGTCGGCGTCGTTGCGGGTGAGAGTCTCGCGGACCGTGTCGTTGACCTCTTCGATCGAACTGCCGTAGTCGAGGTAGGCGGTGGTGTCGGAGTGCAGCAGCAGATGGCCGTCGACCTCCTCGACGGCGTCGAGGCGGGCCATCCACTGCAGGTGGTGGTCCTGCAGGCGGTCCATGTCGGTCTTCTGGCCGCCGTTCAGCAGCCAGGCCGCCTGGAAGGTGGCGGTGCCCGCGCCGGAGTTGACCGGCGTGTCGCCGAACCGCTTCGCACCGAGCAGCAGCAGCTCGTGGTTGCCCATGAGGGCTTTGCAGTACCCGCCGGCCGCGGCGGCCTCGGCGGACAGCCGCATCACCAGGTCGATGACGCCGATGCCGTCCGGGCCGCGGTCGGTGAAGTCGCCGAGGAACCACAGGCGCGCGGTGCCGGCGCACCAGTTGCCCGCGGCGTCGATGAGGCCCTGCTCCTGGAGGGCGGCCACCAGCTCGTCCAGATAGCCGTGGACGTCGCCGACCACGTACAGCGGGCCCTTGCCGGTGGCGGGCTGCGGGGCGGGCGCGGCCGCGGGGTCGACGGTCACCTGGACCGTGTCACCCCGGTTGATGACGGGAAGGTCCCGCTGGGTCGGCGTGTACCCCTCCGGGTACACCTCCTCGGCCGGTGGCACGACGTCACCGGGGTGCGTGCTGCTGTGGACGTACGGACCGGTCTCGTGGACGTACGCGGGCACCCGGAAGTCGCGCAACGTCGCCGTCCGCTCCACCTCGGGTCCCTGACCGGCCCCCTGAGTCATCGACCCCTCCACCATCGCGCCGCATCTGCACCGCGTCGGACTGCCTGGTCGCAGCGGCCCGCGGTGTCGTGGGCCCATCATAGGAATGCGGATCGCGCCGTGTGATGACCCAGGGGTGGTGAATCAGAACAGGACTCCGGTTCATCGAGGATTTCGCCCGGTTTGCGGTGGTATCCGGCCCGTCGAATGGCGTTCGACACCGGCGCGCGGCCGTCCCCCGAACGCTCCACGAACGCCCGATCGGGCTCCGCCCGGTGCCGGGTCGGCAGTCCGGATTTCCATTCCGGGCCGGTTCCGGCGGCCGTGCCGGTGGTCCTGCTTCCGGTTCGGTGACCGTTTCCGTGCCGGTCGTCCCGCTCCCGATTTCCGGACCGTTCCGCGTCCGGGTCCCGGCCTGTCCCCTCGGCTGTCCCCTCGTCATCCCTGCGGCGCGCATTCCGCGCATCATCCCCTCGGTCCGCGCCCCGCGCGCCACTGCCGCCGCGCGTCCCCGCCCGCCTCCGTCGACCGGACCGTCCCGCAGGACGGCCGGTCCGTCTTCCCCGGGAGCCCCGAGCGGGCCGGGTTCCGCCTCGCCTCACCCCTCCGGAAGCGGGGCATTCCCCCTGGTCCTCCGGCCTTCGCGCCCCCGGGTGTTCATGTGCCCTGCGGCGACCGCGGCGGGCTGACCGTCGTGCGGGGCGGCCGGCGCTGCGAGGACGTGCGCACGATCAGCTCGGTCGGTATCACCTGCTCGACCGGCCGGTCCGAGTCGACCCCCTCGATGGCGTCGATCAGCAGCTGTACCACCGCCGTGCCGATGCGGCGGGGTTTCAGGGAGAGCGTGGTGACGGGCGGCTCGGTGTTGGCGTACACCGTGGACTCGCTGCAGCAGACGAGAAGCAGGTCCTCCGGCACGCGCAGTCCGTAGCGGCGGGCCGCGGCGAGCAGATCCGTGCCGTTGGGGTCGAAGAGGCCGTAGACCGCGTCGGGGCGGTCCGGGCGGGCGAGCAGCCGGTCGGCGGCGACGGCGCCCGCGCACGGGTCGTGCGCCGGGTACGCCTCGTACACCGGGTCCTGCCCCACCCGCTCGCACCAGCGCAGGTACGCGGTGGTCGACAGGTGGGTGTAGGTGTCGGTGGTGGTGCCGGTCAGCAGGCCGATGCGGCGGGCGCCGGCGTCGGCGAGGTGGTCGAGGATGTTGAGCACGGCGGTCTCGTGGTCGTTGTCGACCCAGGCCGTGACCGGCAGGGAGCCGGCCGGGCGGCCGTCGGAGACCACGGGTAAGCCCTGGCGGACCAGCTCGCTGACCACCGGGTCCTGGTCGGAGGGGTCGATGACCACCGTGCCGTCCAGGGCCACGTTGGACCACACGTCGTGACGCGAGGTCGCGGGCAGGATGACGAGGGCGTAGCCGCGGGCGAGTGCGGCGGAGGTGGCGGCCCGCGCCATCTCGGCGAAGTACGCGAACTCCGTGAAGGTGAAAGGTTCATCCCCGTACGTCGTCACGGTCAGGCCGATGAGTCCGGACTTCCCGGTGCGGAGCGTTCGGGCGGCGGCCGAGGGGCGGTACCCCAGTCTGTCGGCGACCTCGCGGACGTGGCGCCGGGTGGCGTCCGGGAGCCGGCCCTTGCCGTTGAGGGCGTCGGAGACGGTCGTGATGGAGACTCCGGCGGCGGCGGCCACGTCCCTGATGCCCGCCCGACCCGGCCGGCTGCCTCGGCGTGAGGTTTCCGCGCGGCTCACCTGGTGCTTCCCTGCTGCTGTCATGGCGAGCCGATAGTAGGGCTCATGCGGTGGGGTAGGGCGGACGCATATGCACGCGTTGACAGGCACGTTTCTGCATGATCATTTTGCATCGATCGCCATGGAAAACATGGGTGTTGAACGGTTCAATGCCAGTCCCTGACGTGTCGGTGCATGCGTGCCTGGCGAGGGTGCGATGTTGCGAAGAGGTCTCAACTCACCTGCACGGGTGACGCGCGCCACGGCGCGAACCACCGGCGCATAGATATATGTGCGGCGCGCCCCTGACCCGCACGCCCTTCGTACCCGTACGAGCGATGTCGCCCGTGTTGTCCATGTGACGCAGCAGAAGGAAGGCCCGGTCGTCGCCCCTATACGCAGCGAGGCTGAATCCTCATAAGGTGAGGAGTATTGGATGTCGGCGGCGGTCATGGGCCGCCGGTCTTCGCAAGGAGGACTGCGGTGAGCGAGACGAGCCCCAAGCTGCGCGCCGAGCTGGAGGGGATCCCCACCTACAAGCCGGGCAAGCCCGCGGCGGCCGACGGGCCGGTGGCGTACAAGCTGTCCTCCAACGAGAACCCCTACCCGCCGCTGCCCGGCGTGATGGAGACGGTGACGGCCGCCGCCTCCTCCTTCAACCGTTACCCGGACATGGCCTGCACCGCCCTCACGGCCGAGCTGGCCGATCGGTTCGGGGTGCCGGCGTCCCACGTGGCCACGGGCACGGGCTCGGTCGGCGTGGCCCAGCAGCTGCTGCAGGCCACCTCAGGACCCGGTGACGAGGTGATCTACGCCTGGCGCTCCTTCGAGGCCTACCCGATCATCACGCAGATCAGCGGCGCCACGTCCGTGCAGGTCCCGCTGACCGAGGGCGATGTGCACGACCTGGACGCGATGGCCGACGCGATCACCGAGCGGACCCGGCTGATCTTCGTCTGCAACCCCAACAACCCGACCGGCACCGTGGTGCGTCGGGCCGAGCTGGAGCGGTTCCTCGACCGGGTGCCCCGCGACGTCCTGGTGGTGCTGGACGAGGCCTACCGGGAGTTCATCCGCGACCCCGAGGTGCCGGACGGCGTGGAGATCTACCGCGAGCGGCCCAACGTCTGCGTCCTGCGCACCTTCTCGAAGGCGTACGGTCTCGCCGGGCTGCGCGTCGGTTTCGCCATCGCGCACGAGCCGGTGGCCGCGGCGCTGCGCAAGACGGCGGTGCCGTTCGGCGTGAGCCAGATCGCCCAGGAGGCGGCGATCGCCTCGCTGCGGGCCGAGGACGAGCTGATCGGCCGGGTCGGCTCCCTGGTCTGCGAGCGCAACCGGGTGGTCGACGGGCTGCGCGCCCAGGGCTGGACGGTGCCCGAGACCCAGGCCAACTTCGTGTGGCTGCGGCTGGGGGAGCGCACCGTGCCGTTCGCGCAGGCGTGCGAGCAGGCGGGCGTGGTCGTCCGGCCGTTCCCCGGCGAGGGGGTGCGGGTCACCATCGGTGAGACGGAGGCGAACGACATCTTCCTGAAGGTCACCGAGGAGTTCCGCGCCCAGGGCTGACCTGCGGGAACAGCAGGCCCGACCTGCACGGACAAGGAGCGGCCGGCGGTTGATCCGCCGGCCGCTCCCGTGTGTCCGGGGCCGGCGGCAGGTCTCCCTCGTGGGGAAGGTCCGGCGAAGGGGTTGACGTCACACAGGACCCCCCTTCCGGGTCGGAAAAGCAGTAGGTCATAATTGCTTGTGAATGTGAACGCGTTCACAAGCGCATCCCGTTTCTCCCGAGATGGCCGGGTGGAACGGGCCCCGCGCGGCTGCTGCACCACGGCGAAGTAAGGAGCGACGACGTGGATCTGGCTCTGGCGCCGGAGACCCTGGCGCGATGGCAGTTCGGCATCACCACCGTCTACCACTTCCTCTTCGTTCCCCTGACGATCTCGCTCGCCGCCCTCGTCGCCGGGCTGCAGACCGCCTGGGTGCGGACGGAGAAGGAGAAGTACCTCAGGGCGACGAAGTTCTGGGGCAAGCTCTTCCTGATCAACATCGCGATGGGCGTCGTCACCGGCATCGTGCAGGAGTTCCAGTTCGGCATGAACTGGTCCGACTACTCGCGTTTCGTCGGTGACGTCTTCGGCGCCCCGCTCGCCTTCGAGGCGCTGATCGCCTTCTTCTTCGAGTCCACCTTCATCGGCCTGTGGATCTTCGGCTGGGACCGGCTGCCGAAGAAGATCCACCTGGCCTGCATCTGGATGGTGTCGATCGGCACGCTGCTGTCGGCGTACTTCATCCTCGCCGCCAACTCCTGGATGCAGCACCCGGTCGGCTACCGGATCAACGGGGAGAAGGGCCGCGCCGAGCTCACCGACTTCTGGCTGGTGCTCACCCAGAACACCACGCTCAACCAGGTCTTCCACAGCTTCTCGGCGGCCTTCCTCACCGGCGGCGCCTTCATGGTCGGCATCGCGGCCTTCCATCTGATGCGCAAGAAGCACATCCCGGTGATGCGCACCTCGTTGCGGCTCGGCCTGGTCACCCTCGCGGTCGGCGGACTGTTCACCGCCATCAGCGGCGACACCCTCGGCAAGGTCATGTACGAGCAGCAGCCGATGAAGATGGCCGCCGCCGAGGCACTCTGGGACGGCGAGGAGCCGGCGCCCTTCTCCGTCTTCGCCTACGGCGACGTCGACAAGGGACACAACGAGGTCGCCCTGGAGATCCCCGGCCTGCTGTCCTTCCTCGCCCACAGCGACTTCGAGTCCTATGTGCCCGGCATCAACGACACGAACGAGGCGCTGCAGGAGAAGTTCGGACCCGGCGACTACAAGCCCATCGTGCCCGTCGCCTACTGGGGCTTCCGCTGGATGATCGGGTTCGGCATGGCCTCCTTCTCGCTGGGCCTGCTGGGGCTGTGGCTCACCCGGAAGAAGTTCCTGCTGCCGGCCGCGTACCGCACCGGCGAGGACGAGGTGCCGCGACTGGTGCTGCTGAAGCGTCCGCTCGGCTCCCGGCTGACCCGGCTGTACTGGCTGGCCGCGGTGTGGACGATGGCCTTCCCGCTGATCGCCAACGCCTGGGGCTGGATCTTCACCGAGATGGGCCGTCAGCCCTGGGTCGTGTACGGCGTGATGCGGACCGAGGACGCGGTCTCCCCCGGCGTGTCCCAGGCCGAGGTCATCACCTCGATGACCGTCTTCACCCTGCTCTACGCCGTGCTGGCCGTCATCGAGGTCCGGTTGCTCGTCAAGTACGTCAAGGCGGGGCCGCCCGAGCTGAGCGACTCCGACCTCAATCCGCCCACGAAGCTCGGCGGCGACGTCCGTGACGCCGACAAGCCGATGGCCTTCTCGTACTAGGCCGAGGGAGCTGCACTGTCATGGAACTGCACGACGTCTGGTTCGTCCTCATCGCCGTCCTGTGGACGGGCTACTTCTTCCTCGAGGGCTTCGACTTCGGGGTCGGCGTCCTGACCCGGCTGCTGGCCCGCAACCGGGCCGAGAAGCGGGTGCTCATCAACACCATCGGCCCGGTGTGGGACGGCAACGAGGTCTGGCTGCTCACGGCCGGCGGCGCCACCTTCGCCGCCTTCCCCGAGTGGTACGCCACCCTCTTCTCCGGCTTCTACCTGCCGCTGCTCGCCATCCTGATCTGCCTGATCGTCCGCGGGGTCGCCTTCGAGTACCGGGCCAAGCGGCCCGAGGAGAACTGGCAGCGCAACTGGGAGACGGCGATCTTCTGGACCTCGCTGCTCCCGGCGTTCCTGTGGGGTGTCGCCTTCGGCAACATCGTGCGCGGGGTCAGGCTGGACGCCGACTTCGAGTACGTGGGCACCGTCTGGGACCTGCTCAACCCGTACGCCCTGCTGGGCGGTCTGGTCACGCTGACCCTGTTCACGTTCCACGGCACGGTGTTCACGGCCCTCAAGACGGTCGGGGACATACGGGAGCGGGCGCGGAAACTGGCCCTGAAGGTGGGGTTGGTCGCCGCCGTGCTGGCGCTGGTCTTCCTGCTCTGGACACAGGTCGAGAGCGGTGACGGGGCCAGTCTGGCCGCGTTCGGTGTGGCGGTCGCCTCGCTGGTCGCCGCCCTGGGGGCCAATCAGGCAGGTCGCGAGGGATGGGCGTTCACCCTGTCCGGCGTCACCATCGTGGCCGCGGTGGCCATGCTTTTCCTGACGCTGTTCCCGAACGTCATGCCCTCCACCCTGGACCCCGAGTGGAGTTTGACCGTCACCAACGCCTCTTCCAGCCCGTACACGCTGAAGATCATGACCTGGCTCGCGGTCATCGCCACCCCGCTGGTGCTGCTCTACCAGGGCTGGACCTACTGGGTCTTCCGCAAGCGGATTGGCACCCAGCACATCGCCGATCCCGTGCACTGAGGGTGTGTTTCACGTGAAACCAATCGACCCCCGCCTCCTCCGGTACGCGCGTGCCACCCGGGGTTTCCTGGCAGCGGTCGTCGCCCTCGGGGCCGTCGGCGCTGGGCTGGTCGTCGTCCAGGCCATGCTCATCGCGGAGATCGTGGTCGGCTCGTTCCAGGACGGCCGGTCCGTCGGTGAGCTGCGCACGCCACTGCTGCTGCTCGTCGCGGTGGCGGCCGGCCGGGGCCTGGTCGGCTGGCTGACCGAGCTGGCCGCCCACCGGGCGAGCGCCGCCGTGAAGTCGGAACTGCGGGGGCGGCTGCTGGACCGGGCGACGGCTCTGGGCCCGGGGTGGCTGGACGGGCAGCGCACCGGGTCGCTGGTCACCCTGGCGACCCGGGGCGTCGATGCCCTCGACGGCTACTTCTCGCGGTATCTCCCCCAGCTGGGCCTTGCGGTGGTCGTGCCGGTCGCCGTGCTGGCTCGGATCGTCACGGAGGAGTGGGTGTCGGCGGCGATCATCGTCGGCACCCTGCCGCTCATCCCCGTCTTCATGGTGCTGATCGGCTGGGCCACCCAGAACCGGATGGACCGTCAGTGGCTGCTGTTGTCACGACTGTCCGGACACTTCCTGGACGTCGTGGCCGGGCTGCCGACGCTGAAGGTCTTCGGGCGGGCCAAGGCGCAGGCCGAGTCGATCCGCACCATCACCGCCGAGTACCGGCGGGCGACCATGCGGACGCTGCGGATCGCCTTCATCTCGTCGTTCGCGCTGGAACTGCTCGCCACTCTCTCGGTGGCGCTGGTCGCCGTGACCATCGGCATGCGCCTGGTCCACGGCGAGCTGGACCTGTACACCGGTCTGCTCATCCTGATCCTGGCGCCGGAGGCGTATCTGCCGCTGCGCCAGGTGGGGACGCAGTACCACGCGGCCGCGGAGGGGCTCGGCGCGGCCGAGGAGATCTTCACCGTGCTCGAGACGCCCGTCCCCGCGGCGGGGAAGGGCGCGGTGCCTCGGGGCCCCCTCGCCTTCGAGAAGGTGACCGTCCGTTACCCCGGCCGGGGCACGGACGCCGTGACGGACGTGTCCTTCACCGTCGCCCCCGGCGAGACGGTCGCCCTGGTCGGGCCGAGTGGATCCGGGAAGTCCACGCTGCTCAGCACGGCGCTGGGGTTCGTCCGTCCCGACGCGGGCCGGGTGAGCGTCGGTGGGGCCGACCTCACCGGACTCGACCTCGCCGCGTGGCACCGGCACGTCGCCTGGGTGCCGCAGCGGCCCCATCTGTACGCCGGGACGATCGCGGAGAACGTCCGGCTGGCCCGCCCCGACGCGGACGACGCGGCGGTGCGGCGCGCGCTGCGGGACGCGGGCGCGCTGGAATTCGTGGATGCCCTGCCTCAAGGCGCCGACACCGTGCTCGGCGAGGACGGGGCGGGGCTCTCGGCCGGGCAGCGACAGCGGCTCGCGCTGGCCCGCGCGTTCCTGGCGGACCGGCCCGTGCTGCTGCTCGACGAGCCGACGGCCGCCCTCGACGGGGCCACGGAGGCCGAGGTGGTGGCGGCGGTACGGCGCCTGGCGGAGGGCCGGACGGTGCTGCTCGTGGTGCACCGTCCGGCACTGCTCGCCGTCGCCGACCGCGTGGTCCGGCTGGCGGCGCCCGAGGCTCACGACGAGGCCGCGCCCGTCGCCGCGGGCCGGACGGAGGAACACACGGCGTCCGGCACGGCACCCGAGAAGGGCTCCGAGCCCGCCACCGACGCACCCGCCGAGCCGATTCCCGGACGCGTGCTCGCCCGGGTGCGTGCCCTGTCGGGCGCCCGGCGGGGGAGGATCACGCTCGCGCTGCTCCTCGGCACCCTCGCCCTGGGCAGCGCTGTCGGTCTCATGGCCACCTCCGGCTGGCTCATCTCCCGCGCCTCGCAGCAGCCGCCGGTGCTCTACCTGATGATGGCCGTCACCGCGACGCGCGCCTTCGGCATCGGCCGGGCCGTGTTCCGCTACGCCGAGCGGCTGGTCTCCCACGACGCCGTGCTGCGCATGCTGGCGGACACCCGGGTCGCGGTCTACCGGCGGCTGGAACGTCTCGCGCCCGCCGGACTGCGCGGCACCCGCCGGGGCGACCTGCTGACCCGGCTGGTCTCCGACGTGGACGCGCTCCAGGACTACTGGCTGCGCTGGCTGCTCCCGGCCGGCGCCGCCCTTGCCGTGTCCGCCCTGTCCGTCGGCTTCACCGCGTGGCTGCTGCCCGAGGCCGGTGCCGTGCTCGCGGCCGGGCTCCTTCTGGCGGGCGCGGTCGTCCCGCTGCTCACCGCTGCCGTGGCACGGCGCACCGAGCGCCGGCTGGCCCCGGCCCGCGGCGACCTCGCCACCCGGGTGACCGACCTGCTCAGCGGCACCGCCGAGCTGACCGTCGCCGGGGCGCTGCCCGCACGGTCCGAGGGGACGCGACGGGCCGACGGCGCGCTGACCCGCATCGCCTCGCGCTCCGCCGCCGTCACCGGCCTCGGCGACGGACTGACCGCGCTCATCTCGGGCCTGACCGTGGCCGCCGCCGCGCTCGTCGGCGTGCAGGGCGTGGCGTCCGGCCGGCTCGACGGCGTGGCCCTGGCCGTGGTCGTGCTCACCCCGCTGGCCGCGTTCGAGGCGGTCCTCGGCATGCCCCTCGCCGTGCGCTACCGGCAGCGGGTGCGCCGCAGCGCGGAGCGCGTGTACGAGGTGCTGGACGCGCAGCCGCCCGTGCGCGAGCCGGAGACGCCCCGACGAGCGCCCGCCTCGCCGTTCCCGCTCGCCCTCAGGGGACTCACCGCCCGCCACCCCGGGCAGGACCGGGACGCGCTTGCCGGGCTGGACCTGACGCTGGAGCGGGGTCGCCGCGTCGCGGTGGTCGGCCCTTCCGGCTCCGGCAAGACGACCCTCGCCCAGGTGCTGCTGCGGTTCCTGGACACCGGCGCCGGCGCCTACACGCTCGCGGGCGTGGACGCCCGTGCCCTGGACGGGGACGACGTACGGCGCATGGTGGGGCTGTGTGCGCAGGACGCGCACCTGTTCAACAGCTCCGTCCGGGAGAACCTGCTGCTGGCGCGGAAGAACGCGACCGAGGGCGACCTGCGCGACGCGCTCCGCCGTGCGCGGCTGCTGGACTGGGTGGACGGACTGCCGGACGGGCTGGACACGCTGGTCGGTGAGCACGGCGCGCGGCTGTCCGGGGGCCAGCGGCAGCGGCTCGCCCTGGCGCGGGCCCTGCTGGCGGACTTCCCCGTGCTGGTGCTGGACGAGCCCGCCGAGCACCTCGACCTGCCGGCCGCGGACGCGCTCACGGCCGATCTGCTGGCCGCCACCGAGGGCCGTGCCACCGTCCTCGTCACCCACCGGCTGGCCGGCCTGGAGGTGGTGGACGAGGTGATCGTGCTGGACGCGGGGCGGGTGGTGCAGCGCGGACCGTACGAGGAACTCCGTGTCGTCGACGGCCCGTTGCGGGACATGGCGCTGCGCGAGGAGGAGGCGGGAGCACCGGTGACGGTGTCGTAGCCGGCGCCCGCGCACGAACGAGGGGGCCGCACCGACACAGCGTCGGGACGGCCCCCTCCGGTACGTCAGACGAGCCGGCCCACGAGGTGGACGACACCGGCGAGCAGCTCGGTCAGAACGTTCATGGCGGATCCTCCTGTGATGTGCATCGCGTGCGTGGGACTACGCACGCTCCACGCGCCGGAACGCGTGGGGGACATGCGCAAGGCACCGGTCTGCAGCCCGTTGCTTGTGCCCTACAAGGATCAATGAGTCACGACGGCCACGGCAGCCACATGGGCATCAGGCACCCGATCTGAGGAGTGTCTGACCCTCAGTTCGATTCTTGAGGGGTGGTATGGCACTGAGACGTTGACGCTGCGTCAGTGCGGACGGGCTTTCGGACGACCGTCGAAGCATCCGTCCGGGGGTGTGTCCTCCCCCATGTGTACGACGTGAGCGCGCCTCCTGCCCCGGGGCGGGGACAGGATCGCAGGCATGCGTCTCACCCGCCGTCGTCCGCTGCTCGTCGCCGTGCTGTTCTGCGCGCTCGCCGTGCTCGCCGCCCGGCCCGCCGACGGCGACGGATCCCACGCCCCCGGCCACGGCTCCTCAACCGTCAGCGCCGAGGTGGCCCAGCTGTACGAGGAGGCGGCGAAGGCCACCGAGCGGTACGAGGCCGGACGTGAGGAGGCGGAGAGGCAGCGGGAGCTGGCGCAGCAGCTGGAGGAGCGGCTCGACCGCGAGCGGCAGGAGGCCGCCGTGCTCCGTGAGGACCTGGGCCGGATCGCCAGCTCCCAGTACCGGGACGGTGGGGGGCTGCCGCTCACCGCGCACATGCTCCTGGCGGACGATCCCGAGCAGCTGATGCGCGGTCAGCGTGTCGTGCACCATGCCGAGATGGCGCTGGAGCAGGCGCTCGGCCGCAGCGAGCGGGCCGAGGCGAGGCTCGCCCGGGACGAGGCGAAGGCCGCGGCGGCCTGGAAGCAGCTGGAGAAGCGGAACGAGGAACTCGCGGCGCTGCAGCAGGACATCGAGGACAAGCTCGAGGCGGCGCGCTGGAAACTCCAGGGCGAGGCGGACGCCTCGGTGGCGGCGGGCTCCTGTCGCGGCGCCGTCCGGCTCGACCAGCCGCCGGCGCGATACACCACCCCCTGGGTGGCGCCCGTGGAGACCTACGAGCTGTCCGCCTCCTACGGCAGCGGCGGCGCGCGCTGGGCGAACCGGCACACCGGGCAGGACTTCGCGGTGCCGATCGGGACGCCGGTGCGGTCCGTGGGCAGCGGCACCGTGGTGAAGGTGTCCTGCGGCGGCGCGTTCGGCATCGAGATCGTGGTCGAGCACCCGGGCGGCTACTACACCCAGTACGCGCACCTGGCCGCCGTCGCCGTCGACCAGGGGGAGCGCGTGTCCCCCGGGCAGTGGATCGGGCAGTCCGGCACCAGCGGCAACTCCACCGGCCCGCACCTGCACTTCGAGGTGCGGGTGACCCCGGAGATGGGGTCGTCGGTGGACCCGGTGCCGTGGCTGGCCGGGCGGGGGGTGACGCTCTGAGCCGGCGGGGCCCCGGGGCCTCTGGTCCACCCGATGAGCCGCCGAGGGCTTACGCCCGCCCGTTCAGCAGCTGCTCGATCACCACGGCCACGCCGTCGTCGTTGTTGGCGACCGTGCGGCCCGAGGCGGCGGCGAGCGCGTCCGGGTGGGCGTTGCCCATCGCGTACGAACGGCCCGCCCAGGTCAGCATCTCGACGTCGTTCGGCATGTCGCCGAAGGCGACGACCTCCTCGTGCGAGATGCCGCGCTCGGCGCAGCACAGCGCGAGGGTGCTCGCCTTGGAGACGCCGGGTCCGCTGATCTCGAGCAGGGCGCTGGGGCTGGAGCGGGTCACGGTGGCGCGGTCACCGATGGCGAGCCGGGCCACGGTGAGGAACGCGTCCGGCTCCATCCCGGGGTGGTACGCCAGGATCTTGAGCACCGGTTCGGCGGTCGTGGGGGAGTCCTCGGCCAGCAGGTCCTCGGCGGGCGCCAGATCGTCCGGCACCTCCATGTGCAGCTTCGGGTAGGCGGGCTCCTGGTAGAAGCCGTAGGTCTGCTCCACGGCGTACACCGTGCCCGGGGCGGCGTCGCGCAGCAGGCCCACCGCGTCCAGGGCGTTGCTCCGGGGCAGCTCGCGGACCTTGACGAAGCGATGCGCGCCCGGGCCGCCGTGCAGGTCGACGACGGCGGCCCCGTTGCCGCAGATGGCGAGACCGTGGCCGTGCACATGGTCACTGACCACGTCCATCCAGCGGGCCGGGCGGCCGGTGACGAAGAAGACCTCGATGCCCGCCTCCTCGGCGGCGGCCAGGGCGGCGACGGTCCGTGGGGACACCGACTTGTCGTCGCGGAGCAGGGTGCCGTCGAGGTCGGTGGCGATGAGCCGCGGTGGGGTGGTGGCGGCCGGGGTCTCGGGCTCTCGGATCGCTGAGGTCACCCGCTCATTGTCCCGCATATGCCCGCACGACCGTGCGGGACTCCGCACATCTGAGTGATTACCGACGTCACCAGCGGCTTCTCGTCCCGCCTCGGAGGGGCGGCGCCCGTTGTCGTTCACCGCAGCTGCGCCGGGGCCTCCATCGCGATCCGTTCGAAGACCTTCTGGTCCGCCGCGAAGTCGGAGTCCGGGATGGGCCAGTGCAGCACGATCTCGTTGAAGCCCAGCTCGATGTGGCGGCCGGCGAAGTCGACGAAGGCGTCCAGGGACTCCAGCGGGCGGCCCCGGTCCGGGGTGAACCCGGTGAGCAGGATCTTGTCCAGCCCGGTCACGTCCCGGCCGATCCCGGCACAGGCGTCGGCGAGCTTGTCCACCTGACCGCGAATGGCCTGAACCGACTGCTCGGGCGTGCCGTCCTCGTACAGTTTCGGGTCGCCGGTGGTCACCCACGCCTGCCCGTACCGGGCCGCGAGCCGCAGTCCGCGCGGGCCGGTCGCTGCCACGGCGAAGGGAAGCCGCGGACGCTGGACACAACCGGGGATGTTGCGCGCCTCGTGCGCCTGGTAGAAGTCGCCCTCGTAGGACACGGCGTCCTCGGTGAGCAGCCGGTCCAGCAGGGGCACGAACTCGGCGAAGCGGTCGGCGCGCTCACGCGGGGTCCACGGCTCCTGGCCGAGGGCGGTGGCGTCGAAGCCGGTGCCGCCCGCGCCGATGCCGAGGGTGACGCGGCCGCCGGAGATGTCGTCCAGGGAGATGAGTTCCTTGGCCAGGGTGACCGGGTGCCGGAAGTTCGGCGAGGTCACCAGGGTGCCCAGACGCATCCGCTCGGTCACCCCCGCGGCGGCGGTCAGGGTCGGGACGGCCCCGAACCACGGGCCGTCGCGGAAGCTCCGCCAGGACAGGTGGTCGTAGGTGTAACCGGCGTGGAAGCCCAGCTCCTCGGCCCGCACCCAGGCGGAACGGCTGCCTTCGTGCCAGCGGCGGTACGGGAGGATCACGGTGCTCAGACGCAGGCTCATGCACCGAGCCTAAGCGGCGCGTCCGGTTTCACGTGAAACACACCCTGTGCACGGCCCTCGAGGGGCCGCCCGTCCTCCTACGGCTCCCCCTCACCGCACCAGAGCCTCACCGCACCCGGGCGCTCAGCCAGGGGGTGAGCACGACCATCGGGATGAACTCCTTGTGCGTGCGGTCCCCCGGCAGCGGCACGACGAGGAAGTAGCCCGGCGGGAACCGCCGCGCCTTCACATACGCCAGCCCGTCGAACAGCGACCGGAGAAAGGCGGGCACGTCGTCGCGCGGGATGTCGGGGCACTCGACGCCCTCGACGTCGATCAGCGCGTCGTCCTCCGGGAACAGGCGTACCCGCACCCGAGGCAGGCCGCCGAACTCGACATGGGCCTCGTGCGGCAGGGAGCCGTCGGGGTCGGTGGTGACTCCGACGCCGGCCGCGGTGCGGCGCGAGGTCTGGTCGGCGCCGATGTCGTGGGCCACCTCGATCTCGCGTCCGTACCGCTCGGCGAGGGCACGGAGGGCGGTGACGGCGGCCTCGGTGGTGGGCAGATGCTCCATGCCGTCGATCATGGCCTACCGGCTCTCGCCGAAGCGCAGATACCGGCTGGGAACGGCCTCGGTCAGCCAGACGCCGTTGGCGCTGACGTGGAAGACATGTCCGTCGCGGTGCATGGCGCCCGCGTCGACCGACAGCACCACCGGCCGCCCCCGGCGGGCCCCGACACGGGTGGCGGTCTCACGGTCGGCGGAGAGATGCACGGCGTGCCGGTTCATGGGCCGCAGGCCCTCGGCGCGGATCGCGTCCAGGTTCCGGGCGATAGTGCCGTGGTACAGCCAGGCCGGCGGCTCGGCGGGCGGCAGCTCCAGGTCCACGGGGATGGTGTGCCCCTGGCTGGCGCGGATACGGGCGCCCTCGACGGCGAAGCGCCGCTTGTCGTTGGCGGCGACGACATGATCCAGCTCCTCCCGGGTGATCGGGAAGCCATGGTCCGCCGCCGCGGCGATCAGCGCGTCGATCTCGACCCAGCCGGCCGCGTCGGGGGTCAGCCCGATCCGCTCGGGCTGGTGGCGCAGGTGCTTCGCGAGGTACTTCGACACCCGCACGGTCCGTCTCTCGTCCATCTGTTCAGACTGCCGGGAGAGACGCGCATCACGCGATCGATTTACATCCGAAGGTTTGATCCACAGATAAGCAAGGTTATCCACAGGATAACGAGGGATTCTGTGGACAACCGGGCCCGCTCACGCCGGTCCTGCCGGTCACGCACCTCGCGCCCGTCCCACCGGCGGCTTCACCCGCGCGACCCTCCGCGCCACCCCCGGCAGCCACCGCGCCAGCGCGTACGCGGCCCGCGCCTCCGGAGTGACCGGCACGACCGCCTCGTCGCGCACCACCGCCCGCAGCACCGCGGCGGCGACCTTCTCCGGCGGGTAGTTCCGCAGCCCGTACAGACGCGCCGCCTTCCGCCGCCTGCGCCGCTCCTCCGCCGCGTCCGTGCCCGCGAAGCGCGCGGTGGACGTGATGTTCGTGGTGACGAACCCCGGGCACACCGCCGTCACACCGATCCCCCGCTCCGCCAGTTCGGCCCGCAGGGACTCGCTGAGCATCAGCACCGCCGCCTTCGACGCCCCGTAGGCGGGCAGCGCCCGCGACGGCTGGAACGCGGCGGCGGACGCGACGTTGACGATGTGGCCGCCCTGCCCGCGCTCCGCCATCCGCCGCCCGAAGTGCAGACAGCCGTGGATCACGCCCCACAGGTTGACGTCGAGGACCCGCTTCCAGTCCTCCGTCGTGGTGTCGAGGAAGGCGCCGCCCAGGCCGACGCCCGCGTTGTTCACCAGTACGTCCACCACCCCGTGCGCGGCGGTCACCCGCTCGGCGAGCTTCTCCACGGCCCGCTCGTCGGCCACGTCCGCCGTCTCCGCCCAGGCGTCCGTCGCGCCCCGCGCCCGCGCCTCGCCGGCGGTGCGAAGCGCCGCGCCGGTGTCCCGGTCGACCGCCACCACCCGCGCGCCGGCCTCAGCGAACGCCAGCGCGGTGGCCCGTCCGATGCCGCTTCCCGCGCCCGTCACCAGCACCAGCCGTCCGCCGAACCGGTCGGCGTACCGGCCCCGGGCCCGGTCCTCGGGCCGCCCGTCCTCCACGGACGTCACGAAGTCGGCGATCCAGGTGGCCAGCTGGTCGGGTCTGCTACGTGGTACCCAGTGGCCCGACGACAGGGTGCGCCGGACCAGCCGGGGCGCCCACTGCTCCAGGCCGTCGTGGAGCCGCGGCGAGAGGAACCGGTCCCCCAGCGGTGTGACGAGCTGCACGGGCACGTGCGCGTAGGCGTCGGGGCGCGGGTCGCCCAGCCTCGGCCGTACGTTGTCCCGGTAGAGCCAGGCACCGTGCGCCGCGTCCGACGGCAGGGACGCCGTCGGGTAGCCGTCACCGGGCACCCGCTCCATGCGCTCCAGCATCCGCGGCCAGCGCCGCCCGAGCGGCCCGCGCCAGGCCAGCTCGGGCAGCACGGGCGTGTGCAGCGCGTACACGTACCAGGACCTCAGGCCCTGGCCCAGCAGATGCCCCGCCCGGCGTGGGGTCGGGCGGGACACCCGGCTCTTGATCCAGTGCCCGAAGTGGTCCAGCGAAGGGCCGGAGACCGAGGTGAAGGACAGGATCCGCTCCCGCGCACGCGGCACCGTGACGAACTCCCACCCCTGCACGGAGCCCCAGTCGTGCCCCACCAGGTGCACCGGCCGGTGCGGACTGACCGCGTCCGCCACGGCCAGGAAGTCGTCCGTCAGCTTCTCCAGCGTGAACCCGCCGCGCAGCGGACGCGGCGCGGTGGACCAGCCGTGCCCCCGGACGTCGTAGGCCACCACGTGGAACCGCTCGGCGAGGCGCGGCGCGACCCGCGACCACACCTCCTTGCTGTCCGGGTAGCCGTGCACCAGGACGACCGCAGGCCGCTCCGGGTCGCCCAGCTCGGCCACGCTCAGTTCGACCCCGCCCGTCCGCACCCACCGCTGCCGCGCACCCTCGAGTCCCGTCACAGCGGCGAATCTCGCAGCTGTGAGACAAGCCGTCAACAGTGCGCCCCGAGGTGTGCATAACTCTCAGGCAGGGCGTCCCCTACGGGCGCGTACGACTCCAGACGGACGCCAAGACGGCCCCGCGGTCTGACGACCGCAGTGGTACGGGTCACTACCTTCATGGATGTGACTGTGATCGCGACCGAAAGCCTGAGCAAGCGGTTCCCCCGGGTGACCGCGCTTGACCGGCTCTCCGTGGACGTCGGACCCGGTGTGACCGGGCTCGTCGGAGCCAACGGGGCCGGCAAGTCCACGTTGATCAAGATCCTGCTGGGTCTGTCCCCCGCCACGGAGGGCCGCGCCGAAGTGCTCGGACTCGACGTCGCCACCGAGGGGGCCGCCATCCGGGAACGGGTGGGCTACATGCCCGAGCACGACTGCCTCCCCCCGGACGTCTCGGCGACCGAGTTCGTCGTCCACATGGCGCGCATGTCCGGCCTGCCGGCCACCGCCGCCCGGGAGCGCACCGCGGACACCCTGCGCCATGTCGGCCTCTACGAGGAGCGCTACCGCCCCATCGGCGGCTACTCCACCGGCATGAAGCAGCGGGTGAAGCTGGCACAGGCGCTGGTGCACGATCCGCAGCTGGTCTTCCTGGACGAGCCCACCAACGGCCTCGACCCGGTCGGCCGCGACGAGATGCTCGGCCTCATCCGCCGCATCCACACGGACTTCGGCATCTCGGTCCTGGTCACCTCCCACCTGCTGGGCGAGCTGGAGCGCACCTGCGACCACGTCGTCGTCGTGGACGGCGGCAAGCTGCTGCGCTCCTCCTCCACCCGGGACTTCACGCAGACCACCACGACCCTCGCGATCGAGGTCACCGACACCGACGAGCACCCCGACGGCACCCGCGCGGTGCGCGAGGCGCTCCACGCGCGCGGAGTGACCGTCCAGGACGGGAGCGGCCTGCCGGGCGCCGGGCACATCCTGCTGCTCACCGCGCAGGGCGAGGACACCTTCGACCTGGTCCGGGACGTGATCGCCGACCTCGGACTCGGACTGGTGCGCATGGAACAGCGGCGGCACCAGATCGCCGAGGTCTTCACCAACGACACCGACGCACAGCGGAAGGAGGCGGTCGGTCATGGCGGCTGAGCAGTCCCTGCAGGCAACCACCCCGTCGGGTGACACCCGTATCCACAACATCGGCTACCGCTCCTACGACGGCCCCCGTCTGGGCCGCTCGTACGCCAGGATGTCGCTGTACTCGCAGTCCCTGCGCGGCGCCTACGGCCTCGGCCGCTCGGCCAAGTCCAAGGTGCTGCCGATGCTGCTGTTCGTCGTGATGTGCGTGCCGGCCGCCATCATGGTCGCCGTCGCCGTCGCCACCAAGGCGAAGGAACTGCCGCTCGACTACACCCGCTACGCGATCGTCATGCAGGCCGTCATCAGCCTGTACGTCGCCTCGCAGGCACCCCAGTCGGTCTCCCGTGACCTGCGCTTCAAGACGGTGCCGCTGTACTTCTCGCGGCCCATCGAGACCGCCGACTACGTCCGCGCCAAGTACGCCGCGCTGGCCTCCGCCCTGTTCGTCCTGACCGCGGCGCCGCTGCTGGTGCTGTACGTCGGGGCGCTCCTGGCCAAGCTCGACTTCACCGACCAGACCAAGGGATTCGCACAGGGACTGGTGTCCGTGGCCCTGCTCTCACTGCTGTTCGCCGGCATCGGCCTCGTCATCGCGTCGGTCACGCCGCGCCGCGGCTTCGGCATCGCCGCCGTGATCGCCGTGCTGACCATCTCCTACGGCGCCGTCTCCACCCTCCAGGCCATCGCCGACGTCCAGGGCAGCGGTGACGCGGGCATCCTGATCGGCCTGTTCTCGCCGATCACCCTCATCGACGGGGTGCAGTCCGCCTACCTGGGCGCGAGCTCCGCCTTCCCCGGCGGGGTCGGCCCCGACCGGACCGAGGGCCTCCTCTTCGTCCTGGTCACCCTCGGCCTGATCGCCGGCTCCCACGCTCTCCTGATGCGCCGCTACAAGAAGGTGGGCCTGTGACAACGCTCAGCATCGACCACGTCTCGCGCTGGTTCGGCAACGTGGTCGCCGTCAACGACGTCACCATGACCATCGGCCCCGGCGTCACCGGTCTGCTCGGCCCCAACGGCGCCGGCAAGTCCACCCTCATCAACATGATGGGCGGCTTCCTCGCCCCCTCCACCGGCACCGTCACCCTCGACGGCGAGCAGGTGTGGCGCAACGAGAAGATCTACCGCCACATCGGCATCGTGCCCGAGCGCGAGGCGATGTACGACTTCCTCACCGGCCGCGAGTTCGTCCTCGCCAACGCCGAGCTGCACGGACTGGGCGCCAAGGCGGCCCAGAAGGCGCTCGCCACGGTGGAGATGGAGTACGCGCAGGACCGGAAGATCGCCACGTACTCCAAGGGCATGCGGCAGCGCGTCAAGATGGCGTCCGCGCTGGTCCACGACCCGTCGCTGCTGCTGCTCGACGAGCCGTTCAACGGCATGGACCCGCGCCAGCGCATGCAGCTGATGGACCTGCTGCGGCGCATGGGCGACGAGGGCCGCACCGTGCTGTTCTCCTCGCACATCCTGGAGGAGGTCGAGCAGCTCGCCTGGCACATCGAGGTCGTCGTCGCCGGACGGCACGCGGCCTCCGGCGACTTCCGCCGGATCCGCCGTCTGATGACGGACCGCCCGCACCGCTACCTGGTGCGCTCCAGCGACGACCGCGCCCTGGCGGCCGCGCTGATCGCCGACCCGTCCACCTCCGGCATCGAGGTCGACGTCACCGAGGGCGCCCTGCGCGTCCAGGCCGTCGACTTCGGCCGCTTCACCGCGCTGCTGCCGAAGGTCGCGAGGGAGCACGGCATCCGCCTGCTCACGGTCTCGCCGTCCGACGAGTCCCTCGAGTCCGTGTTCTCGTACCTGGTCGCGGCGTAGGAGGCCCTGATGTACGACCCCACAGTCGCCCGGCTCACCTACCGGGCCCTGCTCGGCCGTCGCCGGGCCCTCATCCTGGGCGCGCTGCCCCTGCTGCTCGTCGTGATCTCCCTGGCGGTGCGCGCCCTCGCCGGCGCCGACGACCAGACCGCCGCCGACGTCCTCGGCGGGCTCGCGCTCGCCACGATGGTGCCGATCATCGGCGTCATCGCGGGCACCGGCGCGATCGGCCCGGAGATCGACGACGGCTCCGTGGTGTACCTGCTGTCCAAGCCGATCAAGCGGCCCACGATCATCTACACCAAGCTGATCGTCGCCGTCGCCGTCACCATGGTGTTCTCCGCGGTGCCGACGCTGATCGCCGGTTTCATCCTCAACGGCAACGGCCAGCAGGTCGCCGTCGCCTACACGGTGGCGGCCCTGGTCGCCTCCATCGCCTACGCGGCGCTGTTCCTGCTGCTCGGCACGGTCTCGCGGCACGCGGTGGTCTTCGGCCTGGTGTACGCGCTGATCTGGGAGGCGCTGTTCGGCTCCCTGGTGCCCGGCGCGCGCACCCTGAGCGTCCAGCAGTGGTCCCTCGCCGTGGCGGAGAAGGTGGCGGGCGGTGAGCTGGTCACCTCGGACGTGGGCCTGACCACGGCGACGGTCGCGCTGGCCGCCGTCACGGTGCTGGCCACCTGGTACGCCGGCCAGAAGCTGCGCACGCTGACGCTCGCCGGTGAGGAGTGAGGGGCACACCTTCGCGCTACGCGAGGGCGGTGCCGCCGGTGTCGGCGGCACCGCCCTCCGTCATGTCCCGCGGTGATTTATTCGGTGGCGCCGGACGGGCCCGGCCGGGCACAGTGAGGTGTCCCCGCCGCCGGGAACGTCCGGCGGCCGAGAGCCGGGAGAGGAGCGGGACCATGCCCATGCACGGCAGTACGTTCCGTTCCCGTCGGGGCGGCCCGAGGCGGACTCCGGAGTAATCCCTACTGCTCCGTCGAGTCCCCCCGAGGACCGCCCGGGGCGGCCGCTTCGAGCGCGCGCACACCGCGCGCGGGCCGCCCACCCGGAGGATTGGCCGAGTGGTAAGGCACCGGTTTGCTAAACCGTGGTCGGGTGAGAGCCCGCGCACGTTCGATCCGTGCATCCTCCGCCGAACGCCGTACGTGTGTCTCGCAGGGCGCCGGGCGTCAGCCCAGCAGGCGCTCCAGCACCACCGCGATGCCGTCGTCCTCGTTGGACGCCGTCACCTCGTCGGCGACCGCCCGCAGTTCGCGGTGGGCGTTGGCCATGGCGACGCCGTGGCCGGACCAGGCGAACATCGGGATGTCGTTGGGCATGTCGCCGAACGCGATCGTCTCCGCCGCCTTCACGCCGAGCCGGCGGGCGGCGAGCGACAGCCCGGTCGCCTTGGACAGCCCCAGCGGCAGCAGCTCCACGATGCCCTCGCCCGCCATGACGACGGTGACGAAACCGCCCGCGGTGCGCTCGGCCGCCGCGGCCAGTTCGTCGGAGGACAGCTCCGGGTGCTGGATGTACAGCTTGTTCAGCGGGGCGGCCCACAGGTCGGAGGCGTCCGTGAACGGCGTCGCAGGCAGCGCGCCGATGACGTCGTAGCCCGGCCCGACCAGCACCTCGCCGTCGAGGCCGTCCCGGCTCGCCGCGAGGTGCAGCGGGCCGACCTCCGCCTCGATCTTGGCGAGGGCCACCCCGGCGAGCTGCCGGTCCAGCGTCACGGAGGTCAGCAGCCGTCCCGCGCCGGCGTCGTACACCTGGGCGCCCTGGCCGCAGACCGCGAGGCCCTGGTAGCCGAGGTCCTCGAGTATCGGACGGGTCCAGGGCACCGCGCGGCCGGTGACGACGATGTGCGCGGCACCCGCCGCGGTGGCCGCGGCGAGCGCCTCACGGGTCCGTGCGGACACCGAGTGGTCGTCACGCAGCAGCGTGCCGTCCAGGTCGGTGGCGACGAGCCGGTACGGGAAGGAGGACGACGCGCCGCTCACTTGGCGACCGGTTCCAGGATCTCCCGGCCGCCCAGGTAGGGACGCAGCACCTCGGGCACGCGGACCGACCCGTCGGGCTGCTGGTGGTTCTCCAGGATCGCCACGATGGTGCGCGGTACGGCGCACAGCGTGCCGTTCAGCGTGGCCAGCGGGCGCACCTTCTTGTCCTCGCGCACCCGGATCTGCAGGCGGCGCGACTGGAACTCGGTGCAGTCCGAGGTCGAGGTCAGCTCGCGGTACTTGCCCTGGGTCGGGATCCACGCCTCGCAGTCGTACTTACGGGCGGCCGAGGAGCCCAGGTCGCCCGAGGCGACGTCGATGACGCGGAACGGCAGCTCCAGCGAGGTCAGCCACTGCTTCTCCCACTCCAGCAGCCGGCGGTGCTCCTCCTGCGACTCCTCCGGGGTGACGTAGGAGAACATCTCCACCTTGTCGAACTGGTGGACGCGGAAGATGCCCCGGGTGTCCTTGCCGTGCGAGCCGGCCTCGCGGCGGAAGCAGGGCGAGAAGCCCGCGTAGCGCAGCGGCAGCTTGTCGGCCTCCAGGATCTCGTCCATGTGGTAGGCGGCCAGGGCCACCTCGGACGTGCCGACCAGGTACAGGTCGTCCTTGTCCAGGTGGTAGACGTCCTGCGCGGCCTGGCCGAGGAAGCCGGTGCCCGCCATCGACTGGGGGCGCACCAGCGCCGGGGTCAGCATCGGCGTGAAGCCGGCGGCCGTGGCCTGCGCCATCGCGGCGTTCACCAGGGCCAGCTCGAGCAGCGCGCCGACACCGGTGAGGAAGTAGAAGCGGCTGCCGGAGACCTTGGCGCCGCGCTCGACGTCGATCGCGCCGAGGAGCTGGCCGAGCTCCAGGTGGTCCTTGGGCTCGAAGCCCTCGGCGGCGAAGTCGCGGATGGTGCCGTGCGTCTCGAGCGTGACGAAGTCCTCCTCGCCGCCGACGGGCACGTCGGGGTGGACGAGGTTGCTCAGCTTGAGCAGGAGCTCCTGGGTCTCGGTGTCGGCGGCGTCGCGCTCGGCGTCGGCCGCCTTGACATCGGCCTTGAGCTGCTCGGCCCTCTTGAGCAGCTCGGCCTTCTCGTCGCCGGTGGCCCGGCCGATGAGCTTGCCGAGCGACTTCTGCTCGGCGCGCAGCTCGTCGAAGCGGACGCCGGACGACCTGCGCCGTTCGTCGGCAGACAGGAGGGCGTCGACGAGCGCGACGTCCTCTCCACGGGCGCGCTGCGAAGCGCGCACACGGTCGGGGTCCTCACGGAGCAGGCGAAGGTCAATCACGCCGTCCAGGCTACCGGTGCGGGATGACGGCTCACGACTCACTATTGCGGTGACGCGCTCCATGTCCCTTTGCTGAGGGAATGTCCCCCTGTTCCTCAAGGTCAAGAAAAGGGGCGTGACCGCTTGAAAGAGTCGGTCGAACGGCTCAGGGTTGACCGGAAACCCTTGAGCCGAAAGGGACTTGGGGCCGCGCTGTCCACAGCTGTCCACACCGCGCGAAAAGTTATCCACAGGTTGTGGGGAAGATCTGTGGACGCCGGAATTGATCACTCCGAAACGCCTCGCCGACGACGGGCATTCGCGGCCCGAACCCGCTCCGCCGCCACTTTCGAGTGGAAAGGCCTCCCTCTAAAGGATTGATCCCTTCAAAAAGGTGGACGAAGGGTGAGGTGCGGCGCAATGAAAGCGATCATGGCCTGTAGGGCGATTTGTCGACCGAAGGCCGACTCGGTGTCGACTTGTCCCCAGGTCGAGAAGCGGCCCTGTGGATAACTTCTGTGGATAACGACAATCGGCTGGTAGGAACGGCGGCGGACCGGTCAGAACCGGCCGTCCTGGCAGCGCGCCACCCAGTCCGCCGCCCCCACGAATTCCTCGTCCGACGTCCCCGGGAACGGCGGCCGCACCTCGCCCGGCTCCACGTCCGCCCTCGGGTACGAACCGAGATAGCGCACCTGGAGGCAGATGCGCTTCAGTCCCATCAGCGCCTCCGCCATCCTGCGGTCCGAGATGTGTCCCTCGGCGTCGATGCAGAAGCAGTAGTTGCCGATGCCGGCACCGGTCGGCCGCGACTGGAGCAGCATCAGGTTGATGCCCCGGGTGGCGAACTCGCCCAGCAGATCGCGCAGCCCGCCCGGGTGGTCGTCGCGCTGCCACAGCACCACCGAGGTCTTGTCCGCGCCGGTCGGCGCCGCCGGACGCGCGGGCCGGCCCACCAGCACGAACCGGGTCTGGGCGTTCTCCGCGTCGTGAATGCCCCTCTCCAGCGCCTCCAGCCCGTACCGGGCCGCCGCGAACTCACCGGCGAAGGCCGCGTCGTACCGGCCCTCCTGGACCAGTCGCGCGCCGTCCGCGTTCGAGGCGGCCGACTCCCAGAGCGCGTCGGGCAGGTGGGTGCGCAGCCAGTTGCGCACCTGCGGCTGCGCTGCCGGGTGGGCGGTCACCGTCTTGATGTCCGACAGCTTGGTGCCCGGGCGGACCAGCAGCGCGAAGGTGATCGACAGCAGCACCTCGCGGTAGATCATCAGCGGAGTGCCCGCGACCAGCTCGTCGAGGGTGGTGGTGATCCCGCCCTCCACCGAGTTCTCGATGGGGACGAAGGCGGCCTCGGCCTCGCCGGCGCGCACCGCGTCGAGCGCGGACTGCACGGACACGTACGGGACCAGCTCACGCGTGGCCGACTCGGGAAGCGTGCGCAGAGCGACTTCGGTGAAGGTGCCCTCTGGGCCGAGATACGCATAGCTCGCTGGCATGACCTCACCCTAATGGGCCCATGCCGGCAGCCCCTCCCGAGAGAGCTCCGGAGGGTGACTCCGGGCGGTTCTCACCCCTCCAGCAGCGCCTGGCCCACATACTCGCCCTCCGCCGCCCCGCCCGGGACCGCGAACAGCCCGCTCGTCTCGTGACGGATGAACGGCGTCAGCGCGTCGCCCCGGTCAAGCTTGCGCTGCACCGGCACGAAGCCGCGCAGCGGGTCCGCCTGCCAGCAGACGAACAGCAGACCCGCGTCCGGCGTCCCGTCCGCGTCGATGCCGTCGTGGTACGAGAACGGCCGGCGCAGCATCGCGGCCCCGCCGTTCTGATCGGGCCGGGTGATGCGCGCGTGGGCGTTGACGGGGACGACCAGATTGCCCTGGGCGTCGGTCTTCTCCAGGTCCATCTCGGTCGTCTCGTCACCCCCGGAGAGCGGGGCGCCGTCCGCCTTGCGCCGCCCGATGACGCCCTCCTGCTCCCTGGACGACAGCTTCTCCCAGTCGTCCAGCAGCATGCGGATCCGGCGGACGACCACGTAGGAGCCGTTCCCCATCCAGGAGGGCTCGCCCTGCTCCGGCACGAAGATCCGCTCGTCGAAGTCGGGCTCCTCGGGCTTCGGATTGCGGGTGCCGTCGACCTGGCCCATCAGATTGCGGGTGGTCATCGGGCGTGCGGTGGCCCCCGGTGAGCGGTTGAAGCCGTTCATCTGCCAGCGCACCCGGGCCGCCGCGCCCGCGTCCTTCTGCACCGCGCGCAGGGCGTGGAACGCCACGAGGGCGTCGTCGGCGCCGATCTGCACCCACAGGTCCCCGTCACTGCGCGCCCGGTCGAGGCGGTCGGAGGAGAAGGCGGGCAGCGGGTCCAGAGCGGCCGGACGCTGCTTCTCCAGCCCGGTGCGCGCGAAGAAGCTGTGTCCGAAGCCGAAGGTCAGGGTCAGCGAGGAGGGCCCGGCGTCACGGGCCACGTCGCTGTCACCCTCGGTGTCGAACTCCCCTGCCATCAGCCGCCGGGCGGTGTCCGACCAGCGGCGCAGCAGCGCGGCCGCCTCCTTGCGTCCGGCGCCGGGCGCAAGGTCGAAGGCGAGGAGATGGCCGCGCGACTGGAGCGGGTCGGTGATGCCCGGCTGGTGTTTCACGTGAAACGGCAGTTTTGTCGCGCCGACCGAGGTGAGCGGGGTGGCGCCGGAGGGTGCCGACGCGTACCCGACGGCACCGCCGGCCGCCCCGAGCACAAGCCCGGTGGCGCCGGCCGTGCCGAGCAGGCGTCGCCGCGAGATGCCCGCCCCGGAGGCGGCGGATTCCGCCCGGGGTTCCTCCTCGGGGGTGAGGGTCTGCGACAGGGAAGGGTCAGCCATGGTGGTTCAGCCGATCTGAGCGTTCTTGGAGACGGTCACCTGGTCGATGTCGGAGGTCCGCACGGTTACCTCGACCTTCCAGTCGCCGGCCATGGGGATCTGCACTCCGCTCGCCGACCAGTGTCCGGTGGCGATGCGGTCGGGTGCGACGGGCAGCGGCCCGATGTCCTGGGCGGCGAGAGTGAGCGCGATCTTCACCTCGGGCACGTCGACGGGCGTGCCGTCAGGTCCCTCGACGTAGACGTGCAGGGCGTTGTCGCCGGCCTGGGCGGGGTCGAGGTCGATCGAGACGACGCCCTTGCCGTTCTTGCCGCCGGTGTCGAAGGGCATGGTCAGGCTCACCGCGCCACTGCCCTGCCCGGTCGCCGAGGCCGAGGACGACGTGGCGGCGGCCGCCCGCGCGTCCTGCTCGGTGCGCCCCGGCTCGGTCTGCGTCAGCACGGTTGTCACGGCCAGCAGGACGACGGCGACGCCCGCCTCGGCGAGCACCGAGCGGCGCAGCCCGAAGCGGTTCGGGTCGGCGTCCCGCAGCCGCTTCTGCCGGGCGGCCTCCGCCGCGGCCCGCTGCCGGGCGAGCTGCGCGGCCCGCACGGAGTCCTGTCCGGCCGCGTCGTTCTGCGCCTTGGACGCCTTGGACGCTTCGGATGTTTTGGGCGTCTCGGACGCCTCGGCCGGGACGGTACCGGCCGGCTGCTTCTCCTCCTCGGCCCGCTCGGTGCCCTCGGCCGCCGCGGACACACGGGCGTCGGCCAGCCGTTGCGTCCAGCGCCGCGACAGGAAGGCGACGGCGACCATCACGGCCACCAGCGCGATCTTGACGAGGAGCAGCTGCCCGTAACGGGTGTCGGTGAAGGCGGACCACGAGCCGAGCTGCCGCCAGCTCTGGTAGACGCCGGTGACGGCCAGCGTCACCACGCTGCCGAAGGCGAGGCGCGAGAACCGCCGGACGGCGTCCCGTCCGACCGGCGTCTCCACGGGCGCGCGGTAGAGCGCGACGAGGAGGGCGGTGAGCCCGCCCAGCCAGGCGGCGACCGCCAGCAGGTGCACCACGTCGACCGGCATGGCCACGCCCGCCTGGAGACCCTGCGAGGCGTGCTCGGACATGGCCCAGCTCGCGGCAAGCCCGGCCGCGACGACCGTCCCGCCGAGGGCCAGCCCGAAGGTCAGGTCCCGTTTGTCCGGCTCGCCGCCGTCGCTCTCGGCGGCACGGTCCGGGTCACCGGCGTCCGCCGTGCGGGCGTACGCCCCGAACAGCACCGCGATGAACAGCGCCGCCGCCGCGAGCAGCAGCAGCCGCGACACCAGGGCCGCGCCCGTCTTGGTCTGGAGCACGTCCCCCAGCAGCTCCAGGTCGAAGACGTCGCCGATCCTGCCGGAGGTGGTGTAGGAGCCGCGCAGCATCAGCAGGCCCAGGGTCGCCGCGGTGAGCGCGAGCCAACCGGAGACGACCAGACGCTGGACCGCCCGCACCCGCGCCCCCGGAGCCCAGCAGGCGAGGACGAAGCAGGCGCCGCCCGCCAGGACGACGAAGCCCGCGTAGGAGACGTAGCGGCCGAAGCCGTAGAGCCACCCCACGAGGCCCTCGTCGGAGCCCTGCGCGGAAACCGCGACGGTGGTCTCCGAGGGGGCGCCGATGGAGAAGGTGAAGGCGCCGGCGACCGGGTGGCTGTCGGCGGACACCACTTGGTAGGCCACCGTGTAGGTGCCGTCGGGCAGCCCGCTCACCAGCCGCACGCTGTACGTGGTGCCGCTGGGGTTGGCCGGGTCGCCCTTGTCCACCCGCTCGCCCTTGGGGTCGAGCACCCGCACGGAGTCGTCGCCGACCGCGACCGGCTCCGAGAAGGTGAGCGACAGCTGTGGGGGCGCGGTGTCGACCACCGCCCCCTGCGCGGGGTCGCTGCCGGTCAGCGCGGCGTGCGCGGAGGCGGGAGCGGCCCCGGCGAGGAGCGCGCCGGCGACGGCCAGGATCAGCAGCACCAGGGTCCGTACGCGGGGGGCGATGGTCTGGGTCACAGGGGTGTCTCCCTCAGTGTCCGGTGGGCGGGCGGTAGGTGGCCGGCTTCACCGGGAGCTCGACCGTGACGGGGTCGGAGTGGGCGAAACGCAGTTCGACGGAGACCTTCTGACCCTGCTTCGGCTTGCGCTTCAGCTGCTCGAACATCAGATGGTTGCCGCCGCTCTCCAGCACGAGGCTGCCGTGGGCCGGGATGTCGAGGGACTCGACCTCCCGCATCGACCCGTCGACGGTCTCGTGCACGGTTACCTGGCCGGCGACGTCACTGCTGACCGAGGTCAGCCGGTCCGCGGCGTCGCCGGCGTTCGTGATCGTGAGGAAGCCCGCCGCCAGGTCCGACACCGGCTGCGGCATGTACGCGGCGCCGACCGACAGCCGCGCCGAGCCGTCGTCCGAACCGCCGCACGCGGTCAGGGCGAGCGCGCCGGCCAGGGCGAGGGCGGCGGCCGCGCGGCGCCTCACGGGTTCTCACCCTTGATGATCCTGGGCAGGTCCTGGGTGTAGTCCTCGACGGTGGCGTCCTCGCCGTAGAGGACGTAACCGCCGTCCGTCCTGGGGGAGAAGGCGATGACCTGGGTGCCGTGGTCGGAGACGGTCTTGCCGTTGTCGTCCTTGCGCGGCGGGTCGATGGAGATGCCGAGCGTGCGGGCGCCGGCCTGGATGGTGGCGAAGTCGCCGGTCAGGCCGACGACCTGGGAGTCGATGCCCTTGAGCCACTTGCCGAGCTCGGCCGGGGTGTCCCGCTCCGGGTCGGTGGTGACGAACACGATCCGCAGCTGGTCCTGCTGCTCCTTCGGGAGCTGCTTCTTGGCCACCGCGAGGTTGTTCATCGTCAGCGGGCAGACGTCGGGGCAGTGCGTGTAGCCGAAGTAGATCAGCGTGGGCCTGCCCGCGGTCTGCTCGCGGAAGTCGTACGGCTTGCCCTGGGTGTCGGTGAGGACGAGGTCGGGCTTCTCGAAGGGCTTGTCGAGGACGGTGGCCGCCTTCTGGCCGCCGCTTTCCTCGGACACCACGGAGACGGGCGAGTCACTGGCGCCGTCGTCGCCGCCGCAGGCGGTGAGGGTCAGCGGGAGGACGGCGAGCAGAGCCGCCGCCGCGAGGGTCTTCTTGCGCATGGGATGGTCCTGGAAGTGGGTGTGCGGCGCGCACCGGGAGGCCGCGGGGCCGCGGCCGGCCCCGGCGCGCGCCGTGGAGAGGGGAGGCTCAGGCGGTGCGCCGGCGCCCGGCGAGCACGCCGTACGCGACGCCCGCGGCGCCGACCACGATGCCGACGACGCCCAGCACGCGGGCGGTGGTGTCGGTGCCGCCGGAGTCGCCGTCGGACGCGGCGGACGTCTCGGCGGAAGCCTTCTCCGCGTCGTCGGACGCCTTGTCGTCGGCGGCGGCGCCGTGCCCGTGGCCGTCCTCGGCAGGAGCGGTCAGATCGAGGACCGGGGCCGGGTTGTCGGGCTCGTCCTGGCCCTCCTGCGGCACCTCGATCCAGCGGACGACCTCCTTGCTGGAGTACGTCTGCAGGGCCTTGAAGACGAGCTGGTCGGTGTCCTCGGGCAGCGTGCCGACGGACACCGGGAACTTCTGGAAGAAGCCCGGCTTGATCCCCTCGCCCTTGGCGGTCCAGGTGACCTTGGAGACGGCCTCGTCGATCTTCTTGCCGTGCACCTCGAGCGGCTCGGCCAGGCGCGACTTGGTGACCTTGATGTCCCAGCCGTCGACGGGCTGCGGCAGCACGGACGACAGGGGGTGGTCCGACGGGAAGGTGACCTCGAGCTTGGTGGTCGAGGCGTTGTCCCGCTCGTTGGGGACCTTGAAGCCGACGACCGCGTAGCCGCCCTTCGGGGCCTCACCCTCGGGCTGCACGCTGACGTGCGCGAAGCAGGGGGAGGACACGGCGAGGACGGCGGCGCCGGCGACGGCGCCGGCGGCGGCGATACGGGAAGCCTTCATGGCAGAAGCACTCCGCTTCGTAGAGGTTTCACGGACGGTGAGGGATACGCGGCGCGGACGGCGGTCGCTCCGCTCGGCGGGACGACGGCCGGGCGCACGCGGCGGAACCGGCGCACACGCGTGCCGCGCGGAGGCGTCCCTCGTCCCGTCCGGAACCCCGGAACGGTGGGTCGCCCCGCGTCAGGCGGCGAGTGCGAGTGCGGAGGCCTCCGCCGGGGGACCCCGGCGGATCACCGTGTGATGCAGCCCCGCGGAGCGCGGGGGACGTGGTGCGGGCAGCGCGGTGCGCGGGGTGATCGGGCCGGCCTGGGGCGCGCCGGGGAGTCCGGCGCGCAGGGCTCGCACCAGGGCGAGCGCCCCGCGGAGCGACCGCACGAGGGCGCCCTCGGCGACCCCCTGCGCGGACAGGTCGGCCAGGCGCAGCAGTGCCAGGTCGCCCCGGCGCAGCAGCCACCCCGCGACCAGCGCGGCGAGGACGTGCCCGAGCAGCATCGGCAGCGACGGCAGCAGCGAGGCCGGTCCGGCCGCCACGGCGTCGGTCGCGTGGGCACCGGGCCTGTGCGGGGCGATGCGGGCGTCGGCGAGCACCCGCTGGGCCTCGGCCGGGCTGAGCGCGCGGGGCCCGCACAGCAGGCGGGCGGCCTGGGCGACCAGAGCGGCGTCGGACACGGCGCCCGTGGGCGTGCCGTGCTGCCCGAGTCCGAACAGCGTGTGCAGCGCGGTCTGCCCGCCGGCCAGCAGCGCGGTGATCACCGGCAGCGGACGGGTGCGCCCGGCGAGCGGCACGGCGACGGCGGCCGCCGCGAGGAATCCCGCGCCGAGCGTCCAGAGCGGGACGGCGTCGCAGGCGGCGAGCGAGTGGCCTGCCCCGGCCAGCACGACGCAGACCGCGGCGAACACCGCGGCCCGCAGAATCCGGAGTCCTCGTCCGGCGCGCGTCGTGCGCGGATAAGGGGCAGACATGGCTGCCTCATCATCGCACCAGCCCCCGGGGCGCCGTACGCCAGGTCCGCAAGATGAGGTACGACCGTAAGATCACCTGTGCGGTGCGGCGTCCCACATACACCGATCGGATCCCCGGTACACCCGCCATATGGGCGGTGTCACGTCAACTTCGTGCTTACCGGTCACTACTCAGGGCAATACGTAACGGTATGTCGAGCCGCAGCCAGGAGGCTGGAGCATGAGCATCTGGTGGTCACTCCATCTGCGGCGTGATGCCGCCAGCGTGCCGCTCGCCCGGCGCCTGCTGCTCGGCACCATGGAGACCGCGGGCGTCGACCCCGAGATCTCCTACGACCTGTCCGTCGCCCTCAGCGAAGCCTGCGCGAACGCCGTGGAGCACGGCGGCGGCGCCACGCGCGACCACGCGTCGGAGGCGTTCCGGGTGACCGCGTACCTCGACGGCGAGAAGTGCCGCATCGAGGTCGCCGACGCCGGCCCCGGTTTCCCCGCCGCCGGGACCCGCCCCCGCCCCCGGCCCGTCCCCGCCGAGGCGGAGCACGGCCGCGGCCTGTGCCTCATCGAGCAACTGGCCGACCACGTCCACATCGGCAACAAACCGGGCCGCGGCGGCGCGGTGGTGAGCTTCGACAAGATCCTCAAGTGGCGCGAGGACGCGCCACTGACAGCGGTCTAGGGCACACGACGCGAGCCCCTCCCGGCGATCCGGGAGGGGCCCACGTCCGTGCGTGCCGGGTGCGGCTCAGCCCTTGAGGCCCGCCATCCACGCCTCCACCTCGTCCGAGCGGCGGGGCAGGGCCGAGGACAGGTTCTTGTTGCCGTCCTCGGTGACCAGGATGTCGTCCTCGATGCGGACGCCGATGCCCCGGTACTCCTCGGGGACCGTCAGGTCGTCGGCCTGGAAGTACAGGCCCGGCTCGACGGTGAGGACCATGCCCGGCTCGAGCGTGCCGTCGACGTAGGTCTCGGTGCGCGCGACGGCGCAGTCGTGGACGTCCATGCCGAGCATGTGACCGGTGCCGTGCAGCGTCCAGCGGCGCTGCAGACCCAGTTCCAGCACCCGCTCCACCGGGCCCTCGACCAGGCCCCATTCGACGAGCCGCTCGGCCAGCACGCGCTGCGCGGCGTCGTGGAAGTCGCGGTACTTCGCTCCCGGCCTCACCGCCGCGATGCCCGCCTCCTGGGCGTCGTACACCGCGTCGTAGATCTTCTTCTGCAGCTCGGTGTAGCGGCCGTCG
This sequence comes from Streptomyces werraensis, assembly GCA_014656175.1. Classification (GTDB taxonomy): domain Bacteria; phylum Actinomycetota; class Actinomycetes; order Streptomycetales; family Streptomycetaceae; genus Streptomyces; species Streptomyces werraensis. The sequence continues at coordinate 182,105 of BNBX01000009.1, forward strand.
ACCGGCAGCGTCCGCGTGACGTCGGCGGTGTAGTACGTGTGCGTCTCCACGCCGGCGTCGAGCAGCAGCAGGTCGCCGGAGCGGACCGGGCCGTCGTTGCGCACCCAGTGCAGGGTGCAGGCGTGCGGGCCCGCGGCGCAGATGGAGCCGTAGCCGACGTCGTTGCCCTCTACGCGGGCGCGCAGGAAGAACGTTCCCTCGATGTAGCGCTCGCTGGTGGCCTGGGCCTTGTCGAGGACCTTCACCACGTCCTCGAAGCCGCGCACGGTGGAGTCGACGGCCTTCTGCAGCTCGCCGATCTCGAAGTCGTCCTTGACCAGCCGCATCTCGGAGAGGAAGACGCGCAGTTCCTCGTCACGCTCGGCGGTGACCTTGTCGGTCAGCGCCGCCTCGATGCCGGCGTCGTAGCCGCGCACCACGCGGACCGGGCCGGTGGCCTCGCGCAGCGCGCCGGCCAGCTCGCGGACGTCGGAGGCGGGGATGCCGTACCGCTTCTCGGCCTCGGTGAGGGAGTGGCGGCGGCCCACCCACAGCTCGCCCTGGCCGTCCAGCCAGAACTCGCCGTTCTCGCGGTTGGAGCGGGGCAGGAGGTAGATCGTCTCCTGGTGGCCGTCCGCCGTCGGCTCCATGACGAGGACGCCGTCCTCCGTCTGGTTGCCGGTGAGGTAGGCGTACTCGACGGACGCGCGGAACGGGTACTCCGTGTCGTTCGAGCGGGTCTTCAGATTGCCCGCCGGGATCACCAGGCGCTCACCGGGGAAGCGGGCGGACAGCGCCGCGCGGCGGGCGGCGGTCCGTGCGGCCTGCGGGATCGGCTCCAGGTCGCGCAGCTCCGTGTCGGCCCAGCCGCTCCTCATGTTCTCGGCCAGCTCGTCGGACACGCCCGGGTACAGGCCGTTCTTCCGCTGCTTGACGGGCTCCTCGTCGGCAGTCTCCGGGGTCTCCGGCAGCTCCTCCGCCACGGTCATCCTCCTCGATACGGCACTGGACCACCCCCCATCGTACGGTCGGCCGGAAACGGACGAACCGGGGAAGCGCCTGTTACCTCGGAGGCACGCGGAGTGAGGGCGCGCGGGATGGGCGGGTCAGTCGAAGCGGGCCGCGAGCAACACCACGTCCTCCGAGGTGTCCGCGTCCTGAGCGCCCTCGGGCAGCACCGCCCGCAGCACATGGTCGGCGACGGCGCCCGGGTCGCGGCGCAGCGCCCGCGGCACCCCGGCCGCGGCGGCGTGCAGCCGGGCGAAGGCGCGGTCGGTCGGGTCGCCGGTGCGGTGCAGCAGGCCGTCGGTGTAGAGCAGCACCGTGTCGCCCGCCTCCGCCTGCACCTCCACGCTCGGCGCCTCCCAGCAGGCGAGCATCCCGAGGGGGGCCGAGACGGAGGTCTCCACGAACTCGGTGCGGCGCTCGCCGAGCAGCAGCGGCGGGCTGTGTCCGGCCCCGGCCAGGGTGATCCGGCGCACCGCGGGTTCGCAGTAGCCGAACAGCGCGGTGGCCGACCGGGCCGGTTCGGTCAGCCGCAGCAGCAGCTCCAGGTCGGACAGGACGGCGACCGGGTCCTCGCCCTCCATCACGGCGTACGCCCGCAGCGACGCCCGCAGCCGGCCCATCGCGGCGACCGCGCTGGGGCCGGAGCCGGTGACGGAGCCGACGGCGAGGCCGAGCGCGGCGTCCGGCAGCGGCAGTGCGTCGTACCAGTCGCCGCCTCCGCTCGGACAGGTGCGATGGCGGGCGGCGAGCTGCACGCCGGCCACCCGCGGCAGGCGGGAGGGCAGCAGCTCCTCGGTCATCGTCGCCATCGACGCGCGCGTGTGCTCCAGTTCGAGGATCCTGGCGAGGTGCTCCGCGGCGTGCCGGACGTACAGGCTCACGAGGTGGCGCTGCCGCCCGACGGGTTCGGCGGGCTCGTCGTAGAGCCAGACGACCGCGCCGAGGCGTCCGGCGGAGTCGGTGGCGAGGGGCAGGGCGTAACTCGCGGCGTAGCCGAGGCGGGCGGCGACCTCACGGTGCCGGGGGTCGAGCCCCTTCTCGGCGAGCAGGTCGGGCTCGGCGACGCCGTCGTCCCCGCCGGGGAGTCCGTCGAGGATCCGGCCGTGCGGCAGGGCGTCGCGCGGCACCGTCTCCATGTGGCCCAGGTCCGCGCGGCCGAGGCCCAGCCCGACGGTCGTGGACGGCCCGCGGCCGTCGGCGGGTTCCAGGGCGACGAGTCCGCGCCGTGCGCCCACCAGGGCGGCGCCCGCGCGCAGCAGTTCGTCCAGCGCGGCGTCGAGCGTGCCGGCGCGGACCAGGCGCTCGGTCAGTTCGTGAAGGGTGGTGAGGTCCGAGACCCAGCCGGCGAGGCGGTCCTGGAGCAGCGCGCCCGGGGCGTTCCGGGGGTGTGCCGCGGCGGACGGGGCGGTCCCCGCGGCGGGCGGGGCAGTGTGTGCGGGGGCGGGAACAGTTGAATCGATTCCGGCCACTTTCGGAGGGTGCGGAGCGTTCATGGCGTCCGGCTTTCCGGCCGGTACGTACTGCTCAAAAGCATCGCAAACCCCCATGTCGTTCTGCGTCGCCGGCAGTGTCTCCACATGTACACGTACTCGTGAGGAGATGTCCAGCATTGTCCTGCTGGGATTCCTGGTGTCCGTGTGACTGAGGGGAACTCCCGGCAGACCTCTTGCCGAAATTAGAAGTTGGCTTGAAACTGCCTCAGGGGGAGGCTTATTGCGGTCGACTGGCCTTGCTCGACGGAGCGTCACAGCGGTCGTGATGGGTACGTACTCGGAGAAGGCCAGGGGTGGTTGGGAACCGCCCGGGAACCTGGCGACGGACCCGGGCGTCTTAACCACCGACGACCGTGCCCCATCCTCCCGTGGCGGAGGCGGAGAGAACCACGCGCGACGGTAAACGCCAGACTTCGCCACCCCACGCCGTACCCGTACTTCTGATAAACGCTGTATGGGTGGAACGGCCGCGGAGGCAGCCCATGCCCGGCCCCTGGGGGTTCCCCCTGCCCGGCGCGGGGGTGTGATGCGCCAACAGGTACGCACAGTGAAGTGATCGACACATGACGTGAGTGGTCCACGGTGTTGCCAGGCGTGCAACGGAAAGGAACGAGCGCTCATGCGCGAGATCCTCGGAAGGCGACGCAGGCTCCTGTCCCGGCGCGGTGACGAAGGGCCCGATCTGATCGGTGCGGCCCTGGCCTTCGCCGCGGGGTGGCAGTGGCCCGTACTCCCCGGCGTGGCGGCCGACCCGCAGGACGGGTCCCGCTGTGCCTGCCGCGACCCGGAGTGCACGGTGCCGGGCGCCCATCCGTTCGACCCCGGTCTTCTCGCCGCCACCACCGACGCGCGGATGGTGCGCTGGTGGTGGACCAACCGGCCGACGGCGCCGATCGTGCTCGCCACCGGCGGCAAGGCCCCGTGCGCGGTGTCCCTGCCGGCCCTGCCGGCCGCCCGCGCGCTCGCCGCGCTGGACCGCCGGGGGATGCGGCTCGGCCCGGTCGTCGCCTCGCCGTCCCGGTGGGCGATCCTCGTCAAGCCGTACTCGCTGGAGCAGCTGGGCGAGCTGCTGTACGCCCAGGACTTCGTCCCCGGCTCGCTCCGCTTCCACGGCGAGGGCGGCTATCTGGCCCTGCCCCCGTCCGTCACCGCGCAGGGGGAGCTCCGCTGGGAGCGGGCTCCACTGCCCGGCTCGGCGTCGCCCTGGGTTCCCGATGTCGAGGCCGTGGTGGACGCGGTGGTCGACGCCCTCACCCGTACGGGTGTGAGCGCCCCCGAGATGTAGGCGGCGCCGTCGCGCGCCGCGCGCCCGGCACCCGGTGCCGGGCCGCTGTCTTCCCTGGGCATGCCGCGTCATGCCGGGGGCCGTGCCGGCACGTCCCGCAGGGCCCGAGCGACCGCTCTCGAGGGCTTCGCGGAGGCCTGCGGGCTCGCGCTGCCGCTGGCGGTGGTCTGCGCGGGCCGGGACGACGGCCGGGGCCACACCTCGGCCGGGCCGGACGATGTGCGTCCGATTTCCGCTCCCGGGAGAGACGCCCCCGGGAAACACGCCCCGGAGGACGAGGACATCCCGGTGAGGGCGCCGGTGGCGGACGAGGCGCCGCCGGGCGCAGCATGTGCCGACCGCCCTGCGCTGTGGCCCCGCCCTGTCCTCGCCCGACGGCGTGGAGGCGCGGACGTGCGTGGTGGTGCGGGGAGAGGACGTGTGGGCGCGGACGTACTACCGCAACACCACCGGCGCCCTCCTCGACGCGGCCCTGTCCCTGCTCGGACCGGAACGGGCACAGCGTGCGGAACCGGTGCGTGCCGGGGCCGGGGACGGCCCGTCCCTGTGCGAGACGCCACGCGTGCGCCTGAAGGGTGAGCCCCTGCGGCACACGGCGGTCGCGGAGTTCGCCGTCCACACGAGCGGTGCGGAGGTGGGGCGGCTGCTGCCGCGGGCCGGGAGCAACCCCGCGCCGGGAAGGGAGCGGTGAGGCGCGCACGTGCCTGTGCCGGCGCCCCGGGGAGGCCGGGTGCCGGAGATCCGGAGCGGCCGGCGGCGGAAGTCCGTAGGGAGGGCACGCCGCGGGCACGTAAAGACCCGGTTGCTGGCGACGGGGGATGCACCAGCAACCGGGCTACTGGAACGGTAACAAGAGATCGGCGGTAAGCAAATTCGATCTCGGCGTTTCCGGTCACCGACTGGCTTGTCTGCAAGGGGAGTTACGCGAGCGTAAGGAAATTTGTCCCGGGCGGTTCGGCCGCCCGGGACACCTGCGGGAAGCCGGGTGCGAAGCGCCTCAGCTCAGCGTGACCTGACGGTTCGTCAGACCGCCGCGCGCCCGGCGCTCGTCCGCGGTGAGCGGGGCGTCGGCCGCCAGCGCGGCGGCGAGCCGCTCGGCGAACTCGGCGGCCGGCTTCTCCACGTCTTCCGCGCGGACCTCGCTCGGCAGGTCCCAGACCGGCACGGTGAGCCCGTGAGCGCGGAAGGAGCCGACCAGACGGGTGCCCTCGCCGAGGGAGGAGCCGCCTGCCGCGTGCAGCCGCGCGAGAGCGTCCAGAAGCTGCTCCTCCGGGTGCGGCATGACCCAGCGCAGGTGGTTCTTCTCGGGCGTCTCGCACCAGTACGCGGAGTCCACGCCCGTCAGCTTCACGGTCGGGATCGCCGCCGCGTTCGCCCGCTCCAGGGAGGCGGTGACGTCCGGGGTGGCGTTCTCCGGGTCCGGCACCCAGAACTCGAACCCGTCGTGCACGACCGGCTCGAAAGGACCCTTCGGGTCGAGCAGGTCCTGCAGCCGGGGGCCGTCGGCGGGCGCGCGGCGGGCCTGCACCGGGGTGCCCGGATCGGCGGTCAGCGCGCGCTGCAGCGTGTCGGCGAGGTCACGGCTGATGTCGCCGGAGGGGGTGTCGTTCTGCAGGCCGAGCAGCACGGAGCCGTCGTCGCGTCGCAGCGCCGGCCAGGCCATCGGCAGCACCGTGGCCAGGGTGACGGACGGGACGCCCTCGGGCAGGCCGTCCTTCAGGGTCAGCTCGACGGTCGCGGCGGGCACCAGCTCGCGCAGCGCCACCCAGTCGCACTCGCCCGGAAGGCCCTCGAACGGGCGGTGCACCAGCTCGGTCACCGCCTGGGCGGCGGCGCGGCCGTGGCACGCCTTGTAGCGGCGGCCGCTGCCGCAGGGGCAGGGTTCGCGGGCGCCGACGACCGGGATCTGCCCGTCCGTGAGCTGCGGGCGCTTGGCCTTCGTCTGGGGTCGCTTCTTGGCCATCGTGGGTGTCTCCCGGTTACGGCTCGACTCGTACGGCGCGAGCCTAGCCGTTCGCGCCACGGCCGACGGGAACCTGTGGACGACGGGGTGGTCCGTGGAGAACCGGGGCGCGTCGGCGTGATCCCTTCGGAAGCGTCCGACCCGGCCGCCGTCGGAATGCGACCCGGCCGGGTCGGCACCCCGTCCCGGCCGCCGCGCGTCGTCCCAGGTCGTCAGTCCAGGTCGTCGAAGACGTCCGCGAAGTCCAGGCCCGTGAGGCGCGCGACCGGCGGGGCGGTCACCCGTGCCGCGAAGTCCTCGCGGCGGTGGCAGCTCACGGCGTCCGGGTCGTGCACGTCCTCGTGGACGACGACCCACACCGTGACCTCGCCGGGCACCTCGTCGCGCACGCCCCAGTCGTCGGAGAGCGCGGAGATGATGTTGAGCCCGCGGCCGCCGTGCGCGGTGACCGACGGGGTGGCAGGCGCTGGGCGGGTCGGGCCGCCCCCGTCGGTGACCTCGACGACGAGCCGGCCGCGCGGGTCCACCCGCCAGGCCGCACGCACGTCGCCGTCGCCCGCCAGGCTGTCGCCCAGGGGCCGGCCGTGTTTGCACGCGTTGCTCAACAGCTCGGAAAGGATCAGTACGGCATCGTCGATGACCGATTCCGGGACGCCTCCGTCGCGCAGTTGCGCGCGCATCCGGCGCCTCGCCTTCCCCACGCCCGCAGGGCCATGGGGCACGGCCATGCTCGACGACGTGGGCACCTCCTGTGCCACCACCAACGCCACCCCCGAGACCTCCTTCGCCCCACGCCACGGTGTGGATGCCCCATCGGCCTGAACCGGAAACCGGCCGATCCGTGCGCGGTGACGCACTCGGAACGATCGAACACGCACCGAACGCGCCGGAGCACTCCCCGTAGTCGCATGGCTGGATTTCGTCGATGTGGCCGAGATATGAGGATGTGGGTGACCGGTCCCGTGGGTCAAGGGGTGGGTGGTAACCAGTGGGACACACGGGACGGATGTGACGACCGAGGCGGGGTCCCGGGCGCGCCTCCCGGCCCGTACGCCGGGGCCGGCCCGCCGCACCGGTCCGCTCCGGTCGGCGTCCCTGTCGGCCGTGCGGCTCAGCGCCCGAGCCGGTCGAGCACCGCGCGCGGCCGGTTGGTGATGATGGCGTCCACGCCGAGGCTCACGCACAGGTCGACGTCCGCCGGCTCGTTGACCGTCCAGACGTGCACCTGGCGCCCGGTCCGCTTCAGGCGCTCGATGTAGGCGGGGTGGCTGCGCAGGATGCGGATCGACGGGCCCGCGATGTCCGCGCCCTCGGGCAGCCGCCCGTCGCGCAGTCGCGGTGTGACGAACTGCATGAGGTAGACCGTCGGCAGCGTCGGGGAGGCGGCCCGTACGCGGTGCAGGGAGCGAGCGGAGAAGCTCATCACGCGTACCGGCGAGTCCTCGCGGGAGGCGGGCGCGTCGAGGCCGAACCGCTTGAGCAGCACCAGCAGCCGTTCCTCGACCTGCCCCGCCCAGCGTGTCGGGTGCTTGGTCTCGATCGCCAGCTCGACCCGGCGTCCGGCGTCGGCGACGAGCTCCAGCAGCCGCTCCAGGGTGAGGACGGAGGTGGCCTCGCGGTCCTCCGGGCGGTGCTCCCAGTCGGGCTCCTCGACACGGGGTCCGCCGGCCGCGTCCCGGGTCTTCCACGAGCCGAAGTCGAGGGCGGCGAGGTCGGACAGCTCCAGCGCCGACACAGCGCCGCGCCCGTTCGACGTACGGTTGACGCGACGGTCGTGTACACACACCAGGTGTCCGTCGGCGGTGAGGCGTACGTCGCATTCGAGTGCGTCCGCGCCGTCCTCGATCGCCTTGCGGTACGCGGCCAGGGTGTGCTCGGGGGCGTCCTCGGACGCCCCGCGGTGCGCGACGACTCGGGTCAGGTGCTGACGTGCGTGGGTCACCGCGTCATGGTGCCACCGCTCGCCGGACGACGGGCGGGCGGTGTGGCGTGATCGGTACGGCAGTCCGGTCGGAGCCATCGAGTGGCGCACCTTATGTGAGTAATGCCCTATATAAAGAATGACCCCGGACGCACAGGAACGGCTTACGGTGCCCTGACGGCGTGTGGGAAAAGCTGACGTCATACAAAGAGACGTGCACAGCTGCATCTGCATCGCGCCGGGCGCCAGGCGCGCGTGACATGCGGGCCCGAGTGCGACCCAGACCGAACAGCCGTGGATCGAGGAGAGAAGCTGTGAGCACCGAGAACGAGGGCAGCGCGGTACCCCCGGCCCCGTCGGCTCCGCCGCCCCCGGCGGATGCTCCCGCTGCTTCCGCACCCCAGGGCGCACACCCTGGGGCGGCTTCGGCGGCCGGCGACCCCTATGGCCCTCCGGCCTCCCAGGCCCACCACGACGCGGGCGAGTCCGCGTCCGTCCCCGACCCCTCCTGGCCGCCGCCCCCTCCGCCGTCCACCCCGGCGTACGGCGGTCACGGCGGCGCGGGACACGGGGGTGGCGGCTGGGGCGCAGGCTGGGGCGCCACCCACCAGCAGCCCGCGCCGAAGAACGGCCGCGGGCGCGGCGGGCTCGTCGCCGCGGTCCTGGTGGCCGCGCTGGCCGCGGGCGGCCTGGGCGGCGGCCTCGGTTACACGCTCGCCCGGGAGAACGACAGCGGCAGCTCGACGACCGTGTCGGCGGGCACCACCGGCGGCAACGTCAAGCGCGACCCGGGCACGGTCGCCGCGGTCGCCGCGTCGGCGCTGCCCAGCACGGTCACCATCGAGGCGGCGAGCAGCAGCGGCGAGGGCGGCACGGGCACCGGCTTCGTCTTCGACAAGCAGGGCCACATCGTCACCAACAACCACGTGGTGGCGGACGCCGTCGACGGCGGCAACCTCTCCGCGACGTTCCCCGACGGCAAGAAGTACGAGGCCGAGGTCGTCGGCAACGCGCAGGGGTACGACGTCGCCGTCATCAAGCTGAAGAACGCGCCGTCGGACCTCAAGCCGCTCGCCCTGGGCAACTCCGACGACGTGGCGGTCGGCGACTCGACCATCGCCATCGGCGCGCCCTTCGGCCTGTCCAACACGGTGACGACCGGCATCATCAGCGCGAAGAACCGCCCGGTCGCCTCCAGCGACGGCAGCGGCAGCAAAGCCTCGTACATGAGCGCCCTGCAGACCGACGCGTCGATCAACCCGGGCAACTCCGGCGGCCCGCTGCTGGACGCTCAGGGCAACGTGATCGGCATCAACTCCGCGATCCAGTCGACCAGCAACGGCGGCTTCGGCACGGGCCAGGCCGGCTCGATCGGCCTCGGCTTCGCCATCCCGATCAACCAGGCCAAGTACGTGGCCCAGGAGCTGATCAGGACCGGCAAGCCGGTGTACGCCAAGATCGGCGCGTCCGTCTCCCTGGAGGACACCACCGGCGGCGCGAAGATCACCGAGCAGGGCGTGGGCGGCGCCGAGCCCGTCGACCCGGGCGGCCCCGCGGACAAGGCCGGCCTGAAGCCGGGCGACGTCATCACCAAGCTGGACGACCGGGTCATCGACTCCGGCCCCACGCTGATCGGCGAGATCTGGACGCACAAGCCCGGCGACGAGGTCACGATCACCTACGAACGCGGCGGCAAGGAGCGCACCACGGAACTCACCCTGGGCTCCCGCGTGGGCGACAGCTGACCCCACCCGCCACCCCCGAACCCGTTACCCTTGTCCCCGCGCCGCCGATCACCGGCCGGCGCGGGGAGGCGTGCCCGAGCGGCCTAAGGGAACGGTCTTGAAAACCGTCGTGGCAGCGATGTCACCGTGGGTTCAAATCCCACCGCCTCCGCGCTGAGAGCAGTGAAAACGGCCCCTGACCTGGGTAGTTGGTCGGGGGCCTTTCTCATGCCCGGACTCCGTGGCTGCCCGGTGTTCCCCGCGGTTTCCCGCTCGATCGGGCACGGAAGGGGCACGGAGGGGGCACGCGCGGACGGCTATCGGGAGATCGGAATCTCGTAGACGATCTCGCAGAGTGCGGCGGGCACGACGATGTCCGCGGTCTCGACGGGCCGCCCCTGGTCGCTGTAGTACGTCCGCCGGATGTGCGTGACGAGGGCGCCCTTCTGGATGCCAAGGAGTGAAGCCTCCTCGGTGGTCGCCTGCCTCGGCTCCGGCTGCTCCACGGCGTGGCTGACGGTGATGCCGATCTCCGCCATGCGGTTCACGACCCCTGCCCCGGCGTGGGGCCCTCCCTCGGGGAGGACGACGAGTGTGCCGGCGGTGAGGTCGTACGGCTCCCAGCTCGTCGACAGCTGCACGGGCCGGCCGTCGGCGAGGAACTCGTACGCGGTGCGGACGCACAGCTCACCTTCGGCGATACCGAGACGGGTGGCGATCTCGGCCGGTGCCGGAACCTTGGCCTCGGTCCGGCTTTCCCAGTCCCCTTGCCTGCCTACGGCCTTCATGTCCGCGCGGAACGGGGAGCCGCTGGGCTGCTCACGCGCCGACGACCGGACCACGCGCACCCGCTGGCGCGGCTCGGCGACGTAGGTGCCGGAACCGGCGCGGCCCTCCAACACACCTTGGGAGATCAGCAACTCCTGTGCCCGGCGCACCACGTTGTCGCCGACGCCGTACTCCTGGCCGATCTGGGCGCGGGAGGGCAGTCGGTCCCCCGGCTCCCATTCGTGCTCCGCGATCCGCCGCCGAAGCTCGTCGGCGATGCGGAGATAGGGCGGCTGCTCAGGCATATGGAAAATCTAGTCCACTAGCTCTAATCTAGTTAACTAGCTTCACTCAAAGTGATCGCCGCTAACCGGAGGGCTGCCCTGTGCCTGCTTCGAAAGAGCGCGCGGAGGCCATCGCAGCCCGGTTATCGGCCGTCGGGCTCGCCACGCGTGTGGAGGAGCGCGACGACTGCACGGCCATCGAGGCGGAGGTGCCGGAACCACTCTCCGCCGAGTCATGGCGGGAGGTCCTGGAAGCGGTGGCTACGGCCGACCGCTTCGGCCTCCTCGCCACCAGTTCGAATGACCGCACCCTCTGGGCGGTCGTACGCAAACGGTCCCCGCGACGGGCGATGTCGGGGGACCGGGTCATCAGCGATAGGGGCTGAATACCGTGCTCAATCGTATCCGCCGTACCGTCTCGCGCCTCAGGGAGCGGTACCTCTACAAGGGTCGGCACCGCCGCTCCGTAACGCCTGTGCGGCCGGTGCCTGCCTCCCCGGAAGTCGCTTACGGCGCAGTGCTTTTACTGCGTCGGCACCGCGAGCACACGGGCGTTCTCGTGGGGGAGGAGACGGCGCTCGTCCGCCCGTACGTACTGGCCAGTGAGGCGCGCTCGGCGGCCATGCGCGGCGCTCCCCTCCCCGGCCCTTTGTGCGCCTCGGCGGGTGACCGCTGATGCCCTCCCGCCAACAGCCCCACACCGCCCAACTGGGGCCCGACTCCTACCAGTCGACCTCCTGCCGGATCGGTACGCACTACGCCTGCGCGGAGTCGTCCCCCGTCACTGCACCGGTCGACGTGCCGGTGATCTATGAGGCTTGCGCCTGCTCGTGCCACACCATCGCCAAGTGCCCGGTACCGACGGAGGCGGCACGGTGAGGGGAGCGGCACTCAGTGGCGCGGTGTTCTCCCCTGTCGAGATCACCTCGGCCAGCGTGCAGCGCGGTGACGTCATCCAGGTCGGGGGCCAGCAGTGCCGGGTGACTGACCTCTTCCAACTGCCCGGCGGAGCCAAACGACTCGTGTTCGACTCGGGCGAGTTGCTGACCATCCACACGGGGAGCCGGTTCATCGCCCTACGGCTCGTGAGAGTGAGAGGCGGTGATCCCACCCATGCCCTCTCGACGCGACGCTATCGCCGATGACCTCCGGGACCGGATCGCCGCTGGCCGGATGAAACCCGGCGAACGCCTGCCTTCCGAGGCCCACCTGGCCGCGCAATACAGGGTCAGCACACCGACGCTGCGGAACGCTCTCGCCGTACTCCAAGCTGAAGGCCTCGTCGAAAAGGTCCACGGCAAGGGGAATTTCATTCGTCATCCCCTCCGAAGGATCACTTACGTGGGCGGAGGCCGAACCCCGGACGCGCACATCGTGGATCTCGCATCCTTGAGCGTCAGCGTCCACACCACCAGGATCCGGGCCCGCGGGCATCTCACGACCCTGCTGAAGACGCCGACCGGCAGCCCACTAGCCGAAATCCTCTGTCTCGGCCATGAGGGCGAGAGACCTCACAGCCTGGCTCGAATCTACGTCCCTTGCGACTTGGCGCCGGCCGCCGTCCTCCGCGAGTCGCTCCCGTACGAGGCGATGGTGACGCGACTGGTGGAACTCCGCCCACCGCTGGCTGAAGTCCGGGAGGAAGTCAGCGTCCGCCTTCCGACACCGGAGGAGGCATCCACCCTTCGGATCAGCTCTGCCCTGGCAGTCCTCGCCGTCACACGCCAGGCGGCCGACACCGCTGGACGCGTGGTCGAGGCGGCCGTCCTGGTGCTGCCGGGAGACCGCGCCGACGCGGTGTTCACCACTCACTACGCGCTCGACGAGAGGCTGGCGGAAGCATGACGATGTCGAACGAGCTGCGGCTCCTCCCTTGGACGGGCCCCGATGGCAAGCCGTGCTTCCTGAGCACCGATGACAACGACGGCCACATGTCCCGCCTGGCCGACAACCTGGAGTCAGTACAACTCGGCATGGCAACCGAACTCCTGGACCAAGCGTTAGACATGCTTGCCGAGGCCGATACGGAACCGAACGACCTGCGGCTCCTGGCGAAGGATCTAACCGGAGCTCTTCGGGACACGCTCCGTGTTGCGACCAGCCGCGGTCACCGCCTAGATAGCCGGTCTACTGATCACCAGTCCCGCTGACCAGCGAGACTGAAGAAGCCCACGGCTCAGACCAGTTCAGCGGCCGTGGGCTTCTGTCGTTGTCGGTCGACGTCGGCTGACCTCGGACGGCCCAGCTTGGACGTCACACCAGCGCTGAGACGACTGCCTGGCGGGGCCGACCCCGTTACTTCGGCGCTGAGCTCATCCACGGGGCTACCGCGGCAAAGACCTGACGTCATCGTCGCCAACTCGCCGACTAGGCAAAGCGGTTCGGCTGCAGCCCTTCCGCGAGGAAGGAATGTGACGTCCATCACTCCTTGCGGAGCGACGTGAAAATCCTAGGTGGGCAAGGCTGCCTCAAGGGTGGTGATGGTGCGTTAGCCGACGGCTAACGCACCATCACCACCCTTGAGGCAGGGGAACCCTTGCAGCCTTGCCCACCTTGGGCTCTGGCATTTTTGATCTTGCGAATAAATGCGACTGGCACTCCCTGAACTCCCTTGTGCAGGCCGCGTGTTGTGCGCCGGGCCCGGTCGCCGATCAGCACCTCATCGCAAGTCTCACTGACATGGAGAAGCTCGTGTTCGACCTTGCATCCCTCGTGCCCACTCTGGTTGGCGGCTTGGGCCTGCTGGCTCTCGGTTCCAGCCCGAACGGCCCCTGTGGGGGAGCCGCCACTTCGCCGGCGGTCACCATCACGGATCACTGCCGAGCCATCTGCAACCACGCCCGCAGCCTGGTGGTACTCATCGTCCGGAGGAGCGGCGCGGCTGGCTGAGGCGGCTCTACGTCACTGAAGGCGTAGGGCACGTTTAGGGCGTCCGCTCTGATGCCAGGGCGGGCGCCCCTGGAGATGGAGGAGACTAAGACCTCTTCGTCCCGAAGCAACTTGGGCGTGGGCACTGCCTTGGGAGGTCGTGCCCTTCACCTGGGCTGATGGTCCGCAGCCGTCCGCGCTCGTCCGCCGTTGTTCGTCGGCGTTGTCACGCAGTTAGACACTCACCCGGTGAGGCTCCGGGTGCGCGGGATCAGCGCACGTTAGCTGAGTTCTCCGGGTGCAGGCATAACACGACCAGTGTGGCAGATCATCGCCGGGACCCCAGGCCAGAGCGGGGTGGGGGTGGTCACCTGTGGGCGGCGTCTGTCAGCGTTGGCCGGCTTCGGACGGCCCAGGGACGGCCCAGCTGCCCTGATCCTCGCACTTGCTTCCACGGGCGCCCGTCCCTGCTTCATCGGCATACGGATCATCGAGGAAGAAGGCTGTAGAGGCTGCTGGCGAAGGTACCGAGCCGCACATCTCGGCCCAACGTGCTAACCGTCCAGTACCGGCGCACGATGGTTTGAAGACCTGCTAGTTACCCGATGACGGAAGGCCGACTCCAAAGCTGTCAGGGGTGGCCCTTCGCGTAGGGAGTATCCACGGGAGGTCGCCTTGTCCGCACGTAAGCGCATCCTTGTGATCGGCGCCGGACCCAAGGCTGTCGCTCTGGCGGCAAAGGCGCAGGCACTGGGCGGCTCAAGTGAGCAATGGCCGGAGATTCACCTAATAGACCGCAACCAGGTAGCAGCCAACTGGACAGGTCTGCACGGATATACCGACGGTGCCCAAGTGTTGGCGACTTCTCCACTTAGGGACGTTGGTTTTCCATACCGCTCTCAATGCTGGGGCGACTCGGTAAGGAATCGAGAGATCGACTCCAAGATGCTTGCCTTCAGCTGGCCTGCTTTCCTGGTTCACGATGCAGGAAAAAGGACTAGGAGCTTTGCCGATTGGGTGGATCGAGGGAGTCCGCAGCCTTCCCTCAAACAGTGGGCGGAGTACCTAGATTGGGTTCACAGGAGCACCGCGGCAACTCTGCACCGTATGGAGGTAACCGAGATTGACATAGAAGACGGCAAGTGGCTGCTGCATGCGGAAGATCCAGACACGCATCACCATGTCCCGGCGCCGCTCGGCGACGCCTTGGTGATAACCGGGCCTGGACCCGCCAAGAAGGTACCCGGCTACACCACTCCAACTGAGCGCATGACCGATGCACAGCACTTGTGGAAAGGCAACATCATTTCCGAAATGCCACCCGATGCGCGCGTGGCGGTTGTCGGTGACGGAGGGGCAGCCTCGTCTGTGATCATGACCCTCCTGGACCAGATAGGACCGGATTGCGAAATCACGGTCATTTCACAATCCGGTGTCACTTACACTCGAGGCGAGAGTTACGACGAAAATCGTCACTATTCCGACGCCACCTACTGGTCTTGGCTTGACGGCCAAAGCCGGAAACGATTCATACAACACACGGCACGTGGCGTATTCTCCATTCACGCCAAATCGCGCCTCAATGAGGCCGAAAATGTTACCACAGTGAGTGGCGACATCAAAGATATATCCGAGGTGGGCAACCAAGTAGAGGTGGTTTATAGCGACCCGAAGCCCGACGAGAGCGGGTTCATGCCCTCAAAGCGGGAGGACGAAGCCTTCGACTACGCAATAATTGCAGTCGGCTTCGATGAGCTTTGGTGGACACATAAATTGACAAACAGAGCCAGGGAACTGATTGGCGAACGTATTAATAGTAGAAACTTCGACATGGTGACGATTGGGAACAAGATCAACAGCCATCTGGAACTTGAAGGCCTCTCTCCAGCGCTCCACCTGCCGATGCTGGCCGGCTACCGTCAGGGACCAGGCTTCCCTGGCCTAGGCTGCCTCGGGCTGCTGTCGGACCAGATCCTGTCCTTTTACTCCTGAGTAACACTGGACGCGTAGACTGGTATGGAATAGTCTCGACTATTTACTAACACTTGAGGCTGGAGGGTGGCGATGGGCGACACGAGGGGATGGGAGCGTCCAACCCGAGTACGACGCCTCGTGCGTTGGCCGGCCGACATGATGCGCGAGGTAGCGGACCTAGCAACGAAGGAGGGGACATCCTTCACTGCCTTCGTCTCGCGGTCGATCGAACTGGCCGACGCGCCGAGCCTGAGTGAGGCTCTGCTCGCTGCGCGAGAAGACCTGAGCTCTGACAAGCCGATGATGATCCGGACGCTGTACTGGGATGATCGCTGGGAGCAGGCTCTGGAGGATCTCCAGGGGCAGATGAAACCCGATGCCGGACCCATTCCACTAGATCAGTTGCTCTTGGCCTGTGTTCAGAGCCGTGTCCAGCCGCACGCACTGCCTACTTCTACTTGATCCCTTGAGGCACTTGTGTCGACGCCCTCCTGTTCGGCGCGCTCTTGAATTCTTCGGCGCATGCGGGCTCAAGCGTAGGTCGGCGGAGCGGCTTTGGGCTGGAGCTGCTTTGGGGCGAGTGATCATGGCCCCGTAAGCTTCCGGCGCGTCGGGCAGTCTGTGGACCTGCCCGTTAAAGCACGACGTTGGGGCCATGATCTTCGAGGCTCGCCCCAAAGTGGCTGCCTAAAGCCGTGGAGCCGACCGCCCCAGCCACAGAGGGTGTCTTCCTACTTCAAGCCCGCAGCCGCCGAGCGCGCCGCCGAGCGCGGCCAGCCGGGGCGAAGACAGGAGGCAGGCCGCGCCGCAGAGGCGGCGCGCGCCCGCGCCGTGCGCGGGCCTTGATGAAGTAGGGAAAGTCTTATCCCGCTGGGATGAGCTGCTTGCCGTCGTGGCTTCGTACGTGGGGGCCGTTGCCGTCCAAGGCGTCCAGGAGTCTGATCGCGTAGACCTCGGCCATGCGCTCGCTGACCTCGTCGGGCGTGAGCCAGGAGACGGCTGTCGACTCGCTCGATGTGCGCTCGGTGCCGCCGGAGGGCTTACAGCGGAAGACCAGGGCCACGATGCCTCGGGTTGTGTTCTTGTAGACGCCGGTGAGTTCGTCCACCTCGACGTGGATGCCGGTCTCCTCCAGGACCTCGCGGGCTACGCCGGCCTCGGGGGTCTCGTCGAGTTCGAGCACTCCGCCGGGGAGCTCCCACGTGCCGTTGTCGGCTCGGCGGATCGCCAGGAGGCGGCCGTCCTCGCGCACCACGACTCCGGCCACGGATACGGAGTGCAGGGGTGAGGTCGTTGCTTCCTGTGATTGACTCATGTACAGGAGCATAGGAGGCGGAGAACGACTATGGGAACTGCGGTAGAGGGGGGCAGGTCGGGGCCTCGGTACGTGCAGATCGCCGATGAGATCGTGCAGCAGATCCGGGCGGGCGTGCTCAAGCCTGGTGACATGGTGCCGAGTGAGTCGGAGCTGGTGGAGCGTTACGGAGTCTCGGGCGGCACGATCCGTAAGGCCATGGTCGAGGTGCGGGCGAGCGGGCTTGTCGAGACCCGGCACGGCAAGGGATCGATCGTGAAGGACCGGCCGCCGGTGCGGCATCGCTCCTCGGATCGGTTCCGGCGGTCGCTTCGGCAGGGTGGCAAGGCCGCGTATCTCGCGGAGTCGGCGCAGTCCGGCGCCACGGCCAAGGTGAGCGTCCTCTACATCGGTCCCATGGAGGCCCCCGCGGATGCCGCCCAGCGGCTGGGCGTCTCCGCCGGCACTCAGGTGCTCGCGCGTCGGCGCCTCTACTTCCGCAACGGCACCCCGGTCGAGACCGCCACCTCGTATCTCCCGTGGGACGTGGTGAAGGAGATCCCGGAGCTGTTTGCTGAGAACCCCGGCGGTGGTGGCATCTACGCCCGACTCGAAGACCACGGGCATGAGTTCGCCGAGTTCGTCGAGACGCTGCAAGCGCGGCCGGCCTCCAAGGCGGAGGCGTCCGAGCTGGCGCTGAGTCCCGGCGCGCCGGTGGTTCATCTGATTCGTGAGGCTCGCACGACGGCCGGTCTGGTGGTCGAGGTCTGTGACACGCTCATGGCCGCTGACCAGTTCGTTTTCGAGTACCGGATCCCTGCCGCCGACTGACGCCTACTCAACTCCCCGCAGCCCGTCGCGACTTCTCGGTCGCGGCGGGTTGACTCATGTATAGGAGTGGTGCACTCTTCTTCATGTCACTCATATACATGAGTGGCGGAGTCCAGCCTCTGTAGAGGAGTGATCTGCTGTGCGTCAGATTCCCGTGGAGACGTCCGGTGCCACCGTGATGGTCGCCAAGGCCCCGCAGCCCAAGGTCCGCGACCGCCGTACCGGTGAGATCGCCACCGACGCCGAGACCGGCACCAAGCTGATGACCGTCGACGTGATGTTCGCGGCCAACAACGAGGTGGAGATCCTGTCCATCACCGTCCCCGAGAACGGCTTCTCCGGTGAGCTGGCCATGGGCACCCCGGTCGCGCTCACCGGCCTGGTCGCCCGCCCGTGGGAGAACGAGTTCAACGGCCAGAAGCGGCACGGCATCGCCTTCCGCGCGGTCGCCGTCACCTCGCTGGTCGACATCGACTCGGCCTCGAAGGCGGCCTGAGCCATGACGTGGCTCACGGTCTTACTGCTGGTGGTTGTCGCCGCTGCGGGTCTCCTGCGGTGGCGGCGTCCCGCCTGGTACTGGTTGACCTTCGGGGTCACCTTCGCCGTCCTGCGGGTCCTGGTTCGCTACGCATCGGTCATGGATGCCTGTGGCCTGACGGTCCCGCCCTCGCGCTGGCGTCTGGCGCTAGCCAGGATGACCAACCGGCCGGCTCCGGAGTGCCGTGCACCGCGCATTCTGCGGGTGCGGCCCACTCGTACCGGCCTGGTCCTGCGCCTCAAACTCCGGCCCGGCCAGGACGCCTTCGACGTCGCCGCGGCCTCGGACCGGCTGCGCCACTCCTTCGGCATGTACGGCGTGACCTCCCGTGAGCTGCGCTCGGGCGTGGTCGAGATCAGGATGACCGGATACGACGTGCTCAAGCGGGTGCAGATGCCCGCCAAGACCGACACCCGCCCGATGCGGGTCCCGGTCGCGCTGCGGGAGGACGGTTCAGTCCACTACCGGGACTACCGCGCCGTCCCGCACGGTCTGACTCTCGGCGCGACGGAGTCCGGCAAGTCGGTCTATCAGCGCAACCTCGTTGCCGGGCTCGCTCCGCAGGACGTCGCCCTGGTTGGCATCGACTGCAAACAAGGGGTGGAGCTGTTCCCGCTGGCGCGTCGGTTCTCCGCGCTCGCCGACAACCCCGACACCGCGCTGGAGCTATTGGAAACGCTCGTTGCGCACATGGCGGACGTCTATCAACTCATCCGGACCGAACAGCGCATCAGCGTCGCGGTACTGGATGCCGAGATCGCCGCCGACATCTGGGACCTGCCCGAAGACCTGCGGCCGGTGCCGGTCGTGGTCCTGGTCGACGAGGTCGCCGAACTCGCCCTGTACGCGAGCAAGGAGGAGGAGAAGCGGCGGGACCGGATCATCACCGCCCTGGTCCGCCTCGCCCAGCTCGGCCGCGCGGCCGGCATCTATCTGGAGATCTGCGGGCAGCGCTTCGGCTCCGAACTCGGCAAGGGCATCACCATGCTCCGCGCCCAGCTCACCGGCCGCACCGCCCACCGCGTCAACGACGAGACCTCGGCGAACATGGCCTTCGGCGACATCGCCCCGGATGCCGTCCTCGCCGCGATCCAGATTCCCGCCGAGACGCGCGGGCTGGCCATTGCCGGGGACTCCTCCGGCGGTTGGCATCGCATCCGCGCGCCGCACACCTCGCTGCGGCAAGCCGTGAACACCTGCAACAAGTACGCCGACCGCACCCCGGATCTCCCCGCCCTGGCCGCGTTCAGGCCCTCGGTCGCCCCGCTGCCCTCGGCCCGTGTGCCGCTGTCCAAGACAGCCCCCGCCACCGCCTGACCTCTCCACTCCCACGGTCGGCGCGACCGCCTTCGCGCCGGGTCCCTACCCCTGCCATGCCTGATCACAGGAGGAGCCGTCATGACCCGCCCCGCCCTCCGCGTGGACGCTGTGCTCATTCAGGCCATCATCGCCGGGGCACTGTCCTTCGCTCACCTGCACGACCTTGCCGCCGCCGCTGGGCAGGACGGCTGGAAGGCGTGGGCCTATCCGGTCTCCGTTGATCTGCTGCTGGTCGCTGCCTGGCGTCGGCTGCGTACCGACGGGCCGTCCCGGCTGGCCTGGTGCTGGTTCCTCATCGCCCTGGTCGCCTCGCTCGGCGCCAACGTCGCCACAGCCGGACTCCTCGACCTCGACGACGTCCCGGCCTGGCTGCGCATCCTCGTTGCCGCCTGGCCCGCCCTGGCCTTCATGGGCGGCACCCTCCTCGCCCACTCGTCCGCGGGCCACACCTCGGCTTCGCCGGACGCTGCTCCGGTGCCGGACCCCGTGCCCGAGGTGGAACCCGAACCGGCCGCCGCTGAGCCGGCCCCGGAACCGGTGGCGGCCGTCGACGACACCCCCGCCCTCCCCGCCGCCGACCCGGACCCGGCACCGCCGGCCGTTCCGGTCCCGGCCGCGCTGGTCGACCACGCCCGCAAGGTCGCCGCCGACCACGAGCAACGGACCGGTGCCCGGATCGACACCGACACCCTGCGCGCACGCCTCGGCGTCCCGCCGCACCTGGCCGACGCCATCGCCGCCCAGCTCACCTGACCCGAAGGGAGACACGCCGTGCTAGTCGACCCGACCGTCCTGACCGCCGCCGACCACCTCGAAGCCGCCCGCGAGATGGCCGCTGCCAACCGGCCTTTCCTCGCTCACCTGCTCGCCGAGGAGGCCGCCCGCCTCACCGCCGACCCGGCCACCGCCGCCGCGGTCCGCGCGACCTTCCCCGACCCGGCCTCGACCCGAACGGAGACCGACTGACATGCCCGCCCGCGACTTCTTCCACTCCGTGATGCGGATCGGCCCGGTGCAGATCGGCACCCACCGCGACCGCACCGGCACCACCAAGCACGCCGCCGTGTGCGGCAACGACGGCTGCGGCTGGTCCGCCGACTACTCCAGCCAGTCCGCCGCCCAGCTCGCCGCCCGCACCCACCGCTGCCGCGTCCGCTAGGAGGCCACCGCCATGGACGTCCCGCTCTGGCTTGCCCTGATCGTCGTCGGCTACCTCGGCGTCAAGCTCATCCGCCCGCCCGTGTGGCTCATCGCCGTGCTACTCCTCGGCGGCTTCCTCCTCGCCGACAGCGTGCTTGCCCCCGTCGTCGACGCCTTCGTCAAGTAGCCCGACCTGGAAGGAGTTCATCGATGCTTCGCCCGAAGATTCCGACCAATCCCACACCCACCGGCCATGTCACCTCGCCCGTCGTGGTGGAGCCGACCGCCGTCGTGCCGACCGCGCAGGTTCCGCCTCCCGCTCCGGTCGCCTCGGCGCCGACCCGGCCCACGGTGCAGCTCACCCCCGGCACCGCCCTCGCCCTCGTCGGCGGCGGCACGGCCGTCGTCCTGGTCGTCGGCGCCGTCCTGGTCTCCCTGCTCCTGGCGGTCGCCATCACGGGTGCCTCGGTCGCCGTCTGCGCCTTGGTGATCCGCTCGCTCGTCCAAGCCGACGCCAAGCGTCGCTGACCGGCCCCCGGGCGGCCTCGATACCGCCAAGCATCCGCCGCCCGGGAGCCGTCCCTGTCCGATCTCGCAACCGGAAGGAAGCACCCAGCATGGCGCATCGCGCCCTGTCCGCGCCTGAGCCTCCGCTCGACCCGATCACCCTCGGCGATTTGCTGCGGGTGGCCTCGGCCGACGACTACACCCGATGGGAGGACCAGATCCGCCGCACCGGCGGCTGCTCCGACCCGATCCACCTCACCGGCTGGACCCTCCACAAGGACAAGACCACCGGCGAGACCCTGCACCACTACACCACCGCCGACGAACCCGGCGGACGCCTCCGCCTCGCCTGCGGCAACCGCCGCGCCTCCCGCTGCCCGGCCTGCGCCTGGACCTACGCGGGCGACACCTACCACCTCATCCGCGCCGGCCTCGCCGGTGACGACCGCCGCGACATCCCCGCCACCGTCCGCGATCACCCGCGCGTCTTCGCCACCCTCACCGCGCCCTCGTTCGGCCCGGTCCACAACCGGCCCGATCACGGCGTCTGCCGCTGCGGCAGCCGCCACGCTCCCGACGCACCCGAACTGGGCACCGCCCTCGACCCGGCGACGTACGACTACGCGGGCGCCGTCCTCTTCAACAACCACGCCGGACAACTCTGGCAGCGCTTCACCACCCGGCTCCGCCGCGAACTCGCAGCCCGCGGCGGCTTTTCCCGCCGGGAACTCGCCGATCACGTCCGCCTCTCGTACGGCAAGGTCGCCGAGTTCCAGAACCGCGGTGCCCTGCACTTCCATGCAGTGATTCGGCTCGACGGGCCGGAGGGTCCCGGAACACCGCCGCCCGCGTGGGCCACAGTCGGTGTCCTCTCCGACGCGATCCGTGCGGCTGCGGTGCACTCCTATACGTCCGTTTCGGTACCGGCTGCCGGGGACCAACCGGCCCGGTCGTTCCGGTGGGGCAAGCAGCTCGATGTCCGGCCGGTGAAGGCGTTCGGGGACGGCTCCGACATCACCGAACAGGCCGTCGCCTCGTACGTCGCCAAGTACTCCACCAAGGCCGCGGAGAACACCGGCACCCTTGACCGCCGCATTGGAGAACTCGCCGAACTCGACCGTCACCGGGTCCCGGACCACACCCGCCGGCTCATCACCGCGTGCCGCGACCTGGACAGCCTGTACCCGGACCGACGCCTCTGGGCATGGGCGCACATGCTCGGTTTCCGCGGTCACTTCTCCTCGAAGTCCCGCCACTACTCCACCACCCTCGGCGCCCTCCGCCAGGCACGCGCCGACTACCGCGCCGCACAGGACGCCGGGGTCCTCGGCCTGGACGACCGCGAGCCGGAGACCGTCCTCGTCCTGGCGGACTGGCAGTACGCCGGACACGGCCACACTCCGGGTGAGTCCGCCCTCGCCGCCACCATCGCCCGGGACATCCGGCTCAACCGCGAGACCGCCCGCGAGGCCCTGGCCGCGCTGTCCGCAGATGAGAAGGAGTGGTGACCGTGGACCGCCTCCTCACCGTAGACCAGGTCGCCGAGCGCCTCGGTACGGGCGTCCGCTTCCCCCGGCGCCTCATCGAGGAACGCCGCATCACCTTCGTGAAGGTCGGCCGGCATGTCCGCATCCCCGAGAGCGCCGTAGAGGCGTACGTGGACGCCAACACCGTGGTGCCGATCGTCCTGCGTCCCGCCGGCCTTCGGAGGGCTGCCTGATGGCCGGGAAGCGTAAGTCCCGACGGGACTTCGGCCGTGTTCGCAAGCTGCCTTCCGGCCGGTTCCAAGTTCGCTATCCGGGGCCTGATGGCGTGCTCCGCCCTGCGGATCGCACCTTCGCCACCTCGACGGATGCCGACCGCTGGCTCATGCGGAAGCGCATCGAGATCGAAGAGGGGCGCTGGCTCGACCCGGCCGAGGGGCAGACGACCGTGCGAGACTGGTCGGCTCGCTGGCTCGCTGCCGTCTCACCGCAGCTCAAGCACAAGACACAGGCGTCGTACCGGTCCCTGATCAACTCGCTGATCAATCCGGCGCTCGGTGACCGTGAGCTGTCCAGCCTCCGGCCTATCACCATCGCTGAGTGGGTTGGCGGGATGAGGTCCAAAGGGCTCAGCGCATCGCGGATCAGGCAGGCGTACCGGGTCCTGTCGCAGATCATGCGGTCGGCCGTCGACAACGACATGATCCCGCAGACGCCCTGCCGGGGCGTGAAGCTGCCCCGGATGCCGCAGACCGAACCGCACATCCTCACCCCGCTCGAAGCCTCGCGGATCGTCCGGGGCGCGGCCAAGCCGCATGACCTGCTCATCGCCCTACTCGCGTACGCGGGCCTGCGGGTCGGTGAGGCGTTCGCCCTCCGGCGGGCGGACATCGACGTCTCCGGCGGCTTCGTCCTGGTCGACGAGAACCTTGCCGAAGCCAACGGCACCTTGGTCTTCGACACCCCCAAGTCACATCAGAAGCGGCTGCTCCGGGTCGGCCCGGCGCTGGCGAAACGGCTCGGCCGGCACCTGGAGACGCTGCCCGGTGGGGAGGACGCGCTCCTGTTCACCACACCCGGTGGCAAGCCGCTGCGCTACAACCAGTGGCGTAAGGCGTACTTCGACCCGGCGGTGTCGGCGGCCCGACTGACCGACGTCACTCCGCACGACCTTCGTGCCTCGCACGGCACGTGGGTCGCCGACCGGTACGGCGTAATGACCGCCGCTCATCGGCTCGGCCACTCGAACGCGAGCGTGACCACCCGGCACTATGCCCGTCCCGTCGCCGGTCGTGATGACCAGGTGGCCGAAGCGGCCGACTCCTGGCTCAGCGGGCACGAGCACGCCCCTGGGGCACGTAGCGGGCACGGCAACGATGACGACGGCGCCGCCGGGGTGCTCGCACCCGTCTGACCTGCTGGGGAGCGGTCGGCCCGCTCGATCGCCGAAAGGTCTTGAAAACCGTCGTGGCAGCGATGTCACCGTGGGTTCAAATCCCACCGCCTCCGCGTAGTGAGCAGTGAGAGCGGCCCCTGACCCGGGTTCCAGGTCAGGGGCCGCTCTCATGTGTCGGTGCCGATGAGAACGGCGCACCTGAGTACCTGAACCCATGTGCGGAGCCCGGTGCGGCACCACACTGAGCGCATGAGCTCAGGAGAGACGCCACCGGCAGACGAGCCCTCCACCGGCCCGCAGATCGGCGTCAGCGTGGCGCTGCTTCTTGTCGACCTCATGCTCATCGCCGGGTCGGTGTACTGCGTGGGGACAGCGGGATGGGCCGGCAGCTACGGAAGCGACAGCGCCGCAGCGTCGGGTGCGTCGGAGGTGGCGGCGCAGGCGATGTGGCTGCTGGGCGGCAGCGCGGTCCTGACGGGCGGCGGCCTCCTCGCCCTGGGATGGCGCATCCCCGGCATCGTGCAGCTGGTTGTCCTCGGCGTAGGGGCGGCGCTGGTCTCCGCCATGGGGACCGGCTGACAGCTCCAGCGGTCGGCCTGCGTTGCCGGTCGTCGTCAGGTCCGATCCGGCCGCTTCCTGCGGGACGTCCGGGGTTTCCATCAGGTCAGCCTCGTGGCGCGCCCTCGCCGCATCCCGGTCGGCGTGCCGTCCCTCGTTGGTCCATGGCCACTCCTCCTTCAGTCCCCCGGCGGAGGCTGGACGCCGCCCGTCGGCGGAAGCGGGCCCAAGTACCCCGTCAGGCGCCTGCGGAGGAGCTCGTACTCGGGGTGGCGGCGGGGCAGCGGGCCCGGAGGGCGTATCACCGTGCGGGGTGGGGAGAGGGTCTCGCCCGCGCGGAACTGGTCCCGTGTCAGGTCGAGTTCGATGCCGTTGGGGAGACGGTTCCACCAGTGGTAGCCGTGCGGGGAGCCGTCCCGGCGTACGTCCGCGACCAGGAGGTCGCCGCCGAACAGGTCGTTGACGACCAGGGTCGTGATGTCGCAGTGGCCCACGGACGGGTTGTCAGGGCGCCAGTCGGGCAGGTCGTCGGGTGAGCAGGTGTCGGCGGCCCAGCAGGAGCGGAACGCCCTGTCGAGGTCGAGCAGGGACCACGGCGGCCGGATGGCGGGGGCGTCGCCGTTCATGACGCCGCCCGCAGCAGGCGGAGCTGGCCGATCTCCGTCGCGTTCTTCATCAGCTCCGCGTTGACCCAGGCCAGCATGTGCGCCGTCGTGCGGGACGGGTCGTCCGGCCAGGGGAAGGGCGCCGGGGCGTCGAGGCCGGCGTCCGTGAGGGTGTCGAGGTGGGCGAGCCACTCCGCGCGCAGGGAGCGGAGCCAGGCGATCGTGGGTTCACCCGCGCCGGGCCACACGATCTCGGTGCGCTCACGCGGGCGCTCCCCGCGCGCGTGGTCCAGCGTCACGCTCCACCACCAGCCGATGTGCCAGCTCACCCAGGCGACGGTGGGCACCGGTACGGGGTCGGGCTCGGTGTCCGCCCAGTCGGGGACCCAGACGCCCTCGGGCGACCGGCGGACCGTCCAGCAGAGCGGGGCGGGCTCCCAGAGGAAGTCCTCCGGCTCCAGGCGCTCCAGGTGGTACTCGAACAGGGACCAGGTCAGGTCGAACTGCCAGCGGAGCAGGCCGGCCCGGGCGGTGGAAGGGGCGGGTACGGTCACAGTTCCTCGTCGGTGGCGAGCTGCTCCCAGTCCATGTCCAGCAAGGCCGTCTCCGCGTCACACCCCGAGGGGATGCGCGGCGTCGGCTGGAACCAGACCACGGTGAGGCGGGAGCGGTACAGGGCACGGTCATGTCCGGGGTCGAGCGCCTCGGAGCGGAAGCTGCTGACGCAGGTCACGGCGGGCAGCACCTCCACCGGGCCGAAGCCGCCCGCGAACTGGTCGGGGTACTCGCGCGGCGGCGGGATCAGATGCACCGGGACGCCCGGGTGGACGTGTTCGGCGGACCGGAGCAGCCCGGCGATCGCGAGGTCGTTCAGCAGCTTGCACGGGTATCCCTCGAGCACGTCTCCGTACGTCGCCGACAGGCGCAGCTCGGTCAGGTCCACGGAGCGGCCCGAGGCGAGGAGGACGCGGGAGAGTGCCATGGTCGGCACTTTAAGGCGCTGGTGCATGCGGGTCTTTCGAATTTCGGGCGCGTGCGCGGGAGGGCGTGGGGGGAGGAGGAACGGCAGGCCTCAGCGGCCGGTCCTGCGCGCGGCCGACGCGATCGTCGCGCGCGCCTCGCGTTCGGACAGGCCCGTGGCGCGGGCCGCGTCGACCAGCGGCTCCACCAGTTCGGGGCCGATGCCGTCCTCGTAGGCGCGGCAGGCCGCCCAGAACAGACGGGTGTTGCGCAGGCCCTCGTGCGCCGCGAGGACGAACTGGACGAGGCCCTGCCCGTGGTCACCGGCCGACGGGGGCGTCGGGTGGTGGGCGCGGGGCGGCGGCAGGAGCAGGCGCAGCAGGGCGGGAGGACAGGGCGCGGGCGCCAGGCCGGCGGTGCCGGGCGCGGCCCGGTACGTGCCGTGTTCCGTACGGGAGCCGGGGCCGACGAGGTAGCCGCCGGCGCCGCGGATGTCGATGCCGGGGGCGAGGCGGCCGGCGGAGTTGGGGACGACGACGTCGGGCGGGCCGCAGAGCCAGAGGTGGCGGCCGCCGCTCGGGGTGAGGACGACCACCGTGGGCGGGACGGTGAAGCCGTGCCGGGAGGCGAGCGCGCGCAGGGCGGCGCCGGGGTCGGTGCCGTTCTTCGTGTCGAGGTCCACGCCGACGAGGTGGTGCGGGGGCAGGCCGCAGGCGATGCCGTAGCCGGTCGCGCGGGGCGCGGCGGCGAACAGGGCGCGGATGCGCGCCGGGTCGGTGGTGGCGTCGTACACGCCGTGGCCGAAGCGGCCGCACTCGCCGTGGCAGGGCGGGTGGGACGGGTCGTCGCGGTGCGGGGAGCGCAGGGCCGGAAGCTTGGTGCGGGACAGCGGGATGACGGCCAGTCCGCGTTCGGCGGCTGACAGGGCGTGTGCGAGGGCCAGCGTCTTGGCCTGCCGGTCGGTGGTGGCCATACCCCTATGTTCGTACACATGTTCGAAGAAGGGAAGGGGGCAAGGGGTGGCACCCAGGGGGTGCGGGATCCGGCCGGGCCGGCGCCGAAACGCTTCCTCCCTTGGGGCGCCGGGGTCGTCGCCACTTCGGGTCGAACAGACCTCGAATCAGGGTCGACTCGGGGTTTATCGGCGGCTTCTCACGCTTGCGTGCGAATCACGGCTTCCGAGGTGGTTCCGCGGCGTCCGGTGGGCAATCCTGATCTTGCGACGTCGTGCACAGCACCAGGGCGGGGGGCCAACTTCCCTGGTGGAAGCCGTAATTCACAGCCGCAGTTCACGCATGGACGGCCTTGACCCGGTGCGTCCTTGGTTCTGGAGGGAACACAACATGGCAAGCATCCGTACCGCCCGTGTCGTCGCCGCCGCCGCCGCGCTCCCGCTCGTGGCCGCACTGTTCGCGGGGGTCGCGACGGCGGACAACGGCGTCGGCGCCCTCGGTACCGGAGTCGGCGGGGACAACTTCGGGAACTCCGCCACCACACAGCAGCAGGCCGTAGGGGCCGGCGCCGAGAACGAGAGCAATACCGCCCAGGTCAACGGCTCCGCGTTCACCAGCGTCAACCAGGGCGAGGACAACGTGGCCATCAGCTTCGCCCCCTTCTGGTGGCCGGCGCTCTGACCGCGTAGACAGGGGGGAGAGCCAGGGGGAGAAGGGGGTGCGGGACAGGGGGGAGGACGTCGGTCGCGGCGGCGCTTCGGCGCCGCCGCGCCGGGCGGCCGGTCCTCAAGGCGGCGCGCCGTGCGTCAGGGGGGACCCGCAGGACCCCTCATCCGCTCGTCCACCTCTGGGAGGTGGGGCGGGCCCCACCCCTACAACCTGAGGGGGATCCGGCTTCGGGACCTGCGGGCGATCCGCCGGGCGGGCCCTGCTCCTAGCGTGGACGACATGACCACACCCGTCTGCACCAGCGCTTCGAACGCCGCCGCCCCGGCGACGCAGACCCTCCCGTACGCGTCGTTCT
This sequence comes from Streptomyces werraensis, assembly GCA_014656175.1. Lineage (GTDB taxonomy): Bacteria > Actinomycetota > Actinomycetes > Streptomycetales > Streptomycetaceae > Streptomyces > Streptomyces werraensis. The sequence continues at coordinate 209,982 of BNBX01000009.1, forward strand.
CGTCGTACATGAGGGCCCGCCAGCCGGTGCTCCTGAGGACCGCCCGGTCGCTGACCGGAAACCCCAGCGACGCGGAGGACCTGCTGCAGACCGCCCTCGCCAAGACGTACGTCGCCTGGGAGCGGATAGAGGACCACCGGGCGCTGGACGGTTACGTCCGCCGGGCGCTGGTGAACACGCGCACCTCGCAGTGGCGCAAGCGCAAGGTCGACGAGTTCGCCTGCGACGAGCTGCCCGAGCCGGACCCGCTGCCGGCCGGCGACGACCCCGCCGAGCAGCAGGCCCTGCGGGACGCGATGTGGCGGGCGGTCATGCGGCTGCCGGCACGCCAGCGGGCGATGGTCGTGCTGCGGTACTACGAGGACCTCAGCGAGGCCCAGACGGCAGAGGTGCTCGGCGTCTCGGTCGGGACGGTGAAGTCGGCCGTGTCGCGGGCGCTCGGCAAGCTCCGTGAGGACGCCGAGCTGGGACTTGTTCGGAGTTGAGGGGGTATGAGCGGATCCTGAAGGGGGCTGTCGTCCGTCGGAGCGTGATCGATCATCCGCTCCCCTAGTGACATACCGCGCGGTATGTGCGCAGAATCAGCGCACACCGTACCGACGCCAGGCAATGTCGCCCAGGAGGACGCCGTGCTGAGCACCATGCAGGACGTACCGCTGCTGATCTCGAGGATCCTGACCCACGGGTCGTCGATCCACGGCACTTCGCAGGTGATCACCTGGACCGGCGAGGGGGACCCGCAGCGCCGTTCCTACGCGGAGATCGGCTCCCGGGCGGCCCAGCTGGCGCACGCCCTGCGCGAGGATCTCGGCGTCAGCGGCGACGAGCGGGTCGCCACCCTGATGTGGAACAACGCCGAGCACGTCGAGGCGTACTTCGCGATCCCCTCCATGGGCGCCGTGCTCCACACCCTGAACCTGCGCCTGCCGGCCGAGCAGCTCGCGTGGATCGTCAACCACGCCGCCGACCGCGTGGTCATCGTCAACGGCTCGCTGATCCCGCTGATCGCTCCGCTGCTGCCGCACCTCAAGACCGTCGAGCACATCGTCGTCTCCGGACCCGGCGACCGCTCCCCCTTGGCCGACACCCACGTCCAGGTGCACGAGTACGAGGAGCTGATCGCGGGACAGCCCGTCGCCTACGACTGGCCGGAGCTGGACGAGCGGTCCGCCGCCGCCATGTGCTACACCTCCGGCACCACCGGCGACCCCAAGGGCGTGGTGTACAGCCACCGTTCGATCTACCTGCACTCGATGCAGGTCAACATGACCCAGTCGATGGGCCTCACCGACCAGGACACGTCTTTGGTCGTCGTCCCGCAGTTCCACGTGAACGCCTGGGGCCTGCCGCACGCCACGTTCATGACCGGCGTCAACATGCTGATGCCGGACCGCTTTCTGCAGCCCGTCCCGCTCGCCGAGATGATCGAGAGCGAGAAGCCGACGCACGCCGCCGCGGTCCCCACCATCTGGCAGGGCCTGCTCGCCGAGCTCACCGCCCGCCCCCGGGACGTCTCCTCCCTCACCCAGGTGACCATCGGCGGCTCCGCCTGTCCGCCCTCGCTGATGGAGGCGTTCGACAAGCTGGGGATGCGGGTCTGTCACGCCTGGGGCATGACGGAGACCTCCCCGCTCGGCACGGTCGCCCACCCGCCGGCCCACGCCGTCGGCACCGACGAGGAGTTCGCCTACCGGCTCACCCAGGGCCGCTTCCCGGCCGGCGTCGAGGCCCGCCTCACCGGCCCCGGCGGCGAGCGCCTCCCCTGGGACGGCGAGTCCGCGGGCGAGCTGGAGGTGCGCGGCCCCTGGATCGCGGGCGCCTACTACAACGGCCCGGACGCAGAACCGCTGCGCCCGGCCGACAAGTTCAGCGAGGACGGCTGGCTCAAGACCGGCGACGTCGGCACCATCAGCGCCGACGGCTTCCTCACCCTGACCGACCGCGCCAAGGACGTCATCAAGTCGGGCGGCGAGTGGATCTCCTCGGTGGAGCTGGAGAACGCGCTGATGGCGCACCCGGACGTCGCCGAGGCCGCCGTGGTCGCCGTCCCCGACGACAAGTGGGGTGAGCGCCCGCTCGCCACGGTCGTCCTCAAGGAAGGCGCCACCGCCGACTTCACCACACTGCGCGCCTTTCTCCAGGAGGAGCGGAAGATCGCCAAGTGGCAGTTGCCGGAGCGCTGGACGGTGATCGAGGCGGTGCCGAAGACCAGCGTCGGCAAGTTCGACAAGAAGGTGCTGCGCCGGCAGTACGCCGAGGGCACGCTGGACGTCACGCAGCTCTGACCGACGCCCGGTCCCGGACACGCGCCGGGCGGTGAGCGCGACACCCGCGCCCACCGCCCGGCGCGGTGCTGTCCGTGCTCACGACCCGCGCCTGGACCGTCAGTTGGTCCCGATCCGCGACAGCAGGTCGACGATGCGCTCCTGCACCTCAGGGCTGGTGGACCGCTCCGCGAGGAACAGCACCGTCTCGCCCGAGGCCAGCCGCGGCAGGTCCGCCGCGTCGACGGCGGCCGTGTAGACGACGAGCGGGGTGCGGGTGAGCTGCCCGTTCGCGCGCAGCCAGTCGACGATGCCTGCCTGCCCGGCCTGGCGGTGCACCTGCATCAGGTCCATCACGACCAGGTTCGGCCGGAACTGACCCGCCAGCGTCACCGCGTCGGCGTCACCGGCGGCCCGCGCGACCTGCATCCCGCGCCGTTCCAGCGTCCCGGTCAGGGCCAGCGCGATCTCCGCGTGCTCCTCGATCAGCAGGACACGGGGCGGGTGCTGCTCGCTGTCGCGCGGCGCGAGCGCCTTCAGCAGGACGGCCGGGTCGGCGCCGTACGCGGCGTCGCGGGAGGCCTGACCGAGTCCGGCCGTGACCATCACCGGCACCTCCGCCGCGCCCGCCGCCTGTCGCAGCGACTGCAGAGCGGTACGGGTGATCGGCCCGGTCAGCGGGTCGACGAACAGCGCCGCCGGGAAGGCCGCGATCTGTGCGTCGACCTCCTCACGGGAGTGCACGATCACCGGACGGTAGCCGCGGTCGCTCAGCGCCTGCTGCGTCGACACGTCCGGCGCGGGCCACACCAGCAGCCGGCGCGGGTTGTCCAGCGGCTCGGGCGGCAGCTCGTCGTCCATCGGCTGCGGACGCGGCGGGTCCGCCACCTCCACGGCCCCGCCCGGACCGTCCAGCGGCTCGGGACCCTCGGCGGCGTCCGCGTCCGGCGCCCCTATCGCGTACGAGCGTCCGGCGGCCTCGGCGGCCGGCGCGAGCCGGGACTGCCCGGCCGGCGTCGGCGACGCCGCGGGCTGGGCGAGGGCGGCGGCGGGGGTGCGGTCCTGCTGCGGCGCGTGAGCCTGGCCGGCGGGCGGTACGGGCCCGGTCTGCGGGTGCGGGCGGGCGCCCTGCCCGGCGCCGGGGGCCTGCCCGCCGGAGGTCTGGCCGTTCGCCGCGGCCTGGTCGCTGCGGGTGCCGAGCTTGCGGCGGCGGCCGGAACCGCCCGGCTGGTGCGGGGGCGGCGTGGCCGACGCCGACGGCTGCTGGACCTGGGCGGCCTGCCGGTTGAACGGCACGCCCTGGCCCAGCGTCCGCACGCTGAACGCACGGCCCTGTGTCGAGTCGGGGTCCACCGGCGCGGCGGCCTCCGCGGGCAGCGGCTGGGCGGCCGGCCGGGCCGGCGCGGGCGCGCCCTCGGGCGGCAACGGGGTGCCACCCGACGGCGTGGGCTGCGGCGCGTTCGGTGCGGGCGCCGCACCGCCGCCGGAGGTGTCACCGGCGGTGGGCCACTGCTGCGGGGCCGGCGTCCCGCCGGGCGGGGTTGCCGCGCCCGGCACGGTCGGGGCGGGCGCCTCGGCGGGAAGCGGCTGGGCCGGAGGGAGCGGGGCCGCGGCGGCCGGCGGGGGCGCCGGCCCCCACTGCTCGGGAGCCCCGGGCGCCTGCGCGGTGTCGGCGGGCGGGGCGACCGCGCGCCGACGGCGGCCGGTGGGCGCGCTGGTGGGGTGCGGCTGCGGCGGGGTGTGGTCCTCGGACTGGTCCACCGGAACGGCGGCGTGCTGCCCGGCATCGGCGACGGGTCCGCCCCCCGGTGCGGGAGCGGGGGCGGGGTGCGCACCCGCCTGGGGCGCCGGGGCGACGGCCTGGGCTGCCTGAGCGGCGGCGTCGGCCGGCTGCGGGGCCTGCGGGTGCGGATGCGGCGGAACGGGCTGAGGCGCCTGCGCGCCGGGCCCGGCCGGCTGGAGACCCGGCGCGGCGGGCTGGGGTGCGGGCTGCGCGTTCGGGCCGACGGGCCGGAGGTGGGGTCCGGCCGCCTGGGGCGCGGTCGGCTGCGGCGCATGCCGGTTCGGCGGGACCGGCTGCGCGTTCGGGTCGGCGGGGTGGAGGTTCGGCCCGGCCGCCTGGGGCGCGGCCTGCTGGTTCGGCGGCACAGGCTGCGGAGCCCGCGGGTGCGCGCCCACGGGCTGAAGGCCCGGCGCGGCGGGCTGAGGAGGGGGCCCGGCGGGCTGAGGAGCGGGCCCGGCGGGCTGAGGAGCGGGCCCGGCGGCGGGTGCGTTCGGCGGTACCGGCCGCTGCGCGTCGGGCCCGACCGGCTGCGCACCGGGCGCGCCCGCGGCAGCGGCGTTCGGCCCGGCGGCCTGCTGATGCGCAGGTACGGCCTGACCCGCGGCGGGAACCACAGGCTGCGGAGCCGGACCGGCGGCCACCCCGTTCGGCACGGCACCCGGCGCCACGGGCGTGACCCCCTGGGCACCCGGGAGTTCCTGACCCCCCGGCACCTGACCCGGCGCCACGGGGGCCTGCGGAGCCGTCGGCGGCACCTGCGCGGCGACCTGCTGCCCTGCGACCTGCTGCCCCGCGGCCTCGGCCTGCGCCGCCTGCCCCGCCTGCTCGTCCTGGTCCGCCCCGGCCGGCGGCAGCGCGAACACCGTGCGCGGCGCGGCCTCCTGCGCCGCAGCCCGCTCGTTCGCGGCGGCCAGCGCACGCCGGCGCCGTCCGGTCGGCTGCGGCTGCTGATCCGGTCCCGTGCCCTGGGCGGGCACGTGCACGGCGACCGCGCCGGGCGCGCCGTTCGCCTCGCCGGCCGCGGGCAGCGCCGGCGCGAGCGCCTGCTGCTCACCGGCCGCGCGCCGGGCCCGGCGTCCGGACGGCGAGGGCACACCCTGCGGCGGTACGGTCCCGCCCAGGCCCGTGTTGGAGGCCGCGGCGCCCGCCGCGTGCTCGGCCGCGGTGACGACGGCGCCCTCGGACACCCCCGCCCCTGCCGCCGGTCCGGCGAGTTCGACCTCGGCACCCGCCGCGCCCGCCGCGTCCTCGGCAGGACGGCCACGCCGCCGCCCGGTTCCGCCGGACACGGCCGCGTCCTCACCGGACGCCTGGGCCGGAAGCTGCGCCTGCGCCGGCGCGGCCTCGGCCGGAGCCGCCCGCCGCCTGCGCCGCCCGGTGGGCTGAGACGCCTGCGCGGCCGGAGCCGCCGGAGCCTCGCCGTCGCCGTCGGGCACCTCGCTCTCCAGGAACGCGTCGACGGACGCGCGCCGCGCCCGGCGTCGCCCTCCGGCCGGGACGGGTTCGGCGGGAGCGGCCGCCTCCTCGGCCTGCGGGGCCGCCTCCCGCGGTACGGATCCCGCCCCGCCGCCGATCGGCACCTCGAGGACGAACGCGCTGCCGCTCATCCCCGGCACCTCGTGCGTCTGGAGCACCCCGCCGTGCGCCCGGACGATTCCCCGCACGATCGGCTCGTGCACCGGGTCGCCGCCGCTGTACGGGCCGCGCACCTCGATGCGGACGACCTCGCCGCGCTGGGCCGCCGCGACGACCACCGTGTTGTCCAGGTAACCGCCCGCCGACAGGGGCGTGTTGCCGGTCGCGTCGACGCCCGCGACGTCCGCGACCAGATGGGCGAGGGCGGTGGCGAGCAGACGCGCGTCCACCTCGGCCTCGATGGGCGGCGCGTGCACCGCGAACTGCACCCGGCCGGGGCCGATCAGCTCCACGGCGCCGTCGACGCCGGCCGCGACGACCGCGTCGAGCATCACCTTCGTACGGGCGATCTCCTCGGTGCCGGAGTCGAGACGCTGGTAACCGAGGACGTTGTCGATGAGGGTGGTGATGCGGGAGTAGCCGGCCGACAGGTGGTGGAGCACCTGGTTCGCCTCGGGCCACAGCTGGCCCGCGTCGTCGGCGGCGAGCGCGGCCAGTTCGCGGCGCAGCTCGTCGAGCGGGCCGCGCAGGGAACGGCCGAGGAGGGTGAGCAGCTGTTCGTGCCGGGCGGCGAGGGCCTCGTAGCGGTCCTTCTCGCGCTCGCCGAGGGCCGCGTACCGCTCCTCGTACGCGGCGAGTTCCTCCGCGTGCTTCTCGCGGAGCTCCTCCACCTCGGTGACGTGGCTCTGGCGCAGGGCGGTCAGCTCGGAGCCGTGCTCCTCGGCGAGCCGCTCCAGCTCCTCGGCGTGCTCCCGCTCGGCGTCCTCCTTCTCCTTGAGCAGCGCGTCGTAGGGGCGGCGGTCCAGGAAGGTCATGACCGCGCCGACGAGCTGGTCGCCGTCGCGCACCGGGGCGGTGGTGAGGTCGACCGGCAGCTTGTCGCCGTTCTTGGCGTAGAGGACCTGGCCGCGCACGCGGTGCTTGCGGCCGGAGCGCAGGGTGTCGGCGAGCGGGGACTCGGAGTACGGGAACGGGGAGCCGTCCGCGCGCGAGTGGAGCACGAGGGTGTGCAGCTCGCGTCCGCCGAGTTCACCGGCCCGGTAGCCGAGGATCTGGGCGGCGGCCGGGTTGACCAGGACGATCCGCCCGTCGGTGTCGGTGCCGACGACGCCCTCGGAGGCGGCCCGCAGGATCATCTCCGTCTGCCGCTGCGACCGGGCGAGTTCGGCCTCGGTGTCGACGGTGCCGGAGAGGTCCCGGACGACGAGCATCAGCAGCTCGTCGCCGGTGTAGCCGTAGCTGTCGTAGGTGTGCTGCGTGTTCTCGAGGTTGGCGCTGGTGACCTCGACGGGGAACTCGGTGCCGTCGGTCCGCCGGGCGGTCATCCGGGTCGGCTTGGTGCGTGCGCGCGGGTCGATGTGGTCGGGCCGCCGCATGGAGCCGGGGATGAGCTTGCTGTCGAACTCCGGCAGCAGGTCCAGCAGCCCGCGCCCCACCAGGGCGGTGCCCGGCGCCTCGAAGGCCTCGAGCGCGATGGTGTTGGCGTTGACGACGGTCCCGTTGGCGTTGACCAGCACCAGGGCGTCGGGAAGCGCGTCCAGTATGGCTGCGAGGCGAGCAGCGCCTCGGGATGGCCTGCTGCTCACGAGACGCTTCCTCCCTGTTACCGCGACGTGCCGACCGCTCGGGCCATCTTGCCAACGGGCCCGCAACGTGTCACGGGAGGGAGTCTAAGGGCTGGGGGTGCGCCGGGGACGCCGGATGGGACGCACATCGCACCCCGAGGTGACGGTGATGTGACGCCCGGTACGTCCGCGACCGCGCCTGCCTGGGCCGACGCGCCGTGAACCTTCGCGGGACCTTTACGCCCCGGGCGCACCCTGCGTCCGGCCCGCGTCGGGCAGCAGCGGCACCAGCCGGTCCCACCGCTCGATCGCGCACCCGTTCGTCCGGTCGTACGCCGCGTCGACGCGGCGGCCCGCCCAGGTGCCGGTGATCCGGGCGGTGGCGGGGCCGCCGTACTGCATGGTGCACACGGCGTCCTCCGGCACCGGCGCGAAGGCGTCCCGCCCCCACCGCGTCCGGCGCTCGACGGCCGCGCAGGCGCCGTCCGGGTCGGGATGCGTCCCGCCGCTCGGCCGGCACCGCACCTCGTACGTCCCGTCCGCCCCGCCGCCCGCGTGCCGGACGGTGACGGTGAGCCGGTCGCCGGCCGGCGCCGCCTCCCCGGCCCGCGCAGGGGAGGGGGACGCGGCGAGCGGGGCGAGGACCGCGACGAGCGCGGCGCCCACGGCGAGGAGCCGCGGCCGCGTGGACGATGAGGAAGGCAACGGAGACAGGGAAGTCATGCCGTGATCAACGCGCCGGAACGCCGGACGTTGCGCCACGACGGCGTGCCGGTCGTCAGGACTTTGCTCTGCGGGCTCCCCGCCTAGTACCGTGGGGGGCGATTGGTGACACCCCACACGGTTGTGTCATCATCGGCACGCACCACCCACTCGCGCCCGCGCGCAGCAGGTTGTGCATGGAGGCGTCGCCTAGTCCGGTCTATGGCGCCGCACTGCTAATGCGGTTTGGGCCTTAAAGCCCATCGAGGGTTCAAATCCCTCCGCCTCCGCCCCGATCACGAAGCCCCGGCCCCAGCGGCCGGGGCTTCGTCGTTCCCTCGCCGTTCGTGCCCGATAGCGCGTTTTCGCAGGTCACAAGGGGTAGGGCAATCGGATTTCACATGGCGGCGGCAGTCATGTAATGTTCTTCCTGTCGCCGCGAGCGGGCCGAAAGGGCCGGGAGCGGCGAGGCAAATGAAGAGACAAGCACTCGTAGCTTAACGGATAGAGCATCTGACTACGGATCAGAAGGTTGCAGGTTCGAATCCTGCCGAGTGCACACAGGTGAGAGGCCCCGGAGAGATCCGGGGCCTCTTGCGTTGCCGGGGCGTACAGCAGCGCAGTACGGCAACCGCGTCCGCCGTTGCCGCCCATGACGTCGGACAGTTTGCCGATCGCGGCCCGGACTGACGGGCCGCCTGAGGCGGATCGCGTCAGGCGTGCAGGACGACCTTTCCGGCGACGGTGCCGGACTCGGCCAGCCGCATCGCCTCGGCGGCCCCGGTGAGGGGCAGTTCGGCGGCGATGTGGGCGGTGATGTCACCGCGCCCGAGGGCTTCGAAGACCTCGGTGAGGTCGGTGCGCAGCCGGGCGCGGAAACGGTCGCGGTTCAGGGCTCGGCCGGCCCAGACGTTGAAGAAGTAGGCGCGGCGGCGGTTGGGCAGGGCGTTCCACAGCCAGACCCGACCGAGGAGCTTGAGGACGGGCCACTGCTTGGAGCCCTCGTCGTCGCGGGTGGAGGCGCTGCCGTAGGAGACGAGGGTGCCGCCGGGCGCGAGCAGGCGCCAGGAGTCGATGATGCCGCGGCCGCCGACGTGATCGAAGACGGCGTTCACGCCGCGCGGGGCGAGCTCGCGGACGCGATCGGGGATGTCCTCGCCGCGGTAGTCGATCGGGCTCACCCCCCGCTCCCGCAGGGCGGCGTGGTGGCGCACGGACGCGGTGCCGATCACCTTCGCTCCCGCGGCCTGCGCGAGCTGGACGAGGACGGAGCCGACGCCGCCGTTGGCGCCGTGCACCAGGACGGTCTGCCCCGCGCGGACGCGGGCCTTGCGGTGCAGCATCTGCCATGCCGTGATGCCGTTGATCACCACGGTCTCGGCCTCCGCCGCACTGATCCCCTCCGGGACCGGCACGACATCGGCGGCGTCGACGACCACGTGGCTGGCCCAGCCGCCGACCTTCAGCAGTACGGCCACCCGGCTGCCGACCAGCGTGGGATCGACACCGTCGCCGGCCTCCGAAACCGTGCCGACCAGGTCGTAGCCGGGGACGAAGGGGAAGGGCGGCTGGTCGTAGTAACGGCCGCGGCGCATCTGCTGCTCGGCGAAGGAGACACCGGTCGCCTCCATGCGGATGACCACCTCTCCCGGCCCGGCGCTGGGGACGGCACCCCGCCGCACCTGCAGTCCCTCCGGCTCGACCTTGCCCGGCAGTACGACCTCGATCATTTCTGCGGCGTTCATGGCGGCCTCCATCGACTCCATCGAATTCGTTAGCGGGTGGTGCGTTAGTTAGAAGCTATAACTCACCGCAGTGACAGTCAAGCACGTTCGTAATAGGGTCTAACTACGAGCGTGCGGGAAGCCCGCTCACCCGGACCACGGAAGCCGGCGAACACGACAGGGAAGGGATGAGCACATGGCCATCGCGGGCAAGGACACCCCACGTGAGCGCTACCGGGCCCAGCTACGGGCCGAGATCAAGCAGCATGCCTGGGAACAGATCGCCGCCGCCGGAGCGCCCGGGTTGTCCCTGAACGCCATCGCCAAACAGATGGGCATGAGCGGCCCCGCGCTCTACCGGTACTTCGCCGGCCGCGACGAGCTGATCACCGAACTGATCCGCGACGCCTACCGCAGCCTCGCCGACACCATCCGTGCCACCGCCGACTCCGGCGCGGACCTGGCCGGGCTGGGACACGCCCTGCGCGCCTGGGCCCTGGACGACCCCCAGCGCTACTTCCTCATCTACGGCACACCGGTACCCGGCTACCACGCCCCCGACGACATCACCACGATCGCCTCCGAGATCATGGGCGCCCTCCTCGACGCCGCCCAGCTTGGCGACACCCCCGCCGACACCCCGGACGACTCCCGCTTGGAAGCCCACCTCGCCGAGCACCGCGAGTGGGCGGCCGGCCACCCCGCGCCCCCCTCCGCCGTGCGCCGCGCCCTGCTTTTCTGGACCCGCCTGCACGGCGTGCTGTCCCTGGAACTGGCAGGCCAGTTCACCGGCATGGGGCTCGACCCGGCCGAGCTGTACTTCAGCGAACTGCGCCACCTGACCCGATAGGAAACGCCTGCTGTGCGCGCGCCGTGCCTGTACCGCTCTCCGCTCAGCCACGGACCAGGAGGCCGCTGACATCCACGGCCGACGTCCACGACGCCTCACGCCGCCGCCGGAAGCTGACCGTGACCCTGATTGACCGGCCGGGTCACGGTCAGCGACGCTCGAAGTGCGTGACCGCTGGTCAGACGCGGTCCTGGAAGACGATGTACCAGGGGTACGTCCCCACCACGGCGCCGTCGGCCGTCACGGCCTCCAGCGTGTAGAAGTACGTGTCCCCCTTCGTCGCCGTGGCGTCCTCCCACGTCCGGGCGTCCGCCGGCAGCAGTCCGTCGTGCTGGGGCCCGTACGCCTTGGTCGCCGGGTTCCACCGGCTCACGCGGTAGCCGGTGACCGTGGCGCAGCGGGCCGTGTCGGTGCACTGCCAGTCGACGGACGGACGAGTGGCCGTCCGGTTGTGGCCCAGGCTGCCGAGGCTCCAGTCCCGGGTGACGGTCACGGACGGCCGGACGTCGAGCTCGGTGGCCTCGACCGCGGTGACCTTCGGGTCGCTCGGGTGCAGCCTGTTGCCCCAGTGGTCCTTGGCGACCACCGCGTACACGTGCGTCTCGCCGTCCGGCAGGTCGCCGCAGAGGATCGCGAGCCAGTTGCCCGTGCCGTCCCAGCACGCGTCGGGACCGAGCCACTTGACCGTGGAGTCGCCCTGCCGGACGCCCTTCCACACCACGTACTCGTCGATGTCGTCCTCGGGCGAGGCGGCCCAGCTCACCAGCATGCCGTCGTTGCGCGGGGTGACCTTCACGCCGGTGACCGGGCCGGGCGCCACGGTGTCGCCCGTGCGGACGACGACCGGCGCGGAGTACGCCGACTCGTTGCCGTACGGGTCCACCGCCGTGACGGCGTACGTCACGTACGTGTTCGCGGGCATGTCCACGTCGTAGCAGTTGCCGCCGTTGCTCGCCTCGTCGCTCTCCTCCGCGACGCAGGTCACCCGGGTGCGCGCGGTCGGGTCGAACGTCTTGCCGGGCGAGCGGTACACGCGGTAGTGCCCGCCGTTGTCCCAGTCCTCGTAGAAACCGTCGGGCTGGCTCCAGTGCACGTCGGTGTGGCCGGGCCGGGCGACGGCGGTGACGCCGGTCGGGGACTTCGGTGGCATCCGGTCGATGCCGTCGCTGGTGACCGTCGCGTACGCCCCCGGGTTGCCGGCCGCGTCGAGGGCCCGGACCCGGTAGTACGTGTGCGTGTTCACGCCGCCGCTGGTCCGGTACGACGTCGTGGTCGTCGTACCGCGCAGCTCGAACGGTCCGGCCGCCGCGGACGAGGCGTACACCTCGTACTTCGCCGTGTCGGCGGCCCGCTGCCAGTTCAGGGTGTCCCACCACCCGTCGCCGGTGGCGACCGTGAGTCCGGTGGGGGCCGCCGGCCCGGTGCGGTCGACGGTCGTCGCCGTCACGTCCGGGCTGCCGGTGGACTCGCGGCCTGCCTTGTCGACGGCGCGGACCTCGTACAGGAAGGTCTGGCCGGTGGCGGGCGGAGTGTCGACGAAGGACCGGGTGGTCAGCAGGGACGTCCCGCTGACCTTGGCCCAACCGGTGGCGCTCAGCCGGCGGTACACGCGGTACCCGGCGAGGTCCATCTCCTTGTTGGCGGCCCAGCGCAGGGTGGTCCTGGCCGTCACCCAGTCGTACGTGGCGGTGAGGCCGGTCGGGGCGAGCGGCTTGACCTTGTCGACGGCGGCCTCGGTGCGCGGGGTGTACGTGAAGACGGCGCCTGCGAAGCCCGTCCATGCGACGTAGTCCACGCGGAGCGTGTGCCTGCCGGCCGGGATGGTCAGGTCGACGGTCCTGCGGGCGGTGGTGGAGACGTTCTTCCACAGGTCGATCTTGCGCACACCGTCGACGTAGACGCGCATGCCGTCCTGGGTGGCGGCGGAGAGCCGGAAGGGGCCGCCGGAGCCGAAGTCCCGGGTGAGGGACCAGCGGACGGAGAAGTTGTCCTTGGGCAGCGTCACGCCGGCCGGGTCGCCGTACCCGTAGTTCTCCTTGATGGCGGTGTCGCAGGCGGTGAGCTTCGGCGTGCCGCTGAAGGTGGAGTTGCCGAAGTACTGCGCCCTCCAGACGGGAGAGGCGCAGGTGACCGCCGCGGAGGCGGGGGCGGCGGTGATCAGGCCGCCGGTGGTGGCGAACGCCGCCGCCGCGGCCAGCGCGGACAGCCGGGTACGAGTCATCACAGGGAGTGGGCCCCTTCTGGACCAGGGGAAAGCATGAGGGACGGGCAACGCCTGTGTGACTCATGAGGTGCGGACAGGGTTGCCCCGCCCGCTCACCATGACATGCCGGACGGCGGCGGACATGGCGGCCGAGGCCCGCGACGCCGGGATCAGGAGCGCACGGCGGCGGGGGACTCCTGGTCCGGGAGCCGCGTCACCGCCAGGGCCGCCGCGTCGTCCTCGAGTTCGCCGGTGTGCCGGAACAGGGCGGTCAGCATGGCGTCCAGCACCGCCCCGGGGTCCGGGGGCAGAGGGCGGGTGAGCGGGGGGACGGGGTCGAAGAAGGCGCCGGTGCGGTCGCGGGCCTCGATGATGCCGTCGGTGAACAGCACCAGCGTGGCGCCCGGAGGCAGGTCGTAGTGGTCCACCGGGACGACCTGCCCGGCCAGGTCGCCCAGGCCCAGCGGCAGCGACGGCTCCTTCGGCTCCAGCGCCGTCACCCCGCCCTCGTGGACCAGCAGCGGCGCCGGGTGCCCCCGGTTCGCCACGCGGAGCGTGGACCGGTCGGGGAGGATCTCGACGAAGACGGCGGTGACGAAGTCCTCGAAGGGCGGGTCCTCCTCGCGGCCTTTCAGGTCCTGCACCTGGATCTCCGCGGCCTCGACGACCGACGGCAGGTCCGGCACCTGCAGGGCCGCCGCGTGGAAGACGCCCAGCAGGGTGTTGACCAGGGTGACCGCCTGGGTGCCCTTGCCGCGGACGTCCCCGATCACCAGGCGCAGCCCGTGGGGCGTGTCGTGCACCCCGTAAAGGTCGCCGCCGATCAGGGCCTCCTCCTGGGCGGCCTGGTACCGGCCGGCCAGGGCCAGCCCGCGGACCCGCCCGGGCACGGTGGGCAGCATCGCGCGCTGGACGGCTTCCGCCACCTCGCGTGACGTGCGCAGCTGCTCCCGTTCGCGGGCGAACATCCGGTTGAGGAAGGCCGCGACGGCCGTCAGGGTGATGAGCGTCGTGAAGCCGATGACGTTCGCCCTGGTGAGCACGTCCTGGTTCTCGCGGAGGGACAGGAGCCAGCCGGTCAGGCAGGCCACCGCGCCGCTCGTGACCGTCCAGGTCAGGGAGTACATCGGCGCCGCGATCAACGACACGGTCGCCAGCAGCGGGAAGGTGTTGAACGGAGGCCAGGCGAGGTCGATCAGGACCGCGACGACCAGCGCGGTGGCCGGCAGGGCACGGGACAGGGCGACCCTCCGCAGGCGCCTTCCACGCTGGTATCGCTGCATCCGCACGGCCCCCGGTCGTCGCCGTACCGTTCCGCGCCCCAGTGTTCGGCATGCCCTCCCGCGCGGCCACCGGACGGGGCCCGTTCGCGGACCGCCCGGCGCGTGCCGCTCAGGCCGCGGGCGGGATGTTCTGGTTGGCGTGGAAGAAGTTGTCCGGGTCGTAGGTGTGTTTGACGGCGCTGAGGCGTGCGTAGTTGTCGCGGTAGGTGGCGCGGACGCTGTCGGCGTCGCCGGACTCGCCGAGGAAGTTGACGTAGGCGCCGCCCATGGAGTGCGGGTGGAGCGCCGTCCAGTAGTCGACGCACCACCTGCGGATCAGGTCGGCGTTGGCCGGGTCGGGGTCGATGCCGGCGATGACGCCGGACCAGGTCGCGTCCCGGTAGGCCCAGGCCGTCTCGCCCGGGGCGACGTCGTGGGCCGCCCCGTCCACCGGGTACAGGTGCATGGTCGACAGGCCGGTCGGCAGCTCCCGCCCGAACCGCTCGTGCACCGCGAGGGCCTCGTCGGTGACCGTGTCGAAGAAGTCGCCGCGCCAGTACCACTGGAGCCCCTTGGGGACGAGGTCGTCGAACATCGTCTGGAGCATCGGGTACGGCATCGGCGTGGCGAAGTGGAAGGCCGGCGGGGCCGGGTCGTCGACCACGGACAGCACGTCGTCCAGGCGTCCGCCCTCCAGGTCGCCGGTGTAGCACCAGATCACGGCACACACCTTCCGCCCGTGGAGCGGCTCGGGGAAGGGCGGGGCGGGCGGGACGGTCATGACGGCGAAGAAGCCGTTGAGGTCCTCGGGCGCCGCGGGCAGGAACTCCCGGTACCAGCGCAGCACGTCCTGGGTCTGCTCGACCGGCCAGACGGTGGCCGCCACGCCGACCGTGTGCACCGGGTGCAGCCGGAAGGTGAAGGACGTGACCACGCCGAAGTTGCCGCCGCCGCCCCGCAGGGCCCACAGCAGGTCCGGGTGTTCCTTCTCGGTGGTGGTGACGACGCTGCCGTCGGCCAGGACCACGTCCGCGGCGACCAGGCTGTCGATCGTCAGACCGTACTTGCGGGTGAGGTGGCCGTGGCCGCCGCCCAGCGTGAGACCGCCCACGCCGGTGGTGGAGTTGATGCCGGCGGGCACGCCGAGCCCGAAGGTGTGCGTCTCGTGGTCCAGGTCGCCGAGCTGGCTGCCTCCGCCCACCTGGGCCGTCCTGTTCACCGGGTCGACCCGCACCCAGCGCATCGGGGACAGGTCGAGGGTGAGCCCGCCGTCGACCAGACACAGGCCGGGGCCGCTGTGCCCGCCTCCGCGCACGGCGAGTTCGACGCCCGTCTGCCGGGCGAAGGCGATCGTCGTGCGCACGTCCGCGGCGCCCGTGCAGCGCGCGACGGCGGCGGGACGGCGGTCGATCATGGCGTTGTAGAGGGAGCGGGCCTCGTCGTACTCGGCGTCCTGCGGCGTCACGAGGGGGCCTCGCAGGGCCTCGCGCAGATTGTCCAGTGCGGTTGCGTCCATGCCGCTCATATGCGGACACCCCTTGGAGCAGTGCGGAACCGGATGCGGGCCCGCGGGCGGACGAACCGGCGTCGCGCGCCTCGGAGGCGTCCGGCCGGTGTTCGTCCGGGGTCCTGGGCAGCGGTCCCCGGGTGTCCCGGGGAGCACCCTGCGCTCCTTTCAGTGTGACGCCGGTCATATGGGTGCGCGATGTGGGCGCGGGGTCATCGCGGCGGGTCCGGATTCCCGTGCTGGCGCAGGGCGTTGCGCAGGTGGTTGGTCAGGGCGGTGGCCGCCGCCGTGAGGAAGATGAAGCTGTAGAGGATCTGCAGGATCGCGACCAGGCGCGCGGACTGTCCGCGGGGGGTGATGTCGCCGTACCCGACGGTCGCGAGCGTGACCATCGTGAAGTAGAGGGCGTCCAGGCGCGTGGCGATGCCGTCCAGTTCGCCGGGGCGCTGGGCGAGCCCCTGGTAGGCGGTCGCGAAGACCAGCACGGACAGGCACATCAGCGGCGGGATCACCAGCCCCGGGCGGACGCCCGGCACGTTCAGCAGGACCCGGGCGACCTGGATCAGCAGCAGGACGGCGATCAGCGTGAGGACCGCCCCGAAGAGCACCCAGCTCAGCACCGGCCGGCGCGGCCCCAGCCGGTCCAGCGGCAGCAGGAAGTACGCGGTGACCATCGCGGTCAGCCCCGCCGCCTGGATCACCCAGGGCCAGGCACCGGACCGGCCGGCGGGCGCGCGCTCTACGCCGGGGACCCGCGGCGGGGTGCGCACAGGGCCCAGATGATGAAGCCGTCGACGACGATGAGGACGATCGACCACACCGGCTGGTAGGGCAGCCACACGAAGTGGGCGATCATGCTCAGCCCGGCCAGGCCGACGCCCACGGCACGGGCCCAGGTCGCTCCCTTGAACAAGGCCAGGCCCGCGGCGGCCACCAGGGCGCCGAGGATCAGATGCACCCAGCCCCAGCCGGTCAGGCTGAACTCGTACGTGAAGTTGGGTGTGGCGACGAAGACGTCGTCCCGGGCGATGGCGGCGATGCCCTCGAAGATCGCCATGACGCCGCCGAACACCATCAGGAACGCGGCGGCGACCGTCCAGCTCGCCGCCCAGGGGCTCTCGGCCTCCCGGCCCGCCCCGCGAAAGCCCGTACCGCTGACATTGCTGGTCATGTTTCCCGACCTTCCGGATGTCCCCGAGCGGTTCGATTCCCTTCAGACTGGCACCGCGGGCCCCGCCCGGCACGTCGGCGGGTGAGTCCGGGTCAGCTCCCGTACGTCTTCCTGTGCGGGTCATCTCTTGCGGCGGCTCTCCTCGCGGAAGGCGTCGGCGAGCGCGGTGGCCCGCCGGAACCAGTCGTTCAGTACGGCCAGCTCCTCGGGGGAGTAGTCCGCGAACAGCTCGGTGAGGCGGGCGTAGTAGGGCTCGTAGAGCCGGTGCGCCATGGCCACCGCGTCGGGCACGGCGGCCACGCGGACGCGGCGGCGGTCGGCGGGGTCGGGGCGGCGGGTGATGAAGCCGGCCCGTTCCAGGCGGTTGAGGACGCCCGTCATCGCGCCGGTGGTGACATGGACGCGCTCCGCGAGCTCACCGGCGGTGAGCAGGTCCTCCCCCGCCTCCAGGACGAAGCCGAAGCAGGTCACGTCGGTCACGTTCAGACCCATGACCTGGGCCATCTCCTGCTGGCCGATCAGATGGGTCGCGATCAGTCGGTCCATCGCCCACATCGCCTCCTGCTGCGTGGCGGGCGGGCGCGGATTGGCGTGCATGACGAGGCTTCCCATTTCTCTTAGCTTGTGAGAGGTTTCTGTTGTAAATTCCTTAGGACGTGAGACATCTGGAGGACGTCCGTCGTCCGGAGGAACGCCGACGCCGCGGAAGGGCAGACATGAGCGCGCACCCATATGACCACGGGCACACGGTCGCCGGCTGGACCGGCTGCGGGATCGCTCTGGCCGGAACGGCCCTCCTGGGCGCGGGCGTCTGCACCGTCTCGGGGCCGCTGCTCGCCGCCGGAGCGGCGGTCGACGTGCTCGCCCTGCTCGTCACCTGGGCCCTTCACCTCGCCGGATGGGGCAAACCGTCGGGGCCCCGGCCGCGGGAGGAGTGGAGCTGGCGGGTGCGGGACAGCGGGGCTCGCGCGGGGCACGCGGAGTGCCTGGGCTGCCGGTGGGCGGGGCGGAGGGGCGGGACGGCCGAGGTGCCGGCGCCCGCGCCCGTGACCGTGACCGCGCCCGCACCCGTGACCGCGCCGGGCGAGCGGGCGGCCGAGGCCGACGCGGTGGGCGCCGGGGGCTGAGCCGGTGGCCGCCCCGCTGGGGAGCGGCCCGTTGTCAGTGGTCCCCTCTACTCTCGGCCGGGATGGCACAGGCATGGCGGTGCGCGGGGCTGAGCTGGACGGCGGGCGGTCCCGTGCTGATCTGGGACGGGGGCCGGCGCTCGGCGCTGACCTGGGGGAAGACGGTGGCCTTCGGGGTCACGGAGGGGGGAGCGCGGACCTGTGTGGGAGCACGGGGGAACACATGTCCGCCGGCCGCGCGGGTGTCCGCGCGGAGCACCGGGCCGCGCTGCGAGGAGTGCGCCCGCCTGGACCGGGCGCACTCGGTGGCCGCCGACACGCTCGCCGACGACCCGCGGCCGTACCGGGTCTACCTGGCGTGGTTCGGGCCCGGGATGTCCAAGGTCGGGATCACCGCCGAGCGGCGGGGGCCGGCCCGGCTGCTGGAGCAGGGCGCCATCTGCTTCAGCTGGCTGGGCACGGGACCGCTGATGGCGGCGCGCCGCACCGAGGAGCTGCTGCGTGCCGCCCTGCGCGTGCCGGACCGCATCCCCTACGCCGCCAAGCGGGCGGCGCGGGCGGCGCTCCCGGCGACCGCGGAGGAGCGGGCCGCCGAGATCGCCGGGCTGCACGCGCGGGCGCTGGCCCTCACCGGCTGGCCGGAGTCGCTCGACCCCGCCCCCTGCCGTCCGGTCGACCATGTGGAGGCGTTCGGGCTGGCGCAGGCGCCGGCGCCGGTGGGCGCGGTGGGGGAGCTGACCGCCGGCGGCACGGTGAGCGGGGAGCTGGTGGCTGCCGCCGGTCCGGATCTGCACCTGGCGACGGACCGGGGCGTCCTCGTGCTGGACACCCGCCTGCTGCCCGGCTGGGAGCTGGTCCCGGCAGGGGGACGCGGGGTCGAGGTGCCCGTGCGGGCGCTGAAGGAGCGGCCGACCGCGCAGGACGGGCTGTTCTGAGCAGCGGGGAGGGAGGACGGGGGCTGGACCGTCCACGCCTCCGCGGGTGATCGTGTCCGGCATGAGCGCCCACCCTCCGACCCCGCCCGCCACCCCCGACGAGCCCCCCGCGACCGCCGCGACCCCCGCGACCGCCGGGTCCGCCGGGACCGACGAATCCGCCGAGGTCCGCCGCTTCTGGCAGCACCTCGGCCTGCCCGGCCTCGTCGATGTGCACACGCACTTCATGCCCGAGCGCGTCCTCCACAAGGTGTGGGCGTACTTCGACGGCCTCGGCCCGCTCACCGGCGGTATCGAGTGGCCGATCACGTACCGCGAGGAGGAGGCCGAACGGGTCGCGCTGCTGCGGGCGTTCGGCGTGCGCGCCTTCACGGCGATGCTGTATCCGCACAAGCCGGGCATGGCCCGCCGGCTCAACGACTGGGCGGCCGACTTCGCCCGCCGCACCCCCGACTGCCTGCACACCTCCACCCTCTTCCCCGAGCCCGGCGCCGCCGCCTACGTCCGCGAGGCCGTCGAGCACGGGACGCGCGTCTTCAAGGCGCACGTCCAGGTCGGCGGGTACGACCCCTCCGACGAGGCGCTCGACGCCTGCTGGGGGCTGCTCGCCGAGGCGGGCACACCGGTCGTGGTCCACTGCGGCTCGGGCCCCGCCCCCGGCAAGCACACCGGCCCCGAACCGGTCGCCCGCGTGCTCGCCCGCCACCCCCGGCTGCGGCTGATCGTCGCCCACATGGGCATGCCCGAGTACGAGGACTTCCTCGGCCTGGCCGAGCGGTACCCGGAGGTCCGTCTCGACACCACCATGGCGTTCACCGGCTTCAGTGAGCGGATGGCGCCGTTCCCCAGGCGGGCGCTCCCCCGCCTGGCCGCCCTCGGCGACCGCGTCCTGCTCGGCACCGACTTCCCCAACATCCCCTACGGGTACGCCCATCAGCTCGAGGCCCTCGCGGGTCTCGGACTCGGCGACGACTGGCTGCGGGCGGTCTGCCACGACAACGCGGCCCGGCTGTTCGGCCTCACCGACCCACCGGAGCCGCCCGCCTGAGAAACGCCTGTGGGTTTCTCAGGGAAAACACAGACAGACGCAAGGGTGCTCTCAGGGGACGCCCGGATCGTGTCCGGTATGACCACGATCTCGCCCCAGGGGCGCACCGAACTGCTGAGGCCGGACGGGAGCTCCGTCCGGGTGCTGGTGGTGGACGACGAGCAGTCGATCACCGAACTGCTCTCCATGGCCCTGCGCTACGAGGGCTGGCAGATCCGCAGCACGGCCGACGGCCGGAACGCCCTGCGCGCGGCCCGCGAGTTCCGGCCCGACGCCGTCGTCCTGGACATGATGCTGCCCGACATGGACGGGCTCACCGTCCTCGGCCGGCTGCGCCGCGAACTCCCGGACGTGCCCGTGCTGTTCCTCACCGCGAAGGACGCCGTCGAGGACCGGATCGCCGGGCTGACCGCGGGCGGCGACGACTACGTGACCAAGCCGTTCAGCCTGGAGGAGGTCGTCGCGCGGCTGCGCGGGCTGATCCGCCGCTCCTACGCGGCCGACCGCCGCTCCGACGCCCTGCTGGTGGTCGGCGACCTCACCCTGGACGAGGACAGCCACGAGGTGACCCGAGGCGGGCAGAGCATCCATCTGACCGCGACCGAGTTCGAGCTGCTGCGCTTCCTGATGCGCAACCCGCGCCGCGTGCTCAGCAAGGCGCAGATCCTCGACCGCGTCTGGTCCTACGACTTCGGCGGCCAGGCGAACGTCGTCGAGCTGTACATCTCCTACCTGCGCCGGAAGATCGACGCGGGCCGGGAGCCGATGATCCACACCCGGCGCGGCGCCGGTTACCTGCTGAAGCCCGCGGTTTCGTGAGCGGACCGGCACGGCCGCGTCCGCGCACGCTGCGGACGCGGCTCGTCGTCGCGTCCGTCACGCTGATCGCGGTGGTGTGCGCGGTGATCGGCACGGTGACCGCGCTGGCCCTCCGCTCCCATCTGTACGAGCAGCTCGACGGGCAGCTGCGCGAGGCGGCGATGCGGGCGACGGGCGGCCCGACCGGCGACGGACCGCGTCCCGGACCGGCCTCACACGCCCTCGACTTCGTGACGAGGGGCCCGCAGATGTTCGGCACCGTCGGCGCCACCGTCGTGGACGGCACGGTGACCGACGGGGTGGTCAGCGACTCCCGCGAGGTGAACGGCGTCCGCACGCCCGAGGCCGGCCGCCTCACCGGCGCCCAGCTCGCCGCCCTGGAGGACGTCCCGCGCGACCGGCAGGAGCACACCGCCGAGCTCCCCGGCCTCGGCGGCTACCGCGTCGTCTACGAGGAAGGGCCCAACGGCGCCTTCTACGTCGCCGTCCCCACCGCCGACGTGGACGCCACCGTCACCACCCTGATCCTGGTGGAGATCAGCGTCACCGCCGCCGGTCTGGTCGCCGCGTCCCTGGCCGGCGCCGTCATCGTCGGCGTCGCCACCCGCCCGCTGCGCCGGGTCGCGGACACCGCGACCCGCGTCGCCGAACTCCCCCTCCACCGCGGCGAGGTGACGCTGAAGGAGCGCGTGCCGGAGTCCGAGTGCGATCCGCACACCGAGGTCGGCCGGGTCGGCGCCGCCCTCAACCGGATGCTCGACCACGTCCACGCCGCCCTGCACGCCCGCCAACTGAGCGAGACCCGGGTACGGCAGTTCGTCGCGGACGCCGGCCACGAACTGCGCACCCCGCTCGCCTCCATCCGCGGGTACGCCGAACTCACCCGGCGCGGCCGGGAGGAGGTCGGCCCCGACACCCGGCACGCGCTGCGCCGGATCGAGTCCGAGGCCGGCCGGATGACCCTGCTCGTGGAGGACCTGCTGCTGCTCGCCCGCCTGGACGCCGGACGGCCCCTGCGGTTCGAGGAGACCGACCTGGTGCCGCTGGTCGTGGACACCGTCAGTGACGCCCGCGCCGCGGGGCCCGGCCACCACTGGCGCCTGGACCTGCCCGACGCGCCCGCGCCGGTGACCGCCGACGCCGCCCGGCTCCAGCAGGTCCTCGTCAACCTGCTCGCCAACGCCCGCACCCACACCCCGCCGGGCACCACCGTCACCGCACGGGTGCGCCACGAGGACCCCTGGCTGCGGGTGGACGTCACCGACGACGGGCCCGGCATCCCGCCCGAGCTGCTCCCGCACGTCTTCGAACGCTTCGCGCGCGGTGACTCGGCCCGCACGCGGGCCACCGGATCCACGGGCCTGGGTCTGGCGATCGTGCGGGCCGTGACGGTCGCGCACGGAGGCGCGGTGACGGTCGACAGCGTGCCCGGCCGGACGGTGTTCACCCTCCGCCTGCCCGCCGCCGCACCGCACTCACAGCGGTGGCACAGCCTCACCACAGAGGTACGACAGGCCAGTTGACCAGGGTCGCGGTCATGCGAACCGATCACTGTCCCGGCACGCTGCCTGCTCGGGAGCACCTTCCGGCCGCCTGGGCCGGCACACCGGTCCTGGACGTCGTCGTCCCCGTGCACAACGAGGAGAAGGACCTCCGGTTCTGCGTCCGCCGGCTGCACGAACACCTCACCCGGACCTTTCCGTACGCGTTCCGCATCACGATCGCCGACAACGCCTCCACGGACGGCACCCCGCTCATCGCCGCCGAGCTGGCGCGGCGGATCGAGGAGGTGCGGTCCGTCCGGCTGGAGCGGAAGGGCCGCGGACGGGCGCTGCGGACCGTCTGGTCCGCCTCGGACGCGCCCGTCCTCGCCTACATGGACGTGGACCTGTCCACCGACCTCAACGCCCTGCTGCCGCTCGTCGCCCCGCTGATCTCCGGCCACTCCGACGTCGCCATCGGCTCCCGGCTGAGCCGCAGCGCGCGGGTGGTGCGGGGCGCCAAACGGGAGTTCATCAGCCGCAGCTACAACCTGATCCTGCGCGGCTCGCTCCAGGCGCGTTTCTCCGACGCGCAGTGCGGGTTCAAGGCGGTCCGCCGCGACGTGGCGCAGGTGCTGCTGCCGCTGGTGGAGGACAGCGGCTGGTTCTTCGACACGGAACTGCTGGTGCTCGCCGAACGGGCGGGGCTGCGGATCCACGAGGTGCCGGTCGACTGGGTCGACGACCCCGACTCGACCGTCCACATCGTGCGGACGGCCACGGAGGACCTGAAGGGCGTCTGGCGGGTCGGCAGGGCGCTGGCCACCGGCGCGCTGCCGCTGGACCGTCTCACCCGGCCCTTCGGCGACGACCCGCGCGACCGGACCCTCGCGGACGTGCCGCGCGGACTGGCCCGCCAGCTCGTCGGCTTCTGCGCCGTGGGCGCCCTGTCCACGGTGTTCTACCTGCTCCTCTACAGCGCCTTCCGTTCCGTCACCGGCTCCCAGCTCGCCAACGGGCTCGCCCTGCTCGTGTCGGCGGTCGCCAACACCGCCGCCAACCGCCGGCTCACCTTCCGGGTGCGGGGCCTCGGCGGGATGGTCCGCCACCAGGCGCAGGGCCTGGTCGTCCTCGCCATCGGCCTCGCCCTGACCAGCGGCTCCCTCGCCGCCCTCGGCACGGCGAGCAGCGACCCCGCGCACTCCACGGAACTGGCGGTCCTGGTGGCGGCCAACCTGGCGGCGACGGTCCTGCGGTTCCTGCTGTTCAGAGCCTGGGTCTTCCCGGACCGGGGCCAGGCCCGAGCCGCCGGCGACACGGTGGCCCGGCAGACCGGGGGGACGCCCGCGCCGGCGGCGACGGGGCACGGCGCCATGGCGCACGCGCCCGGGCCTGCGGCGCCCGGCCCGTCGGGGGCCTCGTCGGCCCCGCAGACGGCCACCTGGCACGGTGCCGCGTCCGGCGCGCCCGCCTCACCACCGGGGCAGGCGGCGTCACGGGCCGCCTCGGCAGCCGGTTCCGCTCCCCGGGCCCCGCGGACGCCCCAGCCCGACACGCCACCACTCGCCCCGGCCCGCCCACCGCTTCCCTCCAGGCCCGCCCCGCAGGCCGACCGCGACCCGAGGACCACCCGATGACCCCCGCGTACGACCCACAGTCCGATCCCGCCGGCGGGACGCCCCTCCCCGCGCCGGCGCCGCACGGCGCGCACACCGGAGCCGGAGCGGCCGCCGACGGCCCCCGGCCCGCACCGCCCGGCGGGCGGGCCGGTGCGGAAGCGGCCGGCTTCGCATCCGCTTCCGGCCCGGCGCCCGGTGTCCCACCGCGCGGCGCGCATGCCGCGCCCGCCTTCGGTGACCAGCCGCCCGCGCCCATCCCGGCGACCGTCACGAGCCCCGCCGACGCGGCCGACGGCGCCCCCGCCACCCCCCGCTGGGCCCGCCCCGCCTTCTTCGCGCTTCTCCTCGCCACCGGCCTGCTCTACCTCTGCAACCTCCACGCCTCCGGCTACGCCAACTCCTTCTACTCCGCGGCCGTGCAGGCGGGCAGCCAGTCCTGGAAGGCCTTCTTCTTCGGGTCGCTCGACGCCGCGAACGCCATCACCGTCGACAAGCCCCCGGCGGCGCTCTGGCCGATGGCCCTCTCCGTGCGCCTGTTCGGGCTCAACTCCTGGGCGATCCTGGTGCCCGAGGTGCTCATGGGCGTCGGCACCGTCGCCGTCGTGCACGCGTCCGTGCGCCGACGTGCCGGACACGGCGCGGCGCTCCTCGCGGGAGCGGTCCTCGCGCTCACGCCGGTCGCGGCGCTGATGTTCCGCTTCAACAACCCGGACGCGCTGCTCGCGTTGCTGATGGCCGTCGCCTGCCACCTCGTCGTCCGCGCCCTGGAGGACGGCCGGACCAGATGGCTGGTGTGGGCGGGCGTCGCGATCGGCTTCGGGTTCCTCACCAAGACGCTCCAGGCGTTCCTGATCCTCCCGGCGCTGGCCGCGGTCTACGCGGTCTGCGCGCCCGTCCGTCCACGCAAGCGGTTCCTGCAGCTCGCGCTCGCGACCGTCGCGCTCGTGGTGTCCGGCGGCTGGTGGGTCGCGGTGGTCGAGCTGTGGCCGGCGTCCTCACGGCCGTACATCGGCGGCTCGCAGAACAACAGCTTCCTGGAGCTGACCTTCGGCTACAACGGCCTGGGCCGGCTCAACGGCGACGAGACCGGCAGCGTCGGCGGCGGGGGCGGACCGGGCGGCGGCGGAGGCTGGGGCGAGACCGGCTGGGACCGGATGTTCAACGACGACATCGGCGGCCAGATCTCCTGGCTGCTGCCCGCCGCGCTGATCCTGCTGGCCGCCGCCCTGGTCCTGACCCGCAGGGCCGGCAGGACCGACGTCACCCGCGCCGCGTTCCTGGTGTGGGGCGGCTCGCTGCTGACGACCGCCGGCGTCTTCAGCTTCATGGCCGGCATCTTCCACCAGTACTACACGGTGGCCCTGGCCCCCTGTCTGGCGGCCGTGACCGGCATGGGTGCGGCGGCCCTGTGGCACAGGCGACGGGAGACATGGGCCGCCCTCACCCTGGCGGCGGCCGTCACGGCGACGGCGGCCTGGGGATACGTCCTGCTCCACCGCACGCCCGACTACCTGCCGTGGCTGCGGTGGCTCGTCCTGGTGGGCGGGCTGACCGCCGCGCTCGGGCTGGTCTTCGCCGGCCGGGCGGGACGCCGGGTGGTGCTCGCGGCGGCCGCGCTCGGCGTCGCGGCCTCCCTGGCCGGGCCGACGGCGTACACCCTGAGCACCGTGCGGGAGGGGCACTCCGGCTCCATCGTCACGGCCGGTCCCGCGTCGACGGGCATGGGAGGCGGCGGCCGTCCCCCGGGCGGCGCCCAGGACGGGGGGCCCGGCGGTGGCGGCACCCCCGGCCAGGGAGGCGGTCCCGGCGGGGGCGGAAGCCCGCAGAACGGCACCCCGCCGAACACGAGCGGCGCCGACGGCGACGGCGGTTTCCCCGACGGCGGCCCGTCGGGCCAGGAGGGCACCACGGGCGCCCCGGGCCGGGCATCGCGCGGAGGCGCCGGCATGGGCGGACTCCTCGGCGGCACCGACGTCGACGCCGAGGCACGCGAGCTGCTGGAGACCGACGCCGACGACTACACCTGGGCCGCCGCGGCGGTCGGCGCGCAGAACGCCGCGAGCTACCAGCTCGCCACCGGCGAACCGGTCATGGCGGTCGGCGGGTTCAACGGCACCGATCCGTCCCCGACCCTCGCCCAGTTCCAGCGGTACGTGAACGACGGCCGCATCCACTATTTCGTCTCCGGCGGAGGCACGGGCGGTGGCGGCGGCCGAGGCGGAGGAGACGGCACCGGCACCTCCTCGCAGATCACCGCCTGGGTCCAGGCCAACTTCACCCAGGTCACCGCCGGCTCCGCCACCTTCTACGACCTCACCCGCCCCGCGTCCGAAAGCTGACCCCGCCGGCCACCCCGTGCTGTACACCGTAAGAGGGCTGT
This sequence comes from Streptomyces werraensis, assembly GCA_014656175.1. Taxonomy (GTDB): domain Bacteria; phylum Actinomycetota; class Actinomycetes; order Streptomycetales; family Streptomycetaceae; genus Streptomyces; species Streptomyces werraensis. Next base: position 236,057 of record BNBX01000009.1, read on the forward strand.
TCTACGGTGTACAGCATGACCACGTCCTCGCAGGAGCAGCCCGCCGCGGCCGCCGGCCCGTCCCCCGACACCGCACCGGCGGACGGGGCTCACCGGGGGCACGCGCGGCGCTGGCTGATCCTCGGAGTCATCTGCCTGGCCCAGCTCACCGTGCTGCTGGACAACACGGTGCTGAACGTGGCGATCCCCTCCCTCACCCGGGAGATGGACGCCTCGACCGCCGACATCCAGTGGATGATCAACGCCTACTCCCTGGTGCAGTCGGGCCTGCTGCTCAGCGCGGGCAACGCGGCCGACCGCTACGGCCGCAGGAAGATGCTGATCGTGGGCCTCGCCCTGTTCGGCGCGGGGTCGCTGGTGGCAGGACTGGCCCAGTCCTCCGGGCAGCTGATCGCCGCGCGGGCGGGCATGGGCGTCGGCGGGGCGCTGCTGCTCACCACCACCCTCGCCGTGGTCATGCAGATCTTCACGCCCGAGGAGCAGCCCAAGGCCATCGGCATCTGGAGCGCCGTCAACTCCCTCGGATTCGCCGCCGGTCCGCTGGTCGGCGGGTTCATGCTGAACCACTTCTGGTGGGGCTCGATCTTCCTGATCAACCTGCCGGTCGCGGCCCTGGCGCTGGCCGCCGTCGCCGCGTACGTCCCCGAGTCGCGGAACCGGCGGGGCGACCGGCCCGACCTGGCCGGCGCGGTGCTCTCCACCATCGGCATGACGGCCCTGGTCTACGCGATCATCTCCGGGCCCGAGCACGGCTGGACGTCCGGCACGGTGGCCGTCAGCGCGGGCACGGCGACCGTGGTGCTCGGCGTCTTCGCGTACTGGGAGAGCCGGATCCCGTACCCGATGCTCGACCTCCACTTCTTCCGCAACCGGCGCTTCACCGGCGCGGTCGGCGGCCTGGTGCTGATCACCTTCGGGATGGGCGGCGCGCTCTTCCTGCTCACCCAGTACCTCCAGTTCGTCCTGGGCTACGGCCCGCTGGAGGCGGGACTGCGCACCGCGCCGATGGCGCTGACCGTGGTCGCCCTCAACTTCACCGGCGTCGGCACCAAGTGGTCGGCGAAGATGGGCACTCCGCTGTCGATAGCGGCCGGCATGGGCTTGATGGCGGCCGGGCTGGTGTCGATCGCCACGCTCACCGGCCACGGCTACAGCGGCACCCTGCTCGGGCTGGTGCTGATCGGCGCGGGCACCGCGATCGGCAGCCCGGTGATGGCGCACGCCGTGATGAGTTCCGTGCCGCGCGAGAAGGCGGGCGTCGGCGCCGGGATCAACGGCACGCTGGCCGAGTTCGGCAACGGACTGGGCGTGGCCGTCCTCGGCGCCGTGCTGAACGCGCGCTTCGCCGCGCTGGCGCCGGTCGCGGCGGCCTCGCTGCCGGCGGCGCTGGCCGCGGCCGGTTCGGACCGCGAACGCGCCGAGATCACCGGGGCGTTCTCCTCCGGCCTGGAGGCGAGCCTGCTCGTCGGCTCGGTCGCGGTGCTGCTCGGCGGACTGCTCGCGGCGTCGCTGCTGCGCCGCGCCGACCGTGCCGACGCGCGGACCGCGCGGGGACAGGCGGACGCCTAGCATGAACCGGCGTCGGCGAGTCGAGGAAGGTGCGCCATGGTGAGGGCAGACCAGCGGTCCGGGAAGACGCCGCGGCCCAGTGTCTGGCTGAACGACCGGGAGCGGGGCGGCAGACGCGGCGGAGGCCAGCCTTCCGGCCTCGACCGGGACCGGATCACCGAGGCCACCGTGCGGCTGCTGGACGCCGAGGGCCTGGAGAGGTTCTCCATGCGCCGCCTCGCCGCCGAGCTCGACGTCACCGCGATGTCCGTCTACTGGTACGTCGACACCAAGGACGACCTGCTCGAACTGTCCCTGGACCACGCCTTCGGCGAACTCGCCCTGCCCGAAGCGGACTCCGGCGCGGATTCCGGCGCGGACTGGCGCGACGAACTGCGCGCCCTGGCCCGCGCGTACCGGGCCTTGCTGGTGCGGCACTCCTGGCTGCCGGCGCTCGTCGGCCGCTTCCTCAACATCGGCCCCCGCGCGCTGCGGTTCTCCGGTGCCGTCCAGCGGGTCCTCGGCCGCACCGGCCTGCCCGAGCACGAGGTGACCGGGGCGATCGCCGCCGTGTTCCAGTTCGTGTACGGACACGGCACGGTGGAGGGCCACTTCCGTGACCGGGTGGCCTCGACGGGCCTGACCGCCGACGAGTACCACCACCGCGCCATGACCGAGGTGCTGCGGCACCCGGACGCCTCCGACGTCATCGGCCGGTCGGCCCGGATCATGGAGGCGCGGGGCGGCGACACGGTCGAGGAGATGCTCGAACGGGACTTCACCTTCGCCCTGGACCTGCTCGTCGCCGGTATCGAGGCGATGGTCGCCCGCGGTCGCGGCTAGCGGCGACCGCGAGGCGCGACCTTACGCGCCATCCGCCGGCCGCGCCGGGAAACCGCCCGTCGCCACCGGCCCCCAGCGCTCCGGGGTGATCCGGATCAGCGACTTGCCCTGCTTCATCATCGCCGCGCGGTACTCGTCCCAGTCGGGGTGCTCACCGGCGATGTTCCGGTAGTACTCCACCAGCGGTTCCACGGAGTCGGGCACGTCCAGCACCTCGGCGGTGCCGTCGATCTGCACCCAGGGGCCGTTCCAGTCGTCGCTGAGGACGATGAGGCTCACCCGCGGGTCCCGCTTGGCGTTCCGGGTCTTCGCGCGCTCCGGGTAGGTGGACACCACGATCCGCCCGGAGTCGTCGACGCCGCAGGTCAGCGGCGACCCCTGCGGTCCGCCGTCGGAGCGGCGGGTGAGCAGGACCGCCCGGTGCCGGGGGCGTACGAAGTCGAGCAACTCGTCGAGGGAGACGCGGGTGTTGGTCGCGATGTTCGGTGCCATGGCGTCAGCCTAGGCCGCCATCGCCTCCGGGAGGTTGTCGTACACGGGCACGTCGCGGCGCAGCCCGGTCACCTCCAGGACGCGGCCCGCGACGCTCTCCGGGAGGGCCACCACGTGCACCCGGGTGTGGGGGAGCAGCAGCCTGCGGGCGTCGTTGATCAGACGGATGCCCTGGGAGTCCATGAAGCGGGTCCCGGACAGGTCGAGGACCATCACCCGCGCGGGCCCCTCGGGGCCGGAGCGGGCCTGGTACATGATCAGCGGCAGCAGTCCGTCGGCGTTGCGGAAGTCGATCTCCGACGGCAGCGGGAGCATCACGCGCTCGGAGGAGGGGGGCGGAAGGGTCACGGCAATCACCTGGAATCGGTCGTCCGGCATCGGCAAGGCCGCTTCCTGACCCTCCGCCCATTGCACCACGCCGGGGACGAGACCGGAAGCGGCGCAGGTCCGGGCGTCGCGCTCAGCCCTCCGGGAGCTCCTCGCCCTGCACGGCCTGGACGTCCAGCTCCACCCGGAGCGTGGTGCCGACGGCGGCGATGCCGGCCTGGACGACCTGGTTGTAGTTCATCGCGAAGTCCTCGCGGTGCAGTTCGGTCGTGGCGCGGAAGGCCGCCCGGGTGCCGCCCCACGGGTCGGCGCCGGTGCCGAGGTAGGCCAGGTCCAGGTCGACCGGGCGGACCACGCCGCGCATGGTCAGCTCGCCGTGCACGGTCCAGCGGTCGGTGCCCGCCTGGGTGAGCCCCGTGGACCGGTAGGTGATCTCCGGGTGCCGCGCGGCGTCCAGGAAGTCCGGCGACCGCAGATGGGTGTCGCGCATGGCGTTGCCGGTGTCGATCGACGCGGCCCGGATCACCGCCTCCACGCGGGACTTGGCGACGTCGTCCGGGGCGATCTCCACCGAGGCGGTGAAGTCGGTGAACCGGCCGCGCACGCTGGAGATGCCCAGGTGCTGGGCGACGGCGGCCACGCTGGAGTGCGCCGGGTCCACGGTCCACGGGCCGGGCGGCGGCAGCTCCGTGCCCCCGCTCCTGGCCAGCGTCACCGTCCCGATCTCCGCGCGCCCGCTCGCGGTGACGAGGGCGCTGGCGGCGGCGGGCGCGTACCCGACCGCGGTCACGACGACGGTGTACGCCCCCGGCGCCAGCTCGGTGGCGTCCCGGACGGCGCCCTCGGCGTCCGCCTCGGCGCGCAGCACCTGGCTGCCGGTCCCGTCGGTCAGTGTGACGACCGCGTGCGACACGGCCCATCCGTCCCGGGTGCGGATCCTCGCGGTCAGTGGCATCCCGTTTTCTCCCTGCAAAGGCTCATAAAAAGGTCGTGATACGGCCGGCCCGCGGCGGGGCGCGTCTCCGCTTGCAGGACGCGCGGCCCGCCACGGGCCGGGACTCGCGTTACTCGCCGGGGTGGGCGAGCTCGATGTCGTGGTCGTCGACACCGGGTCCCGCGACCGTCAGGGCGCTCGCCACCGGCGGGTAGCCCGTGGCGATGACGGTGTACTCGCCGCCGTCCAGGTCGGCGAAGGCGTACGCCCCGTCGTCGCCGGTCGTGGCCGTGCCGACCACGTTGCCCGCCGCGTCGACCAGGGTGACCCGGGCGTCGGCCAGCGGACCGTGCGGGGCGCGGACCACGCCCCGGACGTGGGCGCCGGTCTCCAGGTCGGCCTCGACCCGGGTGACGCCCGTGGCGCCGATCTCGACCGGCAGGGCGCGCGGCCGGTACCCGGTGGCGTTCACCGCCACGGTCACCGCGCCCGGCACCAGCTCGGCGAACGAGAACTCGCCCTGCTCACCGGTGGTCCCGGTGGCCAGCAGGTCCCCGCGCACGTCCGTGACGATCACCATCGCGTCCTGCACCGGCTGCCCGGTGTCCGCCGCGCGGACCACACCGGTCATGCCGCTGGTGCCGCTGAGCAGGATGTCGTAGGACACCGGCTCGTCGTTCACCACGACCGTCGACGCCTGCGGCTGGTGCCCGTCGGCGGCGGCGATCAGGACGTACGACCCCGCCGAAGGGGCGTCCACCGCGTAGGAGCCGTCGTCCTGGGCCACGGAGCGGCCCAGCTGGCGGCCGCCCAGGGAGATCAGCGTGACCGCGGCGCGGGGCACCGGGGTGCTGTCGGCGCCGCGGACGAAGCCGCGCACCGGGATGCCGGAGGAGGCGGACTCCCCGGGCCGGGCGGTGGTGGCGACGGCGGACACCGGCTGGGCGAAGGTGTCCTGCGCGGCTGTCCGCGTCCCGGAGACGGCCGAGCCCTCGGGGGCGGCGCCCCCGGCCGGGACGGCGGCGGCCTCGGCGGCGGTCGGGGCGACCGGGTCGCCGGCCGCGGCGGCCTGCTCCTGCGCGGCCTGGGCCAGCGCGCCGGTGGTCCGCAGCGGGACCTCCTTGATGAAGATCGTCACCAGGAAGCCGAGCAGGGCGATCGGCGCGACGTACAGGAAGATGTCGGCGATGCCGTGGCCGTAGGCGCTCTCCAGCCAGGTGCGGATGCCCGGGGGCAGCAGGTCCATGTCGGGGATGGTGCCGCTGCCGGAGGCCTTGGCGGCCGCAGCCTGCTCCTGCGGGCTGAGCGTGCCGATGGTGTCGGCCGCGTAGTGGCTGATCCGGGACGACATCACGGAGCCGAGCACGGAGACGCCCACCGCGCCGCCGAGCGAGCGGAAGAAGGTGACCACGGAGGACGCCGCGCCCAGGTCGCTCGGGGCCACCTGGTTCTGCGTGCAGAGCACCAGGTTCTGCATCATCATGCCGACGCCCAGACCCATCAGCGCCATGAAGATGCCGATGTGCCAGTACGGGGTGTCGTAGCGCATGGTGCTCAACAGGCCGAGGCCCGCCGTGAGCAGTACGCCGCCCGACAGCAGCCAGGCCTTCCACCGTCCGGTCTTCGTGATGACGATGCCGGAGACGGTCGACGATATGAACAGACCGCCGATCATCGGGATGGTCATGACGCCCGACATGGTCGGGGACTTGTCCCGGGCGAGCTGGAAGTACTGGCTGAAGTAGACGGTGCCCGCGAACATCGCGATACCGACGAACAGGGAGGCCAGCGACGCCAGCGTGATGGTGCGGTTGCGGAACAGGCGCAGCGGGATGATCGGCTCGCTCGCCCTGGACTCGACGAACAGGAAGATCAGGGTCAGCAGGACGGCGCCGCCGACCATCGCCCCGGTCTGCCAGGACATCCAGTCGTACTTGTCGTCGGCGAAGGTGACCCAGACGAGCAGCAGGCAGACGGCCGCGGTGACGAAGAAGGCGCCGGCCCAGTCGACCTTGACCTCCCGCTTCACCAGGGGCAGGTTCAGCGTCTTCTGCAGCACGACCAGCGCGATCAGCGCGAAGGGGACGCCGACGTAGAGGCACCAGCGCCAGCCGAGCCAGCTGGTGTCGGTGATGACGCCGCCGAGCAGCGGGCCGCCGACGGTCGCGACCGCGAAGGTCGCGCCCAGGTAGCCGGAGTAGCGCCCGCGCTCACGCGGGGAGATCATCGCGGCCATGATGATCTGGGCCAGCGCGGCGAGACCGCCGCCGCCGAGGCCCTGGATGGCGCGTGCGGTGATCAGCATGCCCGGGTTCTGCGCCGTGCCGGCCACGATCGAGCCGATCACGAAGATCACCAGGGCCGTCTGGACCAGGGCCTTCTTGCTGATGAGGTCGGCGAGCTTGCCCCACAGGGGGGTGGAGGCGGTCATCGTCAGCAGCGAGGCGGTGACGACCCAGGTGTAGGCGCTCTGGCCGCCGCCGAGGTCGGAGACGATCTCGGGCAGGGCGTTGGTGACGATGGTCGACGACAGGATGGCGCAGAACATGCCGAGCAGCAGCCCGGACAGCGCCTCCATGATCTGCCGGTGGGTCATCGGAGCGTCCGTGGAGGATCCTCCCCCGTGCTTGGCATGAGCCCGCACACCGTTCGGTGTGGTCGTTGCCATGGACTTCCTTCTCTTAGGTGCTTGCGGGTGTACGGGTGGTCTGTTCGAGTGACGGAGACGCCTGCCGGGGCACGGGGCGGGGGTCGCCGAAGCTTTCCCTGAGCCGGGCCATCAGCCGGGTGAGGTCGTCGACCTCTTCGTCCGGCCAGTCGCCCAGCCGCTCCGCGAGGAGCTGGGTCGTGCGCCGGAACAGCTCGTCGAGCCGGGTCTGGCCGGCCGGGGTGAGGCGCAGGATGCGGGACCGCTTGTCGGCGGGGTCGGGGGAGCGCTCGATCCAGCCGCGCTCCGCCAGATGAGTGACGTGTCTGCTGGTGACGGACATGTCCACGGACAGCAGCTCGGCGAGCCTGCTCATGCGCATGTCGCCGTGGCGGCCCAGCACGGTCAGCACGGCCGCGGAGCCGCCCGGGCAGTCCGACGGCATCAGCCGGTTCATCTCCCGTTTGACGGCGCCGAAGGCGCTGAACTGCCGGACCAGCTCCTCGTACTGTGCCGACTCGGCCATGGCACCTCCGTTTCGTTGCTTGAAGCAACCGTATGTATGGATGGTTGCTGAAGGCAAATAAAAAGGGGTCGTCCGGACCAAAAACTTGGCAAAGGCAAGTAATCGCGTCAGTAAACACGCAGGTGGGACGGGGTGCTCCCCGTCGGCGCCGCCCCGCTTGGGGCGCGGGACGCTGATTCGCTAGGGTCTCGGTCCATGGCTAACACCCAGGGCCCGCAGGGCAATCACGACCCCGCCGGCAGCACCCAGATGTTCCGCGCGTTCGTCGACGAGGCTCCCCAGGCCGGGCAGCCGGCGGCCACGGGCGGCGGCCCGCGGATCGGCCTGATCGTCGGCATCGTCGCCGCGGTGGCCGTCGTCGCCGCAGTGGCCTGGCTCGCACTGAAGTAAGAAGGGAGCCGCCGGGGCGACCCCCTCGGCGGCCACACCCTCAGGGGCGCGGGGAACCGCGCGGCCGGCCCTCACCGGGCCGCACCCCGCGAGGCGACCGTCACTCGCCCCGCCCCTGAGGCGCGTACGGCGCCGCCCGCGGCCAAGAGCGCGGAGGCCCCCGGCCCCGAAAGGGCCGAGCGCCTCCGCGCTCACAGGCAGGTCCGCGGACGTCAGTCCGAGATGAGCCCCTCCCGCAGCTGGGCCAAGGTGCGCGTCAGCAGACGAGAGACATGCATCTGCGAGATGCCCACCTCCTCCCCGATCTGCGACTGCGTCATGTTGGCGAAGAACCGCAGCATGATGATCTGCCGCTCACGCGGCGGCAGCTTGGCCAGCAGCGGCTTCAGCGACTCCCGGTACTCCACGCCCTCCAGCGCCGTGTCCTCGTACCCGAGGCGGTCCGCCAGGGAGCCCTCGCCGCCGTCGTCCTCCGGGGCGGGGGAGTCCAGCGAGGAGGCCGTGTAGGCGTTCCCCACCGCGAGGCCGTCGACGACGTCCTCCTCGGACACGCCCAGCACGGCGGCGAGTTCGCTCACCGTCGGGGAGCGGTCCAGCTTCTGGGAGAGCTCGTCGCTGGCCTTCGTCAGCGCCAGCCGCAGCTCCTGGAGCCGGCGCGGCACCCGCACCGACCAGGACGTGTCGCGGAAGAACCGCTTGATCTCCCCGACCACCGTCGGCATGGCGAACGTCGGGAACTCCACGCCCCGTTCGCAGTCGAAGCGGTCGATCGCCTTGATCAGCCCGATGGTGCCGACCTGGACGATGTCCTCCATCGGCTCGTTGCGCGAGCGGAACCGCGCCGCCGCGTACCGCACGAGCGGGAGGTTCAGCTCGATCAGGGTGTCCCGGACGTAGGCGCGCTCCGGGCTGTCCTCGTCGAGCACGGCGAGCCGCAGGAACAGGGAGCGGGACAGGGTGCGGGTGTCGAGGGCCGCCGTGTCCGGGAGCTCCGGAACGGGTGTTGCGGCGAGGGCCGGGCCCTCGTCGATGGGGCCGAGTGCGTCGAGAGCATGGGGAGCTGACTCGCTCTCCGCGAGCGTGAGCACCTTCGAGCTGCCCTGTTCTGCGGACATGCCACCCCCTTTGGGTCGCGGGACGGTCGCGGCGAACGCTCCCGGACCGGGGAACGCAGCCTTCACCTGAATACCGGCGCCGAGGCTCCGGCAAACGCGCTTCCGGCAGAATGTCACATGTCGGCAACGCGCTGTAGTGACATGTCGACATCCGAGATGTGGACCAGCCCTGGCTACAAGGGGTCTGACGGAGTATCGGACGAAAAGAAGGCAGATTCGTGCCGTCGTGCGATTCGCTCCTGACGGTTACGCGTCGATCCTGTTTGCGGACCTCAGCCGCTGGAAGCTGCGGGCCAGCAGGCGGGACACGTGCATCTGCGAGACGCCCAGTTCGGCGCTGATCTGGGACTGCGTCAGATTGCTGTAGTAACGCAGCAGCAGGATGCGCTGCTCGCGCTCCGGCAGCTGTACGAGGAGGTGCCGGACGAGGTCGCGGTGCTCCACGCCGTCCAGGGCGGGGTCCTCGTAGCCGAGCCGGTCCAGCAGGCCGGGCATCCCGTCGCCCTCCTGCGCGGCCTCCAGCGAGGTGGCGTGGTACGACCGGCCGGCCTCGATGCAGGACAGCACCTCCTCCTCGGAGATGCGCAGCCGCTCGGCGATCTCGGCGGTGGTCGGGGTGCGCCCGAACGCGGTGGTGAGGTCCTCCGTCGCGCCGTTCACCTGCACCCACAGCTCGTGCAGCCGGCGCGGTACGTGGACGGTGCGGACGTTGTCGCGGAAGTACCGCTTGATCTCGCCGACGACGGTCGGCATCGCGAAGGTGGGGAACTGCACGCCCCGCTCGGGATCGAAGCGGTCGATGGCGTTGATGAGGCCGATGGTGCCGACCTGGACGACGTCCTCCATCGGCTCGTTCCGGGAGCGGAAACGGGCGGCCGCGTAGCGCACGAGCGGGAGGTTCGCCTCGATGAGCGCCGCCCTCACGCGGGCGTGCTCCGGCGTGCCCGGCTCCAGGTTCTTGAGCTGACCGAACAACACCTGGGTCAGGGCCCTGGTGTCCGCGCCACGGCGCTTCGCGGGGGTCTGGACCGCGTCGGGGGACACCTCGTCCTGGGGCGGCGCGGAACTGGCCGACACGGTCAACGCCACCTCTTCATTCGCTCACATCGTCCGTCAACTCATCCGTCAAAAGCGGTCATAGCATCACAAGACTGACTCACTGTGTGCAAGCACCGCATATTCCGTGTTGAGGGCGGGAGGCGGGCGCCGAACGCACCGAGGCCCCCTGCGGCACGGCAGGGGGCCTCGGTGCGCGGAGCGCGGAGGGGCGTCAGAACTCGTAGTCGGCGATCACCCACGTGGCGAACTCGCGCCACAGGCCGACGCCCGCCTGGTGGTCCGGGTGCTCGACGTAGCGGCGCAGCGCCTCGGCGTCGTCGAACGCGGAGTTGATCGCGAAGTCGTACGCGATGGGGCGGTCGCTGATGTTCCAGGCGCACTCCCAGAAGCGGATCTCCGGGATCTTCCCCTCCAGTGCGCGGAAGGCCTCCACGCCTTCGACGACCGTCGGGTCGTCGCGGCGGACGCCCTCGTTCAGCTTGAAGAGCACCAGGTGCCGGATCATCACTTGCCTCCCGCGGCCAGCCAGGTCATGAAGTCTCCGACCGCCTTCGCGGCGTCCGAGACGCCCTGGAACCCGATGGTGACGTAGTCGCCGGCGGTCTCGGGATCCGTGATGATCACGTACAGCACGAAGACCACCACCAGATAGACGGCGGCCTTCTTCGCGTTCACCGCCATCGCGGCCCTCCCCTGTCACGGATCTCACTGCTGTCACGCGCATCGAGCGGGCCCATGATCGCACGAAGGGCCCCGTCCGACGACGGGGCCCTTCTCAAGCGGTAGCGGAGGGATTTGAACCCTCGGTGACTTGCGCCACACTCGCTTTCGAGGCGAGCTCCTTCGGCCGCTCGGACACGCTACCGAGGGAGACCTTACAGCACGGTGGCGCGTGGTTCGAAATCGGTATTCAGCGTCCCCGGAAGAACTCCGTGAGCAGCCGCGAGCACTCCTCGGCGAGCACGCCTTCGATCACCTCGGGGCGGTGGTTCAGGCGCCGGTCCCGGACCAGATCCCACTGGGATCCCGCCGCGCCGGCCTTCTCGTCCCTGGCGCCGTAGACCACCCGGTCGACCCGGGACTGCTGGACGGCGCCCGCGCACATCGTGCAGGGCTCCAGCGTGACCACCAGGGTGCAGCCGGCCAGCCGCCACTCCCCGGTCCGCTCGGCGGCCCGGCGCAGCGCGAGGACCTCCGCGTGCGCCGTGGGGTCGCCGGTCGCCTCGCGCTCGTTGTGGGCGCGGGACAGCACGGTGACCCCGTCCGCGGCCAGCACGACGGCGCCGACGGGGACGTCCCCGCCCGGGACGGCCCCGCGGGCCTCGTCCAGGGCGAGTCGCATCGGCTCCCGCCAGCGGTCGCGCACCGGGTCGGGGAGGCCGGGCGCTGGGGTGACGGCCGGCACGGTCAGCGGACGGTCTCCAGCACCTCGGAGGCGCCCAGCGCCTCGGCGATCTCCGAGACGGCGTCCTGGGTCATCGAGCGCAGCTCCTTCTCGGACACGCCCAGGTCCTCCAGGACCTGCGCGTCCCCGACGGGGCCGTGCGGCACGGACTCGCCGGACGCGACGGACGGGCCGCCGTCGGCGTCCTCGTCGTCCGGCTCACCGTCCTCCGTGCCGTCGAGGTCGAGGGCGTCCAGGTCGGGGACGTCGTCCCCGGGCTCCCGGCCGAGCAGTTCGTCGGTGAGCAAAATCTCCCCGTAGCTGCTGCGGGCGGCCGCGGCTGCGTCGGAGACGTAGATCCTGGGATCCTCCTCACCATCCACGCGGACGACGCCGAACCAGCCGTCCTCCTGCTCGATCAGCACGAGCACCGTGTCCTCGTCAGGGGAGGCTTCCCGGGCCAGGTCGGCCAGATCCGACAGGGTTTCCACATCGTCGAGCTCTGTGTCGCTCGCTTCCCACCCGTCTTCGGTGCGCGCGAGCAGTGCGGCGAAGTACACCGTGACTCTCCCACTGGTCATAGGCGTGCCGGTTGGGGGTCCCCCCGGCGGAGGTGTGCGGGCGGGTACGCGGAGCTGAGACCCCGCCCACTGGGAATCGTGGCAGAAACAAGGCCGTCAGGGGACGTCTTCCGCTCCCTGTGTCCGGCAGTTTCGATCGCGGTCCAGCGTGCTTGTCGCCGCCACGACCGGATCGTACGCGCCCAACCCCGCCACCGGAGCGCGGCACGTCAACGGACCCCCGGGGCCCTTTGCCCACGGGGCAACCCGCGTGTCGCGCCCGCAGCCGCAAGGGCCTGGGAGCACGGGAGGGCAGGCGTGAGCACCCCGCCGGCCGGGCCGCGCGAAAACCCCCCGCCCGGCACGAGTACCGGGGCCGGAAGAGCCGCTACCAGCGAAACGTCCGCATCCGCATCGCGTGCCGCAACCGCGCCGCCTTCGCCCGCCGAGGCTGCACCCGGTCCCGCAACGCCCGAGCCTCCGCCAGCTCCCTCAGGAACCGCGCCCGCCGCCGCCGACGCTCGGCCTCCCAGTCCACCTCGCCCCCGGCGCCGCCTGTGCCCCCGGTCGACGGATTCACATGATTCTCCTGCTCAGGCATTGCTTCATCACCCCAGTCCGTCCCTCCCGCCTTCCCCCGGGCGGGCGGTTTGACGCCGGCGAAGGGGTGGCGGGTGCGCCATCCCCTTGCCAGGCGCGGGCACGCCGGCCCTCCGTGGCCCGGTTAGGGTTGACGCCATGCGTCTCCACGTCGTCGACCACCCCCTGGTCGCCCACAAGCTCACCACGCTGCGCGACCGGCGCACCGACTCCGCGACCTTCCGCCGTCTCGCCGACGAGCTGGTCACCCTGCTCGCCTACGAGGCCACGCGCGACGTGCGCACCGAACAGGTGGACATCCAGACGCCGGTGGCACGGACCACGGGCGTGAAGCTGTCCCACCCCCGCCCCCTGGTGGTGCCGATCCTGCGGGCCGGCCTCGGCATGCTGGACGGCATGGTCCGGCTGCTGCCGACCGCAGAGGTGGGCTTCCTGGGCATGGTGCGCAACGAGGAGACGCTGCAGGCCTCCACGTACGCCACGCGCATGCCGGACGACCTCTCCGGGCGTCAGGTGTACGTCCTCGACCCGATGCTGGCGACCGGCGGCACGCTCGTCGCGGCCATCCAGGAGCTGATCAAGCGCGGCGCGGACGACGTGACCGCCGTGGTGCTGCTGGCCGCGCCGGAAGGCGTCGAGGTCATGGAGCGCGAGCTGGCCGGCACGCCGGTGACGGTCGTGACGGCGTCCGTCGACGAGCGCCTCAACGAGCTGGGGTACATCGTCCCGGGCCTCGGCGACGCGGGTGACCGCATGTACGGAGCCGCGGAGTAGCCCCGAGGGCTCACGGCCCCCGCGTGAGGCGGGTTCGGCTCAGCAGTTCTTCTTCGAGGAGGACGCCGGCTCGGGGTTGGCCAGTGCGGTCAGCGCCTTGTCGGCGTCCGCCTTCGCCGTGAGCCCCCGGAACGCGTCGCCGATGATCAGGTCGAGCTCGACGCCCTTGCGGGCCGGGTCGGTGCGGCGCTCGGCGCCGGCCAGCTGGGTGCCCAGCACCGGCAGCGCCGTGTCCAGCGCGGTCGCGGGACCGAGCAGCACTCCGGTTCCCTTGACCTTCTTGTCGAACGTCTCGGGCGCGTTGGCGACCTCGCCGATCCTGAAGCCGCGCTTCTTCAGCTCGTCGGCGGTTTTCTGGGCGAGCCCGCCGCGGGTCGTGGCGTTGAGCACGTTGACGGTGATCGCGCCGGGGCGGGGCAGCGGCTCGGCGGCTCCCGCGGGACTCGCCGAGGGCTTCACCGTGGTGCCGCAGGCAGCCTTGGTGCCGACCGCGGAGGCGGAGTCGCCGCCGCCGGTGAAGACGTCGACGAGTTGCAGCGTGCCCCAGCCGCCCACGCCGAGCACGGCGACGGAGGCGACGGTCAGCACGACGAGCTTGCCGCGCCGCCGGGGCCGGCGCATCCGCGGGTACTTGTCACCCGTGATGCGGTACTGGCCGCCCATGCCGGGTGGAGTGAGCATGCTCATGAGCGCAGCGTAGTGCGCCCGGGCTGCTATGCCTACTAGATGATCATTCGACTGGGTGCAGTCCAACCCGAAAGGGCCAAACCGGGCCGCCAGAGGGTTCGACGGGTGTCAGTCGAGTTCGAGAACGCGCGCGTGGAGCACCTGGCGCTGCTGGAGCGCCGCACGCACCGCACGGTGCAGTCCGTCCTCGAGGTACAGGTCGCCCTGCCACTTCACGACGTGCGCGAAGAGGTCGCCGTAGAAGGTCGAGTCCTCGGCGAGGAGGGTCTCGAGGTCGAGCTGCTGCTTGGTCGTCACGAGCTGATCGAGGCGGACCGGGCGCGGCGCGACGTCCGCCCACTGCCGGGTGCTTTCCCGGCCGTGGTCGGGGTACGGCCGGCCGTTTCCGATGCGCTTGAAGATCACACGGAAAGCCTACCGGTCGAGACGTTCCGGGCGCAGCCATGGCGACGCAGTACGCCGCCGTAAAAGATGCCGGAAACCGTCCGAAAACGGTCCGCGCGCCCTTCACGCGCCCTCACGGACCGCCCCGTACGCCACCCCCGGCTCACATACCCGCCCCCGGTACGCCCTCGCGGACGAACCCGCAGGCGCCGGTCACGCCCCCGTGTTCTTCGCGGCCTTCGCGGCCTTCGCCGCCGCCTTCATCTCCTGCTTGTGCGCCCGTACCTTCGCCAGCGACTCCGGGCCCGTGATGTCCGCGACCGAGCGGAAGGACTCCTCCTCGCCGTACGCGCCGGCCGCCTCCCGCCAGCCGGAGGGGCGGACGCCGAGCCGCTTGCCCAGCAGGGCGAGGAAGATCTGCGCCTTCTGCTTGCCGAACCCGGGCAGGTCCTGGAGCCGCTTCAGCAGCTCCTTGCCGTCGTCGACGTCCCGCCAGACGGCCTCGGCGTCACCGTCGTAGTGCTCCACGAGGTACCGGCACAGCTGCTGGATGCGGCCGGCCATCGACCCCGGGTAGCGGTGCACCGCGGGCTTCTCGGAGAGCAGCGCGGCGAACGCCTCGGGGTCGTACGCGGCGATCTCGTGCGCGTCGAGGTCGTCCGCGCCGAGCCGCTGCGCGATCGTCGCCGGGCCCTTGAACGCCCACTCCATGGGGATCTGCTGGTCCAGCAGCATCCCGGTCAGCGCGGCGAGCGGGCTGCGGCCCAGCAGCCGGTCGGCGTCGGGGTCCTGGGCGAGGTGCAATGTGACGTCCATGCCCCCGATGATCGCGCGCCGCCCGGTTGATCGCGCGTCGCGGTCAGCTCGCGCGCCAGTACCCCAGCGCCTGCACCCGCTGCTTGGGCACGCCCAGCTCCTTGCGGACGAAGGCGCCCAGCGCGCGGGTGGTCGCGGTGTCGCACGCGATCCACACGTACGGGTCGGGGCCGGACGCCAGCAGGGCGGGCAGTTCGGCGCGGACGCGCTCCACCAGGGCCGCGCCCGCGTCCCGCCGGGGCACCTCCCGCACCTCGTGACGTGCGGGGTCGGCCACGCAGGGCAGACCGTCGAGGGAGCCCTCGAACCAGATCGTCGCCGGGGCGTCACCCAGGGCGCCCAGCAGGGAGTTGACGGCCGGCAGGGAGGCCGGGTCGCCGACCACGCAGACATGGGACGGAGAGGGGGCCGGGTGCTCGAAGCCCGTGCCCTGCACGGTCGCCTCGATGGTGTCCCCGGCCTTCGCCGCCCGCGCCCAGTCGCTGGCGCAGCCCTCGTGCAGCGCGAATTCCAGGGCGAAGGTTCCGGCCTCCGGGTCGGGGTCGACGAGGGTGTACGCGCGCTGGTGGGGCCTGCCCGCGTTGTCGAACCACAGCCGCACCCACATCGTCGGGTGGACGCCGGTCGTCGCCAGCATCCCGCCGTCGGTGAAGGTCAGCCGCCGGTAGTGGGCGGTGACGTCCTCGGCGCCCGTCACCGTGAACTCGAAATCCTTCGCGCGCAGCAGTTTGAGGACCGCGCCCTCCCAACCCCGCCCCTGCCCCATGGCGCCTTCACCCTTCGCGTACGATCCCGTCACGTCACGGTTTACTTAGGGGAGCCTAACCTAAAGCGAAGTGGGGGCACAGTGTCCGGTGCGATCTTCCGGGACGCCTGGGGGATTCCCCATCTGCGGGCGGACGGCACGCGTGAACTCGCGCGCCTGCAGGGACTGGTGACCGCCCGCGACCGCGGCTGGCAGATCGAGGTGGAGCGCCACCGCGCCCAGGGCACCTCGGCCTCCTTCCTCGGCGCCGGCGAGCTGTCCTGGGACGTGCTGGTCCGGCGCGCCCGGATCGCCGACACCGCCCGCCGCTGCTTCGCCCGCCTGGAGGAGCGCGACCCGGAGACCGCCGACTGGATCCGGGCGTACGTCACCGGCGTCAACGAGGGCCTGGACGGGCACGACGCCCCGGAGTTCGCCCGCGCCGGTGTCCTGCCCGGCCGCTGGGAGCCGTGGACGCCGCTCGCCGTGTGGCTGTCCGCGCACCTCCTCTTCGCCGGCTTCCCCGCCAAGCTGTGGCGCGACCACGCCGCCGCGCGCCTCGGCGCGGACGCCGTGGGCCTGTTCGCCACCGACGGCCCCGGCACCTCCGGCAGCAACGGCTGGCTCGTCACGGGGGAGCGCACGGTCACCGGACAGGCGGTCGTCGCCGGTGACCCGCACCGCTTCATCGAGGACCCCGGCGTCTACCAGCAGATCCGGCTGTCCTGCCCGGAGTTCGACGTCGTCGGCCTCGCCGTGCCCGGCGTCCCCGGCATCGCCCACTTCGGCCACACCGGCACGGTCGCCTGGGCCATCACCAACGCCATGGCCGACTACCAGGACCTCTACCGTGAGCGGCTGCGCCGCACCGGCGCCGGGATCGAGGCGCTCGGCCCGGACGGCGTCTGGCGGCGGGCCGCGCGGCACACCGAGACCGTCGAGGTCGCGGGCGAGGACCCGGTCGAGGTGGAGATCGTCGAGACCGGACGCGGGCCCGTCGTCATCGGCGGCCCCGAGGGCCTCGACGGCAGGGTGCCGGAGCCGGGACAGCCCCCGCTCGCCGTGGCCCTGCGGTACCCGCCCCGCGTCACCGGCGACCTCGGCTTCGGCGCCCTGCTGCCGCTGCTGCGGGCCCGCCGCGTCGCCGACGTGGACCACGCCGCCGACCTGTGGGCCGAGCCCGTCAACGTCGTCCTCGCCGCCGACACCGAGGGCGGCGCCCTGCACCGGGTGGCCGGCCGCGTCCCCGTGCGCTCCGACGCCAACCGCGTCCGCCTGGTGCCGGCGTGGGAGCCCGGCCACGAGTGGCGGGGCTGGCACGAGCCGCCGCGCGCCGGGCTCGACGACGGCGTCGCCGTGATGGCCAACCAGCGCGGCCCCGCCGCCCCGCTCGGCGTGGAGTTCGCCCCGCCGCACCGCGCCCGCCGCATCGCCGCCCTGCTCGCCCGGCAGCACCGCTGGTCCGCCGCCGGCATGACCACGATCCACACCGACACCCACCTCGCCTCCGCCGCACCCCTCCTGGACCACCTGGCCGCGCTCGACGCCCCCGGCCTCACCGGGCCCGCGTCCGCGCTCCGCGCGCGGCTGCTGGCCTGGGACCGGCACATGGACGCCGGCAGCGCCGACGCGGCGGCCTTCGCGGCCCTGCGCAGCGCGGTCGTCCGCCGTCTGGCCGCCGAGCCCGCCCTCGCGGCCGCCGCGAGCCCGCCGCCGTACCCGGACGTCTTCCGCCCCTGGCTCGCGCTGGTCCCGCGCATCGGGTTCGCCCTGGAGCACCTGCTGGCGGCGAAGGACCTGTTCGGCATCGACCGCCCCGCCGTCGTCCGCGCGGCCCTGGAGGAGGTGGCCGCCGCGCCGCCCGCAGGCCCCTGGGGCGACACCCACCGCCTCGCGCCCTGGCGGGCCCTGCCGCCCGAGGACCCGCGGGAGGAACCCGGGCTGTCCGGCGACCACGACTGCGTGCTGTGCACCTCCGCCGTGCCCGGCATCACCGACCTCGCCGCCCGTGGGCCCGCCGCCCGCTACGTCTGGGACCTGGCCCGGCGCGAGGACAGCCGTTGGGTGGTGCCGCACGGCGCGTCGGGCCGCCCCGGCTCGCCCCACCACCGAGACCAGCAGCCCCTGTGGCTCGCCGGAGACCTGGCCCCGGTCGTCACCGACTGGGCGCAGCTGACGAAGGAGACCGATGTCTGACCCGTACGCCTCCCGCCCGGCCGTCCACGAGCAGAGGGTCGACGGCTTCGGCACCGTGCGCGTCCTGCCGCTGGACCCGGCCGCCGACGCGCCCCTGCTGCACCGCTGGGTGAGCGAGGAACGCGCCGTGTTCTGGGGCATGAACGGCCTCACCGAACAGCAGGTGTCCGAGATCTACGCGCACATGGAGACCCTCGGCACCCACCACGCGTACCTCCTCGTCAAGGACGGCGCCCCGGCCGGGCTGCTCCAGACGTACGAGCCGGAGGCCGACCGGGTGGGCGAGTGCTACCCCGTCGAGCCGGGCGACATCGGCATGCACCTGCTGATCGCACCCCCGGAGCCGGGCGAGAAGCGCTCCGGCTGGACCGCGGGGCTCGCGGCCGCCGTCTCCACGTACGTCCTGCTGGTCCTGGACCGGCGGCGGGTCGTCGTCGACCCGGACGTCGCCAACGAGAAGGCGATCGCCCGGTTCGCGCGGCAGGGCTTCGTCGCCGGGCCCCGGGTCGTGCTGCCGGAGATCGACCTGCCGGACGTGTACCTCCCGGAGAAGCGAGCACAACTCGCGTTCCTCACCCGGGAGGTAGCCTTCGGAGGGTGACTCCCGACGACCTCGTCGCCCACTTCGGACTCGAGCCGATCCCCCGGGAGGGAGGCCGGTTCCGGCAGACCTGGGCCGGTCCCGCCCGGCCCGACGGCCGCCCCGAGGGCACCGCCGTCGTCGCCCTGCTCACCGCCGAGCCCGGCGACTTCTCGGCCCTGCACCGTCTGCCCGCCGACGAGACCTGGCACCACTACCTCGGCGACCCGCTGCGGATGCTGCTGCTCGCCCCCGACGGCACCAGCAGCACCCCGGTCCTCGGCCCCGACGTGCTCGGCGGCCAGCACGTCCAGCTCACCGTCCCCGCCGGCACCTGGATGGGCGCCCGCGTCGCGGACGGCGGCGCCTGGACCCTGTTCGGCTGCACGATGGCCCCCGGCTTCACCTACGAGGGCTACGAACACGGCGACCCGGCCGAGCTGGCCGCCCGCCACCCGGACCGGGCCGCACTCGTCGCGGAGCTGGGCCGTCCATGAGCGAGCGGGGACTGCTGCACGGCCAGGTCGCCCTGGTCACCGGCGCCGGCGGCGGCATCGGCCGGGGCATCGCCCGCCGGCTCGCCGAGGAGGGCGCGGCCGTCGCCCTGCACTGCCGCACCTCCGTCGCGTCCGCCCAGGAGACGGCGGTCGCCGTCAGGGAGGCGGGCGGCCGGGCCGTCGTCCTGAAGGCCGACCTCACCGACGAGGACGCCTGCCACCGGCTCGTCGCCGAGGCCGCCGAACGGTTCGGCGGCCGCCTCACCGCGCTGGTCAACAACGCCGGGGTCCAGCCCGTGCGGGAACTCGCCGGGATGACGGCGGCCGAGTGGCGCGCGGTCGTGGACACCAACCTCACCGCCGTCTTCGCCTGCACCCAGGCGGCGGCACGGCTGATGCGCGACCAGGGGGGCGGCTCGATCACCCACATCGCCTCCGTCGAGGCCCGCTTCCCCGCCCCCGGCCACGCCCACTACGGCGCGTCCAAGGCCGCGGTGGTGATGCACGCCCGCTCGGCGGCCCTGGAGTACGGCCCCTGGGGCGTGCGCGTCAACACGGTCTCGCCCGGCCTGATCGACCGGGAGGGCCTGGCGGACGCCTGGCCGGAGGGCGTACGCCGCTGGCGGGAGGCGTCCTCCGTGGGACGCCTCGGCCGCCCGGAGGACGTCGGCGACGCCTGCGTGTTCCTGGCCTCCCCGCTCGCCTCCTGGGTGACCGGCCACGACCTGGTGGTCGACGGAGGGGCGACCTCCCGCCCCACCTGGTGAAGACGTCCCCGCCGCATTGAGCGGACCGCCCGTCCCGTCCGTACTCCACGGGAGGCGAACGGCCGGGAGGCGGGTACGAAGTGGAGCGACGGCGCGACGGGGCGGCGGGCGGCCGAGGCGGCGGGTCCCCGGTCCTGCGGGCATGGGTGCTGCTGGGCACGCTGCTGGTGCTCCTCCTCGCGGGCGCGGCCCCGGCCGGCGCCCACGCGGCCCTGCGCGCCAGCGACCCCGAGGACGGGAGCGTCGTCAGGACGGCGCCCACCCACATCACGCTGACGTTCACCGAGTCCGTGGGCCTGCTCGAGGACTCCTTCCGGATCTACGGCCCCGACAACCGCCGCGTCCACATGGAGGAACCCGAACACGCGGCCGGCGCCGCCGACACGGCCCGCGCCGCGCTGCCCCGGGACCTCGACGAGGGCACCTACACGGTGGCGTGGCGGGTGGTCTCGGCGGACAGCCACCCCGTCTCGGGCGCGTTCACCTTCTCCGTCGGCAAGCCGTCCCCCACCCCGCCGGCGGCGCCCCAGGACCACGCCGAACACCCGGTCACCAAGAGCCTCTACGACACCGGCCGCTACCTCGCCTACATCGCCGCCGCGCTGCTCATCGGCACGGCGGCGTTCGCGGCCCTGTGCCGCCCGCCGGACACGGGCCCGCTGCGGGCGCCGCTGCTGTTCGGCTGGTGGACGCTGCTGGTGACGACGGCGGGGCTGCTGGTGCTGCGCGCGCCTTACGAGAAGGGCGCGTCGCCGTCGACGGCGCTGGACGTCTCGACGTTCCCCGACACGCTGAGCGGCCGCCCGGGCATGGCCCTCCTGGCCCGCGTGCTGCTCCTCCTGACGGCAGCCCTGCTCCTGCCGGTACTGCGCCGCCGGACTCCGCGCACGCGCGTGACGGCGGGCGGGATCCTCTCCGTGTCCTTGGCCCTGACATGGGCGTCGGCGGAACACGCCTCGGCCGGCATCCAGGTGCCGGTCGCCATGACGTCGTCGGTGCTGCACCTGCTCGCGATGGCGGCCTGGCTGGGCGGCCTCACCGCCCTCCTGCTCACCCTCCACCGGGCGAAGACCCCGCCACCGCACGACACGGTGGCCCGTTTCTCTCGCCTGGCGTTCACGTCGGTGACGGTCCTCGTCGTCACCGGTGCCTACCAGTCCTGGCGCGGCCTCGGCTCCTGGTCCTCCCTCACAGGGACGGCGTACGGCCGCACGCTCGCCGTGAAGCTGGCGGCGACGGTGTTCCTGCTGCTCGCGGCGGCCCTGTCCCGTCGCTGGACGGCCCTGCTGGCCCGCCCGGCGGCGGCGGAGGAACGCCAGCCGGCGCTGGTGGGCGCGCCGGGCCCGCCCCCCGAACCGAGGACCACGCACGTGACCACCGCCGAACCGGAAACCCTCCACCGCCGGGCCCTGCGCCGCTCCGTCCTCGCGGAGGTGGTGGTCGCGGTGGCCGTCCTGCTGGTCACCACGGTGCTGACCGGGACACTGCCCTCCCGGGCGGAGGCGGAGGCCGCGAAGGCACCCGCGCCGCAGGTCGCGGGCCTGCCCGGCGCGCAGGCACTCACGGTCCCTTACGACACGGGGACGCCCGGCGGCAGCGGCACCGTCCAGCTCACGATGGACCCGGGCCGCGTCGGCGAGAACGGCCTCCAGGCGGTGGTCTTCGGCCCCCAGGGCGCCCTGTCCTTCGTCCCCGAGCTCCGCGTCACCTTCACCCTCCCGTCCAAGGACGTGGGCCCCATCGACGCCGGCCTCACCGACCGGGGCGGCTACTGGGCCACCAACGACCTCACCCTCCCCCTGGAGGGCACCTGGACGATGAGGCTGACGGTCCGGGTGTCGGACATCGACCAGGTGACGGTGGAGCGGGGGGTGCGGGTGGGGCGGTGAGCGCGGTGGGGGACGGGGTCAGCGTTTCACGCGGCTTCGCACGGCCAGGACGGCCAGGGCGAGCAGACCCGGTTCGACGAGCCGGGCGGTCATCTCGACGTAGGTCCCGGTGGTGGTGAGGTCCTGTCCCGAGGCACGGAAGATCACCGAGTTGGCCACCACCCGCAGGGACTTCTCGAACCGCTCCCCCGACAGGCGTCGCGCGTACGGCCCGTCCGGATCGACGGGTGTCGGTTTCTTGGTCGTCAGGGTGATCCGCCGGCCGTCGGCCATGCCCTCGCTGACCGGGTCGGGATCGGCCTTCGGCAGCCCCCACAGCATCATCGCGAACACCGTGGCCGTCATCGCCAGCAGGAGCCAGATGAGAGCCCGCCCGGCACGCAGGCCGTATCCGGAGAGCGCCCAGTACAGCCACAGCAGCGTGCGCTCACCGTGGGACGCCGACGCGCCGTGGCGGCGCATCTCCATCTCGCCGTAGTAGAAGTCGGCCGCGCCCGGTTCGTTCCGGCCGTCCTCGAGCGCCTTGCGCAGCTGCCGGTAGACCGGCGCCAGCACGTCAGGGTCGTGATGTCCGGCGCCCGTGGTCCCGGTCCAGCCGCGGTACCGGGTCGCCCGCCAGTGATGTTCCTCCGCCAGGGTCCGGCGGGGGGTCCAGCGCGGCCCGCCGGGAGGTCCCGCCAGACTGCACCGGCCTTCGAGACGCAGCTGGTCCAGGTGCACCGCCTCCACGAAGAGGCACCTGGTCAGGTCGACGTCGGCCAGCATCAGACACGCCGCGTCCACCCCCTTGACCGAGACGACGCCCACCTGTTCCCGGTCGAGGCCCGGTTCCGCGATCTCCTCCCCCTCCGGCGACTCGAACCGACGCGGCCGGCCGACGACGCTCACCGGGAACGCCGGCACCGCGTCGGTCAGGTCGACGTCGGCATGCCGCAGCCGCAGCGCCGCGGTGGACGCCCACCGGGTCCGCACGCAGCGCACCTCCCTGGCCGCCACCTCCAGCGTCACCGCGTTCTCGAACACGGCGTCCGAGAAGTCCACCGTCCCCGGGCAGACGAGGGGGCCGATCACGGCGGTACGCCGGAAGACCGTCCGCCGGAAGCGCACGTCGGCCTTCGCAGTGGCGTTGAGGAAGGACAGGTCACCGCCGATCGTGGCGCCCTCGAACGTGGCATTCGCATCGAAGTGGGCGCCGTCGAAAGGCATGTCCCCTCCGACATCGGCTCCGTCGAAGCAGGCCGAACCGTTGCGGAACTCCGCTCCCTCGAAGCTTGCCCTGCCGGTGACGCGCAGGTCCTCGAAGTCGGCGCCCCGCTCGAAGTCCACGCCCTCGAAGTAGGCATTCGCGCACGTCATGCCCCGGAACGCCGCGCTGCGCCCGACCTCGTCCACGCAGAACCGCAACGTCCCGTCGAACCGCGCCTCCATGAACCAGGCGTCACCGGACACCTGCGTGTCCTCGAGCCACACGTCTCCCGCGACACGTGCCCTGCCGAGCCTGAGGTCACCTCCCGTGCGCACCTCACAGAAGTGCAGCACCGAGTCGAACACCGCCGACGTGAACGAGCAGTGGTCGTCGAACTCGACGTCCCGGACCTCCGCTTCCCCGGAGAACCGCACCTCGTCGAAGTCGGCCCTTCCCACCCGGGCCCGCCCCGTCCCCGGGTCCCTGAGGGGTGCGAGGAGCTCGTCGAGCAGATCCTGCGTGAAGGGCGTGCCCCGGTGGTCGAGATCGGCTCCCGGACGCAGCACGGCCAGGTGTGCGGCGCGGTCGGCGCCGTCCAGATGTGCCAGACAGGCCGGGTACGGGTCCACCCTGCGCCCCCGGCAGCGTTCGCCGCCGTCGACGTGAGCGCAGCGCGGCCATGCCGCGGTGCCGGTTCCGGTCATGCCCGCTCCCGTCTCATACCGCCACGACCGTCACGTCCTTCCGGTCGCGCCCCTTCGGCCGGTCGACCAGCGCCTCGACCACCCAGCGGCCGGGGGCCGCTTCCAGCTCCGCCCGGTAGCGGTCGGGCTCGTACTGCCGGAAGACGACCGGCTGCTTCTCACGGATGCGGCCCGAACGCCACATGAACGTCCGCAGATCGCGCTGCGGCAGGTCGTGCCCCAGCAGCTCGATCACGAACGGACGGCCGGCGGCGACCGGGTCGCGCGGGAAGTGCAGGACGATGCCCTCCGTACCGGCCAGCGTGTCGCCGGGCGGGAGCCCTCTGCGGACCGCGCGCATCGTGTCGCGGAGAGCTGGGGCGCTCGCCAGGTCCGCGTGCCGGAAACCCGTCCACAGCATCGGCTCCGTACCGGTCCAGCCCGCGAGTGCCGACGGGCGCGGAACCGTGCCGTCGCCGGGTCCCAGCAGGTCGTCGGCGAGGCGTTCCCCGCCGGGGCCGGCCGGGAGCACGAGGGCCTCGGGGGTCGGGAAGTCGACGCTGCCGAGGCAGTGCACACCGTACGGGCGAGGCCCCGAGCGGCCGTGCCGGTCACAGGCCAGCCGGAACTCCTCCTGGAACGCCAACGCCTGATGCACTGCTTCGCCGGGGAGCCCGGGCACCGGGCGTTGGGTGAGCATCCGCCCGCGTGTTCCTCCCTCGATCCGTACGGAACGGAAGAGCGGCAGCATCTCGGCGACCGCCGGCAGGTTGAGCGCCCATTCGCGCAGCGCCTCGTTGAGCCGGGCGGCCACGTCCCCGTGAGGGCCCGCCCCGCCGTGAACCGCCTGGCCGGCCAGCAGACGGGCGGCCTGGACCAGCCCCTGCTGCGGCGTGCCGAGGGTGATCAGGGTCCGTGCCGTTTCCCGGCCGTCCTCGCACTCCAGGTAGTGCCGCCCGACCAGACCGCCCGTCCCATGGCAGACCAGGATGACCCGCGGCTCGTCCGGCCGGTCCGGGTGGTGGGCGTCGGCCTCCGCCCGCCACCGGTCGAGTTCGCGCGCCACCCGCTCCTTCAGCTGCCGGGCCGCCAGCCGGTGGGAGAGCCGCCAGTCGTATCCGAACGGCACGAACTGCGCGTCGAGCGGATCCCCGAGAGCGGAGCGGAGGTCCGGATACCCGAGGCAGGACAGCAGCCCGGGGACGGAGTCCGGCGCCTGGAGCAGCCCTCCGGCGTCCAGGCGGTGAGGGGCCTCGGGCAGCGCGTCACCCAGTCCCGGCGGGAGGGCCACCTCGGTGAGCGCCGAGGCGGCCGATTCGAGCAGCCGTTCACTGCACCGAGCCCAGACGTCCTGGCCGTCCCGGCTCAGCCGGGTGCCGAGGAACCCCGGAACGAAGACCACCAGATCGTGTTCCATTCACTCTCCCCCTGTCCGGGTGCCGAGGAACGCGTGCGGCAGCCGGATCAGATCGCACCGGTCCTCGCCCTGCAGCGCCATCACCAGCCCTTCCGTGTCCGTCGCGGTCGCGACGGCGTGCACTGCGTAACCCCTGCCGGTGATCCCCGTGCCGTCCAGCCACCGCTGGGACCAGAGGTCCCATGGGCGGGACACCGACTCCCGCGTGCAGACCAGCAGCACCGGCTGCTCCACCGGCCCGGCGAACACCAGGGCCGTGACGTCGGGGAAGAGACCCGGCAGCCGTTCCGGGGGGTGAGGACTTCCCTCGCCGTAGCAGTTCTTGACGTACACGCTCCCGTGGTCCGCCCAGGCCAGCAGGGGCATGGAGACGTCGTCCTCGTCGTCGTAGAGCTCCCCCAGCGCGAGGCACGACGGGTTGGCGGTGAGCAGGACACGCTGATCGGCGCCCTGCACGCCCTCGGTCCACACCCGCAGTTGGTCGCTCAGATCACCGGCCGTCCAGTACGAACCGTCGCGCAGAACCCTCGCGTCGATCCCGCAGAATCCCCGGTCGGTCCGGATCACGGGCAGCGCGGCGCCGACGGACGAGAGGTCGGCCGGGATCTCGTGGCGCACCAGCCGTCGGCCGTCCGCGACGCTCAGCCGCAGCGCGGCGCCGTCCGGGGCTCCGACGAGGCTCAGCGAGCGTGCGGGGGAGCCCGCGTCGCCGCCGAGGGGGATGTCCCGGTGGGTGACCACCGCCAGGCTGTCGTCGAGGCGCCACAGCCGCACGGACCGGCCCGCAGCCGCGGCCACGGTCCAGCCGTCCGCCGTCCGGAGCGCGTCCACGGCGGTCACGATCCGCCCGTCGTGCCCGAGCTCCTCGGCGGGGAGCGAGGCCGGGTCCTCCTGTCGCGGGCGGGAGACCCGGACCCGGTCGTGCCACGCCCGGCACAGCAGGGGCGGCCCGTCCGGGGCGCCGGTGAGGGAGAGGACCGGGCGCTCGTTGCTCGGCCGCCTCCGGCTTCCGTAGCCGGACTCCAGCGCGGTCGCGACGTCCACCACGCGGATGTACGGGCCGTCGGCGATCGCGAGCAGCCCCTGACCGTGCGGCTCGAACGCCATGGCGCCCTCCCGGGGGGCGTCGAGCGCGACGGTGGCCTGACGGCCCGTCCGCTCGACGGACCAGATCCGCACGGCGACTTCCTCGTATCCGGCGAGCAGCAGCTCGTCGCCGTGCCGTCCGAAGACCAGACCGCGCGTGTTCGACGGGTGCGTCGCCACGGCGTGCAGGACCGGTTCGCCGCCGGGCGCGACCTCGCAGCGCAGGATGTGCACGGCGGTGCCGTCGGCCAGGGCGAAGCAGCCCTCCCGGTCGGAGACCGGGAGGGCCGCGGCCGCCATGGCCGGCGCGGCCGGCCTCACCCCGACGTCGGCGGCGCACGTCCGCAGGGCGGCCCCCCGATGCCGGGAGAGGACCACTTCGAGCAGCTCCACCCGCTCCGCGCCCGCGGCCAGGACGAACATCCGCATGCCCAGGACGAGGACCGCCAGCTGGCGGACGTCCGCGCTGCGGACCTGCGTCAGCCGGGTGTCCAGCTGGCTGCCGCCGTGCCAGAACCACACCCACAACCGGTCGCCGTCGGCCGCCAGGGCGACGCACTCGCCCCCCAGTTCGGCCGCGGACAGCGCGCGCACGCTGCCTCCCCACCGGTACTCCTGGCGTGGCGTCCTGGCTCCCGCGTGCCAGAAGTACACGGACTGGTCGTCCCGGGCGACGGTGGCCCAGCGGGTGCCGGAGCCCACCTCGTGCACCTCGCTCAGCGGGCGTCCGCGTCCGCCGCCGCTCCGGGGCAGCCGCCGCGTCAGCAGCCGGGCATCCGACTCCGGATGCAGGACCTGGATCTCCCCCAGCCCGCCCGCGGTCAGGGTGTCCGCCCGGGGAGCCCCGGCGGGTCCGGTGCCGGCGCGCCAGC
Organism: Streptomyces werraensis; assembly: GCA_014656175.1. Taxonomy (GTDB): domain Bacteria; phylum Actinomycetota; class Actinomycetes; order Streptomycetales; family Streptomycetaceae; genus Streptomyces; species Streptomyces werraensis. Next base: position 263,061 of record BNBX01000009.1, read on the forward strand.
TCAGGGCCCGGGCGCCGCCGGTGGGCGCCACCCGGCGCCACTCCGAAGGGTCGGGCGGTACGTCGGTCCAGTACTCCTCCCAGGGGAGGAAACCGGCCTCGCGGCGCAGCGTCCGGTACGTCCCGTCACGGTGGCTGACGAACGCCGTGGAGCGGAGCAGCGCTTTCCGCTCCAGCAGCACCGACTCGGACACCCGGCCGGACGTCCGGGGAAACGCGCCCGCGACCCGGCCGTACAACGCGGCGCCGTCACACTCCCGTGCCAGGCCCGCCGCGAGCGGCAGCATGACGTCCGGGTCGGTGCGCAGCAGGAAGTCCACGTCCTCGAACAGCTCGCGCAGCGCCTCGGGGCCCACCTGGGCGGCGTGGGCGCCCAGGTACTCGAGGGTGTACTCGTCGGCCTCGCCCCAGTCACCGCCGGCGGTGGCGCGCAGCGCGTCGAGCACCCGGCGGTGTGCCTCGCGTGTGGTCAGCCCGGCGTCGGAGAGGAAGAAGGCGCCGAAGCTCGGGTGGGCCAGCTGGTACCGGGTCCGCCCGCTCGTGTGCCGGCCGTCCCGCTGGGCGGCAACGATGCCACCGCCCGCGCTCCGGCACACCTCCCGCACGTCCCGCGCGGTGAGTTCCGGGGTACCGGGCTCGCGCAGTGCGTCGGCCAGGGTCAGCCAGGCGGCGTCCTGCGCCAGCCCTGGGCCCTGGGCCACCGCGAGCGCCCGCAGCACCTCATGGGCCCGTCGTGCCCCGGGCTGCCCGCCGAGGTGGGCCGTCTCCTCCGTCAGACGGGTCCGCAGGTCCGTGCCGCCGTCGCGCAGCCATGCGGTCAGCTCCGTCTCGGCGGCGACCGTGGTCCGCCGGGCAAGGCCGGTCGCGACCAGGCGGGCCACCAGGAACGAGCCGTGACTTTGCTGCGCGACGGTCTCCGCCGTCCACTCCCGGTCCTCCTGGCGCGCCTCGCCCCGGTAGGGGGAGCCCTCCGTGTCCAGGACCGACCGCACCATGCCGGCGATGCTCTCGCGGGCCTCCGCGTCGTCCCCCAGGACCAAGGGCTCGACGCTGAGCTCGAGGGCGTCCAGCAGCGACTCCTGGCCCGCGGGTGCCGTGGTGCGGCGACGGGGCTGGGCACGCGTGGCGACGATCACCCGGACACCGAGCGTCTTGGCCAGCGGGCCGAGGACGTGCCGGGCGATCGCGTGCGCCTGGTCGGGGAGGGCCTCGTCGAGTCCGTCGAAAAGGAGGTTCACCGAGCCCGCCTGGCCGACCAGTTGCTCGAAGGCGTCCGTGAACCGCTCCGAGCCCACCGGCTCCTCCGGCAGCGGCGGCGCTCCGTCGATCGCCGACAGGACCTCCCGCAGCTGGACCGCGAGCGAGTGGGCGGACTGTCCCTGGCAACTCAGCGCCGCGTGAACGGTCCCCGTCCGGGGGAGTGTCGCCGGGTCGAGACCGGGACCGAGGGCCGCCCGCCAGCCGGGCAGCGAGGTAAGGGCCAGACGGCCGAGCAGCGCGGTCTTCCCCGTGCCCGCCAGACCCGTCACCGCGAGCATGCCCTGGGGATGGGTGTCCATCCAGCGCACGATCCGGCTCAGGGCGTCCCGCCGTCCCGCGAAGTGCCGGTGCAGGTGGCTGTCGTCCTCGAGGCCGAACTGCTCGGCCTCGATCCAGGGCTTCCGCCGGGTCAGCGCGGCCGGCATGTGGATGCGCCGGTCGGACCGCTGGTGATACGGGTTGTCGAGGAAGCTGTTGGGCAGCGCCCGGATCTCCCGGCAGTCCGGCCGTTGCGCCTGTTCGTCCAGCCCGTCGTCCGCGGCGCGTGCGTCCACCGCCTGGCAGAGGTACGGCAACGGCAGATACAGCGCCTGCGGCTCGAACGGGCGGGACGCGTCGTCCGCCGTGAAATCCGGCTTGGCCAGCGCCTCCTCCAGCCACGTCACCCACCGGCCGGCCGGCACCTGGGCGTCCGCCCCCGAGGTGCCGATGACGGCGAAGCCCTTCCTCCTGCTCTCCCACGCCCGGTCCACCGCGGGGTCGCGCTGCAGCTCCACGGCATGGCGCACCGCCTCGGTCAGCGAGTTGTAGCTCTGCGAGGAGCAGGCGTCGACGATCAGCAGGGTGTCCGCCTCGAACTCCGGACGCAGCAGGAAGCCCACCAGTTCGAGCAGCGGAACGGCCTTGCCCGGGTCGAACTCCCCCGACTCCCAGGAATCGGCGCAGGCGAGGAAGTAGCCCTCGTCGCGGCGCTGGACGCCGTGCCCCGTCCAGTAGAGGATCTTCTGCTCGGCGCCGTCGGTCAGGAACTCCTCCAGCCCGGCCAACAGCTCCTGCCGGGTGGCTCCTCGCCGGTCGGCGCGCAGCGTGGTCCGGAACCCGAGTCGTTCACGCACCGTACGGGTGAACCGGTCCCGCACCTCGGCGAGCTGCGGCCGGTTCAGCCGCTGCCGCTCCGCCGGGTCCGGATGCGCGTACTCCGGTACAGCGACCGTGCCCACCAGGCGGGAGAAGCGGTCCTTGGTCTTCCGTAACGCCGGTCGGCCTTGCGTGCTGCTCCGTACCATCAGCTTCTACAGCACCCCCCGTGAGTGTCCACCACAGCTTGTTTACCAGTGGAGTTGGCGATGCGTGACAGATTCACCGTGGTTGGCCGGACGACGAACTGTCACCTGTTCGAGGGTGACGGGGTCCAGGCCGTCGACGAGGACAACGTCCACATCAAGTACACGCCGGAGAGGGTGCAGTTCCCGGAGGAGATCGCGGGATGGCGGCGTGCGATCGAGGCGGAGGAGGAGCGCAAGGAGGCCGCCGGTCTGCCGCACCGGTGGAACAACGCGCGGTTCGCGGTCGAGCGGGTCGTGGTGACCCGGACGCACCTCGCCGAGGTCCCCGTGATCTCCCTCGCCCTGCGGGACGCCGACTACTTCGACTTCCTCACCACCTCACTCAACCTGGACCGCCGGCAGAAGAACGGCCTCACACTGCGCGAGCAGTACCTCGAGGGCAGCGACCCGGTCGACGCGCCGTCCTGGATGAACTGCAGCTTCGGCGTCAACGTGGCCCTGGAGACCGGCAAGGACGGCAAGATGCTGTTCTCCCGGCGCAGCGCACAGGTCGCCGGACCGAACAGCGCGCGCTGGAACTCCTCGGCCAACGAGGGACTCGCCCGGCAGCACGACCTGCCCGCGGACGGAAGCCCGGTCAGTCTCCACGGGGTCGCACGTCGTGCCCTCCTCGAGGAGCTCGCCGTGTACGACGGGGACGCGACCGACATCGAACTGCTCGGGCTGGGGCTCGACGTCGTCAACCACCAGTGGGCGGCGTTCTTCCGCGCGGTGGCGCCCGAACTCGACGAGCCGACGCTGCGCCTGCGGTGGACCCGCGGAGTCACCGACAAGTGGGAACACGACCGCTTCGAGTTCGTGGACGCGGATCCGGAACCGGTCCTCGGTTTCATCGCGGACGAACCGGAGGAGCGGTGGACCCCGTGCGCACCGACGCTCTTCTACCTCGCCCTGGTACGGGGCGCCGTCCGGCGCGCGAACGGTGACCCGGCGGCCCGGTTCCTCGTGGAACAGGCGGAACAGAAGGTCATGAGGGACCGCGGTCTGTGAAAAGGGGGCGGCGAGGCGCTGCGTCGCCGCCCCACGACGACATGGCCGTGGTCACGACCCGGCGGGCGCCTTGCCGTTGGTGAAAGTCCGCAGGATGCGCCCCAGATGGTCAGGGGCGGCCGCGAGGCGGATCTGTCTGCCCCCGTCGTCCAGTTCGGCGATGTCCCAGCCCTTCGGCACATCGCCGTCGCCGCCGCGGGGACGGCGGACCGTCCTGACGGTGAGCCGCTCCACCGGGACCGGGCGTGCCGCGAACCGGCCCGGGCCCGGGTGGGGTGTGACGGCGGGCCCGCCAGGGCCGAGGACGACGTGGGTGCCGAAGCCGTTGGGGCTGTAGGCGGTGGACTCCAGGAAACGGGCGGGCAGGAAGACGTCCTCGTCGCCCGGGTCCGTGTCCGTCGGCGACGCGAGGTCCGTGCCGGGCGTACGGACACGGGTCGCGTGCCAGGCCCGGACGAGAAGGGCGAGCGAGGCCAGTGATCCCAGGCCGGCCCAGACGACGTCCCCGGCGGTGTCCGGCACCAGGGTCGGATGCCGGTAGCAGTACGGCAGTGCCCACACGGCCGTGCCGACGAGGGCGCCGGCGAACGGGGCCGGGGACGGCAGGATCTCGTCGGCGGGAAGGCGGCGTCCGCGACGGCGCTGCACGATCACGGCGGCCGGCATGCCGGCCGCCAGCACGCACAGCGCCGCGACCACGGTGACCTCACCGGCGGCGGGGAAGTGCTCGCGCCACACGTGCTCGTCGCCGCTGACCTCCCGCACCTGACCGCGCCAGACGGTGAGTTCCACACGGTCGCCCGCCTCGAACCCCTGGGCCCCCTCCCTCGACACCGCCAGCCGGCCGACCGGCCGGCCGTCGGCGAAGTACAGGTAACTGCTCCCCCTGCCCTTCTCCACCTCGGTGCGCGCGATCACCGCTGAGAGGGTCGTCAGGCAGTCGCGGTCACTCCCGGAGCTCTCCGCCGCGCACGGGACGGCCGACGTCCACGCCGGCCCGGTCTCCGCCACCACCGGGACGAACCACGCGGCCGGCACGGCGCCCGCGAGGAAGAGGGCGCACAGGACGGCCGCGGGACCGACACCACGCCCGGCCGTGCTCGGGGTGATCACGACCAGATGGTCCGACTCGGGTGTGCCGTGCCGTCGGTGCAGCGCGCGCAGCGCCTCCACCGTGTCGTCGAAGACGGCCCGGCCCTCGGAGGACGGGCTCACCGGCAGGGGCAGGCGCCAGACGGGACCACCGCGCGTCACGACCTCGACGCGGTGGATGTCGCTGTGACGCCCGCGCTGCACGTACACCCGCACGTCCGCGATGTCCTCCCACCGGGCGCTGCGGCGGCGCAGCAGCGTGCGGTACGACAGTCCGTCCGCGTCGGCGTGCACGCGGACGACGGCGGCGTACCCGCCCCCGATCCCCAGCGGCATGAGAAGGAGACCCGTGAGCACCCACCCGTCGGGGGGCCCGCCCGTGATCACGAGGCGGGCCGCGACCAGGATCAGCCCGGCCGCACCGGCGCCGACGAAGAACCACGGAAGCCGCTTCGACCGGGTGCGGCACGTCACTTCAGGCACGCTACTCATGCGGGGAGCGTGCCATCGCCTCACTTACGCGGGCTTGTCCGGACCACGGCAGTGTTCCTGCGCGTGATGTTGCCGGTTCGGCACACCCCGCTAGGCGGACTCGGGCCGCCGCGCGTAGGCGTCCGGGGCCGGCTGCTGCGCGTCCTCGGCCCAGAGGAACTCGTCGTCGCCGAAGTCCGGAGCCTGGAAGGGCTGGGTCGTCGGACGGGGCGAGCCGGTGGAGCTGTGCGTCTGCCCTTCCGGGGCCGAGAACAGCGATGTGGAGTCGATGAGAGGTCTGCCTTTCCTTGCAGGCCGCTGGGAGGGCCTGGCGTGCCCTGGACGGGCACGGCGGTTCTAGAGCTTGGTCATCTTGGGGTACGGGCTCAGGATCCGCATCTGCGCCGAGCCGAAGTCCACGAGCGCCGCGACTCCGTCCTCGATGCCGACCACCCGGCCGAGGCCGTACACGTCGTGGGTGACCTGATCACCGGTGTCGAAGTGCTTGGGGGCCGGTGCGACCGGGGCCTTGAAGGGGCTGGTGGGCAGATGACGCTTCGGCGCCGAGGGCTTGGTCATGGCTCAGTATGCGCCTTTGTGCGCCGTGCCCGCTGTGTCCATGGGCACAGACATGGACGGCAGCGGCCGCTTCATGCCGCTGACCTGGGGAGGCGCGGATGCGGGCCCCCTCCGTACATGTGACGGGGGTCACGCTCCGCGGGCCGGGGCGGACCACGTCGAAGGGCCCCACCGCGAACGGTGGGGCCCTTCGACATCGTGCCCGGTGAGGCACTGGCGGAGGATACGAGATTCGAACTCGTGAGGGGTTGCCCCCAACACGCTTTCCAAGCGTGCGCCCTAGGCCTCTAGGCGAATCCTCCGCCGGAAACATTACATGACCGAGAGGAGTGCTCGCGAACTCGTTCCCGCCCCGCCGGATGAGGTAGCCTCTGCGTAGCCCCTCACGCGGCGCTATCTGACTGAACTCCCCCAGGGCCGGAAGGCAGCAAGGGTAGGTTGGCTCTGGCGGGTGCGTGGGGGGCGCTTGCGTTGCCCGGCGGGCCGGTCCGGTTGTCGGTGCGCGCCTATAACCTCGTAGACGTGTCGTCTCTCGCGCTGTACCGCCGCTACCGACCCGAGTCCTTCGCCGAGGTCATCGGGCAGGAGCATGTCACCGACCCGCTGCAGCAGGCGCTGCGGAACAACCGGGTCAATCACGCGTACCTGTTCAGCGGACCCCGCGGCTGCGGCAAGACGACCAGTGCGCGGATCCTCGCGCGGTGCCTGAACTGCGAGCAGGGGCCGACCCCGACGCCGTGCGGTGAGTGCCAGTCCTGCCGCGACCTCGCGCGCAACGGGCCCGGTTCGATCGACGTCATCGAGATCGACGCCGCGTCCCACGGCGGTGTGGACGACGCCCGTGATCTACGGGAGAAGGCGTTCTTCGGGCCCGCGTCCAGCCGGTACAAGATCTACATCATCGACGAGGCCCACATGGTCACGTCGGCCGGCTTCAACGCGCTGCTCAAGGTCGTCGAGGAGCCTCCGGAGCATCTGAAGTTCATCTTCGCGACCACCGAGCCCGAGAAGGTCATCGGCACCATCCGGTCGCGCACGCACCACTACCCGTTCCGGCTGGTGCCGCCCGGCACGCTCCGCGAGTACCTCGGCGAGGTGTGCGAGAAGGAAGGCATCGCCGTCGAGGAGGGTGTGCTGCCGCTGGTGGTGCGCGCCGGCGCCGGCTCCGTGCGTGACTCCATGTCCGTCATGGACCAGCTGCTCGCCGGCGCCGGGGAGGAGGGCGTGACCTATGCCATGGCCACCTCCCTGCTCGGTTACACGGACGGCTCGCTGCTCGACTCCGTCGTCGAGGCGTTCGCCACCGGTGACGGCGCCGCCGCCTTCGAGGTCGTCGACCGGGTCATCGAGGGCGGCAACGACCCGCGCCGCTTCGTCGCCGACCTGCTGGAGCGGCTGCGTGACCTCGTCATCCTGGCCGCCGTCCCCGACGCCGCCGACAAGGGCCTCATCGACGCCCCCGCCGACGTCCTCGAGCGCATGCAGGCGCAGGCGGGCACGTTCGGGCCCGCAGAGCTCGGCCGCGCCGCCGACATCGTCAACGAGGGCCTCACCGAGATGCGCGGCGCCACCTCGCCCCGGCTCCAGCTGGAGCTGATCTGCGCGCGCGTGCTGCTGCCCGCCGCGTACGGCGACGAGCGCTCGCTGATGGCCCGGCTCGACCGCATCGAGCGCGGGGCGCAGTTCTCCGCGGGCGGTGCGGCCACCGGCGGGCCCGCCATGGGGTACGTCCCCGGTCCGGGGGCCCACCACGGGGCGGCCGCTCCGGCTGCGAACGTCGAGCCCGGCGGTGGTCCCGCCGCGGCCCGCGCCGCCGTACGGGCGCCGGCGCCCGCCCCCACCCCTCCGCCGGCCCCGACCGAGGCGCAGGCGCCGACTCCGCCCCCCGCCGCCGCCCCCCAGACGCCCCCGGCCGCCGCCGCACCGGCGCCCGCCACCCCCGCCCCCGGCGCCTGGCCCACCACCACCCCCGCGGGCGGAGGCGCTGCGGGCGCAGGCCGGCGACCCGGCGGCTGGCCCACGGCCGCCCCCGCGGGCGGCGGCGCGAGCCGGGCCCAGTCGCCGCAGCCCACCGCCCCGGTGGCCCCTGCGGCCCCGTCCGCACCCCCGGCTCCCGCCACACCCTCCGCGCCCCCCGGCGGCGGAGGCGGCGGCCTCGACCCCCGCATGCTCTGGCCGAACATCCTGGAGACGGTCAAGAACCGCCGCCGCTTCACCTGGATCCTGCTCAGCCAGAACGCCCAGGTGACCGGCTTCGACGGCACGACGCTCCAGCTCGGGTTCGTGAACGCGGGCGCCCGCGACAACTTCCTCAGCAGCGGCAGCGAGGACGTGCTGCGTCAGGCGCTGGCCGAGCAGTTCAACGTGCAGTGGAAGATCGAGGCGGTCGTCGACCCGTCCGGCGGTGGCGGTCCGGCCGCGTCCGGTCCCGCGGGCGGCCCGTCCGGCGGCCGCAGCGGCGGAGGCACCGGCTACGGACCACCGAGCGGCGGTGGTCACGGGGCACCCGGCGGCGGCCTCGGTGACACCCGACGCCCCTCGACCCCCCAGGCGTCGGCCCCCGCGGCTCCGTCCCCGGCGCCCTCGGCGCCCGCCCCGGCGGCCCCCTCCCGGCCCGCCGCCCCGGAGCCGCCCCCACCGGTCTCGCCCGAGGACGACATCCCGGAGGACGACGACCCCGACCTCGACGAGTCCGCCCTCTCCGGGAAGGAGCTCCTCGTCCGCGAGCTGGGCGCGACGGTCGTCGAGGAGATCACGAACGAGTAGTAACGAGTAGGAGCGAGTAGTACAGGGAGCACGACGGGCGGGGCGCCGCCGCCCGGATCCCCGTTCCGGCAACGCCCTGACCGGCTCGTTCGGAGGAACGCACAACGGCGCCCTCCCCGCCCGTTCGGAAGCCCGCACAAAGGGCGCCCGCCGTCTGCCGTTAGGCTGGCCCCCGTGAAGGTCCTCGTCATCGGCAGCGGCGCCCGCGAACACGCCCTGTGCCACTCCCTGTCCCTCGACCCCGATGTCACCGCGCTGCACTGCGCGCCCGGCAACGCCGGCATCGCCGAGGTCGCCGAGCTGCACCAGGTCGACGCCCTCGACGGCGCCGCCGTGTCCGGGCTGGCCGTGCGGCTGGGCGCGGACCTCGTGGTGGTCGGCCCCGAGGCGCCCCTGGTCGCCGGGGTCGCCGACGCCGTGCGCGAGGCGGGCATCCCCGTCTTCGGCCCCTCCAAGGAGGCCGCGCGGCTCGAGGGCTCCAAGGCCTTCGCCAAGGACGTGATGGCGGCCGCCGGCGTGCCCACCGCCCGCTCCTACGTCTGCACCACCCCGGACGAGGTCGACGCAGCCCTCAAGGCCTTCGGCGCCCCGTACGTCGTGAAGGACGACGGGCTCGCGGCCGGCAAGGGCGTCGTCGTGACCGACGACCTCGAGGCCGCCCGCGCGCACGCCGCCGGGTGTCTGGGGGCCCCTCCCGCGCCGTCCGGGCAGCGGGGGAGTGTCGTCGTCGAGGAGTACCTCGACGGCCCCGAGGTCTCCCTCTTCGCGATCACCGACGGCGAGACCGTCGTGCCCCTCCAGCCCGCCCAGGACTTCAAGCGCGCGCTGGACGGCGACGAGGGCCCGAACACCGGCGGCATGGGGGCGTACTCCCCCCTGCCGTGGGCCGATCCCAAGCTGGTCGACGAGGTCGTCCAGACCGTGCTGCAGCCGACCGTGGACGAGATGCGCCGCCGTGGCACGCCGTTCTCCGGTCTGCTCTACGCCGGTCTGGCGATCACCTCGCGCGGTGTGCGCGTGATCGAGTTCAACGCCCGGTTCGGCGACCCCGAGACCCAGGTGGTGCTGGCCCGGCTGAAGACCCCGCTGGCCGGGCTGCTGACGGCCGCCGCCACCGGCACCCTCGCCCACCTGGAGCCGGTCCGCTGGAGCGACGACGCCGCGGTCACCGTGGTCGTCGCCTCGCACAACTACCCCGGTACCCCGCGCACCGGTGACCCCATCGCCGGCCTCGACGAGGTCGCCGCCCAGGACTCCCCGCACGCGTACGTCCTGCACGCCGGGACCCGGCTCGAGGGCGACACGGTCGTCAGCGCGGGCGGGCGCGTGCTGTCCGTGACGGCGACCGGCAAGGACCTCACCGAGGCCCGCGACCGCGCCTACCGTGCCGTGTCCCGCATCCGCCTCGACGGTTCACAGCACCGCACGGACATCGCGCGGAAGGCGGCGGAAGGCGCGTAGGCGCACACGCGACGCCCCCGGCCGGCACAGGCCCCGGATCCCTCCAGGATCCGGGGCCTGACCTTTGCCGTCCGTCGACCACCTCTCCCCAAAGCCATTCCATCGAGTGAGCGATGTGCCATCCGGCTGACGGGGGCCGGGGCCCCAACTAGGGTGCCGCGCAAGCGTTCCGGCACTTGGCCCATCGGCATTGCGATGTCGGTGGCGGGTGCCACAGTGGGGACATGGGCAAGCCAGGACTGCGTCAGGCGCCGGGAGGGGGTGAGGGCGGGCCATGGGCATGAGCGGTGCGGAAAGGGAGCAGGGCGCCCCGGGCCCCAGGGCCCGGGCGCTGGCCGTGCTGCGCGTCCGCAGCCGGGCGCTGGCCGTCGCGCTGCTGCCCGCCGCCGCCGCGGTGATCCTCCTGGCCGGCGGATCCACCGGCCATCTGACCGGCCCCGGCTGGGACCTGGCCCGCCGGATCGTCACGCCCCTCGCCGTGCTGGTGCTGCTGCTGGCCGCCGGTGTCGCCCTGGTCGTCGCCCGCGCCCGGCCCGCCGTCACCCCCACCGTGCCGATCGCCGAGGAGGCCGCCCCGGACCTGTACCGGATGGTGCGTGACCTCGCCGACCGCCTCGGCGTCCCCGCGCCCTCCGCGATAGCGCTCACCCCGGACTGCGACAGCTGGCTGGAGGACCGTACGCATCCGGCGCACGCGCCCCCGCCGTCCGAGGAGGACGACGACGTGGCCCACGCCGGCCGGTCGTCCCGCCGCGCGCCCGCCGCCCCCGTGCTGGTCATCGGCTCGCCGTTCCTGTGGTGGATGCGGGTGGCCGAGCTGCGTGCCCTGCTCGCCCCGGTCGTCGCCGGCACGGGGCCGTCGGCCCACCCGGACATAGCAGCCGCCCGGCGCTTCGTCCGGGGCCTGGACGCGGCGGTCGCCGTGACGTCGGTGCCGGACCGCGGGCCGGTGTCCCGCGCGGTGTTCGCCGGGGTCGGCTGGGTGGCCCGCCTGCTGCTGCGCGGCAGCCGGGTGCACGCCGCCGAGATGGAGCGCGGGGTCGCCGCCGCCGCGGCCGAGCGCGCCAAGGCCGTGGACTACGGGCTGCGGATCGTCGCCCAGGAGCAGGTCGGACTCGCCTACGCGGGCTGGGACAGGCTGCTGACCCGGGTGGCGCTGCCCGCCTGGCGGATGGGCCGCTGGCCGGCCCGGCTCAACGCGGGCGTGGTCGCCGCCCTCACCGAGCTGTCCCGCCGGGACCGGCTGGCCGAGGGGTTCGCCTCCCGGCTCGGGGAGCGCCCCGCCTGCGACCTCCTCGAGGAGCCCGGCGCGGTCGACGAGGCCACCTCCCTGCTCGCCGCCCGCCTCTTCCACGGCGGTCCGGCGGAGACCGGCCCCGGCTGGTCGCCGGTCCACTGGGGGGACTACCCGGAGGAGGTCGCGGGCCGCAAGTGGCGCACCGACGCCGCCCGCCTGCACCGGATACTCGACGGCCTGCGCGTACCGCCCGCGCACGAGGAGCCGCCGGCTCCCGACGGCCCCACCCTCGCTCGCGTCCTGACCCATCTGACCGCCGCGCCCGGCCTGCCGCCGGCGCCCGTCCCGGCCGTCGCCCCGGACGAGGACGACCTGGCAGGCGGCACCGCCCACGGCGCCGCCCTCGCCGTGTGCCTCACGGCCGAGCTGGCCCGTGAGGAGGCCGCCGCGGCCGCCGTACCCGCGGGTCCTCAGGGCGCCGCGGCGCCCGATCCCGACCCCCTCCGCGACGACCGCGCGCTCCCCCTCTTCCCCCTCCAGCCGCCCCGTACCGGACGGGAGCTGCTCGCCGACCACATCACCGCGATGGTCTGCTGCGCGGCGATGGACACCGTGGGCGCCGTCCCCGGTCTCGACTGGCTCGACGGACCCACCCTCCTCGTCGGCGGCGCCCGCGCCACGGACCTCCCGCCCCAGGTGCTGACCCTCATCGAGGACGGCGACCCCTCGGGCCTCAGGAACTGGCTCACCCGGCAGGGCATACGCCCGGAGAAGCCCGTACGCCTCGTCTGAGCCGCGCCCCGGCCGCCCCGCCCGGAGCGTGCTCCTCCACTTGAGCGCACGCACGACGAACGGTGACGACACCCGTGCGGAATGTGATGTGCTGGGGCCGTTCACGCCCAGGGGAGGGGGAAACGGCATGCGACGACCGGAGCGAGTCCGGCAGGAAGCGCCGGGGTCACCGGCATCCGACGGCGGCGACCCCTTCGCACCCGTCACCTTCCCCTGGCCGACCCCCTCGCCCACCGACGCCGACGGCCGCATCGAAGGCTTCGCCTCCCCCTCCGCGGTCGCCCCCGGCGACTCCGTCGGCCTCCACGTCACCGTCGACCCGCCCCGCCCGTTCCGCGTCACGGTCCACCGCATCGGCCACTACGGCGGCCGGGGCGCCACCGAGACCGCCACCAGCCCCCGTCTCCACGGCACGGCGCAGCTCCCGCCGCTCACCGCCGGACGCACCGTCTCCTGCCACCACTGGTGGCTGTCCTGGCGGCTGCCGGTCCCGACGTCCTGGAGCGCCGGCGCGTACGTCGCCGTGCTGGCCACGGAGGACGGCCGGCACCACGCGCACGTCCCGTTCACCGTGCACGACGACCGCCCGGCGGACCTGCTGCTGGTGCTGCCGGACCTCACCTGGCAGGCGTACAACCCGTACCCGGCGGCGGACGGCGGCACCGGCGCGAGCCTCGCCCCCGTCCACGACGAGCACGAGGCGGCCGACCCGGTCACGACCGTCACCTTCGACCGGCCGTACGCGGGCGACGGGCTCCCGCCGCACGCCGGGCACGCCTACGACGTGATCCGCTGGGCCGAGCGTTACGGCTACGACCTCGCCTACGCCACCGCCCGCGACCTGCACGCCGGCCGCGTCGACCCGGCCCGCCACCGGGGCCTGGTCTTCCCGGGCCCGGACGAGTACTGGACCGCGCAGATGCGCACGGCCGTGGAGCGCGCCCGCGAGCACGGCACCTCGCTGGTGTTCCTCTCCGCCCGCACCCTGCACCGGCAGGTCGAGCTGGCACCCGCCCCGTCCGGCCCCGACCGCCTGCTGACCTGCGGCAGACGCAGGGGCCGGTCCGGGCCCGCGCTGTGGCGGGAGAGCGACCGCGCGGAGCAGTCGCTGCTCGGCATCCAGTACGCGGGTCCCGTGCCGGGACCGCGCCCGCTGATCGTCCGCAACGCCGGCCACTGGCTGTGGGAGGGCACCGGCGCGCAGGAGGGCGACGCCCTCGACGGCCTGGTCGCGGGCGGGGCCGACCGCTACTACCCGCGCACCCCGCTGCCCGCCCACGACGAGCGGATCCTGCTCGCGCACTCCCCGTACGGCGACCGGCAGGGCGCCCGGCGCCACCAGGAGACGTCCCTGTACCGCGCGCCGTCCGGGGCGTGGGTGTTCGCCTCGGGCACGCTCGCCTGGTCGCCGGCGCTGGACCGGCCGGGGCACGCCGACCCTCGCGTCCAGCGGGCCACCGCCAACCTGCTCGACCGCATCTGCAAACGCGACTGACGGGGTGCGCGGGACCGTGCCCGTCGAACCCGCCCGCACCACCCCGACCGCCGTCCCGTCCGCACATACGGGAGAATCGACGTACCGTCCGGCCCTCTCCCGCCACCGCCCTCCGGGAGCGTGCGCGGGAGCCGGGAGCGCTGCGGGCGTCCCTTCTGTTCAACCACGCGGAGGAACCGTGTCCGGATTCGTCGACAAGCCCGAGCCGATCCAGGTTCCGGGCCTGGTGCATCTGCACACCGGCAAGGTGCGCGAGCTGTACCGGAACGAGGCGGGCGACCTCGTGATGGTCGCCAGCGACCGCATCTCCGCCTACGACTGGGTGCTGCCCACCGAGATCCCGGACAAGGGCCGGGTGCTCACCCAGCTCTCCCTGTGGTGGTTCGACCAGCTCGCCGACCTGCTCCCCAACCATGTGCTGAGCACCGACCTCCCCGAGGGCGCCCCCGCCGACTGGGCGGGCCGCACGCTGGTGTGCAAGTCGCTGAACATGGTCCCGGTGGAGTGCGTGGCCCGCGGCTACCTCACCGGGTCGGGGCTCGTCGAGTACAACGAGAGCCGGACGGTCTGCGGGCTGGCCCTCCCGCACGGCCTGGTCGACGGCTCCGAGCTGCCCGCCCCGATCTTCACCCCGGCCACCAAGGCCGCCGTCGGCGAGCACGACGAGAACGTCTCCTACGAGGAGGTCGCCCGCCAGGTCGGCGCGGAGACCGCCGCCCAGCTGCGCCAGGCGACGCTCGCCGCCTACTCCCGCGCCCGCGACATCGCCCGCGACCGGGGCATCATCCTCGCGGACACCAAGTTCGAGTTCGGGTACGACGGGGACAGTCTGGTCATCGCGGACGAGGTGCTCACCCCGGACTCGTCCCGCTTCTGGCCGGCCGACCAGTGGGAGCCGGGGCGCGCGCAGCCGTCGTACGACAAGCAGTTCGTCCGGGACTGGCTGACCTCGGCCGAGTCGGGCTGGGACCGCAAGGGCGAGCAGCCTCCGCCGCCGCTGCCGCAGCAGGTCGTGGACGCCACCCGGGCCAAGTACGTGGAGGCGTACGAGCGCCTGACGGGCATCACCTGGAGCTGACGCACGGCCCGGGGCCGGGGGCACGCCTCCGGCCCCGGGAACCCTGCGGCGGCACACACGACGAAGGCCCCGGTCATCGACCGGGGCCTTCGTCCTCTGAGCGAACGACGAGGTTCGAACTCGCGACCTCAACCTTGGCAAGGTTGCGCTCTACCAACTGAGCTACGTTCGCCTGCTGCGCCGTGGCGCGAGCACCACTATACCCAACCGCGCTCGCGGGCGAGACGCACCGCGGTGTGGCGGTTCTCCGCGCCGAGCTTCGAGACGGCGGAGGAGAGATAGTTCCGCACGGTGCCCTGGGACAGCCGGGCCCGCTCCGCGATCTCCGCCACGGGGGCCCCGTCCGCCGCCAGCTCCAGCACCTCCGCCTCCCTCGCGGTCAGCGGGGAGTCGCCCGCGGCGATCGCGTCGGCGGCCAACTCGGGGTCGACGTAGCGGTTTCCCGCGTGCACGGTGCGGATGATCTCGGCGAGCCGCTGGGCGCTGACGGTCTTGGGGACGAACCCCCGCACGCCCGCCGCGAGCGCCCGCTTCAGATGCCCCGGGCGTCCGTGCCCGGTCACGATCAGCACCTGGCAGTCCGGCAGCTCCGTCCGCAGGGTTGTGGCGACCTTCACACCGTCCGCGCCGGGCATCTGGAGGTCCAGCACGGCGACGTCCGGGGCGTGCGCCCGCGCCATCGCCAGGGCCTCGGGGCCGGACGCGGCCTCGGCGACGACCAGCAGGTCGTCCTCCAGGGACAGCAGGGCGGCCAGCGCCCCGCGGATCAGATGCTCGTCGTCGGCGAGCAGCAGTCGCACCACACCGGTCACGACGCGACCTCCAGCGCGGGACGCGCGGTCAGCGGGACCTCCGCGACGAGCCGGAACTCGCCGTCCCCGGCCTCCCCGGCGTCGAGCGTGCCGCCCACGGCGGACAGCCGCTCCCGCAGCCCGGCCAGCCCCGTCCCGCCCGTACGGGACGACCCGTGCGGGGCGGTCGCCCCGTCGTTCCGCACCGTCAGCACCACACGCCCCTCCGGCCTGAGCACCGTGACGGTGCACTTCTTCGCGTCCCCGTGCCGCAGCACGTTGGTGGTCGCCTCCCGCACCACCCAGCCCAGCGCGGACTGCACCTCGGCGGGCAGCCCGTCGGTCTCGCCGCTGACCTCGCAGTCGATCCCGGCCGCGCGCAGCACGCCACGGGCGCCGTGGAGTTCGGCCTCCAGGTCGGCCCGGCGGTAGCCGCGCACCACCTCGCGCACCTCCCGCTGGGACTCCTGGGCGATGCGCTGCACCTCGATCATCTGCTCGACCGCCTCGGGCCGCTCACGCCGTGCGAGCTGGACAGCCAGCTCGCTCTTCAGCGCGATCACCGCGAGGTTCCTGCCCATCACGTCGTGCAGGTCGCGTCCGAAGCGCAGCCGCTCCTCGGCGACCGCGAGCCGGGCCCGGGTCTCGCGCGCCTCGTCGAGGACGTAGACGGTGTTGAGCAGCCAGATGGAGAAGGCGGAGGTGGCGGCGAAGAAGCCGCTCGCGGCCGTCACGAACGCGGACGTGCCCAGCGCGGCGAGGGCGGGCATGCCGGCCGCCCGGGCGACCAGGCCGGCGCCCGCCCCGAACCCGGTGACGAGCAGGACGACGCGCCGCCGGTCCTTGAGACCGAGAGCCGTCAGGCCGACGCCGTAGCAGAGCGTGGCGCCGAAGACCGAGCCCAGGACGGTGCCGGTGTCCTCCCCGGGCCCGCCGGGGCCGTGCCGGCCCAGGACGACGGCCGCCGTCGCGACCAGGGCGGTCGCGACGCCGAGCGCCCACAGCAGCCGCAGCGGCTGGGCACGCCGGCCGACCGTCCAGTCCAGGGCGCGGGACGCGGTCACCATGGCCAGCGCGACGTGCGCCGCGACCGGCACCATCACGAGCAGCGCGGCACGCGCCTCCAGGTGCCCGAAGGCGGTCACCCCGATCACCGTCGGCTCGGACAGCGCGATGAAGTGGAACGACCACCGCGTGTACGTCTCCACCTTGGCGGGTGTGCTCTTGCGCCTCCACCAGCCGCCCGGGCCGCCCATCCACCGCTCCTGTCCGTAACCGATGTCCTGCCGCCACACCCGTCACCGCGGTGCGCGCGGCCGCCCCTGACCCTGCCTGCGCCTCAGCGCCGCGGCTCCCAGCGGAACCGCCGCCGTACAGCAAACACCGCGAGGACGGTCCAGGCCAGGGCGATCGTGAGGGCACGGAGGGACTCGCCCGCCGTGAGGTCGCCGGTCCAGCCGCCGCGCACCAGACTGACGACCGGGGTCAGCGGCAGCAGTTCGCAGACGGACGCCAGACGGTCCGGGAACAGCTCCAGCGGGACGAACATTCCGGAGCCCAGCATCGACACGATCAGCAGCGGCATGGGTGTGACCTGGGCGCTTTCGCCGGTGCGCGTCCAGCTCGCGGTGAAGGCGGCGAGCGCCGCGCTGATCACGAGGCCCAGCAGCAGGCCGAGGACGGCCAGGTGGGGCGCGGAGGGCGCGGACAGGTCGAGCAGCACGGTGCAGCCCGTGATCAGCAGCAGGCACTGCACCAGCCCGGTCAGGACGGCGGGCAGCGCGGACCCGGCGAGGATCTCCGCGTCCCGCAGCTCGCCCGTGCGCAGCCGCTTCAGCACCAGCTCCTCACGCCGGACGACGTAGACGCCGACGAGCGAGGAGTACACGGCGAACAGCAGCGAGAAGCCGACGGCGGCGGGCAGGACGAGCTCACCGGGGGTGAGCCCGGCTTCCGCGAGGTCCATCTCCTCGGCGGCGGAGCGCACGCTGAGCGGCAGGACCAGCGGCACGAACAGCGCGGCGAAGAGGGTGCCCTTGCTGCGTCCCAGCAGGGTCAGTTCGGCCCGGGCCAGGGACATCATCCGGCCGGCCGGGGTGGTCGTGGTGGTGCTCATGCCGCGTACTCCTCGGTGGTCGCGCCGTGCGGCGCGGGGGCCGAGGCGTCCTTGGCGATGGTGAGGAAGGCCTCCTCCAGTGAGGCCGAGCGCACGTCGAGCCGGCGCAGCTCCACGCCCGCGTCCCGCGCCCACACCAGCAGCTCGGTGGCCGAGCGCTGCAGGTCGCGGGTGCGCAGCCGGACGGTGCGGCCGTCCACGGTGTGGTCGCCCACGCCCATCGGGCCGAGCGGCGGGAGGTCGCCCAGGTGGTAGCCGTCGGGCAGGTCGAAGGTGATCCGGGACGGCTCGGTCGCGGTGACCTCGGCCGGGGTGCCGGTGACGGCGATCCGCCCGTCGTGCATGATCGCGAGCCGGTCGGCGAGGTTCTCGGCCTCCTCCAGGTAGTGCGTGGTGAGCAGCACGGTGGTGCCGGCGTCGCGCAGGGCGCTCACCAACTCCCAGGTGTCGTGGCGGCCTTCGGCGTCGAGTCCGGTGGTCGGCTCGTCGAGGAACAGCACCTCGGGGTCGCCGAGCAGCGCCAGCGCCAGGTCGAGGCGGCGGCGCTGGCCGCCGGACAGCTGCTTGACCCGGACGTCCGTCCTGGACGCGAGGCCCACCAGCGCGAGCACCTCCCGCTCGGGGCGGGCGCCGCTGACGCAGCCCGCCCACATGCGGGCGGTCTCGGCGACGGTCAGCTCGGAGGGGAAGCCGCCCTCCTGGAGCATCACGCCGGTGCGGTGCCGCACGGCGGCGCGCTCGGTGTAGGGGTCGTGGCCGAGGACCCGGACCTGTCCGCCGGCCGGCGGGGCCAGTCCTTCGAGGAGTTCGACGGTGGAGGTCTTGCCGGCGCCGTTGGTGCCCAGCAGGGCGAAGATCTCCCCGCGTCGCACGGTGAAGTCGATCCCGCGCACCGCTTCGAACCCGCCCCCGTAGACGCGTCGCAGCCCTGTGACCTCGATCACGTGCTCAAGTCCGTTCGTTTCCATGCCTCGAGCATCGCGGGGGGCGGAAGAACCCGGCAGTGCGCGGTGTCATCAGCGGACATGACAAATGTCAGACGGCCGTGCGGTGAGGGCGTCTTGAGACGGGCACACGAAAAGACCCCGGTCCGAGGGACCGGGGTCTTCATCCCGAGCGGACGACGAGGCTCGAACTCGCGACCTCAACCTTGGCAAGGTTGCGCTCTACCAACTGAGCTACGTCCGCATTGCCTCCGACCGGCTCTCACCGATCGGCGCGGGCACCAGCTTACCTGATCCACAAGCGTGGTCGGTGAGGCGGTGCAGAGCGGGTGACAGGAATTGCACACTGCGCCTTCCCCCTGGAAGGGGGATGTTCTACTACTGAACTACACCCGCATGTCCTCGGACCGGGCCTTTCGGCCTCGCCCCTCGGCGTGCTCCAGACTTTAGCTGATCAGCAGGGGGGCTGCGCAAGTCGGTTGCCCGGAGCGCCCGGTGACCGGCCGTCGGCGGCGTCACCCGCCCGGGGCCGGCTCCGTACGCGGGTGCGGTTCCGGGCGGGAGCCGGGCGCGGTTCAGCGGGCCGCGGCGAACGCCTCGTAGACCTTCTTGGGGATGCGGCCGCGGGCGGGGACGTCCATCCGGTTCGCCTGTGCCCAGGCGCGCACGGCCGCCGGGTCCGGGGCGACCTCGGTCTGCCGGTAGGCCTTGCCGGAGCGGGCGCGCTTGCGGCCGGCGTCCACGTAGGGCTCGAGCGCCTCGCGCAGTTTCCTGGCATTGGCTTCGTTCAGGTCGATCTCGTACGACGTGCCGTCGATCCCGAAGGCGATCGTTTCCGCCGCTTCCGAGCCGTCGATGTCGTCGAAGAGAGTGACCACGACCTTCTGCGCCACGAATATCGGTCCCTTCGTGCGGCACCTCTTCCGTCCGGCCGTCCGTGACGACGTGCCGGTACGGTCGCCGAGATGTCGGCTGTCCGCCTGTAATCGGGCAAAGTATCTGCTAATGACAATTCATTTGTACAGTGCCCGGCAATGCAATGGGAAGCCCGACTAAATCTGCCCGCGTGTCCTCGCGCAATAGCGATGTGCGAGAGATCGCGGATCTTTCCCGGATCTTTTCCAGCAGGCCTCCTCGCGATGCCGAATCGTGACGGCGCTCACGTAGATTCCTACAACTCTACTCGCGTAGAAATTTTGTGCGGGTAGTCTGAAGGAACCTGCTCAGCACCACACACCGGGAGTGCCAGTGGCACGCGTCGTAGTCGACGTCATGCTCAAGCCGGAGATCCTCGACCCCCAGGGCCAGGCGGTGCAGCGCGCACTGCCGCGTCTGGGTTTCGAAGGGATCTCGGACGTCCGTCAGGGAAAGCGATTCGAACTGGAAGTTGACGGGCCGGTCGACGAGGCCGCGCTCGCCCGTATCCACGATCTTGCGGAATCCTTCCTCGCCAACACCGTGATCGAGGACTTCACCGTCCGCGTCGAGGAAGTCGCGGAGGCGGCCAAGTGACCGCTCGTATTGGCGTCGTCACTTTCCCGGGCAGCCTCGACGACCGGGACACCCAGCGCGCGATCCGCGTCGCCGGCGCCGAACCCGTCGCCCTCTGGCACAAGGACAAGGACCTCAAGCAGGTCGACGCCGTGGTGCTCTGCGGCGGTTTCAGTTACGGCGACTATCTGCGCGCCGGCGCCATCGCGCGCTTCTCGCCGGTCATGGACACCGTCATCGACCAGGCCAAGGCCGGTCTGCCGGTGCTCGGCATCTGCAACGGCTTCCAGATCCTCACCGAGGCACACCTGCTCCCCGGCGGCATGCTGGGCAACGACCACCTGCACTTCATCTGCCGCGACCAGAAGCTGCGGGTGGAGAACGCGGACACCGCCTGGACCACGGACTACGAGGCCGGCCAGGAGATCCACATCCCGCTGAAGAACATGGACGGCCGCTACGTCGCCGACCGGTACACGCTGGACAAGCTGGAGGCCGAGGGGCGGGTCGCGTTCCGCTACCTCGACGTCAACCCGAACGGCTCGCTCAACGACATCGCCGGCATCACCAACGAGGCCGGGAACGTCGTCGGCCTGATGCCGCATCCCGAGCACGCCGTCGAGTCGCTGATCGGTACGGGCCGTACCGACGGCCTGCCCTTCTTCACGTCGATCCTCAAGAAGCTGGTCAACGCATGAGCAAGACGCCCCTGGACACGGTCGAGCACGCGGCCGCGACCCCCGACGTCGAGCTGCCCTGGGCCGAGCTGGGCCTGAAGAAGGACGAGTACGAGCGGGTCGTGGAGATCCTCGGCCGCCGCCCGACCGGCGCCGAGCTCGCCATGTACTCCGTGATGTGGTCCGAGCACTGCTCGTACAAGTCCTCCAAGGTGCACCTGCGCCAGTTCGGCGAGAAGGCCCCCGAGTCCGACGCGCTGCTCGTCGGCATCGGCGAGAACGCGGGCGTCGTGGACGTCGGCCAGGGCTACGCCGTCACCTTCAAGGTCGAGTCGCACAACCACCCGTCGTACGTCGAGCCCTACCAGGGCGCGGCCACCGGCGTCGGCGGCATCGTGCGCGACATCATCGCGATGGGCGCCCGCCCGGTCGCGGTCGTGGACCCGCTGCGCTTCGGCGCGGCCGACCACCCCGACACCAAGCGCGTCCTGCCCGGCGTCGTCGCCGGCATCGGCGGGTACGGCAACTGCCTGGGCCTGCCCAACATCGGCGGCGAGGTCGTCTTCGACGCCTGCTACCAGGGCAACCCGCTGGTCAACGCCGGCGCCATCGGCGTCATGCGGCACGAGGACATCCACCTGGCCAAGGCGTCCGGCGCCGGCAACAAGGTCATCCTCTACGGGGCCCGCACCGGCGGCGACGGCATCGGCGGCGCCTCCATCCTCGCCTCCGAGACCTTCGACGACGCCAAGCCGTCGAAGCGCCCCGCGGTGCAGGTCGGCGACCCCTTCCAGGAGAAGCTCCTCATCGAGTGCACCCTGGAGGCGTTCGCCGAGAAGCTCGTCGTCGGCATCCAGGACCTCGGCGCCGCCGGGCTGTCCTGCGCCACCTCCGAGCTGGCTTCCAACGGCTCCGGCGGCATGCGCGTCACCCTCGACGACGTCCCGCTGCGCGACTCCACGCTCTCGCCCGAGGAGATCCTCATGAGCGAGTCGCAGGAGCGCATGTGCGCGGTCGTGGAGCCCGACAAGGTCGACCGGTTCCTCGAGATCTGCGACAAGTGGGACGTCATCGCCACCGTCATCGGCGAGGTCACCGACGGCGACCGCCTGGAGATCTTCTGGCACGGCGAGAAGATCGTCGACGTCGACCCGCGCACGGTCGCCCACGAGGGCCCCACCTACGAGCGCCCCTACGCCCGCCCGTCCTGGCAGGACGAGCTCCAGGCGGACGACGCGAACAAGCTGCCCCGGCCGGAGAGCGGCGAGGAGCTGAAGGACCAGGTCCTCAAGCTGGTCGCCTCGCCCAACCAGGCGTCCAAGCAGTGGATCACCCAGCAGTACGACCACTTCGTGCAGGGCAACACCGTCCTCGCCCAGCCCGAGGACTCCGGCATGATCCGCATCGACGAGGCGTCCGGCCTCGGCGTCGCGATCGCCACCGACGGCAACGGCCGGTACGCCAAGCTCGACCCCTACACGGGCGCGCAGCTGGCCCTCGCGGAGGCCTACCGCAACGTGGCGACGACCGGCGCCAAGCCGCTCGCCGTTTCCGACTGCCTGAACTTCGGCTCGCCCGAGGACCCGGCGGTCATGTGGCAGTTCGCGGAGGCCGTACGCGGTCTTGCGGACGGCTGCAAGCAGCTCGGCACCCCGGTGACCGGCGGCAACGTCTCGCTCTACAACCAGACGGGCGAGGCGGCCATCCACCCGACGCCGGTGGTCGCCGTCCTCGGCGTCATCGACGACGTGGCCCGCCGCACCCCGGTCGCCTTCCAGGAGGAGGGCCAGCTGCTGTACCTCCTCGGCGACACCCGCGAGGAGTTCGGCGGCTCTGCCTGGTCCCAGGTCATCCACGACCACCTCGGCGGCCTGCCCCCGAAGGTCGACCTGGAGCGTGAGCGGCTGCTCGGCGAGATCCTGATCGCCGCCTCCCGCGACGGCATGATCGACTCCGCGCACGACCTGTCGGACGGCGGTCTGATCCAGGCCGTGGTCGAGTCGGCGCTGCTGGGCGGCAAGGGCGCGCGTCTGGTCGTCCCTGACGGGCTGGACGCGTTCACCTTCCTGTTCTCCGAGTCGGCCGGCCGCGCGATCGTCGCCGTGCCCCGCTCGGAGGAGGTCCGCTTCAACGACATGTGCGGTGCGCGCGGCCTGCCGGCCACCCGCATCGGTGTCGTCGACGGCGACACGGTCGAGGTCCAGGGCGAGTTCTCCCTCTCCCTGGCCGACCTGCGCGAGGCCCACGAGGGGACGATCCCGGCGCTGCTGGCCTGAGCCTCGGCATCCCTTTCCCACGAAGCCCCCGCCGTACCCGGCGGGGGCTTCGTCGTGTCCGGCCGCCGGTTCCGGTCCGGTCGTCCACAGGTTGCACAAGCTCTTGCGTGAGATTACGTAGTTACGTAATCTCAAGCGTGTGGAACTGGAAAAGCGCATGACCGAGCTGGAGCGCCGCATCGCGGCGCTCGAAGCGGCCGACCGCACGGCTCCCTCCTTGGGAGAAGGTGACTTCTGGGCCCTGGAAGGGCTCAAGGAGCAGCTCGCCGAGCTGAAGGCCGCCGACGGAGGCGTGCTGTTCACGGGCGCGGTGCGGCTGCCGACCGGTGAGCGGTACGACTGGCAGCACGGCACGCTCACCTCGGATCTGCTCACCTACGAGTGGCCGGACGTGGCCGAGTCCTTCGCGGCCCTCGGCCAC
Organism: Streptomyces werraensis; assembly: GCA_014656175.1. Taxonomy (GTDB): domain Bacteria; phylum Actinomycetota; class Actinomycetes; order Streptomycetales; family Streptomycetaceae; genus Streptomyces; species Streptomyces werraensis. The sequence goes on from BNBX01000009.1 coordinate 286,343, forward strand.
CCGGTCCGGCTCCGGCTGCTCCGCGAGATAGCGGGCGGCCGCCGCACCGCCGCCGAGCTGGCGGAGCTGGACGACATCGGCACGACCGGGCAGATCTACCACCACCTGCGCCAGCTGACGGCCGCTGGCTGGCTGCACAGCACCGGCCGGGGCCGCCACGAGGTCCCGGCGGGCCGGGTGGTGCCGCTGCTGGTGGCGCTGGCGGCGGCGCGGCCCTGACCGCACCGACGAAGACTTGGGGGAAACATGTCCGCACGCAAACTCGCCATGACCGCCTGCCGCGCGCTCCAGATCGCCTTCTTCGCCCTGGTGATCGCCCATGTCGCGCTGGACCTCGGCCATCCCGTGTGGTGGGACTTCCTGCCGCTGCTGCTCGCGTACGCCGTGCTGATCGTCGCCAACCGGTGGGGCGGAGCCCCGGACAGCCCCCGCGCCGCCCGGGAACCGGTCGAGGTCGAGCCCCCGGTCACCGGCCGCTGGATCGCGCTGAACAGCCCGGCGGACCACACCCCGAGCCACCACACCCACGCCTACGGCCAGACCTTCGCCATCGACGTGGTCGCCGAGCCCGAGCCCGGTTCCCGTCCGCCGTTCCGCGCGCTGTGGCCCGTGGCCCGGCGCAACGACGACTTCCCCGCCTACGGCGCCCCGCTGCACGCGGTGGCCGACGCCACGGTCGTCCGGGCCACCGACACGGCCCGCGACCACCTCAGCCGCGGCTCGGTGCCCGCGCTCGCGTACCTGATGATCCTGGAGGCGAACGTCCGCGACCTGCTCGGCGCCGGGAGGATCCTCGGCAACCACGTGATCCTCGACCTCGGCGACGGCGTCCACGCCCTCTACGCCCACCTCCGGCGCGGCTCCCTGACCGTCCGCGAGGGCGAGAGGGTGCACGCGGGCCAGGTGCTCGCCCAGGTCGGCAACTCGGGCAACTCCACCGAGCCCCACCTGCACTTCCAGCTCATGGACGGCCCCGACCCCGACAGCGCGCGCGGCATACCGTTCACCTGGCGCGGCACGGGCGTCCCCCGCAACAACGAGGTGTTCGAGGTCCCGGCACGTCCTGTCGGCGCCCGCGCATAGGCTTCCGCCATGCCACCGGCCAGGAAACGCCCCCGCTCCTACGACCCCGCCAAGACCCGCGCCGCCGTCCTGGCCCAGTTCGGGAACGTGCGCACCGCGGTCGGCACTCTCACCCCCGAGCAGCTCGCCGCGCCGACCCGGCTCGGCGACTGGACCGTCCGGGAGCTGGTCGCCCACATCGGCGTCGCGCTGCTGGCCGTCGACCGGCTGCTGGACGAACCGGAGCCCGCCAAGCAGGACGCCCGGCTGACGGACTGGCCCGCCGCCATCGCCGCCGACGCCGGAGCCATCGCCGAAACGGCCCACCGGCTCGCGGCAGGCCACCCCGACCTCGACGCCTATCTGGCGGACGCCGAGCGGCGCTTCACCGCCCGCCTCGACGCCCGTCCGAGCGGCAGGCTGCTCCGGACCAGCGCGGGCGTCCTGCCCCTCACCGACTACGTGGTCACGCGCACCGTGGAGCTGGTCGTCCACACCGACGACCTGAACGCAGCCCTCCCCGGCCTGGACGTCCCGTACGACCGGCAGGCGCTGGCCACGTGCGTGCGGCTGCTGGCCGACGCGCTCGCCGCGAAGGCGCCCGGCGGCTCCACGGAGGTGCGGGTCCCGCCGTTCGCGGTGGTGCAGTGCGTGGAGGGCCCCCGGCACACGCGCGGCACCCCGCCGAACGTGGTGGAGACCGACCCGCTCACCTGGATCCGGCTGGCCGGCGGGCGGCTCTCCTGGACGGACGCCGTGGCCTCCGCCGCGGTGAGCGCCGGCGGGGAGCGCGCCGACCTCGGGCCGTACCTGCCGCTGCTCGGCTGAGACGCGGGCGCCGAACCGGGGGGAACCGCCCGCTCCGCCCCTCCGTCGAAGCGGCATGGACCGACAGAAGCACACCCCGCGCAGGACCCTGGCGGCCGTCGCCGTGCTCGTCGTCCCGTTCGCCGCGGCCTGCGGCAGCGAGAAGGCGGGCGGCGGCAGCGGCGCCGCCGAGGCGGAGCGGCCGGTCACCGGCGTCCGCTGGAGCGTCGACAGCGTCACCGTCGACGGCGCCACCCACCGCGCCCCGGACGGCGCCCACCTCACCCTCGGCGAGGACGGCCGGGCCACCGGCAGCTACGGCTGCAACCTCTTCGAGGCCCGCGTCCGCACCGACGGCGACCGCGTCCGCCTCATGGACCCCGAGACCACCCTGCGGGCCTGTGACGAGCAGGTCATGAAAGGCGAGAGTGCCGTCTCCCGCGCCCTGGCCGCCGGAGAGCTGAAGTCCGACGTCGAGGGCGACCGTCTCACGCTGACCACCGCCTCCGGCGACACCGTGCGCCTCAGCGAGGCACAGGACAGGCCGCTGCACGGCACCCGCTGGAACGTCACCACACCCGACGGCGCCGGCCGCGCCCACCTCACCTTCGACAAGAAACGCGGCGCGGTCTCCGGGAACCTCGGCTGCAACCAGGTGAACGCCGGCGCCACCGTGCGCGACGGCCATATCACCCTCGGCGTCCCGTCCCTGACCCGAATGATGTGCGAAGACTCACTCATGGACGCCGAGAAGGCCTTGACGAAGCTGTTCAACGGGACCGCCACTTACGCGGTCGACGGCGACGCCCTCACGCTGACCAGCGAAAACGGCACCGAGGTACGGGCTGTCGCGGCCCGCTGACCCACCCGCGGGACCACATCCCGCATTCGGACCAGTGGTCGATCTCGCCTACACTCGGAGGCGTGCCACGTGGTGACGGACGACTCAACCACGACCTGCTCCCCGGCGAGAAAGGCCCCCAGGACGCTTGTGGCGTCTTCGGTGTCTGGGCTCCGGGCGAAGAGGTCGCCAAGCTCACGTACTTCGGGCTCTACGCCCTCCAGCATCGGGGCCAGGAATCCGCGGGAATCGCGGTCAGCAACGGCTCCCAGATCCTCGTCTTCAAGGACATGGGCCTGGTGTCCCAGGTCTTCGACGAGACCTCCCTCGGCTCCCTCCAGGGTCACATCGCGGTCGGTCACGCCCGCTACTCGACCACCGGCGCCTCCGTGTGGGAGAACGCCCAGCCGACGTTCCGCGCCACCGCGCACGGATCCATCGCGCTCGGCCACAACGGCAACCTGGTCAACACGGCGCAGCTCGCCGACATGGTCGCCGAGCTCCCCAAGGAGAACGGCCGCGCGCCCAAGGTGGCCGCGACCAACGACACCGACCTGATCACCGCCCTGCTGGCCGGCCAGCGTGCCGCCGACGGCGAGCCGGTGACCGTGGAGCAGGCCGCGCACGTGGTCCTGCCCAAGGTGAAGGGCGCCTTCAGCCTCGTCTTCATGGACGAGAACACCCTTTACGCGGCCCGTGACCCGCAGGGCATCCGCCCGCTGGTCCTCGGCCGGCTGGAGCGCGGCTGGGTGGTCGCCTCCGAGTCCGCCGCCCTCGACATCTGCGGCGCGAGCTACGTCCGCGAGATCGAGCCGGGCGAGTTCGTCGCCATCGACCAGAACGGGCTGCGAACGTCCCGATTCGCGGAAGCGAAGCCCAAGGGATGCGTCTTCGAGTACGTGTACCTGGCCCGCCCCGACACCGACATCGCCGGGCGGAACGTCTACCTCTCGCGCGTCGAGATGGGCCGCAAGCTCGCCGAGGAGGCCCCGGTCGAGGCCGACCTGGTCATACCGACCCCGGAGTCCGGCACCCCCGCCGCCATCGGCTACGCGGAGGCCTCCGGCATCCCGTTCGGCGCCGGCCTGGTCAAGAACGCGTACGTCGGCCGTACGTTCATCCAGCCCTCGCAGACCATCCGGCAGCTCGGCATCCGCCTGAAGCTGAACCCGCTCAAGGAAGTCATCAAGGGCAAGCGCCTGGTCGTCGTCGACGACTCGATCGTGCGCGGCAACACCCAGCGGGCACTGGTCCGCATGCTCCGTGAGGCGGGCGCCGCCGAGGTCCACATCCGGATCTCCTCGCCGCCCGTGAAGTGGCCCTGCTTCTTCGGCATCGACTTCGCCACCCGCGCCGAGCTGATCGCCAACGGCATGACCATCGAGGAGATCGGCACCTCGCTCGGCGCCGACTCCCTGGCGTACATCTCCCTCGACGGCATGATCGAGGCGACCACCATCGCCAAGCCCAACCTGTGCCGCGCCTGCTTCGACGGCGAGTACCCGATGGAGCTGCCCGACCCCGAGCTCCTCGGCAAGCAGCTGTTGGAGACCGAGCTGGCCGCCGGCACCGCCGCCCCGGCCGCGGTCGACGCGATCCGCCGCCCGTAAGCCCTGACGGACGACACGAAAGCTCTCACAGCCATGTCCCAGAACACTGGTGCCAGCTACGCAGCGGCGGGCGTCGACATCGAAGCGGGCGACCGCGCGGTCGAGCTGATGAAGGAGTGGGTGAAGAAGACGCAGCGCCCCGAGGTCCTCGGCGGCCTCGGCGGCTTCGCCGGCCTCTTCGACGCCTCCGCCCTGAAGAACTACGAGCGCCCGCTGCTCGCCTCCGCCACGGACGGCGTCGGCACCAAGGTCGACATCGCGCGGCAGATGGGTGTCTACGACTCCATCGGCCACGACCTGGTCGCGATGGTCATGGACGACATCGTGGTGTGCGGCGCCGAGCCGCTGTTCATGACCGACTACATCTGCGTCGGCAAGGTCCACCCCGAGCGTGTCGCGGCCGTCGTGAAGGGCATCGCGGAGGGCTGTGTGCTGGCCGGATGCGCCCTGGTGGGCGGCGAGACGGCCGAACACCCGGGTCTGCTGGGTCCGGACGACTTCGACGTCGCCGGGGCCGGTACGGGCGTGGTGGAGGCCGACCGGCTGCTCGGCGCCGACCGCATCCGTTCGGGTGACGCCGTGATCGCCATGGCGTCCTCCGGGCTTCACTCCAACGGCTACTCGCTCGTCCGCCACGTGCTGCTGGAGCGGGCGGGTCTGTCGCTGGACGCCCGGATCGACGAGCTGGGCCGCACCCTCGGCGAGGAGCTGCTGGAGCCCACCAAGATCTACTCGCTGGACTGCCTGTCGCTGATCCGCACCACCGAGGTGCACGCGTTCAGCCACGTCACCGGCGGCGGACTGGCGGCCAACCTGGCCCGGGTGATCCCGGACGGGCTGCACGCCACGGTGGACCGCTCCACCTGGACGCCCGCCCCGGTGTTCGACCTGGTCGGGCGGACCGGCTCGGTCGAGCGGCTGGAGCTGGAGAAGACGCTGAACATGGGCGTCGGAATGATCGCGATCGTGCCGCAGGAGTCCGTCGACGTGGCGCTCACCACGCTGGCCGACCGCGGCGTGGACGCCTGGGTGGCCGGCGAGATCACCGGGCGCGGTGACCACACCACGGGTGCTGCTCTTGTCGGTGACTACGCGAACTGAGCACGGAGACGCTGCCCGCTCGGTGAACGGGCGGGCAGCGCACCGGCCGACGGGGCCGGTCCGGGCAGCACTGAACCCGGCGGGTGACCTGGGTCACCGACCGGGTTCATGCACCACGCAAGGTCAAGCGCCGCGACGCTGTTGCGAGGACCGGCCGTCCTCGTCGTCCTCGTCGTCCTCGTAGAGGTCGGCGTACTTTGCGTACAGGTCGTCGTCTTGCTCATCGTCCTCGAAACGATCACCGTTCGGTGACTGATTCGACGTCGATGCGCCCAGCTCCTCGGCCAGGCGTGAGAGGTCAGTCCCACCGCTGTTGTACTTCAGCTGGCGGGCGACCTTCGTCTGCTTGGCCTTGGCCCGGCCGCGCCCCATGGCTCGACCCCCTCAACGACGGGGCTCGACGGCCCCAGAGTCTTGACACGCGTTCATGGTCCAGAACGGGCTCTCCGTGGAGAGACCGGTCCGTAGGGCTTCCACGGTACCTGAGCCCGCGGCCATACGGTACGTCGCCCGCATGACGTGCCCGCGCCCGGGACCGCTGAGGCGCCCCGTCCTCGCTGGTCAACCGCGATTTTAACCACTTATCTACGGCCGACCCGCCGGGAGAAGTGAGAGTTCTCTCCAAGTGCCCCCCGGCGGGTACCGCTCATGTGTGCGAAACGCCCCGATCGGGGGCGCCTCGCACGGACCTCATCGCAGCGGGCGCGCCTCCGCCATCCGCTGCTCGGCGATCCGGTCGGCCGCGGCGGCCGGCGGAATACCGTCCTCCTTCGCACGTGCGAATATGGCGAGCGTGGTGTCGAAGATCTTCGACGCCTTCGCCTTGCACCGGTCGAAATCGAAGCCGTGCAGCTCGTCCGCCACCTGGATCACGCCGCCGGCGTTCACCACGTAGTCCGGCGCGTAGAGGATCCCGCGGTCGGCGAGGTCCTTCTCCACACCCGGGTGGGCGAGCTGGTTGTTGGCAGCGCCGCAGACCACCTTGGCGGTCAGCACCGGCACGGTGTCGTCGTTCAGGGCGCCGCCGAGCGCGCACGGGGCGTAGACGTCCAGGCCCTCGGTGCGGATCAGCGTCTCGGTGTCGGCCACGGCCGACACGCCCTCGGGATGCCGGTCGAGGATCCGGCGGACGGCGTCCTCACGCACGTCGGTGATCACGACCTCGGCGCCCTCGGCCCGCAGGTGCTCCACCAGGTGGTGCCCGACCTTGCCCACGCCCGCGATGCCGACCTTGCGGTCGCGCAGCGACGGGTCGCCCCACAGGTGCTGGGCGGCGGCCCGCATGCCCTGGTAGACGCCGTAGGAGGTGAGCACCGACGAGTCGCCCGCGCCGCCGTTCTCGGGGGAGCGGCCGGTGGTCCAGCGGCACTCCCGGGCCACGACGTCCATGTCGGCGACGTAGGTGCCGACGTCGCACGCGGTGACGTAGCGGCCGCCGAGGGAGGCGACGAACCGGCCGTAGGCCAGCAGCAGCTCCTCGGTCTTGATCCGCTCCGGGTCGCCGATGATCACGGCCTTGCCGCCGCCGTGGTCGAGACCGGCCATGGCGTTCTTGTACGACATCCCGCGCGCGAGGTTGAGCGCGTCGGCGACGGCCTCCTCCTCGGAGGCGTACGGGTAGAAGCGCGTGCCGCCCAGGGCGGGGCCCAGAGCGGTGGAGTGGATGGCGATGACGGCCTTGAGGCCGCTGGCACGGTCCTGGCAGAGCACGACTTGTTCGTGGCCGCCCTGGTCCGAACGGAACAGGGTGTGCAGGACGCCGTCAGATACGTCGGTCACTGTGGTGACTCCTGAGTAAGTAGCGGCGGGTGGGACGGGCTCCCGTACGGGTGGCGGGGGCTGTGGCACGAGAGTAGATCCTTACGCGCCGGTCGGCGGCACTGTGTCCCGGATCACCTCCGTCCGGAGTACCGCGTGCGACGATTTGCCGGGGTTTCCCACCCGTCCGGGCGGGGGCCGGGCAGGTTTTCGCAGCGGTCCGCGGGGGAGGGAGCAGAGCGTGACCAAGGTGTCCTCGGTGATCGTCCCCTACGCCTCCTACCTGCGCGTCTACGAACCGCTGGCCGCCTTCCGCGAGCCGGAGCGCGGGCACTGGGAGCGGTACGCCCGGCGTGACGACCTCCCCTCCTACCAGGAGGAGCTGCGCCGGTCGCTCGCCGACCTCGCGGCGGTCCCGCCGGCGCCGGTCCCGGTGCACGAGAGCGACGACGCCTTCGTGCTGGAGACGGACGGCGAGGTCCGGGTCTGCCCGTGGCGCACCCGGCTGCGCGGCTGGCAGGCCCTGGGCGAGCTCGCGGAGGAGTACCCGCTGCCGGTCCTGGACGCCCTGCTGCCCCCCGTCGTGCGGCACGAGACGAGCCGGGACTACGAGCGCTGGCTGGCCGAGCATCCCGACGCGCGGCCGTGGATCCGTACCTCCACCTGGCAGGTGCCGATCAACTGGTTCGTGCTCTTCGCCGACGAGGAGCGCGAGTACGCCGTGGGCTCCGGGGGCGAGGTCCCGGTCCTGCGCTACCGCACGCCCATGGTGCAGGCGCGGCGCCGGGTGGCGCGGGGGCTGCGGGCGCTGCGGGACGCCGTGGACGAGAGCCTGCTGATCGACGGCCTGGTGGACGTCGGCCGCTGGCTGGAGGAGTTCCACCCGCGGTCGCTGGTCGAGCTGGACTACGGGGGACTGGTGCACGCCCTGCCGGCCGGCGCCCTGGAGGAGGACCACTCGGCGGCCGACGTCGGCGAGGGGATCGCGGCGCTGCGGCGGGGCGACGAGGGGGGCGCGGCGGAGGCGTACGGGCGCCTCGTCGAGCGCTGGCGCGCGGTCCGTGGCCTGCGCTCGGCGAACTGACGTTTGACCAAACGCCCTTCTTGGGGTTTTGTCTTCGCCCTGAGGTGGGTTGAAGTCGCGTCAATCCGGATGCGACATCGGACGTAGCGGCCGTTCCGGGCGTAAGTCCCAAGCGTGTCAAGCGTGACGGACCGCACGTACAAGGCCCTTGCGCCCCTTGCCCCTCCTCATGCCAAAATAGGACAAGGAGTCCGGGGAGGGCTCCTCCGTCCTGCTGTGCTCCACTATGGGCGGAATCTCAGCATTGCACGCTTTGGGGGGTCCGGTGACTCCTGCACGTTGCTGTGACTGATCGTCACAGGGGCGTGACTGTCCGCTATGGCATGGTCCATCGGCTTCCGCGGCTGATGAACACCTGGGAGGGCAATTCCATCGGTTTGGCCGACGTGGCTGGACAGATGGTGTAGTTGTAGTGCCGAGGACAAGCCGTTCGTCCTATAACCGACTCGACTCGCGTCCGCCATTTCGGGCAACGCGGGTCAAGGTGCAGAATTTAGAGGAAAGAACCGAGAAGGTTCGGTTCTCCCGAGGAGGCCGCTCATGACCGCTCGCACCCCTGATGCCGAGCCGCTGCTGACCCCCGCTGAGGTTGCCACCATGTTCCGCGTCGACCCGAAGACGGTCACGCGCTGGGCCAAGGCCGGCAAGCTCACGTCGATCCGCACGCTCGGCGGGCACCGCCGCTACCGCGAGGCCGAGGTCCGCGCACTGCTCGCGGGCATCCCGCAGCAGCGCAGCGAGGCCTGAACCTGCATGAACCGGGCAGAACCGGCTGGTCCCCCACCGGCCGCGACGCCCGGGAACTTTAGCTCCAAGCGACGCGGGGACTGCCCCAACAGCCCCCTCGCCCAACCGAGTCAGAGCTGCACAGCCAACTGAACACCGGGTGCGTCGTCGATCGCGCTGGACTCCGCCGGGTCCAGCGCGATCTTTTTTGTGCGCCGGTGGTGGGTCCGTGCGCGGTCCGGACGGCCTCAACGGCCTTCTGTGCGCGGGCTTGTCGGACTCTGAGGGCGCCTGCGGGATCGGCTGCGGAGGTGTCGGGGCAGAGCACTCGGGGGAGTGCAATTGCACATATTAAATTGACCTGTTGTAGGCGAGGTGTAAGTTCCGCCCTGGTGAAAACTCATGCGGTGACACCCGTCACATACCAGCCGGGTTGTTGAGCCGACGGCATATGCGCTAGACGGAACGCGCGTTGACGGCGGCTTGTTCCTGTGGCCCCTCGGCGGGTTCGGGCGGCTCCGCGGGCTCGGTGTCGTCGACGGGCGCGGAGTCCATCGCCAGGCGCTGGAGACGGTGGCAGACCGGGCAGTGGCGGGTGAGATGCCGGTACGACGACGCGGCCGCGAGGTGCGCGCGGAGCAGTGCCCGTGTCTCGTGCCTGGCCGATGCCGTCATGCGCCACCTCCGGTCCCCCGCGGGCACGTGCCCTGCTCCTGGAGTACCGAGGGACGGCGAGGCCGTCAAGACGGCGCAGGGGCCCGGGACAAGGGCGTTGAGGCCCTCCTTGGGCCACGGGGCCTGTGGGGAGGCCCTTACGACGCCTGCGGCGCCCGTACGGGGCGTACGGGTCGTAGGGGTCCGCACATGCGGAAGGCCCGCCATCCCTTACGGGGGGCGGGCCTTCCGGTATGCGGTCCTGACGGGATTTGAACCCGCGGCCTCCACCTTGACAGGGTGGCGAGCACTCCAAACTGCTCCACAGGACCTCAGTCGCGGCGCTTTCGTGCGTTGCGCTGCGAGAAGGACTGTACAGGAGCGGGAGCCCCCTGGTCGAACTCACCCTGCGTGCGGGTCCCGTCACGGTGCCGCGGCGTCGATCGCCTTCACGATCCGCTTGTCCGACACGGGGTACGCCGTGCCCAGCGCGTGGGCGAAGTAGCTGACCCGCAGCTCCTCGATCATCCAGCGGATGTCCCGCACCTGCTGCGGCACCGGCCGTCCCTGCGGCATCTGCTCCAGGAGCCAGGCGTACTCGTCCTGCATCTCGTGGACCTTCGCCATGCGCGTGGTGTCCCGCTGCACGTTCGTCGGCATCTGCTGCAGCCGGCGGTCGGCGGCCACCAGGTACCGCATCAGGTCCGGCATCCTGCGCAGCCCCGCCTCGGTCACGAAGCCCGGCTTCACGAGCCCGTCCAGCTGCGTGCGGACGTCCGTGAGGTTCGGCAGCAGTGCGGGGCTGCGGACGCCCTTCAGACGGCGCTCACAGGCCTGCCAGGCGGCCAGCACCTGCTGCACCTGCCCGACCGCGCGGACCGTCGTGTCGACGATCTCCGCGCGCACCTTGTCGAACAGCTTCCGGTACGACTCCTCGTCCCACACCGGACCGCCGAAGTCCGCGATCAGCTTGTCCGCCGCGGCCATGGCGCAGTCGTCGAACAGCGCCTGCACCGAGCCGTGCGGATTGGCCGACAGAGCGAGCTTCTGAGGGTTGGTCAGCTTCTCGGACGCGAACTTCGCGGGATTGACCGGGATCCCCAGCAGGATCAGCCGCCGGGTGCCCTTCCACATCGCCTCCGCCTGCTCGGCCTCCGAGTCGAACAGCCGCACCGACACCGAGTCGCCGTCGTCCACCAGTGCCGGGTACGCCTTCACCGGCTGGCCGGCCCGGCGCGTCTCGAACACCCTGGTGAGCGAACCGATCGTCCAGTCCGTCAGCCCCTTGCGTTCCAGTGACTCCCCGCCCTGACGCTGCGCCGTGGCGGCGGCCGCCTGCGACAGCGCCTTGCGCGCCTTGGGACGCAGCTTGAGCTTCAGCGCCTCCAGGTCCTTGTCCTCGGCGAGCGTGCGGCGCCGCTCGTCGACGATCCGGAACGTCACCTTCAAGTGCTCGGGGACGCGGGACCAGTCGAAGTCGTCCGCCTCGAACGGCACCCCGACCATCCGCTTCAGCTCACGGGCCATGGTGACGGTCAGCGGCTCCTGCAGCGGCACCGCGCGCTCCAGGAACGCCTTCGCGTAGTTCGGCGCCGGCACGTAGTGGCGCCGGATCGGCTTGGGCAGCGAACGGATCAGCTCCGTGACGACCTCTTCGCGCAGACCCGGGATCTGCCAGTCGAAGCCCTCGTCCGTGACCTGGTTCAGCACCTGGAGCGGGATGTGGACGGTCACGCCGTCCGCGTCCGCCCCGGGCTCGAACTGGTACGTCACACGGAACTTGAGCGGCCCCTGGTGCCAGGTGTCGGGGTAGTCGGCCTTGGTGACCGCGTCAGCCGACTCACGGATGAGCATCTCCCGCTCGAAGTCGAGGAAGTCGGGCTGCTCGCGCCGCTTGTGCTTCCACCACGAGTCGAAGTGCGCGCCCGAGACCACATGGCCGGGGATCCGCTGGTCGTAGAAGTCGAAGAGGGTCTCGTCGTCGACCAGGATGTCCCGGCGCCGCGCCCGGTGCTCCAGCTCCTCGACCTCGGTCAGCAGCTTGCGGTTGTCCGCGAAGAACTTGTGGTGCGTGCGCCAGTCGCCATCCACCAGGGCGTTGCGGATGAACAGCTCGCGGGACAGGTCCGGGTCGATCCGCCCGTAGTTCACCTTCCGCTGCGCCACGATCGGCACGCCGTACAGCGTGACCTTCTCGTACGCCATCACGGCCGCCTGGTCCTTCTCCCAGTGCGGCTCGCTGTAGGTGCGCTTGAGCAGGTGCTCGGCGAGCGGCTCGACCCACTCCGGCTCGATCTTCGCGTTGACCCGCGCCCACAGCCGGGACGTCTCCACCAGCTCCGCCGACATCACGAACCGCGGAGGCTTCTTGAACAGCGCGGAGCCCGGGAAGATGGCGAACTTGGCATTGCGCGCGCCGAGGTACTCGTTGCGCCCGCCGTCACGCCGGCCACCGCCCTGCCCGGAGTCCTTGGACTCCTTCACGTCCTTCATGCCGATGTGCGAGAGCAGACCGGCCAGCAGGGAGACGTGGACGCGGTCGGCGGGGGCGTCCTGGTCGTTGAGGTGGATGCCCATCTGCTTGGCGACGGTCCGCAGCTGGGCGTAGATGTCCTGCCACTCGCGGATGCGCAGGAAGTTCAGGTACTCCTGCTTGCACATCCGCCGGAACGACGAGGAGCCGCGCTCCTTCTGCTGCTCGCGGATGTACCGCCACAGGTTGAGGAAGGCGAGGAAGTCGCTGGTCTCGTCGCGGAACCGGGCGTGCTGCTGATCGGCCTGCGTCTGCTTGTCGGCGGGACGCTCGCGCGGGTCCTGGATGGACAGGGCCGCCGCGATGACCATGACCTCGCGGACGCAGCCGTTGCGGTCGGCCTCCAGGACCATGCGCGCCAGACGCGGGTCCACCGGCAGCTGGGCCAGCTTCCGGCCCGTCTGGGTGAGGCGCTTGCGCGGGTCCTTCTGCGTGGGGTCCAGCGCGCCGAGCTCCTGGAGCAGCTGGACGCCGTCGCGGATGTTGCGGTGGTCCGGCGGGTCGATGAAGGGGAACTTCTCGATCTCGCCCAGGCCGGCCGCCGTCATCTGGAGGATGACCGAGGCGAGGTTGGTCCGCAGGATCTCCGCGTCGGTGAACTCGGGACGGGAGAGGAAGTCGTCCTCGCTGTAGAGCCGGATGCAGATGCCGTCCGAGGTACGGCCGCAGCGGCCCTTGCGCTGGTTGGCACTGGCCTGCGAGATCGGCTCGATCGGCAGCCGCTGCACCTTGGTGCGGTGGCTGTAGCGCGAGATACGGGCGAAGCCGGGGTCGATGACGTACTTGATGCCGGGGACGGTGAGGGAGGTCTCGGCCACGTTGGTGGCCAGCACGATCCGGCGGCCGCTGTGCTGCTGGAACACCCGGTGCTGCTCGGCGTGCGACAGCCGGGCGTACAGCGGCAGCACCTCGGTGGAGCGGTACCGCTTCTTGGTCAGCGCGTCCGCCGTGTCCCGGATCTCCCGCTCGCCGGAGAGGAACACCAGGATGTCGCCGGGACCCTCCGCCATCAGCTCCTCGACGGCGTCGGTGATCGCGGTGATCTGGTCCCGGTCGGCGTCGTCGGAGTCCTCTTCCAGCAACGGCCGGTACCGCACCTCCACCGGGTACGTCCGCCCGCTGACCTCGATGATCGGGGCGTCGTCGAAGTGCCGGGAGAAACGCTCGGGGTCGATGGTCGCCGAGGTGATGACGACCTTGAGGTCGGGACGCTTAGGCAGCAGCTGGGCGAGATAGCCGAGCAGGAAGTCGATGTTCAGGGACCGCTCGTGCGCCTCGTCGATGATGATCGTGTCGTAGGCGCGCAGGTCGCGGTCGGTCTGGATCTCCGCGAGGAGGATGCCGTCCGTCATCAGCTTGACGAACGTGGCCTCCGGGTCCACCTGGTCGGTGAAGCGGACCTTCCAGCCGACGGCCTCGCCGAGCGGGGTGTCCAGCTCCTCGGCGACCCGCTCGGCCACCGTGCGGGCCGCGATCCGCCGGGGCTGGGTGTGCCCGATCATGCCGCGGACGCCGCGTCCCAGCTCCATGCAGATCTTCGGGATCTGCGTGGTCTTGCCGGAGCCCGTCTCACCGGCCACGATCACCACCTGGTGATCACGGATGGCCTCGGCGATGGCGTCCTTCTTCTGGCTGACGGGCAGCTGCTCGGGATACCTGACCTCCGGCACCCTGGCCCGGCGCGCCGCCATCCGCTCCTCGGCCGCGGCGACCTCCGCCTCGATCTCACCGAGCACGGCGGCGCGTGCTTCCGGCTTACGGATCTTGCGGGCGCCCTCGAGCCGCCGCCCGAGCCGGTGCGCATCGCGCAGCGACAGCTCGGAGAGACGGGAGGCGAGGGAGCCGAGGGCGGGGGCAGAGTGCGTAGACATACGAACTCCAGGATCTCAGACCGCGGAAAAACGCGGCGAGCCATTTTGCCGGGGCACACAACAAGGCCCCGATCAGTGATCGGGGCCTTTGCTGTGGCTGGGGCCGGGGTCGAACCGGCGACCTTCCGCTTTTCAGGCGGACGCTCGTACCAACTGAGCTACCCAGCCGCGATGTTTCACGTGAAACATCAGCGGTCCTGACGGGATTTGAACCCGCGGCCTCCACCTTGACAGGGTGGCGAGCACTCCAAACTGCTCCACAGGACCAAGCATGTGTCGTACGACAGTGTCGCACAGGGTGGTGCGTGCCCCCAACGGGATTCGAACCCGTGCTACCGCCTTGAAAGGGCGGCGTCCTAGGCCGCTAGACGATGAGGGCTATCGGCCCGCCTGGGCGCTTCTCAGCGCGTCGGGGACGTGAGAAGCATATGGGATGGCGGGACGGTTCGCCAAAACGCTTTAGGAGCGGGGTCGCGACGGCGTGGCGGACGGGGACCCGGACGAGGCGCCGGGTGAGCTTCCGGAGGGGGACGGGGAGCTGCCCGCGCCCGGCTGGTTCTCCTCGGGCAGGTGCCTGCTGACCTCCGCCGTGGTGAGCCCGAGACCGCCCAGCTCGATCGAGTCCCAGGCCTGGAGGCGCTTGGTGTCCCGGTCGAAGTAGAGGATCGACGTCTCGATCGGGTCCGGGTACGTGCCCTCGATCGCGCGCAGGCCGCTGCCGCCGGTGGAGCCCTCGACACGCAGCCGGGTTCCGTACCGCATGACCTCGGTGTCCTCGCGGTGGATATGGCCGGAGAGGACCAGCGGCACGGTGCCGTCGACCTCGCGGGCAGCCGAGGGCTCGTGGACGACCGCCACGTCCACCGGGGTGCCGGCCCGCTTCTGGTCCCGCATCGCGGAGGCGAGCCGGGCGCCCGCCAGTTCCTGGGACTGCTCGGCGCCGGTCCTCTGGGTGCGGTCGGGGGTGAACTGCGGATCGCCGATGCCGGCGAAGCGCAGACCCGCGACGGTCCGCGCCCGGCCGTCGTCGAGGACGTGCACGTTCCTCATCCGGTCGAGGTAGCGCTGGGTGACGAGCGAGTCGTGGTTGCCGCGCACCCACACGTACGGGGCTCCCAGGTCCTCGATCGGGTCCAGGAAGCCGTTCTCGGCGGCCGTGCCGTGGTCCATCGTGTCGCCGGAGTCGACGATCACGTCCACCCGGTACTGCTCCACCAGCGAGGCGATGATCTTCCAGCTCGCGGGGTTGAGATGGATGTCGGAGACGTGCAGGACGCGGATGGTGGTCGGGTCCGGCTGGTAGACGGGGAGCGTGGACGTGGCGTCGTAGAGCTTGGTCACGTTGGTGACCAGACGGGCCAACTCCTGCTGGTAGACGTCGAACTCGGTGACGATGCTGCGCGCGTCGCCGACCAGCGAGGGCGCGGAGGACAGCAGGCCGGAGAACTTCGGCTCCAGCACCGAGTCCGGGTTCCAGGTGGCGTACGCCGTGCCGCCGGACGCGGCCAGCAGGCCGAGGGCGAGCCCTCCGGCGGCCAGGGCGCGGCGCGGGCGGCGGTAGACGAGAAGGCCGAGCGTGGCGGCGCCGGTGACGACGGCGACGCAGGAGCGCACGGCGAGGTCCGCGGTGCCGCGGGCGATGTCCTCGGTGACCTCGTCCTGGAGCCCCGAGAGGCGCTCCGGGTGGTCGACCAGGGCCCGGGAGCGCTCGGGGTCGAGCTGGTCGACGTTGACGTCGAGGCGCACCGGGGCGATGTGGCTGTCGAGCTGCAGCGCGCCCAGGGGCGACACGTTGATCTTCGTGCCGCCGGTGAAGGACGGGCGCAGGGTCATGGTGGTGTTCATCGGGCCGACCGGCACACGGACGTTGCCGACGACGAGCAGGCCGAGCCATGCGCCGAGCAGCACCACCGCCACCAGCCCGAGAGCGCGCACCCAGGGACGCGGCCGTGCGCCGGGAGTGAGCGCGAGGGCCGGCGCGGCCGGGGGCCGGGTGCCGGAGCGGTGGCGGCGGGTCAGGGCCTGCGGGAGCCGTGGGAAGCGGTGGATCAGGTTCATGACGGCAGTCGGGACGCGGGCCATTGATCCCCTATGCCCGTGGGGGCGGCCGGATATGCGGGCGTCGCCCGTCTCTCGTACGGACGGATCGTCCCCGACAATGGCTTCGTGCTGGAGATGACGCGCGAGGAGTTCGAGGAGCTGGTCGCCGAGGCGCTCGACCGGATCCCTCCGGAGCTGACGCGGCTCATGGACAACGTCGCGGTGTTCGTGGAGGACGAGCCGCCGGCGGACGACCCGGAGCTGCTCGGGCTCTACGAGGGGACGCCGCTGACCGAGCGGGGGGAGTGGTACGCCGGGGTGCTGCCCGACCGGATCACCGTCTACCGGGGGCCGACCCTGCGGATGTGCGAGTCCCGGGAGGACGTGGTCACGGAGACCGAGATCACGGTGGTGCACGAGATCGCGCACCACTTCGGGATCGACGACGCCCGGCTGCACGCGCTCGGCTACGGATAGGCCGTTCGCGTGTCCTCCTGCGGGTGAGGGGAGTTGGGGTTGTCGACCCTGTACTCCGACCGGAGGTGGCCCCGTGCGCCGCTTGTACGTACCCGTCCGCCTGGCCGCCACGGTCGTGGCCGTCGCCGCCGCCGCCGGATGTGTGAGCGTGGGTGACGACGGCGGAGGGAAGGCCGCGCCGTCCCACTCCGCGGGCCGCTCCGGCGGCGAGGCCCCGGACGGCGGCACCGACCGGGTGGGCGGCAAGGCCGGCCACGGAGCGGCCGGGGCCGGCGGCGGGCGCGACGAGGAGGGCGGCAAGGGCAAGGACGGGAAGGGCGGGAAGAAGAAGCGGAAGGGCGAGCGCCCTTCTCCGTCCGGCGACCGGCCGTCCGCCGAGGAGAGCCGCCCCGCGTCCGACGGCGGCGGCCCGGACGCGCCCGCGCGTCCGACCCCCGACGACCGCCCCGGCCCGCCCGAGCCCAGCCGGACCCCGGACCCGCAGCCCTCGGACCCGCCGCAGGACCCGGGGCCGACGTCCGAGCCGACCCAGGCCGAGCCGTCCTCGTCCGCCCACCAGCCGCCCGACACCCAGCTCGCGCAGCGGGAGCCCGCGCCGCGGGCGGGGGCGCCGGCCTGACGGTCACCACGGCCCCGTCGTACGCTTCTCACCTGCTGATTTGCATCCGAGGGGCCGGGGTGCGTATGGTGGCAGATCGTTTGATCCTATTTGCCCGGCGCCACAACAGAGCGCGCCGTGTGGCGCGTACTCTCTCCCTTGCCGTGGTGGACCGCATTGAGGCGGTCGTAATTGCGAACTGCGAATCACGGAGTTGACGGGCGCGTGCCGAAGAGACTCCGGAAGGTTTCGCATTCGTATGCCCATCGCCAGTACTGATCACGTCGTCGTGCCCGAGAACACCGAGGACACCGACACCACTGCCGCCACCGAGGCGGCGACCCCCGAGATCACCTTCGCCTCCCTCGGCCTGCCCGAGGGCGTCGTGCGCAAGCTCGCGCAGAACGGCGTGACCACCCCCTTCCCGATCCAGGCCGCGACCATCCCGGACGCCCTGGCCGGCAAGGACATCCTCGGCCGCGGCCGCACCGGCTCCGGCAAGACCCTCTCCTTCGGTCTGCCGACCCTGGCGCAGCTCGCCGGCGGCCGCACCGAGAAGCACAAGCCGCGCGCCGTCATCCTGACGCCGACCCGCGAGCTGGCCATGCAGGTGGCCGATGCCCTCCAGCCCTACGGCGACGTCCTCGGCCTCAAGATGAAGGTCGTCTGCGGCGGCACCTCCATGGGCAACCAGATCTACGCCCTCGAGCGCGGCGTCGACGTCCTCGTCGCCACCCCGGGCCGGCTGCGCGACATCATCAACCGCGGCGCCTGCTCGCTGGAGAACGTGGAGATCGCGGTCCTCGACGAGGCCGACCAGATGTCCGACCTCGGCTTCATGCCCGAGGTCACGGAGCTGCTCGACCAGGTCCCCGCGGGCGGTCAGCGCATGCTCTTCTCCGCCACCATGGAGAACGAGATCAAGACCCTCGTCGACCGCTACCTCGACTCCCCGGTGTCGCACGAGGTGGACGCGGCGCAGGGCGCGGTGACGACCATGTCGCACCACATCCTCGTCGTGAAGCCCAAGGACAAGGCGCCGGTCACCGCGGCCATCGCCTCCCGCAAGGGCCGCACCATCATCTTCGTCCGTACCCAGCTCGGCGCCGACCGCGTCGCCGAGCAGCTGCGCGACTCCGGTGTGAAGGCCGAGGCGCTGCACGGCGGCATGACCCAGGGCGCCCGCACCCGCACCCTCGCCGACTTCAAGGACGGCTACGTCAACGTCCTGGTCGCCACCGACGTCGCCGCCCGCGGCATCCACGTCGACGGCATCGACCTGGTGCTGAACGTCGACCCGGCCGGCGACCACAAGGACTACCTGCACCGCGCCGGCCGCACCGCGCGTGCCGGCCGCACCGGCACGGTCGTCTCCCTGTCGCTGCCGCACCAGCGGCGCCAGATCTTCCGCCTGATGGAGGACGCGGGCGTCGACGCCACGCGCCACATCATCCAGGGCGGCGCGGCCTTCGACCCGGAGGTCGCCGAGATCACCGGCGCCCGCTCGATGACCGAGGTGCAGGCCGAGTCCGCCGGCAACGCCGCGCAGCAGGCCGAGCGCGAGGTCGCCCAGCTCACCAAGGAGCTGGAGCGCGCCCAGCGCCGCGCCACCGAGCTGCGCGAGGAGGCCGACCGGCTGCTGGCCCGTGCCGCGCGTGAGCGGGGCGAGGACCCGCAGGCCGTGATCGCCGAGGCGGCCGCCGTGGTGGCCGAGGCCGAGGTGACGCTGCCGGAGCAGCCGACCGCGCAGGACGTCGAGCGGACCGAGCGCGTCGAGCGCCCGGCGGCCTCGGCGCCGTACGAGCGGCGTGAGCGGCGTGAGCGGCGGGACGACCGGGACGACCGGGACGACCGGGGCGGCTTCCGCCGTGACGACCGGGGCGGCGACCGTGGTGACCGTGGCGGCTTCCGCCGTGACGACCGTGGCGACCGCGGTGGTCGGTCCTTCGAGCGTCGTGACGACCGGGGCGGCTTCCGCCGTGACGACCGTGGCGACCGTGGCGGCTTCCGTCGCGACGACCGCCGTGACGACCGCGGCGACCGCGGTGGTCGGTCCTTCGAGCGTCGTGACGACCGAGGTGACCGTGGCAACTTCCGCCGTGACGACCGCGGTGACCGTGGCGGCTTCCGCCGTGACGACCGCGGTGACCGGGGTGGGTTCCGCCGTGACGACCGCGGTGACCGAGGTGGTCGGTCCTTCGAGCGCCGTGACGACCGCGGCGACCGCGGTGGTCGGTCCTTCGAGCGCCGTGACGGCGGCGACCGCGGCGGCTTCCGCCGTGACGACCGTCCCGGCCACCGGGGCAGCGACCGCCCGTTCAACCGCGACCGTCAGGGCGACCGCCCGGGCTTCCGCTCCGGCGGCCACGACCGCCCGTACGGCCGTCGTGACGACCACCGCGGCGGCGGCTCGTTCCAGCGCCGCGAGGACAAGCCGCGCTGGAAGCGCAACGGCTGACACCGCCTCACCGAAGTGACCGCCGAGGGCCCGCGCGACACGCGTCGCGCGGGCCCTCGCGCATGTGTGCCCCCTCCGGCCGCCACGCGCCTGCCCGATACCCGATCGGCTCTCCGGCCACGTCCGGCTATGCTCGGGGAGGCAACATCGCCAGGGGCCCTTAGCTCAATTGGCAGAGCAGTGGACTTTTAATCCATTGGTTGTGGGTTCGAGTCCCACAGGGCCTACCTCCCGCGGGAGGGGGAGCCACCCCCGACGCGCGCAGCGGCGCTCGCACCGGCCAGGCCGGCACGAGCGCCGTTCGCGTTCTCCGGAAGGGGCGGGTCAGCGGGGTGACGGGCGCCGGGCGTCGTCCTCGTCCGGGCGCCGGTAGGGGTCGAGGAGCTGCACGCCGATGCCGCTGGCCACCAGGCCGGCCGCGATCAGCAGCCCGTCGGGGACGACGATGCCCGCGACCAGCATCCCCAACCCCACGCTCAGCACCCACCAGGCACCGGTCCGCCGGTACTCGCGCGGCCGGGTCGGGCGGCCGGTGGCGAGGGAGCGGGCGAAACGGGGGTCCTCGTGCTCGAGTCGGGCCGCGAGATCGACCAGGCGGTCGTCGTCGGACTGGGGCACGGCTCCTCCTTCCCAGGGGGTGGCCGCCCGGTCACACCGTCGACGGCCGTCGCTCCGGGCACCGGGACGTGCGCGAACCGCCGGCGTGCCGCCAACCAGGGCCGGACACCCAGGAGTTTGCCCGTGTGCCGAGGTCGTCACCCGCCCGGTACGGTGCCTCCAGCCTCGCCCGGGGCGCACGGCCGGGGCCATCCGTCGCGCCCCCCAGCTCGCTGGGGGAGCGGTACGCACGGGACCGTGGGCCGGGGTCCGCCCACGCCGGGAAAATGGGGACTGTCACCGATGGCGCGGCCCCGGTCAGGGGCGGAGGCTGGACGGTGACGGCCCGCGCCGCGCCCCCGGCCGCGGGCCGTCGGGACCATGAGCGGACCGACGGCGAGGAGGCGGCACCGGGTGCCTCTGTTCTGGCGCATCTTCCTGCTGAACGCCGTCGTGCTGATCGTCGCCACCGCCCTGCTCCTCGGACCCGTCACCGTGTCGACGCCGGTGCTGCTCACCGAGGCCGCCGTGCTCACCGTGGGACTGGCCGCCATGCTCGTCGCCAACGCCCTGCTGCTGCGCGTCGGACTCGCCCCGCTGCAGCGCCTCACCCGCGCCATGAACACCACCGACCTGCTCCGCCCGGGTCACCGGACCGCGGTCGGCGGGCGCGGCGAGATCGCCGAGCTGATCACCACGTACAACACGATGCTGGACCGGCTGGAGGACGAGCGGGCCACCAGCAGTGCGCGGGCCCTGTCCGCGCAGGAGGCGGAGCGCCGCCGTATCGCCCGCGAGCTGCACGACGAGGTGGGCCAGTCGCTGACCGCCGTGCTGCTGCAGCTCAAGCGGGCCGCCGACCACGCACCGGCGGAGCTCGGCGACGAGCTGCGCCAGGTGCAGGAGACCACCCGCGCCTCGCTGGAGGAGATCCGGCGGATCGCACGCCGGCTGCGTCCCGGTGTGCTGGACGAGCTGGGCCTGACCAGTGCTCTCAAGGCGCTCGCCACCGAGTTCGGCGGGCCCGGGCTGACCGTCCAGCACTGCCTCGGCCCCGACCTGCCCGAGCTGGACCGCGAGTCGGAGCTGGTGCTCTACCGGGTCGCCCAGGAGGGCCTCACCAACATCGCGCGGCACGCGGGGGCGCGCCGCGCCGAGCTGGCCCTGCGCCGCACGCCCGGCGGGGTCGAGCTGCGGGTCCGCGACGACGGCCGCGGCATCGGCGGCGCCGACGAGGGCGCCGGCATCCGCGGCATGCGGGAGCGGGCGCTGCTGGTGGGGGCCGAGCTGACCGTGGAGCCCCGCGCGGGCGGCGGCACCGAGCTGCGGCTCGCCGTGCCCGTCCCCGCGCGTTTCCCCGCGCACGTCCTCGTCCCCGTGCGGCCCGTACGGAAGTCCGTCCCCTCGACCACCCCGGCCGTCGTGCGCCGCTCCGCGCCGGCGCACGCGCCGCCCCCGTGACCGACGTCCCCCGACCGGAAACGCTGAACCATGACAGACGCCTCCCGCACCCGCATCCTCCTCGCCGACGACCACGCGCTGGTCCGCCGGGGGGTCCGTCTCATCCTGGACGGCGAACCGGACCTGACCGTGGTCGCGGAGGCCGCCGACGGCGCGGAAGCCCTCGAACTGGCCCGGGAGCACCGCCCCGACCTGGCCATCCTCGACATCGCCATGCCGCGCCTGACCGGTCTGCAGGCGGCCCGTGAGCTCTCCCGCACGCTGCCGGAGACCCGGATCCTGGTGCTGACCATGTACGACAACGAGCAGTTCTTCTTCGAGGCGCTGGCCGCCGGGGCCTCCGGCTACGTCCTCAAGTCGGTCGCCGACCAGGACCTCGTGCAGGCCTGCCACGCCACCATGCGGGGCGAGCCCTTCCTCTACCCGGGGGCGGTCAACGCCCTCATCCACAACTACCTCGACCTCGCGCGCGAGGGGCGGACCCTGCCGGCGAAGGCCATCACCGACCGCGAGGAGCAGATCCTCAAGCTCGTCGCCGAGGGCCACACCTCGCAGCAGATCGCGGACATGCTGGTGATCAGCCCCAAGACGGTGGAGCGGCACCGTGCCAATCTGCTCGCCAAGCTGGGCCTGAAGGACCGCCTGGAGCTCACCCGGTACGCCATCCGGGTCGGTCTGATCGAGCCCTGACCTCCGCCCCCGGCCGCACGGGTTGCCAGACTGGAGCCGGACCGCGCAGCGGTCCCGCCGCCGCCCGCACCCGGGAGAGCCCGCCGATGCCGTACCCGTACGTCCTGCTGTCCGCCGCCGTCTCCCTCGACGGCTACCTGGACGACACCGGCCCGGAGCGGCTGCTGCTGTCGAGCCCGGCCGACTTCGACCGGGTCGACGAGGTACGGGCGTCCGTGGACGCCATCCTGGTCGGCGCCGGCACGATCCGCGCCGACAACCCCCGGCTGCTGGTCAACTCGCCCGAGCGCCGCGCCGGCCGGGTCGCCGACGGCCTGCCGGAGTACCCGCTGAAGGTCACGGTGAGCGGCTCCGGCGACCTGGACCCGGCGGCCCGCTTCTGGCACACCGGCGGTGAGAAGGTCCTGTACACCACCGACAAGGGCGCCGAACGGGCCCGCGCCCTGGGCATCGCCGCGGACGTCGTGCCGCTCGGCGACGCCCTGGACTGGCGGCGGCTGCTGGAGCACCTGCACGACGTGCGCGGGGTGCGGCGGCTGATGGTGGAGGGCGGCGGGCGGATCCACACCCAGCTGACGACCCAGGGCCTCGCCGACGAGCTCCAGCTCGTCCTCGCCCCGCTGTTCGTCGGCGACCCGGACGCCCCACGCCTGTTCGGCCCCGGCTCCTACCAGGGCGGGCGGCTGCGCCTGGTCGAGACCCGGCCCCTCGGCGACGTCGTCCTGATGCGCTACGAGCCCACCGCGCCCGGCACCGGAGCGCTGCCGTCCGCCGCCGACCGCCACTGGCTCGCCCTCGCCTGCGACCTGGCCGCGCAGTGCCCGCCCTCCGGGACCGCGTTCAGCGTCGGCGCGGTCGTGGTCGCCGCCGACGGCACCGAGCTGGCGCGGGGCCATTCCCGGGAGGGCGACGACCCGGTGGTGCACGCGGAGGAGGCCGCGCTCGCCAAGGCCGACCCCACCGACCCGCGGCTGGCCGGCGCCACCGTCTACTCCAGCCTGGAACCGTGCGCCCGCCGCGCGTCCCGGCCGGCGCCCTGCGCACGGCTGATCCTGGACGCGGGGGTGCGCAGGGTGGTCACGGCCTGGCGGGAGCCGGACACCTTCGTGACGGACGCCGACGGCAGCGCCGTACTGACGGACGGGGGCGCCACGGTGCTGGTGCTGCCGGACTTCGAGCAGCGCGCGAAGGCGCCGAACGCGCACCTGCTGGGCGGCTGATCGCGCCCGCGGGGGAAGTGGTGTGCATCGGGCCCCGTGGATGCCGTACACTGGTGTTTACCGACGCGGGGTGGAGCAGCTCGGTAGCTCGCTGGGCTCATAACCCAGAGGTCGCAGGTTCAAATCCTGTCCCCGCTACTGAAGGCCGAGGGCCGGAATCCGAAAGGGTTCCGGCCCTCGGTGTTTCTCCATGGCGACGCCCGTTCCCCGCCTGCACCCCGCTTCTCACGCACAGTGAGGGAACGGCGCCGCAGCGCATAACAACTGACGCACCGTCAGGTTCGACGGGTCGTCAATGGTGCAGTCAACTCGCCCGTTTTCGCCCCCTCATGGCGCTTAAGTCCGCGCGGAAATCGTTAACGATCAAGAGGAACGGCTTGGAATCCGGACCCCGCGTCTATTAACGTTCGATAACGCAGCGCGGTCGTCCCAGCCGTCACAGAAGGCGGCTCCGTGCGCACGCGCCGAATCCCGCAAGGGAACCGGGGAACCACCACCATGGGGTGAATCGGGCGGATACCGCCGTGGAAACACGGTTCGTATACGCGCGTAGGAGACCTTCCTGCTCCGAACCCGTCAGCTAACCCGGTAGGCGAGAAGGAAGGAAAGGAGCGCGCCCACGTGGCGTCCAACCCGCCTGCCCCCGAGGCCCCGTTCAAGCCGAGCGACACCTTCGCCTACGGCGCCCCCGGCGCCGACGAGGGCCCCTTCGAGGAGTGGAACCCCACCGCGGAGTCCGTGCGCCCCGTGCGCGGCCGGCACCGCGTCGCCAAGCAGCGCGGAGGCGGACTCGCCCGCAGCTCCACCGTCCTCGGTGTCGGCGTCATAGCCGCCGTCGGCGCCGGCGGCATGGCCAGCGCCCAGACCGGCAAGCCGCCCGTCTCCATCTCCATGCCCGACCTTCCCAACGTGGGTTCCCTCATCTCCGACGAGGAAACCCCGAAGGGCTCCAGCACCCCCCTCAGCGACATCGGCCGGATGGCCGCCGCCGACACCGGCACCGAGGAGGGCGCCGGAGCCGGCGAGGCGCTGCGCGCCCGCATCATGGCCCAGGTCGAGCAGCAGCAGGGCCAGGCGCAGAGCAAGGCGCAGGCCGCCGCCCTCGCCGCCGCCGAGAAGGAGGCCGCCGAGGCCGCCGCCAAGGCGGAGAAGGAGGCCAAGGAGAAGGCCGAGGCCGCCAAGAAGAAGGCGGAGGAGGAGGCCGCGAAGAAGGCCGAGGCCGAGCGTCTCGCCGAGCTGGCCAAGCAGTACGCGCTGCCGACCTCCTCGTACACCATCACCTCGACCTTCGGTCAGGCCGGCGCCTACTGGTCCTCCGGCTACCACACCGGCCTCGACTTCGCCGCGCCCACCGGCACCCTGATCAAGGCGGTCCACACCGGCACGATCACCTCCGCGGGCTGGGACGGCTCGTACGGCTACAAGACCGTGCTCACCCTCGACGACGGCACCGAGGTCTGGTACGCCCACCAGTCGTCGATCAACGTCAGCGTCGGCCAGAAGGTCAACACCGGCGACGTGATCGGCCGTGTCGGCGCGACCGGCAACGTGACCGGCGCCCATCTCCACCTCGAGGTCCACCCCGCCGGCACCTCCGGCGGCGTCGACCCGGCCGCCTGGCTGGCCGGCAAGGGCCTCTCCGTCTGAACCACCCCGGCGGTCGTCTCCCGGCCGCCGACGCCGTGAACGCCGGCAGCCCCGACGACGACCCCCCGACGTCAGGGCTGCCGGTTCCGCATGTCCGGGACCTTCTCAGCGGCGGTAGGGGTTCTCCCCGTACGCCGGATACGGCGGCCGGCCCTGCGCGGGCCACGCCGCCGGGACGGGCCCGTACGCCCACCCCGCGCTGTACGGCACCGGGGGCGCCGTGATCCGGGCCGCGTGCTCCAGCGCCGGCCGGGCCGCGGCGCGCCGGTGCCACAGCTCCAGCAGCAGCTCCCGCTCCCGCGTCGCGAAGTCCGCCCCGGCCTTCCCCGCGCGGCCCCGGTGCCGCAGGAACGCCAGCTGGGTCGCGTACGCCTCGTACTGGGCGACCGCCCGCGCGGCCGGCCTGCCCCCGTGCTCACGGGCCGCCTTCCGGGCGAGGCGCCGCGCCCGCATCGAGCCCAGCGCGAACGGCTCCGCCGGACGCAGCCAGCCCGCCACCACGTACGCGGGCAGCTCCGTGCGCACGGTCCGCAGCTCCCGCTGCCGCGTCCACACCACCAGCCAGGTCAGCAGCCCGAACGTCGGCACCATGAACGCCCCGTACACCGCGATGAAGCCGAACCGGCCGAGCGAGGTGGAGCCGTTCCACAGAGCGTGCATGCCCATCGCGAGGAGCAGCCCGGCGAGGGGGAGGAGGACGCGCCGCACCCGCCGGCGGTCGGCGGTCAGGGCGGCCGCGCCGAAGCCGAGGCCGGTGAGCACGGTGAACAGGGGGTGCGCGAAGGGCGACATGACGACGCGGACGAAGAAGGTCGCCGCGGTGACCGAGGCGATGCCGCTGCCGCCGGTGAGCTGGTCGGTGCCGAAGGCGTTGCCCAGGTAGAGGACGTTCTCGGTGAACGCGAAACCGGTCGCGGTGAACCCGGCCGCCACCACGCCGTCGAGGATCCCGTGGAAGTCGCGTCTGCGGAACAGGAAGAGCAGCAGCACCGCCGCAGCCTTCGCCGTCTCCTCCACGACCGGCGCTATGACCGTCGCGCCCAGGGTGTCGGCGCCGGCCGGGTCGGCGGTGGTCGTCGCTATCCACCGGGTGGCGAAGCTGTTCGCCACGATCGCGATCAGCGCCGCCGCGCACGCCCCCCAGGCGAAGGCGAACAGCAGGTTCCGCCAGGGGACCGGCTCCACCCGCCCCAGCCAGCGGAACGCCGCGAGCAGCAGGGGCACCGGCAGCACGGCCAGCCCCAGACCCACCAGGAAGCCCTGCGTGCCCGTCTGCTCCCGCACCAGCGCGAGGATCACCAGACCGGACAGGGCCAGCAGCGTGACCACCGCTCCGTAGCGGACCGCCGGGCGCTGCCACCAGTGCGGGTGCCGCAGCGTGCTGCCGGGAGCTGCGCCGGGGTACGGCGGGTGCGGAGGGCTGCTGGCCACGGATTCGACCCTAACGAGAAAGGGGCAGGGCTGCGTGCGGGCTCAGGAGGAGGGCCGGGGAGGTCAGGCAGGGCCTCCGTCCCGGTGCCCGGCGCGGTCGTCGTGCGGTACGCGGCGGAAGAGCAGGTCGTTCACCACATGACCCTTGTCCAGGCCCTGCCGCTCGAAACGGGTGAGCGGCCGGAACTCGGGACGCGGCGCGAAACCGCCGTCCTCCCGGGTGTTCTCGAAGCCGGGGTGCGCGGTCAGCACCTCGAGCATCTGCTCCGCGTACGGCTCCCAGTCCGTGGCGCAGTGCACGAGCGCGCCCGGCGCGAGGCGGGACGCGGCCAGGGTCAGGAACTCCGGCTGGATCAGCCGCCGCTTGTGGTGCCGCTTCTTCGGCCAGGGGTCCGGGAAGAACACGCGCAGCCCGCTCAGCGCGTCCGGGGCGAGCATCTCGCGCAGCAGGATGATCGCGTCGCCGTTCGCCACGCGCACATTGGTCAGGCCGCGCTCCTCGGCGAGGTGCAGCAGATGCCCCTGGCCGGGAGTGTGGACGTCCACCGCGAGAATGTTCGTCCCCGGGTCGGCGGCGGCCATCTCGGCGGTGGCCTCGCCCATACCGAAGCCGATCTCCAGGACGACCGGCCGGCCGTTCCCGAACAGCTCGGCCAGGTCCAGCCGGCGGCTGCCGTCGATGTCGAGCCCCCACACCGGCCACAGCCGCTGCAGCGCGTCCGCCTGACCTGCGGTGACGCGGCTGCGGCGGGGCTGGAAGCTGCGGATCCGGCGCTCGAAGTGCGACCCGGCGGGGTCGGCCTTCGGGCCGTCGGGGAAGCGCGGCTCCCCCTTGGCGCGGGCGCGGGGGGCCGACTCGCCGGCGGCGCGCTCGGCATGCGGTGCTTCGGGGGTGCTCATCACGGAATCAGACACAGTGCCCTCGATTTTACGGGGACGGCGCGCACGGCCGCCCGTCCCCGCGGACCGGCCCGGCGACCGCTCCCGCCACGCGCGCTCACCGCTCGCTCCCGGCGAGGACGGCCAGCGCCCGGCGGGCGATCTCCCGGCCGATCGGCAGCGAGGCGGTCGCGGCGGGCGAGGGGGCGTTCAGCACGTGCACCGCGCGGGGCGCCTCCCGGATCAGGAAGTCGTCGACCAGCGTGCCGTCGCGCAGCACCGCCTGCGCCCGCACCCCGGCCGCCGTCGGCACCAGGTCCTCGTCCCGCACGGCGGGCAGCAGCCGGCGCACGGCCCGCGCGAAGGCGGGCTTGGACAGCGAACGGTGCAGCTCCCCGGCGCCGTACCGCCAGTGGCGGCGGGCCAGCTGCCAGGAGCCGGGCCAGGCCAGGGTCGCCCCCAGCTCGCGCGGCCGCACCGTCCGCCAGTCGTACCCCTCGCGGGCCAGCGCCGGGACCGCGTTCGGCCCCACGTGCACGCCTTCGTCCGTGCCCCGGGTGAGGTGGACGCCGAGGAACGGGAACGCCGGGTCCGGCACCGGGTAGACCAGGCCCCGCACCAGCTCGGGGCGGGCCAGCTCGTAGTACTCCCCGCGGAACGGCACGATGCGGGCGCCCGGATCGTCGCCCGTGAGCAGCGCGATCCGGTCGCAGTGCAGTCCCGCGCAGTTCACCAGCGCCCGGGCGCGCACGATGTCGCCGGCCGCCGTCAGCACGGCCACGCCCCGGTCGGGGCGGCGGTCGACCCGGACCACCTCCGCGCCGTGCCGCACGTCGGCCCCGGACGCCTCCGCGAGCCGGCGGGCCACCGCCCCGTAGTCGCAGATGCCGGTGGCGCCGACATGGATGGCGGCTAGACCCTCGACCTCCGGCTCGTACTCCGCGATCTGCGCGCCGCACAGCTCGCGCACCGACAGGCCGTTCTCCCGGCCGCGCTGCACCAGGGCGTGCAGCCGGGGCAGCTCCTCGCGCTCCGTGGCGACGATCAGCTTGCCCGTCACCGCGTGCGGGATGTCGTACTCCGCGCAGAACTTGACCATCTCGGCCGCGCCCGACACCGCGTACCGCGCCTTCAGGGAGCCGGGGCGGTAGTAGATGCCGCTGTGGATCACTCCGCTGTTGCGGCCCGTCTGGTGCCGGGCCGTGCCCTGCTCCTTCTCCAGCACGGTCACTCGCGTGCCCGGGGCCGCCCGCCCGAGGGCATACGCCGTCGACAGGCCGACGATCCCGCCGCCGATCACCACCACGTCACAGTCGTACGGCCCCGCCACCACCTGTGCCACCTCCCGCGTCGATAGTGCACTGCGCCACTGACAACGGCTTCAAACCAAGTGGGGGGCGGGACGGGTCAGGCCGTGGTCATCAGCAGCGGGCGGGCGCGCTCGCGCAGCTCGACCACGCGCGGCTCGTCGCCGTACGGCTCCAGCCGGTGCAGCAGGTCCCTGACGTACTCGGTGGTGCGCGCGGAGGAGATACGGCCGGCCACCTCCACGGCGCGTACGCCCTGCTCGCAGGCCGCGTCCAGGTTCCCGGACTCCAGTTCGGCGACGGCGGAGACCACCAGGCGCAGTCCGTGCGAGCGCACGAACTCCTCCGTGGGCTTC
The DNA here is from genome assembly GCA_014656175.1 of Streptomyces werraensis. Classification (GTDB taxonomy): domain Bacteria; phylum Actinomycetota; class Actinomycetes; order Streptomycetales; family Streptomycetaceae; genus Streptomyces; species Streptomyces werraensis. The sequence continues at coordinate 315,551 of BNBX01000009.1, forward strand.
GACAGCGCCTGCTCGGTGAAGCGGCGCACCTGGCGGGGCGCCTTCAGATCGCGGTAGCACTCGGCGGCGTCGGCGGCGAACCGGTCGTAGGAGTAGAAGCCGAGCCAGGTCGGGTCGCTGTCGCCGGGGCGGGACCGCTCCAGCCAGCTCTCCGCCGACTTCAGCGCGGCGCCGGCCGCCTGCGCGTCCCCGGCGCGTGCGTGCGCGCGTGCCTCGACCAGGCGGAAGAAGCTCAGGGTGCGGGCGGTGGCCAGGCCGCGGTTGCGCTCCAGCGCCGCCTGGGCGAGGTCCACGCCCTCGTCGCCGAAGCCGCGGTACGTGGCCTGGAGCGACATCGAGGCGAGGACGTACCCGCCGAGGGGCACGTCGGCGGCCGCGCGGGCCAGGCGCAGGGCCTGGATGTAGTAGCGCTGCGCCGCCTCCTGCTGACCGGTGTCGAACGCCATCCAGCCCGCGAGACGGGTGAGTTCGGCCGCCGCGCCGAAGAGGGAGCGGCCCACGTCGTCGGAGTAGGAGCCGAGCAGCAGCGGAGCCGCCTCGACCCTCAAGCACTCGGGGACCATCGACGAACGCCAGTCGCCGCCGCCGTACTTGGAGTCCCAGCGCCGGGCGTCCTCGGCGGCCTCGCGCAGTTTCCGCACATCACTGTGGCCGACTTTGAGCGGTGCGCCGGAGCCGTCGGACGGGCTCGCCTCGCGCGCGACCGAGCTGTCGGCCGGGGTTATCAGCCACCGTGAGGCGGGAGTGGCGTACGCGCTCACCGCGAACGACCCGGCGAGGGACTGCCAGATGCCCCCGGAGCCGGCGCGACGGCCGGCGAGGTCCAGCCGGTACAGCTCGGTCGCGGACTTCACCGCCTGGCCGACGTCGCGCGGGAAGGCGAGACCCACCTCGGGCGCGGGATCGGCGTCCGCCAGGCCGATCTCGTGCAGCGGCACGGGGCGGCCCAGCTTCTGGCCGATGGCGGCGGCGATCAGGTGCGGGGCGGCGCCCTGCGGCACCATGCCCTTCGACACCCAGCGCGCCACCGACGTCTTGTCGTAGCGAAGCGTCAGTCCTCGCTGGGCGCCGAGGTCGTTGACGCGCCGCGCGAGGCCGGCGTTGCTGATTCCCGCGAGGGCGAGAACGGCGCCGAGCTTTTCGTTCGGCCCGCGTTGCTCCCTGGACATGCGCCACCCCTCGACACAGACGGCTGCCGCTCTGGCATAACCACGCGGCATTCGTAAACCCAGCGTAGTTCGCCGCATCCCAAGCGTTAAGGGGCATTCTTCCGGATGGCGGGATTGTGGTCCGTACTGAAGTACGGGTCCGATACGCGCAGTTGCTGCGTGCTCCCGGTGTGTGGCCGTGCGCCCGTCCGTGCGCTCTTCTCCGGCCATCCCGGGAGCGGTTCCATGGTCCGTGCGTGGGTCGGCCCGCTGTACTGGATCCAGTGGGCTGGGGGAACACCGCCGCCTTCATCCCCGCGGGCGGCGGAACGGCCCGGGAGGCGTGCTCCGCCCCCGGGCCGTACGCCCCGCGGTGGTGCGCAAAGCCTGTACGGAGCGTGTTCGAGTGTGATCTCACCGCTTCGATTTGGCCGAAAATCGACGCCACTCCTTTCGGCGTATCCCCGCTTCTATCCAGGTAGTTGAGGGCGCGTTGGTGGTTTTAGGGGCGCGCAGCGGGGGCGCATTCGCGTCGATGTGGCCTGGTGGGTGCGGGGTTCCCGTAAGCCGATCTCCGGGTCTCGGGCGGGTGTTCGGGCGCGCGTCGGGTCAACGCCCGCGGAGGGTGGGTGTATCCGCCGGGGCGCACTCGACGGAGCACACACCGCTCCGGCAGCGTTGCCGAGCGCCTCCTTCATGGCAGCATGGGGAACCGGTTCGTACGGTGCACTGGTTGTCCACAGCTTGTGGAGGCGGCGATGCGGTGGTTGGTGGGATGGAGCAGCACCGCCGCGGCGGCCGGGGGATACGGCCCCGTCGGCTCCGCCGGCGCCACCGGCCTCGACGGTGAGACCCTGCAGCCCGTCGGCTCTCACCTCCTGTGGGGCGATCCCGACCCGCTGTGGGCGGTCGGCGACTGGCGCCCCGACGAGGTGCGGGTGGTCTCCGCCGACGAGCAGACCCGCATCGCCGTCCTCGGCACCTGCGGCGCCTCCGACGAACAGCTGCGCGTCGCGCTGTTCGCCGCGCGGGGCGGGGCGCTGCGGCACCTCACCGCCTGGCCGGGCAGCTACACCGCCGTTGTCCAGGTCGGACGCCGCATCACCGTGTGCGGCGACCTCGCCGGCGCCCGGCCCGTCTTCTACACCCCCTTCGAACGGGGCGTCGCCTACGCCACCGCCGCCCTGCCGCTCGCCGACCTCGTCGAGGCCAACCTCGACTTCGGACACCTCGCCGCGCTGCTCGCGGCGCCCGACGTGCCCGCCGCCCTCCAGGACTCCACCCCGTACGAGGGCGTGAAGCGCGTTCCGCCGGGGCACGCGCTGATCCTGCGCGCCGGGGCCCGGGAGATCACCGGTTACGAACCCGTCGCCTCCCTGGCCGTCGCCGCCCCGCCCGCCGACCCCGGCCACGCGGTGGACGCCGTGCGGGACGCGCTGGTGGAAGCGGTGCGGACGCGGCTGGCCGCGCCTCGTCATGTGCCCGGCGCCGACATAGACCCCGGTCCGGTGCCGGGCATGGGGCCCGCCGAACGGCGTGCGGCGCGGGGGACGCCGGTCGCGGGGATCGGGGCCGATCTGTCCGGGGGGCCGGCGTCGGGGGCTTTGGCGTTGTTGGCCGCCGGGTTGCCCGGAAGACCCGGCACCGTGCTGGGGCACGGGACCGGCGCGGGGGAGCGGCTGCTGGCCGTGACCTTCAACGACCTCGCCGCCAGCGGGGCAGGGGGGCGCGACGAGGGTGAACTGGAGCGGGCGGGCGCGCTCGCCGCGAACCCCCGGCTGCACCATGTGGTGGTCGCCGGGGAGGAGTCCACCCTCCCGTATGTCGAACTGGACGTGCCGCTGACGGACGAGCCGGGGCCGTCACTGGTCGCCGCGGCGCGGCACCGGGCGCGACTGGCGGCGGGGAGCGCGGATCACTTCACGGGGTACGGCGCCAAGCAGGTGCTGGACGCTCATCCGGCGCGGCTCGCCGATCTGCTGATGGACCGGAAGCGGCGGCATCTGGTGCGGCCGGTCGCGGCTCTGGCCAAGGCGGACGGGTCCGTGATGGTGCCGGCGCGGGTGTACGCCGCGGCCCGGAGGCTGGCGCGGACGCCGTACCGGACGGGGCTGGAGTCCCTCGCGCAGCGGCTGCTGCACAGGAAGCTGGACGACGAGGGGCCTGGGGGTGCTGCGGACGCCTCGCTGGCCGCGTTGACCTGGGGCCGGCCGGGGCCCGCGGCGCGGTGGCTGACCGGGGAGGCGTTGGCTGAAGTATCGGTTCGTCTCCAGGCGTCGACGTGGCGGTCGGAGGTTGGCCCTGGGCAGCGGCCGGGGGACTTCCGGGCACGGGCGGCGCTGGCGCGGTACGCGGCGGACGTGCGGGTGCTGGAACAGGCGGCCGAGATCCGCTCGCAGCGGCTGCACACGCCGTTCCTCGACAACCAGGTGGTGCGGGCCTGCAGGGCCCTGCCGGAGGCGCTGCGGGTACGGCCGGGCGCGCGGGCGGCGATCCTGCGGTCCGTGCTGGAGGGCGCGGGGGTGCGGGATCTGCCGGCGGGGTGGGGGGCGCCGGGCGCGCCGACCTCGGCGGTCGCCGCGCGGACGGGGCTGCGGGTGGCGGCGGGGTCGCTGATCTCGCTGTTCGACACGCCGCTGCTGGCGGAGGCGGGGCTGGTGGAGGCACGGGTCGTGCGGAAGGCCCTGCGGGGGGCGGCGGAGGGGGAGCCGCTGCCGCTTGACGGGCTGGCGGACCTGGTGGCGCTGGAGGTGTGGCTGCGGAGGCTGCTGGCGCGGCGGGGGACGTGCTGGACGGGGACACCGGCGAGGCAGAGGGCGGTGCCGGCGGGGATCGCACCGCAGCGAGGGGCGCTGGGGGCGGGGGCTGCGGGGTCGCGCTGAGGCGGGACGCCTGCGGCGCAGGGTGCGGTCCGGTGGGGGCGGGCGTGGCGCCCACGGCCGGTGGGTGGCACGGGGTCGCGCTGGGGGCGGACGTCCTCGGTCTGGCGCGATGGTCCGTGTTGAAGAGGCGCAGGGGCGTGGACGCGCCAGCCGCTGCGGGCGACCGCCCCCGCCCCGCCCCCTTCCGCGGAGGGCGGCTGCGGCTCTCGCGACCCGCGGGCACGCGTGCCGCCCGGGGCGGCACGGGTGGGCGCGGCGGCACCTCGCCGGCGCCGAGCTGCGCAGACACCCCCGGCCCGCACCGACACCGGGCGCGACTCAGTACACCTGGGTGTGCGACTCCCCGCTTCTCGGCAAGCCCCCCCACGGGAAGGGCCGGCGCCCCTGCTGAGGGACGCCGGCCTGGGCCGTCGAGAAGGGACCGCAGGTCAGGAAGGCCTGCTGCGGAGACCCTCCAGGAGGATGTCCAGGAGGCGGGCCGAAGCCGCCGCCTGCTGGGCCGCGTCGGGGAGAGAGGGCGCGGCCGTCGCTATGACGAGCAGCACGTCGGACACGGACACGTCCGTCCGCAGCTCCCCCGCCGCCCGGGCCCGCTCCACCAACTGCCCGACCACGTCGAGCAACTCCGCGGCCCCGCCGTCGTCCGCGGCCCGCTCCTCGGGCACGAGCCGCAGCTCCCCCGTCGGCTGCGTCCGCTGCTGGGGCAGCCGCGCGTGCTCCGGCAGCCCCCGCTCCTCCGCGACACCGACCCGCAGCACCTGCGGCGGCAGCAGCCGGCCCGCGCCGGAGGCGACCGACGTGCGCAGGAAACGCGACAGCGCCGACCACGGCTCGTCCTCCTGCCCCAGAGCGGCGCGCGCCTGCTCCGTCAGCCGGGACGTCTCCTCCTCGGCGATCCGCCGTACGAGCACGTCCTTGCTCGGGAACCGCCGGTACACCGTGCCGACGCCGACCCGTGCCCGGCGCGCCACGTCCTCCATCGGCGCGCCGTACCCCAGCTCGCCGAAGACCTCACGCGCCGCACGCAGCACGTGCTCCAGATTGCGCTGGGCGTCGACGCGCAGCGGTGTGGTGCGTGTGCCGTCCGGGCGCCCGCCGGAGGCGGCGCTCATCGTCGCGCCAGAGGCGACAGCGGACGACCATCGAGAGTCCTGAACATGCATGTGTATCCCCCGGTAATGACGTCTCCCCCCGGAGACTCTCCCCGCCATTGACGTCCGGGGCGTGAGAACGGGACCGGCCTGTCGGTTCCGCCCGTCGCGGACCCGATGAGCACATCCCCCTGCACCCCGTCGACACATGAACATAGTTGAGAGGGGGTCAATTCAGAAGGGGCACGTTCCGCACGGAGCGCCCCTCGATCGGAGCACGAGTCGTATACGTCCCGAATGTTCCGTCAGGGGGGTGCCGATCATGCGATGTGACCTGCGGTGATCGGACCTGGGTCGGTAATTCGGCCAACCACCGGCAGGGGCGTCCTACGGTCACACAATTCGTCGGGGCTGTGGACAAACGGAAGCGACGGGTGCGTCATGGGAGGGTGAAGGAACGTGCGCGCATTCTCGTTGTCGGCGGCGGCTACGTCGGGACGTACACGGCCCTGCGCCTGCAGCGGAGACTGAAACGCGATCTCGGACGGGGCGAGGCCGAGATCACGGTCGTCACGCCGGACCCGTACATGACGTACCAGCCGTTCCTGCCCGAAGCGGCCGCAGGTGCCATTTCCCCTCGTCATGTCGTCGTACCGCTGCGTCGTGTTCTCGACCGGTGCCGTGTCGTCATCGGGGAGGCCACGGCCGTCGACCACGCCACGCGGACGGCCACCGTCCGGACCCCGGCCACCGAGGAGGAGGGGACCGACGGCCGGCGGATCGAGTACGACGAGCTGGTGCTCGCTCCGGGGTCCGTGGCGCGTACCTTGCCCATTCCGGGACTCGCCGATCACGCCATCGGGTTCAAGACGGTGGAAGAGGCCATCGGGCTGCGGAACCACGTCCTCGAGCAGATGGACATCGCCTCGTCGACGCGTGATCCGGACGTGCGGGACGCCGCCCTGACCTTCGTGTTCGTCGGCGGCGGCTACGCGGGCGTGGAGGCGCTCGGCGAGCTGGAGGACATGGCCCGCTACGCCACGCGGTACTACCACAACGTCCGCCCCGAGGACATGAAGTGGATCCTGGTGGAGGCGTCGGACCGGATCCTGCCCGAGGTCGGCGAGGAGATGGGCCGCTACACGGTCACCGAGCTGCGACGGCGCAACATCGACGTGCGCCTGGAGACGCGGCTCGATTCCTGCGCCGACCGGGTGGCCGTGCTGAGCGACGGCTCGCGGTTCCCGACGCGGACCGTCGTGTGGACCGCCGGAGTGAAACCGCACCCCGTGCTCGCCGCCACCGACCTGCCCCTGAACGAACGCGGCCGGCTGCGCTGCACCGCCGAACTGGCCGTCGAGGGCGTCGCCCACGCCTGGGCCGCCGGCGACGCCGCCGCCGTGCCCGACGTCACCGCGGAGGAGAAAGGGCGGGAGTGCGCGCCCAACGCGCAACACGCCCTCCGCCAGGCCAAGGTGCTCGGCGACAACGTCGTCCACGCCCTGCGCGGGGAGCCCCTGGAGACGTACGCCCACAAGTACGCCGGTTCCGTGGCATCCCTCGGGCTGCACAAAGGGGTCGCACAGATCTACGGACGCAAACTGAAGGGCTACCCCGCCTGGTTCATGCACCGGACGTACCACCTCAGCCGGGTGCCGACCTTCAACCGGAAGGCGCGCGTGGCCGCGGAGTGGACGCTCGCGGGGCTCTTCAAGCGGGAGATCGTCTCGCTCGGATCACTCGAACACCCTCGGGCGGAGTTCGAACTGGCGGCCGGTGGAAAGCCTTCCCACGACCCACCGCACAACCCGAAGGGGTCGTCCTGACCGGACCCAGGAACTCCTGGGGCCGGACCGGCGTCTAGCGGATGTCGGCCCGGCCGGACCCTGCCACACTGGTCCACCACCGCGGGCGGGAGGGCCCGCCCCGGTGCGGCCTCCGGGCCCCGGCCGGTTCCGGTATCCGGCCGCCGACAACTACACGAGGCAAGGATTCGTGAACTTCACGCGCTGGAGCGCCCGGCTCCCCGGAACGCAGCGCCGCGCCGCAGCGCGGACCGAGCAGACGGCACCCCCGGACCGGCGGGGAGAGGGCTCCGTGCCCGCGGCCCGCGCGGAAAGCCTCACCGACGGGGACCGGCCGCTGCCGGCCGTCGACGAGCTGGGGGTGCGCGAGGTCCTCGACCGCGTCCCCTGCCTCGTCGCCCTGGTCCACGGCCCGGACCACCGCATCGCCTACCTCAACGACGCCTACACGGCCGCCTTCGGCCTCCGCCCCGTCGGCGCGCCCGCCAGGGGAGCGCTCCCGGAGCTCGACGAGCTGGGCCTGCTGCCCCTCCTCGACCAGGTGCTGCGCAGCGGCAAGCCCCGGACGGTCAAGTCCCGCAAAGCGCCTGACGGCCGCTCGTACACGTTCACCTGCACCCCCGCCGGGGAGGGCGACAGCCGCGGTGTGCTGGTCTTCGCCACCGACGTCACCGACCACGCCGAGGCCGCCGAGCGGCTGCGCGCCAGCGAGCGGCGGCAGCGCGAGACCGCCGTCACCCTCCAGCGCTCCCTGCTCCCACAGGAGCTGGAGGAGCCCGACGACCTGCGCGTCGCCGCCACCTATCACCCCGGCGGGACCGAGGCGGCCGTCGGCGGCGACTGGTACGACGTCATCACCCTCGGCGGCGGACGCACCGCCCTGGTCATCGGCGACGTGATGGGACGAGGCGTGCGCGCGGCCGCGGTCATGGGCCAGCTCCGCACGGCCGTCCGGGCGTACGCGCGCCTCGACCTCCCGCCGCACGAGGTGCTCCAGCTGCTCGACGGCCTCGCCATGGAGATCGACGCCAACCAGATCGCCACCTGCGTCTACGCCATCCACGACCCCAACGAGGGCCGTCTGGTGTACGCCTCCGCGGGGCATCTCCCCATTCTCGTGCGCGACGAGAACGGCACCGTCCGGCGCGCCGACGAACCGACCGGCCCCCCGCTCGGCACCGGCGGCTGGATGCACGCCTCCGGCTCCGTGCCGCTCGGTCCGGGATCCACCGCCGTCCTCTACACCGACGGCCTGGTCGAGCGCCGCGACGAGGACCTGGACGAGGGCATCGCCTCCCTGGAGCGCGCCCTGGCCGGAGCGACCGGCAGCCCCCAGGTCGTCTGCGACCGCCTGGTCCGCTCGGCCGGCGTCACCCCGGACCACGACGACGACGTCGCCGTCCTGGTCCTTCAGCACCCGGCGCGCTCCGGCCCGGAGGGCGAGCTGTTCCGCAACGCCGCGCTGGAACTGCTCGGCGGTGTCGAGGCGGCTCCCCGCGCGCGTGCCTTCGCGTCCGGCGTCCTCACCAGCTGGCGCTTCCCCGCCGAGCTGCACGACCTGGGCGTGCTGGCGACCAGCGAACTGGTCGCCAACTCCCTCCAGCACGGCACGCCCCCGATGCGGCTGCGCCTGCGCCGCACCGACCGCCGCCTGATCATCGAGGTCACCGACGGCGACGACCATCTGCCCAGACGCCGCCGTGCGGAGCCCGGCGACGAGTCCGGCCGGGGCATCGCCATCGTCGCGACGATCGCCTCCGCGTGGGGCAGCAGACGCACACCGGGCGGCGGCAAGGCCGTCTGGTGCGAGTTCCTGCTGCCGAAGACCGCCGGCGTCGGCGTCTGACGCGCGCGGTCAGGCCGGAGCCGGCGCCTGCTCGGTGCCGCCCTGCGCCACGACCCGGCTGCCCGCGGCCGACGGCTGGTCCTGCACGGCGGTGAGCCGGCGCCCGAGCCGCAGGGCCAGCACGGTGATCCCCAGCGAGAACAGCAGGAACACCACGATGTACGGCGCGTGCAGCGAGGCCGCCATCGGGCCGCCCACCGCCGGACCCACGGCCAGCGCGAGCTGCTTCACCAGGGCGAACGCCGAGTTGTACTGACCGGCCATCCCGGCCGGCGCCAGGTCGGCGACCAGCGGCGCGAGCGTCGGCGACAGCATCGCCTCCCCGAGCCCGAACAGCGCGTACGTCGAGACGAACGCGGCCGTCGCCATCTCCTGACTGGCACCGCCCAGCCCCGCGTACCCGGCCACGGCCCATGCCACGGCCCAGATCAGACCCACGGCGGCGATCACACGCGACCGCTTGCGCCGCTCCACGAAGCGGAGCACCGCGAACTGCGCGACGACGATCATCAGCGTGTTCGCCGCCAGCGCCGTCCCCAGCGTGGAGGTGGAGATCCCGGCGGCCTCGACGCCGTACGCGCTCAGGCCCGACTCGAACTGGCCGTAGCAGGCGAAGAACAGCACGAAGCCCAGCACGCACAGCTGCACCATGGCCCGGTTGCCCAGAAGCTCCTTCCAGCTGCCCTTGGCCGACTGCGCGGGCGTGCCGTCGATCCGCGGCGAGCGCGGCATCCGCACCGTCGACATCACCACGACCAGCAGCAGGAACATCACCGCTTCGATGGCGAAGAGGAGAGTGAACGAGCCCGCTTTCGTCGGGTCGACGAGGTGGCCGCCGATGAGGCCGCCGACGCCGAGCCCGAGGTTCTGCAGGAAGAACTGCGTGGCGAACGCGCGCGACCGGGTCTCCGGGCCGGAGCAGTCCACGATCATCGTGGCCAGGGCCGGCTGCATGACCGCCTGTCCCGCGCCGAGCGCCGCCGCGGACAGCAGCACGGTCACCGCGCTCGCCGACAGCCCCAGGCTGAGCGAGCCGATCGCGGCGGTGAGCAGGGCGGCGAGCAGCACCGGAAGCGGGCCGCGCCGGACGATCGCCCGTCCGGCCGGCGGCAGCACGATCAGCGCGGCCACGGCGAAGACGGCGAGGACCAGCCCCGCCGTCATCGACCCCAGCCCGCGCACCTGCGCCACATAGACGTACAGGTACGGGACGGTGAAGCCCAGCCCGAAAGCGCTGAGTGCGTTGCCCACGTGGATCCGGCGCATCGCTGCGCCCATCGCCCTGGTCACGTTCACCTCTCTCACTAGTTAGGAGTGAAGACTTAGAAGCTAAAGTTCGAAGCTAAAGAGTACATACAGAAGGACTTCAAGGCAAAGAAGGGGCGTGCCATACTGCGGGCATGGGCGACACCCCCGGCGTGGAAGAGCCGACCCTCGAAGAGCAGATCGCCGCGTACCAGCGCGAATTCCAGGACCTGGACCCGCAGGTCGAGAAGATCGTCAACGCGTTGTCCCGGCTCAACCGCCGCATGAACGTCGCCTACGGACGCCAGACCGCCGAGCTCGGCATCACCAACGCCGACTGGGAGGTCCTCAAGGCGCTCGTTCTCTCCGGCGCCCCCTATCGGATGGGTCCCAGCGACCTCGCCAAGCGGCTGGGTCTCACCCCGGCCGCCATGACCCACCGCATCGACCGGATGGTCGCCGAGGGTCTGGTCACCAGGGAGCGGGACGAGAGCAACCGGGTCCGCGTCATCGTGGAGCTCACCCCGGCCGGCCGGGAGAAGTGGCAGGAGGCCATGCGGATGGCCACCGTCTTCGAGGCGGACCTCCTGCAGGACCTCAGCCCGGGGGAGCGGAGCGCCCTCGGTGAGGTGCTGACGCGCCTGCTGCGCAGGGTGGAGGACGCCCAGCCGGACGCCGGCGGACGCCTCACCGACCTGGACTGAAAGATCTTGGCCTGCGCCACTTGACGCGGCCCCGGGTGGTCCGTAAGGTTCTTCGGGTTGCCACGGGGCCGTAACGGTTCTCCGGCAGCACTTCCGCCGCGAAAGCGGCAACCAAACCTCAGTACGACCTCCCAGTGGGAACGACTTCGGTATGCCCGCATGCCTGAATTCAATTCCACACTCCCGATTTGGGAAACACGGAGAGAGTCCGCTAAGGTTTGAGACGTCGGAACGGCCCGCAAGGCCGGAAAGACAAACCCCGCTGACCGGGGGTCAGGTCGAGAAAAAGATCTGATAGAGTCGGAAACGCAAGACCGAAGGGAAGCGCCCGGAGGAAAGCCCGAGAGGGTGAGTACAAAGGAAGCGTCCGTTCCTTGAGAACTCAACAGCGTGCCAAAAGTCAACGCCAGATATGTTGATACCCCGTCCATCCGGTTCGGATGGTCGAGGTTCCTTTGAAGAAAACACAGCGAGGACGCTGTGAACGTCGGGACTATTCCTCCCGATGTTCCGCTCTCGTGATGTGTGCACCC
>BNBX01000010.1 GCA_014656175.1 Streptomyces werraensis
GTCTTCCGCGCCGGACGCGGGCGGGAGCGCACGCGTCGCGGGCGGGTGGGGGACACCCTTCGGCCCCCCGCCCCTCGACCCCAACGGCCTTCGGCTCCGCAGCCTCGGCCCCCGCCGTCCTCTGCCGCGTCGGAGCAGTGGCCGCCGCCCTCCGCGCCGAACGCGGGCCGGAGCGCGCGCGTCGCGGGCGTCGCGGGCGAGTGGGGGACGCCCCCGGCCCCGCCGTCCCTCGGCGGCGCCGAATCAAGCGGTCGCCGCCTCCGGGCGGCACGCCCGCCGGAGCGCACCTGCCGCGCGCACCGGGGCCCGCCCCGCACCGGCCCTCAGACCCGCAGCCGCCCCTGCCGCGCGACCTCCGCGAGCCGGTCCGCGCCGAGCTGGGCCATCGCCTGGGTGACCTCGGCCCGCACCTCGCCGAAACCGCCGTTGGTCAGGACGATCGCGTCCTCGCCGACGAGGATCGCCGCGAGGTCCACGGTGAGCCGGGCCGGGGCGGCGTCCGGCGCACCGCCGGTCAGCGTCACCCGCAGCGCGGCGCGGGCGTCCCCGGCGGTGTCCGGCAGCGGCAGCTCCGTCACCTCGACGTCCTGCGCGCCGGACCGGGCGGTCTGCGCCCGGAACCGCGCGCACCTCTCGGGCAGCGTCCGCAGCCACTCCAGCGCGCGCTCCACCTCCTTGGGGCCGTGCGCGCCGATCTGCTCGCGCAGCTGGGCGCCCTCGGCGGTGTCGTCGAGGGCGACCGAGGCGCGCGGCCCGGCCGGCACGCCGAACGGCTCCTCCGTGTAGAGGACCTCCAGCAGCCGCCGGCAGTCACCGTCGTCCGCGGTCGCCTTCAGCGTGCCGTCCCGCCACAGCGCGGGCCCCTCGGCGGCGGCCCACGGCGGGCCCAGGTCCGCCTCGGTGATCAGCGCGGCTCTCAGCTGTTCGTCGTTCAGTACGGGCGTGGACCGCCCGGTCACCGCGGAGGACGACGCCGTCGCCGACGGGGAGGGTGACGTCGCGGCGGGCGGCTCGGACACGCCCTGGGGCAGCGCCCGCGGCACGTCCCGCTCGTAGGCCACGCAGGCCGCCGTGATCAGCAGGACGGTGACCGACAGGGCGGAGGCCACGAGGGTGCGGGCGCGGGCCGGGGCACGGGTCATCGGGCTGCCTCCTGGGGGCCGGGCCGTCCACGGCGGACGTGGCGGACGTGCTCCTACGGCACCACCGGCACAGGCCCCCCACCAGCGCGGCGAGCCGTCCGGGTGAGCGGTCCGCACGCCCCGCGCCGCCGCCGCGAAAAGCGCGTGCGCCCGCCGTCCGTCCGTTGCTAGCGTCCGCGTCATGCAGCGCGCCCATGTGTCCCGCACGACGACGCCGGAGACCGTCCCGGCGCGCTGACAGCTGACCACTGACGAAGCCCCGGGGCGAGTGCCCCGGGGCTTCGCCGCGCGTGGTGCTCGCCTCCCGACCCCGAGGAGGACGCCGTGCGCGACCACCGACGCCTCGGCCGTGAACTCGGCCTGTTCGACACCGACCCGCTGGTGGGCGCGGGCCTGCCCTACTGGCTCCCCGACGGAGCCGTCGTACGGCACGCCCTGGAGGAGTACGTCCGTGAGGCGGAACGCGCGGCCGGCTACCGGCACGTGTACTCGCCCGTGCTCGGCAAACGCGAGCTGTACGAGCTCTCCGGGCACTGGGACCACTACCGCGACGACATGTACCCGCCGATGGACATGGGCGGGGAGCAGATGCTGCTGCGCCCCAGCCTGTGCCCGCACCACGCCCTGATCTTCCGCTCCCGCACCCGCAGCCACCGCGAACTGCCGTACCGGATGGCCGAACTGGGCGGGATGTACCGCGCGGAGCGGTCCGGCGTGCTCGGCGGGCTGACCCGGGTGCGAGCCATCCAGCTGAACGACGCGCACATCTTCTGCACCCCGGACCAGGCGGTCGAGGAGGCCGCCGGGGCACTCGCGCTCATCTCCCGCGCCTACGCCGACCTGGGCATCCGCGCCTCCCGCCACCGGCTGTCGCTGCCGGGCGGCGGCGGGAAGTACGTCGCCGACCCGGCTCTGTGGCGGCGGGCCACCGCCCTGCTGCGCGAGGTGCTGGACGCGTCCGGCGTGGCCTACGAGGCCGTCGAGGGCGAGGCGGCCTTCTACGGTCCGAAGATCGACGTGCAGATCACCGACCCGGCGGGCCGCGAGTCCACCCTGTCCACCGTGCAGATCGACTTCCACCAGCCGGAGCGCTTCGGGCTGCGTTACACCGGCCCGGACGGCGCCCGGCACCGGCCGGTCATGGTGCACCGCAGCGTCATCGGCAGCGTGGAGCGGGCCGTCGCCCATCTGCTGGAGGAGCACGGCGGCGCCTTCCCGCCGTGGCTCGCCCCTCTGCAGCTGGTGGTGCTGCCGGTGGGCGAGGACCAGGAGGAACACGCTGACGCCGTCGTCCGGGAGGCCTCCGCACTCGGGCTGCGGGCCGGGGTGAGCGGCCTGGCCGAGGGCAGTCTCGGCGCCCGGATCCGCCGGGCGCGGCTGGTGCCGTACCAGGCGGTGCTCGGCGCGCGCGAGGCGGCGGACGGCCTGCTCGCCGTACGGCTGCGGGACGGACGGCGGCCCGGCGTGCTGCCGGTGGCGGAATTCCTGCGACGCGTCGAGGAGCGGGTGCGCGCACACGGGACCGCGCTCTGGGAGCCCGCGTAAGGTCGACGGGCAGACCCCGCCGAAGAAGGAGTCCGTCGTGAGCAACGGCCGGCAGCCGGTCCCGGTGATCATCGACTGCGACACGGGCGTCGACGACGCCCTGGCCCTGTTGTTCGCCGTACGGCACCCCGGGATCGACCTGCGGGCCGTCACCTGCGTCGCCGGCAACACGGACGTGGACGGCGTCGTACGCAACACGCTGACCGTGCTGGAGCGGGCGGGCGCGGCGGACGTGCCGGTGGCGCGGGGCGCCGAGCGCCCGCTGATCGAGGCGCCGCGCTCCGCCCGCCACGTCCACGGCCACGACGGCATGGGCGACCTCGCGCTGCCCGCCCCGCGCCGCACCCCGGTGGACGCGGACGCCGTGACGCTGCTGCGCCGCGAGATCCTCGCCTCGCCCCGCCCGGTCACCCTCGTGCCGACCGCGCCGCTCACCAACGTCGCCCTGCTGCTGCGGACCCACCCCGAGGTGACCCGCAACATCGAGCGGATCGTGTTCATGGGCGGCGCGGCGGGCGCCGGGAACGCCACCCCGGTGGCCGAGTTCAACGTGTGGCACGACCCGGAGGCCGCCGCGATCACGCTCACGGCGGGCGTGCCGATCACCATGTACGGGCTGGACGTGTTCACCCGGGTCGTCGTCCCCGGCGACGACGTGCGGCGGCTGCGCGCGAGCGACGAACCGGGCGCCCGGCTGGCCGGCGACCTGCTCGCCCACCGCCCCGCCCACCCGGGAAGCCGCCCCGACGACCCCGGCGAGGACTCCGGCGGCCTCGGCGACGCGGGCGCGGTGTGCGCGGTCGCCGACCCGGAAGGGCTGACCACCCACCGCCTTCCGGTCGAGGTGTCCCTGGCGCCCGGCCCGGCGCGCGGCCAGACGATCGTCGACCGCCGCCGGCGCATCGGGGAGTCGGAGCTGCACGAGGGCACCCGCGAGCAGACCCTGGTCGACGTCGGCCTGGACGTGGACGTGGAGCGCTACGTGAAGCTCTACCTGACGACGGTCGAACACTTCACGCCCTGATCGGACACCGGTTCGACCCGGGCGCGCCCGGTGGACGTGCGGTCCGCCACACCCGAGGGGAATGACACCTCGTTACCGGTGCGTTCGCTTTTACGGTGTTCTGGTCAGTTTCTCCGCCGGTACCCGCACACCCAGAGGAGACCCCGCGTGACCGACCGCCCCACCGCGTCCGACCCCCGGCCGCCGCACCCCGCCCCCGACGCCACGCCCGACCTCTCCTCCCGCGACCCCGACTGGTGGCGGCAGGCCGTCGTCTACCAGATCTACCCCCGCAGCTTCGCCGACGCCGACGGCGACGGACTGGGCGATCTGCGCGGCATCACGCGGCGCCTGACGCATCTGTCCGCGCTGGGCGTCGACGCCCTGTGGCTCAGCCCGTTCTACCCGTCCGAGCTGGCCGACGGCGGCTACGACGTCGCCGACCCGCGCGACGTCGACCCGCGCCTGGGCACCCTCGACGACTTCGACGCGCTGGTCCGCGAGGCGCACCGGCTCGGCCTCAAGGTGATCGTCGACATCGTCCCCAACCACACCTCCGACCAGCACGTCTGGTTCCAGGAGGCGCTGCGCGCCGGGCCCGGCTCCCCGGCCCGCGACCGCTACGTCTTCCGCGACGGCCGCGGCGGGAGCGGCGAGCTGCCGCCCACCGACTGGCAGTCCGTGTTCGGCGGCAGCGCATGGCAGCGGGTGCCGGACGGGCAGTGGTACCTGCATCTGTTCGCCGCCGAGCAGCCCGACCTGAACTGGGACCACCCGGACGTCCGCGAGGACTTCCGCAGCACCCTGCGCTTCTGGTCGGACCGGGGCGTGGACGGCTTCCGCGTCGACGTGGCGCACGCCCTCACCAAGGACCTCGAGGAGCCGCTGCGCGACCTCGGCGACCACGCGGCGGGCGGTGAGGCGGCCCTCGTCGACTTCGCACCCGGCACGCACCCGTTCTACGACCGTGACGAGGTGCACGAGATCTACCGCGACTGGCGGAAGATCTTCGACACGTACACCCCGCCGCGTACGGCCGTGGCGGAGGCATGGGTGCCCGGTGCGCGACGTGCCCTGTACGCCCGCCCGGACGAGCTGGGCCAGGCCTTCAACTTCGAGTACCTCGAGGCCGCGTGGGACGCGGACGAGCTGCGCCAGGTGATCACCGACTCGCTGGCGACCGCGCAGGCGGCCGGCGCCTCCGCGACCTGGGTGCTGTCCAACCACGACGTGGTCCGGCACGCCTCCCGGCTGATGCTGCCGCCCGGCACGGACACCAACGCCTGGCTGCTGTCCGGCGGCAACGCCCCCGCCGTCGACCCGGAGGCGGGACTGCGGCGGGCCCGCGCCGCCACCCTGCTGATGCTGGCGCTGCCCGGCTCGGCGTACGTCTACCAGGGCGAGGAGCTGGGCCTGCCCGAGGTCGCCGACCTGCCCACGGAGGTCCTCCAGGACCCCATCTGGGAGCAGACCGGCCACGTCCGCAAGGGCCGCGACGGCTGCCGCGTCCCGCTGCCGTGGACCACGACCGGCCCCTCGTACGGCTTCGGCGCGAACGGCGCGTGGCTGCCGCAGCCGCCGTCCTTCGCCGCGTACGCCGTGGAGGCGCAGGACGGGGTGGAGGGCTCCACCCTGGAGCTGTACCGCACGGCCCTGCGTCTGCGCCGCAAGCTGATCGACGGCGAGACGCTGAGGTGGGCGGAGGAGACCCCGGAGGGTGTTCTCCAGTTCGACCGAGGGGACGGCTGGCGCTGCGTGACCAACCTGTCCGCGGAGCCGGTCACCCTCCCGGCGGGCGAGGTCGTCCTCACCAGCACACCGCTGCGCGACGGCCACCTGCCCCCGGACGCGACGGCTTGGCTGACGCGCTGAGGTGTGATGGGTGGCGGCGCCGTGCCGGTGCCGCCACCCGTACGGGGGTCGTGGGCGGGCGGGCCGAGAGGGCGCCCGTCACAGTCGGTAGCAGGTGTGTCCGACGTCCGGTGTACAGGGAGCCCGTCCACGATGAACAGGTCCAGCAAGGCAGCCGCCGCCGTGTTGACGGCGGCCGGGATTCTCGCGGGCGGTTTGCTGGCCGCCCCGCCGACGGCGGCCGGTGAGCGCGTGCTCTGGGGTTCCGTGACGATCCCGCCCGGACGGGACGGCATCGTGGAGGCGTCGGGGCTGTCCGGGCCCGCCCTCGGGTTCGGCTCCAGCCTGACGCTGACCGCCCCGGCCGGGGCCCGGGTCACCGGCGTGCCGCTCACCGCCGCCGGCTACCGGGGCGAGGTGGCCGCCGACGGCCGTACCGCCGCGTACACGGCCACGTCGGCGGAGAGCCTCTGGGAGACCAGGACCTTTCCCTTCGTGCTGGCGGTGCCCGCCGACGCCGTGCCGGGGACCCGGCTCGACGGATGCGTGCTGAGGCTCGCGGACGCGGAAGGCGCCGAGCGGGCGAGCGGGGGGTGCCAGGTGACGGTGGGGCTGCCCTCGCCGGTGCTGTCCCGGCCCGAGTCGGGGGTGCCGCTGGGGTACCGTCCGGCCGCGTCGGGCACGGCGTACCCGGGGGCGCAGGTGACGGTGTCCGACCAGGACGGCAACGAGGTGTGCGTGGACACGGCGGGAGCCGACGGGCACTGGAACTGCGCTCCCGGCCGTGATCTGCCCGCCGGGGCGAACCGGCTCCAGGCCACGGCGACGCTGAACGGCGTGTCCGCGTCGAGCGAGCAGATCCAGATCGCCGTGGGTTCACCCACCCCGCAGACGGCACCGGCGGCACCGGCGGCGCCGGTGCCGCCCCGCTGAAAGGCGCCGCTTCCGAGTCTCACGTCGTAGGGCAGGGCGGCGCCCTGCATGTCCGCCCGCCGGGACCGGCACGTCAGACGTGCCCGGGCCCCCCACTGCCGAACGCCCCGCTGGACCCCGGCAGCCACCGCTTCCGCTGTTGGTCCTTGCCGGTCCGGGTGCTGGCGTGGTGCAGCTCGTACGGCATCAGCCGGGAGCCGGTCCGGGGCGTGAGGGGTATCTCGTCGGGCTCACGCATCTCCCGCATCTCGCGTACCGCGCCGCCGTCCGGCAGCCTCGGCTGCTCGTCGGGCTGGGGGCGCGGGGACTCCTGGTCCATGTACCGCATTCCCGCACGGACGGCCCAGACCAGGGCACCCGCCACGATGATGCCGCCGATGAAGGCCGCTGCCACGGCCCACTGGTGGTCACTGGCGGCCAGCTGTACAAGCGTTGCCGTGTTCATGTTTCCGAGTATGGACCAGGAAATGTGATAAAGCTCCCGATGTGTCCGAATTGGCGGTCCCCCCGTTCGGACCGTCCCGAGGGGCGGCGCCCCGCACCGGGTGGCAGGCTGCGGCCAGAGGGAAGGCCGGGACGGGCCGTCGCGTCCCCACGTGTGCAGCTCGGGGCCCGGCCCCGGCCTTCCCGTCTCCGCCTCGCCGCTACACCGTCGTCCCCCCGGCGATCGGCTTCCGCGCCTCCGGCGTCCGGCCGGAACCGGCGTCCCCGTCCGGCCGCGGCGCGTCCCGGAACAGCTTTCCCGGCCACCAGAACCGGCGGCCGAGGTCCAGTGCCAGCGCCGGCACCATGACCGTGCGCACGAGGAACGTGTCCAGCAGGACGCCGATCCCCACCAGCACACCCATCTGCGCCATCGTCACCAGCGGCAGCCCGGCGAACACCGCGAAGGTGGCCGCCAGCACCACACCGGCCGACGTGATCACCCCTCCGGTGCTGGTCAGGCCCTCCAGGACACCGCGCGCGACGCCGAGCCGCACGGTCTCCTCCCGCACCCGGTGCATGAGGAAGATGTTGTAGTCGATGCCCAGGGCCACCAGGAACACGAAGCCCATCAGCGGGATCGACCAGTCCACGCCCGCGTAGCCGAGGACGTGCTCGAAGAGCAGTCCGGACGCGCCGAGGGCCGCGAGGTACGACACCACCACGGTGGCCAGCAGCAGCACCGGCGCGACGAGGGCCCGCAGCAGTCCGATCAGCACGGCGAGGACGACCAGCAGCACCACCGGCACCACGGTGGTGAGGTCCCGGTCCGCGGCGCGCGCGGTGTCCAGGCTCTCCGCAGTGGTCCCGCCGACCAGGGCGTCCGCGCCGTCCACCGCGTGCACGGCGGTGCGCAGCGCGTCCACGGTGTCCTTGGCGGCGTCGCTGTCCGGGGCGTCCTCCAGCACCACCGACAGCATGGTGAGGGAGCCGTCGGGCGTGCGGTCGCCACCCGGCTCGACCCGGGCCACCCCGTCGACCCCGGAAGCGGCGGTCCGCACCTCGCCCGCGGCGGCGGTGCGGGTCACGATCTGCGCGGGGTCGGAGGCGCCGGACGGGAAGTGCTCCGAGAGCCGCTCCTGCGCGACGACGGACTCCGGCTTGTCCTGGAACATCTCCGACTGGGTGAGCCCCAGGGAGATCCCGGCCGTGGACAGCGCGAGCACTCCGGTGACCGCCAGCGACATCAGCCACGACCAGCGCGGACGCCGTGCCACCAGGCCGCCGATCCGGGACCACACCGTGCGCTCCTTGCGCGCGGGCGTGCCGAAGCGGGGGACGAACGGCCAGAACACCCAGCGTCCGGCGAGCACCAGCAGCGCGGGCAGCACCGTCACCATGGCGAGGAACGCGCAGACCACGCCGACCGCGCCGACCAGTCCCAGCGAACGCGAGGAGTTGATGTCGGCCAGCGCGAGGCAGGCGAGGCCCACGGCGATGGTCCCGGCCGAGGCGAGCACGGCGGGTCCTGACCGGGTGAGGGCGATCCGCATCGCCCGGTGCCGGTCCTCGTGCCGGTGCAGCTCCTCCCGGTAGCGGGCGATGAGCAGCAGCGCGTAGTCGGTGCCGACGCCGAAGACCAGCACCATCAGCACGCCCGCGCTCTGCGGGTCGACCGGCAGCGAGGCGTGCTCGGCGAGCAGATAGGTGGACGCCTGGGTGAGCACGGCGGCGAAGCCGACCGACAGCAGGGGGAACAGCCACAGCACCGGACTGCGGTACGTGATCAGCAGCAGGGCGGTCACGACGAGTCCGGTGGCGATCATCAGGGTGGCGTCGAGGCTGTCGAACACCGCGACGCTGTCGGTGAGGGAGGCGGCGGGGCCGCCGACCTCGACGTCCGTGCCGGGCGGGGCGTTGGCCCCGGCGATGTCGCGCAGGGCGTCGACGGTGTCGGTGACCTCCTCCTCCGTGTCCAGCGGGACCACGGTCATCAGCGCCTCGCCGTCGTCCGACGGCACCGGCCCGGTGATCCGCTGTCCCTCGGCGGTGAACCGGTCGAGCGCGGCACGGTCGGCGTCCGCCGCCTCCCGGGCGCCCGCGCCGGTGTACACGACGACCACGGGCATGACGGTGTCCGTGCGGAACTTCTCCAGCTCCGTGTTGACGCGGGCGGACTCGGCGCCGTGCGGAAGGAAGGCGTTGGGGCCGGTGTCCTCGACGTCGCCGAGCTTCCCGGCCAGCGGGCCGAGGGCGACGGCGACGATCAGCCAGGCCGCGAGCACGGCCCACTTTCCGCGGCGCCCGCCGGGCGCACGCGCGATGCGCTGCAACAGGGCACGCATGAGTACTCTCCTTGGTGTGAGGCGCACCGCCGGCCGGTGACGGCCGGCGCGGGGCGCACGGATCCCGCACCACGGCGCTCAGGCTGTGACGACCTGCCGTGGTGTCCGGATTGGGGTGTGTCCGGGGCGTGTGCTTCCTCCGTACGGCCGGGAGTTGCCGCTCCCGGCCGTACACCTGCGCGCACACGCGGACCGGGTCATTCGATCTCGCGCATCATCTTCTCCATCGACCCGACGGCGAGCCGGGTCTGTGCCAGTTCCTCCAGCAGCCGGCGCTGGTCCTCGGCGGTGCGGCGCTGCAACTCCACGGTGTCCTCCAGGAGTTGCGCGTACCGCGTGGCGAGCTCCTTGTACTGCTCCTCGCGCGCGGCCAGCATGCGGGCGCGCCAGGTGGCCGCCACCTGCCAGACGATCACGATCATCAGGCTGAAGAACCCGGCCGCGCCGACGGCCCCGACCAGCACGCCGAGCTCCTCGGCGCCGGCGGCCTGCGTCACCAGTTCGTCGTTCACTTCGCTTCCTCTTTCGCGCCTCGGTCCGACCGGTCCGTGCCGCGGTCGGCGGTGCCCGCGCCGTCGTCGGTGAGCGTCGCGGCCGCGCGGGCGACGGTGTGCGGGGTGAGTTCGCAGACGAACGGCGTGACGTCGTAGTACTTGACCGTCTTGCCGTCGTCGGCGGCTTCGAGCGTGCCGGTGACGAGGCCCGCGGCCTCCAGCCGCTGCAGGTGCATGTGCAGCAGCGGCCGGCTGATGCCGATCTCGCGCGCCAGCGCGCTGACGTACGTGCGGTTCTTCACGAGTGCCGCCACGATCCGCATCCGGTGCGGGTTGCCGAGCGCGGTCAGGATCTTCAGCAGAGCGTCACCCGTGGGCGCCGGCGGCGGGACCTCGGGCATCAGGGCCCCTTTCCCTCGTACCTGTCAGAAAAGACTGACAGGGGTCCGAGACACCTGTCAAAGATTTCTGACACATCTCAGGGTCGGATGGGGGAACCCTCAGGGTCGGCTCCGGGAGGCCCCGGGGGCGGGGTGTGGGGGCCGAGGCGCACGGGGAGTGCGGTGAGCCCCCGCAGCAGCGTGCCGGCGCGCCAGGTGAGGGACTCCGGGCCGGCGTCGAGGGCGAGGCCGGGGTGCCGTTCCAGCAGCAGGCGCAGGGCGACGGCGGCCTCCGCGCGGGCGAGCGGGGCGCCGAGGCAGTGGTGGACGCCGTGTTCCTCTCGGCGAAGTTTCAAGTGGGGATTACTCCCCGTTTGAGTTCCGGACGATAGCATCCGCCCGGGGAGCGCTCCCCGGTTCGTACGGAGGGACCCATGACCGTCGGTGAAGGACCCGAGACGCCCGCCCCGCCCCGGCTGCGGCGGGACGCGCGGCGGAACCGGGAACGGCTGGTGGAGGCGGCGCACGCCGTGTTCGCCGAGCAAGGGCTCGAGGCGCCGCTGGACGTGATCGCGCGACGCGCCGGGGTCGGCAACGCGACGCTCTACCGGCACTTCCCCACCCGGGCCGCTCTCGTGGACGCCGTGTTCCGCGACCAGCTCACGGGGACCATGGAGGCGGGTGAACGCGCGCGCCGCGCGCCCGACGCGTGGGCCGGCCTGGCGGGCTACCTCGACGCCGTGTTCGCCACCCTTGCGGCCGATCGCGGCACCAACGACCTGATGACCACCCGTCTGCCGGACGTCGAGACGCTCGGCGCGGTGCACGCGCACAACCGCGAGACCGTGGACGTGCTGCTGGAGCGCGCCCGCGCGCAGGGCAGCGTGCGCGCCGACGTCACCACCGAGGACCTTCTCTTCGCCCTGGCGGCACTGGGCCGTGCCGTGCCGCCGCTGGCCGTCGCCGCCGGCCCCGACGCCTGGCGCCGCCCCCTCGCGCTGTTCCTCGAAGGACTGCGCGGCCCCGGGGCCGCGCCCCGCCCGCTGCCCGGGCGGCCGCTCGGCGAGGAGGAGCTGGGCCGGGTGCTCGGTGAAATGGGACCCCACCGGGCCAGGCCCACGGACGGGTCAACCGGCGGGGCCGCGGCGGGCGGCACGGCGTAGGCGAGGACGATCGAGGACATCTGTACGCGCCACGACAGATTTTCCGGCGAGGCGACTAGAGTTTGTCGGTGGGGAACCTGTCCCCGTGGCGGACCGTGACGCTGTGGTCCGCGGAAAGGTGCGTATGCCCTCGGAAAGTCAGCCGTACGCCGACGGCCGGCAGCCGGACCAGGACCGGCCGCCCGTCGCCGACCGGCTCGACGACGACCACTTCCCGGCCTACACCATGGGCAGGGCCGCCGAACTGGTCGGAGCGACACCCGCGTTCCTCCGCGCTCTCGGTGAGGCGCGGCTGATCACCCCGACCCGCTCGGACGGTGGTCACCGGCGCTACTCGCGCCACCAGCTGCGGCTCGCCGCCCGCGCCCGCGAGCTGGTCGACCAGGGCACCCCGGTGGACGCCGCGTGCCGCATCGTGAGCCTCGAGGACCAGCTCGAGCAGGCCGAACGGATGAACGAGGAGCTCCGCCGACAGGGAGCCGACACGGTCCACGGCAACCGGTGAAAATCTGTCCCGGCCGGCGCAGAATTTCCGCCCCGCCCGCGAGAAATTCCTTTCGCTAAACATGCCGACCGGGTTTATTCCAGTGATTTTCCTCGCTTGCCGAGAATCCTTTCCGTGCTAGGCTGACGTCAGTTGCAGTTGTGGTTGCCAGTTTGAACCGGTTCTCCGGGCAGGTGATCATCGCGACGATGTAGGGATTCGTAAAGTGCGATTCCCGCACTGTCTCAGGAGAAAATTATGGCCACCGGTACGGTCAAGTGGTTCAACTCGGAAAAGGGCTTCGGCTTCATCGAGCAGGACGGCGGCGGCGCTGACGTGTTCGCCCACTACTCGAACATCGCCACCTCGGGCTACCGCGAGCTCCAGGAAGGCCAGAAGGTGACCTTCGACGTCACCCAGGGCCAGAAGGGCCCGCAGGCGGAGAACATCGTTCCCGCCTGACCTTCCCGACCTGCACGCAGGTTTGGATGAGCGGGTGCTCGCACGTCATGTGCGGGCACCCGCTTTTCGTTTGTTCACGGACATGTCTTCCGTACGTTTTCCGCCGCGCCCGGCATGACGGTCAGCGCGACGAGCGGAACGCCCTCGCGCGCAGTGCGTCCACCGCGATCCGCGCCGCCGTGCCGATCACCGCGTCGGCCGCCGGAAGGGTCGCCGCCGTGTGCGCCGTCCGGGTGAAGACGGCGACCGCGTAACGGCCCCCGTCCGGATACTCGACCACGCCCACCTCGTTGCGCAGGGTCGGCAGGCTTCCGGTCTTTCCGGCGACATGGACGTCGTCGAAAGGAAAACCCGAGGCCAGACGGTGCGGCCACACCTGAAGCCCCATGATCCGCCGCATGGCCGCGCCGTGCTCGGGGGTGCACGCCTCGTCCCGCCACACCGCGCCCAGCAGCCGTGTCATGTCCCGCGGGGTGCTGCGGTTGGTGCGCGCCGGGTCCAGCGCCCGCAGCCGGCTCACCACCCGTGGATCGGCCAGCGCCCGCGCCCCCTCCGCTCCGGCGTCCTCCTTGACGGTGGCCAGCATCTCGCCGAAGGAGTGCACGGCCCGGGTCCGGGTGAGGCCCAGCCGCTCCGTCGTCGCGTTCACCGCGTCCAGACCCACCCGGCGCAGCAGCAGGTCGGCGGCCGCGTTGTCGCTGACCGCCATCATCAGATAGGCGAGATCGCGCAGCGACATCCGGGCCGCGTCCAGCATCGCCGCCACTCCCGTCGGCCCCGCCGTCCGTGCCTCCGGCCCGCTCTCCACCTGCTCGGCCAGGTCCAGCGCGCCCCGCGCCGCCTGCTCGTGCAGCGCGACCAGGACACACAGCTTGTGCACGCTCGCCGTGCACACCGGCTGGTCGGCCCCGGCGTCGAGCTGCTCGCCTGAGTCGATGTCCAGGGCGTGCAGCCAGCCGGTGACCCCGGCGTCGGCGAGGGCAGCGTGGATGCGGGCGACGGCGTCCGTCACAGCCAGTACTCCGATGCCGGTCGCAGATGCAGGGGACGGGCCGGCACGTCGGGGACCGCGCCGGCGGCGGTGCGCAGGGCGTGCGTGGCCGCCTCCGCGAACGCCTGCACGGCGGCGTCGCCGCGCCCCTTCGGCCAGGCCGCGGAGTGCCGCAGCGCGGGCGCCCCGCCGGTCAGCGGACGCCACACGACATCCGCCCCCTCGTCCCCCTGCCCCGGCGGTGCCGCGTCACGCGGACACAGCGCGACCGCCCCCGAGGACAGCACGAGGCCCTTGACGAAACTGGCGCCCTGGCCGTGGCGTACGGCGGCGGGGGTGAATCCGCCACGGGCGCAGGTGGTCAGCAGCTCGTCGTAGAGGGCGGGCGCCGCCGTGCGGGGGAAGAGGATCAGGTCGCGGCCGGACAGCGCGGGCAGCGGGACCTCGTCGAGGGCGGCCGCCGCGGCGCCGGCGGGCAGCAGCACGCCCATCTCCCTGCGCAGCACCGGGCCCAGCTCCAGCCCCGTCACGTCGCACGGGTGGTGGACGACGCCCACGTCCAGGTCGTGCGCCGCGAGCCGGTCGAGCTGCTGGGCGGTGGACAGCTCGTGCAGTTCCAGCTCCAGTCCCGCGTGACGGTCGCCGAAGTCCGCGAGCAGGGCGGCCACGGTCTCGCCGGAGAGGTCCGGGGGCAGCGCGGCGCGCAGCAGGCCCGTCTCACCGTCGCGCACCCGGCGGGCGGCGGCGAGGAACGACTCCGTGCGGGACAGCACCTGACGCGCCTCGGCCAGCAGCAGCGTCCCGGCCTCCGTGATCCGCACCTGACGGCTGGTGCGCTCGAACAGCCGCACCCCCAGCTCCCGTTCGAGCCGCTGCACGCGCTGGGAGAGAGGGGGCTGGGCCATGCCGAGACGGGCGGCGGCGCGGCCGAAGTGTGACTCTTCTGCAACAGCCACGAAGCACTCCAGGTGCCGCACCAGGTCCACGACCAGTCATCATATCGAGTGTTTATCAGTCCATGATTGATAGCGGACTTGGACGGATCGCCCTCGACGCTGCTGTGGTCGGGGCATGAACACGTTTCCCGACCTTCCCCGCACCGGTCCCCGCCGTCGCCCCCGGACGGCGGTCAAGGCGCTCGTCGCCGTCACGGCGGTCGCCGCGGTCGCCGTCGGCGGCGCCTGGGGCGCCGGGCTCGGCCCCTTCGAGGGCGAGTCCGGACCCGACCCGGAGGCGGTGGCCGAGGCCCGCGCGTTCCTCGCCGACTGGGCCGCCGGACGCCTCCCGGACGCCGCCGCCCGCACCACGAGACCCGACCGCGCCCAGGAGGTGCTGAGCAGCTTCACCGCCGGGCTCGACATCGAGAAACCCGTGCTCACGGCGGGGAAGCCCACGGAGGACGAGGAGTCCGGCGGACGCGCCGTCACCGTGCCGTACACCGCGCGGATGCCCGTCACCGGCCTCGGCACCTGGACGTACACCGCCGAACTGCCGCTGCGGGAGCGGGGCGGTGAGTGGAAGGTGGACTGGCGGCTGTCGCTGGTGCATCCGCGGCTGAGCGGCACGGAGAAGTTCCGCCTGGAGCGGGAGGAGGCCGAGCCGGTCCGCGCGGACGACCGCGCCGGCCGCACCCTGTCGGCGGCCACCCACCCCTCCCTCGGCCCGGTCCTCGCCCGGCTCGCCCGCTCCACGGACGGCGGCGGGCCGCGCGGGGCCGTGCTGCTCGTCGACCGCGTCACCGGGGAGGTCCGCCGCACCGAGGCGGCCTTCGGCTCGAAGACGCCCGAGGACGAGGGACCCGTACGCACCACCCTCGACGCCCGCTGGCAGACGGCGGCCGAGCAGGCCCTCGAGAAGACCGGCGGGAAGAACGCGGCGCTGGTCGCCCTGCGCGTGGAGGACGGACAGATCCTCGCCGTGGCCAACTCCCCGGCCGACGGCTTCAACCGCGCGGTCTCCGGCACCTACGCCCCCGGCTCCACCTGGAAGATCGTCACCAGCAGCGCCCTGCTGCTGAAGGGCGCGGTCGCCCCTGACGACGTCGTGGACTGCCCCCGCTACCTCACCGTCGGCAAGCGGTTCCAGAACGTCGAGACCTCCGCCCACCCGGGCGCCACCTTCCGCAAGGCGTTCACCGAGTCCTGCAACACCGCCTTCATCGGCCTGCGGAGCCGGCTCGGCGACGACGAGCTCGGCGAGGTCGCGGCGCGGTACTTCGGGGTCGGCCAGACCTGGCACGTGGGCGTCCCCTCGTACGACGGGTCCGTGCCCGAGCCGCGCGACGCGACGGAGAAGGCCGCGTCGATGATCGGCCAGGGCCGGGTGCAGGCCAACCCGCTGATCATGGCGTCGGTCACCGCGACGGCCGTCTCCGGCCGCTTCCACCAGCCCGTCCTCGTCCCCGGCACCGAGGACACCACCGAGACCCAGCCGCTGCCGCCCCGCGTCGTCGCTCAGCTCCGCACGCTGCTGCGGGCCACGGTCACCGAGGGCACCGCACGCGCCCTGGCCCCGCTCGCCGGTGAGGTCGGCGGCAAGACCGGCACCGCCGAGGTCTCCGACGACCAGGAGAACAACGGCTGGATGGTCGCCCACCGCGACGGCGTCGCCGTGGCCTGCGTCGTCGAGGAGGGCGTCACCGGCGGCGGCTCGGCCGGACCCGTGCTGCACGCCCTGCTGTCCGCCGCTCCCCGCTCCTGAGCCACACCCCGACCTCCGAAGGACGCCCCGTCATGACCGCACGCCTCTCCCGCCGCTCCCTGCTGCTGACCGCCGCCCTCGTCCCCGTGGCGGGCTGCGCCACCGACGCCCCCGGCCGCGCCCCGGCCTCCGGCGCCTCCGCGACCGCCGGCCGCGGCACGCCGTCCCCGGTCAGCCCCCGCAACCTCGCCGCGCTGGAACGCGAATACGGCGCCCGGCTGGGGGTGTTCGCCGTCGACACCGGCACCGGCGCGACCGTCGTCCACCGGGCCGACGAGCGCTTCGCGCTCTGCTCGACCTTCAAGACCCTCGCCGCCGCCGCGGTCCTGGACCACCGCCCCGGCGCCCGCCTGGACGAACGGATCACCTACGGCACGGCCGACCTGGTGCCGTACTCGCCCGTCACCGAGAAGCACACCGGGGAGGGCATGACCCTGCGGCAGCTGTGCGACGCGGCCGTCCGGTACAGCGACAACACGGCCGCCAATCTGCTGCTGCGGGACATCGGCGGCCCGCGCGGCGTCACCGCGTACGCGCGCCGGCTGGGCGACCGGGTGACACGGCTGGACCACACCGAACCCGAGCTGAACAGCAACCCGCCCGGCGACCCGCGCGACACCACCACGCCCCGCGCGATCGCCGCCGACTACCGCGCCCTGGTCCTCGGCGACGCCCTGCCCCCCGCAGGGCGCGCCCTGCTCACCGACTGGCTGGTGCGCAACAGGACCGGCGACCGCCGCATCCGGGCGGGCGCGCCCCGGAACTGGAGGGTGGGCGACAAGACCGGCAGCGGCGAGTGGGGCCGGTGCAACGACGTGGCCGTGCTGTGGCCCGGGGCCGGACGTGCGCCGCTGGTGCTGTCGGTGCTGACGGAACGCCCCGGCCGCGCCGCGGCCTCCAGCGAAGAGCTGGTGGCGGAGGCGGCGCGGCGGGTGCTGGACGTGCTGCGGTGACGTCCGCCGGTCAGTCCTGGCGGGGCGCCGCCTGCTGGACCACCTCGAAGGACCACAGGGTGGCGTCGGTGGCCGCCGGACGCGGCTTGTCGCCCTGCGGGCCGGCGTGGGCGGCCTGGCCCCGCCCGTCCCTCCAGCGCTCGAAGTCCTCCTCGCTGCGCCAGCGGGTGTAGACGAGGTAGGTGTCGGTGCCCTCGACCGGACGGAGCAGCTCGAACCACTCGAAGCCGTCCGAACTCTCCACCGCGCCGGCCCGTGCGGCGAACCGCTTCTCCAGGGTCTCGCGCTGGTCCTCGGGAACCGTGAGTACGTTGATCTTGACGACGCTCATGCGGCGATTGTCCCGCAGTTTCCGTGCCGGCCGCGGGTCGGGGCGGCGGCGCGGTCAGCCGAGGCAGATCACCAGCAGGCATAGGCGGGGGTCGCGCGGCTCGTCGGCGGGCGGCGGGGTGCTCGGCGCCGGCTGGGTGGCCGAGCCGTCGCCCTGGCCCGAACCGCCGTCGCCGCCCGTGTCGCCGCTCCCGGAGCCGTCATCGGCGGAGGGCGGGGGCGAAGAGGGGCGCGTGGGGGTCGTCGAGCCACCGGAACTGGGCGCTCCGCCGCCGGTGTCCTGGCCTGCCCCGGAGGTCGCCCCGGAGCGGTCGCCGGAGCGGGACACCGACTCGGACGCGGCCGAACGTCCCCCGGCGGGCACCTCGGTGGCGGCGGCGCCGTCGGTATGGGCGCCGTACGGGGGCGCGGTGGCGGTGGCCGCGGCCTCGGGACGCGTCGGGCCGCGGCGGGCGTCGGCCCGCGGCGGAGCGGTCGTACGGTCCGGGGCAGCGGACGGGGCGCCGGCCGCCTCGTCCGTGGTGCTGCCGGTGCCGCCCATGCCGTGCAGGTCGGGCGCGGTGGCGGCCTGGGCACGGTCGGTGCCGCCCCGGTCCGTGGAGGCGAGGGTGATGCCGCCGCCGACGAGCGCCACGGCCGTGGCGACCAGGGCGCGCCGCTGCGTCTTCCTCCAGCGGGCCAACTGCCGCCGCCTCGCCGCGCGTCCGGTGCCGGGGCCTGCCGGCAGGGCGCGTGGGGTGTCGTCCGCGGGACCGGTTTCCCCACCCTGTGGGGTGCCGGCGGGCCGCGCCGGGGCGGCGAACACCGCGCTCTCGGCACGGCGGGCGGGGACGACGGAACGTATGCCTTCGGCGGAGGGCGTTGCCTCGGCGGACCGCGCGATGCCGCTGGGCCGAGGGCCCGTCCCGCCCGGCCGGCCGGTGCCGGCAGGGCGTGGGACGTCGCCCGCCCGTGCGCCGTCGTCGGGCCGCGTGGTCTCTGCGGGCCGGCCGGTGCCGACCGGCCATGTGGTGTCGGAGGAACGTGCGCCGTCGAGGGGGCGTCCGGCGTCGGCGGGGCGTGCGTCGACGGTGCGTGCGGCCTCGTGGGGCCGCGTGGTCCCGCCCGGCCGGCCGGTGCCGACCGGCCATGTGGTGTCGGAGGAGCGCGCGCCGTCGTGGGGGCGTCCGGAACCGGCGGGACGTGCGGCCTCGTGGGGCCGCGTCGTCTCGGCGGACCGGGCGGGAGCGGTGAACCACCCGCCCTCGGCGGGGCCTTCCGCGGCGGCGCCGTGCGCCGCACCGGCCGTTCCGGAGGCCGTCGCCGCCCGTCCGGGGACGCGGTGGCCGCCCACCACGCCGGGGGCGATGTCGGGGGCGTAGGCGCCGCAACCCGGGCAGACCAGGGCGCCGTTCAGGTGCCGGCGACACGTGGAGCAGTAGTCCATCCGCTGTCTTCCTGAGGTGTCGTACCGGGCGTCCGCACGGGAGCGGCCGGCCCGGTCCGGGCAGGGAACAGCCACGCTAGCCAGGCCCACGGCCCGCTGTGTGCAGCCCGTGTGCCGCTCCTGCGCACATTCTCGGCGTGCCAGGGGAGAAGGTCGTGAGCACGCGTGCCGCACCCCCGCACAACGGACACACTGCTGAGCAACGTTCTGGGCCCGGCCGGACGTCGGCCCCGACGCCGCACGGAGCGCCGCGTCGGCCGCCGTCCAGCTCCACCCCCATGCCGCACGCCCGCCCGGAAGGCGCCCCACCTTGAAGCCCCGTACCACCGCTGCCGCCGCACGCCGGTGTGCCCTGCTGCTGACCGCTTCCCTCACGGCCCTCTCCCTCACCGCCTGCGGTGCGCTCGGACCGGGTGACGACGACAGCCCGGACGCGCGCGTCGACCACGACATCACCGTGGGCCTGCTCCTGCCCGACCGGGACACGGCGCGGTTCGAGCAGTTCGATTACCCGCTCATCAAGGAGCGCATCGCCTCGCAGACCAACAAGCAGGGCGAAGTCGTCTACGCCAACGCCGAGGGCAGCAAGGAGAAGCAGAGCGAGCAGTTCCGGCAGATGATCGGCCGGAAGGTCGACGTCATCCTCGTGGACGCGGTGGACGCGTCCGCCGTCGCGCCCGACGTGCGCCTGGCCAAGCGGGCGGGCATACCCGTCATCGCCTACGACCGGCTCGCCGAGGGGCCGGTCGACGCGTACGTCTCGCACGACAACGAACTCGTCGGCCAGGTGCAGGGCCGCGCCCTGGTCAACGCGCTCGGCGGGAAGGCCGTCGACAAGAAGGTCGTCATGATGAACGGCGAGCCCGCCGACCCGAACACCGCGCTGTTCAAGAAGGGCGCGCTGGGCGAGCTGGACGGGGCGGTGGACATCGCCGCGTCGTACGACACCAGGAAGTGGCTGCCCGAGGTCGCGGCGGAGAACATGCGCAAGGCCATCAAGAAGGTCGGCGCGGGGAACGTCGCCGCCGTCTACTCGGCGAACGACGGCATGGCCGGCGCCGTCATCGAGGAGCTCCAGCGGGCGGGGCTCACCGAACTGCCGCCGGTGACCGGGCAGGACGCGGACCTGGAGGCGGTGCGCAGGGTGGTCTCCGGCACCCAGTACATGACCGTCTACAAGTCCTTCCTGCTGGAGGCGACCGGGGCCGCGGACATGGCGGTGGCGAAGGTGCAGGACCGGGCGATCCAGTTCGACGCGCTCGCGCAGGACGTCATCGACAGCCGGTCGCAGAAGGACATCCCGGCGATGCTGGTGCCGGTGGTCGCCCTCACCCGGGAGAACATCGAGGACACGGTGGTCGCGGACGGCGTCTACACCGTCAAGGACATCTGCACCCCGGCGTACGCGGACGACTGCGCGGAGATCGGGCTCACCAACTGAAGGTGACGCGGGTCACGTCGGTGTCCCCGCTCAGTTCTGGTCCTTCCCCCGGTCTTCATGGGCGTAGGTGTCCGCGAGCGGAGGAAGGACCGGTCGTCATGAGCGCACAGGTGAAGGGCCCCGCCAGCTATTTCCCGTCCATCGAGAAGAAGTACGGCCGCCCCGTGGCCGAGTGGAAGGAGCTCATCCGCTCCTCGCCGCTGACCCGGCACATGGAGCTGGTCGCCTGGCTCAAGGCCGAGCACGGACTGGGCCACGGGCATGCCAACGCCCTGGTCGCCCACACCCTCGCGGAGAAGGGGTGACCGGGGGCGCGGCGGGTGTGCCGCGGGGTGCGGCGGCCGGGCGTGAAGGCGGGCGCGGGCGCCGGGGACGTGCCTAGGATCGCGGCATGTCTGCGCCCACGAGCGATGTGAACCGGTTCCTGGCGGCCAAGCCCCGACTTGAGGCCATCGCCTACCGTCTGCTCGGCTCCGCGAGCGAGGCCGAGGACGCCGTGCAGGAGACGTATCTGCGCTGGCAGGGCGCGGACACCGGGCGGATCGAGGTGCCCGAGGCGTGGCTGACGAAGGTGCTCACCAACATCTGCCTCAACCAGCTCACCTCGGCCCGCGCCCGGCGCGAGACGTACGTGGGCCAGTGGCTGCCCGAGCCGCTGGTCGCCGGGGACCCCATGCTGGGGCCCGCCGACACGGCCGAACAGCGGGAGTCGGTGTCGTTCGCGATGCTCGTGCTGCTGGAGCGGCTGTCCCCGGACGAGCGCGCGGTGTACGTGCTGCGGGAGGCGTTCGGCTACGCGCACAAGGAGATCGCGGAGATCCTCGACGTCAGCGAGGCCGCCAGTCAGCAGATCCTGCACCGGGCGAGGAAGCACGTGGCGCGGGGCAGGGCGCGCCGGGAGATCGACGAGGCCGAGGCGCGGCGGGTCGTCGAGGAGTTCCTCGCGGCCGCGACCAGCGGACGGACCGAGCCGCTGGTCGCGCTGCTCACCCGGGACGCCGTCGCGGTCGGCGACGGCGGCGGAAAGGTGCCGGCGCGCGCGAAGGCGTTCGAGGGCGTCAAGGCGGTGGCCACGTTCCTGCGCGGCCTGTTCACGCCGGGCGCCGGGAAGCGGGCCGTGGCGGGCGGGTCGCCCGAGCTGTACGCGACGACCGCGAACGGCGATCCGGCCGTCGTTGCCGTCGTCGACGGCCGGGTGATCGGCGTGATGTGCCTGGAGGTCACCGAGGACGGCATCGCGGCGGTCCGCAGCCAGGTCAACCCCGACAAGCTGGAGCGCGTGACGGAGCGGTGGGCCGCCGTCGACCACGGGGAGCCGCTGATGAGGGACGTCTACTGACCCGTACCGGGCTGGTGTGGCGTAGGTCACATGGTGAAGGTGTCAGGGATCGGCGGGCTGCCCGGTTCAAGGGGCGAACCAGTCGACGACAGGAGCCTGCCATGCAGCACCGCATCATCGTCCTCGGAGCCGGATACGCCGGAGCCTCCGCCGCCGGACGCCTGGCCAGGCGGCTGCACCGTGACGACGTCTCCCTCACCCTCGTCAACGCCGAGCCCGACTTCGTCGAGCGGGTCCGCAACCACGAGCTGGCCACCGGACGCGAGCTCCCGCACCGGCCGCTGACCGACGTCCTCGCCGGGACCGGTGTCGATCTGAAGGTCGCCCGGGTCACCGCCGTCGACGTCGACCGCAAGGTCGTCGCCGTCACCGGCGACGGCGGCGCCGAGGAGCTGGCGTACGACACCCTCGTCTACGCCCTCGGCAGCCGCTGGGACGACCACGGCGTCCCCGGCGCCGCCGAGCACGCCCACGAGATCGCCGGGCGGGCCGGCGCGCTGCGGGCGCGCGAGCGGCTGGCCGGGCTCACCGCCGGGCAGCCCGTGGTCGTGGTGGGCGGCGGCCTCACCGGTCTGGAGGCGGCCACCGAGATCGCCGAGTCGCGTCCGGACCTGGAGGTCACCCTCGCCGCCCGCACCGGCCTCGGCGACTGGCTGTCGCCCAAGGGCCAGGCGCACCTGCGCGCGGTGTTCGGCCGGCTCGGCATCACCGCGCGCGAGAACGCCGAGGTCACGGCCGTGGAGGACGGCCGCGTGGTCACCGCCGACGGGACGGTCCTGCCGTCCGCGCTCACCGTGTGGACCGCCGGGTTCGCCGTCCACCCGATCGCCCGCGCCACGACCCTCGAGGTGGGTGACACCGGGCAGATCGTGGTCGACGGCACCATGCGCTCGGTCTCGCACCCGGACGTGTACGCCGTCGGCGACGCGGCGCTGGTGCAGGGGCCCGGCGACAAGCCGCTGCGGATGTCGTGCGCGACCGGCACGCCCACCGCATGGCAGGCCGCCGACGCGATCGCGGCCCGCCTCACCGGCGGGAAGATGCCGCACGTGCCGCTGAGGTACTTCAACCAGTGCATCTCGCTCGGCCGCAAGGACGGACTCATCCAGTACGTCACCGCCGACGACCGTGCGAAGAGCGCCGCGCTGACCGGCCGTGTCGCGGCCCTCTACAAGGAGCTGATCTGCAAGAGCGCGGCCTGGGGCGTCGCCCACCCGACCCTGGGTCTCCCCAGCCGCCGTCGCCGGATCACCCACCCCGCCCCGGCGGGGTCCGCGACCCCGGCACCGGAGCCGGCACCGGAGTCGGCCGCCTGAGCACCGGCCGGCCGCCGGGTGTGCACGGCACCCGGCGGCCGGGGCGGACGGGCCCGGCCCCGCGGGTGGAGACCGCTGTGCGGGCTGCCGGGGAGCCGGACCCGTCGGCGCGCTCGCTCTCCACGGCGAGCTGAACGCGGACGACCCCTGCTGCCTCCCGCGCCCGCCGCCGCCGTCCGGGCGGCCATGTCGGCCCAACAGGGGCCGGACGGTCCTGGCTGCCGTCGTCGGCGAGGCCGTGACCGGACGGCCGACCGCATCGGCGTACCGAACCCCACCCGCGGCGGGCGGGGCATCCTGTCCGTGGACGCCGCGGTCCTGGCCGAGGCATCCCGACAGCCCGGTGCCGGGCGCCGGCCGGCGGACGCCGTCGTGCGGCCGGGTGAGGCCGCCGGGCGCTGCGAGGTCCGGCTGCCGGTGGCGGACGGCGCGTACGTCGGCACCGTCCGCGGAGCGTGCGGCTTCGCGACCCGGGCCGCGGGCTTCCGCCGCTGCCTCGCCCGCCCCTGGTAGGGCTCCCCGCCCTTCTTCTGCACCCAGCGACAGAGACCCGGATCCCCCTCGCGTCGGAGGGGAAGGAGGGGGGCCGCGGCCTAGCCTGAACGGGTCATGAAACGCATCGACGACCGGCTCGCACCGGTCCTGCTGCTGTGCGCCCAGGCCCTGGTGTGGCCGGGGGCGGCACTGGTGCGCGGCGAGGTCCCGTCCGCGTCCGCCCTGCTCGTGGCGGTGCTGGTCGCCGGTCCTGTCACCGCCGTACTGGCGCTGCGCCGGAGCCGCCCGGTGACCGCCCTCGTCGTGGTCGTCGTCGCCTGCGCGCTGGGCGCCGGTCCGCTGCCCGTCGGGGCGACGGCGGTGCTCGGGACCGCCGGGGTTGCGCTGGCGCTGTGGACCGTGGCCGTCGAACGGGACGCCTTCACCACCGTGCTGTGCGGGGTGTCCCTCGCCGTCTGGCAGCTCCTGCACGGGCTGACCCTGCACCGGCTCAGCGACCGTGACGGGCTGGACCTGGTGCTCACCGCCCTGCTGTACGCGGCCACGTGCGGGGCCGGGCTGCTCGTCCGGCGCTCCCGGAGCGCGCGGCGGGCGTCCGAAGACCTGCTGCGTCGCGCGGAGTCGGAGTGGCACCGGCTGCCCGCCGCCGAACGGCGGCGGATGGAGCGGGAGTTGCACGACGTCAGCGCCCATCATCTGACCGCCGTGGTGGTCACCGTCGGCGCCGCGCTGGGTCTGCGTGACCGGCGTCCCGAACTCGGCGACGAGGCGCTGCGGTTCGCCGTGGACACCGGGCACGAGGTGACCCGGGCGCTCGGTGCGGTGCGGGCCCCCGCACCTTCGCGGAGCGACCTGCCCGCGCCCGAGGAGCGGCTGCTGGGCCTGGTCGACGGGTTCCGGCGGATCGGGCAGCCGGTCGACTGCGCGATCGACCCGCTGCCGGAGGGCGCCGTCGCCGACGCCGCGTTCGGCATCGTGCGGGAGGCGCTCACCAACGTGGCCCGGTACGCGCCGGGCGCGGCCACCACCGTGCGGTGCCGGTACGGCGACGACCGTACGGACGTCGTGGTGACCAGCGGCGCGCCGCTGCCCGGCGGTCCCACGCACGGCGCGGGCCTCGGCGGCGGACGCGGTCAGGGCATCCTGCGCTCCCGCGCCCGGGAGGCCGGCGGCACCCTGGCCACCGGTCCGACGGAGGACGGCGGCTGGGAGGTGCGGGCGGTCCTGCCCGGCAGGACCGCCGGAGCCGTGGACCGGCCGGTTGCGAGGGGTTACCGCGCCGCCCAGGTCACGGCCGCCGCCGGACTCGTCCTGCAGCCGCTGCTGCCGGTGCTGGCGATACGCGCGGAGGACGCCTCGACGGGGTCGGACGTGTCGGCGGGCGTGCTGTTCGCGCTGCTCGCGGCGGGGCAGGCGGTCACGTTGCTGTGGCTGCGGAGGGCTCCGCGCGTCGCGTACGGCTTGCTGTGCGTCCTCGCCCTGCTGTGGCCCGCAGCGGCGGTCTCCGGCGGATACACCGGGCCGGTGCTGCTGCCGCCTCTGCTGGGCGCGGTCGCCACATGCGCGGCACTCGCCGTGGACGGGGCGGTGCGGGCCGGTGGGGGCTGGTCGCGCAGTTCCCCGCGCCCCCGGGCGGGCTGCCCGGCCGGCGCCCCGAAGGGGCGCGGGGAACTGCGCGGACGGCCACGACGGCGCCGCAGCCGCCCACTCACCCGCCTGCACCCCCTTGCGACGGCGACCGCGGTGCACACGGCCGCCGTCACCACGGCCGTGCTGGACCGGGGAACCGGCGCGCCCGTCTGGGCGGTCGTCACCGCGGCCCTCGCCGGGACGGCCCCGGTGATGACCGCGGCCCACCGCACCGGCATCGTGCGCGGCCGCCGCACCCGACACGCCCGCGCCGAACGGGACGGACGCCTCGGCGCGCTGACCGGCGAGGCGGTCCGCGACGCGTGGGCCGAGCGGCGCCGGATCGCGAACGGGCTGGAGACCACCGTGCTGGCCCGCACCGCCGACATGGTCGCCGAGGCCGAGGCGGGCAGGCTGGAGGCGACCGCCGAGCGCGCCCGGGAGGCGCTGGCCGCGATGCGCGCCCTGCTGGACACGGTCCGCGACGGCGAGGCCGCGCCCGCGCTGCGCCCGCAGCCCACGCTCCAGGCGCTGGACCTGCTCGCCCGTCAGTGCCGGGCCACCGGACGCGAGGTGGAGATACGCCTCACCGGGCGGGCGGCCGGACGGCTGCCCGCCGCCGTGGACCTGACCGCCTACCACGCGGCCGAGACCGTCCTCGCCGTCGGCGGGGAGCAGCCCGCCGCGCTGGAACTCGACGCGTCGGACGGTACGTTGACGCTCACGGCCACCGGGGTGCCGTCCGCCGCCCACCCGGCCGTGCGGGAGCGGCTGGCCGCGCGCGTCGCGGCGCTCGACGGCACGCTGACCACCGGACCGGCGGACACCGTCCGTCTCCTGCTGCCCCTCGCACCGGGCGACGGGGAGGAGGGGGAACGATGAGCCTCAAGGTGCTGGTCGCCGACGACCAGGGCATCGTGCGCGCGGGCTTCGCCGCCGTCATCGACGCCGAGGAGGACATGACGGTCGTCGGCGAGGCCGCCGACGGTGCGGCCGCGGTGCGGCTCGCCGAGCGACTGGCGCCGGACGTCGTCGTCATGGACGTACGGATGCCCGAGCTGGACGGCATCGCCGCGACCCGGATCATCACCGGCCGCGCGGGCGCGCCCCGGGTGCTGGTGCTGACCACCTTCGACCTCGACTCCTACGTCTTCGACGCGCTGCGGGCGGGCGCCTCCGGCTTCCTGCTCAAGGACGTGTACGCCTCCGAACTGCTGCGCGGGATCCGGGTGGTGGCAGCGGGCGAGAGCGTCCTCGCCCCGTCCGCGACCCGCCGGCTCGTCTCCCACTACGCGGCGGCGGGCGACGGTCTCGCGGCGCCGGTCCCCGAGCTGTCCGCTCTGACGGGCCGGGAACGCGGCGTCCTCACGCTGGTCGCCGCCGGACTGACCAACGCGGAGATCGCCGACCAGCTCGGCATCACCGTCGGCACCGTGAAGTCCCACGTCAACGCGTTGCTGCGGAAGCTGGGGCTGCGTGACCGGGTGCAGGCGACGATCCTCGCCTACGACCTCGGCCTCGCCCGCCCCAACCCGTCCGGCACCGCCGTGCCCCGGCGTCCCTGACGCCTCCACGCCTCCAAGCCCCGCCCCGCACCTCACCCGACCTGTACCGACCGCACCGACCCGAGGATCATGAACATGACCACTTTCAGCACCGGCGGCAGCGCTTCCGGGGAGCCCACGACGACCGGCCGTTCCGGCCGCACCCTCCTCGCCCGCCTGCGCCACCTCTACGGCGACGCCTTCGCCCTCGTCTACCTGGGCGTCTGCGCCGCCCTCACCGTGTGGGCGTTCGCGGCGAGCGCGGGCGAGAACGAGGACGCGTCCTTCGCGGGCGTCATCCCCGTACTCGCCACCGCCCCCGCGAGCCTCGTCGGCCTCGCCCTGCCGGGCGGCCTGCCCACCTTCGTCCTCGCCGTGGTCCTGGGCGCGCTGGTCAACGCGGCGGTCATCGGCTGGTGCTCACGCAGACTGCGCGGCGGCCCGACGCGCTGACGCGGGCACGGCCGAGGCCGGCGCCACCGAGGACGGTGCCGCCCTCGCCCCCCTGCCGCCGGCAGGAGCCGGGACGCGGGAGACGCCGCGGCACGCGGTGCACGCCGGAGCCGGCGTCGGCTCGCCCGCGAACACCACCGGGGCGCACGGCACATGCGTCCCTGTCCGCCCGGCGACGGGCCGGGCGTCCTGGGGTGCGGCTCTCGCACCCGGGCGCGGCAGGTGTCACCGCGCGAGGGACGCGCGGACCGGTCTCGGTCCCGACGGTCTGCTCGGTGCCGAAGTGCGGCTTCGCACCCCAGACGCGCGGGAGACGCCGCCGCACGCGGTGTGCGGGCGGCCCGCCGACCGGCTGTGCGCCACAGCGCACAGCCGCCACCCGGGCGCGGGGGGTACGCGGTACGGACTCGGACCGGTGTCACCCCGGACGGCCCCCGTGCTCCGGCGCCCCGGCTCCCGCACCCGGCTCCCCGGGTGACCGCGCGGACGAGGCCATCCGGACGCGCCCCTCACACCCCCGCCGTGTCGAACGCGTCCACCGTCGCGAGGAGGTCCTCCGGGGTCCCCTCGCCCAGGCGTTGTTCGGACCAGATCGTCTTGCCCTCGCGGCCGTGCCGTACGCCCCAGTGGGCGCTGAGCCGCATCACGATGTACAGCCCCCGCCCGCCCTCGTCGCCGGTGCGGGCGTGACGGAGATGAGGGCCGGCGCTGCTCGCGTCCGTCACCTCGGCCAGCAGGCGCTCGTCGTCGTGGATGAGCCGCAGCCGGACCGGGCCCTCGCCGTGCAGGATCGCGTTGGTGACGAGTTCGCTCACGATGATCCCGGTGGTGAAGGCGCGGTCGTCCAGACCCCAGGAGGCGAGCTGCTGGCCGACGAGCCGGCGGGCCGTGCCGACCACGGAGGCGTCCGCGGGCAGCGTCCAGTCGGCGACCCGGTCCGGCGGCAGGCACTCGGTGCGCGCGAGCAGCAGGACGGCGTCGTCGTACCGCGAGGGCGTCATGCGGTAGACGGCGGTGTCGCACAGCTCCTGCAGGGGCCGGGACGGGGTCGCCAGCACGTGCTCCAGACGGTGCACGGCGTCCGCGTCGCCGTCGCCGTCGCCGTCGGAGCCCAGCAGCCCGTTGGTGACGTGCGCGATCAGACAGCCCGGCGGGAGCTGCGTGACGGCCGGCACGAACGCGGTCCCGCCCTCCGCGCCCAGCGGCGGGCCGAGCGGCACGTCCACCTCGATCGGCGAGCCGTCCGGGTCGACGAGGACCGGGGCGGGATGTCCGGCCCGCATCATGGTGCACTGCCGCGAGACCGGGTCGTAGACGGTGATCGCGCAGGTCGCCAGGTAGGGGTGCGCCTCGCGGGAGTCGACGGCCGTGAGCTGCCCGGCGACCTCGTCCAGATGGGTCAGCACCTCGTCGGTCTCCAGGTCCTGCGACGCCAGGGTGCGCAGCGCGACCCGGAGCTGTCCCATGGTGGCCGCCGCCTCTATGCCGTGACCGGCGACGTCCCCGACGACGAGCGCCACCCGGGTCCCGGACAGCGGGATGACGTCGAACCAGGCCCCGCCCGCGCTCTCCGGCAGATACACGTGCGCGGTCTCCACCGCCGAAAGCCGTGGGCTCACGCCCGGCTGGAGCCGCCGCTGGAGGGCGGACGCCACCGTGTGCTCTCGGCGGTAGCTGCGCGCGTTGTCCAGGTGCACGGCCGCGGTCGAGGCGGCCTGCCGGGCCACGTCCAGGTCGGCCTCCTCGAAGGC
The DNA here is from genome assembly GCA_014656175.1 of Streptomyces werraensis. Taxonomy (GTDB): domain Bacteria; phylum Actinomycetota; class Actinomycetes; order Streptomycetales; family Streptomycetaceae; genus Streptomyces; species Streptomyces werraensis. The sequence goes on from BNBX01000010.1 coordinate 28,594, forward strand.
GTCGACCCGGCTGCGGTACAGCGTCAGCAGCCCCAGCACGGTGTCCCGCGCGGTGAGCGGTGCGACGATCATGGAGTGGACCTTCCGCCCCAGCAGGACGGCGAAGCCGTCCGGGTCCGTCGCCAGCCACGGGTCGTCCGGGGTGACCTGCACCAGCCGCGCGTGCGCGTCGCTGAGGACCTGCGTGTACGGCGTGGGGAACGGGAAGGGACGGCTGTCGCCGGTGCGCCGGTACGGCTCGACGGAGTCGGGGGCGGCGAACGCGACCCGGCGCAGCGGCACGGACGTCGGCAGGGGACCGGACGGTGGTGCCGCTCCGGCGGGGTCGTCGTCCAGCAGGTCCACGGACGCCGCGTCGGCGAAGTCCGGCACCAGCGCGTCGACGAGGGCGTCCGCCGTGGCCCGCACGTCGAGTGTGGCGCCGACGGTCCGGTGCACCGCGCCGAGCACGGCGAGGCGGTCAGCCGCGGCCTGCCGCTCGGTCACGTCCTCCACCACGCCGACCAGGCCGGGTCCGCCGCGCAGCGGGAACAGGGACACCTCCACGGCGAGCGTCCGGCCCGGCTCGGAAGGGGAACGGCCGCGCAGCAGCCGGCGGCGCAACGGCTCGCCGGTCGCCAGCACCTCGTCGATGAGCTGCCCGATCTCCGGTTCCGTGTCGGGCGCGAAGTCGCGCACGTCGTGACCGACGACCGCGTCGGACGGGAGGGCGCGCACCCCGCGCGCGGACGGGTTGTACCGGGTGACCCTGCGGTCGGCGTCGAGCACGAACAGACCCTGGGGCGAGCCGGCGAACAGCGCGTCCAGCACCGCGGCGTCGTCGACGGAGCCGTCCGGCACGGCACACTCCCTTCGCGGGCCATCCCCCTCCCGGCCTTCTCTCACCTTCTCGCATCACCCGCGCGCGGCAACTCGGCCCGACGGTTCACCGCGTCCGCAGCACCGGCACCGCCACGCCGTCGCCGCGGTGCGCGGTTCGGTACGTCGCTGACGAGCACGTCGGCGCTCCGGGCCGACCTGGGCGAGAACCGCGCGGAAAAACTCCCCGGCGGGTGTCATCCGGCGGCCGGGGGGCCGGGGTTTGTACGGATGGAGAGGCGCCCTCCGTCCGTCAGATCGCCTGGGCCCGCAGGGGCCCGTGTCCCACGAGGAGCTGCCCGCATGAAGCGGACACTGAAATACCTGGCCGGTGCGGCCGTCACGGCCGCGGTGGCCGGCATGGCCACGATGGCGTACGCGGCGCCCCACGACACGTCCGGCCGGGCACCGCACTCCGCGACGGTGACGGCGGCCGCTCCCGCGGCCGCGGCGAAGCACGCCCCCACGCCCCGCATCGTCCAGCCCGGCGAGCGCGTCACCGGCGCGCCCGGCTTCGAGCTGTGGCTGACGCCCGAGGGCAAGCACTGGACCACGCCGGACATGCCCGAGGGCCAGTTCCGCAGCGTCGTCGACGGCAACGTCGACCTGAGCCGCCCCGGCGTCTCCGTCCAGTCCGAGGGCACCCCGGAGCGCGTCCACCTCTCCGGCCTGTACTACGGCGGCAAGGGCACGGCGTCCACCGTCGAACTCCGTACCGCCGCCGGAACCCTGCGGGGCGAGCTCATCGAGCTGCCCGGCCGTCCCGGCTGGGGCGTCTGGTACGCCGTCGCCGACCCCGTACCGAACGACGGCTCGTGGAGCTTCGTCTCCGAGGTGACGGTCCGCAACACCAAGGGCAAGGTCTACGCCTCGCTGTCGCTGCGCTGACCCCGCGGGCGGGGGACCGGCCGGCCCCCCGCCCCGGCACTCTCTCCCCCACCCCACGCAGAGGAACCTGTCCGTGCCGCACGAGACGTCCGCCGCCCCGCCGGAACACCCCGACTTCGCCGCCTACGCGAGTGCGGCCTGGGCCCGTCTGGTGCGGACCGCCCTCCTGCTCACCGGGGACTTCCACGAGGCCGAGGATCTCGTGCAGACCACCCTGGCCAAGGTGTACGCCCGCTGGGGACGCGTCCCGCCCGACGACGTCGACTTCTACGTCCGGCGCTCCCTGGTCAACAACAACATCAGCCGGACCCGCAGGCGCCGGGTCACGCATCTGCTGATGCCGTTCCTGCCGGAGCGGGTGCACCAGAGCGTCCAGGGCCACGCCGAGTCCGTCGAGTCCCGTGCCGCGATCACCGAGGCGCTCGGCTCGCTGTCCACCCGGCAGCGGACGGTGCTGGTGCTGCGCTATTGGGAGGACCTGCCCGAGACCGTCATCGCCGAGGTGCTCAACTGCTCGCCCGGCACGGTCAAGACGCATGCGCGGCGCGGCCTCGAGGCCCTGCGCTCCCATCCCGCGTTCGCCGCCGCCGAGCGCCCGCACCCCCTTCCCGGAGCCCGCCCATGAACCACCTCGACCCCGAAGCGGAACGGGACGCCGAGCCCGCCGGGACCGGACGCCTGCGCGAGGCGCTGGCCGCCGCCGCGTACGACGTCACCCCGTCCCGGGTGCCGCTGGCCGCGGTGGAACGCCGCGGCCGGCTGCTCCGGCGCAGGCGCCGTGCGACCGTGCTGGGCGCGGGCTGCGCCGTGCTCCTCGCGCCGCTGGCCTTCGTCACGCTGCACGGCCCGGACGATGGCGACCGCGTCACGCGCCCGGCCGCGACGGTGTCCGCCTCACCCACGCCCTCCACCTCACCGACCGCGACCGCGCCGACGCCGCGCGTCGTCGAACCGGGCGAGCGGGTCACGGCGGCGCCGGGGTTCGTGCTGTGGCTGACGGAGGACGGGAAGCACTGGACGACGCCGGACATGCCGGAGGGGCAGTTCCGGAGCGTGGTGGACGGCAACATCGACAGGACCAGGCCCGGAGTCTCGCTGCAGACCGACGGGACGGACGGCAGGGTGCTGGTCTCGGGCGTCTATTACGGCGGTGAGGGGACGGCGTCGGTCGTCGAGGTCGCGTCGAAGGACGGCCCGGTGCGCGGCAAGCTGCTGGAGCTGCCCGGCCGGCCGGGGTGGGGCGTCTGGTACGCCGTCGCCCGCTCGGACGTCGGGACGACGGTCACCGTGCGGGACACGGAAGGACGCGTCTACGCCACGCTTCCCTGAACCGGGGGGAACGGGGGAGGGCGGCCACGACACCCCCCAGCCGGTGTCGTGGCCGCCCGTTCCGCTTCTCGCGCGCGCTTACTTGCTGACGGCGAACCGCATCAGGGCGTGCTCGTCGCCCTGCTTGATCTTGCCGGTCTCGTTGATCACCTGGAGTTTCCAGCTGTTGCCCACCTTGACGGCCTTGGCCACGGCACAGCCGTTGTCCTGGCTGAGCAGGCTCGGCCAGATGTCGGCGACCTGCTGGCTGCTGCCGCCGGTGGCGTCGTAGACCTTGAAGCTGATGTTGCGGGCCTTCTGGAAGGAGCTGCCCTTCTTGTAGGCGGCCGCGACGAACACGACCGAGGTGATCGCGCCGGGGAGCCGGGAGAACTCGACGGTCACCGTCTCGTCGTCCCCGTCGCCGTGCCCCGTCTGGTTGTCGCCGCTGTGCAGCAGGGAGCCGTTGCCCATCGGGTCGAGCGAGTCCAGGCCGGCCAGGCGCACCGGGTCGCTGCCGGACATGGCGACGGCGATCAGGTCGAGGTCCGTACCGGTCTTGCGGCGCAGCTTGCCGAGCACTCCGCCGCTGGCTCCGGCGGTCGGGTCCCAGGAGACACCGATGGTGAGGTGCGTGACCCCGTCCAGGTCCGCGGGGCCGTCTTCCTTGGTCAGCGTGATCATGAACGAGCCATCCTTCGTCGACGGGTGTACGGCCTTGAGTCTGCCTGGCGCCGCTCCATCCTGAACAGGCGGGTCTGCCCTGAAACGCGATCGTTGCGGACGCTCAACGCACCGGGAACCCGAAGGAGTAGCCCTCCTCCTTCAGCCAGGGCAGCACGCGGCGCAGCGCCTCGACGGTCTGCGCGCGGTCGCCGCCGGCGTCGTGGAAGAGGATCGTCGGGCCGCCTGGCAGCTCCCGCTGCACGGTCTCGACGATGGAGTCCGCGCCCGGCTGCTCGAAGTCCTTGGTGTCGACGTTCCAGCCCAGCGGGCGCATGCCGCGGGAGGCGGCGACGGCGCGGCTGTGGGGGGTGAACGCACCGCCGGGCGCGCGGTAGTAGAGGGGACGGACGCCCCCGGACGCCTTGGTGATCATGCGCTCGGCGTCGAGGATCTCCTTCGACTGGTACGCCTCGGACTTGCGGTCCATGGCGGTGTCGTGGGAGACGGAGTGGTCGCACAGGACGTGCCCGTCCGCGACGATCTCCTTGACCAGGTCGGGGTGGGCCTGCGCCTGGATGCCGGTGAGGCAGAAGGTGGCCTTCACGCCCTCCTCGCGCAGCAGGTCCAGCACCTGGGGCGTCCAGCGCGGGTCGGGGCCGTCGTCGATGGTGATGTTGACGCCGCGCGGGCCCGCGTCGGAGGCGTGCGCGATCGTGGGGGAGACCCGCTGCACGGCGGCGGGCTTCGCCGACGCGCCGGCCTGCGGGGTGCCGTTCACGACGCCGGCCTGGGCGGTGTACACCGAGGCGCCGACGGCGAGCATCGTCACCCCGAGCGCGGCCCCGACCACCTTGCCGTACCAGCTCCGTCCACCGCCGTGCCGCGCCATGTCCCGCCCCGCTTTCCTGCTGTCGCCCGTGTCCCGGAGTTCTCCGGGAACCACTGGGCAGGACGGGAGACGGGCGTCCCCGGATGCGTCCGTTACCGATCACGGACATGTCCGGGGACGTTCGCGGACAGAACAGGGGTCCTCGCACGGACCGGGGGCCCGGTCACCGTGGTGACCGGGCCCCCGGGGGGTGGTGCGGCGTCGCGGTGCCGCGCGTCACCAGCGGTACCAGCGGCCGCGACCACCGCCCGCGTTGGTGGAGCGCATGACGAAGCCGAGCAGCCAGATCACGAGGACCGCGATGGCGATCCACCACAGCACCTTCACAGCGAAGCCGGCGCCGAACAGGATCAGGGCAAGAAGCAGAACGAGCAGCAAGGGAACCATTGTTATCGACCTCCTGCCGCTCCGTTTGCCCTCGGCCCGCAGCCGCACACCTCGCCGTCGCCTTGTTTGTGAAGGAGACGTGGGGGCACCCGTGGGGTCACGACGCAGTGCCCGAACGCTACGAGGAGGCATCTTCCGTGAGTGCCGGTGAGAAGGCCAAGGCGAAGACCGAGCAGGCGCAGGGCAAGGCCCAGGAGGCCCTGGGACGCGCCGCCGGGAACGAGCGCATGGAGGCGCAGGGCCAGGCCACGAAGAGCAAGGGTGACGCCCGCGAGGCCAAGGAGAAGACGAAGGACGCGTTCAAGCACTGACCTGCTTCGAGACGCCCGTGTGGGGCCACCCCGGTTGTGTACCGGGGTGGCCCCACACGGGCGTGCGCGGTTCCGGCCCGACGCCGGTGGCGGTCCCGCCCGGAGTGCCAGGACCCAGGGCCTGACCCGGCCGGAGCCGGCTCGCGGCGCCCGCGGGGAGAGGACCCCTGGACGAGTCGGGAAATCTCAGTGCGGCGGCGGCAGTGGGTGCAGGGCGTTGCCGACCGAGCAGCCGCCTTCGCCGGGCATGCGTTGCATACGGGAGGGCATCCAGACGCTCGTGTCGCCGGGGGCGACGACGGCGAGGACGCAGTCCGTCGGGGAGTAGCCGTCGGACGGCGGGGACAGAAGGATGCCGACGCGGCCGTCCTCCGTCTTCACCTGTGTCGTGATCGCCGGGTCCATGTCCAGTGAGGCGAGTGCCCGGCGCACCTCGGCCTCGTCGACGCGGCCGCCCTTCGGGACCCGCGGCAGGCGCGAGCCGACCGCGTCGAACGGCACCTGGGGCGGTTCCGGCGGCGGGGCGAAGCGCAGGGGCGGACCGTCGGGGCAGTCGGCCTCCCGGGCCTCCTCCCCCCACTCCGTCCGGGGGGACACCCGTAGGGCGAAACAGCGCCGCACGGTGACCGTCTGCGGGTCGAGTCCCGACTCGAGGGCCGAGCCGGTGGTGCGGACGATCAGCTCGACACCGTCCCCGTCGTGCGTGGCGGTGCCCGTGACCCGCAGCACCTCCACCCCGTCCAGGCGCGACGCCGCGTAGCCCACCTCCTCGGCCGTGCGCGGCCGCCGGCTGTCCAGGCGCATGCCGGCCTTCGTGGCTTCCGCGCGTGCCGCGTCGGCCGCCTTCTCGTCGCCCGACTGGATCACCCCGCACCCCGTCAGGGCCAGCAACACCGGTGCGAGCAGCAGGAGTCGACGCATGCGCTCACTCTCTCGCGCACCCGTCCGCCGGACATCCGTTCGGCTACTCAGATTCACATCCCGGACTCCGGGAATCGACCCGTGTTTTTCATCGGCTCTTCATCCGCCGTTGGTTGCGTGTGCGAGTCCGTTCGGTCCGTGAGTGACGAGTGAGGAGGCGCATGGTGTTCCTGTCGAAGGCGGCCCCGGCACGAGAGGGTCAGGGGGTCGGCGAGGAACCGTTGCACGTGGCCAGCAGGCTGCACGCCTTCAACCGGTTCGAGCTGAAGTACCTCGTCCCGGTGGAGCAGGCCGCCGAGATCCGGGACGAGCTGGCCGAGCGGATGGACCGCGACGCACACAGCCCGGTCGGCGGCTACGGCGTGTGGAGCCTGTACTACGACACCCCGGAGCTGCGCTTCTACTGGGAGAAGATCGAGGGACTGAAGTTCCGGCGCAAGCTCCGCATCCGGCACTACGGCGACCTCGCCGGCATCACCGACGACTCCCCCGTCTGCGTCGAGATCAAGCAGCGGGTCAACCGCGTCACCCAGAAGCGCCGCATCACCCTCCCCTACGGCACTGCCCGCCGGCTGTGCGACGACCGGGAGCTGATCGAGCACTCGGCCAGGGAGAGCGCCTTCGTCCAAGAGGTCCTCGAACTGGTCGTGCGCCTCAACCTGCGGCCCACGGCGATCACCGGCTACCAGCGCGAGGCCCTCGTCGGCCGGGACGCGGACACCGGTCTGCGGGTCACCTTCGACCGCCGCGTCCGCGGCCGGGACCGGGACTTCCACTTCGGCATCCCGACGCCCGAGAACCGGTTCACCATCCCGCCGCACATGGCGGTCATGGAGATCAAGGTCAACGAACGCACCCCGCACTGGATCACCGACCTCGCCGCGCGCCGCAACCTCAACCTCGTCCGCATCTCGAAGTACGTCCAGTCCGTCGAGGCGTTCGGGCTCGCCCCGCGCTCGGTGTTCCACATCGACGAGTCGGACTGCCCCCCGCCCACCCCCACCGACGAAACGCCGCTCCCTCAGCGGCCGGCGCGGCCCGCCGCGTCCCCGAAGGCAGGAACCCCGTGAACTTCGATCTCCAGCTCCAGGAACTCAGCGGCACGTTCAGCGTGGCCGACGTCGTCGCCGCGATGGCGCTGTCGTTCATCCTGTCCACGCTGATCGGCTACACGTACCGCTACACGCATCGCAACGTCTCCTACAGCCAGTCCTACGTGCAGACGCTGGTCGTCGTCGGCATGGTCGTCGCCCTGATCATGCTGGTCGTCGGCTCGAACCTGGCGCGCGCGTTCTCGCTGGTCGGCGCGTTGTCCGTGGTCCGTTTCCGCAACGCGGTGAAGGAGACCAGGGACGTCGGCTTCATCTTCCTGGCCATGGCGATCGGCATGGCCTGCGGCGCCCGCTTCTACACGCTCGCCGCGGTCGGCGCTGCCGTCATCTGCGCCGTCGTCCTGGTGATGTTCAAGTTCGACTGGTTCGCGCTGAACGTCCAGCGTCAGGTGGTCAAGGTCCAGGTCCCCGCCGGTGACGACCACACCCCGCAGATCCGTGACGTCCTCATCAAGTACACCAGCGAGTTCGAGCTGGTCAGCACGGAGACCATCCGCGGCGGCGCGCTCACCGAGGTGTTCTACACGGTGCGGCTGAAGAAGGGCGCCGAGCCGGGCGACCTGGTCGCGGCCCTCCAGGAACGTACGGCGGGTCAGCGGGTCACCGTGCTGACCGGTTACGACACGACGGACCTGTGATGAGCGGCGGGACGAGCGCGCGGCGCGGGCGACGGCTGCGTGACCGGCTGCCCCTCCGGCTGCGCCACCACTGGAAGCCGGCCGCGTCCCTGGGCGTCGGACTCGTCTGCCTGGTCGTGGCGTTCGGCGACGCGCGGGTCTCCCCGTACGTGACGTCGTCCTCGCGGGCCGAGGCGGACACCATCGTGGACGACGTGCGCGGCACGGTCGGCCTGTACGACGCCTCGGTGCCGCACTCCGTCGAACTCACCTACCGCCAGGCCGACTTCGACAAGATGATGAAGGAGTTCAAGGAGGACGGCACCAAGGACTACATCGAGGCCGACCTCGTCATCGACGGAGTCGCCCTCGACGACGTGGGGATCCGCCTCAAGGGCAACTCCACGCTCCAGTCCCTGCGCGGCAACAGGGGCACGCCCGGTGGCGGCCGGGACCTGCCCGAAGGCGCGCAGGAGGCCCCGGGCCGCGCCGGCGCCGAAGGCGGCACCGGCGGGCCCGGCGGCATGGGCGGCGGGATGACGCAGTACGACCTCTCCGCCGAGAAGCCCGAGGAGCTGCCCTGGCTCGTCAAGATCGACGAGTACATCGAGGGCCGCGCCTACCAGGGCGAACGCGAGATCTCCCTGCGTCCGGGCGTGGACGGCCAGGTCCCGCTCAACGAGGCCCTGTCCCTCGCCCTGACCGACAGGAGCGGCCAGAAGGCCGAGCGGTACAGCTTCACCCGGTTCACGGTGAACAACCGCCCCACGGTCACCCGCCTGATGGTGGAGGCGCCGGACACCGAGTACGCGGAGGAGGTCGAGGACGGCAACGGCGTGCTGTACAAGGCCCGCGCCGGCAGCAGCTTCACGTACCGCGGTGACGACCCCACCGAGTACGAGAGCGACTTCAAGCAGCTCAACAAGAAGGGCAGCCAGGACCTCGAACCGGTGATGCGGCTCATCAAGTGGGTCGACGGCGCCACGGACGAGGAGTTCGCCCGCGACCTCGGAAAGTACGTCGACGTCGAGTCGCTGGCGTCGTACGTCGCCACGCAGAATCTGCTGCTGAACTTCGACGACATGGCCGGGCCCGGCAAGAACTACCTGCTCTGGTACGACCTGGACACCAAGAAGTTCTCCGTCCTGGGCTGGGACTACAACCTGACGTTCAGCGGCGACGCCACCGCCGGGCCGGACGACTCCGTCGGCATGGGCGGGGGCATGCGCGGCGGCGGAATGCCGCCCGCGGCGGGGAACGCCGGTGCCGGGAACGCGGCCGAGGGCGGAACCGAGGGCGGGACGGCCGACGGCGGCTCGTCCACCGGCGGGACCGGGGCGCAGGAGCCCTCGGCCGGCGGCGCGATGCCGTCCGGTGTCCCGCAGATGCCGCAGGACGGCATGCCCGAGGGCTTCCCGGAGGGGATGCCGGAAGGGATGCCCGAGGGCGCGCCCGGCGGGATGCCGGAGGGCTTCCCCGGCGGCGCGGCCGGCGACGGCGGCACCACCGGTGACGACACCGACGGCGCCGACCAAGGCCCGGGCGCCGGACGCGGCGGCGGCCCCGGTTTCGCCGAGCACCCGCTGAAGACCAGGTTCCTGGCGTCCGACGCCTTCGACGAGGTCTACAAGAAGGCGTACCGCGAGCTGTACGAGACCTTCTACGCCTCCGGCACCGCCGAGAAGCAGTTGCGGACCCTCACCGAGCAGGCCCGCGCCGCCGGGGCGGACTCCGACGAGCTGGACACCGCGGTGACCCGGCTCACCACGACGGTCACCGAACGCGCCAAGGCCCTGGCCGCGGACAAGGACGTGACCGGCTGAACCCCGGGCGTCCCGGACCGTTCCCTCCCCCCGAGGGCGTGTCCGGGACGCCGGGCCGTATCCGCCCGGCGTTCACAGCCTCGCTCCTTACGATGACGCCGCCCCATGCCGCCCTTCCGGGGCACGCCCCGCCGCGTGCCCCGCACCCGCAGCCGCCGAGGTGTCCTCCCGTGACCGACCAGCACGCCCACCCTCGTACGCCGACCGCCGGTCACACGGTCCTCGTCGTGGAGGACGACGCCGGCATCCGCGCCCTGCTCACCTCGGCGCTCACCGCGGCCGGGTACGGCGTGATCAGCGCGGCCACCGGGCAGGAGGCGCTGGCGTCGGCTCTCGACCGCCGTCCGCACCTGATCGTCCTGGACGTGATGCTGCCCGACACCGACGGCTTCCGGTTCACCCGCGGTCTGCGCGCCCGGGGCGTCTACACCCCGGTGCTGTTCCTCACCGCCCGCGGTGACGTGGAGGGCCGGATCATCGGCCTGAGCTCGGGCGGCGACGACTACGTCACCAAGCCCTTCCACATCCAGGAGGTGCTGCTGCGCATCCGCGCCATCCTGCGCCGCAGCAACGCTCCCGCCTCCGTCACCGGCGCCGCCCCCGCCCTGCGCTACGCCGACCTCACCCTGGACGAGGCCACCCGCGAGGTGCGCCGCGGCGACCGTCCCGTGCAGCTGTCGCCGACCGAGTTCCGCCTGCTGGCCAGCCTGCTCGCCCACCCGGAGCGGGTCCTGGAGAAGGCGGAGATCCTCCAGCAGGTGTGGCAGTACGACTTCTCCGGCGACACCCGCATCGTCGACACGTACATCAAGAACCTGCGCCGGAAGATCGACCGGACGCCGCCCGCTCTCGTCCACACCGTGCGGGGCGTCGGTTACTGCCTGCGCCTGCCGCGCGACGAGGCGCCGGAGTCCGCCCGATGAGCCGGCGGCCCGGCCTGCTCCGCCGGTTCCGCCGCCCCCGCCCGCGGTCGCTGCGCAGCCGTCTCGTCCTGATCGCCTGTCTGCTGGCCACCAGCGCCGTCCTGGTCTGCCAGCTGGCGGGGCTGACCGTGCTGCGCGGCTGGCTCACCGACCAGGTGGACGAACGCCTCTCCCACTTCCGCCCTCCGGACCGCGTCGCCCGGGACATGGCCGAGGAGCGGCTGCGCCCTCCGCCCCCGGACCCCACCCTCCCCTCCGACTACCGCGTCTTCTTCTACGACGCCGACGGCGCCCTGCTGCCCACGTCCCTGGGCAGCGGCAACGGCGCCGGCCCCCGGCTGCCGGAGCGGGAGGCCGACCTGGACCTGACCGACGGGCGCCCGGCCACCGTCCCGGCCGGCGGCGACGACGCGGACTCCGGCTGGCGGATGCTCACCCACGCGGGCCCCGACGGCACACGGACGGTCGTCGCCCTGCCGCTGGACACCGTGGACGGCGCCACCACGAAACTGCTGTGGCTCAGCCTCGGACTGGGCGTCGCCGTGGCCGTCGGGGTGATCGCCCTCGGGAACGGCGCCGTCCGCCTGGGCCTGCGGCCCCTCACCCGGGTCGAGCACACGGCCCAGCGGATCACCGACGGCGCCCTCGAACTCAGCGTGCCCGTCCCCGACCCCGACACGGAGGTGGGCCGGCTGGGGCTGGCCCTCAACACCATGCTCGACCGCCTCCGTACCGCCCTGCGCCGTACGGAGAACTCCGAGCAGCGGCTGCGGCACTTCATGGCGGACGCCGGCCATGAACTGCGCACCCCGCTCACCGCCGTGCAGGGCTTCGCCGACCTGCTGCTGCACGAGCCGGACATGCCGGCCGCCCGGCGTCAGGAGGCGCACGCCCTGATCGTGCGCAACGCCGAGCGCATGAGCCGGCTCGTCGACGACCTGTTCCTGCTGGCCCGCCTCGGCGACTCGGCCCCCGCCCACCGGGAACCCGTCGACCTGCTCTCCCTCACCGCGGACGCCATCGCCACGACCGCGATCCGCCACCCGGACCGCTCCATCACGCTGGAGCCGCTGGAAACCCCGGGGGAACCCGACCTGGCCCCCGACCTCGTGGTGGTGGAGACCCCGGGCGACCCGCACCAACTCGCCCAGGTCCTCGGCAACCTGCTCACCAACGCCTGTACGCACACCCCGCCCGACAGCCGTGTCCGGGTCCGCGTGGGCGCAGCCCGCGTCCGGGCGGCGGGCGCGGACGCCCTGGGCAGCGGCCCGCCCCTGCCGCCCGGCACGCCCGTGTGCGTGGTCGAGGTCGCCGACGACGGCCCCGGCATCAGGCCCGACGAGGCCCCTTACGTCTTCGACCGCTTCTACCGGGCGACCCCGGCGGCCGACGAAGGGGAACCCGGCACGGGCCTCGGTCTCGCCATCGCCGGGGCCATCGCCACAGCACACGGCGGCCGCCTCGAACTCGACAACCGTCCCGGCGAGGGCTGCGCCTTCCGCCTGCTCCTCCCCGACTCCACGCCGGCGCCGGACGACGACCGGCGGGGGTGACGGCCGGGCGTCACGCGGCCGGCCCCGTGACGAGGTCGCCGTCCTCGTCGTACGGCCAGGCGTTGGCCACGCAGCCGTTCAGGCCCTTGATCTGCTGCATCATCACCGGCGCGAGCCGCCCCTCGCCCGCGCAGGTCATGTGGGAGTGGCCGAGGAAGTGGCCCATCTCGTGGTTGATGATCAGCGCGCGGTAGTCGTGGATCGGCCCGTCGAAGGTGGGGGAGCCCTCGACCCAGCGCCGCAGGTTCACCACCACTCCGCCCGGCACCTCGCAGTTGTACTCGCCCCCGGTGTCCTGCCCGATGCCGTCCCAGCACAGGGCGTCCGCCGTGGCGGGGGTGGCGATCCTGATCGAGAGGTCGTGCGGGGCGCCCGCGCCGACCAGGCGGAACGCGTTGGCCGGGTCGTGGGTCCAGCCGCGCGGGGCGCCCAGGATGTCGGCGATCTCCTCGGCCGCCTCGGACGGCGAGACGTCCAGCCCCTCCTCGACCTCCACGACGTACCGCAGCGGCCGGGACCCCTCGCCCACCGTCTCGCCGCCGGACCGCGCGGTGTGGAACGTCCCGCTGCCCCGCTCCGGCACCTCGATCGTGGTCCGGGTCGGGGAGGGGGAGGGCGCCGTCCGGGTGGGGGCGGGTGGCGGAGCGGACGTGGGGGCGGCTCGCGGGGGCCGTGCGTCCGGCGCGTTCCGCTGTGGACCGTCCCGGTCCCGCAGCTCCGCCCGCAGGAACGCCGCCGTACCCAGCACGGCGACGGCGAGCAGGACGGCCAGCAGGGCGCGGCCCCGTCTGCGGGGGCGTGCGCGGCGGCGGGAGGACGGCCGTCGTCCGCCGGTGCGGCGCGCGGCCGCGCGGCCGCCGGTGGGGGGTGCGGATTGCCTCTCTCGTACCGAACGCATGGCAGGTCAATCTGGTCATCCCAGTTGATCGCGATGAGCCCGCGAGATCACGGAACGGTAACGACGATCCGGTGTCCGGGGGCCCGGGCGGCCGGGCCTGCCGTTCACCCGCCCTGCTTACACTGCCGCAATGCCACGGATCCTGATCGTCGAGGACGACTCCATCGTGCGGCAGGCCGTGCGTCTGGGCCTGCGGCACCAGGGGCACGAGGTCGTCGCGGTGGAGACGGGCGAGGAGGGGCTGGAGCAGCTCCGCGCCGTCCGTCCCGACGTCGTCGTGCTCGACCTGATGCTGCCCGGCATGTCCGGCCTGGACGTGTGCCGCCGGATGAGGGAGCGCGACCAGGTGCCGATCATCATGGTCACGGCCCGGGGCGACGACATCGATGTCGTCCTCGGTCTGGAGACGGGGGCGGACGACTACGTGGTGAAGCCCGTGCAGGCGCGGGTCCTCGACGCGCGCATACGCGCCGTCCTGCGCCGGCAGGACGCCTCCCTGCCGGACGGCGCGCGTCCCCGGCCGGAGACGCACGGCGACCTGGTCGTCGACCGCGCCGGGCTGGAGGTGACCCACCGCGGCGAGCCCGTCACCCTCGCCCCCTCCGAACTGCGCCTGCTGCTCACCCTGTCCGCGTCCCCGGGCCAGGTGTTCAGCCGCCAGCAACTGCTGGAAGCGGTCTGGGAACACGGCTACCACGGCGACATACGCCTCGTGGACGCCTGCGTGAAGCGCCTGCGCAACAAACTCGGCGAGGGCAGGAACCCGCGCTACGTCCAGACCGTCCGCGGCTTCGGCTACCGCTTCGGCACCGGCCGCGCGTGAACGGCGACCCGACCGCGGAGCCGCGGAACACCCCGGAGCCGCGGACCACGCAGGAGCCGCGGACCACTCCGGACCCGGCGCCGCTTTCCGCTCCCCGCCGCCTGTTCCGTGCCGTGGTGTCCCGCGTCCCGCTCCCCCTCCGCGGCCTGCGCTCGCGCCTGTTGATCTCCTTCGTCCTCGTCGCCATGGCCAGTTCCCTCGGCACCGGCGCCCTCGCCTTCCGGGAGGCGCGCACGGGAGTCCTCCAGCAGAGCCAGGACTCCGTCATCAACCGCTTCCGCACGAGCGTCGAGGCCGTCGCGCCGGCCGTCCCGCACACCCCCGCCGCCTCGGACCTCCAGTGGGCGGTCAACCAGGTGATCCTCGCCAACCGGATGTCGGGCTGGCGGGTCATGGCCACCTACGGCGACCGCCGCGCGTTCGCCCCCACGCCCCGCTTCACCCAGCCCAGCCCCGAGATGCTCCGCTCCGTGCGGACGCGGCGCGCGGCGGTGTTCCAGCGGGTGAACGTCGACGGCAGCCCCCGTCTCCTCGTCGGCATGCCCGTGACGTACACGACGGACGAGTACCAGGTGCAGCGGCTCTCCGGGGTGGTGATGTTCCTGGAGGTGCCGCAGACCGCGGAGCAGGGGTACGTCGAGGCGATGGTCAGCGGCATCGAACGGGCCACCCTGGTGGCGCTGTGCCTCGCCGTCGTCCTGGCGCTGCTGGCCGCGAGCGGCGTGCTGCGCCCCGTACGGGCCCTGCGCGGGGCGACGCGCAAGATGGCCGCGGGCCGGCTCGACGTACGGCTGAAGGTGACGGGCTCCGACGAACTGGCCGACCTGTCCCGCTCGTTCAACGAAACGGCCGCCGAACTGGAGCGGACGGTGGCGGAGTTGAGGCGTCTGGAGGCGCGGGGCCGCCGTTTCGTGGCGGACGTCTCCCACGAACTGCGCACCCCGCTGGCGGCGATGACGGCCGTCACCGACGTGCTGGACCAGCGAGTGGAGGGCGAGACGGGCGAGGCGCTGCGGCTCGTCAGCGAGGGCACGCAGCGGCTGAGCGTGCTGGTCGAGGATCTGATGGAGATCTCCCGCTTCGACGCGGGCGCGGCCCGGCTCAACCGCGACGACATCGACCTCGCCGAGTCCGTCCGGCGCACGGTCGCCTCCCGCTGGCGCCCGGAGGAGGTCGAACTGCGGCTGCCCGCACCGGGCGAACTGCGCGGCCGCGTCGACCCGCGCCGGCTCGACGTGGTGACCGCCAACCTGGTCGGCAACGCCCTGCGCCACGGCGAACCGCCGGTCCGGGTGACGCTGGAGGCGCGGGACGGTTTCGCCGTCCTCGAGGTGACCGACAACGGCCCGGGCATCGCGGAGGAGGTGCTGCCGCACATCTTCGAGCGGTTCTACAAGGCGAGCACGTCACGGACGAGGAGCGGGAACGGCGGCGGGGACGGGGACAGCAGCGGCCTCGGCCTGGCCATCACGGCGGAGAACGTCCGCCTCCACGGCGGCCGCATCCACGCGGCGAACCGCCCGGGCGGCGGGGCGGTCCTCACGGTGGAGCTCCCGCTGGACATGGACGACGAGGGGGGCGCGGAGTGAGGCGCGGGGCGGGGCTGTGCGCGGTGGCGCTGTTCATGGGGCTGACGGGGTGCGGAGTCCCGACGTCCGACGTCATCGAGGCGGGCGCCCCGGCGAGCGGAATGCCGGGCCCGGCCCCGACGGCGGACCCGACGGAGCCGGCCGCCGTCCCCCTCTTCTTCCTGACGGACGGCGAACTCACGGCGTACCCCCGCCCGGCCACGGACGCGGCCGACCTGGCCTCGATGGTCCGCCTCCTCCTCGAGGGCCCGAACGAGAAGGAGAGGGCGACGTCGGCGACGACGGACCTCCCCCGCCTGACAGGCGCCCCGCCGGTGACGGTGACCGACGGCGTCACGACCAAGGTCACCCTCCCGGACACCCCTACACCGGTGTCCCGCGAGGCGCTCCTCCAACTGACCTGCACGGTCCACTACGCCGCCGCGCCCTTCCCCCGACCGTCCGGCGAGGACCGGACTCCCCGCCTCCATGTGACGGGCACGGGCTGGACGATGACGTCCCCGACGTCGGCCTGCCCGGCGCAGCCGTCGGCGGGGGGTCTCTTCCACGGGGACGAGGGCGGCTGACCGGCGACTCGCCCCCTGTGTGTCGGTCCCCGTTGCTACCGTCCGGCGCCATGTGGTCGAAGGAGACGGTGGCCGGCAGACCGGCATGGCGGCATGCTCCCTCGGGAGTGGTGTTCCGGGAGGTGCCGGGCGGAACGTTCCGCATGGGCCTGTCCGACGAGGAGCTGGGCGCGCTGCGCGCGATCGACGCTGCCGACTCCTCGGACGACTCCCTCGAGTACTTCCTCGCCGACGCGACGCGCATGCGCCCGGTGCGGGAGGTGCGGGTCGGGCCCTTCCTGCTCGCCCGCCACCCGCTGACGGTCGCGCAGACACGGCACTGGCTGCCCGACTACGAGGACGATTTCGCCGAATCCGACGACACCGTGGCCCGTGTGAAGGACGACGACCTGGACACGGTGCTTGAGGCATTGCCCTTCCGGCTCCCGAGCGAGGCGGAGTGGGAGTACGCGGCCCGCGCGGGCACGACCACGCTCACCTTCCGCGGCGACGGCGTACCGGACGAGGACGAGATCCTCGACGTCTTCGCCGACGAGAAGCGGGTGGCCGCGTCCGAGAACGCCTTCGGGCTGGCGGCGATGGGATGCGCGAACGAGGTGTGCGCCGACGTGTGGACACCGCACTTCGAGAACGCGCCGTCGGACGCACGCCCCCGCACGGGCGACGGACCCCGGGCGGTCCGCGGAGGCGGCGGTGACCTCTCCCCGTGGCAGGGCTGCGACGAGTGGCTCCTCCTGCTCTCGGCGTTCCGCTCCGAGCTCGACATGTTCACCGCGATCCGCCCGGTGGCGCCTCTGCCGGTCACGGGCGGCCGCTAGGCCCCGGCGGGGCCTGCGTCACGGCGGCCGACTGTCACAGATCCTTCACAGCAACATCGTCATATGAACACCTTATGTATGCTCCGGATGCTCCATTCGCACCACTGAGGGGGGAACCTCATGTTCATCCGGCGCACCATGACCGCTGCCGCCACCAGCGCCGCCGTAGCGGCGCTCGCCCTCACGGCGGCGATACCGGCGCACGCCGCCGAGTACTCCTCGGCGCTCAAGATCAAGGGCGTGCAGTACGACGCCCCGGGGCGGGACTCCAACAAGTGCTCCGGCGGGAACACGAAGAACGAGTACCTGACGATCAAGAACTACTCGAAGAAGTCGAAGGTGAACCTGAAGGGCTACAAGGTCAAGGACAAGGCCGGCAACACCTTCGTCTTCAAGTCAAGCCACATCCTCGAGCCGGGTGACTACGTCCACCTGCGCGGCGGCCGGGGCACCGACTCCGACGGCAAGAACGTCGTGTACCGCCAGAACTGCAACTTCATGTGGAACAACGACAAGGACACGATCTACCTCTACAAGCCGGGCGGCTCGCCGGCCGACATCCACGCCTACACGAAGAAGGCGCACGACAAGGACGGCAACGGCTACATCAAGTACCACGGCTGACGGCACGTCCGCCTCGGCACGTAAGGGCCCGGGGTCGTCGGCCCCGGGCCCTTCCGCCGTGTCGGCACGGGCGCGCCCGAGTGCCCCACCGTCCCTCCGCCCGCGACGGACCAACGCCACCCCCCCCCGCGCGACGACAACCGGCCCCGCCCGCAGCACACCCCGCACACCGGCACCGCTCACCTCGCGCGCGGCGATGTCCGTCAGGCCTCGCGCTCCGCGGCCGCGTCGATCTCCGAGATCAGCGCCTCGACGCGAGCCCTGATCTCCTCGCGGATGGGGCGGACGGCCTCGACGCCCAGGCCTGCCGGGTCCTCCAGGGTCCAGTCGAGGTACCTCTTGCCTGGAAAGACCGGGCAGGCGTCACCGCAGCCCATGGTGATGACGTAGTCGGATGCCCGGACGGCGTCGGTGGTGAGGATCTTCGGCGTGACGGTGGAGATGTCGATGCCGACTTCCCTCATGGCCTCGACGGCGGCCGGGTTGACCCGGTCCCCGGGAACGGAACCGGCGGAGCGGACCTCGACACGGTCGCCGGCCAGGTGGGAGAGGAATCCGGCTGCCATCTGCGAGCGACCGGCGTTGTGCACACAGACGAACAGCACGGAGGCGAGCGGGCTGGCGGACATCGGTTCTTACCCCTTCGGCTGTGGCATCGACAGGAGGTCGGTCCAGGTTCAACGAATCAGCCATGACTGATATCAGCCTCAACGTTCGCGCTGGCGTGGGCCTTCCTGCCGTACGTTCGAGCTGGCCATCGCCGGCGTGGCGCAGGAAGTTCGCCGTGCGGGGCCGGGCCTGACGCAGCGCGGGAACGTGGTGGTGTTCCGACGTCAGGCCGCGGGCGACGACGCCTTGGTCAGCAGGTGCCCCATCGCGGCGAGCACGGACGGCTCGACCCGGTAGTAGACCCAGGTGCCGCGCCGCTCGGAGGTCAGGAGGCCTGCCTCCTTCAGCTTCTTGAGGTGGTGGGAGACGGTCGGCTGGGAGACGCCGACGTCGGAGATGTCGCACACGCACGCCTCGCCGCCCTCGTGCGAGGCGACCGCGGAGAACAGCCTGAGGCGGACGGGATCGCCGAGGGCCTTGAACATGCGGGCGGCCGTCTCGGCCTCCTCGGCGTTCAGGGGCCGCTCGGTCAGCGGCGGGCAGCACGGCGCGACGCTCTGACCGTCGGGTTCGAGGAGCGGCAGGACCTTGGCATTCGACATGCATCTATGTTGACACATGTCGAATTACGTGGCCAGGGTCACCGGCGCAGGGCAGAGCGTCGATCTGATCCGTGATCCTCACACCCGATTCGACGAACGTCTATGTTGACGCCTGTCGATACAGGTGCCATGCTGGCTCACGCAAGACATCGACAGAATTCGAAACAGGGACGCCGCTGAGGTGTGCGATGCCGACTGCCGTGCGGACGCCCCCCGCAGCAGGACGTATCTCGCTCTCGCCCCCCCTCCGCTGAAGCGCCCGAGCCGCACACGACACAGAGGACTACCGCCATGGAAACGCAGAACCTGCCCGTCGTGGTCATCGGAGCCGGACCGGTCGGCCTGGCAGCCGCCGCCCACCTGGTCGCGCGGAGTATCGAACCGCTCGTGCTGGAAGCCGGCACCTCGGCGGGCAGCGCCGTGCGGGAGTGGAGCCACGTGCGGCTGTTCTCCAGGTGGAGCGAGGTGACCGACCCGGCAGCCGAGAAGCTGCTGGCACCCACCGGCTGGGTCAAGCCGGACCCGGCGTCCTGTCCCTCTGGCGGGGACTGGGCCGAGAGATACCTTCAGCCGCTTGCCGACGTCCTCGGCGAGCGAGTGCGCACCGGGGTACGGGTGACCGGAGTTTCTCGCGCCGGCCGTGACCGGATCGTCGACGCCGACCGCGCCACGCAGCCCTTCGTCGTCCACGTCGCCCACGCCGACGGCCGGGAGGAGAAGCTGCTCGCCCGGGAGGTGATCGACGCCTCCGGTACCTGGACGACGCCCGGTCCGGCCGGTGGCAGCGGTCTGCCCGCACTCGGCGAGAGGGCGGCCGCCGACCGGATCACCTACCGCGTCCCTGATCTGAAGGACCCGGCCGTGAGGATCCGTTACGCGGGCAGGCGCACCGCCGTGATCGGCACCGGTGCCTCCGCCTTCACCGCACTCGCCTACCTCGCCGATCTGGCCCGGGCCGACGACGGCGCCGGCACCCACGCGGTGTGGATCCTGCGCCGCGGTATCTCCGGCTCGACCTTCGGCGGCGGCACCGCCGACCAGCTCCCGGCGCGAGGCGCGCTCGGGCTCGCCGCCAAGGCCGCCGTGGACGACGGTCACGCGGACGCGGTCACCGGCTTCCGTACCGAGGCGATCGAGCGGGACGACGACGGCCGCCTCGTCCTGGTCGCCGAGGACGGCCGCCGCCTGGCGCCGGTGGACGAGGTGATCGTGCTGACCGGCTTCCGGCCGGACCTGTCGTTCCTCTCCGAGATGCGCCTCGGACTGGACGAGCGTCTCCAGGCCCCCATCGCGCTGGCGCCGCTGATCGACCCCAACCAGCACTCCTGCGGCACCGTCTATCCGCACGGCCACCGCGAACTGGCCCACCCGGAAAAGGGCATCTACCTGGTCGGGATGAAGTCCTACGGACGCGCCCCCACGTTCCTGGCCATGACCGGCTATGAGCAGGTCCGCTCCGTCGTCGCCGCCATCGCCGGAGACACCGAGTCCGCCGACCGCGTCGAACTCACCCTCCCGGAGACCGGGGTGTGCGGTGGAGCCGGGCTCTTCGACGCACCCGCGGCGGAGCAGAGCGGCGACGGCTGCTGCACACCGGCGCCGCAGCTGATCCAGCTCGGCTCGAAGGCACCTGCCGAGGGGACCTCCGCGGGCGGCTGCTGCGGCTCGTGACCAGTCTCCGCACCCGCCGTGACGGGCCGCGACCGGAACAGGGGACCGGTCGCGGCCCCGCGCGGTCCTGCCCGCCCTCTGCCTCACACAGATCACCAGTTGGGGCATCGCCCACGCGGCCCGGGCAAACAAAAAACCCCGGGTCCAGGACCAAGGGTTCGATTGGAGCGGGTGACGAGAATCGAACTCGCGCTCTCAGCTTGGGAAGCTGATGTTCTACCATTAAACTACACCCGCGCAAGATCCAGAACCGCTCCACCGGGAGTGGTTCGGACGCTCGCTCACTGTACCTCATCGCAGGCCCCCGGTGTTCAAGACCTGGGGGCCTGACGGTGTTTCAGGGTGTGGAAGCGGCTGCGGCGGGCACACGGCGGGGCGTAGCGTGAGGGCGTGGGGTGCGTCCGGGGTGCCGCCTGGAGGACCGTTCCTTTCATCCCGTAACGTGGCTTTTGTCGTCAGGGCAGCAAGCCAGACGCGGCTCTTGGGGAAGGGACTCTTGGACTTGATGGAGCGCACCGTCGTCCGCTGTGCCGATGGGCACGTGTTCACCGCCGCCTCGTTCCCGATGCAGCAGGCCGAGCGCCTCGGGCCCGGCCGGCTGCTGCGGTGTCCGCGCTGTGCGCGGCTTCGCAGCGTCGTGCCGGTGACCTTGCAGAAGCGGTGACGGAGACACACGGGCGGCCGACGCGGTAGGGAAACCGCAGACAGAGGGCACAGGCGCGCGGGGCGGCCGGTTTCGGTCGCCCCGCGCGCCTTGCGTATTCTCGGGGCGTGCTTCTCTCAGACAAGGACATCCGGGCCGAGATCGACGCCGGGCGGGTGCGGATCGATCCCTACGACGCATCCATGGTGCAGCCGTCCAGCATCGACGTACGTCTCGACCGCTACTTCCGGGTGTTCGAGAACCACCGCTACCCCCACATCGACCCCTCGGTCGAGCAGGCGGACCTCACCCGGCTCGTGGAGCCGGAGGGGGACGAGCCGTTCATCCTGCACCCGGGCGAGTTCGTGCTGGCCAGCACGTACGAGGTCATCACGCTGCCCGACGACCTCGCCTCGCGCCTCGAGGGCAAGAGCTCGCTGGGCCGGCTCGGGCTGGTGACGCACTCCACCGCCGGGTTCATCGACCCCGGGTTCTCCGGGCACGTGACGCTGGAGCTGAGCAACCTCGCCACGCTTCCCATCAAGCTCTGGCCCGGTATGAAGATCGGACAGCTCTGTATGTTCCGGCTCAGCTCGCCGGCCGAGCACCCGTACGGCAGTGAGCGGTACGGCTCCCGTTACCAGGGGCAGCGCGGGCCCACGGCCTCGCGGTCCTACCTCAACTTCCACCGGACGCAGGTGTGAGCGGCATGCGCGAGAACCTCAGCTACGAGCAGTTCGGCGTCGCCGTCCGCGAGCTCGCCCAGACCATCGCCGACGACGGCTACCAGCCGGACGTGGTGCTGAGCATCGCCCGCGGTGGCGTCTTCGTCGCCGGCGGCCTCGCCTACGCGCTCGACTGCAAGAACATCCACCTGGTGAACGTGGAGTTCTACACCGGCGTCGGGACGACCCTCGAGATGCCCGTCATGCTCGCGCCCGTCCCCAATGCGATCGACTTCACCGACAAGAAGGTGCTGATCGCCGACGACGTCGCCGACACCGGAAAGACCCTCAAGCTGGTCCGCGACTTCTGCCTCGACGCCGTCGCCGAGGTGCGCAGCGCCGTCATCTACGAGAAGACGCAGTCGCTGGTGAAGTGCGAGTACGTGTGGAAGCGCACCGACGAGTGGATCAACTTCCCGTGGAGTGTCCTGCCTCCCGTGCACACGTCGGGTCAGACGCCGAAGGAGAACAGGGAAGCGCTCTGACCCCTGGAGTCGCTCGCCGACCGCTTCCCTGAGCCGGATCGGCGCCCCTTTGCCCCTCCCCGCGTGCGTCGCGTGGCCCGGTGCAGTGCAATCAGGAATGGGCGGCTTCGTCCACTGTCCGTCGTACTTCCAGGATCTTGTCGACGCCGGTGAGTTCGTAGAGCCGCCGGACCTGCCGTGACGGCGCGACCACGCGCAGGGTGCCCCGCTGGTGGGTGAGGATCAGCAGGTTCAGGAACGTCGAGTCCGCGAAGGTGACGCCGGAGGCCTCCAGCACCACCTTCGGATGCCGTCCGACGGCGGCCTTCAGCGCGTTCGCCAAGGGCCTGATCGTCTGCATGTCGAAGGAGCCGTGCGCGGTGACCACCCAGGCGCCGTGCCACTCGTACTGATACACCGAGGCCTGTTCGGGAACACGCTCGATGGCCTGTCTCGGCTTCGGCTTCCCGTCGGCGGCACTCATGAGCGTCGGCGAGACGGCCTCGTCCCAGGGCACCATCGGGCTCCTCCTGCTGTGCCGCTCCCCCAGGGGAGCAGTCATCGGTTACCGGAAAAGTATGTCATGTATCTGTGTTCCGGCAAGGATGAGCCGTAAAATGCGGGGCATGGCTGGAGTGCCCGAACCTCACACCGGATGGACGTTCATCACCAATCACGCGCGTGTACTCGCGGTCATCGCCGATAACCCGAACGTCCGGATCCGCGACATCGCCGCCCACTGCAGGCTCACCGAGCGTGCCGTCCAGCGGATCATTTCCGATCTCGAACAGGACGGTTACCTCTCCCACACCCGCGACGGGCGCACGAACACCTACCGCATCGAGCCGGACAAGGTGCTGCGCCACCCGGCGGAAGCCGGCCTCCCGGTGGCGTCCCTGCTGTCCCTGCTCGTGCAGGACGAGAGCGAACGCGTCGGGAAGCCGGTTGCTCAGCACGCGCGCTTGGGGTCGAGCGCTGTGAGGTAGTGCCGGGGCACCCCTGCCGGCCACCGAGGACCGGTCACAGCACCACCACGATCTTCCCCCGCACATGCCCGCCCTCCGAGTGGGCGTGCGCCTGCGCGATCTCCTCCAGCGGGTACGTCCGCTCCACGCGCGGGGTGTAACGGCCCCGCTCGCCCAGCGCGGCCGCCTCGGCCAGGTACGCCGGGTCGTTGACCGCGTCGGCCACCCGTACGCCCAGGCGCCCCGCGTTCCGGTGGTCCGCGACGGTCACCACGCGGGACGGGTCGCCCGCGATCTCCACGAGTTCCCCGAGCGAGCCCGACGCGGCGGTGTCGAGCACCAGGTCGACGCCCTGCGGCGCCACGGCCGCCAGCCGCTCCGCGAGGCCCGCCCCGTACGTCGTCGGGACCGCGCCCAGGGCAGTGAGGAACGCGTGGTTGTGCGCGCCCGCCGTCCCGATCACCGTGGCCCCCGCGGCGACCGCCAGCTCGACCGCCGCACCGCCGACCCCTCCGGCGGCGCCCTCGACCAGGAGGGTACGGCCGGACAGCGGGCCGAGCGCCTTCAAGCCGCTCAGCGCCGTCACGGAGGCCAGGGCCGCCCCGGCCGCCTCCTCGTCGCTCCACGCCGCGGGCGCCGGCGCCCAGGCCGACAGCACCGCCAGTTCCGCCGTCGCGCCCGTCACCCCGCCGAGCCCGAAGACGCGGTCTCCGATGCCGACGCCCTCCACTCCCTCGCCGATCCGGTCCACCCGGCCCACGGCGTCCCGGCCGGGGACCGCCGGCAGGTCGACGGGCAGAAGGTCCCGCACGGCGCCGCTGCGCACCTTCCAGTCGACCGGGTTGACGCTCGCCGCGGCGACCCGGATCCGTATCTCGCCGGGGCCCGGCGTCGGGTCGGGGGCCTCCTCGACGGTGAGCACCGTGGGGTCGCCGTACTCGTGGTAGCGGGCTGCGCGCATGGTGGTCTGCCTCCTGGGGCCGGAAAAGCCGGAATGACTGCGACAGCCGCGACGCTAGGACCTGACGTCGGCGTCAGATGCAAGTCGCACGTCGCACGTCGGGTGACGGCCGTCGATCGGAGGGCGCGCATGCGGATCGGTGAGGTGGCGCGGAGGGCCGGGGTGAGTGTCCGGGCGCTCCGCTACTACGAGGAGCAGGGGCTGCTGCCCGCCGAGCGCGGCCCCGGAGGCCAGCGGCACTACCCCGGTTCGGCCGTCGACCGGGTCGGCCTGATCCGGCAGTTGTTCGCCGCCGGGCTGGCCAGCCGCTCCGTGCGGAAGGTGCTGCCGAGCGTGTACTCGGGCACGGTCGCGCCGGGACTCGTGGAGCATCTGGAGAGCGAGCGGGCGCGGATCGACGAGCGCATCGCGGAGCTGTCCGCCGCACGCGAGCGGCTCGACGCCGTGATCGCCAACACCCGTAACCCGCCGCCGGAATGCCGCCGCCCACGGGAGTAGTCACAAAAAGGCTCCCCCGGGGCGCCTCACACCACCACGTCCGTCAGAACGGGGACGGCCCCCGGCGTGATGTTTACGCCGGGGGCCGTCCCCGTCTTCCGCGCTCGGGTCAGTGCAGGCCCTTGAACGAGTTCCAGCCGCCCGAGCCGACCAGCACCCGGCTGCTGTACGTGCCGGTTCCCGTGGACGCGTACCGCCACAGCTTCCCGGCGGTGTCGCGGGCGAGCAGGTCGGTGCGGCCGTCGCCGGAGAGGTCGCCGGTGCCGACGAGGGCGGAGTAGGCGTTCCAGCCGCCGCCGACCCGTTCCCGCTTGGTCACGCTGCCGGCGGCGGTGCCGTAGTACCGCCACAGGACACCGGCGGAGTCCTGGCCGAGCAGGTCGCCGCGTCCGTCGCCGTTCAGGTCACCGGCGCCGGTGATCCACTTGTACAGCTTCCAGTTCAGCTGGATCCGCACCCGGGTCTTGAGGTGGTGGTCCGCCGTGCCCGCGTAGAAGTAGATGTCCCCTGTGCTGGTCTGGCGGGCGATCAGGTCGATGTGACCGTCGCCGTTGAGGTCGCCGGGTGACGTCAACTGGTCGTACTGGCCCCAGCCCTGGCCGATCACCGTGTACGGCGAGGAGGCGCCGACGACCTTGCCGCAGCCGGGGCGGTAGGCCCGCAGCTCGTTGCCCAGCCGGACCAGTACGTCGGCGCACCGGTCGCCGTCCACGTCGCCGACGGGCACGAGCACCGCGCCGGCGGGGAACGCCCCTGCGGTCCCGGCGGTGCGGGAGTTCACTCCGCCGGTCCCGGTACCCCGGTACATCCACACGACCCCGCCGGGGTCCGTGGCCAGCAGGTCGCCGAAGCCGTCGTCGCCCGCCATGTCCCGCCACACGGCGGCGCCCCCGGTGACCGCCACAGTCCCGGAGACGGACAGGTCGGCGCCGGTGCCGTCGGCGGGCTTCGCGGTCAGGGTCCAGGTGTAGGCGCCGTTCGGGACGTACCGCCCGGCCGTGTCCTTGCCGTCCCAGGAGGCCGACAGGTGGCCGCGGATCTCGCCGCCGGACAGGGTGCGCACGGCCTTGCCGCTCGCCTTGTTCTTCCAGGTCAGCGTCCAGGAGGCGGCGGGCTTCGACAGCCACCAGCGGGACGTCCAGGTCTTGCCGGCCTTGAGGTCCAGGGCGGACGACGACGTCTCCGCGTCAATGACGGCGATGCGGGAGGCAGGGACGCCCGAGGGGACGATCCGCACCCGGCGGTCCGCGCCCGCGTAGGCGACGTGTCCGCCGAAGCGGTCCACGGTCCATCCGGCCCGGGGCACGGTCCGGTCGCCCAGTTCCGCCGCGGTGACGATGACGCGCTGGGGCAGGTCCGCCTCGGTGGCGCCGGCCTGGAGGCCGCCGTGCAGGTCGACGAGGGTGAGGCCGGTCGTGTCCGACTGGCGGACCAGGTAGCCGTCGCCGAGGAGCACCTTGTCGGTGCCGAGCTTCAGGGAGCGCTTGGCCTGCCGGTCGTAGACGCCGCCGCCCCGGTAGTTGGGCCAGGAGTTGTCGCACTGCCAGTACACCCAGCGCCCCACGGTCTGCAGTTCACGAGGGACGCACCCGGCGTCGAAGGTCTCGCCCGCGGCGCCCGTCGACAGGTTCTTCGACGTCACCGTGGTCGGAAGGTTCAGGCCGGGGTCGTCCCAGCTGCCGTTGGCGCTCCACAGGGTGCTGCCCCAGACGGCCGACGCGACGATCTCCCGTTTCTCGAGGACGCTTCCGGCGTCACCGTCCTCGAAGCGCAGGACGGCCTGCGAGCCGCCCCAGGCCTGATTCACCACGCCGTACCGGCCGGACAGGTCGACGAGTTCGGGGCTGCCGAGCCCGGAGGTCACCCGCGGGCCCCAGGCGGAGTCGCCGTTGCGGTGGAGCATGGTGACGTCCTGCTCGGTGCCGGCCTCGCGGCCGTGGTGCCCGTCGCCGGAGGCGAACATGGTCACGCAGTAGCCGTTCTCGCTGTCGCCGCAGTCGCTGTCCCTGCCGCTGACGAGGCCGTCGACGGTCGAGTTCAGCTCCTCGGGGCGGCCGGAGGTCTTCAGCCAGGTGCTGCGGTAGGCGCCGACGTACGTGTGCGGCATGAAGAGCTTGGAGTCGTCGGCCGTGGTGAGGATGCCGCTGCCCAGCGAGATGCCGAACGGTTCGGCCTCCCGGTCCTCGATGTCCGCGACGCGCCTGCGGGTGACGGTGCCGTCGGCGGCGGGCGTGAGGAGGTAGTAGCCCCAGTCGAGCGGGCCGTAGTCGGTGTCCTTCTCGGCGCCGGCCACCAGCAGGGAGCCGTCGGGCGTGCGGTGCACCGAGGGGGAGGCGACGGTCAGCAGGGACTTCCAGTTGCCCTCGGTGTCCTCCAGGGCGAGGTGGTTGCCGCGGTACTCGTTGTCGCCGGGGTTGGGCGGGGTCACGGTGGCGAAGCCGCCGGCGAAGGGCAGGATCGTGTCGTTGTACGCGCCGACGTCCCGCAGGTCGAGGGTGGTCGGCTCCGCGTCCAGGTCGTCGCGGCGGTACACCTGGGCGGCGTAGGAATGCGGGGCGCCGAGGTGGAAGACAGTGTCCTGGTCGAAGGTGACGCTCTCGCCGTGGGTGGAGAGTGCGTTCACCGTGCCGGTGGCGAGGGCGACGACCCACCACCCCTGGTGCATCGTGGTGTCCTCCCACTTGATCGCGCGGACGGCCACGGACCGGGAGTCGCCGTTGCCGATGGTGAGGTTCCAGCCCTCAGGCAGGCCCTCCAGCTTCCGGTCCCGCACCTGGCCGTTCTCCGTGCGCAGCAGGTGCAGGCTCGTCACCGCGTTCTCGGCGCCGGTGCGGGTGATGACGGTGTCGCCGTAGGTGGCGACGTACGACTGGCCCTCCGGGATCGGGACCGTGACCGTCGGTCCGTCGCCCGCCCGCTGCTGGAGCGTCACGTGCGGGGACGGGGACGCCGAGTAGAGGGCGACGGTGTCGGAGCCGTGGCCGAAGTCGCCGGGGTACCGGTCGAAGCGGAAGTCGTCGATGTCGTAGGCGAGTGGCTTGGGCAGCCGGTGGTCGAGGACGGTGGTCGTGCCGGTGGCGTAGTCGATCCAGCGCAGGCGGTCGTCGCCCTCCTGCGCGGTGAGGAAGCCGGTCTCGCCGGTGTTGAGGACGAGGGTGGCGCGGGGCACGAAGCGGGCGCCGGGGCTGATGACGACGGGTTCGGCGGACGCCGTGGTCGTGTCGGCGGCGGTGGCCGTCCCCGTGGTGGCGCCGATGCCGGCGGTCACGGCGAGCGTGACGATGAGAGCTGTACGGCCGAGCGCACGCCGACGGCGCACGGCCCGCTTGTCCAGCGGACGATTCACGTGTGAAGTCCCTCCCCAGGGCGCCGCGCAGGGGGGCGTGTCACGAGGTCGCCGCTCGTCCTGCGCGAGCAGGGGCGACAGTAGCAGGAGGGGATCACGGCGCGGCAGGGGTGGCCCCGGCGTGACGTGCACACCGGGGGCCCGGCCGGGCGGGTCCGGAGCTGGTTTAGAACGTACCGAGCTTCACGATCGACAGCAGCGCGACCAGCTGGATGGACGACGCGCCCAGGGCCTTCGGCCAGGGCAGGTCGTGGGAGCGGCTCACCATCAGGGTGAGCAGCACGCCGCCCGCCACCCA
The DNA here is from genome assembly GCA_014656175.1 of Streptomyces werraensis. GTDB lineage: Bacteria > Actinomycetota > Actinomycetes > Streptomycetales > Streptomycetaceae > Streptomyces > Streptomyces werraensis. The sequence goes on from BNBX01000010.1 coordinate 56,950, forward strand.
GGTGGCCCAGCCGAGAAGCTGCACGAACATCGCGTCGCCGCCCGCGAACATGGCGAACACCAGACGCGGGGCGTCGCTGATGGACATGATCAGCATGGACAGGCCGACCGTGGGCTGCCAGGCGCCGTTGCCGCCGAGCTGGCGGGCCAGCGTGTGGGTGACCATGCCGAGGACGAACGCGCTGATCACCATCGCCACGGCCGTCGTCAGCACGATCGGGATGGCGTTGGACAGCGTCGCGTTGATCGCGTCCTCGCGGGCGCCGTCGAAGCCGAAGACGGCGAGCAGGCCGTAGAGGAACGTCACGACGAGGGCGGGGCCCCACATCGTGTAGTCGCGCATCTGCAGGAACGTCTGCTGCGGCGACAGGACGACGCCCTTCAGCAGCGCCTTCCAGTGCAGCCGCGGGCCGACCGGGCCGGCGGGCGGCTGGTAGACGTCGTCCTGGTGGTACGGGTCGTCGATGGAGAACGCCTGCGTGTGGCCGGGGTTGTTGGCCGCGTACGGGTCGTGCGGGGCGCCCTGCGGTCCGGCGGGGTAGCCGCCGTCACCGAAGTACTCGGGCTCGCCGTGCCCGCCGTGACCCCCGCGCCCGCCGTAGCCGCCCGGGCCGCCGTGACCGGCGTGCGGCTGCGGCCAGGGGCTTCCGCCGCCCGCGCCCTGCCCGTAGGCGGGCGGCTGCGGTGCCGGGGGGTAGCCGTACGACGGCGTCTGCGGCGTCTGCCGCCCGTGCGGGGGGTGAGGCGGTCGCCCCTGAGGCGCACCGTCGTTGTTCCGTCCGCGTCCGATCCTGAATCCAGCCACGTCCTTGAACGTACCTGTTCCCGGGCGGCCGTGTGCCGGGCCCCGGCCCCGCGGACGGGCATTGCTGCCGAGCTGTGACATCCCCTAAGGGTAGTACCCGGACCCGCCTCGGGGCGGGTCCGGGCGGGGGATCAGGAGGTGGTGTGGGACGGGCCGAAGAACTCGATCTCGGCGATCGCCACCTGCTTCTTCGGGCCCGCGTCGTAGGCCGACCGCAGGACGAAGCGCACGGTCGTCACCTCGCCCACCCGGAACGAACGGCGCTGGCCGCCCGCGCTCTGGTCCAGGGTGAGGGTACGGGTGATCTTCTCGCCGTCGGCGAGGGTGATCTGCGCGTCCACACGGCGCGGAAGAGCCGACTCCGACAGCTGGTCCGTGCGGGTGGAGGTGCCGGGGGTGATCACCAGGTCCAGCAGGCGGGTCGGCTGGTCGAAGGTGACCTCCAGCCACTCGCCCTCGGCGGCCTGCGCGATGCCGGGGCCCCACCAGGTGTTGTTCAGCTTGTCGAAGGCGAGACCCGCGCCGTGCCCGGTGTACGACCGGGACGCCTTCACCGCGGACGGGCCCACCGGGGCGCGCTTGGCGAAGTGGTCGCGGGTGGCCTGGACCATCGTGCCCAGGTTCATCACCAGGGCGACGACGAGGCCGATCACCACGGCGCCGACCACCCAGTTCCACACCCGGCCGAACCCCCGGCGCACACGCGGCCGTTCACCCGCCCACGCCGAGTCGGCGGTGCGGTCCGCGAACATACGGCGCCACCACGGAAGGTGCTGCGGGGCGTCCTCGCCGCGGGACATCGACATGGCGCAGCGCGCGCAGAAGTGCCGTTCGGGGCGGTTGGGGGTGGAGCACCAGGGACACGGGACACCGCCCTCGTCGTCCGTCCGCGGTCCCACGGCGCGGACCTGGGGGCGGCGGGGGGCCGTGCGGCCGGGGAGCACCGGGGCGACCTCGGGGTCCTCGGGGCCTTCGCGCGGCTCGCTGTCGGCGACGGGGACGAGGAGGGAACGGGCCCGCTCGGCCGCGTCGGTGTCGGCGCTCCGCCGGGCGCGGGGCGGCTCGGTGGTCGCCGCCGGCACGGCGGGGAGGGGCTCGGTGTCGTCCTCGGCGTCCGTGACCTGGTCCTGGTCGTCCCCGACGTCCCGGTCGTCCCGGTCGTCCCCGTCGTCCCGGTCGTCCCGGGGAGCGGTGGCCGGGGCCCGGCCCGGGGCGTCCGCGGAGGGGACGGCGACCGGCGAGGCCGCGCCGTCCGTGCCGGCCCCGGCGTCACCCACAGCCGCCCCGGCGGCAGCGGAAGCACTGGCGGAACCAGCGGCAGCGGAGCCGGCGCCCGCGGAGCTCACCGCGGCATCGGTACGCGCCGCGGGCTCCGTGCGGGCCGCTTCCGAGCGGCCCGCAGGGGCTCCGTCGGCCCACCCCAGCACCGCTCCGCAGGAGTCGCAGAAGGACTGGCCGGGTTCCGCCGGGGTGCCGCAGTCGGCGCAGCGGGAGGCGGTCCGGCCGCCGGGGCCGGAGGACGGGCTGGTCATCTGTCGGTGGTCCTTTCGGCGACGGCCGAGGCGATGACCTCGACCGTGTACGGCATGTGGGCGGGGCGGGCGGCCGCGACGAGGGTGTCCAGCCGGTGGTGGTCGGCGGGCGACGGGTCGGGCAGCCGGAGGGTGACGTGCAGATGGGGGCGGCGGTCGCCGGGGACCGGGCCGAGCGGGCGGGCGTGCCAGGCGGCGGCGCCGCTCTCCCGGATCTCGGGCGGTACGCCGAAGACCAGGCGTACGGCCTCGGACAGTCCGCGCCGGGTGCCGCGTACACGGTGCAGGCGGGCGGCGGCGGCCACGGCGGCCCGCAGGCGCAGCTCCGCCGGGAGTGCGCCCGCCCGGCCGGCACCGGCGGCACTCGCCGGACCGGAACCAGCCCCGATGCCGCCCGCCTCGGTGCTCTCCGGAACGGCGCCGGCACCCACGCCGCCCCCCGCGGCCCCCGGCGCGTCGACGCCGGGGTCGATGCCCTCCGTCTCGGCCCCCACCCAGTCGGCCAGCCAGCGGGTGAAGTCCAGCGGGGCGAGCGCCGGGTCGAAGTATGCGTCCAGGTTGTCGAGGACGACCAGGAAGGGGGCGAGGACCTCGTCCAGGCCCGCGACGAACCGCTGGGCCAGGTCGTCGTCGGCGAAGATCGCGGGCAGCATCGCGCCGATCGGCGCGGAGGAGCCCAGTCCGTCGAGGGAGCCCCTCATGCGCCGTCCCCGATCACGCGGACCCGGTGGTCGAAGGAGAACACCAGGGACGGGGCGGACAGGTCGATGCGGTCGGTGGCCTCGCCGCGCTTGCCGGTGATCGGGTCGGCCGGGTGCAGGAGCACCTGGTCGACGAGTTCGACGCCGGGCACGCGCTGGAGCACGGCGAAGATCTCGCCCGCCTGCACGGGCCGGCCGAAGGGCCAGCCGGTGCCGTCGGCGCCGCCGGTGAGCGGGTCGAGATGCCGATAGAGGGCGTCGTGGGCCTGGCGGCGGACCCGGTCGGTGTCGGCGCCGCGGAAGGCGTGCACCGTGGCGACGACGGTGACGCCCTGGTAGTACGGCGGGCCGACGGCCAGCCGGGTGCCGATCAGGCGGCGTTCGTCGAGGTGGCGGGTGATGCGGGAGAGCAGCGCGTCGCCGGGGACGAGCTGCTCGAAGCGGAGCCGCCCGCCCGGGTCGGGGACGGCCTGGGGGACCACCAGCACCCGGACCGCGTAGGCGCCGTGCTCGCTCTCGTCGCCCTCCAGGCAGGTGATGCGAGCGGTGTCGGGCGCGGCGCGGCGGGCGAGTTCCTCGTAGTCGCGCAGGGTGACCGCGCGTTCCTGGGCGCGCAGCGTGATGGGCGCGCGCCGCTTCGCCTCCTCGACGGTCTCCCCGTCGACGCCGCCGCGCGCGGCCTCCCGGTTGACGACCTCGGCGACGTACGGCACGGAGCGGCGCAGGACGCGGACGGCGCCGCGGGCGACGTTGCCGGCCCTGCCCCCGCCGGTGCGGTAGCGCAGGGCGCGGACGACGGCGCCCTTGGGCGGGACGGCGCCGTACTGGCGCAGGGTGCCGTCGGGTTCTCGGACGGCGGGGCCGAAGGCGATCTCGCCGGTGGTGGCGTCGAGGGTGATGTGCCGGTCGTGCGGGCGGGAGCCGGCGAAGTGGGGGACGACCTCCCAGTCGGTCCAGCCGCCGTGCTCGGCGGTCTGCAGCAGGACGGGCGGGGTGTCGCCGACGACGGGCGCGTGCGCGAGGCGCAGCCGCTGCCCGGGCAGGCCGGTGGACTCGCCGAGCGCCTCGTCGTGGACGGTCTCGGCGTGCACGGCGGAGGTGGTGCCGCCCAGGGTGTACGCCTCGGCGGCGCGCGCGGACGGGGAGGTGGTGTAGAAGGGCTGGCCGGGGAGGGGTTCGGTGACGCGGCAGCGCAGCCAGCCGCCCTCGTGGCCGCCGTTGCGGGACAGCACGTGTCCGCCCGGGACGTGCAGGACGACCTCGCCGGGACGGTTGAGGCCGCCGGTGACGTCGCGTTCGACCTCGCACTCCGCCCAGCCGTCCTCGGTCCACGCCTCCCACACCAGCGGCGGCTGGCGCGGGTCGACGCCGACGCCGTCGACGCGGCTGTCGAGCTCCAGGGCGACCGCGCAGTGCGGGACGGCGGCGCTCAGCCCGAACAGCATGCAGTCGCCGGGCCTGGGCGCCTCGGAGAAGCACAGCACGTCCTTGCCCTCGGCGAGGTCGTCGGTGCGGTCGGCGGCCGGCTCCCCCTGCTGCTGCACGGCGACCCTGCGCAGCGAGCAGGGCACGAGGGCCAGGTCGCGTTCGGTGGCGAAGACGACGGCTTCGTCGCGCTCGGTGCGGGTGGTGGCCACCTCGGTGCCCTCGGGCACCACCACCGGGTCGTCCTGCGGCGCGGACAGCCAGAAGGTGACGTCGGTGCGGGCGGCGGTGGGCGGGAACCGGGTGATGCCGACCAGGTCGAGGAAGGCCAGGTGGTTCTTCTCGGGCACCCGGTTGAGGCGGTACACGATCTGGTCGGCCATGTGCGCGACCGCCTCGATCAGGGTGATCCCCGGGTCGGAGACGTTGTGGTCGGTCCACTCCGGGGCGCGCTGCTGGATGTAGCGCTTGGCGTCGTCGACGAACTGCTGGAAGCGGCGGTCGTCGAGGTTGGGGGAGGGAAGGGCCATCAGCGGTCGCTTTCGGGGTGGGGGCCCCACTCGCCCGCACCGGCCGCGCCGCTCGTGCCGGGCTCGTCGTGGGAGGGGATGACGTAGAAGGGGAAGACGAGGCTGCGCGGGTTGTTGGTGCCGCGGATCGAGTAGCGGACGTCGATGTGCAGCACGCCCTCGCCGGGGCCGGCGGTGACCTGGACCTCCTCGACCTCGATGCGCGGCTCCCAGCGGTCGAGGCTCGTGTACACCTCGTGCTGGATGCGGCCGGCGGTGGCCTCGTTGACGGGGGCGAAGACCAGCTCGTGGATGGCGCAGCCGAACTCCGGGCGCATCGGCCGTTCGCCCGGCGCGGTGGCCAGGACGAGCCGGATGGCCTCCTCGATCTCCTTCTCGCCGCTGACCAGGGCGATGCCGCCGGTGGGTCCGATGCGCATCGGGAACGCCCAGCCGGAGCCGACGAACTGCTCGGCCATCAGATCACCGGCTTTCCGTTGGCGGTGAGCAGCCCCATGACCGGCACGGTGGCCGCGCGGATGCCCACGCTGGCCGCCGCGTTGATCTGCACGCTGCCCAGCGCGGTGAGGCTGGCCAGGCCCGCGGCCTTCAGCGACAGGGCGCCCTTGGCGTCCACGTTCACCGCGCCGACGGACGAGCTGAGGCTGACCGCGCCGCGCCCCTGCAGGGTGAGCGGGCCGCCGCTCCTGATGGTCACCGAGCGCTTGCCGTTCAACGTCAGATCCGTCCCCGCCTCGACGGAGACCGCCCGCCCGCCCTTGATGACGACCGTGCCCTCGCTGTCGACGGTGATCTCCGTCCTGGTGCGGTCCAGGTTGATGACCAGCTTGTCGTCGCCGGAGACGATCCGGACGCCCTGCTTGCGGGCGCCGTTGGTCTGGCTGAGCAGGTCGACCCGGTTGGCCTCGCGGTCGGACAGGGTGTGCCGGACGGCCCGCCGCTTGACGGTGTCGTGCAGCGGCACGTCCCGGACCGGGGACGGCTTGTCCACGCCGTTGTAGAGCCCGCCGACGACGAACGGGTGGTCCAGCGCGCCCCGGTCGAACGCCACCAGCACCTCGTCGCCCACGTCCAGCGGGAAGATGCTCCCGCCGCGCTTCCCGCCGAGCTGCACGGTCCGTGTCCAGTCGGAGACGTAACTGTCGTCCAGCCACGGGAACCTCAGCTTGACCCGGCCCTGCTTCAGCGGGTCCTGCACATCGGTGACCAGCGCGTTGGCGACGCCGGGCAGCCGGGGCGCGGCGGCCGCGGCGCCGCTCCCGCCGCCACCGGAGGTGAGCCCGAACAGGGAGCGCCACTGGCGTCCGCTGACGGTGATCCAGGTCTCGTAGTGCTTGCCGTCGCCGAACACGTGCCGGGCGGACGTCACGGTGTACTTGCCCTCGAAGGGCGCGCCGACGTCGGTGAGCGTGACCGGCACGCCGGGCCGCAGCTTGGGGTTGCCGCGTACCACGACCTCCAGCTCGGCGAACGACGAGGTGACGTCGTCGGCGAGCGAGTCGGCGGCGTACTTCACCTCGTTCTGCCGGTCGTACGGCTTCTCCGTCTCGACGAGCGTGACGGTCCCGAAGGCGGAGGCGGCCTTCTGCGGGGTGGTGCCGATGTCGATGCCCGGGTGGGCGGTGGTCGGCGCGGTCGCGGTCAGCTCCTTCTTCGCGACGACGTCCCAGCCGCGCGCCTCGACCCGCCCGAACTGGTCGGCGGCGGTCACCGCGGCCCGGCAGCGCAGCACGTCGGTGCCGGCCTGGAGGACGTACGGGCTCTTCTCGCCCGGAGTGCTGGTGGGCGGTGCGCCGGAGGCGGGGTCGGGGCCGGTGAACCGGAAGCGGCCCTTGGCGTCCAGGGACATCACCCGGTCGTTCTCGTCGGCGAGCCGGGACAGGAAGTCCCAGTCGGAGACGTTGGCCTGGCTGATGAACTCGTAGACCGTCCGCGTGCCCTGCACGGTGCCGATCGTCAGGCCGTCCTGGGCGGCGAGCGTGCGGGCGATGTCGGACGCCGTCTGGTTGCGGTAGGCGGCGACGCGGCGGCGGCGCATCATGCGGTGCCCGCGGTCGTAGCCGCGGATCACGGTGAAGGTGCCGGTGCCGTCGTAGTCGGTCTCCATGCCGGTGACCTCGCCGGTCAGCAGCGGCTCACCGGCGCCCTTGCCGTGCGCGACGGGCGCGATCACCACCTCGGTGCCGAACTTGATGCCGAGCTTGCCGAGCACCATGCCGTGCGCGTCGCGGAACGTCACCCGGAACGCGCCCGGCACGCCCGCGCCCAGGTCCACCCAGCCGCCGACGAGCAGCGGGGCGAAGTACGGCGGGACGGGCTTCCCGTCGAAGGTGACGTCGACGATGTTGGAGAAGGAGGGCTTGACCATCGGTTACGCGACCTCCCCGGCCGCGGGAAGGATGAGTTCGGTGCCGCCCGGCAGCCGGGACGGGTCGTCGATGTCGTTGGCCTCGGCGATCGCCCGCCAGGCCGTCGCGTCCCCGTACTCCCGCCAGGCCAGCGACTGGAGCGTGTCGCCCGCGACGACCCGGTGCACGCGCCGGGCGGTCAGCGCGCCCGACGTCGGGTTCTGGCCCTTGGTCTGCCCGGGGATCTCGTTCAGCTCCACCTGGCAGGCCGCCCGGATCGGCACCCCCGTCGTGCCGAACAGCGTGTACGTCGCCTGCACGCTCCCGATGTACGCCGTGAACCGCGCCGTCGAGAACGACCCCCATTCGAACACCACCCACGGCGTCGACGGCTGGTCCGCGGCGATGGACTTCGCGGTCACCTCGCAGCAGGAGAACAGCGCCTCGACCTTCTTCAGCACGCTGCTGTCGCCCGGGTCGCCCGAGCAGTCCAGGAAGATCTCCATCGACAGGCTGCGCCCCTCCGCGCCCATGAACTCCGGCAGCGGGCCGTCGCGCAGGGCGGCGGACGGGGTGCTCTTCCACTGGGCGCGGCGGGTCAGGGTCAGCTGCGCCGGGTTGAAGTCGAAGTCGAAGGTCCTGATCAGGCCGCCCGGTGTGGTGCTGTCGCCGATGGGGGGCTCGTGGATGGCGAGCGTGGCGCGCACCAGGCTCTTGCCCGCGCCGCCCGTGGAGCCCTTTCCTCCCTTGCCTGCCATGTGCTTCGTCTCCGTCCTGGTGTCGTTCCGTCGTGCTGGTGCGGGGCGTGGGTCAGTCGGTGAAGCCGTGATGGGCGATCTCCAGGACCTCCGTGGCGACGCCCGGGTTCGCGGGGTCCAGGGACGGCCCCTGCCAGCTCACCGGCAGCACGTCGATCAGGCCCCAGCGGGCCACCTCGGACCCGTCCGCGCGCAGTGCCGAGATCTGCGCGGTGGGGCGGGTGACGCCGGTCGTCACGGACGAGATCCACGCGGCGACCTTCGACGTGTCCGGGGTCAGCGGGCGGGTCAGCCGGATCGTGGAGAAGGTGACGCGGGTGGGCAGCTGCCACACGAACCCGTTGTTGCCGCCCTCCTGATACTGCTCCACCTCGACCGTCGACGCGAGCCCCTCACAGCCGTTGAAGGCGCCGAGGCTCTCGCCGTCGATGGTGAGGGTGAAGAAGATCGTGGATCCCGGATCGAGATCGCTGGGCATCGCGGGGCCTTTCGGAAGGGGCGAGGGGCGGGTGCGGGTCAGGCGCGTGGATCGCGGAGCCGGCCGATGCGTTCGCGGTCCATGCGCAGTTCGGTCCGCAGGAGCCGGGTGAGCGGGCCGACCAGCCGGTGCGTCAGCTCGTCGAGCTGACCGTCGGTCAGGGACCGGGGGTCGAAGGGGGGCGCGCCGGGGGGACCGCCCGGCCCCGGGTGCGGGTCACGGGCGCTGTACGGCGGGGGCGGGCCCGGGTCGTACGGCGGGGGCGGCGTGGTGGGTGCGGGGGGTGACGGGGGCGCCGCCGGGGCGGGAGTGGGCGGTGTCGCGCGCTGTACGGGGAGGGCGGGGGCAGCGGGGGGCGTGGTGACAGCGGCGGCCGGCGCCGGGAGGACCGGGGCGGCGGTGGCGGGGGCGCGGACGGGGACGGACGGCGTGCTCGCGGGGCGCGGGGACGTCGAAGGGGGCGCGGGCGTGGGAGCGGGCGGAGGGGCGGCCGGTGAGGAGGCGCGCTGGACGGGAGTGGTGCCCGGGTCGGTGAGGGCGGGGCCGCCCGGCGGCGTCGAGGGCGCGAACCCGGGGGTGACCGGGGTGCTCGAACGGGTGGGGTGCGGCGCGGGCGCGGCGGGTGCGGTGCCGCGCTGCAGGGGAGCACCGAGGCCGGGGCGTGCGGCGGGCACGGGGGTGGCCGGCCGGGTGTACGTCGGCGTGTCGGGCCGCGTGAGGGGCTGCACGGGAGTGCTCCTCGACGTGGTGCGGGAGTGCGGCGCGGAGGCGGGTGCGGTGGTCCGGCCTTCAGCGGCCGGGGCGGTGGGCGCGGACGATGCCGCCACAGGCGTGGGACGTCCTGCCGTGAGCCGCTGGATGGCGGGCCCGACCGGGGTGGCCGCCGAGGCGGGCGCGGCGGGTGACGGGACGGTACGGGCCGGCCTCGGTACGGCGACGGAGGTGGACCCGAGCGGCGGCAGCACGGTACGGCCCCGCGCGGGCGTCGGAGCGTCCCCGGAGGGCGTACGGCGTTGCGGCACGGGGGCGTTGAGGGCAGCCGCGGGGGTTGGCGTGGCCGGAGGCCGGGATCCGGGTGCGGCCGGCTTGACCGCGTCGGCCGGGAGTGGGGGCGTGGCGGGGGCGGCCGATGCCGGGTTCGTGCCGGTGGCCCGCTGGACAGGTGCTGCCGGGGGTGCGGGGACCGCGAGGGGGCGGACCGGAACGTCGGTCACGCCCGGTGTGGCGGCGGCTCGCTGAGCGCCCGTGGTGGTGGGGGTGGACGGTGTCGTGTCCGGGGCGCTGGTCCGCCGGACGGGGGCTGCTTCGGATGCGGGCGGTGTGGCGCTCCGGTGCGGGACCGCTGTGGGGGTGGACGGTGTCGTGTCCGGGGCGCTGACGCGCTGGACGGCGGGCGTCTCGGGTGCGGGTGGGGTGGCGGTGCGGGGCGGGAGCGCGGTGGAGGGGGCCGTGCCCGGGGCGCTGGTCCGCCGGACGGGGGCTGCTTCGGATGCGGGCGGTGTGGCGCCCCGGTGCGGGACCGCTGTGGGGGTGGACGGTGTCGTGTCCGGGGCGCTGACGCGCTGGACGGCGGGCGTCTCGGGTGCGGGTGGGGTGGCGGTCCGGGGCGGGAGCGCGGTGGAGGGGGCCGTGCCCGAGGCGCTGGTCCGCCGGACGGGGGTTGCCTCGGACGCCGGTGGCGTGGCGCTCCGGGACGGAGCCGCGGTAGGGGTGGACGCTGCCGCGTCCGGCGCGCTGGCGCGCTGGACGGCAGGCGTCCGGGATGCCGAGGGTGTGGCGGCCCGGGGCGGGGTCGCGGTGGAAGGGGACGGAGCCGTGTCCGGCGCACCGGTCCGCTGGACGGCAGGCGCCTCGGCTGCGGGGACAGGGCCGGGAGGGGCCGGGTCGTCCGTCGGGGGCCGAAGTGAGGGCGTCGGTGTGGCCGGAGCCACCGGGACGTCGACGGCCCGGGGCGCCGGTGCCGGCGCGAACCGCCGCAGCGGTGCGACGGGCACCGCGGAGCCGGGCCGGGCAAGGCGCTGCACCGTGGCCACGGGAGCAGCGGCCGGCGTGGCCACGGGCGCGGGTACGCCGTCCCCGTCGCTCAGGGCCGCTCCCGGGCCCCCGGGCTGCTCCCCCGGCGCGCGCCGCACCGCCGGAGACCCGGCCGGCAGCCCCGGCGCGACCGGAGGGCGCGCCGACGGCGCCGGTACCCCGGAAGCCGTGGGCACGGGGGACGCCGCCCCCGGGCCGCCGGACGGACCTGAGGGCTCGGGCGTCCGTGCGGCCGGAGCACCCCCGCCGGACCGGGGCGCCCGGCGCTGCACGGCGGGCGCGGTCCGCCGCAGAGGGACGGCCGCGGGTGCGGGACGCAGGTGCGGGGTCACCGGCGTCAGCGCGGACGGCGCCGAGGGAGCCAGTGCACGGGCCGGTGCCAGGGGCCGCACCGGGGGCGCCACGCCGGCGGCCACCGGTGCCGGCGCCTGTGCCGTGCCCTCCGACGCCTCCGGGACAGCCCGCCGCTGTACGGGCGCGCTGCCGGAGTCCCGGGGGACGGGCGTCATCGGGGCGTCCCCGGTCACGGGGGTGTCCGAGGCCGCACCGGTGACCGGTGGGACCGACGACGGCGAGGCGGCCGAGGCGGCCGGGCGGGCGACGGGAACCGGCGAGGGGGAGGGCTCCGACAGGCTTCCCGAGGCCGCCGCGCGCGGCCCGGGCGCCCCCGGCCCCGACGGCGGAGCCGTCAACGGCGCCCCGAGCAGGGGACGTCGGCGCGGCGCGGACGCCGTACCACCGCCTCCCGAGGAGCCCGTCGGGGCGTCCGCCGGCCCCGAACCGGAGCCCCGCGTCACGACCGGAGCCGTCGCCACCGGCAGCGTCCTCCGCTGCACAGGCGCCGCCGATCCCACCGCCCTGGTCAGGGAAGCGGAACGTCGCGTGGGGGTGGGAGAGGGCGTCACCCCGAGGGGAGCCGCCGTGCGCTGCACCGCCGGCGGCTCCTCACCCTCCGCCAGGTGACCGGCCTCCCCCGAAGACGCCGCGACCGGCAGGTCCCGCGTGGGCAGTTCCAGCCCCGCGGACGGCCGCGCCGACGCGGTGAGGACACCCTCGACCAGCCCCCCGGGCGCTCCGTCCAGGACGGCGTGGGAGAGCGTGCCCGCGAAGGACGGGTTCTGCCACGTGCTCAGCCTGCCGCCGAACCCGGCGTCGGCGACCGGCCACGACGGCCGGGAAGTCGCCCGCCGGATCGGCGGCAGCGCGGTCCACGCGGCCGTCCGCACAGGCGCCGCGGGGACGGACGTACCGCCACCCGCGTCCGCCGGACCCACGTCCGCCGGGCCCGCGTCCGCGCCGCCCCTCCGGCGCAGCCGGTCGAGGAATCCCATGGCGTGTCAGCCCTCCGCCGACGCGCGCGTGACGAGGGCGGTGATCTGCTCCGCGTACCGGCGGCGGTCACCGTGTTCGAGGTCCAGGATGTCCTCCAGGCTCCAGTGGAAGTGGTAGGCGAGGTACGCGATCTCCTCGTGCAGCCGGTCGGTCGCGTACGTCACGATTCCCCCAGGCGGCTCCCGCCGAGTTCGACCTCGAACGGCTGCTCGCAGTGGGGGCAGGTCACGCCGGCGCGGGTGTGGCCCTCGGCGTTCACCTGCCGGTAGAAGTCCTGGAGGAACGCCAGGTCGGAGGCGAACATGTTCTCCACGACCCCGTCGTGCACCATCGGGAGCGTCCCCAGCCGGGTGATGACCCGGCCGAGCAGCACCACCGACAGGTAGGCGGGGTTCTCCTGCACGCGGACGTCGCGCAGCGGGACCAGTTCGTCCCGCGCGGTCGCGAGCCGCATCGTGCCGTGCCTGTGGACGGTGCCGTTCTCGTCGACGTAGCCGCGGGGCAGTTCGAAGGGGAACTCGGTGCGCAGCGCCCCGCCGGACGACACGTCCTCCTCCGGTTCCGCGACGGCGGCCGGGGCCGCCTCCGCGGGACCCGGGCCGGCCGGGAGGGCTCCCGGCCGGGCGGCGGTGGTGCGTCGCATTACTCGATGACCAGTTCTTCGAACGTGATGGTCACCGTCTCGGTCAGCGCGGAGGCCTCGCCGGCCTTCACGGTGCTGGTGTCGATCTTGCTGCACCAGGCGTTGCGCATGTTGTACCGCTTGACCGGATTGTTCTGGTAGTCCATCACCATGATGGTGGCGTTCTTGCGGGCCGTGGCCATCGCGCCGTTGACCGACTCGTTGATCCACTCGTTGAACGCGGGGGACTGGGTCATGCCGCGCACGACCGTGCAGGTGCCGGCCTTCTTCACGCCCGGCATCTTCTTGGTGACGGGCTTGCCCTGGGCCGAGACCTGCTGGTACTCGATCACGTCCTGCTCGATGCTGAGGCCGCTGACCTCGGCGAGGTACTCGACCATCACGCCGTCGATCTGGAGGCCGAAGTTGTGTGAGGTGAGGGCGTCACCCGGCTGCAGACTCATCTGTCGCTACTTTCCTTCGCAGAGGGGGGAGTTCGGGGGGAGGGCGGAGTGCGGGGTCTGCCCTACTCCTCCAGCTCCCCGCTCCCGCTGGAGAACTGGGCCAGCCGGAAGATCACGAACTCGGCGGGCTTGACCGGCGCGATGCCGATCTCGCAGACGACCCGGCCGAGGTCGACGGACTCGGGCGGGTTGGTCTCCTCGTCGCACTTGACGTAGAACGCCTCCTCCGGCCGGGAGCCGAACAGGGCGCCCGAGCGCCACTCGTTGACGAGGAAGGCGGAGACGTTGCGCCGGATCCGGGCCCACAGCTGGTGGTCGTTGGGCTCGAACACCACCCACTGGGTGCCGATCAGGATCGACTCCTCCAGGTAGTTGAAGTACCGGCGGACGTTCAGGTAGCGCCAGGCCGGGTCGGAGGCGAGGGTGCGGGCGCCCCAGACGCGGATGCCGCGGCCGGGGAAGGCGCGGATGCAGTTGACGCCGACCGGGTTGAGCAGGTCCTGCTCGCCGCGGGTGATCTGCAGCTCCAGGTCGACGGCGCCGCGGACGACCTCGTTCGCGGGCGCCTTGTGCACACCGCGCTCGAAGTCGTTGCGGGCCCAGACGCCGGCGATGTGGCCGCTCGGCGGGACGGTCCGGCTCTGGCCGCTCGCCGGGTCGAACACCTTGATCCACGGGTAGTACAGCGCCGCGTACTTGGAGTCGTAGCCGGCGGTCTCCTGGCGCCAGACGCGGATGTCGCGGGCGTTGAGGCCGGGCGGCGGGTCGATGACGGCGACCCGGTCGCCCATCAGCTCGCAGTGCGCGATCAGGCCGAGCTGGACGGCCTTGACGGCCTCCAGGTCGATGTCGCCGCGCTGGTAGGCGGCCATCAGGTCGGGGACGGCGACCATGGAGATCTCGTCCACGGCCTCCAGGCCGCCGAAGCCGGTGCGGTCCGCGGAGTCGCCGACGTACTCGGCCGGGCCGGGGCGGGCGGCGCCGTCGGCGGTGGCCGGGACGGCGGGCGCGGCGGCGGGCGGCGCCGCGAGGGCCACGGTCTGGTTCTCGGGACGGGCGAGCTGCGCGGCGGGCGCCGCCTCCTGCACGGTGATGAGCCTGGAGCGCTCCTTCACCTGCGTGACGACGTAGGTGCGGCTGCTCTTCTTGGCGCTGACGTCGAAGGTCTCGACGGGGCGGTCGCCGTCCTTGACGGTGAGCCGGAACCGTTCGGCGGGGCCCTCGCCCTCGGGGTCGGAGACCTCGACGCTGAGCGGACCGGACCCGGCGGCCACGGCGGTCACCGTGAAGGTGCCGAGCTGGGCAGGCGTCCCGGCGGGCAGGGCGGCCTGCGCGGGCGCGCCCGTCACCTCGGCGGGCGTGCCGGACGCCTCGCCCGCGACACCGCCCGGGGCGCCGCCGACCCGCACCACGTAGGCCGCGCTGCCGCCGTTGTTGAAGAAGCCGTAGACGGAGTGCGCCAGGTAGTACCCGTCCGTGAAGGCGCCGAAGGCGGCGACGAACTGGGTCCAGTTGGTGACCAGGGTCGGCTCGTTGAGCGGGCCGGAGGGGGCGAGGCCGACGAAGGCCGCCACCGATGTGCCCACTCCTTCGATGGGGCGCGAGCCGCTGGCCACCTCCTCGACGTAGACGCCCGGCGACAGGTAGGACGGCATGCTCTGCTCTCCTCGGGGTACGAGTCAGGTCTGTACGCACCCTCGCGCGCGCGTCGCGCCCGCCGGAACGGCTGGGAGTGCCGTGTCCGGGGCATCGCGGTTGCCCGGAAAGGCAGCACGCGCGCCGCGACCGGCCCCGCGCGGACGCGGGCCGCCCGGCGTGCCAGGGACGCGGCACGCTCCCCGCGTCAGGGCTCACGGCCTCTGCGGGACACCCCGGAACCGGGCCGGGCAAGCGGGTGCCTTTCCGGGCAGCCGACCCTGCCTCACAGCCTCCTGACCGCGTGGGGGGCCTCGACTAGCGTCGACGCGTGAGCCTTTGGACTTCTCTTGAGCCGGCGTCGGCGACGGTCGACCCGGGCGGCCGTACGACGGTGCGGCTGCGGGTGCGCAACACCGGTGACGTGGTGGACGAGTACCGGTTCGAGCCGGTGGGCGACCTCGCGCCGTACGCGCGGGTGGAGCCGCCGTCGCTGCGCCTGTACCCGGGGACCACCGGGACCGTCGAGGTGTCCTTCGACGTGCCGCGCACCCCGGACGCGGCCGCGGGACCGCATCCGTACGCGGTCCGGATCACGCCGACGGAACACCCCGAGGCGACCACCGTTCCCGAGGGGAACGTGACGGTCACCCCGTTCACCGAGGTGCGGGCCGAGCTGGTGCCGCCGGTGGTGAAGGGGCGGCTGCGGGGCAAGCCCGTGCTCGCGGTGGACAACCTGGGCAACACCAAGGTGACCGCCTCGCTGAGCGGCAGCGACAACGGCGACCAGCTCTCCTTCGACCTGGACCCGGGCAACGTCCAGATCGAGCCGGGGCGGGCGGCGTTCGTGAAGGCGAGGCTGAAACCCCGGGAGATCATCTGGTTCGGCTCCCGACAGGAGCGCCCCTACACGCTCACGGTGCAGCGCTCCGGCGTCGATCCGCTGGGCGTGGAGGGGAAGTTCGTGCAGCGCGGCTTCCTGCCGGGCTGGCTGGCCACCGTGCTGGCGACGGCGGTGGCGCTCGCGGTCGCGTTCGTCGTGATCTGGCTGACGTACAAGCCGGATGTGCGGTCACTGGCCACGGAGAAGACGGCGCAGGCCGAGCCAGGCGCGATCCCCGCGCCCCAGGCCTCCGCGTCCGCGCCGCTGACCCTGCCGAGCCCCGGGGCGTCGCAGGAGGTGAAGCCGCCCGAGCAGGAGGCGCCCGGCGGTGACGGCGGCGACGCGGCCGACGAGGGGTCCGGCGAGAAGGAGGAGAAGCCGGCCTCCGGTGGCGGGGGCGGCGGAGGCGGCGAGGAGAAGCAGGCCGAGTCCGAGCCGCTGACCGGCGATCAGATCGTGGGCGTCGGGTCCGACCGGTGCGTCACCGTCCCGCTGAAGAAGGGCAAGGCGAACGACGGCACCCCCCTGGTGATCCAGGACTGCGATGCGAAGGCCGCCAACCAGCGCTGGGAGTTCCGCGGCGACGGCACCGTCCGCTCCATGGGCATGTGCATGGACGTGGCCTGGGCCTCGCGGGACGACGGCACGCTGATCCAGCTCGCCCGGTGCAGCGGCAACCCCGCGCAGAACTTCGCGATGAGCCCCGCCGCCGACCTGGTCAGCGTGATGGCCGACAAGTGCGTGGACGCCATGTGGAGCGGCACCGCCAACGGCACCGGGCTGCATCTGTGGACGTGCGGCGGCACCCCCAACCAGAAGTGGACGCTGCGCACGCCCTGACCCCCCCGCCGGGGCGGCTACCAGGTGCCCTCGCCCGGCACCAGCCGCCCCGCCTTGCGGTACTCCCGCCGCGCGCCCTCCAGCAGGTCGGCCGTGGTGACCGTGTCGTCCCGGTCGGCCGCCGCGTAGGCGGCGGTGACCACGGCGCTGCGGATGGACCCGCCGGCCAGTTCGAAGTCCCGCGCCACCCGCGACACGTCGACGTCCTCGGCGCACGGCACGCGGGACAGGCAGTGCTCCCACAGCGCGAGCCGCTGCCCGGCGTCCGGGAACGGGAAGTCGACCACCAGGTCGAGTCTGCGGGTGAACGCCTCGTCGATGTTGGCGCGCAGGTTGGTGGTGAGCAGCGCGATGCCGTCGAAGGACTCCAGACGCTGGAGCAGATAGGCGCTCTCCATGTTGGCGTACCGGTCGTGGGAGTCCTTGACCTCGGAGCGCTTGCCGAACACCGCGTCGGCCTCGTCGAAGAGCAGCACGGCGTCGGTGCGGTCGGCCTCGGAGAAGACCCGCTCCAGGTTCTTCTCGGTCTCGCCGACGTACTTGTCCACGACGGAGGAGAGCCGTACGACGTAGAGGTCGAGGCCCAGTTCGGCGGCGACGACCTCGGCGGACAGCGTCTTGCCCGTGCCCGAATCGCCCGCGAACAGCGCGAGGACGCCCCGGCCCCGGCCGCCTCCGGCGCTGAGCCGCCAGTCGCCGAGCACCCGGTCGCGCAGCCGGGCCCGCCGGGCCAGTTCGCGCAGTTGCGCCAGGGGCGCCTCGGGCAGCACCAGGTCGTCCCAGGTCACCGCGGGCCGGATGCGACGGGCGTGCTGCTCCAGACCGGAGGTGGACTGCTGGCGTGCGGCGAGCCGCAGATGGGCGGGGGCGAGGGGGGTGCCGTCGAACGCGGCCAGGGCCCGCGCGGCCCGCACCGCCCGCGCCACCCGGTCGGTGCCCAGGTGGTAGGGCGCGACGGTGGCGGCCAGGTCGAAGCCGGGCGTGCCCGTAGGGGCACCGGGGTCCGCGTCGCGCAGGGCGGCGGTCCAGGCGTGCACGGCGTCGGCGCCCAGCCGGGGGGCGTCCAGCACCAGCGGGTCGTCGTCGCACCACTGCGGGTCGTAGGGCCGTGAGCCGGTGAACACCACGGGCACATCGGGCACCGACAGTGCCCGCACGAGTGCCCCCGGGTCGTCCTGCGGCACGGAGACGACCAGCGGGCGGTCGAGCAGCCGGGCCTCGCGGACCAGGGCGGCCAGCGGCTCCTGGTCGTGCGGGCCGCGGGGCGTGTAGTGCAGCGCGCCGCCGGGCAGCGCCCGTGCCGCGTGCGCCAGGCCCTCGCCCTCGCGGTGCTCGCGCAGATAGACGGTGAGCGGCTCCTCCTTCAGCCGGGCGGCGAGCCGTCCGGTGAAACCGTCCTCCCCGGGGGTCTCGGACGGTACGGCGAGCGGGCGGACGCGCCCGGCGAGCGCCGGGTCGGGGGTGTCGTCGCCGAGGAGATGGGCGACGACCCGGCCCGGCACCCGCAACGAGCGGCTGAGGAAGGGGCGTTCCGGCTCCTCGACGTCCAGCAGGGCGAACGTCCGCAGCGGTGCGCGGGGGTGGAACACCGCGCGCGCCTCGGGCCGGTGCACGGGCGCGCCGGCCAGGTCGAGCGCCAGGCCGGTGGTGGCGCGGCGGCGGCCCACGTCGTCGTTGAGGTAGCCGTACAGCGGCTCGAAGGACCGGTCGAGGTCCGGGGCGAGCGCCGCCAGCAGCACCGTGGCCTCCGGCGGGCGCAGGCCGAGCCGCCGCGCGAGCGGACCGAGCCGGTCGCCGGGGGGCTCCTCGCCGTCCGGGTCGTCCGGCGGGGGCGCGGGGGTGGTGTGCAGGTGGTGGCGCACGGCCGCCTCGGAGAGGTAGAGGCCGCGCAGGGGGTCGTCGGCTGTGGGGTCGTCCGCGGAGCGGTGCTCCACCAGCCGGGCGACACGGGCGCGGAGCCGGGCGACGCGGGTGAGGAGGGCGTCGGCGGGGTCGGGGTGCGGGGTGTTCACCGGGTGGGCCGTCCGCCCTCGATGTGGTGCGGGCGGTGGGCGCGGGTGCCGTCCTGGACGCCGTCGACGGAGCGGACGCGGACGACCGCGCCCTCGGTGACCGGCGGTCCGGCGTCGTACTCGGGGTACGACGGGAACGGGACCAGCGCCACCAGGTCCAGGGACGGCTTGAGTTCACCGCCGAGTGCGGACCAGATCTCGGCCAACGACCGCGACTCGGTCTGCGTCCCGGCGACCGACAGGGTGACCGACAGGCCCAGTGCGGACAGGGCGGGCGGGAGTTCGGCGGGCGGGAGGACCTCGCGGGGGAGCAGCGTGGCCAGCGCGGCCGACAGCAGACGGTGTTCGTCCTGGGGCTGTCGTGTCCAGGCGGTGAGCAGGTAGGAGAGGCGGAACCAGCGCGGTGGGTTGCGGCGCCGCACCACCTGGCCGGTGTCGTCGGTGACCGCGACCGTGCCGCGCTCCCGGCGGGAGACCTCCTCGCGGATGTCGTACAGATAGGCGTTGAGGGTGGGCGCGTTGCGGCGGGCCGCCCAGTCCCGGGTCGGGGCGTCCAGGGACACCTCGACGCCCGAGCCGGCCAGGGCGCCGCCCTTGAGGAGTCCCTTGAGGACCTCGTCCACCTCGTGGATCACCGTCGTACTCCTGCTCTGCCGTCGCGCGGTCCGCGGGCCGCCTCACCGCCGGACGCTTCACCGCCGGGCCCCGTCGATGGTGCCGGGGGCGCGTCCGCGCGGGGCCGGGGCCGGGGTGGGTGCGGGGGCACCGGAGGGTGCCCTCGGAGCCCCGACACGGGTGCCTGGAGGGTCAGATGTAACCTTCCCGAAGGGCGTACGCGACGGCGTGCGCCCGGTTGCGGAGGTGCAGCCGCGTGGTGATTCCGTGCAACACGTTCTTGACCGTCCGCTCGGAGTACGCGAGCTTCCCGGCGATCTCTCCCGTGTCCAGTCCCTCGGACACGAGCCGCAGGACGTCGACCTCACGGGCCGTCAGCCCGCTCGCGGGGGCGCCGGAATGACCGGCGGACGTGCGGTGCAGTGTGCCCACCCGGTTGATGAGCCGGCCCAGCAGATCCCCGGGGAGGTCCCCGTCGCCGCGCGAGGCCGCGACGACGGCGCGCACCAGCCGCTGCGCGGTGGCCTCGTGCCGCCAGACGATCGCGCCGACACCGCACTCGACGACGTCGAGCAGTTCGCTCTCCCGGATCGCGCCGACCACGAGCACGGCGCGGCTGCCGTCGCTGCGGACCAGCTTGCGCATCCGCGTCAACAGGCCCTCGTCGAGCTGGTCGTTGACCAGGAGGGCCACGGTTCCGGGGCCGGGCCGCCCGTCCTCCACCAGGTCGATGACCGGGTGGCGGCGCAGTTCGCTGGCCGCGCCGGCCCGGGAGATGGGGTCGGGGGCCTCGACCACCACGGGGATGCGGCTTCCGGGCCCGGCGGGCGCGGCCGTCTCCGGGCCTGTCAACGACGTGGTGTGCAACCGATTCCCCATACCCGACCGTGCGACCGCCGGGGCGGCCGCGTCCGACGCTGCGGATCCACACTCCTGTGGCGGGCGGGGCGCGGACAATCGTGGAGGACCACGAGACGCACCACGAGATCGGGGCGCGCGGGCGTGCACGCCTCCGTGACCTGGTCACGGTTCTGCGCGCATGGAACACGACCCGGTGCGCCGCGTCCATACCCGCGGCACGGATACACACCTCACGTTCACTTTCTGCCTCAACAGGCCGCTTCCGTAGGCCCGTCGGGGCACCCTCACGCTCTTTTCCGCGTCCTCAAGACCGGGGCCGGTGTCCGACGTGACGCCGTCCCCCTCCCACGATCCACCCGGCCCAGGAGGAACCCTTGCCGTTAGCAGAGCCCCTGAGCGAACGGGACGACGCCCTGCGCCTGCTGGCCGAGCGGGGCGAACGCGCCCGTGCCGGCGCGGGCGGTCTCGTCCTGTTGCGCGGCGCCACCGGCACCGGACGCACCGCGCTGCTGGGCGCCGCCGCCGAGCAGGCGGCCGGGCAGGGGATGCGGGTGCTGCGGGCGCGCGTCACCCCGGAGGACGGCGGCGCCGAATGGGGCGTCGCCCGGCAGCTCTTCGGCGCCGACGCGGACCTCCTCCGGGAGCCACCGGCGGCGGCAGGAACGTCCCCCGCCGAGCACCGGCGGACGCAGGGGGCGCTGCTGTGGCGGCTGCTGGAGACGTACGCGCGGCGCGGCCCGCTGTTCGTCGCGGTCGACGACGTGCACGCCGCCGACGCGGCCTCGCGCCGCTGGCTCACGGAGGCGGCCCGCCTCGTCGACGGGCTGCCCGTGCTGCTCGTGGTGACCGAGCGCAGCCAGTACGACATCGACCCGGCCGGGCACGGTCTCGCCCACGGGCTGTCCCCGGCCCTCGTCCACACCCACACCCTCGCCCCGCTGAGCGCCGAAGCCGCCGCGGATCTGGTGCGGGCCGCCTTCCCGGACGCCGAGCCCGGCCGGGTGGCGGACTGCGTGCGCGCGGGGGCGGGCAACCCGCTGCTGCTGCGGGCACTGCTGCACGACCTGTCGTCCTGGACGGCGTCCGCCTCGGAGTCCTCGTCGGCCGCGCTGCCCGACACCTGCGCCGCGCTGTATCCGGGGGCGTACCCGGACGTCGTCTCGTGGTGGCTGGCCGGCGCGGGTGGCGCCACGGCGCGGGTCGCCCGCTGCCTGGCCGCGCTGGAGAGCGGTGAGGCGGACCGGGCGGACGCCGCCCGCACCCCGGACCGGGCGGACGCCGCCCGCACCCCGGAGCGGGCGGGGGACGGCGCCGGGCCCCGGCGGGACTGGTGCCCGGGACACTGCCCCGACGAGCGCCGCGCCACCCAGGCGCGGACCGTCGCCCGCATGGCGCAGGCAGACCCGGACCGGGTGACCGGCTGGCTCACCGCGATGACCCGTCTCGGTCTGCTGCGGCGGGACACGGACGGACTCCACCGGTACGCCCATCCGCTGCTGCGGGACGCCGTGCTCAGCGGCTGGACCAGCGGGCGCCGCAGGGAGGCGCACCGGGCCGCCGCCGAGGAGCTGATGCGCGAAGGCGCGCCGGTCGGCTCCGTGGCCTGGCACCTGTACCACGGGGCCGCGGTGGCCGAGCCGTGGGCGGTCGACGTGCTGCTGGACGCGGCGGCCGAGGAGGTCCGCGCCGACCGGCCGCGCTGCGCGGCGGCATTCCTGCGGCGCGCCCTGGACGAGCCGATGGAGCCCGTCCGCCGGGCCACCGTCCTCATCCAGCTCGGCTCCCTGGAATGCGCCGCCCATCCGTCCGGCGGACTGCCCCGGCTCGCCCAGGCCGTCCGGCTGCCCGGCGACTCACGGGACCGGCTGCGGGCGACGGTCGCCCTGGCCACCGCGCTGGCCCGCAGCGGGGACGTCACGGAGGCGCGGCGGATGCTGCGGGAGGAGGAACAGCGGCTCGCGGGGCGTCCCGCTACGGTGCGGACGCTGCGCGCGGTCGCCGTGCTGCTGTCCGACGCCACCCCGCACGCGGTGCGCGCGGTCCAGGAGCCGCCCCCGCCCGGGCCGGACGGTGGCGGGCCCGACCTGCTGGACGCGGCGCACCGCATGCTGGCGGTACGGCACGGGGCGACGGCCGGGCTGATCTCCGCGCGGGAGGCGATGGAGCGGATCCGCGTGCTCTCCGAGGGCCCGGCCGACCCGGTCGCCGTGCCGTTCATGTACGGCATGGCCGCGCTCGTGGCGCAATGGGCGGACGAGCTGGACGAGGCCGAGCGGCTGGTGCGGCGGGCGCTGGACCCGCTGGCGTCGTTCCTGCTGCACCCGATGCACCACATCCTCACCGACATGCGGGTGGACGTCGCGGCGGCCCGCGCCGACTGGGACGCCGTCCTGGCGGAGCCGCACGCCCGCACCGCGAGGATGTGGTCCTCGGGGCCCGGCCCCACCAGCGCGCACACCCAGGCCGTGATCGCGCTGGTGGAGACGGGGCGGCGGGAGGAGGCCGCACGGCTGGTGGACGGCTTCGACCTGCGGACCGCGCCGGACTCCTGGCGCACGCACCGCTTCCTGTACGCGCGGGCGGTGCTGCGGGCGGCGTCCGGGCAGCCTGACCGGGCGCTGGAGGACTTCCTGGAGTGCGGGCGGCGCCAGGCGTCCCGGGAGGCGCACCTGTCCGTGCTGTCGCCGTGGCGGGTGGGCGCCGCCGAGTGCCTTCTCGCGCTGGGCAGGCCGCACGAGGCGCTGGCGCTGGCGGAGGAGGAGACCCGGCTCGCCGAGGTGTGGGGCACGGCGCGGGTACGGGGCCGGGCGCTGCGGACGCTGGGAGAGGCGACGGGCGGCCGGCGCGGTCTGCGGCTCACGGCGCGGGCGGTCGGACTGCTGCGGGCGGCGCCGGGCGGGGCCGAGCTGATCGCCGCGCTGATCGCGCACGGAAGGCTGCTGCTCGCGTTTCGGGAGCGCTCCCAAGCACGGGAGGCGCTGCACGAGGCGGTGGAACACGCGGAGCGTCTCGGCGCGGTGCGGCTGCGCCGTGTGGCGGAGGACCTCCTCCACGAGGGCGGCGCCCGCCGCCCCGGCGCCCCCCGCACGGGCCCGGAGGCCCTGACCGACAGCGAACGCCGCATCGCCGGTCTGGCGGCCGAGGGCCGTACCAACGCGGAGATAGCGGCCGCACTCCACCTGGCCCGCCGCACGGTGGAGACCCACCTGACGGCGGCCTACCGCAAACTGGGCATCACCCGCCGCACGGAACTTCCGGCGGCCCTCCCCCCGGCCCCGTACGGCCCCGCGGCCCGTGCCGGCTGAGGGAGTCCGGAAACGGCGGAGGGGCCGCCCTTACGGGCGGCCCCTCCGCTGCGCGGCGTGGGTTACTTCACGGGCTCCGGCTCAGGCGCGGGCTCCGACTCCTCCTCGCCCGCAGGGTCGATCGGGGTCTTGACCGACTCCAGCAGGAGCTGGGCCACGTCGACGACCTGGGTCGACTCCTTGGCCTTGCCTTCGTTCTTCTTGCCGTTGACCGAGTCGGTCAGCATGACCAGGCAGAACGGGCAGGCGGTGGAGATGATGTCCGGGTTGAGGGAGAGGGCCTCGTCGACGCGCTCGTTGTTGATGCGCTTGCCGATCCGCTCCTCCATCCACATCCGGGCGCCGCCCGCGCCGCAGCAGAAGCCCCGCTCCTTGTGGCGGTGCATCTCCTCGTTGCGCAGGCCCGGGACCTTGCCGATGATCTCGCGCGGAGGCGTGTAGATCTTGTTGTGGCGGCCCAGGTAGCACGGGTCGTGGTAGGTGATGAGCCCTTCGACCGGGGTGACCGGGATGAGCTTGCCCTCGTCCACCAGGTGCTGGAGCAGCTGCGTGTGGTGGATGACCTCGTAGTCGCCGCCGAGCTGCGGGTACTCGTTGCCGAGGGTGTTGAGGCAGTGCGGGCAGGTGGCGACGATCTTCTTCGCCGACCTGGGCTTGCGCGACTCCTCGGTGACCTTGCCCTCGTCGTCCGTCTCCTCGCCGAACGCCATGTTCAGCGCCATGACGTTCTCCATGCCGAGCTCCTGGAACAGGGGCTCGTTGCCGAGGCGGCGGGCGGAGTCGCCGGTGCACTTCTCGTCGCCGCCCATGATCGCGAACTTGACGCCCGCGATGTGCAGCAGCTCCGCGAAGGCCTTGGTGGTCTTCTTGGCGCGGTCCTCCAGGGCGCCGGCGCAGCCGACCCAGTACAGGTACTCGACCTCGGACAGGTCCTCGATGTCCTTGCCGACGACCGGGACCTCGAAGTCGACCTCCTTGGTCCACTCCAGGCGCTGCTTCTTCGCCAGGCCCCAGGGGTTGCCCTTCTTCTCCAGGTTCTTGAGCATCGTGCCCGCCTCGGACGGGAACGCCGACTCGATCATCACCTGGTAGCGGCGCATGTCGACGATGTGGTCGACGTGCTCGATGTCCACCGGGCACTGCTCGACGCAGGCGCCGCAGGTGGTGCAGGACCACAGGACGTCCGGGTCGATGACGCCGTTCTCCTCGGCGGTGCCGATCAGCGGGCGCTCGGCCTCGGCGAGGGCGGCGGCGGGCACGCCGGCCAGCTGCTCCTCGGACGCCTTCTCCTCGCCCTCCATGGTCTTGCCGCCGCCGGCCAGCAGGTACGGGGCCTTGGCGTGCGCGTGGTCGCGCAGCGACATGATCAGCAGCTTCGGGGAGAGCGGCTTGCCGGTGTTCCAGGCGGGGCACTGCGACTGGCAGCGGCCGCACTCGGTGCAGGTGGAGAAGTCCAGCAGGCCCTTCCAGGAGAACTGCTCGACCTGGGAGACGCCGAAGACGTCGTCGTCACCGGGGTCGGTGAAGTCGATCGGCTTGCCGCCGGAGGTCATCGGCTGCAGGGCGCCCAGCGCCGTGGAGCCGTCGGCGTTGCGCTTGAACCAGATGTTGGGGAAGGCGAGGAAGCGGTGCCAGGCCACACCCATGTTGGTGTTGAGCGAGACGACGATCATCCAGACGAACGACGTCCCGATCTTGATCATCGCGGTCAGGTACACCAGGTTCTGCAGCGTCCCGACGGACAGCCCGTCGAAGGCCTGCACCAGCGGGTACGACGCGAAGTACGACGCCGAGTAGCCGTCGACGTGGTGCAGGGCGCCCTCGAGGCCGCGCAGCACGTAGATGGCGAGGCCGATGGTGAGGATCACGTACTCGACGAAGTACGCCTGGCCGGCCTTGGAGCCGGTGAAGCGGGACTTGCGGCCGGGCCGGGACGGCAGGCTGAGCAGACGGATCACGATGAGCACCGCGATGCCCAGGACCGTCATGACACCGATGAACTCGATGTACATCTCGAACGGCAGGAAGTCGCCGATGACCGGGAGCACCCAGTCGGCCTGGAAGAGCTGACCGAAGGCCTGGGCGAGGGTCGGCGGCAGGGTCAGGAAGCCGACGGCGACGAACCAGTGGGCGATGCCGACGATGCCCCACCTGTTCATGCGGGTGTGGCCGAGGAACTCCCGCACCAGGGTCACACTGCGCTGGTAGGGGTTGTCGGTCCGGGTGCCTGCCGGGACCGGCTGGCCCAGCTTGAAGTACCGGACGAACTGGCCGATCGCGCGTGCGAGCAGCGCAACGCCGACCACGGTCAGGACCAGCGACACGATGATCGCGGCGAGTTGCATGGGGGCTCCTCGGGCCTGCGAGGGGTTCAGGGGGCGGTTTGTCGGGGGGTTCACCGGGGTGTGCCGTCCGGCTTCCGTCCGGCTTCCGTTCGGCTTCCCCGAGATTACTAAGCGGTAACTTATGCAGTCCGTCTGAGACTACCCCCATCTCAGGCCGCACTGTAGCCGGGCGCGGGGTGATCTGAATCGCTGAGGGTTGCCTATGCGGGCGAGGTGTGCACGCGCGCCATGCGCCCGTGGGGGGCGCTCGGTGAGGGCTCAGGGACCGTCCCGGATGGCGTCCGGGATCCGATCGTGTTATTCACGCCAAATCAGTCGATACGCACCTAACTTATATCCGTGCTCTACGGGATCGCCGCCGCCGCCACCGCACTGCTGCTCTCCGCCCTCCTCACCGGGGTGCTGCGGACCCCCGCCCTGCGTCTCGGGATCACCGACCGCAGGCGGCGCCGGCCCCTGCCGCTGTCCGGGGGAACGGCCGTCGCGCCGGCCACCGTTCTGGTCGCGGCAGGCGCCGACGCCGCCGGGCTGCTGCCGCTGGGCGCCGGGGTCGGCCGATTGGTCGCGGCGGCCGGCTGTGTCGCCCTGCTCGGGCTGGCGGCCGACCTCCGGCGGCTGAGGTGGTGGGTCGCACCGGCCGGCACGGCGGTCGCCGCGGCCTTCGTCGTGCCGTACGAGGAGACCGGCGTAATCGCCGGAGCGGCGGCCGTGGCGTGGATCGCGGTCGCGACCACCGCCTTCCGGGGGCTGGACCACGCCGACGGGCTGGCGGGCGCGATCGGCGCGGTGGGCGCGTTCGGGGTCGCCGCGTGCGCCACGGCCGAGCTGATGGACGGCCTCGCCGCCCTGCTGGGCGTGCTGGCGGCCGCGCTCGCCGGGTTCCTGCTGCACAACTGGTTCCCCGCGCGGGCGGGCCTGGGGGCGGCCGGCGCGCTGTTCACCGGATTCCTGCTGGCCTCGTCGGCGGTCTTCGTGCGGGCGGGGCAGGGAATGGGAGCCGGAGCGGCCGTGCTGTACGCGCTGACGGCGATCGCGTGTGCGGACGCGGTCCTGGTGGTACTCGGCCGGCTGCTCGACCGCCGGGCGGTCACCCGGGGGCGTCCCGACCATCTCGGGCACCGGCTGCGGCGGCTGGGGCTCGCGCCCCGCGCGGTGCCGGTGCTGCTGGGCGCCGGGTCGGCGGCAGGGGCGCTGGTCGCGGTGTGCGTGCACACCGGCAGGCTGTCCGCCGGGGCGGCGTGGTGGGTCGCGGCAGCCGCCGCGGTGCTCGTCCTGATGCTCGTGAGGCGTCCCGTCACCCCCTATTTCCGTCCGCGTCAACGTGTCGCCAGCGCGTCGTCGCAGGTCAGCGAGCGGTTGCGTGTAAGGAGCGGATAAGAGTTGAGTCTGCTCGACTCAGCTCTGTTGACCCGACGGCGGCCGTCATGCATGCTTGAGTCTGTTCCACTCAAGTCAGCTGGAGGAATCGAAATGGCACGTGCGGTCGGCATCGACCTGGGCACGACTAACTCCGTCGTCAGCGTTCTGGAGGGCGGCGAGCCCACCGTCATCACCAACGCCGAGGGCGCCAGGACCACGCCTTCCGTCGTCGCCTTCGCCAAGAACGGTGAGGTGCTGGTCGGTGAGGTGGCCAAGCGCCAGGCCGTGACCAACGTCGACAGGACCATCCGGTCGGTCAAGCGCCACATGGGCACCGACTGGAAGATCAACCTGGACGGCAAGGACTTCAACCCGCAGCAGATCAGCGCCTTCGTGCTGCAGAAGCTGAAGCGGGACGCCGAGGCGTACCTGGGCGAGAAGGTGACCGACGCGGTCATCACCGTCCCCGCGTACTTCAACGACGCCGAGCGCCAGGCGACCAAGGAGGCCGGCGAGATCGCCGGTCTGAACGTGCTGCGCATCGTCAACGAGCCGACGGCCGCCGCCCTGGCGTACGGCCTCGACAAGGACGACCAGACGATCCTCGTCTTCGACCTCGGTGGCGGTACCTTCGACGTCTCCCTCCTGGAGATCGGCGACGGTGTCGTCGAGGTGAAGGCCACCAACGGCGACAACAACCTCGGTGGTGACGACTGGGACCAGCGCGTCGTCGACTACCTGGTCAAGCAGTTCCAGGCCGGTCACGGCGTGGACCTGGCCAAGGACAAGATGGCGCTGCAGCGTCTGCGTGAGGCCGCCGAGAAGGCGAAGATCGAGCTGTCCTCGTCCACCGAGACCTCGATCAACCTCCCCTACATCACCGCCTCCGCCGAGGGCCCCCTGCACCTCGACGAGAAGCTGACCCGCGCCCAGTTCCAGCAGCTGACCGCGGACCTGCTCGAGCGCTGCAAGACCCCGTTCAACAACGTGATCAAGGACGCCGGCATCTCCGTCAGCGAGATCGACCACGTCGTCCTGGTCGGCGGTTCGACCCGTATGCCCGCCGTCGCCGAGCTGGTCAAGGACCTGACCGGCGGCAAGGAGGCCAACAAGGGCGTCAACCCGGACGAGGTCGTCTCCATCGGCGCCGCGCTCCAGGCCGGTGTCCTCAAGGGCGAGGTCAAGGACGTCCTCCTGCTCGACGTCACCCCGCTGTCCCTCGGCATCGAGACCAAGGGCGGCATCATGACCAAGCTGATCGAGCGCAACACCACGATCCCGACCAAGCGTTCCGAGATCTTCACGACGGCCGAGGACAACCAGCCGTCGGTGCAGATCCAGGTCTACCAGGGCGAGCGCGAGATCGCGGCGTACAACAAGAAGCTCGGCATGTTCGAGCTGACCGGTCTGCCGCCGGCGCCGCGCGGCGTCCCGCAGATCGAGGTCTCCTTCGACATCGACGCCAACGGCATCATGCACGTCACGGCGAAGGACCTCGGCACCGGCAAGGAGCAGAAGATGACCGTCACCGGCGGTTCGTCGCTCCCGAAGGACGAGGTCGAGCGCATGCGCCAGGAGGCCGAGAAGTACGCGGAGGAGGACCACGCCCGCCGCGAGGCCGCCGAGACCCGCAACCAGGGCGAGCAGCTCGTCTACCAGACCGAGAAGTTCCTCACGGACAACGCGGACAAGGTGCCGGGCGAGATCAAGACCGAGGTCGAGGCCGCCGTCGCCGAGCTGAAGGAG
This sequence comes from Streptomyces werraensis, assembly GCA_014656175.1. Taxonomy (GTDB): domain Bacteria; phylum Actinomycetota; class Actinomycetes; order Streptomycetales; family Streptomycetaceae; genus Streptomyces; species Streptomyces werraensis. Next base: position 85,579 of record BNBX01000010.1, read on the forward strand.
AAGCTCAAGGGCGAGGACACCGCCGAGATCCGCACGGCCACCGAGAAGGTCGCCGCCGTCTCGCAGAAGCTGGGCCAGGCGATGTACGCCGACGCCCAGGGCGCGCAGGCCGCGGGCGGCGCCTCCGCCGGCGCGGGTGAGGCCAAGGCCGACGACGACGTCGTCGACGCCGAGATCGTCGACGAGGACCGGAAGGACGGTGCGGCGTGACGGAAGAGACCCCGGGCTTCGACGAGCAGCAGCCCGATGTCCCTTCCGGCGCACCGTCCGACGACGCCGAGCCGCAGGCCGCCGCTCCCTCTCCCGAGGACGAGGCGGCCCCGGCCGGGGACACCGAGCAGAACGCCGCTCTGGTGGCCCAGCTGGACCAGGCCCGCAGCGCGCTGAACGAGCGCACCGCGGACCTCCAGCGCCTCCAGGCCGAGTTCCAGAACTACCGCCGCCGTGTCGAGCGGGACCGGGCAGCCGTGAAGGAGACCGCCGTGGCGAATCTCCTGACCGAACTGCTGCCCGTGCTCGACGACATCGGCCGCGCCCGTGAACACGGCGAGCTGGTCGGCGGCTTCAAGTCGGTCGCGGAGTCGCTGGAGACCACGGCGGCCAAGCTGGGCCTCCAGCAGTTCGGCAAGGAGGGTGAGCCCTTCGACCCGACGATCCACGAGGCCCTGATGCACTCCTACGCGCCGGACGTCACCGAGACGACGTGCGTGGCGATTCTGCAGCCGGGGTACCGCATCGGCGAGCGCACCATCCGCCCCGCGCGGGTGGCCGTCGCCGAGCCGCAGCCCGGCGCGCAGACGGCCCTGCCGGCCGAGGAGGGCACCGAGGCGCAGGCCGACGGGGAGAACAAGGAGAACGGTGGCCCGGAGGAGGGCTGACGTTATAGCTGACGCAGGGAAGGAGGGACGTCGGGGATGAGCACCAAGGACTTCATCGAGAAGGACTACTACAAGGTCCTCGGCGTCCCCAAGGACGCCACCGAGGCCGAGATCAAGAAGGCGTACCGGAAACTCGCCCGCGAGTACCACCCGGACGCCAACAAGGGGAACGCCAAGGCGGAGGAGCGGTTCAAGGAGATCTCCGAGGCGAACGACGTCCTCGGCGACCCCAAGAAGCGCAAGGAGTACGACGAGGCGCGCGCCCTCTTCGGCAACGGCGGGTTCCGCCCGGGGCCGGGCGCGGGCGGCGGCACCTTCAACTTCGACCTCGGCGACCTCTTCGGAGGTCAGGCCGGCGGCCAGGCGGGCGGCTTCGGCGGCGGCCTCGGTGACGTCTTCGGGGGCCTGTTCAACCGGGGCGGCCCGGGGACCACACGGACCCAGCCGCGCCGGGGCCAGGACATCGAGTCCGAGGTGACGCTGAGCTTCACCGAGGCCATCGAGGGCGCGACCGTCCCGCTGCGGATGTCGTCGCAGTCGCCCTGCAAGGCCTGTTCGGGCACCGGCGACAAGAACGGCACACCGCGCGTGTGCCCGACCTGCGTCGGCACCGGACAGGTGGCGCGGGGCTCCGGCGGCGGCTTCTCGCTGACCGACCCCTGCCCGGACTGCAAGGGCCGCGGCCTGATCGCGGAGGAGCCCTGCGAGGTCTGCAAGGGCAGCGGGCGGGCCAAGTCCTCGCGGACGATGCAGGTGCGCATCCCCGCGGGCGTCAGCGACGGCCAGCGGATCCGGCTGCGCGGCAAGGGGGCGCCCGGCGAGCGGGGCGGCCCCGCGGGCGACCTGTACGTCGTCGTGCACGTCGGCGCCCACCCGGTGTTCGGCCGCAAGGGCGACAACCTGACGGTCACGGTGCCGGTGACGTACCCCGAGGCGGCCCTCGGGGGCGAGATCCGGGTCCCGACGCTGGGCGGTCCGCCGGTGACGCTGAAGCTGCCGCCGGGCACACCCAACGGGCGCACCCTGCGCGCCCGCGGCAAGGGCGCGGTCCGCAAGGACGGCACCCGCGGTGATCTGCTGGTCACCGTCGAGGTGAGTGTGCCCAAGGACCTGTCGGGGAAGGCTCGTGACGCCCTTGAGGCGTATCGCGAGGCAACCGCGGACCAGGATCCGCGGGCGGAGCTGTTCCAGGCCGCGAAGGGAGCTTGATGCGATGGACGGCCGTCGACGCAACCCGTACGAACTGACCCAGGACACCCCGGTCTACGTCATCTCGGTGGCGGCCCAGCTCTCCGGGCTGCACCCGCAGACGCTGCGTCAGTACGACCGTCTGGGACTTGTGTCGCCGGACCGTACGGCCGGCCGGGGCCGTCGCTACTCGGCCCGTGACATCGAACTGCTCCGTCAGGTGCAGCAGTTGTCGCAGGACGAGGGCATCAACCTGGCCGGAATCAAGCGCATCATCGAACTGGAGAACCAGGTCGCCGCCCTCCAGGCCCGGGTGGCCGAACTGGAGGACGCGCTCGACGGCGCGGCGGCGGCCATGCGTCAGCGCGAGGCCGCCGTGCACGCCTCGTACCGCCGTGACCTGGTGCCTTACCAGGAGGTGCAGCAGACCAGCGCGCTGGTGGTCTGGCGCCCCAAGCGCCAGCAGCAGTCCGACTGACGGCGCGCGAAGGCGAAGAGGGGCCCGTGGGTTCGCAGAACCCACGGGCCCCTTCTCTTATCCACGAGCACACCTGTGGCTATGGTATGCCTGCGTGTCCAGGTGATCCCCTCGGCGTGTCCGCAGGACTTTCACGAGTTCAGCGCACCGTGTCGTGTTCATCTCGTTAAGTGGCTGCCTCTTGACGCGATGGTCGCCGAAGCGTTGGCTTTTCAGTCACATGGGCCGCAAAGCTGTGCCCACGTCCAAAACGCACCTGAAGTGAGCCCTCGCATGCGTCGTATCGCCATATCCGTGGCCGCCGTGTCCATGTCCGTCACGCTCGCCGGCTGCGGCATGCTCGACGCGACAGGGAGCAGCGACGACGCCGGTCCGGTCAAGGGCGACGACATCACGGTGGGTCTGCTCCTCCCGGAGAAGGCCAACACGCGCTACGAGCAGTTCGACTACCCCATCTTCAAGAAGAAGGTGGAGGCGCTCACGGACAACAAGGGCAAGGTCGAGTACGCCAACGCCGAAGCGGACGCGGACAAGCAGGCCGACCAGATGCAGCGCATGATCGAGAAGAAGGTCGACGTCATCGTGCTGGACGCGGTGGACTCGCACGGCATCGCGGAGAGCGTCTCCAAGGCGAAGGAGGCCGGCATCCCGGTCATCGCCTACGACCGGCTCGCCGAGGGCCCGATCGACGCGTACATCTCCTTCGACAACTCCCTCGTCGGCGAGGTGCAGGGACGCTCCCTGCTGGAGGCGCTCGGCGGCGACCTGAGCATCACCGACAAGATCGTGATGATGAACGGCTCGTCCACCGACCCCAACGCCAAGCAGTTCAAGGCCGGTGCGCTGTCCGAGCTCAAGGGCAAGGTCACCATCGCCAAGTCCTTCGACACCAAGGACTGGGACCCCAAGAACGCCGAGAAGAACATGAAAGAGGCGATCAGCGAGATCGGCCTGGAGAACATCGAGGGCGTGTACTCCGCCAACGACGGCATGGCGGGTGGCATCGTCAAGGCGCTGCGCGCCGCCGGCGTGACCAAGCTGCCGCCCATCACCGGCCAGGACGCGGAACTCGCCGCGGTGCAGCGGATCGTGACCGGCGAGCAGTACATGAGCGTCTACAAGTCCTACCCCGAAGAGGCCGAGAACGCCGCCGAGATGGCCGTGGCGAAGGTCCAGGGCCGGGACATCCAGTTCGACGCGCTCACCCGCGACCGCGTCGACAGCCCCACCGACCAGGACATCCCGGCGCAGCTGGTGCCGGTGGTCGCGCTGACCCAGGACAACCTCGAGGACACCGTCCTCGCCGACGGCTTCTACGAGGTGTCCGACATCTGCGCCGGCGACTTCAAGGACGCCTGCGCGGAGATCGGGCTCAAGTAACCCCCGTACGTCTCCGTACGAATCCGGCCACCGGCCGGCCCCCGGGCCGGTGCGGTGGCCGGTCCCGTGTTGCACAGCAGGTTCCGGCCGCGCATAGTTGCGCTGCGGAAAGACGCTGAACCGGGGGTGGGATGGGCGATGGCCGGGCACGGGGCGGACGAGCATCCGCACGGTGCTGACCGACTGTGCGAGGCCGGGGACCGCGTGTACTCCCGGGCCGTACGGCGCGGACGGCTGCCGCGCCGGGAGGCCGAGCGGGTGCCCTGCCTGCTGGAGCTGGCCCTGCTGCACCCCGACCCGGACGACATGGACTGGCTGGTCCCCACCTCCCCGCAGGAGGTCATGACCCGGCTGCTGCGCGGCATGTACGACGAGGTGAGGGCGAGTCAGCGCCGGGTCGGCTCGGCGGTCGCCGCCTTCGAGTGGTACGCCGGTCTCGGCCGCCAGGTGCCGGCCCCGGGCGGGCCCTCGGAGGGCCCCGCGATCCGGGTGCTGGACGGACTGGCCCGTATCCAGGCCGCGATGGACGAGGCGACGCAGGCGTGCACCACGGAGGTGCTCACCGTCCAGCCCGGTGGCATCCGGCGCGAGGCCGAGCTGTCGGAGGGCCTGCACCGGGCGATGGCGCTGCGCGGGCGGGGCGTGCGGATGCGGGACCTGTACACCCATGTCGCCCGGCACGGGCACGGGCTGCTCAGCTATCTGGAGCTGATGGGCGACGCGGTGGAGGCGCGCACGCTGGACGAGGTCATCGAGCGGCTGATCCTCTTCGACCGCACGGTCGCCTTCATCCCCGCCAACGCCGAGCGCACGATGGCTCTGGAGCTGCGCCATCCGGCGCTGGTGGAGTACCTGGGCACGGTCTTCGAGCGGCTGTGGCGGCTCGCCATCCCGCTGACCGCGCCGCTCCCCGACACGGGCATCGAGGGCATCTCGCACCGTGAGCAGTCCATCGCGGCGCTGCTCGCGGAGGGCCACCAGGACGCGGTCATCGCGGAGCGCCTGGGCATCAGCGTCCGCACCTGCCGCGCCCACATCGCCCGCCTGTCGGAGACGCTGGGGGCGGCGAGCCGCACGCAGCTGGGAGTGCGGATCGCGCAGGCGGGGCTGGACAAGCCCCGGGGCCCCGCGGTCACTGTGTCCGGTCGAGAATCCCGGACTGCCCGATGAGGTAGCCGAGCTGGGCCCGGCTCTGACTGCCCAGCGTCGCGGCGAGCTTGGCGATGTGGACGCGCGCCGTGCGGATGTTCATGCCCAGCCGGTCGGCGATGACGGCGTCGGTGTGCCCCTCGACCAGCAGCCGTGCGATGGCCCGCTGCCGGGCCGTCACACCGCCCAGGGAGGGCGGCTGGACGGTCTGGGGGTGCATGGGGGTGGCGAGCCGCCAGAAGCGGTCGAACATGTTCACCAGATAGCCGACGACCGCCGTGTGCCGGACCTCCAGCGCGATGTCGGAGTTCCCGTCGTCGTCCCCGGGGATGAAGGCGACCGTCCGGTCCACGATGATCATGCGGCCGGTGACCTCGTCCATGGTGCGGGCCTGGGCGTCGCCCCTCAGCTGCTCGTACCGGGCGACGACCAGGGGGATGTGCCGCTGCGTGTGCGGGTAGATCACGCGGATCCTGCCGCCCCGGTCGAGGAACTGCTGGTCGCGGACCATGGCGGCGGCCTGGGCCGTCCTCGCGTACTCGGACGTCTGGTAGTTGTTCGGCGGCTGGATGCAGAGAACTTCCCGCGTGCCTTCCACCAGTGCCTGCGCGATGGCTCCGTTGATCCGTTCCAGGCCGCTGAGCAGGGAGAGCGTGGGCGTGTTCGCCTCTCCGTCCGGCCCGTCGCCGGAGCCCATGAGCGCCTGGAACGTCTCGGCCAGCCACTCCTCCCGGCGCCGTTCCGCCGCTATGCGTTCCCCGGAGCGGCGCAGCAGCCGTTGCAGGGCGACCGCGGGGGGCAGCGGCTCCAGGGTGCCCAGGTCGTCCACAGCGGGCCGCAGCAGGCCCAGGTCGACCGCGCAGGGAGCCGTCCGGCCCTCGTCCGCGTCCAGCCGCCCCTCACGCAGCGCCCGCTCGTACAGCCCGGTCCCCGCCGGGCACAGCTCGTCCGCTCCGTGCTCCACGTGCGGCGCGCCGGTCACCGGGGTCCGCCGTCCTGGTCGAGGATCCCGGACTGGGCGATGAGATAGCCCAGTTGGGCGCGGCTGCCGCTGCCGAGTGCGGTGGCCAGCTTCGCTATGTGGGCGCGGCACGTGCGGACGTTCATGCCGAGGCGCCGGGCGATCGCCTCGTCGACGTGCCCTTCCACGAGCAACTTGGCGATGGAGTGCTGGATTTTGGTGATGCCGTCGGGCGCCGTCTCGTAGGGAGCGCCGGCGGTCAGCGGAACGGCCCGGTTCCACATGAACTCGAAGACCTTGATCAGGTAGCGCACCAGCCCCGGGTGGCGGAGCTCCAACGCCACTTGGCGGTCTTCCCTGATGGGGATGAAGGCGACGCTCTCGTCGCAGATGATGAGCCGTTCGACGAGCTCGTCGATGGTGCGGTACTCCACCTTGCCGTCGGTGAAGTGGTCGATGTAGGCGAGCCGGTCCGGACTGAAGCGAGCCGTGTGCTGGTAGAGGGTCCGTATGCGTACCCCGCGCTCGATCAGCGGCCTGTCCCGCTCCAGCGCCTCCAGCAGCCGGTTCTCGGGACGGCGGTGGGCGCTCGGCTGCACCGTGAGCATCTCGGAGTGGCACTGGGAGATCGCCAGGTCGAGCGCGGAGTTGATGCGGTCCAGGCCCTCCAGCACGGTGATGGAGTGGGTGGGGCTGGTCTCCTGCGTGGTGATGTCCATGAACGGTTCGAAGGCCTCGGCGAGCATGATGGACATGCGCCGCTGCTCGGTGATCTCGCGTTCGATGGGGTTGAGTCGCTGGGCCAGGGCCACCGAGGGAGGGACGGGCCGCAGCCGCGTCGGGTCGTCGGGGTCCGGGTGGAGAAGGGCCAGTTCCATCAGGCAGGGAGCCGGCTCGGCGTCCGTGCGCGAGATGCGTCCGGCGCGGAGGGCGTCCGCGTAAAGGCGGCTCCCCTCCGGGCACAGCTCGGTCACCGAATGGGGATGTGTCGCCTTAGTCCCATTTGTAGCCAAATCTCCACCCCCCAGGGTCCTGAACGTGCAGGAACATGATGCACCGATTGTGTGGCCATGACGTGCCTGAATGAGCCATCGTCTTATCTGACGGGGGAAGAGGGGACCTTCAAGTGAGGACGAAGCCGACTATGCGTAAGAGAATGCTTCGCTCGGTGCTTGTCGCCGCCTTCTCCGCCGTTGTGGCCTTCGGCACCCTGGCCGGCCTCTCCGACGCGGAGAGCGACGCACACCATGTGGGCAGCGCTCTGTCTTCCCAGTCCGTCGACCAAGAGCCGCTGGCCTTCCCGGCCGACAGCACCTGGGACTGATGATGACCACACCACCCGACGACCGTTCGTTCCGGCGCGAGATGGCGACCGCCTACCGGTCCGGATGGCACTTCATCGACCTGGTCACCGCCATCCCCCACAGCGGCGACTCGTTGATGGTGACCGTCTTCGGTGAGCCCGTGGTCGTCACCCGCGACGAGGACGGCGACGTGCGGGCCTACCGGTGCCTGCGCCGGCCCAGGGGGGCGCCGAAGCCCGTCCGGTGCGCCATCCGGTACGGCATGATCTTTGTGAACCTGGACCAGCGGGACCACCGGCAGGTGGAGCCCGACTCCCTGGTCCCCCGGACCATCTCGGCCACCCCCCGCAGTGCCTGACGCGATTCCCCCGTCGTAAAAGATCGCGCAGGTGCTTCCCCCCGCAGCGGCGTCACCGTGACCTGAACACGGTGACGCCGCTGCAGTTTTGGGCGACATTTCCGGGTATCAGCCGGGTCGGGTGATGGCCGGAAGCCGTCGTGTCGCGGTGGTGATCACACCACTGCTCACCCGCGTCCCATCGCCCGCGTGAGCGCGATCTCGATGACGACCCGGTCCGGGTTGGGCCCCGGCATCCGCCCGTACCGCTCCGCGTACCGCTCCACCGCGTCCTGGACGCGGTCCGGCTCCGTGCGCACCCGCGCGCGTCCCTCCAGAGTCGCCCACCGGCGGCCGTCGACCTGGCAGACCGCGACGGGCGCTCCCTCGTCCCCGGCCGCCCGGACATGGCGGACCTTGGCGCTGCTCCGGTTGGTGATCACCCGGGCGAGCAACTGCCCGGGGTCGTAGGTGACCCCGACGGGTACCAGATGCGGGGTGCCGTCCGGACGGAGCGTGGTCAGTGTGCACAGGTGCCGCTCGCGCCAGAAGCTGAGATAGGAGGCGTCCGGATCGCCCGGATCCACCGAATACGTGAGGGTCATGCCCCGGAACTTAGCCCTGAAGCCCTCGCGGGAACTACCTTGAGTGGAATAGACTCAAGTTTGTGGACGTTGGCGGAGTCAGACAGACGGACGCCGAGGGTCACCGAAGGGCACCAAGGAGGAGAACGGACACGTGGACGCCGAGCTGACCAACCGGAGCCGGGACGCACTGGCCGCCGCCGGCAACCGGGCCGTGACCGAGGGACACCCCGACCTCACCCCCGCGCACCTGCTGCTCTCCCTGCTCGCCGGGCAGGAGAACGAGAACATCACGGACCTGCTCGCCGCGGTCGACGCCGACCAGGCCGCCGTACGCGCCGGGGCCGAGCGTGTCCTCGCCGGGCTGCCGAGCGTCACCGGATCCACGGTGGCGCCGCCCCAGCCCAACCGTGAGCTGCTCGCCGTCGTCGCGGACGCGCAGTCCCGTGCCCAGGAGCTCGGTGACGAGTACCTGTCCACCGAGCACCTGCTGATCGGCATCGCCGCCAAGGGCGGAGCGGCCGGGGAGGTACTGTCCCGGCAGGGCGCCACCGCGGACAAGCTGCAGGAGGCCTTCCAGAAGGCGAGGGGGACGCGCCGGGTGACCACTCCCGACCCGGAGGGCCAGTACAAGGCCCTCGAGAAGTTCGGCACCGACCTGACCGCCGCCGCCCGCGAGGGCAGGCTGGACCCCGTCATCGGACGGGACCAGGAGATCCGGCGGGTGGTGCAGGTGCTGAGCCGCCGTACCAAGAACAACCCCGTGCTGATCGGTGAGCCGGGCGTCGGCAAGACCGCCGTCGTCGAGGGCCTCGCCCAGCGGATCGTCAAGGGCGACGTGCCCGAGTCGCTGAAGAACAAGCGGCTGGTCGCGCTCGACCTCGGCGCGATGGTCGCGGGCGCCAAGTACCGCGGCGAGTTCGAGGAACGCCTGAAGACCGTGCTCGCGGAGATCAAGGAGTCCGACGGGCAGGTCGTCACGTTCATCGACGAGCTGCACACCGTCGTGGGCGCGGGCGCCGGCGGCGACTCCGCGATGGACGCCGGCAACATGCTGAAGCCGATGCTGGCGCGGGGCGAGCTGCGCATGGTCGGCGCGACCACGCTGGACGAGTACCGCGAGCGGATCGAGAAGGACCCGGCGCTGGAGCGGCGCTTCCAGCAGGTGCTGGTCGCCGAGCCGTCCGTCGAGGACTCCATCGCGATCCTGCGCGGCCTCAAGGGCCGCTACGAGGCGCACCACAAGGTGCAGATCGCCGACAGCGCCCTGGTCGCCGCGGCCACCCTCTCCGACCGGTACATCACCTCCCGCTTCCTGCCGGACAAGGCCATCGACCTGGTCGACGAGGCCGCCTCCCGGCTGCGCATGGAGATCGACTCCTCGCCCGTCGAGATCGACGAGCTGCAGCGCGCCGTGGACCGGCTGCGGATGGAGGAGCTGGCGATCGGCAAGGAGACGGACCAGGCGTCCAAGGAGCGCCTGGAGAAGCTGCGCCGCGACCTCGCCGACAAGGAGGAGGAGCTGCGCGGTCTCACCGCCCGCTGGGAGAAGGAGAAGCAGTCCCTCAACCGGGTCGGTGAGCTGAAGGAGAAGCTGGACGAGCTGCGCGGCCAGGCCGAACGCGCCCAGCGCGACGGCGACTTCGACACCGCCTCCAAGCTGCTCTACGGCGAGATCCCGGCCGTCGAGCGCGACCTGGAGGCCGCCTCCGAGGCCGAGGAAGAGGTGGCGAAGGACACCATGGTCAAGGAGGAGGTCGGCGCGGACGACATCGCCGACGTCGTCGCCTCCTGGACCGGTATCCCGGCCGGCCGTCTGATGGAGGGCGAGACGCAGAAGCTGCTGCGCATGGAGGACGAGATCGGCAAGCGGCTGATCGGGCAGTCCGAGGCCGTGCGCGCCGTCTCCGACGCGGTGCGGCGTTCGCGGGCGGGCGTCTCCGACCCCGACCGGCCCACCGGCTCCTTCCTGTTCCTCGGCCCGACCGGTGTCGGCAAGACGGAGCTGGCCAAGGCGCTCGCGGACTTCCTCTTCGACGACGAGCGGGCGATGGTCCGCATCGACATGTCGGAGTACAGCGAGAAGCACAGCGTCGCCCGTCTGGTCGGCGCGCCCCCCGGCTACGTCGGCTACGAGGAGGGCGGCCAGCTCACCGAGGCGGTGCGGCGCCGGCCGTACAGCGTGGTGCTGCTCGACGAGGTGGAGAAGGCGCACCCGGAGGTCTTCGACATCCTGCTCCAGGTGCTGGACGACGGCCGCCTCACCGACGGCCAGGGCCGCACGGTGGACTTCCGCAACACGATCCTGGTGCTGACGTCCAACCTGGGCAGCCAGTACCTGGTCGACCCGGTCAGCTCCGAGACGGAGAAGCGGGAGCAGGTGCTCGAGGCGGTCCGGGCGTCGTTCAAGCCGGAGTTCCTCAACCGCCTGGACGACCTGGTCGTCTTCTCCGCGCTCACCAAGGCCGAGCTGGAGCGGATCGCGGGGCTCCAGATCGCGGCGCTCGGGCGGCGGCTCGCCGAGCGGCGGCTCACCCTGGACGTCACGCCCGAGGCGCTCCAGTGGCTGGCCGAGGAGGGCCTGGACCCGGCGTACGGCGCACGGCCGCTGCGCCGGCTGGTGCAGACCGCGATCGGCGACCGGCTCGCCAAGGAGATCCTGTCCGGAGAGATCAAGGACGGCGACACGGTCCGGGTGGACCGCTTCGGGGACGAGCTGATCGTCGGCCCCGCCACGGGCAAGACACTCTGAGTCACGATTCCGGTTCCCGGGCCCGACGTGACGTGCGGATCTCCCGCGCGCACGTTGGGCCCGCGGCCTTTCCGGGTACCCCGGACCTGACCGGATCGAGTCAGCCCTCGGCTGACAGGCCCGTCGGGGCTTGCCACCCCCCTCCCCGCATGGGGGAGGATGGCGGGATCCGTACGAAGGGAAATTCACGGTGACCATCGACCCGTCCTCGATTCCGAATTTCGGGGGCCAGCAGCCCGAGCCGCAGCCCCAAGGACCGGCGGGCCCCGTCGTCCCGGATCAGGACCTCGTGAAGCAGCTCCTCGACCAGATGGAGCTGAAGTACGTCGTCGACGACGAGGGTGACCTCGCGGCGCCGTGGGAGCAGTTCCGCACGTACTTCATGTTCCGTGGGGAAGGCGACCAGCAGATCTTCTCCGTCCGGACGTTCTACGACCGGCCGCACCAGATCGACGAGAAGCCCGCGCTGCTCGAGTCCGTCGACGACTGGAACCGCCGCACGCTGTGGCCCAAGGTGTACACGCACACGCATGACGACGGCACGGTCCGTCTCATCGGTGAGGCGCAGATGCTGATCGGCATGGGCGTCAGCCTGGAGCACTTCGTCTCCTCGACGGTCAGCTGGGTGCGGGCCGCCATCGAGTTCGACAAGTGGCTCGTCGAGCAGCTCGGCCTGGAGCAGGAGATCAACGACGCGGACAAGCCCGACGACGACGCGTAAGCGCCCTCGCGCGCGAGCGGCGGCGCCGGCCAGGCGCGCGCCGTAGGGGAGCCCAGCCCGGCCCGGAGGCCGGCCCAGGTGGCCGGTCGCGGTGCCGGGCTCTCTCGTGCCCGTTTCCGGTGACTGCCCAGGCCCCCGCAGCCCGCCGTGGGGTCAGCCGCGCGTCGGCGTGCTCCTGATCGTGCGGGCGAGGCGTCCGATCAGCACGGCGTTGACCAGGCCGGCCAGGACCACGCCGGCGGTGAAGACCAGCGTGCCCAGCCAGGGGAGCGAGTACTCGGCGGGCGCCGACACCGCCACGGCGAGGAAGCTGAGCGGCGCCGCCGCGATGAGGGGCCAGACACCCGCGAACCCGGGGTCGGGCGACAGCAGCACGGCGTACAGGAAGGTGCCCAGGGCCGCCGCGACCACGGCGACGTAGACCCGCGCGGGCCAGTTGTCCACGGCGGCCGCGAGCAGCGCCCGTCGCGGGCGCGGCGAGGGCGCCCCGTCCGGTGCCCGGTCCGGTCTGCGGGCGAGCGCGCCGAACGCGGCGGCGTTCACCAGGGCGCACAGCAGCAGCCACCCGCCGTACAGCACGGCCGCCGCCACCTCGGCCGCCCCGCCGCCCGCCGCACCGGCCCCGACGGGCAGGAACACGGGCAGGAAGGAGAGCGGCGCGGTGAGCAGCGACGGCGCCATGGCGTACGGGCTGTCGGGGGCGAGGAACAGCACCACGACGCCGAGGGCGACAAGGCCCAGGTAGGCGCGGGCGGGCAGGCTGTCCGTGGCGAGTGCGAGGAGGCGCCGCGGGCTGAAGCGGGGAGAGGTCGGCATCGAAGGCCCTTCCTGAACCGGTACGGGTCGGTGATCACCACGGTGACGGGCGGGGCCGTGCCCCGGCATGAGTACCGGTACTCACTCACCGGCGCGACGGCACTCACCCTTGTCTCCGTCGGGGCCGGGCCGTCCCCTCCAGCGCGCACTCCGCCCACACCGTCTTGCCCACGGGCTCCCGGGGCTCCCAGCCCCAGCGCTCGGCCAGGACGTCCACCAGCAGCAGGCCCCGGCCCGACTCGCCCTCGGGCGGGACCAGGGGGGTGGCCAGGGGAGGCCGCTTGTCCGCGGCGGCGTCCGCGACCTCCGCGCGGACCAGGCCCGCCGTCTCGTCGAGCACGAGCCGCACTCCGAAGTCCCGGCCCGGCACACGCCCGTGCCGCACGGCGTTCGCCGCCAGCTCCCCGACGACCAGGGAGAGCGTGCACGACACGTCCGACGCCGGCGGGTGACCCCACTCCTCCAGACACCGCACGGCGAACCGCCGGGCGAGCCGCGCGCCGTGCGGGGAGGAGGGGAACTGTGCGGTGGCCGTCGGCAGTTCCCGGTCCTGGGCGATGGTTCGTGTGAGCACGGCGTGTTCCGTCCTTCTCCGTCGAGCCGGTGATTTCGCTTTGTGTACGACTTGTCACTTTCCGTGGTCAGGATCCGTCATTCCGGCCTACGCTCAACAGGGGGAGCGGGCTTACCTTTCAGGCCATAAGGAACGGAAGTGACGCTTTGGCCAACGGAATTGACCCCAGTGCGTCGATGGCCGCGCTGTTCGGCGCGCGGGTGCGGAGACTGCGGACGGCGGCCGGACTCACGCAGGCCGAACTCGGCGCGCTGACCCACGTGGTGAGCACCCGGATCACCCAGATCGAGCGGGCGTCGGGGGCGAAGCCGACGCTGGAGCTGGCCCGGGCGCTGGATGCGGCGCTCGGCGCGGACGACCTGCTGGTCGAGCTGTGGCCGTACGTGTACCGGGAGGCGTTTCCGGACTGGTCGCGGAAGTTCATGGAGTACTCGGAGCGGGCGGTGGCCGTTCGCCAGTACGCGGCCCATGTGGTGCCGGGTCTGTTGCAGACGGAGGACTACGCGCGGGCTGTGCTCGCCCTGGACGCTCTGCTCGCCGGTGAGGAGCAGTTGGAAGAGCGCGTCGCAGCCCGCATGGGACGGCAGGACCGGCTGAGGTCAGATGACCGGCCGGACCTGTGCGTGATCCTGGACGAGTCGGTGCTCCGGCGCCCGATCGGCGGCCCTGCGGTGATGCGGAAGCAGTTGGCGCGCCTGCTCGACGTCGCCGAGGAGCGCCATGTCACTGTGCAGGTACTGCCGTTCGACCAAGGCGGGCACGAGGCCATGGGCGGCTCGCTGACCGTGCTGACGCTTCCGGACGGCTCGGACGTGGCCTACACGGAAGGCGCGGACTACGGCCAACTCATCGAGGAACCGTCGAACATCGCGCGCTACAAACTGATTTACGATCGGCTGAGGGCGACTGCCCTGCCCCCGATCATGTCGCTCGACATGGTCCGGTCCGCGATGGAGGACAACTACCGTGGCGCGAATGTCCCGTCCCGATCTGACCGGCGCCGCCTGGCGCAAGAGCAGCTACAGCAATCAAGCAGGGGGCGACTGCGTGGAGGTGGCCGACGGCCTCCCCGGCCTCGTCCCCGTCCGTGACAGCAAGGCCCCGCAGGGGCCGACCCTCTGCTTCCCGGCCGCCTCCTGGGCCGCCTTCATGAGCGACCTGAAGTCCCGCCGTCCCTGAGCGGAGCGGCCCACCGCTTCCTCGTCCGCGAGGGTCCGGTGGGCCGCTGACCTCCCCAAAGAACCGGGTGAAAGAACTACCCGCCCGCCCACCCTCCCCGCCGGACGGCGCGCTTCACTCGTGCGGGTGACCGGCTTGCGGGTGCGGGACACGGACCGTTACGTTCGCCGCGACAACCGCAAAAAGTGACGGCCCCCGGCCGGGACTGGCATCCCGAACGAGGGCCTGACCGATCAGGAAGTAGCGCCTTCCCGATGGCTGACCCGCAGTCTAACGCGCGCCTGCGCGCCGACGCCGGTGCTCCGCGCTCCGGTGTGATCCACGTCCGCACCCGTCTCACGGCCGACTTCACCGTGGTCGCCAACGCCCTCGCGCAGCGGCCCGGCAGCGCGGTCACCGTCGGCGTCGCGGTGTACATCCTGTCCCTCCCCAACGGCACCCCCGTGACCATCGCCGCCCTGTGCGCGCACTTCACCGAGGGCGAGATCCTGATCTCGCGGGCGCTGAGGGAGCTGGAGGCGGCCGGATACCTGGAGCGCCGCCGCGAGCGCACGCCGTCGGGGCAGATCCGTACGCGGACCTACTTCTACGACGTCCCCGGCGGGACCCCGGAGCCGGACCCGGAAGGCCCGCCGGAACCCCCTGTGCCGCCCGCAGCGGACGAGCCCGCCGCCGTGGCCGCGCGGGAGGAGCCGTCGGTGGCGCTCGCCGACGCGGACCCGGAGGCCGTCGCCGTCCTGGCGTCCCTCCGGCACGCCGATGCACGCCTGGTGCTGTCCGAACGGGAGGCCGTGCGGCTGGCGCCCGCCGTCACCGCGTGGCTGGCGGCAGGTGTGGCACCCGCCCAGATCACCAGAACGCTGACGACAGGGCTCCCCGACCGCTTCCTGACCCGCCCGGCGGGCCTCCTCGCTTTCCGCCTCCGCGAGACCCCGCTCCCCGCCCCGCCGCCCCCGGCACCGGCCGCCTGCCCGGCCGTACCGCCCCTCCAGACCTGCGACGGCTGCGACCGCGCCTTCCGCGCACCCGGCCCCGGCCACTGCCGCGACTGCCGCTCGGCCCGGACGGGGCTGCCGGCCGCCGCCTGACCTCCCGGTCCGGCGGTTCAGCGAGTGCCCGCGTTCTTGAGGCGCGCCGCGGCCTCCTCCAGCACGTGACGCCGCTTGCAGAAGGCGAAGCGGACGAAGGGCGCGCCCATGTCCCGGTGGTCGTAGAAGACGGCCGTGGGGATGGCGACGACGCCCGCGCGTTCCGGGAGGGCACGGCAGAAGGCGACGCCGTCGGACTCTCCGAGGGGGCGGATGTCGGCGGTGATGAAGTAGGTGCCGGACGGGCGGTAGACGGTCAGCCCGGCCTCCTCGAGACCCGCCGCGAGGACGTCCCGCTTGGCGAGCATGTCCGCGCGGAAGCCGGTGAAGTACGACTCGGGCAGGGCGAGCGCCTCGGCGACCGCGTACTGGAAGGGGCCCGCGGAGACGTAGGTGAGGTACTGCTTGGCCGAGCGGACGGCCGTGACCAGTTCCGGTGAGGCGGTGATCCAGCCGACCTTCCAGCCGGTGAAGGAGAAGGTCTTGCCCGCGCTGGAGATGGTGACCGTGCGGTCCCGCATACCGGGGAAGGACGCCAGGGGGATGTGCTCGGCGCCGTCGAACACGAGGTGCTCGTAGACCTCGTCCGTGACGACGAGAAGGTCCCGCTCGACGGCCAGCTCGGCGATCGACGCCAGCTCCTCACGGGTGAGGACCGTGCCGGTCGGGTTGTGCGGGGTGTTGACCAGCAGCAGCCGGGTGCGGTCGGTGACGGCGTCGCGCAGCTCGTCGAGGTCGAGGCGGAAGCGGCCCTCGCCGGGGCGGAGCGTGACGGGGACGCGGGTGCCGCCGGCCATGGCGATGCAGGCCGCGTAGGAGTCGTAGTACGGCTCCAGCGCGATCACCTCGTCGCCCGGCTCGACCAGCGCCAGCAGGGAGGCGGCGATCGCCTCGGTGGCGCCGGCGGTGACCAGCACCTCGGTGTCGGGGTCGACGGACAGGCCGTACCGGCGCTGCTGGTGCGCGGCGACCGCGGTGCGCAGCTCGGGGATGCCGGGGCCCGGCGGGTACTGGTTGCCGCGCCCGTCCCGCAGCGCCCGCACGGCGGCCTCCCTGACCTCCTCGGGGCCGTCGGTGTCGGGGAATCCCTGCCCGAGATTGATGGCCCCGGTGCGCAGGGCCAGCGCCGACATCTCGGCGAAGACCGTCGTCCCGAACTCCGCGAGCCGACGGTTGAGAAGAGGACGATCACTGGAGGTCATGCGGGCCATCCTCCGCCGGATCGGGGACGTCCTCAACTCGCCCGCACCGACGCGAGCGTGTGAAACCTCTGGAGTTGCTCAACTCTGCTTTGGCAGGGAAACGGGGAGGGCATGTCCCGGTCACACCGTGAGCCGGGCACCCACGGGGGATGCCATGGGGGATCACGGGGGGACACGGAAGGAGGGTGACGCCATGATCGTAGGCATCATCCTGGTCGGCGGGTTCGTCCTGCTCGTGACGTTCGCGGTGCGGGCGTCCCGGGGCTCCGGAGCGGGGTCGAGGCGCCGAAGCGGCTCCTCCGGCGGGCACACCGGCGGGGACTCCGGCGGCGGCTGGTGGGCCGGGGACAGCGGAAACAGCGGGAGTTGCGGATCGTCCTCCGGCGGAGGCTCGTCCTGCGGAGGCGGGTCGTCCTGCGGAGGGGGCGGATGCGGCGGTGGAGGCAGCTGACACGGGGCAGCGCGGCTCCACTTCGGGAGAACGCATCCGCGGCAGCGGGGTCCGCACCTGGGGCGGGCCCCGCTGTGGTGTCTCCGGAGGTGGTGAACCATCCGGTTCCGGTTGGTGCCTTGTGCGCCGGGGCGCGCCGTAACCGGGGGCGTACGCCGTAGTTGAACACGTGAGCTGTGGAGCCCCCGAGGGGATGGAAAGCCCACGAAGTTGGGTAAAAACGCTGTGGTGGCGGCACAGTTCATGATTCCCTATAAATCAACCAGCGCAGCCGTCGGATCTCCCCGCGGACCCTTTTCCGGCCGGGCGACCGGGCTGACGGGCCGAGTCCCCGGTCCCCGGGGTGCGCGGACCCGAGTTCCTCTCCTGTGTGCTTGCGGAGCCGATCCATGCTCACGACCCTGAACACCGCCTATTCAGATACGCGCGCCGCCGATCTCGCCTGGGCTCTGGGCCGCGAGCCGCTTCCGGCGCTGGCCACCCTCGACCTCGAATTCCAGGGCGCGCAGCTTCAGTTGCGACTGCTCGGCGCCTCCCACCAGGTGCTGCTGGAGGAGGAGCGGGGCCTCTGCTCGGAAACGGTGGCGTGCATCCCGGGCAGCAGCACGCCGCTCCCGCTCGGCGTGGCCAAGCGGGTGGACGACTGGGAGTACGAGTTCGCCGCCCGGGTCGAAGTGCTCCCACCGGGCGCCTTCGCCGGCCGGGCGCAGGAACTGCTCGCCCTGGTCTGCGACCACCCGCAGGGCCTGGCCGGAGTCTTCCCCGGGAGCCCGCACGCGTTCACCGCGATGCTCGCCCACAGCCACGAGGGCCAGTTCCACTGGCGCACCTGGCACGCCTACCCGCAGGACGGCCAGCTCGTGGCCACCCGGACCCGGGTCGGAGCGCGTGTCGCCGCCCACGCCGGGGCCGTGCCGGCGTAAACAAACTTCACGCGTGTGGGTGACGTTGTGCGATGAGTGCGTGACGTAACGTCCCTGGGATGATCGATCGGCAGGCCCCCGCTCCGCCCGGCTCCACGCAGACCTGGGACGGGCCGGGCGGCCCCCGGGCGGACGGCCCGCGCGGCGCGGGGAGCGCGGTGCCGCTGCCCGTGCGGCAGGGCACCGGGCGGTGGCTGGTCCTCGCCGGGGTGTTCGTCTGTGCGGCGTGCGGACTGGTGTATGAGCTGGAACTCGTCGCGCTCGCCGCGTACTTGATGGGTGACTCGGTCGCCCAGACCTCCGTCGTGCTGTCCGTGATGGTCTTCGCGATGGGCATCGGCTCGCTCGCCGCGAAGCGGCTGCGGCGGCACGCGGCGGCCGGGTTCGGCGCGATCGAGGCGGCCCTCGCACTGGTCGGCGGAAGCAGCGCGATGGCGCTGTACGCGGTGTTCGCCTGGACCGGCGACTGGGGCGGGGTCTGGGCGAGCGGCCCGCGCTGTCTGCTCGTCGCGTTCTCCCTCGCCACCGGGCTGCTCATCGGCGCCGAGGTGCCCCTGCTGATGGAGCTGATCCAGCGGATCCGCCGGCAGGACGCGGGCGGCGCGGTCGCCGACCTGTCCGCCGCGGACTACGTGGGCGCGCTGGTCGGCGGACTCGCCTTCCCCTTCCTTCTCCTCCCGGTCCTGGGCCAGTTGAGGGGCGCCCTCATCACCGGCGCGGTCAACGCCGTCGTCGGCGGCGCGCTGGTCCTCGGGCTGTTCCGGCACGACCTCACCCCGCGCGCCCGCCGCCTGCTGCTCACCGCCAACATGTGCGTGCTCGCGCTGCTCGCCTCGGCGGCCGTCCTCGTCGACGACTTCGAACGGGCCGCCCGGCACGCGCTGTACGGGCCCGACGTACGGGTCGCCGTGCACACGGACGTGCAGGAGGTGCTCCTCACCGGCGGACGGGACGGGCGGCCGCTCAACCTGTTCCTCGACGGGCGGCTGCGGGTCAGCGGACGCGACGAACTCCGGTACCACGAGGCCCTCGTGCACCCCGCGATGACCGGACGCCACGCGCGCGTGCTGGTGCTCGGCGGCGGCGACGGGCTCGCCGCCCGCGAGGTGCTGCGCCATCCCGGCGTCCGGCGGGTCGACGTCGTCGAACTCGACGCCGGTGTGGTGCGGCTGGCCCGCACCGACCCCGCCCTGTCCCGGCTCAACGCGCACTCCCTCGACGACCCGCGCGTCCACGTGGTCACCGCCGACGCCTTCGACTGGCTGCGGACCGCGCCCGCCGGGGCGTACGACGTCGTGGTGTCCGACCTGCCGCACCCCGGGATCACCGCCAGCACCAAGCTGTACGCCCAGGAGTTCTACGGGCTGGCCCGGCAGGCGCTCGCCCCGGGCGGGCGGCTCGTGGTGCACGGGGGCGCGGTCGCCTCCCGGCGGCGCGACTTCTGGACCCTCGACGCCACCCTGCGCGCGGCCGGCCTGCGCACCACCGCCTACCGGGTGGGCGGACGGCAGGCCGGGTACGCCGCCGGGCCCGACCGGGGGCCCGCGGACACGGCCCCCGCCCACCGCGACTGGGGGTTCGTGCTGGCCGCCGACCGGCACACCCCGCGGCCCCGCCTCGACCCGGCCGGACCCCGGCCCCGGACGCTCACCGACGCCTCCCTCGCCGCCGACGTCCGAGCGGCGGAACGCACCCGCGTCCCCGGTCTCCCGCCGTCCACCCTGGTCCACCCCCGGTACAGCGACTGACGCGCCGCGACTTCCCGCGGACGGGGGTGCGGGACGGCGTCGCGTGGGTAGGCTCCGCACTCATGGAGCACGAGGTGTTCGTTCCGGTCGAGGCGCAGCGGCTCAGGGAGGTGCTGGACGACCCCGCGCGGGTCGCCCGGGCGGTGCCCGGGCTCCAGCACGACGCCGGTGCGGAACCCGTCACGGGGCGGCTGAAGGTACGGATCGGCGGCTCCTCCATCACCTACCGCGGGTCGGTACGGGTGTCCGCGCGGGACGACGGTTCCTACTCCGTCGAGGGCGAGGCGTCCGAGGCCCGCGGCGACGGGACGGTCCGGCTGTCCCTGCGGCTGACCCCGCGCCCCGCCGACGCCGGCACGGAGCTCGTCCTCACGGGCACCGCCACGGCGGACGGCCGCGTCACGGACCTTCCGCCGGACGCGGTCACCTCGGCGGTCACCCGCCTGCTGACCCGCTTCGCGGAGAACCTGGGAGCGGCGGCGGAGGAGACGGCGGAGCCGCCGGCCCCCCTCGAATCCCCGGAACAGCTGGCAGCCGGCGACTTCGAACCCGGCGCGACCACGGACTTCGAGACCACCCCGGAGGCCGAGGACGCACCCCCGCCACCACCGCAACGGCCCACCGGCGAGCCGGAACCCACGTCCCCGTCGGACACCGGCGCGCAGGACGGGCCCGGCACCGTGCCCGCTCCGGAATCCGAGTCGGGACCGGCCCCCGAGCCGGACGCCCCGGACACCGGTCCCGTGCCCCCGGCCCCCGAACCCCTGGACGCGGGCTTCCCGGGCGGTGACGACGGCTCCGGTGACGACGGCGACGACTCCCTCGCCGAGGCGGCACACGCACGGCGGACGATGATCGGGCGCAGCGCCGAGGAGGTCGACCACGCGCCCCCACGCGGCCGCTACGCCCCGGTCCCGGCCCCCCAGACGGTCACCTCCTCCACGCCCCTCCGCTGGGCGGCCCCCGCAGCGGCCCTGGCGGTCGCCTCGGCCGTGGTCGCCGTCCGGGCCCTGCGACGCCGCCGCTGACGCCGCGGAGGCGGCGCGCTGTTCCGCGCAGGCGCGCGCGACCCGGCCGCCGTGCCGGACCCCGTGCCGGAAACGCGGGTGCCGCTCGGTGCCGTGCCCGGTGCGCCGCACCGTCCCGCCCCGTGCCGGGGCACTGGGCCCAGCCCCCGAGACCGCGGCGCCCCTGCCCGAGCGGAACGCGCCGGCCCGCTCCCGTGCCGCGAGCACCAGCCCCGCGGGTCCCCGTGCCCGGGTCCTGGCCCTCCCCGCGCCGAAAGCGCGTAACCCCGCGTGGCGGAGGCGCCCGCCCGCGTCCCGCCGTCCCGCCGGAGGCGCGCCCCACGT
Source organism: Streptomyces werraensis (assembly GCA_014656175.1). Taxonomy (GTDB): domain Bacteria; phylum Actinomycetota; class Actinomycetes; order Streptomycetales; family Streptomycetaceae; genus Streptomyces; species Streptomyces werraensis. The sequence continues at coordinate 106,644 of BNBX01000010.1, forward strand.
GAGTGATCGCCCCAGTAGGGTCGAGGCGTGAGGGACGAACACATCACGCTGACCGCGGGTGACGCGGAGGTGGACGTGCTGCCGGGGAACGGCGGACGGGTCGGGGGACTGCGGCTCGGGGGTGTGGAGCTGCTGCGGCAGGGGGAGCGGTTCGGGTGCTTCCCGATGGTCCCCTGGTGCGGGCGGCTGCGCGACGGCCGGTTCCGGGACGGCGCCGCCGTACGGCAGATGCCGCTCAACGCGCCCCCGCACGCCATCCACGGCACCGCGCGCAACGCCCCCTGGCACACCGCCCGCAGGAGCACCGACGAGGCCGTGCTGACGTACGACCTGACCGATCCGTGGCCGTACCCGGGTCGGGTCACCCAGCAGGTGTCGCTCACCGAGGACGCGCTGACGCTCACCATGAGCGTCGAGACGTACGGCTCGTCGTTCCCCGCGCAGCTCGGCTGGCACCCGTGGTTCCTGCGCAGCCTCGGCGGCGAGGACGTCACCATCGGCTTCGAGCCCGCCTGGCAGGAGGAGCGCGGCGAGGACCACCTGCCTACCGGCCGCCGCATCGACCCGGAGCCCGGCCCGTGGGACGACTGCTTCGGGATGCCCGGCGGCGTCGACGTCACCCTCACCTGGCCGGGGCAGCTCCAGCTGAAGGTGACCAGTCGCGAGGAGTGGGTCGTCGTCTACGACGAGCAGCAGGAGGCCGTCTGCGTGGAGCCGCAGACCGGGCCGCCGGACGGGCTGAACACCCACCCGCGCCTGGTCACCCCGCTGGAGCCGCTGGAGGCCTCCACGACCTGGACCTGGACCCGGCTTTAAGCTGACAGGCATGACGGACACTCGCGGCGCGCTGCTGCAGCAGATCAAGGACAAGGCCGTGGTGCACGGCAAGGTGACCCTCTCCTCCGGTCTGGAGGCCGACTACTACGTCGACCTGCGCCGCATCACCCTCGACGGCGAGGCCGCCCCGCTGGTCGGGCAGGTGCTGCTGGACCTGACCGAGGAGCTGGAGTTCGACGCGGTCGGCGGGCTCACCATGGGCGCCGACCCCGTCGCCGCCGCCATGCTGCACGCCGCCGCCGCGCGCGGCCGCAGGCTGGACGCGTTCGTCGTGCGCAAGGCCGCCAAGGCGCACGGCCTGCAGCGCCGCGTGGAGGGCCCGGACATCAAGGGCCGCCGCGTGCTGGTCGTCGAGGACACCTCCACCACCGGCGGCTCCCCGCTCACCGCCGTGGAGGCCGTGCGCGAGGCCGGCGCCGAGGTCGTGGCCGTGGCGACGATCGTCGACCGGGCCACCGGCGCCGCCGAGAAGATCCGCGAGGGAGCCGGGGTGCCGTACCTGTTCGCCTACTCCAAGGACGAACTCGGCCTGGACTGACCGGCCCCGCCTTCCACAGGGCGGACGGCGGGATGGACGTTCCGGCCGAGTCTGGAAGGATGTGACCGACAATGACGTCGCATCCAAGGTTCCAGGTCAGGGCCGACAGTACGCAGCACCCCACACCGCACTCTTAAGGAGCGGACAGATGCCCATCGCAACTCCCGAGGTCTACAACGAGATGCTCGACCGGGCGAAGGCGGAGAAGTTCGCCTACCCGGCCATCAACGTCACCTCGTCCCAGACCCTGCACGCGGCTCTGCGCGGCTTCGCCGAGGCGGAGAGCGACGGCATCGTGCAGATCTCCACGGGCGGTGCCGAGTTCCTGGGCGGCCAGCACAACAAGGACATGGTGACCGGCGCCGTCGCGCTCGCCGAGTTCGCGCACGTCGTCGCCGAGAAGTACGACGTCAACATCGCCCTGCACACGGACCACTGCCCGAAGGACAAGCTCGACGGCTACGTGCGCCCGCTGCTCGCGGTGTCCGAGGAGCGCGTCAAGGCCGGCCGCAACCCGCTGTTCCAGTCCCACATGTGGGACGGCTCCGCCGAGACGCTGGCCGACAACCTGGCCATCGCCCAGGAGCTGCTGGAGCGCGCCCGGGCCGCCAAGATCATCCTCGAGGTCGAGATCACCCCGACCGGCGGCGAGGAGGACGGCGTCTCCCACGAGATCAACGATTCCCTCTACACCACGGTCGACGACGCGATCCGCACCGCCGAGGCGCTGGGCCTGGGCGACAAGGGCCGCTACCTGCTCGCCGCGTCCTTCGGCAACGTGCACGGCGTGTACAAGCCGGGCAACGTCGTCCTCCGTCCCGAGCTGCTGAAGGAGCTCAACGAGGGCGTCGCCGCCAAGTACGGCAAGCCGGCCGGCGCGCAGCCGTTCGACTTCGTGTTCCACGGCGGCTCGGGCTCCACCGAGGAGGAGATCCGCACCGCGCTGGAGAACGGCGTCGTCAAGATGAACATCGACACCGACACCCAGTACGCGTTCACGCGTCCGGTCGCGGACCACATGTTCCGCAACTACGACGGCGTCCTGAAGGTCGACGGCGAGGTCGGCAACAAGAAGACCTACGACCCGCGCACCTGGGGCAAGCTGGCCGAGGCGTCGATGGCCGCCCGCGTCCTGGAGGCCTGCAAGCACCTGCGCTCGACGGGCACCCGCATCAAGTAACCCGCCCCGAGCGACCCGCACGCTCGCACACGGAACAGCCCGGCACCTGCCCAGGTGCCGGGCTCTTCCGTATGCTCCCGGTATGCCCGATGTCCGGCTGGCGTCCCCCCAGGGCAGGTGGATCCTGTTCACCACGGTCCTCGGCTCCGGCATGGCCCTGCTCGACTCGACCGTCGTCAACGTCGCCCTGCCGCGCATCGGCGAGGACCTCGACGCCGACCTCGCCGCGCTCCAGTGGACCGTCAACGCCTACCTGGTCACGCTGGCCGGGCTGATCCTGCTGGGCGGGGCGCTCGGCGACCGGTACGGGCGGCGCCGGGTGTTCGTCGTCGGCGTGCTCTGGTTCGCCGCCGCCTCCCTGCTGTGCGGGATCGCGCCCGACGAGGGCGTGCTCATCGCGGCCCGGGCGCTCCAGGGCGCGGGCGGGGCGCTGCTCACCCCCGGCTCGCTCGCGCTGATCCAGGCGTCCTTCCACCCCGACGACCGGGGCCGCGCGGTCGGCCTGTGGTCCGGCTTCGGCGGCATCGGGGCGGCCGTGGGACCGTTCCTCGGCGGCTGGCTGGTGGACGGGCCCGGCTGGCGCTGGGTGTTCCTGATCAACGTGCCGCTCGCCCTGCTGTGCGCCCCGGTCGCCGTGCGCCATGTGCCGGAGTCGTCGGGCACCAGGGCGGAGGGACGTTTCGACGTGTTCGGCGCGGCACTCGGCGCGGTCGCCCTCGCGCTGGTGACGTACGCGCTGATCGGGGCCGGCGACGGCTCGCCGCTGGTCGTCGTGTCGGCGGTGGCGGGGCTCGCCGCCGCCGTCGGCTTCGTGCTGGTGGAGAAGCGGCGGCCGGGCCCGATGATGCCGCTGGAGATCTTCTCCTCACGCCAGTTCTCGGCGGTCAACGGCGTCACCCTGTGCGTGTACGCGGCGTTCGGCGGGTTCTTCTTCCTCGCCGCGCTCCAGCTCCAGGTCGTCGTCGGCTGGTCCGCCCTCGCCGCCGGCACCGCGCTGCTGCCGACGACCGCCCTCATGCTGCTGCTCTCCGCCCGCTCGGGCGAGCTGGCCGACCGGATCGGCCCGCGCCTGCCCCTCACCGTCGGCCCGCTGCTGTCCGCCGCCGGGGTGCTGCTGATGCTGCGGGTCGGACCGGGAGCCTCGTACGCCGCCGACGTGCTGCCCGCGCTGCTCGTGCTGGGCCTCGGCATGGTCACCCTCGTCGCGCCGCTCACGGCGTCCGTGCTGGCCTCCGTGGACACCTCGCGGGCGGGCCTGGCCAGCGGGGTCAACAACGCGGCCGCCCGCGCCGCGGGGCTGCTGGCGGTGGCCGCGCTGCCGCTGCTCGCCGGGATGGGCCAGGAGACGTTCCGGCAGCCGGAGCGGTTCGACGCCGCGTTCGACCGGGCGATGCTGCTGTGCGCGGGCGTCCTGGTGATCGGCGCGCTCCTCGCCGCGGCCACCGTGCGCCGGCCCGCGCCGGGCTGCCGGCGCCCCGAGTGCCGTACCCACGGCAGTGTGGCCGTGCCCCCGCTGGAGGCGGACCCGCGCCGGGGCAGCAGCATCGCCTGATGTACGAGACTGGACCCATGTCCATTCACGAGAACCTCCTCGGGGGCCCGCCCCCGACCCACCTCCCCGACGACCCCGAGCCGCGCGAGCTGCTGGCGTCCGGCGCCACCCCCGCCGAGGTCGCCGGCCGGTACCCCACCTCCTCGCTGGCCTGGGCGCGGCTCGCCGACGAGGCGTTCGAGCGGGACAGCGTCGTCGAGTCCTACGCGTACGCCCGTACGGGCTACCACCGCGGTCTGGACGCGCTGCGCCGCAACGGCTGGAAGGGCCACGGCCCCGTGCCGTGGGAGCACGAGCCGAACCGCGGCTTCCTGCGCGCCCTGCACGCCCTGGCCCGCGCCGCGCAGGCGATCGGCGAGCAGGAGGAGTACGAGCGCTGCAGCCAGTTCCTGAAGGACTCCTCGCCCACGGCGGCCCAGGTCCTCGGCTGAACCGGCCGGAAAGCGGAACGTGATCACCGCGAGGCCCGTCTGCCCGGCAGGCGGGCCTTGCGGCGATGGGGGACGATTGCGCAGGATGCACCGTGGGGACCGGGGCCCCCGTGCCGGTAACGGCAGGGGCGGACCGCTACCCGGAGAACATTTCAGGAGACAGCGATGTCCCACGAGGCTCACGAGCCCGAGACCCCGCATCTCGACTTCCAGGGCACGACGCCCTACGAGGACTACGTCAAGGCCGACGTCCTCACCCACCTCCAGCACACCCTCTCGGACGATCCCGGAGAGATGGTCTTCCTGGTCACCACCCAGGTCATGGAGCTGTGGTTCACCGTGATCGTGCACGAGTGGGAGACCGCCGCGCAGGCGCTGCGCCGGGACGACGTGCCGACCGCGCTCGACGCGCTGCGCCGCTCACGGCGCGAACTGGAGGCGCTGAACGCCTCCTGGCGGCCGCTGGCCGGGCTCACCCCGGCGCAGTTCAACTCCTACCGGAGCGCCCTCGGCGAGGGCTCCGGCTTCCAGTCGGCGATGTACCGGCGCATGGAGTTCCTGCTCGGCGACAAGTCCGCGTCGATGCTGGTCCCGCACCGGGGAGCGCCGCGGGTGCACGCCGAGCTGGAGAAGGCCCTGCACGAGCCCAGCCTGTACGACGAGGTGCTGCGGTTCCTCGCGCGGCGCGGGCACCCCGTGCCGCAGGCGGTGCTGGAGCGCGACGTGTCGCAGAAGTACGAGCCGTCGCGTGAGGTCGAGGAGATCTGGACGTCCGTCTACGCGGGCGACGAGCGGGACGAGGTGGCGCGGCTCGGCGAGGCGCTGACCGACGTCGCCGAGCTGGTGTGGCGCTGGCGCAACGACCACCTGGTCGCCACCCGCCGGGCCATGGGGGCCAAGACCGGAACAGGAGGCTCCGCCGGAGTGGCGTGGCTGGAGAAGCGGGCGCAGAAGAGCGTCTTCCCCGAGCTGTGGACGGCGCGGTCCTATGTCTGAGCCGACGGAACTGACACAGAAGGCGGAGAAGCTGGACGCGGGTGACGAACTCGCCTCCAAGCGCGCGGAGTTCGTCCTCGACGGGCCCGAGGGCGCGGTCTACCTGGACGGCAACTCGCTGGGCGCGCTGCCCGTCGCCGTGCCCGGCCGGGTCGCGGACGTGGTCGGCCGCCAGTGGGGCGAGATGCGTATCCGCTCCTGGACGGAGAGCGGCTGGTGGACGGCGCCGGAGCGGATCGGCGACCGGATCGCCCCGCTGGTCGGCGCGGCGGCAGGCCAGATCGTGGTGGGCGACTCCACCAGCGTCAACGTGTTCAAGGCGCTGGTCGGCGCGGTGCGGCTGGCCCAGGAGACCGGCCCCGGCCGGGACGAGATCCTGGTCGACGCGACCACGTTCCCGACGGACGGGTACATCGCCGGGTCGGCGGCCCGCATGACCGGCTGCGCGCTGCGTCCCGTGGAGCCCTCGGAGGTGCCGGGCGCGCTCGGGGAGCGCACCGCCGCCGTGCTGCTCAACCACGTGGACTACCGCACCGGCCGGCTGCACGACCTGCCGTCGCTCACGGCGGCCGTGCACGCGGCGGGCGCGTACGCCGTCTGGGACCTGTGCCACAGCGCGGGCGCCCTGCCGGTCGGCCTGGACGCGCACGGCGTGGACCTGGCCGTCGGCTGCACCTACAAGTACCTCAACGGCGGCCCCGGTTCGCCCGCCTACCTGTACGTGCGGGCGGACCTCCAGGACCGCTTCGACTCCCCGCTGCCCGGCTGGAACTCCCACGCGGAACCCTTCGGGATGCGCTCCGTGTACACGCCCGCCGAGGGCGCGGTGCGCGGGCGGGTCGGCACCCCCGACATCCTCTCCATGCTCGCCCTGGAGGCGGCGCTCGAGGTGTGGGACGGAGTGACGGTCGAGACGGTCCGCGCCAAGTCCCTCGCTCTGACCGACTTCTTCCTGGAGTGCGTCGGGGAGTACGTCCCCGAGGGCCGCGTGGAGTGCCTGACCCCGCTGCCGCACGCGGAACGGGGCAGCCAGGTCGCCCTGCGCTGCGCCGACGCGGGACCGGTGATGCGGCGGCTCATCGACCGGGGCGTGGTCGGCGACTTCCGCCACCCGGACGTGCTCCGCTTCGGCTTCACCCCGCTCTACGTCGGTTTCGCCGACGTGGAGCGGGCGGCGCGGGTGCTCGCCGAGGAGCTGCGCTAGACGGACGGGGCCGGGACGGCCGTGTCCCGGCCCCGTTCCCGCCGGTCAGGCGGGGCCTCCCGGTGAGAGGGGCGGGCGAAGTGCTGGTACCGTCCCGCCCGAACGGCCGCGTACACGCCCGGTCCGGTCGAACCACGTTGTATCGCTGAGAGGTTGGAGCATGACGGACGACGTCGCAGCCGCCCGGGCCGCCGCCGAGGAGAAGTCGGCCTTCTCCCACCCGCCGGTCGATCCGGACGCCACGGCGGCCTACGGCGACGACCCCGACCACGTCGTCGACTTCTGGGCGCCGCGCGGCGGGAGCGGTCCCGCGCCGGTGGTCGTCGTCCTGCACGGCGGCGCCTGGCGCGCCGCCTACGACCGGCGTCACGTCAGCCCGTTCGCCGCGTTCCTCGCGCACCGCGGCTTCGCCGTGGCCAGCGTCGAGTACCGGCGCGGCGCGACGCGGGCCGACGGCGGCGACCCGGTGGCCGGGCGCTGGCCCGACACCTTCGACGACGTCGCCGCCGCGGTGGACGCCCTGCCCGCGCTGATACGCGAACACCTCCCGGCGGGCGACCCGCGCCGCATCGTCCTCACCGGCCACTCCGCGGGCGGACACCTCGCTCTGTGGGCCGCCGCCCGGCACGTCCTGCCCGCCGGGTCGCCGTGGCGCACCGACGCCCCGGCGCCCCTGCGCGGGGTCGTCGCCCTCGCCCCCATCGCGGACTTCGAGGTCGCCGACAAGCTCGGCGTGTGCGGCGGCGCCGCCCGCGAACTCCTCGGCGGTGACGACCACTTCGCCGAGCGCAGGCCGCACGCCGACCCGGCGCTGCTGCTGCCCACCGGCATCGCCACCACCCTCGTCCAGGGCCGCGCCGACATCGACGTCCCGCACGCGGTCGCCGAGTCGTACGCGGACGCGGCGGCGAAGGCCGGCGAGGTCGTCGGGGTGACGCTGCTGCCGGACGTCGGCCACTTCCCGCTCATCGATCCCGCGGCGGACGCCTGCGCGGTCGTCGCGGAGGAGATCGCCCAGCTCGCGTGGTGAGCCCCCACTCCCGCCCGGAGCATGGTCCGTCATACCCCTAGTACCTGAGAGCTACCCCGCGGTTGAGTCCCCCGGTGGGACGCGGGTTACGGACCACGCTCCGTAACTTCCTTTCCGGAAACGCCCGATGGACGGGCGGACGGGAAGGAAGCGGCGACGATGGAGCAGGGCGAGCGGGGGACTCCGGGCACGGGACCGGACGGGGCGGAGGCCACGGCACACCGCCCGGCGGGCCGGCTGCGGCGTGGGCTGCTCGCCACGCTCGTCGCGGCCGCCGTGGCCGTGCCCCTCGCCGGCGCCGCCCGCCCGCAGGCGCCGGCCCCGCCGCCCGCCCAGCTCCCGCCCCCGGCCGTCGCAGGACTCGGCGCGACCTACGCCGCCCACCGGGCCAACGCCGCCGAGGCGGCCCGCACCGCGGCCGGCCACGGGTACCGGGACCGTGGCGCCGTCGAACGCACGCTGGCCGCCCGGCAGTTGCTGTACTTCGACGGGCGCGGCGCCGGCCTGGTCACCGAGGTGCTCGGCGATCTCGCGCACGCCGACCGCGTCGCCGTCCTGGTCCCCGGGTCCGACACGGGCATCGACACCTACGGCCGTTTCCGCGCCACCGCCGTCGCCCTGCACCAGCGGCTCACACGGGAAGCGCCCGCGGGAGTGCGCACGGCGGTCGTGGCGTGGCTCGGCTACGAGACACCCGGCACGCTCAGCCCCTCCGTCGCGACGACCGGCCGCGCGGAGGAGGCGGCACCCGAACTGAGGGAGCTCGTGCAGGACTTGCGGTCGGTCGCCGCCCCTCGCGCCCGCGTCTCCCTGCTCTGCCACTCCTACGGCTCCGTCGTCTGCGCGCGGGCCGCCGCCGGACTCGACGTCGACGACCTGGTGTTCCTCGGCAGCCCCGGCACCGGCGCGGACACCGCCGCCGATCTGCGCACCCGTGCCCGGGTGTGGGCCGCGCGCGGCGCCGGCGACTGGGTCGAGCACGTCCCGCACCTCGACGCCGGCCTGTTCGGCACCACCGTCGGCTTCGGCGCCGACCCCGTGTCGCAGGAGTACGGCGCCCGCGTCTTCGCGGCCGGCGACGGCGGACACAGCGACTACTTCGCCCCCGGCTCCCTCTCCCTGGCCAACCTCACCCGGATCGTCCTCGGCCACCCCCAGGAGGTGACCCGATGACCCGCCTCACCGTCGCGATACGCGACACCGCCGCCCGCATCGACGCCGCCACCCCCGCCCACCGCGACCGCGCCGTCGACGCCTTGCGGGCCTTCGCCGTCCTCGGCGTGGTCCTCGGGCACTGGCTGGTCACCGCGCTGGCCGCGGACGGCCGCAGCCTGCGCACCGCCAGCCCGCTGCAGCACATGCCCTGGCTGGCCCCGGTGTCCTGGGCCTGCCAGACCCTCGCCGTGTTCTTCCTGGTCGGCGGGCACGTCGCGACCCGCTCGTACGCCTCCGCGCGGGAGCGCGGGACGCCGTACCGGCGGTGGCTGCACGCCCGGCTGGCGCGGCTGTTCGGCCCGGTCGTCGCCGTCCTCACCCTGTGGACGGCCGTGACGCTCGCGCTGCTGCTGTCCGACGCCGAGTACGGGACCGTGCGGACGCTGGTGAAGCTGGCGCTGTCCCCGATGTGGTTCCTGCTGGTCTTCGCCGCCCTCACCGCGGCGACCCCGCTGGTCGCCCGGATGCATCCGCTCTGGCCGCTCGCCGTCGTCCTCCACGTCGACGTCCTCCGCTTCGGCCTCGGCGCCCCCGGCGGACTGGGCTGGCTGAACCTCGCCGCGGGCTGGCTGGTGCCGTACACGCTGGGCGCGGCGTGGACCCGGGGCGAGCTGAGGGGCCGCAGGCCGGGATGGGTGCTGCTGGGCGGCGGCACGGCGGCGACGGCCGCGCTGGTCGGATGGGCGGGATATCCGGCCTCGATGGTCGGGGTGCCGGGCGCCGAGGTGTCCAACCTCAACCCGCCGACCCTGGCCGCCGTCACCTTCGGCCTGGCCCAGTGCGGGCTCGCGCTGCTGCTGCGGGACCGGCTGCGCCACGCGATGCGCCGGCCGGTCGCCTGGGCGGCGGTGGCGTTGGTCAACCTGTCCGCGATGACGGTGTTCCTGTGGCACCAGACCGCCCTGATGGCCACCACCGCGGCGCTTCTCCCGGCCGGCCCGCTGCCCGGTCTGCACACCGTCCCGGACGGCCTCGGCTGGGTCGCCGCCCGGGCGGCGTGGCTGCCCGTCCTCGTCCTCGCCCTCGTGGTGTGCGGGGCGGCGTTCCGGACCTGGGAGCGGGGCGGGGGCGGGCGGCGGCGGAAGCGGTCCCGGGTGGTCCGCGCCCACCTGCCGATGACCGAGCGCACTCCTCATGTCTAGGCTGAACGGCGTGGTGGACACGGGGGTGGAGCACATACGGCGGTGGCTGGGCGTCCTGCGCGACGACCTGATGACCGCGCGGGTCGATCCCCTGCCGCCGTCGACATGGCTGCGGTGGCTGCCGCACGGGGTCGTGTGGATCGTCGGCGTCGTCCTGACCATCGTGGGAGCCGTTCAACTGACTGACCAGGCCGGGCTGGACCTCGGCTACTCCATGCTGCTCGGGGTGGGGCAGGGCTGTGCGGCCGTCCTCGCGCTGCGGCGGCCGGTGCCGGGGCTGTGGCTGTCGCTCGGCGCCACGCTGGCGATCGCCGTACTGACGCGCCGCATGCTGATGGCCGGCCAGATCGACGGTTTCGCGTGGCCCTGGACCGCGTGGGCCGTCGTGGCCCACCTGCTCGTGCTGCTGCTGGTCGCCCTGCGCGTGCCCACCCGCGTGTCGGTCGAGGCGCTGGTCCTGACAGGGCTGTTCACCTACGCCCTCCAGGGCCTGTGGGGCGCGTGGAATTACACGCCCACCGGCCAGGTCACCGTTGCGCTGTCAGCCGTCGTGGTCGTCCTCGGCATCGCCCTGCGCGGCCGCCGCGAGGCCCGCGTCGAGCTGGGCCGGCAGGCCACGCTCACCGCCGAGGAACGCGCCCGCCGCACGCTGCTGGAGGAACGCAGCCGCATCGCCCGCGAGTTGCACGACGTGGTGGCCCACCACATGTCGGTGATCTCCATCCAGGCGCAGGTCGCCCCGCACCTCGTGCAGGACCCGCCGGACGAGCTCAGGGAGAACCTCGCGGGCATCCGGCAGAACGCCGTCGAGGCGCTCACCGAACTGCGTCGGGTACTGGACGTGCTGCGCTCCGAGCACCCCGCCGCCGACGACGACCACGACCCGGCCGACGGACGAGCCCCGCACGCCCCGCAGCCCACCCTGGACCGGCTGGCGGCCCTGGTGGAGAACACCCGCGCCGCCGGACTCACCGTGACCACCGAGGTCACCGGCGCGCGTCGCCCGCTGCCGCCCGGCGTGGAGCTGTCCGCGTACCGGATCGTGCAGGAGGCGCTGAGCAACGTGCTGCGGCACGCGCCCGGCGCCACCGCGCACGTCACCCTCGCCTACGGGCGGCGCGCCCTGCGGGTGGAGGTGGTGAACACCGCCCCCACCCGGGAGGCGTCGCCGTCCGCCGGGGCCCGGCACGGGCTGCTCGGCATGCGGGAGCGGGCGGTCATGCTGGGCGGCACGCTCACCGCCGGCCCCTGGTCCGGGCGCGGCTACCGCGTCGAGGCCCGCCTCCCCGTGTCCGCACCCTCCGCCACCGACCCCCTTCCCCAGGACGGCACCGCATGATCCGCGTACTGATCGCCGACGACCAGCAGATGGTCCGGCAGGGCTTCACCGTGCTGCTGAACACGCAGCCCGACATCGAGGTCGTCGGCCAGGCGGTGAACGGCGTCGAGGCGGTCGACAAGGTCGACGAACTCCCCCCGGACGTCGTCCTGATGGACATCCGCATGCCCGAACTCGGCGGCATCGAGGCCACCGCCCGCATCACCGCCGTCCACCCCGAGGTGAAGGTGCTGGTGCTGACCACCTTCGACCTCGACGAGTACGTGTACGAGGCGCTGCGCGCGGGCGCCTCCGGCTTCCTCCTCAAGGACGCCTCCGCCGAGCAGCTCGCCGAGGCGGTACGGGTGGTGGCCGCCGGGGACGCGCTGCTCGCGCCCGGCGTCACCCGCCGGCTGATCGCGGAGTTCTCCCGCCTTGACGCGCGGCCCCGCACGCCCCCGCGCCAGAAGGTCGGCGGGCTCACCGAACGGGAGACGGAGGTGCTGGCGCTCATCGCGCAGGGCCTGTCCAACGCGGAGATCGCCGTACGGCTGGTGGTGGCCGAGCAGACGGTGAAGACGCACGTCGGCCGGATCCTGGTGAAGCTGGGCCTGCGCGACCGCACCCAGGCGGCGGTGTTCGCCTACGAGTCGGGGCTGGTGCGTCCCTCCGGTTACTGAGCCCGCGCGTACCGTGGCGTAACCCCTCGTGGCCTGCGTAGTACTTCAGACGGACGCCCCGGAACCCGTCTCAGCGGGGACGACCGGGCTCACCCGCTCGGCCTACCGTGTGAGCGTGACCGAGACGACGCACCAGCAGTCCCCGCGCGCCGGGGACGGTGACCGCAGCCCGGAGTACCGGCTGGCCCAGAACGCCCTCCAGGGGCTGCGCCAGGACCTGTTCCACGACCCCTTCGCCTACCGCCCGATGGGGCCCCGGCCGGCGGACGGCCCGCTCCTGCGCCGGCTGCCCGGGCGGATGCGCACGGCCGCGGAACGGCTCCCGCACGCGGTGGTAGGGGCGATCGCGCTGATCACCTTGATGGTCGGCGCCCTCTCCGGAAGCGAGCCGGGCGGCGACGGGCGGGCCCTGCTGGCCGGACTGCTGTGCGCGGTCCCCGTGGTGGTCACCCTGTCCCGGCCGGTCGGTGCGTTCTGGCTGTCCCTCGCGGCGAGCCCGCTGACCGCGCTGTTCAACGGCGGCGGCGGGGACTGGCCGTGGATGCCCGGCGCGTTCGTCTCCCACCTCACGGTCCTGGTGGTGGTGGCGCTGCGCACCCGGCCCCGCACCGCTGTGTGGATGTGGGCCGTCACCGCCGTGTACGCCGTGTTCGGGGACATCGTCTTCGGTGGGTCGTTCTACTACTCCAACGGCGCCCCGATGCTGGTCCTCTCGGCGTTCGCCCTGCTCCTGGTCTGCCTGTGGCACGTCCGGCACACCGCCCAGCAGGAGGTGACCGCCCAGCAGACCGTCACCGCGCAGGAGCGGTCCCGGCGCACTCTGCTGGAGGAGCGCACCACGATCGCCCGCGAGCTGCACGACGTGGTGGCCCACCACATGTCGGTGGTCGCCATCCAGGCCGAGGCCGCGCCGTACCGGGTGGAGAACCCGCCGGAGGAACTGGAGCGCGCCTTCGCCACCATCCGGGAGAACGCCGTCGCCGCCCTCACCGAGCTGCGCCGCATCCTCGGCGTGGTCCGTGCCGAGGACTACGAGGCCCCCGACGCCCCGCAGCCCACCCTCGCCGACCTGGACGCCCTCCTGGTCAACGTGCGGGACGCCGGGCTGACCGTGGAGAAGGTGGTGACCGGCGCGGTGCGGGAGCTGCCGCAGGGCGTGGAGCTGTCGGCGTACCGGATCGTGCAGGAGGCGCTGAGCAACAGCCTGCGGCACGCGCCCGGCGCGAGCGCCCGCGTGGAGATCGGGTACGTCCTCGGCGGTCTCGGGGTGCGGGTCGTCAACGGCCCGATGCCCGAGCCGAGCCTGGTGAAGCCCTCGCCCGGCGCCGGCCACGGCATCACGGGGATGCGCGAGCGGGTCGCCATGCTGGACGGCGGGATGACCGCCGGTCCCACCGAGGACGGCGGCTACGAGGTCGCGGTGTTCCTGCCGGTCACCGCGGTGAACGAGGGTGACGCATGACCATTCGCGTGCTGATCGCGGACGACCAGATGATGGTGCGCGAGGGTTTCTCGGTGCTGCTCAACGCGATGCCGGACATCGAGGTCGTCGGCGAGGCCGTCAACGGCCGGCAGGCGGTCGAGAAGGTCCGCGAACTCGCGCCCGACGTCGTCCTGATGGACATCCGCATGCCGGAGCTGAACGGCATCGAGGCGACCCGCGAGATCGTCGCCGCGGACGGCGCGGCCAAGGTGCTGGTGCTGACCACCTTCGACCTGGACGAGTACGTCTACCAGGCGCTGCGCGCGGGCGCCTCCGGCTTCCTCCTCAAGGACGCCTCCGCCCGCCAGCTCGCCGACGGCGTCCGGGTCGTCGCGGCCGGCGAGGCGCTGCTCGCCCCGTCGGTCACCCGGCGGCTGATCACCGAGTTCTCCAAGCTGTCCGACGCGCCCCGGGTGCTGCCGTCCGCGCAGGCCGCGTACGGGGACCTCACCGAACGCGAGACGGAGGTGCTGGTGCTGATCGCGCAGGGCCTGTCGAACGCGGAGATCGCCGAACGGCTGGTGGTCGCCGAGTCGACGATCAAGACGCACGTCAGCCGCATCCTGGTGAAGCTGGGCCTGCGCGACCGCACCCAGGCGGCGGTCTTCGCGTACGAGGCGCGTCTCGTCACGCCGGGCTGAGCCCGCGCGTCCTAGGGTGGGACGCATGGAACAGCGCATCACCCTGATCACGCTGGGAGTCACCGACCTCGCCCGCTCGAAGGCCTTCTACGAGGCCCTGGGCTGGCGGGGCCAGGAGGTCCAGGAAACGGTCTTCTTCCAGGCCGGCGGTCTCGGACTGGTCCTGTGGGGCCGGGACAACCTCGCGCGGGACTGCGGCCTGGAGCCGGGGACGCCGGGCGGGTTCGGCGGCATCGTCCTCGCGCACAACGTCCGCTCCGACGCGGAGGTCGACGAGCTGCTCGCGGCGGCCGACCTGGCCGGGGGCACGGTCACCAGGCGGGCCGTGTTCAACGAGATCGGCTTCTACTCCGGCGTCTTCACCGACCCCGACGGCCACGCCTGGGAGGTCGCCCACAACCCCGGCTTCCCGCTCGCCGAGGACGGCACGGTCACCCTCCCCGACTTCGGCGCCGCCTGACGGACCGCCCGGCACCCCTGGTCAGAGGCCGGGGCTGCGGTCTACCGTCCGTCCATGGCAGCTCCTCGCGACCTCGCTTTCGACCCGTGGGACCCCGCGTTCCTCGCCGACCCGTACCCCGCCTACGCCGAGCTGCGGGAGCAGGGCCGGGTGCGGTACTTCGAGCCGACCGGCCAGTGGCTGGTCGCCCACCACGCGGACGTCTCGGCGCTGCTGCGCGACCGGCGCCTGGGACGGACCTACCTGCACCGGTTCAGCCACGAGGAGTTCGGCCGCACCCCGCCCCCGCCGGAGCACGAGCCGTTCCACACGCTCAACGACCACGGCATGCTCGATCTCGAACCGCCGGACCACACCCGCATCCGCCGCCTGGTGTCCAAGGCGTTCACCCCGCGCACGGTCGAGCGCCTCAAGCCGTACGTGCGCCGGCTCGCGGACGACCTGGTGGCGGGGCTCGTCGAGGCGGGCGGCGGCGACCTGCTGCGGGACGTCGCCGAGCCGCTGCCGGTCGCGGTGATCGCGGAGATGCTGGGCATCCCGGAGTCCGACCGCGCGCCGCTGCGCCCCTGGTCGGCGGACATCTGCGGCATGTACGAGCTCAACCCGGGCGAGGAGGCCGCCGCGAGGGCGGTCCGCGCGTCGGTCGAGTTCTCGGACTACCTGCGCGACCTGATCGCCGAACGCCGCAAGAACCCCGGCGACGACCTGATCTCCGGCCTGATCGCCGCCCACGACGAGGGCGACCGGCTCACCGAGCAGGAGATGATCTCCACCTGCGTGCTGCTGCTGAACGCGGGCCACGAGGCGACCGTGAACTCCACGGTCAACGGCTGGTGGGCGCTGTTCCGCCACCCCGACCAGCTCGCCGCCCTGCGCGCCGACCACTCCCTGGTCCCCACCGCGGTGGAGGAGCTGATGCGCTACGACACCCCTCTCCAGCTCTTCGAGCGCTGGGTGCTGGACGAGATCGAGATCGACGGCCAGGTCATCCCGCGCGGCGCGGAGATCGCGATGCTGTTCGGCTCCGCCAACCACGACCCGGCCGTCTTCGCCGACCCGTCCCGCCTGGACCTGACCCGCCGCGACAACCCCCACATCTCCTTCAGCGCCGGCATCCACTACTGCATCGGCGCCCCGCTGGCCCGCATCGAACTGGCCGCCTCGATGACGTCCCTCCTGGAACGCGCCCCCACCCTCCGCCTGGCCGCGGAACCCGTCCGCAAGCCGAACTTCGTGATCCGGGGCCTGGAGGGGCTGGCCGTGGAACTGGGGTGATCACCCGTTCGGCTGATCACCGGCTCATTCCTGCCGAGGTACGTGCGTGGCTCGTCAAGCTGGTGTCCGCCTGCGGAGGGAGGCACCATGACGGTTATGGCAGAACGTGGGTCGTCCCAGTTGTCGGTGGACATGTTCGAGCGGATCGCGGAGTTCGCCGAACGTGAGGACGAGACCGTCAGGTTCGAGTTCATCAACGGACGGATCGGGCTCAGGAAAGTGACCAACGGCAACCACGGCGCGATCATCATGTGGCTCGTCCGTCGGTGCATGCAGGCCAGGCCCGAACTCGATCTCAGCCCGGTGCAAGGGCTGAAGGTGGAGTCCTACCGCAAGGGCCGGGCCCTGCCGGACGCGGTGCTCGCCCCCGTCGCCCACTTCGCGGGCCAGGGGGACTGGGCAGACACCGAGGGCGTGCTGATGACGGTGGAGGTCACCTCTTTCGACTCGGACACGCACGATCGCGACCGTGTGGAGAAACCCCAGGCCTACGCCGAGTCAGGGATCCCCGTCTATCTGCTGATCGACCGCGACCGCCGTTCCGTCCTCGTACACAGTGACCCGGACCCGGTGGTCGGCTACCGGAACGTCCTGAAGCGCCGGTTGGGTCAGAAGGTCGTGCTTCCCGACCCCGTCGGAATCGAGTTGGACACCGAGGAGCTCAAGCCGTACATGGACTGACCCCCCCCGCTGCCCCGGTGCGGGGTGTCGGGGAGGGAGCCCGGGCGGGTGGAGCTACTTCGTCTCCAGGTCCCGTCGGCGGAAGCCGGTCAGGCCCAGCCACAGCAGGGCGACGGCCACGACGGTCAGCAGGAACAGCGGGGTCCAGCGCATGTCGGCGGCGGGCAGGCGGGGGATGTGGCCGAAGGGGGAGAGGTTGTTCATCCAGTCCGGGAACCGGAGGATCTGGCCGAGATAACCGACCACGAACGCGTACACCGGCACGGCCCAGGCCGCCTGGCTCGCCCGGGGGAACCAGCCGAAGAGGACCACCGCCACGCCGACCGTGACCCACAGGGCCGGTGCGTACGCGAGGGCCGCGCCCGTCAGGTCGGGCACCAGCCCGGCGTCACCGGTCGAGGCCGCGCCCGCCAGGCCGAAGCCGAGCCCGGCCAGCAGCAGGACGACCGTGCCGCCGCCCATGGCCACCGCCAGATGGCCGCCGACCCAGCGGGAGCGTGAGAGGCCGGTGGCGAGCAGGGGCTCGGCGCGGCCCGCCGTCTCCTCGGAACGGGGCCGCAGGGCCGCCATCACGACGTACACCGACGCCACGACCGTCAGGACGACCATGACCATCGAGGCGAAGGACTCGGCGACGCTCGCCCCGCCGATGCGCTCCAGGGCCTCCTCGAGCTCGTCGATGCCCGTCAGCATGTCCTCGGCGTCCCCGAGGATCGACCCGTACATCGCGCCCATCAGGAACAGGCCGGCGCCGAAGCCGGCCAGCATCCCCCGGTGCAGGCGCAGGGCGAAGCCGACCGGTGTGGTGAGCGCGGCGGAGGCGGTGGGGCTGCCCGGTTTCTGCGGACGCAGTCCCGTGCCCACGTCCCGGCGGGTGGAGAGCCGGAAGCCCGCCGCCGCGCACCCCGCCGCGCACAGCAGGCACAGCAGCAACGGCCACCAGCGGTCGTCGACGTACGGGTAGCTGCGCTGCACCCAGCCGATCGGGGACAGCCAGGACAGGGTGTCGTTCGTGCCGCTGTCGCCGGCGGCGCGCAGCACGTAGGCGATGCCGATGACCGCGAGCGCCGTTCCGGACGCGCCGCGCGTGTGCGCGGTGAACTGGACGGTGACCGCGGCGACGGCGGCGAAGACGAGACCGGCGGCGGCGTGGGCGAAGCCGTAGACCAGCGAGCCGCTCGCGTCGACCCCCTCCAGACCCAGGCCGGTCAGGCCGAGGGCCAGCAGCAGCGCGAGTGCGAGGTTGGCCAGGGCGGCGACGGCCAGGGCGGCGGCGAGGTGGGCGTGCCGGCCGACGACGGCCGAGCGCACCAGCTCGGCGCGGCCCGTCTCCTCCTCCGCGCGGGTGTGCCGTGTGACGACCAGCACGCTCATGAGGCCGACGAGGACGGCCGTGAAGCCGATCATCTGGTGGCTGAGGAGGGAGCCGAAGCCGTCGTCGGTGAGGTAGTGGCGGGGGCCGGACATGGCCAGGCCGGCCGGGCTGTCCACGCTTCTGACGGCGTTCGCCCGGTCCTCCGGGTCGCTGTACAGCGTCCTGAAGCTGTTCGCCGTCATGAGGGTGGAGAGGAACAGGGCCAGGATCCACACGGGGAGCCGGATCCGGTCCCGGCGCAGGGCGAAGCGGATCAGGGTCCGGGTGCCTGCCAGCGCGTTGCCGCCCGCGACCGGTGCGGCGGGCGCCCGGGTGCCGGGGTCGGCGGTGACGGAGGTCATCGCGCTTCTCCGTCCGTGCCCTGTCCGGTGGCGTGCCCGTCGACGCCGGTGCCGTGCCCGTTGGCGGCCAGCTCGTCGTCGTAGTGGCGCAGCATCAGCTCCTCCAGGGTCGGCGGGTGGCTGACCAGGCTGCGGACGCCGAGGTCGGTGAGCGCGCGGACGGCGGCGCCGACCTGGGCGCCGTCGACGGTGAAGCGGATCCGGCCGGTGGCCTCGTCGACGGTCCGCAGGTCGTGGACGCCGGGCAGGCGGGCGAGGTCCGCCGCGGGCCGTTCGGTCTCCGCCTCGACGGTGGTGCGGGTCAGATGACGCAGCTCACCGAGGGTGCCGGTCTGCACGGTCCGGCCCTGGCGGACGATGCTCACCCGGTCGGCGAGCTTCTCCACCTGGGCCAGGATGTGGCTGGAGAGCAGCACCGTCCGCCCGGCGGCCTTGGCCTCGGCGATGACGTCCTGGAAGACGACCTCCATCAGCGGGTCGAGCCCCGCGGTCGGCTCGTCCAGCAGCAGCAGTTCGGCGTCGGAGGCGAGCGCGGCGACGATGGCGACCTTCTGCCGGTTGCCCTTGGAGTAGGCGCGGCCCTTCTTGGTCGGGTCGAGGTCGAACCGCTCGACGAGTTCGGCGCGGCGCCGCTCGTCGAGCCCCCCGCGCAGCCGGGCCAGCAGGTCGATGGCCTCGCCGCCGGTCAGCCCCGGCCACAGCTCCACGTCACCGGGGACATAGGCGAGACGGCGGTGCAGCGCCACGGCGTCGCGCCACGGATCCTGCCCCAGCACCTCGGCGGTGCCGGAGTCGGCGCGCAGCAGACCGAGCAGCACGCGGATGGTGGTCGACTTGCCTGCGCCGTTGGGGCCGAGGAAACCGTGGACCTCGCCGGTCTCGACGCTCAGGTCCAGCCCGTCCAGTGCGTGGGTCCGGCCGAACGACTTGCGCAGCCCGGACACGGAGATGGCCTTCGTCATGCTGCGCAACGTACGCTTCCTTCAGAAGATTGTGAAGTTAAGGAACCGTATAAATCCCGACTGGACTGATCCAGGGCGCCTGAGCAGGGGAGATGATCGGATCATGGTGGAGCCCAGCGGGACGGAGCGGGACGCGGAGGTGATCTCGCGGTTCGTGGAGCACTTCGCGGCGCAACTGGTGGAAGCCGGGCTCCCGCGTATGCCCGCCCGTGTCTTCGTGGCTCTGCTCGCCTCCGACGCCGGTGTCCTGACCTCCGCCGAGCTGAGCGAACAGCTCAAGATCTCCCCGGCCGCGGTGTCCGGCGCGGTGCGCTACCTGTCCCAGGTGCGCATGGTGTCGCGCGAGCGTGAGCCCGGCTCGCGCCGGGAGCGGTACCGGGTCCACGGCGATCAGTGGTACGAGGCCCTCACCAATCGTGAGGCCGTCATCAGGCGCTGGGAGGTGGCTCTGCGGGAAGGCGTCGCCAGTCTGGGAGGGGACACCCCGGCGGGCCGCCGCCTGGCGGAGACGCTGGCCTTCTTCGAGTTCGTGGAGAAGGAGGTCCCGGCGATGATGGAGCGCTGGCGCGCCCGGCGCGAGGAACTGTTCGGCGGGGACGGCGCGGACGCCTAGCGCGCCGGGACCGTCAGCCCCCACGCGCCCTCCCGGACCTCCCACGTGCGGGTGCGGACCGGGCCCGAGACCGTTGCGTCGGCGCGGTAGCGGAAGTGGGCGCCGGAGACCGTGATCGTGCGGCCCTCCGCCGACAGGGCGGACGCCTCCGCGCCGACCGAGGCCGGGCGGACCTCCACATGGGCCGTGCCCGAGGCGCCGGGGACGACCGAGACGGCCTCCACCGACTGGTGCAGGTCGACGAGCGTCTCCCCGTCCACCTCCACCCGCAGCCGCGTGGGCCCCGAACCGGGCGCGGCGGGCGGCCGGGCGGGCGCGAGCGTGCGCACCAGGGAGCGGCAGGTCCGCAGCCAGGGGCGGGGCACCCCGTCGGCGGGGTCCCGCGCGGGGGACCCCGGCGACGGGGAGCCCAGCGGAGGGATCCGCAGCGCGCCCAGCACCACCCCGTCGCTGTCGTCGACCAGCAGGTCCATCCGCCGCTCCGCCCCGTCCAGCACGGCCCGAGCCGCGGCCACCGCCCCGGACGGCACGCCCAGTGCCCGGGCGAGCGACACGGAGCCGCCCACCGGCACCAGGGACAGCGCGCACCCGGCCAGCTCCCGCTGCCGGTGCAGCAGCTCCACCGCGCGCACCAGCGCCCGGTCGTCGCCCACCACCACCGGACGCCGTGAGCCGCGCCGGGCGAGCGCCCGGGCGAACTCCTCGGGGCCGTCCGGCAGGCACACCTTCGCGCCCGCCGCACCCGCGCGGAGCACGTCCCGCGCGATCCGGACCGACTCGCCGTCCGCCCGCCGGGCGACCGGATCGATGACCACCAGGAGCTGATCGGACGTCGCGGAAGACGTCCCGGATGTCGCCACCTCGGCCATGCCTCGCTTCCTCGGGTAGCATCTTTGTGCAAGAGCCCCTTTGCGCTATTGCGCCAGGGGCTTCGTCTATTCCGGGGCATCCGGTCCGACGGTTGGCGGCCAACGGTGGTCGCGGTGCACGCGGCGGAGATCCTCCGTGTGCGCCCCTGACCTTGGACATGCCCCGCCCGGAAGGGGTGTACGCGCGTGCCCGCACTTGTGCTGCTCGGTGCTCAGTGGGGTGACGAAGGCAAGGGAAAGGCGACGGACCTGCTCGGTGGTTCCGTCGACTATGTGGTGCGCTACCAGGGCGGCAACAACGCCGGCCACACGGTGGTCGTGGGCGATCAGAAGTACGCCCTTCACCTGCTCCCTTCCGGGATCCTGTCCCCCGGCTGCACGCCGGTCATCGGTAACGGCGTCGTCGTCGACCCGTCGGTCCTGCTCTCCGAGCTGAGCGGTCTGAACGAGCGCGGCGTCGACACGTCCAAGCTCCTGATCAGCGGCAACGCGCACATCATCACGCCGTACAACGTGACGGTGGACAAGGTGACCGAGCGTTTCCTCGGCAAGCGGAAGATCGGCACCACCGGCCGCGGCATCGGCCCGACCTACGCCGACAAGATCAACCGCGTCGGCATCCGGGTGCAGGACCTCTACGACGAGTCGATCCTCACCCAGAAGGTCGAGGCGGCGCTCGACGTCAAGAACCAGATGCTCACCAAGCTCTACAACCGGCGCGCGATCGCCGTGGAGCAGGTGGTCGAGGAGCTGCTGGGCTACGCGGAGAAGCTCGCCCCGTACGTCGCCGACACCGTGCTGGTGCTGAACGAGGCGCTGGAGCAGGACAAGGTGGTCCTCTTCGAGGGCGGCCAGGGCACCCTGCTCGACATCGACCACGGCACGTACCCCTTCGTCACCTCGTCGAACCCGACCGCGGGCGGCGCCTGCACCGGTGCCGGCGTGGGCCCGACGAAGATCAGCCGGGTCATCGGCATCCTCAAGGCGTACACCACCCGCGTCGGCGCCGGACCGTTCCCGACGGAGCTGTTCGACGAGGACGGCGAGGCGCTGCGCCGCATCGGCGGCGAGCGGGGCGTCACCACCGGCCGTGACCGCCGCTGCGGCTGGTTCGACGCGGTGATCGCCCGCTACGCGACCCGGGTGAACGGCCTGACGGACTTCTTCCTCACCAAGCTCGACGTCCTCACCGGCTGGGAGCAGATCCCGGTCTGCGTGGCGTACGAGATCGACGGCAGGCGCGTCGAGGAGCTGCCGTACTCGCAGACGGACTTCCACCACGCGAAGCCGGTCTACGAGATGCTGCCGGGCTGGAACGAGGACATCAGCAAGGCGAAGTCCTTCTCCGACCTGCCGAAGAACGCCCAGGCGTACGTGAAGGCCCTGGAGGAGATGTCCGGCGCCCCGATCTCCGCGATCGGCGTGGGGCCGGGCCGCGACGAGACGATCCAGATCAACTCGTTCCTGTAGGCCTGCCGCCGTGTGCACCGGCGCCCGCGCGGGCGCCGGTGCACAGGCATAGCCTGGACGTGTACCGCCGCGTGCATCGACGTGGAAGAGGGTGAGTGCGATGCGCGTGATGCTCAAGGCGACGCTGGACACGGAGAAGGCGAACGAGGTCATCCGCAGCGGGAAGATGCCCGAGCTGATGCAGGAGACCCTGGAGCGGCTCCACCCCGAGGCCGCCTACTTCGGTCCGCTCGGCGGCCGCCGGACCTGCCTGCTCGTCCTCGACCTCGAGGACAGCTCGCGGATCCCGCCCACCGGCGAGCCGTTCTTCTCGCAGTTCGACGCCCAGGTCGAGATGACCCCGGTGATGAACGCGGACGACCTGCGAAAGGGGCTCTCCGCGCTGGGGTGACCCTCAGCTGAAGACGATCATCGACCCCTGCGCCAGGCTCCGGGTCGCCGCCGCGTGCAGGCCCAGCCACACATGCCGTTCACGGGCGAACGGGCTCGGGTCGTACGGCGCGGGGACGGCCGGCTCCTCCAGCTCCGTGGGAGCCTGCGGCGGTTCGGGCGCGGCCGGCGGGTTCGCCGGGTCGATGCCGATCGACGGGGCGACCAGCTCCAGTTCGCGCAGCAGCGCGTGCGAGGAGCCCAGCGGGCCGCCGCCCGCGAGGAGTTCGTCGCTGGACAGCGGGCTCGGGAAGTCCACGGGCACGTACGCGCCCGCGTGGTCGTAGTGCCACACCAGGTGCGACTGCTGGGCCGTCGCCTCGAACATCTCCAGCAACTGCTCGTAGTCACCGCCCAGTTCGTCCACCGGGGTGACCGGAAGACCGCAGACCTGGAGCAGGTACACGCGCCGCAGGAAGTGCAGGGCGTCGTAGTCGAACCCGGCGACCGGGGCGACGTCGCCGGTCAGTCCCGGCATGTACTGGTACACCGGCACCGGCGGCAGCCCCGCGTCGGCCAGCACCGTGTTGTACTGCGCGAGTTCCTCGGCGAAGGGATTGTCGGGCGTGTGGCACAACACGTCGACGAGCGGTACCAGCCACAGGTCACAGGCCAAAAGAGGACTCCTCGTATCGCGCGGTCGTCGGGTGGGACGTCCGGGTCCGGGAAGACGGTTCGGGACAGGGGTCAGGGGTCAGGGAAGCGTATCGGCGTCCCGGGCGGACGGATCCTCCTGTGCGGGCCGTCGTACAGGTCCCTTACCCGCCGCGTCGGCCGTCAGGCCCTCCACGAGGGACAGGGAGTACGCGGTGTACGCGTCGAGGATGGCGCGCGCGGTGTCGGTGTCGCCCTCGGTCAGGGCGTCCACCAGCTCGGTGTGACGCGCCCAGAGGCGGCCCCGCGGATCGGGCAGCTGCCGCAGGTGCTGCACCACGTACACCCACGTCTGCACCCGCAGCCGGTGCAGGAAGTCGGTCAGGTACGGGTTGCCGAACGCGGACGCCAGCTCCCGCCAGAAGCGCAGGTCGTAGCCGATCAGCACGGTGACCTCGCCGGCCAGGGCCGCGCGCCGGGCCTCCTCGCCACGCCGCCGCACCCCCGCGAGGAGCGCCGCCAGCCGTGGCTCGTCGGGCCGCAGGTGCGGCGCCCCGCCGCTGGTGAGCGCGTGGAACATGCCCTCGGTGACCAGGCTGCGCGCCTCGATCATGCCGCGGAAGTCGTCGGGGGAGTACTCGTGCACCCGGAAACCCCGGTGCTGGTCGGCGTCCAGCAGCCCCTGCGCCGACAGGTCGACCAGCGCCTCCCGCACGGGCGTCGCGGACACCCCGTACTGGTCGGCGATCTCCTTGACGGTGAACTCCTGCCCCGGCTGGAGCCGCCCGGCCAGCACCTCGTCACGGAGCGCGTCGGCGATCTGCTGCCGCAGGGTGCTGCGGGTCACGGCGACGTGGCCGAGGCGGGGCATGGTCGGGGCGTCTCCCTCATCGCGTTCGAGTGGCGTGCTCGCGGAAGTCCACGGGCACGCCACCTTACGCGGTCCGGGCGCGGCGCCGGATGTTCGAACGGGCGCGGGCGGGAGATCCGCCGCGCGCCCGTCCGGAACCGGTGGGGACCGCCCCCGTGCCGGTTACCTCACGTACTCGTCGGCCACCGACAGGGCCGCGTCCAGGGCCGCCAGACCCTCCTTCAGCTCGGCCTCACTCGTGTTGAGCGGCGGCACCACATGGGTGCGGTTCATGTTCACGAAGGGCCACAGACCGGCCTTCTTCGCGGCGGCGGCGAACGCGGCCATCGGGGCGTTCGCCTCGCCGGACGCGTTGTACGGCACCAGCGGCTCCCGGGTCTCCCGGTCGCGCACCAGCTCCACCGCCCAGAACATGCCGGTGCCGCGTACCTCGCCCACGCTCGGGTGACGCTCGGCCAGCTCCCGCAGACCGGGGCCGACGACGGACGCGCCGAGGGCGGCCGCGTTCTCGACGAGGCCCTCCTCCTCCATCACGTTGATCGTCGCGACGGCGGCGGCGCAGGCCAGCGGGTGGCCGGAGTAGGTCAGGCCGCCCGGGTAGGGACGGGTGGCGAAGGTGGCCGCGATCTCCGCGGAGATGGCGACACCGCCCAGCGGGACGTAACCGGAGTTCACGCCCTTGGCGAAGGTCATCAGGTCCGGCACGACGTCGTACAGGTCGGCCGCGAACCACGTGCCGGTCCGGCCGAACCCGGCCATCACCTCGTCCAGCACCAGCACGATGCCGTACTTGTCGCACAGCTCGCGGACGCCCGCGAGGTAGCCGGGCGGGGGCGGCATGATGCCGGCCGTGCCCGGGACGGTCTCCAGGATGACCGCGGCGATCGTCGAGGGCCCCTCGAAGGCGATCGTCGTCTCCAGGTGCTCCAGCGCCCGCGCGCACTCCTGCTCCTCGGTCTCGGCGTAGAAGCGCGAGCGGTACAGGAACGGCGCCCAGAAGTGCACGACCCCGGCGGTGGCGCTGTCCGACGCCCAGCGGCGCGGGTCGCCGGTGACGTTCACGGCCTGCTGGGTGCCGCCGTGGTACGAGCGGTACGCGGAGAGAACCTTGGGCCGGCCGGTGTGCAGCCGGGCCATGCGCAGGGCGTGCTCCACGGCGTCGGCGCCGCCGTTGGTGAAGAAGATCTTGTCCAGGTCGCCGGGGGTGCGTCCGGCGATCAGGCGGGCCGCCTCCGAGCGCGCCTCGACGGCGAACGCGGGCGCGAACGTCGTCATCCGCGCCGCCTGCTCCTGGATCGCGGCGACGACCTTGGGGTGCTGGTAGCCGATGTTCGTGTAGACGAGGCCACTGGTGAAGTCCAGGTAGCGGCGGCCGTCGTAGTCCCAGAAGTACGACCCCTCCGCCCCGGCGACGGCGAGCGGGTCGATGAGCTCCTGCGCGGACCAGGAGTGGAACACATGCGCACGGTCGGCGGCCTTGACGGCGGCGCCGGCCTCGGGGTTGGGCTGAGGGGTCATGCGCCCGAGCGTAGGCGGCGGCGGTGGACGGGCGACATCGGCGGGGTGTCTGCGGTGCGGGGGTTTCCGCGACAGGTTGTCGACAAGGGAGGCGGGCGGGGGACGGCGACTGATTGACAGCTTGCTGTCGTCATGACAGGGTGTTGTCATAGCTAGGCAGTGGAATCGACCCCAGGGAGCGGTCATGACCCGCAAGCCCGTGCATCTCGCCCTCTACGACACCTGGGCCGACTGGGAGACCGGTCACGCCACCGCGCACCTCGCCCTCGCAGGCTTCGAGGTCCGCACCGCGACCCCCGGCGGCCGGCCCGTCACCAGCATGGGAGGCCTCCGCGCCCGGCCCGACCTCGCGCTGGAGGAGCTGCGCCCCGAGGGCAGCTCGCTGCTGATCCTCCCCGGGGCCGCCGCCTGGGACGGGGGCGACGACCTCGCCCCCGTCGCGCGCACCGCCCGCGCCTTCCTCGACGCGGGCGTGCCGGTGGCCGCCATCTGCGGCGCCACCGCCGGGCTCGCCCGCGAGGGCCTGCTCGACGACCGCGCGCACACCAGCGCCGCCGCCCCCTATCTCGCGGCGACCGGCTACGCGGGCGCCGGGCGGTACGTGGAGGCCGACGCCGTCACCGACGGCCCGCTCGTGACCGCCGGACCGACCGAGCCGGTCGCCTTCGCCCGCGAGATCCTCCGCCTGCTCGGCGCCTACGACGACAAGGCGGTCGACGCCTGGTACCGGCTGTTCCACCACTCCGACCCGGCCGCGTACACGGAGTGGACGGAGGCGGTGAGCCGGTGAGCGAGGAGGAACAGGAGCTGCTCAGCCGCGCCGCGCTCGGCGCGTTCAGGCTCAACGGCCAGTTCCTCGCGGTCGCCGAGGAGCTGGCCCGGCCCGCCGGGATCACCGCCGCCCGGTGGCAGGTGCTGGGCGCGGTGCTCAGGGAGCCGCTGCCGGTGTCCGGGATCGCCCGCGCCATGGGCATCACCCGGCAGAGCGTGCAGCGCGTCGCCGACCTGCTGGTGGAGCGGGGGTTCGCCGAGTACCGGCCCAACCCCGCCCACCGCCGGGCCAAACTCCTCGCCCCGACCGAGGAGGGATACGCGGCCGTCCGCCGCATCGACCCCGGCCACGCGGCCTTCG
Organism: Streptomyces werraensis; assembly: GCA_014656175.1. Lineage (GTDB taxonomy): Bacteria > Actinomycetota > Actinomycetes > Streptomycetales > Streptomycetaceae > Streptomyces > Streptomyces werraensis. The sequence continues at coordinate 133,481 of BNBX01000010.1, forward strand.
CCGCACGGCTCGCGACGGCGTACCGGGAGGCGTACGGGGAGGAGGGACTCGCGGAGGCGGTGCGGGCGCTGGAACGTCTGTCCACGGTGCTCGACGGTCTCGGCACGCCTGTTACGGAACCGTAGACGTCGCCCCGCCCGACCGGCACCGGCCCGCCACTATCCTCGATCCGTTGCTCACTGCGGGGGGAAGGCGGCGCAGCGATGGACCAGCTCGGGATCGGGGATCCGCGGACGATCGGGGGCTACCGGCTGCTCGCGCGGCTGGGCGCCGGCGGCATGGGCCAGGTCTACCTCGCCCGCTCCGACCGGGGACGCACCGTCGCCGTGAAACTGGTTCGCGAGGAGCTCGCCCGGCAGGAGGAGTTCCGCGCCCGCTTCCGCCAGGAGGTGCGGGCCGCCCGGCAGGTCGGCGGCGACTGGACGGCACCCGTGCTGGACGCCGACACCGAGGCGGCCGTGCCGTGGGTGGCCACCGGGTACGTCGCCGGGCCGAGCCTGCAGCAGGTGGTGGGCCACGACCACGGGGCGCTGCCCGAGCGGTCGGTGCGCATCCTCGGCGCCGGCCTCGCGTACGCCCTCAAGGACATCCACGCGGCCGGGATCGTCCACCGCGACCTCAAGCCGTCCAACGTCCTCGTCACCATCGACGGGCCGCGCGTCATCGACTTCGGCATCGCCCGGGCGCTGGAGACGGTCACCGACGGCGGGCTCACCCGCACCGGCGCGCTCGTCGGCTCGCCCGGCTTCATGGCGCCCGAGCAGGTGCGCGGCGACCGCATCACGCCCGCCTGCGACGTGTTCTGCCTCGGCTCCGTGCTCGCCTACGCGGCGACCGGCAGGCTGCCGTTCGGCACCGCGGGCAGCGGGGTGCACGCGCTGATGTTCCGCATCGCGCAGGAGGAGCCCGACCTGACGCAGGTGCCCGAGGGGCTCGCCGACCTGGTGCGGGCATGCCTGCGCAAGGACCCGGCGGCCCGGCCCACGCTCGACGAGGTGCTGGCCGCCACCGGCGCGCAGGACACGGTCGCCGACGGCCGCTCCCGCGACCCGTGGCTGCCCGGCGCGCTGGTCGCCCAGCTGGGCCGGCACGCGGTACGGCTGCTCGACGCGGAGGACCCTCAAGGGCCGGGGTCCTCCAGGCAGCGGGGGGAGGACGCGCCCGCCGAGCACGCGCGCGCCGCCGACGACGGCGCGGCCCCGCCCCCGGACGCGTCCGCCCCGCCCCCTCCCGGGCAGCCCGGCGTGAACCACCTGCCCACGGTCGTCGTCGGCCAGGGCGGCCACCCGGCCCCGCCGCCGGGTGCTCCGGGCGCGGGCAGTGGACACGGCGGACACGGGGGAGGCGCGTACGGCGGGGGCGCCTACGGCCAACCGCAGCAGCATCCGCAGCCGCCCGCCTACGGCTACCCGTACGGCGGCCACGGCGCGGGCGCGACCCCGCCCTACGGTCCGCCGCCGTACGTCCCGCCCTCGCAGGAGCCGCGCCGCGACAGCCGCTCCACCGCGCTGCTCGTGGTCATCGCGCTGGTGGTGGCGCTCGCCGCGGGCGGCAGCGTGTACGCGCTGATGAGCGGTGCCCGGGACGACGACCGCGCGGGCGGCGACCCGTCGACGCCCGCCGCGCCGAGCAGCGCGCCGCAGAGCACCGGCGACGCGGCCACCACCGACGACGTCCCGCCCACGGGGACGGGCTCACCGAGCGGCGGCGCGCCCGCGGGCGGGCCGGTCCCGGAGGAGTTCCTCGGCCGCTGGTCCACCACCATCGACAACGACAGCGGCTCCCACAGCCGCCGCCTCACCGTGCAGCAGGGCGAGATCGGCGACACGGTGATGTCCCTGGTGGCCGACGGCCCCACCGGCAACGGCACCTACCACTGCGTCTTCGAGGCCCGCCTCACCGGCGCCTCCGACGGCCGCCTCCGGATCGGCCCCTCCACCGTCACCGTCGGCGAACCCCGCACCGCCTGCACCCCCGGCTCCGCGAGCGACATCACCCTGCTCCCGAACGGCTCCCTCCGCCGCACGAGCACGGGCACGGGCGAACAACTGACGTACACACGCGACTGACGGCACCCCGCGAGCGCCGGGCTGCGCACCCTCGGCTCGCACTCACACCGGCGCGGGTGGACGCATGGCGCCCGTCCCACACCGGCGCGCACCGGACGCACCGCATACCGACCCGCCCCCGGCGGACCCTCACCGCGCCTCCGGCGGCCGCTGCCGAGGCATGTTCGGCCGTGCCCCGTTGGGCGGAGCCGAGAACCGCCCGACGGGCAGCGCCCCCTCAGGCCGCCCCCCGCCGGCCAGCGCGTTCCGCACCCCCAACGGCACCCCGCTCCGGAACTCCAGCATCCAGTCCGCCGTCTCCGTCCGGACCAGCTCCGTCACGTCCTCGGTGAACCGCCGCAGCACCGTCAGACACCGCTCCGCGGCCTCGCTCGCCGTCCCCTCCGCAGGCCCCAGCACCTCCCGTACGCACTCCGACGCCCAGTCGAACTGGAACGCCTGCAGCCGCCGCTGCACAGCCTGCGCGGTCGCCACGTCCCGCATCCACCCGGACGTCATCCCGAAGAACCGGTCGCCGACCACACACGCGACAGCGACCAGCAGCGCCAGATACCCCCACGGCGTGACACCGTCCGCCGCCCCGGTCAGATCCAGCAGCGGCAACGCGGCCCCGGCCAGCGCACCCACCGCCGTACCGGCCCGCAGCGCCCACGCGCACCGCCGCTTCCACATCCGGTCCTCGAGGTACCACGCGGCGGTGTCCAGCGCCCCGCGCTCCACCCACCGGTACAGCTCGTCCAGCCGCGCGGCCGGCTCCCCCCAGTCCCCGAGCGGGAACGCCCGGCCGACGGGATCGCCCGGACGCAGCCCCGCCGCGCCTTCGCCCCGCCCGTCGTGAGGCCGACCCTCGGGCTGCATCTCCGGCTGAACCACCCGGTTTCTCCCCTCCTGAACCGACCTGACCGACCCGCGCACGCGCACCGCGCGGGCACCGCACGCGGCCGGCCGGTCACGCGTGGTGCTCGCGCGCCGGGCCCTTCCTACCGCCCAACGGGTGGGCGCGTCGGAGGTTCGCGCGCTTTTACGCCCGGAAGAAGGCGGTCATCAGGTATAGGGCCCGGGAACGGACTCACCCGAAAGAGTGCCGGGGCGACGGCCGTCCCGAGCACGTAGGCTCGTGCCGAGCGGTGCGTGACCCGCACCCGGAGCGACGTAGCGACCCGAATACCGACCCGACGTACCGACCTAGGAGCGAATCGTGATCCCCGGTGGTGGCCAGCCCAACATGCAGCAGCTGCTCCAGCAGGCCCAGAAGATGCAGCAGGACCTGGCCAAGGCCCAGGAGGAGCTGGCGCGCACGGAGGTCGAGGGCCAGGCGGGCGGCGGCCTGGTGCGGGCCACCGTCACCGGCTCCGGCGAGCTGCGGGCGCTGAAGATCGACCCGAAGGCCGTGGACCCGGAGGACACCGAGACCCTCGCGGACCTGGTCGTCGCGGCGGTCCAGGCGGCGAACGAGAACGCGCAGACGCTGCAGCAGCAGAAGCTCGGCCCGCTCGCCCAGGGCCTCGGCGGGGGCGGCATCCCCGGCCTCCCCTTCTGACGGGGGCGGCCGGCCGGCCGGGGCTTCCCGGCCCTCCAGGGCTCTTCTAAGCAGGGCCGCGGCCCTCTACCGTACGTAGTGAAGGAACATCAGGAAGGGACGGCAGTCCGTTGTACGAAGGCGTGGTCCAGGACCTCATCGACGAGCTGGGACGGCTTCCCGGCGTCGGTCCCAAGAGCGCGCAGCGGATCGCCTTCCACATCCTGCAGGCGGAACCGACGGACGTACGGCGTCTGGCGCAGGCACTGATGGAGGTCAAGGCGAAGGTCCGCTTCTGCGCGGTCTGCGGGAACGTCGCGCAGGAGGAGCTGTGCGGCATCTGCCGCGACACCCGGCGCGACCCCGCGGTCATCTGCGTCGTGGAGGAGCCGAAGGACGTCGTCGCGATCGAGCGCACGCGCGAGTTCCGCGGCCGCTACCACGTGCTGGGCGGCGCGATCAGCCCGATCGACGGGGTGGGCCCCGACGATCTGCGCATAAGGGAGCTGCTGGCGCGGCTGGCGGACGGCACGGTCACCGAGCTGATCCTCGCCACGGACCCCAATCTCGAAGGCGAGGCCACGGCCACGTACCTCGCCCGCATGATCAAGCCCATGGGCCTGAAGGTCACCCGCCTGGCCAGCGGCCTCCCGGTGGGCGGCGACCTGGAATACGCGGACGAGGTCACGCTCGGCCGCGCCTTCGAGGGGAGACGACTCCTAGATGTCTGACGCCACGCTGCACGCGACCGACCAGAACCCGGACGACTTCGCGGTCCAGATCGCCGATCAGATCGAGAGCTTCCTGGTGGCCGTCACGGAGGTCGCGAAGGGCGACGAGCCGGACTCGGCGGTGCCCTTCCTCCTCCTGGAGGTCTCCCAGCTGCTCCTGGCCGGCGGCCGGCTGGGCGCCCACGAGGACATCGTCCCCGACGAGCGCTACGAGCCGGACATGGGCCCCGAGCCGGACGTGGACGAGCTGCGCGAGAACCTGGCGCGGCTGCTCGACCCGATCGACGTCTACTCCGAGGTCTTCGACCCGTACGAGCCGCGCAAGGCCTCCGTCCCGGCCCGCATCTCCGACGACCTCACCGACGTCATCACCGACCTGCGCCACGGCATGGCCCACTACAAGGCGGGCCGCACGTCGGAGGCGCTGTGGTGGTGGCAGTTCTCCTACTTCTCCAACTGGGGCTCCACGGCGTCGGCGACCCTGCGCGCCCTCCAGTCGGTCGTCGCCCACGTCCGCCTGAACCAGCCCCTCGCCGAACTCGACGGCCTGGACACGGACCAGGGCCTGGGCGACGAGGCCCTGGAGGCCGAGGCCGGCAGGGTCATGGCCGAAGAGATCGGCACCCCCCTGCGCATGCGCCCGGTCCAGTGACCCGTCGCCGGCTCCCGGCGACGACGCCCACAGGTGCCGCAGCACCTGGGGGAGCCCGGGCCGGTCATGGATGTGTCCCCCGTGAAACGTGCCTCCCGTGGGGCGTGACCGGCCGAAAAGGACCGTGCGCGGTGTGACGCGGGGCACTTTTCCGAGTGGTGGGGCGTGGGGCTGGGCAGGAGCCCGTCGCGGGCGTCCGGTGTCTCACCATGCGATATCGCGAAGGGTGGATTTTCGGACGTCGATAGACTGAGCGGACCGCAGCGCACACATATGTGGGCGGACTGTGGACAACGACGGACTGAGCGAGGAGCGCACGTGGGCCTTGTCGTGCAGAAGTACGGAGGCTCCTCCGTAGCCGATGCCGAAGGCATCAAGCGCGTCGCCAAGAGGATCGTGGAAGCCAAGAAGAACGGCCACCAGGTGGTCGCCGTGGTTTCCGCGATGGGCGACACGACGGACGAGCTGATCGATCTCGCCGAGCAGGTTTCCCCGATTCCTGCCGGCCGCGAGCTCGACATGCTGCTGACCGCCGGAGAGCGGATCTCCATGGCCCTGCTGGCCATGGCGATCAAGAACCTGGGCCACAACGCCCAGAGCTTCACCGGCAGCCAGGCAGGTGTCATCACCGACTCGGTCCACAACAAAGCCCGCATCATCGATGTCACGCCGGGCCGGATCAAGGCCTCGGTGGACGAGGGCAACATCGCCATCGTCGCCGGGTTCCAGGGCGTCAGCCAGGACACCAAGGACATCACCACGCTCGGCCGCGGCGGTTCCGACACCACCGCCGTCGCCCTCGCCGCGGCGCTCGACGCCGAGGTGTGCGAGATCTACACGGACGTCGACGGTGTGTTCACCGCCGACCCCCGCGTGGTGAAGAAGGCCAGGAAGATCGACTGGATCTCGTTCGAGGACATGCTCGAACTGGCCGCCTCCGGTTCCAAGGTGCTGCTCCACCGCTGCGTGGAGTACGCCCGCCGGTACAACATCCCGATCCACGTCCGCTCGTCCTTCAGCGGACTCAAGGGCACGTGGGTCAGCAGCGAGCCGATCGAGCAAGGGGACAAGCAGGTGGAGCAGGCTCTCATCTCCGGTGTCGCGCACGACACCTCCGAGGCCAAGATCACGGTCGTCGGCGTGCCCGACAAGCCCGGCGAGGCCGCGTCGATCTTCCGCACCATCGCGGACGCCGAGATCAACATCGACATGGTCGTGCAGAACGTGTCCGCCGCGTCCACCGGCCTGACGGACATCTCCTTCACCCTGCCGAAGTCCGAGGGCCGCAAGGCCATCGACGCCCTGGAGAAGAACAAGGGCGCCATCGGCTTCGACTCCCTGCGCTACGACGACCAGATCGGCAAGATCTCCCTGGTCGGCGCGGGTATGAAGACCAACCCCGGGGTCACCGCCGACTTCTTCACCGCGCTCAGCGACGCCGGTGTGAACATCGAGCTGATCTCGACCTCCGAGATCCGCATCTCGGTCGTCACCCGCAAGGACGACGTGCCGGAGGCCGTGCGCGCCGTGCACACCGCCTTCGGACTCGACTCCGACAGCGACGAGGCCGTGGTCTACGGAGGCACCGGCCGCTGATGACCGGCACCGCAGGACCCGGACGTTCCGGGCGGCCGACGCTCGCGGTCGTGGGGGCGACCGGGGCCGTCGGCACGGTCATGCTCCAGATCCTGTCGCAGCGCGCGGACATCTGGGGCGAGATCAGGCTCGTCGCCTCCCCGCGCTCGGCCGGCCGCAAGCTGTCCGTGCGCGGCGAGGAGGTCGAGGTGGTGGCGCTCACCGAGGACGCCTTCGACGGGGTCGACGTCGCCATGTTCGACGTGCCCGACGAGGTCTCCGCCGAGTGGGCGCCCGTCGCCGCCGCGCGCGGCGCGGTCGTCGTCGACAACTCCGGCGCCTTCCGCATGGACCCGGACGTGCCGCTGGTCGTCCCCGAGGTCAACCCGCACGCGGTACGCAGCCGTCCCCGCGGCATCGTCGCCAACCCCAACTGCACCACCCTGTCGATGATCGTCGCGCTCGGCGCGCTGCACGCCGAGTTCGGCCTGCGCGAGCTGGTCGTCTCGTCGTACCAGGCGGTCAGCGGCGCCGGTCAGGCCGGCGTGCGGACCCTGCGCGACCAGCTCTCCCTGGTCGCCGGCACGGAGCTGGGCACGAACCCCGGCGACGTACGGCGGGCCGTGGGCGACAACACCGGGCCCTTCCCGGAGCCGGTCGCGCTGAACGTCGTGCCGTGGGCCGGATCGCTGCGCGAGGACGGCTGGTCGTCCGAGGAGATGAAGGTGCGGGACGAGTCCCGCAAGATCCTCGGCCTGCCCGCCCTCCCGGTTGCCGTCACCTGCGTCCGCGTCCCCGTGGTCACCGTGCACTCCCTCACCGTGCACGCCCGCTTCGAGGGCGAGGTCACCGTCGACAAGGCGCGCGAGATCCTCGCGACCGCCCCCGGCGTCGTCCTCTTCGACAACCCGGCCGCCGGGGAGTTCCCGACGCCCGCCGACGTCGTCGGCACCGACCCCACCTGGGTCGGCCGGGTGCGCCGGGCCCTGGACGACCCCACGGCGCTGGAGCTCTTCGTGTGCGGGGACAACCTGCGCAAGGGGGCCGCGCTCAACACCGCGCAGATCGCCGAGCTGATAGCCGCTGAGCACCGGGCGGTCGAGCGGTAAAAAGGTCTGGATCACAGAAGATTCATTTGTAGGATCTGTGAGGGGCTCGGAGCCGGACCGGTCGGTTCTGGCCACTTGAACATGCAACTTCCTGGGCCGAGGATTGCAGACGAGGATTCACCTCCCCGCCAGCCGCAACCGTGCGGAGGGCGGGGAGCGTCTTTGCGGTCACCCTTATCCGGGACGTGGGGACGCTGCTTCCCAGACGTGGGGACGTCTGGAGCCGGGCGTGGGGACGTCCGTTCATATGAAACACAGGGGAAGAGCGGGACGCATGAGGGCATTCGGTGTGCTGTCGGTGGTGCTGCCTGACGCGGGTGGGCGGTGGACGGTACCGGTCGGCGCAGACGTGACGCCCGGCACGTACAACCCTTACGGGGGGAAGTGTGTCCAACTGGCGTGGCAGAGGTACTCGACTTCACAGCGCCCCGTGGCACGGCGTTCCGGCCGCCTCGCGGCACGCTCCGGCCCCGCGTGGCCGGCGCGTCCGGTGGCATGCCGGTGATCGCCCCCATGCCCGCAGCGCGCCCCGCCCGCATCCCCGGTCAGCGCGACGGCGCCGACGAGACGACGGCGGCCGGCACCACGGTCGACCACCTCACCGAGACCTACCGCGCGCACTACCGCTCGCTCCTGGGCCTCGCCGCGCTGCTCCTCGACGACACGGCCTCCTGCGAGGACGTCGTCCAGGAGGCGTTCATCCGCGTCCACTCCGCCCGCAAGCGCGTCCGTGACCCGGAGAAGACCCTGGCCTACCTGCGCCAGACGGTCGTCAACCTGTCCCGCAGCGCGCTGCGCCGCCGCATCCTCGGCCTCAAGCTGCTGTCCAAGCCCATGCCCGACATGGCGAGCGCGGAGGAGGGCGCGTACGACCAGCTCGAACGCGACTCCCTCATCAAGGCGATGAAGGGGCTTCAGCGCCGCCAGCGCGAGGTGCTGGTGCTGCGCTACTTCGCCGACATGACGGAGGCCCAGGTCGCCGAGACGCTCGGCATCTCGCTCGGCTCGGTCAAGGCGTACGGCTCACGCGGCATCGCCGCGCTGCGGGTGGCCATGGAGGCATCGGCATGAGCGACGGCCAGGACGTGCGGGACCCGCGCCCCGAGGAACGCGAGCCGGTGGGCTCGCGGGACTCCTCCGGCGCGGCGGACACCGCGAAGGGCCAGGAGCCCGCGGACGGCCGTACGGCCGGCGCCGGCGAGGACTCCGCCGACGGCGACGGCGGACCCGAGGGCGACCGGCGCGAGGCCGGATCCGGACGCACCGCGGACGCGGTGGGGGAGGATGACTCCGCGTCGGAGCCGCAGGCCGAGGACGTGGAGGACACCGCACCTGACCCGGAACCGGAACCGGACCCGGGCCCTGATGCCGCGGAACGCCGTCCGGAACCCGTACGGGATCCGGACCACGGGGGCGTGCCCGAGGGGGACGGGCTCGCGCGGCTGCGCGCGCTCGTGACCCCGCACGGGCAGAACCCGACACACACGCACGCTGGGAACGGAACTGTGAACGACGGCCGGGACGAACAGAGCCCCGAGGGGCTCGACTCGGACGAGCTGCATCTGCGCACCCTGCTGCACCAGGCCGTCCAGGACGTGGAGCCGAGCGACGGCACCCTGGACTACCTGCGCCGGGCGGTCCCCGCCCGCCGTGCGCGCAAACGCCAGGCACTCGTCGGCGCGGCGGCCGCCGCGCTCTTCCTCGGCACCGCCGTCCCCGCGGCGGTCCACGTCTCCACCACCTCCGGCTCGGACGCCAACCCGTCCGCCGTCGGCCACGCCTCGCAGGCCCAGGGCGGCACCGGGCAGGGCAAGGAGGCAGGAAGCGGCGAGACCACTGCCGGCGGCGCCTCCGACGAGGTCGGCGACGACAGGAAGGACCCCACGAAGGAGGGGGACAAGGCCGGCGCGAGCACCGGTACGAGCACGGGCGCCTCGGAGGGTGGCGATCCCTCGGCCGGCACCACGGCGGACGCCCCCGCCTGTACCGCCGGTCAGCTCGGTCCGGCCACCGCGACCAGCGCCGCCCCCGACTCGGCGGGCGCGGTCTACGGCTCCTTCCGGGTCGCCAACGTCTCCGGCACGGCGTGCGTCGTCGAGGGCGCGGGCACCGTGAGCGCGACCCCGCAGGGCGCGGCCGACGCGGCGAAGATCGGCACGGCCCGTCATGTCGCGGGCGACGCCGCGGCCGCCCTGCCGGACCCGTCGCTGGAGGCGGCGACCGTGGTCCTGAAGCCGGGCGAGGCGTACGAGGTGCGGTTCGCCTGGGTGCCCTCGGAGACCTGTCCGGTCCCCGGCGACACCGCGGGCGGCGGCACCGGCGGCCCCTCGGCGGACCCGACCCCGACCGAGGAGCCGACGAACACGACCGGTGCCTCCTCGGGCACGGGCTCGGGCACCGGCACGACGACCCAGCTCCTCCGCCAGGACGGCGGCACCGAGGGCAGCGTGGCGGTGACCTACACGACGGCCACAGGCTCGGGCACGGCCACCACCACGGTCAGCAACGCCTGCGCGGGGACGGTCTACTGGACGGGGCTGCTGGCCCAGACCTAGGGACCTGGCGGACGGCCGGACCGGAGCGGCACCATGCCCACGGCGCCCTGCTCACGGGCACGTCCGTCGTTCGGGAGAGCCCTCCGGCCGTAGCCGCTGTCGAGGTCCGGGGGATCCGGGGTCACACCCCCCACGTGCTGGACGGCTTCCGCTCCGTCACCGGATCCGCCGATTCCGCAGCGGCCTCCGCCGATTCCGCGGCGGCCTCCGTCGCTTCGGCCTCCGCCTCCTCCGGCAGGATGCCCAGCTCCGCGTCCCGGGCGAGCTCCACCTCGCGGCGGAACAGGCGGAACCACATGAAGATCGCGAAGCCGACGAAGGCGAACCACTCCGCGGTGTAGCCGAGGTTCTGGAAGGCCTTGAGGTCGAGGCCCGTGCCGCCGGGCGCGGACGCGGGGACCGCGCGCATGCCCGAGTCGCCGTCGTTCAGCGTGACCCAGGCGTCGTAGACGTCGTACGGGACGAGGTTGATCAAGGAGGCCGCGCTGATCGCGGCGGTCTGGCCCTCCGGGAGGCCGCTGCGGGCGCTGACGCCGTTGCTGCCGGGCGTCTCGGAGGCCTGGAGCGCTCCGGTGACGGTGACCTCGCCGGCGGGCGGCGCGGGCGCCTTCGACGGGTCGGGCTCGCCGGGCAGCCAGCCGCGTACGACGGGCAGGGCGCGGCCGGCGTCGGTGCGCAGCAGGGTCAGGACGTAGTAGCCGTCCTTGTCGTCCAGCGTGCGGTCGGGGACCAGGAGCTGGGTGTCGTACCGGCCGGTCGCGGTGGTCTGCTTGCCGGACGTGGCCTTGGTCACGGGCAGCAGGTCGTCCAGCGGCCGGGGCTCGTCCTTCCTGGCATCGGCGACCTGCGCCTCGGCCTCGCGGTGGTTGTCCACCCGGTCCTCGAACCGGCCCAGCTGCCAGGAGCCCATGAACACGCAGAAGGGGATAGAGAGCAGCAGGAAGACGTTGATCGCCCACCAGCGGGGGGTCAGCAGAAACCGGTACACGCCCTCAACGGTACGGGCCCGCGGACGGTTCCCGTCCCGCGGGGTCGCCTGCGGGACGGCCCTCGAGGGCCTGGGCGAGCGGGCCCTCGGAAGGCCCGGGCGAGGGCCCGGTGAACGGCGGTGCGCGGTCCGTTCGTCACATCGTGTGAAGGGTCCGGTGGAAGTTCCGCAGGAAGTTGTCCACAGGCTGGGGACCGAGGACGCGCGATGCCCGTCCGGACGGGCAGTATGGGGTCATGACTGAGAGCAACGGGTCCGACGCGCCGGACCGGGCGGACCACCAGACCGAGCGAGTGCAGCAGACCGGGGAGATGCCGGACTGGGAGAAGCGCTTCCGCGCGCCCCGGGTGTCCCTTCCCGACTGGGCGGAGGACGCCCCCGACCGTTCCCTTTTCGTGTCGAACGCGACGGGGACGTACGAGCTGTACGCCTGGGACCGGGCGACCGGTGAGCAGCGCCAGGTGACCGACCGGCCGAACGGCACGACGGACGGGGTGCTCTCGCCGGACGGCGAGTGGATCTGGTGGTTCGACGACAAGGACGGCGACGAGTTCGGCGTCTGGCGCAGGCAGCGGTTCTCCGGCGGCGAGGACGAGCTGGCCGCCCCGGGCCTGGACCCCTCGTACCCGGCGGGCCTCGCGCTGGGCCGCGACGGCCGCACGGCGGTCGTCGGCCGCTCCACCGACGAGGACGGCACGACGATCCACCTGGTGCGGACGGGCGAGGCGCCGGTGGAGCTGTACCGGCACCGTGAGTCGGCGGGCGTCGGCGACCTCTCCTACGACGGATCGCTGATCGCCGTGGAGCACACGGAGCACGGGGACGCGATGCACTCCGCGCTGCGCGTGATGCGCCCCGACGGCACGACGGTCGCCGAGCTGGACGACACCCGCGGCGGCGCCGAGGAGCTCGGCCTGGAGGTGCTGGGCTTCGCACCCGTGGCGGGCGACACCCGGCTGCTCATCGGCCACCAGCGGCGCGGACGCTGGGAGCCGATGGTGTGGGACGTGGTGACGGGCGAGGAGACCGACCTGGAGCTGGACCTGCCCGGCGACGTCAGCGCCGAGTGGTACCCGGACGGCAGCGCCCTGCTCATCGCGCACGGCTTCGAGGCGCGCGGCGAGCTCTTCCGGTACGACCTCGCCGGTCGCCGGCTGGAGAAGATCCCCACGCCGCGCGGCGCGGTCTCCGGTGCGACGGCCCGCCCCGACGGCAGCGTGGAGTACCTGTGGTCGTCGGCCGCGCAGCCGCCGGCGGTGCGCTCCACGTCCGGCGGTGTGGTCCTGGACCCGCCCGGCATGAAGTCGCCCGGCTCGGTGCCGGTGGAGGACGTGTGGGTGGAGGGCCCGGGCGGCCGCATCCACGCGCTCGTGCAGAAGCCGGCCGGCGCGACCGGCCCGCTGCCGACCGTCTTCGACATCCACGGCGGCCCGACCTGGCACGACAGCGACTCCTTCGCGGCGGGCCCGGCGGCCTGGGTCGACCACGGCTACGCGGTGGTCCGCGTCAACTACCGCGGCTCCACCGGGTACGGCCGCGCCTGGACGGACGCCCTGAAGTACCGGGTGGGCCTGATCGAGCTGGAGGACATCGCGGCGGTCCGGGAGTGGGCCGTCTCCTCCGGCCTGGCCGACCCGGGCCGGCTGATCCTCACCGGCGGCTCCTGGGGCGGCTATCTGACCCTGCTGGGCCTAGGCACACAGCCGGAGTACTGGGCGCTGGGCATCGCGGCGGTCCCGGTCGCGGACTACGTCACCGCGTACCACGACGAGATGGAAGCGCTGAAGGCCATGGACCGCACCCTGCTGGGCGGCACGCCCGAGGAGGTCCCCGAGCGCTTCGAGGCGTCGTCCCCGATCACCTACGTCGACCAGGTGAAGGCCCCGGTCTACATCTCCGCGGGGGTGAACGACCCGCGCTGCCCGATCCAGCAGATCGAGAACTACGTCAAGCGCCTCGAGTCGCGCAACGCGGTCCACGAGGTCTACCGCTACGACGCGGGGCACGGCTCGCTGGTGGTGGACGAACGGATCAAGCAGATCCGTCTGGAGCTCGACTTCGCGGCCCGGCACCTGCCGCAGTGACGGCGCCTCCCGCGCGCCGGAGGAGGCTGCGGCTCCCTGCCGGCGCGCGGTGGTCCTGGCGCGGGCGTGCGGCAGCCCCCTTGCCCACCCCGGAGGGGCTCCCGCAGCTGCCGGGAGGGGGAGCGGCCGCGACGGGTCAGCGTGCACTCCGTGTCCGCCGCCCCAGCAGCTCCGCCAGCCCCCGGCGGGTCGCCGCCAGGACCACACGGTCGCCGGCGCGCAGGACGTACGTGTCCGGCAGGTCCCACACCAGGCCGGAGCCCGGCGGATCGCCACCCGCGGTGCGGCCCCGGGCGGCCGTGTCCAGGGCCAGCACCCGCCAGGCGCCCGGCCGGAACGCCTCGGCGACCGTGCGCCCCTCCAGCTGCGGATGCCCGTTGACGACGACCGCCGCGAACAGCAGCACCCGCCGCTCCACGGGGATCGCGCCCAGGATCTGGCGGCCCATCATCGCCCCGGCGAAGGCGGGCGCGGCCAGGTGGGACACGGACCGGCTCCGGGTCAGCGCGGCCGGGTGGGCGGTGCGCAGCGTCCGGTAGACGGCCTTGGCGAAGTCGTCGTCGTACAGCCGCAGTACCGCCCGCAGGTCGGGGCGTACGGAGCGGGCGTAGAGGACGGCCTCCAGGTTCGTGGTGTCGGCGCTGGTCAGCGCGAGCAGCGCGTCCGCGCGGTGGATCTTCGCCGACTCGAGAACACCCTCCTGCGTGACGTCCCCGACCACGACCGGTACGCGTAACCGCCGGGCGACGGCCACACCCCGCGCCTCCGGGTCGGCCTCGACGCACACCACGGGGATGTGCAGTTCGCGCAGCCGGGTCAGCACCCGGGTGCCGATCTTGCCGAGCCCCAGCAGCACCACGTGCCCGCTCAGCCCGCGCGGCGGCTTCCGCAGCGCGGACGCCGTGCGGAAGGTGCCCAGCGCCTCCAGCACCGCGGCCAGCAGCACCGGCAGCAGCAGCAACCCGACCAGCCCGGACAGCAGTTGCAGCACCTGCTGCCCGGTCGGCGCCCCGAGCGCGGGCTCGTTGATGGCGAACAGGTCGAGCAGCGTGATGTAGATGGCGTGCAGCGGAGGGTCGTCGGTCACCACGATCAGCGCCACCGCCAGCGCGACCACCGCGGCCACCAGACCCGCCAGCGACCAGCGCAGCCGCGCGGAGAACAGCGAGGCGAACGGCATCACCCCGGCCCGCCGGGCCGGCAGCGGGGGACCGGAGTACGACACCTGCTCCAGCACCACCGTGCCGCGCCCGGTCGCCGCCGCCACCGCCTCGGCGTCCGGCAGCAGCCGGGGCCCGTCGCCGCTGTCCTCGGAACCCTCCGCGCCCGCGGGGTCGCTGCTGGTCGCGGACAGCAGCGCCAGCGTGCACAGCCCCGGGTCGGCCACCTCGCCGGGCTGCGGCGGCCGGCGCTCCACCGCCCGCAGCAGCAGCCCCTCCGCGTCGACGACCTTGCTGGTGCCGACGAGGGCGGTGGCGACCAGCGCGGGCGCGGTGGTGTCGGCGTCGGACAGCACGGTGGTGGTGATGTCGGCGTGACCGCCGCGACCGCCCGCGGTGGTGGCGCCCGCCAGTTCGGCGGCTTGGTCGAGCAGTCCCTCGATGTGCTGGCCGAGCCGCCGGTTGTAGAGCCGCAGGACCAGGCGCAGCCGGGGGTTGAGCCGGCGGGCGGTCAGCGCGGCGCGGATGTTGGTCTCGTCGTCGTCGTACACGAGGGCGAGCGCGGCGGCCCGGTCCACGCCCGCGTCGGCGAGCACGGCCTCGGTGGGTTCGGCGGCCTCCATCACCCGTTCGTCGGGGACCAGGGTGTCGTCGGAGCCGCCGGCGCCGCGATTGACGGCGGTCACCATCCGGCCGAACAGCGCCGCGGAGGCGGCCCGGGCCCGTCCGGCCATCGGCTGGGGCGGGGTGCGCAGCGAGGGAGGCACCACGAGAACCACCTGTTCCCGGTACACACCCCGCAGTTCGGCGGCGAGGCGGTGCGCCAGCCCGTCGTCGCCGCACACCACCATGTGGGCCGACGGGTCGCTGGGCGGGGCGGGGTTGGGAAGGAGGCTCACCACAGGGCAGAAGACTGGCTGATCTTGACCAGTGGTTCCAGGGCGGGACGAGGGGCGGCGACGACCCGTCCGTGCCGAGGCGCTTCGCGCACCCGCGTGAAGCGGACGGCGCGTCGCCCGAAGAGAGCGCACCGCAGGCGTTTTACACGCCTCATACCTCTCTGCGACGTACACGAAATTTGTCGTACGGTAAACTTTACTCCGCCTTGATGCTCTGTTGAGCTGACGAACGCTCAGTCCGCGAGAAGCGGGCCCGGATGCGAGGGGGGACGTGACATGAAGCGACGCGCAGTACGCCGCGACACGAACCGGCCCGTGCGCATCGACATCACCCCCCGCGACAGCGTTCCCGAACCCGGCGCCCTCGTCCTCGGCGCCTGACCCGCCCGGCTGCCGCCCCTCCGTCAAGGGCGCCGGCAGACCGACCGCACGCCACCGCCCGCCCGATCCGGGCCTCCCGGCGTCGCGCCGCACGCGGACCAGGACCACCCGCCGTCACCCCTCACCGCACACCCACGGATCCCGCGCGCGACCCGGCACCCCGCCGTCCGTCCGCACGCCGACCCGAACCCCTCGCAGGCACTGACGCCGCCGTCGCCGACCCGGAGGACCGACGCCCGTGCACAACACCGCCACCATGCTCATCGAACTGGGCGCGATCATCCTCGCCCTGGGCCTGCTGGGCCGCCTCGCCGGACGCGTGGGCTTCTCGCCCATCCCGCTCTACCTGCTGGCCGGACTCGCCTTCGGCCACGGCGGCATCCTGACCCTGCAGGCCAGCGAGGAGTTCATCGCCGTCGGCGCCGAGATCGGCGTCATCCTGCTGCTGCTCATGCTGGGTCTGGAGTACAGCGCGTCCGAGCTGGTCACCAACCTCAGGACGCAGTACCCGTCGGGGGCGGTGGACTTCGTCCTCAACGCGGTGCCGGGCGCGGTGGCGGCGTTCATCCTGGGCTGGGGCCCGGTCGCGGCGGTGGCGCTGGCCGGTGTCACCTGGATCTCCTCCTCCGGCGTGATCGCGAAGGTGCTCGGAGACCTGCGCCGGCTCGGCAACCGCGAGACCCCGGTGGTGCTCGGCGTCCTCGTCATCGAGGACCTGGCGATGGCGGTCTACCTGCCGATCCTCACCGCCGTGCTGGCGGGCGCCGGCCTGGCGGGCGGCTCGGTCACCCTGCTGATCGCGCTCGGCACCGTCGGCGCCGTGCTCTACCTGGCGCTCCGCCACGGACGCCTGATCAGCCGCGCGGTGTCCTCGGACAACGCGGAGATGCTGCTGCTGGTCGTGCTGGGCCTGACGCTGCTCGTCGCCGGTCTCGCCCAGGAACTGCAGGTCTCGGCGGCCGTCGGCGCGTTCCTTGTGGGCATCGCCCTGTCGGGTGAGGTCGCCGAGGGCGCGAGCAACCTGCTCACCCCGCTGCGGGATCTGTTCGCCGCCGTCTTCTTCGTCTTCTTCGGTCTGTCCACGGACCCGGCGGACATCCCGCCGGTCCTGGTCCCGGCGCTGCTCCTGGCGCTGGTCACGGCCCTGACGAAGATCGCGACGGGCTGGTACGCGGCCCGGCGCGCGGGCATCAAGGGCGCGGGCCGCTGGAGGGCGGGCGGCACGCTGGTGGCGCGCGGCGAGTTCTCCATCGTCATCGCGGGTCTCGCCGTCGGCGTGGAGCCCCGCATCGGCCCGCTGGCCACGGCCTACGTCCTCATCCTGGTCGTCGTCGGCCCGCTGACCGCGCGCTGGACGGAGCCGCTGGCCCACAAGCTCATCGGCCGTCCGAAGACGCCGGTCGAGACGGAGCGGGCGGCGCCGGAGCCGGCGGAGGTGTGAGGGTCACTCGCGGCCGAGGACGTCGGCGGCGACGCCGACACCCTCACGGGTGCCGATGACGATGAGGGTGTCACCGCCGGCCAGCCGGAAGTCGGGCCCCGGGGACGGGATGGCCTCGGCACGGCGCAGCACGGCGACGACGGACACACCGGTCTCGGTGCGCATCCGGGTGTCGCCGAGCACGCGCCCGTTCCAGTGGGAGGTCGCCGGCAGCTCGATCCGCTCGGCGACCAGCCCCAGCTCGGCCGTCGCCAGCAGGTTCGGGGTGTGGTGCGAGGGGAGCAGCGCGTCGACGACGGCGGCCGCCTCCTCGGCGTTCAGCTTCAGGCACACCGCGGTGTCGTCCGGGTCGTCCCTGCGGTAGACGTTCAACGTCCGGGAACCGTCGAGATGGGCGATCACCGACAACCGCCGCCGCTCCCGCGTGACGAGGTCGTACCGCACCCCGATCCCCGGCAGCGGAGTGTGCCCCATACGCCCAGCGCCGCCCATGACCGTCCCCCTCCACCGTCTCAGTTCGCCTGCGGGCCATGACCGACGGCACCCTACGGCACGGGAAACGGAGGGCGACATCCGGGCGGACGCGCGCTGCCGCATTACGACCGCGACGCCGACACTGTCGCGCACACCCGAAACGGACGGGGTCAGGGGCGGGCCTGGGCAAAGCCCCAGCGTACGGCCGCCCAGCGCACTCGGTTACTCTGCGGCGACACCCGGAGGGAGCCGGGATCCCGCACGCCGGGCCGGGAGTTCCGGCCGGCCCGATCTTCAGGAGTACCGCCCGTGAACGGACCGCGCCGCCGCGCACTGCTGGCCTCCGTCAACCCGATGCTCGAGCCCGGGGAGCGGATCGAGGCGGTGACCATCGTGACCACGAGCCCTGTCTCGCTCGGCAGGACCACGGCGTTCGCCCTGGCGTCGGCGATCGTGAGCGGCGGCAGCACGACCATGGCTCCGGCTCCGACAGCGATGCACCTGGTCATGACCGACCGCCGTTTCTTCCTCTTCCGCGCGGAGCCGCTGGTCGTCTGGCCGCGGGAACTGGTGATGACGTTCCCGCGCACCGGCCTGGTCCGCTCGGAGATCGACGACCGCGGGGTCAACTCGTCCTTCGTCCTGTCCTACCCGGGCTACGAGCAGAGCCTGCAGCTCACGTTCTCGGCGTTCGGCCGCAGGAAGCGGGACCGGATAGCGGCGGCCGTGCCGGTCGCGGGCTGAAGGCGGGGGCGGCTCGTAGCGTGCCCTGTTCCGCACGGGGTTCCGCACGGGCGAAGCGCGCCGCACCTACCCGGCCGGGGGCGGCCAGGGGGCCCGGTGTCAGGCCCGGCCGAGCTCCGCCGCGCCGAAGGACACGTCGAAGCGGTCGCACCAGATGCTGACGCTGGTGAAACGGGACGGGTCGACATCGTCGGGCACGGCGTAGTTCTGGCTTCCCTTGTTGCCCTTGAGCTTGCCGAGACTGACGTACTCGCCGTCGTCGAAGACGTGCCAGCCTGCCTGTCCCTCCTTCACCGGCGCGTCGGTCAGCCACACCCGCAGGTCGGGTCCGTTGCTCGTGTCGAGGTTCTCCAGCCGGACGACGTGCGAGCCGTCGTCCAGCCGCACGAGTTTCACCGTGCCCGAGGTCGCGTGCTCATGGCTGATCAGCTCACCGCGGGCCAGCGTGCGGGGCCCGGCCGGCGAGGAGGGTGCCCCGGACGGCTCCGACCCGGCGGTCTCCGGACCGGCCGCCTGCTGCTCCCCGGCGGGCCCAGGGGTCGCCCGGGCCGTGGGCAGGGCCTCCTCCACGGTCTGGTCCTGCCACAGCTTCCACGGCTGGAACCAGTACAGCCCGAAGCCGGCCGCGGCGACCGTCACCAGCAGCGCCCCGATGCCCAACGGCCTGCCCAGCAGCTCCCGTACACGCGCCATGCCCGCCTCTCCTCTTCGCGGTCGTCCTTCGTCACCCCATACAACTGGCTCAGCGGCCGTTCCTGCACCGGAGGGAGATGACGAAACCCTTACGGCGCGACGCGCGAACGGCCGAGGCAGGTGACCGCTTCATGGGCGCGCCCGCCACGCAGCGAGCCGGATGCCGGAACGCGGTCACCCGAGACCCGCGTCATCCGCCCACAACGTCCCCGGACGGAGTGCCCAGCGGGCAGGATGGCCTCATGACAAAACCGTCCGTACGGTCAGCCCGGCGTGCCTCCTCCCGTTCAGTGCTGTCCTTGTGGTCACAGGACTCCGTGTTGTCGATCGGTTCAGTGGGATCGGTGCTGTCGGTGGGGTCCGTCGGTTCGGCCTTGTCAGTGGGTTCGATCGGAAGCGCCCTGTCGGTCGGCTCGATCGGTTCCGCCCTGTCACTGATCTCGACCGGGTCGTGGCTGAGTACAGGATCGCTGTTCTCCGCACAGTCGCGGTGGTCGGTGCTGTCCTGGCGTTCCTCTCACGGTTTCCTGGCCGCGGGAGCGGTAGGGGCAGCGACCGGAGGCGCCCTGCTGATGGCCCGGATGCTGCACAAGGCCGATACCGGCACCGGATGACCCTGATCAGGTCGAGGGGTCACTTCGCTCGACGTTCGGACCGGAACGAGTGCTGGGCGCTGTGATGCGGGGGCGGGCAGGAAGACGGTGCGCGGACAGGGAGGGCCGTTAAAAGTCATGGCGGTTGCTGTACTCCGCCGACGAGCACGCTGCTGTACGCACGACAAAGGCCACTTACGGAAGTCCGTAAGTGGCCTCTGACCAGCGTCGGGGTGGCGGGATTTGAACCCACGACCTCTTCGTCCCGAAGCAACTCGGCGAAGGGCTCAACCTTGGGCTGGGGTGCCTTTCACCTGCTGCGGGAGTCCACACGCGTCCGTGCTCGTCCGCCGCTGTCCGTCGGCATTGTCATGCAATTAGACACTCACCTGAGGTTGGCGCGGTCCCCGCACGGCCCGCCCTCAGGGACCGAGCACCCCCAGCGCGCCGAGTATGAGGCAGACGGTACCGAAGAGGAAAAACCCGCCCGCGGCGATCATGGCAGCACCGAGCTTCCCGACGCCGGCACTCCTGCCCTCTTGCGGAACCAGGGAGCCCAACGTCTTTTGCCAGACGTCGAGATACGCAGGTAGCCGTCCGGTCCGCCGCAGCATCCGCCCGACGCTGATGAGCGCTATGCCAAAGACCAGTGTGAGCAGGCTCGTCTGGAGCTGGTAGGCCGGTTCGTGCCCGTCCGAAACAGCGATAATCACGGGAGTCCCCCCAGGACATGCCAGACAGCGCCGCTGTCCGGTGGAAAGAAGCGCCCCATCTTGCCCGACCGCCAGGGGCCGCGCCTGCTCGGCTCTGCCTTGGTCGACGGCAGACGGGATGGGAGCTCCCCGCGCACGCCACAAACGGCCGGCACTCGCGAACGGCTCCCCCCCCCCATCTCGGAGCCTGAGCGCCCCCGCCGGAGGCATGTTGGCCCACGGGCGGCTTCCCTCGCTTCTGCCCGCATGCACGTAGCGCGCCGCCGGGCGCGGCCAGCCGGGGCGAAGACGGAGGCAGGCCGCGCCGCAGAGGCGGCGCGCGCCCGCGCCGTGCGCGGGCACTTGAACAGCTTCGTGTCCCTGCTGTCCGACCGTGACGTCCCGCTGGAAGTGATCTCCCGGCTCGTCGGGCACTCCGGGACGGCCGTGACCGAGGAGGTCTATCGGAAGCAGATCCGGCCCGTGATCCAGACCGGCGCCGTGGTCATGGACGGGATCTTCGGCGCTGATCCACAGCGGCCGTAGACACGCGGGAAGCGGTAGTCACGCAGATAGACACGCACACGAAAACAGGTGGGGCACCTAGGAACGTTCCTAGGTGCCCCACCTGCTGTTATGGCTGTCGGGGTGGCGGGATTTGAACCCACGACCTCTTCGTCCCGAACTCTCGGCGGGGAAGTCATTGAGGTCTGGTGAGCTGGTGGGTGGGCCATCGATGGCCGTTGGCCGCTTGCTGTAGCCACGGTGGTTGCTGTACTTCGCTGCTGTACCGCAGCACTCAGCGCAGCTGCTCCGCCTGGTCGCACTCGGTCGCCTTGAAGGTGGGCCAGTACGTGATCTGCGGCTTGGAGCGCTCGATCATCGCGAGCAGCACCTCTCCGTGCAGGATGCGCACGCAGACCTCTGCCCCATCGAGGACCGCAAGGTTGTCGACCACATAGAGGTAGTAATTCTCGGGATCCGCCTTGGCGGCCGCGACCTGTCGGTCTTCGAGCGGCAGCGGCTCACTGCGCGCCGAGCGACTGAAGGCCTTGACCTCGATCATGCGAGGCGAAAATTCCAGGTCGTACGGGAGGCCCGTGGTGCGGACGTCTATGGGATCGCGGCCGGCGGCTCGCTCCGAGGCCATCACATGGTGATGGCAGCCTGTTCCGTCTCCCGGTTACCCACGACAGCCCCCTAGTCAGCCGTCCCATGGTGTCGTGAAGACCCTCAGCTTGGGAAGCGGGGGCGTTTGCGGTGGCTTTCGACGTTGGACTGCAGGAATGGCTGGACTATCCCTGCGTCGCGCTGGGTCGATTTTCACCGGCACTCTCCGTTGCTCCCCGCCCTATCTAGTGAGGTTTTGGTGCGGCGGTGCCACAAGCCGCACAGTCAAAAGGAAGGGGTAGCGTGCGAATGATGGCTGGTCGTCAGTCAGAACGGCGCGCGTAACCTACGAACCGCCTTGAAAGACAGTGCGGCGAATACTGCCGCTATCGGCCAGGCGGAGAGCACTGTCCAGAGTGAAGGTTCCAGGCGGCCATCTGTCGAACCGGACCATGCAAGTGTAGCGATAGTAAGTAGGGAGACGGTAGATATACCAGGGAAGAGTAGGTAGTATGGGTGCGTTAACCTCGCTGTTTCGCTGGCGGGTTTATGTTGGATTAGCCACGACTCCCACCCTAAACCGTCAGGCACCCTCGGACTTAGCTCCGCGTCGATATACTTCGCTATTCCTTCAATCGTGCGAAAAAGAGACGCAAGCGTCTCACTGCAAGCATAAGAAATGAATGGGATGACCAAAAGAATCGGCCAGCGAGATCCTCCGGCCAGCGCTACAGAGAAGACAACGCTTACGGCGGTCATGTGAAGCGCCAGTACTTGATGTTGTAAGTTAATTCTGGTCGTTATTTCGCTCCTGAGCGCAGAGTATTCGGCAAGAGCACCTGCGTATGGATCTTGATTGGTCTCAGCCATCACCACTCCTCAGAGTGTGCCCATGCCTTCATCCCTGCCAGGTGAAGCAAGCTAGCGCGTGGAGGCAGGGCGCGTCAGGAGCGCACTCGTGCACATCGCACACCGGCAGCTCAGGACGTTGTGCTGACCTTCGACGCAGGGCTGCTGGGCGCCCCGTGAATGTCCGCGGCCCATGCCATGATCCGGCCTTATGAGTGATCGTTCACTTCCTCCCGCCTGGCTGGCCTCGTGGACCAGCAGGGTCTCGGAGACTCTGAAGGCAATGACAGACGAGTTCGAGCGCCGGCACGGCTTTCCCCCAGGAGCCAACGAGGTCCGGCTGGCCGACCAGGCCGACCAGGCCGCGGCTCACACGCTCGCCCAGGTCAGCCTCGTCCCTGCCGACCTGGTCACCTTCTACGACAGCATCGGCGAGGTCACGCGGACGGACGTCGGCAATGGCTACTTCGTTAGCCCGGCAGTCGATGTCCTTCTGCGATTCAAGCAGTACGGCACTGTCGATGTCGGCGCGGACCAGAAGGACGGGGGCCTGGTCATCGGCTCGAACGGTGGTGGCCTGTCCTATGTCGTCGGCCTTGGCGGAGTGATCTACCGGACGCGAACGGCGTCGCTGGACGAACCCGAGCTCGACCAAGTAGCTGATGACCTGTGGCAGTTTCTCGAGCTGCTGGAGCGATCCCTGACACGGTTCGTCGCCAACGGCGAGCCGGGATGCCTGTAGCTGGTGCCTCAACAGTTCATTGTGTTAGCCGCCGTTAGACACTCACTCGGGACGCGGGCCACCTGGAAGGCGCTGCGCTGGTTCACTGGGGAGCCGCTGCCTGCTTCAGATGGCTGTGTCATCAGGGCGCGGGAAACCGTGCTGCCCACGGGTGGCCGAGCGCGTCGACGTGTGCCTGGACCGTGGCCCGCAGGTTTCCCGCGATTGCCGTGCTGCGCGGTGGACTGTATTTCAGATGCGGTGCGTTCAACTTCTTGATCAGAGAGTGGCCGCTGGCTAGGCTCTGCCGATACGGTGTGTGACGCTTGGGGAACATCCTGTGGGCAGCCACCGGTGCAGGGGGTGGGTTGTGCCTGACTCGATAGTCGTGCCGACGGGTGTCCAGCCAATCAGCTTCGACGTGCACGCAGTCCGCGGGGGAAGCCCCGGCGGAGCCCGCGACGACTTCGAAACGATGATCGCTCAGCTTGCCGCAGCGACGACCCCAAACGTACGGTCCGTCGCTGCCAACCCGGGCGACTGGGGTATCGACGCTTTCGCCGGAAACCTCGGCGGAGCGATCACAGTGTGGCAGTCCAAGTACTTCATGCCGGTGACCACCAAGAGGCACGTACAGCAGGTCGAAGACTCGCTCGACAACGTGCTGAAGGCAGCCGTCAAGAACGGCCACACCATCGCCAGCTGGATCCTGTGCATCCCCTCCAGCATGGACGGCCCCATGACGGCATGGTGGGACAGGTGGACGAAGGTGAAGGAGAAGGAACACGGCCTCGTCATCCAGCTCTGGGACGAGACTGCCCTCCGAAAGAAGCTGTTGAGCCCCGAGGGCGACGACGTGCGTCGTGGCTTCTACGAGACGTACGCTCAGGCCGCCCCCACGGAGCAGCTTCGGTTGGTGCTCGAAGTCGAGGACGACAAGGCAGCCGCCCTTGGCTCCGCCTTGTTCATTCGGCAGATGACCGAGGCTGGCCACGTAGAGCTGGACTCGGCCAAGAGGCAGTTCTTCAATGCCGATCTGGTGGCCCGCGAGATCGCACACAAGGATGTTCCGGCGGAGGTGGCGGCGCTCAGTTCCGCCGATGCGACGCTCCACGGTCTATGGGAGATGCAGTTCAACGAATGCGCGGCCGAGGACGCGCTACGGCTTCTCCACACCCGTGTCTGGCGAGACGTACGTAACGAGCACGACAAACTGCCGAAGTCGCTCCGCCTAGAGCTGGTGCACAGCTGGGGGCTGGTTCACCGACTCGTGGACAACCGCAAGGCGGGCTGGGTTAAACACTGGCGGCAGATCGCCGCCGAGCACTCTGACGGCTGACCGCCGTCGCTTGTCCTGTCAGAGCTACGAGGAGTTCGCTGTGGAAGCACACCGGCCGGTGATGATGCCAGAGGATGAGGTGACCTTCCGGCTGGCGCAGCTGCTGCTTCTTCTCGACGCTGTCGCCGGACAGGACGCGAAAGGGGCCAGCCTGGAGCGCATCGGCTACTACGACTTCCTGTCGGCGAATCCCTTCCTCGTCGTCGATTCCGACGGCCGGGAGGGCAATATGCTCAGGCTGGCGGGGTTCGATCCGCAGGTGCTCTCGTACGCGTCCTCGTCGCAGCGCTTCACCAGTCGACGTGAGCGCATCCAGCACGACCTCGGACTACTCGTGGCTTACGGGTGTTGCGAGGTCCACAACCGCAACGGGGCCTTGGCCTATTCGATCAACAACCGCGGTCGGGAACTCGGGGCTCGCTTCACCGCCACCTACGCCGCGTCGTTCACCACTGCGGCGTCCATCGTGGTGCGTCGCCTCCGCAAGCTCAGCGACAAGGCACTGCGAGAACAGACCGCACGGTGGCTGCGGCCAGATGGAGACGGCGGGCCTGGTGCCGCACTCCTCAGCGTGCTAGGACCGGGACCGCAGGAACCTGAAGTGCCCTGGGAGGGGTGACCACTATGCAGCCTCTGCCCGGCATCCGGGTCCGGCGCCTGCGCCTTGCTGGCGTCAGCCGGAACTATGACGTCGATTTCACGCAGGACCAGCGGGTGCGGGGCCTGTCCGTGGTGGCCGGGGCATTCAGTTCGGGCAAGACTGCGGTGTTGGAGTTCATCGCCTACGGCCTCGGTGGGAAGCGCCATCCACGGCATCTTGAGGTGCTGCGGAAGGTTCGTTCCTGCCTTTTGGAAGTCGAACTGTCCGGCGAACCGCACGTAATCGAGCGGCCCGTCGGGGACCCGTCGAAGGTCGCCTACGTACGCCGGGGGACGCTGGACAGCCCGCCGCTGTCCAAGCCTGAGAGCAGGACCATCGAGCCGGCGGGAGCGTCCGAGAGCCTCTCCGCTCTGCTGCTGGGGCACTGCAAGCTCGAAGGCGTTCAGCTGCGGGAAGCCCCCTCTAGCCGAGAGTCCCGAACCGACCCCCTAAGCATCCGCGATCTCATGAACCTGGCGTTCCTGCCCAACGAGCGCATCGCCTCCAAGAACTTCCTGTTCGAGAACGAGTACATGAAGAAGCACAAGCTCAAGCAGGTGGTCGACGTCGTCTTCGGCGTTCACGACGACCGCGCCGTCGAGCTTGGGCAACGCATCAAGGAACTGGGCACCCGACTTACCCAGGCACGCTCCGAACTCGCCGCAGCACGGGCGTTCGTCGACGAGCAGGACGTTCCCACGGTCGGCGCGCTGATCGCTGAGCAATACGAAGGCGAGCTGCGGGAGCTGACCGAGCAGCTACGAGCCCTCGACGAGGCAGCCCAAGCCGACACCAGCTTCGCAGGGCGTCTGCGCCGCGAGCACCAGCAAGCTGCCCAGCGCGCCCGGCAAGCCGCTGGCATGGTACGTGACTGCGAGACGCAACTCACTCGGATGATGCCGCTGCGGGCGCAGTACGCGGATGACCTCCTCAAGCTCAACATGCTGGCCGAAGCACAGCGCCTGTTCGACCCCCTCAGCGTCACGACCTGCCCGGCGTGCCTGAATCGGCTGCCCGCTCCTCCGTCGGTCGAGAATGGCTCGTGCAGTCTGTGCAGGCACGAGCTGCCCCACGACGACGGGCACCTGACACTCGGCACCGCCACAGCCGAGCACTCGTCGGATGAAGGGCGGCTGGATGTCGCGGCGGAGATCAGGGCTACCAAGGCCCGTTTGAAGGAGATCACTGCCTACGTTGAGGGTCTGGACAGCTCGCTCGCCACGTTGAAGCTCCGGGCAGAAGACGCCGCCATCGAAGAACAACGTGCCGCGGCCGCGGTCGACGAAGCCACTTCGCCCAGCGTCACCCCATTTCTCGCCGCTCGCGACAACCTCCAGCGCCGGCGCGAGGAAGTCCTCCGTCATCTCCAGCACGCTGAGAACGCGACGAAGCTTCAGTCTGGCCTGGAGAAGCGTGCCGCGCTCGTGGAGCGGCAGGAGGCACAGATCGAACGCCTGCGGGAGGAACGCGACCGGCTGGGGGATGCCGCACAGGACCGGGACCTGGTCGTCGGCCGAATCAGCGGCCGGTACAGCGAACTCCTGCGGCAGTGGCGCTACCCGAAACTCAGCCAGCCGCTGATCGACACGAATCTGATTCCTCACGTACGCGGCGACTCCTACCGCGAGGCGTCATCCGGCGCCCGAACACTTCTGACCCTGGCCTGGCAACTGGCAGTCTTCGAGGTGGCCGTCGAAACATCGGCCGCCCACCCTGGCTTCCTCATGATCGACAGCCCTCAGAAGAACCTGGGCCACGGCGCCACCAGGGACGCGGTAATCGCAGACGCAATCGCCATCGACGACTTCTACCGCCACCTGACCGGCTGGCTGGCTGAACAGGGGGCGGGCGCCCAGGTGATCATCGTCGACAACAGTCCGCCCGCGCTCGTGGAGGAGAACGTCGTCGTCCGGTACAGCCGCAACGAGGACCGGCCCCCCTACGGGCTGATCGACGACGAGACCACTGCAGACGAAGGCGGCCCTGAATAACCCTCTCACCCCGCGTGCCCCATTCGTCCACCCGCCCCTGCGCCTGCCGCGGTGTCGGCGACTGGCCGTCAGCGGTCACCGTATGCACCCGCGAGCCGTAGGGATGTCGTGGTCGTAATGGCTGTGGAGCGCGCCACTTCGTCATTCACGTCGTCGCCCGATTACAAGAAAAGATCCGGGCCCCGTACGTGGGAGTCCTAGGAGTAGTCAAAGAAGTGAGGGGCCGAGGGCTCTGACCTGCGGCCGCGCAATCGATCAAAACTGCGACCTGCGATTTAGCTGTCGATGGTCGTAAGCGTTGGTCGTCGTTCAGCGCCCCCGCATGGCCCAGAGACGGCTTGGGTGGGGGCGTCGCGGTGCGCCCCTCGATGCGAACTACGGGCGGGGCGGTGGCTGAGGCCTGTCGGGCTGGTGGCCAGGGTGCCTGTGATCGGTGATGACTGGCTACGGTCGCGGTAGTTGCTGTACTTCGCTGCTATACAGCAGAACAGCCTCTTCATGCCGGTTCTCCGGGCTTAGGCATGGCTGTACCAGTGTCGCAGATCCAATCGGGTGACCTGGGTCTGCTGACCTCAACGGCTGCTGTCATTGGTCTTCACTGGTCGTCGTCGGCCACCCTCGGACGGCCCACAGACGGCCCAGCTCGGCGGCCTCGGCACTTCTTCGGCGCACTAGGCACATTAGCCATGCACGTACGGGTGCGTAGACGTACGATCACACTGAGTGTTGGTGCGACACAGGACGGGGCGCGCGAGCAAGGATGACCACACGGGACAAGATCATCCGTATTGGACTCTTCCTTCTGTCTAGCATTTTCGCTGGCGGCGTCTTCGCGCTGTCTATCGTTGCGGATGAGGCCAACGGTAACGATAAGTGGAGGTGGACTGCTCTTGGCACCATTGCGGCGATTTCTGTCGTTGCAGTTGCCGCTTTCGAGAATCATCGCGCCGAGTCCGCCAGGCAGAAGACCTATAAGGCGGCGGTCAAGGCATCTGGAGACTTTGGCACTTGCTTACAACCAAGTCTTAATTCCGACCACTGAACGCCTTCGTGATCTTTCGGCTGACTATGCGGCCTTCAATCCTCCGACTACAAGCGGATCTAATGCCACTCAGAATCGATATTTGCCAACACTTCAGTCTGTACTTGAAAGCGCCGTGGTTTTGACCGCCGAACCTACGCCCACCAATTACCCTAGAGCTCGCAGCGCTTACTATACTCGGGACCCTTCCACGGGCGACTTCGACCTCATCGACAAATACGGAAGGACGCCGCCGCCACGAACCAAAATCCCAGCCGTAGATGTCGCTGGCGCGCACATGAATGCAATTCTCACCGGCAATTTGCCCTACTGGGCTGACGGCACACCGGGAAAGGTAAGCTACCTTGACCCTGCAGGAACCAGGTACAAGGGAGTCATCGCGGTACCTGTCCGCGCAGGGAGCGAGTTGTTCGGAGTATTAACAGTGGATGCACCAGATTATGAGGATTTCACGCAGGCTCACGTCGACCTTATGAGCGCATTGGGCAACATTCTTGCCACTTCTTTGACGCTAGGTGGTCCATAATGAGTAGCGGTACCCCTCGGCGGGGCCTCAGATTGCGAGGATTCCGTCCGCTCCGGCGTCGCTCTCGCCGACCGGAACCGGAGCCCGAGCCAAATCCTCGCTCACCCGAGGGTCGTAATTTGATCTCGTTCAGAGAGTATCAATCCGTTCGGGCCGAAATGCACGTGCAGGCATCTCAAGCTCTGGATTCTCGACTCAACCTTGCCGAGGATTCCGCCATCTGGAATACTGCCACGTTCGGCACCCTCGCCCTGTCATCTATCGCTGTGGTGATTGCGCTACTGGTGACTGGCTTTACGTGGTGGATCCTTGCTCCGCTAGCCGGGGCTGCCCTTTTCTTTTGGCTGCTCATTGCCGCAACGCGCAATATGCGAAGAGGCAGGGATACCCGCAGGCGTTAATCTCCGACCTTGCCTTGCCCGTGGTCGCAAGGGTTGCGTCAGTGGCGTCCGCCTCGATGACTGAGGCGTCGACAGTCAACGAGAGCGTGACGACCTACCCCTACCCACCACTCTCCCAGCTCCCATCCCGTACGCCGTCGACCCACACACCGTGGAGCAGGCGTGGTTCATGGCGTCCAGGTGGAGCGCGCCACTGTACGAACGACCTGGACGCCATGTGCCGCGTCTGCTCGGCTCTGCCTGGGTCGACGGTGTACGGGATGGGAGCACCTCGCGCACGCCACTACGGACCCGCAATCGGGAACGGCGCCCCCTCCATCCCGGTGCCGGCCGATCCCCGCCGGAGGCACTGTCCTGAGCTGGCCGCGATGTGCGTTAATCGACTCATGACCACTGCCCTTATCCAAACGTTGGCGCGCGTCGGCGCAGCGCGGGCGGAGCGGGCCGAAGGCAGGAGCGGCGCCCGCGGCGTAGCCGGGAAGCGCGCCAGGCGGAGCGGAGCGCAGCCGGGGCTTGAACTAGTAGAGAGACTTTGAATCACGCTCCTCCTGACGGCTGTTGATGCTGCTCTTGCACCCGGTCGCTATCGGCTCGTGGTGTAGAACCCTGGGTATGGGGAGTGCACGGCGCGAGCGGATGAGGGTGCTTGGGGCACGTCTTCGGGCTCTGCGTGCGGAGGCTGGTCTGACGGGTGCTGCTCTGGCTCAGCGGGCCGGCGTGGGTCAGCCAACGGTCTCCAAAGTGGAGACCGGGCGCATGGTCCCCAGTGTCGATGTGCTGGACCGGCTGTGCCGGGCGCTCAACCTCGATCAGTCGGCGGCCCGGGAACTCCGTGACCTCCTCGTCGCCGTTGAGTCTGCGATCGCCACCAATCCCGAAGCGGAAGGGCTGCCCGCTGGGCTCGTCGTTGATGACGCGGTCCGCGGTGCTCGGTTGGTGCGGTCGTTCCAGTGTGTCGTTCTGCCGTCGCTGCTCCAGAGCGCGGAGTACGCCCGTCACGTTTTCGAGAGCGCACCGGACTCGGCTCCTGAGGCGGTCGGTCGGGCTGTCGCTGCGCGTGTGGAGCGGCAGAGCGTGTTGTATGAGCCGGGGCGCGAGTCGGTGTTCGTGCTGACGGAAGCCGTGCTGCGGACCTGGCCGGGCACGCCGGCCCTGATGCTCGCCCAGCTGGATCGGCTGCTCGCTGTCGAGAGCCTGAGCACCGTGCGACTCGGCGTCATCCCGTGGCGCCGCCCGGTGCCGCTTCTGCCTCGTCACGGCTTCACACTGTGCGACCAACAGGCCGTCGTGATCGAGGCGTTCACCGGTGAGCGGGTGTCGGTCGACTCCGCCGAGGTGGCTGCGTACGAGGAGGTCTTCCACCGCTTCCAAGAGGCATCCGTCTTTGGTGGCGAGGCGCGTGAGCTGTTGTTGCGGGTGATGAAGGAGTTCCGCGAGCTGGGAGACACGGTCACACCTTAGAGGAATAATTCTTCAACATGCCTAGCGTGCTGGCTTCCCGTAGGCATAGCCTGCCGTCGCGCTATCTAGTCCCCTAGACGCAGACAAGGAGCTTGCCATGCGTACTAAGTGGTGCCGCGCCTTCCCGGGTCTTGCCGAGCAAGTGGTCCAGGCCCGTCACTTCGTCGCTGCCTTAGTCGCCGAGAAGGGGCCGGTCGATGACGCCACCCTGGTTGTCAGCGAACTGGCCACCAACGCCGTACGTCACTCGCTGAGCGGTGCGGAAGGCGGCTGGTTCCTCGTGGTCGTCGGCTTCGGTGACGGCTTCGTCCGTATCGAGGTGGTCGACCAGGGCGGCGAACGGGTCCCGCACCTGTGCGATGTGACCAGCCAGGAAGAGGGCGGGCGCGGGCTGCTGCTGATCGCGGCCTGCGCGAAGGACTGGGGCGTGAAGAACTGGCCCGAGGGGCGTTCCGTCTGGGCGGAATTGGCCTGGGAAGGCGCATGACCGGGTGCCGCTCGCTGATGGGCTGCCATTGCCGTGTCGGCGGTGACGGGTGACTCCTCGGGGTGTGCCTCGGCGGCGGTCGCGCTTCTTCGTCGTTGAAAGTCGTACGGGACGGGGCCTCCCGCCCATTCCGTCTAGGGCCCTAGACTCCTGGGTACTTCTGGGAGGTGTGGTCATGTCGGACGAGTTGCAGCGGATCATGGCGATCGATGATCCGTACCTGCTCCTGCGCGAGGTCACCACGAGGCTGGCCGCTGCGCAGCAGGAGGTGACCGAACTCGCCCGGCTCCGCCGCCGCGTGGTTCAGGACCTCCACGCGCAAGGAATGTCCTACGCGCAGATCGCCGAGAAGGCCGGCCTGAGCCGCGGGCGTATCCATCAGATCCGGCACACCGGCCCGGCGCCTGAGGGGGCTTTCCTCGGGACGGGTGCCGTCACGGTGGTGACACCGCTCCGGTGGGACGACACGAAGAAGCGCCCGGTCGTCGCCATGGCCGACATGAACTCCGGCAAGCGGCTGGAGGAGCTGGCGAAGTCGTACGGGCTCGACGTCAGCTCCGGCCACGTGCAGGTGAGCGGCGTGGTCGACCTCAACCGTGACGGCCTGGTCGTTGTCTGCGGGCCGGGCATGTCCCAGGCCATGCGCGACCTGTACGCCCAGGACCCGGTACTCGTCTGGGAACACCCGGAGGGTGAGCCCTGGGCGCTGGTGGACCGGCGTACCGGCACGGCGTACCACGCAGGCGCGGACCTCGAACCGAGCCGCCCGCACGACGTCGGATACCTGGGCCGACTGCCCCGCCCGGACGGCAACGGCTCGGTGCTGGCCATCGCCGGCATCCACACGGCAGGCTCCCTCGGCGTCGTCCACCTGCTCACCTCGGACCTCAGCATGCTGTGGGGGCAGGTGGGGGAGCGGCACTTCTCCACGCTGGTGAGTGTCGAGTACGACCCCGAGACCGAGGAGCCTCAATCCGCCGAACTCCTCTGCCCCCTCTACCTGCACGACGAGGAGACGACGGCGTGAACGTCGCCCTCGGCACGCTGCCCGCCGAACCAGACCAGCAGAACGAGGACTTCGCGGCCGCCGCTCCCGGTGCGGCCGTCCTCCTCGACGGTGCCGGCGTCGCAGGGGCCGAGACCGGATGCGTCCATGGCATCGCGTGGTTCTCCTCGACCCTGGGCGGACTGCTGCTGGGCAACATCGCGCAAGATCCCGCCCGGCCGCTCGCCGACTGTCTCGCCGGCGCGATCCACGGCGTTCGATCCCTGCATGAGGATACGTGCGATCTGGCCTACCGGGCCAGCCCGACCAGCACGGTCGTCGCGGTCCGAGTCGGCGGGGGAGCGCTGGAGTACCTCGTCCTCGGGGACTCGACCCTTCTCCTGGCGCACCAGGACGGTAAGACGACCGCCGTCACTGACGACCGCCTGGACCGGGTCGGGAAGCAGCTCCGTGCGCCGGTCGACCGGCTGCCCACCGGCACGCCCGAGCACGCTGCCGCCCTGGCGCAGTACCGCGACGACCTGACGGGACTCCGTAACCGGCCGGGCGGCTTCTGGATCGCCGGCCCCGAACCGCGGGCGGCCGAGCACGCCCTCACCGGAATGGTGCCGCTGGAGTCGCTGGCGTCCGTGACCCTGCTGAGCGACGGCGCGACACGCCTCGTAGACCGGTTCGGCCTCGCCGACTGGACGGACATGCTGGACGTGCTGGGGTCCGCCGACCCAGGCGAACTCATCCACCGTGTACGGGAAGCGGAGAACGGCGATCCCGACGGCCAGCGATGGCCTCGTGGTAAGGCAAGGGACGACGCGACGGTTCTTCACTGGGTGCTCGCGTCGTAGCCACACGGTCGCCCCTGGAATTGAACGCGTGCACGACACCCGCCACACCTGCGCCTCGCTGGTCGCGACCCTGGACGTGCACCCGCCCATCGCGATGCAGATCCTGAGGCACTCAGAGATCGCGGTCACCATGGAGTACACACACGCGCCCTCCGCAAGCTCGGTGAGGCACTGGGCGGCGGCTCTCAGAAGGAGCAGCAGGAGCGGGCGGACATGGACGGCCGTCCAGAGTCATAGCGGTTGCTGGACTCCGCCGACGAGCACGCTGCTGTACGCACGACAAAGGCCACTTACGGAATTCCGTAAGTGGCCTTTGACCAGCGTCGGGGTGGCGGGATTTGAACCCACGACCTCTTCGTCCCGAACGAAGCGCGCTGCCAAGCTGCGCCACACCCCGGTGTCGCTCGCTGTCGCGGCGACGACGTTTACTTTAGCCCACCGGTGGCTAGAGACGAAATCTGGTTTTCGGGCGGGTGTGGTCCAGGGCCACCAGGAGGACCGCCACGGCGTAGATCGCGAGCCCCACGAGGAGCGCGTTGGCGAGCACGCTCCGGTAGCCGTGGCGGGCCACGTCGAGGAACGGGTAGAGGTAGCGGCCGGCTGAGCCGGGAAGCAGCTCGCCCCGGGCGAGGGTGAAGGCCAGGTACGCCAGGGGGTACAGCAGCCACGTCGTGGCCTGGCGCAGGTGCATGCGGGCCGGCGGTGTCAGGACCAGCCAGTCCAGCAGCGCGGCGACCGGCAGCACCGTGTGCAGCAGGTGGCCCGCGACCGGCTCTAGCCACGCCGGGTCTGCGCTCGCCCCTGCCGTGACAGCGTACGCCGGCGCGGCGTCCGCGAGGGCGATGTGGTGGACCAGGGCCGCGACGACCACGTACAGGAGCGCCGCACCCGTGACGGCGCCCGACAGGGGATGGCGGGCCGTCCACGCCCGGCGGGCCGAGGCGAACGTCACCAGGGCCAGCACAGCCGTGCTCTGGATCACGAAGTAGCTCAGTACCCGGGTGGGGCTGCCGAGGAGGATCTCGATCAGCACGGCCGCCGTCGCCAGCACGGCCAGGGCCAGCCGGTACACCGCGGTCAGCGGGCGGCGCACCGGCGGTACGACGGCTCGGGCGGGGACGGCGGAGGGGAGCAGTCGCGGAGCTGTCCGCGGGAGGGCGGGGAGGTCCGGGATGTCCCTGGGTATCGGGGCGGTCATGCCCCCAGCGTGGGACGGCCGACGGGGCGCCGCGATGTGGCGTGGGCCGGTCGGGTTACCCGTACATCAGGTAACCCGACCGGCCCGCCAACCCGCCGGCCCGCCAACCCGTCGGCCACCGGCCCGTCACCCCCGCCTCAGCGGCCCACCAGCGTCAGCAGCGTCGCCTCCGGCGGGCACGCGAAGCGCACCGGCGTGTAGCGGCTCGTGCCGCAGCCCGCCGAGACGTGCAGGTACGACCTGCGGCCCTCCGCCGTGTGGGTGGACAGGCCCTTCACGCGGTCCGTGTCCAGGTCGCAGTTGGTCACCAGGGCGCCGTAGAACGGGATGCACAGCTGGCCGCCGTGCGTGTGGCCGGCGAGGATCAGCGGGTAGCCGTCGGCCGCGAAGGCGTCCAGCGCCCGCAGGTACGGCGCGTGCACCACGCCCATCGAGAAGTCGGCCCCGGTCGACGGGCCGCCCGCCACCTCCGCGTACCGGTCCCGCTTGATGTGCGGGTCGTCCAGTCCCGTCAGCTCGATCGACGTGCCCTCGATCTTCAGGGTGCCCCGCGTGTTGGTGAGGTTGAGCCAGCCCGCCGAGTCGAAGCCGTCCCGCAGGTCCTCCCACGGGTTGTGGACGGCGTCGACGACCGGCGGGTTGCCGTTCAGGCCGTGCCGGCCCTGCACCTTCTCCAGCAGGTAGCGGGCGGGGTTGCGCAGCCGGGGGCCGTAGTAGTCGTTGGAGCCGAAGACGTACGCGCCGGGGAACTCCATCAGAGGGCCGAGCGCGTCCAGGACCTCGGGGACGCCCTCGGGGTCGGACAGGTTGTCGCCCGTGTTGATCACGAAGTCGGGGCGCAGTCCGGCCAAGGAGCGCAGCCAGCGCTGCTTCTTCCGCTGGCCGCCGACCATGTGGATGTCGGACACCTGCAGCACGCGCAGGGGACGCATCCCGGAGGGGAGGACGGGGACGGTCACCCGTCGGAGGCGGAAGGAGCGGGCCTCGAAGCCCGCGGCGTACAGCAGTCCGGCGGCGCCGGCCGCCGTGATTCCCAGGGGGATTCGGTATCGCGCGCGCATACGCCCATCGTGTCAGACCCTGACGGTTCCTCCGTACGACCCTCTGGGCGGTCCCTGCGGCCCTCCGCCCGCGAGCCCGCGCAAATCAGCAGGCGCAGCCGTAACCGCACCTGCGACAATCAAGTCATGACCACGCTCAAGTCGAAGCTGCAGGATGACCTCAACGCCGCGATCAAGGAGCGCGACGAGCTCCGCTCCTCGACGCTCCGGCTGACGCTCGCCGCGATCACCAAGGAGGAGGTCGCGGGCAAGGAGAAGCGCGAGCTCTCCGACGACGAGGTGCAGAAGGTGATCGCCCGCGAGGCGAAGAAGCGCCGTGAGGCCGCGGACGCCTTCGCGCAGGGCGGCCGCCCCGAGCAGGCCGAGCGGGAGAAGGCGGAGGGCGAGGTGCTCGCCGGCTACCTGCCCAAGCAGCTGTCCGACGACGAGCTGAACGCGATCGTCGCCCAGGCCGTCGAGGAGGCCCGCGCCGCCGGCGCCGAGGGACCGCGTGCCATGGGCGCCGTCATGAAGATCGTGAACCCGAAGGTGGCCGGTCAGGCGGAGGGCGGCCGGGTGGCCGCCGCCGTGAAGAAGCTGCTGGCGGGCTGAGACGCCGCCACGCGGCACAAGGCCACAACGGGGTGCGGCCCCTTCCCTGTTCGGGGAAGGGGCCGCACCCTGTTGTCAGGTGACCGCCGGCGTCGTCAGTCGCGGCCGCCCGGGCCGTTGCCCGGGCCCTGGATGAAGCCCTCGGGGATGCTGAAGCCCGGGTCGGGCTCGCCTCCGCCGTTGCCGCCCTTGCCGCCGTCACCGCCCCCGTTGCCGTTGCCGCCGTTGATCAGGCCGCCGATGAAGCCGCCGCCGTCGCCGTCGCCGTTGCCGTCGTCGTCGCGGTCCCGGTCACGGTCCTCGGGCTTCTTCGGGTCCGGGATGTCCACCCGGTTGAACGTCGGGGCCTCCTTGCCCTCCAGCGCGCCGGTCATCGCGTCGCGCCAGATGGGGCCGGGGACGGCGCCGCCGAAGACCAGCTCGTGGTACTGGCCGCCGATGGTGATGTCCCGCATCTTCACCTTCTGGCTGGCGCTGCCCACCCACACGGCGCCCGACATGTTCGGCGTGTAGCCGACGAACCAGGCGTTCCTGCGCTCGTCCGTCGTACCCGTCTTACCGGCGTTGTCGCGGCCGTCGCCGAGGCCCGCCTGCTGACCGGTACCGGAGTCGATCACGCCCCTGAGCAGCTCGTTCACCGTGTCCGCGGTCTGCTCGCTCATCGCGCGCGAACACGTGGACTTCGGGACCTGCAGGGACTTCGACCGGTCACCCGTCTTCTGGGTGATCGACTCGATGGCGACCGGCGTGCAGTACATGCCCCGGGAGGCGAAGGCCGCGTAGGCACTGGCCATGGTGAGGGGCGAAAGACCGGTGGAGCCGAGGGTCATGGAGGACGGCACCTCGGGGATCTTGTCCCCGTTGCCCTGGACCACGCCGAGCTTGTCGGTCATGGTCACCACCGGGCACATCCCGATGTCCTCGATCATCTGCACGAAGTAGGTGTTGACCGACTTGGCCATCGCCTCCTTCAGCGCGTACGGCCCGACCTCGGTCTCGTTCTCGTTCTCCAGCTTGTAGTCACCGTCGTTCACCCACGGCTTCTCGCAGCCGCGCACGGTGGCGGGGTACGGCATCTCGTACGGTGCCGAGTACGTCTGCGTCGGCGGCCGGCCCTCCTCCAGGGCGGCGGCGGCCACGAACGGCTTGAACGTCGAACCGGTCGGGAAGCCGAAGTTGGAGCCGCCCCACGCGGAGTCCACGGAGAAGTTGATCTCCGTCTCGTTCTTGCCGTAGCCGTACGGCTTCGACTGGCCCATCGCGACGATCTTGCCGGTGCCCGGCTCCACGAGCGTGGACGCGGCGGCGACCTTGTCCGACTCGTAGACGTGGTTCTTGAGGGACTCCTGCACCGACTCCTGGGCCTGCGGGTCCAGCGTCGTGCGGATGGTCAGGCCGCCCTGGTTCCAGACCTTCGCCCGCTCCTCGCGGGTCTTGCCGAAGACCGGGTCGTTGAGGAAGACCTTCTCCACGTACTTGCAGAAGAAGCCCGCGCCCTTGGACGCCGTGATGCAGCCGTTCTTCGGCTGGCTGACCTTCAGGCCGAGCGGGGAGCGCATGGCCTCGGCGGCCTCCTCGGGGGAGATGTCGCCGACCTCGGCCATCCGCTGCAGGACGACGTTGCGCCGCTTCTTCGCCTCGGCCTCGTCGTTGACCGGGTCGTAGCGGCTCGGCGACTGGACGAGGCCGGCGAGGAGCGCGGCCTCCTGGAGGTTGAGGTCCTTGGCCGACTTGGAGAAGTAACGCCGGGACGCGGCCTCGACGCCGTAGGCCTGCTGGCCGAAGAAGGTGATGTTCAGATAGTTCTCGAGGATCTTCTTCTTGCCCAGTTCCTCCTCGACCTGGATCGCGTACTTGAGTTCCGCGATCTTGCGGCCGATGGTCTGCTGGGTGGCCTGCGCGACCTTCGTCGGGTCGTCGCCCGCCTCCTCGACGAAGACGTTCTTCACGTACTGCTGGGTGAGTGTCGAGGCGCCCTCGGAGACCTCACCGCTGCGGGCGTTCTTGTTGAGCGCGCGGAGCACGCCCTTCAGGTCGATCGCCCCGTGCTCGTAGAAGCGCGAGTCCTCGATCGCGACGATCGCCTTCTGCATGTACGGCGAGATGTCCTTGAGGTCCACCACCGTGCGGTCGCGCGAGTAGACGGTGGCGATCAGGCCGCCGTCGGCGTCGAGGATGGTGGTGCGCTGGCTCAGTGGCGGCGTCTTCAGGTTGGCCGGGAGCTCGTCGAAGCTCTCCACCGACCCCTTGGCCGCCAGGCCCAGCGCGCCCACGGCGGGCAGTGCGATGCCGGCCATGACGGCACCGGCCAGGACACTGACACCGAGGAACTTGGCGGCCTGCTGCGTGGGAGACAGACCACCGCCCGAGCGCTTCTTTGGCATGGGAGCAGCCTACGTTCTCATTCGCCGGACAAGCGTATATGCCTTGGCCTAAGCTGCACTCAACTGTCACAGCAGTGAGGCCACGTATCAATACGTCCGGCGACCCCGAATCGTTCCGGATCTTCTCGACTTTCTTCATACGAGTTCAGGTCGAGGAGCGTGGAGACCGTGTCCGGATCGCCTCGTGTGTCACGCGGTGCCCGTTGTGACGCAGCTGAACTGACCTGCAATGCCCCAATTGCCACGCATGTCGCCCCCTCACTCCCCCGGGTGATCTGCCGCTTACCCATAGTCCGTTCGGACCATTCAAGATTGGGCCCGCTGGGGGTGTTGCGCTGTGCCCACCTTCCGTAACGTCCTCAACTGGCGGCGGTGAATATGCCGCTGCCGCCGTGGGGGAGCCTCGATTCGGGAGAGGACGGCGCCGGTATGGGCTGGGTTACCGACTGGAGTGCGCAGGCTGCCTGCCGCACTACCGATCCGGATGAACTGTTCGTTCAAGGAGCAGCGCAGAACAGGGCGAAGGCGGTGTGCACCGGCTGCCCGGTGCGCACGGAGTGCCTGGCCGACGCGCTGGACAACCGCGTCGAGTTCGGCGTGTGGGGAGGCATGACGGAGCGTGAGCGCCGCGCGTTGCTGCGCCGGCGGCCGACCGTGACCTCCTGGCGCCGGCTGCTGGAGACCGCGCGCTCGGAGTACGAGCGCGGCACGGGCGTCGTGCCGCTCAACGACGACCAGGTCTACGAGGACTACGCCGCGGTGAGCTGAGAGCTCTCGGTGAGGGCTCTCGGGGGGTCCTCGGCGTGGCCGGGCCCACGCGGCTCACCTTCGGCGGTGGGCAGGTCATGGGCGGTCCCGGGGTGCCTCGTCGTGCGCGGGGGCGCCCGGTGCGCCCAGGGTGTGCGCGGGCGCCTGAGAGGGCGCCCATGGTCAGGCCCGAGGGCGGTCGCGCCCGAGCGCGGTGACACCTGAGGCGTACGCCGGCGCGCACGCCGTCCGGGCATCGCGCGCCTGCAGAGAAGGCGCGCCTGCAGAGAAGCCGGACGCCCCTCAGGGCGTACCCGACAGCTCCGCGCGCCCCGCGGCCAGCCGTTCGCCGATGTCACGCAGGCCGGCGAGGTCGTGGACGTCGCCGGGCAGGGCGGCGACCTCGGTCATCGCCACCTCGGGGTGGAGCGCAGTGAAGCGGTCACGCGTCCGCCGCTCGCGTGCGAGCAGCTGCATCCGCTCCGCGTGCAGCCTCAGCAGACCGGCGGTGAGACGCTCGACCGAGCGCTCGCCGTCCGTCGCAGTCGGTTCGTCTTCGGAAGCCGCGCCGCCGGCGTCCTCGGTGGCGGGGGAGCCCGAGTCGGTGACGTTACGCGCGGGTGATTCTGAACTGCCGTACGTGTCGGGAGAGTTACGAAGACCAGCTTTCCCGTCCGGCTGATCCACAATGCGGGACTCCTCAAGATTTTCCGCGGCGGCCAGTGCCCGCTCGGCCGACAGCCGGTCGGCCCCGCTGCCGTGCACCCGGTTCAGCACCAGACCCGCGAGCGGCATGTCCTCCGCGGCCAGCCGCTCCACGAAGTACGCGGCTTCCCGCAGCGCGTCCCGCTCGGGCGCCGCGACCACCAGGAACGCCGTCCCCGGCGCCTGGAGCAGCTTGTACGTGGCGTCCGCGCGCGTCCGGAACCCGCCGAACATGGAGTCCATCGCCGCCACGAACGTCTGCACGTCCCGCAGCAGCTGACCGCCGAGCACCTTGCCGAGCGCGCCGGTCATCATCGACATCCCGACGTTCAGGAACTTCATCCCCGCCCGGCCGCCCACCTTGGCCGGGGCCAGCAGCACCCGGATCAGCTTGCCGTCGAGGAAGGAGCCGAGCCGCTTGGGCGCGTCCAGGAAGTCCAGCGCGGAACGCGACGGCGGGGTGTCGACCACGATCAGGTCCCACTCGTCCCGCGACCGCAGCTGCCCCAGCTTCTCCATCGCCATGTACTCCTGCGTGCCGGCGAAGCCCGCGGAGAGCGACTGGTAGAAGGGGTTGCCCAGAATCGCGGCGGCCCGCTCGGAGTCCGCGTGCGCCTCGACGATCTCGTCGAAGGTGCGCTTCATGTCGAGCATCATCGCGTGCAGTTCGCCGCCCGCGGAGTCGTCGATGCCCTTCACCCGGCGCGGGGTGTTGTCGAGGGAGTCGATGCCCATGGACTGGGCGAGCCGGCGCGCCGGGTCGATGGTGAGGACCACCACCTTGCGGCCCCGCTCCGCCGCCCGCAGGCCCAGCGCCGCGGCCGTGGTCGTCTTGCCGACGCCGCCCGAACCGCAGCACACCACGATCCGGGTGTCCGGATCCTCGATCAGCGGGTCGATCTCCAGCGTTCGGGCGGGCGAGAGATGCTCACGGACCGGTCCCTGGTCCTGCGCCGGTTCCGGACGACGGCTCATGACATCCCCTGCTTCCGGTGGATCGGACTCGTGCACGTGACGACCGGGCCGGTACGGCGGTGACGGTGACCGCGACGGCGGTGACGGTGACTGTGACGATCGTGACGGTGACCGTGGTGCGGGTGGTCGCCGGAAGAACGGGTGCGGCCGGTCATGACACGCCCTGTCCGCGCAGCTTCCGCGCCAGCGCGTACAGCCCGGCCAGGTCCATCCCCTCGGCGAACAACGGGAGTTCGTGCAGCGGCACGCCCAGCTCCGCCAGCACCGCACGCTGCTCGGTCTCCAGCGCGTACCGCTCGGCGTACTCCTCCGCCTGCGTCAGCAGCGGCTCCACCAGCCGCTCCGCGTGCCCGCCGCGCCGCGCGCCGCCGAGCCCGGCCGAGGACAGCGAGCGCGCCACGGCGGAACGGGGGACGCTGCCGACGAGTTCCAGGCCGGCGGAGTCCAGCACCTGCGGCCGCACCATGTTCACGATGACCCGCCCCACCGGCAGCCGGGCCGCGCGCAGCTCCGCGATGCCGTCCGCGGTCTCCTGGACCGGCATCTCCTCCAGCAGGGTCACCAGGTGCACGGCCGTCTCCGGTGACTTCAGCACACGCATGACCGCCTGCGCCTGATTGTGTATCGGGCCGATCTTGGCGAGCCCGGCCACCTCGTCGTTGACGTTGAGGAAGCGGGTGATGCGGCCGGTCGGCGGGGCGTCCATCACGACGTAGTCGTAGACGAACCGGCCGCTGCGGTCCTTGCGCCGCACCGCCTCGCACGCCTTGCCGGTGAGCAGCACGTCCCGCACGCCGGGGGCGATAGTGGTGGCGAAGTCGATCGCGCCGAGCTTGCGCAGGGCACGGCCGGCGCTGCCGAGCTTGTAGAACATCTGGAGGTAGTCCAGAAGCGCCAGTTCGGGGTCGATGGCGAGGGCGAACACCTCCCCGCCCCCGGGAGCGACGGCGATCTTCCGCTCCTCGTACGGCAGCGCCTGCGTCTCGAAGAGCTGCGCGATGCCCTGCCGGCCCTCGACCTCGACGAGAAGCGTCCGCTTCCCCTCCTCGGCCAGGGCCAGCGCCAGAGCGGCGGCCACCGTGGTCTTGCCGGTTCCGCCCTTGCCACTCACGACCTGGAGCCTGCTCACGTCTTCGAGCCTAAAGGCTCACCGCGCGTGGCGGCGGCTCCGGGGGATGTTCCCGCCCCCGTGTGCCGTCCCGGGCGGGGGTGACGGCGACGCGGGCGGCGGGCGCGGCAGCGGCTAGAGTCGGCCGCATGACCAAGTGGGAATACGCGACTGTGCCGCTGCTCGTCCACGCGACGAAGCAGATTCTGGACACCTGGGGCGAGGACGGCTGGGAGCTCGTCCAGGTCGTGCCCGGGCCGAACAACCCCGAGCAGCTGGTGGCCTACCTGAAGCGCGAGAAGCAGGCATGAGCGGCGTCGTCGAGTCCCGGCTGGCCGAGCTGGGCCTGAGCCTGCCCGAGGTCGTCCCGCCGCTCGCCTCGTACCAGCCGGCCGTCGTCTCCGGCCGGTACGTGTTCACCTCCGGCCAGCTGCCGATGGTGGACGGCAAGCTGCCGGTGACCGGCAAGGTCGGCGCGGAGGTCACCCCCGAGGAGGCCAAGGACCTGGCCCGCACCTGCGCGCTGAACGCGCTCGCCGCGGTCAAGTCCGTCGCCGGTGACCTGGACCGCGTCGCGCGCGTGGTGAAGGTCGTCGGCTTCGTCGCCTCCGCCGCGGACTTCACCGGCCAGCCGGCCGTCGTCAACGGCGCCAGCGAACTCCTGGGCGAGGTGCTCGGCGACAAGGGCGTCCACGCCCGCAGCGCGGTCGGCGTCGCGGTCCTGCCGCTGGACGCGCCGGTCGAGGTCGAGATGCAGGTGGAACTGACGGAGGCGTGAGCCCTCCGGGCGGGCGTCCCCGGACGTCCTCCGGACCACGCCCCCACGACCGCCGTACCGCCGCCCCGGCCGGCCCCGCGCCCGCCGGGGCGCGGCACGTCCGGCGGCCGGTCGCTCCGTCCCTCCCGTCCCCCTAGGGCACTCGAACATCTGGGCGTCTCGGGATAGCCTCCGGCCATGGCGAATGCGCAGGCTGGCGGGCAGTGGTACCCGCCGGAGTGGCCCGAGCGGATCAGAGCGCTGGCGAGCGGTGAGCTGACACCCGTCGCGCCGAAACGGGCGGCCACCGTCATGCTTCTCAAGGACACCGGCGCCGGACCCGCCGTGCACATGCTGCGCCGCCGTACGTCCATGGCGTTCGCGGGCGGCGCCTACGCCTACCCCGGCGGCGGCGTCGACCCGCGGGACGACGACCGGCACGTCCGCTGGGCCGGACCCCCGCTCGACTGGTGGGCCGACCGGCTCGGCGTGGACCGTGCCGGCGCCCAGGCGATCGTCTGCGCGGCCGTGCGGGAGACGTACGAGGAGGCCGGCGTCCTGCTCGCCGGCCCCGCCCCGGACGCCGTCGTCGGCGACACCACCGGCGCGGACTGGGAGGCGGACCGCGCCGCGCTCGTCGCGCGTGAGCTGTCCTTCGCGGAGTTCCTCGACCGGCGCGGCCTGGTGCTGCGCTCCGACCTGCTGGGCGCGTGGACGCGCTGGATCACCCCCGAGTTCGAGCCGCGCCGCTACGACACGTGGTTCTTCGTCGCCGCCCTCCCCGAGGGCCAGCGCACCCGCAACGCCTCCACGGAGGCCGACCGCACGGTGTGGATCACCCCGCGGGAGGCGGCCGACGGCTACGACCGGGGCGAACTGCTGATGATGCCCCCGACGATCGCGACCCTGCGCCAGCTCGTCGCGTACGGCACGGCCGCGGAGGCGCTCGACGCGGCGCCCGCGCGCGACCTCACGCCGGTGCTGGCCACCGCGCGCCTGGTGGACGGCGAGATCGTCCTCGCCTGGCCCGGGCACGACGAGTTCACCAAGCACATCCCGACCGGGGGAGCCCCCGCATGACGGACGCCACCGCACTCCCCGGCCAGCCGCGCGGCGGGGTCCTCTCCGGTCCCGCGACCGCGCGGGCCGTCAACGTGCTCGCCCCG
The DNA here is from genome assembly GCA_014656175.1 of Streptomyces werraensis. Classification (GTDB taxonomy): domain Bacteria; phylum Actinomycetota; class Actinomycetes; order Streptomycetales; family Streptomycetaceae; genus Streptomyces; species Streptomyces werraensis. The sequence goes on from BNBX01000010.1 coordinate 176,947, forward strand.
AACCCCTCGGCGATGACGCTGGACGGCACGAACACCTGGATCCTGTCCGAGCCGGACTCCGGCCTCGCCGTCGTCGTCGACCCGGGGCCGCTGGACGACGGGCACCTGCGGCACGTCGTCGCCACCGCCGAACAGGCCGGCAAGCGGGTCGCCCTCACACTGCTGACGCACGGTCACCCCGACCACGCCGAGGGGGCCGCCCGGTTCGCCGAGCTGACCGGCACCAAGGTGCGCGCCCTGGACCCGGCGCTCCGGCTCGGCGACGAGGGGCTGGCCGCCGGGGACGTCGTCACCGTCGGCGGCCTGGAGCTGCGCGTCGTGCCGGCCCCCGGTCACACCGCCGACTCCCTGTGCTTCCACCTCCCGGCGGACCAGGCGGTCCTCACCGGCGACACGGTGCTGGGACGCGGCACGACCGTCGTGGCCCACCCCGACGGCCGCCTCGGTGACTACCTGGACACCCTGCGCCGGCTCAGGTCCCTCACCGTCGACGACGGCGTCCACACGGTCCTGCCGGGGCACGGGCCGGTGCTGGACGACGCCCAGGGCGCCGTCGAGTACTACCTCGCGCACCGCGCCCACCGGCTCGCCCAGGTGGAGACGGCCGTCGAGGACGGTCACCGCACCCCCTCCGAGGTCGTCGCCCACGTCTACGCCGACGTCGACCGCTCCCTGTGGCCCGCCGCGGAACTGTCCGTACGGGCCCAGCTGGAGTACCTGAAGGAGCACGGGATCCTCTGAGGACACGACCGCGCCCCCACAGCCGGTGGGCCATGGGGGCGCGGGAAGTCGGGGAGACGCGTCAGCGGGAGCGCTTGGCGAGCCGCTCCACGTCGAGCAGGATCACCGCGCGGGCCTCGAGCCGCAGCCAGCCGCGCTGGGCGAAGTCCGCCAGGGCCTTGTTGACCGTCTCGCGGGACGCGCCGACCAGCTGGGCCAGCTCCTCCTGCGTGAGGTCGTGCACCACGTGGATGCCCTCCTCGGACTGCACGCCGAAACGGCGCGACAGGTCGAGCAGGGCGCGGGCGACACGGCCGGGAACGTCGGAGAAGACCAGGTCGGACATGGCGTCGTTGGTCTTGCGCAGGCGGCGGGCGACGGCCCGCAGCAGCGCCGTGGCCACCTCGGGGCGGGCGCTCAGCCAGGGCGTCAGGTCGCCGTGGCCCAGGCCCAGCAGCTTCACCTCGGTGAGTGCCGTGGCGGTCGCGGTGCGCGGACCCGGGTCGAACAGGGACAGCTCACCGATCAGCTCGCCCGGGCCGACCACGGCCAGCATGTTCTCGCGGCCGTCGGGGGAGGTGCGGTGCAGCTTCACCTTGCCCTCGGTGACCACGTACAGGCGGTCGCCCGGGTCTCCCTCGTGGAACAGTGAGTCGCCCCGTGCCAGGGTCACCTCACTCATGGAGGCGCGAAGCTCCGCGGCCTGCTCGTCGTCGAGCGCCGCGAAAAGCGGGTTCCGCCGCAGAACGTCGTCCACGAGTTCTCTCCTCTTCGACCTGCTCAGGGGATCTTGGCTCCCCTGGGTGCCAGGGGACCGTGGTTCCCATTTTGCCGGACCGTCCAAACAGTGTGATCTGTCACAAGGATGCCGCACCGGTCGGCCGGGGTACGCGGCAGGGGTCCAATTGGACGCCGATCTTCTGGGTCCGGGGCGGATGTCCGTGCCGGGTCGTAGGCTGGCCGGGTGTCCAAATCGCCGGTGAGAGCACAGGCCGAGGAGGCTGCGCGGGTGAGTGCAGAACGCGATTCCGCTGTGGGCGAACAGGTCTCCGATGGCGGTAGGAAGACGGCGAAAGCCGTGAAGACGGCTGCCGCCGGGAAGGGCGCTTCCGCCTCCGCGAAGAAGGCTGCCGCCGGGAAGGGCACCTCCGCCTCCGCGAAGAAGGCCGCCCCCGCGAAGAAGGCCACGGCGAAGAAGTCCCCCGCCAAGAAGGCGCCCGCCGCCAAGAAGCCCGCCGCCAAGAAGGCCGGGCCCGCCAAGTCCTCCGCGCCCCTCAAGAAGGCCCCCGCCCCCAGGAAGCAGGTCGTCGCCCCCAAGAAGGCGACCGCCTCCGTCCCGGCCGCCCCGGCGAAGACGGTCGCCGCGCACCCGCGGGGCGAGTCCCGTACCGCGCTGGTGCGGCGGGCCCGCCGTATCAACCGCGAGCTCGCCGAGGTGTACCCGTACGCCCACCCCGAGCTGGACTTCGAGAACCCCTTCCAGCTCGTCGTCGCCACGGTGCTGTCGGCCCAGACCACCGACCTGCGCGTCAACCAGACGACCCCCGCGCTGTTCGCGAAGTACCCCACGCCCGAGGACCTGGCGGCCGCCGACCCGGAGGAGGTGGAGGAGATCCTCCGCCCCACCGGCTTCTTCCGCGCCAAGACCAAGTCGGTCATCGGCCTGTCGAAGGCGCTGGCGGAGCAGTTCGGCGGGGAGGTGCCCGGCCGGCTGGAGGACCTGGTGAAGCTGCCCGGCGTGGGCCGCAAGACCGCGTTCGTCGTGCTCGGCAACGCCTTCGGCCGCCCCGGGATCACGGTCGACACCCACTTCCAGCGTCTGGTGCGCCGCTGGAAGTGGACCGACGAGACCGACCCGGACAAGATCGAGGCGGCGGTCGGCGCGCTGTTCCCGAAGAGCGACTGGACGGACCTGTCGCACCACGTCATCTGGCACGGCCGCCGCATCTGCCACGCCCGCAAGCCCGCCTGCGGCGCCTGCCCGATCGCCCCGCTCTGTCCGGCGTACGGAGAGGGCGAGACGGACCCGGAGAAGGCGAAGAAGCTGCTGAAGTACGAGAAGGCCGGACAGCCGGGCCAGCGGCTGAAGCCGCCGCAGGCGTATCTGGACGCGGGCGGCAGACCGGCCCCGCCGCTGGGGGCCGGATGAGGGCAGGCCGGGCGCCCTCGCGTGCCGCGGAACGATCTCGGGAGCGTCGCGCGTTGGACCCGTGGGACGGGGCCGGACGACGGGGGTGGGCATGACGCGTGCGAGCGGGACGCAGGGGGGTCAGGTGGCCCTGAGCAGGGACGGGCTGCCCGCGTGGCTGGACCCGGTGGTCCGCGCCGCCGAGACGGTCCGGCCCACGCAGCTGAGCCGCTTCCTGCCGCCGCGGGACGGCTCGGGGCGGCAGTCCGCCGTCCTCATCCTCTTCGGGGAGGGCGAGCGCGGACCCGAGCTGCTGCTCATGGAGCGGGCCAGCTCGCTGCGCTCGCACGCCGGGCAGCCGTCCTTCCCGGGCGGCGCCCTCGACCCCGAGGACGGCGATCCGCAGGGCGAAGGACCGCTGCGGGCGGCGCTGCGCGAGGCCGAGGAGGAGACCGGGCTCGACCCGTCCGGGGTGCAGCTCTTCGGCGTGCTGCCGAAGCTCTACATCCCGGTCAGCGGCTTCGTCGTGACGCCCGTGCTCGGCTGGTGGCGCGAGCCCAGCCCGGTCGGCGTCGTCGATCCGAACGAGACGGCGCGGGTGTTCACCGTGCCCGTGGCCGATCTCACCCACCCGGACAACCGTGCGACCGCGATCCACCCCAGCGGTTTCCACGGGCCCGCGTTCCTGGTCGAATCGGCCCTCGTGTGGGGGTTCACCGCGGGGGTCATCGACCGGTTGCTGCACTTCGCGGGCTGGGAGCGCCCCTGGGATCGGGACAAGCAGGTCCCGCTGGACTGGAGGGCGTGACAGGGTGGGCGCCGTGTGCGTAGGACGAGGCGAGGCTTGAATCGGTGAACGTGCTGGACATCCTGCTGCTGGCGGCCGCCGTGTGGTTCGCCGTGGTCGGCTACCGACAGGGCTTCGTCGTCGGCATCCTGTCCGTGGTCGGCTTCCTCGGAGGCGGTCTGATCGCCGTCTACACGCTGCCGGTCATCTGGGACGCGATGACGGACGACTCCGAGGTGGGCACCACCGCCGCCGTCGTGGCGGTCGTGGTCGTCATAGTGTGCGCGTCCGTCGGCCAGGCCCTGACCACCCACCTGGGCAACAAGCTGCGCCGGTACATCACCTGGTCCCCGGCACGGGCCCTCGACGCCACCGGCGGCGCTCTCGTCAACGTCGTCGCGATGCTCCTGGTCGCCTGGCTGATCGGCTCCGCCCTCGCCGGGACGACGCTGCCGACGCTCGGCAAGGAGGTGCGCGGCTCCAAGGTGCTGCTCGGCGTCTCCCGGGCGCTGCCGGACCAGGCGGACATCTGGTTCGCCGACTTCTCGTCCGTCCTCGCGCAGAACGGCTTCCCGCAGGTCTTCAGTCCGTTCGCCAACGAGCCCATCACGGAGGTCCGTCCGCCGGACCCGGCGCTCGCGGGCAGCCCCGTCGCCACCCGCGCGCAGCGCTCCATCGTCAAGGTGACGGGCACGGCGACGAGCTGCGGCAAGGTCCTGGAGGGCACCGGCTTCGTCTTCGACGACCGGCGCGTCATGACCAACGCCCATGTGGTGGGCGGCGTCGACGAACCGGTCGTGCAGATAGGCGGCGAGGGCCGCATGTACGACGCCACGGTCGTCCTGTACGACTGGAAGCGCGACATCGCCGTGCTCGACGTGCCCGACATGGACGCGCCCGCGCTGCGGTTCGCCACGGAGGACGCGGGCAGCGGGGACGGCGCGATCGTCGCCGGCTTCCCGGAGAACGGCGCGTACGACGTCCGCGCGGCGCGGCTGCGGGGGCGCATCACGGCCAACGGCCCCGACATCTACCACCGCGGCACGGTGCGCCGCGACGTGTACTCGCTGTACGCGACGGTCCGTCAGGGCAACTCCGGCGGACCGCTCCTCACCCCCGAGGGCGAGGTCTACGGCGTCATCTTCGCGAAGTCGCTGGACGACGCCCAGACGGGATACGCGCTGACCGTGGACGAGATCCGGGAGGACATCGCCAGGGGCCGCAGCGCCGCCCAGGAGGTGGACAGCGACACGTGCGCGCTCTGAGCGGGAAGCGGACCGGGAGCTGCCCGGACGTCAGGAACAGCCGGACGGACCGTCAGCCCCGAGGGTGACGGAGCCGGACCGATACCCAGCGCGCACGGCGGCGGAGAATGCGCGGGATGCCGACCCTGAGATCCGTAGCTGCCATCTGTGGTGCACCGCCTCGCTGGTGGGAGCCCACACCGCTCGCCGAGCGGCGATTGCGGCTTGCGTCACTGTAGTCGTGCGTCCAGCCCATACCCGGACGTGTGCCCCTGCCCCAAGGTCGATAACCACCTGAGGGGCCGCCAATTGGCCTATGCGCCAGGCACATGGCGTTCGTAGGACAAGCGCTCGGGCGGAGGGGGTGTGAACGGTACGGAACGAAGGGCCGAGCGGTACGGAACGCATCCGTCCGGTCACCGGCCGACGAACTCCGTCACCGGTCCGGCTCGGGGTCCTTCAGCCAGTTGATCAGCTCGGTCGAGAAGGCCACCGGGTCCTCCTCGTGCGGGAAGTGCCCCAGCCCGTCGAACAGCCGCCAGCGGTAGGGCGCTTCGACGTACTGCCCCGAGCCCGCCGCGCTGCGCGTGCGCACCACCGGGTCCAGCGAACCGTGCAGGTGCAGTGTCGGCACCCGCACCGGGCGCTTCATCCTGCGGTTGAACTGGATGCCGTCCGGACGGGCCAGCGACCGCACCATCCACCGGTACGGCTCGATCGAGCAGTGCGCCGTGGACGGGATGCACATGGCCCGCCGGTAGGTCTCCAGGGCCTTCTCGTCGGGCGGCTGCGGCCCGGACCACTCCTGGATGAGCCGCGCCACCATCGCCCCGTCGTCCGCGGTGAGCCGGCGCTCGGGGATCCAGGGCCGCTGGAAGCCCCAGATGTGCGACTGTGCGGCCGTCTGCCGGGCGTCGGCGAGCATCGAGGAGCGCCAGCGCCGCGGGTGCGGCATCGAGGACACCGCGAGCCGCCGGACGAGCTTGGGGCGCATCGCCGCGGCCGTCCAGGCGAGGTAGCCGCCCAGGTCGTGACCGACCAGCGCGGCGTCCGGCTCGCCCAGGGAGCGGATCACGCCGGTGATGTCCAGCGCGAGATTGGCCGGGTCGTAGCCGCGCGGGGTGCGGTCGCTGCCGCCGACGCCCCGCAGGTCCATGGCGACGGCCCGGAACCCGGCGTCGGCGAGCGCCGTCAGCTGGTGCCGCCAGGTCCACCAGAACTGCGGGAAGCCATGCAGCAGCAGCACCAGCGGGCCGTCACCCAGCTCCGCGATGTGGAAGCGGGCGCCGTTGGCGGCGACGTCGCGGTGGACGAGTCCCGGGGCGTCCGGGAGGTCCAGGCGTACGACCGAGGCCGGCTGCGCCGAAGGAGTGGCGGGGTCCGTCATGAGGACGAGCGTGCCACAGCCTCGACGGCCTCGGGGCCACGGTGCTCGGGAAGGGCCGGACGCGGGTGCGGCTTGGCCTTCTGCAGCACGCCGGCCGTCTCCTTCATCGAGGCGGCGACCTTCTGCGGGCCGCGGCCCTTCTTGGCCTTCTTGGCGAAGACGACGCCGATGAGGGCGAGGAGGCCGGCGACGAGACAGTTCGCCGCGAAGGACAGCAGGAAGCACACCGCCAGGTTCCAGCCGCTCCAGGTGCGGATGCCGTAGGCGAGCGCGAAGTTCAGCATCGGCAGGGAGAACAACAGCAGCACGCCCGCCGCCATGAACGCGCCACCGCTCGTCGCGCCCCGCTTCACGTCCTGCCTGAGCTGCGCCTTCGCCAGCGCGATCTCGTCGTGCACCAGCGCCGACATCTCCGCCGTCGCCGTGGCGAACAGCTGGCCGATGCTGCGTTCGGCGCCGACCGGGCTGCCGTCGGGTGCGCTCATCGCGGTCTCCCTCTTCTCCGTACGCCTCGCGTACGTCCGTCGTGCCTGCGCGGGACGGTCCCGTTCTTTTGTACCGTCTCGTCAGATCATGCCGGACCGTCGTCCCGATCGCCTGCCCCGCCCGGCACTTGTGCAAGCGCGTCTCGCGCGGCGGCCTTCTCCCGGGCGAGCCGCCGGTGCTCGGCGGCCTTCTTCTCCAGGATCTCGGCCATACGGACGTGGTACTCCGGGTCGTCCTGCTCGTAGACGTCCGGGACGCCGTCGAGGTCCTCGTCCCGCTCCTCCGCCTCGGCCAGCTTGCGGTACTTGGCGTTCCTTATCTTCAGCAGGACGGTCGCCAGGACGGTGGCGAGGAGTGAGCCGGTGAGGACGGCGGCCTTCACGCTGCCCGCCATCGTCGCGTCGTCCTCGAAGGCCAGCTCGCCGATGAGCAGCGACACGGTGAAGCCGATGCCGGCGAGCGACGCCACCGCGAAGACGTCCGCCCAGGCCAGGTCGTCGCTGAGCGAGGCGCGGGTGAAGCGGGACGTCAGCCAGGTGCCGCCGAAGATGCCGAGCGTCTTGCCGACGACCAGACCGAGGACGACGCCGAGCGTCTCGGGCTGTGTGAACACCTTCCCGAGCGCGTCGCCGGAGACCGCGACACCGGCGCTGAACAGCGCGAACAGCGGGACGGCGAAGCCTGCCGACAGCGGCCGGACCAAGTGCTCGATGTGTTCGCCGGGGGACTCCTCCTCACCCTCCTCGCGGTGGCAGCGCAGCATCAGGCCCATGGCGACACCGGCGATGGTGGCGTGGATGCCGCTGTTGTACATCAGCCCCCAGATCACCAGGGCCAACGGCACGTACACGTACCAGCCGCGCACCCGCTTGCGCAGCAGCAGCCAGAAGACGACCAGGCCGGCGACCGCGCCGCCGAGCGCCGCGAAGTTCAGCTGCTCGGTGAAGAAGACCGCGATGATCAGGATCGCGAACAGGTCGTCGACGACCGCGAGGGTGAGCAGGAAGGCGCGCAGCGCACTGGGCAGCGAGGTGCCGATGACGGCGAGCACGGCCAGCGCGAACGCGATGTCGGTGGCGGTGGGCACGGCCCAGCCCGCGAGGGATCCGCCGCCCGCACCGGCCGTGATCGTGTAGACCACCGCGGGCGCGATCATGCCGCACAGGGCGGCGACGACGGGGAGCGCCGCGGCCTTGGGGTCACGCAGGTCGCCGGCGACCAGTTCCCGCTTGAGCTCCACGCCGGCGACGAAGAAGAAGATCGCGAGCAGGCCGTCGGCCGCCCAGTGCGCCACGGACAGGTTCAGTCCGAGCGACTCGGGGCCGAAGTGCCAGTGGCTGACGGTCTCGTAGCTGTCGCCCAGCGCGGGTATGTTCGCCCACGCCAGCGCGGCGACGGCGGCGAGCAGCAGCAGGACGCCCCCGACGGTCTCCGTGCGCAGAGCCTCCGCGACGAAGTTCCGCTCGGGCAGCGAGAGAAGGCCGAAGGCCTTGCGGGGGGTGGGGGTGCGGGGGGCGCTCACAGGGCGTTTCCTCCGGTCGTCGGGCAGCGCGAATCGTGTGCCGACCAGACTTCCCGGCGCTCCATGAGACAACGTGTGTGTTCTCTTGAGCGTAACGAACGGATCTACGGCGCGCATCAGCGGCTTCGGCGTGGTCCGCCTCACAGGGCCGCCCGACGGAAGAACCGCCCGTGCCCCCACGAGCGGGGGCACGGGCGGTGACGCACCCGGCGGGGCGGGCGGGAGCGGGCCGGGGCCCGTCCGCTCCCGCCCGCGCGCGGCCAGGGTGCGGGGGTCAGTCCTCGCTCGGCGCCGCCGGGAGCTTCGCCTGGATGAGGTCCATGACCGTGGAGTCCGTCAGCGTGGTGACGTCCCCGAGCTGGCGGTTCTCCGCGACGTCCCGCAGCAGACGCCGCATGATCTTGCCGGAGCGGGTCTTCGGCAGCTCGGCCACCGGCAGGATCCGCTTCGGCTTGGCGATCGGGCCGAGCGTGGCGCCGACGTGGTTGCGCAGCTCGCCGACGAGGTCCTCGGTCTCCGCCGCCGTGCCGCGCAGGATGACGAAGGCGACGATCGCCTGGCCGGTCGTCTCGTCCGCGGCGCCCACCACGGCCGCCTCGGCGACCGACGGGTGGGAGACCAGCGCGGACTCGACCTCCGTGGTGGAGATGTTGTGACCGGACACCAGCATCACGTCGTCGACCCGGCCGAGCAGCCAGATGTCACCGTCGTCGTCCTTCTTCGCGCCGTCACCGGCGAAGTACCTGCCCTCGAAGCGCGACCAGTAGGTGTCGATGAACCGCTGGTCGTCGCCCCAGATGGTGCGCAGCATCGACGGCCACGGCTCGGTCAGCACCAGGTAGCCGCCACCGCCGTTGGCCACCTCGTTCGCCTCGTCGTCCACGACCGTGGCGGAGATGCCCGGCAGCGGGGTCTGGGCCGAGCCCGGCTTGGCGGAGGTCACGCCCGGCAGCGGGGAGATCATGATGCCGCCGGTCTCGGTCTGCCACCAGGTGTCGACGACCGGGGTGCGGTCCGCGCCGATGTTCTTGCGGTACCAGATCCACGCCTCGGGGTTGATCGGCTCGCCGACGGAGCCGAGCACCCGCAGCGACGACAGGTCGAACTTTGCGGGGATGTCGTCGCCCCACTTCATGAACGTCCGGATCGCGGTGGGCGCCGTGTAGAGGATCGTCACGCCGTACTTCTGGACGATCTCCCAGAAGCGGCCCTGGTGGGGCGTGTCCGGCGTGCCCTCGTACATGACCTGCGTGGCGCCGTTGGCGAGCGGCCCGTAGACGATGTACGAGTGCCCGGTGACCCAGCCGACGTCGGCCGTGCACCAGTACACGTCCGTCTCCGGCTTGAGGTCGAACACCGCCCAGTGCGTGTACGCCGTCTGGGTCAGGTAGCCGCCGGAGGTGTGCAGGATGCCCTTCGGCTTCCCCGTGGTGCCCGAGGTGTAGAGGATGAACAGCGGGTGCTCGGCGTTGAACGCCTCCGGGGTGTGCTCGCTGCTCTGCCGGTCGACCACGTCGTGCCACCACACGTCGCGGCCCTCGGTCCAGGCGACGTCCTGGCCGGTGCGGCGGACGACGAGGACGTGCTCCACGCTCTCCACGCGGCTGACGGCCTCGTCCACGGCCGGCTTCAGGGCGGAGGGCTTGCCGCGCCGGTAGCCGCCGTCGGCCGTGATGACGACCCGCGCGTCGGCGTCCTGGATGCGGGTGGCGAGCGCGTCCGCCGAGAAGCCGCCGAAGACCACCGAGTGCGCGGCGCCGATGCGGGCGCAGGCCAGCATCGCGACGGCGGTCTCCGGGATCATCGGCATGTAGACGGCGACCCGGTCGCCCTTGCGGACACCCAGCTCCAGCAGGGCGTTGGCGGCCTTGGAGACCTCGTCCTTGAGCTGGGCGTAGGTGATGGCGCGGCTGTCGCCCGGCTCGCCCTCGAAATGGATCGCGACCCGGTCGCCGTGGCCGGCCTCCACGTGCCGGTCGACGCAGTTGTAGGCGACGTTGAGCTCGCCGTCCTGGAACCACTTGGCGAACGGCGGGTTCGACCAGTCGAGGGTCTCGGTGGGCTCCTTGGCCCAGGTCAGCCGGCGGGCCTGCTCGGCCCAGAAGCCGAGCCTGTCAGCCTTGGCCCGTTCATACGCCTCCGCGGTGACGTTGGCGTTCGCGGCCAGGTCGGCGGGGGGTGCGAAGCGTCGCTCCTCCTTCAGGAGGTTGGCCAGGCTTTCATTGCTCACGGCATCTGCCTTTCCCAGGGTGTCCGTTGTGTCCCAGGCCACAGCTCATCAGACCCGGGGGTGCGCTGACAAGGGTCGACGGGAAATTGGTTTAGACCTGTCGGGGGCCGTGTCGTGCGGCTGCCCGACACCCCTTCCCACGGGGCGCCGGGCAACCTGGTTCAAGTGGTGTAACGCCTCTCACACCAGGGCGCGTGTCACACCGCCAGGTCCACCTCGCGTACCCGGTCGAAGACCCTTCCCTCCTCCTGTTCCGCGAGGAGGTACGCCTGGGCCTCGCCCACGTGGAAGTACACCCCGTGCAGTTCGAGGCTCCCTTCCTTCAGCGCGCGGGCGACCGCCTCGTGGGCGCGCAGATGCTCCAGCTGCTGGACCACGTTGGTCAGGCAGAGCTGCTCGACGTCGTCGGCGGGGGCCCGCCCGGCCAGCCGGGGGGCGGAAGCACCGGAGTCGCGCAGCCGCTCCAGGCTCGGCCCGCCGTGCCGCAGCCAGCGGCCGAGCGGTGTGACGGCGGGGGAGCCGGGGCCGGAGTCGAGCAGGGCCTGCATGGCGCCGCAGCCGGAGTGACCGCACACCGTGATCGACCGCACCGCCAGCACGTCGACGGCGTACTCGATCGCGGCGGCCACCGAGTCGTCGCCGCTCTCCGCGCCGGGCGGCGGCACGAGGTTGCCCACGTTGCGCACCACGAACAGGTCGCCGGGACCGCTGGAGGTGATCATCGAGGTGACCACGCGGGAGTCGGCGCAGGTCAGGAAGAGCTGCGACGGCCGCTGTCCCTCCCGCGCCAGCCGGGCCAGCTCGCCCCGCACCAGCGGCGCCGTACGACGCTGGAACGTGCTGAGTCCGCGCACCAGTTGACGGCCGCTCGCGGTGCGTCTGCGGGCCGGGGCGCTCGAGGTCCGGTCGGCCGGCGGATCCACCGCGACGGTCCCGGGCGTCTCGTCCGGCGGGGCTGCGTCCGGAGCGGGGGAGGGGCGGTCGCACTGGTGGTTGCGCCAGGCAGTCCAGGGGCGGCAGCGGCAGTCGCCGGCGGTGCCGGACTCCCCGCCGGGCTCGGGCCCGAAGGCGAGCGCGCCCGGCTCGGCGATCCGCACTCCGGCGCGCCGGCCGGTGATCTCCACCGTGCCGCCGCGCGTGGTGTGCGTGCTCTGCCAGTCCTGCAGCGTCTCGTACGCCGCGTGGTCCATGAAGGACCCGTCCAGGGCCACCACCACGTCCGCCCCTTGGGGCACCAGATGCAGGGCACGGCTGAGCCGTGGCACCGCGAGGAACGTCAACTGCCCCCGTACGTGCACGTGATGGACGCCGTTCTCCTCCTCGTGGGTGATCCTGGTCCGGGTGAGCCGGTGCAGGGCCACGCCCACGGCCATGGCGATGCCGAGCGCCACGCCCTCCAGCACCCCGAGGGAGATCACCCCGAGGGCGGTGACGGCGTAGACCAGGACCTCGCGGTGGCGCGTCACCGTGCGGATGTGGTGCAGGGACACCATCCGGATGCCGACCGCCATGACCAGGGCGGCCAGCGAGGCGAGCGGGATCAGCTCCAGCAGCGGGACCAGCAGCAGCGCGGCCGCCACCACCAGGACGCCGTGGAGCATCGTGGAGTTCCGGCTGACGGCGCCCGCGTGGACGTTCGCCGTGCTGCGGACGGCGACCCCGGCCACCGGCAGACCGCCGAGGGTGCCGGAGACGACGTTGGCCGCGCCCTGGCCGAGCAGTTCCCGGTCCAGGTCGGAGCGGACGACATGACCGGCGCCGGGCCGGGCGGACGCCAGCTTGTCGACGGCCACCGCGCCGAGCAGCGACTGCACGCTGCACACCAGCGTCGTGGCCAGCACGGCTGCGACGAGACCGAGCACCGGGCCCTCGGGCAGCCCGGCCAGCGCGTGACTGCGCCACGACGGCAGGTCCACCAGGGGCAGCACCAGTCCGGCCGCCGCGGCGAGCGCGGTGGCGCCGGCTACGGCGACGAGGGCGGCCGGCACCCGCCGCAGCAGGTGTCCGGCGCGGCCGGGCAGCCGGGGCCAGAGGAGCAGGACGGCCAGGGTCAGCACGCTCATCGCGAGCGCGGCGGGGTCGAGGTCCGCCAACTGGGCAGGCAGGGCGCGGAGATTGTCGGGCACGGAGCTCTGCGGCTCACCCCCGAGGACGATGTGCGCCTGGGCGACGGCGATGGTGACGCCGATGCCCGCGAGCATGCCGTGCACGATCGCGGGGCTCACGGCGAGGGCGCCGCGCGCCACGCGCAGACAGCCGAGTCCGAGCTGGGCGAGTCCGGCGAGGACGGTGACGGCGCAGGTGGTGCGCCAGCCGTACTGGTGGATGACGTCGGCCGTGACGACGGTGAGTCCCGCCGCCGGGCCGCTCACCTGGAGCGGGGAGCCGCCGAGCCGTCCGGCGACGATCCCGCCCACGGCCGCGGCGACCAGACCGGCCTGCAGGGGCGCGCCGGTGGTGAGGGCGATGCCGAGGGACAGGGGGAGGGCGATGAGGAAGACCGCGACGGCGGCCGAGAGGTCGGCGCTCGCGACGCGGAAGCGGCGACGGCGGCCGGGTGGCGGGCTGTGCGGGGGATGGGCTCGCTCGGTGTGCGCCGATTCGGTGGCGCCGGCGGGAACGCAGGCTGACATGGACTCCCGTCTCCTTCGGGTCTGCGCGGTCGCGTGTCGGTGGGGCCCGCTCGGGCGGAGCGGTCGCGGCCGTGGGGCACGGCCCCAGAACGGCGGGATGAAGCAACTCTCAGTAAACAGATCGTAATTGCGAGTAAAGGACCGGCATAGACTTTCCGGGCAAATGGCGGCAAGTGTCACCCCGAAGGGTGAAGTGGCCATTTCATCGGCTTGTCGTATTAATTCACTTCCTCCTTCCGTGCGACGTTGACGGCGCGGTCGGCATCGGCCGGCCGGCACCACACAACGCCTCATCGAGCTCGGCCCGAGAGAAGGAAGAAGGTGGGCGAATGGCCGCCACCCACAGGATCGCCACGGGCAGCGTGATCACCGCGGTCTGCCTCGCCGCGCTCGCCGGCTGCGGAACCGGCGCCGACGGCGGAGGCGGGCAGGGCGGGCCGGAACAGGAGAGGGCGCAGCCGGCCCCCGCGCCCAAGAACGTCGTCCGGTTGATCGGCGACGGCTCCACCGCCTACACCGGCGCCCAGCCGCACCTGCCGAAGCCGGAGCGGCTGAAGCCCGGCGAGAAGCCGCCGCAGTTCGTGGTGTTCTCCTGGGACGGTGCGGGCGAGGACAGTCAGAAGCTGTTCTCCCACTTCCGTAAGGTCGCCAAAGAGAATGACGCGACCATGACGTACTTCCTCAGCGGCGTGTACCTCCTGCCGGAGGACAAGCGTGACCTGTACCGCCCGCCGCAGCACTCGCCGGGCCGCTCCGACATCGGCTTCAACGACCGGCAGGGCATCGCCGACACCGTGAAGCAGCTGCGGCTGGCCTGGCTCGAGGGCAACGAGATCGGAACCCACTTCAACGGCCACTTCTGCGGCGGCGACGGCGGGGTCGGCGAGTGGTCGGTGGAGGAGTGGAAGGAGGAGATCGCCCAGGCCAAGCAGTTCGTGAAGACCTGGAAGACCAACGCCGGCATGAAGAACGAGGCCCCGCTGCCCTTCGACTACGACAAGGAGCTCATCGGGGCCCGCACACCCTGCCTGGAAGGGCAGGAGAACTTCATGAAGGCCGCCAGGGAGCTGGGCTTCCGCTACGACACCAGCGGCGTCAACAACCAGGTCTGGCCGAAGAAGAAGTCCGGGCTGTGGGATCTGTCGATGCAGCTCGTGCCCTTCCCCGGGCACTCCTTCGAGCAGCTCACCATGGACTACAACTTCATGGTCAACCAGTCCGGCACCACCACCCAGGGCGACCCCTCCAAGCACGAGGCGTGGGGCGACCAGATGCGGGACGGCCTGCTCCAGGGCTTCGAGCGCGCCTACAACGGCAACAGGGCGCCGCTGATCATCGGCAACCACTTCGAGTCCTGGAACGGCGGCACGTACATGCGGGCCGTCGAGGAGGTCATCGAGACGGTGTGCACCAAGTCCGACGTGCGGTGCGTCTCCTTCCGCCAGCTGGTGGACTGGCTGGACGCGCAGGACCCGGCGACCCTGGAGAAGCTGCGCTCGCTGGGCGTCGGCGAGGCCCCGAAGAAGGGCTGGAAGACCTTCCTGGCCTCCGGCCCCGCTCCGGCCCCCAAGGGCGCGCCGGGTTCCCCCGCGCCGAAGGAGTGAGGCTCAGGCCCCTGCGGTGACGCTCTCGCCGAGCACGAAACCGGGGTCGATCTGCGCCGCCAGGTCGGCTCCGGTGCGCTCGTTCCCCCAGGACCGGGCGTTCTTGAGGTGGAAGTGCACCATCTGGCGCGTGTACCGCTCCCAGTCGCGCCGCTCGTACGTCGCGTCGGCCGCCTCGCGCAGCGCGCGCAGGGCGAGCCGGTTGGACTCCTCCAGCGCGGCGAACCGAGGCGGGCGGCCCTTCTCCATGGCCCGCACCCAGTCCGAGTGGCCCACGGTCACCAGCAGGTCGTCCCCCACCTCCGCGCGGAGGAAGTCGAGGTCGTCAGGGCCCTGCACCTTGTTGCCGACGACCCTCAGCGCCACGCCGAAGTCGCGTGCGTACTCCTTGTACTGGCGGTAGACGGAGACGCCCTTCCGGGTCGGCTCGGCGACCAGGAACGTCATGTCGAAGCGGGTGAACATGCCGGAGGCGAAGGAGTCCGAGCCGGCCGTCATGTCGACCACGACGTACTCGTCGGGGCCGTCCACCAGGTGGTTCAGGCAGAGCTCGACGGCCCCGGTCTTGGAGTGGTAGCAGGCGACCCCCAGGTCGGCGTCCGTGAAGGGACCGGTGACCATCAGACGGACCGTGCCGCCGTCCAGAGCCACCGGGCGCGCGCAGGCGTCGTAGACCGGGTTGTCCTCCTGGACCCGCAGCAGCCGGGAGCCCTCGCCGGGCGGGGTCGTCTTGATCATCGTGTCGGCGGACGCGATGCGCGGGTTGGTGCCGCGCAGGTGGTCCTTGATCAGCAGGAGGTGGTCGCCCATCGCGGGGAGGGCGGCGGCCTCGGACTCGTCCAGGCCCAGGGCGGCCCCGAGGTGCTGGTTGATGTCGGCGTCCACGGCGACGACCGGGGCGCCCTCGGCCGCGAGGTGACGGATGAACAGGGAGGACAGGGTCGTCTTTCCGCTCCCGCCCTTCCCAACGAAAGCAATTTTCATGTTCACGAAGCGTAGTGGGTGAATAGCTTTAAGTCACAGTAGGGCGTGAAGAAGACCACTCCATCGTGGACCGGGGGTCAGGGGTGCGTAGGGTCGTACTCATGAGTACGACGGGCGCGACCGCCGATCCCCTCGCGGCCCTGGGCGACCTGCCCGGTGTGGCCGACTCCGTGGAGTCCGTACGCAAGGCCGTGGACCGGGTCTACGGGCACCGGGTCATGCGGCGGCGCAGCAACGAGATCACCTCCGAGGCGGCCCTGCGCGGCGCCCGGGGTTCGGCGGCGCTGTCCGGCGCGGACTGGGCCCTGGAGGAGGTGCGGCGGCGCAGCGACTTCAGCGGCGACGGCGAGGCGCGCACCATGGGCGCGGCGTTGCGGCTGACGGCCGAGGCGGGGCAGCTGCTGTCGATCTGGCGGCAGTCCCCGCTGCGGGTGCTGGCGCGGCTGCACCTGGTCGCCGCTGCCGACAAGGCCGAGCACGTGGGCCGGCCCCGCCGGGCGGGCGAGCCGGTCGACGAGCCGCTGATCGACCTGCCCCTGCCGGGCGCCGAGGAGATGCACGGCCGCCTCGAGGGTCTGGCCGACATCGTCATCGCGGGCGGTTCCGCGCCTGCGCTGGTGACGGCCGCCGTGGTGCACGGCGAACTGCTCGCGCTGCGTCCCTTCACGTCCCACAACGGCCTGGTCGCGCGCACGGCCGAGCGGATCGTCCTGGTCGGCAGCGGCCTCGACCCCAAGTCGGTGTGCCCCGCCGAGGTCGGCCACGCCGAGCTGGGCCAGGACGCCTACCAGGAGGCGCTGCGGGGCTACCTGTCCGGCACGGCGGAGGGCATGGCCGCCTGGATCGCCCACTGCGGGCGGGCTGTGGCGCTGGGCGCGCGCGAGTCCACGGCGGTGTGCGAGGCGCTGCAGCGCGGAGCCGCCTGACCGGCCGGAGGGACACGCGGGCCGGGGTGGAGGGCCCCGCGCGCAAGAATGCGGCGGTACGAATACTCGTACCGCCGCTGGCATGTCCACCCGCGTTACCAAGCGTCCTCGATATGTGCCCATCAGGCCGGGGACTTTGCCCGGCCTGGTGCGGCTGGCCCGTAATCGACGGGTCGACGTCGCGTGGGTGCGCGGTTTCCATGCGCGGTCCGTGGGGCCTAAAGCGTTGTGAAGGTCGTCCTCTCGGACGTCCTTGGTCTCGCGGGCCGTCAACTCCTTTGTACTCCGGCATCCCGGAGAGGGGAAGTCCTCGCCGCGTTCCTTTACTTTTTGGTTCAAACAAGCCGAAACGGACGCCGAAATGGCGAACGCGTCCCGGAGCGGGGACGCGCGGTGAATGAAAAGTACGTTCAGGCAACGGTCGTGCGGCGTCGGCTGGCGTACCAGACAAGGCCCGCGGTGGCCGCCGCAGCGCCTATCGCGGCTGCCGCGACAAGGGCGGGACGCGGCGGAACGGAGAACGCGGGGAAACGCTGCTTCAGCCGCACCGGACGGTGGAAATCGAGGATCGGCCACTCGCGCACCAGCGCTTCCCGGCGCAGCGCGCGGTCAGGGTTCACGGCGTGCGGATGCCCGACGGCCTCCAGCATCGGGATGTCGGTCACCGAGTCGCTGTAGGCGTAACAGCGGGCCAGGTCGTAGCCCTCGGACGCGGCCAGCTCCCGGACCGCCTCCGCCTTGGTCGGACCGTACGCGTAGTACTCGACCTCGCCGGTGAAGCAGCCGTCGTCGCCCACCACCATGCGGGTGGCCACGACCCGGTCGGCGCCCAGCAGCTCGCCGATCGGCTCGACCACCTCGGCGCCCGAGGTGGACACGATCACCACGTCACGGCCCGCGGTGTGGTGCTCCTCGATGAGGGTGGCGGCCTCGTCGTAGATGATCGGGTCGATCAGGTCGTGCAGGGTCTCGGCGACGATCTCCTTGACCTGCTGGACGTTCCACCCGCGGCACAGTGCGGACAGGTACTTCCGCATCCGCTCCATCTGGTCGTGGTCCGCACCGCCGGCGAGGAACACGAACTGGGAGTACGCGGTCCGCAGGACGGCCCTGCGGTTGATCAGTCCGCCTTGGTAGAAGGACTTGCTGAAGGTGAGTGTGCTCGACTTCGCAATGACCGTCTTGTCCAGGTCGAAGAAGGCGGCCGTGCGGGGCGACAAGTGGTTTTCCACGTCCCTGAGCATAGGCGCAGCCCATTCGGCGTAGTGTGTGGCGTGTGGGTTTGCCTGAGAGGGCCCTCGGGTACACCATGGAAGTCACGGATCGTTCGCGACCGTGCTAACCCGGTCCGACTCCTCCCCCCCCGAGTCGGCCGTGGGGACGACCCCCGCTCTCCCCCCCGGCGGGGGTCGTCGCATGTCCGGACGCATTTTCCGCCGCTTTCTCCGCTTCTTCCTCCCGTGCGGGTCCGCATGAGGAATTGATTGTCATGTGCGTGATTGACTACGGAGGGTAGCGGTGGTGCTGCTCTGCGGTTGTCGTACACACACCGAGCCGGACTCACCGGTATGGGTGGTCGCGATATCCACAGTCATCGCCCCGTCCACAGTTTTCCACCAAGATCCACACGATTTCCGGGACCGCTGCACTGTCATTCCCACGCGTCCCGTTCGCCGCGAGTGCACAACCCCTTTCGCTCGGCCGGGGACGCGCACGGCCGGATTCCTCCGGCCGGTCCGCGGGAGGCCGCAGCGCGGTCCTCCCACACCTGGAATCGGCGCAGCCCGAGGGCCGCGCGAGGTAGGGAGCACTGGGGACGACATGACCGGAACCGTCACACACGACCCGCCGCCCGGAGGGAACCGGCCGGGCGCACCGCTGATCGTCACCGAGGACACGGCACTTCTCGACGACCTGCTGCGCCTGTGCGCGGCGGCCGGCGCGACACCGGAGGTCCATCACGGGCTGCCCGGGCCGCGTGGGAGCTGGGAGGCCGCTCCCCTGGTCCTCGTCGGCGACGACGCCGCCCGGCGGGCCCGCGGGGCGCCCCGCAGACATGGGGTGGTGCTGGTCGGCCGCGACCAGGACGACCCCGGCGTCTGGCGGCGTGCCGTCGAGATCGGCGCCGACCACGTGCTGATGCTGCCCGACGGCGAGCAGTGGCTCGTCGACCGCATCGCCGATGTCGCCGAGGGCGTCGGACGGCCCGCGCTGACCGTCGGCGTCATCGGCGGCCGGGGCGGCGCGGGCGCGTCCACCCTGGCGTGCGCGCTCGCCGTCACCTCCGCCCGCGAAGGGCTGCGCACCCTGCTGGTGGACGCCGACCCGCTGGGCGGCGGACTGGACGTGGCGCTCGGCGGCGAGACGGCGAAAGGGCTGCGCTGGCCCGCCTTCGCCTCGTCGCACGGCCGGGTCGGCGGCGGGGCGCTGGAGGAGTCGCTTCCTGAACTGCATGCCTTGCGGGTGCTCAGCTGGGACCGCGGCGACTGCCTCTCGGTGCCGCCCCGGGCGGTGCGCGCGGTCCTCGCCGCCGCCCGGCGCGGCGGCGGAGCCGTCGTCGTCGACCTGCCGCGACGCGTCGACGAGGGCGTCGCCGAGGTCCTCGCCCAGCTCGACCTGGCGCTCCTCGTGGTCCCCGCCGAGCTGCGCGCCGTCGCGGCGGCCGGCCGCGTCGCCTCCGCCGTGGGCATGGTCCTGCGCGACCTGCGCGTCGCCGTCCGCGGGCCGTACGCACCCGGTCTGGATGACCACGAGGTGGCCCGGCTCCTCGGCCTGCCCCTCGTCGGGGACGTGCCCGTCGAACCGGCGCTCCAGCGCCCGTACGGCACGGGCCGGCCGCCCGGGGTGACCGGACGCGGCCCGCTGGCCCGCTTCTGCCGGGAGTTCTGGGAGCGCGCGCTGGTGGAGGCGAGGACGGTATGAGCGGCATGGAGACGACCGGGGCGGGAATGCCTCCCGGGCTGCTCGACGGGGTGCGGCGGTGGCTGGCCGAGAGCGGTGCCGAGCCGACCCCCGCGCGGGTGGCGCAGGCCCTGCGCGAACAGGGCCGGGTGCTCGGCGACGCGGAAGTGCTCGGCGCGGCCGAGCAGTTGCGGTCCGAGCTGGTCGGCAGCGGACCGCTGGAACGGCTGCTGTCCGATCCGACCGTGACCGACGTGCTGGTGTCGGCGCCGGACCGGGTCTGGGTGGACCGCGGCGGCGGCCTGACGCTCACCTCGGTCTCCTTCCCGGACGAGCCGTCCGTGCGGCGCCTGGCACAGCGGCTCGCGGCGGTGGCCGGCCGGCGCCTGGACGACGCGCGGCCCTGGGTGGACGCCCGGCTCCCCGACGGGACCCGGCTGCACGCGGTGCTGCCGCCCGTCGCGGTGGGCGGCACGTGTCTGTCCCTGCGGGTCGTACGGCCGCGCGCCTTCACCCTCGGCGAACTGGTGGCCGCCGGCACGGTGCCGCCCGGTGGCGACCGGGTGCTGCGGGCCCTGCTGGACGCACGGCTGTCCTTCCTGGTCAGCGGCGGCACGGGCACTGGCAAGACGACCCTGCTCAGCGCCCTGCTGGGGCTGGTCGGGGCGGACGAGCGGATCGTGCTGGCGGAGGACTCGGCCGAGCTGCGGCCCGACCATCCCCACGTCGTGCGGCTGGAGACCCGGCCCGCCAACCAGGAGGGCGCGGGACTGGTGACCCTGGAGGACCTGGTGCGCCAGGCCCTGCGGATGAGGCCGGACCGTCTCGTCGTGGGGGAGGTGCGCGGGCCCGAGGTGGTGCATCTGCTCGCCGCGCTCAACACGGGACACGAGGGCGGTTCCGGCACGGTGCACGCCAACGCGGCGAGCGACGTCCCCGCCCGGCTGGAGGCGCTCGGCACGGCGGCGGGCCTCGACCGGTTCGCCCTCCACAGCCAGCTCGCGGCCGCGCTGTCGGTGGTGCTGCACCTGGTTCGGGACCGCAGCGGCAGGCGGCGGATCGCCGAGGTGCACGTCCTGGAGCGGGACCCCTCGGGGCTGGTGCGGACGGCGCCGGCGCTGCGGTGGGGGCCGGAGACCTTCGTCGCCGAGCCCGCCTGGCCGCGTCTGCGGCAGCTGCTGCGCGCCGCGCAGGACGAGGAGGCCCGGGCAGGACGAGAGGCGGTCGGCGCATGAGCGGGGCGACCGGGGCGACGGTGGGCGCGGCGTTGGCGTGCCTGGGGACGGCGGCCTGGGTGCTGGGCGGCGGACACGGGGAGGTCAGGCGGGCGCGGGCGCTCGTCGGGGACGACCGGGGTCCGGCGGGACGGCCTCTTCTCGCGTCGGCGGCGGACCGGCTTCGGGCGCGACTCCGCGTCGAGTGGGCGTCCTTGGCCGTCGGCGTGGCGCTGGCGGTGCTCGGGGCGTCGGTGCTGCCGGTCGTCGCGGGGGCGGCCGGGGTGCCTGTGCTGCGGAAGGTGCGGCGGGCGGCCGCGGGGCGCAAGGAGAGGGGCGGCCGCGCGGACGCGGTGGTCGCGCTGTGCGGGGCGCTTGCCGGGGAGCTGCGGGCGGGGCGGCAGCCGGGCGAGGCGCTGTTGCCGGCCGCCCGGGACTCCGGAGGGCTCGGTGACATGCAGGCGGCCGTGCTGGCGGCGGCGCGGTTCGGCGGTGACGTGCCGGGCGCGCTCACGGCGGCGGCCCGGCAGCCCGGCGCCGAAGGGCTGCGCGGACTCGCCGCGTGCTGGCGGGTGGCGGTGGACCAGGGCGCGGGACTCGCGGACGGCCTCGACCGGCTGGAGGCGGCCCTGCGCGCCGAGCGGGACCAGCGGGCCGACCTGCGCGCCCAGTTGTCCGGGGCCCGGACCACGGCGGTGATGCTCGCGGGGCTCCCGGTGGTGGGGCTCGCGCTGGGCGCGGCCCTGGGCGCCGACCCGCTGCACGTCCTGCTGCACACGCCGTCGGGGACGGTCTGTCTGGCGGCCGGCGGAGCGCTGGAGGGGCTGGGCCTGTGGTGGGCGCTGCGGATCATGCGCGGGGCCGAGGAGGCGGCGGCATGAGCGGCGACGTCGTCCACAGGCTGGGGACGGTCCTGGGAATCGCCGCCGTGCTCGTGGGGGCGTGGGCTTGGTGGCAGCGGCTCCGGTGCGAGCGGCCGGCACGGCGGAGACTCGACGCGCTCGCGGCCCGTGAGCGGCGGGGAACGGATGCGTGTCTCCCGCTGCTCAGGACCGCGCGCGGCCGGCTGCCGTACGTGGCGGTCGTGGGCGCCGGGTGGGTGACGGCCGGTGGGATCGGCGGTCTGGGGCTTGGACTGGTCCTGGCCGCGGGACTGTGGCAGTGGCGCCGGCGGGAGACGCGGGCGAGTGCCGAGGCGAGCGCCGTTGACACAGCTCTGGCGGCTCGCCAACTCCCGCTCGCCGCCGACCTGCTGTCCGCCTGCATCACGGCGGGCGCCGGACCGGTGCCGGCGGCGCAGGCGGTCGGGGAGACCCTGGGCGGCCCGGTAGGGGACGCCCTGGCGCGAGGCGCCGCGGAGGTACGGCTCGGGGGTGGGCCGGGGGAGGCCTGGCGCCGGCTGGCCGCCCTGCCCGGCGCGGTTCCGCTGGCCCGGCTGCTGGAGCGGGCCGACGTGTCCGGTCTTCCGCTGGCCGCACCGGTGGGCCGGCTCGCCGCCGAGGCGCGGGCCGAGTGGTCCCGCGCGGCGACCACGCGGGCCCGGCGCGCGGCGGTCCTGATCAGCGCGCCGGTGGGGCTGTGCTTCCTGCCCGCCTTCATCGCCGTCGGCGTCCTGCCCGTGGTGATCGGGCTCGCGGGCG
Source organism: Streptomyces werraensis (assembly GCA_014656175.1). GTDB lineage: Bacteria > Actinomycetota > Actinomycetes > Streptomycetales > Streptomycetaceae > Streptomyces > Streptomyces werraensis. The sequence continues at coordinate 199,353 of BNBX01000010.1, forward strand.
GGGTGCTGGGAGGGGGTGGGTGAAAAGGGAGGGCGGACGACGAGGGACGACAGCGGACGACGACCGATGACGACAACAGGCGACGACAACAGACATGGCGCGTATGGAGGTTCGGATGTATCAGGCGGTGCGGGCGCGGCTGCGTGCCCTGACGGCGAGGGTGCGCGGGGCGCGGAGGGACGCCGGGATGGTGACCTCGGAGTACGCGATGGGAATCGTAGCGGCGGTGGCGTTCGCCGTGGTGCTGTACCGGGTGGTCAACAGCGGCCCGGTCAGCACGGCCCTGCGGAACATCGTGCAGCAGGCTCTCGATGGCCGGATGTGACGGGTGGCGCGGCAGATGGCGCGGCGCGTGGCGCGACAGGCGGCGCGACCGCGGGTTCGTGACGGCGGAGTCGGCGTTGGTGCTGCCCGTGCTGGTGCTGTTCGTGACGGCGCTGGTCTGGGGGCTGATGGTGGTGGCCGCGCAGATCCGGTGTGTGGACGCCGCACGGGCAGGTGCCCGGGCGGCGGCACGGCAGGATCCGCCGGACGCGGTGGTCGAGGTGACCCGGGAGGCCGCGCCGGCCGGTGCGCGGGTCACGGTCGCCCGGGACGCCGAGCAGGTCCGGGTGACCGTCGTGGCCAGGGCGCCGATGCTGCGCGCGCTGCCCTTCGAGCTGAGGGAGGAGGCCGTCGCGGCGGTCGAGGAGGCGGTGGCGGGCGTGGGCGCGGCCAGGTAAAGGACGCCTCACGAGGGCGGGACCGCGGCTCCGCCTCCGTCTGGTGCGTCGGTGCGGTCGCCGTGCTGTGCGTGGTGTTCGGGGTGGTGCTCGCCCTGGGGCACGCCGTGGTGGTCCGGCACCGGGCGGCGGGAGGCGCGGACCTCGCGGCGCTCGCAGCCGCCGACCACTGGGCGCACGGTGCGGCCGAGGCGTGCGCGCGGGCGGACCGGGTGGCCCGGGCCCAGGACACACGGCTCGTGCGGTGCGTGATGACCGGCGAGGTGTCGGACGTGTCGGTGGCGTCCGGCGTGGGGCCGTTCACCGCGGAGATCAGGGCACGGGCGGGGCCTCCGGGTCCGGCGCAGCCTCCGACGCCCCCTCGGCCGACGCGCTGACCCGGCCGCCGCGCCCCTCGGAAGCCTCCGTTTCCTCGGCCCCTTCCTCCGCCCCGTCCGTCTTCTCATCGGGCGCCCCCTCCAGCAGCACGTCCAGCAGCCGCACGGCGCCCCGCTTGTGCAAGGGGTCGTTGCCGTTGCCGCACTTGGGCGACTGGATGCAGGAGGGGCAGCCGGCCTCGCACTCGCAGGAGGCGATGGCCTGGCGGGTGGCGGTGAGCCAGGAGCGGGCGGTGTGGAAGGCGCGTTCGGCGAAGCCCGCCCCGCCCGGGTGGCCGTCGTAGACGAAGACCGTGGGCAGCAGGGTGTCGGGGTGCAGCGGGATCGAGACGCCGCCGATGTCCCAGCGGTCGCAGGTGGCGAACAGCGGCAGCATCCCGATCGACGCGTGCTCGGCCGCGTGCAGGGCGCCGCCGAGGATCTCCGGGTTGATCCGGGCCCGGTCCAGCTGGTCCTCGGTGACCGTCCACCACACGGCGCGGGTGCGCAGCGTACGAGGAGGGAGGTCGAGTTTGGTCTCGCCGAGCACTTCGCCGGTGATGACCCGCCGCCGAAGGAAGGAGACGACCTGGTTGGTGACCTCGACGGAGCCGAAGCAGAGGCGTCCGTCGCCCCAGGGGATCTCGGTGTCCGTCTCCAGGACGGAGATGGACGTCGTGTCCCGGGCCACCGTCGTGTAGGACGGGCTGGCCTGCTCGACCAGGGCGACGGAGTCCTCGAGGTCGAGGGACCGGACGACGTAGGTGCGGCCCTGGTGCAGATGGACGGCGCCCTCGTGGACGCTGGTGTGCGCGGCGCCCGCGTCGACCGTGCCCAGCAGCCGGCCCGTCCCCGCCTCCACGACCTGGACGGGGCGCCCGCCCTCCCCGCGGATGTCGGTGAGGTCGGCGGCCCGCTCACGGCGCGTCCAGTGCCACGCCCGCGTCCGCCGGCGCAGCAGCTTCGCGGCCTCCAGCTGCGGCAGCAGCTCCTCGGTGGTGGGACCGAACAGGGCGACGTCGTCCTCGGTGAGGGGCAGTTCCTCGGCGGCCGCGCACAGGTGCGGGGCGAGGACGTACGGGTTGTCGGGGTCGAGGACGGTGGACTCCACGGGACGGTCGAAGAGCGCCTCGGGGTGGTGGACGAGGAAGGTGTCCAGCGGGTCGTCGCGGGCCACGAGCACCGCGAGCGCGCCCTGCCCGGAGCGTCCCGCGCGGCCGGCCTGCTGCCACAGGGAGGCACGGGTGCCCGGGTAGCCGGCGATGACCACGGCGTCCAGGCCGGAGACGTCCATGCCGAGTTCGAGGGCGTTGGTGGCGGCGAGGCCGAGGAGTTCGCCGGAGTGCAGGGCGCGTTCCAGGGCGCGGCGCTCCTCGGGGAGGTAGCCGCCCCGGTAGGCGGCGACCCGCCGGGCCAGGGACCGGTCGACCTCGGCGAGGCGCTCCTTGGCGATGACGGAGATCAGCTCGGCGCCGCGCCGGGAGCGGACGAAGGCGACCGAGCGGACGCCCTGCACGGTGAGGTCGGTGAGCAGGTCGGCGGCCTCGGCGGTGGCGGTGCGGCGGACCGGGGCACCCTTCTCGCCGTGCAGTTCGGTCAGCGGCGGCTCCCAGAGGGCGAACACCAGTTCACCACGGGGTGAGGCGTCGTCCGCGACCTCCACCACGGGCAGGCCGGTGAGGCGGCGGGCGGCGACGGCCGGCTCGGCGGCGGTCGCCGAGGCCAGCAGGAACACCGGCGACGCGCCGTAGCGGGCGCACAGCCGCCGCAGCCGGCGCAGCACCTGGGCGACGTGCGAGCCGAACACGCCCCGGTAGGTGTGGCACTCGTCGATCACGACGTACTTGAGCGCCTTGAGGAAGGAGGACCAGCGGGGGTGGGACGGCAGGATGCCCCGGTGCAGCATGTCGGGGTTGGTCAGCACGTAGTTGGCGTACTGGCGGATCCATTCGCGTTCCTCGAACGGAGTGTCGCCGTCGTGGACCGCCGCGCGCACCGAATGGCCCAGTGGCTGTGAAAGTTCCTTCACGGATCGGCACTGGTCCGCGGCGAGGGCCTTCGTGGGGGCGAGGTAGAGGGCGGTGGCGCCCCTGCCGTTCGGCGCCTCGGCCCCGTCGAGCAGCGTGGACAGCACGGGCACCAGGTACGACAGGGACTTGCCGGAGGCCGTGCCGGTGGCGACCACCACCGAGTCGCCGTCCAGGGCGTGCTCGGCGGCCCGGGCCTGGTGGGCCCAGGGGTGTTCGATTCCCGCGGCCTGCACCGCGGCGATCACCTCCGCGCGGATCCGGTCGGGCCAGACGGCATGCCGACCCGCACGTGGGGGCAAGTGCTCCGTATGAGTAATGCGCGCAGCCCGGCTCGGTCCGGACGCGAGCCGGTTCAGGACGTCGCCCGGCGCGGCGGTCCTGGATCGCGTGTCCGTCGGGAGTCCATCGGATCGGTGATTCTTGGCCATCGGCACCGAGTGTGTCACCGGCGTGACGGACAATGGGGCCAAGGCGTCGTGCACGCCTGCCGGTAAGTGATTGAATGCCATGGCGGCTGGCGAACCGTCCCGGGGGCTGAGCCGAGATGTCCCAAGGGCGACCGCTCGATAGCTAGGTGCTGGAGGATCCGTGGACCTGTCCCTGTCGACCGAGACCGTGGGCGATCGCACGATCGTCAGGGTCGGTGGCGAAATCGACGTATATACCGCGCCCAAGCTGCGCGAGCAGCTGGTCGAGCTGGTGAACGACGGCAGTTTCCACCTTGTCGTCGACATGGAAGGTGTGGACTTCCTCGACTCCACCGGTCTCGGCGTGCTGGTCGGCGGCCTGAAGCGGGTGCGAGCCCACGAGGGCTCGCTGCGCCTGGTCTGCAACCAGGAGCGCATTCTGAAGATCTTCCGCATCACCGGCCTCACCAAGGTGTTCCCGATCCACACCTCGGTCGAGGAAGCGGTGGCGGCGACCGACTGACCATCCGCTCCCGGGCGGTCGTGCCCGGGCAGCGCAGAGACACCGAAGGGGGCCGGGCGTTCGGCGGCCCGGCCCCTTCACCGCACGCCCGTAGTCGCGAGGGGGATGCATGGCCACCGTCGAACTCCGCTTCAGCGCGCTGCCCGAGCACGTCCGGACCGCCAGGCTCGTGGCGGCGGCGGTGGCGCGCAGGGCCGGAGTGGACGAGGCCGTCCTCGACGAGGTGAGGCTCGCCGTCGGCGAGGCCTGCACCAGAGCCGTCGGACTGCACCAGCACGGCGGCATCTCGGCGCCCGTGCGGGTGCTGCTGATCGAGGAGGAGAAGCAGTTCTCCATCGAGGTCGGCGACGAGGCCCCGCACGCCCCTGTCCGAGCCCGCTCGGCCGACGAGGTGCTCGGCGACCCCGACACGGAGACCGAGGAGGACGAGATGGGCCTCGCGGTCATCAGCGGCCTCGTCGACGACGTCGAGGTCAGTGCCGGGGAGAACGGCGGATCGATCCGCATGAGGTGGCCCACCACGCCGCCGGCCGCGACGTTCACCTGACCGGTTCACCCGTACGCCGACCGTTTTCCGAAGGGCCCCCTGTGTGGGGGCCCTTCGGCGTGTGCGGGCGCCGGGGACCGCGCTTACAGTGGTTCCCAGCGGAAGATCGCGTGAATTCGTTCACGATCCTCCGTGCCCGGGAAAATGCGATCACGAGAATGCTTCAAAGGCATTACCGATTTCCGGCCGGCCGGTCGCCGGAGATCAATGGTGAAGAGCGACTGCACGCCATTTACATTTCTCGTGGTCTGTTTAGATCAGGTTCCGGTACCTACAATCCCGTCCACATCTTGAGCTCAGCCCAAGCGTCAAGGAGGACGAATGGCGGGGCTTTCCATCTCATACGAGTCGGGCCAACCCACATCCCTCGCAGCCGCCGTGCTGACCGACGAGAACCGCGTGCTCGTGGTGACCATCGGCATCGTGGCCCTGGCGGCGCTGGCCGTCGCGGCGGTCCTGGTGCGCCAGGTGCTCGCGGCCGGCGAGGGCACCGACAGCATGAAGGAGATCGCGGCCGCGGTCCAGGAGGGCGCCAACGCCTATCTGGCCCGCCAGCTGCGCACGCTCGGCATTTTCGCCGTGATCGTTTTCTTCCTGCTCATGCTGTTGCCCGCGGACGACTGGAATCAGCGTGCCGGGCGGTCGGTGTTCTTCTTGATCGGAGCGGCGTTCTCGGCGGCCACCGGCTATATCGGCATGTGGCTCGCGGTGCGCAGCAATGTCCGGGTCGCAGCCGCGGCCCGGGAAGCCACTCCGGCCGAGGGCGAGCCGGAAAAGGATCTCACCACCGTTTCGCACAAGGCGATGAAGATCGCTTTCCGTACGGGCGGTGTGGTCGGCATGTTCACGGTGGGGCTGGGGCTGCTCGGCGCCGCCTGTGTCGTGCTGGTGTACGCGGCCGACGCGCCGAAGGTGCTCGAGGGCTTCGGCCTCGGGGCCGCGCTGATCGCGATGTTCATGCGGGTCGGCGGCGGCATCTTCACCAAGGCCGCCGACGTCGGCGCCGACCTGGTCGGCAAGGTCGAGCAGGGCATTCCGGAGGACGATCCGCGCAATGCCGCGACCATCGCCGACAACGTGGGCGACAACGTCGGCGACTGCGCGGGCATGGCGGCCGACCTCTTCGAGTCGTACGCCGTGACACTGGTGGCAGCGCTGATCCTCGGGTCCGCGGCGTTCGGGAACGCGGGCCTTGCGTTCCCGCTGCTGGTCCCCGCCATCGGTGTGATCACCGCGATGATCGGCATCTTCGCGGTGGCGCCCCGGCGCGCCGACCGCAGCGGCATGAGCGCGATCAACCGCGGGTTCTTCATCTCCGCGGTGATCTCGCTCGCGCTGGTCGCGATCGCGACGTTCGTCTACCTGCCGTCGTCGTACGCCGACCTCGACGGGGTGACCGACGAGGCGGTCCTGGCCAAGAGCGGCGACCCGCGGATCCTCGCGCTGGTCGCGGTGGCCATCGGCATCGTGCTCGCCGCGCTGATCCAGCAGCTCACCGGCTACTTCACCGAGACCACCCGGCGTCCCGTGCGGGACATCGGGAAGACCTCGCTGACCGGACCGGCCACCGTGGTCCTCGCCGGCATCTCCGTGGGTCTGGAATCGGCCGTCTACACCGCCCTGCTGATCGGCCTGGGCGTGTACGGGGCGTTCCTGCTCGGCGGCACGTCGATCATGCTGGCGCTGTTCGCGGTGGCGCTGGCCGGCACCGGTCTGCTCACCACGGTCGGTGTGATCGTCGCGATGGACACCTTCGGCCCGGTCTCCGACAACGCGCAGGGCATCGCCGAGATGTCCGGCGACGTCGAGGGCGTGGGCGCGCAGGTGCTCACCAACCTGGACGCGGTCGGCAACACCACGAAGGCCATCACCAAGGGCATCGCCATCGCCACGGCCGTCCTCGCGGCGGCGGCGCTGTTCGGCTCGTACCGGGACGCCATCACCACCGGCGCGCGGGAGGTCGGCGAACGGCTCGGCGGCGAGGGCGCGCCGCTGACCCTGATGATGGACATCTCGCAGCCCAACAACCTCGTCGGCCTGATCGCGGGCGCGGCGGTCGTCTTCCTCTTCTCGGGGCTGGCGATCAACGCGGTGTCGCGGTCGGCGGGTTCGGTGGTGTACGAGGTGCGGCGGCAGTTCCGCGAGAAGCCCGGGATCATGGACTACAGCGAGAAGCCCGAGTACGGCAAGGTCGTCGACATCTGCACCAAGGACGCCCTGCGGGAGCTCGCCACGCCGGGTCTGCTCGCGGTGATGGCGCCCATCTTCATCGGGTTCACGCTCGGTGTGGGGGCGCTGGGCGCCTTCCTGGCCGGCGCGATCGGCGCGGGCACGCTGATGGCGGTGTTCCTCGCCAACTCCGGTGGCGCGTGGGACAACGCCAAGAAGCTCGTCGAGGACGGCCACCACGGCGGCAAGGGCAGTGAGGCCCACGCGGCCACCGTCATCGGCGACACGGTCGGCGACCCGTTCAAGGACACCGCCGGTCCGGCGATCAACCCCCTGCTGAAGGTGATGAACCTGGTGGCGCTGCTCATCGCGCCCGCGGTCATCAAGTTCTCCTACGGCGCCGACAGAAGCGTCGGGATGCGGGTGCTGATCGCGGTCCTCTCCGCACTGGTGATCATCGCGGCGGTGTACGTGTCCAAGCGGCGCGGGATCGCCGTGGACGACGACGGGGGCGACGCGGAACCGAGCCCCAACTCGCCCGACCCGGCGGTGGTTTCCCGGTAGGGCACGCCGGACACCGGATCAAGGTGCGGGCGGACGGCGCGGATTGACGCGCCGCCCGCCCGCACGGGTTTCGGCCCGTGACCCTTGTCTCGCCTGGTGCAAATGGCTACAAAAATTCTCTTACCGGACGTTCGGCAAGTGGGTGTAGGCCATCCGGCGTGTATGTTCCGGGGCCGAAGGCCATGGAAGGGACCAATCCGGTGAACAAGAAGCTCGCGGCCGCACTGTCCGGCGGTGCGGTACTGGTACTGGCGCTGACGGGATGCGGCGGCGACGACAGCGACGAGAAGCTGGACGCATGGGCGAAGGAGGTCTGCGACGCCGTGCAGCCGCAGGCCGCCAAGATCAAGGCGGCCAACACCGCCATCCAGAAGGAGACCTCGGACAACAGCACGCCGCAGGCGGTCCAGCAGGCCGACTCGAAGGCCTTCCAGGACATGTCCGACGCCTACAAGGCCATCGGCGCCGCCGTGAACAAGGCGGGCGCGCCCGACGTCGAGAACGGCGAGCAGAAGCAGCAGGACGCCGTGAAGGAGCTCAACAGCATCTCCGCGTCCTACGCCACCCTGAAGAAGCAGGTCGACGGCCTCAACACCAAGGACCAGGCGGACTTCGCCGACGGTCTGAAGGACATCGCGGCCGAGCTGGACAAGCTGAGCAAGAGCGGCAGCGACGCCCTCAGCACGCTGGAGGAGGGCAAGGTCGGCGAGGCCATGTCCCGGCAGGCCAGCTGCCGGACGGCCACCGCGTCGGCGGGCGCGACCAAGAGCTGACGGCGGCTCAGCGGCCGCGGGTGCGCGCCGGGTGGGGGCGGCGGCCACAATGGAGGGCGTGAGTGACGCCAGCCTGCCGCCCCTGCCCTCGTCCGACCGCACCGACGCCGCCGCCCGGCTGCGGGAGGCGCTGCTCGGCGCCTCCTTCACCGCCGACGGACTGCTCGACCTGCTCGGCGCCCCCGCGTACGCGGCGCTGGCCCGCAGCGAGACCGTGCCCGCGCTCCGCGCCACCCGCGGGGACACCCCGCTGGAGCTGCTCGTACGGCTGTTCCTGCTCCAGCAGCCGGTGCCCCGCGCGGGCCTGGACGGTGTCCTGCCCGTGGACGTGTGCCTGGAGAGCGGCTGGCTCCGCCCCGCGGGCGGCGACACGCTCGCGGCGGCCGTGGACGTCCGGCCGTACGGCGGGTCCGACGGCGAGGACTGGTTCGTGGTGTCGGACCTCGGGTGCGCGGTCGGCGGCGCCGGGGGCATCGGCAGCCGGGAGCCGGGCGTGGTGCTCGGCGTCGGCGGCGCGTCCACCACGCTGGCCGGCATCACCGTCCGGACGCCCGTGCGGTCGGCGCTCGACGTCGGCACCGGGTCCGGCATCCAGGCCCTGCACGCCGCCCGGCAGGCCACGCGCGTGACCGCGACCGACGTGAACCCGCGCGCCCTGCACATCACGGCGCTCACCCTGGCGCTGTCCGGGGTCCCCGCCGCCGATCTGCGTGAGGGCTCGCTGTTCGCCCCGCTGCGGGACGACGAGACGTACGACCTGATCGTGTCCAACCCGCCGTTCGTCATCTCTCCCGGGGCGCGGCTCACCTACCGCGACGGCGGGATGGGCGGGGACGACCTGTGCCGCACGCTCGTCCAGCAGGCGGGGGAGCGGCTCAGCGAGGGCGGGTACGCGCAGTTCCTCGCCAACTGGCAGCACGTGGAGGGCGAGGACTGGCAGGACCGGCTCCGCTCCTGGGTGCCGCGCGGCTGCGACGCGTGGATCGTGCAGCGCGAGGTGCAGGACGTGACGCAGTACGCCGAGCTGTGGCTGCGGGACGCCGGCGACCACCGCGGGGACGAGGCGGAGTACCGGGCGCGGTACGACGCGTGGCTGGACGAGTTCGAGGCGCGCAAGGTCAAGGCGGTCGGCTTCGGCTGGATCACCCTGCGCCGGTCGGACGCGGCCGTGCCGTCGGTCACGGTGGAGGAGTGGCCGCACCCGGTGGAGCAGCCGCTCGGCGACACGGTCCGTGCGCATTTCGAGCGGCTCGACTACCTGCGGTCGCACGACGACGCGGCGCTGCTGGAGGCGCGTTTCGAGCTGGCGTCCGAGGTGGTGCAGGAACAGGTCGGGCTGCCCGGCGCCGAGGACCCGGAGCACGTCGTGCTGCGGCAGAACCGCGGGATGCGGCGGGCGACCAGGGTCGACACGATCGGCGCGGGGTTCGCCGGCGTCTGCGACGGCACCATGACCGCGGGCCGGATCCTGGACGCCATCGCCCAGCTCCTCGGCGAGGACCCCGTCCTGCTGCGCGACCGCACCCCTGCACAGATCCGGCTGCTGGTCGAACAGGGCTTCCTGGACCCGGTGGACTGAGGGGCCTCGCAAGGGACGGACCAGGGGCCTCCCGAGGGGTCGAGGGGTCTCACGAGGGGTGGACCGAGGGGTCTCACCAGGGCGGCCCGGGCGCCCCGTCCGTCACACGCGCCCCTCCAGTCGCATGGGTCACAGTGACCTGCGTCCGTACGCCCCTGTGTCGTTTGCCGCATCTTTCACGCCGCTGTCGGCCCGGGCGCCGGGCCGTCCGGATCCCGCGGAAATTTCCGGAAGCGGACCGCGCGGGCCCGCTTCCGGTCTCCTCGCCGCCCTCCCGAGCCGCTCCGTTCACCTCCGGTTCGTCGTCCCGCCGCCCACGCGTGGCAGCGTCCCGAGCAGTCGGCGCAGGGACGGACGAGAGGGGGCGCGGGCGACCATGGAGAGCGGGCCGGCGATCTTCGCGGGAACGGTGTTCTGCCTGTTCGGTGCCGGTTTGCTGGCCTGGACGGTGTCCCGTGCGCGACAGCACCGCCCGGTCGCCCTCGGTGTGAACCGCGTCGCATCGACCACGGTCGCCGGGACCGTCGCGATCGTCTCCCTGGCCCTCGGCGCCTGGTGCTTCGGCCGTCTCTGACGCGCGCCGGGATCCGGACCACGCGGTAACCGAAGGATCGCCCTCCGCATAAGAGCGGGCGGAGTCTGGACACTCCGGGCGGCAGGAACGGTGGTAGTCGGGTTACCGTTCGAGTGGCCGTTGCGGGCTTTTCCCGTTTGACACGGGGGCGGGATGTACCGTCACACTCCGCAGCGTCACCATGACCCGACCCCGGGGAGAAGCGCCTGGGGAGGCCCGAGCGTCGACGGAGAGAAGAGCGAAGTTGTCCCCGACCAGCGAGACCGCGAACGGCGGCCGCCGACTCGTCATCGTCGAGTCGCCTGCCAAGGCGAAGACGATCAAGGGCTATCTCGGCCCCGGCTACATCGTCGAGGCGAGCGTCGGGCACATTCGCGACCTCCCCAACGGCGCTGCGGAGGTTCCGGAGAAGTACACCGGCGAGGTGCGCCGCCTCGGTGTGGACGTCGAGCATGACTTCCAGCCGATCTATGTGGTCAACGCGGACAAGAAGGCGCAGGTCAAGAAGCTCAAGGACCTGCTGAAGGAGTCCGACGAGCTCTTCCTCGCCACCGATGAGGACCGCGAGGGCGAGGCCATCGCGTGGCACCTCCAGGAAGTGCTCAAGCCGAAGATCCCGGTCAAGCGCATGGTGTTCCACGAGATCACCAAGGACGCGATCCGGGAGGCCGTGGCCAACCCGCGCGAGCTCAACCAGAAGCTGGTCGACGCGCAGGAGACCCGCCGCATCCTCGACCGTCTCTACGGTTACGAGGTCTCGCCGGTCCTGTGGAAGAAGGTCATGCCGCGGCTGTCCGCCGGCCGCGTGCAGTCCGTCGCCACCCGGCTCGTGGTCGAGCGGGAGCGCGAGCGCATGGCGTTCCGCTCCGCCGAGTACTGGGACCTGACCGGCACCTTCTCCACCGGCCGCGCCGGCGACCCGAGTGACCCGTCGACGCTGGTCGCGCGGCTGCAGACGGTCGACGGACGCCGGATCGCGCAGGGCCGTGACTTCGACTCCCTGGGGCAGCTGAAGAGCGCGAACACCCTCCACCTCGACGAGGCGAACGCCCGCGCGCTCGCCGCCGCCCTGGAGGACACGCGCTTCGCGGTCCGCTCCGTCGAGTCCAAGCCGTACCGCCGCTCGCCGTACGCGCCGTTCCGTACGACGACGCTGCAGCAGGAGGCGAGCCGCAAGCTCGGTTTCGGCGCGAAGGCCACGATGCAGGTCGCGCAGAAGCTGTACGAGAACGGCTACATCACCTACATGCGTACGGACTCGACGACCCTGAGCGAGACGGCGGTCGCCGCCGCCCGCGCCCAGGTCACGCAGCTGTACGGAGCCGACTACCTGCCGCCGCAGCCGCGCACCTACGCGGGCAAGGTGAAGAACGCGCAGGAGGCGCACGAGGCGATCCGTCCTTCGGGGGACCGTTTCCGCACGCCCGCCGAGACCGGTCTGACCGGCGACCAGTTCAAGCTCTACGAGCTGATCTGGAAGCGGACCGTCGCCTCCCAGATGAAGGACGCGACCGGCAACTCCGTCACCGTGAAGATCGGCGGCACCGCCGCCGACGGCCGGGACGTCGAGTTCAGCGCGTCCGGCAAGACGATCACCTTCCACGGCTTCCTCAAGGCCTATGTCGAGGGCGCCGACGACCCGAACGCCGAGCTGGACGACCGCGAGCGCCGCCTGCCCCAGGTCGCCGAGGGCGACGCGCTGAGCGCCGAGGAGATCTCGGTCGACGGCCACGCCACCAAGCCCCCGGCCCGCTACACCGAGGCGTCGCTGGTCAAGGAGCTGGAGGAGCGGGAGATCGGCCGCCCGTCGACATACGCGTCGATCATCGGCACGATCCTCGACCGCGGCTACGTGTTCAAGAAGGGCACGGCCCTGGTGCCGTCGTTCCTCTCCTTCGCCGTGGTCAACCTGCTGGAGAAGCACTTCGGCCGGCTCGTCGACTACGACTTCACCGCGAAGATGGAGGACGACCTCGACCGCATCGCGCGCGGCGAGGCCCGCGCCGTGCCGTGGCTGAAGCGGTTCTACTTCGGCGAGGGCACCGGCAACGGCGGCGCGGCCGAGGCGGGCAACGGCGACGGGGACCACCTCGGCGGCCTCAAGGAGCTGGTGACCGACCTGGGCGCGATCGACGCGCGCGAGGTGTCGTCGTTCCCGGTGGGCAACGGCATCGTGCTGCGGGTCGGGCGCTACGGCCCGTACATCGAGCGCGGCGAGAAGGACACCGAGGAGCACCAGCGCGCCGACATCCCGGCCGACCTGGCGCCCGACGAGCTGACCGTCGAGCTGGCCGAGGAGCTGCTCGCCAAGCCGAGCGGCGACTTCGAGCTGGGCACCGACCCGGCGACCGGGCACGCCATCGTCGCCAAGGACGGCCGCTACGGCCCGTACGTGACGGAGATCCTCCCCGAGGGCACGCCGAAGACCGGCAAGAACGCGGTCAAGCCGCGCACCGCCTCGCTCTTCAAGTCGATGTCCCTGGACACGGTGACGCTCGACGACGCGCTGAAGCTGATGTCGCTGCCGCGCGTGGTCGGCGTGGACACCGACGGCCAGGAGATCACCGCGCAGAACGGCCGTTACGGCCCGTACCTGAAGAAGGGCACGGACTCGCGGTCGCTGCAGTCGGAGGACCAGATCTTCACGATCACGCTGGAGGAGGCGCAGGCGATCTACGCCCAGCCCAAGCAGCGTGGCCGGGCCGCGGCCAAGCCGCCGCTGAAGGAACTGGGCACCGACCCGGTCAGCGAGAAGCCGGTCGTGGTGAAGGACGGCCGCTTCGGGCCGTACGTCACCGACGGCGAGACCAACGCGACGCTGCGCTCGGGTGACAGCGTGGAGACGATCACGCCGGAGCGCGGTTTCGAGCTGCTGGCCGAGAAGCGGGCCAAGGGTCCCGCCAAGAAGACGGCGAAGAAGACCGCCAAGAAGACGACGGCCAAGAAGGCTCCGGCGAAGAAGACGGCGGCTTCCAAGACGGCCGCGGCGAAGAAGACCACGGCCGCCAAGAAGACGACGGCGAAGAAGACCGCCGCCAGGAAGACGGCCGCGGCGAACGGCGCGGAGGACTGATCACCGTCCCGCCGGGCAGTGGAAACGTCGTCCCCTGACGCAGGGGCCACCGCCCGGCGTTCGGAATGCGAACGCCCTGGCACGGTTCCGTGTCGGGATGTGTGCATGTCAGGCGCGTCGGCCCTGGGGTATCCCCGCGGGCCGATAGGCTGAACGCATGACGCGAGCCGAGCAGCCCACGGCCTTCGAACCGGCCCACGACGACGCCCTTGTCGCGGACTCCCGCGAGCGTGCCGTCCGCGCCCTGCTGCGCCGACCGCAGGTGAAACGGCTGTGGAGCGCGCAGCTCGTGGGCGGGGTCGGCGACGTCCTCGCCCTCCTCGTGCTGACGCTCCTCGTCCTCCAGGCGTCGGTCGCCGAGCAGGCGTTCGGCGGCGGGTACCGCGGAGCGGCGTTCGCAGTGGCGACCGTTTTCGGCGTGCGGATCCTCGCGACGCTGCTGTTCGGCGCCGTGCTCCTCGGCCCGCTCACGTCGCTCACCTCGCAGGACGGGCCGCTGGACCGCCGCTGGACCATGGTCGGCGCGGACGGACTGCGCGCCGCCCTGCTGATCGTCGCGCCGCTGTGGATCGACTGGACGCCCGACAACGCCCTGGCGATCCTGCTCGTCACCGCGTTCGTGGCCGGGGTCGCCGAGCGATTCTGGACGGTGTCCCGCGAGGGCGCCGCACCCGCGCTGCTGCCCGGGCCACCGCCCGAGGGCGCCAGCATCCGGCCGCTGCCCGACCACCTGGACGCCCTGCGCCGCCTGTCGCTGCGCACCGGCTTCGTGGCGATACCGCTCGCCGCCCTGACGCTCGTCGCCGCCGCCCTCTGCAACAACCTGCTGGGCACGGGCATCGAGTGGTTCGGCGAGCACCAGGCGGCCCTCGCCTCGTACGTCGCGGCCGGACTGTTCGCCGCGTCGCTGTCCGTCGTCACCTTCCTCGAACTGCCCGGCACCCGCACGCCCCGGCCGCGCTCGCCGCTGGAGGGCCTGCGCCGCCCGCGGCACGCCGACGGACCCGACAGGGGCCGCACCGGCGCGCTGCCGCTGCTGGTCCTCGCGGGCGCGTCCGTGGCCGGGGCCGTGGCGGCCGCCGTCGCCGTGTCCGTGCTGCACGCCAAGGACCTGGGCGGCGGACCCGTCCTGTTCGGCCTGATGGTGGGCGCGCTCACCGGCGGCGTGGTCGTCGGCATCCGTACGGCGCCCGCCCTGCTGCCGTCCCTGTCCCGGCGGCGCATGCTCGCCCTCACCCTCGCCTTCACGGGCCTCGCGCTGCTCGCCGCCGGCCTCGTCCCGGACGTCACCAGCGTGCTGCTGATCCTGGCGCTGGCCGGAGTCGGCGCGGGCATGGCCGCCAACATCGCCCACACCCTGCTCGACCAGGAGACCGAGGAGCAGCGCCGGAACCGGACCACCGAGCACCTGCACGCGGTCGTCCGCGTGTACGTGGGGCTCGGCGCCGTCGTCGCCCCCGTGGTCGCGGCGGCGATCGGCCCGCACCGCCTGGAGAACGGCAAGTTCGTCTTCGCCCATGGCGGCGCCGCCTTCACGCTCATGCTCGTCGGCGCCCTGCTGCTGCCGGTCGCCGCACTGGTGCTGGCCAAGGTCGACGACCGCTCCGGCGTCCCGCTGCGGCAGGACCTGCGGGACGCGCTGCTCGGCGGCGACGACCCCGCGCCCACGTCCGCCGCCTCCGGCTTCTTCATCGCCCTGGAGGGCGGCGACGGCGCCGGCAAGTCCACCCAGGCCGAGGCCCTCGCCGACTGGATCCGCTCCAAGGGCCACGAGGTCGTCCTCACCCGCGAGCCCGGGGCGACCCCCGTCGGCAAGCGGCTGCGCTCGATCCTGCTGGACGTCTCCAGCGCCGGCCTCTCGCACCGCGCCGAGGCCCTGCTCTACGCGGCGGACCGCGCGGAGCACGTGGACACCGTCGTGCGCCCTGCGCTGGAGCGCGGCGCGGTCGTCATCAGCGACCGGTACATCGACTCCTCCGTCGCCTACCAGGGCGCCGGACGGGACCTCTCGCCGACCGAGATCGCCCGCATCAACCGCTGGGCCACCGCCGGACTCGTGCCGAACCTGACGGTGCTGCTCGACGTGTCGCCGCAGACCGCGCGGGAGCGCTTCACCGAGGCGCCGGACCGCCTGGAGTCCGAGCCCGCCGAGTTCCACGCGCGCGTGCGCTCCGGCTTCCTCACCCTGGCCGCCGCCGACCCCGGCCGCTACCTGGTGGTCGACGCGGGCCAGGAGCCGGAGGCCGTCACCACGGTGATCCGGCACCGGCTCGACCGCATGCTGCCGCTGTCCGAGGCCGAGATCGCCGCCCGCGAGGAGGCGCGCCGCAAGGCCGAGGAGGAGGCCCGCCGCAAGGCGGAGGAGGAGGCGGCCCGCAAGGCCGAGGAGGAGCGCCTGGAGCGCGAGCGCCAGGAGCAGCTCGCCAAGCTGCGCGCCGAGGAGGAGGAGCGCAAGCGGCGCGAGCTGGAGGAGGCGCAGCGGCGCGAGGCCGAGCGTCAGGCGGAAGAGGCCCGGCAGCGTGCCGAGGAGGCCCGCCGCCGCGCCGAGGAGGAACGTCAGCGGCTGCTCGCCGAGGAGAAGGCGCGCGCCGAGGAGGAGGCGCGCCGCAAGGCCGAGGAGGAGCGCCGCCGCAAGCAGGCGGAGGAAGAGGCGCGGCTGCGTGCCGAGGCCGAGGCGCAGCGCCTGGAGAAGCAGCGCAAGGCCGAGGAGGCCCTGCTGCGCGCCGAGCAGGCCCGGCAGCTCGCCGAGCGCGCGGCGGCCGCGGCGGAGGCGGGCCCGCGCACCACCGTGACGCCCGCCGAGGCCCCGGCCGGGCCTGCCGCCGGCCGGGACGCCGACGAGGCGGTGACCGTGCCGACGCCGGTGGTCACGCCCACGAACGCGACGGGCGGTCCGGTGGACGAGACGGCCGTGTTGCCGCGCGTGCGGGACGAGGACGGCGAGCGGGACCCGTACCGTCCGGCGCCGGCCGACGCCGAGGCGACGACCGAGCTGCCCCGGCCGCAGGTGCCGGGCGCGGCGGACGAGACGGCGGTGCTGCCTCCCGTCCCGCCGGGCGCCGCCGACGAGACGGCGGTGCTGCCGCCGGTGCGCGAGGGTGAACCCGGTCCCGCGGGCGGCCCGGAGGGTCCGGACGACCGTACGCGTGAGCTGCCGCAGGTCGACGCCGGGAGCGCCCCGCGCCGCCGGGAGCGTCCCGACTGGGCGGAGGAGACCCCGCTGGACGACCTGCCGTCGCTGGCCGACGAACTGCTCGGCCCGCACGAGGACGACCACGGGGACGACGAGGGCCGCGGTGGCGGCGGACGGTGGCGCCGGCGCTGAGGAGCGGCTGTGCCGTGCCGGGCGTGCCTTGGGGCGCGCCCGGCACCGCTGTGTTCGGGGCGGACAGGACAGGCGTGTCGGTGCGGACCCGCACAATGGATCCGGCACAGCACGAACGCGACGGAAGGGCGGGCTGACCCATGACCGTGTGGGACGACCTGGTCGGGCAGGAGCGGGTGAGCGAGCAGCTCGCCGCCGCCGCCCGGGACGCCGACGCGTTCGTCACCGCCGCGGCGGGCGACGCGCCCCCGCCCGAGGCGTCCCGCATGACGCACGCGTGGCTGTTCACGGGCCCGCCCGGTGCCGGACGCAACCAGGCGGCGCGGGCCTTCGCCGCCGCCCTCCAGTGCGTCAGCCCCGACCGGGCCCTCGGCGGCGCCCCCGGCTGCGGCTTCTGCGACGGCTGCCACACCGCGCTCGTCGGCACCCACGCCGACGTCTCCACGGTGGCCGCCGTCGGCGCGGAGATCCTGGTCAAGGACATGCGCGACACCGTCCGCAAGTCGTTCACCGCCCCGGCGAACGGCCGCTGGCAGGTGATCCTCGTCGAGGACGCCGAGCGGCTCAACGAGAAGTCCGCCAACGCCGTCCTCAAGGCCGTCGAGGAGCCCGCGCCGCGCACGGTGTGGCTGCTGTGCGCCCCGTCCGTCGAGGACGTCCTGCCGACGATCCGCTCCCGCTGCCGCCACCTCGTCCTGAGCACGCCGTCGGTGGACGCCGTCGCCGACATGCTCGTGCGCCGCGAGGGCATCGAGCCGGACGTCGCCGCCTCCGTCGCCCGCGCCACCCAGGGCCACGTCGACCGCGCGCGCCGCCTGGCCACCGACCCGGCCGCGCGCGCCCGCCGGGCCGCCGTGCTGAAGCTGCCGCTGCGCGTCGAGGACGTCGGCGGCGCGCTGAGGGCCGCCCAGGAGCTGGTCGACGCGGCCGCCGAGGACGCCAAGCAGCTCGCCGAGGAGGTGGACGGCAAGGAGACCGAGGACCTGAAGGCGGCGCTGGGCGCGTCCCAGGGCGGCCGTCTCCCCCGCGGCACGGCGGGCGCGGTCAAGGACCTCGAGGACATGCAGAAGCGGCGCAGGACGCGCACCCAGCGCGACAGCCTCGACGTCGCCCTCGCCGACCTCACCAGCTTCTACCGCGACGTCCTCGCCCTGCAGCTCGGCTCCCGCATCGCCCTCGCCAACACCGACGCCGAGGACGCGCTGGAGCGTTTGGCCCGCAGCAGTACGCCCGAGTCCACACTGCGCCGCATCGAGGCGATCGCGGCCTGCGGCGAGGCGCTGGACCGCAATGTGGCGCCGCTGCTGGCGGTGGAGGCGATGACGATGGCGCTCAGGGCGGGCTGAGCGGAGCTGTCCCGTCGAGGGCTGTAACTCGTCCGGGGCACGGCGTGTGCGCAGAGCGTCCGCACGGTCGCTCACCGTTACGCTCCCGGTATGCACACACGGCGCACCCCACACAGGATTCGTACCGCAGCGGCCTTGTTCACCACGGCCGCGCTGTTGCTGGCGGGCTGCTCCTCCGGGACCTCGACGAGCACGGCCAGTTCGCCGGTGGCGGGCGCGGCCGCCGCCCTCGCCCCGCTGCCCGGCCCGACCCCCGCGGCCCTCGCCGGGTACTACGGACAGAAAGCGGCGTGGCGCGACTGCGGCGTCCCCGGGTTCCAGTGCGCCACGGTCAAGGCCCCCCTCGACTACGCCGAACCGTCCGCCGGGGACGTCCGCCTCGCCGTCGCCCGCAAGAAGGCCACCGGACCCGGGAAGCGGCTGGGCTCCCTGCTGGTCAACCCCGGGGGCCCGGGCGGCTCGGCGGTCGCCTACCTCCAGATGTACGCGGGCATCGGCTACCCGGCGGAGGTGCGCGCCCGCTACGACATGGTGGCCGTCGACCCGCGCGGCGTCGCCCGCAGCGAACCCGTCGAGTGCCTGGACGGGCGGGCGATGGACGCGTACACCCGCACGGACACCACGCCCGACGACGAGAAGGAGACCGAGGCGCTCGTCTCGGCGTACCGGACGTTCGCCGAGGGGTGCGGGGCGAAGGCGCCGAAGCTGCTGCGCCATGTG
The DNA here is from genome assembly GCA_014656175.1 of Streptomyces werraensis. Classification (GTDB taxonomy): domain Bacteria; phylum Actinomycetota; class Actinomycetes; order Streptomycetales; family Streptomycetaceae; genus Streptomyces; species Streptomyces werraensis. The sequence goes on from BNBX01000010.1 coordinate 218,061, forward strand.
TCGACCGTCGAGACGGCCCGGGACATGGACATCGTGCGCGCGGTGCTCGGCGACGAGAAGCTGAGTTACGTCGGCGCGTCGTACGGCACGCTGCTGGGCGCGACGTACGCGGGGCTGTTCCCGGAGCGGACCGGGCGGCTGGTGCTGGACGGCGCGATGGACCCGTCGCTCGGTGCGCGCCGGCTCAACCTCGAGCAGACACAGGGCTTCGCCACGGCGTTCACGGCGTTCGCGAAGGACTGTGTGCGACGGAGCGACTGCCCGCTGGGCGGCAAGGGCACGTCGCCGGAGAAGGCCGGCGAGAACCTGAAGAAGTTCTTCGAGGAGCTCGACGCCCGCCCGCTGCCCGCCGGCGACGCCGACGGCCGCGAGCTGACCGAGTCGCTGGCGACGATGGGCGTGATCGCCGCGTTGTACGACGAGGCGGCCTGGCAGCGGTTGCGCGAGGCGCTGACGTCGGCGACGAAGGAGGACGACGGCGCGGGGCTGCTCGTCCTCTCCGACAGCTACTACGAGCGGGACGCGGGCGGCGCTTACAGCAACCTGATGTCCGCCAACGCGGCCGTCAACTGCCTCGACCTGCCGCCCGCCTTCGAGACGCCGGAGCAGGTGCGCAAGGCGCTCCCCGACTTCGAGAAGGCGTCCCCGGTGTTCGGCGAGGGTCTCGCGTGGGCCGCGCTGAACTGCGCGTACTGGCCGGTGCGGGCCACGGGCGAGGCGCAGCGCATCGAGGCGAAGGGCGCGGCGCCGATCGTGGTCGTCGGCACCACCCGGGACCCGGCGACCCCGTACCACTGGGCGAAGGGCCTGGCCGGCCAGCTCTCCTCGGCCCGCCTCCTCACCTACGACGGCGACGGCCACACCGCGTACGGCCGCGGCAGCTCCTGCATCGACTCCGCGATCAACACGTACCTGATCGCCGGCACCCCGCCGGCGGACGGAAAGCGCTGCTCGTAGCGGGTACGGCCACCCCCGGAGGCGACGGCCCGGCCCCGCCTCCGGGGGCGGTACGAAGCACCCCCGGAAACTGTGTAGACTTACCGACGTCGCTGATCGCACCATGGTGCACACGGCGCGCCGCCTTAGCTCAGATGGCCAGAGCAACGCACTCGTAATGCGTAGGTCTCGGGTTCGAATCCCGAAGGCGGCTCTTCTTCAAGCCCCGCGCAGACAGTGTCTGAGCGGGGTTTTCTCGTTCCGGTGCGCTCACGCGCCGTTCCGGACCAGTTCCCCGGCGGGCTCGCCGAAGCCCGCGTCCCGGGCCAGCACCACCGCCGTCGCCCGGTCGTGCACCTCGAGCTTGGCGAAGATGCGTGAGACGTAGTTGCGGACGGTCTTCTCGGCCAGGAAGAGCCGGCGGGCGATCTGCCGGTTCCCCATGCCGCCGGCCAGGAGCTCCAGTATCTCCAGCTCGCGGCTGGTGAGCCCCGGAAACCCGGCGCTGTCGTGCAAGCCCTGCATGGCGGAGAAGTAGCGGCTCATGCGGGCCGCGACGCTGGGGCAGAAGGCGGCGCCGCCCCGGGCGACGACCTTCAGGGAGCGGAGCAGTTCGTCGGCCGAACCGAGGCGGGAGAGGTAGCCGTTGACGCCCGCCCGGAGGGCCGAGACGATCATCTCGTCGTCGTCGTTCTGCGCCACCACGATCGTGTGCGGCCGGGACGCCTCGTCGGGGAAGGCGGCGGCGATGTGCCGGACGCGTGCGGAGACGGTTCTGCTGGAGGACGGTTCGCTCAGGACGACCACGTCGGGGTGGAGGGCGGTGCCGGCCAGGTCCGACAGACATCGGAGGTCGTCCGAGTCGTCCGTGGCACGGCCGACAAGAGCGCACTCCTCATCCTGATCGACAATCGCTTCCAGCCCGGCGAGGGAGACCGGGTTGTCGCTGACCACGAACAGGTTGACGGTCATCTCGTACATCCCCCAGAAATGCGTCGGCGTGGTGCGGACGGTGCCGGACGGTCCCCGGGGGCACACGCGAGGAAGGCTCGGTCCGTATGCGACCGACTCCGGGCGTGACGTAGTCAGTTGTGGCTTTCAGTGGCCCCCGTGGCCATGACCTGTCGGCGCAGGCATGGTGGTGCGTCAGAGCGCGCAGGGCGTTCGTGATGCCGAGTATGTGAACGCGCCCGGAGAGAACGCAAGGTCGCCGGCGCCCCCGTACGGTCCGAAGGGTGAGTATCGGCCGGACCCCGCCGAACCGCCGCGTTTCCGGCGTCGGCGGTGGTGGGGGCGGCTCCGGGCGCGCGCCCCGCAGGACCGCACGCCTGTGTGGGCCGTGGTGCGGGGCGGACGACACTGTCCGAAACGGTCACCGCGCGGCGCGACACGCGGACGTCGGGCCCCACGCCCGTTGGACGGGCCGGGAGCGAGCGCCTACGTTCGACGGCATGGGTGAGGGGTCCCGGAGACGTGCGCTCGTGCTGGACGGGGCTGCGGCCTGCGCGTTCACGCTCCTGCCGCAGGTGTCGCTGCTGCGGCCGGCCGTCGACGGCGGGACGGGCGGCGGCCTCCTGTGGCTGCTGTCCCTGGCCGCCGGACTCCCGCTCACCGTACGGCGGTTGTGGCCCGTCCCGGTCTTCGTCGTCGTCCTGGCCGCCGCCTGCGGGGCGCTGGCCGCCGGCCTCGGACCCGCCTCGTTCCTGGCCGCCGCCTACGCCGTCCACATGGTGGCCACCACCCGGCGGCGCGACCCCGGGGTGTCGGCCGTCGCCGTCGCCGGGCTGTGCGCGGCGGTCGCGGCCGTGCTCACGTTGTCGGGCGGGCAGTCCTACCAGGGTGGCAGCACCGCCGTGCAGGCCGTGTTCGGCCTCCTCGTGCTCGGCGCGACCTGGGCGGCCGGCTCGGCGGTCAGGGAGCGCAGACGCAGTACCCGGCGCGCCATCGAGCACGCCGCCGAGCAGGCGAAGACCGAGGAGCGCCTGCGTATCGCCCGCGACATCCACGACGTCGTCACCCACAGCGTGGGACTCATCGCCGTCAAGGCCGGCATCGCCAACCACGTCGTCGCCACCCGCCCGGAGGAGGCGAAGGAGGCTCTGGCGGTCATCGAGGACGTCAGCCGCCGGGCGCTGCGGGACATGCGCGCCACCCTGACCGTGCTGCGCGGTGAGGACCGGAGCGAGGCAGGGGACCTGCGGCCCGCCCGCGGCCTGGCGGACCTGCCCGCGCTGCTCGGGACCGCCGAGGCGGCAGGCGTCCGCGTCGAACTGCGCACCCGCTACGACCAGGAGCCTCCCGAGGGTGTCGCGCTGGCGGCGTTCCGCATCGTCCAGGAGGCCCTCACCAACGTGGTCAAGCACGCGGCGCCGACCGGCTGCCGGGTGGACGTCACGGCGCGGGAGGGCGTGCTGACGGTGGACGTGACCGACGACGGCCCCGGACCCGGACGCCGGACCGCGGTGCCCGGCAGCGGCATGGGGCTGGTCGGCATGAAGGAGCGGACCGCCGCGCACGGCGGCACCCTCAGCGCCGGCCCCCGGCCCGGCGGCGGTTTCCGGGTGACGGCCACCCTGCCCTTCCAGGTCTGACGGACAGCGACTCATCCTCGGGTATGAGGGGTGCCCGCCCGGCACCGTGCCGGGTTCCCGACCGCGGGCCGATGCGGTCGCGGGGTGCGCGCCGCGAGACTCGACGCGTGATGCTTGCCGAGAGACTGACCAAGCGGTACGGGCCCGCCACCGTCGTCGACGACCTGTCCTTCACGGTGCGACCAGGGGTCGTCACCGGCTTCCTCGGGCCCAACGGCGCCGGGAAGTCGACGTCGATGCGGATGCTGCTCGGCCTGACCCGCCCCGACAGCGGCACGGCCACCATCGGCGGACGCGCCTACCGTGACCTGACCTACCCGCTCCGGCACGTCGGCGCGCTCCTGGAGACGTCGGCCCCGCACCGTGGCATGACCGCCGTCGGCCATCTGTCGTGGCTGGCGCGGAGCAACCGCATCCCCCGCCGTCGGGTGGACGAGGTGCTCGACGCGGTCGGTCTCACGGGAGCCGCCCGTAAACGGGTCGGCACCTTCTCCCTGGGCATGGGACAGCGCCTCGGCCTGGCGGCGGCCCTCCTCGGCGATCCCCCGGTCCTGGTGCTCGACGAGCCGGTCAACGGGCTCGACGCCGAGGGCATCCGGTGGCTGCGCGAACTGCTGCGTGCCAAGGCCGCCGAGGGCCGCACCGTCCTCGTCTCCAGCCATCTGATGGCGGAGATGGCGCAGGTCGCCGACGAGTTGATCGTGATCAGTCGGGGCCGGCTCCTCGCCGAGACCAGCGTGTCGGAGTTCATCGGCCGTCACGGCCGGACGTTCGTACGGGTCCGGACCCCCGAACCGCTGCGGGCCGCCCAGGAGTTGCAGGCGAAGGGCGCCACCTCGGTGCGGCGGGCCGCGGACGGCGGTCTGGAGGTGGACGGCCTGCCGGCGGGCGAGGTGAACCGCATCGCCGCGGCGGCCGGCGTCCCCGTCGAGGAACTGAGCACCCACACCGGCTCGCTGGAGGAGACCTTCCTCAAGCTCGTCGACGACGGAGGAGATCCCACGCATGTCTGAGACCCTCGCGGCCGCTCGGGCGGAGTTCACCAAGATGCGGGCGGTGCGCGCCACGTCCGTCGCGCTGCTGCTGTTCGCCGCCGTCAGCGTGTTCATCGCCGCGCTGGGCGGCTGGTCCGCCAAGGGCGCGATCGAGTCCGACAACCCCGGGCTGCGCTCCGACTTCACGCCCGAGCAGGCCGGCCTGGACGGCATCCTCTACGGCCAGCTCGCCCTGATCGTGTTCGGGGTGCTGATGATGTCCGGCGAGTACACCTCGGGCATGATGCGGGTCTCGCTGCTCGCGGTGCCCCGGCGCGGCCGGCTCTACCTGGCCAAGACGGCCGTCACCGCCGTCGCGGCCCTGGCCGTCGCCCTCCCGGTCACGGTCGTGTCGTACCTGGTCACCCAACTCGCCCTCGGCCCCCACGGGTCGACGTTCGACGCGGACGGCGTCCCGCGCGCCCTGGCCGGCGCGGTCGTCTACCTCACCCTCATGAGCCTGCTCGCCGTAGGGGTGGCGGCCGCCGCCCGCAGTGCCGTCCTCCCGCTGGCCGTGCTGCTGCCTCTGGTGCTGGTCGGCTCGCAGATCCTGTCCGTCATCGGGGCGACCAAGGAGGTGGCGCGCTGGTTCCCCGACCGCGCCGGTGCCCAGATGCTCACCGTCGACTCCGGCGACGCCCTCACCGGCCTCCTCGTGCTGCTCGCGTGGACCGCGGCCGCGCTGACGGCCGGCTGGCTCCGGCATCGCTCGTGGGACGGGTGACGGGACGCGCCTGAGTCATGTGCCCCATGCAGGTGGGACATGGCCCCTCGTAGGTTCCCGGACGGGTCACGGAGCCGAAAAGGTCGGCCCGGGCCGTTCGACCCACGGGAGGAACCATGACCGCGATCTACGAGCCGCCCGCCCTGCAGGAGATCGGCGACTTCGACGAGCTCACCAAGTGCCTCGGCATCGGGAGCTGCAACGACTTCGCCGGCTGCGGTTACGCCGTCGTCTGCTTCTGGTGATCGCACCGGTGCCGGTGTGCCCCTCGCGGCACACCGGCACCGCCCGGGGGAGTGAGGCGACATGGAATTCACAGTGCTTCCGGACTGTCCCGCCGGCGCCGCGCTGGCGGACCGGGTGGCGGCGCCGAAGCGGATCGACCACGCGTCGGGACGGCCCTGGATCGTGGGGGACTGGGCCGAGGGCGAGGCGACGGTGACCGAGGCCGGCACCCGTCGCCTGGCGGTGTTCGGACACACACGGTCCGACGACGCGGGAACGGCCTCCGCGCTCGGCCGGATGCGCTCGCTGCACGACGTCGACCGGGTCGCGTCCCGGCTGCCCGGGGTCTTCCACCTCGCGGCCTCCCTGGACGGCGCGGTCCGTCTCCAGGGCTCCGTGGCAGGCGTACGGCAGGTCTTCACCGCCCGGGTCGACGGGGTGACGGTCGCCGCGAGCGCCGTGGACCCGCTGCTGCGCCTCACCGGCGCGGGACTCGACGAGACCCTGCTGGCCGCACGGCTGCTGGCGCCCGGCGGGGCGCCCTGGCCGCTCTCCCTGCGCCCGGTCCGCCGCGGTGTGGACGCGCTGCCCACCGGCCACTGGCTGGAACTCGGCGCCGACGGCCGGGCCCGCAGCGTCCGGTGGTGGGAACTGCCCGAGGCGACCCTCTCGCTGGAGGAGGGTGCCGGGGCCGTCCGCTCCGCGCTCACCGACGCCCTCGCGACCCGTGTGGACCCGCACCGCACGATCAGCGCGGACCTCTCCGGCGGACTTGACTCGACCACCCTGTGCTTTCTCGCCGACGCGGCCGGCGCCGACCTGGTCACCTACCACGTCATGCCGCTCGACGAGGCCAACGAGGACACCGCGTGGGCCCGCAAGGCCGCCGCCCATCTGCCCCGTGCCCGCCACCACATGCTCGCCGCGGACCGCGCCGCCAACCTGTTCGACATCGGCTACACCGCCGACACCGTCAACGCGGCTCCCGAGGGCCCCTCGACGTGGGCCTCCGGACTCGCGCACATCCGGGACCTCGCCGGGCGGGCCACCGCCGAGGGCGCGGCCTTGCACCTGTCCGGGTTCGGCGGGGACGAACTCTTCGGCCGGATGCCCGCCTGCGCCTGGTCCCTCGCCCGCATCCGCCCGGCCGACGGCCTGCGGCTGGTGAACCGCTACCGGCTGGCCAACCGCTGGCCCTGGCGCAGCACCCTGCGGCAACTCGCGGACCGCTCGACGTTCGCGCAGAACCTGACCGAGGTCGCCGGGCGGATCACCGCCCCGCCCCCGCCGGTCAACGAGCCCGACTTCGGCTGGGTGTTCGCGCCGCGTATGCCCGCCTGGGCCACCCCGGACGCGGTGGCAGCCGTGCGGGACCTGCTGACCACGGCAGCCGAACGGACCCCGGAACCGCTGGACGCCGACCGGGCCCGGCACCAGGCGCTGTCCTCCGTCGTGTTCGAGGGGAACACCGTCCGGCAGGTCAACACCGCCGTCGTCGGCACCGGCCTGGTCTGGGAGGCGCCGTTCCTCGACGACCGGGTTCTCGAGGCGGCCTTCGCCACCCGGATCGACGAGCGGCTGGCCGCCGGACGGTTCAAGCCGCTGCTGACCACCGCCGTGCGGGGCCTGGTGCCCGACGACTTCCTCTCCCGTCGCGACAAGGGCGAGTTCAGCGCCGAGACGTTCCGGGGCATCGAACGCAACCGGGACCGGATCCTGGACCTCTGCGAGGACTCGCTCCTGGCCCGGCTCGGCCTCGTCGACCCGGACGCCTTCCGGTCCGCGGTGCTCAATCCCGGGCCGATGTCCCATCACCTTCAGCCGATCCAGACCACGGTGGCGTGCGAGAGCTGGCTGCGGGCGCACCCCCAGGACACCGGAGAGAACCGATGAAACTGAGTCTTGCCCGCGATGTCACTCTCACGCCCGTCGATTCCGGGGCGGTGCTGCTCGACGGCCGCCGCGGCCGCTACTACCAGCTGAACGCCTCCGGCTCCGCGATCCTGCACAGGCTGCTCGACGGCGACACTCCCGCCGCGGCCGCCGCGAGCCTGTCGGAGTCCGCCCCCGTCAGCGAGGAGCGGGTGCACCAGGACGTCCTGGCGCTGGTCCGCTCGCTGAGCGAGGCCGACCTCGTGGAGGTGACACAGTGACCACGCCCGCCGTCGCCGAACAGGCCACGCGCCTCCCGCTGCACCGGCAGATCGCCCCGAGATGCGCGGCCGGCGCCGCCCGCCTGCTGGTGAGGATGCCCCCGGCCCGGCTGCACCGGGTGCTGCGCGTACTGAGCAAGGGATCCCGGCCCGCCGGGTACGCCCAGGTGGCACGGGCCCGACGGTCCGTCGTCTCGGTCAGCACCCGCTGCGCGGGCCTCGGCTGCCTCCAGCGGTCCGTCGCCACCGTGCTGCTGCTCCGCGTCCGGGGCAGGTGGGCCGACTGGTGCACCGGCTTCCGCGTGCAGCCCTTCGCCGCGCACGCCTGGGTCGAGGCCGACGGCCGCCCGGTCGACGAGCCCGGAGAGGTCGGCGTGTTCCGCACCGTGCTGGCCGTGCGCCGCACCGGAGGAGGCTCATGACGGCGATCCGGGCCGAGGGCCTCTACGCGTACTACGGCACGACACCGGCCGTGAACGGTCTCGACCTGAACGTCCCCGAGGGGGCCACCTTCGGATTCCTGGGGCCGAACGGCGCCGGCAAGACCACCACCATCAGCATGCTCACCACGCTGCTCAGGCCCACGGCGGGCCACGCGGAGGTGGCCGGGTTCGACGTCACCACGCACGCCGCCGAAGTACGGCGAAGGATCGGCATCGTCTTCCAGGAGTCGACGCTCGACCTGGAGCTCACGGCCACCGAGAATCTGCGCTTCCAGGCCGACCTGTGCGGTCTGGGCCGGGCCGAGGCGCGCGCCGCGGTGGCCGCGATGCTCGACATGATGGAACTCACGGGACGCGACAGGACCCCCGTACGGCACTTCTCCACCGGTCTGCGCCGGCGCCTGGAGATCGCCCGCGGCCTGCTCGGCTCCCCGCGCGTGCTCTTCCTCGACGAGCCGACCACCGGCCTCGACACGCAGACCCGCGCGGCCGTCTGGCACCACCTGGACCGGCTCCGCGAGGAGCAGGGCATCACGGTCTTCTTCACCACGCACCAGCTGGAGGAGGCCGAGCACTGCGACCGCATCGCCATCTTCGACCGCGGCAAGCTGGTCACGGAGGGCTCACCCGCGGAGCTGAAATCCCTCATCGGGGCCGACGTCGTCGACCTGCGCACCGAGGACGACCGGCTGGCCGTGGACCTGCTGTCCGACCGCTTCGGACTGACGGCCGAGAGCACCCCCGGCGGGCTGCGGCTGAGGGTGCAGGACGGCGCCTCCATGGTGCCCCGCCTGTGCACCGGCCTGGGCCTGACCGTGCGGTCGGTGACCGTCACCCCGCCCTCGCTCGACGACGTCTACCTGCACCACACCGGGACCGCGATCAGGGACAGCGGGTCCGGCGCCCGCTCGCTCGACAGCCTCGGGGAGGGACTGCGATGACCCGTACCGACATCCCGCCGAGCGTCACCCTGACGAAACCGGCCCCGCCCTCGTCCGAGGTGCGTACCTGGCACACCGTACGGCCCTACGCGCTGCTGTGGCGGCGGGAGATGACCCGGCTGCGGCACAATCCGCTGCGCCTCGTCATGGGCCTGGTCACCCCGCTGCTGTTCCTGGTCGTGCTGGGCACGGGGCTGGAAGCGGCGTCGTCCACGCTCGGCAAGGCCCAGCTGAACGACTACCGGGCCTACCTGTTCCCGGGCGCGCTCGTGATGTCCGTGCAGGCCCCGGCCATCGCCGTGGGCATCTCGCTCGTCTGGGACCGCCGGCTCGGCATGCTGCGTCAGATGCTCGTCTCCCCGTTCCCGCGGTCGAGCATCGTCCTCGGCCTCGCGCTCGGCGGAGCCACCACGGGTGCCGTCTACGGCCTCGCCCTGCTCGCGGTCGGAGGCATCGCGGGCGTCCGCTACACGCCGATGCTGCTGGTCGTCCTCGTCGAACTGCTTTTGGTTTCCCTGCTCTTCACCTCGTTCGGCCTTCTCGCCGCCGTCACCATCCGGCAGGTCGACACCTTCCAGATCGTGGTGAACCTCAGCCTCATGCCGCTGATGTTCTTCTCCGGCGCGATGTTCCCGCCCAACGGACTGCCGGGCTGGCTCGACACCGTCGTCAAGCTGAACCCGTTGACCTACGGCGTCGACGCCGTGCGCCGGACCCTGCCCGGCCCCGACGTCCTCACCTCGGAGCAGACCCGGCTGATGCTCGGCGACTGGAATCCGCCCGTGTACGCGGAACTCGGCGTGCTGGCCGCCCTCACCGCCGCCGTACTGGGCCTCGCCACCTACCGGTTCTCCCGGACGCAGTGAAAGGGGGCCGGCCGTGACGTTCGTGCGGACATGGGCGGGCACCGCGGCCCGGATCGTCCTCGCGGCGGTCCTGGGTTACGCGGGCTGGGTGAAGGTCCAGGACCTCACGGAGGCCGGCCGTACCGTCGCCCTCTACCAGCTCGTCCCCGAGGAGAGCGCACGACTCGTCGGCGCCGCGGTGGCGTTCGTCGAGCTTGCGCTGGCCCTGCTGCTTCTCGCCGGGCTCGCCACCCGCGCCGTGGCGGCCGTCACCGCCCTGCTGATGGTCACGTACATCGCGGCCATCGCCTCGGTGTGGGCGCGCGGGATGTCCATCGACTGCGGCTGCTTCAGCAGCGGCGGCACCCTCACCGGCGGTGCGGAACGGGGCTACGTCGTCGACATCGCGCGCGACCTCGCCTTCCTCGGCGCCGCCGCGTTCCTGATCACCCGCCCGCGAACCCGTTACGCCCTGGACCGCTGGGTCCTGGAGACGAAGGAGCGATAGACATGCAGCCGTCGACGGACGCCCAGGTCCGGGACATGGTGCACCGGCGCCGGCGGCGCCGCCGCACTGTGCTGGTGTCGCTCGCGGCGGTGGTCACGGTGGCCGGCGCCGCGCTCGTCGGCGCCGGCCTCGTCCGGGCCACCGACACCGAGCCCGGCGAGGCGCCCGAGAAGGTCCCCGCCGGCGTGGCCGCCGACCGGGCCGGACTCGTCACGTCCGAGGGGCCGGTCCGCGTCGACCTCTACCTCGACTACCTCTGCCCCGAGTGCCGCATCACCGAGAAGGCCCTCGCGCCCGAACTGAGGAAGATGCAGGAACGCGGAGAGGTGCGCGTCGTCCACCATCCGGTCGCCTTCCTCGACGACCGCAGCGCCCCCGCCGGCTACTCCACCCGGGCCGCGTCCGCCGCCGCCTGCGCCGCGGACCAGAACCGGTTCGAGCCCTACACGGCGGCGCTGTTCGACGAGCAGCCGCCGGAGCAGGGCCCCGGACTCGACACCGACCGCCTGGTCGCCCTCGGCCGGGACGTCGGCATCACCGGCGCGTCCTTCGAGCGGTGCGTCCGCGACGGCACGTACCGGCCCTGGGTGACGTACGTGTCCGATGTCGCCGCCTCCCGCGGGGTGGCTCTCACCCCGACCGTGAAGGTGGCCGGCAAGCGCGTGGAGCTCTCCGGACCCGACCGGGCGAAGACATTCGTGCGAGCGGTGGAGGAGAGCCGTTCATGACCCGCCTGACCGTGGCCCTGACCGGGGACTGCATGATGACGCGGGGTGCGCCGCTCACCTCCGACCCCTCCGCGGACCGGCTGGGCGAGGTGCTGCACACGGCCGACTTCGCCTTCACCAACCTGGAGGTCGCGCCCGCCACCGGACGCGGCCACCCCGTACCCGACGCGGCCAGTGGAGGCGGCCTGATCGCGGACCCCGCCGTTCTCGACGATGTGACGGCGATGGGCTTCTCGGCCCTGAGCTGCGCCAACAACCATGCCCTCGACCTCGGCACGGAGGGCGTCCTCGGCACCGTGGACCTCTTGCGCGCCAAGAAGGTGCGGTTCGCGGGGATCGGCGCCGACCTCACCGCGGCCCGGCGCCCGGCCTACGTGGACCGTCCGGCCGGCAGCCTGGCGCTGATCGCGTGCACCGCCACCTTCCGGGACGGGCAACAGGCCGCCGCCCCGTCCCCCGACCTGCCGGGCCGGCCGGGACTCAGCCCGCTGCGGCACAGCGCGACGCTCCGGGTGACGGATGCGCAGCTGGAGGTGTTGCGGGAGATCGACGGCGCCACCGGGCTGCGGTCCCGGCGGACCGAGGCGCGCACCCTGCTCGGGTTCGACCCCGCCATGCCCGGACCGGGCCGGCTCGCGCTGTTCGGCACCCGGTTCGAGACCGCGGACACCCCGGGCCTTACCACCGCCTGCGACCCCCGGGACGTCCACGACATCACCCGCTGGGTGGCCGAGGCGCGCCGCCGCGCGGACCTGGTCCTGGTCAGCGTCCACTCCCACGAACCCGGCCCGACGCCCGAGACCCCCGCCGAGTTCCTGCGGGACTTCGCCCACGCGGTGATCGATGCCGGCGCCGACGCCGTGGTCGGACACGGCCCGCACATGCTGCGGGGGGTGGAACTCCACCGGGGCCGGCCCGTCTTCCACAGCCTGGGCAACATCGTCAGCCAGATCGAACTGGCCGACCGCATCCCCTCCGAGGACTATGCGCGGGCCGGTGCGGACGAGGCCCTCACCCCCGGCGGGTACTTCGAGCGGATCACCGCCCACGGCCGGCGGATGTTCGCCCCGCACCGCCGGTACTGGCAGTCGCTCGTGCCGGTGCTCACCTTCGACGACGGGGTTTTCACCGGCGCCCGGCTGCACCCGGTCGACCTGGGCTTCGGGCAGCCCGTGCACCGGCGGGGACGGCCCCGGCCGGCCGGTCCGGTCGACGCCAAGGAGATCCTCACCGACTTCGCGCGGCTCGCGGAGCCCTACGGCGTCACCGTCACCGTCGGGGACGACGGGACGGGGGAACTGGTGGCGGCGGAAAGCTGACGGCGGCCGCCGGCCCGGCCGATAGGGTGTGCCGGGGGGACAGGCTGACGAGGCGTCGGACCGCCGGGCACGGCGGCGACCCGAGGTACGAGGGATGCGGAATGGCCGAGGCGGTCCGGGTCCTGATCGCGGACGACCAGGCGCTGCTGCGCGGGAGCTTCCGGGTCCTCGTCGACTCGACTCCCGGCATGGAGACGGTGGGGGAGGCGAGGGACGGTGCCGAGGCCGTCGCGCTCGCCCGTGAACTGACGCCGGACGTCGTCCTGATGGATCTGCGGATGCCCGTCATGGACGGGATCGCCGCCACTCGCGAGATCTGCTCCGACGCGTCGCTGGCGGCTGTACGGGTGCTGGCCCTCACGATGTTCGACATGGACGAGTACGTCTACCCGGCCCTCCAGGCGGGGGCGAGCGGCTTCATGCTGAAGGACGCCTCGCCGGACGACCTGGTCGCGGGCATCCGCGTCATCGCCACCGGAGAGGGCGTGCTGGCCCCCTCGGTCACCCGCCGGGTCATCGCGAACTTCTCCCACCAGGACACGGCCCCCCGGCCGGCCCCCCGGCTCGTCGGCCTCACCCCGCGTGAACAGGAGGTGCTCGTGCTGATCGCCAAGGGCCTGTCGAACGCGGAGATCGCCGACCACCTGGTGATCAGCCTGCCCACCGTGAAAACCCACGTGAGCAGCCTGCTCTCCAAGCTGAACGCACGCGACCGCGCCCAGCTGGTCATCGTCGCCTACGAGAGCGGCATCGCCGAGCGCGGGCTGCCGCCGGCCTGATCAGGGGGCGGCGGTTCCGGCCGCGCGAAGGGCGGTCCTCAGGGCGCGTCAGCCGCCCGGGCGGCCGGGCCGCGTTCCGCGCGCAGGAGTGCGCGGGCCGCCCGGAGGACGTCCTCGTCCTCTCCCGCACCGCAGGCGACGAGGACGCGGAGCAGCCGGGTTCCCCATACGTCCGGGTCCGTCGCGTGGGCGTCGAGGACACGGAGGCCGTAGGGGCCGCCCGTGTCGCCGGGGGCGGTCAGGCGTCGGCGGACCGCCTGCCTCAGCGCGTCGTGCAGGTCGTGGACGGTTCCGCGGGCCGGGCCCGTCAGTCCGGCTGCCGCTCCTGTGGTCAGCGCGGTGGCCACCAGTTCCGCTCCGGTCAACGTGGGTCCCTTCGGATGTGCGGGTTGTGCGCGTTCGCACCGGTCACTGTGTCCGCAGGTGCTGCAATGCTGATGAACCGGCGATGAAGTGCGGGAGCGGAGGCTCGGGTTGGGCGGGAATTCTCAGCGGCTGCGCATCGAGGTGCTCGGCCCGCTGCGGGCGTGGCGGGACGGAAGCCCTCTGGCCCTGGGGCCCGTCAGACGGCAGACTGTGCTGGCCGCCCTGCTGCTCCGGGACGGCGCCGTGGTGAGCCACGAGCACCTGCTCGACGGCGTCTGGGGAGCCGACCCGCCCGCGTCCGGCACCAAGGTGCTGGCCAGTCATGTCAATCCGCTGCGCAGGACGCTCGACCGGGCGGGGACCCACCACACGGAGTCGGTGATCCGCAGCGGGAAGGGCTGGTACCGCTTCGTCCTGGACGACGTCCGCCTCGATCTCGCGGACCTCGCCGAGCTGGGCGACCGGGCGCTGCGGACGAAGGCGAGCGGGGATCTGGCCGGAGCGGCACAGCAGTTGACCGACGCCCTCGCTCTGTTCCGGGGTGAGCCGCTGGCCCAGCTCTCCGGGCCGTTCGCCGCGGCCGAGCGGGAACGGCTCCTGGAGCGGCGGCGCACCCTGCGGCTGGCCCGGCTCTCGTGTCTGGTCGACCTCGGGCGGTACGGCGACGCCCTGGACGACGCGGCCCGTCTTCCCGAGGCCGACCGGTACGACGAGTCGATGCTGGCGCTGCGCATGCGCGCCCTCTACGGCTGCGAACGCCAGGCGGAGGCCCTCCACGCCTACGAGGACATGCGCCGACGTCTCTCCGACGAACTGGGCGTCGACCCGGGGGAGGAGCTGCGGCGCATGCACGAGGCCGTGCTGCGCCAGGACGACGTCACCCTCCTCGGCGCCGCGGAGCGTCAGGTGGTCACCGCGCATCCAGCAGCCCACCGGCACCCCGTCAACCAGCTGCCCGGCGACACCGGTCAACTGGTGGGACGGGAGACCGAGTTGGCCGTCCTGACCGAGCCGGATCCCGCCGACGCGGTCTCCGTCGTCGCCGTGGACGGTCCCGCCGGGGTCGGCAAGACGGCCCTCGTCGTGCGGGCGGCCCACCGCATCCGCGACCGCTACCCCGACGGGTGCCTCTTCGTGGACCTGCACGCCCACAGCCGCGAACGCGGCAGGCCCGCACCGGAACGCGTGCTGCGCCGGCTGCTGCGTTCCCTCGGCGCGGACGGCAGCGAGGTGCCGGACGACCTCGACGACCTCATGACCGCCTGGCGGGCCGTCACCAGTCCGCTGCGACTGCTGCTCGTCCTCGACGACGCCGCCGACACCCGCCAGATCCGGCCGCTGCTCCCCGCAGGGCCCGGCAGCAGGGTGATCGTCACCGGCCGGCGGCGGCTCGCGGGCCTGGACGCCGACCACCGGGTCACCCTGGAGACCCTCGGCCCCGGCGAGGCGGCCTCGCTGCTCCGGCAGATCGTCGGCCGGGAGCGCACGGACCGGGAACCCGAGGCGACGCGGGAACTGGTCCGGCTGTGCGCCGGACTGCCGCTGGCGCTGCGCATCGCGGGCACGCGGCTGCAGACCCGGCCCGCGTGGACGCTGGGGTACCTGGTGGAACGGATGGCGGACGACGAGGGGCGTCTGGGCGAACTCAGCGCCGGCGACCGCAGCGTGGAGGCGGCCTTCCGGCTGTCGTACGACCAGCTGCCGCCGGAGCAGCGGCGGGGTTTCCGGACCCTGGGGCTGGCGCCGACGGTGGAGTTCGACGTGCGCACCCCCGCGGCGATGCTCGGCCGGTCCGCCCGTGACGCCGGGCGGATCCTGGAGAGCCTGGTCGACACGAGCCTGCTGCAGCAGCCGCGGCCGGGGCGCTACCGGCTGCACGATCTGGTGCGGGTCCATGCGCGACGGCTGGCCGAGGCCGCGCCCGCCGAGGCAGGGCCGGCACGCGGGGCGGCGCTGCGCCTCTACCTGGACGCGGCGCGCGTGGCCAGCGACTGGGGCGCCGGCGGCTATCCCACCGGTCCCGGGCCGTCGGGGACGTCGTTCACCGGCTGGCGGGAGGCCGCGGTGTGGCTGGACGAGGCCGGCGGGGAACTGGTGGACGTGGTCGGTCATGCCGTGGCGTCCGGAGAGGCCGGCCTCGCCTGCTGGATCGCCGAGGCCCTGACGGACCACTTCGTCGGCCGTGGCCGGCTGCACGAGTGCCAGGCGGCCCTCGGGACGGCGCTGCCGTACGCCGACGCGGCGGCGGACCGGCGGATGGCGCCCGCCCTGCACAACTGCCTCGGCTACACGCTCACCCACCGGGCGCGCTTCCCCGAGGCCTGCCGTCATCTGCGGACCGCGCTCGACCTCGCCCGTGAGCGCGGGGAGCGGCACGAGGAGGGGCGGGCCCTCGTCGGGCTGGGGGCGATGACCGGGCTGGGAGCCGCGGGGCCGGACGCCGGCCGGGTCGAGGAGGGGGTGTCCGTGCTCGTCGCGGGCCGGGAGCTCGCCGAGCGGTACGACGACCACTGGCTCGTCGCGATGGCCTCCTTCGCCCTCGGGTTCGTGCGCCACCGCCAGGGCCGGGACGAGGAGGCACTGGCCTGCTTCCGGGACGCCCACGCCCGCGGCCGGGCCATCGGACGGCCACGGGCCCTGAGCAGGGCGCTGACCTCCAACCTCGACCTGCACCTCTATCTCGACCCGTCGGCGGCCAGGGTCCTGTTCCGCCGGGTGGCCGACCTGATCCGGCGGACCGGTGACGTCCTCCTCCACACCCTCACGCTGGCCCGGCTCGGCACGGCGGAGCACAACTCGGGGAACCTGGACGCGGCGGCCGAGGTGTTCCGGTGCGCCCTCGCCCAGCACGGGGCACCGGGCCCGCTCGACGATCCCGACCACGACCGGCGGGAGATGGACCTGCGCTGCCGGCTGGGCCGCACCTACGCCTCGGCCGGGCGGCCCGCCGAGGCGCGGGAGCAGTTCCGCGTCGCGCTGGCCGTGCCGGGCGCCGACAGGTACCCGAAGGAGCACAAGCAGGCGGTCGAAGGGCTCGCCGCCACGGAGGGGCCGGTACGGGCCGGCTGACCGGGTACGGGGGCCGGAAGGGAACGAGGCCCCGGTCGTTCACCTCTGGCGACCGGGGGGCCTCGTGAAGCGGATCGGCCGACGGCGACACTCCCCCGAGTTGCGCGTCCCACGCGCGCACCCCCGAGCCGGATCCGATGTAGTGATCACATCAAACCTTGCCAACGGATGGCTAACATGAGGCCAACGGATACCCATTCGGTCACCCGGAAGGCAGTGGTGCGGCGTGACACGGCGCGGGCTGCGCTTCGGACTGCTGGGAACGCCTGTTCTCTACGGCGGTGAGCCGGCGGGCGGTGTGCCCGGGCGGCACGGTGACACCCCCGTCCTCCCCGTGACCAGCCCGAAGCTCCGTACCCTCCTCGCCGTCCTGCTGCTCGACGCCGGGCGGGTCGTCTCCGTCGAGGTGCTGAAGGACGCCCTGTGGGGCGGGGCGCCGCCCGTCTCCGCGCTGCCCTCGCTGCACAACCACGTCGCCCGGCTGCGCCGCCTCCTCGACGAGCCCGGCCGGCTCCTCACCGTGCCCACGGGGTACGTCCTCCGCGTCGACGACGGCGAACTGGACGTCCAGGTCTTCGACGCCCACGTCGCCGCCGCACGTGCCGCCCGCGCCGAGGGCGACTGGGAGCGGGTGCGCCGCGAGTGCCGGGCCGCGCTCGGGCTGTGGCGGGGCAGTCCGCTGGGGGGACCGGCGCCCGAGGTGGGCGGGTACGCCCTCGCGCGCCGCCTGGAGGAGGCGCGGCTGCTGCTCCACGAGTGGCGCTACGACGCCGAACTCGCCCTGGGCGACGACGGCCTGGCCGACCTCGTGCCCGAGCTGTCCGCCCTGGCCGCCGAGCATCCGTTGCGGGAGGCCTACCACCGTCAGCTCATGCTCGCCCTGCACCGCACCGGCCGTCAGGCGGAGGCCCTCGTCGTCCACCGTGATCTGCGCGCCCGGCTCGCCGACGAACTCGGTGTGGAGCCGGGGCGGCCCGTGCGCGAGGCGCACGTCGAGGTGCTGCGGGGGAGCGGGACGCGGGACGGCTCGTCCCGGTGGGTGCGGCCCGCGCAACTGCCTCCCGCGCCGGCCCCTTTCATCGGGCGGGCGGACGTCCGGGAGAGCATCGCCCGGGCGCTCTCCGGGACGGACGCGGCCGGCGCCGTCGTCGTCAGCGGGACGGCCGGCGTCGGGAAGAGCGCCCTCGCGCTGCACGTCGCGCACGGCCTGCAGGAACGTTTCAGCGGTGGTCAGCTCCACCTCAACCTGCGGGGAACGGAGCCCGGTTCGACGCCCCTGACCGTCGAGGAGGCCCTCGCCTCACTCCTCCGCGACCTCGGCGTCCCCTCCGAAGACGTCCCCCAACACCGTGACGCCGCCTCCGCTTTGCTGCGGTCCCTGCTCGCCCCCACCCGCACGTTGCTCGTGCTGGACGACGCCGCGAGCGCCGCCCAGGTGCGGCCGCTGCTGCCCGCCGGTCCCGGGTGCGGGGTCGTCGTCACCAGCCGGTCGCCCCTCACCGCCCTCGACGGCGCCGCCCGCTTCCCCCTCCGGCCGCTGAGCGACGAGGAGAGCGCCGCGCTGCTGCGCGCCGCGTCCGGACGGGACGGGATCACCGCCCGGCATCCGCTGGTCGCCCTCACCGGCCGGCTCCCGCTGGCGCTGCGCGTCGTCGCGGCCCGGCTCGCCGCCCGCCGGGCCCTCACCCCGGACGACCTCGCCGTCCAGCTCGCCTCCGCCGACAGCAGGCTGGACCTCCTCGACTACGACGACCTCGGCGTCCGCCGCTCACTCGACGCCGCCTTCGACGCCCTCACCGCCTCCGAGCGCCGCTCCGACCAGGACGCGGCCCTCGTCCTGCGCCTCATCGGCGCCCTCGGCCTGCCCTTCTGCGACGCCCCGTCGCTGGCGCGCCTCACCGGTGTCGACGAGGCGCGGGCCGAGGCGGCGCTGGAGCGGCTGGCGGACGTGGCCCTGCTGGAGGAGACCGCGTACGGGCGCTTCGAGCCGTACGACCTCGTGCGGGACTACGCCCGCGAACGGGCGGCGGAGCCCTGCGCGCACTCCCCGGCGGGGTGTCACTTCGCGTCGGCGTAGCACTCCACCACCGACGTGGTGAACGGGAACCGCACCGGCGTCTCCCCGAACGCGATCCGCCCCGCCTGCTCGGCGGCCTCGCGGATCGCCGCCGTCACCGCCTCCGTCTCCTCCTCGGGGCAGTGCACGATCACCTCGTCGTGCTGGAAGAAGACCAGCTCCGCCGCCATGCCGGTCAGTGCCCGGCGCAGGCCGGCGAGCAGCAGCAGCGCCCAGTCGGCCGCGCTGCCCTGCACCACGAAGTTACGGGCGAAACGGCCCCGGGCGCGGGCGTCGGTCGAGGCGTAACCGGGGGTCCACGCGCGGGCCGCCTCGGAGTCCGGCTCGTCGCCCGCCACCGGGATGCCGGCCTCCTCCACCGCGTCGTCCGTCGTCCGCGCGGCCGGCGGGCACGTGCGGCCCAGCCAGGTGCGGACCAGCCGGCCCTCCTCGCCCGCGCGCGCCGCCTCGTCGACGTACGCCACGGCCTGGGGGAAGCGGCGGCGCAGTGCGGCGAGGTTCTTCAGGCCGTCACCGGAGGTCTGCCCGTACACCGCGCCCAGGACGGCGATCTTGGCGCGGTCGCGGTCGCCGGAGAAGGCACGCTCGGACACCGCCTGGTACAGGTCGCTCTCCCGGCCGGCCACCTCCATCAGCCCGGGGTCACGGGAGATCGCCGCCAGCACGCGCGGCTCCATCTGGTCGGCGTCGGCGACGACGAGCCGCCACCCGGGGTCGGCGACCGCCGCGCGGCGGATCACCTTGGGGATCTGCAGGGCGCCCCCGCCGTGGGTGACCCAGCGGCCGGTCACCGTGCCGCCCGCGAGGAACTCCGGGCGGAAGCGGCCGTCGCGCACCCAGTCCTGCAGCCAGGACCAGCCGTGCGCGACCCAGATCCGGTACAGCTTCTTGTACTCCAGCAGAGGCTTCACCGCCGGATGGTCGACCGACCGGAGCTCCCAGCGGCGCGTGGACGTCACCTTGATCCCGGCCTGCGCGAACGCCTTGATCACGTCGGCCGGGAGGTCGGGCCGGACCCGGCGGCCGAAGGCGGCGGACACCTCGTCGGCCAGCTCGGCCAGCCGGCGCGGCTCGCCGCCGCCCGCGTACCGCTCGCCCAGCAGGTCGTGCAGCAGCGCGCGGTGCACGTCCGCCCGCCAGGGCAGTCCCGCGCGGTTCATCTCGGCGGCGATCAGCATGCCCGCCGACTCGGCGGCGGTCAGCAGACGCATCCGGTCGGGGTGCGCGGTGGCGTCGATGCGCCGCTGCTGCTCGGCGTAGACCGTGAGCAGGTCGGCCGACGGCAGCGGGGCCGCCCGCGGGTCGAACAGCGACGACTGGGCGCCCGGCTCCGCCGGCCGCTGCGGCGGGTCGGGCGGCACGGGTCCGCCGCGCAGCCGGGCCAGCGCGGCCGCGGCCGAACGCGGCTCCCCGTACCGCCCCTCGTGGCCGAGGAGCAGGGTCTCGGCGGCCTCGACGTCGTACGCCCGCTCCACTCGCACCCCCGTGGCGAGCAGACGCGGGTAGACCTCGGCCGTGGACCGCCACACCCACCGGGCGACGCCCGGACGGCTCCGTACGGCCTCGGCGAGGTCCGCCTCGCGCCGCACCGGGCCGGAGGGCAGCCCGTCCGGGCCGAGGGGGGCGACGTCCACGCCACCGTCCTCGGCCGGAGCGAGCACCCACCGGCCGGCCATGTACGCGAGTGTCGCAGGAGGGTGTGACAACGGCCTGGTGGGAGCGGGTCGGGCCGCTGTGGGTCAGCCCTCCTGCGCCGGCTCGTCCCCCGTCTTCGTCTCCACGTACTGCGCGAGCATGCCGGCCACGTACCGCTCGGTGGCGTCCTTGGTGACGCCTAGGCCGCTCAGCACTCCGGTGCCGTTCTCGTGTTCCAGGAGGGCGAGCAGGAGGTGCTCGGTACCGATGTAGTTGTGGCCGAGGCGCAGCGCCTCGCGGAAGGTCAGTTCCAGCACCTTCTTGGCCGCAGAGTTGTACGGCACCAGCTCCGGGGCGTCCTCGGCGGCCGGCGGCAGTGCCGCGCGCGCGGCCTCGCGGACCGCGTCCACGGTGACGCCCTGCTCGGTGATCGCCTTGACGGCCAGGCCCTGCGGTTCGGCCAGCAGCCCGAGGACCAGGTGCTCGGGAACCATCTCGGCGTTGCGGGCGGCCTGCGCCTCGTTGTGCCCGGCCATGACCGTGTTGCGGGCGCGGGGTGTGAAGCGGTTGAAGCCCTGGTTCGGGTCGAGGTCGTTGCCCCCCTGGGGGACGAAGCGCTTCTGGGCGGCCTGCCGGGTGACGCCCATGCTCCTGCCGATGTCGGTCCAGGAGGCGCCGGAGCGCCGGGCCTGGTCGACGAAGTGGCCGATCAGGTGGTCCGCGACGTCGCCGAGGTGCTCGCCTGCGAGCACCGCGTCCTGGAGCTGTTCGAGCGGTTCGTCGTGGACCGTCTTGATGGCCGCGATGAGGTCGTCGAGACGGACGGATGACTTGATGGCGGGGTTCGTCATGTGTCAACCGTAAGTTGACAGTGTCGGGGCGTCAACCCGTCGTTGACACTTCGGGGTGACAGGACGCGGCGTGGCACGATCGGCCCTGTGAGTACGTCCGGCACCGTCGACCGCGCCTTCCGTTCCGCCCTCTACGACACGGGCGACGACACCCTCGACACGGGGGCCTCCCTGCTCGCCGCCGACCCCGCCGCGGATGCCGAGGTCGCCCGGCGCGGCGAGGACCTCGTCGCGTCCGCCTGGCAGCGGGGGTGGCAGCCCGCGGACGTCGTCCGGGTGGTGCGGCGGGAGCTGGACGAGACGCACGCCCGTCTGGCCGGGTCCCTGATCCGCGCCCAGGCCCGGCGGGACGGACGGGTGCGGGGGGCGCGCTGGCAGGCGCAGGTCGCCGGGCTGCCGACCTCCGAGGCGGCTGCGCGCGCTGACCGGTTCTCGTACGCCACCGCCGTTCTGGAGCTGTACCGGCTGCTGCTGCGGCTGCCCGCGCTGGAGCCGCTCGACGAGGCGGCGGGGGCGGGAGAGCCGCCCGGTGGGCGGGAGCGGAAGCCGGAGTCGCGGATGCTCGGGCGGATCCGGGCGCTGCTGGCGAAGGCCGAGGCGACCGGGTTCCCGGAGGAGGCGGAGGCGCTGAGCGCCAAGGCGCAGGAGCTGATGGCGCGGCACAGCGTCGACGAGGCGCTGCTCGCCGCGCGGGCGGCTGTCACGGAGGGGCCGGACGCCGTCCGGATCGGGGTGGACCCGCCGTACGAGCAGGCCAAGGCGGTGCTGCTGGACGCGGTGGCCGCCGCGAACCACTGCCGGGCGGTGTGGAACGAGGCGTTCGGCTTTTCGACCGTGGTGGGGTTCGCCTCCGACCTGGAGGCGGTCGAGCTGCTCTACACCTCGCTGCTGGTGCAGGCGACCGGTGCGATGACCAGGGCGGAGGCGGCGCAGCGGGCGGGTGGGCGGAAGCGGACGAAGACGTTTCGGCAGTCTTTCCTGGCTGCGTACGCCCACCGGGTGGGGGTGCGGTTGGCGGCGGCTGCGGCCGAGGTGCCGGTGGGGGAGGATCTGCTGCCGGTGCTGGCGTCGCGCGAGGTCGCTGTGGGGGAGCGGATGGACCGGCTGTTCCCGGAGACGACCACCACGCGGTTGCGCGGGGTGAGTGATGCGGCGGGGTGGGAGGAAGGGAGTCGGGCGGCCGACGCGGCGCAGGTGCGGGGGCGGAAGCGATTGCCCTGACCCGGGGCCGCCGGGTCGTGGGGTGCTGTGCGTCGCCGACCGGGGGTGCCGGCTGCGCCCACCCTCCCCCGCTCGCGGCTCCGCTCGGGCGGGGGAGGTGCTCCGCGGACGGCGGCATGCCGCGTCCCTACGAACCCAGGCCCTCCGTCGGCAGCCCCGGAGGCAGTGAGCCGCCCTCTGCCTTGGTGTACGTCTCCTCGCCCGCCGCGCCCTCCCACGTGACCGTGAGGGACTTCCCGTCGACCGACGTCACCGTCCCCTTGGTACGGCCGCCGTCGCCCGTCGGGCACTTCAGGGTGATCGTCGGCTCGGCGTCGCCCTTGGCCGTGCCGCTGCACACCGTGCCGCCCGTGGCGAAGAGGGCCGCCTCCTCGCCGTTGACCATCAGGACCACCGCCTTGCCGTCCGCGGTGGTGAGCCAGCTGCCCTGGAGGCCGCCGGCCGGGGCGCCGTCGGAGCCGCCCGTGCCGCCGCCGGAGTCCGCGGTCCGTGTGACGGCCGGGGTGGGCGTGGCCGAGGAGTCGTCCGAACCGCCGCCGTCGCCGCACGCCGTCAGGGTCAGCGCGCCGGCCAGCCCCACGGCCGCGGCCGTCCACCGGGCCCGCCCGGAACGCCCCGCGCGCGTGCGTGCCGGACCCATCTGCTCCACCGAAGCCTCCACAGTCACCGCTGTCCCCTCCCTGGCGCCGGCCCGGGCGGCCGGACGACCGGTGTCAGCTAACAGGAACCGCCCCGCGCCCGGCCAGGGCTGCGTGACGGACCTCGCACCATCGCCGTCGGCCCGCCCTGAACACATCACCGCCCGCCCATCGGAAGGGCACATGAGGGAACAGGAACGCACCCGCGTGCGTCTCTAAGGCAGCGGGGCTCGGTCAGACCTCCGTCAAGGCGGGCACCGCGGGGCCGGTGAGGCTGTAACCGCCCCGACACCCCTCGTGCACGTGCATCCGCTCATGCATATGCACGTGAACGGAGCTATGATCCGGGTCAGTTGACCACTGCATCAATGGCCACACCAGCCAGTGCACCAGCGGGGAGCGACCTGTGGACCACGACGTGTACGACGGTGACGGGCACGACGGTGCCGGCGCGACCGGCGTGTACAACGGCATGGCGGCCGCGCGGCTGGACGGTGTGGCCTGGCAGAAGAGCAGGCACAGCAATTCGCAGGGATCCTGCGTGGAGTTCGCCCGGCTTCCGGGCGGGGAGGTCGCGGTGCGCAACTCCCGTTTCCCCGAAGGGCCCGCGCTCGTCTACACCCGCGCGGAGATCGAGGCCATGCTGCTGGGTGTGAAGGACGGAGAGTTCGACCACCTGGTCGCCGGCTGACCGCGGGGTGCCCAGGCTCCGCGGCGCGCTGGCCCGTCAGGCGTGACGCGCGTAGACAGGCGGCACGCGCGTGTGCCGTACGGAGATCAGGGCCGCGGGAGCCGGAACAGCGCCCACACCACCTTGCCGCTGAGCGCGCCGGCCAGCGGGTGCCAGCCCCAGCTGTCGCTGAAGGAGTCGACCAGGAACAGTCCGCGCCCCGACTCGGCGGAGCAGTCCTCGGACAGGTCCTCCGGCTCCCGGGTGACCGGGCCCTCGTCGCTGGGGTCGCGCACCGCGCACACCAGCCGCTCGGTCCACCGCATCAGGTGCAGCCGCACCGGGGGCTCCGGGGCGGCGAGGTGCGGGGTGTTCGCCGGCAGGGCGTGGCGCAGGGCGTTGGTGACGAGTTCGGAGACCACCAGGCAGACGTCGTCGAAGCGGTCCCCGAGGTGCCACTGGTCGAGGGTGCCCCGGGTGAAGTGCCGTGCCTCGCGCACCGCTTCGTAGCGGGCGTGCAGGGCGCAGGAGGCGGCGTCCGAGGCGGCCGCGAGGTTCAGCGGCGGAAGGCCCTGCCGTAACGGCTCGAGCATGGTCGATCCATTCGTCCCCATGCGAGGCACTCCCGGGAATTCGCGGTCGTAGCGAGGCGGCGGTGGTGCGGGGACCATGGTTTCGGATGCGCACAGCAGATGCAAGGGCAGATGCACGTGCAGCTGACCGAAATCAGCCCTGCCGTTCTGGTTTGTTGGGCAATTTTTCCGTCATCCCGCGTCTTCTCCTGGCTGTTCTCTTGTCCCCTCGTGGCGTCGGGGTGCCCGTTCCGTGCTGCTTCCTGACCGGATCGAGCGGCTGAATTCCGTTTGTGTAATCGGGTGAGTACTGCTCGGAGTGTTTTAGTGGCAGACTGCGGGCCCTGAAGACGTTGGGGAGGCTGTCGAACGTGAGCGCGGGAGAGCCGGGATCGGTGGTGCGGCGCATGCTGCTCGGATCACAACTCAGGCGACTGCGTGAGGCGCGGGGGATCACGCGCGAGGCCGCGGGCTACTCGATCCGCGCCTCGGAATCGAAGATCAGCCGGATGGAGCTGGGCCGGGTGAGCTTCAAGACCAGGGACGTGGAAGACCTGCTGACGCTGTACGGCATCACGGACGAGCAGGAGCGGGCCTCGCTGGTCTCCCTCGCCAAGGAGGCCAACGTGGCGGGCTGGTGGCACAGCTACTCGGACGTCCTGCCCAGCTGGTTCCCCACCTACGTCGGCCTGGAGGGCGCGGCCTCGCTGCTGCGCGCCTACGAGGTGCAGTTCGTGCACGGACTGCTGCAGACCGAGGAGTACGCCCGCGCGGTGGTGCGGCGCGGCATGAAGAGCGCGAGCGACGCCGACGTGGAGCGCCGGGTGGCGCTGCGGCTCGAGCGGCAGAAGTACCTGGTCGCGGAGAACGCCCCCGAGTTCCACGTGGTGCTCGACGAGGCGGCGCTGCGCCGGCCCTACGGCGACCGCGCGGTGATGCGCGGGCAGCTCCAGCATCTGATCGACGTGTCCGAGCGGCCCAACGTCCGTCTCCAGGTGGTGCCGTTCAGCATGGGCGGTCACTCGGGGGAGTCCGGCGCCTTCACCATCCTCAGCTTCCCCGAGTCCGACCTCTCGGACGTGGTGTACCTGGAACAGCTCACCAGCGCGCTCTACCTGGACAAGCCCGAGGACGTGGCCCAGTACGAGAAGGCGCTCAAGGAGCTGCAGCACGACTGCCCGGGTCCCGACGAGAGCCGAGACCTGCTCCGGGGGCTGCTCCAGCTGTCCTGAGGGCGACCCCGGTTGTCTCAAGCCCCCCTTCAACTCCCTTTGCACACAAGTACGATGACGTTCGATCACACCCCGGTGTGCTGATCGTGTTTCTGCTGACGCAGCAAGGGATCGAGGGATCGCATGTCGTCGTACTTCACCGACCTGGCTCAGCAGTACATCGACGGTGAGTGGCGCCAGGGAACCGGCTCCTGGGACATCATCGACTTCAACCCGTACGACGACGAGAAGCTCGCGTCGATCACCATCGCCACGGTCGACGAGGTCGACCAGGCGTACCGGGCGGCCGCCCGCGCGCAGAAGGAATGGGCGGCCACCAACCCCTACGCCCGCCGCGCGGTGTTCGAAAAGGCGCTCCGGCTGGTCGAGGAGCGCGAGGAGGAGATCGCCGAGGCGATCGTCGCCGAACTGGGCGGCACCCGGCTGAAGGCCGCCTTCGAGCTGCACCTCGCCAAGGAGTTCCTGCGCGAGTCGGTGCACCTGGCGCTGGCCCCCGAGGGGCGGATCATCCCCTCGCCGGTGGACGGCAAGGAGAACCGCGTCTACCGCGAGCCGGTCGGCGTGGTCGGCGTGATCAGCCCGTTCAACTTCCCCTTCCTGCTGTCGCTGAAGTCCGTCGCGCCCGCGCTCGCGCTGGGCAACGGCGTGGTGCTCAAGCCGCACCAGAACACCCCGGTCGTCGGCGGCTCCCTGGTCGCGAAGCTCTTCGAGGACGCGGGGCTGCCCGCCGGGCTGCTCAACGTCGTGATCACCGACATCGCGGAGATAGGCGACGCCTTCATCGAGCACCCGGTGCCGAAGGTCATCTCCTTCACCGGCTCCGACGAGGTCGGCCGGCACGTCGCGACCGTCTGCGCCTCGCTCTTCAAGCGCGCGGTGCTGGAACTGGGCGGCAACAGCGCGCTGGTGGTCCTCGACGACGCCGACGTGGACTACGCCGTGGACGCGGCCGTGTTCAGCCGGTACGTCCACCAGGGCCAGGTCTGCATGGCCGCCAACCGCATCCTGGTCGACCGGGCGGTGGCCGACGAGTTCACCGAGAAGTTCGTCGCCAAGGTGCGCACGCTCAAGGCCGGCGACCCGCGTGACCCGCGGACCGTCATCGGCCCGGTGATCAACGCCCGGCAGGCGGACGCCCTCACCGGCGTCGTCGAGCAGGCCCTCGCCGAGGGCGCCACGGCCCTGGTACGCGGTGGACGCAGCAACAACCTGCTCGAGCCGTCCGTCGTCACCGGGCTGCCGGCCGACTCCGCCCTGCTGCGGCAGGAGGTCTTCGGCCCCGTCGCCTTCCTCGTCCCGTTC
This sequence comes from Streptomyces werraensis, assembly GCA_014656175.1. Taxonomy (GTDB): domain Bacteria; phylum Actinomycetota; class Actinomycetes; order Streptomycetales; family Streptomycetaceae; genus Streptomyces; species Streptomyces werraensis. Next base: position 244,920 of record BNBX01000010.1, read on the forward strand.
GACGGCGAGGAGGAGGCGGTGCGCCTGGTGAACGACACCCCCTACGGACTCAGCGGTGCCGTGCACACCGGGGACGTGGAGCGGGGCGTGCGGTTCGCGAAGCGGATCGACACCGGGATGTTCCACGTCAACGACGGCACCGTGCACGACGAGCCGATCGTCCCCTTCGGCGGTGAGAAGCACTCGGGCGTGGGCCGGCTGAACGGTGACACCATGCTGGACGCCTTCACCACCACCAAGTGGATCTCCGTGCAGCACGGCCGCAGCGGCTTCCCGTTCTGAGCCGTCCGGTTCCGAGCCGTCCGGTGCGTTCGCGCAGGCCGCTCCCGGCGCAGCCCAAGCGCGGCCTACGCTGGTCGGCATGTCAGTGATCCGTCTCCTCGTGCTCGGCGCGGTGCGCCAGCACGGGCGTGCCCACGGCTACCAGGTGCGCAACGACCTGGAGTACTGGGGCGCGCACGAGTGGTCCAACGCCAAGCCCGGCTCGATCTACCACGCGCTGAAGCAGATGGCCAAGCAGGGGCTGCTCGTCGCGCACGAGACCGCCCCCTCCACGGCCGGCGGCCCGCCGCGCACCGAGTACGAGGTCACCGAACAGGGCACCGTGGAGTACTTCCGGCTGCTGCGCGAGGCGCTGACCTCCTACGACCAGAAGCCGGACGTGCTCTCGGCGGGGCTCGGCCTGATGGTCGACCTGGAGCGCGAGGAGGCCCTCGCCCTGCTGGAACGGCGGCTGGCGTCGATCGAGGAGTGGCGCAAGGCGGTCACGGAGTACTACGTCCCCGAAGGCGGGCCCGGTCGGCTGGGGCACATCGGCGAGATCATGGACTTCTGGCTCCACTCGGCGGACACCGGGGCAGCGTGGACGCGCGGCCTCATCGCGCGCGTACGGGGCGGCGCCTACACCTTCGCCGGCGAGGGCGAGCCGTTCGTCGGCGTGCTCGCCGAGGGCGAGGAGAACCCGTACGCGACGGGACAGCGGCACGCGGGGGACACCGAGTAGGCAAGTCTGACGAGTGGGGGTCGCGGGTACGAAGGGGGTTCCGGCGTCCGACGCGGCGATCACCGTCGAACTGGTCCGGCTCCCGTCCGCCCGGGAGCCGGACCGACGGCTCAGTGGTGGAACCCGGTCGCCGCGTTCCGGTCCCGGGTGAGCGGGTGCGGCTGGCTCCGCAGTTCCGGCAGCAGCCGGGTCAGGTCCTCGGCGAACAGGTCGGCGAGGTCCTCGGAGAAGCCGTTGCGGCACACCACCCGCAGCACCGCGAGGTCCTGACGGTTCGCCGGGAAGGTGTACGCCGGCACCAGCCAGCCGTTCTCCCGCAGCCGCCGCGCCACGTCGAACACGTCGAACGCCGTCGTGTCCGGCGCGGTGGTGAACGCGAACACAGGCAGTTCGTCGCCGCGGGTGAGCAGCCGGAAGTCGCCGAGTGCCTCGATCCGCGCGGACAGTCCCGTGGCCACGTCCCGCGCGGTTTGCTGCACCGCGCGGTAGCCGTCCCGGCCCAGCCGCAGGAAGGAGTAGTACTGCGCCACCACCTGGGCGCCCGGCCGGGAGAAGTTCAGCGCGAACGTGGGCAGGTCGCCGCCCAGGTAGTTCACCCGGAACACCAGCTCCTCGGGCAGCGCCGCCGCGTCCCGCCACAGCACCCAGCCCACGCCCGGGTACACCAGTCCGTACTTGTGTCCCGAGGTGTTGACGGACGCCACCCGGTCCAGGCGGAAGTCCCACACCAGCTCCTCGTCGAGGAACGGCGCGATCATCGCCCCCGACGCGCCGTCGACGTGCACCGGGACGTCGAGGCCCGTGCGCTCCTGGAGGTCGTCCAGGGCCGCGCACAGCTCGGCGACCGGCTCGTAGGACCCGTCGAAGGTGGAGCCGAGGACGCCGACGACCCCGATGGTGTTCTCGTCGCACAGCTCCGCGGCGGCCGCCGGGTCGATGTGGAACCGGTCGCCCTCCATGGGCACCTGACGGGGCTCCACCTCCCAGAAGGTGCAGAACTTGTCCCAGCACACCTGGACGTTCACGCCCATCACCAGGTTGGGACGGGCCTCCCGCGACGGGTAACGGCCGGCGTTGCGCAGTGCCCAGCGCCGCTTAAGAGCCAGGCCCGCCAGCATGCACGCCTCGCTGGACCCGGTGGTCGAACAGCCCACGGCGGCGGCCGGGTCGGGTGCGTTCCACAGGTCGGCGAGCATCGCCACACAGCGCCGCTCCAGTTCGGCGGTGCGCGGGTACTCGTCCTTGTCGATCATGTTCTTGTCGCGGCACTCCGCCATCAGCCGCCCGGCCTCGGGCTCCATCCAGGTGGTGACGAAGGTGGCCAGGTTGAGCCGGGCGTTGCCGTCCAGCATCAGCTCGTCGTGCACCAGCTGGTACGCCGTCGGCGGGGCCATGGGGCCGTCCGGCAGCCGGTGCCTGGGCGGCGCCTCGGTCATTCCCCCGACCGGGTTGGCGGGCCCCAGGACGGGGTTGACGGACATCGGTCGCTCGCCGGCCGGCCGGCCGGGGTGCAGCGGCATGGTTCCTCCGTGGGAGTCGGGCGGCCCTGAGCGGGGCCGCCGGGGGGCGCGGGGGTCACCTGACGGCCGTCCCGTCCGGCCGCAGCTGCATGTGCGGGCGTCCGGTGACGAGCAGCCAGGCGGGCAGGGAGGCGAGGCAGAGCAGGGTGAGCATGCCGGGGGAGGCGACCAGGACGGCCGCGACGAACAGGCTCACCCAGCCCTGCCGGGTGACGGCGAGCAGCACGCCCAGGACGGCCGCGGACACCCCGACCGCCGGATGCACGCCGGGCACCAGGGCGTGCGCGCACAGGCCGAGCGCGGTCCCCACGAACACCGACGGGAAGATCCGGCCGCCGCGGAAGCCGCAGGACGCGGCGACCAGCAGCGCGGCCAGCTTCACCACCGTCATCACGGCGAACTCGCCGGCCGTCCAGCCGTCGGGGTCGGCGGCCAGCTCGGCGATCTCGTCGAGTCCCTTGAACAGGGTGAGGTGTCCGCCCAGGGCGGCGAGCGCGCCCAGGACCACGCCGCCGGCCGGGAGCATCAGCATGGGGTGCCGCAGCCGCCGGAACGCGCCGTGCACGTACGGGAAGGCGTACACGGCGCACATGCCGAGCAGCGCTCCCGCCGAGGCCACCACGAGCGACGCCAGCAGGTCGGCCCAGCCGGGCCCCCCGAACGGCGGCAGGTGCAGGTCGAAGCTCGGCTCCGACACCAGCGTGGTCGTCAGCGCTCCCGCCCCGGCCGCGGCCAGCGGTGCGAACAGGCTGTCCCAGAGCTGTCCCTTGACGCGCTGCCCGGCCAGCGCCTCGGAGATCACCAGCGCGGCGGCGACCGGCGTGCCGAACAGCGCGCCGATGGTGCCCGCCTCCGCCAGCGCCACCCAGCCCCGCCGGGCCGTCGACGGGAAGGCGCGGGCGCCGAACCACACCGCCAGCGACACGTTCACGGCGATGATCGGGTTCTCCGGTCCCAGGCTGGGGCCGCCGGCCAGGACCAGCGCGGTCACCAGCAGCAGCCCCGGCAGCACCGCGAGCGGCAGCACCGGCGCCTCCAGGCCGGTGGTCGCCGGGTCGGGGCCCGCGTGCCCGGGGACCTTCCACACCACGAGCCCGACCGCGACACCGGTGGCGGTCAGCATCGCGAACATCCACGCCACGGAGTAACGCCCGACGCCGAGCGCGTCCGGCAGGTCCTGCCAGAGCGCGTGCTGCAGCTCCTCGGCGGCCGCGCTCACCCCCAGCAGGACCAGACTCGTCACCACGCCGACCAGCAGCGCGGGCACGATGGTCGGCAGAAGGGCGCGTGCCGAGGCCGCCGGGGCGGTGCCGGGCGCCGGCTGCGTGCTGTCCTGGGCCACGCGCACACGATAAAGGGGACGAAAGGGATAAACCGGTAACCCGCTTGCACCTCACGTGGCGTGAGGACCCAGCCTGGAGCGCGCAAGGAAAGGAGCGGACATGAGCTGGTCCGTGGGACAGGTGGCCGGTTTCGCCGGCGTCACGGTGCGCACCCTGCACCACTACGACGCCATCGGCCTGCTCGTGCCGAGCGAACGCAGCCACGCGGGGCACCGGCGCTACAGCGACGCCGACCTCGACCGACTGCAGCAGATCCTGTTCTACCGCGAGCTCGGCTTCCCGCTCGAGGAGGTCGCCGCGTTGCTCGACGACCCGGACGCGGACCCGCGGGCGCATCTGCGCCGCCAGCACGAGCTGCTGAGCGCCCGGATCGAGAGGCTGCAGAAGATGGCGGCGGCCGTGGAACAGGCCTTGGAGGCACGCACGATGGGAATCAACCTCACGCCCGAGGAGAAGTTCGAGGTCTTCGGCGACTTCGACCCCGACCAGTACCAGGAGGAGGTCCAGGAGCGCTGGGGCGACACCGACGCCTACCGCCAGTCGCGGGAGCGGACGGCCTCCTACACCAAGGAGGACTGGCAGCGGATCCAGAACGAGGCCGACGAGCTCACCCGGCGCTTCGTCGCCCTGATGGAGGTGGGCGAGCCGGCGGACTCCGAGGCGGCGATGGACGTCGCCGAGGACCACCGGCAGGGCATCTCCCGCAACCACTACGACTGCGGCTACGAGATGCACACCTGCCTGGGCGAGATGTACGTCAACGACGAGCGGTTCACGCGCAACATCGACCAGGCCAGGCCGGGACTGGCCGCGTACATGCGGGACGCGATCCTCGCCAACGCCGTACGGCACACCGCCTGACGGGTCGTGGCCCGGCCGCACCGGGCCACGACCAGCGGCGATTCCCCTCCGGCGCCGGCTCGCGGCTTTCCCCGGGGCGGGGCACAGTGCATCCTGGGTACCCCCGCGGAACCTGGGCTTCGACGGCTGCGTTCATAATTTGGGCAGCCAGCCCCGCCCTTGACCCCCAGCTGCAGGAGCCACATCCCCGTGACCACGCTTGCGCTCGGCCCCGAGTGGCTGAGCCCGGACTACCTCATCGAGACCTTCAGCCTCCCCGGCATCCTGCTGATCGTCTTCGCGGAATCCGGACTCTTCGCGTTCCTGCCCGGCGACTCCCTGCTGTTCACAGCGGGTCTCTTCGTGGCCGAGGGCACCTACATCAGCCAGCCCCTGTGGCTGGTCTGCACACTGATCGTGCTCGCCGCCGTGATCGGCGACCAGGTCGGCTACATGATCGGCAAGTTCTTCGGACCCCGGCTGTTCAACCGGCCGAACTCCAAGCTCTTCAAGCAGGAGAACCTGGAGAAGGCCCACGAGTTCATGGAGAAGTACGGGCCCAAGGCGATCGTCCTGGCCCGCTTCGTGCCCATCGTGCGGACCTTCGCGCCCATCGTGGCCGGCGCCGGCCGGATGAAGTACCGCACGTTCCTCACGTACAACGTCATCGGCGGCATCGCCTGGGGCACGGGCGTCACCCTCGCCGGCTACTGGCTCGGCCAGATCAACTTCATCAAGGAGAACGTCGAGGCGATCCTCGTCCTGATCGTCCTCGTCTCCGTGGTGCCGATCATCGTCGAGTACCTGCGGGAGCGCGGCAAGAAGAAGCGCGCCGCCGCCGAGGCACCGGCCGCCGCGCAGCACCCGCAGCCGCCGGTCATGGACGACGCCACCACCCAGCTGCGCCGCATCACCCCGGCCGCCGCGCCCCAGCAGCCCCGCCCGCAGCAGTACGGCGGCCAGGGCGGCCACCCGCAGCAGCACCAGCAACAGCCCTACGGCGGCGGCAACGGCTACCCGCAGCAGCAGCCCCGTCAGCAGCCGTACGGCGACGACCAGCGGTACAACCAGCAGCAGTACGACCCCCAGCGGCCGTACAACGGCGGCTACTGAGCGATCCCTGCCGGGCGGCGGGCGGCACGCGGGCTAGAAGCCTCGCGTCCGCTTCGCCGCCCGTCGCTTCTCCGCCGAGCCGATCCGCAGGAAGAGCCGGGAGATCTCCGAACCGAGGTTCACCCCGATCGCGATGGCCATCGCCAGCGCCACCGCCTTGGTGAGCGACGTCAGACCGGAGTCGACCTCGTTCTGCGCGATGCCCAGCAGACCGAAGTAGGTGGCCGAACCGGGCAGCAGCGGCCCGATGGCTGCCGTCGTGTACGGCAGCGCGGACGCGAACCGGTAGCGGGCCAGCAGCTGACCGAACAGACCGACCACACCGGCCGCCACCGCCGTGGACGCCACCGGTGAGATGCCGCCCGTGTAGTTCATCGCCCCGTACACCACCCAGGCGACCCCGCCGTTCAGCGTCACCATCAGCACGGTGGAGCGTTCCTGCTGGAGCAGCACCGCGAAGGCGAACGACAGTCCCAGGGACGCGGCGATCTGGAGCAGCGGCTGCGGGTCCGACCCGCCGAGCGCGGCGTCCGGCACCAGATTGGCGCCGAGCTGCACTCCGAAGTACAGCACCGTCAGCACGCCGATCACGATGCCGACGAAGAAGTACAGCACCTCCAGTAGACGCGCCGACGCCGTGATGTAGAAGCCGGTCAGGCCGTCCTGCACGCCCGCCACCAGCGCCCGCCCGGGCAGCAGCGCGAACAGCCCACCGGTGATCACCGCGGACGCCTTCACGTCCGCGTGCGCCAGGGTCAGCGCCACCCCGATCGCGGCCGGCGGCGTCGCGGCCACCGTGAACTGGTAGAACTCCGGCAGCCCGCGCCCGGCGCACAGCCACGCCAGCCGGTCGCCGAGCATGGCGCCGACCGCCGCCGCGACGAACACCAGCAGACCACCGCCGACCAGCACCGAGGCGGAGCCGGCCAGCAGCCCGCTCGCGAGGGTCAGCGCCCAGCCCGGGTAGGGGTGCCGGTTACGGCGGATCTCCGCCAGCCGCCGGTACGCCTCCTCCAGGGTGACCTGGGTTTCGTCGTCGCTGAGGTCGTCGACCAGCTGGTAGACGGCCGCCAGCCGGGTGTAGTCGGGGCTGCGGCGGCGCACCGTGCGGGAGGCGGTCACCGGGTCGTCGACCAGCGAGGGCTGGTAGGAGACCGAGAGCAGGGTGAAGGTGACGGTGGGCTCGCAGCGGTCCAGGCCGTAGGAGCGGCACACGGCGAACATCGCCGCCTCCACGTCCTCGGCGCCCTCGCCGCCCGCCAGCAGCAGCTCCCCGATCCGCAGACTCAGGTCGAGTACGCGCGGCACCGCCGGGCCGGAGTCGTCGTGCCGCTGCACGGGCTCCGGGGCGGGCCGCTCGGTCACCGGCATGCGCAGCATCGTGCGCATCCGGTCCTGCCAGGGCACGTCCTTGGTCAGCCGGACCAGCGGGACATCGGCCGGCGGGGTGAAGGCGGCGGCCTGCCGGGCGCTGTACGTCCGCGGCGTGCTGAACGCCGAGCCCTCCGGCTCGTGCTGCGGGGGCGGTGCGACGTCCAGACCGGCCGGAAGAGCGAATTCCGAGGTGGTCTCGGACTCCGGTCCCGGCTTCGGCACGGCCAGCCCGTCGGGCACGGCGAACTCGGACGTCGTCGACGACTCGCTGTCGGCCGGCGCCGCGACACCGGAAGGGGGTACGAAGACGCTCCTCGCCTCGTCCGACTGCGGCTTGCGGTCCTCCGCGTCCGTCACGTGCCTTTCTCTCCCTGCTGACGACACCGTCCCTCAGTGTGCCCTCTGTGGCGTCGATATGCGCACACAGCACGACGACGGGCCGCACGCCAGCGCGTGCGGCCCGTCGTCATGTCCCCGTGGCGCGGGGGCTCAGTGGCCGCCCTGCTCCTTGAAGCGCTTGTAGGACCGCTCGATCTCGGCCTCGGCGTCGACCCGGCCGACCCAGTTGGCGCCCTCGACCGACTTGCCCGGCTCCAGGTCCTTGTAGACCTCGAAGAAGTGCTGGATCTCCAGACGGTCGAACTCCGACACGTGGTGGATGTCGCGCAGGTGCTCCACGCGCGGGTCCGTCGACGGGACGCACAGCAGCTTGTCGTCACCGCCGGCCTCGTCGGTCATGCGGAACATGCCGATGGCGCGGCAGCGGATGAGGCAGCCCGGGAACGTCGGCTCGTCCAGGATGACCAGCGCGTCCAGCGGGTCGCCGTCCTCGCCGAGGGTGTTCTCGACGAAGCCGTAGTCGGTCGGGTAGGCGGTCGAGGTGAAGAGCCGACGGTCCAGGCGGATCCGACCCGTCTCGTGGTCCACCTCGTACTTGTTCCGCGAACCCTTCGGGATCTCGATCGTGACGTCGAACTCCACCGGACGCTCCTCCATGATCAGCACATCGTTCTGGTGGTTAAGTGTCCCTCACGCAGGTGTGTGATCGCGAAAGGGGCTGGTGGTCGTGCCAGAGCTGAGGCCTTGGCGGGCCGCGGGACCGCACGTCGTGCGGATCGCGGACGCCGTACGACCGCGTCTGGCACGGGTCGCCGCGGCCACCGGGCCGTGGTTCACCGGGGGACGCCGGCCGGGATCGCCGCAGTCCCCACGGGTCGCGCGGCCCGGAACCGGCTGGTACACCGCGACCGCCGCCACCGCCGGTCTGGCGCTGGCCGCGGGGGTGGCGACCGCAGCCGGCCCCTGGGACTCCTCGGGTCAGCGTACGGCCGAGCGGCACCGGGCCGTGGCCCTGGAAGCCTCGCGTGGCACAGATCACGGCGGCTCCCGGGCGCGCGCCGGCACACCGCCGCGCGGACCGCAGGCCGCCCCGCCCGCCCCGTCCGTACTCACCGGCCTCGGCGGCACCGCCACCGCCGCCCGTTCGGCGCCCGCCGGGAAGGCGCTCACCGCCGTCCTCGACCCGCTGCTGAGGGACCCGGCGCTGGGCCGCCACTCCGCCGCCGTGGTCGACGCCGCGACCGGCCGCCGCCTCTACGGCGCGGACTCCGCGAACGCGCTCACCCCCGCCTCCACCACAAAGATCGCCACCGCGGTCGCCGCGCTGTCCGCGCTGGGTCCCGACCACCGGCTCACCACCCGCACGGTCTACGAGCCCGACACCGAAGAGGTCGTCCTGGTCGGCGGCGGCGATCCCACGCTCACCGCCCGCAAGAACGCCAAGGGGTCCGCGAGCCTGCGCGACCTGGCCGCCCGCACGGCGGCCGCCCTCGCCAAGCGGGGCGTGCGCAAGGTGACGCTGTCGTACGACACGACCCTCTACAAGGGCGACACGGCCCACCCGATCGGGCGCAACGACAACCTCGCCGCCGTCACCCCCCTGATGGCCGACGAGGGCCGCACCGACGACTCCTCCAGCGGACCCGCCCCACGGGTCGCCGACCCCGCGGCGGACGCCGCCCGGACGTTCGGCGACCTGCTGAAGGAGCACGGGATCACGGCCACGCCGCCCGGCCCGTCGAAGTCGACCACGCGCGCGACCACCCTCGCGACGGTCTCCTCGCCGCCGCTCTCCTCGCTCGTCGAGCGCATGCTGACCAACAGCGACAACGACCTCGCCGAGGCGCTCGCCCGGCACACCGCCGTGGCCACCGGCAAGCCGGCGGACTTCACCGGCGCGGGGGCGGCGGTCACCGCGCGGCTGAAGCAGCTGAAGCTGCCCGTGAAGGGCGTCGTGATCAAGGACGGCAGCGGTCTGGACCGCGAGGGCCGGCTCACCGCGGACCTGCTGACCGCCCTCCTCGTCAAGGCGGGCGACCCCGCCCACCCGGAACTGCGCTCCGCCCTCACGGGCCTCCCCGTCGCCGGCTTCACCGGCACGCTGTCCGGCCGCTACGCCGACGGCGCGGCCGGCGTGGTCCGCGCCAAGACCGGCACGCTGACCGGCGTCAACACACTCGCCGGCACGGTCGTGGACCGCGACGGCCGCCTGCTGGCGTTCGCGTTCCTCGCGAACGACACCGCGGGGACGGAGGCGGCGCAGACGGCCTTGGACAAGGCCGCGACAGCGTTGGCGACGTGCGGCTGCCGGACGCGGTAGGGGAGGGCGGAGGCCGTACTTCTAGGCGCTGCGGGGGCAGCAACGCCCCTCAGGGGCGCGGGGAACTGCGCGCACGGGGGGCCGGGGGCGGAGCCCCCGAGGACGGGAGGGCAGGACGCCGCACATCCGTGTGCCGGTGCAGCCGCGCGCGCCCCCGGCAGGGGCGTCGCTGTGAGGATCTGCCCGTTTCCCCACCCCTCACGTACCGTTGACACATGACGAGCATCGGTGGTGCTGCCTCATCCGGCATGGTCGACTGGAACCTCGCGGTCGCGACCGCGACCAGGCTCATGCGGCCCGGCCCCGACGTGAGCCGGGACGAGGCCCGCGCCGTCGTCGCGGAGCTCCGCCGCCACGCGCGGTCCGCGGAGGAACACGTCCGCGGCTTCACGAACCTCGGCACGCCCGAGACCCATGACACACCCCTCCTCGTGGTGGACCGCCCCGGCTGGGTGCGGGCCAACGTCGCCGGCTTCCGCGAGCTCCTCAAACCCCTGCTCGACAAGATGCAGGAACGACGCGGCACGAGCCCCGGCAACGCGGTGATGGGCGCCGTCGGCGGCAAGGTCACCGGCGTGGAGCTCGGCCTGCTCCTGTCGTTCCTGGCCTCCCGCGTCCTCGGCCAGTACGAGACCTTCGCCCCCGCGACCCGGGACCTCCCGGCCGGGGCGGGCGGCGGCGGACGGCTGCTGCTGGTCGCCCCCAACATCGTCCACGTCGAGCGCGAACTCGACGTGGAGCCGCACGACTTCCGGCTGTGGGTGACGCTGCACGAGGAGACGCACCGCACCCAGTTCACGGCCGTGCCCTGGCTGCGGGACCACCTCGAGGGCGAGATCCAGGCGTTCCTGGCCGAGACCGACGTCGACCCGATGACCGTGCTGGAGCGGGTGCGCGAGGCCGCGCAGTCTCTGGTCGGCGGGCGTCCCGAGGGCGAGGAGGGCGACGAGGGGCGTTCCCTCGTGGAGATCGTGCAGACCCCCGCCCAGCGGGAGATCCTCGGCCGGCTCACCGCCGTCATGTCGCTGCTGGAGGGCCACGCCGACTACGTCATGGACGGGGTGGGCCCCGAGGTCGTGCCGAGCGTCGCCGAGATCCGCGAGAAGTTCCAGCAGCGCCGCGCCAAGGGCGCCTCCCGCCTGGACATGGCGCTGCGCAAGCTGCTCGGCCTGGACGCCAAGCTCCGGCAGTACCGCGACGGCGAGCGCTTCGTCCGCGCGGTCGTCGACGAGGTCGGCATGGAGGGCTTCAACCGGGTGTGGACGTCGCCGAACACCCTCCCCACCAAGGCGGAGATCGGCAAACCGGCGGACTGGATCACACGGGTGCACCGCAAACCGGACGCATAGGCGCCGCGCCCCCGTCGCACTGGGCGTCCGGGCGACGGCAGACGGACGCCCCGCCAATCACCCGTCCGAGGGACCGTGAGCCCCGGGCAGGCGTGCAATGCTCGGGGAACGGCCCGGTTCTGTCACCATCTACACACTCTGCGTGACCGACCCCCGGGTTCACCCCCCCGGACATCATCAGAAGGGAACCGGACATGGGTCCCCATCCTGCGGTCGCGGCGATACGCCTGGCGGTCCGCCGCGTCCTGAACGACATCCTCGCCGAACACGGCCGGACGCCCGGCCGCCTCACGCCCGACGAGCGGTCCTCCTCCCCGCTCGTGCTCGTGGCCTGCTCCGGCGGCGCCGACTCCATGGCGCTCGCCTCCGCCCTCGCCTTCGAAGCCCCCCGCGCCGGTCTGCGCGCCGGCGGCGTCACCGTCGACCACGGCCTCCAGGCGGGCTCCGACCTGCGCGCCGCCGAGGTCGCCTCCCGGCTCCGCGAACTCGGCCTGGACCCCGTCGAGCCGGTCGCCGTCACCGTCGGCCGCGACGGAGGCCCCGAGGCCGCCGCCCGCGACGCGCGCTACGCCGCCCTCGACGCCGCCGCCGAACGCCACCGCGCCGCCGCCGTCCTCCTCGGCCACACCCGCGACGACCAGGCCGAGACGGTGCTGCTCGGCCTCGCCCGCGGCTCCGGCATCCGCTCCCTGTCCGGAATGGCCGCGGTCTCGGGGGCCGACGGCCGTTACCGGCGGCCCTTCCTCCAGCTCGACCGCCAGACCGCCCGCAAGGCCTGCATGGTCCAGTCCCTGCCCGTCTGGGACGACCCGCACAACACCGACCCCGCCTACACCCGCTCCCGGCTGCGCCACGAGGGCCTGCCGGCCCTGGAGAAGGCCCTCGGCAAGGGCGTCGTCGAGGCCCTCGCCCGTACGGCCCAGCTCTCCCGCGACGACGCCGACGCCCTCGACGCCTGGGCCGGGAAGGCCGCGGCGGGCGTCCGCGACGCCGACGGCCGCCTGGAGTGCGCCGCGCTGCACGACCTGCCGCCCGCCGTGCGCCGCCGGGTGCTGCGCAGGGCCGCCATCGAGGCCGGCGCCCCGGCCGGTTCGCTCTTCGCCCGTCACATCGAGGAGGTCGACCGGCTGATCACCGGCTGGCGCGGTCAGGGGGCCATCAATCTCCCCGGCCGGGTCGTCGCCCGCCGGCAGGGTGGCAGACTGGTGATTCGGCAGGGCTGAATCCGGACCCCACCGACCGAAGAGGTCGCGGGGCGGACCGGACCGGCCGGTGGGACGACCGAAAGTGATGCGGGTGGACGCGAACGACATGGGTGCCGACCTCGAGAAGGTGCTCATCACCAAGGAAGAGATCGACGCCAAGCTGACGGAGCTGGCGGCGAAGATCGACGCGGAGTACGCGGGCAAGGACCTGCTGATCGTCGGCGTGCTCAAGGGCGCGGTGATGGTGATGGCCGACCTCGCCCGGGCGCTGTCCACCCCCGTCACGATGGACTGGATGGCCGTGTCCTCGTACGGGGCGGGCACGCAGTCCTCGGGTGTGGTGCGGATCCTCAAGGACCTCGACACGGACATCAAGGGCCGCCACGTCCTGATCGTCGAGGACATCATCGACTCCGGCCTGACCCTGTCCTGGCTGATCTCCAACCTCGGCTCGCGCGAGCCCGCCTCCCTCAAGGTGTGCACGCTGCTGCGCAAGCCCGAGGCCGCCAAGGTCGCCATCGACGTCGAATGGGTCGGTTTCGACATCCCCAACGAGTTCGTCGTGGGCTACGGCCTGGACTACGCGGAGAAGTACCGCAACCTGCCGTTCGTCGGGACGCTCGCGCCCCACGTCTACGGCGGGTGAACCGCGGCGGCCCCGGCCGCCGCACGTGATCGGGAACCCCGGCGGGCTCCGCGGCGTTGGAGCATGCGTGGACGCCATTGCCGGCCCGTCCCTCGCAGCGTCGGGGGCCGATGCTGGGGTACCGTCCGAAGAACAGCCTTTATCAAACTCACTATGGCAGGAGGGACGGGGCGGCACCGCTCCGTATGGATGGACGTGAAGCGATACTTCCGTGGGCCGGTCATGTGGATCGTGCTGGCCGTCCTTGCCGTGGTCGTGTTGATGCAGGTCGTCGGCTCGTCCGGCGGCTACAAGACGGTGGACACGGGCCAGGTCGTCCAGGCGATCAATGAGAACAAGGTCGAGTCGGCCAAGCTGACCACCGGCGACGAGCAGACCGTCAAGGTCCAGCTCAAGGACGGCCAGAAGGTCGAGGGCAGCTCGAAGATCCAGGCGAGCTACATCGGCGACCAGGGCGTCACCATCGCCAGCACGCTGCAGGACAAGTTCCAGAACAAGCAGATCCCTGACGGCTACACGGTCTCGCCGTCGAAGCAGAACCCCTTCGTGAGCATTCTGCTGTCCCTGCTTCCCTTCGTCCTCATCGTGGTCGTCTTCCTGTTCCTGATGAACCAGATGCAGGGTGGCGGCTCCCGTGTCATGAACTTCGGGAAGTCCAAGGCGAAGCTCATCACCAAGGACACCCCGAAGACGACGTTCGCCGACGTCGCGGGCTCCGACGAGGCCGTCGAGGAGCTCCACGAGATCAAGGAGTTCCTGCAGGAGCCGGCGAAGTTCCAGGCCGTCGGCGCCAAGATCCCCAAGGGCGTGCTGCTCTACGGCCCGCCCGGCACCGGCAAGACCCTGCTCGCGCGCGCCGTCGCGGGCGAGGCGGGCGTCCCGTTCTACTCGATCTCCGGTTCCGACTTCGTCGAGATGTTCGTCGGTGTCGGCGCCTCCCGTGTCCGTGACCTCTTCGAGCAGGCCAAGGCGAACGCCCCGGCGATCGTCTTCGTCGACGAGATCGACGCCGTCGGCCGCCACCGCGGCGCCGGCCTCGGCGGCGGTCACGACGAGCGCGAGCAGACGCTGAACCAGCTGCTCGTCGAGATGGACGGCTTCGACGTCAAGGGCGGCGTGATCCTCATCGCCGCGACGAACCGCCCGGACATCCTCGACCCGGCGCTGCTGCGTCCCGGCCGCTTCGACCGCCAGATCGCGGTCGACCGTCCGGACATGCAGGGCCGCCTCGAGATCCTCAAGGTGCACCAGAAGGGCAAGCCGGTCGCCCCGGACGTCGACCTCGGCGCCGTGGCCCGCCGCACGCCCGGCATGACCGGTGCCGACCTGGCCAACGTGCTGAACGAGGCCGCGCTGCTCACCGCGCGCAGCGACCAGAAGCTGATCGACAACAAGATGCTCGACGAGGCGATCGACCGCGTCGTCGCGGGCCCGCAGAAGCGGACCCGGATCATGTCCGACAAGGAGAAGAAGATCACCGCGTACCACGAGGGCGGACACGCCCTGGTCGCGGCGGCCTCACCGAACTCCGACCCGGTCCACAAGATCACCATCCTGTCGAGAGGCCGCGCCCTCGGCTACACCATGGTCCTGCCGGACGAGGACAAGTACTCCACCACGCGCAACGAGATGCTGGACCAGCTCGCGTACATGCTGGGCGGCCGCGCGGCGGAGGAGCTCGTCTTCCACGACCCGACCACCGGTGCCGCCAACGACATCGAGAAGGCCACGGGACTGGCCCGCGCGATGGTCACGCAGTACGGCATGACCGAGCGGCTCGGCGCCATCAAGTTCGGCGGCGACAACACCGAGCCCTTCCTCGGCCGTGAGATGGCTCACCAGCGCGACTACTCGGAAGAGGTCGCCGCGCTGGTCGACGAAGAGGTCAAGAAGCTCATCGAGACCGCGCACAACGAGGCGTGGGAGATCCTCGTCGAGAACCGCGACGTCCTCGACAACCTGGTCCTGGCCCTCCTGGAGAAGGAGACGCTGGGCAAGGAGGAGATCGCCGAGATCTTCGCGCCGATCGTGAAGCGCCCGCCCAGGCCCGCCTGGACCGGCTCCTCGCGCCGTACGCCGTCCACCCGCCCGCCGGTGCTCTCCCCCAAGGAGCTGGCCCTGACGAACGGGGCGAACGGCGCCACGCCGGCCATCTCCACCACGAAGACCGCCACGACGGACCCCGCCCCGCAGCCGGAGCGGACCCCGGAGGAGCGCCCCGAGAGCTGACCCGAGGCTCCCGGAGCCCCACCGGGCCCGGAATGGATGCCGCGTCCCCCTGGTTCTAGCCTGGGGGACGCGGCATTCTGCGTAACCCGCAGTTCGAGACGCGTGCCCGGTCACGCGTGCAGGCACAGGAACGAGGCACCCCATGACCGACCCCGTGACGCTGGACGGCATAGCCCCCATCGGCGAGTTCGATGAGAAGCGGGCCCAGAACGCCGTGCGCGAACTGCTGATCGCGGTGGGCGAGGACCCGGACCGTGAGGGCCTGCAGGAGACCCCGGCGCGCGTGGCCCGTGCCTACCGGGAGATCTTCGCGGGGCTGTGGCAGAAGCCCGAGGACGTACTGACGACGACGTTCGACCTCGGCCACGACGAGATGGTGCTGGTCAAGGACATCGAGGTGTACTCGACCTGCGAGCATCATCTGGTGCCGTTCCGGGGCGTGGCGCACGTCGGGTACATCCCGTCGGCCAACGGGAAGATCACGGGTCTGTCCAAGCTGGCCCGGCTGGTGGACGTGTACGCCCGGCGGCCGCAGGTGCAGGAACGACTCACCACGCAGATCGCGGACTCCCTGATGGACATCCTGGAGCCGCGCGGGGTCATCGTGGTCGTGGAGTGCGAGCACATGTGCATGTCGATGCGGGGCATCCGCAAGCCCGGCGCCAAGACGATCACCTCAGCGGTGCGGGGCCAGCTGCGGGACGCGGCGACCCGCAACGAGGCGATGAGCCTCATCATGGCGCGCTGACGCCGGACGGACGGAAGGGGCACGGTCCGGGAGGACCGCGCCCCTTTTTCGCGTACGGGCGTCTCAGCTCGCCGGGGCCGTGCCCGGGTGGTCGTCGTCCTCGTCGTCCGGGAGCTTGCACACGTGCTCCAGGAACTTGGCCGCCGCTATCACGCCGATGCCCGCCACCACGGAGAAGCCGGCGTAGATGGCCTGGTCGCGGCGGGCGGGGATGTCCAGGGAGCCCAGCAGCACGACGAAGGTGCCGCCGTAGAGGCCCGCGACGAGAGCCGCCACCAGGGCGCTGGCCTGCCCGAAGACCACCGCGCGGGCAGCCTGCAGCGGGTCGACGCCCTTGGCCTCCGGACGGCGCTCGCGCTGGGCCTTGAGGCGGGCGCGCAGGGAGAGCGCCGTGGCCGCGAGGACCGTGGCGATCAGGGCGAGCACGATCGGCGCCGCCACGGGGACGCTCGGGAGGGTGCCCAGCGAGTTCCACAGGCGGGCGCCGGCCCAGGACAGGACCCCGGCGACGACGAAGACGCCGGCCAGCACCCTGATGCGCAGCTCTTTCACGGTGTCCCTTCGCGTTCCCCCGGCCGGTGGCCCGGGCTGTGGCCGTCCTCGACCTTAACGGCTACTCGGGCAGCCGGAGTTCCAGGTCGGCGCGCGGCGCGACCCCGTCCCGGGTGACCGCGTCCAGCAGCTCCGCCACCGGACCGCGTCCCGGAAGCTCGGCGGCGGGGTCGATGTCCAGCCAGGGGGCGAGCACGAAGGCGCGCTCGTGGGCGCGCGGGTGCGGCAGGGTGAGATGCGGGTCGTCGGAGTGGAGGTCGGCGTAGGCGACGATGTCGACGTCCAGCGTGCGCGGACCCCAGCGCTCGTCCCGTACCCGGTGGAAGGCCTCCTCGACCGCCTGGGCGCGCTCCAGCAGGGAGGACGGCGGCAGGGTCGTCTTCAGCACGGCGACCGCGTTGAAGTAGGACGGCTGGCTGCCGGGCTCGACGCCCCACGGCTCCGTCTCGTACACGGGGGAGACCGCCTTGACGCGGATGCCCGGGGTGTCCTCCAGGGCGTCCACGGCCCCCTGGAGCGTCTCCAGGCGGTTGCCCAGGTTGGCGCCGAGGGACACCACGGCCCGTTTCGGGTTCTGGAGGGTGGTGTCGGCGGCGTCCACCTGCTCGACCACGGAGGCGGGGACGGGCTGGACGGTCGGGTCGGTGTGGCCCGTGGTGGACGGCCTGGTCATGCGCGGCTCCGGGTGATGGTGACGGTCACGTCGTCGAAGGGCACGGTGATCGGCGCGTCCGGCTTGTGGACGCGCACCTCGACCTCCCGTACGACGTCGTGCTTCAGGCAGACCTGGGCGATGCGCTCGGCGAGGGTCTCGACGAGGTTGACGGGCTCGCCCTCGACGACGGCCACCACCTCCTCGGCCACGATGCCGTAGTGCACGGTCTTCGTCAGGTCGTCGTCGGCGGCGGCCGGGCGGGTGTCCAGGCCCAGGACGAGGTCCACGAGGAAGGTCTGGCCCTCCTCGCGCTCCTTCGGGAACACACCGTGGTGCCCGCGGGCCCTCAGGCCGCTCAGCGCGACACGATCCACGCGAATCACTCCTGCTGTCGTCGGTCCGGCCGGTCGGTGCCCTGTGCGGACGGCACACCGGCCTTCTCTCGAATCTACCCGCGGCGGGCGCGTGCCCCGGCGGCCGTGCCCGGCGGGGTGAGAACCGCCACGTGCGCGGGTCAGGGCGGGGTCGGGGTGTCGTCGTCCTCGTCGTCGTCCTCCTCGGCGAGGACCGGGGAGGCGTGGTGGGACCAGAGCTTCCAGCCGGACGGGGTGCGCCGGTACACGTTGGTGGCGACGACGAGCTGCCCGACCAGCGGTCCCAGCTCCTCGCCCTCCTCGGGGGCGGGCCCGCCGCTGAGGATGTTCTCCGTGCAGGTCACCACCGCGGTGTCCCCGGTGACGGAGACGTGCACGTCGGTGAGGAAGAACTGGATGTAGTCGGTGTTCGCCATGATCAGCGCGTACGAGCGGAGCACCTCGCCGCGTCCGGTGAGCACCGGCCAGCCGGGGTGCACGCAGGACACGACGCCCGCGTCGGCGGGGTCGTGGTACTCCTCGTCGACGCCGAGGTCGGCAGGGGTGAGCCAGGCGGAGGCGACCTCCTCGAAGTCGCCCCGTTCCAGTGCCTCGTAGAAGGCGGTGTTGGCGGCCTCGACCTGCTCGACGTCGGTGTGGGGTGCGGTCACCGGGCTCCTTCCGCACCGTGCTCGGGGGATGAGGGGTCGTCGTCGGGGCGTGCCGCCTGTATCGCGCGGACCACCCGTACGGCGTCGGCGCTGGCCCGGACCTCGTGGACCCGCACCGCCCAGGCGCCGGCCCGGGCCGACAGGGCGGTGACGGCGGCGGTGGCCGCGTCGCGTTCGCGGGCGGGCGGGGGCGGGGCGTCGGGGCCCGCAAGCACCCGGCCGAGGAACCGTTTGCGGGACGCGGCGACGAGCAGGGGGTGGCCGAGGCCCAGCAGGCGGTCGAGGCGGGCGAGCAGCGCGAGGTCGTGCCCGGCGTCCTTGGAGAAGCCGAGACCGGGGTCGACGATCACGCGGTCGGCGGCGATGCCGCCCTCCAGGACGGCCTCCACGCGCGCGTGGAGCTCGTCGGCGACCTCGGTGACCACGTCCTCGTACACGCCCCGGACGTTGCCGCCCTCCAGGAAGCCGCGCCAGTGCATGACGACGAACGGGGCGCCGGCGGCGGCGACGACGCCGATCATGGCGGGGTCGGCGAGGCCGCCGCTGACGTCGTTGACCAGGGAGGCGCCGGCCGCGAGCGACTGCTCGGCGACGGAGGCGCGCATGGTGTCGACGGAGACGGTGACGCCCTCCGCGGCGAGCCCGCGGACCACCGGGACGACGCGCCTGAGCTCCTCGGCCTCGTCGACGCGGGTGGCGCCGGGGCGGGTGGACTCGCCGCCGACGTCCACCAGATCGGCGCCCTGTGCGACCAGGTCGAGGCCGTGCTTGACGGCCGTGGTGGTGTCGAACCAGCGTCCGCCGTCGGAGAAGGAGTCCGGGGTGACGTTCACGACTCCCATGACCGCGCACCGGTCCCAGTGGGGGAGGCCCGCGACCTGACGGCGTCCGCTGTGAGTGCTCATACGTTCAGCGTAGGCCCAGGGAGGGTGGGTGGTGGCGCACGGGCCCGGCGCGCGGGAAACGCCGCGCGTGGACATTGGCGGCACCTTTCGGGCCGCATTGCCGTGAGGGGGACGCGCGGAAGAGCGGAAAGAGCGGGAGAGGGGCCGAAACGGGGTCCCCGGGGGCGGGGAGAAGCCGATCTCCTCCGGGAAGCGCGCCCTGCGGTGAGCGGTCGCGGGGGAGACGCCGAAGCGGATCGGAAGGGGTGAAGGGAAGGGCGCCGGCGGGCGGAAGCGGAGGGCGGAAGGAGCCCGGGGCCCGCGGGTGGCGAGGGGCGGTGGGGTGCCGGGGCGGGGCCGTCCCGGAGGAAGCCGGCGCAGGGGCCGACCGGAATGCGCCGAGGGCGAGTTGAGCGGCGGCCGGACCTCATAAATGATCTTGACGAGAATTCAATGACCCGTTTTTCACGCACGGCCCCGATCGCTGACGGCCTGTGAAACGTCGCGTGTGGCTTTCTTTTTACGGGGCGGGGCACCATCATTCGCCTACGCGCGGTAAGTTTCTGGCCATGCCACGTGGACGTCACCGTCATTCCCCGCCTCTGCACAGGATGCTGCCCCCGTCGGCGATCGCAGGCGTGTCCGTCGTCTGCGCCCTGGCGCCGTGGGTGTTCACGCAACCGGTGGTGCTCCGTCTCCTGGCCGCGGCCGCCGCGGTCACGGCGATCGTGGGCGCCGTCGTGATGCGTCACTGGGACGCCCAGGCGGGCAAACGCGTCGCCGACCTCACGCGCGCGCGGGCGAGCGACGAGTGGCGTTTCGAGGAGCGCGTCGCCGAACTCGAGTCGGACCTCGAGGAGTCGCGTGAGCTGCGTATGAAGCTGGAGCAGCGGCTGCGCGCCAAGCGCGCGGAACTGGCGGGACTGCGCAACGAGCACGCCGCGCTGCTGCGCCGGTACGCGGCGGCCGAGGCGGAGCGCGCGAACGTCCTTGAGGAGCGCCGGGTGCTGGAGATCGAGGCGGCCGTCCCGGCACGCGCCCTCCCCGCGGGCACGCCCGCGACGACCCGGCCGGAGCCGGAACCCACGGTCCCCGGGGCGACCGCGGACGTGGAGCGGGCGGAGGACGCCGGGCAGCAGGAGAAGCGGGACGAGAAGACCGCCGGCGTCTTCTCCCCGGAGGGTTCGAAGCTGTACCTGAAGGCCGACGCGGCGCTGGCACGGTTCGCGGCGAAGCCGAAGGCGCGCACCGGGACGCCGGCCGAGGCGGAGACCGAGACTGAGGCGGACTCCGACGCGCCGGAGGAGACGGCCGCGGAGCCCTCCGTGCCGGCCGCGCGCAAGGAGAGCGCCCCAGGGACCGCGAAGGCCGCAGACGCCGCGAAGGCCAAGAACGCCCCGAAGGCCGGGGACGCCGCGAAGGCCGGGGACGCCGCGAAGGCCGGGGACGCCCCGAAGAGCCCTGCCGTGAGGACCACCGCTCCCCAGGGCGGCGGCACCCCCGAGGACGACGGGCCCGAGCCGACGAAGCGGCCCAGGCCCGACCCGGCGCAGGAGGACGAGGCCGGGGGGCAGCCCCGGGCGGCCGGCGACCATGAGCGCGCGGCCGCCCCCACCGCACCGGCCGCCTCCCCCGCCCCGGCCGCGCGCCGGCCCGCCGGGCACTTCACGGTGCCGACCGCGGTGGCGGTCGTCCCGCCGACGCAGCCCGTGCGGCAGCCGGTGCAGGACGACGGGTTCGACTTCTTCGGCACCAAGAACGCCCGGCGCGAGGCGCTGGACGCCGTGCAGAACGAGGACCTCGCCGACGTCGTCGGGCAGGAGGCGCTGGCGCTGCACAAGGCGGAGGCGGAAGCCCAGTACAAGCCGGCCGCCGAGGAGCCGCGCGCCGGTCAGGTCATCGACCTGACGGCCCACGACGAGACGGAGCACATCGACGTCCAGGGACTGCGCAGCGCGGTGTCCTGAACCGGCAGTCCTTCACGGGAGAGGGCCCCGCCCGGGCGGGGCCCTCTCCCATGTCCGTGCCGGTCAGGCCATCCAGCGGTCCGGCAGGGCGTCCCTGCGCCCCGTGCGGGACCGTTCCGCCTGGGAGTGCAGCAGGGCCGCGGCCTCCTCGGCGGGGCGCAGACGGGCGGTCACGGTGCCGTTGGCGCCGGTGTCCACGTGGACGTCGGCGACCCCGTGCGCCCGCTGCCAGGGCCCCTGGGCGAGCCGTACGCTCTGCACCTTCGCGTGCGGCACCAGCGAGAGGCTGCGCCGCAGCAGACCGCGCCGGGAGGCGAACACCGCGTCCGTGACGGCGAGCCCGTGGCCCCGCCACCACACCGGAACGCACCACCGTGCGCCGCGCGGCGGACGGGAGAACGCCTCGCGCGGGGGCACGGTCACCCCGGGCAGGACGCGCGCGACGACCGACTCGGCCATCGCGCGCGGGGCCACCGGCAGCAGCAGGGAGTTGGACGAGCCGGCCACGTCCAGCTCCACGCGCACCCAGCCCCGCCTCCGCCACAGCAGCGGCTCGACCAGCCGCACGGTCTGCACCCGGCCGGGCGGCACCGTCTCGTGCGCCCGGTCCAGCAGCCCGTGGTCGATGCGGAGGCCGTCGGGCGACTCGCCCAGCGTCCAGTCGTACTCGGCGACGAAGCGGCCCACGCTGCTCGCGCCCGCCGCGCCGAGCATCGGGACGCCGGCCGCGAGCACCGTCCACAGGCTGTGGGTGGCCGTCCACAGCAACGGCAGGGCGACGGCGGCGACCAGCAGCCAGACCCAGGTCGCCCCGGTCAGCAGCAGCGAGACGGCCAGCACGCCCGGCGGCACCCGCAGCATCTGCCGGGAGGGCGCCTCGCCCACCTCGTGGGCGCTCTCCGGGGCGAAGCCCGCCGCCCGCGCCAGCAGTTCCGCGCGCAGCGCCCGCGCCTCGCCGGCCCCGAGGAAGGCCAGCTCGTCCTTCTTGTCGGTGCCAATGACGTCGAGTTTCAGCTTTGCCACGCCCGCGACCCGTGCCAGCAGCGGCTGGGTGACGTCGATGGCCTGGATCCGCTCCAGCCGGATGTGCGCGGTGCGCCGGAACAGCAGCCCGGTGCGCACCCGCAGCTCGCTTTCGGTCACCGCGAAGTGGGTGTACCACCAGCTCAGAAAGCCGTAGAGGGCGGCGGCCGGGATGAGCACGCCGAGCCCGACCAGCAGCGTGGTCGTGGTCAGCCGGGTGAGCTGACGCTGAGCGCCGTCGGGGTCGTGGACCGCCCAGCCCATCAGGACGGCCACCGGCGCCCACGCCCGCCGCAGCGGTGTGACGGGGTGCAGCCGCCGCTCGGTCACGGGCGGCCGGCCGGTCACGTCCTCCTGGACGCCGGGCGCGGTCACAGCCCCGCCGACCGGGCCTCGCCCAGCTGGGTGAGCCGGTCGCGCAGCCGTTCCGCCTCGGCCGGGTCGAGCCCGGGGATGGTCGCGTCGGTCGCCGCGGCGGCGGTGTGCAGCTGCACGCTGGCCAGCCCGAAGTGCCGTTCGACGGGCCCGGAGGTGACCTCCACGAGCTGCATCCGCCCGTACGGCACGACCGTCTCCTCGTGCCACAGCACGCCGCGGCTGATCAGCAGGTCGTCGGCGCGCTCGGCGTACCGCCAGGAGCGCCAGTTGCGCTCCAGCATCACCCAGCCCCACAGCAGCAGGGCCAGCGGCAGCACCGCGAAGGCTCCCCAGGCGGGCCCGGCCAGCAGGCCCGGCACCAGCGCGGTGGCCAGGGTCAGGAGCCCCAGCCACACCACCAGCAGCAGCCGCCGCATCGTCAGCAGCCCGGGCGGCAGCGCGCGCCAGACCGGCTCCGCGCCGGCGTCCGGCTCGGTGCCGGCGTCCGGCGCCGGTACGTCCGCCGTCGCAGGCGTGGGCGTCTCCTGCGCGTCCGCTGTCCCCGTGTCGTGCGGGCTCCCCGTCTCCATGGGGCCAGCGTACGTAGGACAGACTGTGTCCATGACTCCTACGACGGAGACCATGGTCGGAATCGGCGGCGCGGCGGAGAGCACCGACATGGTGCTCAACATCGGCCCGCAGCACCCGTCGACGCACGGCGTGCTGCGGCTGAAGCTGGTGCTGGACGGTGAGCGGATCGTCCGCGCGGAGCCGGTGATCGGCTACATGCACCGGGGCGCGGAGAAGCTGTTCGAGGCCCGCGACTACCGGCAGATCATCGTGCTGGCCAACCGGCACGACTGGCTGTCGGCGTTCTCCAACGAGCTGGGCGTCGTCCTCGCCGTGGAGCGGATGCTCGGCATGGAGGTCCCGGAGCGAGCGGTGTGGCTGCGCACGCTGCTCGCCGAGCTGAACCGGGTGCTCAACCACCTGATGTTCCTCGGCTCCTATCCGCTGGAGCTCGGCGGCATCACCCCGATCTTCTACGCCTTCACCGAGCGCGAGAAGCTCCAGCACGTCATGGAGGAGGTCTCCGGCGGGCGTATGCACTACATGTTCAACCGCGTCGGCGGCCTCAAGGAGGATCTCCCCGCCGGCTGGACGGGACGCGCGCGTGCCGCGGTCGCCGACGTGCGCTCGCGCATGGACCGCTTCGACGATCTCGTGCTCGGCAACGAGATCTTCCGCGGCCGCACCCGGGGCGTCGGCGCGCTGTCCGCGGAGGCGGTGCACGCGTACGGGGTGAGCGGGCCGATCGGGCGCGCCTCCGGGGTCGACTTCGACCTGCGCCGCGACGAGCCGTACCTGGCCTACGGCGAGCTGGGCGACGTGCTGAGGGTGGTCACCCGCGAGGAGGGCGACTGCCTCGCCCGCTTCGAGTGCCTGCTGGAGCAGACGCACAACTCCCTGGACCTCGCCGACGCCTGCCTCGACCGGCTGGCGGAGCTGCCGCCCGGCCCGGTCAACCAGCGGCTCCCGAAGGTCCTCAAGGCGCCGGAGGGCCACACGTACGCGTGGACCGAGAACCCGCTCGGCATCAACGGCTACTACCTCGTCAGCAAGGGCGAGAAGACGCCGTACCGGCTGAAGCTTCGCTCGGCGTCGTACAACAACATCCAGGCGCTCACCGAGCTGCTGCCGGGCACGCTGGTCGCGGACATGGTGGCGATCCTGGGGTCGATGTTCTTCGTCGTCGGCGACATCGACAAGTAGCCGTCACTCGGCCAGGACGTCCCCGACGCCCACCGGCTGCACCAGCCACCCGAAGTCGCCGAGGCCGCCCGGCGCGGTCAGCTCGGCGGCCTCCCCGGCGGCGGCGAGGGCGCGGACGTAGCCGGCCGGGTCGCTGCTCGCCCGGGACAGCGGAGGACGCCCGCCCGTGACGCCCAGGGCGCGCAGGGCGTCCCGCTGGGTCAGCAGGCGCGTGCCGGGCAGGGCGGGGGCGGCGGCGCAGGCGTCCAGTGCGACGTGCGCCGTGAGGTCGCGGGTGCCGTCCGGCACGGGCGCGGTCTCCCGGCCCTCCCGGAACGCGGTCAGCGTCCCGAACGGCGGGCGCGCGCCGGCGGTGTGCGCGTAGTCCACGGCGACGGCGGCGCCGCGCGCGAGCGTGCCGACGGCCGCGGTCCAGGCGTGGTCCCGGGGACGTCCGATCTCCGCGCGCAGGCCCTCCTCGGGCGGCAGTGGCCACCACCGGTCCAGCCACCCGGCGTCCGCCCCGGCGACCGGCTCCCCGAGCCGCTCGGCGCCGTCCGCCCGCACCAGCACGTACCGGGGGGTGCCGGACGCGTCCACCTCGGCGACGTCCAGCGGCACGTTGTCCAGCCACTCGTTGGCGAACAGCAGCCCCGTGACGCCCTCGGGCGGCTCGTCCCGCCACACGATCCGGTCGTCCAGCTCCTGGGGGCGCGCGGCCAGCTCGACGGCGTACGGATGCACGCGGGCCGACACGTCCGCGGGGAGCGCCCCCAGCACCCCGGTGACCAGTTCGCCCCGTCCGGCCGCCATGTCCACGAAGTCCAGCGCGGGCGGTCGGCCCAGTGCCTCGTCGACCCGGCACAGCAGCAGCGCCACGGCACGCGCGTACAGCGGGGAGGCGTGCACGGACGTCCGGAAGTGGGCGGCCGGGCCCGCGCCGGGGCGGCGGTAGAAGCCGTCCTGGCCGTACAGGGCCTCCTGGGCCGCCTCCCGCCAGCCGCGGAAACCGTCCTTCGCCGTCCTCGTCGTACCCGCCGTCACCGCTTCCCCGCGTTCGCCGTCGCCGTCGTCACCGGGCCAGGCTACGTGCGCGCGCCGGACGGCCCTCCACCTTGCGGAGTACACGCGGCGCGAGGGGATCGGCCCTCCGGTTGACCCCTGCACGCATTTCGCTTCCCTACGCTGGGTTACGTGCAGCGCCTCTATGACTTCCTCCGCAGGCACCCGACGTGGGTCGACGGCTTCTGGGCCGTGATCCTGTTCGGGATCTCGGTGCTCGGCGGAGCGAGCGTCGAGGAGGGGCGGGGCACCGACCTGCAGGCCCTCATCGTGCCGGTGATGCTCCTGCTGTCCGTGGTCGTGGCGCTGCGCCGCAGGATGCCGGAGCGGATGCTGCTCCTCGCCCTGGTCGTCGGTCTCGGCCAGCTCGTCCTCGACGTCCCCACGGGGCCCGCGGACTTCGCGCTGCTGGTGATCGTGTACACGGTCGCGGCCGTCGGCGCCCGCTGGGCCTCCCGTCTCGCGCTGACCGCCGGTCTGTGCGCCGCCCCGCTCGCGCAGCTGCGCTGGCCCAGCCCGCAGGCGAGCACGGCCGAGAACGTCGCCCTGTCGGTCATCCTGGCCGTGCCGTTCGCCCTGGCCTGGGTGCTCGGCGACTCCATACGCACCCGCCGCGCCTACTTCGCCCAGTTGGAGGAGCGGGCCGCCCGGCTGGAGAAGGAGCGCGAGGCGCAGGCCAAGGTCGCGGTCGCCGCCGAACGCGCCCGGATAGCCCGCGAGCTGCACGACGTGGTCGCGCACAACGTGTCGGTCATGGTGGTGCAGGCCGACGGCGCCGCCTACGTCCTCGACGCGGCGCCCGACCAGGCCAAGAAGGCCCTCGAGACCATCTCCACCACCGGCCGCCAGGCCCTCGCCGAGATGCGCCGCCTGCTGGGCGTGCTGCGCACCGGCGAGCACCAGGAGGCGGGGGAGTACGTGCCGCAGCCGGGGCTCCAGCAGATCGAGGATCTGATCGAGCAGTGCCGGGAGTCCGGACTGCCCGTGGACTTCAAGGTGGAGGGCACCTCGCGCGAACTGCCCCGCGGCGTCGAGCTGACCGCCTACCGCATCGTGCAGGAGGCGCTGACCAACACCCGCAAGCACGGGGGCCCCAACGCGGGCGCCAGTGTGCGCCTGGTCTACTTCGACGACGGGCTGGGCCTGCTGGTGGAGGACGACGGCAAGGGCGCCCCGCACGAGCTGTACGAGGAGGGCGGCTTCGACGGCCAGGGACACGGCCTGATCGGCATGCGCGAGCGGGTCGGCATGGTGGGCGGAACGCTGGACGCCGGACCGCGGCCGGGCGGAGGATTCCGCATCAGCGCGCTGCTGCCGCTCAAACCGGCGCATTGACCCACACGCACGCCCCTGGTGACACCTGTCACGCCCCAGTAGCACCCGATGACCGAGACGAACCGACGGAAGAGGCCCCGATGACGATCCGCGTGATGCTCGTCGACGACCAGGTGCTGCTGCGCACCGGTTTCCGGATGGTGCTCGCCGCCCAGCCGGACATGGAGGTCGTCGCGGAGGCGGGCAACGGCGTGGAGGCCCTGGAGGTGCTGCGGACCACCTCCGTCGACGTGGTGCTCATGGACGTCCGCATGCCGAAGCTGGACGGCGTGGAGGCCACCCGCCGGATCTGCGCCGACACCGACCCGCCGAAGGTGCTCATCCTGACCACCTTCGACCTCGACGAGTACGCCTTCTCCGGACTGAAGGCGGGCGCGTCCGGCTTCATGCTCAAGGACGTGCCGCCCGGCGAACTGCTCACCGCGATCCGCGCCGTGCACAGCGGCGACGCCGTGGTGGCCCCCTCCACCACCCGCCGGCTCCTCGACCGGTTCGCGCCGATGCTGCCCAGCAGCGGCAAGCGGCCCGAGCACAAGGAGCTGGAGCGGCTCACCGAACGCGAGCGGGAGGTCATGGTGCTGGTCGCACAGGGCCTGTCCAACGGGGAGATCGCGTCCCGGCTGGTGCTGTCCGAGGCGACGGTGAAGACGCACGTGGGCCGCATCCTCACCAAGCTGGGGCTGCGCGACCGGGTGCAGGTGGTCGTCCTCGCCTACGAGACGGGTCTGGTGCGGGCCGGCGGACACGGCTGAGCGGCGCCCCGGCCCCCGGTAGGGTGCCGCGCATGCTCCTGTGGATCAACGGCCCCTTCGGGGGCGGCAAGACACAGACCGCACACGAGATACGCCGGCGTCTGCCGGGCAGCGTCGTCTGCGACCCCGAGCAGCCCGGCTTCGGCCTCCACCGCATGCTGCCGCCTGAACTGCGCGGTGACTTCCAGGACCTGAGGGCCTGGCGGCAGGGCGTCGTGGAGGTCCTGGACCTCGCCCTGACCCGGCGCGAGGGCGTGGTGATCGCGCCGATGACCGTCACCGACTCCGGCTACTTCGCCGAGACGGTGGGACGGCTGCGCGAACTGGGGCACGACGTACGGCACTTCACCCTGCTCGCCGAGCGGGAGACAGTGCTGCGGCGGCTGCGGGAGCGTGGGCTCGGGCATCTGGTCGGCGGCGGGCTCCGGCGGGAGAGCTGGGCGGCCGAGCGGCTCGACGACTGCCTGGAGCGGCTCGCGGAGCCGGAGTTCGCCGAGCATCTGTGGACCGACCACAGCACCGTGCCGAAGACGGCCGACCGGATCGCCGTCCTCGCCGGCCTCACCCTGCGCCCCAACCACGAGGGCCGGCTGCGCACCCGGCTCCGCCAGGCGGGCGTGGGACTGCGGCACATCCGCCTCGGCTGAACGCCGGGGCCTCCCGCGCGCTCACCGCAGGATGCCCTCCAGGAAGTCGCTGCCGAGACGGGCCACGACCGTCACGTCCAACTGGTGCAGGACGTACCGGCCGCGGCGGCGGGTGGTGATCAGGCCCGCCTTCTTCAGCACGCCCAGGTGCCGGGATATCTCCGGCGCGGTCATGCCGTGCATCTGCACCAGCTCGCCGGTGGTGTACGCGCTGCGGGCCAGGTGGCGGCACATGCGCATACGGACCGGGTGGGACAGCGCGGTCATCCGCAGGGCGAGCTGCTCGACCGTCGGCGGGGCTGCCATGTCGGGGGATCCGGCCGGGTAGTGCAGCACGGGCTGCCAGCCGTGCCTGTGCAGCACCTGAAGGTGCGGTCGGCCGAGGCTGGTGGGGATCAGCAGCAGCCCGCCGTCCCCGGTCGCGGTGCGGCCGTCGCCCAGCTTGTCCACGGTGATCCGGCCCGCCGCCTCGTCGAGCGTCACGGCGGACGACACCGACGTCAGCGCCTCTCCCAGCCCTTTGCGCCGCAGCAGGTCCGTCTTGAGGCGGGCGTCCGCGGCGAGCTGGTGCCGCAGCCGGGACCACGCCTCCGCGAAGAACGCCTGGTCGCAGTCCTGGAGGAACTGCCGCAGCCACGCCCTGGTGCGCGGCGGGTCGGCCAGCAGGCGCTCGGTGAACAGCAGCTGCCGCGGCCCCCGCGCGGCGGCCAGTTCCAGCGAGCGGCGGCGCACCCCCTCGTCGCCGAGCGGTCCGCGACCCGGCGCGTCGTAGGGGGGCGCGCAGGTGAACTCCAGGGCGGCGTCCACGAACTGCTCGTCCGACAGCTTGTCCAGCAGGTCCAGCTCCCCGGCGAGCGAGTCGCCGGGCAGCGTCCGGCGGCCCGAAATCCCGGCGCAGGGCAGGAACAGGTCGGAGAACGTCGTCCGCCACAGGAAGTCCGCCTCGCACATCCGGTCCGCGAGATGCGGGTCCAGGCGTGCGGTCACCCCCGTCACCCAGGCCTGGAGGCCGGGGTGGTGGGCCGGCTCGGACAGCGCGTGCAGCGCCATGCCCAGCTCGGCCAGCGGAGAGATCACGACGGCGATCCGCTCCGGCCGCAGCCCCGTGATGTCGATGTGCACGCCCATGCTCACATGGTGCACCCGGCCACCGACACCGGGCCCCCGAACCGACGGCGGCCGTCGGCCGGGGACCCGGGGTGAGCTACGCGCCGGTCAGGCGGCGGGCGAAGTCCGTGGCCGCCTCGCGGACGTCGTCGGCAGTCCACTCCAGGGCCGCGGCGCGGACGTAGACCTCGGTGACGGTCAGGCCGGGCCCCTTCGGGTCCCAGTGGTTCGCGAACAGCATCGTCCCGGTCTCCTCACCCGCCTCGATCGCGGTCTCCGCCACGAACTCCGTCCCGTACGGCAGCCACACCTGGAAGTCGTAGGTGTGCGGCACCTCGGGGTGCACGCGGAACCAGGGCAGCCCCCCTGCTTCCAGGCCCTCGCGCAGCGCGGCGGCCACCACGCGCGCGTGGCGGACGTACTCCGGCAGCCGGGGCAGCTCCCGGTCGAGGCCGATCAGCGCGGACAGCGCGGTCGGGAACTGCTGGAACACCGCGCCCCCGTACCGGTGCCGCCAGGTCTTCGCCTCCTCGACCAGCGAGGCGGGTCCGGCGAGGGCCGCGCCGCCGAAGGCGTCGAGGGACTTGTAGAAGGACACGTAGACGCTGTCCGCGAGGCCCGCGATCTCCTCCAAGGGCTTCCCGAAGTGCTCGGTGCACTCCCACAGCCGCGCCCCGTCGAAGTGGACGACCGCGTCGCGTTCCCGCGCGGCCTCCACCACTCCGGTCAGCTCGTCCCAGGCGGGCAGCACGAACCCGGCGTCCCTGAGCGGCAGTTCCAGCATCAGCGCGCCGAAGGGTTCCTCGAAGCCGCGGACCTCCTCGGCGGTGGGCAGCCGCGGCTCGTTCGCGAACCGCACCGGGCGCAGGCCGCTGACCTGGCTGAACGCGTTCCGCTCGTACACCTCCGGGTGGCTCAGCGGGTGCAGCGCCACCGCCGGGTTCCCGGTGCGGCCGGCCCAGCAGCGCAGGGCCACCTGCTGCGCCATCGTGCCGGTCGGGAAGAAGGCGGCGGCCTCCGTGCCGAGCAGCTGTGCCACCCGCCGCTCCAGGGCCTCCACGACCCCGTTGCCGTAGATGTCCGCGGTCTCGTCCAGGTCGTAGGCGTCGCCCGCCGCTTCCAGCAGCGCCAGCCGCTCCCTGAGCGGGGCGAGGAAGCCGAGGCGCGCCAGCACGCGCGGGGCGTTCCGCCAGGCCGCGATGCGTCGTTCACGCGGTGTGGGCGCGGCGGCCTCCTCCGTCGTCGGTTCCGTGCCGTCGTGCTCCGCCGTGTCAGTCATGCCCGTGATCATCCCCCGCCCCCTCCGCGCGGTCACCCCCGAATCCGTACGAACGCCAGGGCGTGGACGGTCCGTCGTGTCCACGGAAACCCACAGCCTGTGGACAACCGGTGGCCGCCGGAACCGATCGCGTTAACATGACGAGAAATCGTCCGGTACCCCGAGCGGACTGGAACGGGAAGGCCGCCGTCGCGTGAACACAACCCCACAGCCCGATCCCCGGGACCGCCCCGCGCGGCTCACGGTCGGCGTCGTAGGCGCCGGACGTGTGGGCCCCGCCCTCGCCGCGTCCCTGCAGCTCGCCGGGCACCGCCCGGTGGCCGTCTCCGCCGTCTCCGACGCCTCCCGCAGGCGCGCCGAGGAGATGCTGCCGGACGTGCCGGTGGTGCCGCCCGCGGAGGTGCTGGAGCGGTCCGAGCTGGTGCTGCTGACCGTCCCCGACGACGCCCTGCCCGAGCTGGTCACCGGACTCGCCGAGACCGGCGCCGTGCGCCCCGGCCAGCTCCTCGTGCACACCTCCGGGCGTTACGGCGCGAAGGTCCTCGACCCCGCCCTGCGCGCGGGCGCGCTGCCGCTCGCCCTGCACCCGGCGATGACGTTCACCGGCACCCCCGTGGACGTGCAGCGGCTCGCCGGATGCTCCTTCGGCGTCACCGCGCCCGACGAGCTGCGGCTGGCCGCCGAGGCGCTGGTCATCGAGATGGGCGGCGAGCCCGAGTGGATCGCCGAGGAGAACCGCCCGCTCTACCACGCGGCCCTCGCCCTGGGCGCCAACCACCTGGTCACCCTGGTGGCCCAGTCCCTGGAGCTGCTGCGCACCGCGGGCGTCGGCGCCCCCGACCGGATGCTCGGCCCGCTGCTCGGCGCCGCCCTCGACAACGCCCTGCGCTCCGGCGACGCGGCCCTCACCGGACCGGTCGCCCGGGGCGACGCCGGCACGGTCGCGGCGCACGTCGCCGAGTTGCGCGAGCACGCACCCGGGACCGTCGCCGGATACCTGGCCATGGCCCGCGCCACCGCCGACCGCGCCCTCGCCCACGGGCTGCTGAAGCCGGAGCTCGCCGAGCCCCTCCTCGGGGTGCTCGCCGGTCCGTCCGACGCGGCCGCCGGCCCCGGAGAGACCCCGGGGGACGCGACATGAGCGGCACCGCCCGCACCTCCCGCCCCCACCCCACCCGTACGCCCCCGCGCGCGTCCCGGAACGGAGCCGCCCGATGACCGCCTCCCTGCTGCGCACCGCCGCCGACCTGCGGGCCCGCGCGCGTACCGGCCGCCGTGCCGTCGTGATGACCATGGGCGCGCTGCACGAGGGCCACGCCACGCTGATCCGCACCGCCCGGAGGATCGCGGGGCCCGAGGGCGAGGTCGTCGTCACCGTCTTCGTCAACCCGCTGCAGTTCGGCGCCGGCGAGGACCTGGACCGCTACCCGCGCACCCTGGACGCCGACGTCGAGCTGGCCGGGAAGTCCGGCGCGGACGCCGTGTTCGCCCCGTCCGTCGACGAGGTCTATCCCGGCGGCGAACCCCAGGTGAGGATCAGCGCCGGACCCATGGGCGAGCGGCTGGAGGGCGCCTCCCGCCCCGGCCACTTCGACGGCATGCTCACCGTCGTGGCGAAGCTGCTGCACCTCACCCGCCCCGACGTCGCTCTCTACGGGCAGAAGGACGCCCAGCAGCTCGCCCTGATCCGGCGCATGGTGCGCGACCTGAACTTCGGGGTGGAGATCGTCGGTGTCCCCACCGTCCGCGAGGAGGACGGGCTCGCCCTGTCCAGCCGCAACCGCTACCTCTCGCCCGCCGAGCGGCGCACCGCGCTCGCCCTGTCGCAGGCCCTGTTCGCGGGCCGCGACCGGC
Source organism: Streptomyces werraensis (assembly GCA_014656175.1). Taxonomy (GTDB): domain Bacteria; phylum Actinomycetota; class Actinomycetes; order Streptomycetales; family Streptomycetaceae; genus Streptomyces; species Streptomyces werraensis. The sequence continues at coordinate 277,199 of BNBX01000010.1, forward strand.
ACGCCGCGCAGGAGGCGCTGCGCGCCCGCGCCCGCGAGGTGCCCGCCACGCGGGCGCGTGCCGAGGCGCTCAGCGCGATCGGCGAGTCCCGCGCCGCCGCCGACGCGCACGCCGTCGCCACCACCGCCGGCGGGCCCGCCGCGGTCCGTGCCGCCGCCCGCCTGGTGCTGGACGAGGCCGCCCGCCTCGACCCGCCGCTGCGGCTGGACTACCTGGCGCTGGTCGACCCGTCCGACTTCACCGAGATCGGCGACGACTTCACCGGCGAGGCCGTCCTCGCGGTCGCCGCGCGCGTGGGCTCCACCCGGCTGATCGACAACCTCCCCCTGACCTTCGGAACGTTCGGAGACGCCTCGTGACCACTACAGGCATACGGCTGCACGCCCCCGCCCCGGGGTGGTCCATCGACGCGGACGTCGTGGTCGTCGGCTCCGGCGTCGCCGGGCTCACCGCCGCCCTGCGCTGCGAGGCCGCGGGACTCACCACCGTGGTGGTCACCAAGGCGCGCCTCGACGACGGCTCGACCCGCTGGGCGCAGGGCGGCATCGCCGCGGCCCTCGGCGAGGGCGACACCCCCCAGCAGCACCTCGACGACACCCTGGTCGCAGGCGCGGGCCTGTGCGACGAGGAGGCGGTGCGCATCCTGGTCACCGAGGGCCCCGACGCCGTACGGCGGCTCATCGCGACCGGCGCGCAGTTCGACGAGTCCATCGACGGCGGCCTGGAACTCACCCGCGAGGGCGGCCACCACCGGCGCCGCATCGCCCACGCGGGCGGCGACGCCACCGGCGCGGAGATCTCCCGCGCCCTGGTCGAGGCGGTCCGCGCGCGAGGGCTCCGCACGATCGAGAACGCGCTCGTCCTGGACCTGCTCACCGACGCCGAGGGCCGCACCGCCGGCGTCACCCTGCACGTCATGGGCGAGGGCCAGCACGACGGCGTGGGCGCGGTCCACGCGCCCGCCGTGGTGCTCGCCACCGGCGGCATGGGCCAGGTGTTCTCCGCGACCACCAACCCGGCCGTCTCCACCGGCGACGGCGTCGCCCTCGCCCTGCGCGCGGGCGCCGAGGTGAGCGACCTGGAGTTCGTCCAGTTCCACCCCACGGTGCTGTTCCTCGGCCCGGACGCGGAGGGCCAGCAGCCGCTGGTCTCCGAGGCGGTGCGCGGTGAGGGAGCCCACCTGGTGGACGCCGACGGCGTGCGCTTCATGCTGGGGCAGCACGAGCTGGCCGAGCTGGCGCCCCGCGACGTCGTCGCCAAGGGCATCGTGCGCCGCATGCTGGACAACGACGCCGAGCACATGTACCTCGACGCCCGGCACTTCGGCGCCGAGATGTGGGAGCACCGCTTCCCGACGATCCTGGCCGCCTGCCGCGCCCACGGCATCGACCCCGTCACCCAGCCCGTGCCGGTCGCCCCGGCCGCCCACTACGCCTCCGGCGGAGTCCGCACCGACTCCCACGGCCGCACCACCGTGCCCGGGCTGTACGCGTGCGGGGAGGTCGCCTGCACCGGCGTGCACGGCGCCAACCGGCTCGCGTCCAACTCGCTCCTCGAGGGCCTGGTCTACGCCGAGCGCATCGCCGCCGACATCGCCGCCACCGGCCTCCACACGCGCGTGCCGCAGCCGCTGCCCACGGCGGAGCGCCCCGCGCACCCGCTGCTCCCGCCCGAGGCGCGCTTCGCCATCCAGCGGATCATGACCCGCGGCGCGGGCGTGCTGCGCTCCGAGGCGTCCCTCGCCGAGGCCGCCGACCGTCTGCACCGGCTGCACGCCGACGCGCGCGACGCCCTCGACGAGAACGGCAAGACCGCCGAGCCGGGCGTCGACACCTGGGAGGCCACCAACCTGCTGTGCGTCGCCCGTGTGCTCGTGGCGGCGGCCCGGCAGCGCGAGGAGACCCGCGGCTGCCACTGGCGCGAGGACCGTCCCGAGCGCGACGACACGGCATGGCGCCGCCACATCGTCGTACGGCTGAATCCCGACCGATCGCTGGCGGTGCGCACCACCGACACCACAGACTTCCCCCCGACCCTCCCCCAGGCCCAGGAGCAGTGACAGCAGTGACCACCCCCGACCTTCCCCTCGTCTCCTCCGGCGGCTGTGGCGACGGCTGTGCCTGCGGCGCGGGCGAGGAGGACGCCTACCTGGAGTGCGGGCTCGACCCCGCGCTCGCCCAGCTCCTTGCCGACGCGGGGCTCGACCCCGTCGAGGTCGAGGACATCGCCAACGTGGCCCTCCAGGAGGACCTGGCGCACGGCGTGGACGTGACCACGGTCGCGACCATCCCCGAGGACGCCGTCGCCACCGCCGACTTCACCGCCCGCGAGGCGGGCACGGTGGCCGGCCTGCGGGTCGCCGAGGCGGTCATGTCGATCGTCTGCACCGAGGAGTTCGAGGTCGAGCGGCACGTGGAGGACGGCGACCGCGTGGAGGCCGGCCAGGTTCTGCTGTCGGTCACCACCCGCACCCGCGACCTCCTCACCGCCGAGCGCAGCGCGCTGAACCTGCTGTGCCGCCTGTCCGGCATCGCGACCGCCACGCGCGCGTGGGCGGACGCGCTGGAGGGCACCAAGGCGAAGGTCCGCGACACCCGCAAGACCACGCCGGGGCTGCGCAGCCTGGAGAAGTTCGCGGTGCGCTGCGGCGGCGGCGTGAACCACCGCATGTCCCTGTCGGACGCGGCGCTGGTCAAGGACAACCACGTGGTGGCCGCTGGCGGCGTCGCGCAGGCCTTCAAGGCCGTACGCGAGCGCTTCCCCGACGTCCCGATCGAGGTCGAGGTCGACACCCTGCACCAGCTCCGCGAGGTGCTGGACGCGGGCGCCGACCTGATCCTGCTGGACAACTTCACGCCCGTCGAGTGCGAGGAGGCGGTCGCCCTCGTCGACGGCCGCGCGGCGCTGGAGGCGTCCGGTCGCCTCACCCTGGCCAATGCCAAGGCGTACGCCGACACGGGCGTCGACTACCTCGCCGTGGGCGCCCTCACCCACTCCTCGCCGATCCTCGACATCGGCCTCGACCTGCGCGCTGCGGAGTAGGACCGGCCATGCTGCTGACCATCGACGTGGGCAACACGCACACCGTTCTCGGCCTGTTCGACGGCGACGAGATCGTCGAGCACTGGCGCATCTCCACGGACGCGCGGCGCACGGCGGACGAGCTGGCCGTGCTCCTCCAGGGCCTGATGGGCATGCACCCGCTGCTGGGCGAGGAGCTGGGCGACGGCATCGACGGCATCGCCATCTGCGCGACCGTCCCGTCCGTGCTGCACGAACTGCGCGAGGTCACCCGCCGCTATTACGGCGACGTGCCCGCGGTCCTCGTGGAGCCGGGCGTGAAGACGGGCGTGCCGATCCAGTTCGACAATCCCAAGGAGGTCGGCGCCGACCGCATCATCAACGCGGTCGCCGCCAACGAGCTGTACGGGGGCCCGGCGATCGTCGTCGACTTCGGCACGGCGACGACGTTCGACGCGGTCTCCGCGCGCGGGGAGTACGTCGGCGGGGTCATCGCGCCCGGCATCGAGATCTCGGTCGAGGCGCTCGGCGTCAAGGCCGCCCAGCTCCGCAAGATCGAGGTGGCCCGCCCGCGCACGGTGATCGGCAAGAACACGGTCGCGGCGATGCAGTCCGGCATCGTCTACGGCTTCGCCGGCCAGGTCGACGGCGTGGTCAACCGGATGGCGCGGGAACTGGCCGACGACCCGGACGACGTCACGGTCATCGCCACGGGCGGCCTCGCCCCGATGGTCCTGGGCGAGGCGACGGTCATCGACGAGCACGAACCCTGGCTGACCCTGATCGGCCTCCGCCTGGTCTACGAGCGGAACGTGTCCCGCATGTAGCACCCGCTCCCGCGGGCCGCACCCTGCCCGCCCCGGGCGGCAGCGGGGTGCGGCGTTCCGCGTTACGGCCGCGCGCTCGTGCGGCCCGGCTGCCAGCCCGGCTCCTGCCCGCGGGCGCACGGCGGCCCCACGTGGGGCCGCCGTGCGGCTTCGCCCGGTGTCTTCGGCGGGCTGTCCACCTGGCGGTCCGGTTCCGCTGCCGGCCCGAGGGGCCGTGCCCGACGGTCCACCGGCGCTTTCGCCCATGCGGTTGCCCCTGGCCGGCTGCGTGGCCGGTCAGGGCCGGGACCGCTGAGCCGTGGCGCCCGGCGGGCTCCGCCCGGCGCGCTGCCGTCCGGGATGCGGCGGTGACCTCGCCGCCGACGAGTGGGCCGGCCGGCCCGGGGCCATGGTCCGTCGATCCGCCCGGGCGCCCCGCCGGGTCGTTTCCGTCGGCGGCGCCGCTCGTCCATCCGCTCGTTCCAGGCAGCGGCACCGCACCGTCGCCCCGCCCCGGGGAGGGGCGCTCGGCTCCCGTCGGGCCGTTCCGCTCGGCCGGCCTTGTGGCTGCAGCGGCGGTTGTCCCGCCCGGCGCCGGGCTGCCCCGCACCCCCGCCCACCCGGGTGGTGGGCGCGCCACACTGGCGATCTTTGTGTGGATTTGTCTGATTAGCGCGTATCGTCGCAGCATGCCCACGCCCTACGGATCCCGCGGCGGCCTGGCGTTCGGTGCACAGGAGCTGCGTGTGCTCCGCCGCGCCCTCGCCCTCGCCCTGCACCCCAGCCCGGCCACGGCCGACGACGTCCAGGACTGCCTGCGCCTCGCCGCGTCCCTCGACGAGGCGACGCGCGAAAGCGCCCGGCTGCGCGCCTTTCTGGTGGCCGATCTCGGCCGCTACCGCGCCGCCCTCCCCGGCACCGCCGCCGGCTACCTCGCGCTGCTGGAGGAGGCGCTGGGCGCCGGATACCGGCCGCAGCCGGACGATCTGGCCGCCCTGCGCGCCCTGCGCGGCAACCCCACCGCCGCCGCCCTGCTGCGGCACTGCGAGCGTGTCCGGCTGACCGCCCTGCCCGGGGGCCTGGCCTCCGCGGGCCAGGGCCAGGAGGAGCGCACGGAGCCGGAGAAGAAGCCCGGGGAGCGGCCCTCGACGCCCCACCCGGCGCCGAACCCGAGTCCCGAGCCCGCCCCGGGCACCCCCCGCCCGACCCGTCGGCCCGTGCCCACCCCCGGCGAGGTCTTCCCCCGGCGCAAACCCGCCACGCCCCCGCCGGACCAGCACCTGGCCGCCGGCTGACCCGCCTGCCTGGCTACCCTGGACGCATGGACTACGTCTCCGCGCTCCTGCCCCCGGTCGTCATGGCCGTCTTCTTCGTCGGCGTGATCCGCGTCATCGTGAAGACGCAGGGCGGCGCCAACAAGACCAAGGAGGACGCCGCCGTCGACGCGGCCCTCGCCCGGGCGGAAGGCTCGCCCGCCGGCAAGAGCGACGCCTGACCGGGACCACCCCGGCCGCTCAGGGGCGTACGACCCGCCGTCGTACGCCCCTTTTGTCATGGTTCGCGGTGCATCACGCACGTCCGGCACGCCATTGCCGGGATCTCCCACTATTGTTCTGAGTTGTGCCTCGCCCATTGGGAGAACTCGAAGACGCGGTCATGACGCGGGTCTGGAAGTGGAACCGCCCGGTGACCGTTCGGGAAGTCCTGGAAGATCTCCAGAAGGAACGGTCCATCGCGTACACCACGGTGATGACCGTTTTGGACAATCTCCATCAGAAGGGCTGGGTGCGCCGGGAGTCCGAAGGGCGCGCCTATCGATATGAGGCGGTCTCCACCCGCGCCGCCTACGCCGCCGCCCTCATGAACGAGGCGTGGTCGCAGAGCGACAACGCCGCCGCGGCTCTCGTCGCGTTCTTCGGCATGATGAGCGAGGAACAGCGGCAGGCTCTCCAGGACGCCATGCGGATCGTCCAGCTCCCGCAAACCCCCGAAGCCGACGGCGACAACGCCGGTACTCCGGTCGACGAGAACCCCGCCTCTCGCGACGAGCCCGGCGGGCGATAGCGTCCGTCCATGTCAGCAGACAGCCCCGAAGTCACCACGAATGCCCTGACCGTGCGGCGGGCCCGCACCAGCGATGTGCCGGCCGTACGCCGCCTCCTCGACGTCTACGTCCGCGAGGGCATCCTGCTCGACAAAGCCATGGTGACGCTTTACGAGGACATCCAGGAGTTCTGGGTCGCGGAACGGGACGACAACGCGGAGGTCGTAGGCTGCGGCGCCCTGCATGTGATGTGGGAAGACCTCGCGGAAGTGCGCACTCTCGCCGTGAAGCCGGGCCTGAAGGGCGCGGGCGTGGGCCACCGCCTGCTGGAGAAGTTGCTGCAGACGGCCCGCTGGCTCGGTGTTCGACGCGTTTTCTGTCTGACCTTCGAAGTGGACTTCTTCGGCAAGCACGGCTTCGTGGAGATCGGTGAGACGCCCGTCGACCGCGATGTGTACGCGGAGTTGCTGCGCTCCTATGACGAGGGTGTCGCGGAGTTCCTGGGTCTCGAACGCGTGAAACCGAACACCTTGGGCAACAGCCGGATGCTTCTGCATCTGTGATCTGTGTCAGGGCCACTATGCGGGTGCCCTATGTCCGAAACGCGCATGTTTCCGGGACGTGCGCGGGCCCCTGTCCTCTGCCGGGGGTTTGTGTTTTTACGGCAAAAGCGGTTTGCTTTCCGCAGTACTGCAGTACTGCATATAACAAGGGGCGGCGATACGGCGGACGCCGGCTCACCCCGGCCCTCAAGTTATCGATGAAAGGAAATCCGGTGGCACAGAAGGTTCAGGTCCTTCTTGTCGACGACCTCGACGGCGGCGAGGCGGACGAGACCGTGACGTTCGCGTTGGACGGCAAGACCTACGAGATCGATCTCACCACCGCCAACGCGGAGAAGCTCCGCAGCCTTCTCGAGCCTTACGTGAAGGGCGGTCGTCGTACCGGGGGCCGCGCTTCCGGCGGGCGCGGAAAGACGCGTTCCTCCTCGGGCGGCAGCCAGGACACCGCGGCCATCCGCGCCTGGGCCAAGGAGAACGGTTACGAGGTGAACGACCGCGGCCGCGTCCCCGCGTCCATCCGCGAGGCCTACGAGAAGGCCAACGGCTGACCCACGCCCTGCGCGGCGGCGCCCGCACCGGAGCGCCGCAGGCGCACGCGGTGGATCTGTGTCGCCACGGTGCTGATCAGACGCACGAGGTGCGGGGGGCCGTCACCGACCCCTCGCGGGCTCCTCGTGTCCATCGCCGACAGCGTCGGCAGCGAGGCCTCCGCCTCGCGACCCGGCTCGGGGGGCCGCAGCCATACGGCGGCCCCCTGCGGACTGTCCGGGCGCCCGTCGCCGGGACGTCCCGCGGCCGGGTGTCCACGCGGTGCGTCCGGCCCGGCCCCGGCGTCCCACGGGGCGGGGGCGTCCATGAGGCGGCCCTCGCCGAGCGCCCGCAGGTCGAGATCGAGCCCGCCCCAGTCCAGCCACTCCAGCAGGCCCGGCAGCTCGTCGGCGCCTCCCGCGGCGATCAGCAGCCGCATCCGGTCCCCCTGGACGGCGACCGGGAAGCCCTCCGCGGCCCCGCCCAGCCGCTCCAGTGCCGCACGGCCCGCCTCCGCGGGCACGTCCAGGACGTCGAAGCGCACGCCCACCACCAGCCGCGGCGGAACACCCGGCGCCGTGGGCCATCCCAGGACGTTCTCGTACCAGAGGCGTGTCCGGTCGCCGTGACGCCCCTCGCTCACCTCACGGGCGGGCAGGTCCGGCCGGCGGGGCGACGGGAGTGCGACGGAGCGGATACCGGCCATGCCCGGGGCAACGCACGACGACCCCCCGGGTTACGCTGGGTGCCTGAGCGTATGCGCACGGTGTCGAACAAGGGGGCGTGCGGGGGTGAAGCGGGGCGCAAGGTTGTTCGCCCGTAGCGGAGGGAACCCGTGCACTCGGCATGGACGGTCGGTCGCAGCGGGTAAGACATCCCTAGTGGGAGGGGGCGACACGCAGGGCGGGACGGCTCCCGTTCGCCACGGGCGTACTGGCGAAGGGGGTAACTGCCTGGCCTGCGGGAACATCGTCTCGCACCATCGGGTTGGAGCAGATGTCGGCGTGAGCGGGGTCAGGAGGCCATCGACGGTGTCGGCAGTTGGAATGAGCGGTCCCCGCTTGCGGGACTAAGCTGCGGAAGGACAGGGAGGGGAAGTTCCCCCCACTGCCTGACCGCTCTGAGGAGCGATTAACGATGTTCGAGAGGTTCACCGACCGCGCGCGGCGGGTTGTCGTCCTGGCTCAGGAAGAAGCCCGGATGCTCAACCACAACTACATCGGCACCGAGCACATCCTCCTGGGCCTGATCCACGAGGGTGAGGGTGTCGCCGCCAAGGCCCTTGAGAGCCTCGGGATTTCGCTCGAGGCGGTCCGCCAGCAGGTGGAGGAGATCATCGGGCAGGGCCAGCAGGCCCCGTCGGGTCACATCCCCTTCACCCCCCGTGCCAAGAAGGTCCTGGAGCTGTCGCTCCGCGAGGCCCTTCAGCTGGGCCACAACTACATCGGCACGGAGCACATCCTGCTCGGCCTGATCCGTGAGGGCGAGGGCGTCGCCGCCCAGGTCCTGGTCAAGCTGGGCGCTGATCTGAACCGCGTGCGGCAGCAGGTGATCCAGCTGCTCTCCGGTTACCAGGGCAAGGAGACCGCCACCGCCGGCGGTCCTGCGGAGGGCACGCCTTCCACGTCCCTGGTCCTCGACCAGTTCGGCCGGAACCTCACCCAGGCCGCTCGTGAGTCCAAGCTCGACCCGGTCATCGGGCGCGAGAAGGAGATCGAGCGGGTCATGCAGGTGCTGTCCCGCCGTACCAAGAACAACCCGGTGCTGATCGGTGAGCCCGGCGTCGGCAAGACCGCCGTCGTCGAGGGCCTCGCCCAGGCCATCGTCAAGGGTGAGGTGCCCGAGACCCTCAAGGACAAGCACCTCTACACCCTGGACCTCGGCGCCCTGGTGGCCGGCTCCCGCTACCGCGGTGACTTCGAGGAGCGCCTGAAGAAGGTGCTCAAGGAGATCCGCACCCGCGGCGACATCATCCTGTTCATCGACGAGCTGCACACGCTGGTCGGTGCGGGCGCCGCCGAGGGCGCGATCGACGCGGCGAGCATCCTCAAGCCGATGCTGGCCCGCGGCGAGCTCCAGACCATCGGTGCGACCACGCTGGACGAGTACCGCAAGCACCTGGAGAAGGACGCGGCCCTCGAGCGCCGCTTCCAGCCCATCCAGGTCGCCGAGCCGTCCCTGCCGCACACGATCGAGATCCTCAAGGGCCTGCGCGACCGCTACGAGGCGCACCACCGCGTCTCCATCACGGACGAGGCGCTGGTCCAGGCCGCCACCCTGGCCGACCGGTACATCTCGGACCGCTTCCTTCCGGACAAGGCGATCGACCTGATCGACGAGGCCGGTTCCCGGATGCGCATCCGCCGGATGACCGCGCCGCCGGACCTGCGCGAGTTCGACGAGAAGATCGCCGGCGTCCGCCGCGACAAGGAGTCCGCGATCGACTCGCAGGACTTCGAGAAGGCCGCCTCGCTGCGCGACAAGGAGAAGCAGCTCCTCGCCGCCAAGGCGAAGCGGGAGAAGGAGTGGAAGGCCGGCGACATGGACGTCGTCGCCGAGGTCGACGGCGAGCTGATCGCCGAGGTCCTCGCGACCGCCACCGGCATCCCGGTCTTCAAGCTGACCGAGGAGGAGTCCAGCCGCCTGCTCCGCATGGAGGAGGAGCTGCACAAGCGGGTCATCGGCCAGGACGACGCCGTCAAGGCGCTGTCCAAGGCGATCCGCCGTACGCGCGCCGGCCTGAAGGACCCGAAGCGTCCGGGTGGCTCGTTCATCTTCGCCGGTCCGTCCGGTGTCGGTAAGACGGAGCTGTCCAAGGCGCTCGCGGAGTTCCTCTTCGGCGACGAGGACGCGCTGATCTCCCTCGACATGTCGGAGTTCAGCGAGAAGCACACGGTGTCGCGTCTCTTCGGTTCGCCCCCCGGCTACGTGGGCTACGAGGAGGGCGGCCAGCTGACGGAGAAGGTGCGCCGCAAGCCGTTCTCGGTCGTCCTCTTCGACGAGGTCGAGAAGGCCCACCCGGACATCTTCAACTCGCTGCTGCAGATCCTGGAGGACGGTCGCCTGACCGACTCCCAGGGCCGGGTCGTGGACTTCAAGAACACGGTCATCATCATGACGACCAACCTCGGCACCCGTGACATCTCCAAGGGCTTCAACCTGGGCTTCGCCGCCGCGGGCGACACGAAGACCAACTACGAGCGCATGAAGAACAAGGTCTCGGACGAGCTCAAGCAGCACTTCCGGCCCGAGTTCCTCAACCGCGTCGACGACGTGGTGGTCTTCCCGCAGCTGACCCAGGGCGACATCCTGCGGATCGTCGACCTGATGATCGACAAGGTGGACGAGCGCCTGAAGGACCGGGACATGGGCATCGAGCTCTCCCAGTCCGCCAAGGAGCTGCTGTCCAAGAAGGGCTACGACCCCGTGCTGGGCGCCCGGCCGCTGCGCCGGACCATCCAGCGGGAGATCGAGGACTCGCTGTCGGAGAAGATCCTCTTCGGCGAGCTGCGTCCCGGTCACATCGTGGTCGTGGACACCGAGGGCGAGGGCGAGGCGCAGACCTTCACCTTCCGCGGCGAGGAGAAGTCGGCCCTGCCCGATGTCCCGCCGATCGAGCAGGCGGCCGGCGGCGCCGGTCCGAACCTGAGCAAGGACGCGTAAGCGCCCTGCCTCACGGCCTGTGAGAGGGGCCGGCACCCGCGAGGGTGCCGGCCCCTTTCGTGTGTCCGGGGGCGGTCAGGAGAGCCGGCCGTCGTAGTCCGGGAGCTTGAAGGTGCGCTCGGCGTGGCCGCCGGAGAGGTCGGTGGCGCTGTTGCCGATGTTGGCGATGATCGTGTAGCCCTTGCGCTCGATGGCGACACGCTGGGCGGTCTTGTACTCGGCGACGTTCCGGAAAAGGTCGACGAAGCTCCGGACGTACAGGCCGGAGGACTCGTAGCCGGCGTGGTCGAGGTTCCACTCGGTGGGCGCGTAGATGATGCCGGGCCGGGCGGTGACGAAGAACAGGTCGACCCCGCGCTCCTCGGCGTACCGGGCGACCTCCAGGACGGGCTCGTTGGCGGGCTGCGGGAAGCTGAAGCCGAAGTCGGTCTCCAGGGCGGTGTTGTCGATGTCGAGGACGATCGCCTGCTTCTCGCCCGGCCGGGCGTCGGCGATGCGCTGCTGCACATAGGGCAGGGCCTGGTCCATGACGGCCCGGCAGTCGCGCTGCCAGGTGTCGTAGTCGACGTCCGCCGCGAGGGCGGGGGCGGTGGCCGGGAGGGCGGCGATGGCCGTCGTGGGGGCCGCTGCGGAGGGTGTGGCCTCGGCGGGTGCGGCGAGGGCCACCAGGGCGGTCGCGGAGACGGCGGTCACCGATACGCGGCGCAACCAGGGGCGTCGGCTTCTCATGTCGTGGGGGTCCTCTCACGTCCGTGACGCTGCCAACATGTCGTGTGCATGCTCGTGTGCGAGGGTGACGCGAGGTGAACCGTAGGGTTACCGGGCGGTAGGCGGCCAGAGGCCTGCGCCACATTTCTGCACCCGCTTTTTCACTCCGCAGGTGACGTGCCGCACAGGACCCACGTCACGTACGGCCCGGAATAGTAGAGGGACGCCGAAACTACATCGGACATTACGGGTGATATGGCGCTCGATCGGCTTGAAATGGGGCTTTGGGGCCCTGTGAGCCGCGTCTCAGAGGCTATGCATACCGGTCTGTATCTACGAATTTACGTCGTAGGTCACACCTTTGCGGCTTTTCGGGCGAAAGGGTTACCACTGAATGGCCACCACGCCGCGGGTCCCGTGAGCCGGTGGTTCTCCTCTGTCCCCTCCCCCATGAGGTTTCGATGTTCGAGCGCGTCACGTCCCGTTTCCCCCGCACGTCCGCCACCCGTACCCGTGCGGCCGTCCTGGCCGCCGGCCTGGGCACCTCGGTCGTCCTGGGAGCCGGGGTCGCGGCCGCCGTCGACAACACGGCCGCCTCCGGTGCGGCCGGCGCCGTGCAGGCGCAGGCGGCCGCCCAGTCCAAGGCCGCCGAGACGCAGGCGAAGGCCGTCCAGGCGCAGGCCGCCAAGGCGCAGAAGGCCGCCGAGGCGAAGAAGGCCGCTGCCGCCAAGGCCGCGCAGGCCAAGAAGGCGGCGAAGGCCGCGGCCAAGAAGAAGGCCGCCTCCTGGATCGACCCGGTGAAGTCCTACAAGCTGTCGGCGAGCTTCGCGCAGAACGGCGGCATGTGGGCGCACAAGCACTCCGGTCAGGACTACGCCGTCCCGACCGGCACCCCGGTGATGGCCGCCCACGGCGGCACGGTCGTCAAGGCCGGCGGCAACGGCGCCGGTGACGGTCCCGCGTACGGCAACGCCATCGTGATCAAGCACGGCAACAAGACGTACTCCCAGTACGCCCACCTGTCGTCCGTGCACGTGAAGGTCGGCCAGGTCGTGAAGACCGGCCAGAAGATCGCCTCGTCCGGCAACACCGGCAACTCCAGCGGTCCGCACCTGCACTTCGAGATCCGCACGACCCCGAACTACGGCTCCGCCGTCGACCCCGCGAAGTTCCTTCGCAGCCACGGCGTGACGGTCTGACCCACGGGGAGCGGGCGGAAGCGACCGCCTAGTAGCCCGCCGAGCCCCGGTGGGCCTGGGTGATCAGATCGACGGCGACCTCGAGAACGGCTTCATGCCGCTTCCCGGGGTCGCTTTCGACTTCCTGGAGCACATGCATCCCGGCGTGCAGAGTGAACAGGGCGCTGATGCAGCGCACCTGGTCGACCAGGTCGGCGTCGGGGTCGATGAGGATGTCCCGCAGCCCGAGCATCTTCGTCTTGAACATGTCCCCGATGCGCAGCTCGCGGATGGCCGCCTGGTTCTCCTGCATGAAGCGGAAGAGCGGCGCGGCCTCCATCAGCGCCGCGCTGTAACGGCGGATGATCTCCTGCTTGGTCTCCAGCGAGTGCGGCTGCCGGCGCCCCCACTCGATCAGGTCCTCGATCGGCCGGGAGAGGTCCTCGAAGATGGAGACGAGGATCTCTTCCTTGGTCTTGAAGTGGTAGTAGAGCGCCGCCTTGGTGACGTCCAGCCGCTCGGCGATCTCCCGCAGCGAGGTCTTCTCGTAGCCCTGCTCGGCGAAGAGTTCGAGCGCCACTTCCTGGATGCGCTGGCGGGTGTTCCCGCGGCGCCGCTGCTTGGTGCCGTCCATGGTGCCGCCCATCTTTCCGCTCGGACCCTCTTGACGAAAACTTACTTGACGCCCGGCTAGTTACGCGACTAGCTTCCCGTCGTAGTCAACTAGCCGGGCGGCAAGTAAGTAAAGACGGGTCACCGAGGGTGGCCGGGGGAGTGGGATCCATGACGGACACAGTGGCGGCGGGGGCCGCCCCGACGGACGGCGGGAAACAGCCGCGCAGCGTGCGGGTGGTGCTGCTCGCCCTCATGATCGCGATGATGCTCGCGATGCTCGACAACATGATCATCGGCACCGCGATGCCCACGATCGTGGGCGAGCTGGGCGGCCTGGAGCACCTTTCCTGGGTGGTCACGGCGTACACGCTGGCCACCGCGGCCTCCACCCCGGTATGGGGCAAGATCGGCGACATGTACGGGCGCAAGGGCTCGTTCATCACCTCCATCGTCATCTTCCTGATCGGCTCCGCGCTCAGCGGCATGGCGCAGGACATGGGGCAGCTCGTCGCCTTCCGCGCGGTGCAGGGCCTCGGCGCGGGCGGTCTGATGGTCGGCGTCATGGCGATCATCGGTGACCTGATCCCGCCCCGGGAGCGCGGCAAGTACCAGGGCATGATGGCCGCCGTGATGGCCCTCGCGATGATCGGCGGGCCGCTCGTCGGCGGCACCATCACCGACAACTGGGGCTGGCGCTGGGCCTTCTACATCAACCTGCCGCTCGGCGTGATCGCCCTCGCCGCGGTCGGCGCGGTGCTGCATCTGCCGAGGAAGCGGTCGCAGGCGGGCATCGACTACCTCGGGGTGGCGCTGCTGACCGTCGGCATCACCGCGATCGTCCTGGTCACCACCTGGGGCGGCACCGAGTACGCCTGGACCTCCACGCGGATCATGGAGCTGATCGCCCTCGGCGTCGCGTCCCTGGTCGGCTTCGTGTTCTGGCAGACCCGGGCCGCCGAGCCGGTGGTGCCGCTGCACATCTTCCGCAGCGGCAACTTCACGCTGATGTCGGTCATCGGCTTCATCGTGGGCTTCGTGATGTTCGGCGCGACGCTCTTCCTGCCGCTGTACCAGCAGTCCGTGCAGGGCGCCTCGGCCACCAACTCCGGTCTGCTGCTCCTGCCGATGCTCGGCGCGATGCTGGTCACCTCGATGGTCGCGGGCCGGGTCACCACGAACACCGGCCGCTACAAGGTCTTCCCGGTGGTGGGCAGCGCCCTGCTCGTCGTCGGCCTGTACCTGCTGTCGACGATGGACACCGGGACCTCCCGCCTCACCTCCGGCGTCTTCATGGCCGTCGTGGGCCTCGGCATGGGCTGTCTGATGCAGATCACCATGCTGGTCGCGCAGAACAGCGTGGAGCTGAAGGACATGGGCGTGGCCTCCTCCACGACCACCCTGTTCCGCACCCTCGGCTCGTCCTTCGGCGTCGCGGTCATGGGCGCGCTGTTCAACCACCGCGTCCAGGACGTCATGGCGGAGCGGGCGGGCGCGCTGGGCTCCAAGGTGACCGAGCAGTCCGCCCAGCTCGACGCCGCGAGCCTGGCGAAGCTCCCGGAGGCGGCCCGCGAGGCGTACCAGCACGCGGTCTCCTCCGGCACGCACGGCGCGTTCCTGCTGGGCGCGGCCGTCGCCGTGCTGTCGCTGGCGGCGGCGGTCTTCGTCAAGGAGGTCCCGCTGAAGGGCGCGGGCCCTCAGCGGGAGGACGCCCCCGCGCCGGCGCCCGAGACGGTCTGAGGCTCACGGGCTTCCGGGGCGGCGACGTGCCCCGGAAGCCCGCTCACTGCCCCAGCACCGGATAGCTCCCCGTGTTCGTCGGGGCGTGTTCCGGAAGCCACAGGACGGCCGCGGCGCCCTCGGGGGGTGTGCCGGGCGGGGCGCCGGCCGGGCGGACGTTGCGGAAGGTCAGGCGGGCGCCCAGGACGCGGGCCTGGCCCGCCGCGATGGTCAGGCCCAGGCCGTGGCCCCGGCCCGCCCGGTCCGCGCTGCCCGTGCGGAAGCGGCTCGGCCCTTCTGCGAGCAGGTCCTCCGGGAAGCCGGGCCCGTGGTCGCGGACCCGGACGACCCGGCCCTCCACGGTGACCTCGATGGGCGGGGCGCCGTGCCGGGCGGCGTTGGCGAGCAGGTTGAACAGCACCCGCTCCAGCCGCCGCGGGTCGGTGGTGACCTCCGACTCGTGCCTCACGCGCACCACCACGTCCGGGTCCTTCGCCGTGACCCGGCGGGCGACGAACTCGCCGAGCAGGATGTCCTGCAGCTCGGCCCGTTCGGAGGCGCTGTCGAGCCGGGCGACCTCCAGGACGTCCTCGACGAGGGTGCGCATCGCCCGCGCCCGGTCCTGCACCAGCTCCGTGGGCCGGCCCGGCGGCAGCAGCTCCGCCGCGGTGAGCAGGCCGGTCACCGGGGTGCGCAGCTCGTGGGCGATGTCGGCGGTCACCCGGCGCTCGGCCTCCAGCCGCTGCCGCAGCGCGTCCGCCATGGCGTCGACCGCGCTGGCCAGGTCGTCGGTCTCGTCCCGCACCACCCCGCCGATGGCGTCCCGCACCCGTACGTCCGTCTCGCCCCCCGCGACCCGGTTGGCGGCGGTGGCCGCCTTGCGCAGCCGCCGGGACAGATGACCGCCGATGAGCACCCCGAGCGCGCAGCCGCCGAGCACGGTCGCGGTGGAGCCGATCCACAGGGCCTGGTCGAGGTCCTTGAGGATGTCCGAGCTGCGGTCGGTGAAGCCGGAGTGCAGCGACATCACGTGCCCGTTCTTCAGCGGCACCGCCGCCCAGATGTCCGGCGCGCCACCCCGGTCGGCGACGTACGTGGCGCGGCGGCCCTCCTCGACCTTGGCGCGCAGCTCCGTGGGCAGCTGCGGGTCGTCGATCTTGGTGTTGGGGAAGTTCAGCCGCCCGGACAGCTCGTAGTTCCGCTGGGCGATCATGATGCGCTCGTCGGCCAGGTCGCGCGCGTTGTCCAGCATCGACACCCGGGCCGCGTTGTGCACGACCAGGCTGAGCGCGACCGCCACCAGCGCGCCGACCAGCGCGATGGCCGCGCTGAGCTTCCATCTCAGGCCCGCGCCGATGCCGGCCCGCCGTACGAACGCCGTCACCAGGCGCCGGAAGTGTCCGCGCATCCGCCCGCTCAGGCCTTCAGCTTGTAGCCGAAGCCGCGGACCGTCTCGATCCGGTCCTGGCCGATCTTCGCGCGCAGCCGCTGCACATGGACGTCGACCACCCGGGTGTCGCCGCCCCAGCCGTACTCCCACACCCGCTCCAGCAGCTTGTCGCGGCTGAGGACGGTGCCCGGCGCCGCGGAGAACTCCAGCAGCAGCCGCATCTCGGTCGGGGTGAGCGCGACCGGCTGCCCGGCCTTGCGCACCTCCATGCCCTCGGTGTCGATCTCCAGCTCGCCGAAGGCCAGCACGGGCCCGCCGTCCGCGTCGTCCTGCCCCGCGCCCGCGCCGCCCGCCCGCTCGAAGCGGCGCAGCACCGCGCGGATCCGGGCGACCAGGACCGCGCCGTCGAACGGCTTGGTCACGTAGTCGTCGGCGCCCGCCTCCAGGCCCAGCACCACGTCGATGGCGTCCGCCCGCGCCGACAGCATGATCACCGGCACGGTCGACTCGTCCCGTATCCGCCGGCACAGGCTGACGCCGTCCAGGCCGGGCACCATGACGTCGAGGAGCGCGATGTCCGGCCGGTCGGCGCGGAACGCCTCCAGACCCGACAGACCGTCGGGCTTCGCGGTGACCGCGAAGCCGTCCCGTTCCAGCGTGAGCTGGGTGGCCTCACGGATGACGTCGTCGTCCTCGACGAACAGGACATGGGTCTGGTCTGCCATCCCGCTGCTCTCAGTTCTCGTGTGGTCCCGGACCGGGCCCGCCCCCGCGCCCGCCCGGTCCTCGTGTCTGTGCCCACCCCACGGGACGCACGGGCCGCGCGACGGGTTCACCCCTTCATCGTGCGCAGGCCCGCCGGCGGTTCCCGCTGTGAGCCGTGTCTCAGCCTTCCGGCGCCGGTGTCGGCACCGCGCCGGCGACCGGCCCGTACTCGTTGTGCGTGCGGTACCTCTCGTCGAACCGGCCCGAAATCCAGCGGTACGTGATCACGACCTCGCCGGACGGGCTCGACACCGGATCGCCGCGGCCGTAGACCTGCTTGGTCACCACCAGGTCCCCGCGGTCGATCTCGGCGTAGACCGGCGGCTCCTCCGCGCTGAACACGTTGACATAGCCGTCGCCCTGGTGCCGGTACACGTACGCACCGATGCCGACGGCGTCTCCGCAGGTCAGCACGTTGACGACGACGTCGTCGCGGGCCTCGCCCGTGAGGTTGCCGTAGCTGACGTCCACCGGGTACTCGTCGGCGACGCAGGGCTTCAGCTCCCGCTTCACCTCGTCCGACACGGCCGGATCCTTCAGGATCAGCAGTACGGCGTCCACGCGGTCGGGCGTCGGCGAGGACGCGGTGGCGGGTGCGGCCGGGCTGGCCCCGCCGTCCACACGCGCCGGACCCTCGTCCCGGGCGCCGGTGCCGCTCGCGCCGCATCCGGTCCCGAACAGCACAGCGGCGGCGAGCACGGCCGTCGCCGTACTCGCCGTCCGGGCGGTGGACCGGGCCCGTTCGGGCCCCGCGCCGGTCAGGCCGCGCAACGCTCCCGCTCCTCACGCTCCAGCGCGCGTGCGTCCGACTCGCGGGACTCCAGCTCCTCGCGGAGCCGGGCCAGCGCCCGGTGCAGCGTGCTCTTGACCGTTCCGGCCGACATGCCGAGTGCGGCGGCCGTCTCGTCCGTGGACATCTGCTCCCAGTGTCGCAGCACCACGACGCTGCGCTGCTTCGGGGCGAGGACCTTCAGCACGTCCATCAGCAGGGCGCGGTCCGCGTACTGCTCGGTGGCGTCCTCCACACGCGACTCGGGGAGCTGCTCGGTGGGCACCTCCTCCAGCTTGCGCGCCCGCCACCACTCCGTCCGCGTGTTGATCATGACGCGGCGCAGATAGGCGTCGGCCAGCCGCTTGTCCTCGATGGTCTCCCAGCGGCCGTACGTGCGCACCAGCGCGGTCTGCAGCAGGTCCTGCGCCTCGACGGGATCCGGGACCAGGCGCCGGGCGCTGCGCAGCAGCGCGTCCTGCCGGGTGCGGACGTACTCCTCGAACTCGAGCACCTCGCCCTTCGCCATGGTGTACCGCCTTCCGGTCCCCGTTCCGGCCCGCCCCCGCGGGCCGGCCGTACCGCTCGTGTTCCGTCTCGTCGTGCTCCGGTCGAGCACGCGATCGAAACTACGGAGGCGTTGTCACGGCACTGTGCGGAGCACCCTGCGGGCAGCCCTCGGGTGTCCGTCGGTTGTGTAACGGAGGGACGAACGGGACGAAGGGGCGAGGTGTTCGGTACGGGTATGCGGCGGTACGCCCGTCATGCGCGGTGTGACGGGCGTGAACCGTGTGACCGGCGAGGGCCCGGTGTCAGCTCAGCGGCAGCCGGTACAGGCCGCCCGGCATCGGCTCCACCAGGCCGTCCGACACCAGCCCGTCCAGCGCGCGGGCGCGCTGCACCGGCTCGTGCCACACCCGGTCCAGCGCCGCCTGCGGCACCGGCCCGTGCGCCTCCCGCAGTACCGCGAGGAGCCGGCCGCGGACCTGGCGGTCGGTGCCCGCATACGTCTGCCCGCGGCGCGGCGGCCCGTCGTGCGCCGGCTTGCCCGCCAGCCGCCACGCGCACTGCGCGGCGATCGGGCAGCGGTGGCACGCCTCGTTCTTCGCCGTGCACACCAGCGCGCCCAGCTCCATGGAGGCGGCGGCCCACCGGGCGGCCGTGGCCGCGTCCTCCGGCAGCAGCGTCCGGGCGAGCCGGCGCTCGGCGGCGGTGGTGGCGTTCGGCGGGTACTGCGTGCCGCTGACCGCGCGGGCGAACACCCGGCGGACGTTGGTGTCCAGCACCGCGTGCCGCTGCCCGTAGGCGAACGACGCCACGGCCGCGGCGGTGTACTCGCCGATGCCGGGCAGCGCGAGCAGCTGGGCGTGCTCGGACGGTACGTCGCCGCCGTGCCGTTCCGTTATGGCCACGGCGGCTCCGTGCAGGCGCAGGGCGCGGCGTGGGTAGCCGAGCCGGCCCCAGGCGCGGACGGCCTCGCCGGGCGCCTCGGCGGCGAGGTCGGCGGGGCGAGGCCACCGGGCCATCCACTGCTCGTAGACGGGCAGCACCCGGTTGACCGGGGTCTGCTGCAGCATGAACTCACTGACCATCACCCCCCACGCGCCGGCCTCCGGGCGCCGCCACGGAAGGTCCCGGGCGTGCTCGTCGAACCAGTCGATGACGGGGGAGTGCAGCGGCTCACCGGGAGCACGCTCGGACACGGAATCGGCGGCGGTGCCGTACGGGGGCTTCGTGGGAGCAGTCATGACCCGTCGATCCTGCCACGCCGGGCCGCGTGGACGGCCGAGCGCCACGGGGAAGAGCGCTTCGTTCCCCGAGCGGGGTCCCGGGCGTGCGGCCGCACGGGGGAGGGGGGCATGGGGGCGCCGGCGGGAAGATGCGTGCGGGACACCGCGGCCGTCGCGCCCCCCGCACGGGGGGGGGGCCACCGGGTGCGGGGGTGCGTCCTCGAGCGGGTGGGCAGGCCTTCGGCGTCGTCCCGTGCGCCCTCCGCGCTCTTGGCCCGCGTCGGTCGCCGGGTGACGACAGCGCTGGGGGCCGCCGCGGGCGAAGAGCCGACTGCCGCCGCTGCGTGCGAGCGGCGGCAGGTTCGTCTCCGTCGACCGCGACCGGCGCTGCTTCGACCACCACGACCGCTGGGCCGCCGAGGACGTCGTCCCGCGTGCCGGCGGGCAACGGGACCTCGGACGGGCGGAGTTCCGCATCGTTCCGGGGGCCGGCTGAACGTCTCCGCCCTCACCGTCTCCGAAGGCGGCTGTGTGGCACGGGCGTTGACCGAAGGAGTGACCGGCCGCGCGCGGTCCTGGACCGGTTCGGCGTGCGCGCGCCGTGCGGGTGGTGCACGCCCACGAACACACTTGAGAACGTGACGAGTAGAGGACCTCGCCGCAGACGTACGCCACAGCCGTGGCCAGGAGTGCAAGGACCGCGATCGCGAACGCTCGGGTGTGGCAGCGCCGTGTGCGTGGTCGGTGATGTCACGGCAGGGCCCGCTGTCCGCACAGTCCTTGGTCACCGACCGTAAGGGAACGGCCGGGACGGTCACGCCCCGCGATCGTCGTGTGCCGTACCTGGCGAAAGACGGGGGTGGGCGGCCGGTTACCGGGATGATGATCCGGAAAAGTTGCGTGCTGAGCGGCGGGTGGGACAAGCGAACGCTCGGATCTCTCGTACAGTTTGCGCCGTGGGATCTCTGCGCAATCCGGTCGGGCCGCTTCCCTCCTCCATCTACTGGCGTCGGAGGGCCGTACTGCTGTCCGTGCTCGCCCTGTTGGCGTTGTTGATCACCTGGGTCGTGGTCTCCGCCGATGGGAACGGCAACGGCTCGAACAACGGGGCCAACGGCAAGAATCCCGCGCCCTCCATCACCCCCGGACCGTCCGGTTCCGGCCCTGCGATCAGTCAGGCGCCGGGCGGACGGGACGAGACGGGCGACGGCGGGTCGGAGGGGTCCGGCGACGGCTCCGGCGACTCCGCCGGATCGTCCGGTTCCGGCTCCGACGGCGAGGGCGGCGACGGCGACCCGGCGGACTCCGCGGGTGCCGGAGGCGCGGACGGATCGGGCGGTGGCGGCAGCGCCGGTGGTGGTTCCGAGGGCGGTACGTCCGCGGGGGTCGGCGCGGGGGACGCGCTGCCGGCCGGATCCGGGTCCGGACTGCCCAACTGCTCGGCGAGCGCGGTCCGTTTCAGTCTGCGCAGCGAGCGCAACACGTACGGGCCGACGGAGACGCCGGCGTTCCTGCTCACGGCGCGGAACACGTCGGGGGCGGACTGCAAGATCGATCTCGATCCTGAGCGGACGGTGCTGACGGTGTCCCGGGCGACGGACGACGACACGTTCTGGGCGTCCGACGACTGCCCCAAGGAGGCGCAGAGTCTGGCGTTCCGGGTGCCGGCGGGGGACAGCATCACGTACACCGTGAAGTGGGATCGCAAGCCGAGCGCGCCGGAGTGTGCGACGCCCAAGGCGGGGGCGGCGAAGCCGGGGACGTACTTGGTCGAGGCCAAGGCGCCTGGGTTCGAGAAGGTGCGGACGTCGTTCGTGCTGAAGGCCGACTAGGGGTTCTCAAGGTCGCCTTTAGCTGCGGGCCGGTGGGGGTCGGTCGCGCAGTTCCCCGCGCCCCTTGGGGGGCGGGCCGGTGGGGGTCGGTCGCGCAGTTCCCCGCGCCCCTGGGGGGCTTTCCTACACGTAGCGTTCGAGGATGCTGCTCTCCGCCAGGCGGGAGAGGCCCTCGCGGACGCTGCGGGCTCGGGCCTCGCCGACGCCGTCCACCGTCTGGAGGTCGTCCACGCTCGCGGCGAGCAGCTTCTGCAGTCCGCCGAAGTGCTCCACCAGCCGGTCGATGATCGCGCCGGGGAGGCGCGGCACCTTCGCCAGCAGACGGAAGCCGCGCGGCGACACCGCCGAGTCCAGGGTCTCCGGGGAGCCGGTGTACCCCAGTGCCCGCGCCACCGTCGGCAGCTCCAGCAGCTCCGCGTGCGTGAGGACGTTCAGCTCGTGCAGCGCCTCGTCGACCGTGCGGGAGCGCTTCGCGGTCGGCTCGGGGACGTAGTCCCGTACGACCAGTTCGCGCTCCGGCTCCACGCCCGCGATCAACTCGTCCAGCTGGAGCGCGAGAAGACGGCCGTCGGTGCCCAGTTCGACCACGTATTCGGCGATTTCGGTGGCGATGCGGCGCACCATCTCAAGCCGCTGCGCGACCGCCGAGACGTCCCGGACCGTCACCAGGTCCTCGATCTCCAGCGCGGACAGCGTGCCCGCGACCTCGTCGAGGCGGAGCTTGTACCGCTCCAGGGTGGCGAGCGCCTGGTTGGCGCGGGACAGGATCGCCGCCGAGTCCTCCAGGACGCGGCGCTGCCCGTCGACGTACAGCGCGATCAGCCGCATCGACTGGGAGACGGAGACCACGGGGAAGCCGACCTGCTTGGAGACGCGGTCGGCGGTGCGGTGCCGGGTGCCCGTCTCCTCGGTGGGGATCGTCGGGTCCGGGACCAGCTGCACGCCGGCCCGCAGGATCTTCGACAGGTCCGAGGACAGCACGATGCCGCCGTCCAGCTTGCACAGCTCGCGCAGCCGGGTCGCGGTGAACTCCACGTCCAGCACGAAGCCGCCGCTGCACAGCGCCTCGACGGTCTTGTCCGAGCCGAGCACGATGAGCCCGCCCGTGTTGCCGCGGAGCACGCGCTCCAGGCCGTCACGCAGGGCGGTGCCGGGCGCCACAGCGCTCAGCGAGGCGCGCATCAGGCCATCGGAACCGGCACTCCCACCGGACTTTCCGGGAGCTGCTGCCCGGTCGTTGGCTGCCACTGCACTCCTCCGGTCGCAGGTTCTGGGCGCCCCCGCGCTTCGTACGGACGGGCGAGACCTGGGCAAAGTCTACCGGCGGTCCTCCGGCTCCCGTGGGGCCTCTCGCCGACGGGAGCGGGGAAGGACCCGCAGCGCGTCCCCTATGTCCGCCACTTCCAGAACCTTCATGCCCGCCGGAACCTTGCCCGGATCGCCCGGCACCAGGGCGTGCGTGAAGCCCAGGCGGTGCGCCTCGGCGAGCCTGCGCTGCACGCCCGTGACGCGTCTCACCTCGCCCGCGAGGCCCACTTCGCCGATCGCGACGAGGTTCTTCGGCAGCGGGGTGTCACTCGCGGCGGACGCCAGGGCGAGCGCGACGGCCAGGTCCGCGGCCGGCTCGGAGAGCTTCACGCCGCCGACCGTCGCGGAGTAGATGTCCCTTTTGCCCAAGGCGCTGATCCGGCCGCGCTGTTCCAGCACGGCCAGCATCATCGAGACGCGGGAGGTCTCCAGGCCGGAGGTGGTCCGCCGGGGGGAGGGGATCTGCGAGTCCACGGTGAGCGCCTGCACCTCGGCGACCAGCGGACGGCGGCCCTCCAGGGTGACGGTCAGACAGGTGCCCGGGACCGGTTCGTCACGACGGGTCAGGAAAAGTCCGCTCGGGTCAGCGAGGCCCGTGATGCCCTCGTCGTGCAGTTCGAAGCAGCCGACCTCGTCGGTCGTGCCGTAGCGGTTCTTGACGCCGCGGACCAGACGCAGGCGGGCGTGCCGGTCGCCCTCGAAGTGCAGCACCACGTCCACCAGGTGCTCCAGGAGGCGCGGGCCCGCGATGGCGCCGTCCTTGGTGACATGTCCCACGAGGAGCGTGGACATCCCGCGCTCCTTGGAGGCGCGGATCAGCGCGCCCGCCACCTCGCGCACCTGGGCCATGCCGCCCGGCGCGCCGTCGATCTCGGGGGAGGCGACCGTCTGCACCGAGTCAAGGATCAGCAGCGACGGCTTCACCGCGTCCAAGTGGCCGAGGACGGCCGACAGATCCGTCTCGGCGGCGAGATAGAGGTGGTCGTCGATGGCGTGGATACGGTCGGCGCGCAGCCGGACCTGACTCGCCGACTCCTCACCCGTGACGTACAGGGTGCGGTGCTCGTCGCTCGCGGACTTGGCGGCGACGTCCAGCAGCAGCGTGGACTTGCCCACACCCGGCTCGCCCGCGACCAGCACCACCGCTCCGGGCACCAGCCCGCCGCCGAGCACCCGGTCCAGCTCGGGCACGCCCGTGGAGCGGGCGGTGGCCTGCCGCCCGTCGACCTGCCCGATGGGCAGCGCGGAGGTGGTGACCCGGCCCGGCGCGGTCGTCCGCACGGCGGGCGCCGCACCGTACTCCTCGACCGTCCCCCAGGCCTGGCACTCGGGACACCGCCCGAGCCACTTGGCCGTCTGCCATCCGCACTCGGTGCAGCGGTAGGACGGACGGTCCTTGGAGGTCTTGGTACGGGCAGCCATGCCCAAAAGGTAGCGGCCCCCTCCGACACCGGGGGTCCGCCCCCGCCCCGCCGCTCCCCGGCCGCGGGGGCTCGCGCCGGTCACCATCGGAGGCCGGGCGCCCCGCGTCGTGGCCGCTCACCGGGCGGGGAAAGGTTCCTGTCCCCGGATTGAGGGATCGTTTCACCCGTACGGATTAAAAGTGCGCACGGCGCCGGAAGGCGTCGCCCCCCGGCCCCTACGGTCGCCGAATGACGAGCAGCGGCCCGGACACCTCGACCCGTACGTCCACCCGTACGACCGGAACCCACCGGACGCACCGGGGAGCGCGCGACCGAGCGGCCGCGCGCACGCCGGACCGGCGGCCGGCCGCCCGCTACGAACCGCACGTGGACGGTCTGTTCACCTACTGCCTGTCCGTCCTGTGCGACCACGACGCGGCCACCGCCGCCCTGGCCGACGCGCTCCACCTCGCGGAGCGCCGCGACCGGCACGTCCCGGACGAACTCGGCAGCCTCCGCGCGTGGCTGTACGCCCTCGCCCGCTGGGCGTGTCTGCGCAAGCTCGCCGAGGCCAGGCGGAAGCGTCAGGCCGCGCACGCCGGCGGCCGCTCCGGCGGGCAGCGTGCCTCCGCGGGACACCAGGACGCCCCCGCCGCACCCCCCGAGGAGCAGGAGCGGCGCCGCCGCGAACTGGCCGCGCTCGCCTGGCCGGAGGCCGCCGGGACCAGCCCGGAGCAGCGCGAGGCGCTCGAACTGGCCGTCCGGCACCGTCTCGCCGCCCACGAGGTCGCCGCCGTGCTCGGCATGGCCCCGGCCGCGGCGCGCGAACTGCTCGCCACCGCGGCCTGCGAGGTGGAACGCACCCGCGCCGCCCTCGCCGTCGTGGAGACCGGCGCCTGCCCGGGCGTGGCGCACCTCACGGGCGACCAGGGCATGGTGCTCGGCAGCACACTGCGCCGCGAACTCGTCCGCCATGTCGACGACTGCCCGCGCTGCCGCCGTACCGCCGAGCGGGCCGTCCCGGGCCGGTGGCCCGGCACCAGCGTCACCCCGGACGCCCTGCCGCTCGTGCCGGCGCCCACCGGCGCCCTGCGCACCGCCCTCGCGCACCACCCCCGTGTGCACGGCGGCGCGCCCCGCTTCGACCGGCGCGGCTTCCCCATGGACCCCAAGGACCGGGCCGCCCGCCGCGACCGCCTCCGCGCGCGTGCCGTCACGACGACCGTCGTCGCCACGGTCGTCGCCGCGCCCGTGCTGGCCCTGTGGGCGGCCTACCGGGGCACCCCGGTGGGCGAGGGCGTGAGCGGCGGTCCGTCCTCCGCCCGCGAGGACGGCACCGTGGACTTCGACGGCGAGGGCGGCGCCGGCTACGAGAACGCCGGCAACGCCCAGCCCCGCCCCGGCACCCGCTTCGGCGCCGACGGCGCACCGGACGTGTCCGTGGAGGTCGTCGAGGTCGCCGGCGCCGGGCACAGGGGCGCCGCCGTCCTAGGCGTCACGGCCGCCCACAGCGGCGACACCACGCTGATCACCCTGACCGCGCGGGGTGACGGACCGGTCCGCTGGTCCGCGTCCACCGGCGCCT
Source organism: Streptomyces werraensis (assembly GCA_014656175.1). Taxonomy (GTDB): domain Bacteria; phylum Actinomycetota; class Actinomycetes; order Streptomycetales; family Streptomycetaceae; genus Streptomyces; species Streptomyces werraensis. The sequence goes on from BNBX01000010.1 coordinate 302,823, forward strand.
CCTGGCTCTACCTGAACCGGTCCTCCGGCACGCTCGCCCCGGGCGAGTCGGTGACCGTCCGGGTCCACGTCGATCAGCTGCGCGAGCCGTCCGGCCACTGGCGGGCCACGGTGGCGATCTCCCCGGCGGGCTCGGTGGTGTCCATCGAGGGGTACGGCCCCGCCCCGGCCGGCCCGGTCCCCGGCTCCCCGTCGGCCCCGGCCGGCCCGCCCCCGTCTCCCTCGCACCCGGACCCCACGACGCCGTCGCCCTCGGACCCCACGCCCACCGGCCCGCCGTCCTCCTCGGACCCGGACCCGGAGCCCTCGACGGACGACCCCGCCCCGGCCGATCCGACCCCGGCCGATCCGTCCCCCACCGACCCGTCGCCCTCGGACCCCGAACCCCCGGAGCCGAGCGACTCCACGCCCGCCGACCCGGGCAGCCCGGACCCGGGCACGTCGTAGAAAGGCAAGCAGGCAGAACCCGGAAGACGTGAAAAGGCGCCCGCCCCCTCACTCGGGGGACGGGCGCCGATGACGCCGGAAGCGACCCGTCAGGACGGGTCCGCCGGGTGCGGCGCCAGCAGCGGCAGCTGCGACGCCAGCCGCTCCTCGCACAGCTCGACCAGCCGTTCGTACCCCGCCTTGCCCATCAGCTCGATCAGCTCCGCGCGGTAGGAGACGTACACCGGCTCACCCGCGCCGTGCGCCGAGGTCGCCGAGGTGCACCACCAGTGCAGGTCGTGGCCGCCGGGGCCCCAGCCGCGCCGGTCGTACTCGCCGATCGACACCTGGAGCACCCGCGTGTCGTCGGGCCGGTCGATCCAGTCGTACGTGCGCCGGACCGGGAGCTGCCAGCAGACGTCCGGCTTGGTCTCCAGCGGCTCGCGGCCCTCCTTGAGGGCGAGGATGTGCAGCGAGCACCCCATGCCGCCCTTGAAGCCCGGACGGTTCTGGAAGATGCACGAGCCCTGGAAGGGGCGCGTCTGCCGCTCGCCGTCCTCGTCCTCGGAGATCCACCCGTTGCGGGTGCCCTCCGCGTGGTGCTGCCAGATGTCCGGTGTGAGACGCGCCACATGCTCGGCGACGCGCTTCTCGTCGTCCTCGTCGGAGAAGTGGGCACCCAGGGTGCAGCACCCGTCGTCCGCGCGGCCCGCCTGGATGCCCTGGCAGCCGCTGCCGAAGATGCAGTTCCACCGCGAGGTGAGCCATGTCAGATCGCAGCGGAAGACCTGCTCGTCGTCCGCCGGATCAGGAAATTCCACCCAAGCGCGGGCGAAGTCGAGGCCCTGCTCGTCGTCGGCAGGCCCCGGCCGCGGCGCCGGCGCCCGCGAAGGATCCCCGGCCAGCCCGGCCCGCTTTTCCTTCCTGGCCGTTTTGTCCGTCTTCTCGTCCTTCGCCTTTTTCGTCTTTGGCACTCGTCCAGGGTAAGTCGCCGCGCGCCCGCCCCGGCACCGGTCCGGCCGTCGGGAAGCGGGCATCACGGCGTGCTGCGGGCAGTAGCGTTTCGTACATGAGACTCGGTGTTCTCGACGTGGGTTCGAACACGGTGCATCTGCTGGTGGTCGACGCCCACCCCGGCGCGCGGCCGCTGCCCGCGCACTCGCACAAGGCCGAACTGCGCCTCGCCCAGCTCCTCGCCGACGACGGATCGATCGGCCCCGAGGGCATCGACCGGCTGGTGTCGGTCGTGCACGAGGCGCTCCAGGCCGCCGAGGACAAGGGCGTGGAGGAGCTGCTGCCGTTCGCGACCTCCGCGGTCCGTGACGCCCGCAACGCCGACGACGTCCTCGGCCGTGTCCGCGAGGAGACCGGCGTCGAACTCCAGGTGCTCAGCGGCGAGGAGGAGGCGAAGCTCACCTTCCTCGCCGCCCGCCGCTGGTTCGGCTGGTCCTCCGGGAAGCTGCTCGTCATCGACATCGGCGGCGGCTCCCTGGAGATCGCCTACGGCATGGACGAGGAGCCCGACGCCGCGGTGTCGCTCCCGCTCGGCGCGGGCCGCCTCACCGCCGGGTGGCTGCCCGGCGACCCGCCCGAGGCCGAGGACGTCCGCGCGCTGCGCCGCCATGTGCGTACGGAGATAGCGCGCTCGGTCGGCGACTTCAGCCGGTTCGGCGCCCCGGACCACGTGGTGGCCACCTCCAAGACCTTCAAACAGCTCGCCCGGCTCGCGGGCGCCCCGGGCTCCGCCGAGGGCCTGTACGTGCAGCGGGAGCTGAAGCGCGAGTCGCTGGAGGCGTGGGTGCCGCGGCTGGCCGGGATGACCGAGGCCGAGCGGGCCGAGCTGCCGGGCGTGTCCGAGGCCCGCGCGGGCCAGCTGCTCGCCGGGGCGATGGTCGCCGAGGGCGCCATGGACCTGTTCGGCGTGGAGCGGCTGGAGATCTGTCCCTGGGCGCTGCGGGAGGGCGTCATACTCCGCCGCCTCGACCACATGGGCCCGGCCTGAACCACGAGGCGACCCGGCCCCGAAGGCGCCACCGCCCGCTATGGCAAACACCACAACGGCCGGGCGGTACCCCGCACCGCCCCCACCCCACCCCGTAACCTGAGGCTCGTGGCAGAAGCAAGGGACGTAGTCCGCATCCCGGATGCGAAGGTCGCCCTGTCCACGGCCTCCGTGTACCCGGAGTCGACGGCGACGGCCTTCGAGATCGCCGCGCGCCTCGGGTACGACGGCGTCGAGGTGATGGTCTGGACGGACCCGGTCAGCCAGGACATCGAGGCCCTCCGCAGGCTCAGCGACTACCACCGCATCCCCGTCCTCGCCGTCCACGCGCCCTGTCTGCTGATCACGCAGCGCGTGTGGTCCACCGACCCCTGGACCAAGCTCCAGCGGGCCCGGGCCGCCGCCGAGAAGCTCGGCGCGTCGACGGTCGTCGTCCACCCGCCGTTCCGCTGGCAGCGGCAGTACGCCCGCGACTTCGTGGAGGGCGTCTGGCGGATGGCGGACGAGACCGACGTGCGGTTCGCCGTGGAGAACATGTACCCGTGGCGCTACCGCGACCGCGAAATGCTGGCCTACGCCCCCGACTGGGACGTGACCAAGGAGGACTACCGCCACTTCACGATCGACCTGAGCCACGCCTCCACCTCCCGCACGGACACCCTCGCGATGGTCGAGCGCATGGGCGACCGGCTGGGGCACGTGCACCTGGCCGACGGCCGGGGCTCCGCCAAGGACGAGCACCTGGTGCCCGGCCGCGGCGACCAGCCGTGCGCCGCGGTACTGGAAGGGCTGGCGCGCAGCGGCTTCGACGGTCATGTCGTGATCGAGGTCAACACCCGGCGCGCCATGTCCAGCGCCGAACGTGAGGCCGACCTGGCGGAGGCCCTCGCCTTCACCCGCCTCCACCTCGCCTCGGCGTCCTCCCCTTCCTCCCTGTCGACCCCCTCCTCCCTCCGGGTGCCTCGGCGATGAACGGCGTCACCGCGAGCGCCGGCCCGGACGGGACCGGCGCCCCCCGGCGCCGCGGCCGCCCCCCGGCCCCGGAGTCGGCCGGCACCCGCGACCGCATCCTCGACGCCGCCCGCGAGCAGTTCTCCGCGCGGGGCTACGAGAAGACGTCCGTCCGGGGCATCGCCAAGGCGGCCGGGGTGGACTCCGCCCTCGTGCACCACTACTTCGGCACCAAGGAGCGCGTCTTCGAGGCCGCCGTCGAGGTCGCCTTCGGACCGGTGCTCGACCAGCGGGACTCGGTGCTCGAGGGGCCGCCCGACGAGGTGGGCGAGCGGATGACCCGCATGATCATCGGCCTGTGGGAGAACCCGGTCACACGTGCCCCGCTGCTCGCGATCGTCCGCTCCGCCGTCAACAACGACGCCGCGGCCGCCGTCTTCCGCCGCCTCGTCGCCGGCCAGCTGCTGCGCCGGATCGCCGGACAGCTCGACCGGCCTGACGCGGAACTGCGGGCCGAGCTGGCCGCCGCCCAGCTCGTCGGCATCGCGATGATCCGGTACGTGATCCGGGTCGAGCCGCTCGCCTCCGCGGACCCCGAGGACATCGTCCGGCGGGTCGCCCCCGTTGTGCAGGGCCACCTCACCGGGCCCTGAGCGCGGACCGCCTGAGACACGCGTCCCGTATTCCGGACACCTTGTCCCGCCCTCTGGATGACCGGCGTACGCTCGGTGCAGTCAGAACTCTCTGGCGGAGACTCCCCGAAGGTCTGAAGGAGCGAGCGACGATGCCCGAGCTGAGGTCCCGCACAGTCACCCACGGCCGCAACATGGCGGGCGCCCGCGCCCTTATGCGCGCCTCCGGTGTACCCGGCGCGGACATCGGCCGGAAGCCGATCATCGCGGTCGCCAACAGCTTCACCGAGTTCGTCCCCGGCCACACCCACCTCGCGCCGGTCGGCCGGATCGTCAGCGAGGCGGTCGTCGCGGCCGGCGGCATCCCGCGCGAGTTCAACACCATCGCCGTCGACGACGGCATCGCGATGGGCCACGGCGGCATGCTCTACTCGCTGCCCTCCCGCGACCTGATCGCGGACAGCGTGGAGTACATGGTCGAGGCCCACTGCGCCGACGCCCTGATCTGCATCTCCAACTGCGACAAGATCACCCCGGGCATGCTCAACGCCGCGCTGCGGCTGAACATCCCGACCGTCTTCGTCTCCGGCGGCCCCATGGAGTCCGGCCGGGCCACCCTGGTCGACGGCACGGTCCGCACGCTGGACCTGATCGACGCGATGGTCGAGGCCGCCAACGACAAGGTGTCCGACGCGGACGTCCTCCGCATCGAGGAGAACGCCTGCCCCACCTGCGGCTCCTGTTCCGGCATGTTCACCGCCAACTCGATGAACTGCCTGACCGAGGCCATCGGCCTCTCCCTCCCCGGCAACGGCTCGGTCCTCGCCACCCACACCGCCCGCAAGGACCTGTACGTCCGCGCGGCCGAGACGGTCATGGACCTCACCCGCCGCTACTACGAGCAGGACGACGAGACGGTCCTGCCCCGCAACATCGCCACCTTCCAGGCGTTCGAGAACGCGATGGCCCTGGACATCGCCATGGGCGGCTCCACCAACACGATCCTGCACCTGCTGGCCGCCGCCCAGGAGGCGGAGGTGCCGTTCGGCCTCACCGAGATCGACGCCCTCTCCCGCCGCGTTCCGTGCCTGGCGAAGGTCGCCCCGAACGTCGCCAAGGACCGCACGTACTACATGGAGGACGTGCACCGCGCGGGCGGCATCCCCGCCCTGCTCGGCGAGCTCCACCGCGCCGGCCTGCTCAACGAGGACGTCCACGCCGTCCACAGCCCGTCCCTCGCGGACTGGCTGAAGACCTGGGACATCCGCGCCGGCTCCCCCTCCCCGGAGGCGGTCGAGCTGTGGCACGCGGCCCCCGGCTGCAAGCGCTCCGCCGAGGCGTTCTCCCAGTCCGAGCGCTGGGACACCCTCGACGAGGACGCCGAGGGCGGCTGCATCCGCTCCGCCGAGCACGCCTACTCCAAGGACGGCGGTCTCGCGGTGCTGCGCGGCAACCTCGCCGTCGACGGCTGCGTCGTCAAGACGGCCGGCGTCGACGAGTCCATCTGGACCTTCGAGGGCCCGGCGGTCGTCTGCGAGTCGCAGGAGGACGCCGTGCGGAAGATCCTCACCCAGCAGGTGAAGGAGGGCGACGTCGTCGTCATCCGCTACGAGGGTCCCAAGGGCGGCCCCGGCATGCAGGAGATGCTGTACCCGACGTCGTACCTGAAGAGCCGTGGCCTCGGGAAGGCCTGCGCCCTCGTCACCGACGGCCGCTTCTCCGGCGGCACCTCCGGCCTCTCCATCGGCCACGCCTCCCCCGAGGCGGCCTCCGGCGGCACGATCGCCCTGGTCGAGGACGGCGACCGCATCCGCATCGACATCCCGAACCGCTCCATCGAGCTGCTGGTCGACGACGCGGAACTGTCCCGCCGCGAGGAGGCCCTCGCCGGCCGCTACGCCCCGAAGAACCGCGACCGCAAGGTCTCCGCGGCCCTGCGGGCCTACGCGGCGATGGCGACGAGCGCGGACAAGGGCGCGGTGCGGGACGTGAGCAAGCTGGGCTGAGGCCCGTGCACGACCCCGCTTCCTGTCACCAGGAGGCGGGGTCGTCCGCGTCCACGGCGAAGACGGTGCCGTCGGGGGCGCCCGCGACGACGCGGCCCCCCGCGAGGAGAGGCGCGGCAAGTGTCCCGGGGATCCGGTCGGAGTCGGGCCCGAGCCGCGGCCGGGTCTGCCCGAGGAGCTTGCCCGTGCCGGCGTCGACACCGAGCAGGCGTCCGTCGGGCGCGGAGACGTACACGTGCCGTCCGTCGGCGGCGGGCACCGAGCCGCGGCTGATCCCCGTCTCCAGCCGCCACAGCTGTTCGCCGGCGGTCATGTCGACGGCGACGAGCGAGCCGCCCGCCCCCATGAGGTACACGGTGTCGCCCCGCACGCCGGCCTTCGCGTCCGAGACCGGCACGGGCAGCGCGACCCGCTGTGTGCCGACGGTGCCGGGCGTGTACCGGACCACGGCAGCGGTGTCCCCGTACGTGCCTCCGCCGGCGAGGAGGAACACGTGCCCGCCGGCGGTTCCCGCGGGCGTCATCGACCCCTCGAGCTCCACGTCCCACCGCACGTCCCCCGTCGCCGGGTCGACCGCTGTGACACGGGTCGTGCTCCCGCCGTCGGACGTGGTCACCGCGTAGGCCGCCGGGTCCTCCTCTCCGTCGAAGGAGGTGAAGTAGGGCACGGCGTGACCGGGGACCCGGCGGGACCACTCGACGTCGCCCGATGCGCTGTCCACGCCCGTGACCGTGCCGTCGGCGCGGGTCAGCAGCAGGGTGTCGCCCACCGCCCGCACCCCCTGGTAGTCGGGCGTGTCGTCCTGCTGCCACACGGGGTCGCCGGTGGCCGGGTCGAGTGCCTCGAGGTCGCCGATCCGGTCGAGGGAAGGCTGGAGCAGACCGGCGGACAGGGCGGGCGGTTCGCTCCGCGTGGTGCCCGGAGCGACGTCGCGCTGCCACATGGTGCGGCCGTCGGCCGGATCGAGGGCGAACACCAGACCGGGCACCGCGCACAGCAGCTTCCCGGCTCCGTACGCGCACTGGGGCACGCCGCTGTCCTCGGAGGCGGGCACCGTCTCCCAGGCGGCCGATCCGGCCGGCGTGCTCTGCGCCGCGGCGGTCCGGCGCGGCGGTGCCGTGTCGTCGTACGCCTGGAGCGCGGCGAACCCGCCGAGCACGGCCACACACAGCACTCCGGCCACCAGGGCCGCCCGCCGGCCCGGGCGCCGTGAAAACCGCTTGGCGGGTGCGTCCGTCGTGGCCGCGGCTGCGGCTTCGTCCCGTACGCCGGACGCCGGGGGTGCGTCGGACGTCTCCCGACCCTCGGACGACTCCCGCGCTTCTGGCGTCCGCTGCGCCGGCACGAAGACCTGCGTGTCGTACGTCGCCGACACCGACCGCAGGTCCCGCATCAGTTCGTCGGGAGTGGGCCGGTCGTCGGGTTCCTTGGCCAGACACCGCCGTACCAGCGACGCGAGGGACTGCGGCACCCCCGTCAGGTCGGGCTCGTCGTGGACGACCTGATAGGCGACGACGTACGGGCTGTCGGAGTCGAAGGGACCGCGCCCCGTCGTCGCGTGCACCATGAGCGACCCGAGCGCGAACATGTCGGCGGCGGGGCCCACCTCACGGGGGCTGCGGAACTGCTCGGGCGCCATGAACGGCGGTGTACCGATCAATTTGCCGGTCTCGGTGCGCAGTTCGCTGTCCCGGGGGCGGGAGATGCCGAAGTCGATGACCTTGGGACCGTCGTCGGCGAGCAGCACGTTGCTCGGCTTCAGGTCCCGGTGCACGACGCCGACCCGGTGGATGTCCCGCAGCGCCTCGGCGAGCCCGGCCATCAGGCGACGCGACTGGTCCGGGTCCATGGGGCCGTTCCGGTTCACCTGCTCGGACAGCGTCGGACCGGGGATGTAGAGGGTGGCCATCCACGGGCGGTCGCCATCGGGGTCGGCGTCGACGACGGGCGCGGTGAAGGCCCCGCTCACCCGTCGCGCGGCGGCCACCTCCTGCCGGAAACGCCCCCTGAACTCGGGATCCATGGCGTAGCGGGCGTGGACGACCTTGACCGCGACCCGCATGCCGGAAGGGCTGCGGGCCAGATGCACGACGCCCATGCCCCCGGCGCCCAGGCAGGACTCCAGACGGTAGTGACCGGCGTATTCAGGAAGTTCCGCTTCCGCACCCGTTCCGGTGTTCCGCTGCGGCGTCATGGAACCACCCCCGTGCTTCTCGTTCGCGCGCGCGCCGCTCGGAGCCTAGTCGATGGTGTGTGCGGGACAGCTGCGGCGTGCCCGTCCTTCTGTGCGAAATGCGAAGTGGTGTTTCATGAGCGACATCACGGGAATCAACGTGGCCCCACGACAGTCGTGGGGCGCAACGGGGGAGGTTCATCCATGTCTGTCGAGCAGACCATCGGCGTCACGGGCGGGGACGCGACCGCAGGGACGGTTCCGGATGCCGAGGCCGCCCAGGGGGTGACGGCCACGGCGGCCGCGCTCGCGACGTCCTATCCGGTGGCACCCGGGTACCGGCTGAACGTCCGCAGTGGACCCGGCACCGGTTACGCCGTCGTCCGCGTCCTGTCGGAGGGGGCCCAGGTCCGGATCAACTGCCAGACGCCGGGCACCTGGGTCACGGGCCCGTACGGCACCTCGAACATCTGGGACAACATCGGCAACGGCCAGTACGTCTCGGACGCCTACATCCGCACCGGCAGTGACGGGTACGTCGCCCCCCGCTGCTAGGACCGCCTCGGGGAGCCCTCCGTCACACGACCGAGTGGGGCGGGGGGCTCCCGCACTCCCGCGGGCGAGGGGTGACAATCGACCCGTGAGCGCAGAAGACAACCGCACGGACGGCACCCCGGCCACCCCCGCCGGCCCCCGGCCCGAACCCCTCCGCTTCTTCGGGACGACCTGGGTCGACCACTCCGGCGGCTATGCCGCCCGTCGCGCCGGTGTCGCCGTCGGGTCGCTGGCCGCCGCTGCCGCCGCCTGCTTCGCGCTGCGGTTCGCCTACCAGGGGCTCCAGATCGCCGCCGTCGGCGGCTTCGTCTCGCTGCTCGTCGTCGTGATGTTCGCGGTCTGCAGCGCCCTCGCCTTCGGGCACACCTGGTCCTCCTTCTCCACCCGCCCCGACCCCGACCGCCAGTCGTCCCTGCGCGGACTGCTGTCCATCGGGTTCGTCGGCTCGCTCCTCGCCTACTTCTTCCGCTCCCTCACCGAGGCCCCCGGCGAGAAGCTGCACCGCGCCGAGTACGAGCAGGCCCGCGAGGAGTACGACCGCCGCATCACCCGCCGCTCCGGCAACCCCGCGCGCAAGCGCCGCCGCGACGCCTGACCCGCGTCCCGGCCCGACTCCGGGAAAAAGGCCGCGTCCCCGCCCCGTCCCACGGCGACCATGGCCGTATGACGACATCCGGGGCCGACCAGGTCACCCACACCGCCCGAGCCCACTCCTTCAACGCGGTCGCCGCGCAGTACGCGGACCACCGCCCCACCTATCCGCCCGCCCTGTTCGACGCGATCGAGGACCTCACCGGCCGCCCGCTCGCGGGCTCCCGGGTGGCGGACGTCGGCGCCGGCACCGGGATGGCCACCGCCCGCCTGCTCGAGCGCGGCGCGCACGTCGTCGCCGTCGAGCCGGGTGAGGGCATGGCGGGGGAGTTCCGCCGCCGCCTCCCCGGCACACCGGTCGTCCGCGGCGACGGCGACGCCCTCCCCCTCGCCGCCGGCAGCGCCGACCTGATCACCTACGCCCAGTCCTGGCACTGGACCGACCCCGCCCGCTCCGTCCCCGAGGCCCTGCGGGTGCTGCGCCCCGGCGGCGCCCTCGCCCTGTGGTGGAACACCAGCGCCGACGACGTGCCGTGGATCGCCGAGGCGTCCGCCCGGGCCGGCCGGCACTTCGGGCGGGACTTCTCCCGCGAGAAGAACGACATCGACGCCGCGACCGCCGACCCCTCGGGCCGGCTGGACTTCACGCGCCGCACCGTCCGCTGGAGCCGCCGCGTCCCCGTGGACGCCCACCTGGCCAACATCGGCAGCCACTCCCTCTTCCTCGTCCAGAGCCCCGACCGCACCGCCGCCTTCCTCGCCGAGGAGCGCCGCCACGTCCTCGGGGCCTTCCCGGACGGGATCGTCGAGGAGACGTACGACGTCGTCCTCCTCCTCGCCTCCAAGCGGCCGGCCGCTTGACGCGTCCGCGCCGCCGGGAGGAGTATTCATCACATGATGAATTACTCCTCCCGGCCCCCGGAGGAGCCGGCCGTGCACGCCCAGGACCTCACCGTCGTCCGGGGCTCCCGCACCGTGCTGCGCGGCCTCGGCTTCACCGTCCCGCGCGGCCGCATCACCGGCCTCCTCGGCCCCTCCGGCTGCGGCAAGTCCACGCTGATGCGCGCCGTCGTCGGCACCCAGGCCAAGGTCAGCGGCACCCTCGACGTCCTCGGCCGCCCCGCCGGCCACCCCTCCCTGCGCACCCGCATCGGCTACGTCACCCAGGCCCCGTCCGTCTACGACGACCTGACCGTCCGCCAGAACCTCGACTACTTCGCCGCCGTCCTCGACCCGGGCCGGGCAGCCGCCGACCGCCGCCGCGACAACGTCACCCGGGCCATCGCCGACGTCGACCTCACCGGTCACGCCGACTCCCTCGCCGGCGCCCTCTCCGGCGGCCAGCGCAGCCGCGTCTCCCTCGCCGTCGCCCTTCTCGGCACACCCGAGCTGCTGGTCCTCGACGAACCCACCGTCGGCCTGGACCCCGTACTCCGCCGTGACCTGTGGCGGCTCTTCCACGACCTCGCCGCCGAGCGCGGCGCCACCCTCCTCGTCTCCTCCCATGTGATGGACGAGGCCGAGCGCTGCGACCAGCTGCTCCTCATGCGCGCGGGCGAGGTCCTCGCCGAGGGCGCGCCCGAGGCCCTGCGCACCCGCACCGGCGCCGACACCGTCGAGACCGCGTTCCTCCGCCTGGTCGACGAGGCCGCCGCGGCAACCCGTACCAAGGAGTCCACCCGATGACCGCCACGAGCGCCCTCAGCCTGCCGCGCACCTTCGCCACCGCGGCCCGGGTGCTGCGCCAGCTCCGCCACGACCCGCGCACCATCGCGCTGATGATCCTCGTCCCGTGCGTGATGCTGTTCCTGCTCCGCTACGTCTTCGACGGCAGCGCCCGCACCTTCGACACCATCGGCGCCTCGCTGCTCGGCATCTTCCCGCTGATCACGATGTTCCTGGTCACGTCGATCGCCACCCTGCGCGAACGCACCTCCGGCACCCTGGAACGCCTGCTCGCCATGCCTCTCGGCAAGGGCGACCTGATCGCCGGCTACGCCCTCGCCTTCGGCGCCGTCGCGGTCGTCCAGTCGGCCCTCGCGACCGGTCTCGCGGTGTGGTTCCTGGACCTCGACGTCATCGGCAGCCCCTGGCTGCTGCTCCTGGTCGCCCTTCTCGACGCGCTCCTCGGCACCGCCCTCGGCCTGTTCGTGTCGGCGTTCGCGGCGTCGGAGTTCCAGGCGGTGCAGTTCATGCCGGCGGTGATCTTCCCGCAGCTGCTGCTGTGCGGCCTCTTCACCCCGCGCGACGCCATGCACCCGGTCCTGGAGGCGATCTCCGACGTCCTCCCCATGTCCTACGCCGTCGACGGCATGAACGAGGTCCTCCACCACGCCGACCTCACGACGGCCTTCGTCCGCGACGTCACGGTCGTCGCGGCGGTCGCCCTCCTGGTCCTGACGCTGGGCGCGGCAACCCTGAAACGCCGCACGGTGTAGTCCGGCCCGTCCGCCCACCGGACAACCCCGCCCCCACCACCCCCCGGATGGGACAATCACCCCCAGGACGACCCACCCCCGGAGGGCACCCCCAGCCATGACCCAGAAAGTCGCAGTCCTCGGCACCGGCAAGATCGGCGAAGCCCTGCTCAGCGGAATGATCCGCGCCGGCTGGTCCCCCGACGACCTCCTGGTCACCGCCCGCCGCCGGGAACGCGCCGACGAGCTCCGCGCCCGTCACGGCGTCACCCCGGTCACCAACCAGGAAGCCGCCAAGACCGCCGACACCCTGATCCTCACGGTCAAGCCGCAGGACATGGGCACCCTCCTCGACGAGCTCGCCCCGCACGTCCCCGCCGACCGCCTGGTCGTCAGCGGCGCGGCGGGCATCCCCACCGCGTACTTCGAGGAGCGCCTCGCCGAGGGCACCCCGGTCGTCCGCGTCATGACCAACACGCCCGCCCTCGTCGACGAGGCCATGTCGGTCATCTCCGCCGGCCGCCACGCCACCGCGGACCACCTCGCCCACGCCGAGGAGATCTTCGGCGCCGTCGGCAAGACCCTCCGCGTCCCCGAGTCCCAGCAGGACGCCTGCACGGCGCTCTCCGGCTCCGGCCCGGCGTACTTCTTCTACCTGGTCGAGGCGATGACGGACGCCGGCATCCTGCTCGGCCTTCCCCGCGACAAGGCGCACGACCTGATCGTGCAGTCCGCGATCGGCGCCGCGACGATGCTCCGCGACAGCGGCGAACACCCCGTGAAGCTGCGGGAGAACGTCACGTCCCCCGCCGGCACGACCATCAACGCCATCCGCGAGCTGGAGAACCACGGCGTGCGCGCGGCCCTCATCGCGGCCCTGGAGGCCGCCCGCGACCGCAGCCGCGAACTCGCCTCCGGCAGCAACGGCTGACACCGGGCAGGCCGCGGCCGGCACGTCACCGCGCCGCGGTCCCCCGAGGCCTCACCGTGCTCCGGCCAGCACGTCCCCCGTCGTCACCACCCGCGCGAACCGCCCGCCGTGCAGCGACACCGCCGTGGCCCGCGTCAGTTCGTCCGCCGTCGCCGACCAGCCGAACGGCCCGGCCAGGTCGAACGTGTGCATGGCGTCCAGCGGGAACAGCACGTCGTAGCCGAGGTTCCCGCCCATACGGGCCGTCGTCTCGTTGCACATGTTCGTCTGGATGCCGGCGATCACGATCTGCCGCACTCCGGCGCCCTTCAGCCACCCGTCGAGATCCGGCTCCCCGTAGAAGGCCGAGTTCACCGACTTCGTCACCAGCAGCTCGGGTCCCGACCCCTTCCCCCGCCGCTCTTCGACGACGTCCTTGAAGTCGTTCCCCTCGTACCCCACCCGCAACGGCGACCGCGACCGAGCGGGCGAGTCGTGCCGTACGAACACCACCGGCCGCCCGGTCTCCTGCCATACGTCGATCAGCGCGGCGATGTTCCGCTCCGCGTCCGGGTTGTTCCGCCGTCCCCAGTACGCGTCCTCGAACCCCTTCTGCACGTCGACCACGACGAGCGCGCAGTTCCCAGCAACCTCAACCGGTGTCTTCTCCATGTCCCCGATGCTCCCGCCGGGCCTCCCCGCCCACCAGTGGCAGGAAAGCTGAGCATCGATGACTTCCTGCCACCCCCCGGGCGCGTCCATCATGAAGGGATGCAGCGCATCGCCCTCCTCGCCTTCCCCGGCATCCGCGCCTTCGACGTCTCCGTCATCACCGAGGTCTGGGGCAGCGAACGCACCCTCCCCGGCGTCCCGCCCTTCGAACTGCGCCGCACCGCCGCCGCCCCGGACGACCCGATCCCCATGCCGGGCGGCCTCACCCTCACCCCCGACCGCCCCCTCGACTGGCTGGACGACGCCGACCTGATCGTCGTCCCGGGCCTGGTCGACCACGACACCCCCGTCGCCGGACCCGTCCTCGACGCCCTGCGCCGCGCCCATCACGCCGGCACCCCGATCGCCGCCCTCTGCGCCGGCGCCTTCGTCCTCGCCCGCGCCGGTCTCCTCGACGGCCGCCGTGCCGTCACCCACTGGCACCTCGCCCCGCACCTCCAGGCCCGCCACCCCCGCATCACCGTCCAACCCGACGCGCTCTTCATCGAGGACGGCAACCTCTGGACCTCGGCCGGGACCGCCGCCGGCATCGACCTCTGCCTGCACCTGGTCCGCGTCGCCCACGGAGCCGAGGCCGCCGCCACCGTCGCCCGCTCCATGGTCACCGCGCCGTTCCGCACGGGCACCCAGGCGCAGTTCATCCAGCACCCCACACCCCGCGCCGACCGGGACGCCGACACCCTCGCCGCCGTACGCGAGTACGCACTGCGCCGCCTCCACGAACCGCTCACCGTCGCCGACCTGGCCGCCCACGCCGGCATGGCCCCGCGCACCTTCGCCCGCCGCTTCACCGCGGCGACCGGCGCCACCCCGCTCCGCTGGCTCCTCGACCAGCGCATCGCCGCCGCCCAGCGTCTCCTCGAACGCACCGACCTGCCCATGCCCGAGGTCGCCCGCCGCGCCGGCTTCGGCAGCGAGGTCACGATGCGCCAGCACTTCGCATCGCGCCTCGCCACCAGCCCCCGCGCCTACCGGGCCGCGTTCAACGGCACCTCCTCCGAGGCCGGCAGCAGTCCGATCGTCCGGTAGGCGGCGTCCACCGTCGGCCGCGCCATCCCGCGCGCCCGCTCGGCCCCCTCCCGCAGCACGCCCTCCAGGAAGCCGGGATCGGCGCACAGCTCCTGGTGCCGCTCCCGCAACGGCCGCAGCACCTCGATCACCGCGTCGGCCGTGTCTCTCTTCAGCGCCCCGTACCCATCGTAGGAGCCCGCCAGCTCCGCGGGATCCCCGCCGGCGCAGGCCGCAAGGATCTCCAGCAGATTGGCGAGCCCGGGCCGCGACTCCCGGTCGTAGACGACCTCGCTGCCGCTGTCGGTCACGGCGCGCATGACCTTCTTCCGCACCACGTCCGGCTCGTCCAGCAGATAGACGATCCCCGGTCCGGTGTCGTCGCTCTTGCCCATCTTCGAGGCGGGGTCTTGGAGGTTCATCACGCGCGCCGCCACCCCCGGGCTGGTCGCCCGCGGCACGACGAACGTGTGTCCGTACCGCTGGTTGAACCGCACCGCGATGTCCCGCGCGAGCTCCACGTGCTGCGTCTGGTCGTTCCCGACCGGCACCTCGTCCGTCCCGTACGCCAGGATGTCCGCCGCCATCAGCACCGGATACGTCAGCAGCGACAGCCGCACGCTCCCGCCCCGCCGCTGCTCGCGCACCGCCTTCTCCTTGTACTGGATCATCCGGCGCATCTCGCCGTCCGTGGCCACGCACTCCAGCAGGTACGACAGCCGGGTGTGCTCGTCCACATGGCTCTGCACGAACACCGTGCACCGCTCCGGATCCAGCCCCGACGCCAGCAGGAGCGTGGCCGCCTGCCTGCTCAGCCGGCGCACCCGCGCCGGATCGTGGTCCACGGTCAGAGCGTGCAGGTCGACGATGCAGAACAGCGCGTCCGCCCGGTACTGGTCGACCGTGGCCCACCGTCGCATGGCTCCGAGGTAGTTCCCCAGCGTCAGATGTCCGGTCGGCTTGATACCGCTGAAGACCCGAGTCATCTCTTCTCCCTACTCCTGTCGAGCGTCGGGACCGCCGTCCGGGCGGCCGCCCCTCGAGCTCCGGAGGGAGAAAGCGAAACGGCCGCCGAGGCGGCGGCCGTTGAGTGCATACGCAGGACGACCGCCGTCAGGCGGCCCACCAGAACTGGCTGTGCGTACGCGTCGTCATGCCCACGAGACTACGCCCCCGGGGTGGGGGACCGCAGCGAGTTGACACGCGTCCGGGGGATCCGTAGTGTTCTCCGAGTTGTCCGACGTGAGCACCGACTCCGGTCGGCCCCGGACAGCCACTCCGCAAGTACCACCACTGATCGACGTCAGCAGTCTGTCTGCCGGCGCGTCATTGTCGTGCGTATTCGCGGAATGAGGAATCCGCACCCGAAAGGGAGCAGGACCCCGATTAGGTCGGGAGCCGGGAATCCGCTAAAGTCTCACTCGTCGGAACGGCCCGCAAGGCCGGAAAGACAAACCCCGCTGACCGGGGGTCAGGTCGAGAAAAAGATCTGATAGAGTCGGAAACGCAAGACCGAAGGGAAGCGCCCGGAGGAAAGCCCGAGAGGGTGAGTACAAAGGAAGCGTCCGTTCCTTGAGAACTCAACAGCGTGCCAAAAGTCAACGCCAGATATGTTGATACCCCGTCCATCCGGTTCGGATGGTCGAGGTTCCTTTGAAGAAAACACAGCGAGGACGCTGTGAACGTCGGGACCATTCCTCCCGATGTTCCGCTCTCGTGATGTGTGCACCCGATCACGGGTAAACATTCACGGAGAGT
>BNBX01000011.1:0-1411 GCA_014656175.1 Streptomyces werraensis
GGACTCCGTCGCCGTGCCGAAACCGGCGTACTGGCGCATGGTCCAGGGACGGCCCGTGTACATCGTCGGGTACACGCCCCGCGTGAAGGGGTACGAGCCCGGCTCACCCAGCTTCTCGGCCGGGTCCCAGCCCTCGAGAGCCTCCGGCCCGTAGACCGGTTCGATGGGCAGTCCGGACTCCGACTCGCGCGCCATGATGTTCATGCCTCCCGCTGAGCAGCCTTGCTCGATCCGATCGCCGGTCACCCGCCAGTTGCTCACCAGTACAGGCCGACCCCTCGACGGACTGTAGCGGTGCGCGTGCGGCCCGGTGGAGGGGCACACGCTGGGACCTTCCTCACAACTTCCGTGGGACCCCGCTCACAAGGCCTTCTCCTGTGCGGCCGTCGCATCCGGTCACTCCCCACCATGCCTCCTTGTTCCGCTCCGGTCATGTCCGGGGTAGAACCGGGATGACGACCGGGCGGGACCGGTGCGGCGGGACGACGGGGGGCCGGGGTGCGCGGCAGGGTCATGGGGAGGCAGGGCGCAGGCGTCCTGGCGGTGCTGGGCGCGATGGCGGTGGGTGCGGCCGGGTGCACGGTGCAGCCGGCCGGGACGGACGGGAAGGGCGCGCCGCCGGTGCGGATCGAGGTGCCGTCCCGGACGCCGGACGCGCCGGGGAAGTCCGCGTCGCCGAGCCGGATGCCTCAGGCGCCCGCGAAGAAGTCCCCGCCCGTCGCCCCTTCCAGCCGTCCGACGCCGGCGCGTGTGCTGTGGTCGCCGGGCGACGAGGGGCGGGACGTCCGTGAACTCCAGGCGCGGCTGCGGCAGATCGCCTGGATCTTCCACGGCCCCACCGGCACCTACGACGACCTGACGGCGGAGGCGGTCCGCGGCTTCCAGGGCAAGCGCGGTCTGCCGGAGACGGGCGTGACGGACACGGTGACCTGGCAGCGACTGCTCGCCATGACGCGGGAGCCGGGCCGCTGGGAGCTGTATCTGATGGGCGGCCAGCCGGCCGACCCGCCCGACCCGCGCTGCATGACCGGCCGGGTGATGTGCATCAGCAAGTCCAGCCGCACCCTGCGCTGGATGATCGACGGCCGGACGGTGTCGACGACGCCGGTCCGCTTCGGCTCCGAGTACACGCCGACCCGGGAGGGCGTCTTCCGCGTCTACTGGAAGTCCCGGCACCACGTCTCCACGCTGTACGACTCGCCGATGCCGTACGCGATGTTCTTCAGCGGCGGGCAGGCGGTGCACTACTCGGCCGACTTCGCCGCACGGGGCTACGCGGGGGCCTCGCACGGCTGTGTGAACGTGCGCGACGAGGACGCGATCGCGCGGCTGTACGAGCAGGTGCGGGACGGCGACAAGGTCGTCGTCCACTGGTGAGACCTGCGGCCTGAGGAGAGAGGGGCGGGGGGGG
>BNBX01000011.1:1419-149533 GCA_014656175.1 Streptomyces werraensis
CCCCCCCGCGCCAGGTGCACGAGCCGTGGGTACGGGGGGAACCCCGGCTCAGTGCTACGGCCGATGACCAGTCGGCTCACTCAGTACTGCGTCACGAGGGCCGGAAGTGTCACACCGGTCGGTACGTACGTCGGACGCGGGGGAGTTTACGCAGGTCAGAGGGGTGAGGGGAGAATTCGGCCCGCCCGCCTAGTCCTGCTTGCCGTTCCCGTTGCCCTCGTCGTTGCCCTTGCCCTGGCTGTTCCCGTTGCCCTTGCCGTTCCCGTTCCCGTTCCCCTGGCCCTTGGAGGGGTGGTCGTCGGTGCGGGAGCCGCTGTTGCCGCGGCCTCCGCCGTTCCCGTGGCCCTCGCCGTCGCCGTTGCCGCCCTTGGTCTCACCGCTGTCGTCGGTGTCGGGGCGGCCCTTGTCCTGGCCCGGGAGAGTGTTCCGCTGCTCGCCCTCGCCGCCGTCGAGGCGCGGGGCGGCGTCGTGCGTGCCGCTCCCGGCGCCCTTGCCGGCCGTGCCGTCCTCGGCGCCTTCCTCGGCGGTGACGCCGCGGCAGTACGCGGCGACGCGGGAGGCGCCGCCGGCCGCCTCGTGCAGGGCGCGGCGGCGTTCGCCGTTGACCGGCCGGCCCTGGTGCCAGGACCGGCAGGCGGAGACGACGAGCTTCCAGCGGGCGCCGTGGGCGGTCTTGCCGTCGTGCGCCGAGCCCTCGGGTGTGCGGTCGGGTTCCTCGCCGCCCTCGGCGCCGTCGCGGCCCCCATCGGCGGAGTCGCCCCGGTCGCCCTCGTCCGGGGTGGCGCCCTGGGCGGGCGGGGAGATCAGCGGGCGCTGGGGGTGCGTGGCCGTGGCGGCGCCCGCGGGGCCGGAGCGCGAGTCGTCGAAGGGCGTGCGCAGCAGCCCGGTCCCGGCGAGCACGGCGGTGCCGCCGACCATGCCGGCGACCAGCGCGGCGGCCAGCGCCAGCCGGGCGGTACGCGGCCTGCGGGCTCCGCCGGGCGTTCCGGTACGGCCGGTGCGCGGGGCGCGGAGACGGATCAGGCCGACGTCGGCGTTCCCGGTGCCGGTGCCGTGACCGGTGTGCGGGGCCGAGTCGGCCTGTCCTGTCCGTGCGTCCCTCGACGTGCGGAAGGCGGCCAGCGCGGCCGCCTCCCCGGGAAGTTCGGTCTCGGCCGTGGGCGGGGGCGCGGAGAGCGCGCGGAGCACTCCGGCGAGTTGTTCGGCCTGGTCACCGGCGGGTGGATCGGCAGCCCGGGGTGTCTCACCGCTCAGCAGGCGCTCCGCCGCCTCCGCGTCCAGCCACCTGTACCGCTCATCGGCCATCACAAGTCCTTCTGCGTCCGCGCTCGCAACTGCGTCACACTCGCGGACGTCACCGTACGACGGCGTGGTTCTCTCTGGGGCGGAAGGGCGTCGAGCACACCGGCGGATTCCGGATGGCCGTCCGGATCGTCGCCGAGCAGTTCGGCGAGCCGGCGCAGCCCGCGGTGCGCGGCCGTCCGTACGGCGCCGGGGCGCTTGCCCAGGGTCTGCGCGGCCGTCTTGGCGTCGAGGCCCACGACCACGCGCAGGACGACGGCCTCGGCCTGGTCCTGCGGCAGCCGGGAGATCAGGGTGAAGGCGCCGTCGGTGGCGAGCGCCTCGATCGCCTCGCCGGCCGTGTCCGACTCGGCGGGCCGTCCGGTGAGCTCGGTCTCGTCGCCGCCTATCGCCGGGCGGCGGCCGCGCATACGGATGTGGTCCAGCGCGCGGTTGCGGGCGATACGCGCGGCCCAGCCGCGGAAGCGGTCCGCGTCGCCGGAGAACCGCTCCAGGTCACGGGCTATCTGCAACCAGGCCTCGGACGTGACGTCCTCGGCGTCGGGCTCGCCGACCAGTGTCCGTACGTACCCCAGCAGCCGCGGGTGCACGGCGCGGTACACGGTCCGGAACGCGGTCTCGTCCCCGTCCTGTGCCGCGCGCACCGCGGCGGTCAGCTCCGCGTCGTCCCCCAGCACGCGTGCGCCCTTCTGCGCCTGAACCGGCGCCGCTCTCGCGGACCGGGTTGCTCGCCGTCGTCGTTGCTCAGTCGGTCGTTGCGGTCTCGAGGCCGCGGAGATGTGGTCGTTTGTCTCCCGCGGCCTGGCGCGAAAGGCACGTTACGACCTGAAACCGCTCCCCGTCCATGACCGTACAAGATGCAACTAACCCGTGACACGGGACGTGTGACAGAAAACGCATGCCCGGCGCTGTAGAAGGTACGGGTCGCGCGCGGCCCGTACCGCGCGACGGCCGGGGCCTCTCCTGTGGGGGGTGGCGGCCCCGGCCGTCCCCGCGGACACAGGTGACGGCGCCTCAGGCGCGACGGCGCCCCGCGATCGCCGGGCTGCGAAACACCCCCGTACAGGTGACCCACGTCAACCTCAGGGCTTCCGCCCAGCCTCCTCGCCCTTGCCCTTGTCCTCGCCGGAGGAATCGGCTCCGGCCGCCTTCCCCGTGGGGCGGCCTGGGCCCGCTTCGTCTCCCGCCACGGGCGGAACACCCTCCGGAGCCGGCACGGAAGCCGTGGGCGGCGGGTCCCCGGCGCGCCCCGCGCAGTACGCCTCGACCCGCCCGGCGCCTCCCGCCGCCGCGACCAGCCGCTCCCAGACCGGCGCGTCCAGCACCCGCCCCCGCCCGGCGACCCGCTCGTAGGCCCGGCACTGCGCCTCGACGGTCCCCGCGGCCTCCGCGGGCCCCGAGCCGCGCGCCGCACCGTCACGTCCGGCCTCCGTGGCGGACGCCGGCGCCGACACCCGCGGAGTTCCGGCGGCACCGGCGGCACGGGACGCGTCCGGAACCGTTGGAGCCGAGGCGGCGGACGGCGTCCGAGCCGGCCCGGTGTCCTCGGACCGCCCGCCGCTCGGCGCCCCCGCCGCCTGGATCCCGGCCCAGGCCACCCCACTGAGGGCACAGCCCGCGACCAGCGCCCCCAGCGTGGCCCGGAGCGACCGCCCGCCGAACCGCCGTCGGGAGGGCCGCCAGTCGTCCCGGTGGCGGGTGCGCGCGCCATGCGCCCCCGACTCCCGGGCGGCCACGAACGCGGTGACGGCCCGCTGCTCGGCCCCGGCGTCCACCCCGTCACGCACCAGGGCGGCGACGAGCAACGCCTCCAGCCGGGCCGTGTCACCGGCCGGCCTCTCGGCGGAGACGGATACGGCGGGCCCGGACGCGGCCGCTGCACCCTCAGGGCAGTCGGAGCGCTCTGGGTGCACACGCCGACGGCCGGCCTGCCCGCCGTCGCTCTGCCGTTCACCCATGTCCGTTCCGCCCCTGCTCGCTCATGTCCGGCCTGTCCGGCCTGTCCGGTTCCGTCCGTTGCCTCTGTGGCCCGTGTCCGAGGCCTGACGGACGGGGCGCCCCCTCCCACCAGCGGGGAGCCGTTCGGGCCCCGGACAAACGGATACGTTCCGTCCGCCCGGCCCGTTCAGCCGCCGGAGCGGCCGCCGAGGCCGTGCCGTGCGGTGTGACCGCCGTTCCGGCCCACGGTCACGTCGACTCACCCAGCGTCCTGGGCGCCTCATCCGTCACACCGTCGGCCGCGAGCTGCCGCGCCAGGCGCCGCAGACCGCGGTGCGCTGCCGTGCGTACGGCGCCCGGCCTCTTGCCGAGCACACGGGCGGCCGCGGGCCCGTCGAGGCCCACGACGACCCGCAGCAGCACCGCCTCGGCCTGGTCCCGCGGCAGCCGGCCCACGAGGGCGAGGGCCTGCTCGGTGGACATGGCCTCCATCGCCTGGTCGTGCGTGCTGTGCGGGGCGGGCAGCTCCAGGACGTCCTGCTCCAGTGCGGACGCGCGGGGGCGTACGCGCTGGCGGCGCAGGTGGTCCAGGGCGCGGTGGCGGGCGATGGTGGCCGTCCAGCCGCGGAACCCGGCGCCGTCGCCCTTGAACCGGCCGAGGTCGCGGGCGATCTCCAGCCAGGCGTCGGACATCACGTCCTCGGCGTCGGCGCCGACCAGTCCGCGGACGTACGCGAGGAGTCCGGGCTGCACGAGCCGGTAGGCCACGGCGAACGCGGCCTCGTCGCCCTGCTGGGCACGCGCGACGGCGTCGCCCAGTTCCCCGTCGAACGCCTGCGTGCGGCGGGATTCCCCTCCGTGGCCCAAGAACCGTCCTCGTCCGTACCGAGCGCGATGCGCCTCGCATGACATGTGCACGTCTGTCGTGTCACACCCCCAGCGACCTCAGCGTGCAGGGCGGCCAAAGTGTCACAGGTCAACGCCCGTCCCAGACCCCTCACATCCCCCACGGGCCCCCCGACGGCACACTTCCGGACAGGCGCGACCCCCACCGGGTCCGGCCCCGCCGGGCGTCCCCGCGGAGGCTCCGCCGCCGCCAGCTCCGAGCCCCCACCTGCCTCCGATCCGGCGAAGGCCTGGCCACGCGGGGCTGCGCCCGGCCGGGCCGCATCCCGCAAGGCCCCGACCGCGCCGAGACGGCCCGGCGGTGACTCGGCCCCGCCCGGCGTCCGGCCCCCGACGGAGTCCGCCCCTGCCGAGGGCCCCCCGGCAGGGGTCAGTCCCGCCGTGCCCCCGCCGTCGCGTCCCGGCACAGGAGCCGGAGCGAGCCGTCCTGGGTGTAGCAGCGGCGGGCCTCGTCGATGGGGTCCCAGAGGCGGCCGTCGGGGGTGCGGACCCAGTGGTCGCCGCCGGAGGCCCACCACTCGCCGCCGGTCTGGCGCACGATCACCTCGCCCGCGTAGGCCCCGAAGCCGCGCAGGACCAGCTCCACGGCAGCGTACGGGGCCGACTCGCGGCGGATGTCCTCGATCATCCGGTCGACGCTCCACAGACTGCGCGCCGAGTAGTCGAGGCGCATCCGTGCCCCCTCGCGCATCGCCGCCACCGCGTCCGCCGCCCAGCGGGCCGGCTTCGTCGCCGCCGAGGGCCTGGTCTCCTGCTGTGTCGTCACAGTCGTCGCAGTCGTCACACTCTGGAGAGCGCTGCGGCGAAGCGTTTCGTCACCCCGGTCCGGCGCTTCCCCACAACGGGTGCACGACCGCCCCAGGACACGCACAGGGCCGTCGCCGCATGTCCGCGAGCCGGGCTCCCGGCAGGCCGTCAGCCGTCCCGCCGGCTGCGGCGCGAGACCGCCGCGCGCAGCACCCGGCGCCCCTCCGTGGACACCTCCAGCGCGCCGCGCAGCCCGGCCGCTCCGCGGGCGGCGACGAGTTCCAGGACGGCGGTCTGCCGCCGCAGTTCCGCGGCGAGCAGCGGTGACAGTCCGTCCGTACGGCCCTCACGGCGCGCGGCCGCCAGGTCGGCGTCGTCGGTGTCGCCCGCGCCGTCCAGCAGCAGGTGGATCCGCAGCGCGTCGGCCGAGCACCTGTCGGCCCACGCCCGCAGCGCCGTCCCGGACCGGTCCAGGGGGGCGGCGGCGAGCATGCCGCGCGCCAGCTCCGCCGCCTCGCCGGCGCAGCCGTCCGCGGCCTCGCCCGCCGCCGCGTCCAGCTTCTCGCGCGTCTGCTGGAGCACCTCGCCCCAGTCGCCGTCGGCGGGACTCCCGGCGAGGGCGCCCCACAGCGGCCGCAGCGCCTCGTCGTCACCGCCCAGCAGCGGCACGCACCGATCCAAACAAGCCACCCCGCTGACGGCCAGTCCGCGCTCGTCGGCCTGTGCGATCAGTTCCTCCAGGCTCATCCACGCCTCCCTCTGCGGGTTCCGCAGGCCCCCTGATAAGGCCTTGACGGGCCTCGTCCCTCACGGAGCCCGCATTTCCCCTTACTGCGTGCGACAAGCCGGGAGTGTCACTCGGGCACCACGCGCAACCGGTCGAGCAGCCGGAAGAAACCGTTTTCGGCCATCGGTCCGGGGTCCGCGGTCAGCACCTCCAGGACCTCCTGGGCGGCGACCTCGCGCCCGGCCTCCTCGGCCCAGAAGACGGCCCGCTCGGCGGCGTCCGCGGGCTCCAGGAAGTAGTCGTCGACGGTGAGGCCCTCCTGGCGCCCGTCGAGGTACCCGGCCATCGCGTCCCGGCCGAGGCAGGCCGTCCACACCCCGCTCTCGGGCGAAGCGGCCTCCACGGCCACGCACTCGCCGGCCATCACGTAGCCGAACAGCGCGGGCGCGCCCGTCTCCGTCGCCAGTTCGTTCATGCTGCCCAGCTCGCCCTCGCGGCCCGGCAGTTCCCACACCTGCCAGCCGTCCGGGGCCTCGGTGCGCAGGGTCAGCTCCCCGCCCGCGCCGGCCAGCGCGTCCAGTCCCGCCAGCGGCCGCTCCGAGCGGCCCACGACGAAATAACCCCAGTAGCCCATGTGCCGGTGTTCCCCCCGCGTGTCGGTTCCCGGCCCGGCGCGCCGAGCCGTCGGCTCGCCAGAACATCACCACAGCCGTACGGGGGTTCGCAGGCGTTCGCGGCAATCCGTCAGCCGAGCCGGCCCGCCAGGGTGCGGAACTCGGCCCAGGACAGCGTGGGTTCGCGCGCGTCCCACAGCTTCTGGGCGAGGGCCCGCAGCGGCATCCTGATGCCGGCCGCGACCTGTTCCTGGGTCTGGGAGCGGGGCAGGTCGCCCCAGACGGCGAAGGATCCGCCGAGGATCTGCCGGTCGTACTTCGCGGGCACGGGCTCGGTGCCGCGCAGCACCCGCGGGGTCCACTGCTCGTAGATGCGCTCTCCGGTCGGGTAGACGAAGGTGAGCGGCTCGCCGAGGACGTAGTAGAGGAACTCGTCGTTGTAGTTGATCACCTCGCGGCCCTCGGCCAGGTACTCGGCGGGCTTGCGCGCCCCGATCTCCTTGCCGGTCCAGTAGGCGACCCGGATGTCCTCGGCGGCCTGCACGGACCCGTCGCGGAAGAAGCCGTCGTTCCAGGCGCGGGGGACGCGGTCGTGGGCGCGGACGGTGGCGGCGCGGTCGTTGAGCCAGCCGGTGGTGAGGTCCTCGACGGTGGCGCCGGAGCCGTACTTCTCGCGGGCCGCGGCGGCGAGACCGGGGAAGGCCGCCTCGGGGTCGGGGACGACGAGGGCCTGGTACTCGTCGCCGCCGAGGTGCCACCGGTCGCCGGGGAAGAGACCGGCGTACTCGTCCAGCAGGTCGTCGACGATCTCGGCGGACCTCGGGTCCGCGATGTCGATGGCGCCGCGCACCGCCTCCCCGTTCGCCTTGCGCAGCTGGAGGCCGGGGTGGGCGTCGATGACGGCGCCGAGGTGTCCGGGCGAGTCGATCTCGGGGACGACGGTGATGTGCCGGCTCTCCGCGAGCTCGACGATCTTCCGGACCTGCGCCTTGGTGAGGTGGTCCTCGGACACGATCTCCGGGTGCGAGTCGGACTCGATGCGGAAGCCCTGGTCGTCGGAGAAGTGCAGACCGATCTCGTTGTACTTCAGGTCGCCCAGCTCGCGTATGCGGTCCTCGATCCAGCCGGCGTCGTAGTGCTTGCGCGCGATGTCCAGCATCATGCCGCGCCGCGGCTTGGCGGGTTCGTCGCGCACCACGCCCTCGGGGGCGGCGCCGGCCCCGCGTATCTCCTGCTTGAGGGTGCGGGTGCCGTAGAAGACCCCCGCCTCCCCCGGCCCGCTGACGGTGACCCGCCCGCCGCGCACGGTCAGGGTGTACGACTCCGGGTTCGCGCCCGCGTCCCGGTTCAGCTCCAGGCGCACGTCGCCGGGCCGCTCGTCGTCCTTCTCCCCCGCGTACGTCAGGCCCAGCTCCTGGGCGGTGAGCCGGCCCTCGTCGGCGAGCGCCGGGTCGGACACGACCACCCGGTGCCCGGAAGCGGGCCGCCAGCCGGGGCCGCGCTCGGCGGTGTGCTCGCGCACGGCGGGTATGGTCCGCGGGGCCTCGGACAGCGGGTAGCTGCGGGTGGGGCTCGGCGTCGGCGACGGCGAGGAGGGGGCGGCCGCCGGACCGCCGTCGTCCCCCGAGGCCCACAGGCCGAGGCCCACGCCGGAGGCCACCACCACCGCCCCCACGGCCACCGCGACGGCGGTGACCCTCCGCCGCCTCGCCGTCGCCTCCGCACCGGGACGCCGCCTGCGCTGACCGTGCTGCCTGTGCCGACTCACCCTGCCAACGTACGACCCGTTCGGGTGAGAAGCGTCCACAAGCCGTTCTCAAACTCTGCCGTCCGGGTGAAATGGGGGTACCGATCGGACACGTCTCGGACTCACTCGATAACGTGACGTCACAACTCTCACAGCATCTGCCAACGACACTCACGCGACGCCCACGAGGACCCACGCTGCCTGCGCACCGACTCCCAGACCTCCCCGGCCGAGTCGCCATACCCGAACAGTCCCGCGGCGCGCCCGGAACCCCGCCCCCGCTCGCACGGTTCAACGACGCTCCCGGACCCGACGCCGAGCGCGCCCTGCTGTCCTGTCTGCACAGCCCCCGCTGGGCCCGCCTGCTGGCCGGCCACCGCCCCTACCCCGACTCGGCGTCGCTCCTGGCCGCCGCGGACGAGGCGACGTACGACCTCTCCCCGGAGGAGGTCGCCGAGGCATTGGCCTTCGAGCCCCTTCCCTCGCTCCCCGAGGACACCTACTCGGCGGCCCACACCGCCCTGAACGCCGCCCACGCGGCCTACGAGGCCAAGTTCGGCCATGTCTTCGTCCTCTGCCTGGACGGCGTCCCCGAGAACGAGGTCCTCGACCGCGTCCTGGAGAACATCCGGTCACGATTGGCGAACGATCCGGAGGACGAACACCAGGTCACCAAGGAGCAACTCCGCCTGCTCGCCAGGGAGCGCCTGAACCACACCCTCAGGGACGCCGGGAGCCGCGCGAGCGACCCGAGGACCGCCGCACCCGGCAAATGACCGCGAATCCCCCGCCTCGGCAGCCCCGGCCCCACCCCGGCCCCCCTTTTCGGGTGCAAGTTTGATCACACCGGCAGGCCCCCCGTAAGCGCCGCAGGCAACCGTCGCTACCATGCTGGGGGCCGGTGGACCGTACCCGGCCGGGCCCGACCGACAAGGAAAGCCGGCGCGGCCCCAATCCCCGCTCCCGGAGGAAATTTCCGTGCCGGCTGGAACGCTGTACCGCGGCCGGGAAGGAATGTGGTCCTGGGTGGCTCACCGAGTCACCGGCGTCCTCATCTTCTTCTTCCTGTTCGTTCACGTGCTGGACACCGCTCTCGTGCGGGTGTCCCCGGAGGCCTACGACGACGTCGTGGCCACGTACAAGACGCCGATCGTCGCGCTGCTGGAGTACGGCCTCGTCGCCGCCATCCTCTTCCACGCGCTCAACGGCCTGCGTGTCATCGCCGTCGACTTCTGGATCAAGGGCGCCCGGTACCAGAAGCAGATGCTCTGGACCGTCGTCGCCGTGTGGATCGTGCTGATGCTCGGGGCGATCTACCCCGTCCTCGGCCATGCCGCTCGTGAACTGTTCGGGAGCTGACGCAGATGTCCACGACTGAAACCTCCGCCTCGGGCGTCGGCCCCGTCGAAGGCGCCTCGCCGTACTCCGTCGACAACCCGGCGCCGGTCATCGAGCCCCCGCGCAAGCGGACCAAGAAGACCCCGAAGAGCACCCGCGGCAACTTCGAACTGGCCGCGTGGCTGTTCATGCGTCTGTCCGGTGTCGTCCTGGTCGTGCTGGTCATCGGCCACCTGCTGATCCAGCTGGTGCTGGACGGCGGCGTCTCCAAGATCGGCTTCGCCTTCGTGGCGGGCCGCTGGGCGAGCCCCTTCTGGCAGGTGTGGGACCTGGCGATGCTGTGGCTGGCGATGCTGCACGGCGCCAACGGCCTGCGCACGGTCATCAACGACTACGCCGAGCGGCCGAACACCCGCCTGTGGCTGAAGGGCCTGCTCTACACGGCCACGGTGTTCACCATCCTGCTGGGCACGCTGGTGATCTTCACCTTCGACCCGAACATCCGCTAGGCACGGGGCTGCGAGAATCATGCTGCGTTCCCCGGGGACAACCCCCGGACCCCCGGCCGATGCTCGCACCACCGTCTCCGACAAAGCCCCGCAGTGAGGCGAGATCAGTGAAGATCCACAAGTACGACACAGTCATCGTCGGCGCCGGTGGCGCCGGTATGAGGGCCGCCATCGAGGCGACCAAGCGCAGCCGCACCGCCGTGCTGACCAAGCTCTACCCCACCCGCTCCCACACGGGCGCCGCGCAGGGCGGCATGGCCGCCGCGCTCGCCAACGTGGAGGAGGACAACTGGGAGTGGCACACCTTCGACACGGTCAAGGGCGGTGACTACCTGGTCGACCAGGACGCCGCCGAGATCCTGGCGAAGGAGGCCATCGACTCCGTCCTCGACCTGGAGAAGATGGGCCTGCCGTTCAACCGCACGCCGAACGGCACCATCGACCAGCGCCGCTTCGGCGGTCACTCCCGCAACCACGGCGAGGCCCCGGTCCGCCGGTCCTGCTACGCCGCGGACCGCACCGGCCACATGATCCTCCAGACGCTGTACCAGAACTGCGTCAAGGAGGGCGTGGAGTTCTTCAACGAGTTCTACGTCCTCGACCAGCTGATCACCGAGGTCGACGGCGTCAAGAAGTCGGCCGGCGTCGTGGCGTACGAGCTGGCGACCGGCGAGATCCACATCTTCCAGGCGAAGTCCGTGATCTACGCGTCCGGCGGCACCGGCAAGTTCTTCAAGGTGACGTCCAACGCGCACACCCTGACCGGTGACGGCCAGGCCGCCGTGTACCGCCGGGGTCTGCCGCTGGAGGACATGGAGTTCTTCCAGTTCCACCCGACCGGCATCTGGCGCATGGGCATCCTGCTCACGGAGGGCGCCCGCGGTGAGGGCGGCATCCTGCGCAACAAGGACGGCGAGCGCTTCATGGAGAAGTACGCGCCCGTCATGAAGGACCTCGCCTCCCGCGACGTCGTCTCCCGCTCCATCTACACGGAGATCCGCGAGGGCCGCGGCTGCGGTCCCGAGGGCGACCACGTCTACCTGGACCTCACGCACCTCCCGCCGGAGCAGCTGGACGCCAAGCTGCCCGACATCACGGAGTTCGCGCGGACCTACCTCGGCATCGAGCCCTACACGGACCCGATCCCGATCCAGCCCACCGCGCACTACGCGATGGGCGGCATCCCGACCAACGTCAGGGGTGAGGTCCTCGCGGACAACACCACGGTCGTCCCCGGCCTGTACGCGGCCGGCGAGGTGGCCTGCGTGTCGGTGCACGGCGCCAACCGTCTGGGCACCAACTCGCTGCTGGACATCAACGTGTTCGGCAAGCGGGCCGGCATCGCGGCGGCCGAGTACGCGCAGACCGCGGACTTCGTGGAGCTGCCGGCGGACCCGGAGGCCTTCGTGGTCGGCCAGATCGAGCGGCTGCGGTCCTCCACCGGCAACGAGCGGGTGGCCGAGCTGCGCCGCGAGCTGCAGGAGACCATGGACGCCAACGTCATGGTGTTCCGCACCGAGCAGACGATCAAGACGGCGGTCGAGAAGATCGCCGAGCTGCGCGAGCGCTACAAGAACGTCGCCATCCAGGACAAGGGCAAGCGGTTCAACACCGACCTGCTGGAGGCCGTCGAGCTGGGCAACCTGCTGGACCTGGCCGAGGTCATGGCCGTGTCCGCGCTGGCCCGCAAGGAGTCCCGCGGCGGTCACTACCGCGAGGATTACCCGAACCGCGACGACGTCAACTTCATGCGCCACACGATGGCGTACCGCGAGGTCGGCGCCGACGGCACCGAGACCGTCCGTCTGGACTACAAGCCGGTCGTCCAGACCCGCTACCAGCCGATGGAGCGTAAGTACTGATGGCTACCCCCGTACTGGACAAGGCGGACGCGGCCGGCTCCCCCGAGCCCGGCTTCGCCGACTCCCCCTACATCACCGTCACCCTGCGGATCCGCCGGTTCAACCCGGAGATCTCCGCCGAGGCGACCTGGGAAGACTTCCAGCTGGAGATCGACCCCAAGGAGCGTGTCCTCGACGCGCTGCACAAGATCAAGTGGGACCTCGACGGCACGCTGACGTTCCGCCGTTCCTGCGCCCACGGCATCTGCGGCTCCGACGCCATGCGGATCAACGGCAAGAACCGCCTGGCGTGCAAGACGCTGATCAAGGACATCAACCCCGAGAAGCCGATCACGGTCGAGGCCATAAAGGGCCTGACGGTCCTGAAGGACCTGGTCGTGGACATGGAGCCGTTCTTCCAGGCGTACCGGGACGTGATGCCCTTCCTGATCACGAAGGACACCAACGAGCCGACGCGTGAGCGGCTGCAGTCCGCCGAGGACCGCGAGCGCTTCGACGACACGACCAAGTGCATCCTGTGCGCCGCGTGCACCACCTCGTGCCCGGTGTTCTGGAACGACGGCCAGTACTTCGGCCCGGCCGCGATCGTCAACGCGCACCGCTTCATCTTCGACTCGCGTGACGAGGCCGGGGAGCAGCGCCTGGAGATCCTCAACGACAAGGACGGCGTGTGGCGTTGCCGCACCACGTTCAACTGCACGGACGCCTGCCCGCGCGGTATCGAGGTCACCAAGGCGATCGCCGAGGTGAAGCGCGCGCTCATCACGCGCCGCTACTGAGGCACCCCGCCCGCAGGCCCGAGGGCCCCGTCTCCACTGCGGAGACGGGGCCCTCGGGCGTGGGTGTACTGCGTACGCACCAGGGCGGGGCAGACGTCTGGTGCGTACGCACCGGACGGGACGGCACCGAAGGAGGATGCCGGGGCGGGGGCGGGACCGGAGGGTGGGAGCATGCGCACTCCTGTGAACAGGGCCCCTAAGCTGGGCCGCGTGCTGCCGGCATCGGACACCGCGGGGCGGGTGCGGGAGGGCGCGGTCGTGGCGGCCGCGTTCGTGGTCTGTCTGCTCGGCGGGACCGTGCGGGTCGAGGACACCCTCACCGTGCCGCCGCTCGCCGGCTGGCTGCTCGCCCTGGTGTCCTGCGCCGTACTGCCCGCGCGGCGGCGGCGTCCCCTGGCCGTGCTGGCGGCCACCACCGCGGCCGGTGTCGCGGCCCAGCCCCTCGGTCTGGTGCTGAGCCCGCCCGTGATCGCGCCCGCCCTGGTCGCCGCCTACGCCTACGCCTGCGCGCTCGGCCTGCCCGGCGAGCGGCGTGCGGCGGGCGCGGCGGTCCTGGCCGCCGTGGCACTGCTGGCCGGGTCCGTGCCGCTGGACGGGAACCTCTCCTGGCGGGACGCGAGCCGGATGGGGTCGGTGGCGGCGGCGCCGCTCGTGGCGTGGCTGGTCGGGCACGCGGTGCGGACCCGGCGGGCGTATCTGGCGGCCGTGGAGGAGCGGGCGCGGCGGGCCGAGGAGAGCAGGGAGCTGGAGGCCCGGCGGCGGGTCGCCGAGGAGCGGGTGCGCATCGCCCGGGAGCTGCACGACCTGGTGGCGCACCAGATCACCCTGGCCAACGCGCAGGCCACGGTCGCCGCCCACTTCTTCGACAGCCGCCCGGAGCAGACCCGGGTCAGCCTGCGCGAACTCGTCGAGACCACCGGGCACGCCCTGGACGAACTGCGGGCCACGGTCGGCCTGTTGCGCCAGACCGGGGACGCGGACACGGCGGCCGGCGAGGGTCCGGCGCCCGGGCTGGCGCGGCTGCCGGACCTGCTGGAGTCGTTCCGGCGGGCGGGGCTCGAGGTGGCGGTGCGTCAGCGGGGACGGGCGCGGGCGCTGCCGCCGGGCGTGGACCTCACGGCGTACCGGATCGTGCAGGAGGCTCTGACCAACGTGACCAAGCACGCGGCGGGCCGTGGCGCCCGGGTGGGGCTCGACTGGGGCGGCGGACTGCTGACCGTCACCGTGGCCGACGACGGGGGCGCCCCGGGCGGGCCGCCCGCCCTGTCGGACCGGCCGCCGGGGTACGGGCTGATCGGCATGCGGGAGCGCGCCGCCGCGGTGGGCGGCGAGCTGACGGCGGGCTCGCGCCCGGAGGGGGGCTTCCTGGTGACCGCCCGGCTGCCCCTGCCGCCCGTACGGGACGTGGCGGCGGACGGTGAGGGGACGGGGCGGACGCCCGGGGCGACGGACGGGGGAAGGACGGCATGACGCTGAGGGTGCTGCTCGCCGACGACCAGGCGCTGCTGCGCGGCGCGTTCCGGCTGCTGCTGGAGAGCACCGACGACATCACCGTGGTGGGCGAGGCCGGCGACGGCCGGGAGGCGGTCCGGCTGACCCGCGAACTGCGCCCGGACGTCGTGGTGATGGACATCCGGATGCCGGAGGCGGACGGTCTGGCCGCCACCACGGAGATCTGCGCGGACCCGGATCTGCGGGCCACCCGCGTGCTGATCCTCACCACGTACGAGACGGACGAGAACGTGGCGCGGGCGCTGCGCGCGGGGGCCGCCGGCTTCGTGGGGAAGGGCATCGGCGCCGAGGACCTGGC
The DNA here is from genome assembly GCA_014656175.1 of Streptomyces werraensis. Classification (GTDB taxonomy): domain Bacteria; phylum Actinomycetota; class Actinomycetes; order Streptomycetales; family Streptomycetaceae; genus Streptomyces; species Streptomyces werraensis. Next base: position 15,699 of record BNBX01000011.1, read on the forward strand.
GGACGCGGTGCGGACGGTCGCCGAGGGCGAGACGCTGCTGTCGCCGGCCGCCACCCGCTCGCTGGTCGCCCGGTTCCTCGCCTCGCCGGCCGGCGCCCCTGCGCAGGACGCCGGCCGGCTGGACGTGCTCACCCCGCGCGAACGCGAGATGGTGGCGCTGGTGGCGACCGGCCTGTCCAACCAGGAGATCGCCGAGCGGATGGTCCTCAGCCCGTTCACCGTGCGCGCCCATGTGCAGCGCGCGATGACGAAGCTGGAGGCCCGCGACCGCGCGCAGCTCGTCGTCATCGCCTACCGGACCGGCCTGGCGCGGGTCACCCCGGAGGACGGGGCCGGAGGCTCCTCGTAGTCCGGCAGGGTCAGGGCGGTGTGGGCCGGGCGTGGCCGCGCGGAGGGCAGGGCGTCGAGGGTGCGCAGCCGGGCGTCGCGCTGCTCCAGGACGCGGGCGGTGACGGGGAAGAGCGTGGCGCCGCCCTCGTCGACGAGCGCCTGGTTGGCCGTCACGTACGGGCGCATACGGTCCTCGTAGGCGGCGAAGGCTGCCGTGTGGTCGTGGTGGGCGGCCAGGGCGTGGGCGAGGACGTAGGCGCCGGACAGCGCGAGGCTGGTGCCCTGCCCGGTGAGGAAGGAGGGGGCGTACGCGGCGTCGCCGACGAGGGCGGCCCGGCCGTGCGTCCAGCGGGGCATGCGGATCTGTCCGGCCGTGTCGAAGAACAGGTCCTCGGTGTCGCGCACGGCCGCCACCATGCGCGGGATCTCCCAGCCCTCGCCCGCGAACACCTCGGCCACGAGCGCCCGCTGGGCGTCCGGGTCGCGGAGGGCGTCGTGCGGGGGTTCGGGGCGGTGGAAGGTGAGGAAGCCGTGCACCTCGGGGCCGTCGCCGGTGGCGTAGAGGGCGGCGGCCTTCCCCGGGGTGTTCCACAGCACCAGTTCACGGTGGAGGTGCGCGGGGTTCGGCAGGGTGAACAGGGCGAAGCAGTAGGCGAGATAGCGGTGGTAGCGGTCCTCCGGGCCGAACAGGGCGGCCCGGGTGGCCGAGTGCATGCCGTCCGCGCCGATCACCAGGTCGTACGTGCCCTGACGCCCGCTGCGGAAGGTGACGTCCACGCCGTGCGCGGCCGGGTCGAAGCGGGAGACGGAGTCGCCGAAGAGGAACTCCGCGTCGTCGCGGACCAGCCCGTACAGGGCGTCGGCGAGGTCGCCGCGCCGTACCTCCAGGTCGCGGGGCTCACCCTCGTCGGCGTGGGCCCGCAGCGAGGCGACGGTGCGGCCGGCGGCGTCGAGGAAGGTGGCGCGCCGGGGGCCGACGTGCGCCTGGCGCAGCCGCGGCCACAGGCCCATCCTCCGGATCACCTCGGTCGCCGTGCCGCGGATGTCCACGGGGTAGCCGCCGCCTCGCACGGCGCCGGCCTTCTCCACCACGGTGACCGCGAACCCGGCACGGTGGAGCCAGTACGCGAGGGCGGGGCCGGAGACGCTGGCTCCAGAGATCAGGACGGTGCGCGGGGCGGTCATGGACGGGTTCCTTCCTTCGCGGGGGTCCGGGCGGGCCCGACGGGGCGCGGGGAGCGGGAGGCGCGTGTGGCGCGGACGAGGAGCAGGCCGAGCGCCGCCGTGACGCCGGTGACGGCGAAGCCGGTGGTGAAGGCCGCCTCGGCGGGCACCTTGGTGCCGGCGACGGTCCCGGCGGTGAGCAGGCCGCCCGCGATCTGGGAGCCGACGACCATGCCGATCACCCGGGTGACCACGAGCAGGCTGGTGGCGATGCCGGTGTCCCCGGGGTCGACGGCGGTGGCGGTGCCCGCCAGCAGCGCGGTGGTGGCGAGGCCCGCGGCGAACGCGGTCAGCGTCTTGGCGAGGGCGAGCTGCCAGGCGGAGTCGTGCTGGGCGGCCAGCCCGAACATGGCGGCGGAGGTGGCGAGGACGGCCACGACGACCACGGCACGGGCGCCGAACCTGCGGGCGGCGACCCCGCCGACCGCGTCGCTCATGGCCCCGGCGATCGCGCCGGGGAGCAGGTAGAGGCCGATGTCCGTGGTGTCGGCGTCGAAGCCGTAACCGTCGCCCGACACGGCGAGGAGCTGCGGCAGCAGCAGGGTGACCATGCCGAGGGTGACGGTGACGAGCAGGGTGAGCAGGCACGCCTGCCACATCGCGGGCCGGGCGAGCATGCGCAGGTCGACCATCGGGGAGACGGCCCGCCGCTCGACGCGCACCCAGGCGGTGGCGAGCACGGCCACGAGCACCAGCAACGCGCCCGCGGCGAGGGGCGGAAGACCGCCGCCGGTCAGCAGGACGAGACCGAGCATGAAGACGAGCAGGGTGGCGCTCAGCAGGACCACGCCGGGCCAGTCGATCCGCTCGCCCTGCCGGACCGGTGCGTCGGACGGCATCAGCCGCGCCACGAAGAAGGCCGCCACGACGACCACCAGGGTGGGCAGCACGAACATCCAGTGCCAGGACAGGTGATCCGCGATCAGGCCGGCGCCCAGCACGCCCACCATGCCGCCGCCGGTGAACAGGGCGACGACCACGCCGATCGCCGCTTGGGTGCGTCCGGCCGGCAGATGGACGCGGACCAGGATGAAGGAGAGCGGCAGCACGCCGACCATGGCGCCCTGGAGGACCTGGCCGAGCAGCAGCAGCGGCAGTCCGGGGGCCAGCCCGGCCAGCAGTCCGCCGGCGGCGACGACGGCCATCAGCCGGAGCAGGACGCGTTTGCCGCCGTAGCGGTCGCCGAGCTTCCCGGCGACGGGGGTGAGGACCGCGCCGGTGACGAGCAGCGTGTTGGCGACGAGCGCGCCCTCGGAGGGGCCGAGTCCCAGCTCGCGCTGGAGGAGCGGGAGCGCGGGCTCCACCACGGACTGGAGCGCGCCCAGGGCGAGCGCCAGCACCCCGAGGGCGGCGATCGCGGGCCGCCGTAAACGCGGCGGCGGGAGCAGGGTGTCGGACATGGACGTCCCGTTCTCGTAGGGGTCGGTGAGCACGTCCCACGGTTCCGTCCGGCGGCCCTCGCGGGCATCGTCGCCCGTCACCGTCTTCGCCTGGTGCGTACGCACCGGCCGGCGAGCGGGCCTGGTGCCCCGGGACGACACGGGCCGCCGGCGACAAGCCAGTTGAACATGTTCAAAAGAAGGCGCTACAGTCTCCCCCGTCAGCGTTTTGAACGCGTTCAAGAAGGGGTGGGGCATGGACCGCACCGTCATCGCCTACGTCATCTACCTGGTCGTCAGCATCGGTCTGACCGTCTGGGTGGCCCGCACGCTCAGCCGCAACGGGCGGGTCTTCCTCGCCGACGTGCTGCACGGCAACGAGAAGCTCGCGGACGCCGTCAACCACCTCCTGGTGGTCGGCTTCTACCTGGTGAACCTCGGCTTCGTCGCCCTCTACCTCAGCGACGACGACACCGTCACCGACACCCGCGGGATCTTCGAGGCGCTCTCCGCCAAGCTGGGCGTGGTGCTGCTGGTCCTGGGCGTGATGCACCTGGCCAACGTGTACGTGCTGAACCGCATCCGGCGGCGCGGGGTGATGGAGCGGGAACAGAACCCGCCGGTGCCCCCGCAGGGCTGGACCGCCCCGGCGGCCCGGGCGTGAGCGCGAACCCCGGCGGGTCGACGCACCCAGGGGCGCGGGGAACCGCGCGACCGGCCCCCGACGGGCCGCACCCGGCGCACGCCACTGCGAGGCACCCCCTCGGCCGCGGGTACGGCGTTCCGGTCCACAGGCTGACCGTGCTGTACGACGCGGACTGCCCGCTCTGCACCTACGTCCGCGACTGGCTGACCAAGCGGCCCCAGCTGGTCCCCCTGGACTTCGTCCCGGCGGGGTCGCCGACCGCCCAGGCCCGCTTCCCCGGCCTCGACCACGGGTCCACCCTGTCCGAGATCACCGTGGTCGGGGACGGCGGGCAGGTGTACCGGGGCGCCGCCGCCTGGATCGTCACCCTGTGGGGCCTGCGCGACCACCGGCGGCTCGCGCACCGGCTGAGCACACCCTCCGGGATGCCGTTCGCCAGGGCCGCGGTGCTGGCCGCCGCCAAGTGGCGCGGCGCGACGGCCCCGAGGGGCGGCCGCGTCCACCGGTCCGGCGACGGGTGGACGTACGACCCGCGCGACGGCCGGCACCACACCCCGCCGGGCTGCGGCTCCGACGCCTGCGCCGCCCCGTAGCCCGGGCGCGGCGGACGTTAGGCTCTGTTCCCGTGCCCGCGAAGAACGACGGCCCCGACCCCGGCGCCCACCTCAGCAAGTCCGAGCAGACCCGCGCCCTGATCCTGGAGACGGCCATGCGGCTGTTCCAGGAGCGCGGCTACGACCGGACCACCATGCGGGCGATCGCCAAGGAGGCCGGGGTCTCCGTCGGCAACGCGTACTACTACTTCGAGGGCAAGGAACACCTGATCCAGGGGTTCTACGACCGGATCGCCGCCGAGCACCAGGTGGCGGTCCGGGACGTCCTGGCACGGGAGACCGACCTGGAGGCGCGCCTCGCCGGCGTGCTGAAGGCCTGGCTGGACATCGCCACGCCGTACCACGAGTTCGCGGTGCAGTTCTTCAAGAACGCCGCCGACCCGGACAGCCCGCTCAGCCCCTTCTCGCCCGAGTCGGAGCACGCGCGCGAGGAGGCGATCAGCGTGCACCGGGCCGTGCTGGCCGGGACGAAGACCAAGGTGCCGACGGAACTGCGGGACATCCTGCCCGAGTTGATGTGGCTGTCCCAGATGGGGCTGTGCCTGTACTGGATCTTCGACCGCACGGAGGGACGCGAGCGCAGCTACCGGCTCGCCGAGCGGGGCGCCCGGCTCACCGCACGCGGCGTCGCCCTGGCCCGGTTCCGGGTGCTGCGCCCGCTGGTGCGGGACGTGCACGAGCTGTTCACGGAGTTCCTGCCCGGGATGACCCGGGCGCTGCCCGACCCCGCCGGCCGGAAGGACTCCGGCCGGCGGGGCAAGGGCGCCGGGGACGACGGGGAGGAGCGCCGCCCCGGCGACGACGCCTGACGTCGCCGTCGCCGCCGTCAGTTGACGACGTCCACCCCGCCCGGCGTCAGCTCCACGTCGTGCACGAGCGGCCCCTCCCCCACGGTCACGTGCGCCGCCCGCGCCCCGTGCGGCGAGGCCGACACCGCCAGCAGATAGGTGCCCGGCGACGGGACCGCCACGACGTACGCCCCGTCGGCGAGGGACGCCACCCGGTCCAGCTGACGCCCGCCGGGCGTGAGCAGCGTGACGGCCGCGTCCCGCACCGGCTCGCCCTCGGGGGTGCGGACGAAGCCGTGCACCACCGAGGCGGCCCCGTCCACGGACTTCTCCTCCGGCGCGGGCATCGGCGTGGCATCGTCCTCCTCCTTGGGCTCGACCGCGAGGTGCGGCAGCCGCTTCTCCAGCCCGGCCGGGAGCCACCAGTTGGCCCGCCCCAGCAGATGCATCACCGCCGGGACCAGCGCGGTGCGCAGCACGAACGCGTCCAGCGCCACCGCTGCGGCCAGTCCCACGCCGGCCATGGCGGCGCCGTAGTCGCCGCTGAGCACGAAGGCGAGGAAGACGCAGACCATGATCAGGGCGGCGGAGTTGATGACCCGGCTGGTCTCCGCGAGTCCGACCCGCACCGCGCGGGCGTTGTCCCGGGTGTGCACCCACTCCTCGTGCATCCGGCTCACCAGGAACACCTGGTAGTCCATGGAGAGCCCGAACAGCAGCGACAGCATGATGATCGGCAGGAACGACGCGATCGGGCCCTCCTTGCCGAGCCCCAGCACGTCCAGGCCGACGCCCCACTGGAACACCATGACCAGCACGCCGAACGAGGCCGCCGCCGCGAGCAGGTTCATCACGGCGGCCGTCAGCGGCACCACCAGGGAACGGAACGCGAGCAGCAGGAGCAGGAAGCCCAGGCCGATGATCGTGCCGACGAAGAGGGGCAGCCGGTCCCCGGTCACCGCGGCGAAGTCCTTGGACACCGCGGTGACGCCGCCGACATGGGCGTCGACGCCCGCGGCGGGGATGACGTCCTCGCGCAGGGTGTCGATCAGCCGGTCCGTCTCCACGTCCTGCGGGGAGGTGGTCGGCACGACCTGGATGACGCTGACCCCGTTCGCGGGCGGGGCCGCCGTCACCTGGGCGACACCCTCGGTGTCCTCGACGGCCCGGATCAGCGCGCTGGGCGCCTCGCCGTCCACGACCACCTGGAGCGGGCCGTTGAAGCCGGGCCCGAAGCCCTCGGCGAGCAGGTCGTACGCCTTGCGGGTGGTGGTCGAGGCGTCGTCGTTGCCCTGGTCCACGGTGCCCAGGCGCAGCGACAGCAGCGGCACCGCGAGCGCGGCCATCAGCACCACCGCCACGGCGGCCACCGCGCGCGGCCTGCGCTGCACGGTCGCCGACCAGCGCGCGGCGAGACCGCTCACCGGCTCGCCCTTCGCGTCCGGGGCCGCCGCGAGCCGCCGGCGCTGACGGCGGCTGAGCACCCGCTGCCCCAGCACGCCGAGCAGCGCGGGCAGCAGGGTGATCGCGGCGAGCACGCTGAGCACCACCGTCAGGGAGGTGCCGATGACGACGCCGTCCAGGAACCGCAGGTTGGTCACCAGCATCCCGGCGAGCGCGATGCACACCGTGCCGCCCGCGAACAGCACCGCCCGGCCGGAGGTGTTGAGTGCGGCGACCGCGGCCTCCTCCGGGTCCTTGCCGCTCAGGATGCCCCTGCGGTGCCGGGTGACGATGAACAGGGCGTAGTCGATGCCGACGCCCAGACCGATCAACGTCGCCAGCAGCGACGCCAGTTCGGGGACGTCGGTGGCATGGCTGATCAGCTGCGTGCCGAACATGCCGCCCGCGACGCCGAACACGGCGACCACGATCGGCAGCAGCATCGCGAACACCGACCCGAACGCGACGAACAGCACCACGGCCGCGGCGAGGATGCCGACCAGTTCGGCCGTGCCCGTCGGCGGCTCCTGGACGCGGGCGATCGCCTGGCCGCCCAGCTCCACCTGGAGCCCGTCGCCCGCCGCGGCCCGCGCCGTGTCGACGACGTCCTGCACCAGCGCCTTCGGCACCGCGTCCGCCTGCTCGGCGAACGTCACCTGCGCGTAGGCGATCCGCCCGTCCTCGCTGATCTGCGCCGCGCCCCGCCCGTCGTAGGGCCCGGCGACCGCGCCGACACCCTCCATGTGCCCGATCTCCGCGAGCGCGTCCTCCATCCGGGAGCGCACCGCCGCGTCGCGCACGGTGCCCTCGCCGGTCTTCCACACCACGGTGTCCGTGTCCCCGGCGCGCTCCGGGAACGCCTTGCGCATCAGGTCGTAGGCCCGGTTGGAGTCCGTGTCCGGGAGGGAGAAGACCTCCGCGTAGTTCGTGCCCGCGCTGCTCGCCGTCACGCCCAGTCCGAACAGCGCCCCCACCCACAGCACCAGGACCACCAGCCGATGCCGATAGCACCAGCGTGCCAATACCGCCACGTGTCCGCTCCTTGTCGCTCGGTCGGTCCCCCGGGTCCTGGCAGCAGAATCGGCGGCGGCACCCGCCCGAGGACACGGCTCGCCCGGGACTCTCAAGGAACTCCAAAGCGACAACCGGCACTTCGCCGGACGGTCACGCCGATACTGGGGGACATGACGACAGCTCCCGGCACGGTGCTGGTCGTGGAGGACGAGGAGAGCATCGCGGACGTCCTCGCGATCGCGCTGCGCTACCACCGGTTCGAGGTCATGACCGCGGGCACGGTCCGCGAGGCGCTCGCACTCACCGAGCACACCCGGCCCGACTGCGCCCTCCTCGACGTGATGCTGCCGGACGGCGACGGCCGCGCCCTCGGCCGCGAACTGCGCGAGCGCAGGCCCGAGACGGCACTCGTGTTCCTCACCGCGCGGGACGCCCCCGCGGAGATCGTCGGCGCGCTCGGGTTCGGCGACGACTACATCACCAAGCCGTTCAACATCGACGAGGTGGTCGCCCGGATCACGGCCGTGCTGCGCCGCACCCGCCCCGCCGACGTGCTGCCGCAGCGGGCGCCGCTGCGCCACGGCGACCTGGAGCTCGACGAGACGACGTACTCGGTGCGCCGCGCGGGCCGCAGCGTCGAGCTCACCCCGACCGAGTACGCGCTGCTGCGCTTCCTCGTGCGCAACGCCGGCCGGATCGTGCCCAAGGACCAACTTCTGCGCCACGTCTGGCAGTACGAGCACGTCCCGCAGGAGTCGACCGTCGTCGAGACCTACATCAGCTATCTGCGGCGCAAGCTGGACACGCTCGGCCCGCCGGTCATCACCACCCGGCGCGGCGTCGGGTACGGGCTGACGTGACATCCCGGACACGGCTGCCGCGCCCCGGCCGTCCCCGGGTCCGGTCGCTGCGGGCGCAGCTCACGCTGGCGAACGTCGTGCTGCTGGCGCTGGGCATCGTCGCCGCGACCGCGGTGAGCGTGCTCGGCATGCGGTACTACCTGCTCGACCAGATCGACACGGAGCTGGTCCGCACCCGCGACTCGATCGGCGGCTCGGAGCTGACGCTGCGGCAGATCGACTCGCTGAGCGCGCTGCGCTTCCTCCGCGACCGGGTGGACCCGGAGTGGAACCAGGACGGCGCCGACCCCGACTCCGTCTTCGCCGCCGTCGACCGCGAGGGCGAGCCGGTCCCCGTGTTCGGCTTCGCCCCGTCCCGGGCGCAGCGCGACCTGGCGGACGCGGTCGGCGACCCGGACGCGCTGATCCGGGACCCGGAGCCGCAGGACCTCACCGTGCGCGGCAACGCCTACCGGGTCACCGCGACCCGCCTCGCCGACGGCACCGGTGTCCTCATCGCCGGCTCCACCGAGCCGCTGCACGAGGGCGTCGCCAAGGCGGTCAGGCTCGACCTGGCCATCGGCACGCTGCTGCTGCTGGTGCTGGCCTGCCTCACCATGATGGGGGTGCGGCGGCGCATGCGGCCGCTGGAGGACATGGTGGAGACGTCGTCGGCGATCGCCGAGGGCGACCTGACCCGGCGCGTGCCCTCCAGCTGCGACACCTCCCTGGAGGTGGAGCAGCTGCGGCTGGCGCTCAACTCGATGCTCCAGCAGGTGGAGTCGGCGTACCGCACCCGGGAGTGCAGCGCGGCGCAGCTGCGAAGGTTCGTCGCCGACGCCTCCCACGAGCTGCGCACCCCGCTGGCCGCGATCCGCGGCTACCTCCAGCTCCACGAGCGGGGCATGCTGCGCGACCCCACCGAGCGCAAGCGGGCCTGGGACCGGATGACGACCGAGTCCGACCGGATGGGGCGGCTGGTCGACGAGCTGCTGGTGCTGGCGCGCCTGGACCAGCGCCCGGAGCTGCGGAAGCGGAACGTGGACGTGTGCCGGCTGGCGCGGGACGCGGCGCAGGACCTGCGGGTGCAGCAGCCGGACCGCCCGGTGCGGGTGGACGCGGACGGCGCGGTCCTGGTCCACGCCGACGAGGCGGGCCTGCGCCAGGTCCTGGGCAACCTGGTCGGCAACGTCCGCACGCACACCCCGGCGGACGTGCCGGTACGGCTCGGCGTCTCCCGCACGGACGGCGAGGTGCGGCTGTGGGTCACGGACGAGGGTCCGGGCCTCGCCCCGCAGGACGCGGCCCGGGTCTTCGACCGCTTCTTCCGCGCGGGCGGCGGCGCGGGCAGCGGCCTGGGCATGGCGATCGTCCAAGGCGTGGTCCACGCGCACGGCGGCGAGGTGACGGTGGACACGGCCCCGGGGAACGGCCTGACGGTCACGGTGACGCTGCCGTCGTGCACGGAGGAGGCCGCGCGGGCGGACTGAGTGGGCGCCCCCGGGAGCGCGGCGGGCGGACGCTTCCCGGCCCGGCGCGAGGCCGGCCCCCGGACACCGCCCACCGGCCGCAGGCCGAGCGTCCCGGGGCAGCGCGCCGATCGCCGACCGCCCCAGGGAACAGCGCTGGCGGGCGCCCCCTACCGGCCCGGAGAGCCTGGGCCAAGCCCGCCGACCGGCCCTGCGGGCCGATCGCGGCCCGCCGCCGGCCCGGCGCGAGGCCGGCCCCGGAACACCGCCCACCGGCCGCAGGCCGAGCGTCCCGGGGCAGTACGCGGGTCATCCCCCGCGGGGGGCTGCCACCGGCCCGTCGCCGGAGGCGAACGCGTGTGCCGGTGCTACGCCTGGCGGGAGGCCAGTTCGATCACCGTGATGTCCGAGGGGGCGCCCACCCGGGTGGGCGGGCCCCAGGCGCCGGCGCCTCGGCTGACGTAGAGCTGGGTGTCGCCGTAGCGGTCGAGGCCCGCCACGGTCGGGTTCGCGCCGCGCGCGATCAGATTGCCCGGCCAGAGCTGGCCGCCGTGGGTGTGGCCCGAGAGCTGGAGGTCCACGCCGTGGTCGACGGCCTCGTGGATCTGCACCGGCTGGTGGGCCAGCAGCACGCACGCCCGCGCGCGGTCCCGGTCGCCGAGGGCGCGGGCGAAGTCCGGTCCCTGGCCCTCGTCCTCGCCTGCGACGTCGTTCACGCCCGCGAGGTCGAAGTGGGGCAGCTCCGTGCGGGCGTTCTCCAGCGGGTTCAGGCCGAGCCGGCGGACCTCCTCGACCCACTGCTCGGCGCCGGAGAAGTACTCGTGGTTGCCGGTGACGAAGAACGACCCGTGACGTGCCGTCAGCTGGGCCAGCGGGGCGGCCGCCGGGCCGAGGTCCTGCACGCTGCCGTCGACCAGGTCGCCGACGACCGCGATCAGGTCGGGCTGGGTCGAGTTGACCGTGTCGACGACCTTCTGCGCGAAGCCGCGCCCCAGCACCGGCCCCAGGTGGATGTCGCTGACCACGGCGATCCGGTAACCGTGTGCGGCGCGCGGCAGCTTGGCCAGCGGCACGGTGACCCGCTTGACCTTCGGCCCGCGCAGCACGCCGTAGGTCCCGTACCCGACGGTTCCGACCGCGGCCGCGGCGGCGGCTCCGCCGACGACCCGGGAGACGAACAGCCGCCGGGAGGGGCCGTCGCCGGCTCCGGCGGTGTCCGTGGTCTCCGGCTCCTCCGCCGGGCCCTCGGCCTCCGGGTCCGCGCCCGCCGCGCGGCCGGCCGGTATCGGGGCGCGGGCCGGCGCCGGTGCGGACGTCCGCGCCCGCCGCTCCAGCACCCTGCGCAGCACGGGGCGGACCAGCTCACCGGCCAGCAGGGCCAGCAGCAGGTACAGGGTGAGGGCCAGCCACAGGTACCCCGGCCAGGCCAGCACGCGCTGCAGGGTGAACGGCGCCTCCGTGCGGGAGGCGACCATGCCGCCGATGAACAGCAGCCACCCTCCGACGACCACCGCCGCGCCGATGCGGCGCACGGGGCCGGGCCCCGCCGTGGTGTCCCGGAAGAGTCGGCGCCACACGTACCAGTTGCCCGTCACCAGGACGGCGACGACCAGCAGTGCGACGAGTACGAAGACGATGGCCACGAGGCGGACTTCCCCTGCTTCCCGTTACGGCGTCACGAGGTCCGTGACGTCCGGCTCAATGCGCGCAGACCGCGCAACCCGATGCCCCCGACGACCGTCCCCAGTACGAAGGAGACGACGGCGAGCGTCAGGTGAACGAAGAAGTACGCCGTGGGGTGCCCGTCGTCGAAGGCGAGCCCACTGCTGTCCTTGACCAGGTTCTTGACGAAAGTGATCCAGATGACCCAGCTCCACACCCCGAAGGCGAGCAGGAACCAGGAGACGGGGCGGCTGAGCTTCATGCGTCCAGTATCGCCACGCGCTGTCCGGTTCCCTTCGCGGGGTGGGGACCGGGCGGGGACGTCCCCAGGGATGGCATGTACCTTGCGGACCGTGCCCGCTACCGAGAAGACCGTCCGGCGCTCCGCGCTGATCGCCTCCGCCGTCCTGCTGTCCACCGCGCTGACCGCGCCGGCCGCCCTCGCGGCGCCCAAGCCGACGACGTCCCCGTCCGCCGTACCGCCGGCCCGGATGTCGACCGTGGGCGGGGAGCGGCTGGGCAGGCCGGGGACCCAGGTGAACCTGGCCGCCGGGGTGCCGGTGCTGCCGAAGGAGCTGTCCGCCCGGTCGTGGATCGTCGCGGACGCCGAGAGCGGCGACGTGCTCGCCGCGCACAACGCGCACTGGCGGATGGCCCCGGCGAGCACCCTGAAGATGCTGTTCGCCGACACGCTGCTGCCGAAGTGGCCGCGCACGACGACGCACCGTGTGGAGCCCTCGGACCTGGCGGGTGTCGGCGCCGGGTCCAGCATGGTGGGCGTGAAGGAGGACGAGACGTACACCGTCCACGACCTGTGGCTCGGCGTCTTCCTGCGCTCCGGCAACGACGCCGTGCACGTGCTGTCCGCGATGAACGGCGGCGTGAAGAAGACCGTCGACGAGATGAACGAGCACGCCGAGGAGCTGCAGGCCGGCGACACGCACGCCGTGAGCCCCGACGGCTACGACGCCCCGGGCCAGGTGTCCTCCGCGTACGACCTGACCCTGATCGCCCGCTCCGGGCTGCAGAAGAAGGACTTCCGGGAGTACTGCTCGACGGTGCGGGCGCAGTTCCCCGGGGAGACGAAGAAGAACAAGAAGGGCAAGCGGGTCCGCGGGTCCTTCGAGATCCAGAACACCAACCGGCTGCTCAGCGGCGACTACGACGTGCCCGTCTACCAGGGCATAGCCGGGGTGAAGAACGGCAACACCACCAACGCCGGGGCGACCTTCACCGGGGTCGCCGAGCGCGACGGCAAGGTGCTGCTGGTGACCGTGATGAACCCGCAGAAGAAGGAGTCCAACGGGGTCTACAAGGAGACCGCGCGCCTCTTCGACTGGGGCTTCGCCGCGGCCGGCAAGGTCGAGCCGGTGGGCGAGCTGGTGCCGCCGAAGAGCGTGGAGGAGGCGAACGCCGCGGCCGGTCCGTCCGCGTCGCCCGGCCAGGCGGGCGGCACCGGGACCGGGTCGAAGCCGGTGGCGAGCGCGCACACGGGCGGCGGCGCCGACGGCATGGGTGTGGCGTTCGGCATCGCCGGCGGGGTGGTGGTGCTGCTCGCGGGCGGCACGTTCCTGGTCAACCGGCGCTGGCCGCTGCCGGACCTGGTGCGCCGCCGTTCCCGTCCGTGACCTCGGCGGCCTCGTCGTCCTTGCTCGGGGTGGCCGTCCAGGCCGCGCAGAACAGGACGAGTTTGGTGGTGAGGTTGATCCACAGCAGCAGCGCCACGGGGACACCGAAAGCGCCGTACATGCTCTTCGCGGCGACGCCCTGGATGTAGCCGCTGAGCAGCAGTTTCAGCAGTTCGAAGCCGACGGCGCCGGTGAGCGCGGCGACGGTCAGCCGGCGCCGGGAGGGCTCGACGCCGGGCAGCAGGGTGAGAACGTAGAGCAGGAGCAGGAAGTCGGTGCCGGCGGCGACGGCGAACGCGGCGATCTGCAGGATCACCCCGCCCCAGCCGCCCTTCTCCAGTCCGGCGGCGTCGCTGATCCGTCCGACCAGGGCGGTGGCGACGGCGGAGGCGGCCAGGGTGACGAGGACCGCGCCGCCGAGGCCGACGAGGATGCCCGCGTCCTTGCCCTTGCGCAGCAGAGGGTTCTCCTCGTCGTCGGGCAGCTCCCACACCGCGCGCAGGCACTCCCGCATGGAGCCGGCCCAGCTGATCCCGGTGAACACCAGGGCGGCGCCGGCGATCAGGCCCACGGTGCCCGCGTTGGCCGCCAGCTCCCCGACGTCGAGCTGGTCGGAGATGCCGGGCACCTGGTCGGTGATGGTGTTCTGGAGGGTGTCCTGGCGCTCCTTGCCGAGGGTCGCCGCGCCGATCGCGGCGGCCACGGTGAGCAGCGGGAACAGCGCGACGAAGCTGCGGAACGTCATCGCCGCGGCGAGCCGCGTCCAGTGCACCCGGTCCAGCCGCTCGAACGACCGCCACGCGTGCGTGAGCGACAGCCGGGTCACCCAGGGCCCCACCACAGGGAGCTTCTTCAGCCAGTCCACGATCCGACTCTGCCCGCATCACGGAAGACCAATGTCCTGGTCCCCCAGAAACGGACGACGGTGGCCAGTGCCATACCGACCACCGCCCCGGACACGGTGTCCGCGCGCTGCGAGGTGTAGCCCAGCCCGTAGTGGCTGACGGCGAGGCAGAGGAGCTGTACGGCGGCGCCGGCGAGGTTGACGGCGAAGAACACCGCGAACGGGCGGGCGCCGCGCACGCGCCGGTCGCGGTAGGTGCCGTGGGCGTTGGCCGTGTAGGCGACGGTGCAGCCGGCGACGAAGGACAGCGCCTTCGCGGTGAGCGGCCCGAGTCCGCCGGGGCCGCGCAGATACGTGAAGAGGGCGAGGTCGACGGCGTAGGCGAGGAGGCCGGCGGTCGCGAAGCCGAGGAGCTCCCGCCGGTGCCGGCGCAGGCGGTCCCTCACCAGTCGGCCACCGCCAGGGCGTACATCGCCGCCCACACCAGGCCGATGAGGGCGAGGGCGCGGTCGCCGAGGACCACGTCCTCGGGTTCGCCCGCGGTGCCCCGGTCGGCGAAGACGGCGTAGCGCAGCACGGCGAGGACGAAGGCGACGACGGACAGCTGGCGCCAGGGCAGCACGCTGGTGTGCGGCACGCCGCCCTCCTCCAGGGCCCACAGGCAGTAGCCGAGGACGGCGACCCCGGCCGCGAGCTGCCACACGAAGCGCAGGTAGCCGGTGGTGTACTCGGTGAGCAGCGCGCGCGTGGCTCCCCCGTTCCCGGCGAGCTGCACGGCCTCGGAGTAGCGCTTGGCGGCGACCATGAACAGGGCGCCGAAGCCGGTGGTGATGAGGAACCAGCGGGACAGCGGGATGCCGAGGGCGAGCCCGCCGGCCGTCGCGCGCATCACGAACCCGGCGGTGACGACGGCGAGATCGACGACGAGGACGTGCTTGAGGCTGACGCAGTAGGCCAGTTGCATCACGAGGTAGCCGGCGAGCAGCGCGGCCAGCTCCGGCGGGCACAGCAGCGCGGCGGCGGCCGGGGCGAGCACGCCGAGGGTGATTCCGGCGGCGTAGGCGGCGGGCACCGGGACCTGTCCGGCGGCGACCGGGCGGCGGCACTTGACGGGGTGGGCGCGGTCGGCCTCGGCGTCGCGCGCGTCGTTGACCAGGTAGACGGCGGCGGCGCAGGCGGTGAACAGCGTGAACACCAGTGCGAGCCGGGTCAGGGCGTGCGCGGTGAAGAGGACGCCCGCGGCGGCCGGGGCGGCGGCCACCAGGACGTTCTTGACCCACTGCTTGGGGCGCGCGGTGCGCAGCAGGCCGGTGAGGAGCCCGCCCCGGACGGACGGTTCCGCCCGTTCCCGCTCGGGGCGCTCGCGCAGCAGCGTCACGCCGTGCCTCCCGTCATCCAGCGGGCGCCGAGCCGGGCGGTGAGCGCGCCGAGGGCGGCGCCGGCGGCGACGTCCGACGGGTAGTGGACGCCGGCCACCAGCCGGGACACGCACACGGCGGCGGCCAGCGGCGGCACCGCGCGGGCGCCGAGCGCGCCGAAGGCGACGGCGGCGGCCGCGGCGGAGGTGGCGTGGGAGCTGGGGAAGGAGTGCCGTCCGACGGTTCCGACCAGGGGCTCGACATGAGCCGGGCGGGGGCGGCGCACGACCCGTTTCACCACGGAACTCGCCGCGTGCGCGCCCGCGGTGAGCGCGGTGCCGCGCAGCCAGGCGCCGCGCCGGGGTCGGTCCACGACGGCGCCCGCGAGGCCCGCCGCGACCCACACGGCGCCGTGCTCCCCCGCCCAGGACAGGGCGCGCGCGGCCCCGGCCACGCGCGGGTCGGAGCCGCACGCCCTGAGCGCGGAGACGATCCGGTGGTCCACCCCGTGGAGACCGCGGGGCCGGAAGAGGTCGTGCTGGTCGTCCATGTGGCTCACTGTTCACCCCCGGCGCACCGGAATTCCATCGCTTCGGGACGACATCCCATTAATCACCCGTTTCGGGGACGGGATTGACGTTTCAAAACCAACGGCTAACAGAGGGGCGATACGGTCGCCGTCATGCCTGCCGACACCGTTTCCGTCACGGGGTGGGGCCGCACCGCTCCGTCCGCCGCCCGGCTCGTCCGTCCGCGGACGTTCGAGGAGGCCGCCCTCGCCGTCCGGGGGTGCGGGGCGCGCGGCGGCATCGCGCGCGGCCTCGGCCGGGCGTACGGGGACGCCGCGCAGAACGCGGGCGGCGAGGTCTTCGACATGACCGGCCTGGACCGGATCCACGCGATCGACGCCGACGGCGGCACCGTGCTGTGCGACGCGGGCGTGTCCCTGCACCGGCTGATGGAGGTGCTGCTGCCGCTCGGCTGGTTCGTGCCGGTGACGCCCGGCACCCGGTACGTGACGGTCGGCGGGGCGATCGGCGCCGACATCCACGGCAAGAACCACCACGTCAGCGGGTCCTTCTCACGCCATGTGCTGTCGTTGGAGCTGCTCACCGCCGACGGGCAGGTGCGCACGGTGGCTCCGGGCACGCCGCTGTTCGAGGCGACCGCGGGCGGCATGGGGCTGACCGGGGTGATCCTCACCGCGACGGTCCGCCTCCAGCCCGTGCGGACCTCCTGGATGTCCGTCGACACCGAACGCGCGTCCGACCTCGACGATCTGATGGCCCGTCTCGCCGACACCGACCACCGCTACCGCTACTCGGTCGCCTGGATCGACCTGCTGGCGCGCGGCAGGGCCACCGGGCGTGCGGTCCTCACCCGCGGCGACCACGCCCCGCTCGACGCCCTGCCGCGCTCCGCCCGCCGTGAGCCGCTGTCGTTCCGCACCTCGCGCCTGCCCGCCGCGCCCTCCTTCGTGCCGGAGGGGCTGCTCAGCCGGACCACCGTGGGGCTGTTCAACGAGCTGTGGTTCCGCAAGGCGCCCCGCTCGCGGACCGGGCAGCTCCAGCGGATCCCCGCGTTCTTCCACCCGCTGGACGGCGTGCCGCACTGGAACCGGATCTACGGGCGGGGCGGCTTCGTGCAGTACCAGTTCGTCGTCGGACACGGCCGGGAGGACACCCTGCGCCGGATCGTGCGCCGGATCTCCCAGCGCCGCTGCCCTTCGTTCCTCGCCGTCCTCAAGCGGTTCGGGGACGCCGACCCGGGCTGGCTGTCGTTCCCGGTGCCCGGCTGGACCCTGGCGCTGGACATCCCGGCGTCGCTGCCCGGCCTCGGCGCCTTCCTCGACGAGCTCGACGAGGAGGTCGCCGCCGCCGGCGGCCGCGTCTACCTCGCCAAGGACTCCCGGCTGCGCCCCGAGCTGCTCGCGGCCATGTACCCCCGGCTGGACGACTTCCGCGCCCTGCGCGCCGAGCTGGACCCGCGCGGGGTGTTCACCTCGGACCTGTCCCGCCGCCTCCGCCTGTGACCCCCTCCCCTCTCCCGGCCCCCTGAGGAGCTGTCGTGAAGGACGCCTTCGGCCTCCCCCAGTCCCTGCTCGTGCTCGGCGGTACCTCCGAGATCGCGCTGGCGGTCACGCGGCGGCTGATCGCCCGCCGCACCCGCACGGTGTGGCTGGCCGGCCGCCCCTCCCCCGGCCTCGACGAGGCGGCCGGGCAGCTGCGCGCGCTCGGCGCCGAGGTGCACACCGTCGACTTCGACGCGCTCGACCCGGCCGGCCACGAGGACGCGCTCGGCAAGGTGTTCGCCGAGGGCGACGTCGACATGGTGCTGCTCGCCTTCGGCACCCTGGGCGACCAGGCGCGCGACGAGCGGGACCCGCGGGCCGCGGTGCGGGTCGCGCAGACCAACTACACCGGCGCGGTCTCCGCGGGCCTGGTGTGCGCGGGCGCCCTTCAGGCGCAGGGGCACGGCTCGCTGGTGGTGCTGTCGTCCGTCGCGGGCGAGCGGGCACGCCGCGCCAACTTCATCTACGGCTCCAGCAAGGCGGGCCTGGACGCGTTCGCGCAGGGCCTGGGCGACGCGCTGTACGGCACGGGCGTGCACGTGATGGTGGTGCGTCCCGGGTTCGTGCGGACGCGGATGACGGCGGGGCTGCCCGAGGCGCCGCTCGCCACGACCCCGGAGGCGGTGGCGACGGCCGTGGAGCTGGGGCTGCGGCGCCGCTCGGAGACGGTGTGGGTGCCGGGCGCGCTTCGCGTGGTGATGTCGGCGCTGCGGCATCTGCCGCGCGGGGTGTTCCGCCGGCTGCCGGTGTGAGGGCCGGCCGCCGGGGTCAACGCGCGGAGACCGAGCCCCGGTCGACGTGTCCCGCCTGCGGGGGCACCACGGCGGTCCCGAAGGGGAAGTCGCGCAGCTTGCGCCACACCGCGTCGGCGCCCTGCTCGTAGAGGGCGAAGCCGGTGCAGGGCCACTCGGCCTCGTACCCGGCGAGGTCCTCGTAGGCGCGGTCCATGGCCGCCTCATCGATGCCGTGCGCCACGGTGACGTGCGGGTGGTAGGGGAACTGCAGCTCGCGGGCGACCGGCCCGGACGGGTCGCGGACCTGCTGCTGCAGCCGCGTGCAGGCCTCGGCGCCCTCGACGACCCGGACGTACACCACCGGCGACAGCGGCCGGAAGGTGCCCGTGCCCGACAGCCTCATCGGGAACGGCCTGCCCGCCGCCGCGACCTCCGCGAGGTGCGCCTCGACGGCCGGGACGGCCGTGTCGGCGACCTCCGTCGGCGGCAGCAGGGTGACGTGCGTGGGGATGCCGTAGGCGGCGGCGTCGCCGAAGCCCGCGCGCAGCTGCTGAAGCCGGCTGCCGTGAGGCTCCGGGACCGCGATCGACACGCCGATCGTTACGGTCCCCACGTCGTCTCCTGTCGTTGTGGTGGTGAAGCGCGGTGGTGGAGCGGGTGCGCGTCCGGGTGACCGCCGAAGCGGTCACCCGTTCTCGACTGTACGACCACGACCCGGATGCGGGCAGGCGCAGGAGGAGTGATGTACAGCGCTGTGCGGTGGTACGGACGGGGCCCGTGGGCCCGTTCACCGCGCCGGTGCCGTGTCCGGCGCGGTGCTCTCAGTGCTTGGCGGGCAGGAAGCCGACCCGCTCGTACGCCTGGGCGAGGGTCTCCGCCGCGACGGCGCGCGCCTTCTCGGCCCCCTTGGCGAGGATCGAGTCGAGCGTCTCCGGGTCGTCCAGGTACTGCTGGGTGCGCTCCCGGAACGGAGTCACGAAGTCGACCATGACCTCCGCCAGGTCCGTCTTGAGCGCGCCGTAGCCCTTGCCCGCGTACTTCTCCTCCAGCTCCGGAACGGTGGTGCCGGTGAGGACGGAGTAGATCGTGAGCAGGTTGCTGACGCCGGGCTTCTCCGCCACGTCGTAGCGGATCACCGTGTCGGTGTCGGTGACGGCGCTCTTGACCTTCTTGGCGGTGGCCTTCGGCTCGTCGAGCAGGTTGATCAGGCCCTTGGGGGTGGACGCCGACTTGCTCATCTTGACCGCCGGGTCCTGGAGGTCGTAGATCTTCGCCGTCTCCTTGAGGATGTACGGCTTCGGGAGCGTGAAGGTGTCGCCGAACCGGCCGTTGAAGCGCGTGGCGAGGTCGCGGGTCAGCTCGATGTGCTGGCGCTGGTCCTCGCCCACCGGCACCTCGTGGGCCTGGTACAGCAGGATGTCCGCGACCTGCAGGATCGGGTACGTGAACAGGCCGACGGAGGCCCGGTCGGCGCCCTGCTTGGCGGACTTGTCCTTGAACTGGGTCATGCGGGAGGCCTCGCCGAACCCGGTGATGCAGTTCATCACCCAGGCGAGCTGGGCGTGCTCCGGCACATGGCTCTGCACGAAGAGGGTGCAGCGGTCCGGGTCGAGACCGGCGGCCAGCAGCTGGGCCGCGGCGAGCCGGGTGTTGGCCCGCAGCTCCTTCGGGTCCTGCGGGACCGTGATCGCGTGCAGGTCGACGACCATGTAGAAGGCGTCGTGGGTCTCCTGGAGCGCCACCCACTGGCGGACGGCACCGAGGTAGTTGCCGAGGTGGAAGGAGCCTGCTGTGGGCTGGATTCCGGAGAGCACGCGGGGTCGGTCAGTCGCCATGCACACCATTCTCTCAGGTTCCGCGGGGCGGTCCGGAACGGACCGGGAACAGGTGGGAACCGATCCGTTCCGCGGGGTGTAACAAGAGAGTGAGGACGCGGGAGGGGGGCCGCATCGTCGATGAGGCCGCGGTGATCGCACGCGTACGCGCCGGGCAGCCGGAGGCGTACGCGGAGCTGGTGCGCGCCCATACGGGCATCGCGCTCAGGGCGGCCGCCGCGCTCGGGGCGGGGCCGGACGCGGAGGACGTGGTGCAGCAGGCCTTCGTGAAGGCGTACTGCGCGCTGGGGCGCTTCCGGGACGGCGCGGCCTTCCGGCCGTGGCTGTTGTCGATCGTGGCCAACGAGACGAGGAACACAGTGCGCGCGGCGGCACGCAGGACGACCCTGGCCGGCCGGGAGGCGGCTCTCGTCGGGGCCGAGCCGGTGATACCGGAGTCGGCGGACCCCGCCGTCGCCACGCTGGAGACCGAGCGTCGCGCGGCCCTGCTGGCCGCCCTGGAGCAGCTGAGCGAGGAGCACCGGCTGGTCGTCACCTACCGGTATCTGCTGGAGATGGACGAGCGGGAGACGGCCGAGGCCCTGGGCTGGCCCCGGGGCACGGTGAAGTCCCGTCTGAACCGCGCCCTGCGCCGGCTCCGGCGGCTGCTGCCGGAAGGGGGTGCGCCGGCGTGAGCGGACGGCAGGAGGAGGAACTGCGGCGTCTGCGCGAGGAGCTGCGCGCCTACGGCCGCACCCTGGACGCGCCGGACGGGCCGGCGGGTGCGGAGACGATGGCCGAGCGGGTGGTCGCCCGGATACTCGCGGAGGAACTCCCCGCCCCCGAGCCGCCCCCTCGGTCCCGCGTACGTGCGATCCGGCACTGGACGCGCACCCGCCGGCGCTCTCTCCTGGCCGCCCTGTGCGGTCTGCTGACGGTGCTGGTGCTGACGCCCCCGGTGCGGGCGACGGTGAGCGACTGGTTCGGCTTCCACGGCGTCCAGGTACGGCACGACCCGTCGGCGGCGCCCACCCCGGGCGGCCGGGTGCCGGACTGCGCCGCTCCGGTGCGGCTGGAGGAGGCGGCCCGGCGGGCGGGCTTCACGCCCGTGGTCCCGGAGGCGCTGGGTCCGCCGGACGCGGTGTCGGTCGGCGCCCTGCCGCACGGGCGGTCCCTGGTCAGCCTGTGCTGGATGGACGACGACGGCCGGACGGTCCGCCTGGACCAGTTCCCGGGCCGTCTGGACCTCATGTTCACGAAGACGGTGCGGGAACAGCCGGAGTGGCTGGACGTAGGGGGCCAGGGGCTGTGGTTCCCACGGCCGCATGTGCTGACCTTCTGGATGGTGGACGGGGAGGGGCGCAGGTTCACGCGGGAGGAACGGACGGCGGGGCCGACGCTGCTGTGGAGCCCGGCCGGCCGGGTCACCCTCCGCCTGGAGGGGGTGGAGTCGCGTGCGCGGGCGCGAGAGATAGCGACGTCCACCACCCCCGGGTCCGGCACGTGACCGCCCTCCCGGGGCTCCGCCCCGGACCCCGCTCCTCAAACGCCGGAGGGGCTGGGGTGTCGACACCCGGCAGGGGCCATTCCAGCCCGTCCGGCGCTTGAGGACTAGGCCCGCCAGGACCGAACAAGGAGGGCCGGGGGCAATCCCAGCCCGTCCGGCGTTTGAGGACGAGGCCCGCCAGGGCCGACAAGGGGGTCTGGGGCGCAGCCCCAGGGACGGGAAGGGAAGGGGCGGCGGGGGCGAAAATCCCCTTGGGAACCCCACCGCACCGACCGGTGTATCAAAAGTGACAGGCGGCTCTCACCAAGCCGCACGAAGTTCGACCAGCCCAGTGGGGGACCACACATGCACACCTGGAAGGACGGCACCGGACGACACCTCACGGCGATCCTGATCGCCACCCTGGCCCTGCTCACCTGGGCCACCCCACCCGCCACCGCCGGAGGCCCCACCAGCGTCCTGATCGTCTCGGCGACGACCGGCAAGACCGCCAGCCTGTACTACGCCGACAAGCGCTACACAGCACTCGAGCGCCTGCTCGGCCCCGTGCACCAGGGCACCCGCACCAGGCCGCCCCACCTCGCCACGGCCTCCGGCCAGCACATCAACGTGACGTGGATGGTCCACGACGTGACCCCGTGGCGGGTGCACCAGATCGCCCTCCCCGACGGCAGTCAGGACGCCTGGATACACACGTCCACCCGCATCACGGACGGCAACGACGGCACCTGGCACCGCGCCGAGCAGCCGGCCAAGCTCCGCGCCCTGCTCGCGCAGCTGGGCGTGACGGCCACCGGCGCCTCCGCGCCCGCGGCGCAGCCGACCCCGCGTGAGGACCTGCACATGGCCCCCACGCCGGCAGCCGCCTCCGCCACGGACGGCGGCGGTGACGGCGCCGCCTGGTGGTGGGCGGTACCGGGCCTGGCGGCGGGAGCCGTCCTGGCCCTGGCACTGCGCCCGTACGCGCTCCGGGGTGCGGCCGCCGTGCGCGACCGCAGGGGCCGGGGCGACGGACCGCGTCAGGAGCTCCTGGACGTGTGACGGAGCCGGCAGGCGACCTCAGCCGAGGTCGACCTCCGGGTACAGGGGGAAGCCCGCGACCAGATCGGTGGCCCGACGCGAGATCTCGTCGGCGACCTTCTCGTCGAGGACGTGGGACGCCTTGGACGGCGCACCGGACTTCGTGGTGCCGGGCTCGGCGGTGGTGAGGACGCGGTCGATGAGACCGGCGACCTCGTCCATCTCCGCCGTGCCGAGCCCGCGCGTGGTCAGCGCCGGGGTGCCGATGCGGATGCCGGAGGTGTACCAGGCCCCGTTGGGGTCGGCCGGGATGGCGTTGCGGTTGGTGACGATGCCGGAGTCGAGCAGCGCCGCCTCGGCCTGCCGGCCGGTGAGGCCGTAGGAGGAGGCGACGTCGATCAGGTTGAGGTGGTTGTCGGTGCCGCCCGTCACGAGGGTGGCGCCGCGCCGCATCAGGCCCTCGGCGAGGGCGCGGGAGTTGTCCACGATCCGCTGGGCGTAGTCCTGGAAGGCGGGCCGGCGGGCCTCGGCGAGGGCGACCGCCTTCGCGGCCATGACGTGCGGCAGCGGCCCGCCGAGGACCATCGGGCAGCCGCGGTCGACCTGGTCCTTGAGGGAGTCGTCGCAGAGCACCATGCCGCCGCGCGGGCCGCGCAGCGACTTGTGGGTGGTGGTGGTGACGATCTGGGCGTGCGGCACGGGGTCGAAGTCGCCGGTGAGGACCTTGCCGGCGACGAGACCCGCGAAGTGCGCCATGTCGACCATGAGCGTGGCGCCGACCTCGTCGGCGATTTCCCGCATGATCCGGAAGTTCACGAGACGGGGGTAGGCGGAGTAGCCGGCGACGATGATCAGCGGCTTGAACTCGCGGGCGGTGGCGCGCAGCGCCTCGTAGTCGATCAGGCCGGTGGCCGGGTCGGTGCCGTAGGAGCGCTGGTCGAACATCTTGCCGGAGATGTTGGGCCGGAAGCCGTGGGTGAGGTGGCCGCCGGCGTCCAGGGACATGCCGAGCATGCGCTGGTTGCCGAAGGCCTGGCGCAGCTCGGCCCAGTCGGCGTCGGAGAGGTCGTTGATCTGGCGGACGCCGGTCTTCTCCAGGAAGGGCGCCTCGACGCGGTCGGCGAGGACGGCCCAGAAGGCGACCAGGTTCGCGTCGATGCCGGAGTGCGGCTGGACGTAGGCGTGGCGGGCGCCGAACAGCTCGCGGGCGTGCTCCGCGGCCAGCGACTCCACGGTGTCCACGTTGCGGCAGCCGGCGTAGAAGCGGCGGCCGACGGTGCCCTCGGCGTACTTGTCGCTGAACCAGTTGCCCATCGCCAGCAGGGTGGCCGGGGAGGCGTAGTTCTCGGAGGCGATCAGCTTGAGCATCTCGCGCTGGTCGGCGACCTCCTGCCCGATCGCGTCGGCGACGCGCGGCTCGACGGCGCGGATCACGTCGAGGGCGGAGCGGAAGGCGGTGGACTCGGGGGTGAGCGAATGCTCGGCAGACATGGGGACCTCCGGACGTAGCGTTCAGCGTTCACGGTACGGATGGCCCAGGCGCACGGCACGTTCCTCGCGGGCCGCTCCCCGATGGTTGGTCCCATCCCAGCGCGCCAGTCACGGCCCGCGGGCCAGGTTACCGGGTGGCCCGGACCGGCGCGGCGGGTGTCCGCGATACGGGAGTGAGCGGCGCCCCGCCGTCGGCGCGGGGCGCCGGTCAGAGGATGACGTGCGGCAGGAAGCGGGCGTATCCGTCGGTGACCAGGCCGGAGGACTCGCGGATGCCGAGGCCGGCGGCCTCGTGCTCCACCACCCAGGTGCCGAGGACGACGCGGTTGCCGTCGAAGTCGGGCAGCGGGGCGAGCTGCTGGTAGCAGCAGGGTTCGTCGCGGAGTCCCGGAGCGGTGCCGGGCTCGTGCACGGTGACGCCGGCGCCCTCGCGGCCCAGCAGCGGCTTGGCGACCCAGCCGGTGGTGTCCGCGAGTTCGCGGGGGCCGTCGAGGTAGGAGGGGAGGAGGTTGGGGTGACCCGGGTTGAGCTCCCAGAGGATCGCCAGCAGGGCCTTGTTGCTGAGCAGCATCTTCCAGGCGGGTTCGATCCACAGGGTGGAGCCGGTGCCTCCGCCGTTGTCGAGGGTGTCGAGCACGTGGTCGGCGAACCGGTCGGTGGTGAGCCACTCCCACGGGTACAGCTTGAAGATGCTGCGGATGAACCGCAGGCGGGTGTCGACGAAGCGGCCCGAGAGGCGGTCCCAGCCGATCTCCTCCATGGAGAGCCAGTCGGTCTCCAGACCGGCCTGCTCGGCGGTCTCCTTGAGGTAGGCGACGGTCATCAGATCCTCGCCGCTCTCGTCGCCCGCGGTGTGGGCGAAGTACAGCGGGCTGCCCGGCGGGAGCAGCGCGGACTGCTTCTTCCAGGCGTCGACGAGCCGTTCGTGCAGGGAGTTCCACTGGTCGGCGCCGGGGAAGCGCTCCTCCATCCAGAACCACTGCGGGGAGGCCGCCTCCACCAGGGAGGTCGGGGTGTCCGCGTTGTACTCCAGGAGCTTCGCCGGGCCCGTGCCGTCGTAGCGGAGGTCGAAGCGGCCGTACAGGGACGGCAGTTCGTCCCTGCGGCGCCAGGACTCGGTGACGGCGTCCACGACCCGGGGGTCGGTGATGCCGAGGTCGGCGAAGCGGCCCTCGGTGACGATGTGTCCGGCCGCGGCCAGGCTCATCGCGTGGAGTTCCTCGACGGTCTCCTCCAGCGCCTCGACCTCGTCCAGGGCGAAGACGTAGTAGGCGCTCTCGTCCCAGTAGGGGCGCAGGGAGTCGTCGGGGTAGCGGGTCAGCGGGTAGACGAGCCCCTGTTCCTCGACGGTCTGCTGCCAGCCGGGGCGGGGCTCGGTGGTGCGCCGCTCCACGGCGGCTCAGCCCCCGCCGCTGCCGGAGCAGCCGAAGCCGCCCCGGTCGACGGCCTCGCTGCGGCTGAAGGTGCCGTGCTCGGCGTAGCCGTTGCGGACGTCGGAGTCGTAGTACCAGTCGGCGTCGGTGGTGCGGGACCTGCTCTTGCCCCGGGAGCCGGAGGAGCCGCCGGAGCAGTTCTTGTCGGAGACGACCTTGTACCCGTCGCCGAGGGTGTAGCTGTCGCGGTCCACGCACCGCCGGTCCGGGTCGGACCCGCAGGCCGACAGTGCCGCCGCGAGCACGCCCATGCCGCCCAGCACCACCGTGCTGGACCGCAGCCGTCGCCGTGTCTGCGCCATGCCCTTCGTTCCCCCTCGTGTCGCGCCGGACCGTTCCCGTGTCGCCCGGCTCGCGGCGGACAGCCTAGAGACCGTTCCGCCGGGCCGCACGGGAGCCCCCGCTCCCGCCCGCTTCGGCGGTGACGGTTTGTCAGCGTGTGGTGCGGTATGGCCGATCGGCGCCGGCGGAAGATCCCGGGCGCCGGTCGCGGGAGACGGTTCGAGCGCGGTCACGGCAGGGAGCGGAGCAGCGCGTCCAGGGTGCCGGCCCAGGCGTGGTCGGGCGGGGTGGCGTAGCCGACCACGAGGGCGTCGCCGACGGGGTCGGTGACGCCGGGGTGACGGAAGGAGTCCAGGCCCTTCACGGCGAGGCCCTGCCAGGTGGCCGACCGCCGCACCGACTGCTCGGTGCCGGGCGGCAGTTCAAGCACGGCGTGCAGTCCGGCCGCGATGCCGGTGACGCGGACGTGGGGCGCCCGTGCGGCGAGGGCCTCGACGAGGGCGTCGCGGCGGCGCCGGTAACGCAGGCGGGCGGCGCGGACCTGGCGGTCGTAGGCGCCGGAGGTCAGGAACTCGGCGAGGGTGAGCTGTTCCACGACGCCGACCGTCATGCCGCCGCCGTGGTCGACGACGTCCGGCAGCAGCCACGGCGGCACCACCATCCAGCCCAGCCGCAGGCCGGGGGCGAGGGACTTGCTCGCGGTGCCGAGGTGGACCACCCGGCCGGGGTCGAGGTCCTGGAGGGCGCCGACGGGCTGGCGGTCGTAGCGGAACTCGCCGTCGTAGTCGTCCTCCAGGATCAGGCCGCCGGTGCGGCGCGCCCACTCCACCACGGCGGCCCGGCGCTCCGGGAGAAGCGCCCCGCCGAGCGGGAACTGGTGGGCCGGGTTGAGCAGCACCGCGTCGGCGTCGCCCGGGTCCTGGGCACGGGTGCCGAGGGCGTCCCGGGCGAGCGGCGCGGTCTCCAGGCCGGCGCGGTGGACGAGGTCCCAGTGGACGTCGAGGCCGTACGGCTCGACGGCGAGGGTGCGGGCGCCGCGGGCACGCAGCACCTCGGACAGCAGCTGGAGGCCGTGGGCGAAGCCGGAGCAGACGACGACGTGCCCGGGGTCCGCGCGTACGCCCCGGACCCGGGAGAGGTAGCCGGCGAGGGCCTCGCGGAGTTCCGGGCGGCCGCGCGGGTCGCCGTAGCCGAAGGCGTCGTGGGGTGCGGCGGCGAGGGCGCGGCGGGTGGCCCTGAGCCACTCGGCGCGCGGGAAGGAGGCGAGGTCGGGGGTGCCGGGCATCAGGCTGTACGGAAGCCGGCCGGGGGCGCGGCGAGGGGTGGGGGCGGCCGGGCGCTCGGGGACGGTGCGCGGGGCGACCCGGGTGCCGGAACCCTGGCGGGCGGTGAGCCAGCCCTCGGCGATCAGGTCGGCGTAGGCGTCGGCGACGGTGTTGCGGGCGATGCCCAGGTCGGCGGCGAGGGAGCGGGAGGAGGGCAGCCGGGTGCCCGGGGCGAGCCGGCCGCTGCGGACCGCTTCGCGCAGGGCGTCGGTCAGGCCGCGCCGCAGTCCGGGCCCGGCCGGGTCGAGGTGCAGGTCGATGCCGAAAGTGGCCCAGCGTTCCGCCATGGAACTGGACCATACTCCTGGGCTTCCTCGCCCCTAGGGTCGACGGCATGACGAACACCGACACGACCGGGACGGTCCCCTACGCGGCGGAGGAGCCCGCCCGCATGGAGTGGGCGAAGCACGCCCCCGAGGTCTACAAGGCGATGGTCCGGCTGGACGCCGCGGCCCGTAAGGGCCTGGACCCGAAGCTGGCCGAGCTGGTCAAGATCCGCGCCTCGCAGCTCAACCACTGTGCCTTCTGCCTGGACATGCACAGCAAGGACGCCCTCGCGGCGGGCGAGAGCGTGGAGCGGATCATCCAGCTGTCCGCGTGGGAGGAGTCGCGGCACTTCTACACGGAGAAGGAGATCGCCGCGATCGAGCTGACCGAAGCGGTCACGGTCCTCACGGACGGCTTCGTGCCCGACGAGGTGTACCAGCGGGCCGCCAAGCACTTCGACGAGGCGGAGCTGTCCCAGCTGATCGCCGCCATCGCGGTGATCAACGCCTGGAACCGGTTCGGCGTGACCTGCCGGATGACGCCCGGCCACTACCAGCCGGGACAGCACCACTAGCAAGCGGTCAGGGCAGCCACTTCTCCCAGACGGAGCGGTGGCTGTCCACCCACTTCTTCGCCGCCTCGCCCGGCGACAGCTTCTGCTCGGCGATCATCAGGGAGACCTCGTTCTGGTCCTCGGTCGTCCACTCGAAGTTCCGCAGCAGCTCCGCCGCCTTGCCGCCGTTGCGCGCGAAGTCCGCGTTGAGGTACTTCTGCAGCGGGGTGTGCGGATAGGCGCAGGCGACCTTCTCCGGGTCCGCGTCGCAGCCCTCCTCGTACGGCGGCAGCTTCACCTCCGTCATCGGCACCTGCTCGGACAGCCACTGAGGGGTGTACCAGTAGGTGAGGAAGGGCTTCCTCTCCTTGGCGAACTGCTGGATCTGGGTGATCTGCGCGGCCTCGGAGCCCGCGAACACCACCCGGTAGTCCAGCTTCAGGTTCTTCACCAGCGCCTTGTCGTTGGTGACGTAGGACGGCGAGCCGTCGAGGAGCTGGCCCTTGCCGCCGCTCTCCGGGGTGCGGAACTCACCGGCGTACTTGTTCAGGTTCTTCCAGTCGGTGACGTCCGGGTGCCGCTTCGCGAAGTACGTCGGCACGAACCAGCCGATGTGCCCGGTGACGCCCAGGTCGCCGCCGCCCACGATGGTCTTCTTCTCCTCGACGTACCGCTGTTCCTGCTCGGGGTGGCCCCAGTCCTCCAGGATCGCGTCCACGCGGCCCTGGCTGAGGGCGTCCCAGGCGGGCACCTCGTCGACCTGCACGGTGTCGACGCGGTAACCCAGCTCGTGCTCCAGCAGGTACTGGGCGACGGCCACGTTGGCCTGGGCGCCGACCCAGGACTGCACCGACAGGGTGACCGTCCTCGCCCCGCGCGCGTTGGCGAACGGCGAGGCCTGCCTGGTCATGTCGGCGGCCCCGCAGCCGGTCAGCAGCAGGAGCGCGCAGCCCGCCGCCACGGCGGGCATCGTACGGATCCGCATGTCACGCTCCCTTCGTCGTGCGGCGTCCGGTGGGCTGGGTGACCCGGTCGAGCATCAGGCCCAGGCAGACGATCGCGGCGCCGGCCACCAGTCCGGTCGCCAGGTCGCCCTGCGCAAGACCGAAGACGACGTCGTAGCCGAGCGCGCCCCCGCCGACCAGACCGCCGATGATCACCACGGCCAGGACCAGGACCACGCCCTGGTTGACGGCGAGGAGCAGCGCCGGGCGGGCCAGCGGAAGCTGCACCTGCCGCAGCTGCTGGGCGCCGGTCGCGCCGAGCGAGCGCGCCGACTCCAGGGCGGCGGGATCGACCTGGCGCAGCCCCTGCGCGGTGATGCGGACGACGGCGGGCAGCGCGTAGACGACCGCGGCGGCGACCGCCGGGGCGCGGCCCACGCCGAACAGGGCGACCACGGGGATCAGGTACACGAACTGCGGCATCGTCTGGAACACGTCCAGCACCGGGCGCAGCAGCCGCTCGACGCGGTCGCTGCGCGCGGCGGCGATGCCCGTGGCGAAGCCGATGACGAGGGTCACGGCGACGGCGGCGAGGACCTGCGACAGCGTGTCCAGCGACGGCCCCCACACGCCGAGCACCCCGATGGCGGCCATGGCGAGCACGGCGGTGAGGGCGGTGCGCCAGGTACCGATCAGCCAGGCCAGGGCGGCGACGATCAGCAGCACGCTCCACCAGGGCAGCCACTGGAGTCCGTCGCGGAGCGGGTCGAGCACCCAGGTGGTGAAGCGGCCCGCCCAGTCGGCGGTGCCGCCGACCACGGGCACGCCCGAGTACAGGTGCGCGGTCATCCAGTCCACGGCCCGGTTGACCGGCTCCGCGATCCCGACCTCCCAGCTCTCCGGCCACTCCAGCCGGCCCACGAGACGTCCCACGGCCGCGACGACGACCGCGGCGGCCAGGGCGCACGCGCCGAGCAGGCGGGCGTCGGGGGCGGGCGCGTCCCCGAGCCGGGCGCCGGCCGCGCCGGTCACCCGGTCCAGGACGACCGCCAGCAGCACGATCGGGATGCCGGCGGCGAGCGCGGCGCCCACGTCGACCGAGGCGAGCGCCTGGTAGACGCGGTCACCGAGGCCGCCCGCGCCGATCACCGACGCGATGACGGCCATGGAGAGGGCCATCATGATCGTCTGGTTGAGGCCGAGCAGCAGCTCCTTGCGGGCCAGCGGGACACGGGCGGTCAGCAGGCGCTGGCGTGCGGTCGTCCCGAGCGACTCGACGGCCTCCAGCACCTCCTTGTCCGCGCCGCGCAGCCCGAGCGCGGTGAGGCGGGCCATCGGCGGGGCGGCGTAGACGACCGTGGCGAGCACGGCCGCGGGGACGCCGATGCCGAAGACCAGCACGACCGGCAGGAGGTAGGCGAAGGCGGGCAGCACCTGCATGGTGTCGAGGACCGGGCGCAGTGCCCGGTGCATACGGTCGGACAGCCCGGCCGCGAGCCCGAGCAGCGCGCCCGCCACGACGGACGCGGCGACCGCGACCACCATGAGCGCGAGTGTCTGCATGGTGGGCACCCACATGCCCAGCAGTCCGCAGGCGAGGAACGCGGCGGCGGTCCCGAGCGCGAGCCGGACGCCCGCGACACGCCAGGCGGTCAGCGCGGCCACCGCCGTCACTCCCGCCCAGCCGACGGCGAGGAGAGCGAGATAGACGGCGCGTACGGCGATGACGACGGCGTTGCTGACGTGGCCGAGGAAGTACAGGAACAGGGGGTGGGAGTCGCGGTTGTCGACGATCCAGTCGCTGGCGGTGCCGAGCGGCCCGGACAGGTCGACGGTCAACGCCCCGGGCCACGCCCCGCTCCCCCACCGGCTCGCCGCGAACGGCACGACGACGACGGCGAGGACGAGCAGGACGCCCAGCTTGCGGACGAGCGGATTGCCGAGGACGCCGGAGGTCGCGGTCCCCCGCGTGGTGGCGGTGAGGGTCGTCATCAGACGGACTCCTCACCGGCGGCGGAGGCGGCCGCCCTGCCGGCGCCCGGGGCGGGCACGCCGGACCGTCCGGCGTCGGCCGGCCCGTCCGCCCCGCCGTCGGCGGGCCCGTCGGTGTCCGGCCCGGCGGAACCGCCGACCGCGGCGTCATCGGCGGACGTGCCCGTGCCCGGACCGGCGGGAGCGTCCCCGCCTGCGGCCGGGTAGCCGGCGGGCGTGCCCGCGCCCCGGCGGGCGGAGCCGCCGGCGCCTCCGGCAGCGGCCGGTCCGTCCGACGCCGCGTCGGCGGGACCGCTCGCGTCCGTGAGCGCGGCGCTGCCGCTCGCGGCGTCATCCGTGGAGGTGTCCGCGGGCGTGGCGGTGGGGTGGCCGGCCACCACGTTCAGCAACGCCTCCGCGTCCACGACGCCCACGCACTCGCCCCCGTACAGGACGCGGGCGGGGGCACCGGCGGTGGCGACCGTTCCTATGGCCTCCGAGACCGTGGTGTCGGGGGCGACCGTCGGACCGGTGCCCGCCCGTTCCGCCGGCGAGGCGGGACGCATGGCCGTGCGGACGGTCAGGACCTGCTCGCGCGGTACGTCCTGGACGAACGCGCGCACGTAGTCGTCGGCGGGCGCGCCCACGATCTCCTCGGGCGTGCCGAGCTGCACCACACGGCCGTCCCGCATCAGCGCGATGCGGTCACCCAGCTTCAGCGCCTCCTGGAGGTCGTGCGTGATGAAGACCATCGTGCGGCCCTCCTCACGGTGCAGCCGCACCACCTCGTCCTGCATGTCCCGGCGGATCAGCGGATCGAGCGCGCTGAACGGCTCGTCGAACAGCAGCACTTCGGGGTCGACGGCGAGGGCGCGGGCCAGTCCGACCCGCTGCCGCTGGCCGCCGGAGAGCTGGGCCGGCCGGCGGCGTTCCATGCCGGCGAGACCGACCTTGGCGACGACCTCGGCGGCCTTCTCGCGCCGCGCGGCGCGGCCCATGCCCTGGATCTCCAGGCCGTAGGCGACGTTGTCGAGGACGGTGCGGTGCGGCAGCAGGCCGAAGTGCTGGAAGACCATGGCGGCGCGATGGCGCCGCAGTTCCCGCAGCCGCGTCCCGTCCATCGCGCGGACGTCCTCGCCGTCGATGGCGATACGGCCCGCGGTCGGCTCGATCAGCCGGGTCAGACAGCGCACCAGTGTGGACTTGCCGGAGCCGGACAGGCCCATGACGACGAAGACCTCGCCCTTGCGGACGTCGAAGGAGACGTCCCGCACGGCTGCGGTGCAGCCGGTGCGGGCGCGCAGCTCGGCCGCGTCGAGGGAGGCGAGTGCGGGGTCGGCGGGCACCCTGTCGGCGCGGGGCCCGAAGACCTTCCACAGTCCGTCGACGGAGAAGACGGGCGGGGTGCCCGGGTTGGACGCGGATGCGGCGGAGCCGGCCACGGTCGTCGCGCTCATCGCGCATCACCGCCGATCAGCTCAACGGCGCGCTCGCCGACCATCAGCACGCCGATCATCGGGTTGACGGCGGTCATGGTCGGGAAGACGGAGGCGTCGGCGATGCGGACGCCCTCGAGGCCCCGGATCCGCAGCTCGGGGTCGACGACCGCGGCCTCGTCGTCGGGGGCGCCCATCCTGCAGGTGCCGGCCGGGTGGTAGACGGTGTGCGCGACCTTGCGGGCGTACTCGCTCAGCTCCTCGTCGCCGGTGACGTCCGGACCGGGCGCCACCTCCCGCTTGAGCCAGTGCGCGAGCGGCTCGGTCCTGGCGATCTCGCGCGCGATGCGGATGCCGTCGACGAGCGTGCGGCCGTCGTAGTCGTCCTCGTCGGTGAAGTACCGGAAGTCCAGCGCCGGCTTGACCTCGGGGTCGGCGCTGGTCAGGTACAGCCGGCCGCGGCTCTTCGGCTTGGGGATGTTCGGCGTCATGGAGACCCCGAACTCCGGCCGCTCGTAGCCCAGTCGCTCCGGGTTGTCCGTGAACGGGATCTGGTAGAAGTGGAACATCAGGTCGGGGCCCGCGTGTCCGGGGTCCCGGCGCACGAACAGACCGGCGTCGGAGTCCATCGCCGAGTTCTCCGGGATGGGCCCTTCGGTCTCCCACACGATCACCGACTCGGGGTGGTCGAGCAGGTTCTCGCCGACTCCCGGCAGGTGGTGCGCCACGGGGATGCCGAGCGCCTCCAGGTCCTCGCGCGGTCCGATGCCGGAGTGCAGCAGCAGCCGCGGCGAGTCGACGGCGCCGGCGCACAGCACCACCTCGTTGCGGGCGCGGATCAGCACCTCCTCGCCGTCCTTGGTGCGCACATGGACGCCCTCGGCACGGGTGCCGTCCAGTTCCAGCTTGTACGCCCAGGTCTCCAGCCAGATCGTCAGGTTGGCCCGCTCGTCCATCACCGGGTGCAGGTACGCCACCGAGGCGGAGGACCGCTTGTTGTTCTCGGGGTGGTAGGCGAGGTCGAAGAAGCCGGCGCCCTCGGTGAACGGCTTCTTGTTGAAGCCCTCGATGCGCGGCACCCCGAGCGCGTTCTGCGCGGCGTCGACGAAGTCGCGGGCGATGGCGTTCCGGTCCTTCTCGTCGACCGGGACGATGTTGTTCTTCAGCCGGGCGTAGTACGCCTCCATCTGCACGGCGCCCCAGCCCTTGGCGCCGGCCCGCTCCCACTCGTCCCAGTCGGACGGCAGCGGCTTGAACGCGATGAGGGTGTTGTGCGAGGAGCAGCCGCCGAGGACGCGGGCGCGGCTGTGCCGGATGTGCGAGTTGCCGCGTGGCTGCTCGGTGGTGGGGTAGTCGTAGTCGAGTTCGCCGCCGAGCAGCCCCATCCAGCGGCGCAGCGTCAGCACATCGTCGCGGCCGACGTCGCTGGGGCCGCCCTCGATGACGGCGACGGTGACGTCCGGGTTCTCGGTGAGGCGGGAGGCGATGACGGAACCGGCGGTGCCGCCGCCTATGACGACGTAGTCGTAGACAGGAGTCTTCTGGTTCATGGAGGTACTCCAGGGGCTCGGACGGGAAGGACGCCCCGGGAGGGGCGCCCGAAGGGGGCGCGGGGCTCTGCCGGCATGCGGCTCCGCCGCGTGAGCGCGATCAGCCCCCACGGCGCCGCGGCCGCCACGCGACGTGCGACGTCACGGCACCGCCGGGTCACGGCATCAGCCGCGGAACCACCGCACCGGCGCCGGCGCCAGGTTCTGGTAGACGTGCTTGGTCTCGCGGTACTCCGCGAGCCCGGCCGGGCCGAGTTCGCGGCCGGTGCCGCTCTTGCCGAAGCCGCCCCACTCGGCCTGCGGGAGATAGGGGTGGAAGTCGTTGATCCACACGGTGCCGTGGCGCAGCCGTCCGGCGACCCGGCGGGCGCGGCCCGGGTCGGCCGTCCACACGCCGCCGGCCAGGCCGTACTCGGTGTCGTTGGCGAGGGTGACGGCCTCGTCCTCGGTGCGGAACGTCTCCACGGTGAGGACCGGTCCGAAGACCTCCTCGCGCACCACGCGCATCTCGCGGTGGCAGCGGTCGAGGACGGTCGGCTCGTAGAAGTAGCCGGACGCGGGGCGTTCGGGCGCCGGCTCGGGCCGCTTGCCGCCGCAGCGCAGTACCGCGCCCTCCTTGAGCGCGGACTCGACGTACGACTCGACCTTCTCGCGCTGCTGCGCGGAGACCAGCGGGCCGCACTCGACGCCGTCCTCGGTGCCCCGGCCGAGCCGGATCTTCTGTGCGCGGCGGGCGAGTTCGGTGACGAAACGATCCCGCACGGACTCCTCGACGATGAGGCGCGCACCGGCCGAGCAGACCTGGCCGCTGTGGATGAAGGCCGCGTTGAGGGCCTGGTCGACGGCGGTGTCGAAGCCTTCCTCGGTGGCGCAGGCGTCGGCGAACACGA
This sequence comes from Streptomyces werraensis, assembly GCA_014656175.1. GTDB lineage: Bacteria > Actinomycetota > Actinomycetes > Streptomycetales > Streptomycetaceae > Streptomyces > Streptomyces werraensis. The sequence goes on from BNBX01000011.1 coordinate 50,225, forward strand.
CGTTGGGGTTCTTGCCGCCGAGTTCGAGGGCGACCTTCTTGACGGTCGGCGCGGCCGCCTGGGCGACCTGGGTGCCGCTGACCAGGCCGCCGGTGAAGGACACCAGGTCGACGTCGGGGTGCTCGGCCATCCGCGCGCCGACGGTGTGACCCGGGCCGGTGACGATGTTGGCGACGCCCGCGGGCAGACCCGCCTCGGTGAGCAGGCCGATCAGCGCGACGGTGGTCAGCGGGGTGATCTCGCTGGGCTTGACCACGAAGGTGTTGCCCGCGGCGAGCGCCGGGGCGATCTTCCAACTGGCTTGCAGCAGAGGGTAGTTCCAGGGGGTGATCAGGGCGCAGACACCGACGGGCTCGTGCACGACCACGCTGTGGATGTCGGGCGAGCCCGCGTCCACGACCCGGCCGGGCGCCTCGGCGGCGACCAGATCGGCGAAGTAGCGGAAGGCGTCGGCCACGCAGTCGATGTCGACGCGGCCCTCCTCGACGGTCTTGCCCGCGTCCCGGCTCTCCAGCAGGCCCAGTTCCTCACGGTCACGGACCAGGAGATCGGCGACACGGCGCAGCAGCGCGGCCCGCTCGGCGACGGGGGTGTGCGGCCAGGGCCCCTCGTCGAAGGCGCGGCGCGCCGCCGCCACGGCGAGGTCGGTGTCCTTCTCGTCGCCCTCCGCGACCACGGCGAACGGCCGGGCGTCCGCCGGGTCGAGGATCTCCCGGGTGGCCCCGGAGACGGCGGCCCGCCACTCGCCTCCCGCGTGAATGGTGTCGCGCGCCCGCAGTTCTGTGCTGTCCGCCATGATCGGTTACTGCCTTCCGTCCTTTTCCGCGCCCGTGAGTCACATGCGTGCTACCCCCGAGACCGGGTGCGCCTGCCCTGCCGGGCGAAATACATGCGGAATCAACGCACGGAGTGCGCTTCGTCACGGCACCCCCGGGGCTGGGCCGGCCTCGCAGCAGACCGCGGGATTCGTGCCTCCCCCAGTGCCTTGAGGGCCTGGGAGGTACTCCCGGGCGGCACAGGTGGGCGCGGGCGACGCCTCGTCGGCGCCGAGTCGCGCGGCCCCCCGGCCCGCTGCGGCCGACAGGACGTCAGATCACGACGACGCGCACGTCGCGGACGGCGGACAGAAGTGACGCACCGCCGTGAGCGCAAGCTCCAGCTCCGGATCGACCCCGTCCGTGGGCGCGCCGTACGCGGCGATCGCGTACACCTTGCCGTCGTGCGGTGAGCGGAAACGCACGTCCTGGACGTGCCAACTGCCCACGTCGGGCTCGCCGCGCAGCGAGTCGGCGAGGTAGGCGAGGCGCAGTCCGTTCACGCCCTCCTCGTCCAGCCGCACCAGCTCGACCTGCTGGAAGCCGTCCGGCTTCGGCGTCTCCTCCGACAGGTACAGGTCGAAGGACTCCTCCGGCGACGACTCGGCGACCTCATACACCTGAAGCCGCCGGAACCCGTCCGGACTCCGGTAGTTCACGACGTCGAAGCCGTGCTGGGAAGGCACCGTCTGCCGTTCCCACCCCGTGGGCCGGGCGACGGTGAACCCCTCGGCGTCGTCGTGCAGCTCGAAGCCCCCGGGCAGCGGCGGCGTCTCGGCACCGGGCGACTCCGACGTCCCGGAGGACTCCGCGGGCGCCGCCTCGGACTCCCCCGCCTGCGACGGCGACACCTGCGCGGTGTTCGTACGCGTACCCCCCGCCCGATCGTCCGCGCCACCGCCCCCGCCGTCGTCCCCCACGACCGCACTCAACACCAGCGCCACCGCGACCCCCACCCCCGCGGCCCCGCCCAGCACACCCCACACCATCCGCCGCCGTCCGGCGTCGGGCGCCCCCGGCCTCGGCGGCTCCGGAACGGACCACGCCCCGCCCGCCGGGGCATCGGGATCGGTCACCCCGCCCTGGCCTGCCGTGGGCACGACCGGCTGGAACGACGGCGGAGGAGGCGGCGGCGGAGTCACCGGCGCGGCCGTGCCGTCGCCGTCCTCCCAGCGCTGGGCGTCCTCGTTCCAGTACCGCTGTCCCCCGGTCATGGCGTCCCTCTCACATTCCCAGCAGCGCGGCGACGGCCCCGGCCGACGAGAACAGGGTCAGGACGCTCTGGGCGTCCGTGAGCGCCTCGCGCAGCCGCTGTATGCGGCCCTCGCCGGCGGTCCCGGTGCGGGTGATCTCCTCCTCGGTGTCGGCGAGGGTGGAGTCCAGCCGCGCGACCTGCTCGTTCTCCCGCAGCCTGGTGAGGTCGGCGCGCAGTTCCCGAACGGCGGCCAGCAGCTCCTCGGCGGTCTCGTCGCGTGCCGTCGCCGTGGTGTTGTGCGTCTCGGCGCGGGCGTTGGCGCCGAACGCGAAGGAGGAGTTGTCGGCGCGGCCGATGCTGACGTTCGGTTCGTCGGTTGCCATCGTCAGTCGGATCCCTTCTGCGGCCCGGGGCCGCCGGTCGTGGTCTGGGCGCGCGCGTGGTCGCCGAAGGCGAACGACGAGTTGTCGGCGCGTCCGATGTGCACCGCGCCGCTGCTGATGTTGACGATCTTCTGCACGAACTCGCCGGTCTCGTAGCCCGCTTCGCCCAGCGCCAGCCGCACCCCGCGGCTGATGCGGTCCTGCACACTGCGCAGGTACCGGGCGACGTCCATGTCCTGGAAGGTGGACCCGGCGGGCGCCGCGGCCAGCTCCCGCACGGACAGGGCGGGCCCGTCGGGCAGTGCGTGGGCGTGGCCGCCGGTCAGCAGCCGCCACGCGAAGGGCAGGCCCCGGCCGAGGGTGATCAGCGCTTCACCGGCGGAGCGAGGCACCAGGACGGCGGCGCCGGCGATCCTGCCCGTCCGGTCGTCACGGAATTCCTGGTGGGCACGGTCGGCGTCCTTGAAGTCCGCGCGGACCGGCAGCAGCACGTGCGGCGCGATCTCCAGCATCAGCATCCGGCCCTGGGTGTGGACGCGGACGAAGACGGTGACGACCAGCTCCTCCTCCCAGCCTCCGACGCGGATGCGCAGGAAGTGCCTCCGCTTCTCGCCGCCCTCCTCGACGGCCCGGGTCCGGTGCTGCTCGAAGTCGCCCGGCGCGTACGGCGCCTCCTCGCGGTTCCGCAGCCCTTCGACGGGCAGGAACACGCACTCGTCGATCTCCAGCCGCCGCAGCCGGTCCCGTACGCCGGGGCCCGCGTGCTCGGCCGGGATCCGCAGCTGCTCGATGAGGGGCCGGACCCGGTCGAGGACGGCCCGGTTGCCCAGCGGCTGCTGGTCCGCGTCCTCGTCGGGCCGCAGTTCGACGGCGAGCACCCAGGTGTCGTACGGCGAACCGGTCCCGCAGAAGGGGCGCGCCTCGTGATACATGACGAGCGGCGAATGCTGCTCGAGCCGGATGCGCCGGATCAGTCTGCGCAGACGCTGCCCGCCGGACTGCTCGGCGCGGTCGCCCGCGGCGTCGGGGAAGCGGTCCCTGGAGAGTTCCTCGGCGAGGACGCGGGCGAACTGGTCACGCCGTCCCGCCACGCACAGGCCGATCACCACGAGCACGCCGATCCCGAACCACGCCTGCCAGGGTTCGGCGCTTGCCGCGAGGCCGTCGGCGATCGCGCTCAGCGGGTTGTCACCGCCGGATTCGTAGGAGGACTCGTACCCGGTGTCGTCGTCCGTGCCGCCGAACGCGGCGGCACCGAGGCTGTACAGGACGAACACGGTGATGATCCGGCCGCTCCAGCGGACCAGGGGCGCGACGGCCCGGGGCGCCAGGGGCGCGACGGCGAGCAGCAGACTGGGGACGAGGAAGTAGGCGAGCAGCCCTCCGCTGATCAACGCGCCCACGAGCCACAGGCCGAGGATCGCCGCCGCCCACAGCATCTCCAGCCGCCGGGCCCGCAGCGCGTGCGCGAGAACGCGGGCCGCGTCGAAGCCGAGCGAGGGCGCGACGACCCGCTGTTCGTGGAGGTAGAGCTCCTCGATGACCCGGTCGCGGTAGCCGGCGTCCAGGTAGGTTCCCGCGCACAGCAGCCGGGACGCCTCGCTGGCGTACGGGGGCACGGACGGCGGGCCGTCCGACGTCCCGCCCGGGTGCTGTGGCTGCTGCTGGGGCACGAAGGCAGTGCTCACGCGGATCCCCCGATACGCGAATCGACGTCACCACCACACGGAGTGACGGGGCATCAGCATAGGGGAAGGGCGGGCGGGTGCGAACCGAATTGACCACAGGGGCCGACGGGACCGTGCGACGCGCGGGGCCCCGCACCGGACGAACCGGTACGGGGCCCCGCGAAGGCCGTGTGGGCCGGGTCAGATGAGGCCGAGGGAGCGGACCGCCTCGCGCTCCTCCTCGAGCTCCTTGACGGAGGCGTCGATGCGGGCGCGGGAGAACTCGTTGATCTCCAGGCCCTGGACGATCTCGTACTTCCCGTCCTTCACGGTGACCGGGAAGGAGGAGATGAGGCCCTCGGGAACGCCGTAGGAGCCGTCGGACGGGATGCCCATGGAGACCCAGTCGCCGTCGGCGGTGCCGTTGACCCAGGTGTGGACGTGGTCGATGGCGGCGTTGGCGGCGGAGGCGGCCGACGAGGCGCCACGGGCCTCGATGATGGCGGCGCCGCGCTTGGCGACGGTCGGGATGAAGTCCTCGGCCAGCCACTTCTCGTCGTTCACGACCTCGGCGGCGTTCTTGCCGGCGATGGTGGCGTGGAAGATGTCCGGGTACTGGGTGGCGGAGTGGTTGCCCCAGATGGTCAGGCGCTTGATGTCGGAGACCGAGGAGCCCGTCTTCTTCGCGAGCTGGGTCAGCGCGCGGTTGTGGTCCAGGCGGGTCATGGCGGTGAAGCGCTCGGCCGGCACGTCCGGGGCGGCGGCCTGGGCGATCAGGGCGTTGGTGTTGGCCGGGTTGCCGACGACCAGGACGCGGATGTCGTCCGCGGCGTGGGCGTTGATGGCCTGGCCCTGCGGCTTGAAGATGCCGCCGTTGGCCTCGAGGAGGTCACCGCGCTCCATGCCCTTGGTCCGCGGCCGGGCGCCGACGAGGAGGGCGACGTTGGCGCCGTCGAAGGCGACGTTCGGGTCGTCCGTGATCTCGATGCCCTGCAGCAGCGGGAACGCGCAGTCGTCCAGCTCCATGGCGGTGCCCTCGGCGGCCTTGAGCGCCGGGGTGATCTCCAGCAGGCGCAGCTTGACCGGCACGTCCGCGCCGAGCAGCTGGCCGGAGGCGATGCGGAAGAGCAGGGCGTAACCGATCTGGCCGGCCGCGCCGGTGACGGTGACGTTCACGGGAGTGCGGGTCATGGCGTTCTCCGTATGACAGCTGGCGGTGGGGCGGTCCCTGCCCCCTGGTGCGGGATCCCCGTTCCGGCTCGTGACCGGCGCCCGCCAGGATGATCGATCACCGGTTCGAATGATCGATCTCTTGGCGTCAAGAGAGATCCAGCGGTCAGGCTATCGCGCATCCGCCGGCGCGCACGGCCGGGCTCCCTGTGGCCCGCCCCACAGAGTGACCGCGCGCGCACGCGGGTAACCGGTGGCGGCGGAGAGGTGAGGAGAGAGGGAAGGGGGGCGGCCGCTCCGTCCGGGAGAGGTGAGGGCGGGGCGGCCGCCGTCCGGGACCGACCGTGCCGGTATCCCGTGGGGGTACTTCTCGCGTGCCCGCCCCACGCGGCCGCATTCACGTCACCACGGTTCCCTCACATGTCACGCCCCGTACGGCCTACACGGGCGAGGGAATCGGCCGCCCTGCCCCGACGGCACGGTGGCCGGTGGCCCGGGATCCGGCCGCCGCGCAGGAGCGGCCGGACCGTCAGCCGGTGCAGCCCTTCTCGCCCGTCGCGGCCAGCACCGCGCAGGCCTTCGCCTCGGTCGCGGAGGCGACCGGCACCATCATCGTGTAGGCGACCGTGTCGCCCGGCGCGCCGACCGAGTCGGTCTGCTGGGACGTGCCCGAGCTGATCTCGACGGTGTCCCCCTGCGTGGCCTGGGTGATGCGCCCCCACGCGGCGGCGCAGACCTCGCTGTAGCGGACCTCGACGGTGGTGGCGCCGACGACCGCGGAGCCGGCCGTGGTGACCAGCTCGCCGCTGCACCCCATGACCTCGGCGTCCTTGCCCGCGCAGCTCTTCCCGCTGCACTTCACGCCGGGAGGCAGCTTCGCCTCTCCGGTGACGGTGGGCGACGGGGAGGGCTTGGCCTCCTTCTTGTCGCCCTGGGTCTCGGTGACGTACAGCCCGGCGGCGACCACCACCAGCGCGCCGAGCGCTCCGACGAGGAACATCGCCGTGCGCCGCTTGCCCGTGGGACGGCCGGGACCGGCGCCCGGACCGGACGGCTCCGCGGGCGGCGGGCCGTACCCGCCCGCCGCGGGCGCCCCGGGGCCGTACGCCCCCGGGTAACCGGCGTCCGGGTTGACGACCCCCCAGGAGTTGCCGCTGCCCGACGCGTCGCGCACGTCGGTGGCGGTCGGCTGCGGCGGCACACTCGGCGACACCCCGGCCGGACCGGCGATCCCCGTACGGGTCCCGCCGCCACGGGAGCGTCCGCCTCCGCCCGACGGCGGCCCGGCCAGCTCGCTCAGCGCGGCGCGCGCCTGCGAGATACGGATCGCCTCCATGGTCATGTCGTGCCGCATCTCCGAGCGGCTCCAGGCGCGCTCGGCGAGCTCCCACATGGTGGTCAGGTGCACCGGGTTGGTCCCGGTGACCTCGGCCAGCGCCACGATCGCGCCCTTCGGCGCGAGCAGCCGGCCGTTCAGATAGCGCTCCCAGGACGTCTTGCTGTAGCCCGTGCGGTCGGCGACCGACGCGACGCTCAGCCCGCTGCGGTCCACCAGCCGCCTGAGCTGACTGGTGAACTCTCTGATCTGCGGATCGAGTTCATCCGGCAAGGCCTTCCAACGAGGCATTGCTTCCCCCTCTTCCCCCCGGTTCGTGCTGGTGTTTCCCTCGCGCATGGTGCCCGCTGCCACGTCCCGTCTGGCTACCCACAGGGATGCCACCGGGACGGGTCTCAGTTCCCGGGGTGGGGGCGCACGGGAGCAACAGGGCGCGTGCGGCGTGCACGCCCAGTCGCTTGCGCTCCAGTGTCCCACCGGTCGGCCTCCCGGCCGAACGGAACCCCGGAATCCGCGGACCGGGTGAACCGGACCGGTACGACCGTCCCACCGTCTTCCTGTCCTACCACCCCGGCGCCCTCACGCGGAGGTGTCGGTGGCCACATCACCCTCGCGCGGACACCCGCGTCGCGAACAGGCGCCGGAGTCATCGCAAGGGTGTACGGGGATTCCGGGCCGCGTACCGGAACGGTTACTTCCATGCCACAGCGGCCGGGCCGTCGTTGATCGGGCCGTCCGCCCTGCAGGAACGTGGTGCACGGCGGCGGCCCGTCCTCTCACGGGGGTGTGGACGGGCCGCCGTTCCGCCGTGCGGGCGGCTCAGCTGTCGACCGTGAAGTGCAGCATGTCCTGCAGCCACGGGAACCGCAGCAGCGGATCCGGCTGCATCATCAGCGCCAGCAGCACGATCACCAGACCCAGGCCGCCGTACGTGACGATGTCGGTGAAGCGGGAGCGCACGGCGAGCATGCCGACGTCCGGCACCACCCAGCGCAGGACCGCACCGGCCACCAGCGCCGCGCCGATCAGCAGCAGCCCGACCCGGAAGACGTCCAGCGCGGTCAGCAGCAGGCCCAGGCCCACGGTGAGCAGCACGGCCAGGATCGGCCACTGCCGGGCGGGCGCGGGGGCGTCGCCGGGGGCCGCGCGGCCGCCGCCCTCGGGGCGCGCGGTGTCCCGGGTGAACAGCGGGAACCTGCGGGTGGCGCGGCGCGGGACGCCCTCGGCGTCGGGCGCGCTGACCGCGTCGCGCACGGTGACGTCCTCAGGGGACTCCTCCACCGCCGCGGGCGCCTGTGGGGCGTCCGGCGCCTTCCGCTCAGCCGACACTGCGCTCCGCCGCCTCGACCACGTTGACGAGCAGCTGCGCCCGGGTCATCGGGCCGACGCCGCCGGGGTTGGGCGCGACCCAGCCGGCCACCTCGGCCACGCCCGGGTGGACGTCGCCGACGATCTTGCCCTCGGCGCTGCGGGAGACGCCGACGTCCAGGACGGCCGCGCCCGGCTTGACGTCCTCGGGACGGATCAGGTGGGCGCTGCCCGCCGCGGCGATGACGATGTCCGCGCGCTTCAGGTGTGCGGACAGGTCGCGGGTGCCGGTGTGGCACTGGGTCACGGTGGCGTTCTCGCTGCGCCGGGTCAGCAGCAGCGGCATCGGACGGCCGATGGTCACGCCGCGGCCGACGACCACCACCTCGGCGCCCTTGATCTCCACGCCGTGGCGGCGCAGGAGCGTGATGATGCCGTTGGGCGTGCAGGGCAGCGGGGCGGGCTCGTTGAGGACGAGACGGCCGAGGTTCATCGGGTGGAGGCCGTCGGCGTCCTTCTCCGGGTCCATCAGCTCGAGGATGCGGTTCTCGTCGATGCCCTTGGGGAGCGGCAGCTGGACGATGTAGCCGGTGCAGGCCGGGTCCTCGTTCAGCTCGCGGACCACCGCCTCGATCTCCTCCTGCGTGGCGGTGGCGGGCAGTTCGCGCTGGATGGAGGCGATGCCCACCTGGGCGCAGTCGCGGTGCTTGCCGGCGACGTACTTCTGGCTGCCGGGGTCGTCCCCCACGAGGATCGTGCCGAGGCCGGGCGTGACGCCCTTCTCCTTCAGCGCCGCCACGCGGGCGGTCAGATCGGACTTGATCTCGGCTGCGGTGGCCTTGCCATCGAGAATCTGGGCGGTCATGGCCCCATCCTCGCGGATGACCGGGCCCCTGTTCCAATCAGCCCGCATTCCGGTCGGCCGCGGCGCCCGGACCGGGCATTCGCTCACCATCGGCCGCAATACGAGCAAGATCGCGATGTTGCACTTGCACAACACATATGTCGTACCGCTGGACAAGGAAAGGAACGGTCAAGAACGATGAACGCACAGTGCCGCGGGCAGAACCGGGGGGACGGACCGCATCTGTAGTACTTCCTCCGCGCCGTGCCTCGCGTCCCCGCACCAGAAGCGCAACGGAGGAAGAACCGCCATGAGTTTCGGCGACCCGAACAACCCCTACGGGCAGCCGCCCCAGCAGCCCCAGGCCGGCCCCGGCTACGGCTACCCCCAGCAGCCCGGCCAGCCCGGGTACGGCTACCCGTCGGCGCCCCCGGTGGGCCAGCCGTACGGCGGCGGTTACGTCCCCACCCAGATGCCCGGCATCACGCGCGCCGCGCAGATCCTGGTCGGCGTGATCGCGCTCGCACACGTGATCATCGCGGCCGTGTACGGCGTGGCGCTGGCGCAGTGGGACGAGTCGATGCGCGAGGCCGACCTCACGGCCGAGGCCGAGCAGTACGCCGACCTCGGCAAGGGCGTCGTCGTCTTCTTCGCCGGCCTGGCCGCCGTCTTCGCGATCCTCGGCCTGGTCCTCCTGCTGCAGTACGCCAAGGGCGGCAGCTCGGTGCGCGTCTGCTCCATCGTGTACGCGTCGTTCGCCATCGTCAGCGGCCTCTTCGCGCTGGCCATCTACCTGCTCGGCCTGGTCATCTGGGTCGTGTCGATCCTGGTGATCGTGTTCTGCGCGAAGCGGGCGAGCGCCGAGTGGTTCCGGCGCCCGAGGTACTGATCCCGGGAGACCGTCCGTCCCGGCGTTCCACCACAAGGCCGTGTCCGCCCCTCGCAGGGGGACACGGCCTCGGTGTTTCCGGCAACGGACCCGCCCGATTCACGCCATTCCCGCCGCACACCCGTGTCGCACCCGATCGGGGGAGGCCCGGCCCAGGCGTGCCGCCCTACCCTGACCGAGTAGCTGTCAGGCATGGGGGGATGCACCGTGTACAGCCTCATCGTCGTACCTCCGGCGACCGCGCCGGAGGACTCGGGCCGCCGCGACCGGCTCCGTCTGGCCCCCGGCGAGCGCCTCTCCTTCGGCCGCGCCCCGCACGGCAACGGCCTGTGCATCGCGCACGACGGGGTGTCCCGCAGAGCCGGTGAGATCACCGCGCAGGGCGCCTACTGGCTGCTGAGCAACCTCAGCCGGGAGCAGACGTACGTCGTGGAGAACCCGGAGGGCGCGGGCGAGCACATCAAGGTCGGGCCGGGCCGCCTGGACGCGCCGGTGCCGTTCGAGTTCTCCCGGATCGTGCTGCCGGCCTGCGGCGACCTGCTGCCGCTGGAGGTGTGGGCGCCCTGCCACGAGCACGTCCGCCTGGACTCCGGCGACGACGGCGCCGCCACCGCCCCCGCCTTCTCCCTGGACCGCTCCAAGCGGTACTTCGCCGTGCTGGCCGCGCTGTGCGAGCCGCGGCTGCGCGGGGCGCCGCACGCGCCGCTGCCCACGGTGGAGCAGGTGGCGGAGCGACTGCGCCCGGTGTGGCCGGCCGCGTCCCGCACGGCGGTGCGGTGGAACATCGACTATCTGGCGGTGAAGCTGCGCCTCAAGCCCGGCCCGGAGAGCGCGGATCCGGGTCCGCGGCTGAACGGCAAGAAGGAGTCGCTGGTCTCCCTGGCGCTCCGTTTCGACCTGGTCCGCGAGGACGACCTGGTGGTCCTGGCGGCGCCGCTCCGCCAGGGGGTCCGGTGACGGAGACGTACGCCGTGCCGGTGCCCAAGGGGTACCGGGTGGGCGCGTGGGAGGTGCGCGAGCCGATCGCCACGGGCGCCTTCGGCAGCGTGTACGCCGGCCGCCGCACCGGAGGCGGCGGGGACGGCCCGCGTAACGTCGCGCTGAAGTTCCTGCCCACCGGCACCCGCACCCCGCGCCAGCTTCACCATTTGCGTGAGCTGGCCGAGCGTGAGGTCGAGGTGCTGCGCCGGCTGAGACAGCCGCGCCTGATCCGGATGTTCGAGACGCTGACCGTCGACGACCCCGGCCGTCCGGAGCTGGACGGCGCCACCGTGCTGGTGCTGGAGAAGGCGGAGGGCTCGCTGTCCGCGCTGCTGGACGCCTCGCCCCGGCCGGGCGCCGGGCCCGGCCTGCTCGCCCAGATCTGCGAGGGGCTGGCGCAGCTGCACCGGGCGGGCTGGGTGCACGGCGACCTGAAACCGGGCAACGTGCTGCTGATGGCGGACGGTTCCGTCCGTCTCGCCGACTTCAACATGGCCGCCGAGCTCGAGGGCACGCACGCCTACACGTCCGCGTTCTCCACACCCGACTACACCCCGCCCGAGCTGCTGTGGTCCGAGATCGGCGAGCGGGGCCGTCGCATCCGCGCGTCCGCCGACGTGTGGGCGTTCGGCGTGCTCGCCCATCTGGTGCTCACCGGTGCGTTCCCGCTGCCCGGCGCCACCCCGGCGGCCCGCCGCACGGCCGCCGCCGCGTACGCTGCCGGCACCGACGAGCTGCGGCTCTCCCCCGAACTCCCGGACGCCTGGCGGGACGTCGTCCGCGCCTGTCTGTCCCGCACGCACGCGGAGCGGATCGGCGTGGAGGAACTGGTGCGCCGGGTGCGGGACGCGGCCGGCGCGGAACGCCCCTTCCGGCTGCCCCGGCTGCTGTCCGCGCGGCGCCGCTCCCGGCGTACGGTCGCCGTCTCGGCGGCCCTGGCGACCGCCGCGGTGGCCCTCGTCGGGTACGGCGTCGACCGGTGGGCCCTGTCCGACGGCGAGCCGGGCGCGAGCGCCAACGCCTCCGCCACGTACGGCGCCGACGTGCTGCGCACGGACCGCGGCGTGCCGGTCGCCTACCGGCTGCTGATCGTGGAGACCGCGCACGACTGCCGCAGCGAGGACGTCACCGCGCCACTGATCGCGGCCATGCTGAAGGTGGAGAGCGACTTCGACCCCGACCTGTCGGACCCGGCCAGGAACGAGTACGGCATCGCGCGCTGGACGCCGAAGGTGCTGCGGTGGTGGATGAACGAGGACGGCACACCGGGCGAGACGGTCCCCGAGCCGCCGTTCCCGCCCGCCGAGTCGGTGCCCGCGATGGGCCGCTACCTGTGCTGGATCGCGCCCCGGCTGGACGACGACCTGCGGGAGGACCGGCGGGTGCTGATCGCCGCCGCCTACCGCACGTCGTGGCGCAGGGTGAACGACGCGGGGGGCGTCCCCGCCACGTACCGCTCCTACGCCGACCGTGTCGCCCATTATCTGAAGGAGTACGCCCCGCCCGGCCGGAGATGACCCTCGCAGGTGCGACGCGGGCACGCCGGACGGCGGTGGCCCGGTCCGGGAGAGGACCGGGCCACCGTCGTCCGGCTCGGTGCTCAGTGGAAGAAGTGCCGCGTCCCCGTGAAGTACATCGTCACGCCCGCCTTCTTCGCGGCCTCGACGACCAGTTCGTCACGGACCGAACCGCCCGGCTGGACCACGGCCTTCACACCGGCCTCGGTGAGGATCTCCAGGCCGTCGGGGAAGGGGAAGAACGCGTCGGACGCGGCGAAGGAGCCGCGGGCGCGCTCGGCGCCGGCGCGCTCGACCGCCAGCTTCGCGGAGTCGACGCGGTTGACCTGGCCCATGCCGACGCCGACGGACGCGCCGTCCTTGGCGAGCAGGATCGCGTTGGACTTCACCGCGCGGCAGGCCTTCCAGGCGAACGCCAGGTCGGCCAGCTCGGCCTCGGACAGGGCCTCGCCGGTGGCCAGCGTCCAGGTCGCCGGGTCGTCGCCCTCGGCCTGGAGCCGGTCGGTGACCTGGAGCAGCGCGCCGCCGTCGATCGGCTTGACCTCGACCGGGGCGGACGGCGCCTCGGGGGCGCGCAGCACGCGGATGTTCTTCTTCCTGGTGAGCGCCTCCAGGGCGCCCTCCTCGTAGTCCGGGGCCACGATGACCTCGGTGAAGATCTCGGCGACCTGCTCGGCCATCTCCTTGGAGACCGGGCGGTTCACCGCGATCACCCCGCCGAACGCCGACAGCGGGTCGCAGGCGTGCGCCTTGCGGTGCGCCTCGGCGACGTCCGCGCCGACCGCGATGCCGCACGGGTTGGCGTGCTTGATGATCGCGACGGCCGGGGCGTCGTGGTCGTACGCGGCACGGAGCGCGGCGTCCGTGTCCGTGTAGTTGTTGTACGACATCTCCTTGCCGTGCAGCTGCTCGGCCTGCGCGAGGCCGCCCGTGCCGGACACGTACAGGGCCGCGGGCTGGTGCGGGTTCTCGCCGTAGCGCAGGGTGTCCTTGCGCTCCCAGGTGGCGCCGAGGAAGTCGGGGAACTGCGAGTCGTCGACGGGTGCGTACTCGGACGCGAACCAGGAGGCGACCGCCACGTCGTAGGCGGCCGTGTGCTGGAAGGCCTCCGCGGCGAGCCGCTTGCGGGTGGTGAGGTCGAAGCCGCCGGCCCGGACCGCGGCGAGGACGTCGCCGTAGCGGGCGGGGCTGGTGACGACGGCGACCGACGGGTGGTTCTTGGCGGCGGCGCGGACCATCGAGGGGCCGCCGATGTCGATCTGCTCCACGCACTCGTCGGGCGAGGCGCCGGAGGCGACGGTCTCACGGAACGGGTAGAGGTTCACGACGACCAGGTCGAACGGCTCCACGCCGAGGTCCTTGAGCTGCTGCTCGTGGTCGGCGAGACGCAGGTCGGCGAGGATTCCGGCGTGCACCTTGGGGTGCAGCGTCTTGACCCGGCCGTCCAGGCACTCGGGGAAGCCGGTCAGCTCCTCGACCTTGGTCACGGGGACGCCCGCGGCGGCGATCTTCGCGGCGGTGGACCCGGTGGAGACCAGCTCCACCCCGGCCTCGTGCAGGCCGCGCGCGAGATCCTCGAGGCCGGTCTTGTCGTAGACGCTGACGAGCGCCCGTCGAATGGCCCGCTTGTTGCTCTCGGCGGTCACTGGATAACTACCTTTCGTCCCTCGATGCGATAGCCGTTGCGGGCGAGGCGCCCCACGACCTCGACGAGCAGCTTGCGCTCGACTTCCTTGATGCGCTCGTGCAGAGCGCTCTCGTCGTCCTCGTCCCGGACCTCCACCACGCCCTGCGCGATGATCGGCCCGGTGTCGACGCCGTCGTCGACGAAGTGGACGGTGCAGCCGGTGACCTTGGCGCCGTACGCGAGCGCGTCCCGTACGCCGTGGGCTCCCGGGAAACTGGGCAGCAGGGCGGGGTGGGTGTTCACGAACCGCCCGCCGAAGCGCGCGAGGAACTCCTTCCCCACAATCTTCATGAACCCGGCGGACACCACGAGGTCGGGCTCGTACGCGGCGACGGCCTCGGCGAGCGCCGCGTCCCACTCCTCGCGGGTCGGGTGGTCCTTGACCTTGCACACGAAGGTCGGCAGCCCGGCGCGCTCGGCGCGGGCCAGTCCTTCGATGCCCTCGCGGTCCGCGCCGACGGCGACGACCTCGGCCCCGTAGGCGTCGGGTCCGACGGCGGCGATCCCGTCGAGGAGCGCCTGCAGATTGGTGCCGGATCCGGAGACCAGCACGACGAGACGACGCCTGGCGCGCTCGGCCACGGGCTTGGCGGCCACGGTGGGGCCCTTTCTCGGGGAGCGTCTGTACGGCCGGCGGCACAGCGCTTTGTACATTCCTACGAATGCTTCGCGCCCCCTGATACGGGGAAGCCTACGAAGCGGCCGACCGGCAGCAACGATACCGGCACTCCCGACGGGCCCCCACGGGACGGGGGCGTGGCCGGAAGGTAGCGTCTGGTAGGAGCAGGCCGGGGTACGCAGCTCCTGGACACCGGGGCGCACGGGAACGCCGACCGCGCACCGTTCGTTCACAGGGCGACGGACCCGGGCCGCGCGGAGCTGACGGGAACGCACCAGCTCACCGCTCACTCGTAGTCGATACGTCGTGCGAGGCGGTCACACCGCACTCACGCCGTGCTTCACAAAGGGGAAGACGCTCACTTGATGCCGGACCGCAGCCTGCGACTCCTCACGTTCCCCCAGCAGTCGGCCCAGGGAGGGGAGCGTGGCGCCGTGCTGCTGCGGGAGCGCCCCTCCTCGCCGCCCGAGGCCCCCCGCGGCGACGGCGACGACCGCCGTGACGGCCAGGACTCCCGGGACGGTCAGGGGGCGGGCCAGGACGACAATCCGTTCGCGCCCCCGCCGGAAGGCACGCCCGACCGCCCCTGGCAGCCCCGCCATCCCTCGGGCGGCGAGGGCGAGGGCGGCGGCCGCTCCCCCTGGGGCCGCAACTGGAGCGACCGGCAGCCCGGCCGCTCCCCCGGCGGCTTCGGCGAGCGTCCGCGCGGCCCGGAGGGGCAGGGCGGCGGCCAGCAGGGTCCGGGCATGCGCTGGGACCCCACGGACCCGGCCCAGCGCCGCGCGCGCTACGCCCTGCTCGGCGGCATGTGGGCCTTCTTCTTCGCCCTGTTCAACTGGCCTTACCTGGCGCTCCTTCTGGGCGCGCTCGCCCTGTACTGGAGCATCAGCGCCCTGCGCGCCAAGCCCCGCGGGCAGGACCCGGACACCCCGGCGTCCGAGCAGAAGGGCCGCCCGCAGACCACGGCGGCGGTGAGCGGCCTGGTCACGGCGGGCCTGGCGCTGCTGCTGGTGGCGGGGGTCTTCGGCGCCCGTCTGGTCTACAGCGACTACTACGAGTGCACCAGCGACGCCCTCACGCAGCAGGCGCGCCAGTCCTGCGCGGACCACCTGCCGGAACAGCTGCGGGGCCTGCTGGACGAGCAAAACTGACGGGAGGCGCACCGGACGTCTCCCCGGACCCCGTCCAACCAACCGCTCAGGCGGGTGGGCGGGGTCCGGTGTCGTCCGGGGCCAGGGGATCGGGGCGGGGGCGGAGGTCGCGGAGGCCGAGGGAGTCTGTGCCGTCCGGGAGGGCGCCGCGGTCGCCCTGGTCACGGTCGTCGTGGTCACGGTCGTCGTCGTCGAGGAGCAGGTAGGGCTCGTCGTCGGCGACGGGAGCAGGGGCGGGGGCGCTTCGCCCGGGCTTCCGCTCGAACCACCTGCCGCGAGGGAGCCGCGCCCTCGGAGCCGAGCGCGGCGGGACAGGACGGCGCCGGGGCGCGACCACAGGGTCCGGACGACGCTCGCCCCCGCCCCGCCCGTACGACCGCCGGAGGCACCACGCCCGTACGGTCAGGGCCGTCACGGCGGCCGTCAGGCCGAGCCACACCGCCGTCGCCAGGCCCACCTGCCACCACACCGGGCCGAACCTCGCCAGCGCGGCCGTGCCCAGCGGGCCGCCCGCCAGCCCGGCGAGCAGCGCCAGCAGCACCCCGGACAGCCCCGCCGCGAATGCCGCCGCACCGGCGGTCCGCCCAGTCGTCCAGATGCCGAAGCGCCCCCCGCCCGTCACGGACCCCCGCCCGACGTACCACCCCACCACGGCCCCCGCCGTCAGCGGCAGCGCCGCGACCGTCCCGTGCAACGCCGCGCCCGCGCCCGGGTCCGGCACCGCCGCCAGCAGCGGGAACGGCGGCAGCAGCGGCGCGCCCTGCCCACCGAGCGGCGTCACCGGGACGCCGACACCGAGCAGGAAGCCGGGGCCCAGGGCGTAGGCCGCCGCCCACACCGCCGCGTTCGGCAGCAGCGCGACGCAGAGCAGCGCCACCGCGAGCCACCCCGACCAGCCCTCGGTCAGCCGTCCGAACGCCCTGCGGGTCTCGCCGAGGTGCCAGCACAGCGACACCGTCAGCAGCACCGCACCGCCCGCCACCAGCACCGCCGCCCCGGCCGCCGCCGCGCGCGCCGCGACACCGGGACGGCCGTCCGGGCCCAGCACCAGGTGCCGCACGCCCCGGGGCAGCACCGCACCCAGCACCTGCTCCAACGGTCCGCTGGGCCGTCCGTACGCGGTCCACACCCCCGCGCCGGCGGCCACCACCGCGACCAGCGGCACGCACGTCACCGCCCACGTCCAGGAGGGCCGCAGCGCGCCGCCGGCGGCGTAGAGGGCGGCGGGGGCGGCGACCGCGAGGTAGCCGAGGACGACACCCGCCCAGGCGATGCGGCCCGGCACCGGCGGGGCGTTGTCGCGGGCGCCTCCCTCGGCGGTGTCCCGCGCCGCCCGGTGCAGCAGCCACACCGGCACCGCGGCGAGCAGCAGCGGGGGCACGCCCATCGGGGAGGGGGCGCCGGAAAGGGTGTCGACGCGGACCAGTTCGGCGCCGTGGGCGAGCAGCCACAGGGCCGCCGCGACATGCAGGGCGCCGCCGGGTCCGCTGTCCGGGTAGGGCGAGCTGACCCACAGCAGCATCACGAGCACGGTGAACGCCGCGAGGCCCAGCCCGGCCGCGAGGGCGCCACCGGCAAGGCCGCAGGCCAGCCCGGGCGAGCGGTGACGCACCCGGAGGAGCAGGGAAGCCGGCATCGATCGGCGTACGGTCGTCTGGATCACGTCCGCCATGCTCCCAACGACACGCGCTTTACCGGCGTAACGGGCGAAGCTCGGCTGTGTCGCTCAATATACGTTTATGTACTTTTCTGTACTGAGGGACGCCCAGTGACGCGAAGCCGTGCCCTTCCGCTCCCCCCGCCCAGCGAACGCCGACGGCTGCGGGAGGCACGTGCGCTGACACGCGCTCAGCTCGCGAAGCGGCTCGGGGTACGCCCGGACACGGTGCGCGCCTGGGAGTCGGGCCGCAGCACGCCTCGGGGGCGCAACAGGGCCGCCTACGCGGAGCTGCTGTCCACGCTGGCGGAGGACACGGCCCGTCAGACGCCGCCCGCCTCCGGCGAGGTGACGATCCGTACGGCACCGGCCGGAGACGCCGACGCGTCGGGGCAGGGCGCGGCCCCCGACCCCACGTCGTTCGTCCTGACCTCTGCCGCGCTCGTGTCGCCGAAGGCGGACGCAGCAGGGGGACCGGGATCGGCGGCCGAGGGTTCGTCGGGCGAGCGGCAGCCAGGGAGCGGGGTGTCCGTCGGGGCCGGGCCGGCAGCGAGGCGTGAGCCGGGCGCGGCAGACGGCCCGCCGCCGGGGGCCGGGCGGACCCCGGGCCGCGGCCAGGAGTTCCAGGACGGGACCGAGTCGGACGGCGGACCAGCGTCGCAGGACGGCCCGATCCCGGAGAGCGGACGGGAGCCGGGGAACGGTTCGGCGTCGGAACGTGGCCCGGTGTCGGGAGGCAGGCCCGGGTCCGGAAGCAGCACCGCGTCGGAGCGGGATCCGGTGCCGGCGGGCGACCACGGGCCGGACGGTGGACCCGCGCCGGCGCGCGGAGCAGCCCCGGAGCAGGAAGCGATGCCGGCCGGCAACCCCGAGCCGGCGCGCGGGGAGTCGTCCAGCGGCGGGGCCGTGCCGGGGCGTGGGCGTGCGTCCCGTGGTGGAGGGCGTGGGCGGCCACGACCCTCGTGGGCGCGGGTGTTGCGGCCGTCGGGGGCGCGGGTGTTGCGGCCGTCGGGGCGGGAGCGCGCGTCCGGGGCCGTCCCCGCCGCACGGGAGGCGGGGCCGTATCTGACGCCCGCGCAGGCCTTCGACGCGCTGTACGCGTACTGCGCCCCCGCCCTCGTCCGGCAGTCGTACCTGCTCGCCGGGCGGCGGGACCTCGCGCACGAGTCCGTGGAGCGGGCCTTCCAGCGGGCGTGGGACCACTGGCCGAAGGTGGCGCGCGACCCGGACCCGCCCGGGTGGGTGCGTGCGGCAGCGCACGACTGGGCGCTGTCCCCCTGGCATCGCTTCCGCCGCCGCTACCGGCACCCCGAGCCCCCGCCGCCCGAGGACGACGACCGCACGCTGCTGGACGCGCTGCTGAGCCTGCCGCCGCCGTACCGCCGCACGCTCGTGCTGTACGACGGGGTCGGCCTGGACCTGCCCGAGACGGCGGCGGAGACGGAGGCCAGCACGCGGGCCGCGGCCGGGAGGCTGATGTACGCGCGCGAGGTCCTCGCGGAACGGCTGCCGGAGCTGGCCGATCCGGAGGAGCTGCACGTCCGGCTGGCGGAGCTGGCGTCCACCGGCCGGACGCGGGCGGCGGAACCGGCGGCGGTGCGCGGCGGCAGCGAGCGCCGGGCGCGCCTGTGGACGCGGACGGCGGCGGCCGTGACCGTCGTCCTGATCGGCAGCACGGCGATGACCCTGCACACGGCGCCGACGCACTACGTGCCGCCCGTGCCCCCGGGCGAGACGGTGCGGGGCGTGCCGCCCCGGGTGGCGCCGGGCCCGCTCTCGGACGAGCAGCGCGAGCTGCGCGACCGACTGCGCAAGGCCCTGCTCGACGGCCCGGAACGCCTCACCCCCCTGGCCCGCTGAGCCGCGTCCCGCGCGCGAAAGACGGGTGGGCCCGTCCCCCGTCAGGGGAACGGGCCCACCCGTTCGATGCGCTGCCGCGCCGGCGGTTCAGCCGGCGAGGATCGCGCGCGCCAGCTTGGCGGTCTCGGTCGGCGTCTTGCCGACCTTGACGCCGGCGGCCTCGAGGGCCTCCTTCTTCGCCTGCGCGGTGCCGGAGGAACCGGAGACGATGGCGCCGGCGTGGCCCATGGTCTTGCCCTCCGGCGCGGTGAAGCCCGCGACGTAGCCGACGACCGGCTTGGTCACGTTCTCCTTGATGAACGCCGCGGCCCGCTCCTCGGCGTCGCCGCCGATCTCACCGATCATCACGATCAGGTCGGTGTCGGGGTCGGCCTCGAACGCGGCGAGCGCGTCGATGTGCGTGGTGCCGATGATCGGGTCGCCGCCGATGCCGACGGCGGTCGAGAAGCCGATGTCGCGCAGCTCGTACATCATCTGGTACGTCAGCGTGCCGGACTTCGAGACCAGGCCGATGCGGCCCGGCTTGGTGATGTCGCCCGGGATGATGCCGACGTTCGACTGGCCCGGGGTGATGATGCCGGGGCAGTTCGGGCCGATGATCCGGGTCTTGTTGCCCTTCTTGCCGGCGTACGCCCAGAAGGCGGCCGTGTCGTGCACGGCGATGCCCTCGGTGATCACGACGGCCAGCGGGATCTCGGCGTCGATGGCCTCGACGACCGCGTCCTTGGTGAACTTCTCCGGCACGAAGATGACGGAGACGTTGGCGCCGGTCTTCTCGATGGCCTCCTTGACGGTGCCGAAGACGGGTACCTCGGTGCCGTCGAAGTCCACGGTCTGACCCGCCTTGCGCGGGTTGACGCCGCCCACGACGTTGGTGCCGTCACCGAGCATGAGCTTGGTGTGCTTCATGCCCGTGGCGCCGGTCATGCCCTGGACGATGACCTTGCTGTCCTTGTTGAGCCAGATAGCCATGGTGTGTTGTGTCCTCGTCCTGAGTGCTTACTTGGCGGCGTGGGCCAGCTCGGCGGCCTTGTCGGCCGCGCCGTCCATGGTGTCGACGCGCTGCACCAGCGGGTGGTTCGCGTCGGTGAGGATCTGCCGGCCGAGCTCGGCGTTGTTGCCGTCGAGGCGCACGACGAGCGGCTTCTCGACCTTCTCGCCGCGGTCCTCCAGCAGCTTCAGGGCCTGGACGATGCCGTTGGCGACCTCGTCGCAGGCGGTGATGCCGCCGAAGACGTTGACGAAGACGGACTTGACGTCCGGGTCGCCGAGGATGATCTCGAGGCCGTTGGCCATGACCTGGGCGGAGGCGCCACCGCCGATGTCCAGGAAGTTGGCCGGCTTGACGTTGCCGTGCTTCTCACCGGCGTACGCGACGACGTCCAGGGTGCTCATGACGAGACCCGCGCCGTTGCCGATGATGCCGACCTCACCGTCGAGCTTGACGTAGTTGAGGTTCTTCTCCTTGGCGGCGGCCTCGAGCGGGTTCGCCGCGGCCTTGTCCTGGAGCTCCTCGTACTCGGGGTGACGGAACTCGGCGTTGTCGTCGAGCGACACCTTGCCGTCCAGGGCGATGACGTCGCCGGAGGCGACCTTCGCCAGCGGGTTGACCTCGACGAGGAGGGCGTCCGACTTGATGAAGGTGTCCCACAGCTTGATCAGGACGTTCGCGACCTTGTCCGCGACCTCGGCCGGGAACTTGGCGGTCTCGACGATCTCGCGGGCCTTCGCCTCGTCCACGCCGTCGATGGCGTCGATCGCGATCTTGGCGACGGCCTCCGGGCGGGTGGCCGCCACCTCCTCGATCTCCATGCCGCCCTCGACGGACGCGATGGAGAGGAAGGTGCGGTTGGCACGGTCGAGGAGGAAGGAGACGTAGTACTCCTCCAGGATCTCCGGGGCCGTCTCGGCGATCATCACCTTGTGGACCGTGTGGCCCTTGATGTCCATGCCGAGGATGTCCGTCGCGCGGGCGACGGCCTCGTCCGGGGTGGCGGCGAGCTTCACGCCGCCGGCCTTGCCGCGGCCGCCGACCTTCACCTGAGCCTTGACGACGGACTTGCCACCGAGACGCTCGGTGGCTGCGCGGGCCGCCTCAGGCGTGTCGATGACTTCACCGGCCAGCACCGGTACATCGTGCTTGGCGAAGAGGTCCCTCGCCTGGTACTCGAACAGGTCCACGCGCTTCCGTCCCTATCAGTGATCTCGCGGTTCGTTGGATGCGTGGGCGTGCCGCGAAGGGCAACGTGACGTCCGCTCTGTCACAAGGGAGGCGCACACGGTGTCCGAGCGCGCGGCATGTCCGTCTCGCAGGTTATCGCCGCATGGGGGGAGCCTCTAAATCGCGGGTCACACGTGAGCGGTGATACCTGTCACATGATGTCGGCTTCTCCGGCACCGCGTGCCGCGCGTGAGGGGCCTCACCGGGCTGGGGTTGACCCGGTGAGGCCCTGCCGGACAACCCGGACAGGGCTGTGACGCCGTGGTCCGGGGTTGCGGGGCGGCCGGCCCCCATTCCCCAATGGGCGCCGGCCTCCCTTCCGCGAGGTCGCGGCCGGACGAACCGATGGCTTTCGGCTGTCCGGGTCCTGATGCCCCGCGGAGTCTTTTGTTACCCGTGAGTCAGGAACGGGTGACAGGCGGGTGCGCACCGGATGACGTGGGGACGGCCGGTCCACGGCGGTTTCGGCCGGGACCGGGCATCTGTCCGTACGGACGGCTGCGCGCGCCTGCGCGGGAGTGTCGCCGTACGGCCTAGGCGGGCGGGACGTGGACGTCCCGGCTCTCCTCGCGCGTGCGGGGGGTCTCCGCGGGCGCGGCGGCACCCGGCACGAGCCGGGGCACGGGCCGGTGAGCGGCGGGGACGGCACCGGTGTCGGCGTGCCGGGCGGTGCCGTGATCGGCGGACGAGCGGCTGCCGGGAGCGCCGTCGCCCTCCCCACCGCCTGTGGGGGCGGCGGGCGCCTGCGGCGGGGCGGGGGTCGTCCGGAGGGCGGTGGAGGCAGCCTGGGAGGCGGTGGCGAGGGTGGCTACGGACGGCAGGGGGCCGTGCGCAGCCGGTACGGCGGGGGTGTCCGCCGCGGCCTGTGAGGGCGCGGGTGCCTGATCGGCGGGGACGGCGGGAGCGGGAAGGAGCTGTGCGGGGAGTCCCGCGGGTCCGGGGAGGGTCGGCAGGGCGGGAAGCTCGGGCACCACCTGAGGCGGCAGCACGGCGGGCTGCTCCAGCGCGGGGAGCGAGACGGCGGGCAGGGTCGAGGTGACGGCGCCCAACTCCTGGGTCACACCACGGACCACCTGCCCGACGGGCCGCAGAACGCGTTCGAGAGGCCTCTCCGCCGAGCCCTGCCTCTCTCCCGGCTGTTCGACGGCCGGCCGCACAACCCGCTCCACGACAGGTCGCACCACGCGCTCGCCCACAGGACGCGTCACCCGCGCCACGGCGGACCGCAGTACGCGCTCGTCCGCGCCGCGCACCGCCTCACCGTCAGACAGCGCGGACTGCTTCTTCCCTGACCGCGCACCGGACTCGGCCCCGGGCCGCGCCGCCCGCTCACCGCCGGGCGCCCCGCCCGACGTGACCGCGGAGCGCGCGCCCGACTCAGCCACGGACTGCCGAACGGCCCGCCCCGCGGACCGCGAACCCTGATCACCGCCGGACGGCGCCACCCGCGTCTCCGCACGCCGCGCGCCGGACTCGGCCACGGGCCGCGCCACCGCCCCGGCGCCGGGCCGCGAACCCCGCTCAGCCGCGAGGCGCCCCGCACTCCGGGCCGGCTTCCGGGCCGCGGCCCCGTCACTCCCCGCCGTGAGGCCGTCCGGCACGGTCCCGACGCCCCCGGCGTCGGCCCGCACGATTCCTCCGGCGGGCGGCGGTCCGTCCGCGGCCTGGGCCTGCTCCCCGAACAGGACGCCCAGAACGAACACCGCCCCCGCCACCAGCGCCAGCCGGACCGCACGCCTCGGAGCCGCGGCGCGCACCACGCGCGCGGCGGCCCCGGGCACGGCTGTTGCTGACCAGGTCGACAGGGCGTTCCCTCTCCGGACTGCGGGGACCACCGGACACCTTCACGGGTCCTCGATCGAACGCCCCCGATCCTTGCACGCGACGCCCGCGGTTCCGCAACCCCCGTGTCACCGATGGGCACTCATGTCCGTTTTCAGCGTGGGGAGTCCGGCCCGGCGGTCCCCGCGTCCGGTATCGGCAGCGGCCGCTTCTCGATCGCCGCCGCCATCACCTCCGGGAAGAGGTCGGGGGTGCAGGCGAACGCCGGCGCGCCCAGCGCCGCGAGGGCCGCCGCGTGCTCCCTGTCGTACGCGGGCGCGCCCTCGTCGGACAGGGCGAGGAGCGACACGAACTGCGCGCCGGACGTCTTGATCGCCGCCACCCGCTTCAGCATCTCGTCGCGTATCCCTCCTTCGTAGAGGTCGCTGATCAGCACGACGACCGTGTCGGCAGGCTGGGTGATGCGTGACTGGCAGTACGCGAGGGCCCGGTTGATGTCCGTGCCGCCGCCGAGCCGGGTGGCGAAGAGGACGTCGACCGGGTCGTCCAGACGCTCGGTCAGGTCGACGACCTCCGTGTCGAAGACGACGAGCCGGGTGGCGACCGTCCGCATGGACGCGAGGACCGCCGCGAACACCGAGGCGTACACGACCGACGACGCCATCGACCCGGACTGGTCCACGCAGAGCACCACCTCCTTCTTCACCGACCGTGAGGCGCGCCCGTGGCCGACGAGCCGCTCGGGCACGACCGTGCCGTGCTCGGGCAGGTAGTGCCGGAGGTTGGCCGCGACGGTGCGGTTCCAGTCGATGTCGTGGTGGCGGGGCCGGCGGACGCGGGCGCTGCGGTCGAGGGCGCCGGTGAGGGTCGACCGGGTCCGCGTGGCGAGCCTCTGCTCCAGGTCCTCGACGACCTTGCGCACGACCTGCCGCGCCGTCTCCCTCGTCGTCTCGGGCATCGCCTTGGTGAGGGACAGCAGCGTGCCGACGAGGTGCACGTCGGCCTCGACCGCCTCCAGCATCTCGGGCTCCAGCAGCAGCGTGCCGAGGCCGAGCCGGTCGATGGCGTCGCGCTGCATGACCTGGACGACGGACGTGGGGAAGTACGTGCGGATGTCGCCGAGCCAGCGCGCCACCGACGGCGCCGACGCCCCGAGTCCGCCCGCCCGCTCGCGCCCCGTCGTGGGGGTGTCGTCCTTGCCGTAGAGGGCGGTGAGGGCGTCGTCGATCGCGGCGTCCTGCCCGGACAGCGCGTGTCCGGTGCCGTCGGCCGTGTCCCCGCCGAGCACGAGCCGCCACCGGCGCAGCCGCTCCCCCGCCGCGTCCCCCGTCATCGCCGCACCCCCACTCGCTCCCCGCGCGTCTCCCCGTCGCCGTCCGGCCCCAGCAGCAGCCGCAGCACCGGCAGGACGGCGTCCGCCCGCGCCTCGTCCACACCCGGCCCGAAGCCGGGCACGCCGGCCACCGCGGTGTCCGCGCGGTCGTGCCGTCCCGGTCCGCGGCGGACCAGTTCCCCGAGCGTGCGCCGCACCCCGGGGTCGTACGCCGAGAACGTCCGCCGCAGCAGCGGCAGCACATCGGTGAACGCCTCCGCCGGGACGGCCGTCAGCCACCGGTCGACCAGGCCGAACAGCCGCTCGTCGTGGACCAGCAGCAGCCCGCCCCCGGAGCCGCCGACGAACCCCTCGATCCACGCGGCCGCGTCCGCCGGGGGCGTGCCCGGCGACAGCACGAGTCCCATGAGCCGCGCCGCCTCGTCCTGCGCCAGCTCGCCCTCGTCGAGCAGCAGTCGCACGGCCCGCCCGCGCAGCACCCCGGGCACGGTGTCCCGCGCGGACAGCGTCCGCAGCACGGTCCGCCAGCGGGCGCGCAGTCTCCCGTCGCGTGCCGCGGGGGCGTCGCCGAGCAGGCCCAGCGCGCCGTGCACCGCGTCGACATGGCGCCGCATCTCCTCGGCCGCGTCGGCGTCCAGCCCTGCGCAGGCCGGGGGCAGTCCGACGAAGACCCGCTCGGCGAGGCCCGCGGCGACCTCGGCGAGGGCTGCCGTGTCGGTGCCGCGGACGTCGCCGTAGCGCAGGGAGCGGACCAGGGCGGGCAGCGCCTGCGCGAGGTGGGCGACGTCGGTGTCGAGGGCGGCGCGGTCGGCGAGGACGCGCATCACCACCGGCAGGGCGTCGTGCAGGGCGGCGAGCAAGCAGTGCTCCGCCAGTGCGGTGACGTCGGCGAGGCCGCGCGCGGCGACCGCGTCCGCCTCCGCCTTGGCGGTCGCGGCGGCCGGCACGGTCGTCCCCCACACCCCCGCCTCGGCGGTACGCACGGCCAGTTCGGGCTCCCAGCGCAGCCGCCAGGTCTCCCGGAAGGTGCCGGTGCCGGAGCGTGAGACGGCGGGGCGTCCCCAGTCGATGCCGAGCAGCCGCAGCCGGTGCAGCAGCCGGCTGCGCTCCGCGCCGGTCTCCTCGCGCAGGTCGAGGTCCAGCTCCCGCTCGGCCGCCTCCGGTCTGAGCCGCAGCCGGCGCTGCGTCCGCTCCAGGTCCCGCTGCAACGGCACCGCGGGCACCGTGTCCGGCACCTCCCCCAGCACGTCGCCCACGACCAGCCGGTCGCGCACCAGCGCCAGCGGCACGTCGGAGCCCTCGCACATCACCGCCCTCACGGCGTCGGTGGCCTCGCCCAGGCCGGGCAGCGGCCGTCCGCGGAGCGCGGCGAGGGTCTCGGCGAGCCGCACCGCCTCGATGACGTGGCCGGGCGACACGGTGCGGTCCTCGGCCCGCAGCAGTCCCGCGACCTTGGTCAGCCACCGCTCGACCGGCCGGTCCGGGGCGGCGAACAGATGCGCGTACCACCCGGGCGCGTCGATGCCCGCGCCGTACCCGCCGGCCCGGGACAGCCTGCGGTGCGTCCACGGCACCCACGTCACGTCCGTCCTCACCTTCGGCAGCCCCTTGAGCAGCGCCCGGTCGGCCGTCACCCCCCTACGCCGTCGCAGCGCCGGCACGTGCCACGCCCCGCAGACCACGGCCACGCCGTCCTCGAACTCACGCTGCGCCTCCCGTATCCGCAGCCGCATATGGGCCTCACGGATCAGGTCCCGCCCGTGCCCGCCGCTGCCGTACGTCTCCCGCAGCGCCGTCATGGCCTCCTCCAGGGCGGTGAACGGCGCGAGCGCGTCCCCCTTCCCCGCGCCCCGGTGTTCGACGACGTCCTCCCACCAGCGCTCGGCGTCGTCGTACCCGGCCGTGCCGGCGAGCACGCCCAGCGGATCGACCCGCACGTCCTCGTCCAGGGCGCCCTGCTCCGCCCCGGCGTCCGTGCGGCCGTCCTCCCCGTCCCTGTCCTCCCCGTCCTCCTCCTCCCCGTCCTCCTCGTCCCGCTCCCAGGCGAGCGTGTGGGTGGCCGGCAGGTCGATGAACCGGGCGGGCACCCCGTGCTCCAGCGCCCAGCGGAGCGCCACCCACTCCGGGGAGAACGCGGCGAGCGGCCAGAACGCCGACCGGCCGGGCTCGTCCACGGCGTGGGCGAGCAAGGCGACCGGCGGGCGCATGTCCTCCGCCGCGGCCAGCGGGATCAGCGGGTCGGCCTCGGACGGGCCCTCGATGAGCACGACGCGCGGCCGGGACGCCTCCAGCGCGGCACGCACGGCCCGCGCCGAACCGGGCCCGTGGTGCCGTACTCCGAGCAGCAGCGGCTCCCCCGCGTCCCGTGACCGCCCCCCGTTCATGCGCCGGCCTCGCGGCAGGCCCGGTAGAAGTCCGACCAGCCGTCGCGTTCACGGACGACGGTCTCCAGGTACTCCTGCCAGACGACCCGGTCCGCCGCCGGGTCGCGGACGACCGCCCCGAGCACGCCCGCGGCGACGTCACCGGCCCGCAGCACGCCGTCGCCGAAGTGGGCGGCGAGGGCCAGCCCGCCCGTGACGACGGAGATCGCCTCGGCCGTCGACAGCGTGCCGCTGGGCGACTTCAGCTTGGTCCGGCCGTCGGCGGTCAGGCCGTCGCGCAGCTCGCGGAAGACGGTGACGACCCGGCGGATCTCGTCGACGCCGTCGGGCACCGCCGGCAGGTCGAGCGACCGCCCGAGCTGCTCCACGCGACGCGTGACGATGTCGACCTCCGCCTCCGGTGTCTCCGGCAGCGGCAGCACCACCGTGTTGAACCGGCGGCGCAGGGCGCTGGACAGCTCGTTGACGCCGCGGTCGCGGTCGTTGGCCGTGGCGATCAGGTTGAAGCCGCGGACGGCCTGCACCTCCTGGCCGAGCTCCGGTATCGGCAGGGTCTTCTCGGACAGGATCGTGATCAGGGAGTCCTGGACGTCGGCCGGTATCCGGGTCAGCTCCTCGACACGGGCCGTCCTGCCCTCGGCCATCGCCCGCATCACGGGGCTGGGGACGAGGGCGTCGCGGCTGGGGCCGTGGGCGAGCAGCCGGGCGTAGTTCCAGCCGTAGCGGATGGCCTCCTCCGGGGTGCCGGCCGTGCCCTGCACCAGCAGCGTCGAGTCGCCGCTGACGGCGGCGGCGAGATGCTCGGAGACCCAGGTCTTGGCGGTCCCGGGCACGCCGAGCAGCAGCAGGGCGCGGTCGGTGGCGAGGGTGGTCACCGCGACCTCCACGACCCGGCGCGGCCCCACGTACTTGGGGGTGATCACCGTCCCGTCCGGCAGCGTCCCGCCGAGCAGGTAGGTGGCGACGGCCCACGGCGACAGACGCCAGCGGGCCGGACGCGGACGGTCGTCCTGGGCGGCCAGCGCGGCCAGTTCGTCCGCGAAGGCGTGCTCGGCATGCGGACGCAGGGTGTCCGTCCGCGCGGCGCCGGTGTCCGCGGGCACGGAGCCGTTCCGCCGCGGGTCGACGGACGTCGGTTCTGCGGACACAGACATGGCTGGGTCCCCCTCCAGCTCGGCCGGTTCGGATCTGTCACCCACCGTGCACCACGCCACTGACAATCACCCCCGGCCTGCACACATGCCCGCCCGGCACGGACTGTCAGTGGCGGGACCTACCGTCGAGGACATGACTGACGAGGGGGTGCGCCGGACCGTGACCCAGGTACCGGCACAGGCATGTGACGCCGCGTCGGACGGGTCACGCGAACCCGTGCTCCGCGGGGGCGGGCGTCCGTCCGGCGGGGCGGGCGAGCCCGCGTCCGACGAGGGCGTCTCCCTGTCCCACGGTGCGGACGAGCCCTCGCCGGCCGGATTGGCCACATCCGTGACGGGCGGGGGCGGTCTCCTGTCCGGCACTTCGAGCGAGCCCGTGCCGGGCGGGCCCGATGAGCCCACGCCCGGCGCGGCCGGGGACGCAGACCCCGCATCCCCACCGCCCGTGTCCCCGGCCGCCCGGCGGCGGGCGGAGCGGCGGGCCGAGCGGATCACGGCGGGGGCGGCCGAGCTGGAGCAGCGTCTGGCTGACCTGCTGCGCGGCGGACTGATCTCGGCGGAGCAGTCCGGTCCCGCCCTGTGGGAGGAGACCGCGGCGCGCATGGTCGACGCGCAGGCCCCGGGACTGGCCGGCCGGGTGCGGGAGTTGGGGGCGCTCGCGAGCACCGGAGCGGACGCCCCCGTGCGTGTGCTGGAGGAGTGCGCCCTGCTCCACCTCCTGGCCCGGGCCTGGCTACGGCGCGACCGGCTGCCCGAGCCGCTCGCCGCGACGGTCCGCTCCCGTGTCGGCCTGACCGCGTCGCCGGACGGCCCCGCGATCCGCGACGACTGGCTCGTCCTCGCCCAGTACGACACCTCCGACAGCCGCCTGACCACCCGTCGCACATGGCTGTACGGCGCCGCGTCCGGGCGTACGGCGCTGCTCCTCTCCTACGGGGCGGCAGGCCGCGCCCCCGACCTGACGCTCCCGGCCGGGCTGGCGGTCGACGCGGAGCTGACCCCTTACCCAGGCGCCGGACAGCCACGGATGGCGCTGACCGAGCGGTTCGGGGCGCCCGCGCCGACGACGGTGCGCCCGCCGGGCACGACGACGTCCGGGGCGCTCGCCCGCTACGGCGCCGCGCTGCGCGACGACCCGTGGCGGGAGTCGGTCCCGGTGACGCTGGACCGCGTGGTGCCGGTCCCGGACGGCGACGGCTGGCAGCTGGCCGACGCCGACGAGGACCACGCCCTGCCGGTCGGCGCGGCGGCCCTGTCCCGCCCGGGGCTGTGGCGGCTGGTCGCCCTGTCCGGAGGCGCCCCGGTCCGGGTGTTCGGCGAGTGCGGCCCCCGGGGTTTCACTCCCCTGGCGGCCTGGCCGCAGGGTCCGGGAGAGGCGGTGCCCCTGTGCTGACCAGCCACTTCCGCCCCTCGGCCCTCTCGACCCCACCCTCCTCCATGCATCTTTCGGACATCGCTGGACACCCGGTGCGCGTGAGTCTTCGACCGCACCGGGACCCCCGCCGGAAAGGAAGCTCATGAGCAGGACGACCGCCACCGTGGCCGCGTCCCTTCCGGACCGCTGGGAGGAACTGGTGACCACGGCTCTGCTGGGCACCGACCGGCGCACCCCGCCGGGCGTGGCGCCGGGACCGCAGGCGCCGTCGGGCCTGCTCGACGCGGCGGCCGCGGCGACCGTACGGCGCCGGGCCGGCCTGCGCCCCGCGCGGCCCGCCGAGCGGCTGCGCCCCGCTCCCGAGGACCCGCGCCCTGCGCTGCCGCCCGCCGCCGCACGCAGGCTCGCGGCGCTGCTCGCCCACCGTCCCGGCGCGTCCGGCGGCGGCCGCCGGGGCGCGGCGCCGGACCTGATGGAGCTGCTGCCGCAGTGGCTCCAGGCGGCGAACGCCCGCGGTTACGCGGCGCCCCCGCAGGCGCTGCCCGCCCTGCTCGACGCCGCGCGGGGCCGCACCGACCTGCGTCCGGCGGCGCTGCGGTTCGCGGGCCCGCGCGCGCTGTGGCTGGCGCGGCTCAACCCGGACTGGCGGTTCGCCCTGCGCGCGGCCCCCGGCGGCGGCCCCTCGGCCCCCGACCTCCGCGACCCGCAGGGCATACGGCGGCTCTGGCAGGAAGGCCTCTTCGCCGAACGGGTCACGCTGCTCACCGCTCTGCGCTCCCGTGACGCGGCCGCCGCGCGCGCCCTGCTGGAGGAGACGTGGGCGACGGAACGGGCCGAGGACCGGCTGATGTTCCTGGACTCCCTGCGCGCCGGACTCGGCCCGGACGACGAGACCTTCCTGGAACGGGCGCTGGCCGACCGCAGCCGCAACGTACGGGCGACGGCGGCCGAGTTGCTGTCGGCGCTGCCCGCGTCGGCGCTGGCCGCGCGGATGGCGGTGCGCGCCGCCGCGTGCGTGGCGGTGGACCGTACGCGGGACGTGCCGACGATCGTCGTGGAGGCGCCGCACGAGTGCGACGCGGCGATGGAGCGCGACGGCGTGGTGGCCAAGGCGCCGGCCGGACGGGGGGAACGGTCGTGGTGGCTGGGTCAGCTGGTGGAGGCGGCGCCTCTCGGCACCTGGCCGGGGCGGCTCGGCGGGCGTGCCCCCGAGGAGATCGTGGCGCTGCCGGTCGCCGACGGCTGGCAGGGCGAACTGCACGCGGCCTGGTGCCGGGCGGCGGTGCGGCAGCGGGACGCGGAGTGGTCCCGCGCGTTGCTGGGGGAGCCGTCCGCGCCGGAGGCGGGCGGTCCCGGGGCGGTGTCCCTGGCCGAGCGCGCCCGGCTGCTGGCCACCCTGGACGCCGGTGAACGGGCGGCGTGGGTGGCCGGGTTCATCGAGACACACGGCCTGTCCGAGGCGTTCCAACTGCTCGGGGTGTGTGCGGTGCCCTGGGCCCCGCCGCTCGGGCGGGCCGTGGTCGACGCGCTCAACATCGCGCGGGACGCAGGGAGTTATCCATGGAGTTTCAGCGGAGTCATGGGCCTGGCCGAGCGCTGTCTCGACCCGTCCGAGGCGAGCCGTCTCGACGCGCTGCTGGCGATACCGGACGAGCCGGAGGACGCCGCGCCCGGCGCCGGGAGCTACTGGTCGGAGGCGTTCCAGCGCCTGGTGACCACGTTGCGGCTGCGTGGCGCGATGCTGGCGGAGCTGGCCCCGGAGCGACCGGCCGCCTGACCGGACCGGTCGGCCTCGTCACGTCCCGGCTCACCGCCGGAGCCGAGTGGGGCGGCGCGTACAGCGGCGGACGCCCTCGGCGCCGGCGCCCGGAGACGGGCATCCCGCCGCCCGCCGTCACGCGGGCGGCGACGGCTCCCGCATCGCGGGCATCGGCAGCGCCGGACCCCGCGCCCCTCGCGACGCCGACACGCGTCGCCCTGGCCGCGCCGGCACCGGCTGCCCTCGCCTCCCCGGCACCGGACGCCCTGGTCGCACCCGCCCCGGACGCCCCGGCACACGCGGCCGCCGCCACTCGGGCACGGGCGATGGCCGCCCCACGGGCGCCCACGACCGGCGCAGCCGCCCCGGCGGTACGACATCCGCCTGCCGCAGCGACCCCGCGCCTACGCCTCCGCGGGCTGCCGCACGTTCGCCCGCACCCAGTCCACGATGGACGCCGTGGTGGCGCCCGGCGTGAAGATCTCCGCGACGCCCTTCTCCTTCAACGGGGGGATGTCCGCCTCGGGGATGATGCCGCCGCCGAAGACGAGGATGTCCTCCGCGTCCCGTTCCTTCAGCAGGTCGATGACCGCCGCGAACAGCGTGTTGTGCGCGCCCGAGAGGATGGACAGGCCGATCGCGTCGGCGTCCTCCTGGATCGCGGTGTCGACGATCTGCTCGGGGGTCTGGTGGAGTCCGGTGTAGATCACCTCCATACCGGCGTCGCGCAGGGCCCGCGCGATGACCTTGGCCCCGCGATCGTGGCCGTCGAGCCCCGGCTTGGCCACCACCACGCGGATCGGACCGGCTGCCACACCCATCACTGCCTCCATGAAGCGACTACATCCATCCGTATCGACATCGACCAGTACCGCACAATCGCACGGATTCCCCGGCCCGAACCGGCCGCAGAAGTGAACGAACGTTATCCCCAGCATCCCGCAACCGGCAGTTTCGCGGTGCACAGGGAGGGGGAAATCACACGGTGGGACACGTCCGTCGCGCAGCGTTTCCGGGCCCGGCCTCCAAGCCGAGTTCTCGTGCGGCACACGGACAACAGTGGGAACATGCGCATAAGGGATGCGCCTCGAGGTCGACCCACCACCGCGCACCGTCCGCGCTTCACCGGCGCGCACCGTCGACCGCACTCGGAGCGCCATTCCACGAGGGCACACGGGGGACGAGGCTGTCCCCTCGCGTGCCGACAGGAGGTCGGCCATGAAGGTCACCCAGGCAGCTCTTCCGTTCCTGCCCCTCTGCCGGCGCCTTCTGCCGGCCCGGCTGGCGGATCTCTCCGTGAGCCTGCTGAAGGCGACCGCCCTGGAGCTGGCGATCCTGGCGGGCCATGTCCTCCTCTATCCCGCCGGCATCGTCCAGGAGCGGCGCGGCCCCGACCGTTCCGCGCTGACCGCCCCCGGGGGGACGGCGCAGCTGCCGACGGAGGCCAAGCCCCCGGTCGTGCTGCTGCACGGCTTCATCGACAACCGCTCCGTCTTCCTGCTGCTGCGCCGCAGCCTGGCCCAGCACGGCCGGCAGCAGATCGAGTCGCTCAACTACTCTCCGCTGACGTGCGACATCCGCACGGCCGCCGAGCTGCTCGGACGGCATGTCGAGCAGGTCTGCGAGCGCACGGGCAGCGAGCGGGTGGACGTGGTGGGGCACAGCCTGGGCGGGCTGATCGCGCGGTACTACGTGCAGCGGCTGGGCGGTGACCGGAGGGTGCGGACGCTGGTCACGCTCGGCACCCCGCACTCCGGCACGCGGGTGGCGCCGCTGGCCAACGCCCATCCGATCGTGCGGCAGATGCGTCCCGGTTCGCCGGTGCTGGAGGAGCTGGCCCGGCCCGCCCCCGGGTGCCGTACGCACTTCGTGGCGTTCTGGAGCGACCTCGACCACATCATGGATCCGCTGGAGAACGCGTGCGTCGAGCACCCGGACCTGAAGGCGGTCAATGTGCGGGTGAGCGGCGTGGGGCACCTGGCGCTGCCGGTGCACCCGGCGGTGGCGACGGGCATCCGGGAGGCGCTGGACACGGCGCATCCGGGTGAACCGTCCGGCGGACGGGCGAACGGGCTCACGGTGGCCTGAGGCGCGGGGGCGCACGACACGCCCGCACCTCTCCGCCCGCACGGAGTGATCCCTC
The DNA here is from genome assembly GCA_014656175.1 of Streptomyces werraensis. Classification (GTDB taxonomy): domain Bacteria; phylum Actinomycetota; class Actinomycetes; order Streptomycetales; family Streptomycetaceae; genus Streptomyces; species Streptomyces werraensis. Next base: position 83,455 of record BNBX01000011.1, read on the forward strand.
CCGTCCAGAAGCGAACAACATCGGTCAGGGGCGGCCGACTTGCCCTCGCCCACGCGTCACAATTTCGAACACAAGTCGAACACAGAGCCAAGACCGCGTCCGCCGACCGCCGAAACCCGACCGAATGCCCGTTTCCTGCGGCCGCGAAACCTGGGGAAGATTGTCGCGCCCGCATACCGCCGGGTACAGTCGCCGCACTGCTCTGGCAGCCCCTGTTGTCGAGGCGAAAGAGAAGTTGGTGAACGACCGTCACCCGTCGGGGACCATGACCCCGGCTCCGGCCTCCGATGCCGCCTCGGCGCCCTACGCGTCGTACGGCAGCCAGGGGGTCCCGTACGGGGACGTCACCTCCTACGGCGGCTACGACGCCACCTACTACGGCACCGGCGAGCACGCCGCCGGCACCTTCGCCGCCGACCCCCTCTTCGGGAGCATGCCGGGCGAGGACCCCGCGCAGGCCACCTGGACCACCGGTCAGTGGACGGCCGGCGCGCAGGACACCGGGCACTACGACGCCTACGCCTTCCAGCAGGCCGCGTACGACACCGGCGGCCATGACGCGACCGCCTGGACCACCGGCCGGCAGCCGACGGCGGTGATTCCCCAGCAGGGCGGATCCCCCGAGACCGGCCAGTGGGACGCGAACGCGTGGCTCCAGCCCGACCAGGCCGAGCAGCCCGCGGACCCGACCCAGCAGTGGGACTGGGGCACGCAGACCTTCGACAGCGGCGTCTACGACGCCACCCAGTGGAACTCCGACGGCGGCGGGACGCCCGCGCCGGACGCGCAGTACGGCGGAGAGCCGTACGAGCAGGAGAACTTCGCGGCACACGAGGACTTCGCGGCACAACAGGACTTCGGCCAGGAGAACTTTTCCCAGGAGTCCTACCAGCAGGACGCGCCCGACCAGCCGTACGCGGAGGACGACTACCGCGGGGAGCCCGGTCCGGACGAACCCGGCGCCGGTGAACCGGCCGACACCGGCGAACTGCCCGCCGTCCCCCTCCTCGACGAGCAGGAGGAGGTCGCCCCCGCACCGCGCGCCGCCTCCCGCTCCGGGTCCCGTTCCCGCCGCCGCACCCCGCCCAAGCGCTCCGCGCTGCTGACCGTGGCCGTGCCCTCGGCGTGTGTGATGGGGGTCGCCGGCATCGCGGCCGCCTCGGTGGGCGATCTGTCCGACGAGGGCGGCCAGGAGGCGCGGACGACCGCCGCGGACGCCCAGCCGGTCCAGCCGTCCGCCGCCAACGTCAAGCTGGACACCCAGCTCGAGAGTCTCGCCGCCGGCGCCGACGACTTCGCCGACCGGGCCAGCCGCGCCCAGGGCCGCATCGACCTCAAGGCCCAGCAGGAGCTCGAGCGCAGGCGGGCGGCCGAGGAGGCGGCCCGCAAGGAGCGGCTCCGCCCGAAGTTCGCGCTCCCGGTGGCCCAGCACGGACTCAGCGCCTACTACGGCCAGTCCGGTATCAACTGGATGTCCCTCCACACCGGCATCGACTTCCCCGTCTCGTACGGCACGCCCGTGCTGGCGGCGACCGACGGCACGGTGCGCACGCAGTACAACTCCGCCTACGGCAACATGCTGATCGTGACGGCGATGGACGGCACGGAGACGTGGTACTGCCACCTCTCCAGTTACCAGGTACCCTCCGGCGCGACCGTCAAGGCCGGCGACCAGATCGCGTTCTCCGGGAACTCCGGCAACTCGACCGGCCCGCACCTTCACTTCGAGGTCCGCCCCGGCGGCGGCTCGTCGATCGACCCTCTCGCCTGGTTCCGCAGCCACGGCCTGGAACCCACGTAGGCCGGCCCGTGCACCGGTGCCCGTCGCGGCACCGGAGCGAACCCCGGCCCACGACGGGCCCCGCATCCACGGCTAAAGCTTCTCCACCGGCGCGTACCGCAGCAGCAGGCGCTTGGGCTTCTCGTCGCCGAAGTCGATCGTCGCCTCGGCGTTCGCCCCCGTGCCCTTCACCGCGACGACCGTGCCCAGGCCGAACTGGTCGTGCGTGACCCGGTCCCCGACCGCCAGCGACACCACGGGCTTCTCCGAGGTACGCCGGGTGGCGAAGCCGGACGCGCCCGACGCGGACGAGCGGGAGCGGGTCGACGACAGCGACGCCGCCACCCCGGACGCCGGCCCGGAGGACATCGGCGAGCTCCCCCCGGTCCGCTTCCACTCCAGGTGCGTGGCCGGGATTTCCTCCAGGAACCGCGAGGGCGGGTTGTACGACGGCTGGCCCCAGGCGCTGCGCATCACCGACCGCGTGAGGTAGAGCCGCTCGCGGGCGCGCGTGATGCCGACGTACGCCAGGCGGCGCTCCTCCTCCAGTTCCTTGGTCTGGCCGAGGGCGCGCATGTGCGGGAAGACGCCGTCCTCCATGCCGGTGAGGAAGACGACCGGGAACTCCAGGCCCTTGGCGGTGTGGAGGGTCATCAGCGTGATGACGCCGTCGCCGTCCTCCTCGTCGGGGATCTGGTCGGAGTCGGCGACCAGGGCGACCTGCTCGAGGAAGTCGGCCAGCGTGCCGGTCTCGCCCTCGCCGCGCTCCTGCTCGAACTCCAGGGCGACGGCCGCGAGTTCCTGGAGGTTCTCGATGCGGGTCTCGTCCTGCGGATCGGTGGACGCCTGCAACTCGGCGAGGTAGCCGGTGCGTTCGAGGATGGCTTCGAGGACCGTCGCCGGTCCCGCCCCCGACTCGACGACCGTACGGAGGTCCTCCATCAGCGTGTTGAACCGCTTGACCGCGTTCGCCGACCGGGCGGCCATGCCGTACGCCTCGTCGACGCGGCGCAGCGCCTGCGGGAAGCTGATCTTCTCCCGCTGGGCGAGCGCGTCGATCATGGCCTCGGCGCGGTCGCCGATGCCGCGCTTGGGGACGTTGAGGATGCGGCGCAGCGGCACCGAGTCCTCCGGGTTGGCCAGCACCCGCAGGTAGGCCAGGACGTCCCGGACCTCCTTGCGCTCGTAGAAGCGGACGCCGCCGACGACCTTGTACGGCAGGCCGACGCGGATGAAGATCTCCTCGAAGACACGGGACTGTGCGTTGGTGCGGTAGAAGACGGCGACGTCGCCGGCCTTGGCCTCGCCCGCGTCCGTGAGGCGGTCTATCTCGTCGGCGACGAACTGCGCCTCGTCGTGCTCCGTGTCGGCGACGTAGCCGGTGATGAGCGCGCCGGTGCCGGCGTTGGTCCACAGGTTCTTCGGGCGGCGGGACTCGTTGCGCTCGATGACGGCGTTGGCGGCGGACAGGATCGTCTGCGTGGAGCGGTAGTTCTGCTCCAGCAGGATCGTCGTCGCGTCCGGGTAGTCCTCCTCGAACTGGAGGATGTTGCGGATCGTCGCGCCGCGGAAGGCGTAGATGGACTGGTCGGCGTCACCCACCACGCACAGCTCGGCGGGCGGCACCTCGGCCTCCGGCGGGACGTCGACGGGGTGCTCCGCGGCGCCCCCGACCAGCTCGCGCACCAGGGCGTACTGGGCGTGGTTGGTGTCCTGGTACTCGTCGACCAGGACGTGCCGGAAGCGGCGGCGGTAGTGCTCGGCGACGTCGGGGAAGGCGCGGAGCAGATTGACCGTCGTCATGATCAGGTCGTCGAAGTCCAGCGCGTTCGCCTCGCGCAGGCGCGACTGGTACAGCGCGTAGGCCTGGGCGAGGGTCTTCTCGAACCCGTCCGTGGCCTGCGCGGCGAAGTCCTCCTCGTCGATCAGCTCGTTCTTCAGGTTGCTGATCTTGGCGCTGAAGGACTTCGGCGGGAAGCGCTTGGGGTCGAGGTCCAGGTCGCGGCAGACGAGGGCCATCAGGCGCTTGGAGTCGGCGGCGTCGTAGATCGAGAAGGACGAGGTGAAGCCGAGCTTCTTGGACTCGCGGCGCAGGATGCGGACGCACGCGCTGTGGAAGGTCATGACCCACATCGCGTTCGCCCGGGGGCCGACGAGCTGTTCGACGCGCTCCTTCATCTCGCCCGCGGCCTTGTTGGTGAAGGTGATCGCGAGGATCTGGCCGGGGTGGACGTCCCGCTCGGCGAGCAGGTAGGCGATGCGATGGGTGAGCACGCGGGTCTTGCCGGACCCGGCTCCCGCGACGATGAGCAGAGGGGAGCCGGAGTGCACGACCGCGGCGCGCTGGTTGTCGTTCAGCCCCTCCAGCAGCGCGGCGGAGTCGATCACAGGGCGGGGGGCGCCGTCCCGGTAGTAGGAGTCCCGCTCCGGGGGCACGTCGAACTTCCCGCCGAACAGGTCGTCCGGCAGGGGCTCCGGGGCGTGCTCGTCCTCGGGCGGCGGCGGGGGCTCGTCCGCCGGGCCGCGCTGGGCCTGGAGGTCCGCCAGGAAGCTGTCGTCAAAGAGGCTGCTCATCGCTCTCCGAGTCTAGGGCGCTCCACCGACAACCCGGGGCCGCCCCGGAAACATCCCCCGGCCCTTCCCGGGCGCGCCGGGGCGGGCACCCTCCACGGTCACCGTCTCACCCTGCGTGACATCCACGGGAAGGTCACGAAAATGTATCGGGCATATCACCCATCAACCTTCACAAGGGCCACACCAGTTGGCTACCGTGCGGTCCGGGCCGCTCGTCCCCCGCCGGCGAACCTCGCCGGACCGTGCGGCCCCCGCCGAGTCCGTCACTGTCCGCCGCGGCAGCCGGATCCGGGGACCCACCGAGACTTGGGGTGAATCGGCCCACTCTTCGGAGCAGGCCGTAGGGCAACCCTTCCAGCCACTCGCCCGAACCCGACAGCTAACCCGGTAGGCGGAGCACTGGAAGGAGTCGCCTCCCTTGGCGTCGCACCGCAAGTCGCGCACCCCCGGCACGCGCGTGGCAGGCATACGCACCCCGGCCCTCGCCACGGCCGCGCTCACCTCCGTGGCCCTGCTCTCCCAGACTGCCGACGCCGCTCCGGGCGAGGACCGGCCGAGCCTGGAGGAGGTCGAGAAGAAGGTCGGCGACCTCTACCGCCAGGCCGAGTCGGCGACCGAGAAGTACAACGCGGCCAAGGAGCAGACCACCAAGCAGCGCAAGCGCGTCGACACCCTCCTCGACGACGTGGCGCAGCGCACGCAGAAGCTGAACGAGGCACGGGCCGAGCTGGGCTCGTACGCGGCCGCCCAGTACCGCACCGGCGCGGGCCTGCCCGACACCGCGACGTTCCTGCTCGCGGAGACCCCGCAGGACATCTTCGACCAGCGTCAGGTGCTGGACCGGATGACCGGCCGCCAGAAGGCGGCGGTGGACGACTACGTCACCCGGCAGACCGAGACCATGAAGAAGCGGCAGGAGGCCACCGAGAGCCTCCGCACGCTCACCGAGACGCAGGGCGACCTGAAGACGGCCAAGGCCACCGTCCAGAAGAAGCTCGCCGACGCGCGCCAACTGCTGTCGAAGCTGACCGCCGAGGAGAAGGCGCGGCTCGCCGCGATCGAGAAGCGCAAGCAGGAGGAGGCCGCCCGCAAGGCCGCGGAGCTGGCCCGGCAGCAGGCGGAACAGGAGCAGGCCCGCGAGGAGGCCGCGCAGCAGGGCGGCGGCGCCTCGGAGGGCTCCGGGTCCGGGTCCACGGGCTCGACCGGAACCCCGCCGGCCGACTCGTCGTACGGCACCAAGGCCGAGAAGGCCCTCGCCTTCGCCCGCGCGCAGATCGGCAAGCCGTACGTCTGGGGCGCGACCGGCCCCGGCTCCTACGACTGCTCGGGGCTGACCCAGGCCGCCTGGAAGGCCGCCGGCGTCTCCCTGCCGCGCACCACCTACGACCAGGTGAACGCGGGCACCACCGTCCCGGTGTCCCAGGCCCAACCCGGTGACCTGGTCTTCTTCTACGACGACGTCACCCACGTGGGCATTTACATCGGCAACGGCATGATGATCCACGCCCCGAAGCCGGGCACGTACGTCCGCGAGGAGTCGGTCTACTACGACGGCGACTCCGCGATCCACAGCATCGTCCGCCCGGCCTGACGGGCCCCTCGACGCGCGGACACGAAACCGCCGGCCGGCCCTGTGACGGCTCGGCCGGCGGTTTCGCGCCGACGGCGGGGGCCCGGCGTTGCGGGGCGGGGGCTCAGGTCCAGAGGACCGCGATGAAGATGTTCGCCACGGTCAGCAGACCGACCAGGCCGAAGACGCCCTTGTCCACCTTCTCCTCGTCCCGCTTGACGTAGACCAGGCCGAGGATCACGATCAGCAGCGCCAGCTTCACGCCGATCTTGATGTTGTCCACGGAGTGGTCCTGGGCCTGGTTGAGACCCACCAGGATCACGCCGGTGACCAGCATCGTCAGCGCGCCGTGCAGCATCGCGGGGACGAAGCGGGCGGTGCCCGCGCCCATCGCCTTCATCTGGGTGAGGAAACCGCCGAGCAGCGACGCGATGCCGATGATGTGCAGACCGACGAAGATGTGGATGAGTACGTCCATGAAGCCGGAGCCTAGCCAGGGGCGTCCCATAGCATTCCGCCGCCCTCATCCTTCCCGCCTTCACCACATCGGTCATCACCCTGAGTGAGAGCGAAGCGCGGTGTGCGGCACTACGGTCACTTACGGTCACCCGGCGGTCCGTGGGCAACAGTTCCGCACAACCCGTGTCCCGCTCCGCGCGGCCGGGCCTAGCGTCCTGCCCCAGGTGACCGGCTCCGCATCGCCGCTCGGGCCAGGAGCGGCGGCCGGACACCTCCGCCGAGGAAAGGGTCCGGCGGCGGACGGCTCCCCTGTCACTCCGCCGCCGGACCGCCGGGCAGTCATCCGGCCCCGGCGGGCGTCAACGGAGAGGACGGCTGCAAGGGTGGCAGCGCACCGCAGGTCACGGCAGCACACGGTGGGCGGCACCACGGCCCGTGCGGCCGTCACCGTCGTCCTGGCGGGAACGGCCACGGCGGCCGGTTTCGACGGAGCGGCACACGCGGCTCCGCGGCCGACGCCCCCCGGCGCCGACGTCAGCCGCCTGTACCGCGAGGCCGAGGTCGCCACCGAGAAGTACAACGGCGCGAAGGAGAAGGCGGATTCGGCGCGGCAGCGGCTGCGCCACCTCCAGGACGAGACGGCCCGCGCCCAGGCACGGCTCAACAAGGCCCGGGAGGTGTTGGGCACGGTCGCGGCGGCGCAGTACCGCGCCGGCGGCCTCGACCCCGCCCTGCGGCTGATGCTGTCCGACGACCCCGACGCCTACCTCGACGGCGCGGCCCTCGCCGAACGCGCCGGCAGCCGCCACCACGCCGAACTGGGCCGGGTACGCGCCCGGCTCCGGGAGATCGAGAAGCTGCGCGGCGCGGCCCGCGTCGAGGTGAAGACGCTCACCACCCGCCGGGCCGAACTCGAGCGCCACAAGAGGACGGTCACCGAGAAGCTGTCCGCCGCCCGCCAGGCGCTGTCGCGGATGTCACCCGAGGAGCGCGTCCGGATCACCGGCGGCTCCGGCCGCGCCGCCCGCTCGGCCGGCGGTACGGTCCGGGACGCCGCCGCCCTGTCGCAGGCGCCGAACTCGCGCGCCGCGCAGGCCGTCGCCTACGCCCACCAGAAGCTCGGCAGCCCTTACGTGTGGGGCGCGACCGGCCCCGACGCCTTCGACTGCTCGGGCCTCGTGCTGGCCGCGTACCGCTCCGCCGGCGTCTCCCTGCCGCGCACGACGTACGCGCAGATCGACGCGGGCCGCCGGGTCTCCCGCTCCGAACTTCTCCCCGGGGACCTGGTGTTCTTCTACTCGGGCATCAGCCACGTCGGCCTCTACATCGGCAACGGGCAGATGATCCACGCCCCGAACCCCTCGGCCCCGGTCCGCGTGGCCCCCGTCGACCAGATGCCGTTCGCGGGGGCGACACGCGTGGTGTGACCGGGCACAGCCGGCCTGGCGGTTCGGGCGGCTCAGACGAGCCGCCGCGCCGTCGCCCAGCGGGTCAGCTCATGGCGGTTGGACAGCTGCAGCTTGCGCAGCACCGCGGAGACGTGCGACTCCACCGTCTTCACCGAGATGAACAGCTGCTTGGCGATCTCCTTGTACGCGTAGCCCCGGGCGATCAGCCGCAGCACCTCCCGCTCGCGCTGGGTGAGGCGGTCCAGGTCCTCGTCCACCGGCGGGGCGTCCGTCGACGCGAAGGCGTCCAGCACGAACCCGGCCAGCCGCGGCGAGAACACCGCGTCGTTCTCCTGCACCCGGAAGATCGAGTCGATCAGGTCGGCACCCGTGATCGTCTTGGTGACGTAGCCGCGCGCACCGGCCCGGATGACGCCGATGACGTCCTCCGCCGCGTCCGACACGGACAGCGCGAGGAAACGCACCGGCCGCTCCGGGTCGCCCATCAACGGCGTGCAGCGCCGCAGCACCTCCACACCGCCGCCCCCGGGCAGGTGCACGTCGAGCAGCACCACCTCGGGCCGGGTCGCGGTGATGACCGTGACCGCCTGGTCGACGTCGGCGGCCTCGCCGACCACCTCGACGCCGGTCTGCTCGGTCTGCCCGATCTCCGCCTGGACCCCCGTACGGAACATGCGGTGGTCGTCGACGAGGACCACGCGCACATGGCGCCGCCCGGTGCCGCCGGCCGGCTCCGCGGTCCCGTCCGCCGGTGCCGCTTCCGCCGCTGCGTTCGCCTCGGTCGGCTCGCTCATGACGTCTTCTCCGCCCTCTCCATCTCCAGCTCGACCTCGGTGCCGCCGTCCGGCACCGCGCGCAGCCGCGCCGTGCCGCCGTTGCGTTCCATGCGGCCGATGATCGATTCTCTGACGCCCATGCGGTCGGCGGGTATCGAGTCGAGGTCGAACCCGGGACCGCGGTCCCGGACGGACACGAACACCGTCCTCCCCTCGACCTCCGCGTAGACCTGGACCGCGCCTCCGTCGCCACCGTACTTGGCGGCGTTGACCATCGCTTCCCTCGCGGCCTGCATCTGCGCGCCGATCTTCTCGTCGAGGGGGCAGTCGCCCACGACGACGACCTCGAGGGGGACGCCGTGCTTGTCCTCGACCTCGGCTGCGTTGCGCTTGACCGCCTCGGCGAGGGTGGTGGGCTCCTCGTCCTCGTCCTTGCCGTTCCCCTCCGGCTTGTAGAGCCAGGCGCGCAGGTCGCGTTCCTGGGCCCGCGCCAGGCGGCGCACCTCGCCGGGACTGTCCGCGTTGCGCTGGATCAGGGTGAGGGTGTGCAGCACGGAGTCGTGGACGTGGGCGGCGACCTCGGCGCGCTCCTGTGCGCGGATGCGCATCAGGCGCTCCTCGGAGAGGTCCTGGGTCATGCGGACGAGGTACGGCCCGGCGAGCAGGGTGACGCCCACGAGGACCGCGAGGGCGGCCTGCAGCACCGCGCCGAGGTGGCTGCCGGAGCCGCGCAGGACGAAGATGCCGGAGGCGCCCGCCGTCACCAGCAGCACGCCCGCCACCGCCCGCAGCAGCGTGACCGTCCGCCTGCGGCGGCCGACCTCCATCCAGCGGGCCCGGCGCGCGTTGTCCGCCTGCCGCCACACCAGGGCCACGCCCGCGCCGACCAGGACGGTCGGCCACAGGTAGGCCCGGGCGCCGTTGGTGAGGTCCACGCTGCCCACGAAGATCATGGCCACGACGACCATGAGCAGGAGGGCGACGATCTGTCCCTTGTCCGGTTTCCGCGTGACGAGCCTGCGGCGGCCGTCCGGGGTGGTCTCGGTGGTGACCGGCGAGGGCGGCCTCTGCGCGTCGACGCCGCCCACCCCGAGCGGCACGAAGAACCAGAACGCGGCGTACAGCAGGGCCCCGAGACCGTCGGCCATGAACAGGGCGACGAACGCGAGGCGCACCCAGATCACGGGCAGGCCGAGATGCCCGGCGAGCCCCCGCGCCACTCCCCCGAGCCAGCGTCCGTCACTGCTGCGGTAGAGCTTGCGCGGCGGCCGCGGCTCGGCGAGGGACGCTGCTGCGGCTTCCGACATGCCAACGATGGTCACACGCCGAGCAGTCCAGGGCATCAGGGTCCGCCCCGGAGACTCCCCTGATCCCGGCGTACGGGCCGGCTGCCACCGGGCCGGCGAGGCGGGGCGGCCCGGACCCCGGGGCGCCGGCCCCGCCCGCAAGTCCTGCACCCCGGCCCATGCGGGATGCGGCTCCGGACCACGGAGCACCCAGCCCCCGACCGGGAGCCGCCGGGCTCCGGACCGTTGGGAGCGCGAGGCGAGGCCCTGGGCTGGGGGCGCCCGGCCAAGGCGCGCTCCCCTCGCCCCGCCGCCCCGAGGCCTGCCTCAGGGGCGGATATCAGGGTCCGGCCAGGGTCGTTCCGACTGCCGCTCGGGCGGCCCGGCCGTCACCATGGACGCATGACGGATCACCAGCATGCCGCGTCGGGTCCGGGACCGCGTCCCGGGTCCGGACCCGGCGCGCCCGCCGCGGGCCCCTCGCGTGCGGGCGCGGGGAAGGAGGGGACGGCCGGCGCACCGGCGGGGGCCGTCGACCCCGGCCGGCACTTCCGGCGCGACCGGCGCCACCAGATGTTCGGCGGCGTCTGCTCCGGTCTCGCCCGGCAGTACGACATGGACCCGGTGATCTTCCGGATCACGCTCGCCGTGCTCTCCGCGACCGGTGGCATCGGCCTCATCTTCTACGGCTTCGCCTGGCTGTTCGTCCCGTACGACGACGAGGACGAGAACCAGGTCCGCCGGCTGCTCACCGGCCGGGTCGACGGCCACACGCTGGCGGCGGTGCTGTTCGCGCTGGTCGGCTGCGGGATCTTCCTGTCCATGCTGAGCAACGACGGGGTGCTGAGCTTCGCCGTCATACTGTCCCTGCTGCTCGCGGGCGCCGCGTACTGGTCGCGGCGGCGCGGTACGCCGAGCCCGGACCCGATAGCCGCGCAGGCCGCCGCCGACGCCCCGCCCGAGCCGCAGGCCCCGCCGGTCCCGGCCGCGTATCCGTCGTGGTGGCGCGAGCCCATCGTCAAGGACGGCACCTATGTCGGGGGCACGGGTTATCTGTGGGGCCCGGAGGACTCGCGGGATCTGGACATCGCCACCGCGGTCGGCGTCGGCGTCCGCTCCGGCAGCGGCGGCGTGAAGGACGTGTGGCGCCCGCCGCAGGCGCGCCCGCCCCAGCCGAGAGGCCCGCGGGGGATCGGCGGCCGGGTCTTCCTGTTCGCGCTGCTCGCGGCCGGTCTGGGCACGGGCCTCACCTGGGAGACGCAGCCCCTCGGCACCAGCCTGCAGACGGGTCTGGCGTGCGCCTTGGGCGTCATCGGCCTCGGGATCGCCGTCAGCGCCTTCCTGGGCCGCACGGGTGCCGGATCGGTCGTCCTCGCGCTCCTCACGGCGGGCCTGCTCGCCGGATCGACCGCCGTGCCCGACGACATCGGCACGGACTGGACCCGCACGGGCTGGCAGCCCGCCTCGGTCGCGCAGATTCGCCCCGTGTACGACCTGGGCGCCGGCGAGGGGGAACTGGACCTGTCGGCGGTCCGCGTCCCCGCGGGCGACACGGTCTCCACGCAGGTCGAGGTGGGACTGGGCCGCATCCATGTGATCGTCCCGCAGGACGTGACCGTGCGGCTGCACGTCGAGGTGGGGCTCGGTGACATCCAGGTGCCGGGCGACGGACGGAAGGACGTGGACGTGGCACCGGGCAAGTACAAGGAGATGACTCTGGAGCCGCCCGCCGGCGCCGGGAAGGCGGGCACGTTGCGGCTCGACCTCCGGGTCGGCGCGGGGCAGGCGGAGGTGAGCCGTGCTGCGTCATGAGTTCCAGCCCGGCCGGCTGATCGCGGGCACCGCCCTCGTCGCGGCGGCGGTGATCTACGGCGGGGACGCGGGAGGGGCCTGGGAGACACCGTGGTTCGTGATGATCCCGCTCGTCGTGGGCGGCCTCTGCCTGGCCGGCGCGGTGGGTGCCGTCACCGGACAGGTGCGCCGCCGCGGCCGCCCTGCACCGGAAGGAGCGGACGCGGACGGCCACGCGCGGACGACGGGAGGCTAGAGGGTTCCGCGCCGGCGTCGTGCGCGAAGAGCGGCGTCCACGGACAGCAGCGGGGCCCCGGCCAGGATCAGCGGGGTCCAGGCCATGAGGTACGGCAGGTCGTTGCCGTAGTAGTACGGCTCGGCGGCCCAGCTCACGGTCAGCCACAGGCTGAGCGAGATCAGCGCCCCGCCGAGGGCGGCGATCCGGGTGAGCAGTCCGAGCAGGGTGCCGATGCCGACGGCCAGTTCGCCGAAGGCGATGGCGTAGCCGAAGCCGACGGGGCTCTCCAGCGCCATGTCGACCAGCGCAGGGATGGCGGAGGAGTCGCGGACGGCGCGCATCATGTCGCCGACCGACCCGGCGCCGGAGTCCTTGAGGAAGGCGCTGTCGGTGAGCTTGTCGAGGCCGGCGTAGACGAAGGTGACGCCGAGGAAGATCCGCAGGGGCAGCAGGGCGTAGCGGGCGGCGGTGTCCTGCGGCCCGCCGTCGCCGTCGGGACGGGGGGTGTGACTGTCTGCGCGCATGCCGTGCGTCATGTCGCCGCTGCCTCTCGACTCCGGGCCCACCTGGACAGACCGAACGTACGGCAATAGGCGTCGGATGAACCCGGTCGACAGCGTTTTCTCAGGGAAGCGACAGCGACCCACCAGCTACGGCGCCGCCCCGCAGTCCCACCGTCACTCCGTGACGTCGATGGTGTAGCGGTTGGTCTCCACGCCGGCCGCGGTGACCACCTGCACGTCGACCCGGCCCGGCTCCACGTCCGCGGGGACCGGCACGGTCAGCAGGTCGTCGGCCGGGTTGTCGAAGCCGCCCACCACCGGCACCAGCGGCACATGGACGTTCACCGGGCCGACCCGCACCACCATGCGCGCCAGCCGGTCCGCGCCCTGCGCCCCGGCCGGGACGAACCCGGTGCCGCGGATCTCGATGTCGTCGCCGGTGCGGATGGGCGCGTCCAGGTCGCCGGCCTCCCGGGCCCGCACCACGGACAGGATCACCGGGCGCCCGCCCTCGGCGTACTTGCCCGCGAGGTAGGTGCCCGCCGACACCAGCACGATCACGGCCAGTCCCCAGGGCAGGTCGGGCAGTTGGTCGGGGCGGCGGGCCAGCCGTACGGCGGCGAAGGCGAGGGCGACGGCGTTGACGGCGACGTACTGGATGTCGGCGAAGCTGCCGCGCCCTGAGTCGTCGGTGAGCAGGTCGGCCGCCCTGGGCCGGTGGGCGCGCACCTTCTGCAGCCGCTGCCCCTGCACCCGCAGCGCGACCACCCGGCGCACCAGCACGGCGATCCCGCAGACCACGGCGAGCACGGTCACCACGCCGGCGCCGCGGGCGAGTTCCAGGCCGTCGATCAGCGCGTCCCGTTCCCGGTGGTCGGAGGCGGCCGCGAGCCGCCCCACCAGTACGAGGACGGCGAACGCGACGAGCAGCACCCAGGAGCCCGCCACCGTGCGGGACGTGGAGAGCCGGTTGTCCTCGCCGATGACCGGGGCGAGCGCGCCGCCGCGCGCCCGGTGGAACCAGGACGCCGCGGTGAGCGCCCCCGCCACCAGCACCGCGGACAGCAGCCCCGCGGTGCGCGCCGAGGTCCAGCCCGCGCCGATCGCGGTGAGCGCCTGCACGAGCAGCAGCACGAGGACCCCGGCCCAGACGACGGCCGCGGTCCGCTGCCAGAGGCGGGCCAGCCAGGCGGCGCCCTCGGCCCGGCCGCGTTCGGCCACCGCCTCTGCGGCCTGGGCGAGTTCCTCGGAGACCCACTGCCGGGAGGCGGAGGCGGAGTGGGCCACCGCGGCCGGGAGCCCCCGGCCGGTGGCGTACTCGTCCCGCTTCACCAGGAACGCGGCGACCGCGCGCCGATGCCCCTCACGCGCCCCGTGCGGACAGTCCCCGCAGGTGCAGCCGCCCTCGTGGGCAGCCGGGTCCGCCCCGCCCTGTCTCGCCTCCTGCACCGCCACGCCCGAAGCCGCCTTCCCGCACTACCCGACACATCTCGACACACCATGACCGCCGTCGGCGGCCACCGGACAACTCCCCCGCGTCGAGAGCGAATTGTGCCCTACGCCACGCCCGTCCCGTCCCCCGGGCCGGATCGCCGCGGGTGAACGTCGAGGCGTCAGGTTGACGCGCGCTCCCCTTCGTACGAACGACGCGCGCTCAGTCCAGCAGATCCGGTTCGCTGCGCGTGATCTCCCGCCACATCGGCTGGTAGTTGATCCACGCCACCAGGTCCCCGCCCAGCTGCTCCCGCGTGGCCACCGCCTGCCGGTGGTCGATCAGCACGGGCCGTCCGGCCGCCCGCGCGGTGAGCTGCACCTGGCAGGAGCGTTCCATGGTCATGAACCACCAGGCCGCCGCGTCCACCGAGTCGCCCACGGTCAGCAGCCCGTGGTTGCGCAGCACCAGCGCCTTGCGGGTGCCGAGGGCGGCGGCGATGCGGCGGCCCTCCTCGGGGTCGACGGTGACGGAGGTGTAGGCGTCGTAGAGGGCGTGGTCCTCGTAGAAGGCGCAGCTCTCCTGGGTGATCGGGTCGAGCAGCTCGCCGAGGGCGGCGAGGGCGCGGCCGTGCACGGAGTGGCAGTGGGCGACGGCGACGACGTCGGGCCGGGCCGCGTGCACCTGGGCGTGCACGGCGAAGGCGGCCTGGTTGACGTGGTGTCCGCCCTCGACGACCTGGCCGTCCTGGTTGGCGAGCACCAGATCGCTCACGGTGACGTGCCGGAAGGGCATGCCGAACGGGTTGACCCAGAAGCAGTCGCTGAACTCGGGGTCGCGTGCGGTGATGTGCCCGGAGACGCCGTCCTCGTAGCCGAGCCGGCCGAACAGCCGCAGCGCGCCCGCCAGCCGCTCCTTGCGGTGCCTGCGCTCGTCCTCGAGGGACTCGTGCATGGGCGGCATGGCGAACTGCAGTTTGTCGGTGGGCACCGGCAGGGGCGGAGTGGGCCCGTGCATGAGTCCTCCCGCGGGGGGTTCGCGTACGGGGCGGAAGTTACCCGTGGGGCGCGCCGTACGACAGCTCTGTGCCGTAACACCGGACATCCGCCGGATACCCGGAGGACCACCCGGATACCCGACAGAGGATGTCGGTTTTCCGGGTCACACTCGCTCCATGAGCACGCACGCGGACACGCACACGGACACGGACGGCCGGAGGGACGCCGGCGTCACCTGGGGAGAATTCGCCGCGGCCGAGCCGGACCTGGCCCGGACCGTCGAGGAACGCTTCGCCGCCCACACGCACCACGTCCTCGCGACCCTCCGCAAGGACGGCTCGCCGCGCACCACGGGCCTGGAGGTGCGCTTCCTGGACGGCGAACTGTGGTTCGGGATGATGCCGGGGTCGATGAAGGCGCTGGACCTGCGCCGCGACCCCCGCTTCTCGCTCCAGGCCAACCCGGGCGAGGGCACGACCATGGGCGGCGGCGACGTGCGCGTCGCCGGCCGGGCGGTGGAGGTGCCGAAGGACGACACGGAGACCCGCGCCCGGTACGTCGAAGAGGTGGAACCGCCGGAGCCGTTCCACCTCTTCCGCACCGAGGTCACGGAGGTCGTGCGGACCTCCGTGGAGGACGAGAAGTATCTCGTCGTGCAGGTCTGGAAGCCCGGAGCGCCGGTGCGCACGCTCAAGCGGACGTGACCCGGGACCGCTCGGGGACTACTCCCACTCGATGGTGCCCGGCGGCTTGGACGTGACGTCCAGCACGACCCGGTTGACGTCCCGGACCTCGTTGGTGATCCGCGTGGAGATCTTCGCGAGGACGTCGTACGGCAGCCGCGACCAGTCGGCGGTCATGGCGTCCTCCGAGGACACCGGGCGCAGCACGATCGGGTGACCGTAGGTGCGGCCGTCGCCCTGGACGCCGACCGAGCGGACATCGGCGAGCAGCACCACGGGGCACTGCCAGATGTCGCGGTCGAGGCCGGCCGCGGTCAGCTCCTCGCGGGCGATCGCGTCGGCCTCGCGGAGCAGGTCGAGCCGCTCCTTGGTGACCTCGCCGACGATGCGGATGCCCAGGCCGGGGCCGGGGAAGGGCTGCCGGTGGACGATCTCCTCGGGCAGGCCGAGCTCCTGGCCGACCATCCGGACCTCGTCCTTGAACAGCTTGCGCAGCGGCTCGATCAGCTTGAACTCGAGGTCTTCGGGCAGGCCGCCCACGTTGTGGTGGGACTTGATGTTGGCGGTGCCGGTGCCGCCGCCGGACTCGACGACGTCCGGGTAGAGGGTGCCCTGCACCAGGAACTCCACCGCGGGGCCCTCGTCCGCGATGATCTCGGCCTGGGCCTGCTCGAAGACCCGGATGAACTCACGGCCGATGATCTTGCGCTTCTGCTCGGGGTCGGAGACCCCGGCCAGCGCCTTCAGGAACCGCTCCTCGGCGTCCACGACCTTGAGCTGAACGCCGGTCGCGGCGACGAAGTCCTTCTCGACCTGCTCGGTCTCGCCCTTGCGCATCAGGCCGTGGTCCACGTAGACGCAGGTCAGCTGGGAGCCGATGGCCTTCTGCACCAGCGCGGCGGCCACGGCGGAGTCCACGCCGCCGGACAGGCCGCAGATGGCGCGCTTGTCGCCGACCATCTCGCGGATGGCGGCCACCTGCTCGTCGATGACGTTGCCGGTGGTCCAGCTCGGCGTGAGGCCCGCGCCGCGGTACAGGAAGTGCTCCAGCACCTGCTGCCCGTAGGTGGAGTGCATCACCTCGGGGTGGTACTGGACGCCGTAGAGCTTCTTCTCGTCGTTCTCGAAGGCGGCGACCGGCACGACGTCCGTGGACGCGGTGACGGTGAAGCCCTCGGGGGCGGCGGAGCAGGCGTCGCCGTGCGACATCCAGACCGCCTGCTCCTCGGGGGTGCCCTCGAAGAGGGTGGAGGAGTTCTTGGCGACGTGCAGGCCGGTGCGGCCGTACTCACGGGCGCCGGTGTTGTCCACCTGGCCGCCCAGGGTCTGGGCCATGAGCTGGAAGCCGTAGCACATGCCGAAGACGGGGACGCCGGCCTCGAACAGCTCGCGGTCGAGGCGGGGGGCGCCCTCCTCGTACACGGACGAGGGGCCGCCGGAGAGGATGATCGCCGCGGGGTTCTTGGCGAGGATGTCCGCGACCGGCATGGTGCTCGGCACGATCTCGCTGTAGACCCGCGCCTCGCGGACGCGACGGGCGATGAGCTGGGCGTACTGCGCGCCGAAGTCGACGACCAGGACGGTGTCGGGCGCGTTGGCAGCGGGAGTCGCTGATGACACGAGGTGCCTTCCGGCGGTGGGGAGGGGGTCTTGTGCCTCCCGATTCTACCGAGACGGCGACGCGGTCCGTCCCGGCCCGATCCGCGCCCGGCCTCCCGTGCCACGTCTCACCATGCGGCCCTGGCGTTGGACGGACCGGGCCGACCGGGCATACTGGCCCCATGCTCACGCACCCGACCTTCCTCTTTACCTATGGCACCCGGCCCGCCGGCTGCCATGGTCGTGCTGCTTGAGCAACTGACAAGCGACTTCCCAGGCGCCCCGGGCCGACAGGTCCGGGGCGCCTGGCGTTTCACCGGACCGCGTCGCTCCGGGGCCACCACCCACCGAGGAGCCCCGACATGACCGCCACCACCACCGAGCCCACCGAGAAGACCGGCGCCCGCACCGCCGAGGCCGCCGAGCTGATCAGCGACGCCCGTGAGCGGATCGACGCACTGGACGACCGGATCATCGGTCTGGTGCAGGAACGGATGGCGGTCTCCGCCGTGATCCAGAAGGAGCGGATCGCCTCCGGCGGCCGCCGTGTGAACCTCTCCCGCGAGATGGAGATCCTCGCCACGTACCGGAACGCCCTGGGCAAGCCGGGCACCGCCCTCGCCATGACGCTGCTGGAGCTGTGCCGGGGCAAGATCTGAATCCGCGTTCCCGGTACCGGCGTACGGATCGCGGTGATCGCGTGCGGATCGCCTCTCACCCGTACGGTGCGTGACCGGCGGGCCGGGCGGGTCGTTGGTCCCGGTGTCCGCGCCAGCCAGGGGCGGACCGGAGCAGCATCACGCGTGGCTCGCCGGAGCGATGAGACGGACGGCTCGTGCCGTGCGTCGTGGGACCTCGTTCCGGTACCGGTGACCGGGAGGCAGGGGACAGCCGCCCCGGTCACGCGAGAGATCGGCCGGCCCCGGGGACGCCCGGGGCCGGCCGACGCGTGTACGGGCTCCGGCACCGCTCAGGTACGGGTGACGACCCCGCACTCGTCCGGGTCACCGTCGCGGGACACGCCCGTGCTGCGGTCGTACGGGTCGCGGGCCCCGCCGGTCCGCGGGGGCCCGGTCCGCAGGTCGCCGAAGAAGGACGGGTTGATCAGCCCGTCGCCCCTGCGGCAGTCGTCGTCGCTTGTCTCACTCGCGTGGTCCCGGATCCACAGACGACCCTCGGTGCCCCGGTAGCGGGCGAGGTCCGCGACGTCCACCTGGAGCACCCGGAGGACGATCACCCGGGTCGTCTCGTCGCCGCCGGCGCGGGCCACCCCGTAGACGACCTTCGTCACCGTGTCCGTACGTGATCCACGTCACGTAAAGATTCTGTGAGGTCCGGCACAACCATCCGAGGGCCTCGGTGATCGAACTCATCGACATCAGGGATCACACCCGTGCGCCCCACACGGAGGCGCCTCTCGACTCGTGCCGCGCCCGCGCGGCACACCGGACTCACCGAGGTCTTCATGAAGCTTCGCCGCGCCCTGGCCGCAGCGGCCGCGACGGCAGCGATAGTCCCGGCCGCCCTGCTCGCGGCCCCGGCCGCCCACGCGACCGACCCCGCGTCCACCGCCTCCGCGACCCAGTCGACGGAGACGGACACGACCGCCCCGACGACCTCCCCCGCCGGGACGGAGTCCTCGGAGTCCGGCGCGGGCGAGCAGGACGGACAGCCGGAGCAGGACACCGACGAGCCCGGGAACGGCGGCGAGGGCGGCACCGACGAGGAGGGGAACGGCACCGACGACTCCGCCTCGTCCTCCCCGTCCACCACCCCCTCGCCCTCGGCGTCCACCACCCCCTCGCCGAGCCCCAGCGCGAGCACCCCGGCCGAGGAGGACCCGGAGCTCTGCGTCGACGAGGACGGCGAGAGCACGGCCGAACTCAGCGACGACCTCCGCAGCGGTCTGTCGGGCCTGCCCGAGACGATCGTCGCGGGCAGCGGCTGGACCACGTTCTCCTTCGACGTCACCAACCGCGGCGACGAGGAGATCGAGAACATCAAGCCGTTGATCGGCGTCGCCGCGGTCGGCTGGGAGGACGTCCGCGACTACTCCGGCCAGATCACGGTCCAGGCGTACGACAAGGCGACCGGCAAGTGGAACACGCTCGCGGGCGCCGCGGGCGAGGGCGCCACGTTCGCCGCCTTCTCGCTGGGCGCCGGCCAGTCCGTCTCCTACCAGCTGCGGCTCTCCGTCAGCGGCAAGGTGCCGGACGCGCTCGGCCTCACCGGCGGTTTCGCCGAGTACTCGGACGCCGAGGGCTGCTGGATCGCCGACGACCCGAACGGCTGGATCTACTTCTTCGACATCCTCGCGGCCGGCTCCGACGCCGGTGACCCCGACGACGCCGAGCCGCAGACCGGCGGCGTCAAGGAGCTCGACAAGGTCAGCGAGGTGAAGGTCACCGGCAGCCTCGCCGAGACCGGCTCGAACTCCGCCCTGCCGGTGATCGGCCTGGTCGGCGGCGTCGCCGTCGTGGCCGGCGCGGGTGCGCTGTTCGTCGTCCGCCGCCGCAAGGCCGGCGCCGAGGCGTGACCTGGGCCGCCCGTGAGGCGGCCCCCGTGACAAGGGGAAAGGACCTGAGCTCGGAGGGGGGCACAGGTCCTTTCCTCTTTGTCGTTCTCGCCGTGCCGTGCGCCGTGCCTGTGAGTGCGTGGGCGTGGGCGCGTGGGCGCGGGCGCGCTACTTCTTCTGCGGCACCGCCGGCACCCCCAGGAACGGCAGCTTCAACGCGCCGAACGCGTCCGCCGGGACGGCCGGGGCCTTCGGCTCCACCGGCTTCAGCCGCCGGTACTCCTCGCCCTGCGCCGGACGCGGGTCCTCCCCGCCCTTGTTGGGCCAGAACGACATCGCCCGCTCCGCCTGCGCGGTGATGGTGAGCGAGGGGTTCACCCCGAGGTTCGCGGAGACCGCGGAGCCGTCGACGACCGTGATGCCGGGGTGCCCGTACAGCCGGTGGTACGGGTCGATCACACCGGTCTCCGGGGAGTCGCCGATCGCGCAGCCGCCGAGGAAGTGGGCGGTGAGCGGCATGCCCGTCAGCTCGCCGACGTTGGAGCCGGCGAAGCCGTTGATCTCGGCGGCCAGCACCGACGCGCCGTCGGTCGCCGCCTTGATCTGCTTGGGGTTGGGGGCGCCGTGCCCCTGGCGCGCGGTGAGCAGACCGCGGCCGATCCCGGACGGCTTGAGGTACGTCGTCAGGGAGTTGTCCAGCGACTGCATCACCAGGCCGATGATGGTCCGCTCCGACCAGCGGCGGTTGGACAGCGAGCGGAGCATCAGCCAGGGGTGCCGCGCCGCGTTGCCGAGCCAGCCCAGCACACGGACCGCGCCCGAGGCGTTGTCGGCGTACGGCACCTGGAGGATCGACAGGGAGCCCATCGAGTTGGAGCCCTTGCCGTAGCGGACCGGCTCGATGTGGGTGTTCTCGTCCGGGTGGATGGAGGACGTGATGGCCACACCGCGGGTGAAGTCGGCCTTCGGCTCGCCGGTGGCCTTGCGGTAGCGGCGGTCGTCGGTCTGTGCGCCCACCAGCGCCTCGGAGTTGGTGCGGGTCATCTCGCCCAGCCGGTCCGAGAGGTGCGGGAGCTGCCCGCCCGCGCGCATCCGGTGCAGCAGCGTCTGCGTGCCGTAGGTGCCGGCCGCCAGCACCACCCGGCGGGCGGTGAACGTACGGCCCCTGCCCTTGCGGCGGTCGTCCGTGGGAAGGGTGGCGACGGCGAAGCCGCCGCGCGAGTCCTCCGTGACCGACACCGCCGTGGTCATCGGGTGCACGACCGCGCCCGCCTTCTCGGCGAGGTACAGGTAGTTCTCGTTGAGGGTGTTCTTCGCGCCGTGCCGGCAGCCCGTCATGCACTCGCCGCACTCGGCGCAGGCCCGCCGTGAGGGGCCCGCCCCGCCGAAGTACGGGTCGGGCACCTCCTGCCCCGGCATGGCCTTGACCTTGCCGTCGGCGTCCTCGCCGTCGCCGAAGAACACCCCGACGGGCGCCATGTGAAAGGTGTCGCCGCAACCCATCCGCTCGGCCGCCGCCTTCAGATGCACGTCGGAGGGCGTCATCGTCGGGTTGAGCCGCACACCGAGCATGCGCCGCGCCTGGTCGTAGTACGGCGCCAGCTCCTCCTGCCAGTTCGTGATGTTCCCCCACTGGGGGTCCTCGAAGAACGGCTTCGGCGGCACGTACAGGGTGTTGGCGTAGTTCAGCGAGCCGCCGCCGACGCCCGCGCCGGCCAGCACCATCACGTTGCCGAGCAGATGGATGCGCTGGATGCCGTACATGCCGAGCCCCGGCGCCCAGAGGTAGTTCTTCAGGTCCCAGGAGTTCTTCGGCAGCGACTCGCGGGTCCAGCGGCGGCCGGCCTCCAGCACGCCGACGCGGTAGCCCTTCTCGGTCAGCCGGAGCGCCGAGACGGAACCGCCGAAGCCCGAGCCGACGACGAGGACGTCGTAGTCGTAGCCGGCGTCGTCGTCGGGGGCGGGGACGGAGTTCTCCTGTGACACGTGCTCTCCTCGTCGAAAGCTCTCGTTCGAAGGCTCGGCGCCGGGACCGGACCCGGCGGGGGGACCTAGCGGAAACGGAACGCCTTCATCAGGCGCAGGCTGCGGCTCATGAAGGCCGCGTACTTCTCGTCGTCCATGCCGAGCGACGGCGCCATCGGCAGCAGCCGCTGCTGGGCGACGGTCTGGGCCTCGGTGTACTTGAGGATCCCCTCCGAGCCGTGCCGGCGGCCGAGACCGGAGTCCTTCATGCCGCCCATCGGGGACTGCACGCTGCCGTACGCGGGCGCGTAGCCCTCGTTGACGTTGACCGTGCCGGTACGCAGGCGGGCGGCGATCTCCCGGCCGCGGCGGGCGTTCCTCGTCCACACCGACGAGTTGAGCCCGTACGGCGTTCCGTTCGCGCGCTCGACCGCCTCGTCGTCGGAGGAGAAGCGGTAGACCGAGACGACCGGGCCGAAGGTCTCCTCCGTGCACACGCTCATCGGGGCCTCGACGCCGTCGAGGATGGTCGGCTCGTAGAAGTAGGGGCCGATGTCCGGGCGGGCGGTGCCGCCGGCGAGAACCTTGGCGCCCTTGGCGACGGCGTCCTCGACGTGCCGGGTCACCGCGTCCAGCTGGCGCTGCCCGACCAGGGAGCCCATGTCGGCGCCGTAGGCCAGCGCGGTGCCCAGGCGCAGCGCCCTGGTGCGGGCGGCGAAGCGCTCCAGGAAGGCGTCGGCGACCGACTCGTGGACGTAGAGCCGCTCGATGGAGATGCACAGCTGGCCGGCGGAGGAGAAGCAGGCACGGACGGCGCCGGCGGCGGCCTTGTCCAGGTCGGCGTCCTCCAGCACCAGCATGGCGTTCTTGCCGCCGAGTTCGAGGGAGACGCCGACCAGGCGGGCGGCGGCGCCCTGGGCGACCTCGCGGCCGGTGCGGGTGGAGCCGGTGAACGAGACGTAGTCGGCGTGCCGGACGACCTCGGGGCCGACGACCGGACCCTCGCCGAGGACCACCTGGAACACGTCCGCGGGCAGTCCGGCCTCGATCAGCAGGTCGCGGGCCCACAGCGCGGTCAGACAGGTCTCCGTGTCGGGCTTCATCACGACGGCGTTGCCCGCGACGAACGCCGGGAGCGCGTCGCCGACGGACAGTTCGAGCGGGTAGTTCCAGGGCGCGATCTGGCCGACCACCCCGCGCGGGTGGCGCAGCTCGGTGACTTTCGTCAGCACCGGCACGGCGCCGGTGTGCCGCTTGGGCCGCAGATAGGCGGCGGCGCGGCGGCCGTAGTGGCGGGCGGCGACGGCGACCGCCTGGACCTCCTCGTGGGCGTGCAGGCGTGCCTTGCCGGTCTCCAGCTGGATGAGGTCCAGCACCTCGGCCTGGCGGCTGAGCACCAGGTCGTGGAAGCGCAGCAGCACGGCGGCGCGCTCCCGGACCGGGGTCCGCGCCCACACGGCCTGGGCGGCGCGGGCCGCCTCGAACGCCTTCGCCACGTCCTCGGGCGTCGACTCGGGCAGGTCGGCCAGCTTCTCGCCGGTGAACGGCGTGTGGTTGGCGGTGCGGCCGGAGCCCGCCACGCCCTTGGTGAGCTGGGCGACCAGTTCCGGTGTCACCACGTCGGCGGCCGTCCGTGCGCCCTGGGGGGCGGGGGCCAAGGGGTTGGTGCCGGTCGTTTCCCGGGTCTGCGCGTCCGTCATGAGGCGCAGAGTATGCCTGGGCGCACACTTTGTGTACCCGTCGGTAACAGATTCCCGCAGGGCTCACACATTGCCAGTGAACGCTGGCAACGAAGCCGCTGATCAGCGCGTTGCGGTCACCGGCGCCCCACGAGGTGCCGGTGACCGGGCAGGGCGTGCGTCAGCGCTTGTGGACGTCGTAGGTGTCGAGGACCGTGCGGGCGATCTCGCGGCCGTCCTCGGCGAAGTAGCCCTTCGCGGGGTAGACGACCCAGAGCCGGTACATGTCGCCGTCCGCGTTCCGGTAGTACAGGACCTGCGCCTCGCGCTCCAGGGGCGGCGTGGTGGTCGTCGTGAAGACGATCGTGTTCGTCGCCGCGTCCTGCTCCCTGTACGTCGTCTCCCGGGGCCGCCCCTGCGGCGCCGGTGTGTCGGCGATCCCCCAGGAGAACTCGCCGTCCTTCAGCTCGTTCCAGTGGGCGAACGCCTGCTCGGACGCGGACGCCGGGATCGCGTTGTCCTTGTCGTCGGCCTTCAGGTCACGGTCGGTCTCGATCCGCACCATTCCGCTCGGGTCGCTGAAGGAGGCGACGGTGCCGTCGGCGTCCTCGGCCGGCTTGTCCTTCACGAAGCCTTCCGGCACCGCGAGGGACACGCCCACCCGGTCGCCGAGGTCGTGCGTCTTCCAGCCGTCGGGCAGCGGCCCCGCGAACGGGTCCGCGATCACCAGGCCCACCACCACGGCGGCCGCGACCACCGCCGCGCCCAGCCCCAGGAGGGTCTTCCGGCCGATGCGGATGCCGCTCCCCCGGCCCGGCACGGGCAGCGTGCCCATCTGGGTGGGCTGCGGCGCGGGCGGGTTCGCGGCGGCCTCCAGGGCGGCGCGGACCTGGGCGGCGTGGGGACGGCGCGCCGGGTCCTTCTGGAGCAGCGCGGTGATGATCTCGGCCAGCGGGCCCTGCGCGGAGGCGGGCGGCGCCGGCGTGGCGTTGAGCACGGACTGCAGGGTGGCGGGCGTGTTGCTGCGGCGGAACGGCGACACGCCCTCCGTCGCCGCGTACAGCACCACGCCGAGCGACCACAGGTCGGAGGCGGGACCGGGGCGCTGGCCCAGCACCCGCTCCGGGGCGATGTACTCGGGCGAGCCGACGAAGCCGCCGGTGTCGGTCAGGTTGGTCTCGCCCTCGATCTGGGCGATGCCGAAGTCGGTGAGCACGACCCGGTTGTGACGGCCCAGCAGCACGTTGTCCGGCTTGACGTCCCGGTGCAGGACGCCCGCCGCGTGCGCGGCCTCCAGCGCGCCGAGCACCTCCAGGCCGACGCGGGCGGCCTCGCGCGCGGAGAGCGTGCCCTCCTCCTGGAGCACCGCTCCGAGCGAGCGGCCCTGGACGAGTTCCATCACGATCCACGGCCGGCCGTCGACCACGGCGACGTCGTGGACGCCGACCACGGCGGGGTGGTCGAGCCTGGCGGCGGCGCGGGCCTCACGGCGCATCCGCTCGAAGGCGTTGGCCCGTTCACGTTCGGGAAGGTGCTCAGGGACCCGGGGCTCCTTGACGGCGACCTCGCGGTCCACCGTCTCGTCCTTGGCCCGCCACACGGTGCCCATGCCGCCGTGGCCGAGCTTGGCGAGCAGCCGGTAGCGGCCGGCGATCACCCGTCCCGCGCCGGGATCGGGCGCGGACGGACCGGACGGAACCGGGTCACCCGTCGGACCGGCCTGCTGCGGACCGCCCGCCCGCGCGCCGTCCCGCCCCCGTGCGCCGTCCGGCGCGGGATGCGGCGCCCGGCCGTGCGCGTACGCCTGGCCGTCCCCTTGCGGCGGGACCACGACGGTCGGAGCCGCGTACGGATTGCCGGGGTGCGGCACGGCCGCCGGCGGGTTCTGGTTGGGCGGTTGCAGACCAAAACTGGTCGGCTCGTCGGCCCCGTTGCGGGCTCCCCCGTCACTGCTCATGGCTCCATGCATACCGTGCCGGGCCACCGCCGTTCCACAGCCGGTCGCCACCGGTCACAGACCCGTGACCGACGCCGGGACTTATGCCGCTTTCATGCGGCTATGCGGGATCGGCCGTGCCGGTACGGCCAGGGCCTTTCGTTCGGATCAGGCCGGCCGTGGGGCGCGGTGCCTCTTCGGCCGACCCGAGCGGGGTCCGGTGCGTGCCCCACGCCCGTTCAGGGCAGTGGGGGGAGTGCGTGCCGGGCCCCGCGACGCCGGGGTGATCCGAACGAAGGGCCCTAGGCCGCCGAGGCGGACGAGGAGGTGTCCGGTGAGGGCGGACTCGTCTCCTCCGACGGCGTGGCCGGGTCGTCGGCCTCCGTGGACGTGGCGCCGGCCCCCGTGGGTGACGGGGCCGGCCGCCGCGGGGTGGTGGCGGGAGGCACGGGACCAGGTGTCGATCCGGTCACGGAGGTCTCCGGCGCCGTGGTGCTCGGGGTGCCGCCCCCTTCGCCGCCCCGGTCCTGGAGCAGCAGCGCCCCTGCCGACACGCCCGCCCCGGCGAGCGCGGCGATCACCAGCGCCGCCACGAGCGCGCCCCGGGTGGGCTGACGGCGTACGGAGCGGCCGTCCGGCGCGTCCCGAAGGGCGGTCTCCGGCACCTCACGCCACACCGGGAGCCGGCGGCGGGGCGGCTCCCGGACCGGGAGTAGGTCGAGCGGGGCCGTCTCGGGCGTCCGGCCGGTCGCGAGGAAGGCGCGCAGCATCCGTTCGGCCCGGTCGGCGTCCAGCCGCCGGTCCGGGTCGCGCTCCAGCAGGCCGCGCACCACGGGCAGGATCGGTCCGGCCTGCGCGGGCGGCCGGATCTCGTCGACCACCACCGCGTGCAGCACGCCGCTCAGCGAGTCACGCCGGAACGGTGACTCGCCGCTGAGCGCCGCGCACAGCAGCGCGCCCAGCGACCACAGGTCCGACTCGGGCCCGGTCCGCGCGCCCGACATCCGCTCAGGGGCGGTGTACTCGGGCGAGCCGACGAACGACCCGCTCTCGGTGAGCGTGGTCGAGCCGGGCATCTGCGCGATGCCGAAGTCGGTGAGCAACACCCGGTCGGTGCCGTTCTCCAGCAGCACGTTGGCGGGCTTGAGGTCGCGGTGCAGCACCCCGGCCGTGTGCGCGGCGCGCAGCGCGCCCAGCAGGTCGACGCCGATCCGCGCGGCCTCCGCCGCGTCGACCGGCCCTTCGGCGGCCAGCCGGTCGGCGAGTGACGGTCCGTCGATCAACTCCAGGACGATGTAAGGACGTTCGTCGTCCTCGACGACGTCGTGCACGACGATGATGTTCGGGTGGCTGAGCTGGGCCAGGGCGCGCGCCTCGCGCAGGGTGCGTTCGCGCTGCCGCCGGGCGTCGGCAGCGGTGAGCGTGTCGTCGAAGGGCAGTTCCTTCACCGCGACGCCCCGGCCGAGCAGCTGGTCCGTGGCCCGCCACACCACGCCCATGCCGCCGCGTCCGAGCAGTCCCTCCAGGCGGTAACGTCCCGCCACGACGCGGGCGTTGGCCCCGTCGGTTCCGTTGTCCGGCTCCCCCTCGGTCACCATGCGCCCATCATGCCCCACCGGATGTGTCCGCTCCGGTACGGCGATTCGGCCAACAGGCGCACGTCCGCGCACGCCGGGGGCGGTCAGGGCTCGCGCCAGCCTCTGAGGATCGTCTCGAACTGCTGCGCGGTGGTGTCCCAGTCCTCGGCGGGACCGGCCATGTAGAGGGCGTACTCCACGCCGTCGCGCGTGAGGTACATGTGGTCCACCGCCCGGTACGGCCCGGGAAACTCGGTGTCCTTGGGCAGCGCGGTCCAGCTGTACTCCAGGCGCGCCGCCTCGCGGTCGCGGTAGGTCAGGCGCTTCAGCTCGATCTGCTCGTAGTCGACGAGACGCCCGCCGACCTGCTGGTCGAGGTCGCTGAGGTGGTCGAACGGGTCGTCGAAGTCCGGGGAGTCGTCGGCGGCGATGCGCAGGAAGTGCCTGCCGCCGTCGGGGGTGTAGTCGACCTGCTGGGTCTCCTCGTCGAACACCACCCGCTCCCAGTCCTCGCCGGGCAGCACGACGGTGAAGCCGAAGGGGTCGCTGCGGCGCACCCACCCCTCGGGCAGGCCGCCCGTGTCGGCCCCCTCCGTGTCCGACACGCCGGGCGTCTCCGCGGCCTCGGTGGTTTTGCTCGGCGCCGCCGTGGCACCGCCCCGGTCGTCCTGCTGCTGGAGCACGACCGCCGTGCCCCCGCCGATGATCGCGGCCAGCGCGACGGCCAGGGCGACCGTCCGCCCGCGCGAGCGCCGGCGCGGCATCGTCGGCGTCCCGTACGGCGCCTGCACGGAGGTGGAGCCGCCGCCCTGCGGGCCCACCGGCGTGCCGGTCGGGTAGGGCTGTGCGCCCGCTCCGGGGTGCGGTCCGACCTGGCGCGGCAGCGGGACGTGGGCGCCGACGGCCTGGGTGGGCACGTACTCCTGCGCCGCCCGGGGCCGGCGTCCCTCCGCGGCCTCGGCGAGCATCTGCTCGGCCGTCGCGGCCTCGGGCCGGGTGGCCGGATCCTTCCGGAGGAACGCGCTGATGACGGGCGCGAGCGGGCCGGCGTGCCGGAGCGGCTCGGCCTCCTCCTCGACGACGGCCTGCATGGTGGTGAGCGGCGAGGTGCGGCGGAACGGCGAGATGCCCTCCACCGCCGTGTACAGGGTGGCGCCGAGCGCCCACAGGTCGGACGCGGGTCCGGGGTCGTGGCCGCGGACCCGCTCGGGCGCCAGGTAGTCGACGGAGCCCACGACCTCGCCGGTGCGGGTGATGGCCGCGTCGCCGTCTATCTGCGCGATGCCGAAGTCGGTCAGCAGCACCCGCCCGTCCCGGCCGAGCAGCACGTTGCCGGGCTTGACGTCGCGGTGCAGGACACCGGCGGCGTGCGCGGCGCGCAGGGCGCGCAGCACCCACAGGCCGATACGGGCGGCCTCGCGGGGCTCGACGCGCTCCTGCTCCTTGACGGCGTCGGCCAGCGAGCGGCCCTCGACCAGCTCCATGACGATCCACGGCCGGCCGTCGTGCTCCAGCACGTCGTGCACGGTGACGACGGCCGAGTGGTTGATCCGCGCGGCGGCCCGCGCCTCCGCGCGGGTGCGGGCCAGCAGGGTGGTCTGTTCGCTGTCGGAGACGTAGAGCGCGGCGGTGAGTTCCTTGATGGCGACGGAACGGTGCAGCACCTCGTCGTGTGCGCGCCACACCCGGCCCATGCCACCGCTCCCGATGGATTCGCCGAGTCGGTAGCGGCCCGCGACGAGCGAGCCCTGCATCTGATTCACGTTGCCCCGCAATGTTCTTGACAGGGTCAGGGTAGGTACACCGGCCCGTCCTGGGAACCGAGGGGGTGCCAGAGAGACCGCACTGTGATGGTTTGTCGCGCCCCCCGTGTCGCGTCTTCCCTCACGGCCGCACCGGTGGTCAGCCGGTGTGCCGGTACGTGGCGGCCGCCTGCTCGTAGAGCCGTGTCACCTCGTCCCGTTCGCCGTCCGGACCGCGCACCTGCAGCACGTGGTAGCGGCCGTCGATCAGCGCGGCGAGGTTGCGCACGTACAGCTCGCCCCGGTCGCCGGTCCAGGTGAACTGGCCCTCGGCCATGACCCGTCCGCCGACCTCGATGGTCTTCAGGCCGGTGGAGGTGGCCCAGCTGGAGTCGCGGTACGGCTGCAGCTCGCGCTCGGCGTCCCGCTGGTAGGCCATGGGGTCGCCGCCGAACTGCTGGGCGCTGTCCCGGCCGGGGACCACGATGAGCTCGAAGTCACCCTTGGAGTAGACGACCTGGCCGCTGCCGTTCTTGCCGGTGCGCTGCCAGCCCTCGGCGACGGCGACCTCGAAGCCCTCGGGGTCCTTGCGCAGCGTGAAGCCGTCGGCGACGCCGGGGCCGGTGGTCTGCGTCTCCGTGGAGGCGGCCGACTCCTCGGGGGTGCCCTGCCGGCCGTCGCCGCCGCTCGGGGAGTTGTTGCCGTCCGGACGCGCGTTCCCCGAGGGGCTCGGCGCGGCCCCTCCGGCGGCCGGGGTGCGGTCGGCGGAGGGCGACCCGGTGGTCTCCTCGCCGGCCTTCGGCATGAACAACACCGCGTACGCGACCGCCGCCGCCATGGCGAGCAGCACCAGCAGGAGCAGGGTGCGGCCCAGGCGGCGCGGTGAACCGGCGCGCGGCGCGGCCTTCTTGTGCCGTCCGTGCCGCGCGGGCAGTCCGGCGCGCCGCCTGCGCACCAGCTCGCCCCGGCGCCTTATGACCGGCAGACGTCCCGCGTCGACCGGCGGGGCCGTTATGACGTTCAGGCCCGCCTCCGGCTCGGGTGCGGACCGCACCAGCGATCGCAGCCAGCCGCGCAGCTCCTCGAAGTCGGGGCGCTCGGTGGGGTCCTGGCGGAGCAGCGACTCCACGACCGGGCGCAACGGGCCGCACTCCTCGGCGAAGGCGGGCGGCTCGGCGCACACCATCTGGACCAGCTCGGCCGTCGACTCCTCCGGGTAGGGGGCGTGCCCCTGCACGGCCCGGAACAGCAGCGCGCCCAGCGCCCACAGGTCGGTGACGGGTCCGATGGGCGGCGCGAGCTGCCAGTTCTCGTGCACGGGGCCGGCCTGCTCGGGCGCCCAGCGCTCGGTGACGGGCCCCACGACGGCCATCCGTGCCTGTCGGGCGCGCTCGGCGGCCAGCGCGGTGGCGGGGCCACGGCGCGCGGGAGCGTGGGGGGCGGGTTCGTCCCAGCGTCCGGGCGCCGCCGGCGATCCGGGGGCGGCGGAGGCGGGTTCGGGGGCGGCGGGTTCGGGCGTGCCGCTCGCCTGGGCGCCGATGCGGGGCGTGGCCCCGTGCCAGCCGGAGGCGGCCACCCCGTACGGATCGGCTATCTGCCCCGGGGGCGTCGACGGCCGCTGCTCGGCGCCCTCCTCGGGGGCGGGCCGCGCGCCGGGCAGCGCGCGGGAGCCCTGCTGTGCCTCCTGAACACGGGCGGCGGCCCGGGCGCCCGCGCGGTAGGCGGCGATGGCCCCGGCCCGCGCCGCCCGTACGTCGCCCGCGCTGTCCAGGGCGCGGGGCGCCACCACGGGCGAGAGGTCACCTGGTCCGCCGGTCCCGCCGCCGCCCGGGAGCCGTCCGGCGCGCGCCTCGATGGCCGCGCGGCGCGCCGCGTCCGGGTCGGGGTCGGCGGCGAACCCGGGCGGCCAGGCCGGTCCGCGCCCTTCGTCGGCTCCCGCGCCCGGGCCGAGCGTCTCGAGCGCCGCGCCGGGCTCCGGTTCGTCGTCGGCGGGCGGCACCGGGTCGTAGCCGCACAGCGCCTCCTCGGCCGCGCCGACCGCGAGCCCGGTGAGCATCACCCGGCCGTCGTCGCAGACCAGCACCGTGCGCGCGGTGATGTTCCGGTGCACCCAGCCGTGGGAGTGCAGCACCCGCAGGGCGGTGAGCACGTCGGCGGCGACCTCGGCGGCCCGGTACGGGGACAGGGGCTTCTCGGCGAGCAGCGCGGCCAGCGGGCGCGCGGCGACGCACTCGCTGACGATCCACAGCGAACCGCCCTCCGCGAACACGTCGAAGACCTGGTCGAGGCGCGGATGGTCGGGCAGGGCAGCCGCGGCCTGGGCGGCCTCCACGGCGCGCCGCACGACCGGGTCGGCAGGCCGGCGCACGGCGCCCTGGCCGCCGCCCGGCACGCCCCTGCCGCGCCGTGCGCCGTCCCGGGCGGTGAAACCCTCGGGCAGCCCTTCGGCGTCCAGCACCTCGGCCTCGACGACCTCCGGCAGCGGCACCTGCCGGACCAGGACCTCCTGGCCGCTGTAGGTGTCGAAGGCGCGGCTCTCGGTCAGCTCGTACTCGTCGGAGGGGGGCAGGGGCAGGCGGTAGCGGTCGGCGAGAACCCGTCCCGCATAGTCGTCCACGTTGCCTCCCCCGGTACTACGGTCGGTCAGTTCCGTTCTCCGGACGGCCCGTTCCCGCTCCGTACGGTCCGCAACCACTCACGATACGTGCCGGAGGCAACCCGCAGAGAGGGGATGCCACATCTGGCGTCCCGATCCGCGGGCCGGGCGGATCAGGACTTCGGGCGGAACGTCTCCGTCAGGGTGCGCCACGTGTTCCTGCGCTGCTCGCCGTCCCACGCGTCGGCCCTGGCCGTGTACATCAGCCCGTACCCCAGGCCGTCGTTGACGACGGTGCCCCGGTCCACGGACCGGTAGGTGACGCCGCCGTCGACGTAGGTGAACTCCCAGTCGGCCGTCTTCCAGCCGCGGTACTCCACCGCCGCGATCCGTATGCGCTTGTACTGGGGACGCACCATGAAGCGCTCCTGGTTCTTCCAGTCGGCGACCGGGTCGTCCTTGGGCGTGCTGGTCCAGCCGATGAGCAGCTTCTGCCCGTTCGGCCCCGTGAAGCGGTCCCCGGCCTCGTCGGACGACGTGAACTTCCATCCGGCGGGCAGACCGATCGAGTACCCCTGCTGCCCCCGGTACGTCGTGGCCGCCTCGGCCCCGCCCGCTCCGCCGTTCCCGGCGTCCGAGGAGCTGCCCGGTGCGGCGCCGCCGCCCGTCCCGGTGGGGCCCGGGGAGGCCGCCGTGTCTCCGCCCGTGCCGGTGGACGCGGTGGCGGAGCCGTCGGTGCGGGTGCCGTCCTCGTCGTCCTTCCTGGTCTCGGCGCTGGGGGTGCTCTCCGCCGCGGTCCGGTCACCGCCGGCGCCCCGGGCGCCCTTGCCGCTCTCGTCGTCGCCGCCGAGGGTGAGGGCGAGCACGGTGCCGATCACGGCGAGCACCACGACCAGCGCGACGACGACCAGCGTGCGGCGCGGCACCACGTCGGTGATCGGGGCGCGCGGCACGGGCCGGGCGGGCAGGTCCGGCGGGGTCATCACGGGCCAGCCCGAACTACGGCCGCCCGTCGCGGCGTCGGCGTCCCGCGTCTTCCCGGGCGTCCCGGTGGCGGGGCTCGCGGCGGTCGCGGTCCGTGCGGCGGCCGGCTTCGCGTCCCCGGTGCGGGCCACCGGGGCGGACGCGGAGGTGCCCGACTTGGTGCGGGCGGCGCCGGCCGCGCCGGCCGCCACCGCGGCCTTGCGCACGGAGCGCAGCGCGCCGCGCAGCTTCTCCGCGGCCTCCTCGCCCCGCTTGGCTCCGCCGTCGCGGGTGCCGGGCTGCTCGGGCAGCGGCACGACGCGGGTGGCGTCGGCCGGCTGTCCGTCGGCGTCCTTGGTGTCGGGGGCGCTGATGACGGCGGTCAGCATGGCGCGCGCGGCGCGGTCGTCGAGCCGCTGTGCGGGGTCCTTGTTGAGCAGTCCGTGGATGACGTCCCGCAGGGGGCCCGCGTTCTTCGGCTCCTCCAGCGGCTCGGTCATCACCGCGGTGAGCGTCGCGATCGCGGAGCCCTTGTCGTACGGCGGGGTTCCCTCGACCGCCGCGTACAGCAGGCCGCCGAGCGACCACAGGTCGGCCGCCGGTCCGGGCTTGTGCCCGCGGGCGCGCTCCGGGGAGATGTAGGAGGGGGCGCCGACGAGCATGCCGGTCGAGGTGATGGAGGGGTCGCCCTCGACCTGGGCGATGCCGAAGTCGGTGAGGACGACGCGGCCGTCGTCGGCGATCAGCACGTTGGACGGCTTCACGTCGCGGTGCAGGATGCCCTCGCGGTGCGCGGACCGCAGCACGTCGAGGACGGCGAGCCCGACCTCGGCGGCGCGGCGCGGCTCCAGCAGGCCGTCCTCCCGGATGACCTCGGCGAGCGACTTGCCCTCGACGAGCTCCATGACGATCCAGGGCCGGTCGTCCTCCTGGACCACGTCGAAGACGGTCACGGCGCTGGTGTTGCGGATCCGCGCGATCGCCTTGGCCTCGCGCAGCGTCCGGGTGATCAGCCGCCGCTTCTCCTCCTCGTCGATGTTCGACGGGAAGCGGAGCTCCTTGACGGCGACCGTACGGCCGAGGGTCTCGTCCTCGGCCCGCCACACCGTCCCCATGCCGCCGCGGCCGAGCACGTCTCCCAGCCGGTACCGCCCGGCGAGGAGACGTGCGCTCTTGTCCTGACGGGATGTCCCCGCCCGCTCCGCCTCCGACATGCGTCCCCTCATGCAACCCGCCCTGACAGAGCCTTCATTGTCCCTCACCCGACAAGCGCCCGACGCCCAGGGTGCCCCTGTCCGCCCACCGGACACGGTGGGCGGCGGGGTGGGGGAACGAAGCGTTCCTCCACTCTGCCGGACGGGTCCCGACAAAGACGAAATCCGAAGCGCACCGATTCGGTCACGAACGGGCCGGCCTGACGCCCCGTCGCCCAGGTCGGCGAGGGTGCGGGGCACGGAGTCCACGCTCGCCACGGGCCGCGAACCGGCCGCACAAATGGCCGAGTTGCACCCCCGGGCGCGCCGGGGAAGGCACCCCGCGCCGCGGGAGGACCCCCACCCCGTGGGGAGGCCTCCGCGCCGTAGGACGAGCTCGCTGCCCGACTACAGCGGCACGATGTCCGGCGCCCCCAGACGGGCCGCGTCCGCGGTCAGGTCGTCGGGCTGGCGCTGCGACTCCCGCTCGGCCTCCACCCGCTTCTCGTAGTGCTGCACCTCGCGGTCGATCTGGCCGCCGTCCCAGCCCAGCACGGGCGCCATCAGCTCGGCGGCCTCGCGCGCGCTGCGCGTGCCCCGGTCAAACGTCTCGATGGATATGCGGGTGCGCCGGGTGAGCACGTCCTCCAGATGGCGCGCGCCCTCGTGCGAGGCGGCGTAGACGACCTCGGCGCGCAGGTAGTCGTCGGCGGCCTTCAGCGGCTCGCCCAGGGACGGGTCGGAGGCGACGAGGTCCAGGACCTCCTCGGCGAGCGACCCGTACCTCTGGAGCAGGTGCTCGACCCGGACCGGATGCAGGCCGGTGCGGGCGGCCGTGCGGGCCCGGCCGTTCCACAGGGCGTGGTAGCCCTCGGCGCCCACCAGCGGGGTGTCCTCGGTGACGCAGTCCGCCACGCGCAGGTCGAGACCGTGCACCGCGGCGTCCACGGCGTCCTTGGCCATCACCCGGTACGTCGTGTACTTGCCGCCCGCGACCACGACCAGGCCGGGGACCGGATGGGCGACCGTGTGCTCGCGGGACAGCTTGCTCGTGGCGTCCGACTCGCCGGCGAGCAGCGGGCGCAGCCCCGCGTACACCCCTTCGACGTCGTCCCGGGTGAGCGGCACCGCGAGGACGGAGTTGACGTGCTCCAGCAGGTAGTCGATGTCGGCGCTGGACGCGGCCGGGTGCGCCTTGTCGAGGTCCCAGTCGGTGTCGGTGGTGCCGACGATCCAGTGCCGGCCCCAGGGGATGACGAACAGCACGGACTTCTCCGTGCGCAGGATCAGCCCGGAGGTGGAGTGGATGCGGTCCTTGGGCACGACCAGGTGGATGCCCTTGGAGGCGCGCACATGGAACTGGCCGCGCTCGCCGACCATCGCCTGGGTGTCGTCGGTCCACACCCCGGTGGCGTTGACCACCTGCTTGGCGCGGATCTCGTACTCGCCGCCGCCCTCCACGTCCTGCACCCGGGCGCCGACGACCCGCTCGCCCTCGCGCAGGAACCCGGTGACGCGGGCGCCGTTGGCCGTCCGGGCGCCGTACGCCGCCGCCGTGCGCACGAGGGTGAGCACGAAGCGGGCGTCGTCCATCTGGGCGTCGTAGTACTGCAGGGCACCGACCAGCGCGTCCTTCTTCAAGCAGGGCGCGACCCGCAAGGCGTGACGGCGGCTCAGATGGCGGTGCAGGGGGAGGCCCCGTCCGTGGCCGTGGGTCATCGCCATGGTGTCGTAGAGCGCGACGCCCGCCCCGGCGTAGAGCCGCTCCCAGCCCTTGTGCTGCAGCGGGTAGAGGAACGGCACCGGGCGCACCAGGTGCGGGGCGAGCTTCTCCAGGAGCAGGCCGCGCTCCTTCAACGCCTCGCGGACGAGGGCGAAGTCCAGCATCTCGAGATAGCGCAAACCGCCGTGGATCAGCTTGCTGGAGCGGCTGGAGGTGCCCGACGCCCAGTCACGCGCCTCGACCAGTCCCGTGGACAGGCCGCGCGTCACCGCGTCGAGCGCCGTGCCCGCGCCGACCACGCCGCCGCCCACCACCAGCACGTCCAGCTCGCGCTCGGCCATGGACGCCAGTGATTCGGCGCGCTGCGCCGGCCCCAGTGTCGCTGTCCTCACCGCTGCCTCCCGCTCATCGGTCGCATCGGCCGCACCCGTGGGGCGAAGCCCGGTCTCCCACCCTCATGCCCAAATTCTGACCGGGTTGCCCGACTTCAGCCACACGCCGCCTCGGGCTGTGGACAACCGCGGGTCACAGGCTGTGGACAAGCTCGCAGGGCGGCTCACCGGGCCGCTTCCCGGGCCGCTCACCGCACGACTCACCGAAAACCAGCCGATCAATCCCGCATATCGGTCATATTTACTCCTAGTCTGACATTGCGCTCGCCTGTCCAGTTCTCAGCGCTTGCGCACCTGTCGCACTCCGGCTATTGGGAAGGACGGTCCACGCCATGCCCGCAGATCTCGCCGTCATCGGACTCGGCCCGTTCGGACTGCCCCTGGCCCAGGCCGCGGTCGCCGCCGGCATCCCCACGGTCGGGTACCGGACCGGGCCGGAGCCCGGATCCCTCAGCCCCGCCGAGCAAAGGCGCATGCTCGCGCAGGGCTTCCGGGTCACCACCAGCGCGACCGAGCTCGGCCGGGTGCGCACCGCCGTGATCTGCGCCCCCACCGCGCCCGCCGCCGACGGAGGGCTCGACCTCGGCCAGGTCGAGGCGGCCGCCCGCACCCTCGCCGCCCAGCTCCGCCCGCACACCACCGTGATCCTGGAGTCCCCCGTGCCGCCCGGCACCACGGAGGGCCCGCTGCTGCGGCTGCTGGAGTCCGGCTCCGGCCTGCGCGCGGGCCGCGACTTCCACCTCGCCCACTCCCCCAGCCGCGTCGACCCCGGCAACCGGGACTTCACCCCCGCCCACACCCCGAAGGTCATCGGCGGCCTCACCCCCGCCTGCACCGAGTCGGCGGCCGCCTTCTACGGCCGCATCACCGACAAGGTGGTCCGCGCCCGCGGCCCCCGCGAGGCCGAGACGGTGCAGCTCCTGGAGACCAACTTCCGGCACGTCAACATCGCCCTGGTCAACGAGATGGCCGCCCTCTGCCACGACCTGGGCATCGACCTGTGGGACGTGCTCCGCTGCGCGGAGACCAAACCCTTCGGCTTCCTCGCCTTCCGCCCCGGACCCGGAGTCGGCGGCCACACCGTCCCCCAGGACCTCACCGCACACGCCGGCCGCACCCTGCGCATGGCGGAGCTGGCCCAGGAGGTCAACGGCCGCATGCCCCGCTACGTCGTGCAGCGCGCCGCGGCCCTGCTCAACGAGCACGGCAAGTCGGCGCGCGGCGCGCGCGTGCTGCTCCTCGGGGTCACCTACAAGGCCGATCTCGCCGACCTCCAGGGCAGTCCCGCGCAGGAGATCGCGGTCCGCCTGATGGAACTGGGCGCCTCGGTCAGCTACCACGACCCGCACGTCCCGTCCTGGAACGTCCTGGACCGCCCGGTCCCCCGCGCCGACTCCCTCTACGAGGCCGCCGCCGACGCCGACCTCACGATCCTCCTCCAGCAACACCGCACGTACGACCTGCAGGGCCTCTCGGTCAAGGCCCAGCTCCTCCTGGACACCCGCGGAGCGACGCCTACGGGGGCGGCGCACCGGTTGTGAGAGGGGGGCGCGCGGCGGGCTTCCGTGTCACGGGGGCTGCCGGTGGGCGGGGCGCCGTCACCGTCCGAAAAACCGCAAGATCGAACACGCGAAAGGGGCCGGTCACCCGTTCAGGTGACCGGCCCCTTTCCGTGCCGTACGGAAGTCCGCGCAGCGGCTACCGGCGGTGCTGCGAGTCCGCCACCGTCACCTCGACGCGCTGGAACTCCTTCAGCTCGCTGTAACCCGTGGTGGCCATGGCGCGTCGCAGGGCGCCGAACAGGTTCATCGAGCCGTCGGGGGTGTGGGACGGGCCGGTGAGGATCTCCTCCAGCGTGCCCACCGTGCCGAGGTCGACCTTCTTGCCGCGCGGCAGCTCCTCGTTGACGGCCTCCATGCCCCAGTGGTTGCCGCGGCCCGGCGCGTCGGTGGCGCGGGCCAGCGGGGAGCCCATCATCACGGAGTCCGCGCCGCAGGCGATCGCCTTGGGCAGGTCGCCGGACCAGCCGACACCGCCGTCCGCGATGACGTGCACGTAACGGCCGCCGGACTCGTCCATGTAGTCGCGGCGGGCGGCGGCCACGTCGGCGACCGCGGTGGCCATCGGCACCTGGATGCCCAGCACGTTGCGCGTGGTGTGCGCGGCGCCGCCGCCGAAACCGACGAGGACGCCCGCCGCGCCGGTGCGCATCAGGTGCAGGGCGGCGGTGTAGGTGGCGCAGCCGCCGACGATCACCGGGACGTCCAGCTCGTAGATGAACTGCTTCAGGTTCAGCGGCTCGTGCGAGCCGGAGACGTGCTCCGCCGACACCGTGGTGCCGCGGATGACGAAGATGTCCACGCCCGCGTCGACGACTGCCTTGGAGAACTGGGCGGTGCGCTGCGGGGAGAGCGCGGCGGCGGTGACGACGCCGGAGTCGCGCACCTCCTTGATGCGCTGCCCGATCAGCTCCTCCTTGATGGGAGCGGAGTAGATCTCCTGGAGGCGGCGGGTGGCCGTCTCGGCGGGCAGGCCGACGATCTCGTCGAGCAAGGGCTGCGGGTCCTCGTAGCGGGTCCACAGGCCCTCGAGGTTCAGCACGCCGAGGCCGCCGAGCTCACCGATGCGGATCGCGGTGGCCGGCGAGACGACCGAGTCCATGGGAGCGGCCAGGAACGGCAGCTCGAAGCGGTAGGCATCGATCTGCCAGGCGATCGAGACCTCCTTCGGGTCCCGCGTACGGCGGCTGGGGACGACCGCGATGTCGTCGAAGGCGTACGCCCGGCGGCCGCGCTTGCCGCGCCCGATCTCGATCTCAGTCACGTCTGTGGCCTTTCCCTGTTGCGTTGCAGCGCCTTCCAGTATCCCCGACGGCCGCGGCGCCCACCGCCCCGGACGTCACGCGAGGGCGGCCCCGGTGGTCCGGAGCCGCCCTCGGGAAGCCCGCCGCTACTGACGGCTGTAGTTCGGTGCCTCGACCGTCATCTGGATGTCGTGCGGGTGGCTCTCCTTGAGACCCGCCGAGGTGATCCGGACGAAGCGGCCGCCTGCCTGCAGCTCGGGGACGGTACGGCCGCCGACGTAGAACATCGACTGGCGCAGACCGCCGACGAGCTGGTGGACGACGGACGACAGCGGGCCGCGGTAGGGCACCTGGCCCTCGATACCCTCGGGCACCAGCTGCTCGTCGGAGGCGACGCCCTCCTGAAAGTAACGGTCCTTGGAGAAGGACTTGCGGTCGCCGCGGCTCTGCATGGCGCCCAGCGACCCCATGCCGCGGTACGACTTGAACTGCTTGCCGTTGATGAACAGCAGCTCGCCCGGCGACTCCTCGCAGCCCGCGAGCAGCGAGCCGAGCATCACCGTGTCGGCGCCCGCGACGAGCGCCTTGGCGATGTCGCCGGAGTACTGCAGACCGCCGTCGCCGATGACCGGCACGCCGGCCTCCTTGGCGGCCAGCGCGGCCTCGTAGATCGCGGTGACCTGCGGGACGCCGACGCCGGCGACGACACGCGTGGTGCAGATGGAGCCGGGGCCGACACCGACCTTGATGCCGTCGCAGCCCGCGTCGACGAGCGCCTTGGCGCCGTCGCGGGTGGCGATGTTGCCGCCGATCACGTCGACGCCGGAGGAGTTCGACTTGATCTTGGCGACCATGTCGCCGACCAGCCGGGAGTGACCGTGCGCGGTGTCGACGACGATGAAGTCGACACCCGCCTCGATCAGCGCCTGGGCGCGCTCGAAGGCGTCACCGGCGACACCGACCGCGGCGCCGACCAGCAGACGGCCCTCGCTGTCCTTGGCGGCGTTGGGGTACTTCTCGGCCTTGACGAAGTCCTTGACCGTGATGAGGCCCTTGAGGACGCCGGCGTCGTCGACCAGCGGAAGCTTCTCGATCTTGTGGCGGCGCAGCAGCTCCACGGCGTCCGGGCCGGAGATGCCGACCTTGCCGGTCACCAGCGGCATGGGCGTCATGACCTCGCGCACCTGACGGGAGCGGTCGGTCTCGAAGGCCATGTCCCGGTTGGTGACGATGCCCAGCAGCTTCTTGTTGCCGTCGGTCACCGGGACGCCGCTGATGCGGAACTTCGCGCACAGCGCGTCGGCCTCGGCGAGCGTGGCGTCCGGGTGGATCGTGATGGGGTCGGTGACCATGCCCGACTCGGACCGCTTCACCAGGTCGACCTGGTTGGCCTGGTCCTCGATGGAGAGATTGCGGTGCAGCACGCCGACACCGCCCTGGCGGGCCATCGCGATGGCCATGCGGGACTCGGTCACCTTGTCCATGGCGGCGGACAGCAGCGGGATGTTCACCCGCACGTTCTTGGAGACGTACGAGGCGGTGTCGATCTCGTCGGGTGCCATGTCCGACGGGCCCGGCAGCAGCAGCACGTCGTCGTAGGTCAGCCCGAGTGTCGCGAATTTTCCGGGCACTCCGTCGACGTTGGCAGTCATGACACCTTCCCCAAATGGCCTTGATCGGTGCGGATGTCCATGCTAACGGGAAGCGTGGGTGTCTCATTCCACGGTTCCGCACGGTCCCCGGCTTCGTATGTTCGTACGGGAACGGCTGATCGTCCGTTCATATGCAACTGATGCGCCGACGCGCACGCGAAGAGGCGGTGCGGGGACGGGCGTTACTGCTCCGCCAGGGCCCGCAGCCGGCTCAGCGCGCGGTGCTGCGCCACCCGGACCGCGCCGGGTGACATTCCCAACATCTGACCGGTCTCCTCCGCGGTGAGCCCCACGGCGATACGCAGGAGGATCAGCTCGCGCTGGTTCTCCGGCAGGCTGGCCAGCAGTTTCTTGGCCCACTCGGCGTCGCTGCTGAGCAGGGCGCGCTCCTCGGGACCGAGCGAGTCGTCGGGCCGCTCCGGCATCTCGTCGGACGGCACGGCGGTCGAGCCGGGGTGCCGCATGGCGGCGCGCTGGAGGTCGGCGACCTTGTGGGAGGCGATGGCGAAGATGAACGCCTCGAAGGGCCGGCCGGTGTCCTTGTAGCGGGGCAGCGCGAGCAGCACCGCCACGCAGACTTCCTGGGCGAGGTCCTCGACGAAGTGCCGGGCGTCGCCCGGCAGGCGGGAGAGACGGGTGCGGCAGTAGCGCAGGGCGAGGGGGTGGACGTGGGCGAGCAGGTCGTGCGTGGCCTGCTCGTCTCCGTCGACCGCGCGGTGGACGAGCGCACCGATCGCCCCCTGGGCCGTGCCCGCCTCGTCGTCGCGCATCGGTCCATGGTGCCCTGCGGACGCGGGGTCCGTGGCACCGTGTCCTTGGTTGTGCACCGAAGCGTTATGAGCAGGTGCGCCGGAACTCATCCCTTGCGCCCTCCCCTTCCGCTCGACCGACTCGTCCCCGAGGAACTCCACACCTCAAGGATGCGGCATCCGCCGCGAAACGAGCAGTGGGTCCCTTCCGGCCGCGGCGAACACCACGTACGGCGTGTGCCCCGGCCCACGCGGACAGTGCTCGGCGGGCCCGCCCGTACGGGGTCCGGGCCCGGGGTTCGCCGGTGCCGGCACGCCTCGCCTCCGTGCGGAGCGTCACAAGGATGGGGGCCGCAACCGTCCGGGAGGAACACGGAACGTCCGTGCCGCACCCGTACGCACGGCCGGCGCCCCGCACCGCATGCGCGGGGCCGCGGCCATGACCGGGGCCGTGTCCTCCTCAACGGGGACCAGGCACCGCGTCCACCGGGACGGCAGACTGCCGGATCCGGGCCCGGACGCATACCCGGACCCCGTGCCGGTACGGCGCCCCGCACCCCGGCCGGCCCGGCCCGAAGGACGGGACGGCCTACCGCACCAGACCCCACCGGAACCCGAGCGCCACCGCGTGGGCCCGGTCCGAGGCGCCGAGCTTCTTGAAGAGACGGCGCGCGTGGGTCTTCACCGTGTCCTCGGAGAGGAACAGCTCGCGGCCGATCTCCGCGTTGGAGCGACCGTGGCTCATCCCCTCCAGCACCTGGATCTCACGCGCGGTGAGCGTGGGCGCCGCGCCCATCTCGGCCGAGCGCAGCCGACGCGGGGCGAGCCGCCAGGTCGGGTCGGCGAGCGCCTGCGTGACCGTGGCGCGCAGCTCCGCGCGGGAGGCGTCCTTGTGCAGATAGCCGCGGGCCCCGGCGGCCACCGCGAGGGCGACGCCGTCCAGGTCCTCGGCGACCGTGAGCATGATGATGCGTGCTCCGGGGTCGGCGGACAGCAGCCGCCGCACTGTCTCGACGCCGCCCAGACCGGGCATGCGCACGTCCATCAGAATCAGGTCCGAGCGGTCGGCGCCCCAGCGGCGGAGGACTTCCTCGCCGTTGGCCGCCGTCGTCACGCGCTCGACGCCGGGCACGGTCGCGACCGCGCGGCGGAGCGCCTCTCGGGCAAGCGGGGAGTCGTCGCAGACGAGGACGGAAGTCATGGCCGCCCTCCGCAGCTGATGCGCGTCACCTTGAGCCTCCAGGCTGGTACGAAATCGTCACCTTGCGGTCGACCGTCTCGGACGCCCGCCCGAGCGCTTGTTCCTTCAACCGCCTCGCACTCTCAACGACGGTCACTCGAAAGAGTTACGGGGCCGTCTGCCATCTTCGGCACTCTACGTGAGGAGGCGTTCACGGTGGAGACATGCGCGACGTACCCCCGGACTTTCACTACAACCCATGCCCCATTCAGCCCCTTTTCTTCCCCTTTGATGGTGTCCGGAGCTAGATTCGCAATGAGTCATATTTTCATCTCCTTTGATCGTAGTTGTACGGTCGTGGACACCGGATCCGCCCAGTAACGGCTACAAGGGGTCACGCAATGGCAGATTTCTCCCGCCTTCCCGGACCGAACGCGGACCTGTGGGACTGGCAGCTCCTGGCCGCCTGCCGCGGGGTGGACAGCTCGCTCTTCTTCCACCCGGAGGGCGAGCGGGGTGCCGCACGCAGCGCACGCGAGAACTCGGCCAAGGAGGTCTGCATGAGGTGCCCGGTACGCGCCGAGTGCGCCGCGCACGCGCTGGCGGTGCGCGAGCCGTACGGCGTGTGGGGCGGCCTGACCGAGGACGAGCGCGAAGAACTGATGGGGCGGGCGCGCAACCGGCTGGTGTCGGCGTCGGGCGCCGGCGGACACGCCACCGCCTCGAACACCTGAAGGAACGTTTCTCCGGAAAGAAAGCCCGGGCACGCTCGTGTGCCCTTGCTCCGTCGGCCGTTCACTGACGGCCCGGTGCCGTCGGCTTCCGTCACCTGGCGGCGGCCGCCGCCAGCTTCTCCAGCGTCGCGGTGACCGCGGGGACCTGGGCGAGGTCCGGCAGGGTGAGCGCGACGATCTCCCGCCGCACGGCGGGTTCCAGGTCCACGGTGCGTACGCCGCGCGGCCGCAGCGACTCGAGCGCGAGCTGCGGCAGGACCGCGACCCCGAGTCCCGCGCCGACCAGACCGGCGACCGCCGGGTAGTCGTCGGTCGCGAAGTCGATGCGCGGGGTGAAACCCGCCGTCTCGCACACCTCGACGAGCTGTCCCCGGCAGCGCGGGCAGCCCGCGATCCACGGCTCCCCCGCGAGGTCGCCGATGGCGACCGACCCCGCGCGGGCCAGCCGGTGCCGTTCCGGTACGAGCCCGACCAGCCGGTCCGACAGCAGCGGCCGCACCACCAGGTCGTCCCACTCCTCCGCACCCGCCGCGCCCTCGTAGCGGAAGGCGAGGGCCACGTCGCAGTCGCCCTCGCGCAGCATCCGCACGGAGCGCGGCGGTTCGGCCTCCTCCAGGGAGACCCGGGTGCCGGGGTGGGCGTCGCGCAGGGCGGCGAGGGCGGTCGGCACGAGCGTGGAGCTGCCGCTGGGGAACGACACCAGCCGCACCCGTCCCGCGCGCAGTCCGGCGATGGCCGCGACCTCCTCCTCGGCGGCGGTGAGCCCGGCGAGGATGCCCGCCGCGTGCCGCACCAGCGCCTCACCGGCCTGGGTCAGCCGCATCTCTCGGCCGGTGCGGATGAGCAGCGGCGTGCCGACGGACGCCTCCAGGGCCTTCATCTGCTGGCTGACGGCGGGCTGGGTGCACCCCAGCTCGCGGGCGGCGGCGGAGAAGGAACCGGTGGAGGCCACGGCGCGCAGCACGCGGAGGTGGCGGGCTTCGATCACACCGCCAGGATACGCACAGGGATAAGCCCGCCTTTGATCAAATGGGGATTAATACGTCGACGCTTTGATGGGCATGCCCTACCGTGCACCGCATGAAGCTTCTGTCTGTGAACCTGGGCCGCCCGAAGTCCGTTCCCTACACGGGCCAGCGTGACGGCCTGACCGGTATCGACAAGCGTCCGGTGGACGGGCCGGTGCGGGTCTCGGCGCCGGGCGGCAAGGGCATCGGCGGGAGCGGTCTGGCCGGCGACGCGGTGTGCGAGACACGGCACCACGGCGGGGACGACCAGGCGGTGTACGCGGTGGCCCGCGAGGACCTCGACGAGTGGGAGCGCACGCTGGGCCGCACGCTGCCCGCCGGCTCGTTCGGCGAGAACCTCACCACCGGGGGCGTCGACGTGTCCGGCGCGCTGATCGGCGAGCGCTGGGCGGTGGGACCCGAGGTCGTCCTGGAGGTCACCTCGGGGCGCATCCCGTGCCGGACCTTCCAGGGCCATCTGGGTGAGAAGGGCTGGGTGAAGCGGTTCACGGAGCGGGGGGCGCCGGGAGCGTACCTGCGGGTGATCACGCCCGGGGAGGTGCGCGCGGGGGACGCCGTACGCATCGTCCACCGGCCGGACCACGACGTGACGGTGGCCCTGCAGTTCCGCGCGGTGACGACGGAGCGTGACCTGCTCCCCCGGCTGCTCGCGGCGGGGGAGGCGCTGCACCCGGAGGCGCTGAAGATGGCGCGGGAGCATGTGGAGAAGTCCGGCGCGGCCATGGAGGTCTGACCGTACGTCGGCGCGTGTCCTGGAGGACCCGTGTTCGCCCGGACCGCAGAGCGGACGCCTCCGCTCCGGGTCACTACTCTTGGGCCATGACAACGGCTCTGATTACGGGATCGACGGCGGGAATCGGTGCCGCGTTCGCGCGGCGGCTGGCGGCCGACGGCCACGACCTGGTGCTCGTGGCCCGGGACACCGCCCGGCTCCGGGAACAGGCGGCCGAGCTGCACGACCGCCACGGCATCGAGGCGGAGGTGCTGACCGCCGACCTGGCCGAGGACAGGGGCATCGAGGCGGTGGAACGCCGGCTCGCCGACCGCCGCAACCCCGTGGACCTGTTGGTCAACAACGCCGGGTTCGGTCACAAGGGCCGCTACCTCGAGGTCCCC
Source organism: Streptomyces werraensis (assembly GCA_014656175.1). Taxonomy (GTDB): domain Bacteria; phylum Actinomycetota; class Actinomycetes; order Streptomycetales; family Streptomycetaceae; genus Streptomyces; species Streptomyces werraensis. The sequence goes on from BNBX01000011.1 coordinate 128,096, forward strand.
ATGTCCGACGAGCTGACGATGCTCAAGGTCCACTGCGAGGCCGTGCTGCGGCTGACGTCGGCGGCTGTGGAGGCGATGCGGGAGCGCGGGCGCGGCGGGGTCGTGAACGTCGCCTCGACCGCGGCGTTCGTGCCGCGCGGGACGTACGGGGCGTCGAAGGCGTGGGTCGTGCAGTTCACGCAGGGCGCGGCGCAGGACCTGGCCGGTCACGGCGTGCGTCTGATGGCGCTGTGCCCCGGCTTCGTGCGCACCGAGTTCCACCAGCGGGCCGGCATGGGCACGGACAACATCCCGCGGTGGATGTGGCTGGACGCGGACAAGGTCGCCGCGGCGGCGCTGGCGGACCTGGCCCGGGGCAAGTCGCTGTCCATCCCCGACCCGCGGTACAAGGTGCTGATGGGGGCGTCGAAGCTGGTCCCGCGGAACCTGCTGGGCGGGATCTCGTCGCGGACGGGGCGGAAGTACGGGCCTCGCTGACGGACGGGGTGGACGTAGGGTCTCTCCGCCCCGGCGGGCCGCTGGTCCTGACCGGGGCACGCCACCCGGCGGCACACGGTCACGGCGGGACGCGGGCCGCTCCCCGGAGGAGGATGGAGGGGACAGGGCACCCAGAACCCGAGACACCCGCCTCCGCGGGTGCCGGAGGTGGCGACGTCATGACCTTCGTACAGTTGATCGACTGCAGGACGAGCCGGTTCGAGGAGATGGACCAGCTCTTGGACCGGTGGGTCGAGCAGACCAAGGGGAAGAGGACGGCGACGCACGCGGTGGTCGGCAAGGACCGCTCGGACGCGTCACACGTCGTCGAGATCGTGGAGTTCCCGTCGTACGAGGAGGCGATGCGGAACTCTCAGCTGCCGGAGACCGACCGGATCTTCCGGGAGATGGTGGCCCTCTGCGACGAGATGCCCACCTTCACGGACCTGGACGTGATGCGCGACGCCCAGCTGAACACGGACACGGCGCGGCGCTTCTTCGAGGTGGCGGTCACGTCGGACGATCTGTCCGGGCTGACGGGTCTGGTCGAGGAGCACTACCGCGGCCACGATCCGGCCAACGAGCAGGACGTGCTCGGCCTGGACCACCTCCGGCGCGAGCTGGACGAGTGGCGCGGCGGCTTCGACTTCACCTTCCGCGTCGAGGACCACATCGCCGAGGGCGACCGGGTGTGCACCCGGTGGGTCTGGAAAGCGACCCACAGGGCCGACTTCCTCGGCATTCCGGCGACGGGCAAGGACGTCACCATGACGGGCACGACCATCTTCCGCTTCGGCGACAACGGCAAGATCGTCGAGGGCTGGTGGGAGTACGACCGGCTGGGGCTGATGGCGGAGCTGGGGGCGCTGGAGCCGGTGGACCTCTGATCCGGCGGGGCTCCGCCGGTGGCGCGGCGGTCACCCGCAAGACGTCCTGGGGGCGCTGCGCCGGAGTGCGCACAGCTTGACCAGGACGATGAGGTTCGGCCCGAACGGGGTCCCACCGGACGGTCAGAAGCTCCAGCTGTAAAGGCGGCCACCCGTACTCACCGCCGACGCCGCGAGCCGGGCGACTCCTTGCAGGACCGACAGCAGATCATCGTCGGTCATGTCGTCCCCGTCGGCGGATCTGAGCCTCACGGTCCAGCGGCCTGCCAGCTCCTCCAGCTCGGTGGGGCCGGCGTCGGCCAACGCCCGGGTCAACCGCTGCGGCAGAGCGAACACCTCAACGCCATCGTTCAAGGGGGGAGTGACCCACTCCGGCCACGACCACCCGAGGAGCTGCTCAAGCGGCGGGATGTCGGCCGAGGGCTTCTCGAAGTACATGTCCCACTCGGCGATGGCACTGTCCGGCTCAATGAAACGGCAGGACACCGACGCAAAGGCCCGACCAGGCCCCCGCAGCCGCGTCGCAGCGGCAGTCTCGTCGTCGGGAGCGAGGAAGAACACTATGTCGTGGGCCATCTCGGCATGATGGCAGCCCCGGCGTCCAGCGCGGTGACAGGTGTCGCGACCAGGGACGCGTGTGTCTCACAGCGGCCTGAAGCGAAGACAGCACGCGTCCGGCGTTGTCGGTGGCTCCTGGCAGGATGCCCGCCATGCCATCGAGAGACGACAGCGACGAGGCGTACGTGATCGGTCTGTGCGACCGCATCCTCAGCGAACAGGCTCTGACGCAGCACCGGTTCGACTGGCTGCTGGGCGATCCGGGGGCAGGGGGCCGTCAGGTGAGGCTGCCGGTCGACGCGTACTGGCCGGGCCACCGGCTGGTGGTCGAGTACCGGGAGCTCCAGCACGACCAGCCGGTGCCCCACTTCGACAAGCCGGACCGGCTCACGGTGAGCGGTGTCCACCGGGGCGAGCAGCGGGCCCTGTACGACGCCCGCCGCGACACCGAGATCCCCGCTCACGGCCTGCGGCTGGTCGTGGTCCGGCCGTCCGACCTGGACGCGGACGGGCGCGGGCGACTGCGGCGCAGCGAGGAGGCCGACCTGGCAGCGCTGCGGAAGCTCCTGGCCCGGGAGAGCGACGAGGACCGGGTCACCGACGCGTTCCGCACCTGGCTGCTCGGCGAGGGGTGGACGCCGGTCGAGCCCACGGACCGCTGGACCGACCTCGAAGCGGTGCGCGGCGAGGAACGGCTGATCTGCGAGGCCAAGGGCCGCACCAAGGAGAAGGGCATCGACGCGGACATCGCCTACGGGCAACTGCTGCGCCGCATGACGAGCCATGACGCCCGCATACGGTACGCACTCGTCGTGCCGTCCTCGTCCGTGGAGGCCGTCGAGCGGGTTCCGGCGCACGTCCGCGAGCTGCTGCGGATCGACGTGTACGAAGTGACGGACGACTGCACAGTGCGTCCGCTGCTCACGTGACGGGCGACCGGCCGACGGCTTTCACCGGCGTCGACCGCCTCTTCATGTACATCTGACACATTCGTGACATGAGTGAGCCGGTAATCGAATCCATGGCCGAGGTTCGGAGCCACCTCGCTGATGTCATCGACCGCGCCCGCCGCGAGGAGACGCCGACGATCATCACGCGGCGTGGCAAGCAGGAAGCTGTCGTGCTCGACATCCAGGAGTACCAGCGGCTGCGCCGGCTCGCCGAAGGCGCCGAAGAGGCGTGGCTCAACCGGCTGGCCGACGAAGCCGAGTCCGAAGGAACCGACGGATCGGTCTCGCTAGAAGAGATGGCCGCCCTGCTCCGCGACCAGCAGGACTGACGCGCATGGGGTACGTCACGCGCTTCACCCCGCACGCCCAGCGGGACATGCTCAAGATCGCGCGCCCGGACGCCCTCCGCATCCTGTATCGCCTGACCGAACTGCAGAAGGCGATGGACGCCGGCGACACGGCGGCGTTCGATGTGAAGCCCCTCCGGGGTCACGACGCCCGGTGGCGGCTCCGGGTCGGTGACTACCGGGTCGTCCACACGATCGAGGACGGCCGGCTCGTCGTATGGATCCTGACCGTGGGAAACCGTCGCGAGGTCCACCGTCAGGTCCCCTGAGGCGTCAGCGCCTCGCACAGCCCGCTTCGGGCCAACCGGTCCAGCGGCTCGAGCGGGTTGCCCACAGTTCAACCTCACCCGCGCCGCACGGGACGTGCTGCTCGGCGAGGATTTTCTGGAGGTCGGCGGCTGAGGTGGTGCCCGCGCCGCTCAGCCGCCGTCGAAGTGCTCCCGCAGTTCGTCGAGGCAGTCGTCCCCGCCGGACGGGCTGCTGGTCCAGGCCAGCGCCGTGCCGCTCGATCCGCCCCCGCTCCCCAGGTCCGCCACACGGGCCTCGACCTCCGCGATGTGGTCGGCGCAGTCCGCGTCGGCGGGCGAGGTCGCGGTCAGCGCCTCGGTCGCGGTGAGGCCGGCCACGCACAGCACCGCCCAGGCGATGAACCAGGCGCGGTGCTTCCTCCGTATCGGGTCTGGCATGCACGCATCCTAGGTGCGTCAACGGCAGTCGCGTGTAGGCACCTTGCAACCTTCTCCGCTGTCCGCATGTCCCAGAGAACAGGGGAGGCAAGCCTCCTGAAGAACGCAAGAGGAGGAGGGGCGTCATGGTGACCCGTGCCCCGTACCGTTCGCCGCGCGGCCTGGCCGCCGTCGCCACGCTGCTCGCGCTCACCGCCGTCGGCTGTTCCGAGGCGTCCGAGGCCGTCGACGACGCCAAGGACGGGGCGAAGAAGGTGGCCCGGCAGCGGTCGGTGTTCTCGCTCGACGTCGGGGACTGCTACAACCCGAACGGCAAGGCGGAGGGCGAGGCGTATCTCGTCGAGGTCGTGCCGTGCGACGAGGCCCACCGGGGGGAGGTCGTGGGCGAGTTCGCCCTCGGGGGCGGCCCGAAGCATCCCGGTGACGAGAAGATCGCCGGGATCGCCGACGAACGCTGTGCCGCCGAGGCGCAGAAGTACGCCCCGGACACCTGGGCGCTCCCCGCGGGCGTCGGACTGTCGCACTACTCCCCGACCAAGGAGAGCTGGGCGACCGGCGACCGTGCCGTGAGCTGCACGTACACCGTGGAGAAGGGGACCTTCAAGGGGTCGCTGGACACCGCGGAGTCCTTCGGGCCCGACCAGCTCACGTTTCTGAAGGGGTCGAACGCCGTCTACGAGGCCCTGTGGGCCCACCAGCCCGTGACGGACGACGTCGAGGCCGCCCTGAAGGACTACAAGGCGCAGGCCGAGGCCGTCGCGGCGGCGCTCGGCACGCACGTCGAGGAACTGGGCGGCATCGACGGCACCGAGGTCGGCAAGCTCCGGACGACGCTCACCAAGGCGGCCGGCCAGTGGGAGAAGGCCGCGAACGCCCCCGACGCCGACACCTTCTACCTCGCCTACGACCAGGCGTTCACCCTCATCGACCCGAACAGGACGGTCCCCGCCCGGAAGGAGCTGGGCCTCGCCGCCACCGTCCCGGCCGAGGACGCGGAGGTCTGGGCGAGCTGAGGCCGCGGTGCGCGCGAACGGGTTGCGGGAGCGTTCCCCCGTACAGCGTCTGGTGCATCGCCGTCCCCCTGTCGCTTCGGCCCGCCGTCGTGTCCACAGACTCCGTAGGAGCGCGGTGCGGTTCCATGATCCGGGGGGCCGGCGCGGGGTACGGCGAAGGCCCGGCGGCCGCCGTCCTCGCGGACGGGGCGCCGGGCCTTCGCTTCAGGCTCTGGCGACCTCGGGTCGTCAGTGGGCGTGGCCGTGGCCGTGGCCACCGGCGGCGGCCGGCTCTTCCTCTTCCTTCTTCTCGACGACCAGGGTCTCGGTCGTCAGCAGGAGGGAGGCGATGGAGGCGGCGTTCTCCAGGGCGGAGCGGGTGACCTTGACCGGGTCGATGACGCCGGCCTTGATCAGGTCGCCGTACTCGCCGGTGGCGGCGTTGTAACCGCTGCCCTTCTCCAGCTCGGAGACCTTGGAGACGATGACGTAGCCCTCGAGGCCGGCGTTCTCGGCGATCCAGCGCAGCGGCTCGACGGCGGCCTTGCGGACCACGGAGACACCGGTGGCCTCGTCGCCGGTCTTGTCGAGGTTGCCCTCGAGGACCTTGACGGCGTGGACCAGGGCGGAGCCACCACCGGAGACGATGCCCTCCTCGACCGCGGCGCGGGTCGCGGAGATGGCGTCCTCCAGACGGTGCTTCTTCTCCTTCAGCTCCACCTCGGTGGCGGCGCCGACCTTGATCACGCACACGCCGCCGGCCAGCTTCGCGAGGCGCTCCTGGAGCTTCTCGCGGTCCCAGTCGGAGTCCGTGGCCTCGATCTCGGCCTTGATCTGGCCGACGCGGGCCTCCACGTCCTCCTTCTTGCCGGCGCCGTCGACGATCGTGGTGTCGTCCTTGGTGACGGTGACGCGGCGGGCGGAGCCGAGCACGTCCAGGCCGACCTGGTCGAGCTTGAGGCCGACCTCCTCGGAGACGACCGTGGCGCCGGTGAGGACCGCCATGTCCTGCAGCATCGCCTTGCGGCGGTCACCGAAGCCGGGCGCCTTGACGGCGACGGCGTTGAAGGTGCCGCGGATCTTGTTGACGACCAGGGTCGACAGGGCCTCGCCCTCGACGTCCTCGGCGATGATCAGCAGCGGCTTGGAGGCGTTGGCCTGGATGACCTTCTCCAGCAGCGGCAGCAGGTCCGCGATGGCGGAGATCTTGCCCTGCGTGATCAGGATCTGCGGCTCGTCGAGGACGGCCTCCATGCGCTCCTGGTCCGTCACGAAGTACGGCGACAGGTAGCCCTTGTCGAAGGCCATGCCCTCGGTGAAGTCCAGCTCCAGACCGAAGGTGTTGGACTCCTCGACGGTGATGACACCGTCCTTGCCGACCTTGTCCATCGCCTCGGCGATGAGCTCGCCGACCTGCTGGTCCTGGGCGGACAGCGCGGCGACGGCGGCGATGTCGGACTTCTCGTCGATCGGGCGCGCGGTGGCGAGGAGGTCCTCGGAGACGGCGGCGACCGCGGCGTCGATGCCCTTCTTCAGGGCGGCCGGGGAGGCGCCGGCGGCGACGTTCTTCAGGCCCTCGCGGACCAGCGCCTGGGCCAGCACGGTGGCGGTGGTGGTGCCGTCACCCGCGATGTCGTTGGTCTTGGTCGCCACCTCCTTGACCAGCTGCGCGCCGAGGTTCTCGTACGGGTCCTCGATCTCCACCTCGCGGGCGATCGTGACACCGTCGTTGGTGATGGTGGGGGCGCCGAACTTCTTGTCGATGACGACGTTGCGGCCCTTGGGGCCGATCGTCACCTTGACCGTGTCGGCAAGCTTGTTGACGCCGCGCTCGAGGGCGCGACGGGCGTCCTCGTCGAACTTCAGGATCTTCGCCATGGCAGCGGGAGCCCTCTCGGAAATCTAGATGAAATCACTGCGCCCCTGGGCCGCCCGGCTCCTTGTCGGATGCTGGGGCCAGGGGCGCAGTGTTCGAGCAGAAGTACTTGCTACGAGGTCGGGTTCTCCGGGGCAGGCCCCCGGGGTCCCCTTACTTCTCGACGATCGCGAGGACGTCGCGGGCCGAGAGGACGAGGTACTCCTCGCCGTTGTACTTGACCTCGGTGCCGCCGTACTTGCTGTACAGAACGACGTCGCCGACCTTCACGTCGAGCTCGACGCGCTTGCCGTCCTCGAAGCGGCCCGGACCGATGGCCAGGACGACGCCCTCCTGGGGCTTCTCCTTGGCAGTGTCCGGAATGACCAGGCCCGAAGCCGTGGTCTGCTCGGCGTCGAGCGGCTGGACCACGATGCGGTCCTCGAGCGGCTTGATGGCAACCTTGGAGCTGGCGGTCGTCACGATCCGACCTCCCCCTTCGGAGATCTCACGGGGTTAACTGTCTGAGGTGGCGACCAGGTCGATCCGTCGTCGCGGGTGCCGGACCTGCCCGTCGCGTTTTGGCACTCTCCAGGGGGGAGTGCCAGACCTGAGACTATGACCGCGATTAGCACTCGGTCAAGCGGAGTGCCAATTGCCGTGCGGCGCGTCGGGAGGCGGGGGTGTTTTTCGGGGCGCGTTGTGCGGTGGGCGGTGTTGCTCGGAACGCCCGGGGCGCTGCGCCCCCGGACCCCCGCTGTCGGCCTGACGGCCTCGTCCTCAAGCGCCGGACGGGCTGGGACTGGCCGCGGCCGGGCTGGGAGCGGCCGGGCGCGTACGGCCGGGGAGGTACTCCTCCAGCCTGCCCACCCTCAAGTCCCGCTCCTCCAGTTCCGTCAGGAGCCTCGTCGTGCGTTCCGCCAGGGACAAAGGCGGGGCCTCGCCCGAGGGTACGGAGACGATGTCGCCGGGGCGCAGGTGGCGGGGGCCGTGGGTGTACGTGAGGTGGCCGTCGGGTTCCAGGGTCACGCGCCACAGGACCACCGCGGCGATGCCGCACTCGGCGGCGGCGTGCAGGGTGGCGGTGTCGTGGCGGCCGTAGGGCGGGCGGAAGAGGCGGGGCCGGATCCCGAAGCGGGCCGCGAGTTTGCGCTGCTGGCCGCAGATCTGGGCGCGCTGGGCGGCGAGGGGCAGGCCGGGCAGGGCCGGGTGGTCGAGGGTGTGGTTCTGGAGGTTGGCGCCGACCGCGCGCAGGCGGGCGAAGTGGCCGTAGCCAGGGCCCATCACGCTGTCGGTGAGGAACATGCTGACCGGCAGCCTGCGCTCGCGCACCAGGTCGATGAAGCGGGGGTCGCGTTCGGCGCCGTCGTCGTAGGTGAGGAAGACGACCGGGTCGTCGGTGGTGACGTGGTCGACGACCGGGGGGAGCGGCGCCGGGGCGACGGCGGTGGCCGGCCCGCCGGCGCGGGAGGAGACGTGTCCGGCGCCGGACGGGGCCGCGCATCCGGCGGTCGCGGCGAGCAGCAGGGCGAGGGCCGCCGGGAGGGGCCCCGGGGCCCCGCGCCGCCGCCTCACAGGTAGTCCTCCAGCCTGGCCACGGCGTATCCCTCGGCCGTCACCTTGTCGAGGAAGCGGCGGACCATGTCCCGCATGGTGCCGTCCCAGTCGTCGCGGCCCCGGAAGTGGGAGAGCACGATGTCGCCCGCGCGGATCCTCCGGTCCCACTCGCGGTACTCCCAGTGGCCGGCGAAGACCTCCTCGTTCCACAGCGGGACGTGGGTGATGCCGCAGCTCTTGGCGGCGCGCAGGGTCGCCTTGTCGTAGTTCCCGTAGGGCGGGCGGAAGAGGACCGGGCGGGTGCCGTAGCGCTTCTCGATGACGTCCTGCATGCCGCAGATCTCGCGTTCCTGCTCGGCGCGGGAGAGCGCGGGCAGGTAGGGGTGACGGAGTGTGTGGTTGTGCAGGCTCACGCCCCGCTGCTGCATGTCCTTGAAGTAGCCGTAGTCGTCGTTGACGACGTAGTCGCTGAGGAAGGCGCTGTAGGGCACCTTCAGCTCGGTCATCATCCGCAGGAACTCGGGGTCCTTCTCGGCGCCGTCGTCGATGGTGAGGAAGACGACCTTCTCCTCGACGGGGACGGTGGTGAACACCGGCGGGAGTCCCAGCCGTTCGTGGCCGTCGACCTCGAAGCCGTCGCGGGTGGTGATCCGCGGCTTCTTCGCCGGGGGCGGCGGCGCGGTCAGCGGGACCTTCTTCAGGCCCCAGCGCTTCGCCGCGGCGGCGCGTGCGGCCTGCGCGGCGCGCAGCTTCTCGGCGTAGGAGTCGAGGGCGCGGGCCGGGGGCGCCTGAAGGGGCTGGCCGCCTGCCGGTTCGACGGTGTCGCCGTCCTTGCCGCAGCCGGAGGCGAGGGCGGCGAGCGCGAGGGTGGCGAGACCGGTCCGCACCCCCAGCCGCCGCATCCGCTTCTTATCGTTTTGTCCTACTACTCGCATGGAGCCGGATCCTCGCAGCCGCCCGGTCCGCGTCCGGCCCGACACCGCGGCCGGAGGCGCACGGTCCACCGACTGGCCCACAATGACCCGGTGAACGACCTCGCCCCGCTCCTCACCCCCGAAGGCCGCGCCCTCCTCGACGAGGTGCGCGACACCGACCCGGCGCACGAACTCGCCGTCGCGACCCGGCTGCGCCGCGACCACCCCGCCGAGCTGGTCTCCGCGGCGCTCGGCCAGGCACGGCTGCGGCAGCGGGCGGTGGCGAAGTTCGGGGAGGAGGACGCGGCGCGGATGTTCTTCACGCCGAACGGGGTGGAGCAGTCGACCCGGCGCAGCGTCGCCGCGTACCGGGCGGAGCGGCTGCGGGCGGCCGGCGTACGGTCGGTCGCCGACCTGTGCTGCGGGATCGGCGGGGACGCGGTCGCGCTGGCGCGGGCCGGGATCCGGGTCCTCGCGGTGGACCGGGACCCGCGGGCGGCCGCGGCCGCCCGCGCCAACGCGGAGGCGCTCGGCCTCGCCGGCCTGATCGAGGTGCGCGAGGCGGACGTGACGGAGGTCGACACGTCCGGCTACGACGCGGTGTTCGTGGACCCGGCCCGGCGCTCCTCGAAACGCGGCCGCATCTTCGACCCGGAGGCGTACTCGCCTCCCCTGTCCTGGGCGGTGCGGGCGGCGCTGAAGGCGCCCCGGGCCGCCGCGCTGAAGATCGCGCCCGGCATCCCGCACGACGCGGTCCCGGCCGAGGCCGAGGCGGAGTGGATCTCCGACGGCGGGGACGTGAAGGAGGCGGTCCTGTGGTTCGGCACCGCCCCCGGCACGGTCCGCGCGACCCTGCTCCCGGGCCCGCACACCCTGGTCTCCCGCGGCCTCCCCGACCCCGGGGTCCGCGCCGTCGGCCGCTACCTGTACGAGCCCGACGGCGCCGTCATCCGCTCCCACCTGGTGGCCGAGGCCGCCGAGCCCCTCGACGGCGGCCTGATCGACCCGACCATCGCCTACGTCACCGCGGACACCCTGACCCCGACCCCGTACGCCACGGCGTACGAGATCACGGACCGGCTCCCCTTCAACGTCAAGAAGCTGAAGGCCCTGCTCCGGGAGCGCGAGGTGGGCGTCCTGACGGTCAAGAAGCGAGGCTCGGCTGTCGAACCGGAGGAGCTCCGCCGCAAGGCGCTCCCGAAGCCGCACGGCACGGCATCGGTCACGGTCTTCCTGACCCGGGTCTCCGGTGCGCCCACGATGCTGCTGGGCCACCCGGTGCGCTGACGCACGCCGGCGCGAAAGGCTCAGCCCCCCGCCCCCTCCGCCCGCCTCCGCAGCATCTCCCGTTCCCGGGCGTTTCCCGCCAGGTCCGCCGCCCGCAGGAACTCCTCCCGCGCCTCCTCCGTCCGTCCGAGGCGGAACAGGAGGTCGCCCCGGACGCTCGGCAGCAGGTGGTAGTCGCGCAGCGCCGGTTCCACGGACAGCGCGTCCACCAGCGGCAGCGCCGCCTGCGGGCCCTCCGCCATGGAGACGGCGACCGCGCGGTTGAGTTCGATCACCGGGGACGGTGTGCGGGCGGCGAGCAGGCCGTAAAGGGCGGTGATGCGGTGCCAGTCCGTCTCCTCGTAGCGGTACGCGTGCGCGTGGCAGGCGGCGATGGCCGCCTGGAGGACGTACGGGCCCGGGGGGCCGGAGGCGACCGCGTCGGCGCGGGCGAGGGCGGTGGCGCCGCGGGCGATGAGCATGCGGTTCCAGCGGGCGCGGTTCTGGTCCGCGAGCAGCACCGGCTCGCCGTCGGGGCCGGTGCGGGCGGCGGTCCGGGACGCCTGGAACTCCAGCAGGGCCGTCAGCCCGTGCACCTCGGGCTCCTTCGGCATCAGCCCGGACAGCACACGGGCCAGCCGCAGCGCGTCCTCGCACAGCGCGGGCCGCAGCCAGTCGTCGCCCGCGGTGGCGGCGTACCCCTCGTTGAAGATCAGGTAGATCACGTCGAGGACCGAGCCGAGACGGGCCTCGCGGTCGGGTCCGTACGGCACCTCGAAGGCGACGTTCTTCCTGGCCAGGGTGCGCTTGGCACGGACGATCCGCTGGGCCACGGTCGCCTCGGGCACGAGGAAGGCGCGGGCGATCTCGGCCGTGGTCAGGCCGCCGAGCAGCCGCAGGGTGAGGGCGGTGCGCGCCTCGGCGGACAGCACCGGATGGCAGGCGGTGAAGACGAGCCGCAGCAGGTCGTCGTCGATGTCGTCCGGGTCGGCGGGCTCCTCCGGCGGGGCCGTCACCGTCGCCTGGTCCCGGCCGATCTCAGCGAGCTTGCGGGCGTAGGTCTCGCGCCGGCGCACCAGGTCGACGGCGCGGTGGCGGGCGGTGGCCGTGAGCCAGGCGCCCGGGTTGTCGGGCACCCCGGCGCGCGGCCACCGCTCCAGGGCCGCGACCAGGGCGTCCTGCGCCAGTTCCTCCGCGATGCCGACGTCCCGGACGATGCGGGCCACCGCGGCGACCACCCGCGGGAACTCCATGCGGAAGACGGTCTCGACGGCCCTGTCCGGCCCGGCGGTGGGCTGTGGTGTCACAGCCCACCATCAGACACCCGTACGGCCGCACGGCCAAGCGGGGCCCTCGGGCCGCCCGTCAGCCCTCCTCGATCTCCCGGACCTCGCAGGTCACCGTCCAGTGCGGCTCGTGCACCTTCAGGAACCGCTTGGTCCACTCGATCGCCTCGGCCTTGTCCTTGGCCTGGAGGATGGCGTACCCGCCGATGACCTCCTTGGTCTCGGTGAACGGCCCGTCCGTCACGGACAGCCGGCCGCCCTCGTAGTGGACCCGGGAGCCCTGGGCGGTCGGGGTCAGTCCGGCGGTGTCCAGCAGGACGCCGTTCTTGGTCATCTCCTCGATCAGCTCGCCCATCCGCTGCATCAGCTCGGGGCTGGGCCCGCCCTCGGGGGCGTTGTTCTCGTCGATCCGGATGAGGGAGAGATAGCGCGGCATGTCGGCTCCTCGTGGTGTGCGGGCCGGGTCCTTCCCGGCCTCTCACCCTTGCGTCGAACGGCGCGGACGGATATCGACACCCGGCGGGAGGAATTCTCGCGGCGGGAGGAATTCTCGCCCTACTTCAGCGAGGCCCACAGCCGCCGCGCTTCCGGCTCGTCGGGCACCACCCGGTCGGGGTCGGAGGGGGCGGGCAGCACCGGCATGGTCACGGTGGTGACCCGGTCGGCGGTCAGTCCTTCCACGCTGCGCGCGAGGGACGCCAGTTCGCCGAGCGAGTCCAGACCCGTGTCGGTGGTGAGGCCGCCGGTGAGGGCGTCGGCGGCCCCGAACAGCGCGGCCGGGTTCGCCGGCAGGTCCAGCTCGGTGATCTGCCTGACCAGCGCCTTCACCAGGTCCTGCTGGAGCGTGATCCGGTTCAGGTCGCTGCCGTCGCCGACGTCGTACCGGGTGCGGGCGAGCGCGAGGGCCTGTTCGCCGTCCAGATGGTGGGTGCCGGCGTCGAGCGTGAGATGGCTGCGGTCGTCGTCGATGTCCTCGCGGGTGGTGACGGTGACCCCGCCGAGCGCGTCGACCAGACGGGCGAACCCGGCGAAGTCGATCTCGACGTAGTGGTCCATGCGCACACCGGTGAGGGCCTCGACGGTCTTCACCGCGCACACCGGACCCCCCACCTCGTACGCGGTGTTGAACATGACCCCGGACGCCGGCCGTGTCGCGCCCCCGTCCCCGGACGGGCAGGACGGCCGGTCGACGAGGGTGTCGCGGGGGATGCTGACCACCGTCGCGGAGGTCCGCCCGGCGTCGAGGTGCACGACCATCGCGGTGTCGGACCGCGCGCCGCCCTCCGGCCCGCCGCCCAGCTTCCGGTTCTCCGCGCCGCTGCGCGAGTCGGAGCCGAGCACGAGCAGGTTCAGCGCCCCGGCCGGCAGTGGCGAGGCGTCCCCGTACGGCGACGGGACCGGCGTGGCCGTACCCCGGGCGGGGCGGTCGTCCCCCAGGGCCTGGTCGATGTCGACGCCGCGGATGTTCCCGTCCAGCCGCAGATACGCCCAGGCGGCAGCGCCCGCGCCGAGCACCAGCAGCCCGGCCAGCACGCCCCCGACGGCCCGCAGCGTCCGTCTTCTGCGCCGGCCGGGCCGCACGTCCGCGCCCCCGGTGTCCCCTCCGGCGCTGTCCCCGCTTGTCCCCTGATGTCCCGTCACAAGCAGGAACGTACGTCCGAATTATGACGGGCGGCGTTCCCCGGACGTTTTTCTCGCGAAATTCTCAGATTCGCAACTACCTGCCGTCGGGCGGCTCAGCGCACCGGCGGCGCGGCCGTGCTGCTCCGCACCACCAGGCTGGTGGCCAGCTCCACCCGGGTCGCCGTCGAGCTGTCCTCGCCCTTGCCGAGGTCGAGCACCAGCTTCGCCGCCGCCTCCGCCATCTCCGTCAGCGGCTGCCGTACGGTCGTCAGCGGCGGGCCCACCCAGCGGGCCACCGGCAGGTCGTCGAACCCGACCACGCTCAGGTCCTCCGGGATCCGCAGCCCCAGTTCACGCGCGGCCTCGTACAGCCCGAGCGCCTGGAGGTCGTTGCCGGCGAACACGGCGGTGGGCGGGTCCTCGCGGCGCAGCAGGGCGAGCCCCTGCCGGTAGCCGGCGTCGTGGTGGAAGTCGCCGGAGACGATCAGCCCGGGGTCGACGGGCAGCCCGGCGGTCTCCAGGGCGGCCCGGTAGCCGTCGACGCGGGCGCGGCTGCACATCATCCGCGAGGGCCCGCTGATGGCGCCGATCCGGGTGTGGCCCAGCTCGATCAGATGGCGGGTGGCGGCGAGCCCGCCCTGCCAGTTGGTCGCGCCGATGGAGGGCACGTCGGTGCCCGGGTCGCCGGCCGGGTCCATCACCACGAACGGGATGCCACGGCTGGTCAGCAGCGCGCGCCCGGACTCGTCGAGGCCGGACAGCACGAGGATCACGCCGTGCGGACGGCGGGCGGCGACCTGGTCGGCCCAGGTGCGGCCGGGTGTGAGCCGCCCCGCGCTCTCGGACAGCACCACGCTCAGCCCGGCGTCCCGGGCGACGTTCTCCACACCCCGGATGACCTCCATCGCCCAGGCGCTCTCCAGCTCGTGGAAGACCAGGTCGATCAGGGGCGAGCGGCTGGCCTCGGCGCGACGGCGCCGGTATCCGTGGGTGCGCAGCAGTTCCTCGACCCGGGAACGGGTGCTGGGAGCGACGTCGGCCCGGCCGTTGAGCACCTTCGAAACAGTCGGCGCGGAGACACCCGCCTCGCGGGCGATCTCGGCGAGCGTCGCGGTCTGCGTGCTGCGCCCGTTGGTCCGGGTGTCAGCGGGCTGCGGGGAAGTCATGGCGGCGATCGTATCTCCGCGAGCCGCGCGGGCGAAGACCTTCGACGGCTCGGAACATTCGAAACATATGACGAAACATTCGCGTCACACAGCCGTTCCCGCACACCCGGCGCGGCGTCCCCTCCTCCGCTCAGACGCTCCCCAGCGACTCGAACCGCCACCGGTGCACCGCCCGCGTGACCAGCGTGCCCTCCGGCTCGGGGAGCTCGGGGAGGTCGGCGTCGAGGGGCGCGTTCCACCAGGTGATGACGAGGACGCGGTCCTGCGGGGCGCGGAAGACCTCGCGGCGCACCGGGCGGCGGGGCAGTTCGCGGGCCCGCTCCTCGGCCCAGGCCAGCAGGTCCGGGCCGCGGCCGGGGACCGCGCGGGCCTCCCACATCAGCGCGACGGTCATGTGTAGAGGTTCTCCCGGGCGGTCTCGTGGACGTGGTCGTGGGAGTGGGCGGTGCCCGGCACGTGCGGGTCGGTGACCGGGAGGGAGGAGTCCGCGGAGAGGTCCCAGTCGGAGGCCGCGCGGTTGCGGGCGACCATCTCCGCGCCGAGGGCGGCCACCATCGCGCCGTTGTCCGTGCACAGCTTGGGGCGCGGCACCCGCAGCCGGATGCCGGCGGCCTCGCAGCGCTCCTGGGCGAGGGCGCGCAGCCGGGAGTTGGCGGCCACGCCGCCGCCGATCATCAGATGGTCGACGCCCTCGTCCTTGCAGGCCCGCACGGCCTTGCGGGTGAGCACGTCCACGACGGCCTCCTGGAAGGACGCCGACACGTCCCGCACCGGCACCTCCTCGCCCGCCGCCCGCTTGGCCTCGATCCAGCGCGCCACGGCCGTCTTCAGCCCGGAGAAGGAGAAGTCGTACGCCGGGTCGCGGGGGCCGGTCAGGCCGCGCGGGAAGGCGATCGCCGACGGGTCGCCCTCGCGGGCGTACCGGTCGATGACGGGGCCGCCGGGGAAGCCGAGGTTCAGCACCCGGGCGATCTTGTCGAAGGCCTCGCCCGCCGCGTCGTCGATGGTGGCGCCGAGCGGCCGCACGTCCGAGGTGATGTCGGCGGACAGCAGCAGCGAGGAGTGGCCGCCGGAGACCAGCAGCGCCATCGTCGGCTCGGGCAGCGGCCCGTGCTCCAGCTGGTCGACGCAGATGTGGGAGGCGAGGTGGTTGACGCCGTACAGCGGCTTGCCGAGGGCGTAGGCGTACGCCTTCGCCGCCGAGACGCCGACCAGCAGCGCGCCGGCGAGGCCCGGACCGGCGGTGACGGCGATGCCGTCGAGGTCCCGGGCGCTCACCCCGGCCTCCTTCAGCGCCCGCTCGATGGTGGGGACCATCGCCTCGAGGTGGGCGCGGCTCGCCACCTCGGGGACGACGCCGCCGAAGCGGGCGTGCTCGTCGACGCTGGAGGCGACGGCGTCCGCGAGCAGGGTCGTGCCGCGGACGATGCCGACGCCGGTCTCGTCGCAGGAGGTCTCGATCCCCAGTACCAGGGGTTCGTCAGCCATGGATCTCGGTTCCTTGTACGCCGTTCACGGGGTGGCCCGGGGTCACGGAGGCGGACGGGTCGGTCAAGCGCATGACCAGCGCGTCCACGTTGCCCGGCTGGTAGTAGCCGCGCCTGACTCCGATGACCTCGAAGCCGAAGCGCTCGTAGAGCTTCTGGGCGCGGACGTTGTCGACGCGGCACTCGAGCATGACCTCGGCGCACTCGAACGCCGTGGCCGCGCGCAGCAGCTCGGTCAGCAGCCGCGAGCCGAGCCCGGTGCCCCAGTGGTCCCGGGTGACCGCGATGGTCTGGACGTCGGCCGCGGGGGTGGCGCCGCCGTCGCCCTCCGCGCCGGAGGTGGTGAGGCCGGCGTAACCGACGATCCGGCCGCCCTCCTCGGCGACGACGTAGCGCCGGGTCGCCCCGGGCCCGCGGGCGTGGGCCAGCTCGGACCAGAACATGCCGCGCGACCACGCGTCCTCGGGGAAGAGGTCGCGCTCCAGCTCCAGCACGGGGTCGATGTCCCACCAGCGCATCTCACGCAGGACGACCGTCTCGGTTCCCGTCACTTGGGGGTGACCACCTTGTAGTTCTTGGGGACCTGGGCATCGGGCCGCCGCAGGTACAGCGGCCGGGGCGCGGGCAGCTCCTCGCCCGCCGCCAGCCGCTCGGCGGCCAGCCGGGCCAGGGCGGCGGCGCTGACGTGCTCCGGCTCGTGCGCCTTGGGGAAGGTGTCCGGGTACAGCAGCGCGCCGGCGCCCACCGCGGGCAGCCCCGCGACCTGGCCGGCGATGTCGGCGGGCCGGTCCACGGCCGGATCGGTGAGGCGGGTGCGGGAGTCGGCGTACCGCGCCCAGTAGACCTCCTTGCGCCGGGCGTCGGTCGCCACGACGAAGGGGCCCTCCAGGTCGGCGGCGTAGGCCAGGCCGTCGAGCGTGCACACACCGTGCACGGGCACGCCGAGGGCGAGCCCGAAGGTGTCGGCGGTCATCAGGCCGACCCTGAGGCCGGTGTAGGGGCCGGGGCCGGTGCCGGCCACGATCCCGGTGACGGCGTCGAGCCGCAGTCCGGCCTCGGCGAGCACCCGGTCGACGGCCGGGAGCAGCAGTTCACCGTGGCGCCGGGCGTCCACCTGGCTCGACGAGGCGATGACGTCGTCGCCGTCGTGCAGCGCGACGGTGACGGCGGGGGTGGCGGTATCCAGAGCGAGCAAGAGCACGCAAACAGCCTACGGCTCCCGCGCCCCGGCCACGGCCGCACGGGCCGGACGGTCACGGACTGCTACGGTCGCGTCACATCCGTACAGCGTGGGGCAAAGCAGGACAGGGGTGACGGCGATGGCGGGGACCAGTTCGATGATCGTGGCGGGGCTGACCGCGGCGGCCCTCGCGACGGTCGGCTACCTCGGCCACCGGGCGGCGGAGACGGTCCCCCCGGACCTGCGCCGGCAGGCGTCCGGCAACCCGGCGCCCGCGCCGAAGGCGCCCCGCGGCCACCACGCGGCAGCCCTGCCGCCCCGCTCGGGTCTGGGACAGCGGGTCGTGTACTCGCTGGGCCGCGACCGGGTGTGGCTGGTGGACACCGGCGACAAGGTGCGCCGCACGTTCGGCGTGAGCCCCAGCACGGTCGACCCGGCTCCGGGCGCCTACCGGGTGACGTCCCGCTCGGGCAGGGTCACCGGCTCGGACGGCGTCCCGGTCGAACACGTGGTGCGCTTCGCGAGCGTGGACGGCACGGTGATCGGGTTCAGCGCGGCGGTCGACGGCTCGGCGCCCGTCCTCGACCCGACGGAACGCACGGGCGGGATCCGGGAATCGCGGGCGGACGGCGCGGCGATGTGGAGGTTCGCGACGATCGGCCGCGCGGTCGTCGTGGTGCCCTAGGGACCCTCACGCGGCCTCGCGCCGGCCCTGCACCGCCTTCTCCCGCCGCGGCGGCTCGGGCGCGGGAGGCGGGGTGGAGACGGCTGCGGCCGCGGCACAGGCGTCTAGCAGGTCGCGCATGGGCACCGGTCGCGGCGTGGACTCACGCCTGCTCGGGACGGCCGGCATGGACGCCTCCTGGACATCGGGGGCGGGACGCGGTTAGGTAACCCTAACCGCGAGCTGGATACCATGTGACCACGCGGGACGCCGCGGACGCAACACCTTGCCGACACCTTGTCGGAACGCTCAGGCGGACAGCGGCCCCAGCGCGGCCCCGGCCCAGCGGGCGCCCATCCCCCGCACGGTCACGTGCCGCACCTCGTCGGTGGTGTCGCCGACCGCCCGGTGGATGACGACGTGCAGCCGGTCCTCGGTCAGCTCCTCGACCTTGCCCTCGCCCCACTCGACGACGACCACCGACTCCGGCAGCGAGACGTCGAGGTCGAGGTCCTCCATCTCGTCGAGCCCGCCGGACAGCCGGTAGGCGTCGACGTGCACCAGCGGCGGTCCGTCGACCAGCGGGGGATGCACCCGGGCGATGACGAACGTCGGCGAGGTCACCGCGCCCCGCACTCCGAGCCCTTCGCCGAGCCCGCGCGTCAGGGTCGTCTTGCCGGCCCCCAGCTCACCGGAGAGCAGCACGAGGTCGCCCGCGCGCAGCAGCTTGGCGAGACGCCGGCCGAGGTCGCGCATCTGCTCGGGGGAGGTGACGGTCAGTTCAGCGGTGCTGTGCGGTGCTGCTGCTTCCATAGCCACCCACGGTAGCCCCTGCGGGCACCGCGCCCGCACGGACGAGCAGGTCGGCGAGGCGGTCGGTCACCTGCTCGGGATGCTCCAGCATCACCAGGTGCCCGGCGTCGGGCACGAGCACCAGCTCGGCCCCGGGCAGCAGATCCGCGATGGCCTCACTGTGCTCACTCGGGGTCACGAGATCCCCCACGCCCGCCAGCACCAGCACCGGCAGCTCACCGAAATGCGCCAGCGCCTCGGCCTTGTCATGCCCGTCGAACGCGGGATAGTACTCGGCGACCACGTCGATGGGCGTCGACTCGATCATCCGCTCGGCGAACCGCGCCACGGCCGGATCGACGTCGCTCGACGCGAACGAATACCGCTTGATGACCCCGGCGAACAGATCAGCGGTGGCCCGCCGCCCCTTCTCCACCAGCTCGGCCCGCTGCCCCAGCGCCTTGAGCACCCCGGGCAGCACCCGCCGCACGGCGTTGACCCCGGCGACCGGCAGACCGAAGTTGACCTCCCCCAGCCCGCCCGACGACGTCCCCACCAGAGCGGCACCGACACACCGCTCACGGATCAGCTCGGGGAACTGGTCGGCGAGCGCCATCACGGTCATCCCGCCCATGGAATGCCCGACGAGCACCAGCGGCCCCTCAGGAGCAGCGGCGTCGACGACGGCCTTCAGATCACGACCCAGCTGCTCGATACTGACGGGTTCCCCCCGCTCCACCTGGGCGGCGCCGCGCGCCGAGCGCCCGTGACTGCGCTGGTCCCAGTGCACGGTCCGCACCACGCCACGCAAGGCGGCCCGCTGGAAATGCCAGGAATCCTGATTGAGGCAGTACCCGTGGCTGAACACGACGGTCACGGGCGCGGGCGCCCGCCGCCCGAACAACCGCCGCCGCCTGCCGCTCTCCGCCTCGGCCTCGACCTCGTCGACCTCGTAGTACAGCTCGGTCCCGTCATCGGCGTACGCCTTGCCGGGTGTCCCCCGCAGGGACCCGTACGGCCCCGCCGAGTCGAGGACCAGCCGGGCCTTGCGGCGTATGCCCCGGCCGACGGTCATCCGCTCGATGGCCACGCCGGCGGCGGCGCCGGTGGCCAGCACGCCTATCGCGAGGCCCGCGACACCGGTCGCCCGGCGCCACCCCCCGGCGGACGCGGCCGTCACGGCCTGCGCACTGCTCTCGCTCACGTACCGCTCCCCTTCCCCGGACCCCACGCAGGGCGCTTACCCGCTCTGTTCCCCGTTCACATACACACGCGGAACACGGCTGCCGATCCGGGTGACGATCTCGTACGCGATGGTTCCGGAGGCCTGCGCCCAGTCCTCCGCGGTGGGCTCACCACGGTCCCCGGGCCCGAACAGCACGGCCTCGGCGCCGGGCCCGGGCTCGTCGCCCCCCAGGTCCACCACGAACTGGTCCATGGCGACCCGCCCGGCGACGGTCCGCCACTTCCCCTCCACCAGCACAGGCCCGGCACCGGAGGCATGCCGCGGAATGCCGTCGGCGTACCCGAGGGGCACGAGCCCCAAGGTGGTGGCCCCCGCGGTCACGTAGTGATGCCCGTAGCTGACCCCGTGCCCGCCCGGCACGTTCTTCACCAGCGCCAGCGACGCCGTGAGGGTCATCGCGGGCCGCAGCCCCAGCTCCGCGGGCGTGCCGATCTCGGGGCTGGGCGAGACGCCGTACATCGCGATGCCGGGCCGCACCAGGTCGAAGTGGCTCTCCGGCAGCGTCAACGTCGCGGGCGAGTTGGCCATGTGCCGCACCTCGGGCTCCACGCCCTGCGCCTCGGCGTACGCCACCATCTCCCGGAAGGTGAGCAGCTGGGCGGCGATCGACGGATGCCCCGGCTCGTCGGCGCAGGCGAAGTGCGACCACAGCCCGGTGACCTTCAGCAGCCCCTCGGCCTCCGCACGCAGCGCGCCGGCGACCAGCTCGGCCCAGTCCGCGGGCTGGCACCCGCCCCGCCCGAGCCCGGTGTCCGCCTTCAGCTGCACGCGCGCGGGCCGGCCGGCCGACCTCGCGGCCGCGACGACCTCGCCCAGCGCCCACAACCCGCTCACCGAGACGTCGACGTCGGCCTCGACGGCCTCCCTCCAGGGCCCTCCGGGCGTCCACAGCCAGCACATGACCCGGACGTCGTCCGGCACACCCGACCCCGGCGCCCTCAGCGCGAGCGCTTCCTGCGGGGTGGCGGTGCCCAGCCAGGTCGCACCGGCCTCCACGGCCGCGCGGGCGCAGGGGGCCGCGCCGTGCCCGTATCCGTCGGCCTTGACGACGGCCATCAGCGCGGCGCGGGGGGCGCGCTCACGGAGGGTGCGTACGTTGGCCCGCACGGCGGCCAGATCGATCACAGCGCGGGCGCGGACCTGCGCGCCGTGCGGGTCAGCTGTCTCTTTCATCCCGGACAGTCTCTCAGAGGGCGAGTGCGGTGCCCTCGCACCGGGGTGGCGCGCAGTGCGTTGCACCGGACGTCGGGGCAGGTCACGTGGAGGGTGGACGCACACGTGCTGTGCGGGTACCGCGACCGCCCTCCCCCATCGCCGTGGGGCCACGAATGCCCGCAGTCGGCATGGCGAGGGGCAGCGTCCGCCACCGGTGTCGACGTAGCCGCGTACGGCGGGAAGGGGACGGGGTGGGGGCGGTCGCCCGCAGCGGCTGGCGCGTCCTCACCCTGAACCTCTTGAGACGCACTCTCGCGCCAGACCGAGGACGACCGCCCCCCCCCCCGCCC
>BNBX01000011.1:149574-251503 GCA_014656175.1 Streptomyces werraensis
CCACCGCAGGCGCCACGCTCACCCCCTCACCACACTCCGCCAAGCCTCCGAAATCCGCCCCGCCACATCCTCCGCACTCACCGGCGCCCCCTCCGCCGCGAACTGCCCCGCCAACCCGTGCAGATACGCCGCCACACTCCCCGCGTCCACCGCCGACAGCCCCGCCGCCAGCAGCGACCCCCCGAGCCCCGACAGCACGTCCCCGCTCCCCGCCGTGGCCAGCCACGGCGTCCCCGTCGGGTTGACCCGGACCGCACCCCCACCCCCCGCCTCCGCCACCAACGTCGTCGACCCCTTCAGCAGCACCGCCGCCCCGTACCGCGCCGCCAGCTCCCGCACAGCCGTCAGCCGCCCCGACTCCACTTCCTCCCGCTCGACCCCCAGCAACGCGGCCGCCTCCCCGGCATGCGGAGTCATCAACGTAGGCACCCCCCTCAAACCCCTCCCCCGCACAGCGCCCACCTCCGCCAACCGCAACCCGTCCGCATCGATCAGCACCGGCACATCCGCCGCCAGCACCTCCCCCACCGTCGCCGCGTCGTCCCCCGCCCCCGGCCCGACGACCCACGCCTGCACCCGCCCCGCCCGCGCCGGCCCCCGCTCGGACACCAGCGTCTCGGGATACCGGGCCAGAACCGCACCGCCCGCCGGCCCCACGTACCGCACAGCCCCGGCTCCGCCCCGCAAAGCCCCGCCCACGGCCAGCACAGCCGCCCCCGGATAGCGCGCGGACCCGGCCGCGACCCCGACAACCCCCCGCCGGTACTTGTCGCTCTCCGCCCCCGGCACCGGCAGCAACCGCGCCACATCCGCATGCTGCAGCGCCTCGGCCTCTCCCGGCCCGGGCATGGACAGCCCGATGTCGACGAACCGCACCACCCCCGCGTACTCCCGGGCCGGATCGATCAGCAACCCCGGCTTGTACGCCCCGAACGTCACCGTGACGTCCGCCCGTACAGCGGCTCCCCGCACCTCCCCGGTACCGGCGTCGACCCCGCTCGGCAGATCCACGGCGACCACAACCCCTCGCCCCCGCCGAGCCGCCTCCGCCAACGGCACGGCCTCCTCCCGCAGCCCGCCCTTCCCCCCGATGCCCACGATCCCGTCCACGACGAGATCGGCCCGCTCGACGGAAGCCACCGCCCCCGCGTCCCCCGCCTCCACCACGGAACCCCCCGCCCGCCGCAACGCGGCCAGCCCACCCGCGTGAGCCCGCCCGGGCGCAAGCAACACGGCCCGCACCCCGGCCCCCCGCCGAGCGAGCCGCGCGCCGGCGTACAGCGCGTCACCCCCGTTGTCCCCGGTCCCCACCAGCAGCACCACCCGGCTGCCGTACACCCGTCCCAGCACGTCCGCGCACGCCGCGGCGAGTCCGGCAGCGGCGCGCTGCATCAGCGCCCCCTCCGGCAACCGCGCCATCAGTTCCCGCTCCGCCGCCCTGACCGTCTCCACGCTGTAAGCAGTCCGCATGCCTCCGAGTTTCCCGCACCCCCCACCCCCTCACCCCTCCCCTCACCCCTCCCCTCGCCGTCCCCTTGACTCCTCCCGCCACCGTTGCCACACTCCCGCCCCCCACTCGGATGAATCGATTCACTCGAACCGGTTCGACAACCGCCGACCGACAACCGCAAGGACACCCCCATGCGACGCAGAGCCGCGTTACTCGCCTCAGCGGCGACCACAGCCCTCCTCACGGCCCTGGCCACCCTCACCGCCACCCCCACCCACGCTCGAACCCCCGCCCACGCCTCCGCCCGAGCGGCAGCCTGCGGCGACGGCGCCTACCACGCCGAAGCCGTGCGGAACGGCTCCACCTGGACCGCCCGCCGGGGCGGCAGCACGGTGTACACGGGCACCGACATGCGTGCCGCCGTCCAGGCGGCGATCGGCGCCCTCACGGCGAACCGCACCAGCAAGGAACGCGTGGTGGTCCGCGGCTCCGGTTCCGTCTCGGCCGGCTCCCGCATCTCGCTCCCCAGCTACACGGTCCTGGACGTCTGCGGCACGATCGACGTCACCGGCACCGGCTCGGGCGACCAGGCGCCGGTCTACTCACGCGGCACCCACGACATCGAGGTGCAGCACCTCAACGTCACCGGCGCCCCCCTCTACGGCATCTTCCTGCGCAACGTGCAGAACGTGGTCCTGGGCCAGATCGACATGCGCCTCTCCCGCGGCCTCGGCGTCCGCATCGACAACCGCGGCGACACCAGCCAGTGGACGCGCAACGTCCGTATCGACGACGTGTACGTGTCCGGCGCGTCGAGCCACGCAGTGGAGACGTACGGCGTGGACGGCCTGACCGTCGGCACGGTGACCGCCCGCAACGTGGGCGAGTCCGGCCTCCTCCTCAACCAGACCGTCAACGCGACGGTGACGAAGGTGGACGCGGAGAACGCCGGAGCCGGAACCGGCTACGCGGCGTTCCGCATGGCCAACCGCAACGGCCGGATCGGCAGCGGCTACGCGACGAACATCCGCGTCGGCGAGGTGATCGCGCGCGGCGGCGGACGCGGCGTGTTCTGCGTCTCGGAGAGCGGCGGGGCGACGATCGACCGGATCACGCTCTCGAACACCGGGAACAACGCGATCCTGATCGAGAACTGCTACAACGTGAACCTCGCGGCGCAGAGCGGCACGGTCACCGGCGGCGGCGAGATCCGTCTGGCGGCCCGTTCGGAGTTCCCGAACAACAGGGACATCACGGTCCAGAACCTCACGGTGACGAACTCGTCGATCCGCGAGAGCCCCTGCGGCGAGAACGTCACGTTCCGCAACAACCGCCTGGTGAACAGCACACAGTCGATCTGCTAGGCGCCCGCACGAAAGAGCGGGGTGCGGCGCCCGCAGGCACCGCACCCCGCTCCACCCGTTCCCGCAGCCAGAGGCGACCAGCACCTCAGTTGGTGCTGAGCATCCCCGCCCGCAGCCGCTTGAGGGTCCGCGACAGCAGTCGCGACACGTGCATCTGGGAGCACCCCAGCCGCTCGCCGATCTCCGCCTGGGTCAGCTCCTCCACGAACCGCCAGTGGACGATCTTCCGCTCGCGCTCGTCCAGCTCGGCGATCATCGGGGCGAGGGCGTGGAAGTCCTCGACGAGCTCCAGCGCGGCGTCCTCGGCGCCGATGAAGTCGGCGAGGACGGATTCGCCGTCCGGCTCGCTGCCGATGGCGGCGTCGAGGGAGGCGGAGTTGTAGCCGTTGGCGGCCAGCCGGGCCTCGTTGACCTCGGCCTCGGTGAGGCTCATCAGCGTGGCGAGCTCGGCGGTCGTGGGCGTGCGGCCCAGCCGGCTGCGCAGTTCCTCGGTGGCGCGGGCGAGCTGCACCCGGGCCTCCTGGAGCCGGCGCGGCACGTGCACGGACCACGAGGTGTCACGGAAGAAGCGCTTGATCTCGCCGACGATGTAGGGGATCGCGAAGGAGGTGAACTCGACCTCGCGGGACAGCTCGAACCGGTCGATGGCCTTGATCAGACCGATCATGCCGACCTGGACGATGTCCTCCATCTCCTCCGGGCCGCGGCTGCGGAACCGGCCGGCCGCGTAGCGGACCAGGGACATGTTCATCTCGATCAGCGTGTTGCGCGCGTACTGGTACTCGTGAGTACCTTCCTCCAGCTCCGTCAGCCGCCGGAAGAACTGCCGGGACAGTTCACGCGCGTCCTGCGGCGCGACCTGGCCGGGATTCGCGACCTCCGGCAGCTCGGTCACGCTCTGCGCCTGGTCCGTCCGTGCCATTGTCGACGTCACAGTAAAGCCCTCCCTCATAGATGCCCCCGCTCCGATACCGGCTCCCTGCCTGTACCCCCACTTCCGCGATACACGCACCTTCATCGACGAATTTTTCTCAGAAGGCGTACGAGGGCGAGAACGACGGTCACGACGGCGGCGACGAGAAGGAGCACATCACCCCAGACGGGGAGGCCGACCGCCACCCCGGGCCATGCGGAGACCACGACGACTCACCCCTCCGCGACGACGACCGCCGAGGCCACGCCGGCGTCGTGGCTGAGCGAGACGTGCCAGGAGCGCACGCCGAGTTCCGCCGCCCGGGCGGCGACGGTCCCCTTGACCCGCAGCCGCGGCTGCCCGCTGTCCTCGCACCACACCTCGGCGTCGGTCCAGTTCAGGCCAGCGGGCGCCCCGAGTGCCTTGGCCAGGGCCTCCTTGGCGGCGAACCGCGCCGCCAGGGAGGCGATGCCGCGCCGCCCCCCGCTGGGCAGCAGCAGCTCGCTCTCCACGAAGAGCCGCCGCGCCAGTCCGGGCGTGCGTTCCAGCGACGCGGCGAACCGCTCGATCTCGGCGACGTCGATCCCGACTCCGATGATGCTCATGCGGGCACTCTAGATCCGCAGGACCTCCGGCCTCCTACTCCACGGTCACGGACTTGGCGAGGTTCCGCGGCTGGTCCACCTCGTTGCCGCGGGCGGTGGCCAGCTCGCAGGCGAACACCTGCAGCGGCACGGTCGCGACCAGCGGCTGGAGCAGCGTCGGCGTGACCGGGACGCGGATCAGATGGTCGGCGTACGGGACGACCGCGTCGTCGCCCTCCTCCGCGACCACGATGGTCCGGGCGCCGCGCGCGCGGATCTCCTGGATGTTGGACACGATCTTGTCGTGCAGGACGGACCGCCCACGCGGCGACGGCACCACCACGACCACGGGCACATCGTCCTCGATCAACGCGATGGGGCCGTGCTTCAGCTCCCCCGCCGCGAAGCCCTCCGCGTGCATGTACGCGAGCTCCTTCAGCTTCAGCGCGCCCTCCAGCGCCACCGGGTAACCGACGTGCCGCCCCAGGAAGAGAACCGTGTTCTTCTCCGCCAACGAGCGGGCGAGCTCCCGCACAGGCTCCATGGTGTCCAGCACCCGCTCGACCGCCCCGGAGATGGACGCGAGGTCGCGCACCACCGCGCGGATCTCGTCGGCGTACTTGGTGCCGCGCACCTGCCCCAGATACAGGGCGACCAGGTAACACGCGACCAGCTGCGTCAGAAATGCCTTCGTCGACGCGACCGCGACCTCCGGACCGGCATGCGTGTAGAGAACGGCGTCCGACTCCCGGGGGATGGTCGACCCGTTGGTGTTGCAGATGGCCAGCACCTTGGCGCCCTGCTCCCGCGCGTGCCGCAGCGCCATCAGCGTGTCCATGGTCTCGCCGGACTGGGAGATGGCGACGACGAGCGTCTGCTGGTCCAGGATCGGGTCGCGGTAGCGGAACTCGCTCGCCAGCTCCACCTCGCACGGCACGCGCGTCCAGTGCTCGATGGCGTACTTCGCGATGAGCCCGGCATGGAAGGCCGTGCCGCAGGCGACGATGACGACCTTGTCGACCTCACGCAGCACGTTCGCCGGGATCCGCACCTCGTCCAGCGTCAGCGAACCCGACCCGTCGATGCGGCCCAGCAGGGTGTCGGCGACCGCCTTCGGCTGCTCGGCGATCTCCTTGAGCATGAAGTAGTCGTAGCCGCCCTTCTCGGCGGCGGAGGCGTCCCAGTCGACGTGGTACTCGCGGACGTCGGCCGGCGCCCCGTCGAAGTCGGTCACCGTCACCGCGTCCCGGCGCAGCTCGACCACCTGGTCCTGGCCCAGCTCGATCGCCTCGCGGGTGTGCGCGATGAACGCGGCGACATCCGAGGCGAGGAACGACTCACCCTCCCCGACGCCCACGACCAGCGGCGAGTTGCGGCGGGCGCCGACGACCACGTCGGGCTCGTCGGCGTGCACGGCGACGAGGGTGAACGCGCCCTCCAGCCGCCGGCACACCAGCCGCATCGCCTCGGCGAGGTCGGCGCAGGCCGAGTACTCCTCGGCGAGCAGATGGGCGACGACCTCGGTGTCGGTCTCGGACGCCAGTTCGTGGCCGCGCCCGGTCAACTCCTCGCGCAGGGCGGCGAAGTTCTCGATGATGCCGTTGTGGACGACGGCGACCCGGCCCGCGTTGTCCATGTGCGGATGGGCGTTGGCGTCGGTCGGCCCGCCGTGCGTGGCCCACCGGGTGTGCCCGATCGCGGTCGTCCCGGCCGGCAGGGGCCGCTCCCCCAGCTCCTTCTCCAGGTTGACCAGCTTCCCGGCCCTCTTCGCCGTGGCCAGTCCGCCGTCGGCATGCACGGCGACGCCCGCCGAGTCGTAGCCCCGGTACTCCAGTCGCTTCAGTCCGGCCGTCACGACGTCAAGCGCCGACTGCGGCCCTACGTAACCCACGATTCCGCACATGACGGGCAGCCTACGATCCGTCAGCCGCCGGAAACGGCCTCCGCGTGCCCGAAATCGGAAATTCCCACCGGTGCACGAGGCGCCGGTGGGAGGGGTTCCGCATCAGCCGAGCTTGGCGACCTGCGCGGCGACGACGTCGGCAGGGACGTCGAAGTCCTTGCCGGTGGCCATGGACGCGAGGTTCACGGCGCTGAAGGTGACCACGGTGGAGCCCTTGCGCACCAGGACGATCTTGGCGGGCGCCTCGACGCCCTCGTCCGCGGCGACGGTCAGCGTGACGGCGGCGCCCTCGTCGCCGCCCTCGGGCGCGTCGCCCGTGGCGGCCTTCACCACGTCCAGCGGCTCGCCGACGACGGTGGCCTTGAACCCGCCCGCGCACTTCTCGGCCGCCGCGAGGACACCCTTCACGGCCTGCTCGGCGCCGCCGCCCTCGTAGGAGGCGAGATTGATCAGCACCTTCTCCATGTTCAGCGCGGCCAGGAGGGCGTCCTCCGGCTTCGAGTCCGCGGACGGCTTCACCGGGGCGCTCGTGAAGGACCGCTTCACGGTCGCGGCCGGCTCACCCTGCGCCACACCGGCCTGGGCGTGCGCCAGCGGCAGACAGGCGGCGTCCTCGCTCTTCACCTGGTCCGCGGCGATGTCGTCCGTCGCGGGGAGCTTGGTGACGACCTTGCCGCCCTTGACGTCCGGCTGCGCGAGGGCGGCCTTCTCCAGCTCGGCGGCGGTGAGCGTCTTCGCCGGCGCTGCGGCGGAGGTGCTGGGCGCGGCTTTGCCCTTGCCCTCGTCGGCCTTGTCCTGGTCGTCGCCGGAGCCGCCGCAGGCGGTGACGAGCAGGGCAAGCGCGGCGGCGGAGGCGGCGAGCGCGGTACGACGGACGGAACTGGTTCTCACGGAGAAACTCTTTCTGGAAGGTGCGGAGGGATGATCCGCATCACGTGCGCGCACTGTAGACACAGCCGCTCCACAGTTGATCATCAGGGTCCCCACGGATTCCCGGCGTGACACAGCCCACCTGTCGCCGCGTTCGAACTCCGTTAACAATGGACTGTGATCTCTCCGGTCTCCTCGATGCCCCGGAGCGCCCACCGGCAGCGGCCGGAGGCGACTCCCTACGTCGACCTCACCCGTTCCGAGTGGAGCGCGCTGCGCGACAAGACGCCGCTGCCGCTGACGGCGGAGGAGGTGGAGCGGCTGCGCGGCCTCGGCGACGTCATCGACCTCGACGAGGTACGGGACATCTATCTGCCGCTGTCCCGGCTGCTCAACCTCTACGTCGGCGCCACCGACGGGCTGCGCGGAGCGCTCAACACCTTTCTCGGCGAGAAGGGCTCCCAGTCGGGCACGCCCTTCGTCATAGGGGTCGCCGGCTCCGTCGCCGTGGGCAAGTCGACGGTGGCGCGCCTTCTGCAGGCCCTGCTCTCCCGCTGGCCCGAGCACCCCCGCGTGGAACTCGTCACGACGGACGGCTTCCTGCTGCCCACGCAGGAACTCCAGGCGCGCGGCCTGATGTCGCGGAAGGGTTTCCCCGAGTCCTACGACCGCCGGGCGCTGACGCGCTTCGTGGCCGACATCAAGGCCGGCAAGTCAGAAGTGACCGCCCCCGTCTACTCCCATTTGATCTACGACATCGTGCCGGGCGAGAAGCTCACGGTGCGGCGACCGGACATTCTGATCGTGGAGGGCCTCAACGTCCTTCAGCCCGCACTCCCCGGCAAGGACGGCCGCACCCGGGTCGGCCTCGCCGACTACTTCGACTTCAGCGTGTACGTCGATGCGCGTGCGGAAGACATCGAGCAGTGGTACCTGAATCGCTTCCGCAAGCTGCGGCAGACGGCGTTCCAGGATCCGTCCTCGTACTTCCGGAAGTACACGCAGGTGTCGGAGGAGGAGGCATTGGACTACGCCCGCACGATGTGGCGGACCATCAACAAGCCGAACCTCGTGGAGAACATCGCCCCTACGCGGGGCCGGGCCACCCTGGTCCTCCGCAAGGGCCCCGACCACAAGGTCCAGCGCCTGAGCCTCCGCAAGCTGTGAACCTCCCGGTCCACCCGCCACCGGCGGCTACCCTGCCGCCATGCTGCATCTGCGTCTGATCACGCCCGCCGGGCGGACCGAGGAAGCGGTCCGCCTGATCGAGGGGACGAGAGGGACCACGCATCTGTGCGTGCTGACGGGTGCCGCCCGCGACCCCGCCGGGGACGTCGTGCTGTGCGACGTGGCCCGGGAGGCCGCCGACGACCTGCTGAGCGGCTTGCAGCGGCTGGGGCTGGACACCACCGGGTCCATCGCCGTGGAGAACGTCGACCTGTCGCTGTCGGAGCGCGCGGACCGTGCCGAGAAGGAGGCGCCGGGGGAAGGTGCGGACGCGGTGCTGTGGGAGCACCTCACCGAGGCCACCCACGAGGAGTCGACCCTCTCGGTCACCTATCTCTCGTTCCTCACGCTGGCGACCATGATCGCGGCCTGCGGTGTGGTGCTGGACAACGCGGTCCTGATCGTGGGGGCGATGGCGGTGGGCCCGGAGTTCGGCCCGCTGGCCGGCATCTCCACGGCGACGGTGCAGCGTCGGCCGCGCCTCGCGATGCGGTCGCTGATCGCCCTGCTGGTGGGCTTCGCGGTGGCGATGGCGCTGACGGTGGGGTTCAGCCTGTTCATGGACGCGGTGGGGCTGTTCAGCAAGGAGCAGCTGGAGGGGGAACGGCCGCAGACCGGCTTCGTGTACGCCCCCGACTGGTTCTCCTTCGTGGTGGCGGTGCTGGCCGGGACGGCGGGCACGCTGTCGCTCACGTCCGCGAAGTCCGGAGCCCTGGTGGGAGTCGCCATCTCGGTGACGACGGTGCCGGCCGCGGCGAACGCGGCGGTGGCCCTGAGCTACGGGGACACCGTCCAGACGTGGGGTTCCACCGAGCAGCTGCTGCTCAACCTGTTCGGGATCACGCTGGCGGGAACACTGACGCTGCTCGCACAGAAGCGGCTGTGGCGGAAGCAGCACGCGCGCCTGCGAAGGCGCGCGGCCGCCTGAGACCGTGCGGGCCCGCCCGCGGCGGGGAGGGGACGGGGTGGGGGCGGGCGGCCGCAGCGGCCGGCGCCCCGACGCCGTTCACCCGTCGAGACGCGCTCTCGCGCCGGACCGAGGACGACCACCCCCACCGCGGCCCCGCACCACCACCCACCGTGGGCGCTCCATGAACCCCCACCGGGCAGACCCCTGCGCCGCAGGCGTCACACCTCAACCCCCACCGGGCAGACCCCTGCGCCGCAGGCGTCACACCTCAACCCCCACGGGCAGACCCCTGCGCCGCAGGCCCACGTCCTCAGCCCAGCGCGGACTTCACCGCATCCGCGAGCCGCCCCGCCACCGACCGCGCCTGGTCGATGTCGGCCGCCTCGACCATGACCCGCACCAGCGGCTCGGTGCCCGAGGGACGCAGCAGCACGCGCCCGGTCTCCCCCAGCTCACGCTCGGCCTCGCCCACGGCCGTCGCCAGTTCCGCGGAGGTCTTCACCCGCGACTTGTCCACGTCAGGCACGTTGATCAGGACCTGCGGCAACCGCTCCATCACCGACGCCAGCTCCCGCAGCGGCCGCCCCGTCTGAGCGACCCGCGCCGCCAGCAGCAGCCCCGTCAGCGTCCCGTCCCCCGTCGTGGCGTGGTCGAGGATGATCACGTGCCCGGACTGCTCGCCGCCCAGGGCGAACCCGTGCTGCTTCATCTCCTCCAGCACGTACCGGTCACCCACCGCCGTCTGGACGAGCCGGATCCCCTCCCGCTCCATGGCGAGCTTGAACCCGAGGTTCGACATCACCGTGGCGACCACCGTGTCGGACCGCAACGCGGACCGCTCCCGCATGGCGAGTGCCAGCACGGCGAGGATCTGGTCCCCGTCGACCTCCTCCCCCGTGTGGTCGACGGCGAGACACCGGTCGGCGTCCCCGTCGTGCGCGATCCCCAGCGCGGCCCCGTGCTCGACGACAGCGGCCTTCAGCTGCGCAAGGTGCGTGGAGCCGCACCCGTCGTTGATGTTCAGCCCGTCCGGCTCAGCACCGATGGTGACAACCTCGGCCCCGGCCCGCCGGAACGCCTCGGGCGACACCTGCGACGCCGCCCCGTGCGCCTCGTCCAGCACGATCTTCAGTCCGTCGAGCCGGTTCGGCAGCACACCCACGAGGTGGGCGACATACGTGTCGAAGCCCTCCTCGTAGTCCCGCACGCGTCCGACCCCGGCTCCGGTGGGCCGGTCCCACGGCGCACCGGTCCGGTGCTCCTCGTAGACCGCCTCGATCCGGTCCTCCAGCTCGTCGGCGAGCTTGTGCCCGCCGCGGGCGAAGAACTTGATCCCGTTGTCGGGCATGGCGTTGTGGCTGGCGGAGAGCATCACGCCGAGGTCGGCGCCGAGCGCACCGGTGAGGTGGGCGACGGCCGGCGTCGGCAGCACGCCGACCCGCAGGACGTCCACGCCCGCGCTGGCGAGCCCGGCGACCACGGCGGCCTCCAGGAACTCCCCGGACGCGCGCGGGTCACGCCCGACCACGGCGGTGGGCCGGTGCCCTTCGAACGTGCCCGCCTCGGCCAGTACGTGCGCGGCGGCGACGGACAGGCCGAGCGCCATCTCCGCCGTGAGATCCGCGTTGGCGACACCGCGCACGCCGTCCGTGCCGAAGAGTCGTCCCACTTGTCCTCCTGAGGATGCGTCAGTATCGGCAGCCCTCCAGGGCCCCGCCACCAAGGTCCCGCCGAGGCGTTGGACCGGCCCGTACGGCCGACGGCTGTGCCACTGACAAAGCTGAGCTTCTGCTGTTCGTCGATGCTTCTGATGTTCGACGGTCTCGGAACGTCCGCGGCCCCACGCCGCATGAACGCGCACCACGGCTTCACCGGGCGCACACCACGACGTCACCGCCCGACCATCCGATCACATTAGCGTTTGAGCGCCTTGTGCCGTTATACGCCCACGCCAGTGAATAAACGAACGCCCCGGCAGCACGATGGCGTGCCGCCGGGGCGTTCGGAGTACGCGCGAGCGCCCTGCGATTAGCGCTTGCTGTACTGCGGAGCCTTGCGGGCCTTCTTCAGACCGGCCTTCTTCCGCTCGACCGCACGGTCGTCGCGGCGCAGGAAGCCGGCCTTCTTCAGCGGACCGCGGTTGTTGTCGACGTCCGCCTCGTTCAGCGCACGGGCGACACCGAGACGGAGCGCACCGGCCTGACCGGAGACACCGCCACCCGCGATGCGGGCGACGACGTCGTAGCGGCCCTCGAGCTCGAGCACCTTGAAGGGCTCGTTCACTTCCTGCTGGTGCACCTTGTTCGGGAAGTAGTCCTCGAGGGTGCGACCGTTGATCTTCCACTTGCCGGTGCCCGGGACGATCCGGACGCGGGCGATGGCGTTCTTGCGACGGCCCAGGCCGGCGGCCGGCTGGGGCTCACCGAAGCGGGACGCCATGGACTCCGAGGTGTACTCGCCCTCGACGGGGGCCTCGGACTCGGTGGTGTAGCTGTCGATGTCAAGCTCTTCGAGCGGCTGCTCGGCAGTGGTCTCGGCCACGATTCTCCTCAGATTCTCTTCGGTCTTAGGGGGTGGCCGGACTTACTGCGCGACCTGGGTGATCTCGAACGGCACCGGCTGCTGAGCAGCGTGCGGGTGCTGGTCGCCCGAGTAGACCTTCAGCTTCGAGAGCATCTGACGGCCCAGGGTGTTCTTGGGGAGCATGCCCTTGACGGCCTTCTCGATGGCCTTCTCGGGGTTCTTGGCAAGCAGCTCGTCGTAGCGGACGGAGCGCAGACCGCCCGGGTAGCCCGAGTGGCGGTACGCCATCTTCTGGGTCCGCTTGTTGCCGGAGAGGTGCACCTTGTCGGCGTTGATGATGATGACGAAGTCACCGGTGTCGACGTGGGGCGCGTAGATCGGCTTGTGCTTGCCACGCAGGATGGAGGCGGCAGTGGAGGCCAGACGGCCCAGGACGACGTCCTGAGCGTCGATGACGTGCCACTGGCGCGTCACATCGCCGGGCTTGGGGCTGTACGTACGCACGGTTCGTAGCCTTCGCTTCTTCAGTGAATGGTCCTGACAAGGTCACCGAAGACGATCACGACAGCCCTGACCGCACAGCGGTGACGCAAACCGCGTGCTGGTCGCTGGTCATCGGCCCGGTGGACCGGTGTAAGGGCCCCTCACGTGAGAATGAGTAAGCCACTACACACAACAGAGACGCAGAATACCCGTGCTCGGCCGGACGGGTCAAAACGAGCCCGCCGCCCGTGGGCACGCCCCATTTTACGGCCGTACGGCGCCCCCCGTGGCCGCACGCCACTCCTCCGCCGCCCGACCAGCCCCTTCCTCCTCCCGGGCGTCCCGCGCGCCCCGGACGGCGTGGTACGCCACCGTCCCCGCCAGCGCGCACAGCGTGACCGCGTCCCGGAACGCCCGCCGCTTCCCCGACTCCAGCCACGGCCAGGTCACCCCCGGCAGCTGCGGCACCAGCGCCAGCCAGAACCACGGCCGCCGGGTCACCGACCCCGCGTACGGCAGCCCCGCGAGCAGCAGCGGCAGCACGACGAGCAGGTAGTGGTTGTAGGAGGGCCGCGACACCAGGAACGCGGACAGCATCAGCCCGGCGGACGTCTCCGCCAGCCGCAGCGGCTCGGGCCCCGGCCCCCGCCACCGCCGGCCGGCGCACACCACCCCGACCGCGGCGGCCGCCACCGCCAGCGCCTGGGCCAGGACCTGCGGCACCCCCAGCCGGGGCAGCACCGCCGCCGGACCCGCCTCGTAGAGCCGGAGGAAGGCGTCGTCGGCGGTGAAGAGGAAAGGGAGCGTCCGGGTGAGGAAGCCGGTGGGGTCGGGCAGGAAGAAGGCGGCCACCACCGACGAGACCGCCGGCACCAGCACCACCGGCGCGAGCGCCCCCCACCTACGGGCGAAGAGGAACAGCAGCGCCATCGGCGCGAGCAGCGGCTTCAGCGCCACCGCCACCCCGATCACCGCCCCCGCCGCGACCCACCGCCCGCGGCTCGCGAGCAACAGGCACAGCGGCAGCGCCAGCACGGCCGTCACCGTCCAGTTGCCCAGCCGCACCAGCTGCGCGAACGGCGCGAAGGCGGCCGCCAGCCCGAACAGCCCGAGGACGGCGAGCCTGCTGCGCAGCGGCACCCGGTGCAGCAGCAGCGCGCACACCCAGCCCGCCACGAGCGCGAGGACGACCAGGACCGGCACCAGGACGTCGAGCAGGGACCGCGGCAGCAGCGCCTGCGGGGCGGCCGCGACGACCGCGCTAGGGAAATAGAGGAAGTGTGCGTCGTCGTACGGCGATCCGCCGTCCAGCCAGGTGCGCGCCGCGTCCACGACGATGCCGTTGTCCATGCCTCCGTCCGAGGTCACCAGCACCGTATGGGTCGTCAGGGCGGCCAGCACCGCCACGAGTCCGGCCCACCAGCCGATGCCCGCGGGGCGCACCAACCACCCGGAGATGTCGCTTTTGCCCGTCACCATGGACGCAACGCTAGGGCCTCGGAGGCCCGTTGAGGCGGACCAGCACACCCCTTGCCCCGTCTAAGATGCGCCCCATGAGCTTTGGGCAGGGGGGGTCCTCGCAGCAGTGGGATCCCTGGAAACCGAATTCGCAGCAGCCGTGGAACGGCGGCAGCGCCGGCGGGTCACCCGACTGGGCGGCGCTCGCCGACGCGTCCGAGGCGCGCGCCAAGCGGCGCCGGCTGCTGTTCATAGGCGGCGGCGCACTCGCCGCCGTGGCGATAGGCACCGCGGTGGCGGTCGCCGTCGTGTCGGCGGGCGGCTCCAACCAGGCCTCCCCGGGCGCCGAGTCCCAGCTGCCCGGCATCTCCGACCTGCCGAGCGCCACGGGCACGGTGCCGTCGTTCGAGCCGACGAGCGCTCCGCCCCCGCTGGACCCGAAGGACTTCGTCGCCAGCGACCAGAAGGACAAGGCGCCGCTGAGCCCCGACATCCTGTTCCCCGGCACGCAGCTGACCATGGGCGACACGGTCTACAAGAAGGGCCCGACGGCGGACACGAGGAACTGCTCGTCCGCGGCGAAGGCCACGCTCCCCAAGGTCCTCACCGACAACAGGTGCACGCGGCTGATCCGTGTCACCTACAGCCGGGACGGCGTGGCGGTGACGGTCGGCGTGGCGGTCTTCGCGACCGAGGCGCAGGCGACGAAGGCCAAGCAGCAGGCGGACGAGAAGAGCATCGTCAAGTCGCTGTCCGGCGGCGGGGTGAAGGACTTCTGCGTCGGCGCGGTCTGCCGCTCCACCACCAACGCCTACGGACGCTACGCCTACTTCACGCTGTCCGGCTTCACCAGCGGCAAGGACGTGACGGAGAAGGACAAGGCCGTCTTCAAGACCGGCGACGACCTCCAGGAGTTCACGTACCGTCAGATCCGCCGCAGGGGCGAGGCCCAGGCGTCGGCGGCGGCGGCCGGCTGACCCCGCCGCCCGGAGCGGGTCAGCAGCAGCCGGCCGTCGGGAGCGTCCGCTTGTTGCGTGCCTCGACGCTGCGGGCCGCCAGGAGCTCGTCGGCCGGGTAGCCGACCTCCTCCAGGGTCAGGCCGTGCGGGCGTACGACATGGACCGCCGAGTCCCGTACGCCTGCCGCCAGGACCTTCGCGGGCCAGTCCGGCGTGCGGTGTCCGTCGCCGACGAACAGCAGCGCGCCGATCAGCGAGCGCACCATGTTGTGGCAGAAGGCGTCGGCCCGCACGGTGGCCGTGATGATCCCGTCGTCGCCGCGCACCAGGCTCAGCTCCTGGAGGGTGCGGATGGTCGTCGCGCCCTCGCGCCGCTTGCAGTAGGCGGCGAAGTCGTGCTCGCCGAGCAGTCCGCGGGCGGCCTCGTTCATGGCGTCCACGTCGAGCGGCCAGTCGTGCCACAGCACATGGGTGCGGAGCAGCGGGTCGACGCCGCCGGGGTTGTCGGTGACGCGGTAGGCGTAGCGCCGCCAGATCGCCGAGAAGCGGGCGTCGAAGCCCGTCGGCGCCTCCCTCAGCGCCCACACCCGCACATCCTTCGGCAGCCGCCCGGCGAGCCGCTTCAGCAGTTTCGGCCGGTGCTCGGCCCACACCTCGCGCGGCAGGTCCACGTGGGCGACCTGACCTCGCGCGTGCACACCGGCGTCGGTCCGCCCGGCCACGGTCAGCTCGTACGTCGTCGCGGACCGCGTCACGGTCCGCAGCGCGTCCTCGATCTCCCCCTGCACGGTCCGCCGTCCCCCGGCCTGCTTGGCCCACCCGGAGAACTCGGTCCCGTCGTAGGAAAGATCCAGCCGAACCCGCACCACACCACTCACCCGGACATCTCCCTTCCACAACGAAGCGGGCCCGCTCCTTCGAAAGAAGCGGGCCCACCGGTACGCCCCGAAGGGGCGCGGGGAACTGCGCGACCAGCCACGACGCAAGCCGCGGCCAAGGCGACCACCCAGTCCCCGCAAAAACGCTTACGCGTCCTTCGACTCCTCGGCCGCAGCCTCGTCGTCGCCCTTGGTCGTGTCGACCTTGGTCTCCACGGCCTCGGCCTCGGCGTCCTTCGCGGACCGCTTGGTCGCTGCCTCGGCCTCGCCGACCGCGGCCTGCTGCACCGTCAGCGCCTCGACCAGCTCGATGACGGCCATGGGCGCGTTGTCGCCACGGCGGTTACCGATCTTGGTGATGCGGGTGTAGCCACCGGGACGGTTCTCGTACCGCGGGCCGATCTCGGTGAAGAGCGTGTGGACGATGCTCTTGTCCGTAATCACCTGGAGCACCTGACGGCGGTTGTGAAGGTCGCCCTTCTTCGCCTTGGTGACCAGACGCTCGGCGTAGGGACGCAGCTTGCGCGCCTTCGCCTCGGTGGTGGTGATGCGGCCGTGCTCGAAAAGCGCCTTCGCGAGGTTCGCGAGCATGAGCTTCTCGTGCGCGGCGCTGCCGCCCAGACGGGCACCCTTGGTGGGCCTCGGCATAGTGACTCTCCTGTGTGTCTGCCCCGGCCGTATCAGGTACCGGAGTCAGTATCCGAGCAGGCGGTCGCCTGTCGGAGATCCGGGCCGCCTTCGCAGACGTCCCGGAGGACCCGCGCCCCCGAAGGGGCGCGGGGAACCGCGCGGCCGGCCGGAACGGGCCGGCCGTCAGCAGCGGACCGCAGGTCCCGAGCTCAGTACTGCTCGGTCTCCACGAAACCCGCGTCCGCGTCGTCGTCCGCCCCGAAGGCGTCCGCGGCAGCGGTGGGGTCGAACCCGGGAGGCGAGTCCTTGAGCGCGAGGCCCATGCCGGCCAGCTTGGCCTTGACCTCGTCGATGGACTTCGCACCGAAGTTCCGGATGTCGAGCAGGTCCGCCTCGGAGCGCGCGACGAGCTCACCCACGGAGTGGATGCCCTCACGCTTGAGGCAGTTGTACGACCGGACCGTGAGCTCCAGCTCCTCGATCGGCAGCGCCAGGTCGGCGGCGAGGGCGGCGTCCGTCGGGGACGGACCCATGTCGATGCCCTCGGCGTCGATGTTCAGCTCGCGGGCGAGACCGAACAGCTCGACCAGGGTCTTGCCGGCGGAGGCCATGGCGTCACGCGGACGCATCGCCTGCTTGGTCTCGACGTCGACGATGAGCTTGTCGAAGTCGGTGCGCTGCTCGACTCGGGTCGCCTCGACCTTGTAGGTGACCTTCAGCACGGGGCTGTAGATCGAGTCGACCGGGATCCGGCCGATCTCCTGGCCGACCTGCTTGTTCTGCACGGCGGAGACGTAGCCGCGACCGCGCTCGACGGTCAGCTCCATCTCCAGCTTGCCCTTGCCGTTGAGCGTGGCGAGGACGAGGTCCGGGTTGTGCACCTCGACACCGGCCGGGGGCGCGATGTCGGCGGCGGTGACCAGACCCGGGCCCTGCTTGCGCAGGTACATCACGACCGGCTCGTCGTGCTCCGAGGAGACGACCAGCTGCTTGATGTTGAGGATCAGGTCGGTGACGTCCTCCTTGACGCCCGGCACGGTGGTGAACTCGTGCAGGACGCCGTCGATGCGGATGCTGGTGACAGCGGCACCGGGGATCGACGACAGGAGGGTGCGGCGGAGGGAGTTGCCGAGGGTGTAGCCGAAGCCCGGCTCCAGCGGCTCGATCACGAACCGGGACCGGAATTCGTCGACGACCTCTTCGGTCAACGAGGGGCGCTGAGCGATCAGCATGAGTGGATCAGATCCTTCTATCGTGGACGCCCGCTATTTGACGTCCGACGGAAACCGCACCCGGTGACAAGTGCGGGTACTGCAAGGGTACGGGCGATACGGCGCTGACGAGCCGTACCGCCCGGAACCCGGAACCGACCGACCGGCCGGCCGCTGCGTCAGACGCGGCGGCGCTTCGGCGGGCGGCAGCCGTTGTGCGGGGTCGGGGTGACGTCCTGGATGGAGCCGACCTCGAGGCCCGTGGCCTGCAGGGAGCGGATGGCGGTCTCACGACCGGAACCCGGGCCCTTGACGAACACGTCGACCTTGCGCATGCCGTGCTCCTGGGCGCGGCGGGCGGCCGACTCGGCGGCCATCTGCGCGGCGAACGGCGTGGACTTCCGGGAGCCCTTGAAGCCGACGTGGCCGGCGGAGGCCCAGGAGATCACGTTGCCGGACGGGTCCGTGATCGAGACGATCGTGTTGTTGAACGTGCTCTTGATGTGCGCGTGGCCGTGAGCGACGTTCTTCTTTTCCTTGCGGCGCACCTTCTTGGCAGCGCCCTGACGACCCTTGGGGGGCATCTGTACTCCTACGGGAGGTGGTCGGTCCTACAGCGAAGACCGCTGGACGGCGAAGTCCGCTGAGGACTACTTCTTGCCCGGCTTCTTCTTGCCGGCGATGGCGCGACGCGGGCCCTTGCGGGTACGCGCGTTGGTGCTGGTGCGCTGACCGCGGACGGGCAGACCGCGACGGTGACGCAGACCCTGGTAGGTGCCGATCTCGACCTTGCGGCGGATGTCGGCCTGGATCTCGCGACGGAGGTCACCCTCGGTCTTGATGTTGTTGTCGACGTACTCGCGGATCGCGACCAGCTGCTCTTCGGTCAGGTCGCGGACGCGGGTGTTCGGGTCGACGCCGGTCGCGGCCAGCGTCTGCTGCGAAAGGGTCCGGCCGATGCCGAACACGTAGGTGAGGGCGATCTCCACGCGCTTGTCGCGCGGGATGTCAACACCGGAAACGCGTGCCATTCAATGGCTCCAGTTGGTTGTCGGAGGTCTTCCACAGAACCGGCTCCCCGCCCGCCGTACCAGGTACGGGCCGGGTCCCCGGCCTCCGAGCCGGGGGTGTCGAGCCGTGCGGCTCGGGTCCTGCGTATGAACGTGTGTTGCTCGCGTCGCGCGAAGTCTGCGGGAGGCGCAGAGGGTGGATCAGTGCTGCGGTCAGCCCTGGCGCTGCTTGTGGCGCGGGTTGTCGCAGATGACCATGACCCGACCGTGACGGCGGATCACCCTGCACTTGTCGCAGATCTTCTTGACGCTCGGCTTGACCTTCATGGGTGTGAGGTTCTCCGGGTCAGTGCCATCACCCCGGCGGGCCGGGGAGCGGGCAAGATCTACTTGTACCGGTAGACGATCCGGCCACGCGTGAGGTCGTACGGAGACAGCTCCACCACGACCCGGTCGTCAGGGAGGATGCGGATGTAGTGCATGCGCATCTTGCCGCTGATGTGTGCCAGGACCTGGTGGCCGTTCTGGAGCTCGACCCTGAACATGGCGTTCGGCAGAGACTCGACGACAGTGCCCTCGATCTCGATGGCACCTTGCTTCTTGGCCACGCTTCGCCCTTCGAATCGACTACCTTGATCGACTCTTCAGTGCACCGTGACCACATGCGGACATGCGGGTGCACCAGAGCCGACGAGTCAGTCTACGTCAGCGCACCCGGAAACACGAATCGAGAGATCCTGCCCTCCGCGGGAGATCCCTAACCCAACGGCCGCCTCCGGCGGACGGGCGGGGGCAGGGCCGTCGTCAGGCCAGCGGGTCCGGCGCCGCCGTGATGCCCATCTCCGCCAGCTTGGCCTTGCCGCCGTCGGGGGCGGTCAGGACCAGGGGGCCCTGTTCGGTGAGGGCGACCGAGTGCTCCCAGTGGGAGGACCAGGTGCCGTCGGTCGTGATGACCGTCCAGTCGTCGGAGAGGACCTCGGTGCGCGGGGTGCCGAGGGAGACCATCGGCTCGATCGCCAGGCAGAAGCCGGGCACCAGCTTCGGGCCCTTGCCGCGCTTGCGGTCGACGTAGTTCAGCAGGTGCGGGTCCATGTGCATCTCGGTGCCGATGCCGTGGCCGCCGTAGTCCTCGATGATCCCGTACTTGCCGCCGCCGGGCTTCGGCTGGCGGCGGATGTACGTCTCGATCGCGCGGGAGATGTCGACCAGCCGGTTGGCCTGCTTCATGGCCGCGATGCCGGCCCACATCGACTCCTCGGTGACCCGGGAGAGCTCGACCAGTTCCGGGGAGTGACCGGAGCCGACGAAGGCGGTGTAGGCGGCGTCGCCGTGCCAGCCGTCGACGATGGCGCCGCAGTCGACGGAGATGATGTCCCCGTCCTTCAGGATCACGTCGTCGGACGGGATGCCGTGGACCACGACCTCGTTCACCGAGGTGCAGATGGTGGCGGGGAAGCCGCCGTAGCCGAGGAAGTTCGGCTTGGCGTTGTGCTCGGCGAGCACCTTGCGGGCGACCTGGTCCAGATCCTTGGTGGAGGCCCCGGGCACCGCGGCCTCGCGGGTGGCCGCGTGGATGGCGGCGACGACCAGCCCCGCCTCGCGCATCTTGGCGATCTGCTCAGGGCTTTTGATCTGCACCATGGGGACGACGGCCTTTCTGGACCAGTGGAGGAGTACGGACGCTTCCAACGATACGGGCGCGAGCCGCCCGGGTGCCGCGCGGGCGGCTGCACGGACCCCGCCCACGCCACAGCCGCGGCCCCTCGGGGGGAACCGCGGCTGTGCAGGCGGCGGGACGGATCACTGGCCGCTCTTCAGCGCCTCCAGCGCCCGACCGGTGACCTCGTCGACGGGACCCATCGCGGAGATGGTCACCACCAGGCCCTGGGCCCGGTAGTAGTCGATGATCGGCTCGGTCTGCGTGTGGTAGACCTCCAGGCGCGTGCGGACGGTCTCCTCGGAGTCGTCGTCGCGCTGGTACAGCTCGCCGCCGCAGACGTCGCAGACGCCCTCCTGCTTCGGCGGGCTGTACGTCACGTGGAAGACGTGCGCGGAGTCCTTGCGGCAGACGCGCCGTCCGGCGATCCGCTTCACGACCTCGTCCTCGGGGGCCTCGAGGTCGAGCACCGCGTCCAGCTTGATGCCCTCGCTCTTGAGCAGCTCGTCCAGCGCCTCGGCCTGCGACACGTTGCGCGGGAAGCCGTCCAGCAGGAAGCCGTTCTCGGCGTCCGGCTGCGCCATGCGGTCCTTGGCCATGGCGATGGTGACCTCGTCGGGGACGAGGTCACCGGCGTCCATGTAGGACTTGGCGAGCTTTCCCAGCTCGGTCTGCCGGCTGATGTTGGCGCGGAACAGGTCGCCCGTGGAGATGTGCGGGATGCGCAATTTCTCGGCAAGGCGGGTTGCCTGTGTGCCCTTCCCAGCACCCGGCGGCCCGACGAGGACGATTCGCATCAGCGGAGGAACCCTTCGTAATTGCGCTGCTGGAGCTGGCTCTCGATCTGCTTCACCGTCTCGAGACCGACACCCACGATGATCAGGATGCTCGTCCCGCCGAACGGGAAGTTCTGGTTTGCCCCGAAACCAACCAACGCCATCGTCGGTACGAGAGCGATCAGACCCAAGTACAGCGAACCCGGCCAGGTGATCCGGTTGAGTACGTAGCTCAGGTACTCAGCGGTCGGTCGGCCAGCCCGGATGCCCGGGATGAAGCCACCATACTTCTTCATGTTGTCCGCGACTTCCTCGGGGTTGAACGAGATAGCCACGTAGAAGAACGCGAAGAAGACGATGAGCAAGAAGTACAGCGTCACGTAGATCGGGTGGTCACCGCGGACGAGGTGCCCCTCGATCCAGGTCTTCCAGCCCGAGGTGCCGCTGGAGAACTGCGCGATCAGCGCCGGGATGTACAGCAGCGACGAGGCGAAGATGACCGGGATCACACCCGCCTGGTTGACCTTCAGCGGGATGTAGGTCGACGTGCCGCCGTAGGACCGGCGGCCGATCATGCGCTTCGCGTACTGGACGGGGATCCTGCGCTGGGCCTGCTCGACGAAGACGACCAGGCCGACCATGACCAGACCGACGGCGATGACGGTGCCGAACTCGATCCAGCCGTCCGCCAGGCTGCCCTGCTCCTTGATGGCCCACAGGGCGGAGGGGAAGGTGGCGGCGATCGAGATGAACATCAGGATCGACATGCCGTTGCCGATACCGCGGTCGGTGATGAGCTCGCCGAGCCACATGACGGCGGCCGTGCCGGCGGTCATGGTGATGACCATGGTGATGGTCACGAAGATCGACTGGTCGGGGACGATCTGGCTCGCGACCGGGCAGCCCTGGAAGAGGGCGCCGCTGCGGGCGGTGGCCACCAGGCCCGTGCCCTGGAGGACGGCGAGCGCGATCGTCAGGTAACGGGTGTACTGCGTGATCTTCGCCGTGCCGGCCTGCCCCTCCTTCTTCAGGGCTTCCAGGCGCGGGATCACCACGGTCAGCAGCTGCAGAATGATGCTCGCCGTGATGTACGGCATGATCCCGAGCGCGAAGACCGTGATCTGGAGCAGCGCGCCGCCGCTGAACATGTTCACCAGACCGAACAGGCCCTGGTTCGCCTGGGCGGCGTCGATACAGGTCTGGACGTTCCGGTAGTCGACACCCGGGATGGGGATGTGCGTACCGACGCGGTACACCACGATGATGCCGAGCGTGAAGAGCAGCTTCTTGCGCAGGTCGGGCGTCTTGAACGCCCGGGCGAACGCGGTGAGCACGGTGCCTCCTGCGACCCCCCGCGCAACTGCGTCAAGGGTGATGGTCTGAGATTCCGACTGAGGACGAATTCTTAACGGTCAACTGCCGCCCTGAGTGCCCCGCGAGGGGCTCCCGGGGTGAATGGGCAGCGCAGGCCACCTTACCGGCGACACCACCGCCCTAGGAACGACCAACCGGGGATACCCCATTTGTGGGGTATCCCCGGTCGGGATCGCTCTATGTCATCGAGACACCTGACGGAGTCAGACGAGCTCGGTGACGGTACCGCCGGCGGCGGTGATCTTCTCCTTGGCGGAGCCGGAGACGGCGTCGACCGTCACCTGCAGCGCCACGGAGATCTCGCCCTGGCCCAGGACCTTGACGAGGCTGTTCTTGCGCACGGCACCCTTGGCGACCAGGTCCTCGACCGTGACCTCTCCGCCCTCGGGGTAGAGGGAGGCGAGCTTGTCCAGGTTCACGACCTGGTACTCGGTCTTGAACGGGTTCTTGAAGCCCTTCAGCTTCGGGAGACGCATGTGGAGGGGCATCTGGCCACCCTCGAAGCGCTCCGGAACCTGGTAGCGGGCCTTGGTGCCCTTCGTACCACGACCGGCCGTCTTACCCTTCGACGCCTCACCACGACCCACACGGGTCTTGGCGGTCTTGGCGCCCGGGGCCGGACGGAGGTTGTGGATCTTGAGCGGGTTGTTCTCCGCCATGATCAGTCGACCTCCTCGACCGTCACGAGGTGGCGGACGGTGTGCACCATGCCGCGGAACTCGGGGCGGTCCTCCTTGACGACCTGCGTGTTGATGCCCTTGAGACCAAGGGAGCGCAGGGTGTCACGGTGGTTCTGCTTGCTGCCGATGTAGGACTTCACCTGCGTGATCTTGAGCTGCGCCATGATCACACACCCGCCCCGGCACGCGCACGCAGCAGAGCCGCGGGAGCGACGTCCTCGAGCGGCAGACCACGGCGGGCCGCGATCTCCTCGGGACGCTGCAGGCCCTTCAGGGCCTCCACGGTCGCGTGCACGATGTTGATGGCGTTGTCGGAGCCGAGCGACTTCGACAGCACGTCGTGGATACCGGCGCACTCGAGCACGGCACGCACCGGACCACCGGCGATCACACCGGTACCCGGGGACGCGGGCTTGAGCAGCACGACGCCGGCAGCCTTCTCACCCTGGATGGGGTGCGGGATGGTGCCCTGGATGCGGGGGACCTTGAAGAAGTGCTTCTTGGCCTCCTCAACGCCCTTGGCGATGGCGGCCGGCACCTCCTTGGCCTTGCCGTATCCGACACCCACGGTGCCGTCACCGTCGCCCACCACGACCAGCGCGGT
This sequence comes from Streptomyces werraensis, assembly GCA_014656175.1. GTDB lineage: Bacteria > Actinomycetota > Actinomycetes > Streptomycetales > Streptomycetaceae > Streptomyces > Streptomyces werraensis. The sequence goes on from BNBX01000011.1 coordinate 173,038, forward strand.
GAAGCTGAAGCGACGACCACCCTTCACAACCTTGGCGACACGGTTGATCGCGACGACGCGCTCGACGTACGCGGTCTTCTCGGCGGCAGCAGCGCCGCCGTCACGGCCCTTCCGGTCCCGCCGCTCGCCGCCACCGGCGCCGCCACCGCGGCGCTGGGGTCCAGCCATTGGATTACCTCTCTCTTTCCGCTAGCTACAAGCGGCTCAGAACTTGAGCCCGGCTTCGCGGGCGGCGTCCGCCAGGGCGGCGATGCGCCCGGCGTACTGGTTGCCACCACGGTCGAACACGACGGCCTCGACACCGGCGGCCTTGGCACGCTCGGCGACCAGGGCGCCGACCTGCTTGGCCTGCGCGGACTTGTCGCCCTCGCCGCCGCGGATCGACGCGTCCAGGGTGGACGCCGACGCCAGGGTGTGACCCTTCAGGTCGTCGATCACCTGCGCCACGATGTGGCGGTTGGAACGGGTCACGACCAGGCGAGGACGCTCGGCGGTGCCGGCGACCTTCTTGCGGATCCGGATGTGACGACGCTTGATAGCAGCACGCTTGTACGCGTCGCCCTTGAGGATCTTCTGCCCGTATGCCATGGCTTACTTACCCGCCTTTCCGACCTTGCGGCGGATGACTTCGCCCTCGTACTTGACGCCCTTGGCCTTGTACGGGTCGGGCTTGCGCAGCTTGCGGATGTTGGCCGCAACCTCGCCGACCTTCTGCTTGTCGATGCCCTCGACCGAGAACCGGGTCGGGGACTCCACCTTGAAGGTGATGCCTTCCGGGGCCTCGACCGTGATCGGGTGGCTGTAGCCGAGGGAGAACTCCAGGTTCGAACCCTTGGCGACAACGCGGTAACCGACACCGCTGATCTCGAGCTTCTTCACGTAACCCTGGGTCACGCCGGTGATCATGTTCGCCACCAGCGTGCGGGACAGGCCGTGCAGGGCCTTGTTCTGACGCTCGTCGTTGGGGCGGGTGACGTTCAGGACGCCGTCCTCACCCTTGGCGATCTCGATCGGCGCCACGACGGTGTGGGTCAGCGTGCCCTTGGGGCCCTTGACCGCGACCGTGCGGCCGTCGATGGTGACGTCCACGCCGGCGGGAACCGCGATGGGGAGCTTGCCGATGCGCGACATAGCTGTTTCCTCCGTTCCCTTCTGCTACCAGACGTAGGCGAGGACTTCCCCACCCACGCCCTTCTTGCCGGCCTGCTTGTCGGTGAGGAGCCCGTGCGACGTGGAGATGATCGCCACGCCGAGGCCGCCGAGCACCTTCGGCAGGTTGGTGGACTTCGCGTACACCCGGAGACCGGGCTTGGAGATCCGCTTGATGCCCGCGATGGAGCGCTCACGGTTGGGGCCGAACTTCAGCTCCAGGACGAGGTTCTTGCCGACCTCGGCGTCCTCGACCTTCCAGCCCGTGATGAAGCCCTCCTGCTGGAGGATCTCCGCGATGTGCGACTTGATCTTCGAGTGCGGCATCGACACGGTGTCGTGGTATGCCGAGTTCGCGTTCCGCAGACGCGTAAGCATGTCTGCGATCGGATCAGTCATGGTCATGAATTGGCCTTCGGCCTCTCTCGCCGGGGTTTCCTGGTGCGCCATCCCTCTCCCCGATCCGAGACGGGACGGGTGCGGCGCGGTGGACCTACGGCGTAGTAAGTCGTACGGGCACGGCAGGTGCCCAACCCCACAAGCCTAAGCCATGCGGAGCGGGGCTCCTGCCGTTCCCATTGCTTACCGAGAGCCCTGGGAGTCCGGAACTACCGGATTACCAGGAGCTCTTGGTCACGCCCGGCAGCTCGCCACGGTGAGCCATCTCACGAAGGCACACGCGGCACAGGCCGAACTTGCGGTACACGGAGTGGGGACGGCCGCAGCGCTGGCAGCGGGTGTAGCCACGCACACCGAACTTGGGCTTGCGAGCAGCCTTCGCGATGAGAGCCTTCTTCGCCATCTCGCTCACGCCTCCTTGAACGGGAAGCCGAGGTGACGGAGAAGGGCACGGCCCTCTTCGTCGTTGGTCGCCGTGGTCACCACGGTGATGTCCATACCCCGGACGCGGTCGATCTTGTCCTGGTCGATCTCGTGGAACATGACCTGCTCCGTGAGACCGAAGGTGTAGTTGCCACGGCCGTCGAACTGCTTGGGGGACAGGCCGCGGAAGTCGCGGATGCGCGGCAGCGCGAGCGACAGGGTGCGGTCCAGGAACTCCCACATGCGGTCGCCACGGAGCGTGACGTGGGCACCGATCGGCTGACCCTCACGCAGCTTGAACTGCGCGATGGACTTGCGGGCCTTGGTGACGGCCGGCTTCTGACCGGTGATCGTGGTGAGGTCGCGGATGGCGCCCTCGATCAGCTTGGAGTCGCGGGCGGCGTCGCCCACACCCATGTTGACCACGATCTTGACGAGGCCCGGCACCTGCATGACGTTCTCGTACTTGAACTCGTCACGCAGCTTGCCGACGATCTCCTCGCGGTACTTCGTCTTCAGGCGCGGAGTGGTGGTGGTCGTCATCAGATGTCCTCACCCGTCCGCTTGGCAACGCGGATCTTGTTGCCCTCTTCGTCGAAGCGGTAGCCGACGCGGGTCACGACCTTCTTGCCGTCCTTCTCCACGACCAGCTGGACGTTGGAGACGTGGATCGGGGCCTCGGTGGTGACGATGCCGCCGGCCTGGGAACCGCGAGCCGTCGGACCGGCCTTGGTGTGCTTCTTGACCCGGTTGACACCCTCGACCAGGACGCGCTGCTCGCGCGGGAAAGCGGCAATGACCTTGCCCTGCTTGCCCTTGTCCTTGCCGGTGATGACCTGGACCAGGTCGCCCTTCTTGATCTTCATGCTCACAGCACCTCCGGCGCGAGGGAGATGATCTTCATGAACTTCTTCTCGCGCAGCTCACGGCCCACCGGGCCGAAGATACGGGTGCCACGAGGGTCGCCGTCGTTCTTGAGAATGACGGCGGCGTTCTCGTCGAAGCGGATGTACGAGCCGTCCGGACGGCGGCGCTCCTTGACGGTGCGAACGATGACCGCCTTGACGACGTCACCCTTCTTCACGTTGCCACCGGGGATCGCGTCCTTGACGGTGGCGACGATGACGTCACCGATACCCGCGTAGCGGCGACCGGAGCCACCGAGCACACGGATGCAGAGGATCTCCTTCGCACCCGTGTTGTCGGCGACACGCAGTCGCGACTCCTGCTGGATCACGTCTATCTCCTGAATGTCTGCCGGTTCCCCGGGAGCCGCTCAGCGAGCGGCTCCCGGAGCCTGGCGGAACTGTCCTGCGGGTTTGCCCGCAGGAATTACTTGGCCTTCTCGAGGATCTCGACGACGCGCCAGCGCTTCGTCGCGGACAGCGGCCGGGTCTCCATGAGGAGGACGCGGTCGCCGACACCCGCGGCGTTCTGCTCGTCGTGCGCCTTGAGCTTGTTCGTACGGCGGATGACCTTGCCGTACAGCGCGTGCTTCACGCGGTCCTCGACGGCGACGACGACGGTCTTGTCCATCTTGTCGCTGACGACCAGACCCTCACGGGTCTTGCGGAAACCGCGGGCGTCCTTCGTCTCTTCAGTCACGTTGTTCTCGCTCATGCGCTCTCCACCGTCTCGATGCCCAGCTCGCGCTCACGCATCAGGGTGTAGATCCGCGCGATGTCCTTGCGGACGGCCTTGAGCCGACCGTGGTTCTCGAGCTGACCCGTGGCCGCCTGGAAGCGGAGGTTGAACAGCTCTTCCTTGGCCTCGCGGAGCTTCGCCAGAAGCTCCTCGTTGCCCAGCTCGCGCAGCTCTGACGCCTTGGTACCGGCCGACATCACGCTTCACCTGCCTCGCGCTTGACGATCTTGCACTTCATCGGCAGCTTGTGAGCCGCACGGGTCAGGGCCTCGCGCGCGATCTTCTCGTTGGGGTACGACAGCTCGAACATGACGCGTCCGGGCTTGACGTTGGCCACCCACCACTCCGGGGAGCCCTTACCGGAACCCATGCGGGTCTCGGCCGGCTTCTTGGTGAGGGGGCGGTCCGGGTAGATGTTGATCCAGACCTTGCCGCCACGCTTGATGTGGCGGGTCATGGCGATACGAGCCGCTTCGATCTGGCGGTTCGTCACGTACGCCGGGGTGAGCGCCTGGATGCCGTACTCGCCGAACGCAACCTGCGTGCCACCCTTCGACATGCCGTTGCGCTTCGGGTGGTGCTGCTTGCGGTGCTTGACCCTACGGGGGATCAGCATGGTGGTCAGGCCTCCGTTCCGGTGCTCTCAGCCGGAGCGGCCGCCGGAGCCTCGGCCTTGGGGGCCTCGGCAGCGGGAGCCTGCTGCGGCTTGCGACCGCGACCGCCACGCTCGCCACCGCGGCCACCACGGGCCGGGCGGTCGGCACCGCCACGGGCCGGGCGGTTGCCGGCGCGGGCAGCGGCGTTCTCGGCGCGGACCTCGGCGATGTTCTTGACGTCGCCCTTGTAGATCCAGACCTTCACGCCGATGCGGCCGAAGGTCGTCTTGGCCTCGAAGAAGCCGTAGTCCACGTTCGCGCGGAGCGTGTGCAGGGGCACGCGGCCCTCGCGGTAGAACTCCGAGCGGGACATCTCGGCGCCGCCGAGGCGGCCGCCGCACTGGATCTTGATGCCCTTGGCGCCCGCCTTCATCGCCGACTGCATGCTCTTGCGCATGGCGCGGCGGAAGGAGACGCGGGAGGAGAGCTGCTCGGCGACGGCCTGCGCGACCAGCTGAGCGTCGGTCTCGGGGTTCTTGACCTCGAGGATGTTCAGCTGGACCTGCTTGCCGGTGAGCTTCTCGAGGTCACCGCGGATGCGGTCGGCCTCGGCGCCACGGCGGCCGATCACGATGCCCGGACGCGCGGTGTGGATGTCCACACGCACACGGTCACGGGTGCGCTCGATCTCGACCTTGGAGATGCCGGCGCGCTCCATGCCGGACGTCATCATCCGACGGATGGCGACGTCTTCCTTGACGTAGTCCTTGTACAGCTTGTCGGCGTACCAACGCGACTTGAAGTCGGTCGTGACACCGAGCCGGAACCCGTGCGGGTTTACCTTCTGGCCCATTACCGGGTTCCTTCCTTGCTGCTGACGACCACGGTGATGTGGCTGGTCCGCTTGCGGATCCGGTAGGCGCGGCCCTGGGCGCGCGGACGGAACCGCTTCAGGGTCGGGCCCTCGTCGACGTAGGCCTCGGAAATGAAGAGGCTGTCGACGTCGGTGTGGTCGTAGTTGTGCGCGGCGTTGGCAATGGCGCTGTCCAGCACCTTGCCCACCGGAACCGAGGCTGCCTGCGGAGCGAATCGCAGGACGGCCTGGGCCTCCGTGGCGTCCATGCCACGGATGAGGTCCACCACGCGGCGGGCCTTCATGGGCGTGACGCGGATGTACCGCGCCTGGGCCCTGGCTTCCATGGTTGTCCTTCCAGTTACTTACGTGTCTGTTGCGATCCGCGCCCTAGCGGCGCTTCGACTTCCGGTCTTCCTTGACGTGACCCCGGAAGGTCCGCGTCGGCGAGAACTCGCCGAGCTTGTGACCGACCATCGACTCGGTGACGAACACCGGGATGTGGGTCTTGCCGTTGTGCACCGCGATCGTGTGGCCCAGCATCGCCGGGACGATCATCGAGCGACGGGACCAGGTCTTGATGACGTTCTTGGTACCGGCTTCGTTCTGCGCGTCCACCTTCTTGATCAGGTGGTCGTCGACGAAGGGTCCCTTCTTCAAGCTACGAGGCATCTCAACCCGTCCTTAGCGCTTCTTGTTCGTCTTGCGGCGGCGGACGATGTACTTGTTCGACGCCTTCTTGGGCGAACGAGTACGGCCTTCCTTCTTGCCCCAGGGGGACACGGGGTGACGGCCACCGGAGGTCCGGCCCTCACCACCACCGTGCGGGTGGTCCACCGGGTTCATGACGACACCGCGGACGGTCGGGCGGACGCCCAGCCACCGCTTGCGGCCCGCCTTGCCCCAGTTGATGTTGCTCTGCTCGGCGTTGCCGACCTCGCCGACCGTGGCGCGGCAGCGCTGGTCGACCAGGCGGATCTCACCGGAGGGCATGCGGAGGTGGGCCATGGTGCCCTCCTTCGCGAGCAGCTGCACCGAGGCGCCGGCGGAGCGGGCGAACTTGGCGCCGCCGCCGGGACGCAGCTCGATGGCGTGCAGCGTCGTACCCACGGGGATGTTGCGCAGGGCAAGGTTGTTGCCCGGCTTGATGTCGGCCCCGGGACCGTTCTCGATGCGGTCGCCCTGGTTCAGGCCACGCGGCGCGAGGATGTAGCGCTTCTCGCCGTCCGCGTAGTGAAGCAGCGCGATGCGCGCGGTGCGGTTGGGGTCGTACTCGATGTGCGCGACCTTCGCCGGCACGCCGTCCTTGTCGTGACGACGGAAGTCGATCACTCGGTAGGCGCGCTTGTGGCCACCGCCCTGGTGGCGGACGGTCACACGACCGGAATTGTTACGGCCGCCCTTGCTGTGCAGGGGACGGACCAGCGACTTCTCCGGCGTGGACCGCGTGACCTCGACGAAGTCGGCGACGCTGGAGCCACGACGGCCCGGAGTCGTCGGCTTGTACTTGCGGATACCCATTTCTCAGTCCTCGTCCGATATCGAACGATCCTGACCGCTTACGCGGTCGGACCGCCGAAGATGTCGATACGGTCGCCCTCGGCGAGGGTCACGATCGCGCGCTTGGTGGCGGCACGCTGGCCGAAGCCGGTGCGGGTGCGCTTGCGCTTGCCCACGCGGTTGATCGTGTTGACCCCGGTGACCTTGACCTCGAAGACCGCCTGGACGGCCTCCTTGATCTGGGTCTTGTTGGCACGCGGGTCGACGAGGAACGTGTACTTGTTCTCGTCGATGAGCGCGTAGCTCTTCTCGGACACGACCGGCTTCAGCAGGACGTCACGGGGGTCCGTGTACGCCTTGCTCGCCGGGGTGACGACGGTGTTCTTGCCCTCGGAGGCGTGACGGCGCGCCTTGGCGACGCGCGCAGCCTTGGCCGCCTTGGCGGCCTTCGAGGCGATCGAGGGGTGACGGGCAGCCATCAGACCTCGCTCCCTTCGTTGTCGTTGGCCTTGTTCGGGCCGGCGACGAAGGACTCGAAAGCGGCCTTGGTGAAGACCACGTCGTCCGAGACGAGAACGTCGTACGTGTTCAGCTGGCCCGGCTCCAGGATGTGGACCTGGGGCAGGTTGCGGGCGGACAGCCACGCGGCCTCGTCGGCGCGGTCGACGACCAGGAGCAGGTTCTTGCGCTCCGAGATCTTGCCGAACAGCGTCTTGGCGGCCTTGGTGGACGGGGTCTCACCCTCGACCACGCCGGTGACGACGTGGATGCGGTTGTGGCGCGCCCGGTCGGTGAGGGCGTGACGCAGGGCGGCAGCCTTCATCTTCTTGGGCGTGCGCTGCGAGTAGTCGCGCGGCACGGGACCGTGCACGACGCCACCACCGGCGAACTGCGGCGCGCGGGTCGAGCCCTGACGGGCGCGGCCGGTGCCCTTCTGGCGGTACGGCTTCTTGCCGCCACCACGGACCTCGCCACGGGTCTTCGTCTTGTGCGTGCCCTGGCGGGCAGCGGCCAGCTGCGCGACGACGACCTGGTGGATCAGCGGAACGCTGACCTTCTCGACGTCGAAGATCTCCGCGGGGAGCTCGACGGTACCGGCCTTGTCGCCCGCCGGCGAAAGGATGTCAACAGTGCTCATCGGTTACCTCAGGCCCCCTTGGCCGCGGTGCGGACCAGGACGAGGCCGCCGTTCGGACCGGGAACCGCGCCCTTGATGAGCAGCAGACCCTTCTCCGCGTCAACGGCGTGGACGGTCAGGTTCTGGGTGGTGACCCGCTCGTTGCCCATGCGACCCGCCATGCGGAGGCCCTTGAACACACGACCCGGGGTGGCGCAGCCACCGATGGAACCGGGCGAGCGGTGCTTGCGCTGGGTGCCGTGCCCGGCGCCGAGGCCACGGAAGTTGTGGCGCTTCATGACACCGGCGAAGCCCTTGCCCTTGCTCTTGCCGGTCACGTCGACCTTCACGCCGGCCTCGAACACCTCAGCGGTGATCTCCTGGCCCAGCGTGTACTCGGAGGCGTCCGACGTGCGGATCTCGACGAGGTGACGACGGGGGGTGACGTCGGCCTTGGCGAAGTGACCCTTGAGGGGCTTGTTCACCTTGCGCGGGTCGATCTCGCCGAAGGCGATCTGGACGGACTCGTAGCCGTCGACGTCGTTCGTGCGGACCTGGGTGACGACGTTGGGGCCGGCCTTGACGACGGTGACCGGGACGACGCGGTTGTTCGCGTCCCACACCTGCGTCATGCCGAGCTTCTCGCCCAGGATGCCCTTGATCTGCTTAGCCATCTCTTCAGATCACCGGCCTCAGAGCTTGATCTCGATGTCGACACCGGCCGGGAGGTCGAGTCGCATCAGAGAGTCAACGGTCTTGGGGGTCGGGTCGAGGATGTCGATCAGGCGCTTGTGCGTGCGCATCTCGAAGTGCTCGCGCGAGTCCTTGTACTTGTGCGGCGACTTGATGACGCAGTACACGTTCTTCTCAGTGGGCAGCGGCACCGGGCCCGCGACCGACGCACCAGTGCGCGTCACCGTCTCGACGATCTTCTTCGCCGAAGAGTCGATGACCTCGTGGTCGTAGGCCTTGAGCCGGATGCGGATCTTCTGTCCCGCCATGGCTACTTCGTAGTCCTGTCTCTCATTACGCTCTGGAACCCGGAGCGGCTTCCCCTCACCTCCGACCCACGCGGTCGGGCGTGTCGCACTCCCGCTGACACAGATGTCCCTTGTTCGAACATCCCTGCGGGATTGACACGGCCCTACCAGAACCGCGGACCGGGGGCGAAAGGCCCACCGGGCGCCTGGCCGGCGCCGCACCACACTTCCCGGAAGATTCCCGTACGTCCGCCCCTGATCAGGGACGACGAGTACTGTGGGACTCGCTTCCAGTCCTCCCGGCGGGAGGCGCGCAGCATCAACACTCGACCGAGCAACTCGGACAGTCTGCCACAGAGGGCGGCGGGCTGGCCAATCGGGCGGAAGAGAGTACCCGGAAGGTGGCGGGGATCAAACGCGGGAGCCCCGGAAACGGCGCAGCGAACAGGCCGGTGCAGGAACGTCGTGCGAGTTCACGGGCTTCGGCACCGCTCCCCCGCACACCGCTCCTCGTTCCCGCCGGCGTGCTCTAACGGATGCCTTCGATCAGCTTTTCCAGTGCCTCCTCAGCCGTGTGCGCCAGCAGCACGACACTGTCCCTGCCGATGTAAACGGCACCAGTCGGCGCGATGCCGAGGAAACTGTTGCGCCGGTCGGCCTCTCCGATCGGATAGAGGTCGGTACCGGCCTCCTCACTGAGTACGTCGAAGATCTCGTCCTCCCATTCGGCCGCCGTCGGATCGAGGCTGAATCCCATACGGGCCATCGTCCGCCCGGGTCCGCGAGCAGTGCTCTCGAGCCCTCCGAACTCGGCAAGGAAGCGTCGGGCCGCCTCGTGCATTTCAAAGCCGCCGCGTTCTTTGAGCGCGTTCTCCCACTCCTCGGTCGACACCGTCCGGCCGGGGCGCCAGCCCGCCTCCCGCAACACCCGGTCGGTCTCCGCGGACCACCGCTGCCCGTCGTTCTCGTGCATCGCTATGTCACCGCCGTTATTCCTAGTTGACCAAGGACATGTTGACAGGAGGAGCACACAGCCTTCGGCGTTCCGTGCCTCGGATTGCCCGCCGCCCGTACCTCCACGGCGGCCATGACACCGCCCCGGGGATCGACACCGGCCTTCATGGCGTTCGACAGTGCTTCCGCCTCGCCGCACCGTCCGTGCTGGTTGCCGACGGGCGGCCGCTGGTCCGTGGGAACCCGGTCGTAGGCCGCCTGGATGTCCGGATGCAAGTCGTGGTCGCCACCACCCTTGATGCTCGCGCCCGTGAACGGCGCGTCATGCCCCGGCACGGAGAGTCCGGCCGCGCTGGTCGGTCTTGTGTACTTGTTGGCGCCGGGCCGAGCCTGCTCCTCGTCGGCCCTCCGGCGCGCGGCGGCCAGAGCTTCCTCATCACAAGCCGGCGACAGACCGAAGGGGTCCACCGCGGTGAATGGGTTACGGACATAGGCGCGCGGGTTCGGTCCGGGGGCAAGGCCCAAGGGGTCCTGGGAAACGTACCGCCCCGTCTCCGGGTCGTAGTGACGGTGGTAGTTGTAGGCGAGGGCCGTCTCGGGATCGCTGTACTGACCCGGGAAACGCAGCGGGCAGTGCGCACCGCCGGTCCGGTGACCGTCGACGGCCGCTCCCCAGACCGTTGTGCGCGCACTCCACGCCACCTCCCCGCTCTCCCCGACAAGTTCGGTGGGGGTTCCGACGAGGTCCGTCACGATGCCGTAGAACTGCTCGTCCACCCAGTCCTGGAAGGCTCCTGCGCGACGCACCCGGTCCACCTGTGTGACAGGGCTGAACCGGTCCCGCTCCCAGTCCCACACGGTGCACGTGGACGTTTCGTCGTCCGCCCGGGTGACAACCTGCTCGGCCAGGACGAAGCCGTCCCACGTGAAGAGCACCTCCTCCACCGGGGTCTCTCCGTCGGGTCCGAGCCGTTGTTTGGCGACACGGCGTCCGAACGGGTCGTACCGGTAGACCCACCGCGTGCCGTCGGGTGTGGTCACGGAGGCCAGGCGGTCTTGGCTGTCCCAGACGTAGTGCCAGACATCGGCCTTGTTCGAGAGGCGCTTCCTGCGTCTAACCACCACCCGGCCTTGGGCGTCGTACTGGTACCGGACATCACCGACCCTGTGCACCCGGCCGGGCTCGGTCCGGGGCGCGCCAAGGCCGGCCCCGTGTCTCCGCAGTTCTCCCTGCGCGAGGTTTCCCGCCCTGTCGTACGCATAGCTCTCCGACCACGTGGCCGCCCTGACGCCCGTGACCCGGCCCGTGGCGTCGACATCGACGTCGCGGTCGCCGTTGAGCAGGTCCGTAATCGCCGTTACCGTGCCGTCCTCCCGGTAGCGGTAGGCACGGTGCTGGACCCGGTGGGGTGCGGACTCCGCCGAGGGGCCGGTGCCCGCCAGGAGGGTCTGCGTACTCAGTCTGCCGTTCGTGTCCCAGGTCTGGCTCAGCCGGGCGGCGCCCAGGCGGCGTTCGACCTCACGCCCTGCCTCGTCGTACGCGAACGTGATGGCTCTGCCCGCGGTCCGCAGCAGAACGGGCCTGTCCCGTCCGTCGTACTGCCAGAGGCTCTCGGTGCCGGACGGCGTCGTCCGGCGGATGCGTCTGCCGAGGAGGTCGTAGGCCGAACGGACGGTCGCGCCGTTGCACGTCTCAGCGACGACCCGGCCGACTGCATCCCGTTCATAGGTCAACTCAACGCTGCCGTCGCCCGCCCGGACGAGGTTGCCGACCGCGTCGTACGTGTAGGTCGTGACTCCTTCGGACGTACGCTGCTCCACCACCTTGTCCCGGGCATCGCGAACATAGGTGACGGACTGACCGAGTCCGTTGGTCAGCTCGACCAGGCGGCCGCCCGCGTCGAAGCGGTAACTCTGGGTACGGCCGGAGAAGTCCCGCTCGCGCACCAGACGTCCGGCGGCATCGTAGACATAGCTCCACTCGGCTCCGAGCTGGTTGGTGACGGAAGTGACACGCAGTTCACGGTCGTAGGTGAAGGTCAGGAGCGAGCCGTCCGGATCGGTGCGCGAGGTGACGAGATCGAACCCGCCGTATGTGAAGCGGGTCACCTGACCGAGGGCGTCCACGTGCTCGACAAGGTTGCCCTCGGCGTCGTAGCTCCGGATCTCCGTCGTGCCGTCGGGGCTGGTGCGTCGGCTCAACCGGCCTTCCGGCGTCCAGTGGAACCGTGTCTCCGCCCCGTCCGGAGCGGTCACTACGACGATCCTGCCGAACGCATCCCTTCGGTATCGGGTCGTCGCGCCTTCTGCGTCGGTGTACGCGAGAGGCAGGCCGGCCGCGTCCGGCTCCACGAGCGCTGTTCGTCCGAGTGCGTCGGTGACGGCGACCAGTGCCCCGATGTCGTTGTACCGGTAGCCGATCCGGGCACCCGTGGGGTCGGTTTCTGCTGTCAGGTTCCCCCGCGCGTCGTACTCCAGGGACCAGACGCTGCCATTGGCCTGCATGAGCGACACCGGCCGACCGAACTGGTTGTTCTCGGCCGACTCCCGGTTGCCGTCGGGACGGACGACGGCTGTCGGTGCGCCGAACTCGTCGTACTCGTAGTGCGTCGTCCGGCCGAGCGGGTCCGTACGGGACAGCAGGCGATCGTAGCGATCCCATTCCGAGTGCGTGGTGTGACCGAGGGGGTCGGTCGAGGAAACGAGTTGGTACAACTCGTTGTGCCGATAGACCGTCGTGTTGCCAAGCGCGTCCGTATAACGCGTCTCACGGCCGTCCGTGTCGTACTCGACGGTGCAGGAGAGGCTGCCGTCGGCGCCCTCGCCGGCGACGCAGCGGTCCAGGACGTCGTAGGTGAAGCGGTACCAGTAGTCGTTGCGGTCGGTCCACGACGTGATGCGGGCGCGGTCGTCGTACGTGAGTTTCAGCGGCCGGCCGCTCGAATCGTGGATCTCGGTGAGGTTCCCTTCGGGGCTGTAGCCGAAGCTCCTGAGAACGGTGCCCTCGGGACCGTCCTCGATATTGCGCAGGCGGAGCCGGGTGACACGTCCGTCCGTCGTGTCGACGTACAGGTGCCGACCGCCCGAATCGCGTACCGCGACAGGGGTTCCGTCCGCGTCACGATCGAAGTCGACACGCGACCCGTTGCGGTCGGTTATCGCGGCCAGGGGCAGCGTGAAGGCTTCGTCCACCGCGGCCGGCCTCGAACGGGGTGCGAAGTGACGAGTGACGCCCGTGGTGGGGTCAGTGATGCGCAGCGGAGTGTCCTGCGCGCCGTCCCAGTCCAGTGGCCAACGCGGGCCCTCCAGTGGCATGACCGAGGTGCCCGGCCGCGGTACAGGGTAGAACAGCAGCATGCCGTCCTCAGTGGCGAAAACGGCTCCCTCGTCGTCCAGTTCGAGGCGTTCGTCCAGAGTGGAGGTCCAGGACGGACCGAAGCAGCGGCCCCACTGATATGTGGACAGGTGGGTGCGGCGCAAGATCAGGGGGAGCAGGCCGGGAAGTTCGACATCGGTGGCCTCCATGAGCATTTCGCCGGAGACCATGTCGATCGGGTCGCCGTTCTTGCAACGGCCCTTGGACGGCTTGGACTTCGCCGCGGCGTCGCCAGCTTCTCGGCGCAGGCCCTTTCCGAGCCCTTTAGCCATGGCTTTCAGCCCACCCTTGGCCAAAGTTTTGGCGCCCTTGGCCAGGGCGCCGAGGGTGGTCAGTCCCTTCATGCCGGGTATGCAGTCCAGCGCTGCCAGTCCCACGTCCCATAGGGACGCTTGGCCTTTGCTGTATTTGTAGAGCGTGTCGGCGAGGACGACGAGCGCCGCGATGAGGACGATCGCGCCGAGGATCGGCCCGCCGATGATCATCGCGACAATGCCGACGACTGCCACCACGATCTTGCAGGCCGCGACGATGCTGTCCCAGTTGTCGGTGAACCAGTCGCCGATCTCCTCCCACCACGCCCGGTTCTGGATCCCCGCGTCCGAGGCCTCGTCGATCTTCGACTTCGCGTCCCGCGCCGCTTCCTCACGCATCTTCCGCGCGTCCGCGGCCATCTTCTTCGCCGCGTCCAGCGCGCTCTGCGCGGACGTCACGTCCGACTGCGCCTTCTCCTGCGCGCTCTTGGCGCTCCGCACGTCCCGGGTCGCGGCCCGCACCTTCGCCTCGTCCGGCTTGTCCGCGTCCGACTTCGACCCCGTCGGATCGTCCTTGTACTTGTCGGCCTCCTTCGTCGCCCGCCCCACCCACGACTCCGCCGACGCCAGCTTCGACTTCGCCGACGCCAGATCCGCCTGCGCCTCCCGCGCCTTCACCAGCGCCTTGTCCGCCAGCGCCTGCGCCCGCTCCAGCTTCGGCCAGTAGTCCGCGAGCGCGTCCCCGCACATCGCGTACGACTTCTCCAGCTTCCTCAGATTCTTCGGAACGCCGGAGAACTCCTCCTTGAACACCTTCGCCGACTTGCCCGCCCACTCCGCCAGCGTCCCCTCACCGGCCATCCCCTTCACCAGACGCAACGCGACGGAGACGTCGTCGGCGAAGTCGTGCAGGAACCTCGCCAGCTGGCGCACCCGCTCCGGGTCACCGGGCGTCGGGTCCCTGTCCAGATCAAGGACATGCCAATCAGTCGGCCGGTGACCCGCCATCCCGCAACCCCCGTTACGCGCACATCGCCAAAACCCGTATGCACACATGAACTTACCGGGCACGACAGTTCGACAGAAAGCCCTGCCCGTTCCGCCTCAGGGACGCCGCCGTCGCAGGGCCCGCCAGGCATCCCCCACCGCGTCCTCAAAGCGCAGCCACCAGCCCTACAGCATGTTCGGGGAGCGGGCCGGCCGGTCCGTACCCTTGTGCGTCGCGCACCGGCTGCTCGGTGCCGACATCCCCGCGAGATTGACACGGCCCTGCCAGAACCGCGGACCGGGGGCGAAAGGCCCACCGGGCGCCTGGCCGGCGCCGCACCACACTTCGCGGAAGATTCCCGTACGTTCGCCGCTGATCAGGGACGACGAGTACGGAGAAACTTGCTTCCAGTTCTCCCAGCGGAAGGCGCGCAGCATCAACACTCGACCGAGCAACTCCGACAGTCCGCCACAGAGAGCGGCGGGCTGGCCAATCGAGCGGAAGACAGTACGTCCAGGGGGTCGTGAGCAAACCCTGTGGGCTTACGGGGCGCGCCTCGTGCACTCGGACCGGTGCCGACGACGCGCCGCGGACGTCAGCACACCCGGCCTACCTGTACCAGTCCTCGCCGTCACTTCCCAGCGCACTGCGCAGATAGCTCTCCAGGGCGGGTGAAACGAGGTTTCGACTGTCCGTCTCGTGGTCCCAGACGAAAACCTCATTGCGCTCCGGAACCCGAACGAAAGCGAACTGGTCACCCCCGCCGTTGTCGCCGAAGAACATGAGTGAATCGAACGGCATGTAGAGCGAGCGAAATTGCTCGTCTCCACGAAAATGCATGTTGTCGTCCAGGATGCGCTGGGCCGACCAGACGACGTCGGTTCCGTACTCGTCTGTCAATCCGTCGCTCTCGAGGAGGAACGACCGCAGATCCGACGGGAGCGACTGCCCGAGCTCACTCTCGATCCGGTCCAGGAGGGACGGGTCGGCGGGGCTGTCGGACTCCGCCGACGGGAACGACTCGATGAGGTCACGCCACATGTTCCAAGCCAACCTTGTCGAACTCGGCTACCGGATTCTCGGACTGAACCAGTTTCCGAGCAGCGAGGTCGGAGCCGGACGGGAGGTGTTCCGCTCTCGTCGGCAGAAACTCGAACTCCATATGAGACGTCATTTGGTATCCAGAGCCGCCATGCCGGTAATGGCGGCGCAGAAGGCAGCGGCCTCCTCCCGTACATAGCGCGAGAGGCCGACCAGTGTCTCGACAGTCGCCTTCAGCTCACGAGCCAGCTCCGGGAACCGTTCCCACACCTGCGTCTTCCGCGTCACCACTGCGTACAGAAGGTCGTCGTCGTACCAGCCCCCCGCGACCTGGGACGGAGCCGTGTCCCGGAGGATGCGGACCGCGAGAGGGAGCAGCCACGGCAGCCCGACGTCCTGGGTGATCAGGCGGGCCAGCTCGTCGGGCCGAAGGTGGCCGACAGGGCGACGCCGCAGTTCGTGGACCGCTCTGACCAGCGAAGTGGCGTCCTCGCGCGGCTCGGGCCAGCGCTGTCCCTCGAGCCGCTCCAGGGACTGGGTGGGGTCGACGGGCTGGGACACGTGCGGCACAGTGGTTACCGGGTGTCGTTGTGCGGACTGGGTTCCGTCCTGAGGATGTGCAACACCTGCCAACGGGCTTCCTCCCAGCGGGCCTGACGGGCGACGAGCCGCTTGTCGGTGCCCTCCTGTCCATGCTCCGCGTACCACTGACCGACCTCCGCCTGCAGTTGGCGGGCAACGTGGAGGCACGGGATCGGAGTGGTCGGGCCCTGTCCCTTCGCCTTGGCGAGCATCTGCTCCGTGCCGACCCGCGCGGCGTCGAGGACCGGACCCGCTCCCCTGGCGAGTACATACCTGTTGGTGTCCCACTGCGCAGCGACCTCCAGGAGCCGATCCCTCGCCTCGGGCAGCCGGGGAGGAACCTCTCCGAGGTCGATCGCCTCGTGGCACACCTCGACGTACTCCAGTCACACGGCCCGCACCGGCTCCGCGATTCCATCCCTCTCGATGTCCAACACGTGCCCCGCGAAGTCCAGCGCCAGGTGTGCCCCTCGTTTCTGGTCGACTTGTTCGAGCAGGTCTCCCAGCAGCTCAGGAAAGACGATCACGTTCAGCCCTTGCCCCACTCGGTCGGGGGCCGCGGTCAGTCGGGCGTACGCGACGAACCGAACGGCGCGACGAACGCGGCCCACGCCTCCGGCGTGAGCGCGAGACGCCGGCCGGATACGTTCTTGGAGTCGCGGACGTGGATGGTGAGGGGTGTGAGGGCGACTTCGACGCAGTCGTTGCCGTTACTGCTGCTGCTGTAGCTGCTCTTGAACCAATGGAGTTCCGGCGTGCTCATAGCTCTCCCAGCGTTTGCCCGATGAAGACCAGAGACTCCTCTGGTGTGAGCGCCTGAGCCCGGATGATGCCATAGCGCAGATCGAGGACGCGGAGCTGCCTGGGCGCGACGGGCGGCGAGACGCTCGTCGACATCGTCGTCACGGTGCCGCGCGGCCCAGCGGCCGGCCTCCGCCTGCAACTGACGGGCGACGGACAGGCAGGACGGGTGACTGGACGGGCCCCACCCGTGCGCCCTGTCCAGCATCGCCCCGGCACCGACCCGCGCCGCGTCCATGGTGAAGTCCGCGTCCCTGGCCAGGAGGAAGCGGTTGCCCGCCCTCCGCAGGGCGACCGCCCGCAGCCGCTCCTCCGCCTCCAGCAGACGAGGCAAGGCCGCTCCGAGGCCGATCGCCTCATGAGCCGCGTCCATGTACTCCAGGCACGCCACCGAGACCGGTTCCTCGATCTCGTCCCGCTCCAGATCCAGCACGTGCTGTGCGAAGTCCGGTGCTAGATGAGCCGCTCGTTTTTGGTCGATCTGTTCGAGCAGGTCCCCCAGCAGTCTCGTAGGAACAATCACATCCAGCCCCCTCCCCTCAAACCCAGCTCATTCTCGATTCCCCCTCCGCCAGTGCCGCGTCATCCACGGCGCACGACCTGCCACACGCGACGCACCGCGTCCTCCCCCTGCAACCACCAGCCTTCCAGCTTGTCCCGGACCGTTACGTAGACCGCCCTCCACTTCAGCCACGGCGGCAGGTCGCGGAACCGTACGAAGGTCAGGGTGTCGTCCACGGCGTTCACGGCGATGCTCTTGCGTCCGGGGCCCGCCGCGCGCAGCACCTCGTACAGCTCCGGCGTCAGCGCCCCGTTCAGCCGGGCCGCCGTGCCCACCGCCGTGAAGGCGAAGCCTCGTTGGGCGGTGTCCGGGAGCTGCGTCGCGCGGACGAGACGCGGGGAGGCGTCTTCCAGCGGGCAGTTGAAGGCGAGGCCGATCGCCGCCGTTCCCAGGTTCCGCTCACCCCGCTCGAACGCGGCGTCCCACTCCCCCGGGTCGTCGAGCCCCAGGAGGCCCTCCCCCGTCCCCCAGTCCCACGACCGCGTCATGCCCGCTCGGTCCGCTCAGTCCGCGAACCGGAACGTCGACGTGATCGCGTCGAAGATGTCGAAGAAGGAGTCCGCGAGGTCCAGGACCTGGCTGCTGCCCGCGACCAGGGCGACCTTGCCCTCCTGGCCCGGCACCGGGATGAACGTCTGCATCAGCACCGCCCGGATCGTGCGGTTCAGCTCATCCCCCGGTACCGGTACGTCCTCGATGCCGTACGTCCGGGCCGCCGGGCCCACGCCCGGGATGTCGACCGTCGTCACCTTGCGCCAGGAGTCGCCCTCCCGCCTGGCCTCCTTGACGGCGAGCTGCGCGGTGACCGCCTCCGGGTCGGTGGGGAGCGGGTCGCCCTTGCTGGTGCGTCCGCCGACCAGGGACACCGTGACCGAGCCGGTGATCGGGGTGTCGCCCCCGAAGCTCTCCGCCATGCAGCCGCAGTACAGCGCACCCGACTTCCAGGCGTCCGCCGCCGCCTTGCGCAGGAAGGAGATGTACGTGTCGCGGTGCGGGGCCAGTTCGGGGTGGGCGCGCAGGCGTTCGGTCACCATGCGGTGGATCGCGTCGTCCCTCGACTCGGGACGGACGTCGAACTCCCACCAGGACTCCGGCACCTTGATCCGGAAACCGCCCCGTTCGACGGTCAGCGCTTCCATGTAACGGGCCATGTCGCCGGCGTCCCCCTTCGGTCGATGACGTTCCGACATCGTGCCATCGCACCGTCACCGCGTGGGGCGCGGGCCCGTCAGTCGTCGAGGTCACCCGTCAGCCCGCGTTCGTACGCGAGGAAACCGGCCGCACATGCGCCGGGCCGTCCCTCCGCGATACTGGCTCCGTGCCGTCCACCCCGCAGCCCGTGACGCCCGACCCGCCGGAGCCGATCCCGCGTCCGCTGCTCACGCAGTCCTGGCTGGACCTGACGTTCGTGCACTGGGCGGCGGACCCGGCCGACGTGGCCCCGTTGCTGCCGCCGGGTGCCAGGCCCGACACCCTCGACGGCGTGACGTACGTCGGTCTCGTCGCGTTCCGGATGCACCGGGTGGGGTGGCTGCGGCTGCCGGGCGTGCCGTACCTGGGGAACTTCCCGGAGACCAACGTCCGCCTGTACTCCGTGGACGACCACGGCCGGCGCGGGGTGGTGTTCCTGTCCCTGGACGCTGCCCGGCTGATCCCGGTGCTGGTCGGCCGCCTCGGCTTCGGGATGCCGTACGTCTGGTCGCGGATGCGCGTTCGGCACGTCGACGACCGCACCGTCACGTACACCGCCTCCCGGCGCTGGCCGGGGCCGCGTGGCGCGGGTACACGGCTCACCGTGCGGCGGGGCGAGGCGGTGGCCGAGCCGACGGAGCTGGAGCACTTCCTCACCGCCCGCTGGGGCATGCACGGCGTGTTCTTCGGGCGGCCGGTGTACCTGCCGAACGCCCATCCGCGCTGGCCGCTCCACCGGGCCGAGCTGCTGGAGTGCGCGGAGGACCTGGTCGCGGCGGCGGGGCTGTCCGCTCCGGCCGGTGCGCCGGTCAGCGTGCTGTACTCGCCGGGCGTCCCCGCCCGCTTCGGCCGCCCGGCCCGCCCGGCGGGCATCCCCACGCCCTGAACGCGGGCGGGGCCGAGGGCGCGATGCCCCCGGCCCCGCAAGCCGTACGCGTCAGATGATGCCCTGCGCCAGCATCGCGTCCGCGACCCGCTCGAACCCGGCGATGTTCGCGCCGGCGACGTAGTCACCGGGGACGCCGTAGCGCTCGGCGGTCTCCGCGCAGGTGGTGTGGATGTCGGTCATGATCCGGGCCAGCTCGGCCTCGACGTGGTCCGCCTTCCAGGACATGCGCGACGCGTTCTGCGTCATCTCCAGCGCGCTGACCGCGACCCCGCCCGCGTTGGCCGCCTTGCCGGGGCCGAAGGCGACACCGGCCTGCTGGAGCAGGTCGACGGCCTCGGGCGTGGTGGGCATGTTCGCGCCCTCGGAGACGGCCTTCACGCCGTTGCGGATGAGGGTCGCGGCGTCGACGGCGTTCAGCTCGTTCTGCGTGGCCGACGGCAGGGCGACGTCCGCGGGGACCTCCCAGACGCGTCCGCCGGGCACGTACCGCGCGGAGCCGCCGCGGCGCTCGGCGTACGTGCTCACCCGGCCGCGCTCGACCTCCTTGATCTGGCGCAGCAGCTCCAGGTCGATGCCCTTCTCGTCGACGACGTAGCCGCCGGAGTCGGAGCAGGTGACGGGGGTGGCGCCGAGGGCGGCGAGCTTCTGGATCGTGTAGATCGCGACGTTGCCGGAGCCGGAGACGACGGCCGTCTGGCCCTCCAGGTCCTCGCCGCGGGCGCGCAGCATGGCCTCGGCGAACAGCACGTTGCCGTAGCCGGTCGCCTCCGGGCGGATCAGCGAGCCGCCCCAGCCCGCGGCCTTGCCGGTGAGGACGCCGCCCTCCCAGCGGTTGGTGATGCGCCGGTACTGGCCGAAGAGGTAGCCGATCTCGCGGGCGCCGACGCCGATGTCACCGGCGGGGATGTCGGTGTACTCGCCGATGTGCCGGTACAGCTCCGTCATGAACGACTGGCAGAAGCGCATGACCTCGGCGTCGCTGCGGCCCTGCGGGTCGAAGTCGCTGCCGCCCTTGCCGCCGCCGATGCCGAGCCCGGTGAGGGCGTTCTTGAAGATCTGCTCGAAGCCGAGGAACTTGATGATCCCGAGGTTCACCGAGGGGTGGAAGCGCAGGCCGCCCTTGTACGGGCCGAGGGCGCTGTTGAACTCGATGCGGAAGCCCCGGTTGACGTGGACGCGGCCGTTGTCGTCCGTCCACGGCACCCGGAAGATGATCTGCCGCTCGGGCTCGATCAGCCGCTCCACGAGGCCGGGGTCGGCGTACTCCGGCCGGGCGGCGAGTACGGGGGCGAGCGTGTCCAGCACCTCACGCGCCGCCTGGTGGAACTCCGGCTCCGCCGGGTTGCGGCGCTCCACCTCGGCGCGGAGCTGCTCGAGCGAGATCTTGGGGTCGGGGCGTGAGGTCACGGGGGTCACGGGGTCCCTTTCTGGCACGGCCGGCAACCGGTTCGCGGGCGCGCACGAGGTCCACGGGCGGGGAACCGGTGAGGAGCGCTCGGCGCCGTTGCCGCGCGCGGGACGTAGGACGCCTGTTTTGTATACGACAGGCAGCCCAACCCCTCCAGTGTTACTCCTGCGTTAAGCGGATACCAAGGGGCGAGTCGGATTGTCCGCCATCTGGACGCCGTGTACGGAGTGTGGACGTGCCGTCGCGCGCGTCAGTGATCCGCGGCGGCGTGCGCGACGAAGCGGGTCCACGCGGCCGGCGTGAGGGCGAGACGGGGGCCGGCGGGGGTCTTGGAGTCCCGGACGTGGACGGTGCGGGGGGCTATGGCGACCTCGACGCAGGAATCGCCGTCCGGCCCGTCGCTGTAGCTGCTCTTGAACCAGACCGGCTCGGAAACGTCCCCGGCGGATGCCTTGTGGATCATGTCTCTCCCAGCATGTGCTCGATGAGGTCCAGCGACTCCCGCGGTGTGAGAGCCAGCGCCCGGATCGTCCCATAACGCAGGTCCAGGATCCGTAGCTGCTTCGGATCGAAGGTCGGCCGGCCGTTGAACGCGCCGTCGGACCGGCCCGCGGCCGTACCGTCGGCGAACTTCAGCATTTCGATCCTGCCGTTCAGTCCGGGATGGGCCCCGGCGCCCGTGGGCATCACCTGGAGCGTCACATTGCGCAACTGGCCTACCTCCAGCAGGTGTTCGAGCTGCCGACGCCACACCATTGTCCCTCCGACCGGCCGGCGCACGGTCGTCTCTTCCAGGACGAAACTGAGGGCCGGGGCGGGGCACCGCTCGAAAATCGCTTTGCGTGCCATCCGCGCGGCCACCAGGCTCTCGGTCTCCTCCTCGGTGTACGGCGGCTGCCAGGCGTCGAACAGGGCGCGCGCGTGCTCGGGCGTCTGCAACAGGCCATGGATGCTCAGCCCGACATACACACCCAACTCAACGCACTTGGCCTCCAGTTCGGTCAGAGCCCGCACACTTTTGGGATAGCGGACGCGCCTGACGTCCTCCCACGCCGCCGCGAGCAGTCCGCCGGCCCTCAGCACCTCGTCGGCCCGCTCCAGATACTCCCGCCGCGGAATCCGCTTGCCCGCCTCGACCTTGTAGACGAGGTCCTCCCCGTACCCGACGGCCCGGGCGAAGTCGCACACCCGCATCTCCACGGCCTCGCGCCGCAGCCTCAACTGCCGCCCCACGGTGGTGATGACGGCGACGCCCCACTCGTCGTCCGGGTCCACCTCCCACCCGGGCTCGTCCGCCTCCCCCGCACCCCGTACGACCTCACCGTCCACCGCCATCCCGCACCACCCCTCCGTGTCGTCCGCGGCACCGCACACACCGGCACCTCCCCCTGCCAACGAGCCGGACAGCGTGGACAGCACTGGACAACTCGTGGACGATCACGACAGACGAACTGATCTTCGACCGTGCAGGCTGCCGAACGGTGAATGCGCCACCGTGACGCGAACTTTGATGCTCCGGTGCCCCCAGCCGTCCCCCAAGCAAGAACTCGGGGGAAATCACCCCACCAAGCCCCACCCCTCCCGCCCGCAGGGCGTGATCACTCGGGCGGGTGAACATTCGCTGCTCAGCTGGCTTTTCGGGCCCTCGGCACCTCTACGCTCAGCGCAACACAACCCGAAAAAAGCTTCGGCCCCCGCCGGGATTGCCGTCCCAGTGCGAGGGCCTGACCACCAAGGAAGAAGCACCTTCCCGATGGATACCCAAAACCCTAGCGCGCCCTTGCGCGCCCAGTCAGCCGCCGACGGCAATCCCACCCGTCCGCGTCACCACACCGGCGGTGTCATCCACGAGAACACCCGCCACACCACCCGCTTCACCGTGATCGGCAACCACCTCACCCAGCACAAGGAACTCTCGCTGCTGGCCATCGGGCTCGGGTGCCACATCCAGTCCCTCCCCACCGGCGCCCCGACCGACATCAAGTCGCTGGCCGCCCGCTTCAAGGAGGGCGCGACCCGTATCGCCGCCGCTCTGCGGGAGCTGGAGGCCCACGGCTACCTCCGCCGCGAACGCGTCCGCACCGCCACCGGCCGGATCATCACCCGCACCGTCTCCTGCAACCAGCCCGGCCACCGCCGCCGCCCGGCCGACACCGACTGCCCCGTGCCTCCCCGGGCCGCGCACAGGCCTGAGCCCCGCCCCCGCAAGGCGCTCCCGGCCGTCCCGCAGCCCACCCGGGCAGCCGCCGTGACCCTCCGGCAGCAGGCCACCGACCTCCTGGCCGGCCTGCGCCGCCACGACCCCCGCCTGCTGCTCTCCGCCACCGACACGGCCCACCTCGCCCCGGGCGTCATCGCCTGGCTGGAACGCGAGGTCAGCCCCACCGCCGTCCGTCACGCCCTCACGACCGACCTCCCGGCCGACGCCCTCCGCCGCCCCGCGGCCCTCCTGGCCCACCGCCTCACGGCCCAGCTGCCACCCCCACCCCCGTACCGCGCCCCGGCAGCCCCGCCCCCCGTCCACCACGCCCTCCGCTGCTGCGACGGCTGCGACCGCGCCTTCCGCGCCCCGGAAACGGAGACCCACTGCCGCGACTGCCGCACGGAAGCCCTCGCGGCTCCCGCCTGAGCATGGAACCGCCCCGGACCGGTGACGGGCGACCGGGCCGGGGCGGCGATGTGGGGACGTGCGGGAGAACGCTCAGTGCTTGCGGTGCTTCGGGCCCTTCGGGCCGCCCTTCCCGCAGTCGTCGTGGCGGGCGTCCTTCAGGGTGTCGCGCAGCGCGTAGTACGCCGGCTTACGGTCGAAGTCGTCCGTCATGACCGTCGCGAAGCCCTCGCCCTCGAAGAACACCGGGACCCACGAGTACTTGTCGGTGAAGCCCCAGATGGTGAACGAGTTGCAGCCGTCGACCTCCAGGCACGCCTGCAGCATCCGCTGGTAGTACTCCGCCTGCTGCTTCTCCTGGGCCGGGGTCGGCAGCGAGCCCTCCGGCACGTCCATGCGGACGTCCAGCTCGGTGACCGCGGTCTCCAGGCCGAGCGCGTCGAAGCGGCGCAGGTTGTCGGCGAGGTCGCCGGGGAAGCCGTAGCGCGTGCTCAGGTGGCCCTGCACGGAGAATCCGTGCACCGGCACCCGCTGTGCGCGCAGGTCCTTCACCAGGGCGTAGTACGCGTCGCTCTTCGCGTTGACGCTCTCGACGTTGTAGTCGTTGAAGAACAGCTTCGCCTTCGGGTCCGCCTTGTGCGCCCAGCGGAACGCGTCCGCGACGATCCCCGGGCCGAGCTCGCGGATCCAGATGTTGTCCTGCGTGCGCAGGTTGCCCTGGTCGTCGAAGATCTCGTTCGCCACGTCCCACTGCTGGATCTTGCCCTTGTACCGGCCGACCACCGTGGTGATGTGCTCGCGCAGGATGCCGCGCAGCTCCTCCTTGGTGAAGTCGCCGTTCTCCAGCCATGCCGGGTTCTGGCTGTGCCACAACAGCGTGTGGCCGCGCACCACCTGGCGGTTCTTCCGGGCGAACTCGACGATCGCGTCCGCCTGTCCGAAGTCGTAGCGGTCGCGCTCGGGGTGGATGTAGTCCCACTTCATCTGGTTCTCGGGCGAGACCGAGCTGAACTCCCGCCCCAGGACCTTCCGGTACTCCTTGTCGTACGTGAAGGGGTCCGGGTAGTCCTGCTCCAGGTGGTGGCCGCCGCCCGCCACGGCGGTGCCGATCACGAAACCTTCGGGGGCGGCCGCGCGCAGCCGGTCGAACTGGGCGTGGGAGTGCTGCGGCGGCCGGGGGCCGGCCGACGAGGCGGCGGACGCCGAACCGCCGAGGAGCGGCAGGGCCAGTGCTGCGGTGGCGAGGGCCACGGTGGCGAAACGGAACGGTCTCATGCGGGGGCTCTCATTCCCGTCGTGTTCTCGAATGTTTCGAAGGTGCAGCCGAAACATTAGGGATGGGCGGACGGTACGATCCGGCCGAGTGGCGCGTCAATACCCGTGCACGAACCGGGCCTTCGAGCCGCCTCACTCCACCGACGGGCGGATCACCTCCTCCGCCACCCACCGGGCGATGCCCTCGGGGAACGGCGCGGGCAGCCCGAGGACGACGTGCCGGAACCCCGCTTCCAGCGCCTCCCCCACGGCGTCCCGTACGGCGTCGGGCCGGCCGGTGTCGACCGGGAGGTGGATCGACCGGACGACCGAGGCGGGGTCGCGGCCGATGTCGGCGCAGTACCGGTCCAGCAGGGCGCTGCGCCGCACCACGTCGTCGATGTCGCCGCCCGGGACGTTCCACAGGTCGGCATGGGCCGCGGCCACGCGCAGCGTCGCCGACGACCGGCCGCCGACGAGGATCGGCGGGTGCGGGCGCTGCACCGGCTTCGGGTTGCCGAAGGCCCCCGTCAGACGGTGGTGTTCGCCGTGGAAGTCGAACGGCTTCTCCTCCGTCCACAGCCGCTTGATCAGCACGCAGGCCTCTGCGAGGCTCGCCACCGCCTGCGCCGGGTCGTGGAACGGCAGCCCGTGGGCCGGGTACTCGCGCCACGCCTCGGGCGGACGCGGGCGCGAGCCGACGCCTATGCCGAAGTCGAGCCGTCCGCCCGACACGACGTCGACGGTCGTCGCGATCTTCGCGAGCAGGGCGGGCGGCCGGAACCGGTTGCTGGTGACCATCACGCCCAGCCGCAGCCGCCGCGTCTGCGCCGCGAGGGCCGACAGCAGCGTCCAGCCCTCGAACGTCGGCCCGTCGGGGTCGCCGAAGATGGGCATGAGGTGGTCGAACAGCCAGGCGTGCTCGATCTCGGGGACCTCGTCCGCCTCGCGCCAGACGCGGACGATGTCGTCGTAAGCGACCTGCGAGGGCGCGGTCATGACGCCGAAGCTGGGCCGCCCCGGCCGGGCGGTCCGACGTGCGGTGTCGAGCATGGTCAAGGCCCCTTCCGGGTCGGTTGGCGGTGGTCAGCGACGGCGGCGCAGCGAGGCGTCAAGCAGCGCGGGCGGGGTGTCGAACTTCTCGCCGGGAGCCAGGTCGGTCCCCGGGGCGACGATCTCGTCGATCGCGTCGAGGACGTCGGCCGGCAGCACGGTGTCCGCGGCGGCGAGCTGCGAGCGGAGGTGGTCCACCGTGCGGGGGCCGATGAGCGCGGCCGTCACGGCGGGATGCGCGTTGACGAAGCCGAGCGCCAGCTGGATCAGCGTGAGCCCGGCCTCGTCGGCCACCTCGGCCAGACGCTCCACGGCGTCGTAGCGGGCCTGGTTGTGCGGCAGCGAGGGGTCGAAGCGCTCCGGCAGGACCCCCGAGCGGTGGGTGGCCACGTCCCGGCCCTTGCGCACCGCGCCCGACAGCCAGCCCGAGGCCAGCGGGGACCACGCCAGCACGCCCATGCCGTACTCCTCCGTCACCGGCAGGACGTGGGCCTCGATGCCGCGCTGCAGCATCGAGTAGCTGGGCTGCTCGGTCACGTAGCGGCTCAGCCGGTGCTCGCGGGCGGCCCACTGCGCCTGCACGATGCGGTACGCGGGGAACGTCGAGGAGCCGAAGTAGCGGATCTTGCCGGCGCGCTGGAGGTCGGTGAGGGCCGACAGGGTCTCCTCGTCGCCGGTCGTCGGGTCCCAGCGGTGCATCTGGTAGAGGTCCACGTGGTCGACGCCCAGGCGGCGCAGGCTGTCGTCGAGGGCGGTGCAGATCCAGCGGCGCGAGCCGCCCTGACGATTGCGCCCGCCCATCGGCATGGTGGCCTTGGTGGCCAGCACGATGTCGTCGCGGCGGCCGGCGACGGCCTTGCCGACCATCTCCTCCGACTGGCCCTCGCCGTACCAGTCCGCGGTGTCGATGAGATTGACGCCGGCCTCCAGCGCCGCGTCGACGACGGCGGTGGCCTCCTCCTGCGTGGTGCGCCCGATGGCGCCGAAGTTCATCGCGCCCAGAGCGAGGGTGCTGACCTGGACGCCGGTGCGGCCGAGGGTGCGGTACTGCATGCCTTGGTCTCCTCACGGGTAGGGAAACGGAACAACGTTCCGCTACACCGCCAACGATACGGAACAACGTTCCGTTTAGCTAGCCGTGGCGGGAGACTCGGCCGTGCGGGGGCGCCCTCGGCGTGCGTGAGACCATGCGGAGGCATGCGGGAGACGGAGGAAAAGGCACGGTGAACGAGAGGGACGGCGACGCGGGCGACACCGCGTCACGGCGCAAGGACGCCCGGCGCAACAAGGAGACGCTGCTGGAGGCGGCCGCCGCGGTCTTCGTCACGTCCGGCGTGGACGCCCCGGTGCGCGACATCGCCTCCCGGGCCGGCGTCGGCCTCGGCACCCTCTACCGGCACTTCCCCACCCGGGCGGACCTGATCATCGCCGTCTACCGGCATCAGGTGGAGGCCTGTGCCGAGGCCGGCCCGGCCCTCCTGGAGTCCGCCCCGACCCCGCACGACGCCCTGCGGCAGTGGATCGACCTGTTCGTCGACTTCCTGGTCACCAAGCACGGCCTCGCCGCCGTGCTGCGCTCCGACCAGTCGGGATTCGAGGGCCTGCACGCGTACTTCCTCGACCGCCTCGTCCCCGTCTGCACCCAGCTGCTCGACGCCGCGCGGGCGGCCGGTGAGATCCGCGAGGACATCCCCGCCCTCACGCTGATGCGCGGCGTGGGCAACCTCTGCATCGGCGCGGAGGCCGACCCCGACTACGACGCCCGCCGGCTCGCCGGGGTCCTGGTCGACGGCCTCTGCCGCACCCGCTGATCCCCGGCGGCCGCCGGGCCCTCGGCCGGCCGCCGGGAATCACGTCGGTGCGGCCCCCGCCGTCTCAGCCCCGCAGAACGTCGCGCAGCAGCCTGGCGTTCTTCACGGTCTGGCTCGAGCCCTTGCGCGCGGCCAGCTCGTCGACCTCGGGGACGGAGCCCCTGGCCCCTGAGCGGACGGCACACTCGACGGCCAGCGCCAGGAGCGCCCCCGCTCCATTGACCGGCCTGTCGCGCAGCAGCGCGGGCAGGGCGGCTTCGAGTATCGACCAGACGGTCGCCCAGGCGCCGGTCTCGGCCGCCGCGCGCAGTGCGGCGGTCACCCGGGAGGGCATGAGCAGCCCGCACCGTGCCAGTGCCTGCCATTGTCCGGCGAGCAGCCTGGCGTCCAACTGCCGCTGCGCGGCGAGGACCAGCAGGGCGTCCACCGCCGTGTCCGCCTCCTTAGGGTCGCCGAGCCGCCGCGTGATCTGCCAGTGCGTCGCGTAGCCCGCGATGCCGTACGCCTCCGTCAGCCGCGGAAGCAGCAGGCGATTGGTCTGCTCCCCGAAGCGTGCGGCCACCTCGTCACGGTGGTGCGGAAGTTGCGCGAGCATGAACGTACCGGGGTGGGGGTGACTCCAGCCGTAGGGGCCCAGGAGGGCCGCGGCGACCGGCGGGAGGGGCAGGTCGTGCCCCGTGCTGGGGTTCGCGGGGGCCCACTCGCCGGGTTTCGCGCCGGTCGGGTCCCCGGCCGGCCACTTGTCGGGGGTCGTGTCCCAGTGGGGCGCGCCGCCCCGGTGCAGCCACCGTGCCAGTCGCCGTCCGGCGTCCGAGCGGAGTGCGCCCGCCGCCTCCCGGACGCGCTCGTCGTCCGTGGGGGTGACCCGCAGCAGGGCCTGGGCCAGATCGATCGGCGCGGGGGTGACACCCAGGCTCTCGAACTCGGCGATCCGCTCCACCAGGGTGGCCGCGTCCACCGCCCCGTTGGCCCGGGTCGGCAGGGCCAGCAGGTAGGGCTGAGCGCCGGACTCCACCAGTCCGATGGCCTCGGTGAGCCGCGCCTTGAGCATGGCGCCCGGTTCGGTGATCCTCCCGTCGGCGCCCTGCGCCTCGAACAGCTCGTCGCGCCGGTGGATGTGCCAGTCCCTCGGCTCGTCGCCGCGCACCGCGGTCGCGACGTCGTACAGGTCGCGCTGTGTCACGTCCGCCCTGGAGCACCAGCAGTCGAACCCCGGCCGGATGCGCATGACCGGCTCCAGCGCCTTGGAGAGGGTGCCGCGGTCGAGGCGGGCGTGACGGACCAGGCCGTCGAGGGCACGCTCGAAGGCGACGACGTTCTCACTGTCGGCGAGGAGCACCGCGAGCTCGGGGGCGACCTCGGCGGCCGAGGCGATCGCGTGGACCGGTTCCGGCTCGGGCGCTTCCGGCAGGAGGTCGGGCGGCGCCTCGTCGGACGGCCCCGCGGACGGCCCGCCGGTGTCCCGCACCGCCGGGCCGAACAGTTCGTCGGCGCGCGCGGACAGAGCCGGGTTGAGGAAGGCCGCGGCCTCACGCAGGCCGGACAGCACCTGCGCGTCCGCCACCGCGGGCAGATGGCGGGCCACCAGCTTGAGAGCGCGTTCCTGGAGGTCCACGTCGGAATGCTGGAAGGTGAGCGCCGCCCCGCCCACGATCCGGCCGGCGCGTGTGGCATCCCGTTTGGCCGCCCGGTCCAGCCAGGCGAGCTGGGCGCGCACCAGCTTCTTCTCCGGGCGGAGCAGGACGCGTTCGCAGGTCTCGGTGAGGACGTCGTCCTCCAGGAGCCCCGCCGCGTCGAGTCCGATGAGGACCTCCTGGCCGTAGGCGGCCACCTGGGAGGACAGGTCGAGCATCGCGACGTGGTCACGGAGCAGGGGCGCGTTCTCGGCCGGGGTGAGGGCGAGGGCCCGCAGGAAGGCGAGGGAATGCGTGTTGTCCTGGAGCAGGGACGCGATCATGGGCTCGGCGAGCAGGAGGCGTTCGCGAGACACCGAGGCGTGTTCCTCGGGGGTGAGGGCGAGCGACGTCAGCGCGACGGCGGCGTCGGGCCACCACACCCGGTCGGCGGCCAGGTGGGCGGCGAAGAAGCGCCGGACCAGCGTCGCACGGTCCACCAGGCGCTCGTCCTCGGTGGAGAGGAGGATGAGCGCGCCGACGTTGGTGTTCTCCAGTACGTGCCGCAGGCCGTGCCGCTTCAGGGTCGAGCGGAAGACCTCCACGAGGCCGAGCGGGACCGCCGGCCGACGCAGCGCCACGGGGAGGAGCACCGGTGTCAGCGCGTCCGCGCGCAGCCGTTCCAGGAAGCTGTCGCCGTGCAGGAACCCGTCGCGCAGACGCAGGGGAGGCGCGGTGCTCCCTCGGCGCCACCACAGCCAGCTCGCGATGAAGCCGTCGGTGGTCGGGACGGGGCAGCCCGCGTCGTACAGAAGATGCTCGAGGAAGTCGAACCTGACGGTCTCCTCGGGTCTCAGCCGCTCGGCGAGCCGCGTGACCAGCTCGGCCCGCCACGCGACGGGCTGGAGATTCACGACGTCGAGGAGCCATGGGATGCTGCGGGACGACAGCGCCCAGAGGTTGGCGCCCTGCAGGAGACAGTCGGCCGCGGCCTCGGGGTCGGTCAGACAGCCGAGTTCGGCGGCGATCTGGGCATTCCTCAGCTCGTCGGAGCAGGCCCCCCAGCCGGCCCGTATCCTCGCGCGCCGCTCCTCCAGGGCGACGGCCTGTGCCGCGCGCTCCTGCGGGGTCAGGGCCGCGAGCGCCTTGACCACTCCCTCGACATCGCCCGCTTCCGCGAGGTGGACCAGGCTCGTCATGCTGTCTCCGCTCATGCTGTGACCGCCGTTGTCGCGTCAGTGGTGGGTGCGGCTTGCGTCGTGGGTGCGGCTGCCCCGCTGGTGCCGGCGCCGCGCACCATGCCCGCCGCGAGCACGTGCTTGCACGGTCCGCGTCCGCCCTGGTACCTGGCCCACCACAGGCAGGTACAGCTCGCCCGCCCGCCGTCGTCCACACGGACCATGTGGGTGTGGGAGTCCTGCCCCACCCAGGCAAGCGCTCCGTCGAGCCGCACGGCTCCCTCCGCGACCAGGGCCCGCGCCCCGCGCAGCCGCGGATTGCGGGCCTCCGCGTCACCGGCCGCCCAGGGCAGGTGGCGGTGGAAGTACGCCTGTTCGGCGAGGTCGTAACCGATCTGCCCCGAGGTTCCGAGCACCGTGAGTGCCGCGCGGACCCGTTCGGGCGCGAGGCCTGCCTGGGCGGCCAGTACGGCGACGTCCAGCGTCGGCTCCCAGGCGAGGAGTTCCGCCACCCGCTCGGCGTCGCGCGCCGCGGGCTCGGTGGCCAGGTCGTGGAGGACGCCTCCCTCGCCGGAGAACCCGCGCGAGGCACTGGGCGAGAGCAGCAGCGTCAGCCGCATGCCGGGCAGCCCGACCTCCCAGGCCACGGCCGTGGCCGCGGATCCGGCGGTCTCGGGGGCGTAGAGCCGCACGCCGGTCGCGTGCCGCAGCACGGGTGTCAGGACGGTCAGGCGCTCGGCGCCGGGCAGGCGCACCGCGCCGGGCACCGGCCTGCTCACCGGTCGCAGGGTGCCCCCGGCGGGCACCACCCAGCGCGTGGTGCGGGCACCGGAGCCGCCGGTGAGGCGAGGCAGGGAGCGCACGACGGCGGCCGCCTGCGCGGGCGGCACCTCGGCGCGCAGCGCGAAGCCCGCCGCGAGGACCTGGGACTCGGCGAAGCCGCGCAGCCAGCGCTGCGGGAGAGGGACCTTCTTCTCCACGAAACGGCCCTCGAAGGTGGTCGCCTCCACCCCTTCGGGGCCCACCCGCAGATGAAGCGGGTCGAGGCCGCCGAGCCCGGCGAGCGCCCGGCGCAGCGGGACGTTGATGTCGACGTTGGTCGTGCCGTGTCCGACGTCGTCCCCGTCGAGACCGGGGGCGAGGATGTCGAGGCGCGCGTGGACACCGCAGCAGCCGGAGAAGGACTCCATCCGTAACCGGTCCCCGTTGGCGGTGATCACCGGGTCGAGCGAGGCGGCGGAGCTGGGGCGGTGGTAGCGGCCGGCCGCGACGTCCGCGACCACGAGCAGTGCGGCGGCCGCTGCCGTCGGGGCGGTCAGGAAGCCGGCGAAGAAGCGGGGACGCTCCGGCTCACCGCCGGGTGTGGCACCGCCCGAGGTCTCCAGGGCGAGGCTGCGGCCGGAGGGGGATTCCCGCAGTGCGGAAGCGTCCGCATAGGCGTAGGACTGGATCAGTTCTGTACTCACGCCCGCAGGCTACGGCCGGACGCTGACATCGTTCGCCGCGCGCCTCGGACGAGGCTGCCGCTCGGGATCCACCGCACGCGGGCGGGGCCTTCGCCCTCCCGGAGGTCGCCGCCCGCATGACGAAAGGGCCCGCACGACCGAAGTCGTGCGGGCCCCTTCAGGTGCTCGCAGCAGGAGCTACCAGGTCAGAACGTCACTTGACGATCTTGGTGACCTGGCCGGCGCCCACGGTCCGGCCACCCTCACGGATGGCGAACTTCAGGCCCTCCTCCATGGCGACGGGCTGGATGAGCTCCACCTTCATCTCGGTGTTGTCACCCGGCATGACCATCTCGGTGCCCTCGGGGAGGGTCACGACGCCGGTCACGTCCGTCGTGCGGAAGTAGAACTGCGGGCGGTAGTTGTTGAAGAACGGGGTGTGACGGCCACCCTCGTCCTTCGACAGGATGTAGGCCTGGGCCTCGAACTCGGTGTGCGGGGTGACCGAGCCCGGCTTGATGATGACCTGGCCGCGCTCGACGTCCTCGCGCTTGATGCCGCGAAGCAGCAGACCGACGTTCTCACCGGCCTGGCCCTCGTCGAGCAGCTTGCGGAACATCTCGATGCCGGTGACCGTGGTGGTGGTCTTCTCGGTCTTGATGCCGATGATGTCGACGGTCTCGTTGACCTTCAGGACACCACGCTCGATACGGCCGGTGACGACCGTACCGCGACCGGTGATCGTGAAGACGTCCTCGATCGGCATGAGGAACGGCTTGTCGACGTCGCGCTCCGGCTCCGGAATCGCGGTGTCGACGGCGTTCATGAGCTCGAGGACGGAGTTGCCCCACTCCTTGTCGCCCTCGAGGGCCTTCAGGGCGGAGACCTTGACGACCGGAACGTCGTCGCCCGGGAACTCGTACTCGGAGAGGAGCTCACGCACCTCGAGCTCGACGAGCTCCAGGATCTCCTCGTCGTCGACCATGTCGGCCTTGTTCAGGGCGACGACGATGTAGGGAACGCCGACCTGGCGGGCCAGGAGCACGTGCTCCTTGGTCTGCGGCATCGGGCCGTCCGTGGCGGCGACCACGAGGATGGCGCCGTCCATCTGCGCCGCACCCGTGATCATGTTCTTGATGTAGTCCGCGTGACCGGGGCAGTCGACGTGGGCGTAGTGACGCGTCTCGGTCTGGTACTCGACGTGCGCGATGGAGATGGTGATACCGCGCTGGCGCTCTTCGGGAGCCTTGTCGATCTGGTCGAAGGCCGAGGCCTCGTTCAGGTCCGGGTACGCGTCGTGCAGCACCTTGGTAATGGCGGCCGTGAGGGTCGTCTTACCGTGGTCGATGTGACCGATGGTGCCGATGTTGACGTGCGGCTTAGTCCGCTCGAACTTCGCCTTCGCCACTGGGGTCCTCCTGTGGAGTGGTTCTGTACGCCTTACTTCATCGGCGCCAGGTGATCTTTGCTGGGAAACCCGGGCCCGGGTCATTCCACCGGGTGACGGTGGAATGACCACTTGCAGGCTCCGGGGTCAAGCCTAAAGCGTTGTTACGGAGTCCGTTAAACGGAGCCCCTTACTCGCCCTTGGCCTTCGCGATGATCTCCTCGGCGACGTTCCGCGGAACCTCGGCGTAGGAGTCGAACTGCATGGAGTAGCTGGCACGGCCGGACGTCTTGCTGCGCAGGTCGCCGACGTAGCCGAACATCTCCGAGAGGGGCACGAGACCCTTCACGACGCGGGCACCGGCCCGCTCCTCCATGGCCTGGATCTGGCCACGGCGGGAGTTGATGTCGCCGATGACGTCACCCATGTAGTCCTCGGGCGTGGTGACCTCGACGGCCATCATCGGCTCCAGGAGCACGGGCGAAGCCTTGCGCGCGGCCTCCTTGAAGGCCTGCGAGCCGGCGATCTTGAACGCGAGCTCGGACGAGTCGACCTCGTGGTACGCGCCGTCGAGCAGCGTCACGCGGACGCCGGTCATCTCGTAGCCGGCGAGGATGCCGAACTGCATGGCCTCCTGCGCACCGGCGTCCACCGAAGGGATGTACTCCTTCGGCACGCGGCCACCGGTCACCTTGTTGACGAACTCGTACGAGGCGTCGCCGCCCTCGATCGGCTCGATCGCGATGATCACGCGAGCGAACTGGCCGGTACCACCCGTCTGCTTCTTGTGGGTGTACTCGACCTTCTCGACCGACTTGCGGATCGTCTCACGGTACGCGACCTGAGGCTTACCGACGTTGGCCTCGACCTTGAACTCACGGCGCATGCGGTCGACCAGCACCTCGAGGTGCAGCTCGCCCATACCGCCGATGATGGTCTGGCCGGTCTCCTCGTCCGAGTGGACCTGGAACGACGGGTCCTCCTCGGCGAGCCGCTGGATCGCGACGCCGAGCTTCTCCTGGTCGCCCTTCGACTTGGGCTCGATGGCGACCTGGATGACCGGCGCCGGGAAGTCCATGGACTCCAGGATGACCGGGCTCTTGTCGTCGGACAGCGTCTCACCGGTGGTGGTCTGCTTCAGGCCCATGACGGCGACGATGTCGCCGGCGCCCACCGACTCGATCTCCTCACGCTTGTTGGCGTGCATGCGGTAGATCTTGCCGATGCGCTCCTTCTTGCCCTTCACGGAGTTCAGCACCTGGGTGCCGGACTCCAGACGGCCGGAGTACACACGGACGAAGGTGAGCTTGCCGAGGTGCGGGTCGCTCATGATCTTGAACGCGAGCGCGGCGAGGGGCTCCTCGTCCGACGGCTTACGGGCGACGACCTTCTCCGCGTCCTTGGGGTCGTGGCCCTCGATGGCCTCGACGTCCAGGGGGGAGGGCAGGTAGCGCACGACGGCGTCGAGCAGGGGCTGCACGCCCTTGTTCTTGAACGCGGTGCCGCAGAACACGGGGGTGACGGTGGTGCCGCCGCCCTTGCCGGAGGCGATGGTGATGCGGCGGATCGCCGCGTACAGCTGCTCCTCGGTGGGCTCGGTGCCCTCGAGGTACAGCTCCATCAGCTCTTCGTCGTTCTCCGCGACGGCCTCGAGCAGCTTGCCGCGCCACTCCTCGGCAGCCTCGGTGTGGGTGTCCGGGATGTCGACGACGTCGTACATCTCACCCTTGGCGGCCTCGGCGGACCACACGAGCGCCTTCATGCGGACCAGGTCCACGACGCCCTTGAAGTCGGCCTCCGCGCCGATGGGCAGCTGCATGACCAGCGGCTGCGCACCCAGGCGGTCGGAGATCATGTCGACGCAGCGGTGGAACTCGGCACCGGTGCGGTCGAGCTTGTTGACGAAACAGATGCGCGGAACGCCGTAGCGGTCCGCCTGACGCCACACGGTCTCGGACTGGGGCTCGACGCCGGCGACGCCGTCGAACACCGTCACGGCACCGTCGAGCACGCGCAGGGAACGCTCCACCTCGACGGTGAAGTCGACGTGACCCGGCGTGTCGATGATGTTGATGGTGTGGTCGACGTCCTCCAGCGGCCAGTGGCAGGTGGTGGCAGCAGAGGTGATCGTGATGCCACGCTCCTGCTCCTGCTCCATCCAGTCCATGGTGGCAGCGCCGTCGTGGACCTCACCGATCTTGTAGGAAACGCCGGTGTAGAACAGGATCCGCTCGGTGGTCGTCGTCTTGCCCGCGTCGATGTGGGCCATGATCCCGATGTTGCGGACCCTGGCCAGGTCAAGCGAAGTGGTAGCCATAAGGCTTCAGTCTTCTCTCGGTCTCGATGGGGTCTGCGACTACCAGCGGTAGTGCGCGAAGGCCTTGTTGGACTCGGCCATCTTGTGCGTGTCCTCACGCTTCTTCACAGCGGCACCGAGGCCGTTGCTGGCGTCGAGGAGCTCGTTGAGCAGACGCTCGGTCATGGTCTTCTCGCGACGGGCGCGGGAGTAACCGACCAGCCAGCGCAGCGCCAGCGTGTTGGCACGGCCGGGCTTGACCTCGACCGGGACCTGGTAGGTGGCACCACCGACACGGCGGGACTTGACCTCGAGGGTCGGCTTGATGTTCTCGAGAGCGCGCTTCAGCGTGATGACCGGGTCGTTGCCGGTCTTCTCGCGCAGGCCCTCCATGGCGCCGTAGACGATGCGCTCGGCGGTGGAGCGCTTGCCGTTCAGCAGCACCTTGTTGATCAGGGAGGTCACCAGGGGGGAGCCGTAAACCGGGTCGATGATGACCGGGCGCTTCGGGGCGGGGCCCTTACGAGGCATTCTTACTTCTCCTTCTTGGCGCCGTAACGGCTGCGAGCCTGCTTGCGGTTCTTGACACCCTGGGTGTCAAGGGAACCGCGGATGATCTTGTAGCGAACACCCGGCAGGTCCTTCACACGGCCGCCGCGCACGAGCACGATCGAGTGCTCCTGCAGGTTGTGTCCCTCACCCGGAATGTAGGCGGTGACCTCGATCCCGCTGGTCAGACGCACACGCGCGACCTTACGCAGGGCCGAGTTCGGCTTCTTCGGGGTGGTCGTGAACACACGCGTGCAGACGCCACGGCGCTGAGGGGAACCCTCGAGTGCGGGCGTCTTGTTCTTCTCGACCTTGTCCTGCCGGCCCTTTCGGACCAGCTGCTGGATCGTAGGCACTACTTCTCCGGTTTCTGTGTGCCGATGGGTACAGCTAACCTGGAACATCTCCGACCCACGCGGTCGGGTGTGTCGAATCCGGCGGACTCCCACCGCAAGGCAGAAGGAAGCGCTGAATTGCGGTGGCCGTTTCACAGCCCCCGGTGCGGTGTGATGGCACGCACGAAGGCCAGGGCACACCCCAGGCACAAGGTCTGAGCGTACCTAGCTCACGGACTCCGGTCAAAACCAATGGAGTGGGACGCGACACGCCCGACTTCCTGGGGTTGTTCCGGAGTGGCCCGACGCCCTCCCGACGCCCTTCCCCACGGCCCGCGGAGGCCGTCGTGCGGCGTACGGTCCGCCGGCGCGGCGGGCGCGGTCCTCCGCGCCCTTCAGTCTGTCAGACGGACGCCGCGAACACGGCCAGCAGGCCCAGGACGCCCAGGAAGACCAGCCAGCCCGCCACCGACAGCCACCCCAGCACCAGCCCCGTCAGGGCCATGCCGTCGCCCGCCTCGCCGGTGCGGCGGATCTCCGACTGGGCCATGTGCCCGAGGATCACGGCCGGAAGTCCGGTGAGGCCGCCCGTGGCCACGCACAGCACCCCGCACACCATCGAGGCCAGCGCCTTGCCGTTGGTACGGGGCTGCGGCCGGGGCAGGAACGCCGGCGGGACCGGGCCGTGGGCTGTCATCGGCTGGGGCGCCGGTCCCTGCGGCAGGTCGGCCACCAGGAGGGACAGCTCCCCCACCGTGCGCGCCGCGTAGGCGCGGGCCACCCGCTTCTCGAACTCCGGGTGGTCCAGGCGGCCCTCCCCGTACCCCGCGCGCAGCACGTCCACCGCGCGCTCGCGGTCCGCGTGGGAGGCCAGCATCGACGGGGCGCCGGATCCCGGCAGCGGAGGACCCTGCCACGGAGTCGGATACGACACGGCTGCCTCCCCAGGGCCGGGACGGACAGTCCCAGTATGAGCGTTTCACCCACTGGAACGCAGCGCACGGGCGTGCGGTTCCACAGACGCACCAGCGGGCACCCACGCCGAAGGGCGGCCACCCCGTACGGAGTGACCGCCCTTCGGTTCAGGCGACCCGCTTACTGGTTGTACGGACCGTAGTCGTAGTCCTCCAGCGGAACGGCCTGGCCGGAGCCGGTGCCGAACGGCGAGTAGTCGATGTCGTCGTAGCCGACGGCCGAGTACATCGCGGCCTTGGCCTCCTCGGTCGGCTCGACCCGGATGTTGCGGTAGCGGGACAGACCCGTACCGGCCGGGATGAGCTTACCGATGATGACGTTCTCCTTGAGGCCGATGAGCGAGTCGGACTTGGCGTTGATCGCCGCGTCCGTGAGGACTCGCGTCGTCTCCTGGAAGGACGCCGCCGACAGCCAGGACTCCGTGGCCAGCGAGGCCTTGGTGATACCCATGAGCTGCGGCCGGCCGGAGGCCGGG
Source organism: Streptomyces werraensis (assembly GCA_014656175.1). Classification (GTDB taxonomy): domain Bacteria; phylum Actinomycetota; class Actinomycetes; order Streptomycetales; family Streptomycetaceae; genus Streptomyces; species Streptomyces werraensis. The sequence goes on from BNBX01000011.1 coordinate 210,724, forward strand.
TGACCGCCCTCCTGGACCACACGACGGTTCTCGGTCTCGAACTTCGACCGCTCGACCAGCTCGCCGGGCAGCAGCTCGGCGTCGCCGGACTCGATGATCGTCACGCGGCGCAGCATCTGCCGGATGATGATCTCGATGTGCTTGTCGTGGATCGACACGCCCTGCGAGTTGTAGACCTTCTGGACCTCGCCGACCAGGTGGACCTGGACGGCACGCTGACCCAGGATGCGCAGCACGTCGTGCGGGTTGGTGGCACCCACGGTGAGCTGCTGGCCCACCTCGACGTGGTCGCCCTCGGAGACCAGGACCTTGGCGCGCTTGGAGATCGGGTACGCCGTCTCGTCGCTGCCGTCGTCCGGGGTGACGACGATCTTCTTCGTCTTCTCCGTCTCCTCGATCCGCACGCGGCCGGAGGCCTCGGAGATCGGGGCGACACCCTTCGGGGTACGGGCCTCGAAGAGCTCGACGACACGCGGCAGACCCTGGGTGATGTCGTCACCGGCCACACCACCGGTGTGGAAGGTACGCATCGTCAGCTGGGTGCCGGGCTCACCGATGGACTGGGCGGCGATGATGCCGACCGCCTCACCGATGTCGACCAGCTTGCCGGTGGCCAGCGAACGGCCGTAGCACATCGCGCAGGTGCCGACGGCGGACTCGCAGGTCAGGACCGAGCGGGTCTTGACCTCCTCGACGCCGCGGGAGACGAGCTCCTCGATGAGGACGTCGCCCAGGTCGGTGCCGGCCGGGGCCAGCACCTGGCCGTCGACCACGATGTCCTCGGCGAGGCAGCGCGCGTACACGGACGTCTCGACGTCGTCCGCCTTGCGCAGCACACCGTCCGCGTCGCGGTTCGCGATCTTGAGGCGCAGACCGCGGTCGGTGCCGCAGTCCTCCTCGCGGATGATGACGTCCTGGGAGACGTCGACCAGACGACGGGTGAGGTAACCCGAGTCGGCGGTACGCAGAGCGGTGTCCGCCAGACCCTTACGGGCACCGTGCGTGGAGATGAAGTACTCCAGCACGGACAGGCCCTCACGGAACGACGCCTTGATCGGACGCGGGATCGTCTCGTTCTTCGCGTTCGACACCAGACCACGCATACCGGCGATCTGACGCATCTGCATCATGTTGCCTCGTGCACCCGAGTTCACCATCATGAAGATCGGGTTGGTCTTCGGGAAGTTGTCGTTCATCGCCTCGGCGACCTCGTTGGTCGCCTTGGTCCAGATCGCGATGAGCTCCTGCGTGCGCTCGTCCTTGGTGATCAGACCGCGCTCGTACTGCTTCTGGACCTTCTCGTCCTGCGCCTCGTAGCCCTTGACGATCTCCTTCTTCGCCTCGGGAACGACGACGTCGGAGATGGCCACGGTGACGCCGGAACGGGTCGCCCAGTAGAAGCCGGCCGCCTTCAGGTTGTCGAGCGTCGCCGCCACGATGACCTTGGGGTAGCGCTCGGCGAGGTCGTTGACGATCTCGGAGAGCTGCTTCTTGCCGACCTCGTAGTCGACGAACGGGTAGTCCTCGGGCAGCAGCTCGTTGAAGAGCGCCCGGCCCAGGGTGGTGGTCAGGCGGAACGGGTCCCCCTGCTGCCACTCGGCGGCGCCCTCGGCCTCGCCGTCCTCGTCGGCCGGCGGGGTCCACCCGCGCGGCGGGATGGTGCCGACCGGGAAGCGGATGTCGATCTTCGACTGGAGCGACAGCTCGCCCGCGTCGAAGGCCATGATCGCCTCCGCGACCGAGGCGAAGGAACGGCCCTCGCCCTTGAGGTCGCGCATCTCGCCGTCGGTGGTGAGGAAGAACAGACCGAGGACCATGTCCTGGGTCGGCATCGTCACCGGGCGGCCGTCGGCCGGCTTGAGGATGTTGTTCGAGGACAGCATCAGGATGCGGGCCTCGGCCTGCGCCTCCGCGGAGAGCGGCAGGTGGACGGCCATCTGGTCACCGTCGAAGTCCGCGTTGAACGCGGTGCAGACGAGCGGGTGGATCTGGATGGCCTTGCCCTCGACCAGCTGCGGCTCGAAGGCCTGGATGCCGAGGCGGTGCAGCGTGGGCGCGCGGTTCAGCAGAACCGGGTGCTCCGCGATGACCTCTTCCAGCACGTCGTACACGACCGTGCGGCCGCGCTCGACCATGCGCTTCGCCGACTTGATGTTCTGCGCGTGGTTCAGGTCGACCAGGCGCTTCATCACGAACGGCTTGAAGAGCTCCAGCGCCATCGCCTTCGGCAGACCGCACTGGTGCAGCTTGAGCTGCGGACCGACGACGATCACGGAACGCGCGGAGTAGTCCACACGCTTGCCGAGCAGGTTCTGACGGAAGCGGCCCTGCTTGCCCTTGAGCATGTCGGACAGCGACTTCAGGGGACGGTTGCCGGGGCCCGTGACCGGGCGGCCACGACGGCCGTTGTCGAAGAGCGCGTCGACGGCCTCCTGGAGCATGCGCTTCTCGTTGTTCACGATGATCTCGGGCGCGCCGAGGTCGAGAAGCCGCTTCAGGCGGTTGTTGCGGTTGATGACACGGCGGTACAGGTCGTTCAGGTCGGAGGTCGCGAAGCGGCCACCGTCCAGCTGCACCATCGGACGCAGGTCCGGCGGGATGACCGGGACGCAGTCCAGGACCATGCCCTTGGGGCTGTTGGAGGTCTGCAGGAACGCGGAGACGACCTTCAGCCGCTTCAGGGCGCGGGTCTTCTTCTGGCCCTTGCCGGTGCGGATGATCTCGCGGAGCTTCTCGGCCTCCTCCTCGAGGTCGAAGGACTCCAGGCGCTTCTGCAGCGCCGCGGCACCCATCGAGCCGTCGAAGTACGTGCCGAAGCGGTCACGCAGCTCGCGGTAGAGCAGCTCGTCGCCCTCGAGGTCCTGGACCTTGAGGTTCTTGAACCGGTTCCACACCTCGTCGAGGCGGTCGATCTCGCGCTGCGCACGGTCGCGCAGCTGCTTCATCTCACGCTCGGCGCCCTCGCGCACCTTGCGGCGCACGTCGGCCTTGGCGCCCTCGGCCTCGAGCTCGGCCAGGTCGGTCTCGAGCTTCTTGGCGCGGGCCTCCAGGTCGGCGTCGCGGCGGTTCTCGATCTGCTGACGCTCGACGGAGACGTGGGCCTCCAGCGACGGCAGGTCGCGGGTACGGCGCTCCTCGTCCACGTACGTGATCATGTACGCGGCGAAGTAGATGACCTTCTCGAGGTCCTTCGGCGCCAGGTCGAGCAGGTAGCCCAGCCGGCTCGGGACACCCTTGAAGTACCAGATGTGCGTGACGGGCGCGGCGAGCTCGATGTGGCCCATCCGCTCACGGCGCACCTTGGCGCGAGTGACCTCGACGCCGCAGCGCTCGCAGATGATGCCCTTGAAGCGGACACGCTTGTACTTGCCGCAGTAGCACTCCCAGTCCCGGGTCGGACCGAAGATCTTCTCGCAGAAGAGCCCGTCCTTTTCCGGCTTGAGCGTGCGGTAGTTGATCGTCTCGGGCTTCTTGACCTCGCCGTGGCTCCACTGACGGATGTCGTCAGCGGTGGCCAGGCCGATCCGGAGCTCGTCGAAGAAGTTGACGTCGAGCACTATGCGTCAATCCCTCTCAGGGTCGTAAGTCTTGGGGTCTGATACGGGGGTCCTGGGGCGGGCGGCCCGGGGTTCACCGGGCCGCCCCACTCCCGTCAGACCTCTTCGACGCTGCTCGGCTCGCGCCGGGACAGGTCGATGCCGAGCTCCTCCGCAGCGCGGAAGACGTCCTCGTCGGTGTCGCGCATCTCGATGGACATACCGTCGCTGGACAGCACCTCCACGTTCAGGCACAGGGACTGCATCTCCTTGATGAGCACCTTGAAGGACTCGGGGATGCCGGGCTCGGGGATGTTCTCGCCCTTGACGATGGCCTCGTAGACCTTCACGCGGCCGGTGACGTCGTCGGACTTGATGGTCAGCAGCTCCTGGAGCGCGTAGGCGGCGCCGTACGCCTCGAGTGCCCACACCTCCATCTCGCCGAACCGCTGGCCACCGAACTGAGCCTTACCGCCCAGCGGCTGCTGGGTGATCATGGAGTACGGACCGGTCGAGCGGGCGTGCAGCTTGTCGTCGACCAGGTGGTGCAGCTTCAGGATGTACATGTAGCCGACCGAGATCGGGTCCGGGAACGGCTCACCCGAGCGGCCGTCGAACAGCCGCGCCTTGCCGGACGGCAGGACCATGCGGTCACCGTCGCGGTTCGGGATGGTGTGCTCCAGCAGACCGGCGAGCTCGTCCTCGCGGGCGCCGTCGAAGACCGGGGTGGCCACGTTGGTACGGGGCTCCACACGGTCCGCGCCGATCGCCTGCAGGCGCTGCGCCCACTCGTCGGCGAGACCGGAGACGTCCCAGCCCTGGCTGGCGAGCCAGCCGAGGTGGATCTCCAGAACCTGTCCCGGGTTCATTCGGGACGGCACACCGAGCGGGTTGAGGATGATGTCGACCGGGGTCCCGTCCTCGAGGAACGGCATGTCCTCGATGGGCAGGATCTTGGAGATGACGCCCTTGTTGCCGTGACGGCCGGCGAGCTTGTCACCGTCGGTGATCTTGCGCTTCTGCGCGACGTAGACGCGCACCAGCTGGTTGACACCGGGGGGAAGCTCGTCGCCCTCCTCGCGGTCGAAGACGCGGACGCCGATGACCTTGCCGGTCTCGCCGTGCGGCACCTTCAGCGAGGTGTCACGGACCTCACGGGCCTTCTCACCGAAGATCGCGCGGAGCAGGCGCTCCTCGGGGGTCAGCTCGGTCTCACCCTTCGGGGTCACCTTGCCGACGAGGATGTCACCGGCGATGACCTCGGCGCCGATGCGGATGATGCCGCGCTCGTCGAGGTCGGCGAGCACCTCCTCGGAGACGTTCGGGATGTCCCGGGTGATCTCCTCGGGGCCGAGCTTGGTGTCACGGGCGTCGACCTCGTGCTCCTCGATGTGGATCGAGGAGAGGACGTCGTCCTGCACGAGGCGCTGCGACAGGATGATCGCGTCCTCGTAGTTGTGACCCTCCCACGGCATGAACGCGACCAGCAGGTTCTTGCCGAGCGCCATCTCGCCGTTCTGGGTGGCCGGACCGTCGGCGAGGACCTGGCCCTCGATGACGCGGTCGCCCTCGGAGACGATGACCTTCTGGTTGACCGAGGTGCCCTGGTTGGAGCGGGAGAACTTGGCCAGGCGGTACGTGATGTACGTGCCGTCGTCGTTGGCCGTGGTGATGTAGTCCGCGGAGACCTCCTGGACCACACCCGCCTTCTCCGCCTTGACCACGTCGCCGGCGTCGACGGCGGAGCGGTACTCCATGCCGGTGCCGACGAGCGGGGCCTCGGACTTGATGAGCGGCACGGCCTGGCGCATCATGTTCGCGCCCATGAGGGCACGGTTGGCGTCGTCGTGCTCGAGGAACGGGATCATGGCGGTCGCGACCGACACCATCTGGCGCGGCGAGACGTCCATGTAGTCGACCTCGTCGGCGGGGACGTAGTCGACCTCGCCGCCGCGGCGGCGGACCAGGATGCGGCTCTCGGCGAAGCGCATGTCGTCGTTGAGCGGCGCGTTGGCCTGCGCGATGACGAAGCGGTCCTCCTCGTCGGCGGTCAGGTAGTCCACCTCGTCGGTGACCTGGCCGTCGACGACCTTGCGGTACGGCGTCTCGATGAAGCCGAACGGGTTGATCCGCCCGTAGGAGGCGAGCGAACCGATCAGACCGATGTTCGGGCCTTCGGGCGTCTCGATCGGGCACATGCGGCCGTAGTGCGAGGGGTGCACGTCACGGACCTCGAAGCCGGCCCGCTCACGGGAGAGACCACCCGGGCCGAGGGCGTTCAGACGACGCTTGTGCGTCAGCCCCGACAGCGGGTTGTTCTGGTCCATGAACTGGGACAGCTGGCTGGTGCCGAAGAACTCCTTGATGGAGGCGACGACCGGCCGGATGTTGATCAGGGTCTGCGGCGTGATCGCCTCGACGTCCTGGGTGGTCATGCGCTCACGCACGACGCGCTCCATACGGGCGAGACCCGTACGGACCTGGTTCTGGATCAGCTCGCCGACGTTGCGGATGCGGCGGTTGCCGAAGTGGTCGATGTCGTCGGTCTCGACGATGATCGTCCGGCCCGACTCGCCGACCGTCTCGGTCTCACCGGCGTGCAGCTTCACCAGGTACTTGATCGTGGCGATGATGTCGTCGGTGGTGAGCACGCCGGCGTCGAGCGGCTGGTCGCCGCCGAGCTTCTTGTTCACCTTGTAGCGGCCGACCTTGGCGAGGTCGTAGCGCTTGGGGTTGAAGTAGAGGTTCTCGAGCAGCGTCTGCGCGGCCTCACGCGTGGGGGGCTCGCCCGGACGCAGCTTGCGGTAGATGTCGAGCAGCGCGTCGTCCTGGCCCTGGGTGTGGTCCTTCTCCAGGGTGGCGCGCATGGACTCGTACTCGCCGAACTCCTCGAGGATCTGCTCGGTGGTCCAGCCGAGCGCCTTCAGGAGGACGGTGACGGACTGCTTGCGCTTGCGGTCGATGCGCACACCGACCATGTCGCGCTTGTCGATCTCCATCTCCAGCCAGGCACCCCGGGACGGGATGATCTTGGCGGAGAAGATGTCCTTGTCGGACGTCTTGTCGATGGAGGAGTCGAAGTAGACGCCGGGCGAGCGCACCAGCTGGGACACCACGACACGCTCGGTGCCGTTGATGACGAAGGTGCCCTTGTTCGTCATGAGCGGGAAGTCGCCCATGAAGACGGTCTGGGACTTGATCTCGCCGGTCTCGTTGTTGGTGAACTCGGCCGTGACGAAGAGCGGGGCGGCGTACGTGAAGTCGCGCTCCTTGCACTCGTCGATGGAGTTCTTCGGCGGCTCGAAGCGGTGGTCGCGGAAGGTCAGCGACATCGACCCGGAGAAGTCCTCGATCGGGGAGATCTCTTCGAAGATCTCCTCCAGACCGGACTTGGTGGGGACGTCGTGCCCGTTCTCGAGAGCCTCCTCGACGCGAGCCTTCCACGCGTCGTTCCCGAGCAGCCAGTCAAAGCTCTCGGTCTGCAGCGCGAGAAGGTTCGGAACCTCGAGGGGCTCCTTGATCTTTGCAAAGGAGATGCGCAGCGGGGCGGTGCTGGCGCCGTTGTTCGTATTCGCGGTCGAGGCGTTGCGCGAGGCGGCCAAGAGGGGGTCCTTCCGAGGGCTCGGACTCACTACGCGCGTACCGGCCCCCCACTGGGCGCAGAGACGGACATTCCAGGTCGGAAATGATCCGGTCGTCCATGCTCGAGTGAGGGCATGCCCCTGGTGACGGGCAGGGGACAGCTAACAGGCAGCGCAAAGGGTCAGTGTAGCCACTTGGCACACTGATGTCCAGTGCGGTGTACGAGACCGGTTGGAGGCCCTCGTTGTCATCAACTCCTGCGGCAAGGCGCTGCCCTCAACGCACGGTGATACTGCCCTCTTTGCCGTCGATCCATGCCTCGGATTCGGATCCTTGTGACGACGCGTCCTGAGAATTGCGCGCTGCGTGCGGTTCGTCAAGGGCCCCCCTTGCCCGAACCGCCGCCGTCCGGCTCATCTCCGCGGCCCCTCGGAGGCACAACGAAGATCACCATACCCCCCGCCGTCCCGGGTGCAAGGCAGTCACCGCCGACCCCCCGATACGCCGAAGAGCGACCACCCGGATGGATGATCGCTCCTCGGCACTTGAGCGTTACACGCCTCTCAAGGCGCGTGACGGACCCTTGCGGACCCGGAAGGTCTTACTTGACCTCGACGGAGGCGCCGGCGCCCTCGAGGGCCTCCTTGGCCTTGTCGGCGGCTTCCTTGTTGACCTTCTCGAGGACCGGCTTCGGGGTGCCGTCGACGAGGTCCTTGGCCTCCTTCAGACCCAGGGAGGTCAGCTCGCGCACGACCTTGATGACCTGGATCTTCTTGTCGCCGGCGCCGGTGAGGACGACGTCGAACTCGTCCTTCTCCTCGACGGCCTCGGCGGCGGCGCCACCGGCGGCACCACCGGCGACGACGACCGGGGCGGCCGCGGCGGCGGTGACGTCGAACTTCTCCTCGAAGGCCTTCACGAACTCGGAGAGCTCGATGAGGGTCATCTCCTCGAACTGGGCCAGCAGCTCGTCCTGGGTGAGCTTCGCCATGATGGCGGTCCTTCCACTAAATCGGCAGGTGCCGGGTGTACTGGGTGAGGCGGGCGTTACTCGGGCCCGCATCGACCCTCACCTCATGCGGCGAGGGCCGGAAAGCGAGCCGAATTACTCGGCACCGCCCTGCTCGTCCTGCTTGGCACGGAGCGCGTCCACGGTGCGGACGAGCTTCGACGGCAGCGCCTGGAAGACGGAGGCAGCCTGGGACTGCTTCGCCTTGAAGGCACCGGCCAGCTTGGAGAGCAGCACCTCGCGGGACTCGAGGTCCGCGAGCTTCTTGATCTCGTCGGCGGACAGCGCCTTGCCGTCAAGGACACCGCCCTTGATGACGAGATTCGGGTTGTCCTTGGCGAAGTCACGAAGACCCTTCGCCGACTCCACCGGGTCACCGGTGACGAAGGCGACCGCCGTCGGGCCAGCGAAGAGCTGGTCGTCGAGCGTGATCCCGGCCTCGTTGGCCGCAATCTTGGTCAGCGTGTTCTTCACCACGGCGTACTGGGCGTTCTCACCGAGCGAACGACGCAGCGTCTTGAGCTGCGCCACGGTGAGACCGCGGTACTCGGTCAGCACGGCGGCGTTGGAGCTGCGGAACTTGTCCGTCAGCTCGGCAACCGCGGCAGCCTTGTCGGGCCTCGCCATAGAGCCTCGGCCTCCTTCCGGGTGATTCGGACCGCGCGGACCCGAAGGAGGACTGGGGAAAACGAAACGCCCCGGGCGCAGGCGCACGGGGCGAAGCTCGACCGGGTCTCCGCGCCTCGCGGCGGCGGCCTTCCGGGAACTCTTCCACTGTCACCTGCGCGGGTCGTCCGCAGTTCAGCGGATCCTTCGGCCACCGCACCCTCTTACGAGCGCACGGCAACGACCAGCGGTCTTTGGCTTCCTCGGAAGAGTACGTGACCGTATCGGCGTCAGGCAAATCGGCCGATCGGGGGCTCCCGGCGCACGGCGTGAGGCGCCGGGAGCCCCCGCCGGGGGGCTAGGCCGCGGAGCCGGCGCCCAGCGACTCCAGCTCCTTCATCAGCTCCATGAAGTCGAAGGTCTCACCGGCCGGCGGGGCCTGGACCTCGGCCTTGGCGCCGTAGTCCGAGTAGTGGGCGGTCATCTTCATCGTGCCCTGGGCCGTGGTCATGCCGACGACCATCTTGGCCGGGTAGTCGTCCTCGTCGACCCAGACCTCGGTGTCGTAGCCCTTCAGGCCCGTCTTCTTCATGTTGGCGACGAGCTGCTCGCGCTCCGCCTCGGAGAACATGCCCTCGAGCGCCTTGTTGGCGTCGACCATCTCCTCGATGGTGAGCGTGCCCTTGTAGTGCTCGGTCTGGACGCCGTCGACCTTCTCCGGACCCACGTGCTTCAGGTTCGGCGAGCCCAGCAGCAGGGCGAGCTGCTGCGCCGGGTCCTGGTTCATGTTCTCCAGGCCGCCGGCCATCTGCTTCTGGACCTCCGGGTCGCCGGACGCGTCGGCGACGGCCTTGAAGTCCATCTTCATCCAGCGCTTGCCGTCCATCTGCGCGGCCTGCTCGGCGCCCATGTCCATGTACATGACGCCGTCCACCATGATCATGCGGGTCTGCTGGGGGCCGTCCGGGGCGCCCGCCGTGAGGGCGGACCCCTTCATGGTGACGTCCAGGACCGCCGGGTCCCACCCCTGGACCCCGGACATCTCCATGGTGCCGCCGCCCTCGAGCCCGGCCGGCATGGTCATCGTCATCCGGACCTTCGAGGACTTGGCCTCCGAGGTCTTCTCGAAGGCGGCCTGGAGGACCTCGGCCGCCTCGTTCTGCGTCTGCGCCGCGGAGCCGGACGTGTCCGCCGACTTCTTGCCGCCCCCGTCCCCGTCCTGGCATCCCGCGAGGCCCACGACGACCGCAGCGGCCGTCAGACTGACACCCGCGCGCTTCCATGCGGCCATGGCCATGACTTCCCACCCCTGATTGTTTCTCTGTGCTGCGTGTGTGATTGCTGTGAACCGTAACCCACCGCGCCGACACAGGCGTACGAAAAAACCCGTCCCCGCGCCCGAGTTGGGCGCGAGGACGGGTTCTTCACGCGTGCGCGAGTCCGGCCGTCGGCCGGCTCACCCGGCTCAGACGGCGGCCGGGTCCTCCTCGACGAGGAGGTTGCGGGTGCGGTTCGGGTCGAGCGGGATGCCCGGGCCCATCGTGGTGCTGAGGGCGGCCTTCTTGATGTAGCGGCCCTTGGCGGCGGACGGCTTCAGACGGAGGATCTCCTCCAGGGCCGCGCCGTAGTTCTCCACCAGCTTGGTGTCGTCGAAGGACGTCTTGCCGATGATGAAGTGCAGGTTCGCGTGCTTGTCGACACGGAACTCGATCTTGCCGCCCTTGATGTCGTTGACAGCCTTGGCGACGTCCGGGGTCACGGTGCCGGTCTTGGGGTTCGGCATCAGACCACGGGGACCGAGCACGCGGCCGAGGCGGCCGACCTTGCCCATGAGGTCCGGGGTGGCGACGACGGCGTCGAAGTCCAGACGGCCCTTCGACACCTCGTCGATCAGCTCGTCGGCGCCGACGATGTCGGCGCCCGCGGCACGCGCGGCCTCGGCACGGTCACCGGTCGCGAAGACCAGGACCCGGGCGGTCTTACCGGTGCCGTGCGGGAGGTTCACGGTGCCACGGACCATCTGGTCGGCCTTGCGCGGGTCGACACCCAGACGGAAGGCGACCTCGACGGTGCCGTCGAACTTGGTCGTGGACGTCTCCTTGGCGAGACGGACGGCCTCGAGCGGGGCGTACAGCTTCTCCCGGTCGATCTTGGCGTCCGCAGCGCGGAGAGACTTGCTGCGCTTGCTCACTGAAAGCTCCTGTGCGTTCGAGGAGTCGTGGTCCGGGCCGAGCAGGCCCTGCCACTACTGCGTTGGCTTACGGGGGGGTGGAGGTCAGCCCTCGACCGTGACGCCCATGGAACGGGCGGTGCCGGCGATGATCTTCTCGGCGGCGTCCAGGTCGTTGGCGTTGAGGTCGGGCATCTTGGTGGTGGCGATCTCACGGACCTGCTCGCGGGTGATCTTCGCGACCTTGGTCTTGTGCGGCTCGCCGGAGCCCTTCTCCACGCCCGCGGCCTTGAGGATCATCTTCGCGGCCGGCGGGGTCTTCGTGATGAAGGTGAAGGAACGGTCCTCGTAGACCGTGATCTCCACCGGGATGACCCAGCCGCGCTGCGACTCGGTCGCGGCGTTGTAGGCCTTGCAGAACTCCATGATGTTCACGCCGTGCTGACCCAGCGCGGGGCCGACCGGCGGGGCCGGGTTCGCGGCACCGGCCTGGATCTGGAGCTTGATGAGCCCCGTGACCTTCTTCTTCTTGGGAGGCATGGCTCTCCGGGTCCTTTCGAATTCGGGTCCTGCCCGGGTCCCGGAAAGCTCCGGAACGCAGGCATACCGCACAACGATAACGGGTATGGATGCGCGGCCAAAAACCGAGCAGGTCAGACAAACGCGCGAGCGTTCGCCTGACCTGCGCGGAAGCTGTGAATCAGCCGGTCCAGAAGGCTAGTTCTTCTGGATCTGGTCGAAGGAGAGCTCGACCGGCGTCTCGCGGCCGAAGATCTCCACCAGGCCCTTGACCTTCTTGGAGTCCGGGTTGATCTCGTTGATGGTCGCCTGCAGCGTGGCGAACGGGCCGTCGGTGACGGTGACCGAGTCGCCGACCTCGAAGTCCAGCACCTGGACCTCGACCTTGCGCTGCGGAGCCGGCTTGCCCTCGGCCTCGGCGGCCTCGCGGGCGGCCTTCTCCTCGGCCTCCGGGGCGAGCATCTTGACGATCTCGTCCAGCGTCAGCGGGTACGGGTCGTAGGCGTTGCCCACGAAGCCGGTGACACCCGGGGTGTTGCGGACGACGCCCCAGGACTCGTTCGTCAGGTCCATACGGACCAGGACGTAGCCCGGGAGCTTGTTCTGCTTGATCGTCTTGCGGTCGCCGTTCTTGATCTGGACGACCTCTTCCTGCGGCACCTCGGCCTGGAAGATGTAGTCCTCGACGTTGAGCGAGACGGCGCGCTGCTCGAGGTTGGTCTTCACGCGGTTCTCGTAGCCCGCGTAGGTGTGGATGACGTACCACTCGCCGGGCAGGGACCGCAGTTCCTCGCGGAGCTTCTCGACCGGGTCGCGGTCGTCCTCCGGCTCGGCCTCGGCCTCTTCCTCCGCGGCCTCGGCGGACTCCTCGTCCGCGGCCTCGGCGTCGGTGGTGTCGGCAGCCTCGGCCTCGGCGGAGGCCTCGGTGTCCTCGACGTCCGCGCCCTCGACGGCGGCGAGCGCGTCCTCGGCGGACTCGGCCCCTTCGCCGTAAGGCTCGACGGCGTCGTTCACGTTCGGGTCAGACACGGTGGCTGCTTCTTCCTGGATACATAGGGGTGGAACATGCGAAAGGAGCGCCGGGTACCTCGGCGCTCTTCGCTCGGGGATCAGCCGAAGACGTACTTGGCGGCGTTGCTGAGGCCATAGTCGATCAGTGTCACCAGGCCGATCATCAGGACCACGAAGACGATGACCGCGGCCGTGTACGACGTCAGCTGGTTGCGAGTGGGCCAGACGACCTTGCGGAGTTCCGCGATGATCTGGCGGTAGAAGAGCGCCAGACGCTTCAGGGGGCCCTTCTTGGCACGCTTGCCGCCCTTGCGGGGCTTCTGCTCCTGGGCATCAGGCATGTCGATGGAGCCCACGGCGTCCGTCACTCGTCCTCACCTGATTCCGGGTCGTGGCCGTGCCGCGCCCGGTCTGAGCCGCACGGCGGTGCATTGCTGTACGTACATGCGCACACATCCTGGCGAAGGTGTGTGTAGCAGGGCCGGAGGGACTTGAACCCCCAACCGCTGGTTTTGGAGACCAGTGCTCTACCAATTGAGCTACGACCCTTTGTGCGTCCCCCAACGTACCGCATCCGGCCGGATGCTTGGTGTGCACCGGCTGAGCGCGGACCGCTGAAGGCCAACGAGGTGAGAGTGTACGTGTTCCTGGGCCGGGCGTCGAACAGAAAGCGCCTGGGAGGGGGCGCACCGGCCACGGGAAGGCCGGTGATCGTCCTGGCCACGCGGCCCGCGGACGCGCGATGCGGACTGGTGTTCCACCCTTTGCCCGGTGTTGTTCAGTCCGTGAAACCGCTGTGCCGAGTGTGTTTCGTGTCTGGAACGATGGGCCTCATGAGCGCTGCAACCCCTCCCACCGAGCGCCGGGTCTCCGCCCGAGTCGGCGCGATCTCCGAGTCCGCCACCCTCGCCGTGGACGCCAAGGCCAAGGCCCTCAAGGCCGCCGGGCGACCGGTGATCGGCTTCGGCGCCGGTGAGCCCGACTTCCCGACGCCGGACTACATCGTCGAGGCCGCGATCGAGGCCTGCAAGAACCCGAAGTACCACCGGTACACCCCGGCCGGCGGCCTGCCGGAGCTGAAGCAGGCGATCGCCGCCAAGACGCTGCGCGACTCCGGCTACGAGGTCGACCCGGCCCAGATCCTGGTCACCAACGGCGGCAAGCAGGCCATCTACGAGGCCTTCGCCGCGATCCTCGACCCGGGCGACGAGGTCATCGTCCCGGCGCCGTACTGGACGACGTACCCCGAGTCGATCCGGCTGGCGGGCGGTGTCCCGGTCGAGGTCGTCGCCGACGAGACCACCGGCTACCGGGTGAGCGTGGAGCAGCTGGAGGCGGCCCGCACGGAGAACACCAAGGTTCTGCTGTTCGTCTCGCCCTCCAACCCGACCGGCGCCGTCTACAGCCGCGAGCAGATCGAGGAGGTCGGCCGCTGGGCCGCCGAGAGGGGCCTGTGGGTCCTCACGGACGAGATCTACGAGCACCTGGTCTACGGGGACGCCGAGTTCCACTCCCTGCCGGTGGTCGTGCCGGAGCTGGCCGACAAGTGCATCGTGGTCAACGGCGTCGCCAAGACGTACGCCATGACCGGCTGGCGGGTCGGGTGGGTCATCGGCCCGAAGGACGTCGTGAAGGCCGCGACCAACCTCCAGTCGCACGCCACGTCGAACGTGTCGAACGTCGCGCAGGCCGCCGCCCTCGCCGCCGTCTCCGGAGACCTGGACGCGGTCGCGGCGATGCGTGAGGCGTTCGACCGCCGGCGCAAGACCATCGTGCGGATGCTCAACGAGATCGACGGCGTGGTCTGCCCCGAGCCCGAGGGCGCGTTCTACGCCTACCCGTCGGTCAAGGCGCTGGTCGGCAAGGAGATCCGCGGCAGGCGCCCGCAGAACACGGTCGAGCTGGCCGCGCTGATCCTGGAGGAGGCCGAGGTCGCGGTGGTCCCCGGTGAGGCGTTCGGCACACCGGGCTATCTGCGGCTGTCCTACGCGCTGGGCGACGAGGACCTCGTCGAGGGCGTGAGCCGCATCCAGAAGCTGCTGGCGGAGGCGCGGGACTGACGTCCCTTCCGCTCCGCTCCGGGGGCGCCCAGGACTGTCCTGGGCGCCCCCGTTCGTCTGTGCGAGCAAGACCACGTCCGGGGAAAGCGCTACCGGGAGTGCCGTGACGTGCGGCAGGATCGGCGGATGGAGCGTGTACGTGATGTCTCTGAGCTGCCGAAGGCCCATCTGCATCTGCACTTCACCGGGTCGATGCGGCCCAGCACCCTGCTGGAACTGGCCGACAAGTACGGGGTGCGACTCCCCGAGGCGCTGACCGACGCCCTGACCGGCGGCGAACCGCCCCGGCTGCGCGCCACGGACGAACGCGGCTGGTTCCGCTTCCAGCGCCTGTACGACGCGGCACGCTCGTGCATCAGATCGGCCGAGGACATCCAGCGTCTGGTGCGTGAGGCGGCCGAGGAGGACATCCGGGACGGCTCCGGCTGGCTGGAGATCCAGGTCGACCCGACGTCGTACGCGCCCCGGCTGGGCGGGCTGATCCCGGCGCTGGAGATCATCCTCGACGCCGTGGACTCGGCGTCCCGCGACACCGGGCTCGGGATGCGGGTGCTGGTGGCCGCCAACCGGATGAAGCATCCCCTGGACGCCCGCACGCTGGCCCGACTCGCCGTGCGCTACGCCGACCGGGGGATCGTCGGCTTCGGCCTCTCCAACGACGAACGGCGCGGCATGGCCCGCGACTTCGACCGGGCGTTCGCCATCGCACGCGACGGCGGGCTGCTGTCGGCGCCGCACGGCGGCGAGCTGGCGGGCCCCGCGTCGGTGCGGGACTGCCTGGACGACCTGGAGGCGCACCGGATCGGCCACGGGGTGCGGGCGGCGGACGACCCGCGGCTGATGAAGCGGCTCGCGGACCGGGGCGTCACCTGCGAGGTGTGCCCGGCGTCGAACGTCGCCCTCGGCGTCTACGACAAGCTGGAGGACGTGCCGCTGCGCACGCTGTTCGAGGCGGGCGTGCCGATGGCGCTGGGAGCGGACGACCCGCTGCTGTTCGGCTCCCGGCTGGCGGCGCAGTACGAGATCGCGCGGCGGCACCACGACTTCACCGACGCGGAGCTCGCCGAGCTGGCCCGGCAGTCCGTCCGGGGCTCGGCGGCGCCGGAGGACGTCAAGGAGAAGCTGCTGTCGGACGTCGACGCCTGGCTGACCGCCCCGGTGGGGTGAAGTGGGTGTAGGGCGGATACGGCTTGTAGCAGATCAGGACCTCGTACGGATGTCCCCCGCCCGGCCGCTGGGCGAGGCCCGGAAGGCTCGACACCAGCGCGAGCCGCCCCTGTGCGACGCCTTTCTGCCGCGGTCCCCAGCCGGCCGCGAAGGCACAGGACATGGCCGCCTCCGCGAAGACGTCCCGGCTGCCGAAGAGGAAGAGGGTGCGGGCGTGCAGGGCGTGCCGCAGCTCGTCACGGCAGCCGGGGCGCGCGGCGTGCTCGCGCCAGGCGGCCCCGTCACGGCCGGTGCGCGCCTCGTCGGTCCGCACGGTCAGGGGCGTGCCTGGTCCCGGCGTGCGGCGCAGGCGCGGCCACACGCTCGGGCGCAGTCCGTAGGAGTGGTGGGCCAGGACGAGGTCCACCCGCTCCCCCCGGCCCTCGTCGGGCGGGACCGCGTCGCGCAGCGGCACGTGGACGACGGTGTGACGGGAGTACGCGGCGAAGGAGAACAGACCGGCGAGGCGGTTCAGTCCGTCGTGGTCGCCGAGGAGCAGGCCGATGGGCTCGGGGGCGAACAGTGACGTGTGGCGCAGCGGCCGGAGCGGCTGGACGACACGGTGTTCGTGCGGACCCGTGCGGGGGCGGTGCTGGAGCAGTCTCAGCTGCATGCGGGGAGCCTCACCCGCCCATGATCACGGCGGGGTGAGCCCCTCGGCAACGGAGTTCGCGGCTACAGGCCGACGCCGACCATGACCGGCTCGTTCACCAGGGTGATCCCGAAGGCGTCCCGGACGCCCGCCACGACCTCGCGGGCCAGCGCCAGCAGGTCCTCCGTGGTGGCGTCGCCGCGGTTGGTGAGGGCGAGGGTGTGCTTGGTGGAGATGCGGGCGGGCCCGCTGCCGTACCCCTTGGTGAAGCCGGCCTTGTCGATCAGCCAGGCGGCGGAGGTCTTGGTGAGCCCGTCCCCCGCGGGGTAGGCGGGCGGCTCCACGCCGTCCCCCAACCGCTCCCGCACACGCGTACGGAATGCGGCGAACGTCTCGTCGTCGAGGATCGGGTTGGTGAAGAAGGAGCCGGCCGACCAGGTGTCGTGGTCCTCCGGGTCCAGCACCATGCCCTTGCCGGCCCGGAGCTTCAGCACCGTGTCCCGGGCGGTGGCCAGCGGCACCCGCTCGCCGGGCGCGACGCCGAGCACGCGGGCGGTCTCGGCGTACCTGACCGGGCCGGACATGCCGCCGGCGTCCTCCAGCCGGAAGCGGACGCGCAGGACGACGTACCGCTCGGGGGCGGCCTTGAAGCGGCTGTGCCGGTAGGAGAAGGCGCACTCCTCGTTGGAGAGGGTGACGGTCTCGCCGGAGCGCCGGTCGTAGGCGACGACCTCGGTGATCGTCGAGGCGACCTCCTGGCCGTAGGCGCCGACGTTCTGGATGGGGGTGGCGCCGGCGGAGCCGGGGATGCCGGCCAGGCACTCGATGCCGGCGAGTCCGGCCTCGACGACGGCGGCGACCGCGTCGGTCCACACCTCGCCGGCGGCCAGTTCGAGGTCGGTGCCGTCGAGGGTGACGCCCTTGGTGGCGACGACGAGCGCGGTGCCGTCGAAGCCCTTGTCGCCGATGACCAGGTTGGAGCCGCCGCCGATGACCAGCAGCGGGGTGCCCGCGGCGTCGGCCTCTCGGACGGCGGCGATCACCTCGTCGTCGGTGGTCGCGGTGACCAGCCGGGTGGCGGGGCCGCCCAGCCGGAAGGTGGTCAGCGGGGCGAGGGGGGCGTCGTGGAGTTCCTGCACGGGCTCAAGACTACGAGACGGCGCCGCCGCCCCCGCTCCCGCTGCCGCGGCTCCGGGCCGGGCTCGGACTCAGGCGAGGCGCACGACCGCGCGCGAGGCGCCGAGGACCTTCTGTCCTGCGCTGGTCGCGGTGAGGTCGACGCGGACGGTGTTGTCGTCGAGCTTGGCGGCGACCTTGCCGCTGACCTCGATGACGGCGCCCTTGTCGTCGTCGGGGACCACGACCGGGCGGGTGAAGCGGACGCCGTACTCGACGACCGCGCCGGGGTCGCCCACCCAGTCGGTCACGACGCGGATCGCCTCGGCCATGGTGAACATGCCGTGCGCGATGACGTCGGGCAGCCCGACCTCCTTGGCGAACCGCTCGTTCCAGTGGATGGGGTTGAAGTCGCCGGAGGCTCCCGCGTACTGGACGAGGGTGGCGCGCGTCACGGGGAACGTCTGCGCGGGCAGCTCGGTGCCGACCTCGACGTCGGCGTAGGAGATCTTCGCCGTCATGGTGTGGTTCACGCCTCCTCGGCCGCGCGGGCCACCAGCTTGGTCCAGGCGGTCACGACGTGCTCGCCGTTCTGGTCGTGCACCTCGCCGCGGATGTCCAGTATGTCGTTGCCCGCCATCGTCCGGATGGTCTCGATGGTGGAGGTGACGGTCAGCCGGTCACCGGCGCGCAGGGGCCGGTTGTAGGCGAACTTCTGGTCGCCGTGCACCACCCGGCTGTAGTCGAGGCCGAGCTGCGGGTCGGCGACGACCTGTCCCGCGGCCTTGAACGTGATGGCGAACACGAAGGTCGGCGGGGCGATCACATCGGGGTGACCGAGCGCCCGGGCCGCCTCGGTGTCCGTGTACGCCGGGTTGGCGTCCCCCACTGCCTCGGCGAACTCGCGGATCTTCTCCCGGCCCACCTCGTAGGGCTCGGTGGGCGGGTAGGTCCGCCCCACGAAGGACTGGTCGAGCGCCATGCGCGCGGCACCTCCTGTGTCGGTCCAGGACCGACGTGTCTCACGGTGTGTGGTGTCGGTGGGGAAACGACACGAGGCCGCCCCCCGAGTGG
The DNA here is from genome assembly GCA_014656175.1 of Streptomyces werraensis. Classification (GTDB taxonomy): domain Bacteria; phylum Actinomycetota; class Actinomycetes; order Streptomycetales; family Streptomycetaceae; genus Streptomyces; species Streptomyces werraensis. The sequence continues at coordinate 229,205 of BNBX01000011.1, forward strand.
GGGGACGGCCTCGTGTACGAGCCTGTTTTATCGCGTCTCGCGGTGCGCGGTGTGCGCATTGCAACGCGGGCAGTGCTTCTTCATCTCAAGACGGTCCGGGTTGTTACGCCGGTTCTTCTTGGTGATGTAGTTCCGCTCCTTGCACTCCACGCAGGCCAGCGTGATCTTCGGGCGGACGTCGGTGGCAGCCACGTGAGTGCTCCTTGACGAACGGATGGACTTGATTAACGCAAGAAGAGTAGCCGATCGAAGGACCGACCCCGCAATCGGCTACTGACAGTAGCGGTGACCGGACTTGAACCGGTGACACAGCGATTATGAGCCGCTTGCTCTACCGACTGAGCTACACCGCTTTGATGCGATCGGGCCCCGCCTCGCGGCGGGAACCTCTCACACCAGAGCCCCAAAACGGAATCGAACCGTTGACCTTCTCCTTACCATGGAGACGCTCTGCCGACTGAGCTATTGGGGCGAGCGATGAAGACATTACACGGTCCGCCGCCGTTCGCCCAAATCCGTTTCCGCCCTCCGTCCCCCTCCCGGGCGGACGGGCCACGCCGGTACGACTATTGCGCTCCTCCCGGCGCGGGACGGAGGCCAGTCCTAGGCTCGACTCACTCTGCGTGATCTTGTCTCAGCGTGACGTGCGTCCTCGTGCGCAGCCCGAGCCCCAGGAGCGCGATGCCCGACAACCGGCCGCAGCCACCGTCCCAGCCGTGGTCCTCGCCCTCCGGTTCCGGTCCGGCCGGCCCTCCCCCGCTCCTCCTGTGCGGCGCCCGCCTCATCGACGGCCGGACCGTGGACGTACGGCTGGGCGGCGGGCGCATCGAGGCCGTGGGCACGGCGGGCAGCCTCACGGCGGACGCCACCCGCGCGTGCGTGCCGCGGCTCGACCTCACCGGTTACCTGCTGCTGCCGGCCCCGGCCGAACCGCACGCGCACGCCGACACCGCCCTGTCCGCCGACGGGCCGGGCCCCGTCTCCCAGGACCCCGAGGACGTGCAGCGCCGGGCGACGGAGGCGGCGCTGCTCCAGCTCGGGCACGGGGCGACGGCCCTGCGCGCGCACGTGCGCGTCGGTGACATGGCGGGGCTCGGCGCGCTCCGGGGGGTGCTGCGCGCGGCGCGCTCGTTGCGCGGGCTGTCCGAGCTGACCGCGGTGGCGATGCCCCGGGTGCTGACCGGGGTGGCCGGGGCGGACGGGCTGGCGGTGCTGCGGGACGCGGTGAAGATGGGCGCGTCCGTGGTGGGCGGCTGCCCGGACCTCGACCCCGACCCCACGGGCTATGTGGAGGCGGTGCTGGAGACGGCCTCCGAGCACGGTCTGCCGGTCGACCTGCACACCGACGCGTCCGACCCGGCCCGGCTGGCCCGCCTCGCGGCGATGGCGGGCGGACTGCGCCCGGGGGTGACGCTCGGCCCGTGCGGAGGGCTGTCCGCCCTCCCCGCCGACGTCGCGGCCCGTACGGCGGAGCGGCTCGCGGCGGCAGGGGTGACGGTGGTGTGCCTGCCCCAGGGCGGCTGCGGCGCGGCGGACGGCCGGGAGGCGGCGCCGGTACGGCTGCTGCGGGCGGCGGGCGTGCGGGTGGCGGCCGGCAGCGGCTCGCTGCGGGACGTGTCGAACCCGGTGGGCCGTGGCGATCCGCTGGAGGCGGCGTACCTGCTGGCCTCCTGTCAGGGCCTGTCCCCCGAGGACGCGTACGCGGCGGTGAGCACGCGGGCGCGGGCGGCGATGGGGCTGCCGGAGGTGCGGGTGGAGGCGGGTTTCCCCGCCGACCTGCTGGCGGTACGGGGTGACGGCCTGCCGGCCGCGCTGTCCCTGGCGTACAGCCGGATCGTGGTGCACGGGGGGCGTGTGGTGGCCCGCACGAGCGCGGTGCGGGAGTACTGCGACTCGGCGGCGTCGGGCTCGGGTCCGGAGCTGCCGCGGCAGGGGCGAGGGCCGGCGTAGGCGGTGAGGGCAGGGGCGTGTGTCCCGCCCGGCTGGTCGGACGGCGGACGGGCCCGGTACGACGTACGGTCGAAGGCATGCGCATTGTCATCGCTGGAGGTCATGGTCAGATCGCGCTGCGGCTGGAGCGGTTGCTCGCCGCGCGCGGGGACGAGGCGGCGGGCATCATCCGCAAACCCGAACAGGCGGACGACCTGCGGGAGCTGGGCGCGGAGCCGATCGTGCTCGACCTGGAGTCGGCGTCCGTGGAGGAGGTCGCGGAGGTTCTGAAGGGCGCGGACGCGGCGGTGTTCGCGGCGGGCGCCGGTCCGGGCAGCGGCGTGGGCCGCAAGGACACGGTGGACCGGGCGGCGGCGGTCCTTTTCGCGGACGCGGCCGTGCGGGCGGGCGTACGCCGGTTCGTGATCGTGTCGTCGATGGGCGCGGACGCGGAGCACCAGGGGGACGAGGTCTTCGACGTGTATCTGCGCGCCAAGGGCGAGGCGGACGCGTACGTACGGAGCCTGGACGCCCTGGACTGGACGATTCTGCGGCCGGGTCAGCTCACGGACGAGCCGGGCACGGGCCTGGTCCGTCTGGAGGCCCGCACGGGCCGCGGCCCGATCCCCCGCGACGACGTGGCGGCCGTCCTGGCGGAGCTGGTGGACACGCCCGCGACGGCGGGCCTCACCCTGGAACTGATCAGCGGCTCCGTGCCGGTGTCGGTGGCGGTGAGGTCGGTCGCGGGCAACTGAGCGGGGCGGGGGGCCGGTTCAGAAGAGGGGCATCTGCCCGGGGAACGGCGGTACGACGTAGCCGTCCAACGACGGCTGCTCGGGGCCCGGTCGGGCGAGCCGGCGGGACCCCGGACAGGAGGTCAGCTCCCCGCTGCCGCGGGCGCCGGGCGGATCGTGCCGCGCGTACCGTCCGGCGACGACGGCGATCTCACGGCGGCACTCGGGGCAGGGAGGGCGACGCGGCGACATGTGTCCAGTGTGCCCGCGTGTCTTGCTGCCGGGGTGTCAGCTCGCGGCGACCACGAACGCGGGTGCCGTGACGCCCGCCCCGTCCTGCCGGCCGCGGGCGTGGTGCGCCGAGCACGTCACCGTGCGGGCGCCCGGCCGCCCGTCGCTCGCACCGAGCCCCTTGGCGTCCCGGACTTCTCCGTGCTGCCGCCGGTGCCGGGGCCCTCGCGCAGTGAGACGGCGGTGGCCTGCCCCGTGCGCGCCGCGCTCCTGGCGGCGCTGGTGGGCTCGGGCGTCCGGGGCTACCAGAGATCTCATGGACGAGGGCGTGGCGGGCGGCGGAGACACGTCCTTCGACCTACGGAGGCCGTGACAACGACGAAAGGGCCTGCGATCAGCATTGCTGCTGGTCACAGACCCTTTCGGTCGTGTGGCGGCGCCAGGATTCGAACCTGGGAAGGCGAAGCCACACCGCCGGGGTTGCTGCACTGAACCTCGCCTTCCGGCGGTGCTCGCTGGCAACGACGTAAACAATACCCGATGGACAGGGGTGCTCCGCCACCCGATTGATCGCCGCCTTGGGGCCGGGGGTGACTAGGCTGGTCCGGATGCGGTCCGGGGCCGATGCCGGGCTCGGGAGCCGCTCCAAGCACGCCGGACACGCGTCCGGTGCGCAGCCCGATACGCACCCCGAATCAAGGAGCCACAGGACATGGCCGACTCCAGTTTCGACATCGTCTCGAAGGTCGAGCGGCAGGAGGTCGACAACGCCCTCAACCAGACCGCCAAGGAGATCTCGCAGCGCTACGACTTCAAGGGCGTGGGCGCCTCGATCTCGTGGTCCGGGGAGAAGATCCTCATGGAGGCGAACTCCGAGGACCGGGTGAAGGCAGTCCTCGACGTCTTCCAGTCCAAGCTGATCAAGCGGGGCATCTCCCTGAAGGCCCTGGACGCGGGTGAGCCGCAGCTCTCGGGCAAGGAGTACAAGATCTTCGCGACGATCCAGGAGGGCATCTCCCAGGAGAACGCGAAGAAGGTCGCGAAGATCATCCGTGACGAGGGCCCCAAGGGCGTGAAGGCCCAGGTGCAGGGCGACGAACTGCGCGTCACCTCCAAGAGCCGGGACGACCTGCAGACCGTCATCTCGCTACTCAAGGGCAAGGACTTCGACTTCGCCCTGCAGTTCGTGAACTACCGGTAGGACGGCCGAAGCGCCGGACGGACAGACGGAGAAGGGTGGGTGCCGCTCGGGCGCCCACCCTCTTCGCGTCGGTCGCTTCGCTGTCGGTCGCGTCGTCGTCAGTCGCGCGAGTGGCCGAACAGGATGCGGTAGGCGATCAGCAGGACCAGTGAACCGCCGATCGCGGCCACCCATGTGGTGCCGTCGTAGAAGTCCTTGCTGATCGGATGGTCCAGCCAGCGGGACGAGATCCAGCCGCCGATGAACGCGCCGGCGACGCCGATCAGGGTGGTGCCGACGAGGCCGCCCGGGTCTCGGCCGGGCAGCAGGAACTTCGCGATCGCTCCGGCCAGCAGGCCCAGAATGATCCAGCTGATGATCGTCATGCCGAGTACCTGCCCTTCCCCGCCGGCGTTCGCACCATGAAGGACGTCACGAGTACACCTTCCGGTTGCGCGTGATCAGTAGGGTGCGGCCCCATGACGAACATTCCCGCCGATCCCGGCCCACCCGGACTGCGCCGCACCCTCGGCACGGGCGACGCCGTGGTCGTCGGCCTGGGCGCGATGCTCGGCGCGGGCATCTTCGCCGTGCTCGCGCCAGCCGCTCGGGCCGCCGGTTCGGGGCTGCTCCTCGGGCTGGCCGTCGCCGCAGTCGTCGCCTACTGCAACGCCGACTCGTCGGCCCGCCTGGCCGCCCTGTACCCGGCCTCGGGCGGCACCTATGTGTACGGCCGGGAGCGGCTCGGGGAGTTCTGGGGCTACCTCGCCGGGTGGGCGTTCGTCGTCGGCAAGACGGCGTCCTGCGCGGCGATGGCGCTCACGGTCGGCGCGTACGTCTGGCCGGGGCAGGCGCATGCCGTGGCCGTCGCCGCCGTGGTGCTGGTCACGGTGGTCGACTACGGCGGGGTCCAGAAGTCCGCGTGGGTGACGCGGGCGATCGTGGGTGTGGTTCTGGCGGTCCTCGCTTCCGTGGTGGTCGTGTGTCTGACGTCCGGGGATGCCGCCCCGGGCCGGCTGGACGACGGCGTATCGGGCGGGGCCGGAGGGGTGCTCCAGGCGGCCGGTCTGCTGTTCTTCGCGTTCGCCGGGTACGCGCGGATCGCGACTCTCGGGGAGGAGGTGCGGGATCCCGCGCGCACGATTCCGCGGGCCGTCCGGGTGGCCCTGGGCATCGTGCTCGCCGCGTACGCGGCTGTCGCCGTCGCGGTGCTTTCCGTGCTGGGGGCCGAGTCGCTCGGTGCGTCCGTCGCGCCGCTCGCCGACGCGGCGCGGGCGGCCGGGGCGCCCGGGCTCGCGCCGGTGGTGCGGGTGGGTGCGGCGGTCGCCGCGCTGGGGTCACTGCTCGCCCTGCTGCTCGGGGTGTCGCGGACGACGCTGGCCATGGCCCGGGACCGGCACCTCCCGCCGCCGCTGGCCGCCGTCCATCCGCGGTTCCACGTGCCGCACCGGGCGGCGCTGGCCGTCGGCGGTGTCGTCGCCCTCCTGGCCGCCACCGTCGACGTGCGGGGCGCTGTCGGGTTCTCCTCCTTCGGTGTGCTGACGTACTACGCCGTGGCGAACGCCTCGGCCTGGACGCTGCGTCCGGGGGTCGCGGCCCGGGTGGTGCCGGCGGTGGGGTTCGCCGGGTGCCTGGTGCTGGCGTTCTCCCTGCCCTGGACCTCGGTCGCCGTGGGTGCGGCGGTGCTCGGTGCGGGTGTGGTGGCGTACGGGGTGCGGAAGGTGTGGGGGCGGCGGCAGGGGAATCACCCGGATCCGGACGGGCGGTGACCGGTCCGTGGATTCATGATGCGCGGCGACCGCGGGACGTGTGCGGGCCTGTGGACAACCCGGCGCTTGTGGACAACTCCCCGCCCGGGCCCCCGGCCTCGCGCCGACGAGGCGCGCCCTCGCCCGGCCCCGGCAGGGACCGCCGCTCACCTCACCAGCGGTCCGTGAACGCGCGGTCCGTGCGGACGATCTCGCGGCCCAGCGGGAACAGCGAGACCGGGATCAGCTTGAAGTTGGCGATGCCGAGCGGGATGCCGATGATCGTGACGCACAGGGCCAGGCCCGTGAGGATGTGGCCGAGGGCGAGCCACCAGCCCGCGAGAATCAGCCACAGCACGTTGACGATGAAGGACGGCGCTCCGGCGTCGCGGCGCTCGACCGTCGTGTACCCGAAGGGCCACAGGGCGTAGACGCCGATGCGGAACGCGGCCACGCCGAACGGGATGCCGATGATCGTGATGCACAGCAGCAGGCCGGCCACCATGTAGCCGAGGAACAGCCAGAAGCCGCTGAAGACGAGCCAGACGAGATTCAGGATGGTCTTCACAGGTGGCCTGCCATCTTCTCGAGCCGGGCGATGCGTTCCGCCATCGGCGGGTGGGTGGAGAACATCTTCGCGAGCCCCTGTCCCGGACGGAACGGGTTCGCGATCATCATGTGACTGGCCGTCTCGATGCGCGGCTCAGGGGGCAGCGGGAGCTGCTTGGTGCCCAGTTCCAGTTTGCGCAGGGCGCTCGCCAGGGCCAGCGGGTCGCCGGTGAGCTGGGAGCCGGAGGCGTCCGCCTCGTACTCGCGGGAGCGGCTGATGGCCAGCTGGATGAGGGACGCCGCCAGCGGGCCCAGGATCAGGACGAGCAGCATGCCGAGCAGGCCCGGGCCGTCGTCGTCGTCCGAGCGGCCGATCGGGATCAGCCAGGCGAAGTTGACCAGGAACATGATCACGGAGGCGAGGGCTCCGGCGACCGAGGAGATCAGGATGTCGCGGTTGTAGACATGGCTGAGCTCGTGGCCGATGACGCCGCGCAGCTCCCGTTCGTCGAGGAGGCGCAGGATGCCTTCCGTGCAGCAGACCGCCGCGTTGCGCGGGTTGCGGCCGGTGGCGAAGGCGTTGGGGGCCTCCGTCGGCGAGATGTAGAGGCGGGGCATGGGCTGGCGGGCCTGCGTGGACAGCTCTCGGACCATCCGGTACAGGCCGGGGGCCTCGAACTCGCTCACCGGGCGCGCCCGCATCGCCCGCAGGGCCAGCTTGTCGCTGTTCCAGTACGCGTAGGCGTTGGTGCCCAGCGCGACGACGACGGCGATGACGAGCCCCATGCGGCCGAAGAAGCTGCCGATGACGATGATGAGCGCGGACAGTCCCCCGAGGAGGACCGCGGTCCTGAGCCCGTTGTGCCGGCGGTGCACGGTACGCCCTCCAAGTCGTGCGGCAGGGGAACCCTTCGCTGATCGGTCTCCGATGTGCCACTGGTGTCACGGTGACAGGTCCAGTGGACCCTTCCGTACTGGTCAACGCCAGGCGGAGGGCTGGGGTTCCCTGGTGGGCGCGGCCGCGGGGTGGGCCGTACGAGTGAGGGCGACGCCCTGCGGTGTTCGCGGGAGCCTTCCCCGGCTCAGAACAGGGCCGTGTCCGTGAAACGCAGGACCAGTTGAGGGGCTCCGGAGAGGACCACGCCCAGGACTGCCGTGAGGGCGATCGCCACGGTGACGGGGGCGGGGCCGCGGTGGCGTACGGGTTCGCCCTCCGTCGCGCGGAACAGCAGCGCCGTCCAGCGCAGGTAGTACACCAGCGCGATGACGACGTTGACGGCCATGACGACGGCCAGCCAGCCAAGCCCCGCGTCGACGGCCGCCGCGAACACGGTGACCTTGGCGAAGAGGCCGATGACGCCCGGCGGGAGGCCGGCGAGGCACAGCAGGAAGAAGCCCATGAGCAGCGCGGTGAGAGGGCTCACGGCGTACAGGCCGCGGTAGTCGGCGACCCGGTTGAGCCGGTGCGCGCGGCCGACGAGGGCGGCCACCGCGAAGGCGCCCAGGTTCACGGCGCCGTACATGAGGGCGTAGGCGAGGGTGGAGCCGACCGACTTCTCGGGGTCGTCGGAGTATCCGGCGGCGGCGATCGGCACGAGCAGGTAGCCGGCCTGGCCGACGGACGACCAGGCGAGCAGGCGTACGGCGCTGTACGCGCGCGTGGGCTGCTGGCGCAGGGCGCCGACGTTGCCGACGGTCATGGTGAGCGCGGCCAGCACGGCCAGGGCGGGGGCCCAGGCGTCGGCGTACGAGGGGAGGGCGACGACGGTGACGAGGATGAGGCCGGAGAAGCCGACCGCCTTGCCGATGACGGACAGGTAGGCGGCGATCGGCAGCGGGGCGCCCACGTAGGTGTCGGGGACCCAGAAGTGGAAGGGGACGGCGGCCGTCTTGAAGGCGAAGCCGACGAGGGTGAGGACGACGCCGGTCTGCGCGAGGGTGGCGAGCTGCCCGTCGACGTCCTGGATGCGTTCGGCGACCCGGGTGAGGTGGAGGGTGCCGGTGGCGACGTAGACGAAGCTGATGCCGAGCAGGCTGACCGCGGTGGCGGTGACGGAGGAGAGGAAGAACTTCAGGGCCGCCTCGGAGGACCTGCGGTCGCCGTGACGCAGGCCGACCAGGGCGAACGCGGGCAGCGAGGCGACCTCCAGGGCGACGACCAGGGTCGCGAGGTCCCGGGAGGCGGGGAGCAGGGCCGCGCCGGCGGCGGAGGAGAGGAACAGGAACCAGTACTCGCCCTCGGGGAGCCGCTTGCCGGAGTCCTTCAGCGCGGTGACCGACAGCAGGGCGCAGAGCAGGGCGCCGCCGAGCACCAGGAACTGGATGACGAGGGTGAAACGGTCCGCGGTGTAGCTGCACACCTCGGTGTCGCCGACCAGGCAGAAGGTGGAGCGGTCGGCGTCGAGGAGCGGCAGCAGCATGAGCGCGGCAGCCGCGAGTCCGGCCACCGCGATCCAGCCGAGCAGGGGCTTCCTGGACTCCGCGAGGAACAGGTCGGCGACCAGCACGACGAGTCCGACGACCGCCGCGATGGCGGGCGGTGCGATGGCCAGCCAGTCGACGGACTGGACGAGGGAGCTCATCGGGTGCCTCCTGCGAGGAGCTGCTGCACGGCCGGGTCGGTCAGCCCGAGGAGGGCCTTGGGCCACAGGCCTGCGACGACGGTGAGGACGACGAGCGGGGTCCAGGCCGCGAACTCGTAGGAGCGCACGTCGGTGCAGGCCGGCGTGTCCTTCGGTGCGGCGCCCATGCAGACGCGGCGGACCACGATCAGCAGGTAGGCGGCGGTGAGCAGGGTGCCGAACGCGCCGATCGACATGAAGGTGAGGAAGGCCGGTCGGCTCAGTCCCTCGGCGGGGTCGAAGGCGCCGAACAGCGCCAGCATCTCGCCCCAGAAGCCGGCGAGGCCGGGCAGGCCGAGGGAGGCGACGGCGGCGAAGGCGAGCAGGCCGCCGAGGCGGGGGGCCTTGCCGTAGAGGGCGGCCCCGGTCTCCTGGGCGAGCGCGTCGAGGTCGGTGCTGCCGGTGCGTTCCTTCAGGCCGCCGACCAGGAAGAACAGCAGGCCGGTGATGAGGCCGTGGGCGATGTTGGCGAACAGGGCGCCGTTGACGCCGGTCGGGGTCATGGTCGCGATGCCGAGCAGGACGAAGCCCATGTGGCCGACGGAGGAGTAGGCGATCAGGCGCTTGAGGTCGCCCTTCGCGCCCTTCCTGGCCAGGGCGAGGCAGGCCAGGGACCCGTAGACGATGCCGACGACGGCGAACGCGGCGAGGTACGGCGCGAAGGTGCGGAAGCCGTCGGGCGCGGCCGGGAGCAGGATGCGGACGAAGCCGTACGTGCCCATCTTCAGCAGGACGCCGGCGAGCAGGACGGAGCCGACCGTCGGGGCGGCGGTGTGCGCGTCCGGCAGCCAGCTGTGCAGCGGCCACATCGGCGTCTTCACGGCGAGCCCGATCCCGATCGCCAGAACGGCGATGACCTGCACGGATACGGAGAGTGACCGGCCGTTGTCAGTGGCGAGTGCCACCATGTCGAACGTGCCCGCCTTGATCCCGATCAGGAGCAGGCCGAGCAGCATGACCACCGAGCCGAGCAGCGTGTACAGGATGAACTTCCAGGCGGCCTCGGCCCGGCCCTCGCCGCCCCAGCGGGCGATGAGGAAGTACATCGGGACGAGGACGGTCTCGAAGGCGAGGAAGAACAGGACGAGGTCGAGGACGGCGAAGGTCGCCAGGGTGCCGGACTCGAGGACGAGCAGCAGGGCGACGAAGGCCTTCGGGGACGGCCCCGTGGGCGGCTTGAAGTACGAGTGCAGGGCGCTGAGGAAGGTCAGCAGGGCGGTCAGGACCAGAAGGGGGAGCGAGATGCCGTCGATGCCGAGGTGGATCCGCACGTCGAGTGCGGGGATCCAGCTGATGTCGGTCGTGGCCTGCATCGTCGACGGGTGGTCGTGGTCGAAGCCGAGCGCCAGGACGATCGCGGCGATAAGGATCACACCGGTGACGGTGACGCCGTGGCGGAGCACGGCCTGCTCGGGCGACTTCCCCTTCAGCCCGGGCGGGGCGGGCAGCAGAGCGGCGGCCGCGCCGAGGAGCGGGCCGACGACGACCAATGCCAGAAGGAACTGCATCACGGACTCGTTGATATCGATCACGCCTGCTCACGCTCCCGTGGCGACGAGGACGGCGGCGACCGCGAGGACGACGGTGCCGGCGAGCAGCGCGCTCACATAGGTCTGCAGATTGCCGGTCTGGGCGCGCCGGACGGCGGCGCCGAGCCAGCGGGGCAGGGTGCCCGCGCCGCGTACGTAGGTGTCGACGACCTCCCGGTCGAGGAACCGCACGAGGCTCGCGCCGGCCCGCACCGGGCGGACGAAGAGCGCCGAGTACACGGCGTCCAGGTGGAAGCCGACGGCCGCGTGCCGGTGCAGCCGGCCGAGCAGCAGCCGTCCGGGGTCCGCGGGGTCGGCCGCGTGGGCGACGTCCCCGTAGGCCGGTTCGTGGCTCGCGATGGCCTCCGCCTCGACCTGCCCGGCGTCTGCCTCGGGGTGGGCGGCGACGGCGCCGAGGGGGACGCGGGCGGCGTACGCGGTGGTGTGCCGCCAGGTGGCGTAGGTGACGATGCCGCCGACCAGGGCCACGCCCGTGCCGAGCACGGAGGTGGTGAGGGTCGGGGTGAGGTCGTGCCCGTCGAACCAGTCGGGCAGAGCCCGGAAGGCGAAGCCGCCGAACGCCAGCGACGGCACGGCGAGCACCCACAGCACGGTGGTCATGGTGAGCGGCTGCCGGCCGTGGTCGGGCGCCTCGGTGCCGCTGCCGCGGAAGGCGAGCAGCCACAGCCGCGTCGCGTACGCGGCGGTGAGGAGGGCGGTGAGCAGCCCGGCGAGGAGGACGATCCAGCCCGCGGCGGCGGGGGCGTGCTCGGTGTGGCCCGTGACGACGTGCTCGGCGACGCCTAGGACGGCCTCCTTGGAGAAGAAGCCGCTGAACGGCGGGATCGCGGCGAGCGCGAGGAGCGCCACGGTCATCGTCCAGTAGGCGTCGGGGACACGGTCGCGCAGATGGCTCATGCGGGACATGGCGGCCAGGGAGTTGGTGCCGGCGGCGTGGATGACCACGCCGGCGGCGAGGAACAGCAGCGCCTTGAAGGCGCCGTGGGACAGGAGGTGGAAGACGGCGGCGCCCCGGTCGGCGACGGCGAGGGCGCCGGTCATGTAGCCGAGCTGGCCGATCGTCGAGTAGGCGAGGACGCGCTTGATGTCGTCCTGGGCGAGGGCGGCGAGCGCCGAGCCGGTCATCGTCACGGCGGCCATGACGGCGAGGACGGTCATCGCGGCCTGCGAGGCCTCGAAGAGCGGAAGGAGACGGGCGACGAAGTAGACGCCGGCGGCGACCATCGTCGCGGCGTGGATCAGCGCGGAGACGGGGGTGGGGCCCGCCATCGCGTCCGGCAGCCAGGTGTGCAGCGGGAACTGCGCGGACTTGCCGGCCACGCCCGCGAGGAGCAGCAGGGAGATCAGCGTCGGGTGGTCGATGCCGCCGTGCGCGACGGCGCCGAGGATCCGGGTGATGCGGAAGGACCCGGCGTCGGCGGCGAGCGCGAACAGGCCGATGAGGAAGGGGACGTCGCCGAGCTTGGTGACCAGGAAGGCCTTCAGTGAGGCGGCGCGCGCCTCGGGGGTCTCCCAGTAGTGGCCGACGAGGAAGTAGGAGCAGATGCCCATCACTTCCCAGCCGACCAGCAGCACCATCAGGTCGCCGGTGTAGACGACCAGAAGCATCGCGGAGGTGAACAGCGAGACGAGAGCGGCGTAGGACGGGTAGCGCGGGTCGTCGCGCAGATAGCCCGTGGAGTAGATCTGCACGCAGGTCGCGACGGTGCCGACGACCACGGCGGTGAGGGCGGCGAAGCCGTCGATGTGCAGGGCGAGTTCGATCGGGACCGAGCCGGTGGGGGTGAGCTCGCTCGCGGCGTCGACGGGGCCGCCGCCGCCCTGGCGCGCGGCGACGGTGGCGGCGAGCGCGAGGGAGGCGAGCGTCGGCAGGACGGCGAGCGGGCGGGCGAAGCCGGGCGCGGTGCGGCCCAGCAGCAGTCCGGCGAGCGCGCCGAGGAACGGAAGGAGGGGGACGAGGACGGCGAGGGTGGTCGTGGTCACGCGGTGGCCTCGGCCTTCTCGCCGGCGGCCGGGGCGGGGAGGGCGCGGCCGGTGGCGTCGCTGTCGGGGTCGTCGGGGTCGTGGCCCTCGGCGGTGTCGCGGAGCCGGTCGATGTCGGAGGTGCCGCGGTTGCGGTACACGGCGAGGACGATCGCGAGGCCGATGCCGATCTCGGCGGCGGCGATGGCGATGGTGAACAGCGCGAGGGCCTGGCCGGAGTGGAGGGTGTCCTCCGCGACCCGGCTGAGCCAGGCGTCGAAGGCGACGAGGTTGAGGTTGACGGCGTTGAGCATCAGCTCGACCGACATCAGCACCAGGATCGCGTTGCGGCGGGCGAGGACGCCGTAGAGGCCGGTGCAGAAGAGGAGGGCGGCGAGGACGGCGGGGTAGGCGAGGTGCATCAGCGGGTCCCTTCCTGGTCGCGCCGGGTGCGGGACGCGCCGGTCGCCGTGCCGGACGCGGCCGCGTCCTTCGCTCCGGGCTCGGAGCCGGCCTTGGCCTTGCGGGACAGGACGATCGCACCGACGAGCGCGGCGAGGAGCAGGACGGAGAGGGCTTCGAAGGGGAGGACCCAGTGCTGGAAGAGGCCGGCGCCGGTCACTTCGGTGGTGCCGGAGGGGGCGCCGTCGAGGTCGATCCAGGTGGTGCGGAAGGCGTCGACGACCACCCAGACCAGGGCGGCCGCCGCCGCGACGGCGACGGCGAGCGCGACCCAGCGGTTGCCGGAGTCGGCGTCCGGTGAGCGGCCGATGGGCGCGCGGGTGAGCATCAGCCCGAACAGAAGGAGGACGACGACGGAGCCGACGTAGATGAGGACCTGCACCCAGGCGATGAACTCGGCGGTGAGCAGCAGGTATTCGACGGCGAGTCCGCCGAGCGCGACCACCAGCCACAGGGCGGCGTGCACCAGCTGCCGGGTGGTGACGGTGACGACGGCGGCCCCGAGGGTGACCAGGCCGACGAGGAGGAAGGCGATCTCCACGCCGGTCGGGGACAGGAAGCCGGGCGACCCGGCCGCCCGGTGCACTGTGCCGGCCGCGAGCGCGCCGGCGGTCGCTGCGGTGCTCATGCGCGGCCCTCCTGACCCGGTTCGCCGGCCTGGGCGGCCGCGAGTTTGTCGGCGGTCTTGCGGGCCGCGGCCACTTCCTTCGGTTCCTCCGCGCCCGGGTCGAGGGCGGGCGGGGCAGGGACGGTCCACATCCACTCGCGGAGCTTGTCCCGCTCGTGGGTGAGGTCGCGGATGTCGGTCTCCGCGTACTCGAACTCCGGGGACCAGAACAGCGCGTCGAAGGGACAGACCTCGATGCAGATACCGCAGTACATGCACAGGGAGAAGTCGATGGCGAACCGGTCGAGGACGTTGCGGCTGCGCTCACGGCCGCCGGGGGCGGCGGGCGGGACGGTCTCCTTGTGCGAGTCGATGTAGATGCACCAGTCGGGGCACTCGCGGGCGCACAGCATGCAGACCGTGCAGTTCTCCTCGAACAGGCCGATCACCCCGCGGCTGCGGGGCGGCAGTTCGGGCTGTGTGTCCGGGTACTGGGCGGTGACGGACTTCCGCGTCATCGTCCGCAGCGTGACGGCCAGGCCCTTGGCCAGGCCGGAGCCGGGGATCGGGGCCATTACAGGAACACCACCTTGACGACGCCGGTGAGGGCGATCTGGGCGAGGGCGAGGGGAACGAGGAGGGTCCAGGCGAACTTCTGCAGCTGGTCCTCGCGCAGCCGGGGGTAGCTGACGCGCAGCCAGATGACGACGAAGGCGAGTACGGCGGTCTTCAGCAGGGTCCACACCCAGCCGAGGCCATCGGCTCCCCAGGGTCCGTGCCATCCACCGAGGAACAGGACGGTGGTCAGGCCGCACAGCACGACGATCCCGGCGTACTCGGCGAGGAGGAACAGGGCGAAGCGCAGGCCGGTGTACTCGGTGTACGCGCCGAAGATGATCTCCGAGTCGGCGACCGGCATGTCGAAGGGCGGGCGCTGCAGTTCGGCGAGGCCCGCGACGAAGAAGACCAGCGCGCCGGTGATCTGCCAGGGCAGCCACCACCACTCGAACGCGTCGAGGATGCCGACGAGGGACACGGTCCCGGCGGCCATCGCCACGGAGGCGGCGGTGAGCAGCATCGGCAGTTCGTACGCGAGGAGCTGGGCGGCGGTACGGAGGCCGCCGAGGAGGGAGAACTTGTTGGCGGACGCCCAGCCGGCCATGAGCGACCCGAGGACGCCGACGCCCATCACGGCCAGGACGAAGAACACGCCCGCGTCCAGCACCTGGCCGACCGCGCCCTCGCCCGGCCCGATCGGAACGGCGAGCAGCACGAGGAGGTACGGCAGGAGTGCGACGGCCGGGGCGAGCTGGAAGATGCGGCGGTCCGCGCCGGCCGGGACGACGTCCTCCTTCTGCGCGAACTTCACACCGTCGGCGATGAGCTGGGCCCAGCCGTGGAAGCCGCCGGCGTACATGGGGCCGAGGCGGCCCTGCATGTGCGCCATGACCTTGTGCTCGGTCTGGCCCACGAGGAGGGGGAAGGTCAGGAAGACGACGAACACGACGAGGAGTCGCAGGGCGACGTCGAGAGCGTCGGTCACCGCGTGCCTCCTGAGGGGTCGTCGGGGGTGTTCGGGTCTGGGCTGCCCGGGTCAGAGCTGCTGGGGTCAGAACTGTTCGGGTCTGGGCTGCCGGGTTCGGGGCGCGACCCGTTCTCCGGCTCCTCAGGACGCGTTTCGGGGCCCGCCTCGGGAGCCGCTTCGGGGCCCGCCTCGGGAGCCGCTTCGGGGCCTGGCTCGGGACGCGCTTCGGGGTCCGGCTCGGGCCGGGGCGCGGCCTTCGGCTCCGGTTCTTCGAAGGCCGGCCGTGCGTGGTGCCAGGGGGCGTCCGGGCTGCGTGGGGCGACCGGCGGCTTGCGGTCTCGCGGTTCCTCGGTGGGAGCCGCTGCCGTGTCGTCGGCGGCCGGAGCCCGGTCCTGTTCCGCGCGCTGACTCGCGGAGCCCTCGGACGCGGACCGCGCCCGGCGGGGACCGCCCGTGCCCGGGGCGCCCTCGCGCTGCGACGCCGAGCCCTCGCTCGCACTGCGCGACCGGCGGGAGGGGGCGTCCGGCCGCCGGCCGGCGGACCCCTCGGACGCCGATCGCGCCCGACGGGGCGCGCCGGTCCCAGCGGCACCGGCCCCCGAGCCGGCCGCTTCCCTCTGGCTCGCGGAGCCCTCCGACACCGACCGCGCCCTGCGCGGGGCGGGCGACGGCTCGGCCGCAGTCGCGTCGGAGCCGGCACCCGCCCCCGCCGTCTGGCTCGCCGAGCCCTCGGAGACGGAGCGGGTACGGCGAGGCGGGCGTTCGCCCGGGGTACGGGCCGACGCGGTGGCCGTGCGGCGGGCGGGGCGGGCCGGGGCGGGCGGGAGCTGGCCCTTGAGCGGGCCCCACTCGTTCGGGTCGGGCACGCCCGGCGGCAGCATCTGGCGCCGCTTGGGTCCGCCGTGCTCCGACTCCCCCGGCTCCTTGGCGCCGGGCCACGCCTTGGCGACCCGGGCCGCGAGGACGAAATCCTTGCGCAGCGGGTGGCCCTCGAAGTTGTCGGGCAGCAGCAGGTGGTCGAGGCCGGGGTGTCCGGTGAAGTCGACGCCGAACATCTCGTGGGTCTCCCGCTCGTGCCAGGCCGCGCCCGCGTAGACGTCCACGGCGGAGGGCAGGACGGGGGTCTCGTGCGGCACGGTGGTGCGCAGCAGCAGCCGCCGTACCGGGGAGAGGGCGACGACGTGGGCGGTCACGCGGAAGCCGGTGCCGGGTTCGTCGACCGCGCTGAGCCAGTCGAAGAAGGTGCAGCCGAGGCGGTCGCGGGCGGCTTCGAGGGCGGGGATCCAGGCGTCGGACGGCACGTCGACGGTGAGGACGCCGTACGCCTCCTCCGCCGTGGCCTGCGCGCCGAACAGATCCTCGACGTCCGCGGGGAGCCAGCCGACGGCGGTCATCCGGCCTCCCCCTCCCCCTTGGGCGCGGACGGCCGGACCTCGCCCTTGGACGCGGGCGGCCGGACCAGCCCGCTCTGCAGCGCCGCCGCCGAGGGACGCCCGGCGGAGCCGGCGCCGTACCGCTCCCCCAGCGACTCCTGGGCGATCTTCTCCTGGAGCTTGAGGATGCCCTGGAGCAGTGCCTCGGGCCGGGGCGGGCAGCCGGGGACGTAGACGTCGACCGGGATGATCTGGTCGACGCCCTTGGTGACGGAGTAGGAGTCCCAGTAAGGGCCGCCGCAGTTGCTGCACGCGCCGAAGGAGATGACGTACTTCGGCTCGGGCATCTGTTCGTACAGACGCTTGACCGCGGGCGCCATCTTGTCGGTGACCGTGCCGGAGACGACCATCAGGTCGGCCTGGCGGGGTCCGGGCGCGAACGGGATGACGCCGAGACGGATGAAGTCGTGCCGGGCCATCGACGCGGCGATGAACTCGATCGCGCAGCAGGCGAGGCCGAAGTTGAACACCCAGAGCGAGTAGCGGCGGCCCCAGTTGAGGACCACCTTCATCGGCTCGGGGGCGAGCCGGGCGAGCGCGCCGAGCCTCCCCGTGCCTTCGCCGGGGGGAAGTCCGGGCTCCGGAAGCAGCACCGGTTCGGGGGCGGCAGGGTTCACGTCCATGTCAGGACGCCCTTCTTGTAGGCGTACAGCAGGCCCACGGCGAGGAAGCCGAGGAAGACGAACATCTCCACGAGAGTGGTCGCGCCGTATCCGTCGGCGGCGAAGACGGTCGCCCAGGGGAACAGGAAGACGGAGTCGACGGCGAAGATCACGTAGAGGAAGGCGTAGACGTAGTAGCGGACCTGGGTGTGGGCCCAGCCCTCGCCGACGGGGTCGACGCCGCACTCGTACGTCAGCAGCTTCTCCGGCGTGGGCACCACCGGCCGCAGCAGGCGGCCCGCGCCGAAGGCGACGGCCACGAACAGCACGCCGACGACGGCGAGCAGTCCGACGACCGAGTAGGACTGGAAGTAGTCCGCCGCGACGACGGTCGTTTCCCGCACGTCCGCCCCTCACTCCTCAGATCGGCGACCAGGCGCTCCTGCCTGTGCCCTGCCCTCGATCCGTGCCGGTGAACGCCGAACGCCACGGTCCGACGATCTGTACGCACGGGAGTCTAGGCCCTGATAAAGGCACGGTAAGCAGCCCGTCGGGGCTCGGCATGCGGGGGTGGGGTTTTCCTCAGTTCAGGTTGGCGGTCCGCCTCATGGCGCGGGCCCCCCGCCGCCGGGCAGGCTGGGCCCATGACCGAACCGATCCCGCAGCCGGCCGGACCGGGCGACCGCCCGCCGCCGGCCCGCTTCGCCTACGACGCGCACACCTGGAAGGAGATCGCGCATCTCCTGACCAACCTCCCGGTGTCGATAGTCGGCTTCGTCTACACGGTGACCGCGCTGTCCATCGGTGCGGGCATGACGGTCACGGTGATCGGTCTGCCCCTGCTCGCCCTCGGTCTGATGGGGGCGCGGCAGCTGGGACGGCTGGAGCGGGCACGCGCGAGGGCGATGCTCGGGGTGCGGGTGGACGAGCCGAGTCCGCTGCCGTGGCGGAGGTCCGGCGGGTTCTGGCCGGGGCTGTGGCAGGCGGTCAAGGACCCGGTGGGCTGGCGGACGTGCCTGTTCACGCTGATACGGATGCCGTGGGGCGTCCTCACCTTCACCGTCACCCTGACCGGACTGTTCGTGCTGTGGCCGGTGCTGGCGTTCGTGGTGCGGGCGATGGCCGATGTGGACCGGGCGATGGTGCGGGGTCTGCTGTCGCCGTC
Source organism: Streptomyces werraensis (assembly GCA_014656175.1). Classification (GTDB taxonomy): domain Bacteria; phylum Actinomycetota; class Actinomycetes; order Streptomycetales; family Streptomycetaceae; genus Streptomyces; species Streptomyces werraensis. Next base: position 247,503 of record BNBX01000011.1, read on the forward strand.
GGACGAGCTGGAGAAGCGCATCGCCGAGCTGGAGTCGGACCGCGGGATCGTGGTGGACACGGCGGCGGCGGACCTGCGGCGCATCGAGCGGGACCTGCACGACGGGGCGCAGGCCCGGCTGGTGAACCTGGCGATGGGGCTGGGCCTGGCGAAGGAGAAGCTGCTGGAGGACCCGGACGCGGCGGCGTCGATGGTCGAGGAGGCGCACGGCGAGGTGAAGCTGGCGCTGCAGGAGCTGCGGGACCTGGCCCGGGGCATCCACCCGGCGGTCCTCACCGACCGTGGCCTGGACGCGGCCCTGTCGTCGGTCGCCGCGCGGTGCACGGTGCCGGTGGCGGTCACCGTCGACCTGGAGGAGCGGCCGGCGCCCGCGATCGAGGGCATCGCCTACTTCACGGTCTCGGAGCTGCTGCAGAACGTCAGCAAGCACAGCCGGGCGCGATCCGCGTCGGTGGAGGTGTGGCGGTCGGAGAACCGGCTGTTCCTGCAGGTGCGGGACGACGGCGTGGGCGGGGCGAGCCTCGACGGCGGCACCGGCATGCGGGGGCTCGCCGACCGGCTGGGCGCGGTGGACGGGCTGTTCGTCGTGGACTCGCCGGAGGGAGGTCCGACGACGGTGACGGCCGAGCTGCCGTGGCGCGACCGCTCCGGCACCCCGGCCGGGAAGGCGCCCGGCAAGGGGGCGTCCGCCCGCGGCCGTAGGTAGGGAAAACCCCCCGCCGAAGACTGCGACGGCCTTCATTCCCCGCCGACCTGCGACGCAGCACCCTGGTGGTACGACAGCACAGCGCCGGACGAGGAGAAGGACGAAGCCGATGGCCACGGAGTACGGACAGGGCTACGGGCTCCCCACCGGGCCCGGACACGCGCAGGGCGTGGGGGGACGGCGGCACCGGATGCCGGCGGCGCTGCGGGCGCCCGTCGAGGGGCGCGCCTGGCGGGAGCTGGCCTATGTGCTGCTGAGCCTGCCGATCAGCATCCTGATGTTCACCTACGCGGTCACGATGGTGTCGCTGGGCGCGGGCCTGCTGGTGACGTTCCTCGGGGTGCCGGTGCTCGCGGCGGCGCTCGCCGGGTGCCGGGGCATCGGGTCGGTGGAGCGGGCGCGGGCGCGCGGGCTGCTCGGCCTGGACGTGGGCGAGCCGGAGCCGCTGCGGCTGAAGCGGCAGGGGTTCATGGGCTGGGTCGGCGCGGTGCTGAAGAGCGGCACCTCGTGGCGGGCGCTGCTGTACTCGGTGCTGCAGCTGCCGTGGGCGGTGTTGTCCTTCACGGTGACGGTCACCGTCTGGTCGCTGGGCTGGTCGCTGCTGACGTACCCCCTGTGGTTCTGGGTGCTCCCGACGTACGCGGGCCAGGACGGCATACAGCTGTACGGCGACGAGCAGCGGGCGATCTACCTGGACAACCCGTTCGAGATCGCGGTGACGGCGGGTGTGGGTCTGCTGTTCACGCTGGCCACGCCGTGGATCGTGCGGGCGCTGACGACGGTGGACCGGGTGATGGTGCACGGGCTGCTGGGCCCGTCGCGGCTGGCGACCCGGGTGGTGGAGCTGGAGTCGGACCGCGGCGTCGTGGTGGACACGGCGGCGGCGGACCTGCGGCGCATCGAGCGGGATCTGCACGACGGGGCGCAGGCCCGGCTGGTGAGCCTGGCGATGGACCTGGGTCTGGCGAAGGAGAAGCTGCGGGAGGACCCGCAGGCCGCGGCGCGGATGGTGGACGAGGCGCACGGCGAGGTGAAGACGGCCCTGCAGGAGCTGCGGGACCTGGCCCGGGGCATCCACCCGGCGGTCCTCACCGACCGTGGCCTGGACGCGGCGCTCTCCGCGGTCGCCTCGCGCTGCACGGTGCCGGTGCAGGTGGAGGTGGACCTGTCGGAGCGGCCGGCGCCCGCGATCGAGGGCATCGCCTACTTCACGGTCTCGGAGCTGCTGCAGAACGTCAGCAAGCACAGCCGGGCGACGTGGGCGGCCGTGGAGGTGTGGCGGTCGGAGGAGCGGCTGATGCTCCAGGTGGCGGACAACGGCGTGGGCGGCGCGGACCTGTCGCGCGGTTCCGGGCTGGCGGGTCTGGCGGAGCGGCTGGACGCGGTGGACGGAATCCTCGTGGTGGACTCGCCGGCCGGCGGCCCGACGCGGGTGACCGCGGAGCTGCCGTGGCGTGCGGAGCGGGCGCGATGACCGCTGGGTGAGGTGAACGGTCCGGCGGACGGACACACGGGCGGGTGCGGACCCCGGGGGTGCGCACCCGCCCGGTGACGCGCGCCGGCGCCAGGGCGGGTCCGGACCGGCCGGCGGCACGCGATGACGACACCCCCGATCGCGTTGCCCCGGCCCGTCGTCCCCCGGATGCTGGAATGCTGGACCCGACGACCGGGCCCGTCACAAGGACGGGTCCGGAGCGGGGCTTTGGGGGGACGAGGACGTGGAGGACAGGGTGCGGGTGGTCATCGCCGAGGATTCGGTGCTGCTGCGGGAGGGCCTGACCCGGCTGCTCACCGACCGGGGGCACGAGGTGGTGGCCGGGGTCGGCGACGGCGAGGCGCTGATCAAGACGGTGGACGACCTGGCGCAGCAGGACCAGCTGCCGGACGTGGTGGTCGCCGACGTGCGGATGCCGCCGACGCACACCGACGAGGGCGTGCGGGCCGCGGTGCAGCTGCGCAAGAGCCATCCGGGTGTCGGGGTGCTGGTGCTGTCGCAGTACGTGGAGGAGCGGTACGCCACCGAGCTGCTGGCCGGTTCCAGCCGGGGCGTCGGCTATCTGCTGAAGGACCGGGTGGCCGAGGTGCGCGAGTTCGTGGACGCGGTGGTCCGGGTGGCCCAGGGCGGCACGGCCCTGGACCCGGAGGTGGTGGCGCAGTTGCTGGGCCGCAGCCGCAAGCAGGACGTGCTGGCGGGGCTCACCCCGCGTGAGCGCGAGGTACTGGGCCTGATGGCGGAGGGGCGGACGAACTCGGCGATCGCCCGGCAGCTGGTGGTGAGCGACGGCGCGGTGGAGAAGCACGTCAGCAACATCTTCCTGAAGCTGGGACTGTCCCCGAGCGACGGCGACCACCGGCGGGTCCTGGCGGTGCTGACGTACTTGAACTCCTGAGGGGACGGCGGCTCGCGTCTCGGCTCCCTGTCCACCATCTGGATCGTTCAGCCGAATCCTTCACGGTGGGCACCCCTCACGGTCGTAGGGTTTATGCGGGGAAGGCCTGCGGGAAGGCCGTCCCGGACAGCCGCCTCGAGGAGGTCCAGTTCAGTGACCAGCCAGGTCAGCAGCCCAGCGGAGCAGGCCGACGGAACAGTCGTAGGAGAGCAGCAGACAGCGGCGGGGACGAAGGAAGTCCGCCGGCTCGACCGAGTGATCATCAGGTTCGCGGGGGACTCGGGTGACGGGATGCAGCTCACCGGTGACCGTTTCACCTCGGAGACCGCGTCCTTCGGCAACGATCTGTCCACGCTGCCGAACTTCCCCGCCGAGATCCGTGCCCCGGCCGGCACGCTGCCGGGTGTGTCGTCGTTCCAGCTGCACTTCGCCGACCACGACATCCTCACCCCGGGTGACGCGCCGAACGTGCTGGTGGCGATGAACCCGGCGGCGCTGAAGGCGAACATCGGCGACCTGCCGCGCGGGGCGGAGATCATCGTCAACACCGACGAGTTCACCAAACGGGCGATGCAGAAGGTCGGCTACGACACCAGCCCGCTGGAGGACGGCTCGCTGGACGGCTACCACGTGCACCCGGTGCCGCTCACCACGCTGACGGTGGAGGCGCTCAGGGAGTTCGACCTCACCCGCAAGGAGGCCGAGCGCAGCAAGAACATGTTCGCGCTGGGTCTTTTGTCGTGGATGTATCACCGGCCGACGGAGGGGACGGAGGCGTTCCTGCGGTCGAAGTTCGCGAAGAAGCCGGACATCGCGGCGGCGAACATCGCGGCGTTCCGGGCGGGCTGGAACTTCGGGGAGACCACGGAGGACTTCGCGGTCTCCTACGAGGTGGCGCCGGCGGC
>BNBX01000012.1 GCA_014656175.1 Streptomyces werraensis
GTACTCACCCTCTCGGGCTTTCCTCCGGGCGCTTCCCTTCGGTCTTGCGTTTCCGACTCTATCAGACCCTTTCGGCTCCGATTCCCGGTCGGCGGGATGTCGTGGGGTTTTGAGCTTTCGCCCGTCGCCCTTTCGACATTCACTACGTTAACCGATCTCCCCGCCCGATTCATAATCGGGGCCGGCGGCTCCGAATTCGGACATGCGGACACGCCGAATTCGACCCCGCTGAAGGGGTGGTTGTAGGTAGTGGGTTGGCCGCCTGCGGATGCAGGACGAACGCCCTGCCCGGCTCAAGCGGCTCGGGCTACATTACGCATCATCCGCGAGCGAGTCAACTTCGGCGTCGGCGCGGCACGTGGGCCCGGTAGGGGCTGACCGTCGGGTCGTCCGCGACCCAGTACCGCCAGGGGTGCACGGCACCGTCGCCGGAGACGCCGGTGCGGGGACCGCTGCGTACCTGGGCGGGGTCGGCAGGCGTGCCGTGGAGGATCCGGAGCGGGGTGTCGCCGGTGGCGCAGGCGTCCGTGCCGTTGAGGGAGCGGTCGACGTCCAGAGCCGTGGCCAGGCGGGCCGGGCCCTTGGCCAGTTCCTTGTCGTTGCGGGCCGAGAGCCGGCGGGTGCGGGCGAGCTCCGCGCCCTCCACGATCTCCCCCGCGCGCAACAGGACCGCGCTCGCCCGGCCCTCGGGACCGCAGACCAGGTTCATGCAGAACCACATGCCGTAGGTGAAGTAGACGTACACATGGCCGGGCGCACCGAACATCACCTCGTTGCGGGCCGTGCGTCCGCGATAGGCGTGCGAGCCGGGGTCGTTCTGTCCGTCGTAGGCCTCCACCTCGGTCAGGCGGAGGACGATCGGGCCGTCCGGGGTGTCGCGGACGAGGAGGCGGCCGAGGAGACCGGGGGCGACCTCCAGGACGGGCCGGTCGAAGAACTCCCTCGGCAGGGGCGTACGGTCGGGGCTCGCGATCATGCCGTCCGAGGGTACTGGAGGCGGGTGGAACACGGGCTGGTCAAGCCGCCGCCGCGGTTGCCAGGGTGGGGGCACACGGAACCGGCCGCGGCCGGATCGCGTTGTTAGGGAGCGAGTCCGGCGCACGACGTGCTGCGGGCCGGTGGATCAGGCGTGGCCCGCTGGGGTCGCCTGGAGAGGGAGAGACATGGCGTTCAAGAAGCTGCTGGCGAGTCTGGGGGCCGGCGGGGCCTCGGTCGAGACGGTGCTGCACGAGGTCAACGTCGTTCCTGGGGGTGTGGTCCAGGGCGAGGTGCGGATCCAGGGCGGGTCCGTGAACCAGCAGATCGAGGGGCTGTCGGTCGGCCTTCAGGCCAAGGTCGAGGTCGAGAGCGGCGACGAGGAGTACAAGCAGAACATCGAGTTCACCAAGCAGCAGCTGGGCGGCGCCTTCGAGCTGCAGGCGGGCGCGGTGCACGCGGTGCAGTTCGGTCTTGAGATCCCCTGGGAGACGCCGGTCACGATGATCGACGGGCAGCCGCTGCGCGGGATGGACATCGGTGTGACCACCGAGCTGGCGATCGCGCGAGCCGTGGACTCCGGTGACCTGGACCCGATCAACGTGCACCCGCTGCCGGCGCAGAAGGCGATCCTGGACGCGTTCATCCAGCTCGGCTTCCGCTTCAAGACCGCGGACATGGAGCGCGGCCACATCCGGGGCACGCGGCAGAAGCTGCCGTTCTACCAGGAGATCGAGTTCTTCCCGCCGTCGCAGTACCGCGGACTGCACCAGGTGGAGCTGAGCTTCGTGGCCGACGCGCAGGCGATGGACGTCGTGCTCGAGATGGACAAGAAGCCGGGTCTGTTCAGCGAGGGCAGCGACACCTTCCGTTCCTTCCAGGTGGGTCTGAACGACTACCAGGGGACCGACTGGGCGGCGTACCTGAACCAGTGGCTGTCGGAGGTCGGCTCCAAGCGCAACTGGTTCTAGGCTCGTTCGCGACTGAACGTCATCGATCAGGAGGTACCGAGGTGACCGAGCTCAAGCGGCGGCCGCTCCCCCATGACTTCCATCCGCCCGTGCCGTCGTTCACGGTGACGAGCGAGGATGTGACGGAGGGGGCGACGCTCAAGGACGCTCAGGTCCACGCGGCGGGCAACACGTCGCCGCAGCTGCGCTGGGAAGGCTTCCCGCCGGAGACCAAGAGCTTCGCAGTGACCTGCTACGACCCGGACGCCCCGACGGGCAGCGGGTTCTGGCACTGGGTGGTGTTCGACATCCCGGCCTCGGTGACGGAACTGCCGGCGGGTGCGGGCAACAGCCCGTTCGAGGGACTGCCCGAGGGCGCCGTCCACGCGCGGAACGACTACGGCACCAAGGAGTTCGGCGGTGCCGCGCCGCCGCCCGGGGACGGTCCGCACCGGTACGTGTTCACGGTGTACGCGGTGGACCAGGAGAAGCTGGGTCCGGACGAGAACGCCTCTCCCGCCGTGGTCGGTTTCAACCTGCGGTTCCACACGCTCGCGCGTGCGCAGCTGATCGGTGAGTACGAGGTGCCCGCGGAGTCCTGAGTCCTCCGCGCGACGCCGGACGTTCCCGGAACGTTTGCCCGCCCCTGGTCTTGGAATTGATCAGGGGCGGGCATTTTTTCCGCCGGGGTCCCCGGGAGGCGTCTTCCGTGGGAGCAGCGGATATTGCGTTGTCCATCCCGGCGCGCCCGGCCAGAGTTGTTCCAGCCCGCCGAGGGGCGGGCCGGTGCGCACGGGAGGTGGGCTGGTATGCGGGACACGCTGGTGCTGAACGCGAGCTTCGAGCCGTTGTCGACGGTGACGCTGAACCGAGCCGTCGTTCTGGTGCTGCAGGACAAGGCCGTCGTCGAGCAGGCCCATCCCGAACTGCGGATGCGGGGAGCCGCGGTCGACATACCGGCGCCCCGGGTGATCAGGCTCTGCCAATACGTGCGGGTGCCGTTCCGAAGACGTGCGCCGTGGTCGAGGCGGGGTGTGCTGGTGAGGGACCGGCACCGGTGCGCGTACTGCGGGCGCAGGGCGACGACCGTCGACCATGTGGTGCCGCGGTCGCTCGGCGGGCAGGACACCTGGCTGAACACGGTGGCGTCGTGCGCCGAGGACAATCACCGCAAGGCCGACCGGACGCCGGAGCAGGCGGGGATGCCGCTGCTGCGTGAGCCGTACGAGCCGACGCCGGCGGACGCGATGCTGCTGGCGCTCGCCAGGGACGACTTCGACGCGTTGCCGGAGTGGCTGGCGTCGGCCGCGGCGTGACGGCTTCGCCGTAGGGGCTGAGCGGATGACCCGGGTGCGGGTCGGCCGTGGTTGATCGCGCAGTTCCCCGCGCCCCTTGGGGGTGCGGGGAACGCGTGTTTTCCGGGTGCTCTCAGTCGATCGAGGGCTTCTCGCGGCGTTCCTGGGCGGGGACGGTGCCTCCTGGGGCGCCGTTGCCGCCCAGGTTGGAGCCGAAGTTGCCGACGGCGCCGGAGAGGCCCTTGAGGGCGTCGCCGATCTCGCTGGGGACGATCCAGAGCTTGTTGGCGTCGCCTTCGGCGATCTTCGGCAGCATCTGGAGGTACTGGTAGGAGAGCAGCTTCTGGTCCGGGTCGCCGGCGTGGATGGCCTCGAAGACCGTGCGGACGGCCTGGGCCTCGCCCTCGGCGCGCAGGGCGGCGGCCTTGGCCTCACCCTCTGCGCGCAGGATCTGGGACTGCTTCTCGCCCTCGGCGCGCAGGATCTCGGACTGCCGGACACCTTCGGCCTGGAGGATGGCGGCGCGCTTGTCGCGGTCGGCGCGCATCTGCTTCTCCATCGAGTCCTGGATGGAGGTGGGCGGCTCGATGGCCTTGAGCTCGACGCGGTTGACGCGGATGCCCCACTTGCCGGTGGCCTCGTCGAGGACGCCGCGCAGCGCCGCGTTGATCTCCTCGCGGGAGGTGAGGGTCCGCTCGAGGTCCATGCCGCCGATGATGTTGCGCAGGGTGGTGACGGTGAGCTGCTCGATGGCCTGGATGTAGCTGGCGACCTCGTAGGTGGCGGCCCGGGCGTCGGTCACCTGGTAGTAGATGACGGTGTCGATGTTGACGACCAGGTTGTCCTGGGTGATCACCGGCTGCGGCGGGAAGGGGACGACCTGCTCGCGGAGGTCGATGCGGTTGCGGATGGTGTCGATGAACGGGACGACGATGTTGAGGCCCGCGTTGAGCGTCCGCGTGTAGCGGCCGAAGCGCTCGACGATGGCGGCGCTGGCCTGTGGGATGACTTGGATCGTCTTGATCAGGGCGATGAAGACCAACACCACCAGGATGATCAGGACGATGATGACCGGTTCCATCGTCGGTTCCCCGAACCCTTCTTAGCCTCGGCGCCTACGGCAGGTCGTGTGTGCCTGTGCACGGTCGTGCGGTTGTAGATCTTGCTGGTCGAGTCTGTCAGACCGCGGGGCCAACCGGGGGCGTGTTCGCATCGGTTGTGCCGTACGGGAGGTGCGGGATCACATGACGACCGCGGTGGCCCCCTCGATGTCCACGACGTCGACCTCCTGGCCGACCTCGTAGGAGCGGCCGGTGTCGAGGGCGCGGGCCGACCAGACCTCGCCCGCCAGTTTGATGCGGCCGCCGCTGCCGTCGACGCGTTCGAGGACGACGGCCTGTTTCCCCTTCAGGGCGTCGACCCCGGTGGCCAGTTCGGGCCGCTGGGAGCGGTGTCTGCGGGCGATGGGGCGGACGACGGCGATCAGCGCGGTCGAGACGACGGCGAAGACCGCGACCTGGGCGACGGCACCGCCGCCGAAGATGCCGGAGACCACTGCCGCGGCGACGGCGCCCACCGCGAGCATGCCGAGCTCGGGCATCGCGGTGATCACCAGCCCGATGCCGAGTGCCGCCGCGCCGATCAGCCACCACAGCCATGCGTCGATGTCCACAAGGTCATGGTAGAACCGCTCACCCGGTCACGGACAGGGCGCCGGTCGGTCGAACGTGCCTTGTCGTGCCGGGTGTTGTGCGCGGTGACGCCGTGTCAGCTCATCGGGAGGCCCTGGGCGGTCCAGCGGTCGCCGACCTGCTCGACGACGAGCGGGAGGCCGAAGCACAGGGAGAGGTTGCGGCTGGTGAGTTCGAGCTCGAGCGGGCCGGCGGCGAGGACCTTGCCCTGACGGATCATCAGGACATGGGTGAAGCCCGGGGCGATCTCCTCCACGTGGTGCGTGACCATGATCATGGAGGGGGCGATCGGGTCACGGGCGAGGCGGCCGAGGCGGCGCACCAGGTCCTCGCGGCCGCCGAGGTCGAGGCCGGCGGCGGGCTCGTCGAGGAGGAGCAGCTCGGGGTCGGTCATCAGGGCGCGGGCGATGAGGGTGCGCTTGCGCTCGCCCTCGGAGAGGGTGCCGAACTTGCGGTCCAGGTACTCGGACATCCCGAGGCGGTCGAGGAAGGCGCGGGCGCGCTGTTCGTCGATGTCCTCGTACTCCTCCTGCCAGCCGGCGGTCATGCCGTAGGCGGCGGTGAGCACGGTCTGCAGGACGGTCTGCTTCTTGGGCAGCTTGTCGGCGAGGGCGATGCCGGCCACGCCGATGCGGGGGCGCAGCTCGAAGACGTCGGTGCCGGGGCGGCCGAGGGTCTCGCCGAGGATGGTGGCGGTGCCCTTGCTCGGGTAGAGGTAGCTCGACGCGATGTTCAGCAGGGTGGTCTTGCCGGCGCCGTTGGGGCCGAGGATGACCCAGCGTTCGCCCTCCTTGACCGACCAGGAGACCTGCTCCACCAGAGCCCGGCCCTCGCGGACCACGGATACGTCCTGAAGTTCCAGAACATCGCTCATGAGCGCCTTGTCTCCCCTTGCAGTGTGGCCGGTCTCGGCTGTCGCGTACGCCTTGTGGGTCGGTCCGCCGCACCCGTGGGCGGGAGCCCATCATGAAATCTACGCCACCGGCCGACCCGGACATTCCATCGGTCCGGTTTCGGGGCGCTGTCTAGGGTGTACGCATGCTTTCGGAACCACGCTCTGGTCGTCTCGCCGCTTGGGGCAATGCCCTTCTTGCCGGACTTGTCTCCCCGGACGAGGCGGCGCTCGCCGCCGTCGGGGAGGACGCGGTGCACCGGGTGGAGGGGGTGCCCGGGGAGTCCGCGCCGGTGGGGCTGACGCTGGCCCTGGGGCGGCTGCGGGGGCTCGGGGTGTCGGGGCTGCGGGTGGCGCTGCCGGCGCCGGGTCATCCGCTGGGGCTGAGCGGGCCGCCGGAGTTCAACGCACGGGCGCTGGAGGCCGAGGAGGCCGTGGTGTGCCAGGGGGCGGCGCTGGGGCTGGTGCCGGAGGTGTCGGAGGCCGGGCCCGAGGGCGATGTGCATGTGGAGGTCCTCTGGCACTGTCTGCCGGTGCGGGAGGCGCCGCCGGCGGACGTGCCGTCGCTGGGTGAGGCGGAGCGGGAGCTGGCGGAGGCGCTGCGGGAGGCGACGGAGGCGCTGACGCGACTGGACGTGGCCGGGTCGGGTCCGGTCGCGGAGGCGGCGATCGACGCCTACCGGGCGCGGGCCACGGCGTCGCGCGGGCAGGACGTGCTGGCGCCGGGGTACCCGCCGCGTGCGGTGCGGGTGCTGGAGCTGGCGCAGCGGGTGGGCGCGCTGGTGTCTCTGGCGACGGCGCACGGGCACGGGGGCGCGGTGAGCGCGTCGGAGATGTCGGCGCGGGCTCTGGCGCTGCGGCCGGTCGAGCGGACGGCCCGGCGGGCGCAGGTGGCCGCGTACAACGCGTTCGTGGAGGAGCGCGGGGCGCGCTGACCCCCGGGCACCCGTCCCGGACAGGGACGAGCCCCGGCGCCGGGTGGGGGCGGGCGGCCGGGGCTTGTCGTCCGGTGGCGTCGGTCGTCAGTCGTTGACGGCGACGTTGCCGAAGGCCGGGTTCAGCACACCGATGACGTTGACGCTGTTGCCCGACACGTTGACCGGGACGTCGACCGGGACCTGGACGAGGTTGCCGGAGACGACGCCCGGGGAGCCCACGGCCTTGCCGTGCGCGTGGCTGCCCTCGGTGGCGGAGGCCATGCCCGCACCGGCGGCGAGCAGACCGCCGGCCACCATCGTCACGGCCGCTGCCTTCTTCAGGTTCTTCACTTTCCGAGCCCTCCCTTGCGACGACCGCGGCGAGCGCCGCGGTCCGTACTGGGCAACGCGCGGCACGGGCAGGGGATACGGGGCCCGGGGGCCATTCCCCCTACGGTATGAATCTCACATCGGAGAGGAACCTTCCGGTGACAACGGGCCGACGGTCACCCGCTGAGCCCGTGCCGTACGGCCCACAGCGCGGCCTGGGTGCGGTCCGCCAGGTCGAGCTTCATCAGGATGTTCGACACGTGTGTCTTCACCGTCTTCTCGGACAGCACGAGGGCGCGGGCGATCTCCCGGTTGGCGCGGCCGTCCGCTATCAGCCCCAGCACCTCGCGCTCCCGCTCGGTGAGGGAACCCGCGCGTCCCGCCCCGGAACCGCTCTCCTCCTGGGACAGCAGCGCGCCCGCCACCTCCGGCTGGAGCAGCACGTGCCCGGCGTGCACGGAGCGGATGGCGCCGGCCAGCGCGTCGGGGTCGATGTCCTTGTACACGTAGCCGGCGGCGCCCGCGCGGAGGGCGGGGATCACCGTGCGCTGCTCGGTGAAGCTGGTGACGACCAGCACCCGGGCGCGGTGGTCCTGCTCGCGCAGTCTGCGCAGCGCCTCCACGCCGTCCATGCCGGGCATCTTGACGTCCATGAGGATGACGTCGGGCTGGAGCTCGCCGGCCAGGGCGACCCCCTGCGCGCCGTCCGCGGCCTCGCCGACGACCTCGATGTCGTCCTGCACCTCCAGGAAGGTGCGCAGACCGCGCCGGACCACCTGGTGGTCGTCGACCAGCAGCACCTTGATCGGGTCAGCCACCGGGGACCTCCATCTCGATGGTGGTGCCCTTGCCGGGCGCCGATTCCACGGTCAGCCTGCCGCCGACCCCGCTCGCCCGGTCCCGCATGGAGACCAGGCCCAGATGGCGGCCCGCACGGCGGACGGTGTGCGGGTCGAAGCCGCCGCCGTCGTCGCCGACCCGCAGGACCGCCCCCTTGCCGCGCCGTTCCAGGGTCACGTCGACGTGTGTCCCGCCGGAGTGGCGCAGGGCGTTGTGCAGCGCCTCCTGGGCGACCCGCAGCACGGCCTCCTCCTGGGCGGCGGGCAGGGCGCGCACGCCGTGGCCGGTGAAGGTGACGCGCGCGCTGTGGGCGCGGTCGAGGACCTGCACCTGGGTGCGCAGGGTGGCGACCAGCCCGTCCTCGTCGAGGGCGGCGGGGCGCAGCTCCACGACCGCGGCGCGCAGTTCGTCGGCGGCCTCGGCGGCCAGCTCCGCCACCTGCTGCAGCTCGCCCTTGGCGCGGGCCGGGTCGCGGTCCACGAGACGGGCGGCGGCCTGGGCGGTGAGGCGCAGGGAGAACAGTTTCTGGCTGACGGCGTCGTGCAGCTCGTGGGCCAGGCGGGAGCGCTCCTCGGCGATGGTCAGTTCGCGGCTGCGCTCGTACAGGCGGGCGTTGGTGAGGGCGATGGCGGCGTGCTGGGCGAGGATGCCGAGCAGTTCCTCGTCGTCCTCGGTGAAGCCGCAGGCGCCGTCCGGTTTCGGGCAGTTCTTGTTCGCGAGGAACAGGGCGCCGAGCACCTCGTCGCCGTCGCGGATCGGCAGGCCCAGGAAGTCGACGAGGTCGGGGTGGGCGCTGGGCCAGCCCTCGAAGCGGGGGTCGCGGCGCACGTCGGCGAGGCGCTGCGGGGCGGCGTCGTCGAGCATCGCGGCGAGGACGCCGTGCCGGCGCGGCAGGGGGCCGATGGCCTTCCACTGCTCGTCGCTGACGCCGTCCACCACGAACTGGGCGAAGCCGCCGTGGTCGTCGGGCACGCCGAGCGCGGCGTACTCGGCGTCGAGGAGTTCGCGGGCGGAGGCGACGATCGTCTTGAGGACGTCGCGCACCTCGAGGTGCCTGCTCATGGCCAGCAACGCGGAGCTCACCGCGGCGAGGCCGGACCGGGGGCCGTGGCTCATGTCCTCACGGTACCGGCGGGGCGCGGGCACGCGGATCGGACCGCTGTCCGCCCCTCTCCCCCGCCGCTGGTCCTAGGTCCCGGGTCCGGGGCCGCCGCCGGGGACCAGGACGCGGGGAGGGGGCGTGCCGTCGTAGGCCGAAGGGACCCGGGCGGCTGCGTCCCGCGCCCGAGGCGGCCGCACGGCCCTGCTTCTACGTTGATCGCACGCCGACAGGGCGGGACGGCGCCACGGACGAAGGGACGGTTGTCATGCCGGTTGCGATCATCACGGGAGCCTCGAAGGGGCTCGGACGGGCGCTGGCCGTGCGGCTGGCGGAGCGGGGCTGGGACCTGGTGCTCGACGCGCGGGGCGAGGACCGTCTGGCGGAGACGGCGGTGCTGGCCTCGGCGCACGGCACACGGGTGACGGCGGTGCCCGGGGACGTCTCGGACCCCGCGCACCGCGCGGAGCTGGTGGCGGCGGCCTGGCGGCTGGGCGGGGTGGACCTGCTGGTGCACAACGCGAGCGCGCTGGGCGCCGAGCCGCTGGTGCGGCTGGCGGAACTTCCGCTGGAAGGGCTGCGGCGGGCGCTGGAGGTGAACCTGGTGGCCGCGCTGGGCCTGGTGCAGGAGGCGCTGCCGCTGCTGAGGACCGCCGAGGCGGGCGCGGTGCTGGTGGTCAGCTCGGACGCCGCCGCGGAGCCGTACCCGACGTGGGGCGGCTACGGCGCGTCGAAGGCGGGGCTCGACCAGCTGGCGGCGGTGCTGGCGGAGGAGGAGCCGGGGCTGCGGGTGTGGTCGGTCGACCCCGGGGACATGGCGACGGACCTGTACGCGGCGGCCGTGCCGGACGACGACGATCCGCGGCCGGAGCCGGACACGGTGGTGCCGGGGTTCCTGCGGCTGCTGGAGGAGCGGCCGGCCAGTGGCCGCTACGGCGCCCCGGCGCTGCTGGAGGGACGGCGGTGACGGTCACGTTCCGGGTGCCGGAGGAGCTGTCGGCGCGGGTGCCGGCGGAGCAGCGGGCGCCCGGCCGGGACCGGGACGCGGTGCGGCTGCTGGTGTCGCGGGGCACCGCGGTGTCCCACCACGCGTTCGCGGAGCTGCCGCTGCTGCTGCGCGCGGGCGACCTGCTGGTGGTGAACACCTCGCCCACGCTGGCGGCGGCCGTCGACGGCCGGATCGGCGACGCGCGCGTGGTGGTGCACTTCTCCACCCGAGGCGACGACGGGCGCTGGGCGGTCGAGCTGCGGGACCCGGACGGGCGCGGCACCACGCGCGTGCGCGCGGGCACACGCGCGGGTACAGGGGTGCGGCTGGCCGGGGGTGCGCGGCTGCGGGTCGAGGAGCCGCTGAGCGCGGGGGCGCCGCGGCTGTGGTGGGCGCGGGTGTCGCGGGACGTGCCGGGACTGCTGCGGGAGCACGGGCGGCCGATCCGGTACGCGTACACGGAGCGGGACCAGCCGCTGTCGGCGTACCAGACGGTGTTCGCGCTGCCGTCGCGGGACGGCTCGGGGAGCGCGGAGATGCCGAGCGCGGGGCGCCCGTTCACCGCGCGGACGGTGACGGAGCTGGTGAGCCGCGGGGTGCAGGTCGCGCCGGTGCGGCTGGACGCGGGGGTGGCGTCGGCGGAGGCGCACGAGCCGCCGTACCCGGAGCGGTTCGCGGTGCCGGAGGCGTCGGCGCGGCTGGTCGGCGCGGTGCGGGCGGGCGGTGGCCGGGTGGTCGCGGTGGGGACGACGGCGGTGCGTGCGCTGGAGTCGGCGGCCGGTCCCGACGGGGTGGTGCGGGCCCGTGCGGGGTGGACGGACCTGGTGGTGACCCCGGAGCGGGGGGTGCGGGTGGTGGACGGGCTGCTGACCGGGCTGCACGAGCCGGAGGCGTCGCACCTGCTGATGCTGGAGGCGGTCGCGGGGCGGGAGGCGGTGGCGCGGGGCTACGAGGAGGCGCTGGACGGGCGCTACCTGTGGCACGAGTTCGGGGACGTCCATCTGCTGCTGCCGTCGTGACCGAGGGGCGCGAACCGTCCCTGCCGAGGGCACGGAACTCCTCACACAGCGCGTTGCGTCAGCAACACGTGGTGAGGAAGGACGGGGGCCGGTGTGAGGCCGGGCATAGGGCGCACATCACGTACGAAGCGGAGTAGGAGATACATATCGCCCACACGAGCGGGGCGAACAGTCCTATCTGCCCGGTTTGCCATCCCCCTGATCCACTACCCGGCTTCGTAGGTCACATCTTTGCCCAGCGATTTTGCGGCCGCTAACAATGGCTGCGTCGCTCAGCGCCGTGGGCTTTTGGCCCGCGGCGTTCGTGTGCCGAAGAAGCACCGGTCCCACCGGACATCGAGCGACCTCCGCGCTATTCGAAGAGGTCCGTTCCGCATGCCCAAGCACATCCTCACCCGTGGTCATGGTCGAGCCCTTACCCGCCACCACAAGATCGCCGCCGCGGGCGTCGCCGCTCTCGGCGCCGCCGCCATCGGCATCTCGGCGGTCCCGAGCAACGCCTCGACCTCGACCACGGCCGAGGCCCCCGCCCAGACGGCGAAGGTGGCCTACAGCACCCAGCAGATCCAGGGCGTCAAGGCCGACATCAACAGCCAGCTCGCCGGCGCCAGCGTGAAGGTCGAGCAGATCGCGGCCAAGAAGCAGGCCGCCGCCGAGGCCGCCGCGAAGAAGAAGGCGGCCGCCGAGGCCAAGGCCGCGAAGGCCCGCCAGGCGGCGGAGTCCGCGAGCCGTTCCGCCGAGCGCGCCGAGGTGAAGAAGGCCGCTCCGAAGAAGTACGGGAACAACCTCGACGGCTGGATCCGCGAGGCCATGTCCATCATGAAGAAGAACGGGATCCCGGGCTCCTACGAGGGCATCCACCGCAACATCATGCGGGAGTCCTCCGGCAACCCGAAGGCGATCAACCTCTGGGACATCAACGCCCAGAAGGGCATCCCCTCCAAGGGCCTGCTCCAGGTGATCCCGCCGACCTTCGAGGCGTACCACGTCAAGGGCACCCCGAAGGACATCTACGACCCGGTCGCCAACATCGTCGCCGCCTGCAACTACGCGGCCGACAAGTACGGCACCATGGACAACGTCGACAGCGCGTACTGAGAGGTCGGCGCGGACCTCTCCTGCCGCACACAGACGCCGAAGGGCGGCACCCTCCTGACGGGGTGCCGCCCTTCGGGGTCGTACGGCGGGACTACTTGCGCATGACCTCCGGCTCGTGGCGGCGCAGGAAGCGCGCCACGAAGAAGCCGCAGACCACGCCGAGCGCGAGCAGCGCGCCCATGTCCGTCGCCCAGGCGGCGGCCGTGTGCTCCCACAGCGGGTCGTCGCTGTCCCCCTTGGCCGGCGGGCTGATGTTGTTGAAGTCCAGCGTCGCGCCCGCGGCGGCGACCGCCCAGCGCGACGGCATCAGGTACGACAGCTCGTTCACGCCGACCGAGTTGGCCAGCGGGAACAGGCAGCCGGTGAAGACGACCTGGACGATCGCGAACATCACCAGCAGCGGCATCGTCTTCTCGGCGGTCTTCACCAGGGCCGAGATGATCAGGCCGAACATCATCGCGGTGAAGCCCAGCGCCATGATCGGGATGCACAGCTCCAGCAGGATCTGGCCGCCGAGGACCAGGCCCTCGTCCGGCACCGTGCGGCTGGAGAAGCCGATGACGCCGATCATCAGGCCCTGGAGCATGGTGATCAGGCCCAGCACGAAGACCTTCGACATCAGGTACGCCGAGCGGGACAGGCCGGTGGCGCGCTCCCGCTCGTAGATCACGCGTTCCTTGATCAGCTCACGCACGGAGTTGGCGGCGCCGGCGAAGCACGCGCCCACCGCCAGGATCAGCAGCACCGTGAGCGCCGTGCCGTTGGCGACGGGCCTGTTCGTCCTCGGGTTGATCTCCGTGTTGACCAGCAGGTCCTTGCCCTGGTCGATGAGGAGACTGACCGAGCCGAGGACCAGCGGCAGGATGATCGACAGGGCGAGGAAGCCCTTGTCGGAGGCGATCACCGACACATAGCGGCGCACCAGCGTGGTGAACTGCGACGCCCAGCCCTGCGGCTTCGGCGGCTTCATCGCCTGCATCGCGGGGACCTGTACGGACTGCGGGGCGACCGCGTCGATGTCCGCGGCGTACATCTGGTAGTGCTGCGAGCCCTTCCAGCGGCCCGCCCAGTCGTAGTCGCGGTAGTTCTCGAAGGCGGAGAAGACGTCGGCCCAGGTCTCGTAGCCGAAGAAGTTCAGCGCCTCCTCGGGCGGGCCGAAGTAGGCGACCGAGCCGCCCGGCGCCATCACCAGCAGCTTGTCGCAGATCGCGAGCTCGGCCACCGAGTGGGTCACCACGAGGACCGTGCGGCCGTCGTCGGCGAGGCCGCGCAGCAGCTGCATGACATCGCGGTCCATGCCCGGGTCGAGGCCGGAGGTCGGCTCGTCCAGGAAGATCAGCGACGGCTTGGTGAGCAGTTCCAGCGCCACCGACACGCGCTTGCGCTGGCCGCCGGACAGGGACGTGACCTTCTTGTCCTTGTGGATGTCCAGCTTCAGCTCGCGCAGCACCTCGTCGATGCGGGCCTCGCGCTCGGCCGCCGTGGTGTCGGCGGGGAAGCGGAGCTTGGCCGCGTACTTCAGGGCGCGCTTGACGGTCAGCTCCTTGTGCAGGATGTCGTCCTGCGGGACCAGACCGATGCGCTGGCGCAGCTCGGCGAACTGCTTGTACAGATTGCGGTTGTCGTACAGCACCTCGCCCTGGTTGGCGGGGCGGTAGCCGGTGAGCGCCTTGAGGAGCGTCGACTTGCCGGAGCCGGACGGGCCGATCACCGCGATCAGGGACTTCTCCGGGACGCCGAAGGAGACGTCCTTCAGGATCTGCTTGCCGCCGTCGACCGTGACGGTGAGGTGGCGGGCGGAGAAGGACACCTCACCGGTGTCGACGAACTCCTCGAGCCGGTCGCCGACGATCCGGAACGTCGAGTGACCGACGCCCACGATGTCGGTGGGGCCGAGCAGTTGCGAGCCGCCCTTGGGGATCGGCTGGCCGTTGACGTACGTGCCGTTGTGCGAGCCCAGGTCGCGGATCTCCATGCGCCCGTCGGGCGTCGAGTGGAACTCCGCGTGGTTGCGGGACACCTGGAGGTCGGAGACGACCAGGTCGTTCTCCAGGGCACGGCCGATGCGCATCACGCGGCCGAGGGAGAACTGGTGGAACGTCGTGGGACTGCGGTCGCCGTAGACCGGCGGCGCCCCCGCGACACCACCGGGGCCGCCCTGCTGCTGAGGGATGTGCGGCGCGTTCTGCTGCGGCTGCTGCTGCCAGCTCTGCTGGGCGGGCTGCTGGGCCGGCGGCTGCTGCTGGGCGGGGGGCTGCTGCCAGCCGGCGCCCGCGCCCTGGGCGGCGTACGGCTGCTGCGGCTGCGCCTGCGGTACGGCGGCGGCGACACCGGACAGCGTCACGCGCGGCCCGTCGTTCGCGTTGCCCAGGTTCAGCACCGTGTCGGCGGTGAACTCCAGGTGGTGGATCCGCTGACCCTGCACGAAGGTGCCGTTGGTGCTGCCGTGGTCCTCGATCACCCAACTGCGGCCGTCGAAGCTGATCGTGGCGTGACGCCAGGACACCCTGGCGTCGTCGAGGACGACGTCGCCCTGCGGGTCACGACCCAGGGTGTAGGACCTGGACGGATCGAGCGTCCAGGTACGTCCGTTTGATTCCAGTACGAGTTCCGGCACTCCATGCCCCACTGAGTTGTTCCCCCGAATTTCCCCCGTCGCAGGGAGTCTAGGGATGTCGAACATCGGGGGGAACTATTTCAGGCCCGGCCCTCCGACCGAAAGTCGGCCCTGTCACGACCCCGCGACAAGGCGTCGACGGCCCTGTCCGGACGGGGGTTGAAATCGCCCCGGAGAGTGGTAAACCACGCGAGGGGTACATGTGCGGCCTGCCGGGCCGCTCCGCGGATCGGGGGGTCTGCCCATGAGTACTGCCGCAGGGCCCACCGGGCCGGGGCGCGACACCGGTGTGCCGTGGGCGGATGTGGTGATGTCCGCGGTCGCGGCGGTGAGCTGGGCGCTGATCGGGATGGCGGCGACGGCCGCGCTGGGACTGCATCTGCTGGGCGCGGACGCGGCGGGGCCGTCGGCGCCGGCGACCGCCGCGGTGGTGGCGCTGGCGGTGGGCGGTTCGGTGACGCCTGCGGGGGACGTGTCGGCGTTCGGACTGTCCGGGGCCGAGGCGGACACGGTGGTCGACGTGATGCCGCTCGGCGTGGGGCTGGTGGGGGCGCTGCTGCTCTCCCTCATCTTCCTGAGGTCCTTACGGGCGGCGGGAGTTGTGGTGTCCGGCCGTGAACTCGCCGCGCGCTCGGGCGCGGTGGTCGCGCTGGCCGTGGCGACGGCGGGCGGGCTGGCGTGGGCGGGCCACGACGTGATCACCGTCGACGTGGCCGCTCTCGGCGTGGACGGTCTCCCGGGCTCGGACGGCGGCGGAGGGCTGGACGTCCCCGGGCTGGGCGACATCGGGGAGCTGCTGCCGGACCGGGTGGGGGACCTGGCCGACGCGGAGGTGACGGTGGGGTTCACCGTCGGCACGGCGCCGACGCTCCTGGCCGGGCTGGGCTGGTCGGCGGGCGTGCTGCTGGTCGCGCTGCTGGCGTCCCGGCGCACTCCGCTGCCGCCGGGGTGGGACGCCCTGCACCGGGTGGTGCGGCCGGTGGTCTCGTCGGTCGTCGCGGTGCTGCTGGGCGCAGTGGCGGCGGGGATCGCCGCCGCGGGGTACGCGGCGGTCGGCGACGACCACCCCCGGCGGATCGCCGGGGCGGCACTGCTGGGGACGCCGAACGGGGTGTGGCTGGGGGTGCCGGTCGGGCTGTTCGTCCCGTGGGACGCCCAGGGGAACGGCCCGCTGCTGGGCGCGCTGCCCCATCCCCTGGACGATCTGCTGCGGATGGGGACGGAGGAGCCGGTCACCCTGGGCGCGCTGGCCGAGCTGGACGGGCGGGTGTGGCTGCTGGGGGTGGGCGCGGCGACGGCGATGCTGCTGGCGGGCGTGCTGACGGGGGTGCGGACACCGGTGGGGAGCCCGCCGGGGGCGGGTGGTTTCGCGGTGCGGTGCGCGGTGCGGCTGGGCGCCGCCACGGCGGTGGCGCTGCCGGTGCTGGTCCGGCTCACGGAGGTGTCCGCGGGCGCCTCGCTGTCGGTGCTGGGGTACGACGCGTTCGACGTGGGGCTGGACCTGCGCGGGCGCCTCGGCGCGGCGGCGCTGCTCGGCGCGGTGTGGGGCGCGGGGGCGGGCGCGGCGGGGGCGCTGCTGGTGTGGGCGTGCGGCGTGGCGGGGACACGGGTGGCGGTACTGGCACGGGGTGGCGAAGGCTTGCCGACGCCGGCGCCCTGGGGGCCCTACCGGCCGGGGACGCCGTACCGGCCGCCCGACCCTGGGACGAATCCGTACCTGCGGCTGCCGGGGACGCGGGTGGAGCGGGGCGCCTCGCAGGACGCGGTGCCGGGCCGGGGCGCGCCCGGGGACAGGGGCGCCGGAGCGGACGAAGTGGCCGCGGCCCCCACGGTCGCGGGCCCCGCCCCACCCCCACGCCCGTCCCGCCCGGACCGCCGCCGCCTCTGGCCGGACGGGGTCCCACCCCCTCCCCCGCCACCCCCGGCGCCACGGCCTCCGGGTTCGGGCGAGCCCGAGGGAGGGGATCGGGGTGGCGGGGAGCCGGGGAAACGGTAGGGGCGGGCCAGGACGGGGTGTCCGGAGGGCGGACCGTGGGGGCGCGGGGCACTCCGTGCCGGATACGGTAAGAACACCATGAGCGCATCGCAGACCTCCGACGTTCCCACCCTCCTGGTCAAGATCTTCGGCAAGGACAGGCCGGGCATCACGGCCGGCCTCTTCGACACCCTCGCCGCCTACTCCGTCGACGTGGTCGACATCGAGCAGGTCGTCACCCGCGGCCGCATCGTGCTGTGCGCGCTCGTGACCCAGCCCCCGGCCGGGATGGAGGGCGACCTGCGGGCGACCGTCCACAGCTGGGCGGACTCGATCAAGATGCAGGCGGAGATCATCTCGGGCAAGGGCGACAACCGCCCCCGCGGTCTCGGCAGGTCCCTGGTGACCGTGCTGGGCCACCCCCTCACCTCGGAGGCGACGGCGGCGGTCGCCGCGCGGATCACCAAGGCCGGCGGCAACATCGACCGTATCTTCCGGCTCGCCAAGTACCCGGTGACCGCGGTGGAGTTCGCGGTGTCCGGTGTGGAGACGGAGGCGCTGCGCACCGCGCTGGTGACGGACGCGGCCCGGTTCCGGGTCGACATCGCGGTGGTCGCGGCGGGCCTGTACCGCAGGGCGCAGCGCCTGGTGGTGATGGATGTGGACTCCACGCTCATCCAGGACGAGGTGATCGAGCTCTTCGCGGCGCACGCCGGCTGTGAGGAGCAGGTCGCCGAGGTGACGGCGGCGGCGATGCGCGGAGAGCTGGACTTCGAGCAGTCGCTGCACGCGCGGGTGGCACTGCTGGAGGGCCTCGACGCCTCCGTGATCGACAAGGTGCGCAGCGAGGTGCGTCTGACGCCGGGCGCCCGCACCCTGATCCGTACGCTGAAGCGGCTCGGCTATCAGGTGGGCGTGGTGTCGGGCGGCTTCACCCAGGTCACCGACGACCTGAAGGAGCGCCTCGGTCTGGACTTCGCGCAGGCCAACACGCTGGAGATCGTCGACGGCAGGCTCACCGGCCGGGTGACCGGCGAGATCGTGGACCGGGCGGGCAAGGCCCGGCTGCTGCGCCGCTTCGCGGCCGAGGCGGGCGTGCCGCTGTCGCAGACGGTGGCGATCGGTGACGGGGCGAACGACCTGGACATGCTGAACGCGGCCGGTCTCGGTGTCGCCTTCAACGCCAAGCCGGTGGTGCGGGAGGCGGCCCACACGGCCGTGAACGTCCCCTTCCTCGACACCGTCCTCTACCTGCTGGGCATCACGCGGGAAGAGGTCGAGGCCGCGGACACGCTCGCCGGCGACTGAGCCGGGCGCACCGGCCGTGACGACGGACGGGCCCGGCGCCGACGAGGTCGGTGCCGGGCCCCTGTCGTGCCGGGCGGGTCAGCCGGGGGTCACTCGGTGGGCGCCCAGTAGTCGACCAGCGCGGCGGTGCCGGGCTCCAGGGACTTCCAGGGGCCGGTGAAGGTCAGGACCGCGAAGGCGGCGGCCGGGAAACCGCGCCGCGTCATGCGCTCGCGCGCGTCGCCCTCGGACGCGCCGGCCAGGATGTCGGCCAGCCCCTGCACGCCCGGGTTGTGTCCGATCAGCAGGACGTTCTGCGCGTCGTCGGGGGTTTCGTTGAGCAGGGCGATCAGCTCGCCGGGCGAAGCCTCGTAGATCCGCTCCTCGTAGACGGTTTTCGGCCGCTTGGGGAACTCGTGGACCGCGAGCTTCCAGGTCTCGCGGGTGCGGACCGCCGTGGAGCACAGGGCCAGATCGAAGGCGACGCCGGAGTCGGCCAGCTTGCGGCCGGCGGCCGCGGCGTCCAGGCGGCCTCGCTCGGCGAGGGGCCGCTCGTGGTCGGACACCGGAGGCCAGTCGGCTTTCGCATGCCGGAAAAGGACAATCCTGCGGGGTTCTGCGACGCTCATGGCACCCAGCTTCGCATGAAACAGGCCACAGGGCGCAGGGAGTTGACCGGCGTCTCGGCGCGTTCAGCGGGCCATGAGCTGCTGCGCCCGCTCGACGAGGACGGTGAGCGCGGGCTCACCGGCGGTCGCGTGCGCGTCGGAGGGGTCGAGGACGAGGGCGAGCAGGGCCACGAAGGCGAGGGTGGGGAGGGCCAGGGCCCACCACGGCAGCCGGGTGGCGGCACCGGCCCGGGGGGCCGGAACGGGCCGGGAGTGCGTGCGCGCCGACATGGTTGCCTCCGCTCTTCGAATGCTCCGTGGCCGCCGGTCGCGGCCACATCTCGAAGGTACGGATCGTCGGGGAGCCGACCCATCCGGTGATCCACCCACTTGACCCTGAGCCTGGCCCCCTAGGGGACGGTGGTGCCAGCACCACCATCATGGGGACGAATCCGGTCACTCCGCTCAGGGGTGGGACAACAGCGGTCCGCTCAGGGCGCCAGCACCGTCGCGATGACGCCGATGACGATGAAGATCGCGAAGAACGCGCCAAAGACGAGCAGCATCTTCTTCTGGCCGTTCTGCGGGTTCGGCTCGAGGACTGGCATGGGGAAAGTGTCGCACCTTCACCGTCCGGCATCGCCCACGGGGTCCCCGGCGGGCGCGGCGCCCGGCGCGGGGGGGGGGGGTACAGCGCGCCGGCGCCCCGGCAGAGGACCCCGGGCGGGCCCAGGGCCGGGGCACGGCCCCCCGAGCCGTACGCCGGGCGCCTCAGCCCGCCGCCTCGTCCTCCACCGTGCGGTCCCGCCCGGCCAGGACCCCGACGATCATCTGCGGGACCATCAGCCCCGCCATCAGGGCGATCGGCAGCCCCCAGCCCCCGCTGTGCTGGTACAGCACGCCCACCAGCAGCGGCCCGGGGATGGAGATCAGGTAGCCGGTGCTCTGCGCGAAGGCGGACAGCTGCGCCACGCCCCCGCCCGTCCGGGCCCGCATGCCGACCATGGTGAGCGCGAGCGGGAAGGCGCAGTTGGCGACGCCCAGCAGCACCGCCCAGACCCAGGCGCCGGCGGCCGGGGCGAAGTAGAGGCCCGCGTAGCCGATCAGGCCGCTGACGCCCAGGGCGAGCACGATCGGGCCCTGGCGGGGCAGGCGGGCGGCGAGGCGCGGGATGACGAACGCCAGGGGCACGCCCATCACCATGGTGACGGCCAGCAGCAGTCCGGCCCGGCCGGCGGGAACGCCCGCGTCGCGGAAGATCTGCGCCATCCAGCCCATGGTGATGTAGGCGGCGGTGGCCTGGAGCCCGAAGAACACGGCCAGCGCCCACGCCGTACGGCTACGGGTGATGCGCAGCACCGGCGCCTGCCCGGCGTGCCGCTCCTCCGGCCGCCCGTCCCCCGGGCCCGGGGTGCCGCCCCCGTCCCGCACGAAGGCCAGCCAGGGCAGGACGGCGGCCGCGGCGAGGGCCGCCCAGACGGCGAGCCCCGCCTGCCAGTCGCCATCGAGCGCGTCCGTCACCGGGACGGTCACGGCCGCCGCCGAGGCGGTGCCGAGGGCGAGGGCCATCGAGTAGAGACCGGTCATGGAGCCGACCCGGTCGGGGAACCAGCGCTTGACGATGACCGGCATCAGCACGTTGCTCACGGCTATGCCGGCGAGCGCGAGACCGCTGGTGAGCAGGAAGGCGGCGGTGGTGCCGACGAAGGGCCGGACCAGCAGACCGGTGGCGATGGCTGCCATGCCCGCGCACACCACCGCGCCGGGGCCGAAGCGGCGGGCCAGTCGGGGCGCGGTGACGCCGAAGACGGCGAAACACAGCGCGGGCAGGGAGGTGAGCAGCCCGGCCACGCTGCCGCTCATGCCGAGCCCGTCGCGCACCTCTTCGAGCAGGGCGCCGAAGCTGGTGATGGCGGGGCGCAGGTTCAGGGCGGCCAGCACGATGCCGGCGACGAGCAGCCGTTTCCGCCACGCACGCGTGGGGGCGCCGGGGTGTTCCGGGGGCGCGGTCGCGGCGGACGTACGGGCGGTGGCGGACGCGGTCGTCCGGGTCCCGTCACCAGTCATACGAGTCATGCGACCCATCATAGAATCATGGGATGATTGGTTATCCATGTGGCGGGCGTCGTACGCGGCCTCTGCCGTGCGAAGGTGAAGCATGCCTCTGAGCCATCCGCGCCGATCCGCGCTGTCCGAGCAGGTCATCGCCGCACTGCGGGCCCAGATCACGTCGGGCGAGTGGCCGGTCGGCTCACGCGTCCCCACCGAGCCGGAGCTGGTGGAGCAGCTGGGGGTCGCCCGTAACACCGTCCGCGAGGCGGTGCGCGCGCTGGCGCACAACGGCCTGCTCGACATCCGCCAGGGATCGGGCACCTACGTGGTCGCCACCAGCGAGCTGGCCGGCGTGATGCACCGCCGCTTCGCCGGCGCCGACCCCCGCCACATCGCGGAGCTGCGCTCCTCCCTGGAGTCCTCGGCGGCGCGGCTGGCGGCGCAGCGGCGCACGGAGAAGGACCTCAAGCAGCTCGACACGCTGCTGCAGCGCCGCGAGGAGGCGTGGGAGTCGGGCGACGCGGAGACGTTCGTGACGGCGGACGCGACGTTCCACATGGCGGTCGTGGCGGCCTCGCACAACGACGTGATGACCGCGCTGTACGCGGACCTGGGCGAGGTGCTGCGGGACTGGCTGCGCGACGACGTGGGCGGGGACATGTCGCCTGAGACGCACATGGACCACAGCGGGCTGGTGGACGCGATCCGCGCGGGCGACGAGGCGACGGCTGCCGAGGAGGCCGCCTCCTACCCCATGGCGTGCAAGCCGGGGCGGTTCACGTCCCCCGCGGGCGACTGAGCGAGCCCTCCGCACCCGCGCGTGGGCGGGCGCCGCTGGACACGCGCGAGGGCCCGCGCCCCCTGGGGGACGCGGGCCCTCGCGCTGTGCCGGGTGTCAGGCGCCGACGGCGTGCAGACCGCCGTCCACGTGGACGATCTCGCCCGTGGTCTTCGGGAACCAGTCGCTCAGCAGGGCGACGACGCCGCGGCCGGCCGGCTCCGGGTCCTTGAGGTCCCACTCCAGCGGGGCGCGCGTGTCCCACACGGAGGCCAGCTCCGAGAAGCCGGGGATGGACTTGGCGGCCATGGAGCCGATGGGGCCGGCGGAGATGAGGTTGCAGCGGATGTTCTGCTTGCCCAGGTCCCGCGCCATGTAGCGGCTCGTGGCCTCCAGGGCGGCCTTGGCCGGACCCATCCAGTCGTACTGCGGCCAGGCGTACTGCGCGTCGAAGGTGAGGCCGACGACGGAGCCGCCGTTCTGCATCAGCGGCAGGCAGGCCATGGTGAGCGACTTCAGGGAGAACGCCGAGACGTGCATGGCCGTGGCGACCGACTCGAACGGCGTGTTGAGGAAGTTGCCGCCGAGGGCGTCCTGCGGCGCGAAGCCGATGGAGTGCACGACGCCGTCCAGGCCGCCGAGCTCCTCGCCGACGACGTCGGCCAGGCGGCCCAGGTGCTCGTCGTTGGTGACGTCGAGCTCGATGACCTTGGCGGGCTTGGGCAGCTTCTTCGCGATGCGCTCGGTCAGGGTGGGCCGCGGGAACGCGGTCAGGATGATCTCGGCACCCTGCTCCTGGGCCAGCTTGGCGGTGTGGAAGGCGATGGACGACTCCATCAGCACACCGGTGATCAGGACGCGCTTGCCCTCGAGAATTCCGCTCATGTGTGTCAGTGACCCATTCCCAGTCCGCCGTCAACGGGAATGACGGCTCCAGTGATGTACGAGGCGTCGTCCGAGGCGAGGAAGCGCACCGCGGCAGCGATCTCCTCGGTCTTCGCGTACCGGGCGAGCGGCACCTGGGCGAGGATCTTCGCCTGCTGCTCCTCGGTGAGCTCCCGGGTCATGTCGGTGTCGACGAAACCGGGCGCGACGACGTTGAAGGTGATGTTTCGCGAGCCCAGCTCACGGGCGAGTGACCGCGCGAAGCCCACCAGGCCGGCCTTGGAGGCGGCGTAGTTGGCCTGTCCCGCGGAGCCGAGCAGCCCGACGACCGAGGAGATCAGCACGACGCGGCCCTTGCGGGCGCGCAGCATGCCGCGGTTGGCGCGCTTGACGACGCGGAAGGTGCCGGTGAGGTTGGTCTCGAGGACGGACGTGAAGTCCTCCTCGGTCATGCGCATCAGGAGCTGGTCCCGGGTGATCCCGGCGTTGGCGACGAGCACCTCGACGGGACCGTGCGCCTCCTCGATCTCCTTGTAGGCCTGCTCCACCTGCTCGGCGTCGGTGATGTCGCACCGGACGGCGAGGAAGCCGGCCGGGGGCTCACCCGAGCGGTACGTGATGGCGACCTTGTCGCCGGCGTCGGCGAACGCGCGGGCGATGGCGAGGCCGATGCCCCGGTTGCCTCCGGTGACGAGAACCGAGCGGCTCAACGGATCACCCCTTCGATAGCGGTCTGTTCCACCCGCCCGGACACCGTGACGACAGGCGGCTGCACCGAAAACCTATCGGTCCCGGTCCGCCCCGGGACATCGGGGCACCGACAGTGGCTCTCGTGGCCTCCTGTCGGGTTCCTACAGTTCGTGGCCCCGGTCAGTCCGCCATACCGGGTGCGTGAGCCGACAGCCCTTCGGCGCGAGCGGTCTCGAGCATCCTGCGGTCATAGGTCACCAGGACGGTCAGGTCGTCCCGCAGGGAGAGCGCACTGGCGACGTGAACCGCATCCAAGGTCCTCAGGCGCCCGACCAGGAGAGCCGCCACATCTCGCACCTCTCGTGTGAGGAGAATTTCGGTGATCCGGGCGTCCAGGTCCTCCAGGGCCTTGGGGAAGTGCCCCATGAGGTCCAGAGTCCGTACGGTCTCCACGAAACCGAGCGTGCTGGTGGCCAGCGGTTCCGTGGCCCGCTCCTGCAGGAAAACGTCCAGCGCGCCCCAGTGACTACGTCGGGTCATCCAGGTGACCAGTGCGGACGTGTCCATGTAGATCAACGGTCGTCCTCTTCACGCTCGGCCAGCAGCAGCGCAACCGGATCGATGTCTTCTGGCACCTCGTAGTGCGGCATGCTGTGGCGCTCGGCGGCGGTGACCGGCTTCAACTTGATCTTCCCCTGCGCCACCAGGTGCGCGTACCGCTCCATCGGACTGCCGGCCGGTGACAGTATCGCGATCACGTTGCCGTGCCGGGTCACCTCGATCGCCTCACCCTTCTCGACCCGGGCGAAGACCGCGCTGGGGTTGTACGAGAACTCGCGGACGGAAATGGTGCTCATACCGCGCCCCCCTCAGAGCAGGCAGGTTGTGCGTACATATCCAAGAGGGTACCTACATTCGGCCCTCCGTGCTCGCCTTCACAGGGTGCCGCTGTCACGCGCGATGTCGACCGACTCGGCCAGGGTGTCGATGTCCGCGGCCAGGTCCCGCCAGGGGCGGGAGAGGTCGACGACGTGTCGCCAGATCCTCAGCCGCCCTTCCCCCACCGGTACCTCCACGACCCCGGGCCTGCCGGAGGCGTAGACGAGGTGTCCCTCGGTGAGACCGAGGCGTACGCAGTAGGCGGTCATCTGGTAGAGGTCGTCCCGCTGGGGCTTGGTCTTGAACTTGGCGTCGAGGATCACGGCCTGGCGGAGCGCCCCGTCCCGTGGCGACGGCAGGTAGTGGACCAGGTCCGGCTTGAGCACGTGCCTGCCGGCGGTGTCGAGGGAGAAGTTCCGGTCCTGCGGCTCGGGTCTGCCGCCGACGCGGTGGCGCAGCGCCTCCCCGACGGCTCGGGCGAGATAGGCCTCGAAGAGCCGCCACATGGTGACCAGCATCCCGTCCACGGCGATCTCCCGGCCGTCGCCGAGCTCGTACGAGGCACCGCGCAGAACGAGTTCCGCCAGGGCGAGGGCGTGCGCGTAGCGGGCGTTGCGCCGGTCGGGCGTCCAGCGGGGGGCGAGGGCGCCCGAGGGCAGGACGCGCACTCCGTCCAGGCGGGCAGTGAGGCGTTGAAGGGCGGCGCGTGGCGCGGGATCGATGCCGGGCACGCGGAGGAGGCGGCGGGCGGCGGCAAGGAGAAGGCGGTTCTCCGGTATGTCGGGGGTGTGGTCGTCGTAGACGACCTCCAGCGGCACGGGTACGCCAGGTCTGCGGCGGAGCTGGTCGGCGTGGCGGATGCGGCCCCGGACGACAGGCAGCGTGTCGTGCGTCTCCCGGTAGTCGTGAAGGACTCCGTGTTCCAGAGCACGGTCCGCGGCGGAGACGAAGGCGTGCGCGAGGGCGGGGAGGAGGTCGGGGCGCGGGTCGGCGGCGACGGGGCGCGAGTCGAACGCGACACGGTCGGGGGCGTACGAGATCAGGTGCAGGAGCCGGTCGACGGGCACCTTGGGGCTGATGGTCAGCTGGACCGTGCCGTCGCCGACGCCGAGGCGGACGGAGCCCACCCGGTCCTTGGCCTTCAGTCGCCAGCGGGTGGCCGTCTCCGGATGCATCTGGAGGAGCCGGTCGTGCTCGGCGAGCGTGGTGACCTGGGCCGGGGTGAGGGTCCATACGGTCCAGCCGCCGCCCTCCGCGAGACCGACGCGCAGGGCGGCGTCGCGGCAGTGGCGGGGCTGAGCGCGGCGGGCGGTCACTGGTTCGCGGGGTCGTCCGCGGAGTCGTCCGCACTGTCTGCGGAACCCACGTCCGCGGGCGACGGGATGTTCAGCCGTGCGCGCAGGACGTGGAGGCCGTAGACCGCCTCCACGTCGGTGCCGTCGCCCCAGTGGTGCTCGGTGAGGAGCGGGATGATCTGTGTCTTCCACAGCCGTTCGAGGGCGCCGTCACCCGTGTGGGCGAGATCCTGCATGAAGTACGAAGGGCCGACGCGGAAGGAGCGGTCCCCGGGGCTGCCGTCGGCGAGGAGGCGGTTGATCTCGTCGAGGAGGCGGGCGTGGGAGTCGTCGTACGCGTCCGGGTCCTCGCCCTGTTCTTCCGCCCGCCTGCGCAGCCAGGAGTCCAGCAGTCCGCCGACCGGAGGGGTGTCGGGGTGGAGTTCCATGAAGGAGAAGCGGCGGCGCATGGCCGCGTCCATGTAGGCCACCGAGCGGTCGACGGTGTTCATGGTGCCGAGGATGTAGAGGTTGGGCGGGAGGCGGAAGCCCCGGCCGTCGTCGGAGCCGTAGAGCAGGTGGACGCGCTCGTTGCGGTACTCCAGGAGGAAGTACAGCTCGCCGAAGATCTTCGCGAGGTGGCCCCGGTTTATCTCGTCGACGACCAGGACGAACACCTCGGCCGGGCGGCGTTCCGCCTCGTCGGCGAGTTTGCGCAGCGGGCCCCGGACCAGGTCGTAGGCGAGCCCGCCGCCCGTCTCGCCGTCCTGGCCGGCGCCCAGGCGCGGGCGGATGCCCTCGAAGAAGTCCTCGTAGGCGTAGGCGGGGTGGAACTGGACGAGGCGTACGTTCGTGGCGCTGGAGGCGCCGGCCAGGTGGCGTGCGAGGGCGAGCGCCGTGAACGTCTTCCCGGTGCCGGGCGGCCCGTGAAAGATCAACTGCGGGGTGGCGCGGAGGAGTTCGACGCAGTCCTGAAGCCAGGTGGTGTCGGGCATGTGGAGCGCCTCGGCCAGCTCGGGGGTGGCGTCGGGCAGGACGGCCGGTCCCGTGGGCAGCGGGGCGGTGCGCGGCATGTCGCCGATCAGGGCGAGGACGGTCTCGGCGTACTCGGTGGCCTCCAGGACCTGGGAGTCCGCGTCCTGGACCACGCTCGCGAGTCCGGAGGGCAGGTCCTTGAGGAAGTCCAGGGGCTTGTTCAGGTTGCGCCAGTCGACGGGGCGCTCCAGCCGTTCCGCGGTGTGGACGGCCGGGCCGCCGACCACACCGACGTACGTCTCGAAGCCGTCGGTGGACAGGACGATGTCGCCCTTGCGCATGCGGTTGAGGAAGGCGTCGAGTTCCCGGGCGACGGCCTCCCTGCGGGCGGGGCCGGTGGCGGGGAGGGCCGTTTCGACGGCTCGGCGGACACCGTCCAGGTTGTGGGCCGCCGCGGTCGGAGGCGGGAAACCGGTGTCGAGGGTGACCTTCGAGTCGTCACGCCACGGTCCCCGGACGAGGGGGACGCCGGTGGCGGTGTCCACGCCCCGGACGATCCAGAGCTGGCGGGGAGCGTCCTCGTCGGCTTCCGTCTCTTCGAGTGGTTGCTTGGCAGCCTTGAGCGCCTCCCAGACGGGCATTCTCCGATCGGGCAGGGCCCGGACGGTGTCCAGGCTGCTGCGGCCCTGGTCGAGCAGTCCTTCCTCGTCGAGCAGGGTGCGCCACTGGTCGCGCTCGAAGGGCCACATGGGCAGTCCGGCGCCTGCCTGTCCGTCCTCCCCCAGCGCCAGGTACCAGCCGGGTGTCCGCGCGCCACGCAGCACCGGTCCCAGAACGTCGGGGTCGACGGTGAATTCCGCGGCCAACTCCTCCAGCGCTACCCAGTGTCCCCCGTCCGGAAGCTGCTCCAGCGCGGTCATCGCGACGGAGACGAACTGCTGCTGCCGCTCCCACCGCCGATAGCGCCGGCAGGCATCGAGATAGAAGTCGACGGGGTCGGGCCAGCGTGCGAGGGCGTCCACGCCGATCCCGGTCAGCTGCCAGCGACGCGCGCCCCGATACAGCCATCCGGCCTTGACGAGGTTGGTCGCGTTCCGGTTCACGTAGTCCTTGAAGGGAGTGTTGTTCTCCTGTCCGGACTCGTCGACCGCCTGTAACCAGTCCGCTTCCAGCCTTGGCTTTCTGGCGAGGACCAGTTCCCACAGCTCCCGGAAGACCATCCCGTCCTGGGGAGCGTCTCGCCGCAGGATGGTCGCGGCGGTGTGCAGGGCCTGGGCGACGACGGTCGTGATGCTGGGCACGGCGTCCCTTCTTCGCAGGGTACGGGTGTGACGGCCGCGGCCGGGCTCAGTCCAGGCCGACCGGGGTGATCGGGGTGACCGGGCTGTCGTCGGGGCCGTTCGTCTGGACGAGCAGAAGGTCGCCGACCGTGGCGTCACGCCCGAGACCTAGGCGGGAGACCGGAACCGCACCTGGGGCGTCCGCCGTGCCGACAGGCTGGAGATGCAGCTCGCTCTCCGCGCCCTGGAAGGCAAGGACCGCCCACACCTCGTCGTGGCCAATGCGGGCCACCACGCTACTCAGCCGGTCGGTGAGAACCGCGCAAACGACGGTGAGCCGCTGCTGCTCCGTCCTGGGCACGGGAATCGCCGCGATCCGCTCCAGCACGCCGGGCAGCGCCAGCGTGCCCTCCAGCAGCCGCTGGACGGTCTCGCGCTCCCCCTCCCGGCCGTCCCCGGTCTCGGCGGCCACGAAGTGGACCAAGGGGAGGCCGTCGTCCAGGGTGCGCTGCCACTTAGGCAACAGGAAATCGATGGTCAGGGCCTCTTCGCGGGTGGGTGGGTGGACGTCGTCCCCCTCGCCGAACTGGGAGAGCCAGGCGTTGACGTCTCCCCAGCGCCACACCGGCGAGCGTCCGGTGATCCCCTCGGGGTCCGGGAAGGGCAGCTTGTCCTGCCGCCGCTCACCGCTCACCCACTGCTGGACGTTCTGCCGGGAACGGTCGACACGCTCCGCGATGTCGGAGACGCCGACGAGGTCGGGATCGGTACGCAGCAGTCTCAGGGCGGGCAAGGACTTGCGCAGTCGTACGACAATGCGGTGGGCCGCGTCGATCGCGTTGACCCCGCTCTCGGAGACGTCCAGGAAGTGGCGGCCACGATGGCGGGTCAGGACCCCGTCGAAGGTGTCGTGGACGATCGCGACGGCCTTGTCGTCGTCCACCTCGATCCCGTCCACGACGAAGTGAAACTCATACTCCATGACGCCCCAGTCCCCCATGCGTATGCCTGTTCACTCTTCCTGGTTCCGGTATCTGCGGCCTCTCACTGAAAGGGGATCCATCACGGACATGGATCCCCTTTTGATCCCAAGCTTCGCTGAGCCCGGCAGTGTTGTCAATTGCCAACGCCGCGGCGGAGGGCTGCACGAGGGTCATCCGGAGGCAGGGGGCACAACTTCGCCCTGCGGGCTATTCGACGGGCTTCCTGGCTAGGGTTCTTCGGCGTGCCCCCCACACGGATCACAGTGCAGTGAATATCTGGGCACGGGCAGTACAGCGTGCCCCAGTGGGCCTCCGACGCGAGCGTCCATCCATCGGCGACGAGCCGCTTGAGGACCGCCCTGACCTCCTTGCTCGGATGGTCTGCCGCAGCAATCTCGCGTCCGACCACGTACGCCTCCACAAGCTTTCACCCGTCGCAGAGCTGACCGTCAACTCGGGCAGGCCGACAACCCTACCCGGCACTACCGACATTGACCGAAGTCACAACTCAGCACGCGTAGCGGGGCGTTGCGGAAGATGATCGTCAACTACGGCCGAACGGGACGCGGATCGTCCGGGACACGGACCGCACACTCGGCCCACACGGTCTTGCCCGGCCCGGCCCGCCCGGCTACGCCCCAGCGGTCGGCAACGGCTTCCACCAGGAGCAGGCCTCTCCCACCGTCGGCGTCCCCGGAGGACCGGACCGTCGACTCGGGGAGCTCCGGTTGCCCCGGGTGGGTGTCGGACACCTCGACGCGGACGAGGCCCGCGGACCGGTCGTATGCGCTGGTTCAAGAGCAGCTACAGCGGGGGCGAGGGTGACAACTGCGTCGAGGTCGCCGTGCGCCCCGAGGCCGTCCACATCCGCGACTCCAAGGACAAGCGCATCCGTCCTCTCGTCGTCACGCCGAAGGCCTGGACGGCGTTCGCAGCACTCGCGGCCGGCGCCTCTCTGGACGACTGAGGTCGCGTAGCACATGACGCCAGCGGGCGGGTACGGAAGTTGCTTCCGTACCCGCCCGCTGGTCTGTGTCCGCCTGTCCTACTTCTGCTCGTCCTCACCGAACAGGTTGAGCATGTCGAGCTGTATGTCGCTGCCCTCGACCTCGTCCAGGCTGAACAGGCCTCCGCCCAACTGGTCGGGTGCGGACTTGCCACGCCGCTTCTTCTTGGCCGCCGGTGCGGTCGGGTGCTTCGGCGGGCCTCCGACCGGGATGACGCGGGTCAGCGGGCTGGTGCCCGGAGGGTGGCGCGGGCCCTGAGCGGGGGGCGGGGTGAGGGAGGAGTGCGTGAAGGGCCGCCCCTCAGCCATCGCCTCGTAGACGCGGATGATTTCGTCCTTCGTTTCCTGGAAGACGGCGGGCTGCTTGTTCTTGAACGCCCGGAAGCTGTCCAGGACCAGGTCCACGTCCGCACGCGCAATTCCGTACAGGTGGAAGTACGCAGCGTCCAGCTCCGCGCGCATCAGGAAACGACGCCTCTCGTCCCATACAAAAGGTGGGCCGTCGTCGCCGAGGTACTTCGCCCAGGGGGCCATCTCGTAGGAAGTGTAGGTGAGTTCCAGGACTCGGGGACGAATCCAGTCTGCGAGGGGAGCTTCCTGGGTCCAGGGGGCTGAGAGATCATAAACGGTAGGTGCAAGGACGGGGAGCTGCTCCAGGTACGTGTAGGTCAGGTGTGATCCCTGTAGCTTCTGACGAACGGCAAAGTCCAGGACGAAGGATGAGAGGTTCGCTAGTAGGCCATCAACTGGAAGCGTCACCGACTGAGGCAACATGAAGGGCATAGTGTGCCCAACTGCCGTTCTCGGCAGTACAGCGGGAATCATCGTGCGCTGGTTGGCTCCCGGCGCGACGTCCCTCCAACCCATCAGCCAGCCATGGGGCCACGCGGGGCGAGCCCTACTCCGGTCCTCGGCAAGCTTCTCTTCCACTTCCCCTTCTTCGACCCAGTGGCGTGGCACGGGAAGAGCCGAAGGAGAGCGATGTGCCTCATCATCCAGCCTCGGAAGCGTTCCCTTGTTGATCTGGGCTTGCGTTGCATTTTCGTACGTGCTGAAGCGAGCATCGAAGTGGTGGACAAACTTCGCTTCATAGAGGGGCAAGAACCTCTGCTCCTCCTTCCTGAAGACGTTCGCTTCTTGCACCCACCCTTGCTGGGCAAGGTGCTCCGCAGATACAAAGCGCCCGGAGTCATCCGCCATATGGAACATGCGCAGCAGCTTCAGTTGCCACGTGTTGCGTTCACGCTGACCATCCCTCGGCTGGGCCCATAGCACCTCACGCGCGGCATCATGGAGATTCCGCAGGACCCGAAGATGATGACGACTCTCACAAACCGGCGCCGTCCGCGTGTTCGGATTGATCCGCTTGAATCCCTCCTCATCCAACGTGAACTCCCGCACGTCCAACTGATCCGGCCGCCTCGCGCGGA
This sequence comes from Streptomyces werraensis, assembly GCA_014656175.1. GTDB lineage: Bacteria > Actinomycetota > Actinomycetes > Streptomycetales > Streptomycetaceae > Streptomyces > Streptomyces werraensis. The sequence goes on from BNBX01000012.1 coordinate 30,814, forward strand.
AGGCAAGCCGCACAGATGGATAGTGCTTGGTGAGGTCGCGACCCACCATCGCGAACAGGCTGAACCGATACTTGTTGGTGACCGCCGGAAACAGCTTCTCCTCGTTCTCGAAGTCCAGCACAGCCACCATCTGCCGCTTCTGCACCAGATCCGAGAAGAACTCCGCCGTCGTCTTGTCGGTCGCGATCCCCGTAGGCAGGACCAGCCCCGCCATCCCCTCCGGCCCGATCAGCTGCCGTGCCTTCTCCGCGAAGACGGCGTAGGTGTTCACGTCACCGAAGCCGGTCTTCGGGAAAAGCCCCGACTTCCGGTACATGGTGACCTGCCCCTTGGACTCCCGCTGGTCGAACTGGTACTCCACGTACAACTGGCGGTCGCCCTCGTTCGGGCGGCCCTCGTCGTCCACGCTGGTCGCCAGCGCCTCGATCATGCGGTCGCGGATGCTGGCCGTGGCCGCCGCGGCAATCTTCTCGTCCCGCGCCGCGAACCACTCCTTCTTCTGGATCTTGACCCGCTCCCACGGCGGGTTGCCCAGCACCGCGTCGAAGCCGCCCTGCCAGCCGGTCTCCGGGTTGACGTCGTCGGCCTCGGACTCCTCCACCCGGAAGACGCGCGGGAACTCCAGGTGCCAGTGGAAGAACTGGTTGCGGCGGACGATGTCCCGCAGCATCGCCTCCGCGCCCTCGTCCGGCAGCGGCCCGTCGTCCACGTCCTTCTCCACGGCCCGCAGCACGTTCGTCGTGATGGGCGCGGGGGCGCCCTTGTGCTTGGGCCACAGGAAGGACGCGCACCACACGTCCGCGACCCGCTTCAGGTGCCGCAGTTCGGGCTGCTTCTCGAACTCCTTGTGCGCGCGTGCGTGCTGCCGTACCTCGGCGAGGCTGTGGTCGCCGATCCTCGCGACCTTCTCCGCCTCCACCCGCACCGTCGCCGTGCTCGTCCGCACGACCCGCTCGGCGAACGGAAGGTGCTCCGCGCCCTTGCGCTCCCGGTCGTTCTGCTGGCGCAGCTCGGTGAGGACCTTCTGTTCGTCGCCCTCCAGCTTCTCGAAGGCGCCGTCCGGGATGCCCTGCTCCAGGACGGCCGGGGTCGCCCCCAGCAGGGCGTTCCCCGTCTTGATCCGGTCGTCGAGGTAGGCGAGCGGCTCACCGGGGGTCAGCGACTCCAGCCACAGCGACACCTTGGCCAGTTCGGCGGCGAGCGGGTTGATGTCGACGCCGTGCACGCAATGCCGTACGACCTTGGCCATCGCCTCGCGGACCCGCTCGGGGGCCGGCTGGCTCTCGCCATGCTGCATCACCGCGTACCGCAGGGCGATGCGCCGGGCCGCCGCGACGAGGAAGTGCCCAGAACCACAGGACGGGTCGACGAAGTTGATCCGCAGCAGGTGGTCCGGGACGCCGGAGGCGGCGTACCGCTCTATGACCGGGTCGAGGGCGGTGTCGAGGAGCTTCTCGATCAGGGACGACGGGGTGTAGTAGGAGCCCGTCAGCTTGCGCTTGTTGCCCGCGACGAGGTCCTTGAGCTCGAACAGCTCGTTCTCCGGCTCGCGGGCGGGGACGAGTTCCAGCAGCGACTCATAGACGCTGCCCAGTTCTTCGGCGCCCAGGTGCCGGTAGTCGACGCGAGTGGTGCGGCCCTTGTCCCTGATGCGGGAGAGCAGGCGCACGGCCTCCAGCAGGCGCTCGTTGGGGAGCTTCGCGGCCCTCAGCGGTTCCGGGCTGCCCGGGAGGCGGGTGGCCTGGGCCTCCTGGTCGATCTCGTCGGGCTCGGGGAGGTAGTAGAGGCCGCCGAGTTCGGGCAGTGCCAGCGCGGGTTCTCCGCCGATGGTGCCGAGGGCGTTCAGGACGCGGACGAGGCCCTGCCACAGGTCGGTGTGGTGGTCGCCCTTCCGGCGTGAGGCGATCCGGCGCAGGCGGGCGGTGGAGAAGTACAGGTTGTAGCGCTCGCGGGCCGCCTGGTTCGCCTTGATCTCCGCCTTGGTGGCCTTGGGGCGAGGGTGTTCGAGCAGTGCGTCGCGGTCCTCGGCGACGAAGAGGAAGATCAGCTGGTAGGCGAGGCGGAGCAGTTCGTGGTGGAAGTCGTCCAGGGCGCGGCGGCCTCCGGCCGTGATCGCCTCGGCCAGGTGTGGGTTGTTCTGGAGGAAGCCCGTGCCGAGGACGTTCAGCGCCTTGGCGACCTGGTCGCGCAGGAGGTTGCGGGAGCGGATGCCGGTCTCGACGGCGAAGTCGCGCCACCACTCCAGGCGGCAGTCCGCGGGGGTCAGCGGAAGCTCGTCGGGAGCCCCGAGGCCCTCGCCCTCCTCCTCGTCGCCCCCTTCCTCCTCCTCCTCCGCCACGGCTGCCGCCGCGGCGCCCCGGCGCTTCTTCTCGGGCTTGGGCACCAGTTCCAGGCGGCTGGCGTGGAGCAGCGCGTACATCAGCAGGAAGTCGGAGAAGTCCCCGCCGCCGAAGATCGCTTCGAGGTCAAACTCGACGTACGCGGAACCGACCAGGGCGGTGGAGTCGCGCAGCAGGCGCAGCACCTTGCCGTTGGAGAGGATGCCCCACAGGTGGTCCGGGGAGGCGTTGAGCAGCTCCTGCATCATCGGCTGAGGGGCACGAGCGCTGCCTGCCGACCAGCGGTCGAGGGGCGTGGTCCAGCCCAGGAGGTGGACGGGGAGGTGGTCCATCCACTGGTGGCTGACCTGGTACGGCTCACGGCCGGGCAGCTTGATGCCGCCGCGCCGGGGGGCGAGGCGGCCGTAGCCCAGTTCCTCCAGGAGGGTGAGGAGCCAGACGCGGGTCGCCTTGGTGGGGTCGGCCTTGCCGTCGAGTTCCCTCAGCTCCTCCTGGAAGGAGGTGTAGGCGGCGCGCAGCGCGTTCCACTTGCGGCTGGCGGCATCCTCGATGCGCACGCCGCGGCCGAGCCCGTAGTCGGCGGGGGCGCTGCCGGGTAGTTCGGGGTCGCCGGCGCGGATCTTGGTGAGGAGGTCCGCGGAGAGCAGGCCGCCCTCGACGCGTACGGCGGCGGAGGCGGGGAGGCGGTCGGGGGCGAGGGCGGTCACCGGTCTCCTCCGGAGGCGGGCCGCTGTGCGGCCGGGGCACTGAGGTACACGTACACGCCGAGCAGGTCCGGGTCGCCGGACGGCTGGACGTCGATGCGGCGGACGGCGGCGGCGCCGCGTTCGCGTCCGCGCTGGCCTGCGGCCTCTCGGACCCGCTGGTGGGCTTCGCGCAGCCGGTCCGCGAGGAGCTGTCCGCGGGCCCTCAGGTGGTCGTTGATCTCGTCGTCGTCGAGCTCCGCGGCGGCGCGGGCGGCCTGCTGGTCGCGCAGGGCGGGCAGGGTGTTCAGGTCGGGGGTGGCGGTGAGCAGGGCGGCGGTCTCCTCGTCGGACAGCCAGGTGCGGCCGCCGCCGTCGCCGGTGCGCCAGGCGAGGACCTGGGCGTCGTCGGCGACCAGGACGCGCGGGTCGTCGTTCGCCGTTCGGCCGGGCAAGGTGAGGCGGAAGCGGTAGCGGGCGAGCAGCAGGACCGTGCGGCGGTCGACGGCACGGGTGCGGATCACGCCGAGGCGGCGGGCCGGGCGTTCCTCGGGAGGCAGGCCGGTGTCGACGGCCGCGTCGAGGAGGTAGCGGGCGAGGGCGCGCACCGCGGGGTCGGTGCGGGACAAAGCGTGCTCACCTCGCGCCACGGGGAAGTCCTCGCGGAAGACGAGGTCGCGGGCGGCCACCTTGGCGCGGCCCTTGGCCTTCGCCTTGGCCGCTCTGCCGGGCGCGGCGGTCTGGTCGGCGTCCTCGTAGAAGCCGAGGGCGTGCTTGAGACCGGTGGGCAGCGGGTCCACGGGGGCCTTGAAGCCCCGGTCGCGGGCGTCACCGATCGGCTGGGCGCCCAGCTGGGCCAGGGACTCGCGGGTGAAGGTGGCGATGTCGCCGGGGTCGCCCAGCGCCTGGCGCAGCGCGTCCAGTTCGGCCTCCACCTCCTCGGGGCGCAGACCGATGTGGGCGAACTTGGTGAGGACCTTCGACTCGCGCTCGGCGGCCGACTCCCACTCCTTGTGGAGGGCCTCGCGGGCCCGGCCGAAGTCGGGGTCGTCCTCGAAGTCGAGGGTGAGCTGGCCCTCGGGCTGCTTCCCCCGCAGCAGCAGCGCGCTGGCGAGGGCCTCAAGGACGCCCCGACCCTGGTCGGGGACGAGGACGGCCACACCGGTCTGGTCGGCGATGTCCTTGTGCTTCTGGATGAGGACCTTCAGGACGAGTCCGTCGATGCCGGTGTCGGTGTCGTAGACGGTGATCTCGCGGACGCGGCGGCGGGGCTGGCCGAACCGGTCGACGCGGCCCGCGCGCTGGAGGTGGCGGGTGGGGTTCCAGGACAGGTCGTAGTGGATGACGGCGCCGAAGTGCTCCTGGAGGTTGACGCCCTCGGAGAGGCAGTCGGTGGCGACCAGGACGTGCCGGCCGCGCCGGGCGGTCAGCTCGTCGACGCGGGCCTGCCGGGCGTCGGGGTGCAGGGTGCCGGTGACCGCCTCCACGCTGGCGCTGCGCCCCAGTTCCTCCTTGAGGTGCCGGGCCACGTACTCGGCGGTCGGGATGTAGTGGCAGAAGACGATCGGGTCGTAGCCGTCGACCAGCTGCCGCTTGACCCGGTCGACGAGGGTGCGCAGCTTGGCGTCCGTCGCGGGGCCGGCGAGGGCGTCCGCCCGGCGGGCGAAGTCGGCGAGGGCCTCGGCCTCGCCCGTGCGTCCCTCGCGGGGTGTCTCCGGGGTGGCGGCGTCCTCGTCCGGGAGCGCGGGGAGGGAGCCGGGCACCACGTCCATGCCCTCGGCGGTCTCGTCGTCGGCGAGTTCGAAGGCGGCGGCCCGGCCCAGTTTGTCGGCCTCGGCCGGGGTGCGGGTGGCGGCGATCAGGGAGCGGGCGCGCAGGGTCGCGGCGGCCGCGGCGGGCGAGGACAGGACGCAGCGCAGCAGGGTGAGCGCCGTCCACCAGGACATGCGCTGGCGGTGGTCGCCGCCGGGGCCGCGCACCTGCTGACGGGTGTAGGCGAGGATGTCGGCGACGAAGCGCGCGTAGTCGGCGTCGAGCCGGTAGAGGGCGTCCTGGGTGTCCCGGTCCTCGGGGAAGGGCGTGTCCTGGTCGAGGTACCGCTTGATGTCGTGGCGGCGGCGCTGCACGAAGTGGCGGGCCAGTTTGTCGCGGTCGGCGGACCGGGTGGTGTCCAGGGTGCGCAGCGACGGGTCGAGGAGACCGGTGAGCTTCGCGAACGCCTGTGGGTCGCCGCTGTGCGGGGTGGCCGTGACCAGGATGAGGTGGCGGTCGCGCTCGGTGCGGTCGGCCAGCGCGGACAGCAATTCGTACCGTTTCTGCTGTTCGTTGCCGCCGGTGCCCACGCAGGTGTGCGCCTCGTCGACGATCAGTACGTCGGGGCAGTGGCGGCGGAAGGCGTCACGGCGCTCGTCCTGCTTGATGAAGTCGGTGGAGACGACCGTGACCGGGTAGTGGTCGAAGATCGACCGGTGGGGGTCGTCGATCGCCCTCTGCAGCCGTGCGGCCGTGGAGGGCAGGACCAGCTCGGGGTCCATGCCGAACTTGTCGCGCAGCTCGCGCTGCCACTGCTCGGCGAGCGAGGGCGAGCAGAGCACGGTCATGTTGCGGGCGGAGCCCTGCTCCATGAGTTCCTTCGCGATCAGCGCGGACTCGACGGTCTTGCCGATGCCGACGTCGTCGCCGATCAGAAGGCGCACGGGGTCCATGCGCAGCGCCATCATCAGCGGCACCAGCTGGTAGCGGCGGGGTTCGACGGCGACCGCGTTCAGGGAGCGGAAGGGGCCGGCGCCCGCCGTGGAGGCAATGCGCAGGGCGGTGCGCAGGAGGGAGGCGGAGGCGAAGTCGCCGGCCTCGCCGGGAAGGGCCCGCGGGCGGCCGAAGCCCGGCTCGCGGACCTCGTCGGGGAAGAGGGCCGCCACGAACTCACGGTCGCCGTCCAGCGGTTGGGCGAGCACGAGGTCCTCGGTGCTGCCCGGGAGGACGACCCAGTCGCGGTCCCGGGCGCGGACGAGGGTGCCGGGCGCCCAGTCGGTCGTGGCGCTCATCGGTCGCCTCCCCTGTGGTCGCGGCCGACGCCGAAGACGTCCGGGTATGCGCGCACGGTGTCCTTCCATTCGGGTTCGGCTCCGGCCCTGATCACCAGCCAGCCGTCGTCCATCATGCGGTACTCGTCCTGCTCGCCGAGCCGCCGTGCCCCGTCGTACTCCAGGAACACGGCGACCTCGGCGCCGGGCAGGTGGAAGACCGCGTCCGCGACGTCGGTGGCTGTCTCGTCGGGGAGCCGGTGGCCGCCGTCGGCGAGCAGGCGCACGAACGCCTCAACGGGAGTTTCCGGTGCCGGCTCCGGGCGCGGGGCGGGTGCCGTCGAAGGCCGCGGACGCTCCGGGCGCGACTCGTCCTTCGTGACGGAGTGGGCCAGTGCCACCAGCCACGGCGCGGCCCGGTGCCGGTCGATGCGGCGGTGGAAGCCCTGGTTGGAGTACGACAGCAGGCAGTCGTAGCAGCCGAGTTCGCAGCGCTCGGCCGCGCCCTCGGCCCGGTCGAGGTCCTTGCCGTCCTCGTCGTAGTGGATGATCCGGAGCGCTTCCTTCGCCACCAGGGCGAGGGCGTTCTCGTCGTCGTACAGGCGGCGCAGCACGCCCGCTCCGCCCTCGGCGCTCTCGACGAAGAGGGTCCGGGCGTGCCGCTCGGCGTCGGGGAGGTCCTCGCTCTCCAGCTCGGAGTCCTCCAGCTGGAAGTGCGCCTCGATGCCGCGCTCCAGCGCGTAGCGCAGGGAGACGGCGGTGAGGTCGTCGACCGGCTCGGCCAGCCGCACCACGGCGATGTTCTTGGTGTCCTGCGCGTAGGGGATGACCTGGAGGGTGCGCTGCGCGCGGTCGAAGGACGCCAGCGACTCCTCCTCCGCGGACTCCTCCTGGGCGAGACGCGCCGCCTTGCCCTCCGAGAGCCATCTGCCGCTGACCGGGTCAAGCCAGAAGCCCTGCCCCGAGCGGTCCTGGGCGTCGCGCTTGCGGTAGCCGAGGTTGAGGACGCGGACGCTCGCCGAGTCCCCGTAGGAGACCTCCGCGAGGGGCGCCCCGTCCGCGCCGCGCACCTGTGCCCGGTGCACGCCACCGGGCGCGTACCGGTACACGGTCCGCAGGTCGAAGCCTCGCTTGAGGCGTTCCTCCTCGTCGGAGGAGATCCGGCGGCGGGGCTCGGCGTGCACCTGCGTGAGCTGCATCAGTTTCGGCAGGGTGCGGTGGAGCGGGACGGCGCAGTTCTCGCAGCGGTCGGCGCCGTCGACGCGGTCGTGCCAGTAGCCGCAGGCCTCGCAGAGCCTGATGTCGCTGGTCGCCACCTGTCCGGGGCGGTCGCCCATCGGGACGGTCACGCGGTCGATGGTGTAGCGGTTGCCCTCGTGGTAGATCAGCGCGCCGGGGCCGAACTCGCCGATCGCGATGAAGCGGGGGCGCTGGATGTAGGCGCCGTTGCGCTGCCCGTACTTCCCGGCCGACCGCTCGCCGGGCACGTAGGCGGCCAGGGGCAGGCGGGGGAAGGAGTAGCCGGGCAGGAAGCCTTCGGAGGCGAAGTAGCGGTAGGTGTAGAAGTCGGTGTACGACCCGCTGTCGGCCTCGTTGCGCAGCAGTTTCAGCTGGTTCTCGGCCTCGGCCCGCCGCGCCGCGGCGCGGTCGCGGTCCCTGCGGCTGAGGGAGAGGTCGTTGGCCCGGTGGTGCTGCTGTTCCACCTCGCTCCGCGCGGTGCGGTAGAGGCGGCGCCAGCGCTCGCACGCCGCGTCGAGACTGGCGAGCGCCTGGCGGACGGTGCGCTCGACCCAGCCCTCGTGCCACCAGGAGGAGCCCGAAAGCTCGTCGTGGAGGGGGGTGAGGACCTCGGTGGCCCTGCCGATGGCACGCAGCCGGGCCGTCTCGCTGTCCAGGTCGGCGCGCACCCGTGGCAACAGTTCCAGCGGCCAGCGGCCTTCGGCGTCCCCGGTCCCCGCGTTCTCCGCGTCGAGCACGTCGGTGAGGCGGCTGCCGAGGTGGACGCCCGTCTCGGCGAGCCAGACCGCGTGGACGTGGGAGCGGATCAGCTCCTCATTGGCCAGGTCGAGGCGGGGCGGGGTGACGCTGCCGGACACCATGAGACCCGGGCGGCGGAAGTAGTACTGGTCGTGGGGGGAGCCGGTCGAGCAGTAAGTGGTGACGAGGGCGGGCTGGCCACCGCGGCCGGCGCGTCCGGAGCGCTGCGCGTAGTTGGCCGGGGTCGGGGGGACGTTGCGCATCCCGACCGCGTTCAGCTCGGCGATGTCCACGCCCAGCTCCATCGTCGGCGAGCAGTAGAGGATCTCCAGGTCCCCTTCGCGGAACGCGTCCTCGCGGACTCGGCGGGTCGTGGCGTCCACCTGGGCGGTGTGCTCGTGCGCCCTTATGCCGGTGAGTCCCGCGGTCCCGGCGCGGTAGAGGTCGCGGAAATACGGGTTGACGCGGACATCGGCCTCCGCGTCGGTCACCTTGCGCACCGGGTCCGGTTCGGGTCTCGCGCCGTCGCCGGGGAGCCAGCGCAGGGCGGAGGCGCGCAGCTGGTGGCCGTAGGAGCCGTCACGCTCCTCCTGGACGACGGCGAGCAGTCCGCACTCGCGCAGCACCCGCATCAGGTCGCGGATGACGGCGTCGGCGTCGGCGACCGGGATGCGCCTGCCCGCCTGGCCGGGGACGGCGGCGAACTGGCCGACGCGGCGCAGGTAGCGGCCGTATCCGCCGAGTCCGCTGAGATGCACGGTGTCGGCCGCCGCACCGGTCCGGCCGGGGCCCGCGTAGGCCAGGCGGGCACGGACGCGCGGCTCGCGCGGGGAGAGGGCCCAGGGAGCCACGAGATGCGCCTGGCTGATGCTGCCGAGCCGGTCGAAGCCCTCCTGGGTGAGGCAGTCCACCTCCACCGCGAGGGAGCGGCGGAGTTCGTCGAGGAGGTCACGGGCCAGCTGCTCGCGGTGGGCGGGCGTGTCACCGGTGAGAAGGGGATGGCAGCCTTCCCAGCTCTCAGGGTCACTCGCGATCTCGGTGAGAGATGTGTAGTCGAAGCGCAGCAGGCCGGTCTGGGAGAGGTTGGGCATGGTGACGCGCCAGCCGCGCTCCAGGTCGGCGTAGACGCGGTAGGTGAGGATCTCGCGCAGGGCCGAGTGGGCGAGGTCGCGCTGGTGGAATTTGGCGGTCGGCGCCTTGGCGTACGTCTCCAGCGGGAGGGCGAGGGTGTCGAACACCGCTTGGGGCAACCGGTCGTAGGTCAGGCCCTGCTCCCCCGCCGTTTCCAGAGCCCGGTACAGGGCGCCACGCACTTGGCTGACCAGGGCGAAGTCGTTGAAGTGGCCGGCCTGGAGGCTGGCGTCCTGCCGGTTGTCGACGAAGGTGAGCAGTTTGCGTGCCCTCTTCGTCAGGTCGGGTTGGTCACGCAGGGAGCGCACGACGCGGGAACTGATCAGGGAGACGGCGGAGCTGCGGCCCTCCGCGGAGAAGGTACCCAGCTTGGCAAGGTCCTTGAGCCGTAGCTGCTCGTACGAGGTGCGGCAGTGCAGGCAGAAGCGGAACGGAGCGGCGATCCACCAGGCGCGCAGCCCCGTGCCGGGCTCGGTGGCCCGGCCGTCCGGGCCGACCCACACCTCTTCGGGTAGGTCCCCGGAGCGGGCCTTCAGGACCGTCGACCGGCCGTCGTCGTCCGTCTCGACCCAGCTCGCCGGGAGGCGCCGGAACACGGCGTCCTCGTCGTGTGCGTCGGGCCAGGGCCGGTCGTCGCTGACGTAGAGGAAACCGTCGCCGTCGGCAGCCGGGGCGTCCGGGTCCTCCCGGGCCTCGAACACCGCGCCCTCGTGCTCGGCGGGGCGGGTGACCACGAGATACTCCTTGCCGCAGTCGCGGCAGAAGTGCAGGGGGACGAGCGGCTTGTCGCGGTGGTCGGGGACCCGGATCTGGTACTGGCTGGTGAGGTGGCGGCGGCCGGGTGGCTCGAAACTGACGTAGACGGTGTCGCCCTTGGACAGGAACTGGTGCAACCGGAAGGCGAACAGAGGCCTGTCCAGCTCCGGGTGCCTGGCCTGCGCACCGACGCGCAGCACGGTCTCGATGGCGCGCTGGCACACGTCGGCGGGCTCCCCGCTCGCGTCGGCCAGCAGCGCCGACGCCTGCGGGATCGTCAGGGGGGGACGGCGGACGAGCCGGCCACCGGGCTCCTCGACGGCCAGCCCCACGGTGTCCTCGACCCAGACCGCGAGGGGGTCCCGGCTCAGCGCCTCGTAGTCGGACGGAAGCGCGTGGGGTGTGGCGGCGGCGCGACGGACGGCGTCGGCGAGGGGTTCGCGGGGGTGCACTCCGGGTATGGCATCGGGGCCCGGGTCGGTCGAACGCTCCAGGGTCTCGCCGATGACGCAATCCGCTTCGATTTTCGTGCCGAACAGGCGGGTGGCGACGTCGGCGATGTCCTTCCGGGCCTCGGCGAAGGTGACACCGGTCGCCATCGTGGCCGAGGTGCCGATGCACTGGAGACCGGGTGCCTCGCAGGCGTCCCGCAACCGGCGGACGAGCAGGGCGACGTCGGCTCCCTGGCGGCCCCGGTAGGTGTGCAGCTCGTCGAGGGCGAGGAAGCGCAGGCCGCGAGCGGCGCCGATCAGCTCCCGCCGCTCGTCGGGGCGGGTGAGGAGGTACTCCAGCATCACGTAGTTGGTGAGCAGGATGTCCGGCTTGTTCCGCAGTACCTGGAGCTTCTGCTCGGAGTCCTCCTGGCCGGTGTACCGCGCGAAGGTCACCTTGCGGCGGTCCTCGGGGACGCCCCACGTGAGATACTTCTCCAGCTCGTGGAGTTGGCTGTTGGCCAGCGCGTTCATGGGATAGACGACGATCGCCGAGATCCCGTCGGGATTCGGGTGCCGCAGCACCTCGTGGACGATCGGCACGATGTAGGTCAGGCTCTTGCCCGAGCCGGTCCCCGTGGTCAGCACGTACGAGTGTCCGCGGTCGGCCATGAGGATGGCCTCGCGCTGGTGCCGGTGGAGGGAGAGGGTGCGGCTGCCCGGGTCGTCCGGGTGCTTCTTGTGTCGGAAGTACTCGTGGCACATCGGGTGCAGCAGACCCTCGTCACACAGCGAGGCGACCGTTCCACCGCTGCGGAAGGTGGGGTTCAGCGCGAGTTTGGGGTCGGGCCAGCGGGTCTTGCGTTCTCGCTCGTCGGCAAGGTGACGCTCGATGTCCGGGTCTCGTACGGCTACGAGGGAACTGGTGAACGCCTCGTACTCCGCGATGAGGTCATGGTGGACACCGAAAACGTCCATGGGTCGGTCGGCCCCCTTGATCACTTGCCTCTACCTGATCGCGTGCCGCGTCCTCGACACAAATCCCCACCAGAAGCGGACCACGCAACTGATCCACCTTACTTCCCCGCCCCCCTCCTCTCGTCGGCTATTCGCTGTCCTCGTCTCCCTTCGTAGGGGGACCTCGTGGGGCACTGCGTGGTTCACTGCCTCCGATGGTCACCACAGACAAGCCCCGAAGGGACGTCCACCCGTGCCCCATGAAATCGATCAGTCGTTCCTCGCCCTGCCGCTACGCGCCCTCGCCGACGCCGCGCTCGCCCGGGCGCGGGCGCTCGGGGCGGAGCACGCGGACTTCCGTCTGGAGCGGGTGCGCAGCGCCTCCTGGCGGCTGAGGGACGCCAAGCCCGCCGGTTCGTCGGACACCACCGACCTCGGGTACGCGGTGCGCGTGGTGCACGGCGGCACCTGGGGCTTCGCGTCCGGGGTGGACCTCACCCTCGACGCCGCCGCGAAGGTCGCCTCCCAGGCGGTGGCCATGGCGAAGCTGTCCGCGCAGGTGATCCGGGCGGCCGGGTCGGACGAGCGCGTGGAGCTGGCCGACGAGCCGGTGCACGCCGAGAAGACCTGGGTGTCGTCGTACGAGATCGACCCGTTCACCGTGCCCGACGAGGAGAAGGCGGGGCTGCTCGCCGAGTGGAGCGGGCGGCTCCTCGCGGCGAACGGCGTGGACCACGTGGACGCCTCGCTGCTCACCGTGCACGAGAACAAGTTCTACGCGGACACCGCCGGGACCGTGACCACGCAGCAGCGCGTCCGGCTGCACCCGGTGCTGACGGCGGTCTCCGTCGACGAGTCCAGCGGCGAGTTCGACTCGATGCGCACCCTCGCGCCGCCGGTCGGCCGCGGCTGGGAGTACCTGACGGGCACCGGCTGGGACTGGGACGACGAGCTGGCGCGGATCCCCGGGCTGCTCGCCGAGAAGATGCGCGCGCCGAGCGTCGAGCCGGGGCTGTACGACCTGGTGGTGGACCCGTCCAACCTGTGGCTGACCATCCACGAGTCGATCGGGCACGCCACCGAGCTGGACCGCGCCCTCGGCTACGAGGCCGCCTACGCCGGCACCTCGTTCGCCACCTTCGACCAGCTCGGCAAGCTGAGGTACGGCTCCGAGCTGATGAACGTCACCGGTGACCGCACCGCCGAGCACGGTCTGGCGACCGTCGGTTACGACGACGAAGGCGTCGAGGCGCAGTCGTGGGACCTGGTGAAGGACGGCACCCTGGTGGGCTACCAGCTGGACCGGCGGATCGCGAAGCTGACCGGGTTCGAGCGGTCCAACGGGTGCGCGTTCGCCGACTCCCCCGGCCATGTGCCGGTGCAGCGCATGGCCAACGTGTCGCTGCGGCCGGATCCGGCGGGGATGTCGACGGAGGACCTGATCGGGTCGGTCGACCGCGGCATCTATGTCGTCGGCGACCGGTCGTGGTCCATCGACATGCAGCGCTACAACTTCCAGTTCACCGGGCAGCGCTTCTACCGCATCGAGAACGGCCGGCTGGCCGGCCAGCTGAAGGACGTCGCCTACCAGGCCACGACCACCGACTTCTGGGGCTCCATGGCCGCCGTCGGCGGCCCGCAGACGTACGTCCTGGGCGGCGCCTTCAACTGCGGCAAGGCCCAGCCGGGCCAGGTCGCGGCGGTCTCCCACGGCTGCCCGTCCGCCCTGTTCAAGGGAGTCAACATTCTGAACACCACGCAGGAGGCCGGGCGATGAGCGCGCGCACCACCAAGCCGCACGAGATCGTCGAGCGGGCGCTGGAGCTGTCCCGGTCCGACGGCTGTGTCGTGATCGCCGACGAGCACTCGTCCGCCGACCTCCGCTGGGCGGGCAACGCGCTCACCACGAACGGGGTCACCCGCGGACGCACCCTCACCGTGATCGCCACGGTGGACGGCGCCCAGGGGACGGCCTCCGGGGTGGTGTCCCGGTCCGCGGTGACCGCGGACGAGCTGGAGCCGCTGGTGCGGGCCGCCGAGGCCGCCGCGCGCGGCGCCGGTCCGGCCGAGGACGCCCAGCCGCTGGTGACGGGCGTGGACCCGTCCCCCGAGTTCACCGAGGCGCCGGCCGAGACGACCTCCGCGGTGTTCGCCGACTTCGCCCCGGCGCTGGGCGAGGCGTTCGCCCGGGCCCGGACCGGCGGCCGGGAGCTGTACGGCTTCGCGAACCACGAGATGGTGTCCACGTACCTGGGCACGTCGACGGGGCTGCGGCTGCGGCACGACCAGCCGAACGGCACGCTGGAGGTCAACGCCAAGTCCCCGGACCGCACCCGGTCGGCGTGGGCGGGCCGCTCCACCCGCGACTTCAAGGACGTGGACCCGGCCGCGCTCGACGCCGAGCTGGCCGTACGCCTCGGCTGGGCGGAGCGGCGGCTGGAGCTGCCGGCGGGCCGCTACGAGACGCTGCTGCCGCCGACCGCGGTGGCGGACCTGCTGATCTACCAGCTGTGGTCGGCGTCCGGGCGGGACGCGGCGGAGGGCCGCACGGTGTTCTCCAGGCCGGGCGGCGGCACCCGCGTCGGCGAGCGGCTGACCGAGCTGCCGCTGACGCTGCGCAGCGACCCGAACGAGCCGGGGCTCGAGTCGGCGCCGTTCGTGATCGCGCACTCCTCCGGCGGCGACCAGTCGGTGTTCGACAACGGGCTGCCGCTGTCGGCGACGGACTGGGTGCGCGAGGGCGAGCTGCACCGGCTGACCACCAGCCGGCACAGCGCGGGCCTGACCGGCCTGCCGACCGCGCCCGCCGTCGACAACCTGATCCTGGACGGCGGCGAGGACCGCTCGCTGGAGGAGATGGTCGCGGCCACGGACCATCGCGGGCCCTGCCTGCTGCTGACCTGCCTGTGGTACATCCGCGAGGTGGACCCGGCGACGCTGCTGCTCACCGGGCTGACCAGGGACGGCGTGTACCTGGTGGAGAACGGCGAGGTCACCGGTGAGGTGAACAACTTCCGGTTCAACGAGTCGCCGGTGGACCTGCTGGGCCGGGCGGCCGAGGCGGGCCGTACGGAGAAGACGCTGCCCCGGGAGTGGAGCGACTGGTTCACCCGGGCCGCGATGCCCGCGCTGCGCATCCCCGATTTCAATATGAGCTCGGTCAGCCGGGGCGTATAACCTCGTAGGCGTTCGCAGCAGGCCGTCGCCCGTACGGCCGCAGATCACCGAGGAGACACGAGAACCGTGACGGACATCGTCGACGAGCTGAAGTGGCGCGGGCTGTTCGCCCAGTCCACTGACGAGGACGCTTTGCGCAAGGCGCTCGCGGACGGTCCCGTCACGTTCTATTGCGGCTTCGACCCGACCGCGCCGTCGCTGCACGTGGGGCACCTGGTGCAGGTGCTCACCGTGCGCCGGCTCCAGCAGGCCGGTCACCGGCCGCTGGCGCTGGTGGGCGGCGCGACCGGGCAGATCGGCGACCCGCGGCCGACGGCCGAACGCACGCTGAACTCTCCGGAGACCGTCGCGGGCTGGGTGGAGCGGCTGCGCGGCCAGATCGAGCCGTTCCTGTCCTTCGAGGGCGAGAACGCGGCCGTGATGGTCAACAACCTCGACTGGACGGCGAACCTGTCCGCGATCGAGTTCCTGCGGGACATCGGCAAGCACTTCCGCGTCAACAAGATGCTGACGAAGGACTCGGTGGCCCGGCGTCTGGAGTCCTCCGAGGGCATCAGCTACACGGAGTTCAGCTACCAGCTGCTGCAGGCGATGGACTTCCTGCAGCTGTACCGCCGCTACGGCTGCACCCTGCAGCAGGGGGGCAGCGACCAGTGGGGCAACCTCACGGCCGGGCTCGACCTGCTCCACCGGCTGGAGCCGGACGCCACGGTCCACGCCTACGCGACGCCGCTGATGACCAAGGCGGACGGCACCAAGTTCGGCAAGACCGAGGGCGGCGCCGTCTGGCTGGACCCGGAGATGACCACGCCGTACGCGTTCTACCAGTTCTGGCTGAACGTGGACGACCGGGACATCTCGGGCTACATGCGGATCCTGTCCTTCAAGTCCCGCGAGGAGCTGGAGGAGCTGGAGCGGCAGACGGCGGAGCGTCCGCAGGCGCGCGCGGCGCAGCGCGCGCTGGCGGAGGAGCTGACGACGCTGGTGCACGGCGCCGACCAGACGGCCGCCGTGATCGCCGCGTCGAAGGCCCTCTTCGGCCAGGGCGAGCTGGGTGAGCTGGACGAGCGCACGCTGGCGGCGGCGCTCTCCGAGGTGCCGCACGTGAAGGTGGCCGAGCTCGGTCCGGTGGTGGACCTGTTCGCCGAGGTCGGCCTGGTGCCCAGCAAGTCCGCCGCGCGGCGGACGGTGAAGGAGGGCGGCGCCTACGTGAACAACGTCAAGGTCGCCGCCGAGGACGCCGTGCCCGCGAAGGAGGACCTGCTGCACGGGCGCTGGCTGGTGCTGCGCCGCGGCAAGAAGAACCTGGCGGCCGTGGAGGTCGCGGCCGGCTGAGCCGGCGGTGTGCGTGAGGGGCGGGTCCCGTGCGGGGCCCGCCCCTCCGCCGCGTCCGGCGGCCCGGTCAGACCCGCTGCCTCTCGTGCTTCCTGCGCTTCATCGAGTTGTAGATCATCTCCGCGAGCAGCACGACGACGATGGCCGCGCCGAGCTGGAAGATGTGCCGACCCCAGTCGATGCCCCGGGTCTCCTCGATGCCGAAGCCGCGCGCGATGGCGTTGCCGACGACCGCGCCGATCATGCCGCAGATGGTGGCGAGCCACAGCGGGAGGTGCTGCTTGCCGGGGATCACCGCCTTGGCGAGCAGGCCGAGCACGAATCCCACGATGATCGCCCACAACCAGCCCATGACTGCCTCCTCGTACGACTTGACGCGAGCATCACGGCAAGTGTCGGCCCAGTCGCGGTACGCCGCATGTCGGACATGCCGTACGCGGGACGGCGCGGCCGGGCCGGCGCGGTGGGGGTGACCCGCTCTCGTGACCGGGCGGGGTGCGGCGTACCGTTGGCGTTGTCCGGAAGGGTCCGATGCGGGCGGATGGTGGAATGTGATGCGGAAGCAGCGTGGCGGCGGCGCTCAGGTGTTCCGGATCACGGGCGCCCGGGCGGGCCTGCAGGAGGACGTGCGGGGGCGGCAGCGCCGGTACGTGATCTCGATGACCGTTCGCACGATCTCGGTCATCCTGGCGGCGACCCTGTGGAACGTGGAGCGGCACGTCGCGATCGTGGCGCTGGTGCTCGGGGCGGTCCTGCCGTACATCGCCGTGGTGATCGCCAACGCGGGGCGGGAGAACACGCCGTCCTTGCCGTCGACCTTCGTGACGGCCCCGATGAAGCAGATGATCGCACCGCCGCGGACGAACGACGGTGCGACGGAACCCGATCCGGAAGAAGTGCCGTCGCAGACGGCGCCGGGCGCACGATCCGAGGATCCGGGCCGCTCCTGAGCAGCGAGCTGTGAGCACCGGACGCCGGGAGCGGAAGTGACTTCCCGGTCAAGCTCAAAGAAACCTCAGATCAATCATGTTCTTCCGGTGCCGGGGGCGGGGTGACCCGTGACATACTTCGTACGCGCTCCGCATCCCCCGTCGGAGCGACGGACCGACGCCGGGCAGCTCCCCCCGTGGCTGCTCGGCGTCGCCTTTTCCCGGGGCGGATGTCCCTCCGGCACACGGGTTAGGGTCGGACGGTGATCAACCCTGACCCCGAGACGCCCATCTGCTCCGCGAAGGGCTGCCGCGCCCCCGCCGAGTGGGTGCTGGCCTGGAACAACCCGAAGATCCACACGCCTCGGCGGCGCAAGACGTGGCTGGCCTGCGAGGAGCACCGGGAGCACCTGGCGCAGTTCCTCGGGGTGCGCGGCTTCCTGAAGGACGTGGTGCGCTTCGAGGAGTGGGAGGCCCCGGAGGGGGCCTGAACCGACGGCCGGAACGTCTCGCGCCGCTCAGCCGCCGATGGCGGACATCGGGCGGTCCGGCTGGACGAAGGACGGGTCGTCGAGGCCCGCGCCCGCCTTCTTGCCCCACATGGCGAGCTTCCAGATGCGGGCGATCTCCTCGTCGTCCGCGCCGGAGCGCAGGGCCGCCCGCAGGTCGGTCTCCTCGGTGGCGAACAGACAGGTGCGGACCTGTCCGTCGGCGGTGAGGCGGGTGCGGTCGCAGGCGGCGCAGAAGGGCCGGGTGACGGAGGCGATGACGCCCACCCGGTGCGGGCCGCCGTCGACCAGCCAGCGCTCGGCGGGGGCGGACCCGCGCTTCTCCTCGCCCTCGGGGGTCAGCTCGAACCGGGTGCGCAGGGAGGCGAGGATGTCCCCCGCGGTGATCATGCCGTCGCGCTTCCAGCCGTGCTGGGCGTCGAGCGGCATCTGCTCGATGAACCGGAGCTCGTAGTCGTGCTCCACGGCCCAGGCGAGCAGGTCGGGGGCCTCGTCGTCGTTGAGCCCCGGCATCAGGACCGAGTTGACCTTCACGGGCGTCAGTCCGGCCTCGTGGGCCGCGTACAGGCCGTCCAGGACGTCCCGGTGGCGGTCGCGGCGGGTGAGGGTCTTGAACACGTCGGGGCGGAGCGTGTCGAGGGAGACGTTGACCCGGTCCAGGCCGGCCGCCTTCAGGGCGCCCGCCGTGCGGCGCAGGCCGATGCCGTTGGTGGTGAGGGACATCTGCGGGCGGGGCTCGAGGGCGGCGACCCGCTCCACGATGCCGACCAGGCCGGGGCGGAGCAGGGGCTCACCCCCGGTGAAGCGCACCTCCTCGATGCCCAGGGAGGTGACCGCGATGCCGATCAGCCGGACGATCTCGTCGTCGGTGAGCAGGTCGGGTTTGGCCAGCCACTGCAGCCCCTCCTCGGGCATGCAGTAGGTGCAGCGCAGATTGCACCGGTCGGTCAGCGAGACCCGCAGGTCGGTGGCCACCCGGCCGTAGGTGTCGATGAGCACGTGGGCCCCTCCCTCGACGCCGATCACTCATGTCCCGATACCTGCGAGCGTACGTGACGCGGCCGACATCCCCCAGCGACGCGATGTGACGAGATGCGGACGGCCGCGTCGTAGGGACCTACGGAGGTCCCTGCGACGCGGCCGTCGCGCGCGGTGCGGATCAGTGGGCGCCGGTGCCGGTGAGCGAACGGACCTCCAGCTCCGCGAACTTCTTGACGTCCGGCTCCTCCTTCGACAGGACGGTGCCGAGCCAGCCCATCAGGAAGCCGAACGGGATGGAGATGATGCCCGGGTTCTTCAGCGGGAACCAGGCGAAGTCGACGTCCGGGAACATCGCCTTCGGGTCGCCGGAGACGACCGGCGAGAACAGCACCAGGCCGACGGCGACGATCAGACCGCCGTAGATCGACCACAGCGCGCCCTGGGTGGTGAACCGCTTCCAGAACAGGCTGTAGAGGATGGTCGGCAGGTTGGCCGAGGCGGCCACCGCGAAGGCCAGGGCGACCAGGCCGGCGACGTTCAGGTCGCGGGCGAGGGCGCCGAGCGCGATGGAGACGATGCCGATGAGGACGGTCGCCCAGCGGGCCGCCCTCATCTCCTCCTTCTCGGTGGCCTGCCCCCTGCGGATGACGTTGGCGTAGATGTCGTGCGCGAAGGAGGACGACGAGGCCAGCGTGAGGCCGGCGACCACGGCGAGGATGGTCGCGAACGCCACCGCCGAGATGGTCGCGAGGAGGATCGCGCCCCAGGCCGAGTCGACGCCGCCGATGTGCAGGGCGAGCAGCGGCGCCGCCGTGTTGCCCGACGGATTGGACTCGATGATCTCGTCCTGCGAGATGAGTGCCGCCGCGCCGAAGCCCAGCGCGATGGTCATCAGGTAGAAGCCGCCGATGATGCCGATGGCCCAGTTCACGGACTTACGGGCGGCCTTGGCGTTCGGCACCGTGTAGAAGCGGATCAGGATGTGCGGCAGGCCGGCGGTGCCGAGCACCAGGGCGATGCCCAGGGAGAGGAAGTCCAGCTTGGTGATGTTGTCGGCGCCGTACTGGAGGCCGGGCTCCAGGAAGGCGTCACCCTTGCCGCTGTTCTCGGCGGCCTTGCCCAGCAGGTCGGAGATGTTGAAGTTGAACTTCAGCAGCACCAGGAAGGTGATGAGGATCGTGCCGCCGATGAGCAGCACGGCCTTCACCATCTGGACCCAGGTGGTGCCCTTCATGCCGCCGATGGAGACGTACACGATCATCAGGACGCCGACGAGGGCGACGATGAGGATCTTGCCGGCGTCGGAGGTGATGCCGAGCAGCAGGGAGACGAGCACGCCCGCGCCCGCCATCTGGGCCAGCAGGTAGAAGATCGACACGACGATCGTGGAGGTGCCGGCGGCGGTGCGGACCGGGCGCTGGCGCATGCGGTAGGCGAGGACGTCGCCCATCGTGTAGCGGCCGGAGTTGCGCAGCGGCTCGGCGACGAGCAGCAGGGCGACGAGCCAGGCGACCAGGAAGCCGATGGAGTAGAGGAAGCCGTCGTAGCCGAAGAGGGCGATGGCGCCGGCGATGCCGAGGAAGGACGCGGCGGACATGTAGTCGCCGGAGACGGCGAGTCCGTTCTGGAAGGCGCTGAACTGCCGTCCGCCCGCGTAGAAGTCGGCGGCGTCCTTGGTCTGCCGGCCGGCCCACACGGTGATGCCGAGGGTGGCGACCACGAACAGCGCGAACAGCGTGATGATCAGCGGCCGGTGTTCGCCGGCCTCGTTCGCGGCGAGGGTGACGTGGGTGATAGCGGGGCTCATGCGCCGCCCTCCATACGGGTCTTGATGGCCTCGGCCTTGGGGTCGAGCTTGGCGGCGGCGTGCTTGGAGTACCACCAGGCGATGAGGAAGGTGCTGACGAACTGCAGCACGCCGAAGACGAAGGCGACGTTGATGTTGCCGACGAGCTTGGCGCCCATGAAGCCGCCCGCGTAGTTGGACAGCAGCACGTACAGCAGGTACCAGACGATGAAGCCGACGGTCAGCGGGAAGGCGAACGAACGGTAGGAGCGGCGTAGTTCACCGAACTCAGCGCTCTCCTGAACCTCGGTGAACTCCTCCGGTGTGGGGAGTTTGGCTTTCTCTGTCGAGGGGGGCGGTGCTTCGGCGGCCACGGAGTCTCCTCGCGTTGCGGGTCGGTTCTTGCGTCGACGAAGGCGAGTGTCCTCGCGCTTCCTGCCCAAGGGCACGGCGCCACGCGAGGACCGGTTCAACTCGGTTCGGTTCTTTTCCGTGGACGTTTTCCGAAGACGTTGCACCCAAATCATTGCTGGCCAGCGGACGGGCGGGATAGCTTCACCCTGCACCACCCGTCATGTACCTGCCCGGGCAGCCACCCCTGTCTCGGGCCGGTTTCGTTTCCGGATGATGTGGAGACCCCATGGCTCATCTGCGTTCCAGACGCCGGCTCGCCCTCGCCGTTCCCGTCGTGCTGTCGCTGACCGCCTCGCTCGGCTTCCTGCCCGCGGCGGCCTCGGCCGCACCGGCCACGGCCACGGCGGAGCAGGCGGCGGACGCGCCCGTCCTGGCGTACGTCGTCAACACCAAGGCGGACCACCGCACGATCGCCAGGGTGAAGCAGGCGATCGCCGCGGCGGACGGCGAGGTCGTGATCGCGTACGAGAAGATCGGCGTCATCGTCGTCCGTTCCGCGAACGGCGACTTCGCGAAGACCCTCCGCACGGTGCCCGGCGTGCAGTCGGCCGGCGCCACCCGTACCGCGCCGCTCGCCCCGGCCGGGACCACGGACGCCGGCTCCGCGGAGTACCTGACGGCCGCCGACGCCGCGAAGCTGAAGGCCGCGTCGGCGAAGACGCCGGACAGCGAGCCGCTCGAGGCCGACCAGTGGGACCTGCGCGCCATCGGCGCCGACAAGGCCGCGAAGATCAACCCGGGCAGCAGGAACGTCACGGTCGCCGTCATCGACACCGGCGTCGACGACACGCACCCGGATCTCGCCCCGAACTTCTCGGAGTCCCAGTCCGCCAACTGCTTCGGCGGCGCCCCGGACACCACCCCGGGCGCCTGGCGGCCGTACACGGCGGGCGACTACCACGGCACGCACGTGGCCGGTGAGATCGCCGCCGCCCGCAACGGCGTCGGCGTCGCCGGTGTCGCCCCCGGCGTGAAGGTCTCGGCGATCAACGTCACCGACCCCGCCAACGGGCTGTTCTACGCGGAGGCCGTCGTCTGCGCGTTCGTGTTCGCCGCCGACCACGGCGTGGAGATCACGAACAACAGCTACTACGTCGACCCGTGGATGTACAACTGCATGGACGACCCCGACCAGCGGGCCATCGTCGACGCGGTCAACCGCGCCCAGCTGTACGCCCAGCGCAAGGGCACGCTGCACTTCGCGTCGGCGGGCAACTCCAACCACGACCTGGCCTCGGACGCGATCGACGACACGTCCAGCCCCAACGACACCACCGCGGTGCCGCGCACCATCGACCCGAGCGAGTGCTTCGACCTGCCCACGCAGCTCCCGGGCGTGGTCACCGTCAGCGCGACGGGCTCCGAGAACCGCAAGTCGTACTACTCCTCGTACGGCAAGGGCGTCGTCGACGTGGCCGCGCCGGGCGGTGACAGCCGCTACCAGCTGCCGGACACCCCCTCGAAGAACGGCCGCATCCTGTCCACGATGCCGAACGGCGAGTACGCCTGGCTCCAGGGCACCTCGATGGCCTCGCCGCACGCGGCCGGAGTCGCGGCCCTGCTGAAGTCCAAGCACCCGTGGCTGCCCCCGGCGGCTCTGCAGGCGCTGCTCAAGGCGCAGGCGGACAACCCTGGCTGCCCCGCGTCGTACGACCAGAACGGTGACGGCACGCAGGACGCGACATGCGAGGGCGGCCGGCAGGTCAACGGCTTCTACGGTCACGGCATCGTCGACGCGCTGCGCGCCGTCAAGTGAGCAAGGGACCCGCACACCCGCCGTACCGTCCGCACGTCAAAGTGAACGAACTGGAGACTCCATGACAGCGTCTCACCCGCGTCACCGCCGGGCGCTGGTCGTCCCGGCCGGCATGGCCCTGGCGACCGCGCTCGCCTTCCTGCCGAACACGGCCGCCACGGCCGCCCCCGCCCACCAGGGGGCCGCCTCCGCGGACGCGGCCTCGCTGAGCTACGTGGTCAACGTGCAGGGCGGGCACGGCGCGCCGGCGCACGTGAAGAAGGCGATCGCCAAGGCCGGCGGGACGATCGTGGCGTCGTACGACAAGATCGGTGTGATCGTCGTCCACGCGTCGAACGCCGACTTCGCGAAGACGATCCGCAAGGTGCCCGGCGTGCAGTCGGCCGGCGCCACCCGCAACGCGCCGCTGCCGTCGGCGGCCACCACGGACCTGGGCTCCCCGAAGGTGCTCAGCGCCGCCGAGGTCGCCGAGGCGACGCAGGAGGCCGCCGCCGGCCAGGACCCGCTGCAGAACCTCCAGTGGGACCTGCCCGCCATCAAGGCGGACAAGGCGCACGAGAAGTCGCTGGGCAGCCCGGAGGTGACCGTCGCCGTCATCGACACGGGCGTCGACGACACCCACCCCGACATCGCGCCCAACTTCGACCGGGCCGCGTCGGTGAACTGCGTGGCGGGCAAGCCCGACACCAGCGAGGGCGCCTGGCGTCCGGGCGCGGCCGAGAGCCCGCACGGCACGCACGTCGCCGGTGAGATCGCCGCCGCGAAGAACGGCGTCGGCATGACCGGTGTCGCCCCCGGGGTGAAGGTCTCCGGCATCAAGGTGTCCAACCCGGACGGCTACTTCTACACCGAGGCCGTGGTGTGCGGCTTCATGTGGGCGGCCGAGCACGGGGTCGACGTCACCAACAACAGCTATTACACCGACCCCTGGTACTTCAACTGCAAGAACGACCCGGACCAGAAGGCGCTCGTCGAGGCCGTCTCCCGGGCCACGCGGTACGCGGAGCGCAAGGGCGCGGTCAACGTCGCGGCGGCCGGCAACGAGAACTACGACCTCGCGTCCGACTCGATCACCGATCCGTCCTCGCCGAACGACGGCACCCCGTCGGACCGCGAGATCGACCCGTCGGAGTGCCTGGACATCCCCACGCAGCTGCCGGGCGTGGTGACGGTCGCGTCGACCGGCGCCAAGGGATGGAAGTCGTCGTTCTCCAACTACGGCCTCGGGGTCGTCGACATCGCTGCGCCCGGCGGTGACTCGACGGCCCTGCAGACCCCCGAGCCGCCCGCCACCAGCGGTCTGATCCTCGGCCCGCTGCCCGGCGGCCGCTGGGGCTACATGGCCGGTACGTCGATGGCGTCCCCGCATGTCGCGGGCGTCGCCGCGCTGATCAAGTCGAAGCACCCGTACGCGCCGCCGGCGCTGGTGAAGGCACTGCTGTACGCGCAGGCCGACGCCACCGCCTGCACCAAGCCGTACGACATCGACAACGACGGCAAGGCCGACGCGGTGTGCGAGGGCCCGAAGAACCGCAACGGCTTCTACGGCTGGGGCCTGGCCGACGCGCTGGACGCGGTGACGCGGTAGCAGCCGTCGTCTCGCGGAGCGTTCCGGACAGGGGCCGGGCGGATGCGCCCGGCCCCTTTCGTCTGCCCGGCCGTGCGGTGCTGCACAGTGGGGCCATGACTCGTCTCGCGTCCTTCTGGTCAGGTCTCGGCGGGGAACCCGCCCTTGTGTCGCGGGTGACCGCCGTGGAGCGGCCCGGTGTGCTGCCCTCGCGACTGCCGGTGCGGGAGTTCGCGGGGGCGTGCGTCGGCGTGTGCGCGCTGGCCGCCGCCGAGCTCGCGGCGCGGCGCACGGGCGGCGGCGAGGTTCCGGTGGTGCGGGTGGACGACGGGGCGGTGGCCGCCGCGTTCGTGAGTGAGCGTCATCTGCGGACCGGGGGGCGGGCCGCGGAGAGCTTCGCCCCGCTGTCGCGGTTCTGGCGCACGGCGGACGGGTGGGTGCGCACCCACGCCAACTATCCGCACCACCGGGCGCGGCTGCTCTCGGCACTGGGCACGCCCGAGGACCCGGACGAGGTCGCCGCGGCGCTCGCGGGGAGGTCCGCGCGGGAGGTGGAGGAGACGGTCACCGCGGCCGGCGGCCTGGCCGTCGCCCTGCGCACGCCCGGGGAGTGGGCGGCGCACGGACAGGCGGCGGCGGTGGCGCGGCTGCCGCTGGTGGAGCGGGTGCGGCTGGACTCCGCGCCCCCGCGACAGTTCGCGGCGGTGGGCGGCGGGGATCCGCTGCTGCCGGCCGCGGGACTGCGGGTGCTGGACCTCACCCGGGTCATCGCCGGGCCGATCGCCACCCGCACGCTCGCCCTGTTCGGCGCGGACGTCCTGCGCCTGGACCCGCCCGGCCTTCCCGAGCTGCACGACCAGCACACGGACACGGGCTTCGGGAAGCGGTCGGCGCTGCTGGACCTGGCCTCGGACCGGGAGGTGTTCGACGAGCTGCTGGCGGGGGCGGACGTGGTCGTCACCGGGTACCGGCCGGGCGCCCTGGACCGCTTCGGGCTGAACGCGGAGGCTCTGGCCGAGCGGCGGCCGGGGGTGGTCGTGGCACAGCTGTCGGCGTGGGGCGCCACCGGGCCTTGGGCGGGGCGCCGCGGCTTCGACAGCCTGGTCCAGGCGGCGACGGGCATCGCCCGCGTCGAGGGCGAGCGGGACCGCCCGGGCGCGCTGCCGGCCCAGGCCCTGGACCACGGCACGGGGTACCTCCTCGCGGCGGGGGTGCTGCGGTCCTTGTCGGACCAGGCGGACGCGGGCGGCAGCAGGCTGGTGCGGGTGGCGCTGGCGAGGACGGCGGGGGAACTCATGGTGGCGGGCGGTTCGGGTGACGCCGTACACGGCGGCGAGGTGCCCGCCACACCGTGGCTCGCCGAACGGGACAGTCCACTGGGGCGGTTGCGGTACGCGCTGCCCCCGGTGGAGTTCGAGGGCGGACCGCGTGACTGGGCGCGGGGGCCGGGGGTGTGGGGGGCGGACGCGGCGCGGTGGCTGTGAGCGGCGCGCGCGGGCGTGTGGAGGCGCGCGGGTTTCCCGGGCGACCGTCCGTCCCTCCGTGCGCGCCGGTGACGCGTCACGCGGGTGAGCCTGTTGCGGGACAGTCGCCCGGCGACGGACGGCGGACGTCGACGCCCAGCAGGTGAGTCACCTGCACCGACGGCCGCGTGGGCACCGGTGGCGGGACGACCCGCCTGCCCGGCCCCCCGCCACCGGGCGCGGACAAAGTCCGCGATCCTCCCCGCACTTGCCCCACTCTGTGTGATCTTGTGAAGATCCTGGGGTGACTCTGACGAGATCCAGGTCCCGGACCCGGGTGCCCCAGGCGCCCGGTGGGCGGCGGCGGGCCGTGGCCGTGCTCCTCCTGGTGGTGCTCGGTGCGCTGATACCCCTGCTCGGGCCGTCGCCCGCGCTGCACGGCACCGGGGAGGCGGACCCGCCCGGGACCGGGGGCATAGCCCTGCTGCGCACCGTGCTGTTCGCGGCGCTGGCCGTGCCCGTGGGCGAGCTGTTCGCCGTGCGGCTCGCGCGTACGCTTCCCGGCGCCCCGCCCGCCCTGCCGCGCAGTTGGTCGACCGTCGCCAACTCCGTCGGTTTCGTGGCCGCCCTGGGACTCGCGTCCGTCGTGGCGACCGGCAACCTCGTGCCCAGCAGTCCCACCGACATCGACGTCGGCGGCCTCTACGAGACGAGGGACGGCAAGCTCGCCCTCCTGGAGGTCAACGGGTTCCTAGCGGCGGCCCTGTGCTCCGCGTCGCGCCGCCCCGTCACCCAGGTCCTGCCGCTGACGGCGGTCGTCGTCGCCGAGGCGCTCCGCGCGCACCCGGAGACGGAGTACAGCCCGCTCGTCGGATCGGGACTGACGCTGGTGCACCTGACATGCGCGTCGCTGTGGGCGGGCGGCCTGCCGCACGTCCTGCGCACGCTGCGGCTGTGGGGGCGCGTGGAGGCGGGCGCGGCGCTGCTGGGCCGCTACGCGCGCGTGGCGCTCGTCCTGCTCGCCGCCATCACCGCGACAGGGGTGTGCAGTTCACTGCGCCGGATGCCGCCCGGGACGATCCTGGAGCAGTTGACGGACACCGCGTACGGGCGCGTGCTGCTCGCCAAGGTGGTCCTGATGGCGGGCGTGTCCGCACTCGCCCTGTGGGCGCGGGTGCGGCTGGCGCGGGCGGCCGACCCGCTGACCGCCCGTTCACCCGCGCGGGCGGAGGTGTGCGTACTCGCCCTGGTGGTCGCGGTGTCGGGACTGCTGACCGCGGTGCCGGTGCCGATCCGCTGGTGACCGCCCCGCGCGCCGTCACGCGCGCGTCGCGAACGGACGCGCCGCACGGGGCACCTGACGGACAGGCCTGTCAGTAGCGGGCCGTATCCTCATGAACCATGCTCGAAGACCTCACCGCCGCAGCCGCCTCCCCCACCGCGTGGCCGGCCGCTTATCCGCAGGGATACGCGGTCGTCGACGTGGAGACGACGGGGCTGGCCCGGGACGACCGCATCATCTCCGCGGCCGTCTACCGGCTGGACGCGCGCGGCGAGGTGGAGGACCACTGGTACACGGTGGTCAACCCGGAGCGCGACCCGGGCCCGGTGTGGATACACGGGCTGACGAGCGAGATGCTCGAGGGCGCGCCCCTGTTCCAGGACATCGCGGCGGAGTTCGCGGCGCGCCTGGAGGGCCGCGTCCTGGTGGCGCACAACGCGGTGTTCGACTGGCAGATGATCGCCCGCGAGTACGCCCGCGCGCGCAGCGAGGCCCCGGTGAGGCAACGGCTGTGCACCATCGCCCTGTCGAAGGAGCTGAGGCTGCCGCTGCCCAACCACAAGCTGGAGTCGCTCGCGGCGCACTTCGGCGTCGTCCAGCGCCGGGCACACCACGCGCTGGACGACGCGCGCGTGCTGGCGGAGGCGTTCCGTCCCAGTCTGCGGGCCGCGGCGGCCGGCGGCGTACGGCTGCCGCTGCACGAGTGCCGGCCGCTCACCGAGTGGTCGGACCGTCCCCGCATCGGGCAGCAGGCGTCCTACGGCGGGCGGACGCCCTCCAGTTGGCGCCCCTCCCGCAAAAGGCCCGCATGCCCCTATCCCAACCCGGGACGGTACGAACCGGGCAAGCGTCTCAAGCAGGGCATGCGGGTGGCGTTCTCCGGGGACACCTCCACCGAGCGTGACCTTCTGGAGGACCGGGCGACCGAGGCGGGGCTGCACGTGGCGACGAGCCTGTCCCGGCTCACCAGCCTCCTGGTGACCAACGACCCGGACTCGGGCACGTCGAAGACGGTCAAGGCCCGTCAGTACGGCACTCCGGTGGTCGACGAGGCCGCCTTCGGCCAGCTCCTCGCGGACGTCGAGCCCGCCTCGGAGACCTGACCGCCCGGCCGGGCGCGAGCAGGCCCGGGAGGGCGCGCGGGGACGTACCCGGCTCCGAGCACCTCACGCCCGGGTTGTACCTTCGTGGGGTGTACCGCTTCCTGCTGTCCAGGCAATGGGTGACCCTCACGCTGGTCGCCCTGCTTCTCGTCCCCACGATGATCGCGCTGGGCATCTGGCAGATGAACCGCTACGAGGAGCGCTCCGCGCGTAACCAGCTGGTGACCGACGCGCTGGCCGCCGACCCGGTGCCGGTGGAGCGGCTCGCTGCCCCGGGCCACGCGGTGACCCGTGCCGAGCGGTACCGCACGGTGACCGCCACGGGCCGGTTCGACACGGACGCCGAGGTCGTGGTGCGCCGCCGCACCAACGCCGACGAGGAGATCGGCTTCCACGTCCTGACCCCGTTCGTGCTCGACGACGGCAAGGTGCTGCTGGTCAACCGCGGCTGGATCCCCGCCGACGGCCCCAGTCAGACCGCGTTCCCGAAGGTGCCCGCGCCGCCGCGCGGCGAGACCACGATCACCGGCCGGCTGATGCCGGACGAGACGACCGAGGCGAGCGGCATCAAGGATCTCGAGGGCCTGCCGGACCGGCAGATCATGCTGATCAACAGCGAACGGGAGGCGGAGCGGCTGGACGCCGACGTGCTCGGCGGCTACGTGGCGCAGACCGCTCCCGAACCCGCGAGCGGTCTCCCCCAGCAGCTCGGCAACCCGGGCAAGGAGAACGCGGCGCTGAACTACGCGTACGCGATCCAGTGGTGGCTGTTCGCCGCCGCCGTCCCGGTCGGCTGGGTCGTGCTGGCCCGCCGGGAGGCGCGCGAGCGGACGGCGAAGACGGGCCAGGACACCGACACCGGCGCGCCGGACGCCGCCCGCAGCGAGTCCGCGGCCGTCTGACCTCACTCCCCGTTCTCCCCGATCGCCGGTTTCTGTGCGAGAGTGGCGCACCGTCGGGCGTGTCGCCGATGGGTTCCGGACACGGAACAGACCGGTTTCCGTCATCCGGGCGGGCCGTCCGCGCAACTCTTCCCCGAGGGGCACAGCACACGAAGGACGGTGATCCATGGCCGGCGCAGCCATGACCACGACGTTCCTCACCGTGATCGGCGGGGCGTCGCTGCTCGCCGTGACCGCGCGCCGGCTGCGCCCCAGCGACCGCCTGCCCTCGCTGGAGGGCTGGGCGCTGGCCGACCGCGGCCTCGGCGCCGGCTGGACCTGGCTGCTGCTCGGCGGGACGGTCTACACCGCGTACACCTTCACCGCCGTGCCGGGACTGGCGTACGGCAACGGCGCGTCCGCCTTCTTCGCGGTGCCCTACACGGTGATCGTCTGCCCGCTGGCGTTCGTGCTGCTCGGCCGGCTCTGGGAGGTGGCCCGGCGGCACGGCTACATCACGGCCGCCGACTTCGTGCGCGGCCGCTACGGCTCGGCCCCGCTGGCCCTGGTCGTGGCGCTGACCGGCATCCTCGCGACGATGCCGTACCTGGCGCTCCAGCTGCTGGGCATCCGGGCGGTGCTCACGGCGGGCGGGCTGTACCCGCCGGGCGCGGCCGGGGACCTGGCGATGGTCGCGGTGTTCGCGGGGCTGGCGGTGGCCACCTACCGGCACGGGCTGCGCGCCCCCACGGTGATCGCCGCGCTGAAGGCCGTGGCGGTGTTCGTGTCGCTCATCGCGGTCTGCTGGCTGGTCCTGGACCGGTTCGGCGGGCCCGGCGCGGTCTTCGACGGGGCCGCCCGCGCCCTCGGCGGCACCGATCCGGCCCACTCGCCCCTGGTGCTCACGCCCGGGCAGCAGCCCGCGTACGCGACGCTCGCGCTCGGCTCCGCGCTGGCGCTGCTGATGTACCCGCACGTGCTGACCGCCGGGTTCGCCGCCGACGGGACGCGCACCCTGCGCAAGGTGTCGGCGGGGCTGCCCGCCTGGACGGCGCTGCTCGCGCTCTTCGGCTTCCTCGGCATCGCGGCCCTCGCCGCCGGGGTGCGGGCGCCTGCGGGCGGTGCGGAGGCGGCGGTGCCGATGCTGGTCGACCGGCTGATGCCGGGCCCGCTCGCCGGGCTGGTGTTCGGCTCGATCGTGGTGGGCGCGCTGGTCCCGGCGGCGGTGATGTCCATCGCCGCGGCCACCAGCTTCGTCCGCAACGTGTACGTCGAGTACGTCCACCCGACGGCCACGCCGAAACGGCAGGTGCGGGTCGCCAAGGCGGTGTCGCTGACCGCGAAGCTCGGCGCGGTGGCGTTCGTGTTCGGGCTGCGCGACCAGGACGCGATCAACCTCCAACTGCTCGGCGGGGTGTGGATCCTGCAGGTGTTCCCGGCGGTCGCCGTCGGGCTGTACACGCGGTGGCTGCACCCGCGGGCGCTGCTCGCGGGCTGGGCCGTGGGCATGGCCGCCGGAACCCACCTGGTGGTGCGGGAGGGCTTCTCCTCGATCGTGCCGCTCGTCGCCGGCTCACCCGAGATCTACGCCGGGGTCGCCGCCCTGGTGCTGAACCTGGCCGTCGCGGTGGCCGCCACACCCGTCCTCGCCCGGCTCGGCGTCCCGCGCGGCCCCGACGCCACCGACCTGCCGTCCCGCCCGCGCGCCGGGCGACGTCCCCCGACGGGAGCGAACAACGCGTGATACGCAGACACCGTCCCCCGGTCACCCTGCCCCCGGCCCCGGCCGGCCCGCCGCCGCCCGAGCCGCCGGGCCCGCCCGCCCCGCTCGCCGCCCCGGTCGCCGACCCCGCCGACCTGGAGCGGGAGGCCGGTGTGGCCCGCCTCTTCGAGCTGCACTACTCCTCGATGCTGCGGCTCGCCGTGCTGCTCGGCGCCGACGACCCGGAGAACGTGGTCGCCGAGGCGTACTACCAGATCTACCGCCGGTGGCGGCGGCTGAAGGACGCCGCCGCGGCCGAGGCCAGTCTGCGCTCCACGGTCTGCGACCTGACCCGGACGCGGGCACGTCACCTCCATGCCGCCCGCCGGCACGAGGAGCGGCCCGCCTCCCCGCCCGAGCCCACCGTGGCGTCCGCCGAGAACACCGCGCTGCTCCGGGACGACCAGCGGGTGCTGATCGACGCGCTGCAGCAGCTCCCGGCCCGGCAGCGGGAGGCGCTGGTGCTGCGTCACTGGCTCGGGCTGAAGGAGGCCGAGATCGCCGCCGCGATGGGCATCTCCCGCGGCTCCGTCAAGACGCACACCTCGCGCGGCATCGCCGCGCTGACCCAGGCCATGGAGGCCCGGCGATGAAGCATCAGGACGCGACTCCGTCACGTGGCACCAGCCAGGACCGCACCGGGCACGAGCGGTCCGGGCCGACCCGGCCGCCGGGCGCCGAGCGCACCGAACGGGAGCTTGCCGACGCCCTGCACGCCCTGGCCGGCGGGGTGCTGCCCGCCCCGGACGCCTACCGCACCGCGCGCGGCGAGTGGCTGCGCCGGGAGCGCCGTCGTCGGCTGGTGCTCACCGTGCTGGTCGCCGTCGTCTTCGCGCTGGCCACGCTGATCGGGCTGTGGGTGCTCAACCAGGCGCCCGCCGAACCCGGTGTGATCTTCTCCGGCGACGGCGCCGCGTCGGCCGACGGACCGTCACTCCCCCGGCCGCCGGGCTGATTGCGGCACCCGGCGGCCGGGAACCCGCACCCCGTGCTTCGTATCGAGGACTACGCGCTCATCGGCGACGAGCAGACCGCTGCCCTGGTGGGCACCGACGGCTCGATCGACTGGCTCTGTCTGCCCCGCTTCGACTCGGCGGCCTGCTTCGCCCGGCTGCTCGGCGACGAGAGCAACGGGCACTGGCGCATCGCCCCGCCGGGCCAGGAGCGGTGCGCCCGCCGCGCCTACCGCGAGGACTCGCTGATCCTGGACACGGTGTGGGAGACGCCCGAGGGCGCCGTCCAGGTCACCGACCTGATGCCGCAGCGCCACCGGGCGCCCGACCTGGTGCGGATCGTGCAGGGGCTCAGCGGTGAGGTGACCGTGCGCAGCACGCTGCGGCTGCGGTTCGACTACGGCTCGGTGGTGCCCTGGGTGCGCAAGGCCGACGGACACCGGGTGGCGGTGGCCGGGCCGGACTCGGCGTGGCTGCGCAGCGTGCCGGAGGTGCACACCTGGGGCGAGGACCTGGGCACCCACTCGGAGTTCACGGTGAAGGAGGGCGAGCGGGTCGCCTTCGTGCTGACCTGGCACCCCTCGCACGAGCCGCGGCCCGCGCTGGTCGACCCGTACTCCTCGCTGCGGCACAGCCTGAAGGACTGGCAGGCGTGGGCGTCCCGCTGCCGCTACCGGGGACCGCACCGGGACATGGTGGTGCGGTCCCTGATCACGCTGAAGGCGCTCACCTACCGTCCCACCGGCGGGATCGTCGCCGCCCCCACCACCTCCCTGCCGGAGGAGCCGGGCGGCGTACGGAACTGGGACTACCGCTTCTGCTGGCTGCGGGACTCCACGCTCACCCTGAGCGCGCTGCTCGCCGCCGGGTACATGGAGGAGGCCGAGGCCTGGCGCGACTGGCTGCTGCGCGCGGTCGCCGGCGATCCGGCGGACCTGCAGATCATGTACGGGCTGGCGGGCGAGCGGCGGCTGCCCGAGTTCGAACTGCCGTGGCTGTCGGGGTTCAACGGCGCCGCGCCCGTACGGGTCGGAAACGAGGCCGTGAAGCAGCTGCAGCTGGACGTGTACGGGGAGGTCGTGGACTCACTGGCGCTGGCCCGGCGTTCGGGGCTGCCCGGGAGGCCGGACGTGTGGGCCCTGCAGTCGGTGCTGCTCAACTTCCTGCGCACGGCCTGGCGTCAGCCGGACGAAGGGCTGTGGGAGGTGCGCGGCGGCAGGCGCCACTTCGTGCACTCCAAGGTGATGGTGTGGGTGGCCGCCGACCGCATGGTGCGGGGGCTGGAGGCGTTCCCGGACCTGGACGGCGATCTGGACGGCTGGCGCGCCCTGCGTGACGAGGTGCACCGCGAGGTGTGCGAGAAGGGCTACGACCCGGTGCGCAACACGTTCACGCAGTCCTACGGCTCGCGTGAACTCGACGCGGCGCTGCTGCTGATCCCCCGGGCCGGCTTCCTGCCGCCCGACGACCCCCGTGTGCTCGGCACCGTCGACGCGGTCCGCGCGGAGCTGGGCCAGGACGGTCTCGTACGCCGCTACACCCCGGACGCCACCGACCTCGACGGGCTGCCCGGGCAGGAGGGCACCTTCCTGGCGTGCGCGTTCTGGCTGGTGGACGCCCTGCACCTGACCGGCAGGACCGAGGAGGCGCGCGAGCTGTTCGAACGGCTGCTGGGGCTGGCCAACGACGTGGGCCTGCTGGCCGAGGAGTACGACACGGCGACCGGGCAGCTGCTGGGCAACTTCCCGCAGGCGTTCAGCCACATCGGCCTGGTGAACAGCGCCCTCGCCCTCTACGGGGACGAGGGGGCAGGATAGGGCCATGGATCTTGGACTGAAGGACCGGGTGTACGTCGTCACCGGGGCCACCCGCGGACTGGGCCACGCCTCCGCGCGGGCGCTTCTCGCCGAGGGCGCGAAGGTGGTCGTCACCGGGCGGAAGGAGGACGCGGTCGCCGAGGCCGCGTCCGCGCTGGGGCCGGACGCGGCCGGGGTGGCCGTCGACAACGCCGACCCCGCGGCCGCCGAGCGGCTGATCGCCACCGCGCGGGAGCGGTTCGGGCGCTTCGACGGCGTCCTCGTCAGCGTGGGCGGGCCGCCCCCGGGGTTCGTCGCGGACACCACCGACGAGCAGTGGCAGGCGGCGTTCGAGTCGGTGTTCCTGGGCGCGGTGCGGCTGGCGCGCGCGGCCGCCGCGGAGCTGGGCGAAGGGGGTGTCATCGGCTTCGTGCTGTCCGGCTCGGTCCACGAGCCGATCCCCGGCCTGACCATCTCCAACGGCCTGCGCCCGGGCCTGGCCGGCTTCGCCAAGTCCCTCGCGGACGAGCTGGGGCCGCGCGGCATCCGCGTCGTGGGCCTGCTGCCCGGCCGCGTCGACACCGACCGGGTGCGCGAGCTGGACTCCCTGTCCGCCGACCCGGAGGCGACCCGCCAGGCGGCCGAGTCCCGCATCCCGCTGCGCCGCTACGGCACCCCTGAGGAGTTCGGCCGCACGGCGGCGTTCCTCCTGTCCCCGGCGGCGTCGTACGTCACGGGCGTGATGCTCCCGGTGGACGGCGGTTCGCGGCACGGGTTCTGAAGCCGGACACGGTGGTCAGGTGACCCGCTCCGGGCGGTGCTTCACCGCCCGGAGGCGGACCTCCGCCGTGAGGTCCGGGAGCCGTGTGGAGTCGCGCGCGTGAGCCAACGGGCCCGCGGTGAAGGCGTCCAGGGCCGTGCCGGGGTCCACATGGGGCTCCAGGAGCATGACGACGCGGGTCCGTGGGGTGCCGCGGCGGCCGGTGAGGAGGACGCGGGCCTGGGCGACGCCGTCCTGGCGGTTCGCCTCCTCGGCGAGCGCGTGCTCCAGGGCGCGGCCGCGCAGCGCCCCCACCTCGCCGTCGCCGGTGTCGACGACGATCTCCGACATGCGCCGACGCCGGAAGACGGAGACCAGCCACCACAGGCAGAGCAGGACCACCACGGCGAGCGCGGCGATCACCACCGGCCACCACCATCCCTCGTCCCGCCACCGGGTCCGCTCGGAGTCGTCGAGCAGCACGTCGTGCCGGCCGTGGTGCAGCCACCAGGAGGGCGCGGGCGCGCCCAGCCCGATCGCCAGCACCGAGCCGCCGAGCAGGACCAGCACCAGTCCCGCGAGCGCCAGAAGCACGCGGTTCACGGTCTTGTTCACGGCTGTCGCCCCTTCCGGCCGGGCCGCCGCACGCGCAGCGACAGCGTGGACGGCCGGGCCAGGCCCAGCCCCCGGATCGCCCCCTCCAGCACGGCGGTCAGGTCGTCCCGTACGTCGTCCAGGTCACGGAAGTGCGACACCGCCCGCACATCCGTCTTCCTCCGTTTCACGGCGACCCGGACCGACTGCACCCCGGCCACCTCGAGCGCACGGTCCCGCAGCACCGTGGCGGCCGCGTCCCGGTCGAGGCCCGCGCGGACGTCGGGGTGGACGCGGCGCATCGTCAGCAGGGAGCGCAGCCCGGGGGTGAGGGCCAGCACCAGCAGCCACAGGCCGAGCGCGGCGGCGACGGCCGCGCCGGTGAGCACCCACACGTCGTCCAGCGGGCGCTCGGCGAGCTGCCGGGCGAGGTCACGGCGCCAGCTCATCCCGGGCCGGTCGGCGCGTACCGCGGCGATGTCGTACAGGAACCACCCCGCGATCACGAGGATCGCCAGCGCCACCAGGCCCGCCGGGACGCGGCGGGCGGACCAGAAACGCCTGCGTCCGCCGCCCGCGCGGCCCGTGGTCGCGCCGCTCTCCGTCGGCGGCGCAGGGCCGGCCGTCGTGTCCTGGGTTGTGCTCATGGCGTCCTCCCGCCCACCGTGCCGGGCCTGGCGGCCAGGTGCAGCCGCTCGACCTGCACGACGACCTCCGGTACGGCCATGCCCGCGAGGTCTCGCACCCGGTCGACGATCCGCCGCCGCACCCGTGCGCAGCGGCCGCCGATGTCACCGGGGTAGTCGAGTTCGACGTGCACCCGCACGCGCGCGCTGCCGTGCCGGACGACGACGCTCGCGTGCGGCGGCTCCGCGTCCGGCGGGAGCACGCCGACGGCCTCACGCGCCGCCTGGGATGCGATCTTCGCGACCACCCGGTCGGCGATCGTGGTCTCCCCGCGTTCCGCCGGAGGGACGTTCCGCGGGTGTCCGGTGAGTTCCCCGGCCCCCGCGCCCACCCCCGTCACCGCCGCCGTTCGTCACGGGGACGGAAGAAGTCGCCGAGCTCCAGGTCGCCCTCGAGCAGCCGGCCGACCACGAAACCCACCGCGCCCAGGGCCGCCACGAGCAGGAAGGCCCCGAATCCGCCGAAATATCCGGCGAAGCCCAACGCCATGCCGGCGATCATGCCGACGACGGCCATCCTCATGCCTCGCTCCTCCGCTCAGGGTGTCTCACTGCAGGCGGGACTCGGGTTCGTCCTCCTCCTCGTCGGGCAGTTTGACGTCGCTCACCGCGATGTTGACCTCGACGACCTCGAGGCCCGTCATCCGCTCGACCGCCGCGACGACGTTCTCCCGCACGTCCTTGGCGACGTCGGCGATGGACACGCCGTAGTCGACGACGATCTCCAGGTCCAGCGCGGTCTGCACCTCGCCGACCTCGGCCTTCACACCGCGCGTCGGGGACTTCGACCCGCCTGGCACCCGTTCGCGCATGGCTCCGAAGGTCCGGGAGATCCCGCTGCCCATGGCGTGCACGCCCACGACGTCCCGCGCGGCCATGCCGGCGATCTTCTCGACCACGCCGTCGGCGATGGTGGTCCGGCCCCGGTCGGCGGGGGCGCCGCCGCCGCGTCGGACGCCCTGGCCCCGGCGCGTGCCGGAGTCACCCAGGTTCTTCTCGGTGTCAGGAGCCCGTACCGAGCCACTTTCGGTCATGTCGCTCATCGCCATACATCCCTTCGGTCGTCCTCCTTCCACCACCGTATGTGCGCTTGCCCCGATTCGCGCCCGAGATACGGCAGGCTGGAGGAATGACCACGGACCGGTGGACGCAGATGGTGCGGCAACAGGTGGGGCTGGGCAGGATCCTGCCGTTGGGAACGGCGCGCGACGGCGCGTGGATCACGGAACGGGCGGTCGGGGCGGCGCTACGCCGGGCGGCGGAACGGAACATGCCGGAGGTACGCCTGGACGGGGTCCGCGTCGGGCTCGCCGACCCCGACGCGGCCCTCGAGCCGGCCGTGCCGGCGCCGCCGAGCGCCCTGCCGCCGGGCCCGCTGCGGCTCACCGCGACGTTCGCGGCGACGGCCGCGTGGCCGCTCCCGGAGACGGCGTCCCGTCTGCGCACGGCGCTGGCGGTCGCCGCGACCGAACGGGTGGGCCTGGACCTGACAGAGGTGGACCTGCGGGTCACTGAGCTCCTGGACACGGAGCCGGCAGCGGAACGGCCGGGGGCGCCGGGGAAGCCCGGGGTCCTGCACGAGCCCGGGGCGACGGACAGGCCCGGGGTGACGGACACGCCCGGAGGGACGGACAGGCCCAGGATGACGGACACGCCCGGAGGGACGGACAGGCCCGGGATGACGGACACGCCCGGAGGGACGGACAGGCCCGGGATGACGGACACGCCCGGAGGGACGGACAGGCCCGGGATGACGGACACGTCCGGGGCGGCGGCCAGGCTTGGGGATACGGACACGTCCGGGGCGACGGACGGACCCAGGGACACGGACACGCCCAGGGCGGCAGGTTGGCCCCGGGGTGCGGACACGCCCGGAGCTGAAGCTGTGCGGGCGGCCGGCGCGGGGGACGCTTTCGGAGCGGCGGGGTCGCCCGAGGCGGCACCGGGTTCCGGCGCCGCGGACGCGCAGGCGTCGGGAGTGGCGGACGCCGCTGACGGTGGCGGCTCGGAGGCCGAGCGGGTCGCCGCCGCGGTGCTGCGGGTGTCCGGGGTGAGCCGGTTGACAGGCGTGTGGGGACGGCCGGTGCGGCTCGGCGAGCGGGCGCCGGCCGCCGGAGACGCCCTGCCGCGCCGCCACGCGCGTGTGCACCTCGCCGTCGCGGCGGGATTCCGCCCGCTGGAAGTGGCACGGGCCGTGCGGGCCGCCGTGACCGCCGCGCTGCCGGACCGGCCGACGGTGGCCGTCCTGGTCACCGACCTGGACTGACTCCGCGCCGCCGGCCGGTCACGGCCACCCGCTCACTCGCCGAGGCCGGCCAGATCACGCAGGCGGCGAGCCTGAGCCGCCCGCTCGGCGCCCCGCTGCTCGTCATAGGTGCGGCCCTGGGCGCCCCGCAGCAGCGCCTTCGTCTCGATGACGGCGTCGCGCGGCGCGGCCAGCAGTGCCGCCGCGAGGTCCTGCACCGCCCCGTCGAGCTCGGCGCCGGGCACGGCGAGGTTGGCCAGTCCGATATTCACCGACTCCTCGGCCGTGACGAAGCGTCCGGTCGCGCAGATCTCCAGCGCGCGGGCGTAGCCGACGAGGCTGACGAGGGGGTGCGTGCCGGTCAGGTCCGGCACCAGGCCGAGACTGGTCTCGCGCATGGCGAACTGCGCGTCGTCCGCGACCACGCGCAGGTCACAGGCGAGGGCCAGCTGGAATCCGGCCCCGATGGCGTGTCCCTGCACGGCGGCGATGGACACGATGTCGTTGCGCCGCCACCAGGTGAACGCGTCCTGGTAGCCGGCGATGGCGGCGTCCAGCGCGGCGTCGTCACTGCGCGCCAGGTCGACGAAGGACGGCTCACCCGGGATTCCCTCGGGCGAGAGCATCTGCCGGTCGAGCCCGGCGGAGAACGACTTGCCCTCCCCGCGCAGCACCACGACCCGGACGGATCCGGGCAGCGATTGACCCGCCTCGGTCAGCGCCCGCCACAGAGCCGGGCTCTGCGCGTTGCGCTTGGCCGGGTTGGTCAGCGTCACCGTGGCGATCGCGTCGTCGACGGTGAGCCGTACACCGTCCTTGTCGAGAACCGGACCGAGGTCCTGGGGGGACGAAGCCATGGGGCGCCTCCGATGGGTGCGGTCATCCAAGTGACTGCACAGTAACCACCCGGCCGGCCGGACGGCCGACCGGGTGGCCACCATCGGGTCTGCGGGGCCCCGGGATCAGGCCGACGGAGACTTCTTGCCCCGCGTCGCCCCGCCACGCCCTCGGAGCGTGACGCCCGACTCGCTCAGCATGCGGTGCACGAATCCGTAGGAGCGGCCGGTCTCCTCGGCCAACGCCCGGATGCTCGCACCGGCGTCGTACTTCTTCTTCAGGTCTGCCGCGAGCTTGTCGCGCGCGGCGCCGGTCACCCGGCTGCCCTTCTTCAGAGTCTCGGCCACCCGTGCCTCCTCATGGGAAGTGCGCTCTGGTCTCCTCATGATCACCCCTCCCGGGCCCGATGGCCACCCATTCGGCAAGGTCGATAAGACAACCCTGTGACGACGGGAGCGTGTCCCCACATCCGGAATGAGGAATTCCAAGCTGCTTCGGCGCGACCGCCGAACGGGTTTCTCGAGGAATGCGCAGGTCAGAAAGACGCGACGGCCGGACCCTCGCTCCACGAGGGTCCGGCCGCGAAATCCGTGTAGGACACACCTCAGGATGAGGAGATCTCACACGATTGATGGATCACGAATGGGCCGAATGATCCATACGCAGTGGATCACGCATTCGATCAAGCTCCGCTGACCCGGTCGGCGGGCTCTGCCGATCAGGCGAGCGCGACCAGATCCGCGTAGTCGGAGCCCCACAGGTCCTCGACGCCGTCGGGCAGCAGAATGATCCGCTCCGGCTGGAGCGCCTCGACGGCGCCCTCGTCGTGGGTGACGAGGACGACCGCGCCCTTGTAGGTGCGCAGCGCGCCGAGGATCTCCTCGCGACTGGCCGGGTCGAGGTTGTTGGTGGGCTCGTCGAGCAGCAGGACGTTCGCCGAGGAGACGACGAGGGTCGCCAGCGCGAGACGGGTCTTCTCGCCGCCGGAGAGGACCCCGGCCGGCTTGTCGACGTCGTCGCCGGAGAACAGGAAGGAGCCGAGCACCTTGCGGACCTCCACGAGGTCCAGGTCCGGCGCGGCCGAGCGCATGTTCTCCAGGACCGTGCGGTCCGGGTCGAGGGTCTCGTGCTCCTGCGCGTAGTAGCCGAGCTTGAGGCCGTGACCGGGGACGACGGCGCCCGTGTCGGGCTGCTCGACCCCCGCGAGGAGCCGCAGCAGGGTGGTCTTGCCGGCGCCGTTCAGCCCGAGGATCACGACCCGGGAGCCCTTGTCGATCGCCAGATCGACGTCGGTGAAGATCTCCAGCGAGCCGTACGACTTCGACAGGCCCTCCGCCATCAGCGGGGTCTTGCCGCAGGGCGCGGGCTCGGGGAAGCGCAGCTTGGCGACCTTGTCGGACTGGCGCGCCTCCTCCAGACCGGCGAGCAGTTTCTCCGCACGGCGGGCCATGTTCTGCGCGGCGACCGTCTTCGTCGCCTTGGCACGCATCTTGTCGGCCTGGGCGTTGAGCGCGGCGGCCTTCTTCTCGGCGTTCTGCCGCTCGCGGCGGCGGCGCTTCTCGTCGGCCTCGCGCTGCTGCTGGTAGAGCTTCCAGCCCATGTTGTAGACGTCGATCGTGGCGCGGTTGGCGTCCAGGTAGAAGACCTTGTTGACGACCGTCTCGACCAGGTCGACGTCGTGGGAGATCACGATGAAGCCGCCGCGGTAGGTCTTCAGGTAGTCCCGCAGCCAGACGATCGAGTCGGCGTCGAGGTGGTTCGTCGGCTCGTCGAGGAGCAGGGTGTCCGCGTCGGAGAACAGGATGCGGGCGAGCTCCACGCGGCGGCGCTGACCGCCGGAGAGGGTGTGCAGCGGCTGGCCGAGCACCCGGTCGGGGAGGTTCAGCGCGGCGGCGATCGTCGCGGCCTCGGCCTCGGCGGCGTACCCGCCCTTGGTGAGGAACTCGGTCTCCTGGCGCTCGTACTGCTTCAGCGCCTTCTCGCGGGTGGCGCCCTGGCCGACCGCGATGCGCTGCTCGTTCTCGCGCATCTTGCGGATCAGTACGTCGAGGCCACGGGCGGACAGGATGCGGTCGCGGGCGAGGACGTCGAGGTCGCCGGTGCGGGGGTCCTGGGGCAGGTAGCCGACCTCGCCGGAACGGGTGACCGTGCCGGCGGCGGGCATGCCCTGGCCGGCGAGGACCTTGGTGAGGGTGGTCTTCCCCGCGCCGTTACGGCCGACCAGGCCGATGCGGTCGCCCTTGGCGACGCGGAAGGTGGCGCTTTCGATGAGGACGCGGGCACCGGCGCGCAGCTCGATGCCGGAGGCGGAGATCACGGACAGACTCCAGGGCAGGTGTGGAGGGCGGTGGGCGGCTGAGGGCGTTCCCGCCGTCTAATGCGCGAGGAGAATGGCCATGCGAGCCATTCTAACGGGGCGGTGCAAGCGCTTTTCCGCCCGCGGACCGCTCCCGGCGGTTGCCGGTGGCGGGTGTCACACTGACCCGTGATGAGACATCTCGGTGCACTTCGGACACGAGGAAGTGATCGTCATGGCAGGTACAGGCAGTGGCAGCTCCCGGCCGGGCGTCGTCCCGACCCTGCTGTACGCGGACGCGAAGGCGGCGATCCGTCAGCTGACGGAGGGGCTCGGCTTCACGGAGGTGTCGGTGTACGAGGGCGAGGACGGCACGGTGGAGCACGCCGAACTGGCCCAGGGGAACGGGGTGGTGATGCTGGGGTCCAAGGGGCGTGGGGGTGTGTTCGACAGGGCGATGAAGGGGGCGGGGCCGGCGGGGGTGTACGTCGTCGTGGACGACGTCGACGCCCATCACCGGCGGGCGGTGGACCAGGGGGTGGAGGTGCTGATGCCGCCGACCGACCAGGACTACGGGTCGCGGGACTACATGGCCCGGGACCTGGAGGGCAACGTGTGGAGCTTCGGCACGTACGCGCCGGAGGCGGGGGCCTGATCCGACGGTGGCCGGTGCGGCACCTGGGCCCGTGTCGTATCCGCCGCGTCCTGCGGGGTGCCGTTGATCCCACCCGGTACCCCCGCGGCGCCGCACCTCCCCCGCCGTGGCGTGGGTCAGCCGCCCTTGTGGACCTGGAACGCCGCTCTTCGGACCGCCTTCGCGAAGGCCGGGTCCGGGTGGGCCGCCGCCAGGGCGACCAGGACCTGGACCGTGCGCGGGTGCCCCACCGCGCGGACCTCGTCCAGGAGCGCCGGCACCGTCGGCTGGACCGCCGTCTCCAGGTGACGGAGCAGCAGCGGCGCCTCACCGTGGTCCGCGACCGCCGCCGCCGTGTCCACCCACAGCCACGTCGCCTCCTCCCGCGTGAGCACCTCGTGCGCGTCCTCGGGGTCCATTCCGTCGTGCTCGGCGAGCCACAGCAGGGCGTACGGCCGCAGCGCGGGCTCGTCGAGGGCGGCGCGCACCTCCGGCTCGGCGGGGCCGCCGACCACCCGCAGCGCCTCGAAGGCGAGGCCCCGCAGCAGGGCGTCCTCCCCTCGCGCGGCGGCGATCAGCTCGGTGACGGCGCTGCCGACCGGCCGGGCGGCGAGCCAGGCGCGGTACTCGGCGCGGGCCGCGGCCGGACGGAGCCGCGCGCACCCGCGCAGCATGTCCTCCGCGCCCTGCTCGATGTTGCCCGCCGGGCTCTGCGCGGCGACGCAGATCTGCTCCAGCTTGACCCACACCGCCCAACTGCCGAGCGGCGTGAGGGTGGCCTGGCCTTCGCCGTAGGTGAGCGCGCCGACGGAGGCGAGGGCGCGCAGCGCCCAGTCGAGGAGCGGCTGCAGCGGGGCGTCCGCGGCGGGCGCGGGGCGGGGCTCCGGGGCGACGGCGGGGATGCCGGGCGCGTCGGGCCGCGGTCCGTAGTCCACCTCGCAGCGCTCCGTGCGCAGTTCGGTGACGCGCTGCTCCAGCAGGTCGAGCAACTGGGGCACGGGCACCGGCCCGGCGGACAGCTGCAGGAAGGACAGCACCTGCGGCATGGCCGTCACGACCTCGGCGACGGCGGCGGGCTCGTAGTCCTCGGGTTCGGGGCAGGCGAGCGACCACGCGTCGCAGAGGGCGACCCAGCCCCGCAGCACGGCGCTGTCGTCGCGGTCCCAGGCGCGCAGCCGCCAGCCGGGGCGGGCACTGTCGCCGTGCACCTCGATGAGGCCGGCCAGCCGGGCGGTGTCCCAGTCGGCACGGACCTGATCGACGGTCAGACCGAGGGCCTCGGCGGCCCGGCGGGCGGTCGCGTCCGACAGGGTGGCCTTGCCGTCGGCGGTGGCGCTGTCGCCGCCGGGGCCGAGGGCGCGGTCGGCCCAGCGGGCCACGCGGGCGGCCGCGGCCAGGACGGAGCGGGCCATTCCGGCCAGCTCGGCCGGTGCGGGCGTGCCCTCCGGGGGGCGCGGCGCGGGGCGGCGCACACGCCGCTGCTCGATCGCGGCGGGGGCGGCGGCCAGGGGTCGCGGGCGGACGAGTCGAAGCCTGGAGTCGCGCGGGATACGGGACGTCACGGGTGCAGTCTTCCGGTTGACGGTGCGAAAACCCAAACGGAATGCCGAGGGACGCCTCGGTGGCCCTCGCCGTCCCGGCCCGGACGGTGCCGGAGGGACCCGATCAAGCCAATGGTCCGGCCCTAAACGGAATCTCCCGCACCGCCCGCTGCGGCGCCCTTCGGAGGGGCTCGTCAGGGTGGGCCGCCGCACGGGACGCCGGCTCACATCAGCGGGACGAGGAACCTTCGCAGCGACTCCTCGTACGTGGCCGGGTCGGCGTTCCACATCGCGGCGTGCGGGGCGCCCCTGACGGTCTGCAGGGTGACCGTGTTGGGGTGGGCGGCGGCGAGACGGCGGGAGAACCGCCAGGGGGCCACCGTGTCGTCGGGACCGTGGAAGATCTGCGTCGGGATCGAGATGCCGTCCAGGCGCACCGCGCCGGGCCGGTGGTCGCCGTACAGGCCGGTGCGGCCCTGGGCGGCGCGGACGGCCAGCGGCAGGAGCACGCCGGGGGTGCGGCGGGCGCCGGCGAGGGCGCGCAGGGTGGACTCCCAGTCGAGCACCGGGGAGTCCAGGAGCAGCCCGGCGACGCGTTCGCGCAGTTCCGAGCGGGCGGCGGCGCGCAGCGCCATGGTCGCGCCGGTGGAGAAGCCGTAGAGGACCACCTTGCGGGCGCCGGAATCGACCGCGTGCCGCAGCGCGGCGTCGAGGTCGCGCCACTCGGTCTCGCCGAGGTGGTTGAGCCCGTCCGGGGAGCGGGGTGCCTCCGGGTCGCCCCGGTAGGCGGGGACGAGCACGGGGAACTGGTGGCGGCGGAGGGCGTCGAGGACGTTGAGGACGTGCTCGCGGGTGGTGCCGAGACCGTGCACGGCGATCACCCAGGTGTCCCGGTCTCCGGGCACGAACCACGCGGGCAGCGGCCCGAGTTCGCCCGGCACGTCGAGGACGGTGTGGTCGACGCCGAGCGCGGTGGCGGGGTCGCC
Organism: Streptomyces werraensis; assembly: GCA_014656175.1. Lineage (GTDB taxonomy): Bacteria > Actinomycetota > Actinomycetes > Streptomycetales > Streptomycetaceae > Streptomyces > Streptomyces werraensis. The sequence goes on from BNBX01000012.1 coordinate 74,384, forward strand.
GACGTGGACGTTCGGGGTGAAGCGGGCCCGGTCGCCGGGTTCGGGCGTCCCGTAGGTGACGCGTTCGAGGCGGCGTACGACGGTGTCGGCGGAGTGGGTCGTACCGGCCAGGACGGGTCCCACGACCGCGTGGAAGCGCTCGCCGACGAGGCCGTAGCGGCCGGGCCGCAGCGCGGCGAGGTCACGCGTGAGGGTGACCTGGCCGGCGGCGGTGGCGTGGACGGTGAGGCCGGGCTCGGTGGGCAGGGGCCGGCCCGAGGGAATCCTCAGGGCGGCGTCGCTGGCGAACCGGCCGACGGCCACCGCGGCGGCGCCGGCCCCTATCACGGCGGTGACGGCTGCTGCCGTCGCAGTCACAGTGCGCACGCCTCCCAGTGTCGGGTCCGGACGCGGACCCGGCCAGTGGACATGTGACCGGAAACCCGCCCGGACGCGGTCGGCCTCACGGCCGCGTCAGCGGAAGGGGTTCCCGCCGGGCCGGTCATGACACCCGGGACTCGACGGCCGACAGGGGTACGCCACTCCGTCCGGCCGGCGGACGCCGGGAGCCGACGGAGCGGCAAACCGGTTTGTCGACATGACGTCACGGAGCACCCCGGACGCGGCGCTCCCGGCCCGGCTCCCCGTCAACGCCTCACTCCCGTTGCCCGTACCCCCGCAACCGCTCCCCCGCCTCCGCGAGCTGCTCACGGCTGAGCAGGGTCGGGGTCATTCCCGGTACCGAGGAGGCCGTGAGCCAGACGCGGCACATCCATTCCAGCTGGGCGGTGCGGTCGTACGCCTGGGCGAGGCCCGCGCCGTGGGTGAGGGTGCCGTGGTTGCGCATCAGGCAGCCGGTGCGGCCGTCGAGGGCGCGCAGGGTGTTCTCGGCCAGTTCCGGTGTGCCGTAGGTGGCGTAGCGGGCCACGCGGACGGGGCCGCCGAGGGCCGCGGTCATGTAGTGGATCGCCGGGAGCTCGTCGACGAGCGTGGAGACGGCGGTGGCGTGCACGGCGTGCGTGTGGACGACGGCGCGCGCGTCGGTGGTGCGGTAGACGCCCAGGTGGAGGGGCAGCTCGCTGGTCGGGACCAGCGCGCCGAGCACCTGCCGGCCCGTGAGGTCCACCCCGGTCACGTCGGCGGGGGTGAGCCGGTCGTACGGGACGCCCGAGGGCGTCACCAGGACGGTGTCGCCGACCCGTACGGAGACGTTGCCCGAGGTGCCGACGACCAGGCCGTCGGCGACGGTCCGGCGGGCCGTGTCGACCAGCTCCGCCCAGGCCTCCGCCACCCCCTCGCCCAGCTCCGCAGAGCCCTCACCGCGCGTGCCCGTGACGCCACGCTCGGCGCCCTCCGCTTCCTGTCCGGTCCCGTGCTGTTCGGCCATGTGGAGATCCTGCCAGTGGCGCAGGCCGTCTGGGCCGGACGGCGGAGGGCTCACCCCCTCTTACGGTCACCGTGATGCCGGTTCCAGTTCATCTTCCGTTCACTCTGGTTACCTACGTTCGACCAGCCAATGACCTCGAACGATTGCCTGGGTAAATGGAAAGCTTCTCGCTGATCCTCGCGATTGTGGTGGTAACCGCACTCGCGTTCGATTTCACGAACGGTTTCCACGACACCGCCAACGCGATGGCAACGACCATTTCGACCGGCGCGCTCAAGCCCAAGGTCGCGGTGGCCATGTCCGCCGTGCTGAACCTTGTCGGCGCTTTTCTCTCGGTGGAGGTCGCCAACACGATCTCCAAGGGCCTCGTCGACGAGGCCGGCATCCGTCCCGAGGTCATCTTCGCCGCGTTGGTCGGTGCGATCCTCTGGAATCTCCTCACCTGGCTGGTCGGCCTGCCGTCCAGTTCCTCGCACGCCCTCATGGGCGGTCTGATCGGCGCCACGGTCGCCTCCGCCGGCTTCGGCGCGGTCCACGGCGACGTGCTGGTCACCAAGGTCCTGATCCCCGCGATCGCCGCCCCGCTGGTGGCCGGCGTCGCCGCGATGTTCGCGACCCGGCTCACGTACCGCATGGGCCGCAACGCCGACACCAAGGCCTCCGAGAAGGGCTACCGCGCCGGCCAGATCGCCTCGGCCGGCCTGGTCTCCCTGGCCCACGGCACCAACGACGCCCAGAAGACGATGGGCATCATCACCCTCGCCCTGGTCGCCGGCGGCGCCGTCGCCCCCGACTCCGACCCGCCGATGTGGGTCATCCTCTCCGCGGGCATCGCCATCGCCCTCGGCACCTACCTGGGCGGCTGGCGCATCATCCGCACCATGGGCAAGGGCCTGACCGACCTCCAGCCGCAGCAGGGCTTCGCCGCCCAGACCAGCGCCGCGACGGTCATCCTGGCCTCCTCGCACCTGGGCTTCTCGCTCTCCACGACGCACTCCGTGTCGGGTTCCGTCATGGGCGCCGGCCTCGGCCGCAAGGGCGGCGTGGTCCGCTGGTCCACGGCCACCCGGATGTTCGTCGCCTGGGGCCTGACCCTGCCGGCCGCCGCCCTGGTCGCGGCGATCGCCGAGTGGGTGTGCGGCTTCGGCAGCTGGGGCACCGCCGTCGTGGCCGTCTTCCTGGTCGCGTCCAGCGCGGCCATCTGGAAGATCTCCCGGCGCGAGGTCGTCGACCACACCAACGTCAACGACCACGGCACCCCCGAGGCCCCCGCCGAGGAGCCCCCCGGTGTGGTCACCCAGGCGATCGCCGCCGTGACCCCGCCGCCGGCCGGCCCCTCCGAGGACCTCTCGGCCACCATCCCGGCCCCGGCCGCCGCCGACCCGCAGGCCCCGTCGGCCGCCTCGACCGTCTGACCGCGTCCGGCACGAAGGAAGAAGCAGCATGAAGATCGACTGGGCGGCCCTCGGCTCCGTGTTCGGCGTCAGCCTCGTGGTCACCGTGGCCCTGGTGGCCCTGTTCACCCTCGGTATCTCCGGTCTGTCCCGCCGCGAGCGGGCGTCCGCCGAGGGCCGGACCGCGGCCCTCGCGGTCACCGGCGCCTACGCCTGCTTCGCCGCGTGCGCGGCGGCCGTGGGCTACGGCATCTACCTGATCATGGCCTGACCACCGGCCGCACGCGTGAGCGGGCGGGACGGGAGCAGCGGCTCCCGTCCCGCCCGTCGCCGTGTCCCCACCCATGTCGACCCATGCCGGACGTTCGCGCGCGGCCACGGGCCGCTCACGGCGTTCACCCACGTGAGCCCCTCTGTGGGCCTCGGCACACTTCAGCCCCGCAGGTCAACGGCAAGTTGACGGCCCTTCCAGAGGCATGGTGGACTGCCTCCGCCAATACGGCGGCAGGAGAGGAAGCCGGTGCGAATCCGGCGCGGTCCCGCCACTGTCACCGGGGCGTGAGCCCCGGGAGCCAGGAACTCTCGCCGCCGGTCTCGTCGAACCAGGGCGCGGACACCCTGAGTGAGGACATATCGCCATGCGCGGCAGCCTGCCGAGGTCGACCAGCGACACCCCACCCCCCTTCGGGGCCGTAATCTCCGGATCCGTCACCAACTGAACCGATGGGTGCCGATCGCGTGTTCGCGTACGGCGCCGCCGCCGGCCTCCTCGGCGACCTGCTGCTCGGCGATCCCCGCCGCGGTCATCCGGTCGCCGCTTTCGGGCGGGCCGCGGCTGCCGTGGAGCGGGTGCTGTGGCGGGACGACCGCGGCCGCGGTGCCGTGCACACCGCCGTGTGCGTCGGCGGCGCCGTCGTCCTCGGAGGCCTGGCCGCCCGCGCCGTACGCCGCAGCCCCGCCGCTTCCGTCGCCCTGACCGGCGTCGCCACCTGGGTTGTCGTCGGCGGGACCTCGCTGGCCCGGGAGGCGCGTGCCGTGGGGCAGGCGCTTCAGGCCGGGGACGTCGAGGCCGCCCGGGAGCGGCTGCCGCACCTGTGCGGCCGTGACCCGCAGGCCCTGGACGCCGACGGGATCGCCCGCGCCGTGGTGGAGTCCGTCGCGGAGAACACCTCCGACGCCGTGGTGGGCGCCCTGGTGTGGGGCGCGATCGCCGGGGTGCCGGGTCTGGTGGGCTTCCGGGCCGTCAACACCCTGGACGCGATGGTGGGTCACAAGTCGCCCCGGTACCGCCGTTACGGCTGGGCGTCCGCCCGTCTCGACGACGTCGCCGGCTGGCCGGGCGCGCGTCTGACGGCCGTGCTCGCCGCGCTCTGCGGTCCGGACCCGCGCGGGGCGGTACGGGCCTGGCAGGCGGACGCGGGCAAGCACCCCAGCCCCAACGCCGGTCCCGTGGAGGCGTCCTTCGCGGGCGCGCTCGGCGTGCGGCTCGGCGGAACCCTCTCCTACGGCGGGCGGGTCGAGCACCGGCCCGTCCTCAACGGCGGCGGACGCCCCGTCGCCGTCACCGACATCGACCGGGCGGTACGCCTGTCGCGGCGCGTCGGCTGGCTGGCGCTCGCGGCCGGGGTGGCCGCGCGGCGCATGCTGAAGGGACGTGCCCTGTGAGCGGTGGCGGACTGCTGGTCGCCGGGACCACCTCGGACGCCGGCAAGAGCGTGGTCACCGCCGGGATCTGCCGGTGGCTGGTGCGCCAAGGTGTGAAGGTCGCGCCGTTCAAGGCGCAGAACATGTCGCTGAACTCGTTCGTCACCCGCGAGGGCGCCGAGATCGGCCGCGCCCAGGCCATGCAGGCACAGGCGTGCCGGGTGGAGCCGACGGCGCTGATGAACCCGGTGCTGCTGAAGCCGGGTGGCGACCGGACCAGCCAGGTGGTGCTGATGGGCCGCCCGGTCGGCGAGATGAGCGCCCGCGGCTACCACGGCGGCCGTCAGGAGCGCCTCCTCGGCACGGTCCTCGACTGCCTGGAGCAGCTGCGGAACGAGTACGACGCGGTGATCTGCGAGGGCGCCGGGAGCCCCGCGGAGATCAACCTGCGCCGGACCGACATCGTGAACATGGGGATCGCGCGGGGCGCGCGGCTCCCCGTGCTGGTCGTCGGGGACATCGACCGGGGCGGCGTCTTCGCCTCCTTCTTCGGCACGGTCGCCCTGCTCTCCCCCGAGGACCAGGAGCTGGTCGCCGGGTTCCTGGTGAACAAGTTCCGCGGGGACGTCTCCCTGCTGGAGCCGGGCCTGGAGATGCTGCACGGCCTCACAGGGCGACGCTCCTACGGCGTGCTGCCGTTCCGGCACGGACTCGGCATCGACGAGGAGGACGGGCTCAGGGTGTCGCTGCGCGGCGCCGTGCGGGAGTCCGAGGTGGCGGCGCCGGCCGGCGAGGAGGTGCTGCGGGTCGCGGTGTGCGCGGTGCCGCTGATGTCCAACTTCACCGACGTGGACGCGCTGGCCGCCGAACCGGGCGTCGTGGTCCGCTTCGTGGACCGGCCGGACGAACTCGCCGACGCCGACCTGGTGATCGTGCCCGGCACCCGCGGCACCGTGAAGGCGCTGCGCTGGCTGCGCGAGCGTGGGCTGGCGGAGGCGCTGGTGCGGCGGGCCCGCGACGGCAGGCCGCTGCTGGGCATCTGCGGCGGCTTCCAGCTGCTCGGCGAGCACATCGAGGACGACGTGGAGAGCCGCGCGGGCCACGTGGACGGGCTCGGCGTGCTGCCCGTCCGGGTGCGGTTCGCCCCCGAGAAGACCCTGGCCCGCCCCGTCGGCGAGGCCCTCGGGGAGCTCGTGGAGGGCTACGAGATCCATCACGGGGTCGCCGACGTCCTCGGCGGAGACGCCTTCCTGGACGGGTGCCGGGTCGGCGGCACATGGGGCACGCACTGGCACGGCGCGCTGGAGTCGGACGGATTCCGGCGGGCGTTCCTGCGCGTGGTCGCCGAGCGCGCGGGACGCCGTTTCGTGCCCGCCCCCGACACCTCATTCGCCGCGCTGCGCGAGGAGCAGCTCGACCGGCTCGGCGACCTGATCGAACAGCACGCGGACACGGACGCGCTGTGGCGGCTCATCGAGTCCGGCGCGCCGCAAGGACTGCCTTTCATTCCACCGGGAGCGCCCGCATGAGCACAGTGTTGTTGTTGTCGACCGCCGACACGGACCTGCTGGCGGCCCGGGCCTCCGGCGCCGGCTACCGCATCGGCAACCCCACCCGCGTGGACGTCGCGGAGGAACTGCCCGCGCTGCTGGACGGCGCCGACCTGGCCGTGGTGCGGCTGCTCGGCGGCAAGCGCGCCTGGGAGGACGGACTGGCCGCGCTCGAGGCGTCCGGCATCCCCACGGTGCTGCTCGGCGGGGAGAGCGTGCCCGACGCGGAGCTGATGGCCGAGTCGAGCGTCCCGGCGGGCGTGGTCGCCGAGGCGCTGCGCTACCTCGTCGAGGGAGGCCCGGACAACCTCGCCGAACTGGCGCGCTTCCTGTCGGACACCGTGCTGCTGACCGGAGAGGGCTTCGAACAGCCGCGCAGGATGCCGGAGTTCGGTGTCCACGGCGGGCGTCCCGCCGTACCGGGCCGTCCGACGGTCGGCGTGCTCTTCTACCGCGCCCACGAACTCAGCGGCAACACCGCCTTCGTGGACACCCTGTGCGACGCGATCGAGGCGCGCGGCGCCAACGCGCTTCCCGTGTACTGCGGTTCGCTGCGCGGCGCCGAACCGGAGCTGTACGAGCTGCTGGGCCGGGCGGACGCGCTGGTCGCCACGGTGCTCGCGGCCGGCGGCAGCCACGCCTCGCAGGCGTCGGCGGGCGGTGAGGAGGAGGCCTGGGACGTCGGCGCGCTCGCCGAGCTGAACGTGCCGGTGCTGCAGGGGCTGTGCCTCACGACCTCGCGCGCCGCCTGGGAGGGGTCCGACGCGGCCCTCTCCCCCATGGACGCGGCCATGCAGGTCGCCATCCCCGAGTTCGACGGCCGGCTGATCACCGTCCCGTTCTCCTTCAAGGAGCAGGGACCGGACGACGTCCCGGTGTACGTCGCCGACCCCGAGCGGGCGGCACGGGTTGCCGGGATCGCCGTACGGCACGCGGCGCTGCGGCACAAGCCGAACGCGGAGAAGAAGCTGGCGCTGGTCTTCACCGCGTACCCGACGAAGCACTCGCGCGTCGGCAACGCGGTCGGGCTGGACACGCCCGCGTCGGCGGTGCGTGTGCTGGACGCGCTGCGGGACGCCGGGTATGCCGTCGAGGGGCATCCGTCCGAGGGCGACGAGCTGATCCACCGGCTGATCGAGGCGGGCGGGCACGACGTCGAATGGCTCACGGAGGACCAGCTGGCCGCCGCGCCCGCGCGGGTGCCGCTGGCCGACTACCGGGCGTGGTTCGCGACGCTCGACCCGGAGCTGCGGGACGCGATGACCGAGGCGTGGGGCGAACCGCCGGGCTCCCTGTACGTCGACGGGGACGACATCGTGCTGGCGTCCCTGCGGTTCGGGAACGTCGTGGTGATGATCCAGCCGCCGCGCGGCTTCGGGGAGAACCCCATCGCGATCTACCACGACCCCGACATGCCGCCGTCCCACCACTACCTGGCCGCCTACCGCTGGCTGGAGAACAGCTTCGGCGCCGACGCGATCGTCCACATGGGCAAGCACGGCACGATGGAGTGGCTGCCCGGCAAGGGCCTCGGCCTGAGCGCCGGATGCGCGCCGGACGCGGTGCTGGGCGACCTGCCGCTGGTCTACCCGTTCATCGTCAACGACCCCGGCGAGGGCACGCAGGCCAAGCGGCGCGGACACGCCACGGTCGTCGACCACCTGGTGCCGCCGATGGCCCGCGCCGACACCTACGGCGACCTCGCCAAGCTGGAGCAGCTGCTCGACGAGTACGCGCTGGTCAGCGACCTGGACCCGGCGAAGGCGCCGGCGGTGCGGGCGCAGATCTGGACGCTGGTGAAGGCCGCCGAGCTGCACCACGACCTGCACGTCGACGACCAGCCGGACGACGACGCGTTCGACGAGTTCGTCATGCACATCGACGGCTACCTGTGCGAGATCAAGGACGTGCAGATCCGTGACGGCCTGCACATCCTCGGCGGCGGGCCGGTCGGCGAGCCGCGCGTGAACCTGGTGCTGGCGGTGCTGCGCGCCTCGCAGGTGTGGGGCGGGCGGGCCAACGCGCTGCCGGGGCTGCGGGCCTGCCTCGCCGCGCACTTCGGGCTGGTGGAGAAGGAGCTGCTGGCCGGGCCGGGCGCGCCCGTGAAGGCGCCGGTGGAGCTGACGGACCTGGTCGACGGCCCCTCCCGTACGGCCGCCGACGCGATCGACCTGCTGGAGCAGCTGTGCCGGCGGCTCGCGGAGGGCATGGAGGAGCGCGGCTGGGCGGCGGACGCGGTGCCGGGCCTGGTGCGGGAGGTGCTGGGCAGCGAACTTCCGGACGCGGTGGCCGTGTTGCGGTTCGCGTGCCAGGAGGTCGTACCCCGGCTGGAACGGACGACCGACGAGATCGGGCACATCTTGCGGGCGCTGGACGGCGGGTACGTCCCGGCGGGCCCGTCGGGATCGCCGACGCGTGGACTGGTCAACGTCCTGCCGACCGGCCGGAACTTCTACTCGGTCGACCCCAAGGCCATTCCCTCGCGGCTGAGCTGGGAGGTCGGGCAGTCGCTGGCGGACTCGCTGGTGCAGAGGTACCTGCGGGACACGGGCGGGTACCCGGAGTCCGTCGGCCTGACGGTCTGGGGCACGTCCGCGATGCGCACCCAGGGCGACGACATCGCGGAGATCCTGGCGCTGCTCGGGTGCCGACCGGTGTGGGACGACGCGTCGCGGCGCGTGACCGGCTTCGAGGTCGTACCGCTGGAGGAGCTGGGCCGGCCCCGCATCGACGTGACGGTCCGCATCTCCGGCTTCTTCCGGGACGCCTTCCCGCACGTGGTGGGGCTGATCGACGACGCGGTCCGGGCGGTGGCCGAGCTGGACGAGCCCGTGTCGCGGAACTTCGTCAAGGCGCACGCCGACGAGGACACCGCCGAGCACGGCGACCGGCGGCGGGCCACCGCGCGCATCTTCGGCTCCAAGCCGGGGGCGTACGGGGCGGGGCTGCTGCCGCTGATCGACGCCCGGAACTGGCGCTCCGACGCCGACCTCGCCGAGGTGTACGCGGTCTGGGGCGGCTACGCCTACGGGCGCGGACTCGACGGGCGGGCGGCGCGCGGCGACATGGAGACGGCGTTCCGGCGGATCGCGGTCGCCGCGAAGAACGTGGACACGCGCGAGCACGACCTCGTCGACGCGGACGACTACTTCCAGTACCACGGCGGCATGGTCGCCATGGTCCGGCACCTGACGGGCGCGAGCCCGGAGGCGTACGTCGGCGACTCGGCGACCCCGGACCAGGTGAAGACGCGCACGCTGGGCGAGGAGACGCACCGGGTGTTCCGGGCGCGGGTGGTGAACCCGCGCTGGATGGCCGCGATGCGCCGGCACGGCTACAAGGGCGCCTTCGAGATGGCGGCCACCGTGGACTACCTGTTCGGGTACGACGCCACCGCCGGGGTCGTGGACGACTGGATGTACGAGAAGCTCAGCGCGGAGTACGTGTTCTCGCCGGAGAACCGCGACTTCATGAAGAAGTCCAACCCCTGGGCGCTGCGCGGCATCACGGAACGGCTGCTGGAGGCGGCGGACCGCGGGCTGTGGGCGGAGCCGGACGCCGACACGCTGGAGCGGCTGCGCGCCACCTACCTGGAACTCGAGGGCGACCTCGAAGGCGACTCGGAGGGCGACGACCAGTGACCACCCCCTTTCCTTTCACGGCCGTCGTGGGCCAGGACGACCTGCGGCTCGCGCTGCTGCTCAACGCGGTGTCGCCGTCCGTCGGCGGTGTGCTGGTGCGCGGCGAGAAGGGCACCGCGAAGAGCACCGCCGTGCGGGCGCTGACCTCACTGCTGCCCGAGGTCGCGGTGGTGCCGGGGTGCCGGTTCTCCTGCGACCCGGCCGCGCCCGACCCGGGGTGCCCCGACGGGCCGCACGAGGGCGTGGGCGTCGGTGCGTCCCGTCCCGCGCGGATGGTGGAGTTGCCGGTCGGCGCCTCCGAGGACCGGCTGGTCGGCGCGCTCGACATCGAGCGGGCGCTGGCGGAGGGCGTGAAGGCGTACGAGCCGGGGCTGCTGGCCGCCGCGCACCGGGGCATCCTGTACGTCGACGAGGTCAACCTCCTCCACGACCATCTGGTCGACCTGCTGCTCGACGCGGCGGCGATGGGCGCCTCGTACGTGGAGCGCGAGGGCGTGTCCGTGCGGCACGCGGCGCGGTTCCTGCTGGTCGGCACCATGAACCCGGAAGAGGGCGAACTGCGGCCGCAGTTGCTGGACCGGTTCGGGCTGACCGTCGAGGTCTCCGCCTCCCGGGAGCCGGACCAGCGGGTCGAGGTGGTCAGGCGGCGGCTGGCGTACGACGACGATCCCGCCGGGTTCGCCGCCCGCTGGGCCGACGAGGAGGCCGCCGTACGGCGGCGGATCGTCGCGGCGCGGGAGCTATTGCCGTCGGTGCGGCTGGGGGACGGTGCGCTGCGGCAGATCGCGGCGACCTGTGCCGCGTTCGAGGTGGACGGAATGCGGGCCGACATCGTGATGGCGCGTACGGCGACCGCGCTGGCGGCGTGGGCCGGGCGGACGGAGGTGCTCGCGGAGGACGTGCGGCAGGCCGCGCTGCTCGCGCTGCCGCACCGTCGGCGGCGCAACCCCTTCGACGCGCCGGGGCTGGACGAGGACAAGCTGGACGAGACGCTGGAGGAGTTCTCCGGGGACGACGACCCCGATCCGGACGGGGACGGCGGTGGTCCGGGTGGGGGCGGTGGACAGCCCGGGCCGGACGAGGGGCCGGCGGGCGACGGCGCCGCCGCACCGCCCGGGGAGGGCGAGGGCGAGCCCGCGCCCGGCGGGGCCGGGGAGCAGTCCCCCGTGCGGGCCGCCGAGCCCTTCCGCACCAAGGTGCTGAGCGTCCCCGGCATCGGCGAGGGGGCCGCCGGGCGGCGGTCGCGGGCCCGGACCGAGCACGGGCGGACGACCGGTGCGCGCCGCCCTCGGGGCGCCCTGACCAAGCTGCATCTCGCGGCGACCGTCCAGGCGGCCGCTCCCCACCAGCGGGCGCGGGGGCGGTCCGGGCACGGTCTCGTCGTGCGCCGGGACGATCTGCGGCAGGCGACCAGGGAGGGCCGTGAGGGCAACCTCGTGCTGTTCGTCGTGGACGCCTCCGGGTCCATGGCCGCGCGGCAGCGGATGAGCGCCGTGAAGGGCGCCGTGCTGTCGCTGCTGCTCGACGCCTACCAACGCCGGGACAAGGTGGGGCTCGTGACCTTCCGGGGGTCGGCCGCCGATGTCGCGCTGCCGCCCACCTCGTCGGTGGACGCGGCGGCGGCCCGGCTGGAGTCGCTGCCGACCGGGGGGCGCACCCCGCTGGCGGCGGGGCTGCTCAAGGCGCACGACGTGCTGCGCGTGGAGCGGCTGCGGGACCCCGCGCGGCGGGCCCTGGTCGTGGTGGTGACGGACGGGCGGGCGACGGGTGGTCCGGAGCCGGTCGCGCTGGCGTCGCGTGCGGCGCGGCTGTTCGCGGCGGAGGGCATCGCCTCCGTGGTCGTGGACTGCGAGTCGGGGCCGGTGCGGCTCGGGCTGGCCGGGCGGCTCGCCGGAGAGCTGGGCGGGACGGCCGTGACGCTGGACGAGCTGCGGGCCGACTCGATCGCCGGCTTGGTGAAGGACGTGCAGAGGAGGGCCGCGTAGTGCCGAAGGGGCAGCCGAGTGTCGTGCCGGACGACGGCCTGACGACGCGGCAGCGGCGGAACCGGCCGCTGGTCGTCGTCCACACCGGGATCGGCAAGGGCAAGTCGACGGCGGCCTTCGGGCTGGCGTTGCGCGCCTGGAACCAGGGGTGGCCGATCGGGGTGTTCCAGTTCGTCAAGTCGGCGAAGTGGAAGGTCGGCGAGGAGCGGGCGCTGCGGGTGCTCGGGGACTCCGGTGAGGGCGGGTCCGTCGCCTGGCACAAGATGGGCGAGGGCTGGTCCTGGGTGCAGCGCGACGCGCAGATGGACAACGAGGAGAAGGCCCGCGAGGGCTGGGAGCAGGTCAAGCGGGACCTGGCCGCCGAGACGTACAAGCTGTACGTGCTGGACGAGTTCGCCTACCCCATGCACTGGGGGTGGGTGGACACCTCCGAGGTGGTGTCCGTGCTGCGGGACCGGCCGGGGACGCAGCACGTGGTGATCACGGGGCGCAACGCGCCGGCGGAGCTGGTCGGTCTCGCGGACCTGGTGACCGACATGTCCAAGGTGAAGCATCCGATGGACGTCGGGCAGAAGGGGCAGAGGGGGATCGAGTGGTGACGGGGACCGCCGTCGGCTCCGTTCCCCGGCTGGTCGTCGCGGCGCCCGCGTCGGGGAGTGGGAAGACCACCGTCGCCACGGGGCTGATGGCCGCGTTGTCCGCGCGCGGGATGGCCGTGTCGCCGCACAAGGTGGGGCCCGACTACATCGATCCCGGATATCACGCGCTCGCCACGGGGCGGGTGGGGCGGAACCTCGACGCGTACCTGTGCGGGGCCGAGCTGGTGGCTCCGCTGTTCGCGCACGGCGCGCGGGGGTGCGACATCGCCGTCGTCGAGGGCGTGATGGGGCTGTTCGACGGGGCCGCCGGGGAAGGGGAGCTGGCGTCCACCGCGCAGGTGGCGAAGGCGCTGCGGGCGCCGGTGGTGCTGGTGGTCGACGCGTCGGCGCAGGCCCGGTCGGTGGCTGCGCTGGTGCATGGGTTCGTCAGCTTCGACCCTGAGGTCCGGGTCGGTGGGGTGATTCTCAACAAGGTGGGGTCCGAGCGGCACGAGGTGCTGCTGCGGGAGGCGTTGGAGGTGACCGGGGTTCCCGTGATGGGGGTGTTGCGACGGGACGCGGTGGTGGCGACCCCGGCTCGGCATCTCGGGCTGGTGCCGGTGGCTGAGCGGCGTGCTTCGGCTGTTGACGCCGTTCGGGCGATGGGGGCGATGGTTGCCGAGGGATGTGACCTCGCAGGGCTTGTCGCGCTCGCGTGCAGTGCGGGGTCCCTGGAGGCGGCGGCCTGGGATGCGGGTGAGGCGCTGTTCCCGGACCCCCTTGCCGGCCCTGGCGGGCCTCGTCCTCGCACGCCGGACGTGCCGGCAGTCGTCGCCGTGGCCGGCGGGGCCGCGTTCACGTTCTCCTACGCCGAGCACGCCGAGCTGCTGGCCGCCGCCGGTGCCCACGTCGTCACCTTCGATCCTCTGCGGGACGAGGAACTGCCCGAGGGGACCTCCGGGGTGGTGATCGGGGGTGGTTTTCCCGAGGTGTACGCCTCCGAGCTGTCCGCCAACGAGTCCTTGCGGAAGCGGATCGCCGAGCTTGCCGCGAGCGGTGCGCCCGTGGCCGCCGAGTGTGCCGGGCTGCTGTATCTGTGCCGGGAGTTGGACGGGATGCCCATGTGCGGCGTGCTGGACGCCTCCGCCCGGATGTCGGAGCGGTTGACACTCGGGTACCGGGATGCGGTCGCCGTGAGTGACAGCGTGCTGGCGGCGGCCGGAACGCGGATGCGGGGGCACGAGTTCCACCGGACGGTCGTCGAGCCGGGGGCCGGGGCCTTCCCCGCGTGGGGGGTGCGTGTGCCCGAGCGCCGGGTCGAGGGGTTCGTCGAAGGCGCCGTGCACGCCAGTTATCTGCACACCCACTGGGCGTCGGCGCCCGGTGTCGCCCGTCGGTTCGTGGAGAGGTGCCGGACGTCATGAGCAGCAGGCTGATCGGGGTGGGCGTCGGGCCCGGGGACCCGGAGCTGGTGACCGTCAAGGGGGTCAACGCGCTGCGGGCCGCCGATGTCGTCGTCGTACCCGTGATGGACACGGGTGAGCGGGGGCGGGCCGAGGCGACCGTGCTGCACTACGTGCCCGCCGAGAAGGTCGTCCGGGTCGTGTTCGCGCTGAACGAGCGGACGGACAGGGAGCGGCGGGAGGCCGCCTGGGACGCCGCCGGTGAGCGGGTCGCCGGGATGCTGCGGGAGCGCGGCTCCGTGGCGTTCGCGACCATCGGGGATCCCAACGTCTACTCGACCTTCACCTATCTCGCGCAGACCGTCGGCGAGCTCGTGCCGGGGGTGGTGGTCGAGACCGTGCCCGGGATCACCGCCATGCAGGATCTCGCCGCCCGGTCCGGAGCCGTGCTGACCGAGGGGACCGAGCCGTTGACGCTGGTGCCGGTCACCGCCGGGAGCGCCGTGCTCAAGGAGGCCCTTGCCGGGCCGGGCACCGTCGTCGCGTACAAGTTCGGGCGGCAGGCCGGTGAGGTCGCCGAGGTGCTGCGGGAGACCGGTCGGCTCGAGGACGCGGTGTGGGGGTCCGCGCTGGGGCTGCCGGAGGAGTCCGTGCGGTCGGCGGCGCAGATGGACGGGACGCCGCTGCCGTACCTGTCGACGCTCATCGCGCCGCCCCGGCGTGCGGGCGGGCGGGGCGGGAAGCTGTGAACCGGACCGACGGACGGTCAGTGGGCGGCGCCCACGACCAGCCAGATGAACAGCACCCCGGCGACCGTGCACACCAGCGTGGAGCGGGCCGGGTGCGCGTGGTGGGCCTCGGGCAGGATCTCGGCCGCCGCGAGGTAGAGCAGCGCGCCGCCGAACAGGCCGAGGTAGCCGCCGAGCAGCGGCTCCGGGATCGTGAAGAACAGGGTGGAGGCGGCGCCCGCGACCGGCGCCACCGCGTCCGCCCACAGCATGGCGAGGGCGCGGCGGCGGGCGTTGCCGTAGGCGTGGGCGAGTGTGTACGTGTTGAAGCCGTCCGCGAAGTCGTGGGCGATCACCGCGACCGCGACGGCGGCGCCCATGCCGCCGCCGACCTGGAAGGCGGCGCCGATCGCCACGCCGTCCATCGCGCTGTGCCCGACCATCGCCGCGGCGGCCGTGAGGCCCACCTCGGGGGTGCGGCCGTGGTTCTCGGCCGCGCCGTGCGCGGCCTGCCGGTGGGCGAGGAGCCGCTCCACCAGGTGAGCCAGCAGGAACCCGCCCACGAAGAGCAGCAGGGCGGCCGGGACGCCGTGCACCTCGGCGCCGGCGGCTTCCAGGGACTCCGGGAGGAGTTCCAGGCCGACCACGCCGAGCATCAGTCCGCCGGCCAGGCCCAGCACCAGGTGGCGGCGGTCCGTCACACGGTGTGCCGACCAGCCGCCGGCCAGCGTCATCAGGAACGCGCCCAGCGCGACGAGGACCGCCATGTGCTCTTCGTATCCGATCAGCGGTCGCCCGCGCACGCGTGACAGCCGCTCAGCCCCCTTCGACTTCCGATCGCATTCAGAAAAGGACCTGTATCCATGGCCGACGCCCCCACCGGCAAGGTGACCTTCGTCGGGGCCGGTCCCGGCGCCGCCGATCTGCTGACGTTCCGCGGCGCGCGGGCCATCGCCGAGGCGGACGTGGTGATCTGGGCCGCCAGCCTGGTCCAGGCGGAGGTCCTGGAGCACGCGCGCCGGGACGCGGAGATCCTCGACTCGGCGGCGATGTCGCTGGAGGACGTGGTGGCCGTCTACGCGCGGGCCCGTGACGAGGGGCTGAAGGTCGCGCGGATCCACTCGGGTGACCCCGCGCTGTGGGGCGGCACCCAGGAGCAGTTCGACCGGTGCGTGGAGCTGGGCATCGCCACGGAGATCGTGCCGGGCGTGTCGTCCTTCTCGGCGGTGGCGGCGCTCGCGGGGCGGGAGCTGACGATCCCCGAGGTGGCGCAGTCGGTGATCCTCACCCGGCTGGGCGGCGGGAAGACGCCGATGCCGCCCGGTGAGGAGGTCCGGGAGTTCGCGCGGCACGGCACCACGATGGCGGTGTTCCTGTCGGCGGCGCGCAGCGGACAGCTGGTGCGGGAGCTGCTGGAGGGCGGCTATCCGACGTCCACGCCGGTCGTGGTGGCGTACCAGGCGACCTGGCCGGAGGAGCTGGTGGTGCGGTGCACGATCGGCACGCTGGAGGAGACCGTCAAGGAGCACAAGCTGTGGAAGCACACGCTGTTCCTGGTCGGTCCCGCCCTCGACGCGCACGGCACCCGCTCGCACCTGTACCACCCGGGTCACTTCCACGGCTTCCGCAAGGCCGACCCTCGGGCGCGCAGGGAGCTGCGGGAGCGGGGGGCGAGCACATGATCACCGTGGTGGGGACGGGGACGGGCGCACCGGTCGGCGTCCCGGAGATCGGGAAGGCCGCGCTCGTCGTCGGCGGGCGGCGGCATCTGGACGCCGTGAGGGTGCCGGAGGGGGCCGAGCGGATCGTGCTGGGGCCGTTGGCGCCCGCGCTCGACGCCGTCGCGAAGTATGTGGCCGAGGAACGGCCGGTGGTGGTGCTGGCGTCGGGCGATCCCGGGTTCTTCGGGATCGTGCGGGCGCTGGCCGAGCGGTTCGGTCCGGAGAGGCTCGACGTGCGGCCGGGGGTCTCCTCGGTCGCCGCCGCGTTCGCGCGGGCCGGGCTGCCGTGGGACGACGCCGTGGTGGTCAGCGCGCACGGGCGGGATCCGCGGACGGCGGTGAACGTGTGCCGGGCGCATCCGAAGGTCGCCGTGCTGACCGGGCCGGGCGCCGGTCCGGCCGAGCTGGGGGCGGCGCTGCGCGGTGAGCGGCGGGTGCTGGTCGTCGCGTCGGCGCTCGGGGCGGCCGGGGAGTCGGTGGAGCGGGTGACGCCCGAGGAAGCCGCCGGCCGGGACTGGGGTTCCGCGGTGAGCGTGGTGCTGTGCCTGGGGGAGACGCGGGCGCTGGGACCGGTGCGTACGGTCGCGGGGCTCGGGGAGCGTCCGGCCGGATGGGCGCTGCCGGAGGCGGAGTTCGCACACCGGGACTCGATGATCACCAAGTTCGAGGTGCGGGCGCTGGCGCTGGCCCGGCTGGGGCCGCGCCCCGGCGACCTGGTGTGGGACGTCGGCGCGGGGTCGGGGTCGGTGGCCGTGGAGTGCGCGCGGCTCGGCGCGGCCGCCGTGGCCGTGGAGCGGGACGCGGACGGTGTGGAGCGGGTGCGCGCCAACGCCGCCGCGCACGGTGTCGGCGTGCGGGTGGTGCACGGGGAGGCGCCGGGCGCGCTGGACGGGCTGGGCGACGATCCGGACGCCGTGTTCGTCGGCGGCGGGGGCCGGGAGCTGCCGGCGGTCGTCGGCGCGTGCGCGCGCCGGGCGCGGCGGACGGTCGTCGTGGCGATGGCCGCGCTGGACCGGGTGCCGGCCGCGCGGGCGGCGCTGACCGGCGCGGGCCTGGTCTGCGACGGCGTGCTGCTGCAGTCGTCGCGGCTGGCGCCGCTGCCCGGGGACGTGACCCGGCTGGCGGCCACCAATCCGGTTTTCCTGCTGTGGGGCGTACGGCCCCCGGCGCACAGTGAAGGAGTCTGCGAGTGATCGGCCTCATCTCCGCCACGGCGGCGGGAGCGGCGGCGCGGGACCGGCTGGCCGCCGCCTGGCCGGACCGCACGCGCGTGTACGGCGGTCCGGTGGCGGACGCGGTACGGACCGCGTTCGCCGAGTGCGACCGGCTGGTGTGTTTCCTCGCCACCGGGGCCGTGGTGCGGCTGGTGGCGCCGCTGCTGGACGGCAAGGCGGACGACCCGGGCGTGGTGTGCGTCGACGAGGCCGGGCGGTTCGCGGTGTCGCTGCTCGGCGGGCACGGCGGCGGCGCGAACGAACTCGCCCGCGAGGTGGGCGAGGTGCTGGGCGCGGAGCCGGTGGTGACGACCGCGACGGACGCGGTGGGGCTGCCGGGTCTGGACACGCTGGGCCTTCCGGTGGAGGGCGATGTGGCGGCCGTGTCGCGGGCGCTGCTGGACGGGGAGCCGGTGGCGCTGCGCGCCGAGGTGGCCTGGCCGCTGCCGCCGCTGCCGGTCTCCGCCGAGGGCGCGTACACGGTCCGGGTGACCGACCGGCTGGTCGAACCGGCCGGCGGGGAGGCGGTGTTGCGGCCTCCGACGCTCGTCGTCGGGGTGGGCGCGTCGAAGGGCGCCCCCGTCGAGGAGGTGCTCGGGCTCGTCGAGGACGCGCTGCGGGAGGCGGGGCTGTCGGCGGCGTCCGTGGCCGAACTGGCCACCGTCGACGCCAAGGCCGGGGAGCCGGGGCTCGTGGAGGCGGCCCAAAGGCTCGGCGTGCCGCTGGTGACGCACGCTGCGGAGGAGCTGGCGCGCGTCGTGGTCCCGAACCCGTCGGACGCGCCGCTCGCCGCCGTGGGCACCCCGTCCGTCGCGGAGGCCGCCGCGCTCGTCGGCGGCGGTGAACTCCTCGTGCCCAAGCGGAAGTCGGCGGGCTCACCCGCCATGGCGACCTGCGCGGTCGTACGCCGTCCGGGCCGGGGACGGCTCGCGGTGGTCGGGCTCGGGCCCGGCGCGCGGGACCTGCTCACCCCGCGCGCGCGGGACGAACTGCGGCGCGCGTCGGTGCTGGTGGGCCTCGACCAGTACGTCGACCAGATCCGCGACCTGCTGCGGCCCGGCACCCGTGTGCTGGAGTCGGGGCTCGGCGCGGAGGAGGAGCGGGCGCGTACGGCGGTCGCGGAGGCCCGGCGCGGGCAGGCGGTCGCACTGATCGGCAGCGGTGACGCGGGCGTGTACGCGATGGCGTCCCCGGCGCTCGCGGAGGCGTCCGACGACATCGACGTGGTCGGCGTGCCGGGGGTGACGGCGGCGCTCGCGGCGGGCGCGCTGCTCGGGGCGCCGCTGGGCCACGACCACGTGTCCATCAGCCTGTCCGACCTGCACACGCCGTGGGAGGTCATCGAGCGGCGGGTGCGGGCGGCGGCCGAGGCGGACCTGGTGGTGACGTTCTACAACCCGCGCAGCCGGGGCCGCGACTGGCAGCTGCCGAAGGCGCTCGCCGTGCTCGCCGGGCACCGGACGCCCGCCACACCCGTCGGCGTCGTGCGGAACGCGTCCCGCGCGGACGAGTCGGTGCGGCTGACCACGCTGGCCGCGCTGGACCCGGCGACGGTCGACATGATGACGGTCGTGACCGTGGGCAACACGGCGACCCGGCAGATCGCGGGGCGCATGGTCACCCCGCGCGGCTACCTCTGGCAGGAGGAGACCCGGTGAACCGCGTGATCCACCCCATCGAGCAGGAGTCCTTCCGGCGGCTGCGGGCCCGCCTCGACACGTCGCACCTCCCGCCGCTGACCCGGGCGGTCGTGGAGCGGGTCGTGCACTCCTCCGCCGACCTGGAGTACGCCGCCGACCTCGTCATGGACGAGGCCGAACTGGAGCGTGCGCACGCCGCGCTGCACGCGGGCGCGCCCGTCGTCGCGGACGTGGAGATGGTCGCGGCCGGGATCACCCGCCGCGAGACCGTGTGCCGGCTGCGCGAGGCGCGGTCCGGGCAGGGGCTCACCCGGTCCGCGCACGCCGTGCGGCTCGCCTACGAGGAGGTCGGGCCCGGCGCCGTGTGGGTGATCGGGTGCGCGCCCACCGCGCTGGAGGAGCTGCTGACCCTGGACGCCTCCCCCGCGCTGGTGATCGGCCTGCCCGTCGGGTTCGTCGGCGCCGCCGAGTCCAAGGCGGCGCTGCGGGAGAGCGGACTGCCCGCCGTGAGCAACGTGTCCGAGAAGGGCGGGTCGGCGGTCGCCGCCGCCGCGCTCAACGCCCTGCTGTACCACCCCGCTTCGACCGAGGAGACCCTGTGACCACCCCGCCCGCCCTGCTCATCGCCGGCCACGGCACCCGGGACGACGCCGGAGCGGAGGCGTTCCGCGCCTTCGTGCGGGAACTGGGCCGCCGCCGGCCCGGCCTGCCCGTCGCGGGCGGTTTCATCGAACTGTCCCCGCCGCCGCTGGGCGAGGCCGTCGCCGAGCTGGTGGGGCGGGGGGTGCGGCGGTTCGCGGCCGTGCCGCTGATGCTGGTGTCCGCCGGGCACGCCAAGGGCGACATCCCGGCCGCGCTGGCCCGCGAGAAGGAACGCCACCCCGGTGTCTCGTACACGTACGGCCGTCCGCTGGGCCCGCACCCCGCGCTGCTGCGGGTGCTGGAGCGGCGGCTCGCGGAGGCGGTGGACCCGTCCTGGGACCCCGCCGAGGTGACGGTGCTGCTGGTGGGGCGCGGGTCGACGGACCCGGACGCCAACGCGGAGGTGTTCAAGGCGGCCCGGCTGCTGTGGGAGGGACGCGGGTACGCGGGCGTGGAGACGGCGTTCGTGTCGCTGGCGAAGCCGGACGTGCCGAGCGGCCTCGACCGGTGCGCCCGGCTGGGGGCGCGGCGGATCGTCGTCCTGCCGTACTTCCTGTTCACCGGGATCCTGCCGGACCGGGTGCGGACGCAGACCGAGGAGTGGGCGGCGGCCCACCCGGAGGCGGAGGTGCGGTCGGCGGACGTCATCGGCCCGGAGCCGGAGCTGCTGGACCTCGTTCTCGAGCGGTACGAGGAGGCGGTGAAGGGCGATCTGCGGATGAACTGCGACTCCTGCGTCTACCGGATCGCGCTGCCCGGCTTCGAGGACAAGGTGGGGCTGCCGCAGCAGCCGCATTTCCACCCGGACGACGACGGGCACCACCATCACGGGCATGGTCACACGCACTCCCACAGCCATGCCCACTGACCCGGGGGCCGGCCACGACCTGCGCCACCACGGCGACGCCGAGGTCCGCGACGACGGCTCCACGCTCGTCGACCTCGCGGTCAACGTCCGCGCGGACACGCCCCCGGCGTGGCTGCGGGACCGCATGGCGGCGTCGCTGGCCGGGCTCGCCGCCTACCCGGACGGACGGGCCGCGCGGGCCGCGGTGGCGGCGCGGCACGGGCTCGGGGTGGAGCGGGTGCTGCTGACGGCGGGCGCGGCGGAGGCGTTCGTGCTGCTGGCGCGGGCGCTGAAGGTCTCGCGGCCGGCGGTGGTGCATCCGCAGTTCACGGAGCCGGAGGCGGCACTGCGTGACGCGGGGCACACGGTGGACCGGGTGCTGCTACGGGAGTCCGACGGCTTCCGCCTCGACCCGGCGGCGGTTCCGCAGGACGCGGACCTGGTGGTGATCGGCAACCCCACCAACCCGACGTCGGTGCTGCACCCGGCTCGGACGCTGGCCCGGCTGGCCCGCCCCGGGCGGACGCTGGTGGTCGACGAGGCGTTCATGGACGCGGTCCCGGGCGAACGGGAGGCCCTGGCCGGCCGGACGGACGTCCCGGGCCTGGTCGTGCTGCGCAGCCTGACCAAGACGTGGGGCCTGGCCGGCCTGCGCATCGGGTACGTCCTCGCGGCCCCGGAGACCGTCGCCGAGCTGGAACGGGCGCAGCCGCTGTGGCCGGTGTCGACGCCGGCACTGGCGGCGGCGGAGGCATGTGTGTCGCCTGCGGCGCTCGCGGAGGCGGAGGAGGCGGCGCGGGCGATCGCGGCGAACCGCGCGTACTTGATCGCGGGCTTGCGGGACTTCACGTCCCACGGCCTGCGGGTGGTGGAACCGGCGGAGGCCCCCTTCGTCCTGGTGCGCGTCCCGGACGCGGCGGGCGTACGGGAACGTCTGCGCTTCCTCGGCTATGCGACCCGCCGCGGGGACACGTTCCCCGGCCTGGACGAGGAGTGGCTCCGCCTGGCGGTACGGGACAGGGAGACCACGGAGGGGTTCCTGCGGGCGCTGGGACGGGCGCTGGGCGCCTGACCACCGAGCGGTTGCCCGCCGCTGCGCCGAGGGCGGGAAGTCCGCGGCCGGTCGCGCAGTTCCCCGCGCCCCTAAAAGGCGCCCCTCCCGTGCCACCGGGCGGCACCTCTGCGGCCCGCCTCGACCGGACCCGCGCCCCTGACGGCAACCCGTCTGCCGAGACCGCTCGTCCCCCGCCCGCGGCCCGTCCCGGGCTGATCGCGCAGTTCCCCGCGCCCCTGAAGGGGCGCAGCGGCCAGCCGACCCGGCCTGCGGGCAGTCGTGCCGCTGGGGCGGCACGGGTGGGCGCAGGCGGCACCCTTGCGGCGCGGCTCGGCTTCGTCACGGTGACGCGGCCCTGTCTCCGCGGGCGCGGGGCGCGGGGGCGTCCCCCCGCGCCCCGGCCGCTCGGGTCAGTTCCGCCGTCCCCGCCGCGACAGCAGCACCGCTCCCCCGCCGGCCGCGAGCAGCGCGACCGCCCCCGCCGCCACGTACGGCGTGGCCGAATCCCCGCCCGTCTCGGCGAGGCCGGTCTCCGCGGGGGCCGCCTGTCCGGCGCGGGCGCCCTGGGGTCCGACGGCGGGCTCCGCCTTCTCGGGGGCGTCGGGGGCGGCCGCCTCCGGCTCCTCCTCGGCCGGCGCCGGCGTCTCGCACCGTGACTCCGCCAGCGTGAGGTGTCCCTCCACCTCGGCCACGTTCAGCTTCGCCGGGTCGACCGACACCTCCAGCTTCAGCGCGGTGGCCGCTGCCGTGGACGACGTCGTCGCGGTCGTGGACAGGTCGAGGCGGACCGACCCCACTCCCGGCACGTCGACGTGCGTCGGGCCGCCCGCGCTCAGCGAGACCCGCTTGCCGAGGACGGTGACCGCGGCGGGCAGGGTGACGGAGGCGTGCGGGGTCGTGCCCGACTCGCAGACCGCCCTGGAGCCGACCGCCTCGATCTCGACGAGCGACAGCAGCGGCAGTCCGGGGACGTGCAGGCGGGCGTCGGCGAGGGTGGTGGACGCCTCCGCCCTGTCCCCCTCGACGGTCGCGACCGCGTCGGCCACCTCGGCGCGCAGCACGCTGAACGGTTTGCCGCGGTCGACCCCGTCGAGGGTGGCGGTGAGGGCCGTCTTCCGCGCGCTCTGCGGCGCCTCGACCTCGTTGAGGGAAACGGTGAGCGGGACCTGCACCGACTTGTTGAGCAGGGACACGTCGAGGTCGGTGCGCAGCACGGAGGCGCCGGCGTGTCCATGGCCCTCGGTGGCGTACACGGGCGCCGCGCCGGCGAGGGCGACGGGTCCCGCGGTGAGCGCGCAGGCCACCGCGACTGCCGGCCAACGGCGAACAGGCGCACGGAAGTTGTGGGTGTACAAGGTGGTGGGACCCCCATGAGACTTTGCTGGGACCCGGAAAGGATGTCCACGCCCGCGCCGCCCCGTCAGCGATCCGGCGACTCTTCACTCCTTCGGGGAAGACTGGAGAGCATTTTCGATTTCCGGGGCACGACTGTTCCCCGCCGTCACCCTCAGGGGCCCCACCGACGGGCGCGTCCTACGCGACGACGCGCCCGTCGAGCACCACCCGGCGCGGAGCGGTGAGCACCTCCAGGTCCGCGCGCGGGTCGGCGTCGTAGACCACCAGGTCGGCCGGGGCGCCCTCCTCCAGACCCGGGCGGCCGAGCCACGCCCTGGCCTTCCAGGTGCCGGCGGCGAGGGCCTCGACGGGCGGGAGTCCGGCCTTGGCCAGTTCCGCCACCTCCTCGGCGGCGAGCCCGTGCGGAAGGGTGCCGCCGGCGTCGGTGCCGACGAAGACGGGGATGCCGGCGTCGTACGCGGAGCGGACGGTGTCGTAGCGGCGTTCGTGCAGCCGCCGCATGTGCGCGGACCAGCGGGGGAACTTGCCCTCGCCGCCGTCGGCGAGCGCGGGGAAGGTGGCGATGTTGACCAGGGTGGGGACGATGGCGACGCCCCGCTCGGCGAACAGCGGGATGGTCTCGTCGGTGAGCCCGGTGGCGTGCTCGACGCAGTCGATGCCGGCCTCGACGAGGTCGCGCAGGGAGTCCTCGGCGAAGCAGTGGGCGGTGACGCGGGCGCCCAGCCGGTGCGCCTCGGCGATGGCCGCCTCGACCGCGCCGCGCGGCCAGCAGGCCGACAGGTCGCCCAGGTCGCGGTCGATCCAGTCGCCGACCAGCTTCACCCAGCCGTCGCCGCGCCGGGCCTCCTGGGCGACGTACGCGACGAGGTCGTCGGGCTCGACCTCCCAGGCGTAGTTACGGATGTAGCGGCGGGTACGCGCGATGTGCCGCCCGGCCCTGATGATCTTCGGGAGGTCCTCGCGGTCGTCGATCCAGCGGGTGTCCGAGGGCGAGCCGGCGTCGCGCAGCAGCAGCGCGCCGGCGTCCCGGTCGGTGAGCGCCTGCTTCTCCGCGACGTCCTCGGGGACGGCCCCGTGCCGGTCGAGACCCACGTGGCAGTGGGCGTCGACGAGCCCGGGCAGCACCCAGCCGTCGACGGTCCGGACGTCACGGGCGCCGGCGGGACGGTCGTAGGAGATACGGCCGTCGACCACCCACAGCTCGTCGCGGACCTCGTCCGGGCCGACGAGGATCCGCCCCTTCACGTGCAGCACCGCGCGTTCACTCATGCACCGCACCCTAGTTGCGCGTCAGCCGGACTTCCCCACCTGGTCCGACGTCTCCTCCTCGACCTGCGCCATGGCCGGGTCGAGGAGCCGGGAGAGGAAGTGGCGGGTGCGTTCGTGCTGCGGCGCGCCGATGACCCGCTCGGGGGCGCCGTCCTCGACGATCACGCCGCCGTCCATGAAGACGACCCGGTCGGCGACCTCGCGGGCGAAGGTCATCTCGTGGGTGACGACCATCATCGTCATGCCCTCGTCGGCGAGCATCCGCATCACCGCGAGGACGTCGCCGACCAGTTCGGGGTCGAGCGCCGAGGTGGGCTCGTCGAACAGCATCACCTCGGGGCCCATGGCGAGCGCCCGGGCGATGGCGACGCGCTGCTGCTGGCCGCCGGAGAGGGAGGACGGGTAGGCGTCCGCCTTCTCGGCGAGGCCGACCCTCGCCAGGTTCTGCGCGGCGACCTTCGCGGCCTCCGCCTTGCCGCGCCGCAGCACGCGGCGCTGGGGCAGCGTGAGGTTCTCGGTGACGGTCAGGTGCGGGAACAGGTTGAACTGCTGGAACACCATGCCGATGCGGCGGCGTACGGCGTCGATGTCGACGTCCGGGTCGGTCAGCTCGGTGCCGCCGACGAAGACCTGCCCCTTGCTGGGCTCCTCCAGGAGGTTCACGCAGCGCAGCAGCGTGGACTTGCCGGAGCCGGACGGGCCGATGACGCAGACGACCTCGCCCTGGCCGATCTCCAGGTCGATGCCGCGCAGCACGTGGTTGTCGCCGAACGACTTGTGCAGTCCGCTGACGCGGATCTCGGGGCGGCTCATTTGACGGCCTCCTGGGCCTTGGCCTCCATGCGGCGCACGACGAAGCCGAGCGGGATGGTGATCAGCAGGTAGCACAGTCCGGCCACCAGGATGGGCGTGGAGTTGGCGGTCTGACTGGCCAGGTCGCGGCCGTACTTGGACAGCTCGCGCTCCTCCAGGGTGACGCCGAGGAACAGCACCAGCGAAGAGTCCTTGAACAGCAGGACCAGCTCGTTGGTGAGCGGCGGCAGGATGATCCGGAACGCCTGCGGGATGATGATCGACACCATGGCGCGGCCCGGCGAGAAGCCGAGCGAGCGGGCCGCCTCCATCTGTCCCTTGGGGACGGCCTGGATGCCGGCCCGGATGGTCTCCGCCATGTAGGCGGCGGCCACCAGACCGAGCGCGAGGGCGACCTTGCCGTACGTCCCGCCGATGATCTCCGTGCCGGGGAAGGCGAGCGGGACGGCGACGCCGATGAAGATGAAGATCAGCAGGGCGGGCAGGCCGCGGAAGATCTCGATGTAGACGCCGGCCAGCCAGCGGTAGGGTCCGACGGACGACAGCCGCATGAGGGCGATGACCATGCCGAGCGCCAGGCCGACGCCGAAGCCGGTCACCGTGTAGAGGACGGTGTTCTTCAGCGCGAGCGTGATGACCTCGGGGAACATCCGCTCGGCGATGTCGACCTGCGCGAACTGGTTCTGCAGCCGTCCCCAGTCGGCCGTGACGCCGAAGGCGATCACGGCCGCGACGAACACGGCGTACTGGATGCCGCGCGAGATGCTGCGCTTCTGCCGCCGGGTCAGGCCCTTCCGCTTGGGCTGGAGCGGCGTCGTCTCCGTGTCGGCCATGAGGTCAGGAGGCGGCCGGCGAGGCGGCGGACTCGTCGTACGGGCCGATCCACTGCTCGTACAGCTTCTTGTACGTGCCGTCGGCCTTGGCGTCGGCGAGCGCCTTGTTCACGGCCTCCTGGAGGGCCTTGTTGCCCTTCTTCACGGTGAAGCCGTACTGCTCGCCGGTGTCGATCTGCTCGGCGACGGTGAAGGCGTCCGCGTTGGCCTTGTCCTTCAGCCAGCCCTGGACGACCGGGTAGTCGATGACGACGGCCTTGACCTGGCCGGTGCGCAGGCCGTTGAGGACGGCGTCGGAGGACTCGAAGGAGACCGGGTCGAAGCCCTCGCCCTTGACGTAGTCCTCGCCGGTGGTCTGCGCCTGGGCGCCCAGCTTGACGTTCTTCGCCTTCACGTCGGCGAGGGAGGCGACGCCGCTGTCCTTGGCGACGAGGACGGCCTGGGTGGCGTTGAAGTACGGGTCGGAGAAGTCGACGTTCTTCTTCCGCTCCTCGGTGATGGTCATGCCGGCCGCGGCGAGGTCGCACTCGCCGGAGTTGAGGAAGGCGCCGGTCTTGAAGTTCTCGAACGGCGTGTCGAGGATCTGCTGCTTCACGCCGAGGTCGTCGGCGACCAGGTCGATCAGGGCGACGTCGAAGCCCTGCACCTTGCCGTCGATCTCCGACTGGAACGGCGGGTAGGGCAGGTGGGTGCAGGTGGTGAGCTGTCCCGCCTTGACGAGTTCGACCCCGCCGGCGGTCGTGGACCCGCCGCCTCCGTCGTCGGTGGACGTGCAGGCGGCGAGGAGCACCATCCCGGCCGTCGCGGTGGTGGCAACCAGGACGCGGGTCCTGCGGCCGAGGTGCGTGTTCACGAGAGGCCTCCTGTGAGCGAACGAGAAGTTCCGATTATAAGGAAACGTTTGAGCACCTCACATCAATCGGAGGGGGATTACGCCGTCCGGCCTCCGATCTTCCGCCCGCGCGCCGACGGCCCGGACCGCGGGAAGCGGTCCGGGCCGTCGGACGGCGGGGTGCGCGGAGCCCGTGCGCCTACTTGTTGGCGAAGGCGTCCCGCAGCCGCATCTCGTTGAACCCGTTCCCGTCGGAGTCGTCGGAGTACGTCAGGGACAGCCGGCCGTTCGGCGCCAGGGTGACCGCGGGGCCGCCCTGTCCGCCGCCCGAGACGACGTTCATCCGCAGCGCCGGGAGACGCCCGGTGGTGCTGCCGTCGAAGTCGAAGCCGCGGGCCCACACGTCGTCCAGACCGTCGACGAAGGCCTCCTTCCACGCCACCACGAAGTCACCGGCGTCGGAGACGGTGACGTCCGGGTCGGCCTGGCTGCCGATCGGACGGCCGGCCGGCACCTGGGACGAGTCCGGCGTGGTGCGCACCTCGGCGCCGCCGGGGGCGCCGGCGGCCGAGAAGGTGCGGTGGTGCACCCGCTGCTCGCGGACCACCGTGCCGCTGCCGGCGGTGTACTCGTCCGCCCACGCGGCCACGATCCGTCCGTCGCCGGTCACCGCGACCGCGGGCCGGGTCTGCTGTCCGTCGGTGAGCGTGTTGGCGACCTTGCGGGCGACCGCGAAGCCGCCCGAGGTGTTCAGCGTGGCCAGGCCGATGTTGAGCCCGCCGTTGCCGTCGGCGTCCTCCTCCCACACGACCGTCGCCCGGCCGGCGTCGTCGACGGCGACGTCCGGGCGGCGGTTGGAGCCGGCGGCGCCGGAGTTGATGGTGCTGACCTGCACGTCCTGGTAGCGCAGGGCGCCGGTCCCGGACCAGGAGGCCGCGTACACCTGGTTGAGCGTGGATCCGTCGGCCGTGGACTCCCACGCCACCGCGTAGGAACCGTCCGGGGCGACGGCGACGGTCGGGCGGAGCTGGTCGCCGTCGCCCGAGGCGTGCGGACGCGGCAGGCTGCTCACGGTTCCGTCCGGGGCGACCTTGCGCACGGCGATGTCACCGTACTTGTTGCCGTCCTCGTCGGCGGTCCACACGACGATCGCGTTGCCGTTCGCGTCGACGCCCACGTCGGGCTTCTGGTGCGACCAGGTGGCGCCGGTGCCGCTGGTGCTGAGCTTCTTCTCGTTCCACAGCGGCACGCCGTCCTTGTACATGCGGATGTACACGTCGGTGCCGAGCTCGGTGTCCGAGGAGTCGTGGCGGTCGCCCTCCTCGTAGACCACCGCGGTCCAGGTGGTGGAGGCGGTGCCACCGGAGGCGACCGCGCTGTAGTGCTGGTCCCCGTCGCCCTTGGTGTTGACCCGCGAGTAGTGCTGGGCGGTGGAGCCGTAGACGGTGGAGTCGATGTCGTACGTGCCCTGGCGCACCGCGTTGAAGTTGTCGACGTACGCCTGGTAGATCCCCGGGTCGTCGATCCTCAGCAGCGTCTCGTCGTTGCGCTGGAGCGCGCCCTTGGTCCAGTTGTGCGAGCCGGTGAAGACGTGCCGGACCTGGGTGCCGTCGGCCTTCTGCCACTCGGTGAGCAGGTACTTGGAGTGGGTGGTGCCGCGGTTGCAGGTGATGGTCGAGTAGCGGCAGCCGCCGGGGCGGTTGGCGTACACGGGGATGTCGAGGCCGGTGAGCTCGTTGACGCCGGCGTTGTCGCCGTCGCCGTTGGGGTCGCTCAGGTCCCGGCCGTTGATCTCGATGGCGCAGCCGGCCGCCTTCTTGGCCGCCAGGGCGGTGTAGATCGCGGGCCGCGAGCTGCGCTCGTCGAGTTCGGCCGAGGAGATGCGGATGCGGCCGTTGCGGGCGCAGTCGACGTCGTCGATGAAGGAGGCGACGATGTCGGCGTTGCCGTAGTGCGAGGCGTCGGACGACGTGTCGCGCGGGAAGAAGAACGCCTCCACCGGGGCGGACGGGTCGCTCGTCGTGTGGTCGTACGTGGTGTGCAGGCTGTCGCCGGCGTGCTTGACCTGGTCCTGGAAGTGCGCGATGTAGCGCGCGGCGAGCTGCGCATTGTTCGACACGATCAGCGCGTTGTTGAGCTCGCCGGACTGGGAGACGGCGATGTTCTCGGAGCTCTGCCAGACCACGTTCTTCCGCCCGTCGTCGAGGGCGGTGAAGACGAAGTACTTGTCGTGGTTGATGGCGTTGACGTCGTCGGGGCCGTTGCCGAGGCAGCTGTTGGTGCACCACGTCCATGTGGAGCCGTTCTTCAGCTCGGCGGCGGTGAAGGGCGTGCTGCTGGGCTCGTTGCGCTTCTCCGAGACCATGCGGAAGGTGACTCCGCGGTCCTGCGCCTCGAGCATCTTGGTCTTCAGCTCGGCGAGCCCGAACCAGTACATCCCCATGTAGACGGTGGAGCCCGGCGCCGCCCGGTCGATCAGACCGGCGAGGTCGTTGAGGATCGAGTGGTCGAGCGTGCTGCTGCCCGGCTTGGTGTAGTTGAACACCGCCTTGTAGTCGCCGGACGTCACGTCCGCGGCCTGGGCGGTGGTGGGGGCCAGCAGGGAGAGGCCCAGCAGGGCGGGTACGGCGAGTGAGCCGGCGCGTCGTATTCGTCTTCGCACGTGAGCGCTTCCTCGAGAGGGGTGTCCTGGAGCAGGGACGTCACGCTAGTGTTCCGGCGGCCAAGATCAAAGCGGCCCTGCGGACATCCTGCGCGGCGGTCGCTCCGGGGCGGCCCCTCCCGGCCGGTCCGCGAGGAAGGGTTAGGCTCGCAGGCGCGTACAGCGTCCCTGAGCGAAAGAGCACCACCGTGACGAACCTCCTCCTGGACCTGCCCCCGCTGAGCGCCGCGCGCTTCGCCTCGATCGAGGACCGGGTGGCACGGCTGCTGGGCACCCGGCAGGACGTGGTGATCACCCAGGGCGAGGCGCTGCTGCCGCTGGAGGGCGCGATCCGTGCGACGGCCGGGCCCGGGACGACCGCGCTGAACGTCATCACCGGCCCCTACGGGCAGACCTTCGGCGACTGGCTGCGTGACTGCGGCGCCACCGTCGTCGACCTGGCGGTGCCGTTCCACACGGCGGTGACCGCCGAGCAGGTGCGGGACGCGTTCGCCGAGCACCCGGAGATCGACTTCGTGTCGCTGGTGCACGCCGAGGCCGCCACCGGCAACACCAATCCGGTCGCCGCGATCGGCGAGGTGGTGCGGGAGCACGGGGCGCTGTTCTATCTGGACGCGGTCGCCTCGGTGGGCGCGGAACCGGTGCTGCCCGACGCCTGGGGCGTCGACCTGTGCGTCATCGGGGCGCAGAAGGCGATGGGCGGGCCCGCCGGGGTGTCGGCGGTGTCGGTGAGCGAGCGTGCCTGGGCCCGCATGGCGGCCAACCCGAACGCGCCGCGCCGTTCCTACCTGTCCCTCCTCGACTGGAAGGAGCGGTGGATCGACGGCGGCCGCAGGACGCTGCTGCACGCCCCGGCACAGCTGGAGATGCTCGCGCTGGAGGCGTGCGTGGAGCGGATCGAGGCGGAGGGCCTGGAGACGGTGATGGCGCGGCACGCCTCGGCGGCCGCCGCGACCCGGGCGGGCGCGTCGGCGCTCGGCGGGGGGATCGCGCCGTACGTGCACGACGCGGCGGACGCGGCGCCGGTCGCCACGACGCTGCGGGCGCCGGCCGGTACGACCGCGTCGGAGCTGGTCGCGCGTGCCCTGGCCGCCGACCCCGCGCTTCCCCTCGCGGCGGGTGGTGGCGCCCTGGCGCGCGAGATGATCCGGGTCAACCACTACGGGCGCGACGCCACCCGGGGCACGGTGCGCGCGTGCCTGACGGCTGTGGCGACGGCCCTGACGGACGCGGGGCTGTCCGTCGACCTGCCTGCGGCGTTGGCGGCGGCGGAGCGGGCCTGGGTGTGAACGGGCCGGGGGCCCCGCGGTCCTGAGCGTGGATTTCCGGGCGCCGGCGCCGATGCGGGGCGGGGCCGCCGCGCAGCCCGGCGACCCAGGGGCGGTACGGGTGGGCGCAGGCGGCACCTCGTGGCGCCGAGCCGCGTGACATGCCCTGACGGCCGCCGGGGCGCCGGGGACCGTCTGTCGCCGGGTGCGGGCCGAGGCGGGCCGTTCGCGCGGTTCTCCGCACCCCCGAGGTGGCGCGCGACCCCGATCGCGGGACGGACGACGCCTTCGCCGTGTGGCGGCGGGAGATCACCCGCGGGCGGGAGCTGTGCACCGGGCTCCTGCGGGAGCGCATCGAGGGGGTGACCGGCGCATGAATTCGGGGGGATTATCGAAATCCCTCGCACACATACTCCTGCGACATTCTCCGGCTTATTTCCCTATTACTCTTCGGAACAGCTTCCCGTCTTCTCCTGCCCGGTCCTCCGGACCTTAAACGCCCTGATCCGAGAAGCGGCTACCGGACGTTTCCGGGGGCGGTCACAGAAGTTACACGGATGTGACCGGTTCCACATCGCGCCCGATTTGTTCCATTTCATTCCGTACAAACCGGAACATTTTATCGGCTCCTCGCGCGGACACACTCGCACGCGCGATAACACATGACACGCTCGTACGTAACCCCGCAGGACGATGCAATTTTGAATTTACCTCGGTAAGTTCAATTCGCATGACTGCCGCACAAGCAGACCTGCAAATCGACCGCCCGACCGTGGCGGACGGAGCCGTGCTGTGGCGGATAGCCAAGGACTCGAAGGTCCTCGACCTGAACTCGTCGTACAGCTATCTGCTGTGGTGCCGTGACTTCGCCGCCACCTCGGCCGTCGCTCGCGACGAGCGCGGGGAGCCGGTCGGCTTCATCACCGGTTACCTCCGCCCGGACAGCCCGCGCACCCTGCTGGTCTGGCAGGTCGCCGTCGACGAGGCGCACCGCGGCCGCGGTCTGGCCGCCGCCATGCTCGACGCGCTGGCCGCCCGGACCGCCGCGGAGCACGGCGTGGACACCGTGGAGACCACCGTCGCTCCCGGCAACACGGCCTCCGAGCGCCTGTTCACCGCGTTCGCGGAGCGCCACGGCGCCCTGCTGGAGCGCGAGGTGCTCTTCGACGCCTCGGACTTCCCCGACGGACCGCACGACCCCGAAGTCCTGCACCGCATCGGGCCGTTCGCGCTCTGACGCGCCGGCCCGGCCCCCCGATCTTCCGACTCCCTCTGACTTCCCACGCCACCGAGGAGCGATTCGTCGTGACCATCACCCAGCCCGACCTCAGCGTCTTCGAGACCCTCGAGTCCGAGGTGCGCAGCTACTGCCGCGGCTGGCCCACCGTCTTCGACCGTGCGCACGGCAGCCGCATGTACGACGAGGACGGCCACGAGTACCTCGACTTCTTCGCCGGAGCCGGTTCACTCAACTACGGCCACAACAACCCCGTCCTCAAACGCGCCCTGATCGACTACCTGGAGCGGGACGGCGTCACGCACGGCCTCGACATGTCGACGACGGCCAAGCGCGCGTTCCTGGAGTCCTTCCAGAACTACATCCTCCGCCCCCGTGACCTGCCGTACAAGGTCATGTTCCCGGGCCCGACGGGCACCAACGCCGTGGAGTCCGCGCTGAAGCTGGCGCGGAAGGTGAAGGGCCGCGAATCCGTCGTGTCGTTCACCAACGCCTTCCACGGCATGTCGCTGGGCTCGCTCGCCGTGACCGGCAACGCCTTCAAGCGGGCCGGCGCCGGCATCCCGCTGGTGCACGGCACGCCGATGCCGTTCGACAACTACTTCGACGGCCAGGTCCCGGACTTCCTGTGGTTCGAGCGCATCCTGGAGGACCAGGGCTCGGGCCTCAACAAGCCGGCCGCGGTGATCGTCGAGACCGTGCAGGGCGAGGGCGGCATCAACGTGGCCCGGCCCGAGTGGCTGCGCGCCCTGGCCGAGCTGTGCGAGCGCCAGGACATGCTGCTCATCGTCGACGACATCCAGATGGGCTGCGGCCGCACGGGCGCGTTCTTCTCCTTCGAGGAGGCGGGCATCACGCCGGACATCGTCACCGTCTCCAAGTCGATCAGCGGCTACGGCCTGCCCATGGCGCTGACCCTGTTCAAGCCGGAGCTGGACGTCTGGGAGCCGGGCGAGCACAACGGCACGTTCCGCGGCAACAACCCCGCGTTCGTGACGGCCACCGCCGCCCTGGAGGCGTACTGGGCGGACGGCTCCGCGATGGAGAAGCAGACCCGGGGGCGCGGCGAGCAGGTGGAGCAGGCGTTGATCGCCATCACCGAGGAGAACCTCGCCGACGTCAAGGAGTACCGCGGCCGCGGCCTCGTGTGGGGCCTGGAGTTCCACGACAAGAAGCGCGC
Organism: Streptomyces werraensis; assembly: GCA_014656175.1. Classification (GTDB taxonomy): domain Bacteria; phylum Actinomycetota; class Actinomycetes; order Streptomycetales; family Streptomycetaceae; genus Streptomyces; species Streptomyces werraensis. The sequence continues at coordinate 107,241 of BNBX01000012.1, forward strand.
CGGCCGGGTCGCCGGGCGCGCCTTCGAGCTCGGTCTGCTGATCGAGACGTCCGGCCCGGAGAGCGAGGTCGTCAAGCTGCTCCCCGCCCTGACCATCACCCCGGACGAGCTGGACGAGGGCCTCAGGGTCCTGGCCCGCGCCGTCCGTGAAACCGCCTGAGACACACCCCGGCCAAGGAGGCATCGCAACACCGTGATCGTCCGTTCGTTCAAGGAGATCGAAGGCACCGACCGGCACGTCAAATCGGCGTCCGGCACGTGGGAGAGCAAGCGCATCGTCCTCGCCAAGGAGAAGGTCGGCTTCTCCCTGCACGAGACGATCCTGTACGCGGGTACGGAAACGGACATGTGGTACGCGAACCACATCGAGGCCGTCGTCTGCACCAAGGGCGACGCCGAGCTGACCGACCGCGAGACCGGGAAGACGTACCACATCACGCCCGGAACCATGTACCTCCTCGACGGCCATGAGCGGCACACGCTCAAGGTCAAGGAGGACTTCCACTGCATCTGTGTCTTCAACCCGCCCGTGACCGGACGGGAGGACCACGACGAGAACGGCGTCTACCCGCTGCTCACCGAGGAGGTGTGATCCACCGTGACCACGACCACGCGCGTCACCGATCTCTACCCGACCCGCGGAACCACCGAGGTGGTCACCCCGCGGCAGGACCCGGTCGTCTGGGGTTCCCCGGACACGCCCGGCCCCGTCTCGGCGGGTGACCTCCAGGCGCTGGAGCGCGACGGTTTCCTGGCCGTCGACCAGCTGATCGGCCCGGACGAGGTCGAGGTCTACAAGCGTGAGCTGGACCGGCTGGTGAGCGACCCGGCGATCCGCGCGGACGAGCGCTCGATCGTCGAGCCGAAGTCGCAGGAGATCCGCTCGGTCTTCGAGGTGCACAGGATCAGCGAGGTGTTCGCCCGGCTGGTGCGCGACGAGCGGGTCGTCGGGCGCGCCCGGCAGATCCTCGGCTCGGACGTGTACGTCCACCAGTCGCGGATCAACGTCAAGCCCGGCTTCGGCGCGAGCGGCTTCTACTGGCACTCGGACTTCGAGACCTGGCACGCCGAGGACGGCCTGCCGAACATGCGCACCATCTCGGTCTCGATCGCGCTCACCGAGAACTACGACACCAACGGCGGTCTGATGATCATGCCGGGGTCGCACAAGACGTTCCTCGGCTGCGCGGGTGCCACCCCGAAGGACAACTACAAGAAGTCCCTGCAGATGCAGGACGCGGGGACTCCGTCCGACGAGGCGCTGACCAGGATGGCGTCGGAGTACGGCATCAAGCTGTTCACCGGCAAGCCCGGGTCGGCGACCTGGTTCGACTGCAACTGCATGCACGGCTCCGGCGACAACATCACGCCGTACCCGCGCAGCAACGTGTTCATCGTGTTCAACAGCGTCGAGAACGCGGCGGTCGAGCCCTTCGCGGCCCCGATCCGCCGCCCCGAGTTCATCGGGGCGCGGGACTTCACCCCCGTGAAGTAGGGACACGCGCGGCGGTGCGTGTGCGCACCGCCTCACCGACTGCGGGCCGGGCCTCCTCGTGTGGGACAAGGAGGCGCCGGCCCGCTGCCCTGCGCTCAGCCGGTCAGCGCGTCGAGCAGCCGGTCCACGTCGGCGGCCGTGTTGTAGAGGTGGAACGACGCCCGCAGGTTGCCGGCGCGGTTCGACACCTCGATGCCCGCCCGCGACAGCTCCGGCTGCAGCCGTCCCAGCCCCGGCACGGACACGATGGGCGAGCCGGGCGCGGGCACCGGCTCGTGGCCCAGCGGGGCGAGTCCCGCGCGGAAGCGGTCGGCGAGGGCGAGGTCGTGGGCGCGGACGGCGTCCACGCCGATCTCCTCGAGGAGCGTGAGGGACGCCCGCAGGGCCGCGTAGCTGAACAGCGCGGGGGTGCTGTCGAACCGCCGTGCGCTGCGGGCGAGTTCGGCGACGGGACCGTAGCAGCTGCCCCACGGGTCCTCCCCCGCGGTCCAGCCGGCCTGCACCGGGACCAGGTCGCCGAAGTCCTCGGGGACGGTGAGGAAGGCCGCGCCGTGTGCGCCCAGCAGCCACTTGAAGGTGATGGCGACGGTGTAGTCGTACGCGCCGGCCTCCACCGGCAGCCAGCCCGCGGCCTGGGAGAAGTCGACGTAGGTGCGCGCGCCGTGGGAGCGGGCCGCCTCGCGCAGCGCGGGCAGGTCGGCGATCCGGCCGTCGGCGGACTGGGCGGCGCTGACCGCGACCAGCGCGGTGCCCGGTCGCACGGCGTCGGCCAGGCCCTCCAGCGGCACCGACCGCACCTTGAGGTCGCCGCGCGCGTGGAAGGGGTTCAGCACGGAGGTGAAGTCGTCGTCGGCGGTGAGGACTTCGGCGCCCGGCGGCAGGGACGCGGCGACCAGCGAGGAGAACAGGGCGACGGTCGCCCCGGCCGCCACCCGCTCCACGGGCACGCCGGCCAGCCGGGCGTACGCGGCGCGGCACACCTCGACGTCGTCGAACAGCGGGTCGAGCGGACGCCCCTCCGCGCGCAGCCGGACGGCCGCGTCGAGCGCGGCCACGGCCCGCGCGGGCAGCAGGGCGCTGCTCGCGGTGTTCAGGTAGGTGTTCTTCGGGGTGAACTCGGCACGGACGAGGCTCTCGAAGGTCTCCATGGGACCACTCTGCGGCCCCGCCGTGCCCCCGTCCATCGCATATGTCTGCGCGGTACCGCCAAGGAACGCTTATACGTCCGCGCCGGCCTGGGCATTCTTCGGCCCGGGCACCGCGCACCCGTCCGGGCCGCAGGCGTCGGCGTCCGCGCCCCCGTCGACGAGGGTCAGCGGAGACCGCTCGCCCCAGGCCTGGGTGAGCGCCCGGGTGAAGACCTCGACGGGCTGCGCGCCGGAGACGCCGTACTTCCGGTCGAGCACGAAGAACGGCACCCCGCGCGCGCCGAGCTGGGCGGCCTCCTGCTCGTCGGCGCGGACCTCGGCGGCGTACGCCTCCGGGTCGGCGAGCACCGCGCGGGCGGCCTCGGGGTCGAGGCCGGCGGCGCCGGCGAGTTCGACGAGCCGCTCGTCGTCGCCGAACAGGGAGCGCTCCTCCGCGAAGTTGGCCCGGTAGAGCAGGTCGAGCAGCCGCTCCTGGCGGCCGTGCTCGCGGGCGAGGTGCAGCAGGCGGTGCATGTCGAAGGTGCCGCCGTGGTCACGGCCCCGGGTGCGGTAGGGCAGGCCCTCGGCGGCGGCCTGGGCGCCCAGGTTGTCCTCGCCGGCCTCGGCCTGCGCCTGGCTCATGCCGTACTTCTTGGTGAGCATCGTGAGCACGGGCTCGACGTCGTCCTTGGCGCGGCCCGGATCGAGCTCGAAGGAGCGGTGGACCACCTCGACCCCGTCACGGTGCGGGAAGGAGGCCAGCGCCTTCTCGAAACGGGCTTTTCCGACATAGCACCAGGGGCAGGCGATGTCGGACCAGATCTCGACGCGCATGGGCGGGCTCTCTCCAGGGTCGGCACGGCTGCGGAGACGTCCTCCGCAACCGGATGAACGTTCAAGCAACCGTCGGCATTCCCGGTGGACCCGGCCCTCGCTCAGCTGCCGTCGCGCAGGTCCGGCGGCCAGTGCAGCCGGTACTCGATGCGGTCGAAGGTCACCACGCACCCCTCCCCCATCGGCGACTGGGTCGCGAACCCGACCAGGGCCGCCCCCGTCTCCTTCTCGTCGCCGAGGGTGAACAGGCGGACGAAGGTCCACTGCTTGCCGTCGCGCGAGGCGTGGAAGGCGAAGGCACGCCCGGTGCGGCTCACCCGCAGCCAGACCGTCTTGCCGTCCACGGTGAAGGAGTTGGCGTCGTCGGAGTGGCCCCGGGTGACGACCGTGCAGACGGTGGGCACGTCCGGGGAGTACTCCAGGCACAGCTTGGCCCACGCCCGCTCGCCGACATGGACGTAGAGCACCCCGGCGTCGAAGGAGCCGGCGAAGCCGACCGTGACCCGGGCGATCAGCTGGAAGTCGCCCTCGGGCGCGCCGAGCAGCCTGGGCGCGTCGGCGGCGGACTCCAGGGACTCGCCGGTGGGCGGCACGAAGCGGTCCTGCCGCGGTCCCGCCCATCCGGTGAGGACGCCGTCCTCGTAGGACCAGGAGCCGTCGGGGCCGTAGGTCCGCAGCGGGAAGGGGAGTTCGGGTATGTCCAGGTCCATGGCGGGATTCTCCCAGGAGCGGCCCCGCCGCGCGCACCGGGCCCCGGTCAGCGGCCCTGGAAGGTGTCCAGGGCGACCGCCTGGGCGACGGCGAGGCGCAGGTCGAGGTCGGGGGCGGTCACCTCGACGAGGTAGCGGTCGCGCAGGCCGATCTTCTTGTCGACGGTCATCACGGGCTTGCCCTCGCTCCCGAAGTCGAAGTGGTACGGCCAGGCGAACGGCACCAGGTCCAGCGGCAGCCAGTCCCAGGCCCGGCGCAGCACGGCCACGAACCGGTTGCGCTCCCGGCCCACGGCATCGGGCGCGCCCGGCTGCTCCAGCACCCAGGTGGAGCGGACCAGGGAGGTGAAGAACCGCTCGTGGAAGGCGCCGACGGGCTTGCCGTCGGCGTCCACCACGTCGAAGCCCTCACCGGGGTCCAGCAGGGTGCGCTCCCTGACGGTGAACGCCACCTGGCTCCTGGACGCGTCGGCGAAGAAGGTCAGTTCCTCCCTGAGGGAGAACCGCTTCAGCTCGGCGTAGGCGAGGACCCGGCCCTCGGAGCCGTCCGGCGCGGTCTCCGTGACGAGGTACCGGTCGGTCTTCAGGGTGGCCCTCTGCGTGACGGTGAAGCGTCGTCCTGTCCAGGGTCCTGCTGCGTCCACTGCTGCGCTCCCGGTGTCGGTGGAGGGTGGCGCCGGCGGAGGTCCTCACCCGGCTCCGCCATCGTCGCCGGACGGGCCGGGCGGGCGCAGTCACCGGAAGTCGCGGGCCACAACGGCGGGAGTACATACGGACGTTGACGGGCGTCGTTCACTTTCGTCGTTCGGGGCCGCTACGGAGGGAGGATGCCGGCGCCCCGGGGCGGGCCCCTAGGGTCGGGCGCGTGGACATAGCGCAGACCTCTCGCCCCGCCCGTCCCCTGCTGTCCCGGCTGGCCGCCGCCTCCCCCTGGTCCCGCGGCCGGATCGCCGGGGAGAGCGTGCTCGTCCTGGTGCTCGCGGGCATCGCGGGACCGATGTACGCCACGGAAAGCGGATCCACCGCGAAGGGCTGGGCGGTGGCCCTGCTCGTCGCCCTGCTCACGCTGGTCCGGCGCTCCCTGCCCGCCACCGTGCTCGTCGTCTCCTCCGCCCTGGCCGGCTCGATCCTCGGGACCGGCCCGCTGCTGATCTACGCGAGCTGGTCGGCCGGCAGCCGCATCAGGCGTCCCTGGCACGCGGTGGGGGCGTACGCCGCCGGACTGGTGCTGTACATCGCGGGCGGCCTGCTCGGGGACGGGGCCGAGGAGGTGCTGGAGCTGTCGCTGCTGATGACGGCGGTGCTGGGCGCGGGCCCCTACCTGGTGCTGGCGGTCGTGCCGGGGCTCGCCTCCCGGTACCGCGCGCAGCGCCGTGACCTGCTGGAGGCGCTGCGCCGGCACAACGCCCAACTGGTGCGCGAGCAGGCGATGGTGGCGCGGCAGGCGCGGCTGCTGGAGCGGCATCGGATCGCCCAGGACATGCACGACAGCCTCGGCCACCAGCTCGCCCTGATCGCGGTGCACGCCGGGGCGCTGGAGGTGGACCCGGAGCTCGGCGACCGGCAGCGGGAGGGGGTGGGCATTCTCCGGGAGGCCGCCAGGTCGGCGATGCGGGAGCTGCGCGAGGCCGTCGGCATCCTCCGGGACGACACGGAGGAGCCGCCCGCGTCCTCTCCCTCCCCCGGACCGGAGGCGGCCGGGGCGCCGCCCGCCCGGGGCGCGGCCGGGGTGGACGCGCTGGTCGCGTCGTCGCGGAGCGCGGGCGTGCCGGTGGAGCTGCGCCGCTCGGGCGGGCAGCGGCCGCTCGCCCCGGCCGCGGACCACGCCGTCTACCGCATCGTCCAGGAGGGCCTCACCAACGCCCACAAGCACGCGCCGGGCGCCGCGATCACCGTGGAGCTGCGCTACGAACCGGACAGCCTGGTGGTGGAGGTGGCCAACGGGCCGGTGGCGGACGGGGTGCCTCCGGGGCCGCCCGCGATCAGCGGGGGCCAGGGCCTGGCGGGGCTCGAGGAGCGGGCCCGGCTGGTCGGCGGCATGGTGCACAGCGGCCCCTCCCCCGACGGCGGCTTCCGCCTCGCCGGTGTGCTGCCGTACGGCGACGGCGCCTCGCCCGTGGGCCCCGACGCCGCGACGTCCGTCGCCGCGGGCCGCGACTTTCGGGGGCAGATCCGGGCGGGCGCCGCGGGCGACGGTGGAGCGGACATCGAACGCTCCGACCCGAAGGAGTACGCCGCCATCATGAGCAGCAAGAAGAACGTCGCCCTGGGGTGCGCCCTCGTCTCCGTCGTCCTCGTCGCCGGCACCGTCGCCCTGCTGGTGTGGGGGGTGAACAAGATGATCGACGAGGTGCAGAAGGGGATCATACCGGCGTACGTGTACGAGGACGCGCGCATCGGCGACGCCGAGGCGGATCTGCGCGAGCACTTCCCCGAGGGCGACTCGCTGCTCACCGACGGCGTGGAGGAGCAGGGGCCGCCGCTGCCCGAGGACGCGGTGTGCGAGCACTTCGTGGACGACGAGAAGGACATCGTGTACCGGTTCTGCTTCCGCGACGGGAAGCTGGTCGCCAAGGAGTCCTACCCCCACGTGGTCTGACGGGCCGCCGGCTCCGGGCCGGCGGGGGGGATCGGGCATGATGGCATGGCTCCGCCATCCGCCCGTCCCACCGCACCGCGCAGGAGGCCGCGTGATCCGGGTCCTGGTCGCCGACGACGAGCCGCTCATCAGGGCCGGCATCAGGATGATCCTCACCTCGGCCGACGACATCGACGTCGTCGCCGAGGCCCGGGACGGCCGGGAGGCGGTGGAGACCGCCCGCTCCACCGCCGTCGACGTGGCGCTGCTGGACATCCAGATGCCGGAGCTGGACGGGCTGACGGCGCTGGCCGAGATCGGCCGGGTCGCGCCCCGGGTGCGCGTGCTGATCCTGACGACGTTCGGGGAACGGGAGAACGTGCTGCGGGCGCTGGGCCACGGCGGCGCCGGTTTCCTGCTGAAGGACTCCGCGCCTCAGGAGCTGATCCACGCGGTCCGCGCGGCGGCGGCCGGGAACGCCTATCTCTCCCCGGCCGCCACCCGGCACGTGGTGGACACCCTGGCCTCGCCCGCCGCGACCGCGCGCGGCGAGGAGGCACGCCGCCGGCTGTCCGCGCTCACCGAGCGGGAGCTGCAGGTGCTGGCGCTCCTCGGGGAGGGGCTGTCCAACGCGGACGCCGGGGCCCGGCTGCACATGAGCGAGGCCACGGTGAAGACGTACGTCAGCCGGATCCTGACCAAGCTGGACTGCGACAACCGGGTGCAGGCCGCGCTCCTGGCCCGGGACGCGGGCCTGGAGCCGGCCGGCGGGTGAACGGGGCCGGCCGGACGGAGGTCAGCGCTCCAGGCGGCCGTTGAAGCGGCGGGGCAGCCCGAGCGGGTTGTCGTCCTTCAGCTCCGGCGGCAGCAGCGCCTCCGGGGCTCCCTGGTAGACGACGGGCCGCAGCCAGCGCTCGATCGCCGTGCCGCCCACTGAGGTGGACGTGGAGGTGGTCGCCGGGTAGGGGCCGCCATGGTGCTGGGCGGGGGCGACGGCGACGCCGGTCGGCCAGCCGTTCACCAGCACGCGCCCCGCCAACGGTGTGAGCTCCCGCACCAGTTCGGCGCCGCGGCCCTGTCCGGCCGCCTCCTCGGAGGACACGTGCACGGTCGCGGTGAGGTTGCCGGGGAGCCGGGACAGCACCGCCCGCACCTCCGCCTCGTCCGTGTAGCGGGCCACCACGGTGACCGGTCCGAAGCACTCCTCCAGCAGCAGGTCGTGCTCGCCCTCGCGGGTCAGCCGCTCCGCCGGGACGGTGAGGAAGCCCGCGCTGACGGTGTGCTCGCCGCCCGCGCCCGCGGTCACCGGGGATTCCACGCCGGGGAGCTGCGCGCGCTCGGTGACACCGGCGAGGAAGTTGTCGCGCATGCGGTGGTCGAGCAGGACACCGGGGTCGGTGTCGCTGACCGCGTCCGTGAGGGACTTCAGCAGGGCGTCGCCGGCCGTGGAGGCGGGGGCGAGGACCAGGCCCGGCTTCACGCAGAACTGGCCGACGCCCAGCGTCATCGAGCCGGCCAGCCCCGCCCCGATCGCCTCGCCGCGCTCGGCGGCGGCTGCCTCGGTGACCAGGACCGGGTTGAGCGAGCCGAGCTCGCCGTGGAACGGGATGGGGACGGGCCGGGCGGCGGCCTCGTCGAAGAGAGCGCGGCCGCCGCGGACCGAGCCGGTGAAGCCGGCCGCCGCGACCAGCGGGTGCCGGATCAGCTCGATACCGGCGTCGAAACCGTGCACCAGGCCGAGCACGCCGTCGGGCACCTCGTGCCGGGCGGCGGCCCGGCGGATCACCCTGGCGACCAGCTCCGACAGGGCGGGGTGGTCGGGGTGGGCCTTGACGACGACGGGGCAGCCGGCCGCCAGGGCGCTCGCGGTGTCGCCGCCGGCCACGGAGAAGGCGAACGGGAAGTTGGACGCCGAGTAGACGGCGACGACGCCCAGCGGGATCTTGTAGCGGCGCAGGTCGGGGACGGGCGGGGTGGCGGTGTCGTCGGGGTGGTCGATGACGACGTCGAGGAAGGCGCCCTCCTCGACGATGCCGGCGAAGGCGCGCAGCTGATAGCAGGTGCGGGCGAGTTCGCCGGTGAGGCGGACCGGGCCGAGCGCGGTCTCGGCGTCGGCGGCCTCGACGAGCCGGTCGCGGGCGGCTTCCAGTTCGTCGGCGGCGGAGCGCAGGAAGGCGGCGCGGACGGCACGGTCGGCCAGCGCCTCACGCGCGGCGTGGGCGTCCCGGACGGCCGCGTCCACCTCCTGGGCTGTGGCCTCCACCGCAACCTGTTCACGCTGCTTCCCGGTTCGGGGGTCGACACTCCAGACTGGTGCTGCTGCCACCGCGGGTCCCTCCACTTGAATGCCGCATGCAATGCCGCAGTATGTACGTCACCCCCAGCAGGTGTTCGATATACTGAACACTGTCTCTGTGGGTGAATGTGCTTGGGAGACTATTTCCCGGCGAACGAAGGGGTCAAGGGCGATGTCGGCTGGCGAGACGGGCGGCGGGGCGCAGGTCAAGTCCGCGGTACGGACCGTTGAACTGCTCGAATACTTCGCCGGACGTCCCGGGATGCACTCCCTGGCCGCGGTCCAGGAGGCCGTCGGCTATCCCAAGTCCAGCCTGTACATGCTGCTGCGCACGCTCGTCGACCTCGGCTGGGTGGAGACGGACGCGACGGGCACCCGGTACGGCATCGGCGTGCGGGCGCTGCTGGTCGGCACCTCGTACATCGACGGCGACGAGGTCGTCGCGGCGGCCCGGCCCACGCTGGACCGGCTCTCCGACGACACCACCGAGACGATCCACCTGGCGCGTCTGGACGGCACCAACGTCGTCTACCTGGCCACCCGCCAGTCCCAGCACTACCTGCGCCCCTTCACCCGCGTCGGACGCCGGCTGCCCGCGCACTCGACCTCGCTGGGCAAGGCGCTGCTGAGCACGTACACGGACGAGCAGGTGCGCAAGATGCTCCCCGAGACGCTGCCCGCGCTCACCGAGAACACCATCACCGACCGGGAGAAGCTCATCGAGGAGCTGCACCAGGTGCGGGAGCAGGGCTTCGCCGTGGACCGCGAGGAGAACACCCTGGGGCTGCGCTGCTTCGGCGTGGCGATCCCCTACCGCACGCCCGCCCGGGACGCCATCAGCTGCTCGGTCCCGGTGGCCCGGCTCACCCCCGCCCACGAACAGATGGTGAAGGACGCCCTGTTCGACGCCCGCGACCGGCTGACCCTGGCCACCCGGAGGCTCTGACCCGTGGACATCGCCCTGCGCCCGGTGCACGACAGCGACCTGCCCGTCTTCTTCCGGCAGACGAACGACCCGGAATCGGTGCGGATGGCCGCCTTCACCCCCGAGGACCCGGCCGACCGTGACCGCTTCGAGGCGAAGTGGGCGCACATCCGCAGCTCCCCGGAGATCGTGGCGCGCACGGTGCTCGTGGACGGCGACGTGGTCGGCTCCGTGTCCGTCTTCGGCGAGGCGGGCGAGCGCGAGGTGACGTACTGGATCGACCGCGCCCACTGGGGCAAGGGCATCGCCACGGCTGCGCTGCGCGCCCTGCTGGCGGAGGTGACCGAGCGCCCGCTGTACGCGCGCGTGGCCGCCGACAACGCGGGCTCGCTGCGGGTGCTGCGCACGTGCGGCTTCCAGGTCACCGGGGAGGCCAGGGGGTACGCGCCGGGCCGGGGCGAGGAGACGGACGAACTGGTGCTGGCGCTGGAGGACTGAGCTCGAGGGGCCGGTGGCCTTCGGGCGCCGGCGGAACAGCTCCCCCGGGGCGCGGGGAACCGCGCGCCAAGCCCTCACCGACCCGCACCCGTGTGAGCGGTCTCACGCCCGGGGGCGACTGTATGAACAGCCGATGAGAATCCGGCCGGACGGGAACGTCCCGCCCCTCTCCGCTCGTCTGTCCCCACGCGATGAACAGGACGATCAGGCGTGCCTCCGTCTTCACGCTGCTCCTGGTGTTCGCCCTGCTGGTGCGGGCGACCTGGGTGCAGTTCTACGAGGGCCGGGCACTGGCGGACGACAGCGACAACCGGCGCAACGCGATCGAGACGTACGCGGAGCCGCTGGGGAACATCGTCGTGGCCGGGGAGCACATCACCGGCTCGGCGCGGACGAAGGGGAGCGACCTCGCGTACAAGCGCACCTACACGGACGGGCCGCTGTACGCGGCGGTGACCGGCTACGCCTCGCAGGCCTACGCACCGACCCAGCTCGAGGGCATCTACGCGGACGTGCTCAACGGCACGGACCCCCGATTGAAGACGGTGGCGGACACCGTCACCAACGGGCGGGCCGCCCCGGGGAACGTGGTGACGACCGTCGACCCGGCCGTGCAGAAGGCGGCGTACAAGGCGCTCGGCGACAAGAAGGGCGCCGCGGTCGCCATCGACCCGGAGACGGGCCGGATCCTCGCCGCCGTGTCCACCCCGTCGTACGACCCGACGTCGCTGACCGACGCCAACACCGCGGGCGAGGCGTGGACACGGCTGAACGAGGACCCGGACAAGCCGCTGACCAACCGGGCGCTGCGCCAGCCGCTGCCGCCCGGCTCGACGTTCAAGCTGGTGGTGGCGGCGGCCGCGCTGGAGGACGGGCTGTACTCCTCGGTGGACGAGCGGACCGACAGCCCCGACCCCTACCCGCTCCCGGACTCGTCGAAGGACCTCACCAACGAGAACCCGTCCGCGCCCTGCGAGAACGCCTCGATCCGGGTGGCGCTGCAGTACTCCTGCAACAACGTCTTCGGCAAGATGGCCGTCGACCTGGGGCAGGACAAGGTGCGGGACATGGCCGAGAAGTTCGGCTTCAACGACGAGAAGCAGGACGTCCCGGTGCGCGCCTACACCAGCGTGTACCCCTCGGACATGGACCGGCCCCAGACGGCGCTGAGCGGCATCGGACAGTTCGACGTGACGGCGACGCCGCTGCAGATCGCGATGGTGTCGGCGGCGATCGCGAACGACGGCGAGCTGGTGTCGCCGCACATGGTGTCCCGGGTGACCGACAGCGGCGGCGACGTGCTGGAGGACCACGACGAGGACGCCTCGACGCGGCGGATCGTCAGCTCCTCGACCGCCGAGCAGCTGCGGTCGGCGATGCAGACGGTCGTGAGCGAGGGCACGGGCACCAACGCGCAGCTGTCCGGCGCCACCGTGGGCGGCAAGACCGGCACGGCCCAGCACGGCGAGAACAACAGCAAGACGCCGTACGCCTGGTTCACCTCGTACGCCGAGTCCGACTCCAACGGCAAGAAGGTCGCCGTGGCGGTGCTGGTGGAGCAGTCGGACGCGGAGCGTTCGGAGGTCAGCGGCAACGGGCTGGCGGCCCCGATCGCGCGGGAGACCATGAAGGCCGCGCTCCAGGACTGACCTCGCGGACTCACGCGTGCGGGCCGCCCCCGGTGCTCCAGGGGGCGGCCCGCGGCGCTGTGTGGCGGTCAGACGCCGAGCAACTGCTCGATCGGGTCGATGGCGAAGTACACCAGGAACAGCGCCGAGGTGCCCCACAGCAGCCAGTGGACCTCCTTGGCGCGGCCCAGCACCGTCTTGATGAGGACGTAGGCGAGGAAGCCGGCGCCGATGCCGTTGGTGATGGAGTAGGTGAACGGCATCACTGCGATGGTGAGGAACGCCGGGACGGCGATCTCGTAGCGGTCCCAGTCGATGTGCTTGACCTGCGTCATCATCAGGAAGCCGACGGCGACCAGGGCGGGCGCGGCGGCCTGGAGCGGGACGATGGTGAGCAGCGGGGTGAGGAACAGCGCGAGCCCGAACAGCGAACCGGTGACCAGGTTGGCGAAGCCGGTGCGGGCGCCCTCGCCGACGCCGGCCGCCGACTCGATGTAGGAGGTCGCCGAGGAGGCGGAGGCGGCGCCGCCCGCGACGGCCGCGGCGCCGTCGATCAGCAGCACCTTGCCGAGGCCGGGCACCTTGCCGTCCTCGTCCAGCAGGCCGGCCTCGGCGCTGACGCCGACGACGGTGCCCATGGTGTCGAAGAAGTCGGACAGGATCAGGGTGAACACCAGCAGCACGACGGTGACGACGCCGACCTGGCCGAACGCGCCGAACAGGCTGAACTGGCCGAGGAGACCGAAGTCGGGGGCGTCCACGATCGTGTCGGGCCACTCGGGGGTGGTGAGGCCCCACGTCTCGACGTCGGCGAGCGCGTTGACGGCCAGCGCGACGACGGTCATGGTGACGATGCTGACGAGGATCGCGCCGCGCACCTTGCGGGCGAGCAGGCCGATGGTGAGGAGCACGCCGACGCAGAACACCAGCATCGGCCAGCCGGCGAGGGTGCCGGTGCTGCCGAGCTGGACCGGCACGGTGGTGTTCGCGGCGTCCGGGATGCGGGTGACGAACCCGGCGTCGACGAAGCCGATCAGGGCGATGAACAGGCCGATGCCGACGCTGATGGCCTGCTTCAGCTGCTGCGGGATGGCGTGCATGACGGCCTCCCGCAGCCCGGTCACCACCAGGACGCAGATGAGCAGGCCCTCCAGCACGATCAGGCCCATGGCGTCGTCCCAGCTCATCAGCGGGGCGAGCTGGAAGGCGACGACCGCGTTGAGGCCCAGCCCGGCGGCCAGGGCGAGGGGCAGGTTGCCGCCGACGCCCATGACGATCGTCATCACGGCGGCCACCAGGGCGGTGGCGGTGGTGAGCTGCACCGGGTCGAGCTGCTCACCGGACTTGTCCTTCGCGCTGCCCAGGATGAGCGGGTTGAGCACGAGGATGTAGGCCATCGTGAAGAAGGTGGCGAAGCCGCCGCGTATCTCCCGGCCGAACGTCGAGCCTCGTTCGGTGATCCGGAAGAACCGGTCGACACCCGTCACCGTGGACGGCCCGGCGTCCTGCCGGCCGGCCGTCTTCTGTGCCTCGGACATGCAACTGCTCCTCGATGAGCGGGAGATGATGATCTGCTGAACGCTGGCTGGATTGTGCCCGTGCCGTACGTCGTTCCGGTGTTCTTCGTGTGACGGATTGGCATACCGGCCCGTCTCCAGCCCCACCGTCTTCACCGCGTGCGCGTCCCCACCGGCCGCGTGCACGAGCGTCGGCGCCAGATGCCGCAGGTCCCGCGGACTGACCGCCGGCAGCCCCGCCCGGCCCTTTCCGCCGTTCTCCCCGCGCATCCCGGTCTCGCTCCGCGACGAGTACCGCTCCTCCCCCCAAGGGCGCGCGCCTGGCGGTTCCCGCACCGGCGCCCATGGGCACACCCCTGCCAGGTCACCCTCGGTGTCGCGGAGTTCGACCACACGCGCCCGCCGGCCGGCTCCTTCCGGGGCTCGTTCCCTCCCATTCGAGCTCACCCAGGTGTCTGCAGCGCCCTCGCCCTTCCCCTCCTCCTTCGCGGACCTCGGTGCGAGGGAGGTGTGCTGGAGGGCGGCGTGCCCGGGCCGACGTCCCGGGCGCCTGTCACTCGCACGGCTCGCCCTCACTCGCAGCCGTACGGGTCGCTCGCTTCGAGTCCCCGGGGAACGTGGTCCGCCCGCGTCGGCCGGCGGGCGGGTTCTCCTCTCGCCTTCTCACACGGTGAGGCGGTCGCCGATCGAGCGGGCCACCTCGGCGTGCGCGAGGTATTCGACGATGTCGTGCGCCCGGTCGCGGGCGTTGACGACGGCGAGGTCCGCCGGACCGTCCGGCCAGTCGTCGCCCAGTGGGCAGCCGATGGCGACCGGGTCGGTCGGGCACCAGGCGTTGAGCCAGTCCGCGACCTGGCCGGGCCGGCGCTGCCCGCCGGACAGCAGCCTCCGCCGCACGCTGTCCATGCCGAGCGGACTGCCCAGCGTCGTCAGACGGACGACCCGCACACCGGCCGGCAGCCGGGTGAGCAGATCCATGCCGACGACCGTGCCCAGGCTGTGCGTGACGAACACCCACTCCCCTTCCCGCGGCACGGTTTCCAGGACGCAGCCCAGGACCTCCTCACGAATGTCCCGGTCGTCGAGATAGGCGGCGACGTCCCGGAAGATCCGGGAGATGGTCCATGTGTCGATGTCGCTGCGGGCGGCCAGCCATCCCAGGCCACGCCACACGGCGGCGACCAGCGGGTCCAGCCCCAGTCCCTCGGCGGTCTCCACCCCCTCCCCGGCGCCGGGCGGCGCGTACCACCGGGCGGCGGCCTCGCCGAGGATCTCCTCGTACACCGCGCGGGCCCCGGGAGAGCCTGGGAGGGTGGCCTCCGGCGTCCCGGCGGCGGGGGTGACGGACTCGCGCGCGTCCAGGGCGTGCGCCAGCCGGTCGCCGTAGAACGGGAAGCAGACGTCCGCCGGGGCCACCACCGGCAGTCCCGCCCGGACCAGGCCCATGTTGAGACCGGCGGCCCATTCCCGGCGCAGCGCCTCGGGGTCCTTGCCCTGCTGGGCGCGGCCGTGCAGGAAGACGAGGTGCCGCCCGCCGCCGAACGCGCCGTCCCGCGCGCGCACGCCGCGGGGGCGCTTCACGACGGCCTCCGTGGAGGCCCTCCCGGTCAGGGCCGCCGCCGGACCGCTGTCGCCGGCGGACGAGACGCCGGTGACCTCTGCGGTGGCGGGGACCGGTCCGGCGAGGGCGTCCGCCGTCGCGTCGGCGGCCCGGACGCCCGCGAGGCCCGTCTCCGGCCCCATACCGGTCAGCAGTTCCCGCTGCGCCGGGGTGAGCGGCAGGGACGCGAGGTGCTTGAGGATCACGCTGACGCGCGCGCCCTCGTTGGACACCCAGTCCACCGCGTCCTCGCCGTCCCCGGGCTCCCAGACTTTGCCGTCGCGGCGCAGGAGACGGCCCTGGCCGTCGGTCCGGGGCACGCCGCTGTGGTGGAGGGCGACCACCTCCCACTGGTCGTTGAAGACGGGCGAACCCGAGTTCCCGGGCTCCGTGTCGGTGCGGTAGTGGATGAAGTCGTCCAGGCGCACCTGCAGGGCGTTGTCGCGTACGGCGATCTCCTTGAGCCGTCCCATCGGGTGTCCGATGACGTTGACCGGCTCGCCGATCACCAGCTTGCCCAGCTGTGCGCTGAGCCGGTTCCAGCCGAACGTCTCGCCGGGCGGCTTCCCGTCCGGGCCGGGGGAGACCGCCACCAGGGCGTAGTCGAGGCGCTTGTCGGCGACGAAGAAGGCGTCCGGGTCGAACTCCAGCCGGAGCGGCGTCTGCGGGGCGTTGTCGACGGTGACCTGGGCGTCGAACTCCGCGAAACAGCCACCGGCCGCGCCGGCGTCGGGCAGCACGTGATGGTTGGTCATCAGCAGGCGGGGCGACACCAGGAATCCGGTGCCGACCGGCAGTTCGCGGCCGTTCTCCCGGGCCGAGATCCGGGCGACCGTGCGGGCGGCCCGGGCACCGCGGGGCAGGAAGCTCCAGGCCTGGAGCTCCTTGGACACCCCGAGGATCCGCTCGAAGACGTCGGGGGCGGCCAGCGGTTCGGACCGGACCGCCTCCACCATCATCGCGGCCGGCACCGCCTGCCGCTCCAGCAGGCGGGCCGTGCGCGCCGCCAGAGCCTCCGGCGAGTCGGGGAAACCGATCCCGGCGTTCTGCCGCCGTTCGGCCTCCCGCCGTTCTTCGCCGCTCTCGCCGTAGCGTGCGCCCGCCGCGGCCGCCTGACGTACCCGCTCGTCGCGTGATCTGTCCGTGAGTCCCATAACCCTCACCAACCCGTTCCTCGGGGACGGGGTGCGCCGCTACGAGGCGTCCCTCCCCGCGGGCACGGGCCCACGGCCCGTGTCCACGCCGACGGGCAGACGGCCGGCCGAGGCCGGGTCCGGCCGCGTCGTCGCACGCCCGCTCCCCTTTCATGGTGCGCCCCGTGCCGGAGCCGCACCACCCTGGGCCACTCCCCCGGCCATGAGGGCGGAGGCATGCCGGGAGCTCGCCGGGATCTCGCCGGAGCTCAGATGCCGAGCGCCTCGAACAGTGCGCGCACCACGCGGTCCACACCGCCCGGACCGGTCAGCAGGGCCTTGTCTCCCGCGTTGGTGAGGAACCCGCATTCGGCGATGAAGGCTCGCGGGTTGCCGGCCTCGACGGCTTTTCGGGTGCCGTAATACTTTTTCAGGTTCTCGGTGTAATTGTCCTGCCGGAACCCGCCCGACCAGCCGTGCCGCTCGTAGGCGTGTTTCCATGCCTGGGCGAGAGACTGGCCCGCGGCGTTGGGGTAGCCGACGCTCGCCCCCCGCGCGTCCGGACGGGTCGACCCGTCGCAGTGGAACGCGACGAACGCGTCGCCGGCGTACTGCTCCAAGGGCTCGTCGGCCTTGATGACCCGCAGGCGCCAATGCTCCCGGCCCGGCGGACCGGGCCTTTCGATCTCCTCGACGCAGGCATCGGCCACCGCTTTCACGAACGCCTGTTCCCCTGGCGTTCCGGTGGCTCCCGAGGTGCGGAAACAATGGCCCATCTGCACCACGAGGATCCGAACGACCGGCGCTTCCTCGTCGTCGAGGGGCCAGGGCGGGGCATCGGACTCCTCGGCCGTGGCGCGGACGGGGCAGTCCGCGGCGTCGGGGAGGGACGGGTCGTTCTCCGGGCCGCCTTCGGCCTCGGCGCCGGGTTCGTGTTCATGCGTCACAGGAGCCTCCCAGTGAGACGACCTCTTCCGTGACGGTGTACCGGGAACGGCCGGTGCTTCGAGGAGTTCACCACCGCACCCGCGCCGTCGGGCCCGCCGTGCCTGGAGAGACTGTTCGCCCATGGCCGCCGGTCGGGGCCTGCCGGGCACGGCAGGGCTTCCCGATCACCGTCGCACCGGCCGCGCCGCCCCGCAACACGGTGCCGCCGAGGCGTCCTGACCGGGCGGGCGGACGCCGTACGGGGCGTCACGCGCGCAGCACGGCGTCCAGCCAGGCGTACGTCTCGTCCTGCATCGGGGAGTCGAAGGTGTGCCCGTGCTCGGGCCGGACTCTCAGCCGCAGCCGTTCCTCGGCGCCCCAGGCCCGCCAGACGGTGCGCAGCCGGTCGTATGCGGCCCGAACGCCGTCGGCGGGGAAGTGGGGGTCGCGTCCGCCGTGGAGGAACAGCATCGGCTTGGGCGCCGCGATGCCCGCCACGTCGGGAAGGTCGAGGTGGCGGGCGAGTCCGGGGTGCAGCATGTGGAACGCCGACTGGCCGCGCAGTGTGGTGCTGCCCGGCACCAGCATCTGCTTCAGACCGGTCATCCAGCAGACGCTCGCGGCGGCGGTGACGTGGTCGCCGAGCGCGGCGGCCTGCCAGGCGCGGTAGCCGCCCATCGACCAGCCGGCGGCGGCGACCCGGCGGGCGTCCACCCGGTCGAGACCGGCGAGGAAGGCGGCGGCGCGCTGGTCCTCGCGGGCGTGCAGTCCGGCGAGGGAGGAGCCCAGCTGGTAGAGGGTGCTCGCGAGGGCCTGCTGCTCCTCGTACACGAGCGGGCCGCGTTCACCCCAGCCGAGGGCGTCGAGGCACAGCACGACATGGCCGCGGCGGGCGAGTTCGTCGCCGGGGAAGCGGCCGTCGAAGTGGCGCGCGGCCCATTCCTCGGCTGAGGCGAGCCGGGTGTCGTCGTACCAGGGGCGGACGCACTTCTCCTTGCCGATGTCGAAGCGGGAGCCGTGGTCGTGCAGCAGCAGGACGGCCGGGAAGGGTCCGGTGCCGTGCGGGGTGAGCAGGACACCGCGGGCCCGGGTACGGCGGGTGAGCGTGACCGTCACCAACTCCCGCGCGTACCCCTCCCCTTCGGGCCCGGGCGTGTGCTCGGGGTCGTAGGGCAGGGCGGGTTCGGCGGGGACGAGGAGCGCGTCCTCCACCACGGCCCGGGCCGTTTGGCGCCAGCGTGCGGGGTCGCGGACGGGCGAGGTCCCCCAGGCGAGCGGGAACGTCAGGTCGTCCTTGAGCGCGTCGAGCAGGCCGGGCGGTCCGGGCAGGGCGGTCATGCCCGGGGCCGCCAGTCGCCGAACCATGCCTGGCGGGTGTGCGCGGCGGCCTGGGCCGGGGTGAGCTGCGGACGGTTCGCGGGGACAGTGATCACCGCGCCGGGACCGGTGTTGCGGTACTCGGCGAACCGCTGGTCCTGCCAGGGGTACCCGCTGGACATGTTCGTGTACGGCGCGACGGCGTCGATGCCGGCGCCGAGGCGGGTGTCGCGGACGGTGAGCATGGGCCGCGCGGTCGGGTCGGAGCTGGGCACCCACGGGCGGGCCAGCTTGTAGGAGCCGTCCGGTGCCGTGCTGCTGATGCGGCTGCCGGTCACCAGGAAGCCGTGCTGGTTCGCGACGGCGGTGGAGGGCGCGAACACGAAGCCGAACGGGGCGGACGTCAGGTCGCGGCGGACCAGTGCGCGGAAGTCGCAGTCCTCGAACACCGCCGTGGCCCGGCCGAAGACGAAGTCGACGTCGCCCTCGGCGTGGCAGCGCGCGAAGTACTGGCGGGCCACGGTGTCCAGGGACGCCGAGTCGGCGTAGAGGGTGTCCTGGTGGCCGAGGAACCGGCAGTCGAAGAAGGCGCTGCGGTCACCCATGACCTTGAGGGCGACGGCCTGGGTGCCGCTGACGCCGGGGTGGTCGGCGCGCAGCCAGTCGTTGGCGAAGGTGATCCGGCGGGCGGTGAAGCCGTCGGGGCGCAGGGTGGTGGTGGCCGACCCGGAGGTGCCGTAGGTGCCGGAGCCGTCGGGCTTGAGGGTGCCGGCGGCGTTGTCGTACACGACGACCACGTCACGGGGGTCGTCAACGGCGCCGATCCAGGTCATGCCGGTGCGGTCGGCGGGGACGGAGACGGTCTCGCGGTAGACGCCGGGGGCGATGACGAGGGTGCGTCCGGTGCCGGTGGCGGCGTCGACGGCGGCCTGCAGGCTCGTGAAGTCGCCGGCGCCGCGCGGGTGGACGTACAGGGTGGTGGAGGTGAGCCGCGCGAAGGGTGAGCCGTAGCGGCCGAAGGGGCGGCGCGGACGGCGGTGCGCACGGGCCGGGGCGGCGGACAGGGCGAGGGCGGAGCCGGCCGCGGCGCCGGCCAGCAGGACGCTCCTCCGGGACAGGTGCGAGGGCATGCGGGTGCTCCTTGGGGGGACTTGAGTGGGGAGCCGGTGCGGTCCGCTGTGGGGGCGGACCGCACCGGCGGTCCAGGACGGCGTGCGGGGTCAGCGGAGGCGGCCCGCGCCCGCGCCGAGACGGACCAGGGCGGGCACCGCCCACGCGGGGTGCACGGTCTTGCGCAGGGTGGGCGTCCAGCCGGCGCCGGAGCGCAGGGTCTCCTCGGGGATCTCCGCGTTGTGCACGGCGATCAGGTCGACCGGCCTGCCGTTGACCAGGTTGTGCCGGGCGGTGAGGGGCGAGTCGTTCCAGCGCTTGAGGACCTTCGCCGGGCTGACCCCCTCGGGCAGGGTGAACGCGTTGTGCTCGGCGACGAGCTGGGACTCCTTGCCGACGCCGAAGCTGTAGCCGTACCCGGAGCCGGCCACGAAGTGGTTGTTGTAGACGTCGACCTGCCCGAACCGGACGCGCGGGGTGCGCTCGGTGAGGTGCGTGAACAGGTTGTGGTGGAAGGTCGCCTTCAGCTTGCCCCGGTCGCCCACGGCGGTGGACTCGCTGTCGCTGTTGCCGATGAGGATCGTCTTGTCGTGCTCGGTGAAGACGTTCCAGGAGGCGGTGACGTAGTCCGCGCCCTTGACGATGTCCAGCTCGCCGTCGTGCTGCTGGTAGAGCATGCCGAAGTGGGTGGGGGCCGCGCTGTCGGGGTGGGCGCCGTCGGTGAACGTGTTGTGGTCCAGCCACACATGGGTCGAGCCGTGCACGACGACGGTGTCGTACTCGCTGTTCCAGTTGCCCCGGTCGCCGTCGGTGGGGTCCCACTGCGGGAAGCAGTCGACGGGGCTCTCCAGGGTGAGGTTGCGGACGACGACGTTGTCCACCTCCTTGATCTGGAGGCTCGCGCCCTTGATGGCGGCGTCGCGTCCCACGCCGATGATCGTGGTGTGGGAGGGGACGTTCACCTTGATCACCGCGTTCTGGCGGGCGGCGGAGGCGCGGCGCAGCCCCTCGGGGCTGTCGTCGGGCTCGTCGGTGAGGTCCCGCTCCAGGCCCCAGGTCTCGGGGGCGTACGTCTCCAGGTAGGCGTCGAAGTCGTAGCCGGGGACGGCGAACGCGTCGCAGCCGCCGGCGACGGCGTCGATGGTGCCCTTCACCTTGATGATCCTCGGGGCGTCCCCGCCCTCCGCGAGGGCGGCGGTGAACTGGGCCCAGTCGGTCACGGTGCGCACGTGCGCGGCGTCGGCGGCGGCGCCTCCGGTGGTGCCCGAGCCGTAGGACGCCCAGCCGTCGCCCGCGGGGAGGGTCCGGCGGGCGGGGTCGTGGTGCCCGGGGGTGTGGGCCTGCGCGGCGGTGCCGGCCAGGGTCAGCACGAGGGCGGTGCAGCCGGCCAGCACACCGACTCTTCTGCCATGCTCATGCCATACGCGAACGTTCATGGTGCGGCTCTCCTGTTCGTGGTCGGGGGTGTTACGCGGCGGCCTCGGGCCAGGTGATCCACGACGGCGGGATCTCCTCGTCCAGCCGCCGCACGCCGTGCGGCGCGAGCACCCGGGGGGCAGCGGCTCCCGGGCGACCAGCCGTGCCACGGCGGTCGCGCCCGTCGGGGAGAAGTACGTGTTGTCCTGCTCGGTGCCGGTCCGGTCGAAGTACGTCTGTGTCACGTCGGGCCCGAGCTCCTGCCACAGCGCCAGGGACAGCGCCTGCGCGCCCGGCCGGGGACGGCCCGCGGCCGCGAAACCGCAGACCGCCCCGGCCGAACAGGCGATCACCCCATCTGCTCGTCCCACTCGGCCTGAGCCTCGTTCAACTGCTCGGCCAGGCCGTCCAGGAACGCCTTCGCCGTCATGTCCCCCAACAGCACCTTCTGGAAGTTGGGCTCGTTGTCCGCCTTGGAGATGGTGTTCCAGTCCGGCAGGTAGTACGGCAGCTGCACGATGGTCGTCGAGCCGTCGCTCAGCGCGTCGGCGGCCAGCTTCGTCGGCTCCGCCTTCGCGATCCACGCGTCCTTCGCGGCGTCCGCGTGCGCCGGCACCTGCCCCGCCGACTCGTTGAACTTCGAGTTCGACTGCGCCGACACGGCGAACTCGATGAACTTCCAGGCGGCGTCCTTGTTCTTGGAGCTCTTGAACAGGCCTATGCCGTCGACCGGGTTGGAGACCTGCACCCGCTTGCCGTCGGGGCCGATCGGCTGCGGGATGCCCCGGAACTTCCCCACGCCCAGCGCCTTCACATGGTCCTGGTAGGAGCCCAGGTTATGGTTCAGCATCCCGATCTCGCCGGAGTCCCACTGCGCGACCATCTTGGTGAAGTCGTTGTTGAGGTCGGCGGCGGGGGTGACCTTCTTGAACAGGGCCGCGTACTTCTCCAGCGCCTTCACGTTCTTCGGGTCGTTGACCGTGGTCTTCCTGCCGGTGGAGTCCCAGAACGAGGTGATGCCGGACTGCCCGTACATCGCGTCGAGGGCCTGGGCGATGGAGCCGGCGCCGCCGCGGATGGTGTAGCCGAAGCGGTTGCTGCCCTTGTCGGTGAGCTTCTCCGCTGCCTCGAAGAAGCGGTCCCAGGTGGTCGGCTCCTCCAGGCCCGCCTTCTCGAACATGTCGGTCCGGTAGTACAGGACGCCGTTGTTGGCGGAGGTCGGCACGGAGTACAGCCGGTCGTCCCCGCCGCCGGCCGCCCGCAGCGACTCGATCATGTCCTTGTTCAGCTTGCCGTTCAGCGACGAGCCCTCCAGCCGCTCGTCCAGCGGCTCCAGCGCGCCCTGGGCGGCGAAGCCCGCGAGCATCGAGGCGCTGATGCCGCCCACGTCCGGCATGCTTCCGCCCTGGATGGCGGTGTCCAC
The DNA here is from genome assembly GCA_014656175.1 of Streptomyces werraensis. Taxonomy (GTDB): domain Bacteria; phylum Actinomycetota; class Actinomycetes; order Streptomycetales; family Streptomycetaceae; genus Streptomyces; species Streptomyces werraensis. The sequence goes on from BNBX01000012.1 coordinate 129,775, forward strand.
CTTGGACTGGTACTCGGTGGAGGCTATGCCGACGTACTGGACGTCGATGTCCGGGTTGGCCTTCTCGAAGTCGGCGATGATCTCCTTCCAGATGTCGGTGCGGACACCGCCGTTGTTGTCCCAGAAGACGATCTCGCCCTTGCCGTCGCCCTCGGCGCCCGCGCCGCCGCTGCCGTCGTCCCCGCAGGCGGTGGCGGTCAGCGCGAGGACCGCTCCCAGGGCGACGGCCGCCGACGTCCTGCCGCGACGTCCTCTGCCCGTGCTTCTTCCGAGAATGCTGATCTTCATCGGTCGGCTCTCTTCTCCTGGATACGGATCCTGAACTGCGTGAACGTGGCGGTACCGGCGTGTCCCTGACCGGTGGGCGCCACGGCGACCAGGCCGAGCAGAGCACCGACCCAGCGCCAGGGGGTCGCGGCGAAGACCTGACCGGAGGGGCGGAAGCCCTCCCCGGCGCCGCCTTGGGTGTCGTCCCCCGTGTCGTACGAGAAGCGGCAGCGCGCGCCGGCGCCGATGTCGACGCGCAGCCGGGCCCGGCCCCCGGGGGCGGGGCGCGGGGGCGCGGCGTCCCGCTCCTGTTCGGCCACCGTCTCGGCGAACCGGTGCACGAGCCGCACGGTGCCGTCCGGACCGCGCTCGAGCCCGATCCAGCTGTAGGCGTCGCCGAGGACCGCGAGTCCGGCGCGCGCCCCGGGTTCGCCGGACTCGAGCCGCAGGTCCACCTCGACGGTGCACGGGGTGCCGGGCAGCCGCTGGGTGAGGACGTTGGGGAGCAGCCGTAGGTCGTGGGCGTCGGGGGTGCGGGCGCAGGTGAGGCGCAGCCCGTCGGCGGAGTGGTGGGTGGCCCAGCCGTCCCGGGGGTTGGCGGTCCACTGCCACTGGCGGCCGGGGCGTCCGCCGGGGAAGTCGTCGTCGGTGGCGGGCGCGGCGGGCTTCTGCGGCGGCAGGTCCGGGCGGCGGTGCTCGGTGACGGGCGCGCCGTCGTCCCCGATCACCGGCCAGCCTCCCCCACCGTCCCACCGCATCGGCTGGAGGTGGACGACCCGGCCGTAGGCGCCGCGCTGCTGGAAGTGCAGGAACCAGTCCTCGCCGGACGGGGTGCGCACCCAGCCGCCCTGGTGCGGGCCGTTGACGTCGGTGTCCTTCTGCTCCAGGACCACCTTCTCCTCGTAGGGGCCGAAGAAGGCGCGGGAGCGGAAGGCGCCCTGCCAGCCGGTCTCCACTCCCCCGGCGGGGGCGAGGATCCAGAACCAGCCGTCGTGCCGGTACAGCTTGGGCCCTTCGAGGGTGAACCAGCCGGGGAGGCGGTCGCCGTCGACGATCACCTTGCCCTCGTCGAGGAGTTCGGTGCCGTGCGGGTGCATCCGGTGGCCGGTGAGGCGGTTCTTGACGCCGGAGCGGGACTTGGCCCAGGCGTGCACGAGGTACGCCTCGCCGGTCTCGTCGTCCCAGAGCGGGCAGGGGTCGATCAGTCCCTTGCCGGCCTTGACCAGGTGCGGGCGGGTCCACGGGCCGCGGATCTCCGGGGCGTTGATCTGGAAGACGCCCTGGTCGGGGTCGCCCCAGAAGATCCAGAAGCGGCCGTCGTGGTGGCGCAGGGACGGCGCCCACACCCCGCAGTCGTGCCGGGGTACGGCGAACTCGCCCTCGGGTTCCAGCCGTTGCAGGGCGTGGCCGACGAGGGTCCAGTTGACCAGGTCGCGGGAGTGCAGCAGGGGCAGTCCCGGGACGCGGCCGAAGCTGGACGCGGTGAGGTAGAAGTCGTCGCCGACGCGGATCACGTCGGGGTCGGACCAGTCGGCGTCGAGAACCGGGTTGCGGTAGACGGGGTCGTCGGGGGCGGCGCTCATGCGGTCACCGCCTTCGTGATCAGGGCGGCGGCCTCCTCGCGGCCGAGCCGGCCGTCGGCGACGACGGTGACGACCCGGCGTTCCACCGTCTCCCCGGGCGGGACGGGCAGCCGCGCGTCGTGCGCGAGGGAGGAGCCGACGCCCGGGTACTCCTCGGTGCGCACGAACCAGGGGTCGCGGCGGGTCGTCTCCGTGGCCGCGGCGAAGACGAGGGTCCAGGCGGAACCGGCCAGGGCGACCCAGTCGGCGGTCCGCCCGTGCGCCGCGTCCGTGCCGTCGGCCGCCGCGGTGAACACGTCGGGCGCGGTGTCCTCCTTGCGGGCCCGCCAGAAGAAGCCCCCGTAGGCGGCGCCGGGCCGCCCGTTGGTGGCGGGGCTGCCGACGGACAGCGGGCGTCCGGAGACGTTGGTGAGCGCGAAGGCGAGGTCGAGGGCCCACGCGCTGTCGGTGAGGGCGGTCGCCACGACCGTGCGCCGCTCACGCAGCAGTTCGCCGGGCGCGGCTGTCCAGCGCAGCTCCTCGGTGAAGCCGTCGGCCTCGCGCCGGTGGTAGGCGGTGTGCCGCTGGGCGCCGTGGTTGTCCAGCTCGGTGGGGCCGCGGCCCTGGACGTAGGTGCGTCCGCCCCAGAAGTTGAACCCCTCGACGTCGGGAACGGCGACACCGACGCCGAGGTGGTGTGCGTGGTCGGCGGGGCTCAGCTCGGTGACCGCCGTGCCGGCCAGGGTGGTGACGGGGTGGAGGTAGGGCCGCGGGGAGAGCCGGGGCGGCAGTTCCGGCCGGGTGACGTACCGGCCGACGGGCCGTCCGGCGACGCGCAGCACCACGGAGTCGTTGCCGGTCATCGGGTGCTCACCTCTTTCGGCAGGTGGTGTCCGGCGGGCCGGGCCCAGGGGGCGCCCAGCTCGGAGTAGAGGGACAGGCGGTCCGCGGCGGCCGCGACCAGGGCGTCGACGCCGGGCACCACCCGGCGGTCCTCGCCGGGGACGCGGCGCCAGGCGCCGTCGGGCAGGGGGGCCGGGTCGGGGGCGGTGCGGACGGCCTCGACGACCTGCATGAAGGCGCCGGTGTCGTCGGGGGTGACCAGCAGCGGACTGCCGTCACTCAGGTGGGCGACGAGGTTCTCCAGCAGGTCGGTGCGGCCGAAGCGGAGTTCCTCCGGGCCGTGGTCCGCGCGCTGGAGCAGGACGCGGTCCTGTTTGTACCAGAAGGTGATCCGGCCGCTGGTGCCGTGCACCACCACGTACGGCTCCTCGGCCCGCTCCGCGCACAGGGTGGCGGCGACGGTGACCGGGCCTCCCTGGACGGTGGTGACGCGGACGCAGGAGGTGTCGTCGGACTCGATGTCGTTGGCGCGCAGCAGCTCCGTCTCGATGCCGGCGACGTCCTCCGCGCGGGTGCTCCCGGCGAGCGCGAGGGCGGTGGCGACGGCGTGCGCGAGGGGGTTGGTGAGCGCCCCGTCGACCACGTCGACGCCGTCGAGGCGTCGGCGGCCCGCCCAAGGCGCGCGGCGGAAGTACGCCTCGGGGCGCACCCAGGCGCCGGCCCCGCCGATCCCCGTCACCCGCCCGACGGCGCCCTCGGCGATCAGGTCACGGATCGCGGGCACGGCGTGCGAGCCGAGCGACTGGAAGCCGATCTGGCAGGCCACCCCGGCCGCGGCGACCCCGTCCGCCATCCGCCGGAACTCGGCGTACGACGGGGCCGGAGGCTTCTCGAGCAGCAGGTGCGCGCCCCGTTCCGCGGCGGTGAGCGCGAGGGCGGTGTGGGTGGGGATGGGCGTGCAGACCACCGCGGCGCGGGCGCCGGTGGAGTCGAGGAGCGCCCCGAAGTCGTCGGACTGTTCGGGCAGCTCACCGCCGAACTCGTCCTCGGTGAGCGGGGTGAGCTCGCAGACGCCCACGAGCCGGACCAGGCCCTGCGCCTGGAGACGGCGGATGTTCTCCACGTGCCAGCGGCCGTGACCGCGGGCGCCGGCCAGGACGACGGGGAGCGGGGCGCCGGGGGCGGCGGACGAGGCGGTCATCCCTTCACCGCCCCCGCGCTGAAGCCGGTGATCAGCCATTTCTGGATGAAGGCGAACACGATCACGACGGGGACGGCCGCGATGATGCCGCCCGCGGCGAGCGCGCCGAGGTCGACGCTGTCCGCGCTCATCAGCGTGTTGAGGCCGACCGGGATCGTCTGCTTCTCCTGGTTGTTGAGGAACATCAGGGCGAACAGGAAGTGGTTCCAGGAGTGCACGAAGGCGAAGGAGCCGACGGCGATCAGACCGGGCCGCAGCAGCGGCAGGACGACCACCCGGAACGCCCGGAACCGGTTGCAGCCGTCGACCCAGGCGGCCTCCTCCAGCGAGTAGGGCACGTTCTTGATGAAGTTGCTCAGCAGGATCATCGACAGCGGCAGCTGGAACACCGTCTCGGCGATGATGACGCTGCCCAGGGAATTGATCATCCGCAGCTCGGCGAAGATCTCGAACAGCGGCACCAGCAGCAGCGCGCCGGGCACGAACTGCGAGCAGAGCAGCGCCAGCATGAAGCCGCGCTTGATCCGGAAGTCGAACCGGGCGAGCGCGTAGCCGCCGGCCAGGGCGACCAGGGTGGTCATGAACAGGGTGGCGACGCCGACGAGGACGCTGTTCTGGAAGAAGGTGCCGAAGCCTCGGTCCGTCCACACCTTCTCGAAGTGGGCGGTGGTCATCGGCCAGGGCACGAGCGAGGTGGAGCCGGCCGGGCGCAGCGCGAACAGCAGGATCCAGTAGAAGGGGACGAGGGTGAAGACGAGGTAGATGCCGAGCGGCAGGTAGATCTGCCAGCGGGGCGCCTCGTCCCAGGCCCGGCGCCGCTTCGCGGGGCGCGGCGGCTCGGGGACGGCCGGGGCGGGGGCGGGGGCGGCCGGGGCGGCCTCCTTGGTGATCACTTCTCGCCTCCGAACTTGCTCAGCCGCAGGTAGACCATCGAGCAGAAGAGCAGGATCACGAACGCCACCGTGGTCAGGGCCGACGCGTAGCCGAAGTCGTGGGCGTCGACGGAGGTGTTGGCGATGTACAGCGGCAGCGTGGTGGTCGAGCCGGCGGGGCCGCCGCCGGTCAGCGTGTAGAGCAGGTCGACGTTGTTGAACTCCCACACGGCGCGCAGCAGCGTGGAGAGGATGATGGCGTCCTTCAGGTGCGGCAGGGTGATGTGCCAGAACTGCTTGAGGCGGCCGGCGCCGTCCACCTCGGCGGCCTCGTACAGGTCCTTGGAGACGGACTGGAGGTCGGCGAGGATGAGGATCGCGAAGAAGGGCACCCCGCGCCACAGGTCGGCGACGACCGCGGCGGGGAACACGGTGGAGGTGTCCGACAGCCAGCTCACGCCGTACTCGCCGATGCCCATGTCCGCGAGGTAACGCGTGATGCCCGTCTGGGAGTTGTAGAGCAGCACCCAGATCGCGGAGGTGAGCACGCCGGAGACGGCCCACGGGGAGAAGACCAGCGCGCGGCCCAGCGCCCGGCCGACGAAGGTCTGGTTGACGATGAGGGCGAGGGCGAGGCCGAACATCAGCTGCAGGCCGACCTCGACGAACACCCACTTGGCGCTGAAGACGAGGGTGTCCCGGAACAAGGGGTCCTCGGTGAAGATGCGGGTGAAGTTGTCGAGTCCCGCGAAGCCGTTCCGCCAGGGCTTGGTGGGGTTGTAGTCCCGCAGGCTGTACCAGAAGACGCTGAGCACCGGGTAGGCGATGAACCCCAGCATGAGCAGGGCGGCCGGCGCGATCAGCAGGTAGGGCAGTCGGCGGGGTGTGGCGGAGGCACGGCGCCGCCTCGGTGGCGCGGGCGGTTTCGCCACGGCTGCGGCTTGGGCCATGACTGTTCTCCGTTTCTCGGTACGTCGTGCTGTGCGGGGTGCCTGGGCGGTGCGGGCGTGGTGCACGGGACGGATAGGAAGCGCTTTCTGCACGGGTGTGCGGGGGCCGGTTCCGCCCGGGCGGGCGGGTCAGCCCGCGTACGGGTCCTGGACGGTGCCCGGCCGGGCGAGGAACTCGAAGTCGCAGCCGGTGTCGGCCTGGGTGATCTGGTCGCTGTAGAGCGCGCCGTAGCCGCGCTCGTAGCGCGCGGGCGGCGGCGTCCATGCCGCGCGGCGGCGGCGCAGTTCCTCGTCGTCCACGTCGAGGGTGAGGGTGCGGTTCTCGACGTCGAGGGTGATGGGGTCGCCGGTGCGCACCAGCGCGAGCGGTCCGCCGACGTACGACTCGGGGGCGACGTGCAGCACACAGGCGCCGTAACTCGTGCCGCTCATGCGGGCGTCGGAGATCCGGACCATGTCGCGCACGCCCTGCTTGAGCAGGTGGTCGGGCAGCGGCAGCATGCCGTACTCGGGCATGCCCGGGCCGCCCTTGGGGCCCGCGTTGCGCAGCACCAGCACGCTGTCCGCGGTGATGCCCAGCGCCGGGTCGTTGATGGTCCGCTGCATCTCCTTGTAGTCGTCGAAGACGACGGCGGGCCCGGTGTGCTTGAGCAGGTGCGGCTCGGCGGCGATGTGCTTGATGACGGCGCCGTCGGGGCAGAGGTTGCCGCGCAGCACGGCCACCCCGCCCTCGGCCGCGACCGGGTTGTCGCGGGTGCGGATCACGTCGTCGTTGTGCACCCGTGCGCCGGCGAGCTGGTCGCGCAGGGTGTCGTGGCAGACGGTGGGACGGTCCAGGTGCAGCAGGTCCGGGATGCGGGAGAGGAACCCGGGAAGCCCGCCCGCGAAGTGGAAGTCCTCCATCAGGTACGTCCGTCCGCCGGGCCGTACGTCGGCGAGCACGGGGACCGTGCGGGCGACGCGGTCGAAGTCGTCGAGGGTGAGCTTCACCCCCGCGCGTCCGGCCATCGCGATCAGGTGGATGACGGCGTTGGTGGAGCCGCCGAGTCCGAGGACGGTCGTGACCGCGTCCTCGAAGGCCTCCGCGGTGAGGATGTCGCCGATCCTGCGGTCCTTGTGGACGAGGTCGACGATCGTCATGCCGGCCTTCGCGGCCATCCGGTCGTGCCCGGAGTCGACGGCCGGGATGCTGGACGCGCCGGGCACGGTGACGCCGAGCGCCTCGGCGGCGGCGGTCAGCGTGGACGCGGTGCCCATGGTCATGCAGTGGCCGGGCGAGCGGGCCAGGCCGCTCTCCAGCTCCTGCATCTCGCAGTCGCCGATGACGCCGGCCCGCTTGTCGTCCCAGTACTTCCACATGTCGGTGCCGGAGCCGAGGGTCTCGCCGCGCCAGTGCCCGGGCAGCATCGGCCCGGCGGGCACGAACACGGCGGGCAGTCCGGCGCTCGCGGCGCCCATCAGCAGGGCGGGCGTGGACTTGTCGCAGCCGCCCATCAGCACGGCCCCGTCGACCGGGTACGAGCGCAGCAGCTCCTCGGTCTCCAGGGCGAGGAGGTTGCGGTAGAGCATGGGGGTCGGCTTCTGGAAGGTCTCGCTGAGGGTGGAGACCGGGAACTCCAGCGGGAAGCCGCCCGCCTGCCACACGCCCCGCTTCACGGCCTGCGCGCGGTCGCGCAGGTGGACGTGGCAGGGGTTGATGTCGGACCAGGTGTTGAGGATCGCGACGACCGGCTTGCCCAGGTGCTCCTCGGGCAGGTAGCCGAGCTGGCGAGTCCGGGCGCGGTGGCTGAAGGAGCGCAGTCCGTCCGTGCCGTACCACTGGTGGCTGCGGAGCTCTTCGGGTGACTTCATATCGACCATCCGGCGGCGATGGCGGCGACCTCGGCGCGCTCGCCCTCGGGCAGCGGCCTGCTGGGCGGGCGGACCTCACGGCGGCACAGCCCGAGGGAGGCGAGGGCCTCCTTGACGACGGTGACGTTGTTGGCTGAGCCGTTGGCGGCGCGCAGTTCCTCGAAGCGGCGGATCTGCTCCCACACCTTCATGGCGGTCGGGTAGTCGCCGGAGCGCAGCGCCTCCAGCATGGCCAGCGACACCGACGGGGCGACGTTGACCAGGCCCGAGGTGAAGCCGGTCGCCCCGGCGGAGAAGTAGGAGGGGGCGTACGGCTCGGCGAGGCCCGCCACCCACACGAAGCGTTCCAGGCCCGCGTCCCGCGCGAACGCGGCGAACCGGGCGGCGTCCGGCACCGCGTACTTCACGCCGATCACGTTGGGGCAGGCGTCGGCGAGTTCGGCGAGCCGGGCGCCGGTGAGCTGCGCGTTGCGGAGGTAGGGGACGACCCCCAGCTCGGGCACCGCCTCGGCGATGGCCCGGTGGTAGTCGACCCAGCCGCTCTGCGAGACGTACGGGTGGACGGGCTGGTGCACCATCACCATCTGCGCGCCGAGCTCGCGGGCGTGCCGCGCGGAGGCGACGGCGGTGGGCACGTCGTGGCCGACGCCGACGAGGATCGCGGCGCGGCCGCCGGCCTCCTCGACGGTCAGCTCGGTGACGAGGCGCCGCTCGGAGGGGGTGAGGGCGTAGAACTCGCCGGTGTTGCCGTTGGGCGTGAGGGTGGTGATGCCGCCGTCGAGGAGGCGGCGCAGCAGCGCCCGGTAGGTGTCCGGGTCGACGGAGCCGTCCTCGGCGAACGGGGTGACGGGGATCGCCACCACGTCGGCCAGGGCGGCGCGCTGCGCCTCGAACGACGGGGCCCCGGCCCCCCGGGGCGCGTGCGCCTGGGTGGGAGACGTCGCCGTCATGCCTGACCGTCCTTCCGGGATTCCTCCGCCGCCGCGAACTCCGCCTCGAACTGCGCCTCGGGGAAGGCGCGTCGCACGAAGGACGCGATGTGCGCGTGCAGGGCGCGGGCGGCGCCGTCCGCGTCCCCGGCGAGGGCCAGGTCGAGAATCACGCGGTGCTCGTCCGCCTCGCGCTCCCAGGAGGGGTCGGCGGCCCAGGCGACAGCGGAGACCAGGGCGGCCTGGTCGCGGACCTCGTCGAGCATCCGGCCGAGCAGCGGGTTGCCGCAGGGCAGGTAGAGGGCGCGGTGGAACTCGCGGTTGGCGAGGGAGCGTTCGGCGGTGTCGGTGGCCTCGTCGGCGCGGGTGAGCGCCTCGCGGGCGTCGTCGAGGGAGGCGCCGCGGCGCACGGCGCGCTTCAGCGCCTCCGGTTCGAGCAGCAGCCGCACGTCGTACACCTCGCGCGCCATGTCCGCGTCGACCATGCGCACCGTGACGCCCTTGTACTGGCTCATGACCACCAGTCCGGTGCCGGCCAGGGTCTTGAGCGCCTCCCGCACCGGGGTCTTGGACACCCCGAACTGCGCGGCGAGGTCGGTCTCGACCAGGGCCTGGCCGGGGGTGAGCCGGCCGGTGAGGATGCGGCGTTTGATCTCCTCCAGCACGTACTGCGTGCGGGAGGGGATCGGCGTGGGCACAGAGGTCATGCGCGCCTCTCGGATCTCGCGTCGGATCGCGTATCGGATCTCGCGTATCGCGTCTCATATATGACGTACGAAGTACGACGCGGATGACCGTAGGAGCGGCCGGGTGTTTCGTCAATGCTTCTGACAAAGGAAGGTGAAGGTGCTTCTCGCCGCGCGGCCGGTAACGGCGTTCGGTGTCGCGCGGCGAAACGCGCGAAGCCCCGCGTCGCCGTCCTCACCGGGTACGCGGGGCTCTCCATGACGGGCCCGGGCCACGCTCCCCCTCCGCGCGGTCCGGGCCGCCTTCTCACGCGTGCCTGGTCCAGCCCGGGTCGCGGCCGCTGAGGCCGATCGTCCGGTCCAGCAGCGGGGCGTCGGCCGGGACGGCGACGACGGGTCCGAAGATGCCCCCGCCCCGGTCGTCCTCCTCGGCGGCGGCCAGCAGGAAGGCGTGCGCGCGCTCCAGCGCGGCGGGGTCGGGCGTGTACGGCTGCCCGGTCGCGCGGGCCAGGTCCCAGCCGTGGACCACCAGTTCGTCGACGGCGACGGCGGCGGTGACCTCGCCCGGCATGTCGATGCCTCCGGCGCGCGTCATGCCGGTCCAGGCCGCCGGATCCCGCCAGGCCTCGGCGAGTTCGTCGAGCGCCTTGGGCAGTTCGGCGCGCCAGGCGGGTCCGACGTCCGGCAGGGCGTCCTGCGGATCGGTGTCCGTGGTGGTCCCGAGGTCCTTGCGGCCCGCGTCGCGGAAGGCGACGGCCAGTCCGAGGAGGTGGCCCAGGAGATGGCGCACGGCGTACCGCGGGCAGGGCGTACCGTCCGCCAGCTGCGCGTCGGTCACCCCTTCGGCGAGGCGGGCGACGATCCTGGTCTGCGGTCCGAGGTCGAGCGGAGTGTCGGTCATGGCTGCTCCCGGGATGCGGTGGCGTACGAAGGGGTGACCGGTCACGGCCGCGGAACTCATCGGCGGGCGGGTCCCGCGCCCGCCCCCCGCTCGCTCCCTAGGGCATTCGCCCGATGCCGTCACCGCCGCCTTAGGACCACGATGACCAGGCATGACGACGAGATGGACGGCGGTCCGCGTGCTGCGCGACCGCACGGCGGGCCGGTGTCTGACGGCGGTGGTGGTCTCCGGGTTCGGCACCTCCGCTCTGTGGCTGGCGTCGGGGGTGTGGGTCAAGGACCTCACCGGCTCGGACGGGCTGGCGGCGCTGTGTCTGCTGGCGATGTGGGCGCCCACGCTGGCGGGCCCGGTCCTCGGCACGCTCGCCGACCGGCACCGCCGCCGGCCGCTGCTGGTCGCGCTGAGCCTGTTCATGGCGGCGCTGCTGCTCACGCTGTGCGCGGTGGACGCGCCGGGAGAGCTGTGGCTGCTCTACGCGGTGCTGTTCGTGTACGGCGCGGCCGGCACCGTGCACGACGCGGCGGAGTCGGCGCTGGTCGCGGGCGCCGTGGACCGTTCCCTTCTGGGGGACTTCAACGGGCTGCGGATGACGGCCAACGAGGGCATGAAGCTGCTCGCCCCGCTGGCGGGCGCGGGCCTCTACACGGCGTACGGCGGGTCCGGCGTCGCCGTCCTGGACGCGGCGAGCTTCCTGGCGGCGGCGCTGGTGTACGTGTCGCTGCGGGTGCGGGAGGAGCGGCCGGCCCGGACGCGGGAGAGCGGCCGGAGCGCCACCGCCGAGGGCGTCCGGCACCTGTGGCGGGACCCGGTGCTGCGTCCGCTGGTCCTGGCGGGCGGGGTGACCATGCTGTGCGCGGGCGTGAGCGGGGCGCTGACGTACGCGGTGGTCGAGGATCTGGGCCACTCCCCCGCGTACGCCGGTGTGCTGTACGCCGTGCAGGGCGCGGGGTCCGTGACGGTGGGGCTGCTGTCGGGCCCGGGCCTGCGGCGGCTGGGCGCACGACGGTTCGCCGCGTACGGCATCGGCCTTCTGGCCGTCGCGGTGGCGCTGCGCGCGGTGCCGTACGACCCGGTGGCGTGGGCGTGCGCCGCGGCGATCGGCCTGGGGCTGCCCGCCGCGCTGATCGCCGTGCTCACGGGTGTGCAGCAGCGCACGCCCGGCCCGCTGCTGGGCCGGGTCACCGCCACCGCCAACACCCTGGTGTTCACCCCGAACGTGGCCGGTCTCGCGGCGGGCGCGGCACTGGTCGAAGTCCTGGACCACCGCGCACAGTTGGCCGGACTCGGGATGGTGCTGGCGGTGACGGCGGCGGTGCTGCTCGGTCAGAGGGCGGCCAGCGCCGACCGTACGGCGGCGAGGTCCGCGTCCGACGCCAGTCCCGCGTGATAGAGCCGCAGCTCGGTCGCGCCCAGCCGGCGCGCCCCCTCCGCGGCGGCCGCGAGGGTGCCGGGGCTGCCGCCCATGCCGGAGACGACGGTGAAGTTGGCGGCGAGCACGGCGCCCTCCCGGCCCTCGCGGGCGAACGGGGTGATCAGGCCGGGGTCGCCGGTGCAGGGGACGACCACGCCGTCGGCGACGGAAAGGATGTGCGCGGGGTCGACGCCGGCGTTGGCGCCGCAGTGGTAGGACACCGGGTCGGCGTGCAGCAGCACCTGGAAGCCGTCGGGCGCGGCCCGGCGTACGGCGGCGACGGCCCCCTCCTGGAGGGTGCGGGCGGTGCGGTCGCGCCACGCGCGCGTGGCGTTCGCCCGGGTGTCGCCGAGCAGCTTCTCGACGCCCGTCCAGCCGCCCCCGGACGGCGCCTCCCCCCGCCACACCGGATCAAGGGCGTCCCGTACGGCGGCGGCGAGGTCGTCCGGGTCCAGCCCTTCGGTCCCGTAGCCGTCCCGGCAGGCGGGGCAGAAGCACAGGGACATCAGGTACTGCCCGGCGTCCCCGAGCGGGACCCCGGCGGTCTTGTCGTGGGCGTGCAGATGGGCCAGGCCGTACCAGCCGAGCGACTCCAGTTCGGTGCCGCGCGCCCCGGGCCGCACGGCCGCCTCGGCGGCGAGGTCGGTGAGGTACGCGCGGGTGTCCGGCTGCGCGACGCAGGGCGCCCAGGGGTAGCGGTCGCCGTAGGCGTTCACCACGGAGGTGTCCGGGTGTTCCGCGCCGAGCCGGGAGTTGTGGGCGAGCACCACCCAGGTGTGCACCTCCAGACCGGCGTCCGTGAGCGCGGCGGCGGCCTCGCCGAAGGCGTCCCCCGGCGCCCAGTGGCCGGCCGGGTGGGGGCGCAGTGCGCGGCCGGCCCAGCGGGACCCCTCGGGCGGGTACAGCACGGCCGCGTACTCGGCGGTGACCACGCGGGTCCGTGGGTGACGGGGGGTCAGCGCGCGGGTGGAGTGGTAGGCCGAGGCGAGGGTCACCTGCGCGGCGCCCAGCTCCGCGAGCCGCGCGGGCGCCCCGGGGTCCCCGTTGACGTCCCAGGGGTAGACGAACGCCGACGCCTTCACATGCCCTCCTCGAGCAGCGCCTGTCCCCGCTCGATCAGCCGAGCGAGCTGCTCGAGATGATCCCCGGCCGGCTCGTGCAGCGGGGGACGGACCTCCCCCACGTCCAGCCCGCGCAGCCGCACCCCCGCCTTGACCAGCGAGACGGCGTATCCCTGGCCCCGGTCGCGCAGTTCGGCGAACGGCCGGTAGAAGCCGTCGACGAGACGGCGCACGCCGGCCTCGTCGCCGGTGCGCAGGGCGGTGTGGCAGGCGAGGGCGATCTCCGGCGCGAAGCAGAACACCGCCGAGGAGTACAGGGTGACGCCGAGACCGCGGTAGGCGGGCTGGGTCAGCTCGGCGGTGGGCAGCCCGTTGAAGTACAGGAAGTCCTCGACGCCGGCCGCGCGCACGGCGCTGACCGTGCGCTGCATCAGGTCGAGGTCGCCGCAGCCGTCCTTGAGGCCCACGATTCCTTCGGCGCGGGCGAGTTCGACGACGGTGGCGGGGGTGAAGACGGCGTTGTCCCGCTGGTAGACGATCACGGGCAGGGGGGTCGCGGCGGCCAGCTCCCGGTAGTGCCGCACCAGCCCCTCCTGCCCGGCCTTGACCAGGTACGGCGGCATGGCGAGCAGCCCGTCGGCGCCGGCGTCCTCGGCGAGGCGGGCGTAGCGGACGGCGAGGGCGGTGCCGTAGCCGGCGCCGGCGACCACCGGGACGCGCCCCTCGGTGGCCTCCACCGCCGCGCGCACGCAGGTCTGGAACTCCTCGGGTGTCAGCGCGTGGAACTCGCCCGTGCCGCAGCAGGCGAAGACGGCGGCGGCCCCGGCCTCGACTCCGCGCCGCACATGGAGCCGGTACGTGTCAGGGTCGACGGCGCCGTCGGGTCCGTAGGCGGTGACCGGGAAGAACAGCGGCCCGCTGGGGATACTGAGTCGCGCGGCGAGAGGGGCTGACGTCACAAGCTCTCCCTGGTCTGGTCCACATTCTTGATTGCCGTCCATATTTCTGAACACCATCACGCTACGGCGGGGCGGGGAGGCGGGTCAAGCGGATCGTCGTGCGCGGCTGACACGGGAGGGGCGGGGTGGGGATACTTGACGGGCGGCGCCCAGGCTCTTTAGCGTGTCCACGCACATGAACACCGTGCGTCCACCTGCACGTTCGCTCCATCTGTTCCGGCCGGCGCCGCAAGGAGACCCGCAGATGCCCGCTCCCCGCACCGTCCTGCTCACCGGCGCCGCCGGCGGCCTCGGCACGCTGATGCGGGAGCTGCTTCCGCGGTACGGGTACGAACTGCGGCTGTTCGACATGCGGCCGATCGACGGGGAGCCCGACGCGGTCGTCGGCGACCTGGGCGACCGGGACGCCGTGCGGGAGGCGGTGCGCGGGGTCGACGCGGTCGTGCACCTGGCGGGGATCTCGCTGGAGGCGTCCTTCGACAAGATCCTCAGGGCGAACATCGAGGGGACGTACAACCTGTACGAGGCCGCGCGTGAGGAAGGGGTGCGCCGGATCGTGTTCGCGTCCTCCAACCACGCCGTCGGCTACACCCCCCGGCCGCAGGGCGACGACCCGCTGATCCCCGTCGACACCCCGCGCCGGCCGGACACCTTCTACGGGCTGTCCAAGTGCTTCGGCGAGGATCTGGCGCAGCTGTACTGGGACAAGCACGGGATGGAGACGGTGTCCGTGCGGATCGGGTCCTGCTTCCCGGAGCCGACGAGTGTGCGGATGCTGTCGGTGTGGATGAGTCCGGCGGACGGGGCGCGGCTGTTCCATGCGGCGCTGACGGCGGAGGGGGTGGGGCACACGGTGGTGTACGGCTCCTCCGCGAACACGCGGCTGTGGTGGGACCTCCGGTCCGCGCGGGCGTTGGGGTACGACCCTCAGGACGACTCGGAGGTCTTCGCGGAGAAGCTGGTCGCGGAACAGGGGGAGCTGGATCCGGCGGATCCGGCCCACGCGTGCCTGGGCGGCCACTTCGTGACGAACCCTCCGATCTGGCCGCACTGACGGCGACCCGTCTGCCGACACCGGCAATCCGCCGGGGGCGGCCCGTCGCGGGCCGTTCGCGCAGTTCCCCGCGCCCCTGAAGGGGGACACCACCGCACCCTGCGGGCAATCGTGCCGCCAGGGCGGCACAGGTAGGCACAGGCAGCACCTCCGCGGCCCGCCCCTCCCGCCCCACGCCCCAGCCCGGCAAGGGCCGCCCCCCTCAGCCTGCGGGCAGTCGTGCCGCCAGGGCGGCACGGGTGGGCGCGGGCGGCACCCTCGCAGGACGCCCCGCGTTCCAACGCGCCCCGCGCCCCCGCTCGCGCAGGCGTGAAACACACGCCCGCGCACGCGCGCGGGCGGAAAACGGGCGCACCCGCGCCCACAAACGGGCGCCGTCCCTGCCCGCTCTCACCCCCCACCCAGGTCCGAGCCGGGCACCCGCCCGCCCAACCGGGCACAACCGGGCACCAACGAACCGGCAACAGACCTGGTCAGCACCCCGCCCCCGCTGTACAACTTCCCCCAGAGGCCCGAACGGGCAACCGAGCAGCACCAGGCACCACAGCGGCAGCGCAGAAAGCAGGGGTCCGGCCATGGCCATCAGAACGGCCGAGGAGCGTCAACGTGAGATCGTGCGGGTGGCCCGAGCCACCGGCTCGGTCGACGTGACCGCGCTCGCCGCCGAACTCGGCGTGGCCAAGGAGACCGTCCGCCGTGACCTCCGCGCCCTGGAGGACCACGGCCTGGTCCGCCGTACCCACGGCGGCGCCTACCCCGTGGAGAGCGCCGGCTTCGAGACGACGCTCGCCTTCCGTGCCACCAGCCACGTCCCCGAGAAGCGCAGGGTCGCGGCCGCCGCGGCGGAGCTGCTCGGGGACGCCGAGACGGTCTTCGTCGACGAGGGCTTCACCCCGCAGCTCATCGCCGAGGCCCTGCCCGCCGACCGGCCGCTCACCGTGGTCACCGCCTCCCTGCCGGTCGCGGGCGCCCTCGCGCAGAACGGCAACGCGTCCGTCCTGCTGCTCGGCGGCCGCGTCCGCTCCGGGACGCTCGCCACCGTGGACCACTGGACGACGAAGATGCTCTCCGGCTTCGTCATCGACCTGGCGTTCATCGGCGCCAACGGGATCTCCCGCGAACACGGCCTGACCACGCCCGACCCGGCGGTCAGCGAGGTCAAGGCGCAGGCGGTGCGGGCTGCCCGCCGTGTGGTGTTCGCGGGCGTCCACACCAAGTTCGGAGCGGTCAGCTTCTGCCGGTTCGCCGAGGTCGGCGCGCTGGAGGCGATCGTGACGAGCACCCTGCTCCCGGCCTCCGAGGCCCACCGCTACTCCCTGCTCGGGCCGCAGGTCGTCCGGGTCTGACACGACGCCCCACGCACCGAACCGCACCGACCGCACACCGTTTCCACGTCCCCACGGGGCCGAGCCATGCCAGGTGACGCCCGATGTCTCCCTATATGTCCAGGAGCGATCCATGCGAACCCAGAGCCGACGGAGGCCACGAGGCGTACTCGCCACGGCCGCCGCAGGGACGCTGATCGCCCCGCTGCTCTCCGGCTGCTGGGTCGGAGCGGGCGGGGCCGGATCCGGCGGCGACGCCATCAACGTCCTGATGGTGAACAACTCGCAGATGGTCGAGTTGCAGAAGCTGACCGCCGCACACTTCACCAAGGAGACCGGCATCAAGGTGAACTTCACCGTGCTGCCGGAGAACGACGTCCGCGACAAGATCAGCCAGGACTTCGCCAACCAGGCCGGCCAGTACGACGTGGCCACCCTGTCCAACTACGAGATACCCATCTACGCCAGGAACGGCTGGCTGAAGGAGATGGACGCCTACGTCGCCGAGGACAGGGCGTACGACCAGCAGGACATCCTCGAGCCGATGCGGCAGTCCCTCACCGGCGAGGACGGCAAGCTGTACGGCCAGCCGTTCTACGGCGAGTCGTCGTTCCTGATGTACCGCAAGGACATCTTCGCGGAGAAGGGCCTGACGATGCCCGAGCGGCCCACCTGGCAGCAGGTGGCCGACCTCGCGGCGAAGGCGGACGGCGCCCGGCCCGGCATGAAGGGCATCTGCCTGCGCGGGCTGCCCGGCTGGGGCGAGGTCATGGCGCCGCTCACCACCGTGGTCAACACCTTCGGCGGCACCTGGTTCGACAAGGACTGGAAGGCGCGTCTCGACTCCCCCGAGTGGAAGGAGGCCGTCAACTTCTACGTGGACCTGGTGCGTGAGCACGGCGAGTCGGGCGCGCCCCAGGCCGGATTCGCCGAGTGCCTGAACAACCTCACGCAGGGCAAGGTCGCCATGTGGTACGACGCCACGTCCGCGGCCGGCTCCCTGGAGGCCGACGGCTCCCCGGTCGCCGGGAAGATCGGCTACGCGCCGGCGCCGGTGGAGAGGACGGAGTCGTCGGGGTGGCTCTACACCTGGGCGTGGGGCATCCAGAACGCCTCCCGCAACCCGGACAACGCCTGGAAGTTCGTCTCCTGGGCGTCCAGCAAGGAGTACGAGCAGCTGGCCGGTGAGCAGGTCGGCTGGTCCAACATCCCCGCCGGCAAGCGCGCCTCCACCTACGCCAACCCCGACTACCGGGCGGAGGCCTCCGCCTTCCAGGAGATGACCAAGCGGGCCATCGAGCAGGCCCGCCCCGACGACCCCGGCGTCCAGCCCCGTCCGGCGCCCGGCATCCAGTTCGTCGGCATCCCGGAGTTCACCGATCTCGGCACCAAGGTCTCCCAGGAGATCAGCGCGGCCATCGCCGGACGCCAGTCCGTCGAGGAGGCCCTGAGGAAGTCCCAGCAGCTCGCAGAAGAGATCGCCGAGGAGTACGAGGGACGATGACCGCCACGACCACGGCCCCCGCGGCCGCACCACAGACGTCCGCCGCACCGCACCGGCCCTCCGCCCGGCTGCGCGCCTGGGCCACCCGCGCCCCGCTGCTGCCCGCCCTGATCTTCATGATCGTGGTCACCCAGCTGCCGTTCGTGGCGACCCTGGTGATCTCGTTCTTCGACTGGAACTCCCTCTACCCGGACGCCCGTCACTTCGCCGGGTTCGCCAACTACCAGGAGGTGCTGACCGACCCGGCGCTGCGCAAGTCGGTCTGGACGACCGTCCTGCTCACCGTGGGCGTGGTCCTGGCCAGCCTGGTGATCGGGCTGCTGCTCGCGCTGCTGCTGGACCGGAGGTTCCGGGGGCGGGCCGTCGTGCGCACCCTGCTCATCGCGCCGTTCCTGGTGGTGCCGGTCGCCGCCGCCCTGCTCTGGAAGCACGTCCTCTACAACCCGGAGTACGGCCTGCTCAACGGCCTGCTGCACTACGTCGGCGGCCCTCAGCCCGACTGGATCTCCGGCACCCCGCTGCTCGCCGTGCAGGCGTCGCTGGTGTGGCAGTGGACGCCGTTCATGATGCTCATCCTGCTGGCCGGGCTGCAGAGCCGGGACCAGCAGCAACTGGAGGCGGCCCGCGTAGACGGCGCGAGCGACTGGCAGATCTTCGTGCACATCACGCTGCCGCACCTGCGCCGCTACCTCGAACTGGGCGCCCTGCTCGGCTCGATCTACATCGTGCAGAACTTCGACGCGGTGTTCACCCTCACCTCCGGCGGTCTCGGCACCGCCAATCTGCCCTACACCGTGTACCAGACCTTCTACCAGGCGCACGAGAACGGTCTCGCCTCGGCGGCCGGCGTCCTGGTCGTCATCGGCTCCATCGTCATCGCGACCTTCGCCCTGCGCGTGGTCTCGTCCCTGTTCCGCGAGGAGGTGTCCCGCGCATGAGCAGCACCACCGTGAACACCCGCGGCCGGTTCCGCGGCGGAGCGGGTCTCGGCCTGGTCGCCTGGCTGGCCGGCATCGTGTTCTTCCTGCCCATCGCCTGGATGGCGCTGACGTCCTTCCACTCCGAGACGGACGCGGCCACCAACCCGCCCTCGTGGGGCGCCGCCCTCACCCTGGACGGCTACCGCGAGTTCTTCGGCGCGGACGGCGGCGCCAGCCCCTGGCCCGCCCTGATCAACTCGACGGTCGCGTCCGTGACCTCGACGCTCCTGGTCCTCGTGCTGGCCCTGCCCGCCGCGTACGCCCTGTCCATCCGCCCGGTGAAGAAGTGGACGGACGTCCTGTTCTTCTTCCTCTCCACCAAGATGCTGCCCGTGGTGGCCGGCCTGCTGCCGATCTACCTGTTCGCGAAGAACGCCGGGATGCTCGACAACATCTGGCTGCTCGTCATCCTCTACACCTCGATGAACCTTCCGATCGCGGTGTGGATGATGCAGTCCTTCCTCTCCGAGATCCCGGTCGCGGTCGTCGAGGCCGCCCAGATCGACGGCGCCCGGCTGCCGACGGTGCTGACCCGGGTGATCGCCCCGATCGCCCTGCCGGGCATCGCGGCGACGGCGCTGATCTGCTTCATCTTCAGCTGGAACGAGCTGCTGTTCGCCCGGGTCCTGACGGGCGTGGTCGCCGAGACCGCCCCCGTCTTCCTGACCGGCTTCATCACCAGCCAGGGCCTGTTCCTGGCGAAGGTGTGCGCCGCGTCGCTCGTCATCTCCCTGCCGGTGCTCGCCGCGGGGTTCGCCGCCCAGGACAAACTCGTCCAGGGCCTGTCGTTGGGAGCCGTGAAATGAAGGCCGCCGTCATCGAGTCCGTGGGCAGGGCCGTCGTCACCGAGGTCCCGGACCCGACGCCGGGCCCGAGGGACGTCGTCGTCGAGGTCGCCGCGTGCGGGCTGTGCGGGACGGATCTGCACATCCTCCAGGGCGAGTTCGCGCCCAAGCTGCCGATCGTGCCGGGGCACGAGTTCGCCGGCGAGGTGGTCGGCGTGGGCTCCCAGGTCACCGAGGTGGCGCTCGGCGACCAGGTGGCCGTCGACCCCTCCCTGTACTGCTACGAGTGCCGCTACTGCCGTACCGGCCACAACAACCTGTGCGAGCGGTGGGCGGCGATCGGTGTCACCGCGGCGGGCGGCGCCGCGCAGTACGCGGTGGCGCCGGTGGCGAACTGCGTCAAGCTCCCCGAGCACGTCCGCACCCAGGACGCGGCGCTGATCGAGCCGCTGTCCTGCGCGGTGCGCGGCTACGACGTGCTCCGGTCGCGGCTCGGCGCGCACGTGCTGATCTACGGCTCCGGGACCATGGGCCTGATGATGCTGGAGCTGGCCAAGCGGACCGGCGCGGCGAGCGTCGACATGGTCGATCTGAACCCGGCGCGCCTGGAGACCGCCCGCAAGCTGGGGGTCTCCGCGTCCGCGGCCACCCCGGACGAGCTGGACCGGCCGCAGGGCTGGGACCTGGTCATCGACGCGACCGGCAACGCGGCGGCGATCCAGGACGGCCTCGGCCGGGTCGCCAAGGCGGGCACGTTCCTCCAGTTCGGCGTCGCCGACTACGCGACCCGCGTGGAGATCGACCCGTACCGGATCTACAACCAGGAGATCACCATCACCGGCTCGATGGCCGTCCTGCACAGCTACGAGCGCGCGGCGGAGCTCTTCGCGAACGGCGTCCTCGACCCGGACGTCTTCATCAGCGACCGCCTCCCCCTGGACCGGTACCCGCAGGCGCTGGAGCAGTTCGCGGCGGGCGTGGGCCGCAAGATCGTGGTGGTGCCGTAGCGCTGCCGGCCGGGCAGGAGGGGGCCGCGGGCGCCGAGGAACGAATCCCTGGGCGCCCGCGCCCCTCCCCGTAGGATCGCCGGCATGGCCCGCCGGACCGGCGACTACCGCCGCGGCAACGAACGCACGGCCCGGACCCACCCCCGCAACCGGGGCTGAACAGGTCGGAGGCGGCCGCTGCGCCGAACGGACCACAGGTAAGGGAACGGTAAAACGGCCTCGCTCGTTCACCCGGCATGACAGCTATGACCCCCGGCTCGAACATCCCTCTTCCCACCGCCCGCGTGACGGTGGACGTCGCCGCGCCCGTGCGGCTCGACGTATCGGGCCTGCTGCTCACCGCCGACGGCAAGGTGCGCTCCGACGACGACTTCATCTTCTACAACCAGCCCACGGGGCCGGGCGTGACGTACCGCTCCGGCAGCGGCACGACCCCCGACGCCATCACGGTCGACACCGCGGCCGTGCCCCCCGGCATCGAGAAGATCGTCGTGACCGCGAGCCCCGACGCGGCGGGCCAGACCTTCCAGGGCATCGAGCCCACCGCGACCGTCCGCGACGCGGACACCGGCGCCGTCCTGGCGACCTTCACTCCCCCGCAGCTCGGCTCGGAGACGGCCCTGGTGGTCGTCGAGATCTACCTGCGCAACGGCGCCTGGAAGGTCCGCGCGGTCGGCCAGGGCTACGCGAACGGCCTGGCCGGCATCGCCACGGACTTCGGCGTCTCCGTCGAGGAGCCCGCCGCCCCGGCGCAGCCGGTGACCCCGCCGGCCCCGCAGGCCGCGCCGCCCGCTCCCCCGGCCGCCGCCCCGCAGGCGCCTCCCGCCCCGGCGGCTCCCGCGGCCCCGCCCGCCGCCGCGCCCGGCACCGGCAAGATCAACCTGGACAAGGGCCGGGTCAGCCTCCAGAAGAACCAGACGGTCTCCCTGATGAAGGGCGGCCGTCCGCTGCTGTCCCGGGTGCAGATGGGCCTCGGCTGGGAGCCCGCCTACCGCGGCAAGGACATCGACCTGGACGCCTCGGTCATCGCCTTCGGCCCGCAGCGCAACCACATCGACAGCTGCTACTTCGGCAAGCTGCAGATCCTCGGCGGCGCGGTCCAGCACTCCGGCGACAACCTCACGGGCGAGGGCGGCGGCGACGACGAGGTCATCACCGTGGACCTCGGCCGACTCCCCATGGAGGTCTCCGGCCTGGTCTTCACGGTGAACTCCTTCTCCGGCCAGAAGTTCACGGAGGTCGCCAAGGCGTACTGCCGCCTGCTGGACGCGTCCACCGGCGAGGAGCTGGTCCGGTTCGACCTCACGAGCGCCGAGCCGCAGACGGGCGTGATGATGGCGAAGCTGATCCGGCAGTTCTCGGGCGAGTGGGAGATGACCGCGATGGGCGAGTTCGTGAAGGGCCGCACGGTCCGCGGCATGGTCAAGCCGGCCGGTCAGGCGCTCTGACCCCCAACCCGTATTCCTGGAACGTCCCACATCCGGGGGCCACAGCCGCGACTGCGGCCCCCGGCGGGTTCGGGTCTGTCCGATTCGATGTCCCGCGCACGCCCTCGTAAGGCCTCACTTCGCTCCACCTCTTGTGCCGCGATGTCCGGCCCCACGAAGCTACAAGCGAGGGCACTGCCGTCCATGACGAAGCGTCTCTTCCTCGGCACCGGCATGGTCTCGCGTTCGTGGACGAGGAAGGGACAGAAGGCCGCACTCGGCATGCGGGCGTGGTCTTCGCGGCGCCCTTTCAGCTCCCCTGCTGCGACCGCGCCTTGAACGCCGCCTTCCGCGCTTCCTTCGCGATCTTCTTGTCCGCGTGAAGGCGCCCCATCGCCTCCAGGACGTCCGCGGTCGCCGGGTGGTCCACCCGCCACGCCGCCTCGAAGAAGCCGCTGTGCTGCCGGGCCAGCCCCTCCACCAGTGAGCGCAGCTCCTCGGAGTCGCCTTCGGCGGCGAGCTGCGCGGCCACCGTGTCGATGGTCAGCCAGAAGATCATCGCCTCGGACGGCGGCGGCACGTCCGCGGCCCCGTGCTCGGCGAGCCACACCCGCGCCAGACCGCCGAGTTCGGCGTCGTCCAGCACCTCCCGCAGCGCCGGCTCCGCGGCGCCGCCCACCAGTGACAGCGCCTGCTGGCAGCGCAGCCTCCGCAGCGGCGCCCCGTCGTCGGAGCCGCGCGCGGCGGCCAGCAGCTCCCGCGCGGCCTCCAGCGGCCGGCGCCGCTCCAGCCAGTGCTCGGTCTCGGCGTGGGCGGCGGCCGGCGGATACGCGGCCGTGCCGTCGAGCAGCACGTCGGCGCCCTTGTCCGCGAGGTCGCCGACCGCGGGCGCCTCGAAACCCGCCTCCAGCAGCCGGGCGCGCAGCCCGTACAGACCCAGCGGGGTGAGCCGTACCAGCCCGTAGCGGGCGACGTCCGTGTCGTCGACCGGCGCGGCGGGCTCCTCGTCGGCGTCGGTCATCAGCGCCTCGTCGACCGGCTGGTACTCGACGAGCCCGACCGGCTCCAGCATCCGGAACTGGTCGTCCAGCCGCATCATCGCGTCGGACACCTGCTCCAGGACGTCGTTGGTGGGCTCCGCCATGTCGCCGGGCACGATGACGGAGGCGGCCAGCGCGGGCAGCGGCACCGGTGCGTCACCGGCCTTGTCCTCGCCGACGGTCAGCAGGTACAGGTTGCCGAGGACCCCGTCGAGGAACTCCGCCTCGGCCTCCGGGTTCCAGTCCAGCGCGTCGAGGTCCAGCTCCCCCGACCCCTCGCCCCCGGCGATGGCGTCGACGAGACCGCCCAGGTCGGGCACGCTCGCGTCGCCCAGCACGGTCTCCAGCGCGCCGAGCCACACACTCAGCACGTCCTGCGGCGAGCCACCGGTGAGCAGCGACAGCTCGTCGCCCGTGCGGACGGTGCCCTCCTCCTCGTCGACCACCTCGACGAGTCCGGTGTCCACGGCGACCCGCCACGCCTCGCCGGCGTCGGCCGCGGCGTCCTCCCCGCTCAGGCCCAACTCCGCCGCCGCGTCCGGGAGCTGCTCGTCCACCAGTCCGCCGCCCGCGTCCACGCGGGTCGCGGGGCCGGCCCAGCGGGCGAGCCGAGCGGCCCGGGACAGCACCGGAGTGGACAGGGCGTCGCGCGCCAGCTCCGCTTCGGGGCGCAACCGCGCCGGCGGCAGGATGGAGCTGTCTGACATCGGCTGTTTCTCCTAGTGCCCTCTACGTCTCAGCCGCTCAGCCTAGACGGATTTCCACCCATGCCGCCCACTTCCTCTCCGCGTCGTGCGGTGTACATGGCCGAAACCTTGACAAGTGGCTCGCACAGGCTGGACATTGACGCGCGTAGACGGGGTGTGGCCCGCACCGCACCCGCCCACCCTCGTTCCGGTCCCCGGAGGGAATCCGTTGCCGAGCAGACCGTCCGCGCGCCTCGCCGCGCTCACCGTCGCCGCCGTGTGTTCCGCGGCGTCCACCGTCGTCCTCACGACGCCCGCGCACGCCGAATCCGTGCGCGTCCACGACATCCAGGGCGACACGCGCGTGTCGCCGTTCGCCGGCAAGCAGGTCACCGGCGTGACCGGCATCGTCACCGGCATCCGTACCTACGGTTCGTCCCGTGGCTTCTGGATCCAGGACCCCGCCCCCGACGCCGACCCGGCCACCAGCGAGGGCGTGTTCGTCTTCACCAGCTCCACCCCGCAGGGTGTCGCGGTGGGCGACGAGGTCTCCGTCTCCGGCACGGTCACGGAGTTCGTCCCCGGCGGCGCGTCCTCCGGCAACCAGTCGGTCACCGAGATCACCAGGCCCACCGTGACCGTCGTCTCGCGCGGCAACCCGGTCCCGGCCCCGGCCGTCCTCGACGCGCGCACGGTCCCGGCCGCGTACGCGCCGCAGGGCGACCCGGCGGCCGGCGGGTCGGTCAACGCCCTCACGCTGCGCCCGGGCACGTACGCCCTCGACCTGTACGAGTCGCTGGAGGGCATGAACGTGCGGGTCGCCGACGCCCGCGTGGTCGGCGCGACCGACCCGTACACGGAGCTGTGGGTCACCGTGAAGCCGAACGAGAACCGCAACAGGCGCGGCGGCACGGTCTACGGCTCGTACGACGCCCAGAACACCGGCCGGCTGCAGATCCAGTCGCTGGGCAAGGCCGCCGACTTCCCCGACGCGAACGTCGGCGACGTCCTCGCGGGCTCCACCACGGGCCCGTTGGACTACAACCAGTACGGCGGCTACACCCTGGTCGCGAGCGAGCTCGGCACGCTGGAGGCGGGCGGCACGAAGCGCGAGGCCACCCGCGCACAGCACCGCTCCGAGCTCGCGATAGCCACCTACAACGTGGAGAACCTCGACCCGTCGGACGACACGTTCGCCGCGCACGCCGAGGCGATCGTGCACGGTCTCGCCTCGCCCGACATCGTGTCGCTGGAGGAGATCCAGGACAACAACGGCGCCACGGACGACGGCACGGTCGCCGCCGACGTCACGCTCGCGAAGCTGATCGACGCCATCGAGGCGGCCGGCGGCCCGCGCTACGACTGGCGCGCCGTCGACCCGGCCGACAAGCAGGACGGCGGCGAGCCGGGCGGCAACATCCGCCAGGCGTTCCTGTTCAATCCGGACCGGGTGTCCTTCACCGACCGGCCCGGCGGCGACGCCGCCACGGCGACCGACGTGGTCAAGGTCCGCGGCAAGGCCGCCCTGACCTTGTCCCCCGGCCGGATCGCCCCGGACTCGGCGGCGTTCGAGGACAGCCGCAAGCCGCTGGCCGGCGAGTTCGTCTTCCGCGGCCGCACCGTCATCGTGATCGCCAACCACTTCTCCTCCAAGGGCGGCGACCAGGGCCTGACCTCGCAGTACCAGCCGCCGGCGCGCAGCTCGGAGACCCAGCGCCACCTCCAGGCGCAGGAGGTCCACGACTTCACCGCGAAGATCCTCAAGACGCAGAAGAACGCGGCGGTCGTGGCACTCGGCGACATCAACGACTTCGAGTTCTCCCGCACCACCCGCATCATGGAAGGCGACGGCGTCCTCTGGTCGGCGGTCAAGTCGCTGCCCGCGTCGGAGCGTTACTCGTACGTGTACCAGGGCAACAGCCAGGCGCTCGACCAGATCCTGATCAGCCCCTCGATCCGCCGCCAGTGCTCCTTCGACTTCGACAGCGTGCACATCAACGCGGAGTTCCACGACCAGATCAGCGACCACGACCCGCAGGTCCTGCGCTTCAAGCCGTGACCCCGGCCTGACGTCGCCCGGCAGCGGGCGGCGGGGGACGGGAGCGGCTGTCCGCTCCCGTCCCCCGCCGCCCCGCACCCAGGTGCGGTTTCCCCGGCCGCGCGGCCCGCCCGCTCAGTGGTGGCGGCGCTGCACCATCACCACCGCGCCCACGGCCATCATCACCAGCGCTCCCGCGGCGGCCATCAGCTGCTTGCGGTGCTGCCTGCCGACCTCGCCGGCGTGCGCGGCGCTGCTGCGCATCTGCACGCCCATCGCGCCGGCCCGGTCCTTCAGTTCGTCGGCGCGCGCCCTGGCCCGTGCCTTGACGTCCATCTTCCCGGCCAGTTCCTCGACGGTGTCGCCGAGCTCGTGCCGGGTCCGTTCGATCTCCCGGCGCAGCTCGTCCGGGCCCTTGGCCCCGCGCGCCGCTTCACTGCCGGCGTCCACGTGGGCTCCCGACGGGGACGCCGAGCCCCTCACCTCGTGCGTCATCGGTGTGCCCTTTCCTTGATCTCCTCGACGTCGGCCTTGACGCTGCCCAGCGTCCGCTCCGGCTTGGGCGGCGTGGCCCGGCGCAGCTGCCCGCGTCCGGCCAGCGCCAGCACACCGGCGATCACGAACAGCACGCCCGTGATGATCAGGGCCGCCGCCCACAGCGGCAGCACCAGGTCGAGTGCGGCGATTCCCGTGGCGGCCAGCGCGAGCAGCCCCGCGTAACCGAACGCCCCCGCCGCTCCCAGCATCCCGCCGCCGACTCCGGCCCGGCGCCCCTTCTCGGCCAGTTCCTCCTTGGCGAGCGCCACTTCCTGCCGTGCGAGTCGTGAGATCTGTTCGGTGGCCTGGCCGACGAGCTCGCCGACGCTGTGCTCGTCGCGGACGGGCCGCTGTTGGATGGTTCCTGCCACGGTGCGCCTCCTCTCGGTGGGGTTACCCGAGTACCCCCGCCCGCTCCGGCCTATCCCTC
Organism: Streptomyces werraensis; assembly: GCA_014656175.1. Classification (GTDB taxonomy): domain Bacteria; phylum Actinomycetota; class Actinomycetes; order Streptomycetales; family Streptomycetaceae; genus Streptomyces; species Streptomyces werraensis. The sequence continues at coordinate 156,081 of BNBX01000012.1, forward strand.
AAGCAGTGCTTACAGGTATCGGTCAAAACATGTAAGTGGACCTTCACCGTGCGGGGGCCGACACTGCTCCCATGACCTCCACGCCCTTCTCCCTCGGCCGCACGCTGTGCGCGATGATCACCCCCTTCACCTCCTCGGGCGCGCTGGACCTGGACGGCGCGCAGCGGCTGGCCGACCGTCTGGTCACCCACGGCTGCGACGGCCTGGTGCTGTCCGGCACGACCGGGGAGTCCCCGACGACGACGGACGCGGAGAAGCGGTCGCTGATCTCGGCCGTACGGGAGGCCGTCGGCACCCGCGCCACGCTGGTCGCCGGCGTCGGCACCCCCGACACCGCGCACACCGCCGCCCTGGCCCGTGAGGCCGAGGAGGCGGGCGCCGACGCCCTCCTGCTGGTCGCCCCGTACTACAGCCGCCCGCCGCAGGACGCGATCGAGGCGTACTTCCGCGAGACCGCCGACGCGACGGGCCTCCCCGTGGTCCTCTACGACATTCCGGCCCGCACCGGGGTCCGCGTCGAGCCGGACACCCTGCTGCGGCTGGCCGAGCACCCGCGCGTCGTGGCGGTGAAGGACTGCAGCAACGACTTTCTGGCGGCGCAGAAGGTGATGGCCGGCACGGACCTGGCGTACTACGCGGGCTGCGACGAGCACAATCTGGCGCTGTACGCGGTGGGCGGCGCCGGGTGTGTCAGCACGGTGGGCAACGTGGCCCCTTCTGCCGTCCGTTCCGTCCTCGACGCCTTCGACAAGGGCGACGCGGCGGAGGCGATGCGCCTCCAGCACCGGCTGATCCCGCTGATCGAGGCGATGATGGCGGGCGGCCTCCCCGGCACGGTGACGGCGAAGGCCCTGCTCCCCGCCCTGGGACTCCCCTCGGGCCCGGTCCGCCCGCCCCTGCGCCCGGCGGACCCCCACACGACGGCCGCCCTGCGGGAGACCTACGCCCGCCTGGCGGACGTCGGTTCCACACCTTCCCGTCGCTGAACGTCAGAACGTGCTCCAGCACGTCCTGAGCGGGACCGTCGGCCTGCCCGGGACCGGCGTTCGGCCCGCTGGTCACTTGCCACCGAGCGCCGGCCACCGCCACCGGTCCCCGTCGCCGTCCCCGTCCTCGGCGAGGGCGCGCCGCAGATACTCGTCGATCTCCGGGAAGACCCATACCCGGCTGTCGGTGCCGTGCTCCCACACGAAGACGTCGTCGCGTTCGGGCGCGACGACGGGTCAGCCCCGTCCGGGCCAGACCGGTCCCTGGTCGGTCCAGACGACGCCCTTGTTCCGGCACAGGCAGAAGGGGTGCCCGACCGGATCGGTGTAGATCCGCCACCCGTACCCCTCGGGCCCGACGAAGTCCTGCCGCAGCGTCGCCCCGAGCGCGAGCACCCGGGCCTGCTCGGCCTCGATGTCGTCGACCTCGAAGTCGAGATGGAACTGCTTGGGATGCTCGGTGTCGGGCCACTGCGGAGCCCGGTGGTCGTCGACCCGGATGAACGCCAACTCGATCTCGCCGAACCGGATCCCGGCCCAGTCCGCGGAACTGTCCTCCTTCACGGGCCGCCCCGTCACCTCGGAGTAGAAGCCCGCCAGCGCCATGGTGTCGGGACAGTCGATGATGAAGTCGGTGAGTCGCAGCATCCCGCGATGGTGTCACGTACTCACCACCGTGGTCAGGGCCGTCGCCACACGGACGAGCGCCCTCCCAGGCCGTGGAAGGGCGCTCAGCAGCTGCTGCGGCGACGGCCGCCCGCCGTCAGTTGTGGCTGTGCAGAACGTCGTTCAGGCCGCCCCACACCGCGTTGTTCGGGCGGGCCTCCACGCGGCCCGTCTCCGAGTTGCGCCGGAAGAGGATGTTGGAGGCGCCGGAGAGTTCGCGGGCCTTGACCACCTCGCCGTCGGGCATCGTCACCCGGGTGCCGGCGGTGACGTAGAGGCCGGCCTCGACCACGCACTCGTCGCCGAGGGCGATGCCCACGCCCGCCTCCGCGCCGACCAGGCACCGCTCGCCGATGGAGATGCGGACGTTGCCGCCACCCGACAGGGTGCCCATCGTGGACGCGCCGCCGCCGATGTCGGAGCCGTCGCCGACGACGACGCCCGCCGAGATGCGGCCCTCGACCATCGACGTGCCGAGCGTGCCGGCGTTGAAGTTGACGAAGCCCTCGTGCATCACGGTGGTGCCCTCGGCGAGGTGCGCGCCGAGGCGGACGCGGTCGGCGTCGGCGATGCGCACGCCCTTGGGGGCCACGTAGTCCGTCATGCGCGGGAACTTGTCCACGGACGTCACCTGGAGGTGCAGGCCCTCCGCGCGGGCGTTGAGCCGCACCTTCTCCAGCTCGTCCACCGCGACCGGACCGAGCGAGGTCCAGGCCACGTTGGCGAGGTGGGCGAAGATGCCGTCCAGGTTCTGGCCGTGCGGCTTCACCAGGCGGTGGGAGAGCAGGTGCAGCCGCAGGTACACGTCGTGCGCGTCGACCGGCTTGGCGTCCAGGGAGGAGATGACCGTGCGGACCGCGACGACCTCGACGCCCCGGCGCGGGTCCGGGCCGACCGCGGCGGTGGCGCCGCCGCCCAGCAGCTTCGCCGCCTGCTCGGCGGAGAGCCGCTCCGTGCCGGACGGGCCCGGCTCGGCGGCGAGCTCGGGGGCCGGGAACCAGGTGTCGAGGACGGTGCCGTCGGCGGCGACGGTGGCGAGGCCGGCGGCCACCGCGCCGGTGGTGCTCTGAGCAGTCGTGTCGGTCATGAGGGCAACCTAACCGGCCGGTGGCACCGGACGCGAACCGGTGCCGCCCGCATCTCAGGTGCCGGTCACGGGACCCGCGGGCCACCCGTCGCGGGTCGGCAGGCACAAGCCACGGAACCCACGGGTGCCGGTCGCGGGACGTCGGCGGGAGCCGGTCGCGGGACGTCGCTCAGGACTCGGTCCCACGGCCCCGGTCGGCTCCCGGCAGCAGCCGCCCCAGCGCCTCCCGCGCGTACTCCTCGTCGTACGGTGTGCCCGTCAGCAGGACCTGGAGGCAGATGCCGTCCATCAGCGCGACCAGGGCGCGCGCCGTCACCGGGTCCGTGCGGCGGGACAGCAGGGCGGCCGTGTCCTCGCACCACTCCGCCGCGACCGGGCGCAGGGCAGGGCGCCGCAGCGCGGCGAGATACAGCTCGTACTCCAGCTCCACGCCGGCCCGCTCACCGCCCAGCCACTCCCCCAACAGCGCCGCCAGCTCGGCCGCCAGGTCGCTCCGCGGGTCCTCCAGGGCGCCGCGCGAGGCGATCGCCTTGGCGAAGCCCTCGTTGGCCTGGCGCAGGGCGGCCACCATCAGCTCGTCGAGGGTCTTGAAGTGGTACGTCGTGGACCCGAGCGGCACATCCGCCTCGACGGCGACGCTGCGGTGCGTAAGCCGCGCGATGCCGCTGCGGCCGACCACCCGGATCGCCGCGTCGATGATCCGCTGCCGCCGCTCCGGGTCGTACCGGCGCCCCGCCATCAGTGCGCTCCGCCCAGGTTCAGCACCACCACTCCGACGATGATCAGCCCGATGCCGACGGCCTTGGCGACCGTCATCCCCTCGCCCATGAACACGATGCCGATGGTCGCGATGGCGGCCGTGCCCACACCGGCCCAGATGGCGTAGGCGGTGCCGACGGCCACGGTGCGCAGGGTCTGCGCGAGAAGGGCGAAGGAGACGACGTAGCCCAGCAGGGTCAGCAGCGAGGGCCAGAGCCTGCTGAAGCCGTCGCTGTACTTCATCGCGGTGGTGGCGCACACCTCGGCCGCGATGGCTCCGGCCAGCAGCAGGTATCCCATGTGTACGAGCGTACACAGCGGCGGCGGCCCGAGACGCACGAAAACGGCGACGCCCCCCGAAGGGGGCGTCGCCGGCGGTCCGTGCGCGGCAGCGGCAGGCTCAGACGTTGAAGCCCAGCGCCCGCAGCTGCTCACGGCCGTCGTCCGTGATCTTGTCCGGGCCCCACGGCGGCATCCAGACCCAGTTGATCCGCAGTTCGCTGACCAGGCCGTCCGTGGCGGACTTGGCCTGGTCCTCGATGACGTCGGTCAGCGGGCAGGCCGCCGAGGTCAGCGTCATGTCGACGGTCGCCACGTTGGAGTCGTCCACGTGGATGCCGTAGATCAGGCCCAGGTTGACGACGTCGATGCCCAGTTCGGGGTCGACGACGTCCATCAGGGCCTCGCGGAGCTCCTCCTCCGAGGCCGGCTTCATCTCCACGGTCTCGCTCATGCCGTAGTCCTTTCGGCGTCTGCGCCCAGCGCCTGGGCCGTCGCGTCCTTCCACGCCATCCAGCTCAGGAGGGCGCACTTGACCCGCGCGGGGTACTTGGAGACGCCGGCGAACGCGACCGCGTCCTCCAGCACCTCCTCCATCGCGTCGTCGGGCTCGATCTTCCCCTTGGACTGCATCAGCTCCAGGAACGTGCCCTGGATCTTCTGCGCCTCGGCGAGATCCTTGCCGACCAGCAGGTCGTTCAGCACGGACGCGGACGCCTGGCTGATGGAACAGCCCTGCCCCTCGTAGCTGACGTCGCTGATGGTCGTGCCGTCGTACTTCACGCGCAGCGTGATCTCGTCGCCGCACGTCGGGTTGACGTGGTGCACCTCGGCGTCGCCGTCCCGGAGACCCCGCCCGTGCGGGTTCTTGTAGTGGTCCAGGATGACGTCCTGGTACATGGAGTCCAGCTTCACGCCTCAGCCCTTCATCCGAAGAAGTTCCGTACGTGCTCCAGACCGTCGACCAGTGCGTCGATGTCCGCCGGCGTGGAGTACAGATAGAACGACGCCCGCGTGGTCGCAGGAATTCCGTACCGCAGGCAGACCGGGCGCGCGCAGTGGTGGCCGACCCGGACCGCGATGCCCTGCTCGTCGAGAACCTGGCCCACGTCGTGCGGGTGAATGTCCCCGAGGGTGAAGGAGATCGCGGCGCCGCGGTCCTCGGCGCTGGCCGGACCGATGATGCGCAGGTCCGGCACCTCGAGCAGCCGCTTGACGGCGTACTCGGTGATGGCGTGCTCGTGCGCGAGGATCTTGTCCATGCCGATGGCCGACAGGTAGTCGATCGCAGCGCCGAGCCCGACCGCCTGGGCGATCGGCGGGGTGCCCGCCTCGAACTTGTGCGGGGCGGGGGCGTACGTCGACGAGCTCATCGACACGGTCTCGATCATCTCGCCGCCGCCGAGGAACGGAGGCAGATCCTCCAGCAGCTCCTGGCGGCCCCACAGCACGCCGATGCCGGTCGGGCCGCACATCTTGTGGCCGGTGAAGGCCACGAAGTCGGCCTGGAGGGCCTGGACGTCCAGCGGCATGTGCGGCGCGGCCTGGGAGGCGTCGACGCACACCAGGGCGCCGACCTCCTGGGCGCGGCGCACGATGGCCTCGACCGGGTTGACCGTGCCCAGGATGTTGGACACCAGCACGAAGGAGACGATCTTCGTCTTCTCGGTGATGATCTCGTCGATGTTCGACAGGTCGAGCCGGCCGTCGTCGGTGAGGCCGAACCACTTCAGCTTCGCGCCCGTGCGCTGCGCGAGCAGCTGCCACGGCACGATGTTGGAGTGGTGCTCCATCTCCGTGATGACGATCTCGGTCTCGTGGTCCACCCGGTAGGGCTCGTCGGCCCAGCCGAGCATGTTGGCCACGAGGTTGAGCGACTCGGAGGCGTTCTTGGTGAAGATCACCTCGTCGCGCGAGGGCGCGTTGACGAACTCCGCGACCTTGTCGCGCGCACCCTCGTACAGCGCCGTGGCCTCCTCGGCGAGCACATGCACACCGCGGTGGACGTTGGCGTTGTAGCGCTCGTAGTACTCGCCGAGGGCGTCCAGCACCTGACGCGGCTTCTGGCTGGTCGCCGCGTTGTCCAGGTACACGAGCTTGCGCCCGTCGTGGACCTGGCGGTCCAGGATGGGGAAGTCCTTGCGGATCGCCTCGGTGTCGAGGAGGCCCGGCAGCTGTGTCACTCGGATGCGCCACCCTTCGTGTATGCCTCGTAGCCCTCGGCCTCCAGCTTGTCGGCGAGCTCGGGGCCGCCGGACTCGGCGATCCGTCCGGCCGCGAAGACGTGGACGTGGTCGGGCTTGATGTAGCGCAGGATGCGCGTGTAGTGCGTGATCAGCAGGGTGCCGACCTGGCCGGACTCGCGGACCCGGTTGACGCCCTCGGAGACGACGCGCAGGGCGTCGACGTCCAGGCCGGAGTCGGTCTCGTCGAGGATGGCGACCTTCGGCTTGAGCAGCTCGAGCTGAAGGATCTCGTGGCGCTTCTTCTCACCGCCGGAGAAGCCCTCGTTCACGTTCCGCTCGGCGAAGGCGGGGTCCATGTTGAGGCGCTCCATGGCCTCCTTGACCTCCTTCACCCAGGTGCGCAGCTTGGGGGCCTCGCCGCGGACGGCGGTGGCGGAGGTGCGCAGGAAGTTGGAGACGGAGACACCGGGGACCTCGACCGGGTACTGCATGGCGAGGAACAGACCGGCGCGGGCCCGCTCGTCGACGGACATCTCCAGGACGTCCTCGCCGTCGAGGGTGACGGTGCCCTGCGTGATCGTGTACTTGGGGTGACCCGCGAGCGAGTAGGCGAGGGTCGACTTGCCCGAGCCGTTGGGGCCCATGATGGCGTGCGTCTCGCCCTGCTTCACGGTGAGGTCGACGCCCTTGAGGATCTCCTTCGTGGCGTTGTCGGCCTCGACGGTGACGTGCAGGTCTCGGATTTCAAGCGTTGCCATGGGTGCCTCAGGACTCCTGGGTGAGGGAGACGAGCACGTCGTCCCCTTCGATCTTTACGGGGTATACGGGGACGGGGCGCGTCGCCGGGAGGGCGTCGGGCTTGCCGGAACGGAGGTCGAAACGCGAGCCGTGCAGCCAGCACTCGATGTGGCAGTCGTCCACCTCGCCCTCCGCGAGGGAGACGTTCGCGTGGGAGCAGATGTCGTGGATCGCGAACACCTCTCCCTCGGTGCGCACCACGGAGACCGGCGTGCCGTCGAGTTCCACCCGCTTCGGGGTGTCCTCCTCCAGCTCGCCCAGTCCACAGACGCGTACGAAGGTCATGCGACCGCGGCCTCCAGCTCCTCCTCGATCTTGGCGATCAGGCGCTCCTCGATGTCGGGGACGCCGATCTGCTGGACGAGCTCGGCGAAGAAGCCCCGGACCACCAGGCGGCGGGCGTCCTTCTCGGGGATGCCGCGAGCCATGAGGTAGAAGAGCTGCTCGTCGTCGAAGCGGCCGGTCGCGGAGGCGTGGCCGGCGCCGACGATCTCGCCGGTCTCAATCTCGAGGTTGGGCACGGAGTCGACCCGCGCGCCGTCGGTGAGGACGAGGTTGCGGTTCATCTCGTAGGTGTCGGTGCCCTCGGCCTTGGCCTCGATGAGCACGTCGCCGATCCACACGGCGTGCGCGTCGTCGCCCTGCAGCGCGCCCTTGTAGACGACGTTGGACTTGCAGTGCGGGACGTTGTGGTCGACCAGGAGGCGGTGCTCCTGGTGCTGGCCGGCGTCGGTGAAGTACAGGCCGAACAGCTCGGCCTCACCGCCGGTGCCCGCGTAGGTGACGCGCGGGTGCAGGCGGACGACGTCGCCGCCGAAGGTCACGACGACCGACTTGAAGGAGGCGTCGCGGCCGACGAGCGCGTTGTGCTGGGCGACGTGCACGGCCTTGTCGTCCCAGTCCTGGACGGACACGACGGTGAGCTTGGCGCCGTCGCCGAGGACGTACTCGACGTTGGCGGCGAGCACCGCGTCGCCGGTGTGGTCGATGACCACGAGGGCCTCGGCGAAGGCGCCGAGCTCGATCACCTGGTGGCCGTAGGCGGTGCCGCCCTCGCCGTGCACCGCGATGCGGATGGGCTCGGTGAGGACGGTCTCCTTCGGCACGGTCACGACCGACGCCTGGGTGAAGGCCGAGTACGCCTGGGCGGCGACGCGGTCCACCGGGGCGCCGGTGCGGCCGAGCCGGGCGTCGTCGCGGCCGACGGTCTCCACGGTGACGCCCTCGGGCGCCTCGACGGCGACCTTGAGGCCCGCGTCGGTGGCGGCGGCGGTGCCGTCGTGCAGTCCGCGCAGCCGCTCCAGCGGGGTGAACCGCCACTCCTCCTCACGGCCGTGGGGGACGGGGAAGTCCGCCACGTCGAAGGACGGGGGCGCGCTCATGCGCGTGGCGACGGTCGACTCGGCGGCGACCGCGATCGAACCGGCGGTCGTCGAACCGACCGGGATGTTCTGAGCCTCAGCCATGGCTGTCGTAGTGCTCGCTTTCCGTTACGTAAGGGGCCTGACGGGAGACGGGGGCGGTGATCAGCCGACCGCGCCTTCCATCTGGAGCTCGATCAGCCGGTTGAGCTCGAGCGCGTACTCCATCGGCAGTTCCTTGGCGATCGGCTCGACGAAGCCGCGCACGATCATCGCCATCGCCTCGTCCTCGGACAGGCCACGGCTCATCAGGTAGAAGAGCTGGTCCTCGGAGACCTTGGAGACGGTCGCCTCGTGGCCCATGGACACGTCGTCCTCGCGGACGTCCACGTAGGGGTAGGTGTCCGAGCGGGAGATGGTGTCCACCAGGAGCGCGTCGCACAGCACGTTGGACTTGGAGCCCGGGGCGCCCTCGCCGATCTCGATGAGACCGCGGTAGGAGGTCCGGCCGCCGCCGCGCGCCACCGACTTGGAGACGATGTTCGACGACGTGTTGGGGGCCATGTGGACCATCTTGGCGCCGGCGTCCTGGTGCTGGCCCTCGCCCGCGAAGGCGATGGACAGGGTCTCGCCCTTGGCGTGCTCGCCCATCAGGTAGACGGCCGGGTACTTCATCGTCACCTTGGAGCCGATGTTGCCGTCGATCCACTCCATGGTGGCGCCCTCGTAGGCGACGGCGCGCTTGGTCACCAGGTTGTAGACGTTGTTCGACCAGTTCTGGATGGTCGTGTAGCGGCAGCGGGCGTTCTTCTTGACGATGATCTCGACGACCGCGGAGTGCAGCGAGTCCGACTTGTAGATCGGCGCGGTGCAGCCCTCGACGTAGTGCACGTAGGCGCCCTCGTCGACGATGATCAGGGTCCGCTCGAACTGGCCCATGTTCTCGGTGTTGATCCGGAAGTAGGCCTGGAGCGGGATCTCCACGTGCACGCCCGGGGGCACGTAGATGAAGGAGCCGCCGGACCACACGGCCGTGTTCAGCGCGGCGAACTTGTTGTCACCGGCGGGGATGACCGTGCCGAAGTACTCCTTGAAGAGCTCCGGGTGCTCCTTCAGGGCGGTGTCGGTGTCGAGGAAGATGACGCCCTGCTCCTCCAGGTCCTCGCGGATCTGGTGGTAGACGACCTCCGACTCGTACTGGGCGGCGACACCGGCCACGAGGCGCTTCTTCTCGGCCTCGGGGATGCCCAGCTTGTCGTAGGTGTTCTTGATGTCCTCGGGAAGGTCCTCCCAGGACTCCGCCTGCTTCTCCGTCGACCGCACGAAGTACTTGATGTTGTCGAAGTCGATGCCGGAGAGGTCGGAGCCCCAGTTCGGCATGGGCTTCTTCTCGAACAGGCGCAGGCCCTTGAGGCGGAGCTTCGTCATCCACTCCGGCTCGTCCTTCTTCGAGGAGATGTCCCGGACGACTTCCTCGTTCAAACCGCGGCGCGCCGACGCACCGGCCTCGTCACGGTCGGCCCAGCCGTATTCGTAGGTGCCCAGACCCTCCAGCTCGGGGTGGGCAGTCTCCGTGGGGAGAGTCATGCGGGGTTCCTCCCGGACGTGCTTGCAGATGCGTTGTGGGAAATCTTGGGGATGAACGTCGTGCAGACGCCGTCGCCGTGCGCGATCGTCGCCAGCCGCTGTACGTGAGTACCGAGGAGCTCGGCGAAAAATTCCGTCTCGGCCTCGCACAGCTGCGGGAACTGTTCGGCGGCGTGGGCGACCGGGCAGTGGTGCTGGCAGAGCTGCTCGCCGACCGGTGCGCTGCGCGCGGTCGCAGCGTACCCGTCCGCGCTCAGCGCCTTGGCCAGGGCCTCCGTGCGCTGCTCCGGCGGTACGGCCTCGACGGCCTTGCGGTAGGCGCCCGCCTGGGCGGCGATACGGGCCCGGGCGAACGCGGCGATGGCGTCGCTGCCGCCCTCCCGCTCGCCGATCCAGCGCAGCGCGTCCACCGCGAGCTTGTCGTAGGACTGGTCGAAGGCGTCCCGGCCGCAGTCGGTCAGGGCGAACACCTTGGCCGGACGTCCGCGCGAGCGCGTGCCGTAGACCCGCCGGTCGCGGGCCTCCACGACGTTGTCCGCGGCCAGGGCGTCGAGGTGGCGGCGCACGGCCGCCTGGGTGAGCTTCAGCCGCCCGGCCAGTTCGGCGACGGTCGACGGGCCGTGGTCCAGGATGGAGCGGGCGACGCGGTTGCGGGTGGACCGCTCACCGGTTGCCAGATCCTCGTGGGACGCCTCGCCAACGTTTTTCACAACGCCATTGTTGCGTAATTCTTCGGAGCCGGGCAAGCCGCGCCCGGACGGCCCACAGTGCCTTGCATCACTTAGGCATACCTAATCTGACCTGCGGAAACGATCTTTGATCGATCGGACGGGCACCGGCCGGAGCACCCCGCCGGCCCCGCCCGCACCCCCTCCGACCGGCGCACTTGCCGTTCTGAAGCACATCCGGGACGGTCCGCGCAAGACCGCGTCTCCCGTCCCGCCGGCTTCCCGCACCCCCGGGCCTGGGCCCCCCGGAAGCTCCCTAGACTCATGACCCATGCGAAGTGAGCCCGTGGTCCAGGTGCAGTCCCTGGTGAAGCGGTACGGCACGAAGACCGCGGTGGACGGCCTCGACCTGGCGGCCCAGCAGGGCGTGACCGCCGTGCTCGGCCCCAACGGAGCGGGCAAGACGACCACGGTCGAGATCTGCGAGGGGTACCGGCGGCCGGACTCCGGCACGGTGCGCGTCCTGGGTCTCGACCCGGTCCGCGAGTCGGCGGCGCTGCGGCCCCGCGTCGGCGTGATGCTCCAGTCCGGAGGCGTGTACGCGGGGGCGCGGGCGGACGAGATGCTGCGCCACGTGGCGAAGCTGCACGCGCGTCCGCTGGACGTGGACGCGCTGATCGAGCGCCTGGGTCTCGGCTCCTGCGGCCGTACGTCCTACCGGCGGCTGTCCGGCGGGCAGCAGCAGCGGCTCGCGCTGGCGATGGCCGTGGTGGGCCGCCCGGAGCTGGTGTTCCTGGACGAGCCGACCGCCGGCCTCGACCCGCAGGCCCGGCACGCCACCTGGGACCTGGTCCGCGACCTGCGCGACGACGGCGTCTCCGTCGTCCTCACCACGCACCACATGGACGAGGCCGAGCAGCTCGCCGACGACGTGGCGATCATCGACGCCGGCCGGGTCGTCGCCCAGGGCTCCCCCGAGGAGCTGTGCCGGGGTGGCGCCGAGAACACCCTGCGTTTCTCCGGGCGGCCGGGGCTGGACGTGGCGTCCCTGCTGAAGGCGCTGCCCTCGGACGCGTCGGCCGCCGAGGTGACTCCGGGCTCGTACCGGGTCACCGGCAAGGTCGACCCGCAGCTGCTCGCCACGGTGACCTCCTGGTGCGCGCAGCACGGCGTGCTGCCGGACCGCATCTCGGTGGAGCGCCACACCCTCGAAGACGTCTTTTTGGAGCTGACCGGCAAGGAGCTGCGTTCGTGACGGCCACCGGGACCTACTCTCCGCAGCCGGGCGCGGCGCCGCTGGCCCGCATGATCGCCGCGCAGGCGGTCCTCGAGACGAGGATGCTGCTGCGCAACGGCGAGCAGCTGCTGCTCACCGTGATCATCCCCACCCTGCTGCTGGTGCTGTTCAGCACCGTCGACGTGGTGGACACCGGTGAGGGCGCGGCGGTGGACTTCCTCGCGCCCGGCGTCCTCGCGCTCGCGGTGATGTCGACCGCGTTCACCGGGCAGGCCATCGCGACCGGCTTCGAGCGCCGCTACGGCGTGCTGAAGCGGCTCGCCGCCTCCCCGCTGCCGCGCTGGGGCCTGATGACCGCCAAGACGCTGTCGGTGCTGGTCACCGAGGTGCTCCAGGTGGTCCTGCTGACGGTGATCGCGCTGATGCTCGGCTGGGACCCGCAGGGCGGAGCCCTCGCGGTGGTCACGCTGCTGGCGCTGGGCACGGCCGCCTTCTCCGGGCTCGGTCTCCTCATGGCCGGCACGCTCAAGGCGGAGGCGACCCTCGCCGCCGCCAACCTGGTCTTCCTGCTGCTGCTCGTCGGCGGCGGGGTCGTCGTGCCGCTGGACAAGTTCCCCGAGGCGGCGCAGGACGTGCTCGGCCTGCTGCCCGTCGCCGCGCTGTCGGAGGGCCTGCGGGACGTGCTCCAGCACGGTGCCGGGATGCCCTGGGCCGACCTGGGGATCCTCACCGCGTGGGCGGTCGCGGGACTCGCGGCGGCCGGCGCGTTCTTCCGCTGGGAGTAGGTGCGTGATGACCGGGACCGACCCTCGTGAAAGCGTGCACAAGCGGCGGCCTACGATGGGACGCGTGCCAAACGTGACCCGCGCCGACGCCCAGGCGGCCCTGCGTAACCCGCTCGCCTTCATCGCCGCCCGCTGGACCCCGGACCCCCGGACCGTCCGCCGCGCGGCCCTCGCCGCGCTCGTGATGTCGGTGGTCATCGTGGTCACCGGCGGCGCGGTGCGGCTGACCGGCTCCGGACTGGGCTGCCCGACCTGGCCCAAGTGCACCGAGGACTCGCTCACCACCACCAGCGAGATGGGCCTGCACGGCGTCATCGAGTTCGGCAACCGCCTGCTGACCTACGTGCTCTGCGCCGCCGTCGGCTGGGCGATCGTCGCCGCGCGCTCGCAGAAGCCGTACCGGCGCAGCCTCACCCTGCTGGGCTGGACGCAGTTCTGGATCGTGATGGGCAACGCCGTCCTCGGCGGCATCGTGGTGCTGGTCGGCCTGAACCCGTACACGGTCGCGGCGCACTTCCTGCTGTCCTCGGCGCTGATCGCGGTCGCCACGGTGATGTGGCAGCGCACCCGCGAGGGCGACGCCGAGCCGCGTCCGCTGGTCGGCAAGGCCGTGCAGCAGCTGGTGTGGTTCCTGGTGGCCGCGTCCGTGCTGCTGATCGCGGCCGGCACGGTGGTCACCGGAGCGGGCCCGCACGCGGGTGACTCCAGCGAGGTCCCGCGGATGCCGCTGGACTGGGAGACGGTCACCAAGCTGCACGCCGTGCTGGCGTGGATCGTGGTGACCCTGACCTTCGCCCTGTGGTTCGTGCTGAAGGCCGTCGACGCCCCCAAGGAGCCACTGGCCCGTACCCGTGAGCTGTTCCTGATCCTGCTGGCGCAGGGCGTGATCGGCTACGTGCAGTACTTCACCGACCTGCCCGAGGTCCTGGTCGGCGCGCACATGTTCGGCTCGTGCGTGATGTGGATCTGGGTGCTGCGCGTCCTGCTGTCCCTCCGGGAGCGCCCCGGGCCGGCCCCGCAGCCGTCGGCCGTCCCGGCTCAGGAACCGGCCACCAGCGCGTCGATCGCCGGCCCCAGGTAACCCCTCACCAGCACGGCACGCCGGCTCGGGTCGGCGGCGACAGCCCCGCCGTACCGGCGTGCGCGGACGTCCTCGACGACCTCCTCGGGCGCGCCGAGGCCGGGCAGCACGTCCAGCGCCTCCCGCTTGCTGATCAGACGGCCCTCCCGGAGGGTGACGGTGGCCCGCGCGAAGGTCAGCAGGCCCAGGTCGACCCACACGTCCCGGGTCCAGAGGTCCGCCCTGTCCACCATGGGCCGCCAGTAGTCGCGCTGGTCCCGCAGCACGAACGCGGCGAGCTCACCGTCCGGCACCGGCGGCAGGAGGTCCGCGGGCGGCGCGCCGCGCAGCACCCGGCCCGACGTGTGCAGCTCGGTCCGGGTGACGGGGGTGACGGGACGCCGCAGCAGCCGCTCGTGCGCCCAGGTGAGGTGGCGCCGCTCCGAGTCGGCGGCCGTGTCCGGGCTCAGGTACGTGCAGTGGAGTCCGCCCGCGAGCGGTTCGGCGCGCAGCCGGTTGTGCAGGACGGCCACCCGCCACACGGCGCCGGGGCCCGGCGGATGCGGCAGGACGGCGATCAGGTCGAGGTCGCTGCGGCCCTCCACGTAGTCGCCGGCGGCCAGGGAGCCGTGTGCCCACACGGCGAGCGGGGAGAGGGGCGCGAGCCCGGCGAGGAAGCGGCCGAGCAGGGCGTCGGTCTGCTGCATCCGGCCAGTCTCCCCCCGCCCGCTCCCCCGCACGGCGTCTTCCGGTCAGCTCAGCCCGTACACCCGTGCCGCGTTGCCTGAGGCGATCATCGTGGCGACGCGCCGGGCGTCGTCCAGGGACCAGGCCCCCTCGGAGACCCAGCCGCCGAGGACCCGGGCGAGGGCCTCGCGGAAGAGGTGGGCGCCGACGACGTGCAGCTCGGGCAGGCCGCGGGCGCCGCTGGAGAAGAGGATCTTGCCGAAGGGGGCCAGCTCCAGCACCTCCGCGAGGACGGTCGCCGCGCGGGCGCCGGTGCGGACCAGGGCGGCGCCGCAGTCGGCGTAGACGTGCGGGAAGACGCCCGCGAGATGGGCGGCGTGCCGGTGGTACGGGTAGCCGTGCAGCAGCACCAGGTCGGTGCCGAGCCCGGCGGTGGCCCGGACGAAGTCGGAGAGCAGCACCGGGTCGGTGCGGTCGACGCGCGCGCCCGGGGCGCCCAGCCCGGCGTGCAGCTGGAGCGGCAGTCCCGAGGCGACGGCGATCCACAGCAGATGGCGCAGAAGCACCGGGTCGGTCAGCCGGTCCCCCGCGCCGCGCGCGGCCAGCCAGCGTCCGGCCGCGCCGCGCACCGCCCCCGCCTCGGGCGGCTCGGGGGCGAGCGCGAGACCGTGGCGCAGTCCGGCGACGGAGGTGAAGGCGACGGCGTGCGCGGCGGCGCCGTGCACCGACTCGGCGAGATTGGCGAGGAAGGACTCCACGGTGCCGGAGGTGTCGGCGACCTGTTCGGCGAGCTGCTCCAGGCGGACGATCTCGTGCGCCTCGGCCTGGCCGGCGCGGGCCAGCTCGCCGGGGTCGGTGAGGTCGCCGGGCAGGCCGGTGTCGACGAGGTAGGCGGTGATGCCGCTGCCGCGCAGCAGCCGGCGGCCCGCCTCGGCCGTGCCCAGCTCACGGCGGCGGGCGAGATAGCGGGCCGGCGTGCAGTGCGGTTCCAGGCCGAGCAGCGGCGGGCACCAGCGGCGTACCGCGAACCCGGTCTGGGTGTCGAAGAGGGTGGTGCCGGGCGCCGGCGGTCCCTCGGTACGGGCCAGCTGGGCCTCGAACGTGCCGAGGCCCAGCTCCGTGCGCAGTACGCCGTGGCAGTACTGGTCCACGAGGGACGGCGGGTCGATCATCTCCGGGCTCTCCCCGTGTGGACGCTGGCGCTGCCTACACGTCCTAACGGGTGAACCGGGAAAGAGGTGTTGCCCGTGGGGCGGTCAGTCGTTGGAGGGGCCGCCGACCTGGATGCCCGCCATGCGGCTCCACTCGTACGGGCCGGTCCTCACCTTGGCGGCGAAGTCGCCGTCGAACTGCTCGCGCACGGTGATGCCCGCCTTCTCGACGGCCAGCCGGGCGATCTCCATGGAGGGCGCGTGGACGTCCCCCCAGGCGCCGTCCTCACCGACGAGGACGATGCGGGCGCCGCGCTGTCCGAGGTACTCCACGTGTCCCTCGGCGCCGCCGTGCTCCTTGGCGTAGCCGCCGATCCGCTTGGCGAGCCGGGCCGCCTTCTGCCCGTCCTTCGGGTCCACCTGCTGCGTGTCTGCCATGAGCAGGATGCTACCGACGGGTAGACCGAACGGCGACGGGCGGGGTCCGTGGCCTTGGCCACGTGCCCCGCCCGTCGGCGTACGCATGCGGGTCTCAGCGCAGGAAGGGATCCACCGCGATGGCGACGAAGAGCAGCGAGACGTAGGTGATGGACCAGTGGAAGAGGCGCATCTCCTTGAGCTTGGCGCCCGTCACCTCGGCCTTGGCGCGGTTCAGCAGCGCGTGCGCCTCCCACAGCCACCAGCCGCCGGCCGCCAGGGCGACCGCGGTGTAGAACCAGCCGGTGTAGCCCATCGGGGTGAGCAGCAGCGACACGCCGACCATCACCCAGCTGTAGACGACGATCTGCTTGGCGACCGCCTTGTTGCCGGCGACGACCGGCAGCATCGGCACGCCCACGCGCGCGTAGTCCTCCTTCACCTTCATGGACAGCGGCCAGTAGTGCGGCGGCGTCCAGAAGAAGATGACGAGGAAGAGGACGACCGGGGCCCAGGACATCGAGTTGGTGACGGCGGACCAGCCGATCAGCACCGGCATGCAGCCGGCGATGCCGCCCCACACGATGTTCTGCGCCGTGCGGCGCTTGAGGATCATCGTGTAGACGACGACGTAGAAGAGGAGCGCGCCGAGGGACAGCCAGGCGGACAGCCAGTTGACGGTCAGGCCGAACAGCAGCGTGGAGACGACCGCCAGGGTGATGCCGAAGACCAGGGCCTCGCGCGGGCTGACCATGCCGGTCACCAGCGGCCGCTGCGAGGTGCGGTCCATCAGCGCGTCGATGTCGCGGTCGATGTACATGTTGAGCGCGTTGGCGCCGCCGGCCGACAGGTAGCCGCCGACGCACGTCAGCAGCACGAGCGTCAGGTCGGGCACGCCCTGCTGCGCCAGGAACATCACCGGGACGGTGGTGATGAGCAGCAGTTCGATGATCCGCGGCTTGGTGAGAGCCACGAATGCCGTCACACGGGCCCGGAACGGCCGATGCGCAGGGCTCTGACTCGTCCCCAAAACCCCCGCCGGGCGGGATTCAACGGCCGTCACGCACACCCCTACAGAGACATCCCAGCGAGCCGTTCCCTGTGAAGTGCGGGTAAAGGCTCGCGCGTACCACGCCACTCTAGACGTTGCCCAGACCCCGGCATTCGCGGGGGTCCGGTCGTGTTGGCGGACCCCTCTCCGAGGTGCGTCCCGAAGCTCGATTGAGCACGCGGATGAGCGGCTCCGTATTCATCTGCCGAATGCGGAAACTCACCGGTCAGGAGGCGCATCCCGGAGAGTGCCCGCACTCTGGAACGACCCGGAAAAAGGCGCGTCCTACGGGGGTAGGCTCGACCACGCCGGTGGGCAGTCACCGGCATCCGACATGTGGAGAGGAGCCCTGACTCAGGGTGAGCACCAAGCCGACCACCACAGACCTCGAGTGGACCGAGTTGGACCAGCGGGCCGTCGACACCGCCCGCGTCCTGGCCGCCGATGCCGTACAGAAGGTCGGCAACGGCCATCCGGGTACGGCGATGAGCCTGGCGCCTGCCGCCTACACCCTCTTCCAGAAGGTGATGCGGCACGACCCGGCGGACGCCGACTGGGTCGGGCGTGACCGCTTCGTGCTGTCCGCCGGCCACTCGTCCCTGACCCTCTACACCCAGCTGTACCTGGCCGGCTTCGGCCTGGAGCTGGACGACCTGAAGTCCTTCCGCACCTGGGGCTCGAAGACCCCGGGCCACCCGGAGTACGGGCACACCACGGGCGTGGAGACCACGACCGGCCCGCTCGGCCAGGGTGTCGCCAACGCGGTGGGCATGGCGATGGCCGCCCGCTACGAGCGCGGGCTGTTCGACCCGGAGGCCCCGGTCGGGGAGTCGCCGTTCGACCACTACATCTACTGCATCGCCGGTGACGGCTGCCTCCAGGAGGGCATCTCCGCCGAGGCGTCCTCGCTGGCCGGGCACCAGAAGCTCGGCAACCTGATCCTGCTGTGGGACGACAACCACATCTCGATCGAGGGCGACACCGAGACGGCCGTCTCCGAGGACACGGTCAAGCGGTACGAGGCGTACGGCTGGCACGTGCAGCGCGTGGCCCCGAAGCCCGACGGGGACCTGGACCCGAACGCGATCTACGACGCGATCCAGGAGGCGAAGAAGGTCACCGACCGGCCGTCCTTCATCGCCATGCGGTCGATCATCGCCTGGCCCGCGCCGAACGCGCAGAACACCGAGGCCGCGCACGGCTCGGCGCTCGGCGACGACGAGGTGGCGGCCACCAAGCGGGTTCTCGGCTTCGACCCGGAGAAGACCTTCGAGGTCGCCGACGAGGTCATCGCGCACACCCGCAAGGCGCTGGAGCGCGGCCAGGCCGCGCGCGCCGTGTGGGAGAAGTCCTTCCAGCAGTGGCGGGACAACAACCCGGAGCGCGCCGCCGAGTACGACCGCATCGCCGCGGGCGAGCTGCCCGAGGGCTGGCAGGACGCGCTGCCGGTGTTCGAGCCGGGCAAGGGCGTCGCCACCCGCGCCGCCTCCGGCAAGGTGCTGCAGGCGCTCGGCGCGGTGATCCCGGAACTCTGGGGCGGCTCGGCCGACCTCGCCGGCTCCAACAACACCACGATCGACAAGACGTCGTCCTTCCTCCCGGCGGACAACCCGCTGCCGGAGGCGAACCCGTACGGCCGCACGATCCACTTCGGCATCCGCGAGCACGCCATGGCCGCGGAGATGAACGGCATCGCTCTGCACGGCAACACCCGCATCTACGCCGGCACCTTCCTGGTGTTCTCGGACTACATGCGCAACGCCGTCCGTCTGTCGGCGCTGATGCACCTGCCGGTGACGTACGTGTGGACGCACGACTCCATCGGTCTCGGCGAGGACGGCCCGACCCACCAGCCGGTCGAGCACCTCGCGTCGCTGCGCGCCATCCCGGGCCTGAACGTGGTCCGCCCGGCCGACGCGAACGAGACCGCGATCGCCTGGCGCGAGATCCTCAAGCGCTGGACCAAGGAGTTCGGCAAGGGCGCCCCGCACGGTCTGGCGCTCACCCGCCAGGGCGTGCCGACGTACGAGCCCAACGAGGACGCGGCCCGCGGCGGCTACGTGCTGTTCGAGGCCGAGGGCGGCGAGCCCGAGGTCGTCCTGATCGCCACCGGTTCCGAGGTGCACGTCGCCGTCGAGGCGCGTGAGCGGCTCCAGGCCGACGGCGTGCCGACGCGCGTGGTGTCCATGCCCTCCGTGGAGTGGTTCGAGGAGCAGGACCAGGGGTACCGGGACAGCGTCCTGCCGCCGTCCGTGAAGGCGCGTGTGGCCGTCGAGGCGGGGATCGGCCTCACCTGGCACAAGTACGTGGGCGACGCCGGCCGCATCGTCTCGCTGGAGCACTTCGGCGCCTCCGCCGACGGCAAGGTGCTGTTCCAGGAGTACGGCTTCACCGCCGACAACGTGGCCGCCGTCGCACGGGAATCGATCGCCGCCGCCCGGCGCTGACGCTCATATACGACACGTAGGAGATGGAATTTCCATGACAGACGCACTGAAGCGCCTTTCCGACGAGGGCGTCGCGATCTGGCTGGACGACCTGTCGCGCAAGCGGATCACGTCCGGCAACCTGGCGGAGCTGATCGACCAGCAGCACGTCGTGGGCGTCACCACCAACCCGACGATCTTCCAGAAGGCGATCTCCGAGGGCGACGGCTACGACACGCAGCTCACCGACCTCGCGGCCCGGAAGGTGACCGTCGAGGAGGCCATCCGGATGATCACCACGGCGGACGTCCGTGACGCCGCCGACATCCTGCGCCCGGTCTTCGACGCCACCGACGGCCAGGACGGCAGGGTGTCCATCGAGGTGGACCCGCGCCTGGCGCACGACACCCGCGCGACGGTCGCCGAGGCCAAGCAGCTCGCCTGGCTGGTGGACCGGCCGAACACCCTCATCAAGATCCCGGCGACCGAGGCGGGCATCCCGGCCATCGCCGAGGTCATCGGCCTGGGCATCAGCGTCAACGTCACGCTGATCTTCTCCCTGGAGCGCTACCGCAAGGTGATGGACGCGTTCCTGACCGGCCTGGAGAAGGCCAAGGCCCGCGGCCTGGACCTGTCGAAGATCCACTCCGTGGCGTCCTTCTTCGTGTCCCGCGTGGACACCGAGATCGACAAGCGGATCGACGCGCTCGGCACGGACGAGGCCAAGGCGCTGCGCGGCAAGGCCGCCATCGCCAACGCGCGCCTGGCCTACCAGGCGTACGAGGAGGTCTTCTCCACCGACCGCTGGGCCGCGCTGGAGCGCGAGGGCGCCAACAAGCAGCGTCCGCTGTGGGCGTCCACCGGTGTGAAGGATAAGGCGTACAAGGCGACGATGTACGTCGACGAGCTGGTGGCGCCGAACACGGTGAACACCATGCCGGAGGCGACGCTGTTCGCCACCGAGGAGCAGGGCGACATCCGGGGCGACACGGTCTCCGGCAGCTACGAGCAGGCGCGCGCCGACCTGGACGCGATCGAGCGGCTCGGCATCTCCTACGACGAGGTGGTGCAGCTTCTGGAGGACGAGGGCGTCGACAAGTTCGAGGCGTCCTGGAACGACCTGCTGAAGTCGACCGAGGCGGAGCTCCAGCGCCTCGCCCCCTCGGAGGGCTGAGACCTTGTCGAGCAGCAATCCGCTGCGTGACCCGGCGGACCGACGGCTCCCGCGTATCGCGGGGCCGTCGGGCCTGGTCATCTTCGGCGTCACGGGTGACCTGTCGCGCAAGAAGCTGATGCCGGCCGTGTACGACCTCGCCAACCGGGGGCTGCTGCCGCCGGGCTTCTCGCTGGTGGGCTTCGCCCGCCGGGAGTGGGCGAACGAGGACTTCGCGCAGGAGGTCCACGACGCGGTCAAGGAGCACGCCCGCACCCCCTTCCGTGAGGAGGTCTGGCAGCAGCTCATCCAGGGCATGCGCTTCGTGCAGGGCACCTTCGACGACGACGAGTCCTTCGAGCGGCTGCGCGGCACGATCGAGGAACTGGACAAGGCGCAGGGCACGGGCGGCAACTTCGCCTTCTACCTGTCGGTGCCCCCGCGGTCCTTCCCGGTGGTCATCCAGCAGCTGAAGAAGCACGGCCTCGCGGACCAGACGGGCGGCTCCTGGCGGCGCGCGGTCATCGAGAAGCCGTTCGGGCACGACCTGAAGTCGGCCGAAGAACTGAACGCCATCGTCCACGAGGTGTTCGCGCCGGAGCAGGTCTTCCGGATCGACCACTACCTGGGCAAGGAGACCGTCCAGAACATCCTGGCGCTGCGTTTCGCCAACACGATGTTCGAGCCGATCTGGAACCGGTCCTTCGTGGACCATGTGCAGATCACCATGGCCGAGGACATCGGCATCGGCGGCCGGGCCGGCTACTACGACGGCATCGGCGCCGCCCGCGACGTCATCCAGAACCACCTGCTGCAGCTGCTCGCCCTCACCGCCATGGAGGAGCCCGCCTCCTTCGACGCGGACGCGCTGGCCGCGGAGAAGACCAAGGTGCTCGGCGCCGTGCGGCTGCCGAAGGACCTGGGCCGGGACACCGTGCGCGCGCAGTACGCGGCCGGCTGGCAGGGCGGTGCGAAGGTCATCGGTTACCTGGAGGAGGAGGGCATCGACCCGGCCTCCAAGACCGACACCTACGCGGCGATCAAGGTGGGCATCGACAACCGCCGCTGGGCGGGCGTCCCCTTCTATCTGCGCACCGGCAAGCGGCTCGGCCGCCGGGTGACGGAGATCGCGGTGGTCTTCCAGCGGGCGCCGCACTCCCCCTTCGACACCACGGCCACCGAGGAGCTCGGCCAGAACGCCATCGTGATCCGTGTCCAGCCGGACGAGGGCGTCACGGTGCGGTTCGGCTCGAAGGTGCCGGGCACGTCGATGGAGATCCGGGACGTGTCGATGGACTTCGCGTACGGCGAGTCGTTCACCGAGTCCAGCCCGGAGGCGTACGAGCGGCTGATCCTCGACGTCCTGCTCGGCGACTCCAACCTCTTCCCGCGCACGGAGGAGGTCGAGCTGTCCTGGAAGATCCTCGACCCGATCGAGGAGTACTGGGACGCGCACGGCAAGCCGGCCCAGTACCAGGCCGGCACCTGGGGACCCGTCGAGGCGGACGAAATGCTCGAGCGAGACGGACGGAGCTGGCGCCGGCCATGAAGACAGACCTCACGGACACCACGGCCAGCAAGATCAACAAGGCGTTGGTGAAGGCGCGGCGGGCCATAGGCACGCCGGCCGTCGGCATGGTGCTGACCCTGGTCATCGTGACGGACGAGGAGAACGCCTACGACGCCCTGAAGGCGGCCGGTGACGCCTCACGCGAGCACCCCTCGCGGACCCTGGTGGTCATCAAGCGCGTCTCCCGCTCCCCGCGCGACCGGACGCAGTCGCGTCTGGACGCCGAGGTGCGGGTCGGCGCGGACGCCGGCACCGGCGAGACGGTGGTGCTCCGGCTGCACGGCGAGGTCGTCGACCACGCCCAGTCGGTGGTGCTGCCGCTGCTGCTCCCCGACGCCCCGGTGGTGGTGTGGTGGCCGGTCAACGCGCCGCTGGACCCGGCGAACGACCCGCTGGGCGCGCTGGCCCAGCGCCGGGTGACCGACACCTACGCCTGCGAGCAGCCGGTGAAGGAGCTGGCCGCCCGCGCCGACGCCTACACCCCCGGCGACACGGACCTGTCGTGGACCCGCATCACGCCGTGGCGTTCGATGCTGGCCGCCGCGCTGGACCAGGTCGCCTGCCAGGTGCAGGCCGTCGAGGTGGAGGGCGAGGAGTTCAACCCGAGCTGCGAGCTGCTGGCGATGTGGCTCGCCGACCGGCTGAACGTCCCCGTGCGGCGCACCCGTTCCGCGGGGCCGGGTCTCACGGCGGTCCGCATGGACACCGACTGCGGCCCGATCGTGCTGGACCGCGCCGACGGCTCGCTGGCGACGCTGGCCGTCCAGGGCCAGCCGAAGCGGGCGGTGGCGCTCAAGCGCCGGGACACCGCGGAGCTGATCGCGGAGGAGCTGCGCCGGCTGGACCCGGACGACACCTACGCGTCGGCCCTGCGCTACGGCGTGGAGCGGCTGAAGCAGGAGAACGGCGGTGACGCGCCGGCCAAAGGAGAACGGGACGCGGGCGGACGGAACGCCGGGGAACGGGAGGCCGTCCCCGCTCCCGTCGAGTCGGTTGCGAAAGGTCCCGCGGCCGAAGCGACGGCGGAGGCACCGGTGAAGAGGGCGGCGGCGAAGTGAGTACGGCACCCCAGCTGGTCGTGCACCGGGACAAGGAGCTGATGGCGCAGGCCGCGGCGGCCCGGCTGATCACCAGGATCGTGGACGCGCAGTCCTCGCGGGGCGAGGCGTCCGTCGTGCTGACCGGCGGCCGCAACGGCAACGGCCTGCTCGCCGCGCTGGCCGCCGCCCCGGCCCGGGACGCGATCGACTGGTCGCGCCTGGACCTGTGGTGGGGCGACGAGCGGTTCCTGCCCGAGGGCGACCCGGACCGCAACGTCACCCAGGCCCGCGAGGCGCTGCTGGACGCGGTGCCGCTGGACCCGAAGCGCGTGCACGCCATGCCCGCGTCGGACGGCCCGCACGGTTCGGACGTGGAGGCGGCGGCCGCCGCCTACGCGGCGGAGCTGGCCGCGGCGGCGGGCCCGGAGGACCACGGTCCGGTGCCGGTCTTCGACGTCCTGATGCTGGGCGTGGGTCCGGACACGCATGTGGCCTCGCTGTTCCCCGAACTGCCCGCGGTCCGCGAGACGGAACGCACGGTGGTCGGCGTCCACGGCGCCCCCAAGCCCCCGCCCACCCGGGTCACTCTCACCCTCCCCGCGATCCGGGCGGCCCGCGAGGTGTGGCTCCTGGCGGCGGGCGAGGACAAGGCGGAGGCGGCGGCCATCGCCCTCTCCGGCGCGGGCGAGATCCAGGCCCCGGCAGCAGGAGCGTACGGCCGCACCCGCACCCTGTGGCTCCTGGACGCGGCTGCGGCGTCCCAGCTCCCGAGGACGCTGTACCCGCCGGCGACGGCCTGACGTCTCACGTCCAGCCTGTCCGGCGTTTGAGGACAAGGCCCGAAGGGCCGTCGGGGGGCTAGGGGCGCAGCCCCCAGGGACGGGATGGGAAGGGGCGGAGGGGCGAAAACCTCCCCGCCCCACCCCCTACTTCACGGACCCCGCCATGACCCCCTGGACGAAGTGCCGCTGGAACGCGAAGAACACCGCCACCGGCACCACCAGCGACAGGAACGCCCCCGGCGCCAGCACGTCCACGTTGCTGCCGAACTGCCGGATCTGCGACTGCAGTTCCACGGTCAGAGGCTGCGACGAACTGTCCGCGAACAGCAGCGCCACCAGCATGTCGTTCCACACCCACAGGAACTGGAAGATGGCGAGGCTGGCGATCGCCGGCCGCCCCACCGGCAGCACCAGCCGGGTGAAGATCCGCCACTCGTTGCCGCCGTCCATCCGCGCGGCCTCCAGCATCTCCTTCGGCATCTCCGCGAAGTAGTTCCGCAGCAGGAACACCGCGAACGGCAGCCCGTACGCCACGTGGAACAGCACCACGCCCGGGATGGTCCCGAACAGGCCGAGCTGGCCGAAGAGTTTGGCGACCGGCAGCAGACCGATCTGCACGGGCACCACCAGCAGCGCCACCACGGCGAGGAACACCGCGTCCCGCCCGGGGAACTCCAGCCAGGCGAAGGCGTATCCGGCGAGCGCGGCGATCACCACGACGAGCACGGTGGTCGGCACCGAGATCAGCACGGTGTTCCAGAACGCCTGCGTGATCCCGGAGTTGTCCAGCAGCGCCGAGTAGTTGTCGAAGGACAGCTGCCCGGGACTGGTGAACACGGTCCACCAGCCGCCCTTCGCGGTGTCCTCCGCGGACCGCAGCGACGACAGGAACAGACCGGCCAGCGGGGTCATCCAGACCAGCCCGATCACCACCAGGAAGGCCTGCACCACCGCGTTGCCCAGGCCGCGACGGATCACGTTCATCGCTGACTCCTCTTGAAGCGGCGGACGTTGAACACCATGGCCGGGACGACCAGGAGCAGCAGCAGGACGCCGAGCGCGCTGCCCAGCCCCTGGTTGTTGCCGCCGCCGAAGGACACCAGCCACATCTGGGTGGCGAGGACGGTCGCGTCCTCCTGCACGGGTCCGGGCGCGATGATGTAGACGAGGTCGAACACCTTCATCACGTTGATCACCAGCGTCACGAACACCACGGTCAGGACGGGCGCGAGCAGCGGGACGGTGATCCTGCGGAAGATCTGCCACTCGCCCGCGCCGTCCATCCGCGCCGCCTCCAGCGCGTCCCGGGGCAGCGTGGACAGGCCGGCCCCGATCAGCACCATCGCGAAACCGGTCCAGATCCACAGGTACGCCCCGATGATCGCCGGGGTGACCAGCGCCGGGCCGAGCCAGGAGACGCCCTCGTAGGGCGGGGCGAAGTTGTCCGGGGGCAGCTTCAGCGCGTACGCGCCGTCGTCGAGGCCGGTGAAGCGGAAGGAGCCGTCGGACGCGGTGGTGGTGCTCGCGACCTTCTTCCCGTCGCGCACCGCCTCGACGGTCACGCCGGGCAGTCCGCTCTCCTCGCGGTCGACCACGCCCGGCTCCCCTCCTCCGCCGGGCGTGAAGTCCAGGTACACCACGCCGCGCACCTCGTCCGGTGCGGCGGTGTCCGACGCCGCACCGGACGCGGGTCCGGCCTCGCCGGGCAGGTCCTTGGGGGCGACGCCGACCAGGCCGAGCACCGCCGTGCCGCCGGGTGAGACGTCCGCGGCGGTGACGTAGGAGCCGTCCGGTTCCCTGGTGAGGCCCTCTCCGTCGCGGGGGCGGGCGGTCGGGTAGGAGGAGCTGCCGGTGAAGGCGTCGTGGACGGAGACGACGGCCGCGTTGAGGACGCCCTTGTCGGGGTCCTCGTCGTAGGCGAGCCGGAAGATGATGCCGGCGGCGAGGAACGACACCGCCATCGGCATGAACAGCAGCAGTTTGAAGGCGGTGGCCCAGCGCACCTTCTCCACCAGCACGGCGAGGATCAGTCCGAGGCCGGTGAGCAGGGTCGGGGCGACCACGACCCAGATGGCCGTGTTGCGGATGGCCTTGAGGGTCGCCGGGTCGCGGAACATCTCGGCGTAGTTCTCGCCGCCGACGAACTCGGTGCCGGTGGCGTCGAAGAAGCTGCGCCCGACGGAGAACAGCACCGGGTAGACGACCAGCGCGCCGAGCAGCAGCAGCGCGGGGAGCGCGAACAGCAGGGCGACGATCCGGCCGCGCCGGCGCAGGCGCCGCCCGCGCGCGCCGTCGGGGCGCGCGGGGACGGGCGGGGTCGCCCTTTTCACGACTGTGGCGGTCATGGCCGTCAGTTCCCGTAGGCCTTGGCGGCGGCCTTCTCGAGCTCGGCCGCGGTCTTCTTCGGGTCGGACGGGTCACGCAGGAAGTCCTGGAGGATCTTCCACTCGCCGGCGCCCTTGGTGCCGCCGAAGGCGGCAGGGGCCTGGTCGGACATGTCGAAGCGGACCGAGTCGCCGGCCTTGACCAGGGACTCCGCGGTGGCGCGGGTGACGTCGTCGCCGTAGGAGGACAGGTCGAGCTTCTTGTTCGGGGAGAGGAAGCCGCCGGCCTCGGCCCAGACGGCGGCGGCCTCGGGGCTCGCCAGGTACTCGACGAGCGCCATGCCGGCCTCGCTGTTCTTGCCGTCCTTGAGGACGACGGCCGCGTCGCCGCCGCTGACCACGGGCGCCTCACCGCCGCCGACCGGCGGGAACGGGAAGAAGTTCGCGTCGGTGCCGATGGTCCGGCCGAACTGGTCCTTGGCGACGCCGGCCACGAAGTCGCCCTCGTACACCATGGCGGCCTCGGCCTTCGGTCCGAAGACCTTCTCCACCGAGCCGGGGAAGTCGGTGTTCAGGGCGCCCTTCTGGCCGCCCGCGATGAGCTGCTTGTCCTTGAACAGCTTGCCGAGGGTGGTGAGCGCGTCGACCACGGTCGGGTCGGTCCACTTGATCTCGTGGGCGGCGAGGGCGTCGTACTTCTCGGGTCC
This sequence comes from Streptomyces werraensis, assembly GCA_014656175.1. Taxonomy (GTDB): domain Bacteria; phylum Actinomycetota; class Actinomycetes; order Streptomycetales; family Streptomycetaceae; genus Streptomyces; species Streptomyces werraensis. Next base: position 182,848 of record BNBX01000012.1, read on the forward strand.
GGCCTGGGAGAGGTAGACGTTCTCGAACCAGTCCGTGAGGGTCCAGCCGTCCTGGCCGGCGACGGAGAAGGCGGCGAGCCCGGAGTCGGATATGGTCCGGCCGTTCTTCAGCATCTCGTCGTAGGTCCTGGGCTCGGCGACGCCGGCCTGCTCGAGCGCCTCGGGGCTGTACCAGACGGTCGACTTGTGGGCGGCCTTGAAGTAGAGGCCGTACAGGGTGCCGTCGACGCTGCCGTAGTTCTGCCACACCTCGGCGAAGTTGGCGCCGACGGCGGACTGCACCTTCTTGTCCAGCGGCTTCAGCCAGCCCTGATCGGCGAACTGCTTGAGCACACCGACCTGCGGGACCATCACGACGTCGGGGGCGTTGCCGCCTTCGATCTTGCTGCCCACGACGGTGGAGACGTTGTCTCCGGTGGAGACGAACTGGGTCTTGGCGCCGGTCTTCTCGGTGAAGGCGTCGAGCACCTTCTGGAAGTTCTTCTGCTCACTGCCGGACCAGACACCGGCCACGGTGACGGTCTGGCCGCCGAGCGCCTTGTCGCCGCCGCCGGCCGCGACGGGCTCGCCGCCTCCGCAGGCGGTCGCGCCGAGCGCGAGGACGAGGGCGGTGCATCCGGCGAGCAGGGTGGTACGTCGTCGCATCATCATCGATGTCCCTTCGGGAGAACGGGGTTGGCCGGGCGTGCTTCTCGGACGGGTGTCGGCCGAGGTGTGCTTCTCAGGAGCCGTCGATCCACCAGGCGGCGGTGGAGCCGGGGAGTTCCCCGGGCCGGCAGGGACCGCTGGAGAGCAGCGGGGTGCCGGGGACCGGGGCGGGTACGGGCGCGGTGCCGAAGTTGACGGCGCAGACGAGGTCGTCGCCGCGGGCGAAGGCGAGGACGCCGGGCTGGGTGTCCAGCCAGCGCAGCGTGCCCTCGCCCAACTGGTGCAGGGCGGAACGCAGTTGCAGGCCGTCTCGGTAGAGGTGCCAGGAGGAGCGGGTGTCGGCGAGGGCGCGGTGGGTGGCGTACTCGGCGAAGTACTCGGGCTGCGGCAGCCAGGGCTTGGCGCCCTCGGCGCCGGAGGTGAAGCCGAACGGCGAGGCCTGTCCGGACCAGGGCAGCGGCACCCGGCAGCCGTCGCGGATGCGGGCGCGGCTGCCGGTGCGCCGGAAGATGGGGTCGGTGAGCACGTCGTCGGGCAGGTCGACGACCTCCGGCAGACCCAGCTCCTCCCCTTGGTAGATGTACGCGGCGCCGGGCAGCGCCAGCATCAGCAGAGCGGCGGCACGGGCGCGGGCGGCGCCGAGTCCGCTGCCCTCGGCGGGTTCGCCGTAGCGGGTGACGGTGCGCACCTGGTCGTGGTTGTTGAGGACCCAGGTGACGGTGGAGCCGGTGCCGGCGATGTCCTGCATGGCCTCGGAGATGACCTTGCGGAAGGCGTCGGCGTCCCAGGGCGCGCCGAGCAGGTCGAAGAAGAACGCCTGGTGGAGCTCGTCCGGGCGGACGTACTTGGCGTGCTCGCGGGCGGAGGGCACGGAGACCTCGCCGACCAGGAGGCGTTCGCGGCCGTCGCGGGCGGTGTACTCCTCGCACACCGCGCGCCAGTGCCGCCACACGTCGTGCACCTCGGGCTGGTTCCAGGCGAGGGGGTTGACCGAGTCGCGCGTGCGGGCGTCGGCCTCGGGGTCCGGGGAGTCGGGCAGTTCGGGGTGCTTGAAGAGTCCCGCGGCGACGTCGATGCGGAAGCCGTCGACGCCCCGGTCCAGCCAGAACCGCAGGACCTGGTCGAACTCGTCGGCGACCTCGGGGTTGCGCCAGTTCCAGTCGGGCTGCTCGGGCGTGAACATGTGCAGGTACCACTGGCCGGGGCGGCCGTCCGCCTCGGTGACGCGGGTCCAGGCGGGGCCGCCGAACATGGCGTGCCAGTTGTTGGGCGGCTCGCTGCCGTCGGGGCCGCGGCCGTCGGCGAAGTGGAAGCGGGCGCGCTCGGGGCTGCCGGGTGCGGCGGCCAGGGCCTCACGGAACCACGGGTGCTCGCTGGAGCAGTGGTTGGGCACGATGTCGAGCAGCACCCGGATGCCGAGGCGGTGGGCGGAGGCCACCAGCCGGTCGAACTCGTCGAGGTCGCCGTAGACCGGGTCGACGTCGCGGTAGTCGGCCACGTCGTAGCCGTGGTCGTGCTGGGGCGAGGGGTAGAACGGGCTGAGCCATATCCCGTCCACGCCGAGCTTTCTCAGGTACGGGAGTCCCGCCCTGACTCCGGCGAGATCGCCGATGCCGTCCCCGGTGCTGTCCAGAAAGCTGCGGACGTACACCTGGTAGATCACCGCGTCACGCCACCAATGGTGCCTGTTCACCCCAAATGAACCTGTCTGTGAGGAGCGCTGCTTGTTATGCATGCATGTTAGGTAGCGGTGAACAGCCGGTGTCAATGAACGTGCGTAAGCGACCGGGATGTTACGCGGTACAGGCCAGGGCGAAGGGGGGTGATTCGGACGCGAATGAGATGTGCGCGTTACCTAACAAGTAACTAGGAACGGGGTCAGCGGGAGGAGACGGCGGCCAGTTCCGCCGCCAGCCGGCGCACCGCGGCCTCGGGCGTCTGCCGCCCGCTCATCGCGTCGTGCACGACCGCCTGCACCACCAGGCTCACCTGGTCGTAGCGCGGGCTCTTGGGCCGCGGCGCGGCGGCCAGCACGCTCTCGCGCAGGGTCGGCAGGTACGGGAAGCGGCGGACCAGCTCCGGGTCGTCGTAGAGATCGGCCCGCACGGGCGGCAGCGCGCCGCGGGTGAGCACCTGGCGCTGCACCCGCTCGCCGGTGAGGTACGCGAGCAGGCGGGCGGCGGAGTCGGGGTGTTCGGCGTGGGTGCTGACGGCCAGGTTGGACCCGCCGAGCACGCTGGTCCCGGGGCCGTCCGGTCCCGGCAGGGGAACGGCGCCGACCTTCCCCGCGACCTTTGAGCCCGGGGCGGAGGCGGCGACGTACGCGTAGGGCCAGTTGCGCAGGAAGAGCAGCCGGCCGTCCTGGAAGGCCCGCTTGGACTCCTCCTCCTTGTACGCCAGCGCCTCCCGCGGGATCCAGCCCTCGCGGACCCCGCGGGCCAGGAAGCCGATGCCCTTGCGGGCCGCCCGGGAGTCCACGGTGACGCGTTCGCCCTCGTCGCCGAGGATGGTGCCGCCCGCCGAGTAGACCGCCTCGGCCGCGTTCACGGTGAGCCCCTCGTAGGGGAGGAACTGGCCCGCGTAACCGTCCAGTCCGCGCGCCGGGGCCAGGGTCTTCGCGGCCCGCTCCAGTTCGGCCCAGGTGCGCGGCGGCGGGACGCCCGCCTCGTCGAGGACGTCCTTGCGGTACAGCAGCAGCCCGGCGTTGGTCACGTACGGGACGGCGTAGAGCCGGTCGTCGTAGGTGGCCGTGTCGACGACCCGGGGCAGGAACGTGTCCAGCGGGAACCGGTCGCGGGGCAGCGGGCGGATCCAGCCGGCGGCGGCGAACTCCGAGGTCCAGCTGACGTCGATGTTCAGCACGTCGAAGCGGCCGCCCTCGCCGGCCCGCAGATCGGTGATCATCTGCGCGCGGGTCTCGTCGGCGGAGTCGGGCAGTTCGACGAGGGTGACCTCCTCGCCGGGGTGGGTGCGGTTCCAGCCGTCGAGGACGGAGCCGAGGTAACCGGTGAGGTCCCCGGCGGTGGCCAGGGTGAGCGGTCCGCGCCCGTCCCCGGGGCCCTCGTCGGCGCTCGCTCCGGAGGCGACGTAACCGGTCAGAACGACGATCAGGACGAGAAGGCCCCTACCCGCGGCATGGATCCACCGCATAGGTTCCTCCCTGTACACCGGCACCCGGGCACCCTTGCCGGGGTCAGAGGCCATGTATACCCGTTAGGTATGGGCGATACTAGGTCCTGCGGCACATTACCCAGGAGCGCGAGGAGGAGAGCACGAGTGCGGCTGCCCCTCCTGGCGCTGCTCGCCCGCGGCCCGGCGCACGGTTACGAGCTCAAGCAGGACCTTGAGCAACTGCTGGGCGCCGCGTACCCTCAGCCGAACGTCGGCCAGATCTACGTCACCCTCGGCCGCCTCGAGAAGACGGGGCTGATCGAGGGCGAGGCCATCGAGCAGTCGAGCCGGCCGAACAAGAAGGTCTACCACCTCACCGAGGCCGGGCACGAGGCGCTGCGCGCCTGGTACGAGGAGACGGCGGACGAGCCGCGGGTGCGGGACGAGTTCTTCATGAAGCTGGCCCTGGCCCCGCAGACCGGTCTGGCGGACCAGATCTCCCTGATCAACCGCCAGCGCCGCCAGTATCTGAACACCATGCGGCAGCTGTCGAAACTGGCCGCCGCCGAGGACCGGGACAACCGCATCTCCCATCTGCTGATCGAGGGCGCGATGCTGCACCTGCAGGCCGATCTCGACTGGCTGGAGCGGTGTCAGGAAGAGCTGGAGGAGCTTCGGTGAGTGAGAGCGACGCTCCCCTGCTGCGCGCCGAAGGCCTGGTCAAGACCCACCACGGCGAGGGCGCCCCGGCACACGCCGTGCGCGGCGTCGACCTGCGGGTGACCCGCGGCGAGTTCGTGGCGGTCACCGGTCCCTCGGGCGCGGGCAAGTCGACGCTGCTGCATCTGCTCGGCGGGCTCCAGCGGCCGGACGAGGGCTCCATCTGGCTGGACGGCGAGCGCGCCGACGGCTGGAGCGAGGCGCGCTGGGCGGTGGAGCGGCGGCGGCGCATCGGAATCGTCTTCCAGTTCTTCAACCTGGTCTCCGACCTGTCGGTGGCGGACAACGTGGAGCTGCCCGCGCTGCTCGCCGGGGTCCCCCCGAAGAAGGCCCGCGCCGGGCGCCGGGAACTGCTCGCCGAGCTGGGCCTCGAGGGCAAGGAGCGGAGCATGCCGGGCGAGCTGTCCGGCGGTGAGCAGCAGCGGGTCGCCCTGGCCCGGGCGCTGGTCAACCACCCTCCGCTGCTGCTGGCCGACGAGCCCGCGGGCAGCCTGGACAGCAGGGGCACGCGTGAGGTGATGCGGCTGCTGTCCCGCTTCCACCAGCGCGGGCAGACGATCCTGCTGGTCACGCACGACGCCCGGCTGGCGAGCGCCGCGGACCGGGTGATCTCGTTCTTCGACGGCCGGATAGCCGACGACGCCACCCTCGACGCGGGCCCGCCCCCGCGCAGGGCCGGCGCGTCCGGCGTGCTGGAGCTCAGGGACTGACATGCGCGTCCACGACCGACCCGCGAAGGGCTGAGGCCGGTGCGAGCGACTCTGCGCTGGGCGCACTCCGATCTGCGCACGCACCGTGGCGAGGCGCTGTTCCTGGTGCTCGCCACCGCGGGCATCGTGGTGTCCCTGCTGCTGGCCACGGCCCTGTTCGGGTACGCCACCAACCCCTGGCAGCGCGTCTTCACCCAGGCGCACGGCGCCCACGTCACCCTCCACACCACCGCCTCCGCCGACGCGGACAGGCTCACCGGCCTGGAGGGGGTGCGGTCGGTCGCCGGCCCCTACCCCACCTCCTCGCTCACCCTCGCCTCGCAGGGCGGCCGGGCCTTCGCCGAGGTGCGCGGCACGCGGGACCGGCCCGAGGTGGGCCGCCCGATCCTCACCTCCGGGCACTGGCTGGACCCGGCGACGCCCGACGGCGTGGTGCTGGAGAGCAACCTGGCCCGCGCCCTGCTCACCGCCCCCGGCGACACCCTCACCGTGCCCGGCACCGCGCGGCAGTTCACCGTGGTCGGCGTCGCCGACAGCGCCGAACCGCGGTTCCGGCCGGGCGAACGGGCGGGCCTGGTGTGGGCGCTGCCGTCGGCGGTGCCGGACCCGGACGGGCAGGTGATCGGGCTGCGGCTGGCCGACCCGGGCGACACCGGGTACGCCGTGCAGCGGGCGGTGACCGAGCTGGGCGCCGGGGCGATCGGCGAGGTGGCGACCTGGCAGCAGGCGCGCGCCGAGGCGCAGGGCGACAACCGGCTGCTGGGGCAGGTGCTGGGCCTGTTCGGGCTGGGCGCGCTGGTCGCCGCCGGATTCGCCGTGCACGGCGCGATCACCACCCGCATCCGGGGGCATCTGCGGGACATCTCCGTCCTCAAGGCGATCGGCTTCACCCCCGGCCAGGTGGTGCGCGTCTTTCTGATCCAGCACCTCGGCTACGCCCTGCTCGGCGCGGTGGCCGCCGCCGCGCTCACCGAGGCGCTCGGCGGTTCCGTCCCTGGGCGGCTCGGGGACGCGGTGGACGTGTGGCAGGGGCTGCCCGGGCACACGGCCGCGCTGTTCGTGGTGCCGGTGGGGGCGGTGCTGTTCATCGGCGCGACGACCGGGCTGGCCGCCTGGCGGGCGGGCCGGGTGCCGCCGGTGCCGGTGCCGCGTCCGGCGGCCGCTCCGGCGGGCCGGCTGAGCGGGGCGGCGCGCCGGGCGCTGGGCGCGCGGATGCCTCCGGCACTGGTGCTGGGCTGGCACAAGGCGTTCACCCGGAGGCCGCGGTCGCTGGGCGCGGTGGCCAGGCTGGCGCTGCCGCTGCTGCTGATCGTGGTGGCGCTGAGCGCGTGGACGACGATCGACCGCTTCCACAGCGCACCCGAGCGGATCGGGCTGCCGGCGGCGCTCAGCGTGCGCGCGGACGCCTCGCTGGACGACGGGGAGGTGCGAGAGCTGCTGGAGAGCGACCCGCAGGTCGCCGCCGCCCACCCGGGCGTGGAGGTGGCCGCGCTGGTTCCCGGACAGACCGCGACGATCGCCCTGCGCGGGTACGGCACGCACGAGGATCCGTACCCGTTCGCGCTGGCGGAGGGCAGGCCGGCGCACGGTCCGGACGAGGCGGTGGCCGGACAGGGGCTGCTCGACCTGCTGCACGTCCGGGTGGGCGACTGGGTGCGGATGACCGTCGGGGACCGCCCGCAGATCCTGCACATCGTGGGCCGCAGCATCGAGCCGGAGAACGCGGGACGGGTCATCTCCACCTCCCTCGACACCCTCCGCGCCAACGACCCTGAGATGCGGCCCGGCCTCTACCAGATCCGTCTCGAACCCGGCGCGGACCCCGCTCAGGTGGCGGCCAGGCTCGCGGCGGAGGGCCGCGGCCATCTGGACGTGCACACCGTGGCCAACCCGGCGGACGGGCTGTCGCCGCTGCGCGCGGTGGTCCTGGGGCTGGTCGCGGTGCTGGCCCTGATCGGACTGGTGGAGCTGCTGACGGCGATCGGCGGCACCGTCCGCGAGGGCGAGCGCGACCTCCTGGCGCTGAAGGCCGTCGGCCTGTCGCCCCGGCAGATCACCGGGGTCACGGTCACCGCCACCGCCGGTACGGCCCTGGCGGCGGTGCTCCTCGCCACCGCGCTGGGTCTGCCGCTGGCGCACTGGCTGATCGACGCCCAGGGCAGGTCGAGCGGCCTCGGCGCGGGCATCGCCCGGCTGCCCTCCCCCGCGCTGCTGGTGCTGCTGGGCACGGCAGCCGTCCTGGGCGCCGCCGCCCTGGCCGCCGTCCCGGCCGCCCGAGCGGCCCGCCGCCGCCTCGCGGACACCCTGAGCGCGGTGGCCTGAGCGGGCTGGGTCGCGGCCCTCACGGGCCGTACGGGGGCTGGGGGTTGTGCGGGGCGTAAGGGTTTCCGCCGGCGCCGGGGGCGTAGGGGTTGCCGCCGCCCTGACCCGGCACGAACCCGCTCCCGGGGTGCGGCTGCGGCGGGACGTAGGGGGAGCCGGGCGGAGGTCCGTACGGGTTCCCCTGGGGCGCGCCGAACGGGTTTCCCTGCGGCGGAAGGTGCGGGTGCCCCGACGGCGGGCCCGGGGGCATCGGAGGGACGGGGCCCGGGGCCGGCGGGTGACCGGCCGGGTGTGCGCCGAGCCGGATGCCGTAGCGCCGCCTGAGCCGGCCGGTCTCCAGCAGGGCGATGCCGGTGACGGTCACCGGGGCGCCGAGGATGAAGACGACTCCGAGCGTGAGACCAAGTCCGTGCAGATCGCCGGTGACCAGGTCGGGGACCGCCACCAGCCAGCTGGTGACCGTGGCGAGCAGCGCGGGAAGACAGCGGTGCACGGCGCCGGTGCCGAAGAAGTTGCCGGTCACGCGGAAGGCTCCCCGGGCGACGAAGCTGAGCATCCACATCATCGTCATGCCCGCCCCGATGACGACGAGGGGGTTGTGGGTGGCGTTGACGGTCTGCACGAGCAGCACCAGGGCGACGACGGAACCGATGAACAGCAGGAGCAGCGCCAGGGAGTCGAGAAGCGGTGTTCTCAACTGCCGCAGCGAGCCGGTGCGCCGCCAGACGAGGAGCATCACGCCGACCGTGAAGGGCGTGAGGATCAGCAGCACCGCCGAGGCGGTGAGGGCGTTCTCCAGCAGCTCCGTGACGTCGAACCCGCCGGCCAGCACGGTGTAGACGCCGATGGAGGCCACCGCTCCGGCGACGACCCGGATGCGTTTGAGCCTGTCGACGGCCGGGTCCATCGACGGCGGGATCCACGCCGGGTGGAACACCGCGTCCGCCACCTTGTGCGGCTTCAGGATGTCGCGTGCCGTAAGTGTGCCGCCGGTCCACCGGCCGGGCGTGCGTGCCACTTCGTGTTCCCCCGAGTGCTCGCCGTGATCATCGACCCGGGGATTGTACGGGAGCGGACGGCGCGCAGCCGTCCGCTCCCCTGGCGGAGCGTCAGCCGCGTCCGCGAAGCTCCCGGTAGGCGGCGACCAGGGCCTTCGTCGAGGGGTCGAGGCCGGGGACGTCGGCGCCCTCGGTGAGGGCGGGCTCGACGCGCTTGGCGAGCACCTTGCCGAGTTCGACGCCCCACTGGTCGAAGGAGTCGATGTTCCAGATCGCGCCCTGCACGAACACCTTGTGCTCGTAGAGGGCGACCAGCTGGCCGAGCACGGACGGGGTGAGCGCCCGGGCGACGATCGTGGTGGTGGGGTGGTTGCCCTGGAAGGTCTTGTGCGGGACCAGTTCCTCGGGCACGCCCTCGGCGCGCACCTCGTCCGGCGTCTTGCCGAAGGCCAGCGCCTGCGTCTGGGCGAAGAAGTTGGCCATCAGCAGGTCGTGCTGGGCGGCGAGCCGGTCGCTCAGCTCCCCCACGGGCTCGGCGAAGCCGATGAAGTCCGCAGGGATGAGCTTGGTGCCCTGGTGGATCAACTGGTAGTAGGCGTGCTGCCCGTTGGTGCCCGGGGTGCCCCACACCACGGGTCCGGTCTGCCAGTCGACCTCGCGTCCGTCCCGGCCGACGTACTTGCCGTTGGACTCCATGTCGAGCTGCTGCAGGTAGGCGGTGAACTTCGACAGGTAGTGCGAGTACGGCAGCACCGCGTGCGACTGCGCGTCGTGGAAGTTGTTGTACCAGACCCCCAACAGGCCCATGACCAGAGGTGCGTTGGCCTCCGGCGGGGCGGTGCGGAAGTGGTCGTCGACGATGCGGAAGCCGTCCAGCATCTCCCGGAACCGGTCCGGACCGATCGCGATCATCAGCGACAGCCCGATCGCCGAGTCGTAGGAGTACCGCCCGCCGACCCAGTCCCAGAACTCGAACATGTTCGCCGTGTCGATCCCGAAGGCCGACACCTTCTCCGCGTTGGTCGACAGGGCGACGAAGTGCCGCGCCACCGCCTTCTCGTCGCCGAGTGCGTCGAGCAGCCAGGCGCGGGCGGAGGTGGCGTTGGTGACCGTCTCGATCGTGGTGAACGTCTTCGACGCCACGATGAACAGCGTCTCCGCCGGGTCCAGGTCGCGGATCGCCTCGTGCAGGTCCGCGCCGTCGACGTTGGAGACGAACCGGAACGTCAGGTCCCGCGCGGTGTAGGCGCGCAGCGCCTCGTAGGCCATCGCCGGGCC
>BNBX01000013.1:0-163369 GCA_014656175.1 Streptomyces werraensis
AAGGGCGACCTCGCCGCACTCCTCGCCGGCGGCGACACCTGGACCGTCGCCGGCTGAACACCGACGCGAGAGGGCCCCGGCATCCACAAGGATGCCGGGGCCCTCTCGCGTCGGCCGGGGCGGCCTCAGCAGAAGTCGCCGAGGCCCCACCATTCGCCATGGGTCCGCTCGGGCCCGTACAGGGTCCCGCCGGCCCGGCCGCGGTAGGTGACCAGCCAGCCCGGGTTGCCCGGGTACCCGTCGATCACGTACGCCTCGTTGCTGACCGCGGCCAGGTCGGGACGGCCGTCGCCGGAGAAGTCGCCGACCGCGATCAGGTGCTCCATCGTGTTCCAGCCGCCGCTGCCGACGAGCTTGCGCGCGCCGAGCCGGGCCGTGGAGGTGCCCGGGTACAGCCACAGCTTGCCGGTGGCCTTCTCGCGGGCGTACAGGTCGGGACGGCCGTCACCGGTCACGTCGCCCATGCCGGCCAGCGCGTTCATGCCGCTCCAGCCGCCCGAGCCGATCAGCTTGCGCGCGCCCAGCCTGGAGCCGGAGGCACTCGGGTACAGCCACAGGGCGCCCGTGGACTTCTGGACGGCGATCAGGTCGGAGCGTCCGTCGCCGGTCAGGTCGCCGTAGGCGGTGATGTGGTTCATCGAGTTCCAGCCGCTCGCGCCGAGCAGCTTGCGCGAGCCGAGCGAGCCGGTGCCGGTGCCGGGGTAGAGCCACAGCTTGCCGGTGGCCTTCTCCCGCGTGACGAGGTCCTCGCGGCGGTCGCCGGTGAAGTCGCCGTGGCGGGTGAGCGTGTCCATGGCGTTCCAGCCGCCCGAGCCGATCAGCCGGCCGGTGTCGTCGCCCGGGGTGAACCAGAGCCGCCCGGCAAGGTCACGCGTGATGAGGTCGGCCCTGCGGTCGCCGTTCATGTCGCCGAAGCCGGCGGCCGTCGGGGACGGCTCGGAGTACCAGTTCGGGTAGGCGGACTGACTGCACTCGCGCTCGGTGCGGACGAACTTGATCGAGCTGGTGGTCGCGACCGGGGAGCTGCTCAGCTCACCGGGCGAGTTCGGGTCCTGGGCCCAGTAGCCTCCCCACGGGACGTAGTTCTTGTCTTCGTACAGACAGGCGATCGACTGCGTGCGGTTGACGTACGAGCGGATCTTGTCGTTCCAGCTGCCGAGGTCCGCGACGTTCTTGTTCGTCTTCCACATCGAGCCCTTGGCGTCCTCGCCCGACCATCCGCAGAAGTAGCCGGACGGGCAGTCGTACGAGCTCGCCGCCGCCGGGGCGGCGGTCGCGAAGGTCAGGCCGGTGCCGGCCAGCGTGAGGCCGACGAGTGCCGCGACACCCCGCTTGAGATGTTTCCGCATGAATGAGTCCCCTCCCAGTGATGCGCGTCCGCTTCTCGCACCCCCCGATGCGACGGCTCGGCGGGAGTCGGAACCCTCCGGCGGCGACACGCGCGAGCGTGATCGTAGAGCACGCCGGACCGCTCCCGCGCCGCGGATACACTTTCCAAAAGTTAGCGCCCGTCGTACAGTTAGTGTCCTACACATCCTCGAGGAGTGGTCGCATCATGAGCATCGTCGTCACCGGAGCCAGCGGGAAGCTCGGCCGTCACGTGGTGGAGCAGCTGCTGGAGAAGGTCCCCGCCGGGCAGGTCACCGCGGTCGTGCGCAGCCCGGAGAAGGCAGCCGGCCTCGCGGAGCGCGGGGTACGGGTCGCGGTCGCCGACTACAACGCGCCGGAGACCTTCGACGGCCTGTTCGCGGCCGGCGACAAGGTCCTGCTGATCTCGGGCAACGAGTTCGACAAGGGCCGGGTGCGGCAGCACTCCGTCGTCATCGACGCGGCCAAGGCAGCCGGCGTCGCCCTGCTCGCCTACACCAGCGCCCCCGGCTCGCTGACCGCCGCGCTCGCCGACGACCACCGCGGCACCGAGCGGGCGCTGCTCGACTCGGGCGTGCCGTACGTGCTGCTGCGCAACGGCTGGTACCACGAGAACTACACCGAGAACCTGGCCCCGGTGCTGGAGCACGGCGCGGTGGTCGCCGCCGCGGGCGAGGGCCGGGTCTCCTCCGCCTCCCGGGCCGACTACGCGGCCGCCGCGGTCGCCGTACTGACCGGCGAGGGGCACGAGAACACGACGTACGAGCTGGGCGGCGACGAGGCGTGGAGCTTCGCCGAGTACGCGGCCGAGCTGAGCCGGCAGACCGGCCGGGAGATCGTCTACAACCCGGGCACGCCCGAGGCCCTCACCGGCATCCTGGCCGGCGCGGGGGTGCCCGAGCCGGTGGCGGCCGTGTTCGCCGGTGTGGACGCGGCGATCGCGAAGGGCGAGCTGGTGGTCGACAGCGGTGACCTGTCCCGGCTGGCGGGCCGTCCGACGACCCCGCTCGCGGAGGCCGTCGCCGCGGCACTCAAGGACTGATCCCCGGCCCGATCGCGTCCGGTCCGTACCGTCATGACCGTATGCCGGTACGGACATGACACGTGGGGGTGTCCGGCGTTACCGTCGTCCGGGTGGGTTCCGCGCGCGCGTCGGCGGTCCCGCGGATGACCAGGGACGCGTCGGAACACGTTGGAGGGGCCCGTGACCGGGAAGCCGGCCGCAGAGCGGCGCATAGGACTGCTGAACGGCTTCGCGGCGTACGGGATGTGGGGCCTCGTCCCCCTGTTCTGGCCCCTGCTCAAGCCGGCGGGCGCCGTCGAGATCCTGGCCCACCGCATGGTGTGGTCGCTGGTCTTCGTCGCGGCCGCGCTGGCCGTGATCCGCCGCTGGGCGTGGATCGGCGAGCTGGTGCGGCAGCCGCGCAAGCTGGCCCTGATCACGGTGGCCGCCTCGGTCATCACCGTCAACTGGGGCGTCTACATCTGGTCGGTGAACTCCGGGCACGTCGTCGAGGCGTCCCTCGGCTACTTCATCAACCCGCTGGTCACCATCGCCATCGGCGTCCTGCTGCTGAAGGAACGCCTGCGGCCCGCCCAGTGGGCCGCCGTCGGCATCGGCGCCCTCGCGGTCGTCGTCCTCACCGTCGGCTACGGCCGGCCGCCGTGGATCTCCCTGTGCCTCGCCTTCTCCTTCGCCACCTATGGACTGGTGAAGAAGAAGGTCAACCTCGGCGGCGTCGAGTCGCTGGCCGCCGAGACCGCGATCCAGTTCCTGCCCGCCCTCGGCTACCTGGTGTGGCTGGGCGCCCAGGGCGAGTCGACCTTCGGCGCCGAGGGCACGGGGCACGCGCTGCTGCTCGCGGCGACCGGCATCGTCACCGCGCTCCCCCTGGTCTGCTTCGGCGCCGCGGCGATCCGCGTGCCGCTGTCCACGCTGGGGCTGCTGCAGTACCTGGCGCCGGTCTTCCAGTTCCTGCTCGGCATCCTCTACTTCAAGGAGGCCATGCCTCCGGAGCGCTGGGCCGGGTTCGCCCTGGTGTGGCTGGCGCTCACCCTGCTCACCTGGGACGCGCTGCGCACCGCACGCCGTGCCGCCCGCGCGCTGTCCGGCCGCCGCGCCGGTGCGGGCGACACCACCGTCACGCCTGGCGCCGGAGGGGCCGTGCCGGCCGCCGCGCCGCTGAGCGAGCCGGAGGCGGCGAAGGCGCTGGAGACCAAGCAGTAGCGCGGCGGGACGGCGTCGATGTTCCTCCCGCTGTCGGTGCCGTCCCCTATAACGGGCGCATGACGCAGACACCTACGCCGCCCACGCCGGTGCACTGGAAGGTCGTCGTCGACGCGGCCGACCCGCACGCCCAGGCGGACTTCTGGGCCGCCGCCCTGCACTACGTGGTCGAGGACAACAGCCCGCTCATCGAGAAGCTGCTCACCGCGGGGGCCGTTCCCGAGGCGCTCACGGTGGTGTCGCACGGCCGCCGCGCCTGGCGCGACCTCGCCGCCGTACGGCATCCAGACGACCCCTACGAGGCGGAGAGCGGCACCGGGCGCGGCCGGCGGCTGCTCTTCCAGCGGGTGCCCGAGGAGAAGACGGTCAAGAACCGGCTCCACCTCGACCTGCACCCCGGTGCCGGCCGCCGTGACGAGGAGCAGGCCCGGCTGGAAGGGCTCGGCGCCCGGGTGCTGCGGCGGGTGGAGGAGCCCTCCGGGAGCTGGGTCGTGATGGCAGACCCCGAGGGGAACGAGTTCTGCCTCCACTAGGCGCCTGCGGGAATCACCGCAGGTCGCGGGCGCGCGTGGTGAGGCGGTGCATGCGGGCGCGGGCGGAGTCCAGTTCCTCCTCCTCGTCGGCGGCGGGGCCGCCCTCGGAGACGAGCTCGGTCCACAGCGCGATCAGGTCATGTCCCAGTTCCAGCCCGAGCAGGGGGTCGCGCACTCCGCGCCACGCGGTGGCGGCGCTGCGGACGTTGCCGTACGCGGCCTCCGTGTCGCCCGCGCGGCGGCAGACTCCGGCGAGGTCGAGGGAGAGCCGGAAGGCGCGCACCGGCTCGCCCGCCAGGTAGGCGATGTACGCGGTCAGCTCCCGCAGGCGCAGCACCTCCGGGTGCTCGGCCCCGAGGGCCTGCGCGACGTGCTCCAGCGTCTCGTCGGCGAGACGGGCGGCCGTGTCGATACGGCCCGCCCGCACTGCCTCGTTGATGCGCCCCATGGGGCCGGCGAGGGGGCTGCCGGCGGGGGCGGCGGGCTCGTCGCCCAGCACGGCCTCGGCGACGGCGTCGAAACCGCGTGGCGGGGTGGGGCGGGGGTCCGGGTCGGCGTCGAGTGCGGCCGCGAGGTCGGAAGCCGGGGCGGGGACGGGGGCAGGGGCGGGACCCATCGCCGCGTCGGTCTGGACGGGGTGCGGCCGTGCGTCCATGTCCGGGGGCGGGCCGAACACGCCCGTGGGCGGCGCGACGGTGCCGGGCGGGGGCACCCTGCGGAGACGGAAGGTGAGCGGGGAGTCGAGAGGGGTTTCGGATCCGGTCCCGGTCCCGGTTCCCGACCCGGTCCCGGGGACCGGGTGCAGGGGGAAGGTCGGGGTGACGTCCTGGACGGGGGCCGGGGGCGCGGGGGTACCGGACCCGGAGGCGCCCGGCACCGGAACGGAACCAGGGGCGGCCGGAGCACCGGGCTCAGGAGCGGCGGGGCGCGTAGCCTCCGGCGCCTCGGGCTGCCGAGCCTCGGACGCCGGGGCCGGGCGGGAATCCCGCGGCGCCTCGGACGCCGGTGCCTGGCGGAGATCCTCCGGTGCCACCTGCTCCGGGACCGCCCGGAGCAGGTGGGTCGGCCGGCCGGTGTCCGGTCCCGCGGCCGGGAACTGGGGCTCGGGAGCCCGAGGCGTCTCCGGGGCCGGGGGTATGCCAGGGGCCGGCGTCTCCGAGGGCGCCTGTCCCCTGTCCCGGGCGCCGCGCAGCTGCACCGGCTGCGCGGCGAACGCACTGGAGCCGTCCGGGGCGACCCGGAGCGGGACGACGTACCCGATGCGCTCGTCGCGCACCGTCGCGTGCACGGCGTGGCCGGTGGCGACGGCGATGCGGTGCAGGCGGTTCAGCACGGCCTGCTGGATCTCCTCGCCGGGGCCCGCGACGACCCGCACGCCGTCGACGTAGGCACCCGGCTCGTCCGACCCGTCGGACGGGACACGGACGTCGACCGGCACCGCCGCACGGTTCGCCGCGTCCGCGGCCTGCTGCTGTTCCCGCTTCTTCTCGCGGCTGAGTCGAGACATCGTTCCCTCATTCGGGTCGTACACCTACCGTCGAGTGTGTCCGCTCGCGCGCGCTGTGCACGTCACCGCGTTGTCACAGGCTCGTCCCAAGGGCCGTCGGCCCCGGTTCCGTACCGGGCGCGGGGCATGGACGACCGAGCCGCCGAGCAGGAGAGGGACATGCGAGCAGGCACGGGACAGGGACCGGAGATCTGGCTGCGGGGCCCGGTGACGGCGCCGGAGGCGGACCCTCCGGGGCCGGCGTCCGCCCGGACGACGGCCCGGCGCTTCTCCTGGGTCGGTCTGCACGGCGGCGCGGGTGTCTCCACGCTCGCCGCGGTCTACGGCGGCCACGACTGCGGACGGTCCTGGCCGGCCCCCGACGCCCCGCGTTCGGTGCTGTTGGTCGCCCGCACCCATGCGGCCGGTCTCGACGCGGTGCTGCCGGCCGTCGAGCTGTTCCGGCGCGGGGAGGCGCCGCACGGGCTCGACCTGGACGCCGTCGTCCTCGTCGCGGACGCGCCGGGCAGGCTCCCACGTCCCCTCGCGCACCGGGTGCGGCTGATCGAGCCGCTGATCGACGTGTACCGGGTGCCGTGGGTGCCCGGCTGGCGCCTCGGCGACCTGGGCGGCCGGCCGCCGCGCGAGACGGAGCCGCTGGCCCGTCTCACCGGCGCCCTGCGGTGAGCGGGGACGGCGCGCGGGAGATCGCGGACGCCGTGTGCGCGGGCGCGCGCCGGGCCGTGGACGTGGTCGCCGGGTCGCTGGCGCGGATCGAGCGCGCCGATCCGGTGCTGTGCGCGTTCCTCGACGTGTGGGACGAGGAGGCCCTGCGCCGGGCGGCCGAGGTGGACGCGCGGGTCGCCGCCGGGGAGCGTCTGCCGCTGGCCGGGGTGCCGGTCGCGGTCAAGGGTCGGCGCGGACTGCGGGCGGCGGAGCCGCTGCTCGCGGCCGGTGCGGTCGTCGTGGGCGCCACGTCGGTGCCGGGTCCGGGGACGCCCTGGCAGACGTGGGGGCTCGGGGCGCACGGCCGTACGGTGAACCCGTGGCGGGCGGACCGTACGCCGGGCGGGTCCTCGGCAGGGGCGGCGGTGGCGGTGGCGGCCGAGCTGGTGCCGCTGGCGACGGGCGCCGACGGGGCGGGCTCGGTGCGGATCCCGGCGGCGTGGTGCGGGGTGACGGGGCTGAAGGTCACGGGCGGCCGGTTCCCGTCGGGCGACCGCACGGGGCTGGCCGCGCCCGGGATTCTCGCGCGCACGGCGGCGGACGCGGGCCTCTGGTGGCGGGTCGTCTCCGCACGCGACGCGCCCCCGCCTCGCCTCCCTCTCAACGCGGTCTGGTCGCCCGGCCTGGGGTTCGCCTCCCCCGATCCGGAGCCCGTCGCCCTGGCGCGGGCGGCGGTCGGCCGGCTCGTCGCGGCAGGCGTGGTGCGCCTCGCGCGGCCGCCGGTCCGACCGTCCCTCCTCGACCCCGGCCCCGCCTGGCTCACCCTGCGCACCCCGGGCGCCGACCCCGGTGACGCCCACCGCGTCCGAGCCGCCAACGATGCCCGTCTCCGCGACCTCTTCAGCAGGGCGGACCTGCTGCTCACCCCCACGGCACCGACCGCGCCGCACGGCCACGACGGTCCGGGTGACACCTACTCCACCGCGCTCACCTGGGCGTTCAACCTCGGCGGTCACCCCGCGCTGAGCATCCCGGCCGGTGTCGGCACCGACGGATGCCCTGCGGGGCTCCAACTGGTCGCCCCGCACGACCGGGAGGATCTGCTGCTGACCGTGGCGGAGGAGGCCGAGAGGCGGGGCGCGGTCGAACGGCCGAGGGCGCCGTCACGGGGAGGGACCCGGCCACTCGACGGATGAGGGAAGAGCCGCCCGGCTCCCGGGGCTCTTGCCCCTATTTACTTGCGTGTGCATATGATGCAGAAGCCTGTTATTGCCGGACGCCGGATATTTGGGGGACCACCATGACCCGCCGTTTTCTCTTCGTCCTGGGCAGCGCCCGCCCGGACGGCAACTCCGAACTGCTGGCCCGCCGCGCCGCCGAACAGCTGCCCCCGGACGTGGACCAGCGGTGGATCGACCTCACCGCCCATCCCCTGCCCGAGTTCGAGGACCTGCGTCACGACAGCGACCACGTCCGCCCGACCGAGGGCGACACCGCCCTGCTGCTCGACGCCACGCTCGCGGCAACGGACCTGGTGATCGTCTCCCCGCTGTACTGGTACGTGGTGTCGGCGCAGACCAAGCGCTACCTGGACCACTGGTCGGGCTGGCTGCGCACCCCCGGCCTGGACTTCAAGGCCACGATGGCGGGCCGCACGCTGTGGGGCGTCACCGCGCTCGCACACGAGGAGCCCGAGGTGGCCGACCCCTTGGTCGGCACGCTCAGCAATTCGGCCGCGTACATGGGCATGCGGTTCGGCGGGGTTCTGCTCGGCAACGGCAGCAAGCCGGGGGACGTGCTCACGGACACGCGGGCGCTGGCGCGGGCCAAGACGTTCTTCGCGCAGGACGCGCCGCTCGCCCGCTTCCCGTACGAGGCGGGCTGACGCCGGCGCGTCTCACCAGCCGAGCTGTGCCTCGCCCAGGACCTCGCTGCCGATGTGGGCGGCGAGCTCCTGGGCGAGGGGCAGGTCTCCCCACTTGGTCACATGGACGAAGACGGTGTGCTCCTCCGTCCAGTCGCCCGTCTGGGCTTCGTCACCGTGGAACACGACCTGGATCCCGTCGTACTTCGAGGGCCAGTCCGCGTCCGAGTCGTCCGGCCAGCGGCCGTGCCACTCGACGGAAACCATCCCGTCGCCCAGCGCGGCCAGGATCCCGGCCTCGACGCGCTCCCTCCCGACGTACTCCGAGAAGGTCAGCGGCAGGTGTTCCGTCAGTGACGCGTCATCCAGTGCCGTCACGTCGAGGTCGAACCGGAGGTAGTCACCCGTCGCCGGGTCGGTCCGGCTCCGCGCGTAGTCGAAGGGCAGTCCGGGAGCGATCGCGGCGATGTCCCGCACCTCACGGACCGTGGCCGGTTCGGCGAACAGCCACACCTTGTCCTCGACATTCCTCAGCAGCGCGCACAATCGCCTGGCCTGCCGGTACGCCTCGCCCGCGTCCGTGGTCCGCAGGACCGGATACGCCCGTGAATTGCCCATGGACCGAACCGTCACACGTCCCGGCCCGCCCGGGCCAGGCATTTCCTAAGCCGTGACGTCCCTCGTCGTGAACCGGGCCCAGGCCGCCGAGCCGAAGACGGCGGCGTAGAGGACCTGGAGGCCGAGGTTCTTCGTCAGGTCCTCCCAGTGGACCGGTTCACGCATCAGGTCGGCGAAGGACAGCCAGTGGTGCGAGAACAGGTACGGGTGCAGGACGTGCAGCTGGGGGATCTGGTCGAGGATCTGGACGGTGATGAGCAGCCCGACCGTGGTGGCCATCGCCGCGATGCCGCTGTCGGTGAGGGTGGACACGAACAGGCCGAGCGCGGCCACCCCGAGCAGGGACGCGGCGACGACCAGGGCGATCAGCAGGGCGCGGACCAGACCTTCGCCGAAGGTGATGCGGGTGCCCGAGATGGTGGTGAGGTCGCCGAGCGGGAACAGCAGCGCGCCGACGGCCAGCGCCGAGACGGCCACCACCAGGGTGGCGGCCAGGCAGAACACCATGACCGTCGCGTACTTGGTGAGCAGCAGGCGGGTGCGGCCGGCAGGGGCGACCAGCAGGTAGCGCAGGGTGCCGGAGCCCGCCTCGCCGGCCACGGCGTCACCCGCGACCACGCCGACCGCCATGGGCAGGAAGAACGGCAGGGTCGCGGCGAGCGCCGTGAAGACCAGGAACAGGCCGTTGTTGGTGATCTGCGAGACGAACGCGGGTCCTCCCCCGCCTCCGCCCCCGGACGAGCCGTCGCCGGTCTCGATCCGCACGGCGGTCCCGACCAGCACCGGCACGGCGGCCAGCACGCCCAGCAGGGCGAGCGTGCGCCAGCGGCGGAAAGTGGTGCGCAGTTCGTCGCGGAACAGGCCGAGGGTCCACAGCGGACGCGGCTGGACCGACGCGCTCACCGTCTCAGCCCGCGACATCGAACCCCTCCCCCGTCAGCGCCACGAACACGTCCTCCAGCGAAGCCCGTTCGACCCCGAAGCCGCGCACCCGCACACCCGCCGCGACCAGGGCGGCGTTGACCTCGGCGAGGTCCCGTGCGGGCGGCTCGGCGCTCACCCGGTCGCCCTCCGCCACGACGTCGGCGAGGCCCTGCTCCTTCAGCACCCGGGCCGCGTCCGACGCATCCGGTGTGGTCACGAGCAGCCGGCCCCGGGCGCCCGCCGCCAGCTCGGCGACCGGCCCCTGCGTGATCAGCCGGCCCCGCGCCATCACCGCGACGTGCGTGCAGACCTGCTCGATCTCGTCGAGCAGGTGGGAGGAGAGGAAGACGGTCGTGCCGTCGGTGGCGAGTTCACGGACGAGCGCGCGGATCTCCCGCATCCCCTGCGGGTCGAGGCCGTTGGTCGGCTCGTCCAGCACCAGCAGCCGGCGGGGCCGCAGCAGGGCGGCGGCCAGACCGAGGCGCTGCTTCATGCCGAGGGAGTACGCCCGTGCCTTCTTGCCGGACGCGGTCGTGAGGCCCACCCGGTCCAGGGCGGCGGCGACGCGGGAGGTGCGGGTGCGGGGATCGGCGGTGGGGTCGGCCGCGTCGTACCGGAGGAGATTGTCGCGGCCGGAGAGGAAGCCGTAGAGGGCAGGGCCCTCGATGAGGGCGCCGACGTGCGGCAGGACGGCGCGCGCGGAGCGGGGCATGGGGCGCCCCAGCACGTGCGCCGTCCCGGAGGTCGGCTCGATCAGGCCCATCAGCATGCGGATGGTGGTGGTCTTGCCGGAGCCGTTGGGGCCGAGGAAACCGAAGACGCTGCCCGCCGGGACGGTCAGGTTCAGGTCGTCCACGGCGAGCTGTCCGCCGCGGTAACGCTTGGTCAGCCCGCGGGTGACGACGACGGCGTCACCCGTGGACCGCCCCTCGCGTGTCTGCTCCGTGGCGGACGTCCCGTCCATCGGCTCCCCCGTTCCCCTGGGCCGTGGGTCCGGGGAGCTACTTCCCCGCCTCGGCCGCCTTCACCAGCGCGTCCTTGGTGACCGTACCCACATAGACCTTGCCGTCCTCGGTGATGAGGGCGTTGACCAGGCGCGTGCTGAACACGGTGCCCTTGCCGAAGTCGCCCTTGACCTGGTCGCCGAGCGAGCCGAGGAAGCCGCCGAGGTCGCCGGCCTCCTCCTCCGTCGGCAGGCCTGCACCGGCGCCGGTGTCGAAGGTGGCGATGCTGTTCCAGCCCTCGCCGAGCATCCGCAGCCCGTCCAAGCCCTTGGCGAGGTCCTCCTCGGACTTCGGGCCACGCTCCGGCTTCCCGCCGAAGTCACCGTGGCCGCGGTCCTGTTCGGTGTCCTCGGTCACCTTGGCGCCCTTGGGCGGGGTGAACGCGAACGTGGAGGCGTCGGGACGGTCGAAGCTCACCTTGGTGAAGCCGATGTCCACGACGGCCGAGCCGCCGCTCGACGGGGTGAGCGTGAACTTCAGCGGCATGCCCGTCTCGCTGTCCACGGCGATGCTGACGGCGCCGACGGTGGAGCCGGACTGCTTGGGCTCGACCACCAGCCGGTAGGCGTCGCGGCCGGCCACCTGGGCGGTGCCGTCGACCTTCACGGACGTGGTGTCGTCGACCGCCTTCAGCGCCTCCTCCGCGAAGTCCTTCGGAGTGGCCGGAGGCTGCTGCGCGCTCCGCTCCTCGGCGTCCGCCTCGTCGACGGTGGCGTGGTAGACCTCGTTGGACGCGCTGTCGTAGCCCCAGACGTCCTTGCCGTTGTGGATGAGGCTGTACTCGGCGGCGTTCTCCAGCAGGGACAGCTTCTGCCGGTCCGGGCCGTCGACGGCGACGCGCAGGGTGTGCGTGCCGGACGCCAGCTCGGTCAGCCGGCCGGACGGGTCGGCGGAGGAACCGCCCTCGCCGTCCTCGCCGCCCGCCGCGCCGGACAGCAGGCCGCTCTCCAGCCCGCCGAGGTCCGGCAGCCCGAGGTCGGTGGTGATCTTCACGGTGCCGGACAGCCGCTCCACGTCCGACTGCGCGATCTTCTCGATGAGCTGCGCGGCGGTGATGTCCGGCAGGTCGGGGTCACCCGAGTCGGCGAGCGCCGGGACGAGTCCGATCGTCGCGGCCGCCACGCCCATCACGGTGACGGGGACCACGTAGCGCGCGGCCTTGCGGCGCCCGGCGCGCGGCTCCTCGACCTCCCCCGCGGTCGTCGTGTCGTCGGTCTCGTTCGGTGCCATGTGTGCCCTCCGTGGTCGGCGGCGGCTTCCGTCCCGTGTTCTCGCACCCGTTCGGCCCGGGCCGCCATTCTCACCCGAACCGGTGAGAAGTGGTGTTGTCCGTCGTGTTCCATCTGACCAGAACGGCGGGACGGAATCGTCAGACCGCGGGCTCACCTGTGCGTACTGCTGCGGTATGACACGGGAGGACGGCGCCTCACCCGCCCCGTAGGGGTCGCCCGGGTCCTGGAGGCGTACGGGGACGGCTGCCGGAGCGTCAGCCGGCCCGGTGCACCACGGCGTCGCACAGCTCGACGAGCGCCGACTTGGCGGGGCCGTCGGGCAGCGGGGCGAGGGCGGCGCGCGCCTCCTCGGCGTAGCGCACGGTGTCCCGGCGGGCCTGGCCGAGCGCGGGGTGGGCGCGCAGCAGGCGCAGCGCCTCGGCGTGCCGGGCGTCGTCGGTGAGGTCGGAGTCGAGCAGCTCGCACAGGGCGAGGTCCTCGGCGAGGCCGAGCCGTGCCGCCCGCTCGCGCAGCCGCAGCACGGGGAGGGTGGCGATGCCCTCGCGCAGGTCGGTGCCGGGGGTCTTGCCGGACTCGTGGGAGTCGGAGGCGATGTCGAGGACGTCGTCGGCGAGCTGGAAGGCGACGCCGAGCCGCTCGCCGTACTGGGTGAGGACGTCGACGACGGTGTCGTCCGCGCCGGACATCATCGCGCCGAACCGGCAGGAGACGGCGACCAGGGAGCCGGTCTTGCCGCCGAGGACGTCCAGGTAGTGGTCGACCGGGTCGCGGCCGTCCTGCGGGCCCGCGGTCTCCAGGATCTGGCCGGTGACCAGTCGCTCGAACGCCTCGGCCTGCACCCGCACGGCCTCGGGGCCGAGGTCGGCCAGGATGTGGGAGGCGCGGGCGAAGAGGAAGTCGCCGGTGAGCACGGCGACCGAGTTGCCCCAGCGGGCGTTCGCGCTCGCGACCCCACGCCGCACCTCGGCCTCGTCCATCACGTCGTCGTGGTACAGCGTGGCCAGGTGGGTGAGCTCCACCACGACGGCCGACGGGACGATGCCGGGCGCGTAGGGGTCGCCGAACCGGGCGGCGAGCATGACGAGCAGCGGACGGAACCGCTTGCCGCCGGCCCGCACCAGGTGCTGGGCGGCCTCCGTGATGAACGGCACCTCGCTCTTGGTGGCTTCGAGCAGCCCTTCCTCGACAGCCGTCAATCCGGCCTGGACATCGGCTTCCAGAGCCTGGTCCCGCACGCTCAGCCCGAACGGCCCGACGACGGTCACGAGGGGTCTCCTGTCTGCTGGTGTCTGCTGGCGGTTACACGGTTTGTCGATAGGTCGCTGCCACCACTCGAGTCAGCGTATCCGGTCAGGTTTCGATCACCGCCAGGGCCCGGGGTCACAAGCAGGGCGATACGGGATCAGAAGCGGAGTGTTTTTGATCGGCTGATAACAACGGACATACCTCGCCTTCCCGGACACGGCGACCCGTGAACCATCCTGCCCCACCCCTGAGTCCGATTTGCCGCCATTGGTGGGCGAATTCCTCTTGGTCGCGAATGCGCTCACGGTCGCCGTCCCGTGAAGTGGGTCACGCGCCGGGCCGCCCCCGGGACACCCTCGCACACGCCCGTCATCCCGCTCCA
Source organism: Streptomyces werraensis (assembly GCA_014656175.1). Lineage (GTDB taxonomy): Bacteria > Actinomycetota > Actinomycetes > Streptomycetales > Streptomycetaceae > Streptomyces > Streptomyces werraensis. The sequence continues at coordinate 13,550 of BNBX01000013.1, forward strand.
CGCAACGGAGTTGACGCTTGGCGACCGCAAAGGATCAAGCACGCAAAACCGCCCATCCCAAGATCAAACGGTGCCTTGCGTGATCGTCGCACTTGTTCCCGACATGTGCCCTCGCATACGTTCCGGGCCTGCCGGGTGGACGCCGAGTCCTGCCGCCACCCGCATCACACCCGACGACCAACTCACGCACGGCAGGAGCGGGGGACCCAGGTAAGTCGCCGTACCGGTACACCGCGCCGGGACGGCTCGGGGTGAAGCCATGCCCGCAGGGGCACGGCCGGGCACTCTCCCGCCCGAACCCGACAGCTCACCTCGCAGGCGTAGGAGAGGAACCCAGACATGCCCGTCATCGCTTCGTCGCGCCGCCGTCTCGTCCGCACCCTCGCCGTCGCCGGCACCGGCGTCGCCGTGGTCGCGCTGCCGCTGTTCGGCGCCACCAGCGCCTCCGCGGCCCCCTCGGCCCAGGCCACGACCGCCGCCTCCACGACCGTGTACCCGGACAACCTCGACGGCTGGATCCGCGAGGCGCTGGACGTCATGGCGCAGAACGGCATCCCCGGCTCCTACGACTCCATCCACCGCAACATCATGCGGGAGTCGTCCGGGAACCCGGCCGCCATCAACCTGTGGGACTCCAACGCCGCGAAGGGCACCCCGTCGAAGGGCCTGCTCCAGGTCATCGACCCGACCTTCCAGGCGTACCACGTGCCCGGCACCGCCTTCGACCCGTTCGACCCGGTCGCCAACATCGCCGCGGCCTGCAACTACGCCGCCGACCGCTACGGCTCGATCGACAACGTCTTCGGCGCGTACTGAGCCGACCTCTGACGGCCGAGCCCGGCCGTCTGCCCGAACAGTCGCTCGAGGACGACGGCCACGCCGTCGTCCTCGTTCGACAGGGTGACCTCGTCGGCCACCGCCTTCAGCTCGGGGTGCGCGTTGGCCATGGCGACGCCGTGGCCCGCCCACCGGAACATGGGGACGTCGTTCGGCATGTCCCCGAAGGCCACCGTGTCCTCGGGGCGCAGCCCCAGATGCTCGGCGGCCAGCGCAAGACCGGTCGCCTTGGTGACCCCGCACGGCTGGAGCTCCACCGTGCCGGGCCCCGACATGGTGACCGTGGCCAGCGAGCCGATCACGGACCGCGCCGCCACCGCCAGCGCGTCGTCCGTCAGCTCCGGGTGGCGCAGCAGCACCTTGCTGATCGGCCGCGCCCACAGGTCGTCGCGCCGCTCCACCCGCACCGACGGCAGCGTCGGGTGCGGCATCCGGTAGCCCGGCTCGATCAGCGTCAGCCCGTCGACCCCGTCCTGGTCGACCGCGGCGTACACCTCCCCCACCTCGGCCTCGATCTTGCCGAGCGCGGTCTCCGCCAGTTCCCGGTCCAGCCGGACCGACCACAGCATCCGCCGCGCGGCGGCGTCGTACACCTGGGCGCCCTGTCCGCACACCGCGAGCCCCGTGCAGCCGAGGTCGTCGAGCAGCGACCGCACCCTGGGGGCCGGCCGGCCCGTCACCACCAGGTGCCGGGCACCGGCCCGCTCGGCCCCGGCGAGGGCGGCGAGGGAGCGGTCGGAGAGGGTGTCGTCACCGCGCAGCAGCGTCCCGTCCAGGTCGGTGGCGATGAGAGAACAATCGGTGGGTGCGGCCATGATCAGAGAATACGGACAAGAGGACCGTCCGATTCACCGCGCCCGTATGCCCTCGCATTGGGTGCGATTTGCCTTCTTGTGCCGCCGCATCGCGACCGGTTGAGAACTGTTTTCCCTTTTGACCGGAACACGGTGCGCTCCGCCGGACCCCGGCCCCGGGAGTCGTCCCTCATATCAGGAGCCCGCCGGGACACGACCCCGTAACGTGTGGCACGGCCACGGACACGTGGCCCACCCGCGCACACGAAAGCGAGGCAGCACCCGATGCCCCCCTTCGATGTCCCCGAGGGCGACCCCTTCGGCCCGCACAACCTGCCGTACGGCGTCTTCTCGCTCCCCGGTTCGACGGAGCGCACCGTGGGCGTCCGGCTGGGCGACCACGTCCTCGACGCCGGCGCGGCGGCACACGCCCTGGGCTCCCCCTACGCCTCCCTGCTCGCGCGCCCCACCCTCAACCCGCTGCTGGCGGCGGGCCGTACGGCCTGGTCGGACGTGCGCCGCGCGCTCACCGCGTGGGTGACCGTCCCGGCGCACCGGGAGACCGTCGAGCCCTTCTTCCACCCGCTGTCCGAGGTGACCCTCCATCTGCCGTTCGAGGTCGCGGACTACGTCGACTTCTACGCCTCGGAGCACCACGCGCGGAACGTCGGGCAGATGTTCCGCCCCGACGCCGCCGACTCCCTGACCCCCAACTGGAAGCACCTGCCCATCGGTTACCACGGCCGCTCCGGCACCGTCGTGGTGTCCGGCACCGACGTGGTGCGCCCCTCCGGGCAGCGCAAGGCGCCCGCCGACCCCGCCCCGGTCTTCGGCCCGTCGGTGCGGCTGGACATCGAGGCCGAGGTCGGCTTCGTCGTCGGCGTCCCCTCCGAGCAGGGCCGGCCAGTGCCGCTGAACGCCTACCGCGACCACGTCTTCGGCCTGTGCCTGCTCAACGACTGGTCCGCGCGAGACATCCAGGCCTGGGAGTACGTGCCCCTCGGCCCGTTCCTCGGCAAGTCCTTCGCCACCTCGGTGTCGGCGTGGATCACCCCGCTGGACGCCCTGGACGAGGCCCGCGTCGCCCCGCCCGCGCGCACCCACGATCTGCTGCCGTACCTCGACGACTCCGGCGAGGAGCCCGGCGGCTACGACCTGCGCATCACCGTGACGATCAACGGTCACACCGTCTCCGAGTGCCCCTTCTCCACCATGTACTGGACGGCCGCCCAGCAGCTCGCCCACATGACGGTGAACGGCGCCTCCCTGCGCACCGGCGACCTCTACGGCTCCGGCACGGTCAGCGGCCCCGCCGAACGGGAGCGCGGTTCCCTGCTGGAGCTGACCTGGAACGGCCGTGACCCGCTCGAACTCCCCGACGGCAAGCGGACGTTCCTCGAGGACGGCGACGTGGTGACACTGTCCGCCTGGGCGCCGGGACCGGACGGGGTACGGGTGGGGCTCGGCGAGGTGACGGGACGGGTGGTCCCCGCGTCCTGACCCCTGCGGCCCTACCGAGGCGCACAACCACGCTGACTCGCACCGCCCTTCGCCGTCATACTTGGCGTCGGGCGGTGCGTTCGTTCTCCGTGCCGCGCGCATCGCACCACCGCACGCCCCCGAGCCGCTTCTTCCGACAGGATCCGGAGCCCGTGGCATGACGTACTGCCTGCTCCTGCTGAGCGTGGTCGCCGTGACCGCCGCCGTGCCCGTCCCCCGCCTGCTGACCCGGGCGAAGTGGCCGGAACGGGAGCCGGTCGTCGCCCTGTGGGTGTGGCAGTGCCTGGTCGCCACCGTGCTGCTGTGCTGTCTGACCGCCCTGGCGCTGGGCGCCGCCGCCGTCTTCGGCACCGTGCGCGCGCAGTTGTTCGCTCCGGCGCCGCCCGCCGTGACCGCCGCCTACGACCTGTCGCACGCCTCGCCGTGGACGACCGTCCTCACCGTGCTGCTGGCCTGCGGCGCCGCCTGGACCACGGCGATGCTCGCCCGTGAACTGGTCGAGGCCCGCCGCCGTCGCGCCGGCGCCCGCGCACACCTGCGGGACCGCGCGCCCGACCTCCCGGCGGGACTCCCCGAGGGACGCGGGCCGCTGCTGGTGCTGGAGGAGGAGTACCCGGACGCCTGGTGGATGCCGGGCAGCCCGCCCCAGCTGATCGTCACGACCGGCGCGCTGCAGCGGCTCACGGACCATCAGCTCGACGCGGTCCTCACGCACGAGCGCGGTCACGCCCGGGCCCGCCACGACTGGCTGCTGCATCTGTCGGCTGCGCTGGCGGCCGGTTTCCCGCGCGTCCCGCTGTTCGCCCACTTCTGCGAGCAGACGCACCGGCTGGTGGAGCTGTCCGCCGACGACACGGCCTCCCGGCGCTGCGGCCACCTGACCACCGCGCTGGCGCTGATCGAGCTGAACCAGCACCGGGGCGTGCTGTCCTGCTCCTCCAGCCACCGCCTGCTCGGCGAGCGCGTCGACCGGCTCCTGGAGCCGCCGCCCCGCCTGGACCGCCGGCACCGCGCCCTGACGACGGCGGCGGCGGCGCTGGTGCCGCTGGTCCCGCTGCTGATCACGTTCACACCGGGGCTGACGGCGCTGCCGTAACCAGTCCGGTCTCAGGTCCAGTCGGGTTCCTCGTCGGGCCAGTCGTCCTCGGGCGCCTGGGCTTCACCTGCCGCGCCGGGAGCGGCCTCTCCCGGCGCCGACAGACCCGCCAGCACCTCCACGACCCCTTCCCCGTACGTCGCCCGCTTCTTCTCGCCCACGCCGCTGATCCCGCCGAGCTGCTCCACCGAGGTGGGCCACACCGTGACGATCTCCCGCAGCGTCGCGTCGTGGAAGATCACGTACGCCGGGACACCCTGCTCCTTGGCCGTCTCGGCGCGCCAGGCGCGGAGCGCCTCGAACGCCGGCTGGAGCGCCTCCGGCAGCTCCGCCGCCGCCTTCGCCTTGCGGTCGCGGCCCGCCCCGCCGCCCGAACGGGACGTGGCCGGCTTCTCGGGCTCCTTGCGCAGCGGCACCTCACGCTCGCGCCGCAGCACCGACCCGCTGGCCTCGGTGAGCACCAGCGTGCCGTAGTCGCCCTCGACGGCGAGCAGCCCCTGGGCGAGCAACTGGCGGATCACGCCCCGCCACTGGGCCTCGCTCAGCTCCTCACCGATGCCGAACACGGAGAGCTGATCGTGGTCGAACTGGATCACCTTGGCGGTGCGGCGGCCCAGCAGGATGTCCACGATCTGCACCGCGCCGAACTTCTGTCCCCGCTCCCGCTGCAGCCGCACCACCGTGGACAGCACCTTCTGCGCCGCCACCGTGCCGTCCCAGGTCTCCGGCGGGGTGAGGCAGGTGTCGCAGTTGCCGCAGTTCTCCCCGGACGGCTCCTGCCCGAAGTAGGCGAGGAGCCGGCCGCGGCGGCAGTGCACGGTCTCGCACAGGGCGAGCATCGCGTCCAGGTGCCGGCCCGCCCGCCGCCGGAACGCCTCGTCGCCCTCGCCGGACTGGATCAGCTTGCGCTGCTGGACGACGTCGCTCAGCCCGTACGCCATCCACGCCGTGGACGGCAGGCCGTCGCGGCCCGCGCGGCCCGTCTCCTGGTAGTAGCCCTCGACCGACTTGGGCAGGTCGAGGTGGGCGACGAAGCGGACGTCCGGCTTGTCGATGCCCATGCCGAAGGCGATGGTCGCCACCACGACCAGGCCCTCCTCGCGCAGGAACCGCGCCTGGTGCGCCTGGCGCGTCCCCGCGTCGAGCCCCGCGTGGTACGGAACGGCCTCGATGCCGTTCTTCGAGAGGAACTCTGCGGTCTTCTCCACCGAGTTGCGCGAGAGGCAGTACACGATGCCCGCGTCCCCGGCGTGCTCCTCGCGCAGGAAGGCGAGGAGCTGCTTGCGCGGGTCGGCCTTCGGCACGATCCGGTACTGGATGTTGGGCCGGTCGAAGCTGGCCACGAAGTGCCGGGCGTCCGGCATGCCCAGCCGCTCGGTGATCTCCCGGTGCGTGGCGTCCGTGGCGGTCGCGGTGAGGGCGATGCGGGGCACGTCCGGCCACCGCTCCCCCAGCACGGACAGGGTGAGGTAGTCGGGCCGGAAGTCGTGTCCCCACTGGGAGACGCAGTGCGCCTCGTCGATGGCGAACACGGAGATCTTGCCGCGGGAGAGGAGGTCGAGGCTGCTGTCCAGGCGCAGCCGCTCCGGCGCCAGGTACAGCAGGTCGAGCTCGCCGGCGAGGAACTCCGCCTCGACCGTCCGCCGCTCGTCGAAGTCCTGCGTGGAGTTCATGAAGCCGGCCCGCACGCCGAGCGCCCGCAGCGCGTCGACCTGGTCCTGCATCAGCGCGATCAGCGGGGAGACGACCACGCCCGTGCCGGGCCGGACCAGGGCAGGGATCTGGTAGCAGAGGGACTTGCCGCCGCCGGTCGGCATGAGCACGACCGCGTCGCCGCCGGCGATCACATGGTCGACGACCGCTTCCTGCTCGCCGCGGAAGGTCTCGTAGCCGAAGACCCGGTGCAGCGCAGCCAGCGCCTCACTGTCCGTCACTGCCATCCCGGCGACACCGTCCGTCCCGTGCATCGTCCTGTCCCCCGCGGCCGCACCTCGGCCACTGCGTCCACCATAGGCGTCCGGACCGACAGCCCCGGAGTTGTCCACAGGCCCGCCCGGAACGCTCCGTGGCTGGGCGGAACGCGACCGGGAACGACCGCGGCCCGGCACCCCGCGTCGGGGTGCCGGGCCACGCCGTGCGTGCGGCGGGGTGCGTCAGCGCACGAACACCCCCGCGTCCCCGGCCAGGTCCAGGAAGTACTGCGGCGCAACACCGAGCACCACCGTGACCGCCACACCGACCGCGATCGCGGTCATCGTCAGCGGCGACGGCACCGCGACGGTCGGGCCCTCCGGGCGCGGCTCGCTGAAGAACATCAGCACGATGACGCGGATGTAGAAGAACGCCGCGACCGCCGACGAGATCACACCGACCACGACCAGCGGGGTCGCCCCGCCCTCCGCCGCCGCCTTGAACACGGCGAACTTCCCGGCGAAGCCGGAGGTCAGCGGGATGCCCGCGAAGGCCAGCAGGAACACCGCGAACACCGCGGCGACCAGCGGGGAGCGCCGGCCCAGGCCCGCCCAGCGGGACAGGTGGGTCGCCTCGCCGCCCGCGTCCCGCACCAGCGTGACCACGGCGAAGGCGCCGATCGTCACGAAGGAGTAGGCCGCCAGGTAGAACAGCACCGACGAGATGCCCGACGGCGTGGCCGCGATGACACCCGCGAGGATGAAGCCCGCGTGCGCGATCGACGAGTACGCCAGCAGGCGCTTGATGTCGGTCTGGGTGATCGCCACGATCGCGCCGGCCAGCATGGTGACGATGGCGACGCCCCACATGACCGGCCGCCAGTCCCAGCGCAGGCCCGGCAGCACCACGTACAGCAGGCGCAGCAGCGCGCCGAACGCCGCGACCTTGGTGGCCGCCGCCATGAAGCCGGTGACCGGGGTGGGCGCGCCCTGGTAGACGTCGGGCGTCCACATGTGGAACGGCACCGCGCCGACCTTGAACAGCAGGCCCATGACCAGCAGCGCGGCGCCGATCAGCAGCAGCGCGTCGTTACCCATGGTGTCGGCGAGCGCCGGGGTGATCTCCGGCACGGTGCCGTCGACGACCTGCGCGATCGTCGCGTACGACATGGAGCCCGCGTAGCCGTACAGCAGGGCGATGCCGAACAGCGTGAACGCGGAGGCGAACGCGCCGAGCAGGAAGTACTTGACCGCCGCCTCCTGCGACATCAGCCGCTTGCGCCGGGCGAGCGCGCACAGCAGGTACAGCGGGAGGGAGAGGACCTCCAGGGCCACGAACAGCGTCAGCAGGTCGTTGGCCGCCGGGAAGACCAGCATGCCCGCGACCGCGAAGAGCAGCAGCGGGAAGACCTCGGTGGTGGTGAAGCCGGCCTTGACGGCCCGCTTCTCGCTGTCGCTGCCGGGGACGGCCGCGGCCTGTGCGGCGAAGGAGTCCACGCGGTTGCCGTGCGCCTCCGGGTCGAGCCGGCGCTCGGCGAAGGTGAACAGGCCCACCAGTGCCGTCAGCAGGATCGTGCCCTGGAGGAAGAGCGCCGGTCCGTCGACGGCGATCGCGCCCATGGCGGCGATGCCCGCCTTGGTGGTGGCGTACCCGTCCGCGGCGAGTGCCACGACCGCGGCGAACGCGGCGACGAGCGCGACCGCGGAGACGAACATCTGCGCGTAGTAACGGGACTTGCGCGGCACGAAGGCCTCGACCAGCACCCCGACGAGCGCCGCGCCGACGACGATCAGCGTGGGCGCGAGCTGCCCGTACTCGATCTTGGGTGCGTCGATCTTGGCGATCGGATCGGCCGCGGTTGTCCACAGGCTGTGGACGGCTGCTGTTGCGCTCACTTGGCCGCCTCCACCTCGGGCTGGGGGTCCTTCTTCTGTACGTCGGACAAGGTCTGCTTCACCGCCGGGTTCACGACGTCCGTCACGGGCTTCGGGTAGACGCCCAGGAACACGAGCAGCACGACCAGCGGCGCCACCACCGCGATCTCCCGCACCCTGAGGTCGGGCATCGCGGCGACCTCGGGCTTCACCGGGCCGGTCATCGTCCGCTGGTACAGGACGAGGGTGTAGAGCGCGGCGAGCACGATGCCGAAGGTCGCGATGATGCCGATCACCGGGTAGCGCGTGAACGTGCCGACCAGGACCAGGAACTCGCTGATGAAGGGCGCGAGCCCCGGCAGCGAGAGGGTGGCGAGACCGCCGATCAGGAAGGTGCCGGCGAGCACCGGGGCCACCTTCTGCACACCGCCGAAGTCGGCGATGAGCCGCGAGCCGCGCCGGGAGATCAGGAAGCCGGCGATCAGCATCAGCACGGCGGTCGAGATGCCGTGGTTGACCATGTAGAGCGTCGCCCCGGACTGGCCCTGGCTGGTCATCGCGAAGATGCCCATCACGATGAAGCCGAAGTGCGAGATCGAGGCGTAGGCGATCAGCCGCTTGATGTCACGCTGGCCGACGGCGAGCAGCGCACCGTAGATGATGCTGATCACCGCGAGCACCAGGATCACCGGCGTCGCCCACTTGCTGGCCTCCGGGAACAGCTGGAGGCAGAAGCGCAGCATCGCGAAGGTGCCCACCTTGTCGACGACCGCCGTGATCAGCACGGCCACCGGCGCGGTGGACTCCTGCATGGCGTTGGGCAGCCAGGTGTGCAGCGGCCACAGCGGCGCCTTCACGGCGAAGGCGAAGAAGAAGCCGAGGAACAGCCAGCGTTCGGTGCTGGTCGCCATCTCCAGCTCGCCGTTGGCCCGGGCCTGCGCGATCTCCGTGAGGGAGAAGTTCCCCGCGACCACGTACAGCCCGATCACCGCGGCCAGCATGATCAGACCGCCGGCCAGGTTGTAGAGGAGGAACTTCACCGCCGCGTACGACCGCTGGGTGGCCGCCTTCTCCTCGCCGTCCTTGTGCGCACGGTCCCCGAAGCCTCCGATGAGGAAGTACATCGGGATGAGCATGGCCTCGAAGAAGATGTAGAAGAGGAAGACGTCGGTGGCCTCGAAGGAGATGATCACCATCGCCTCGACGGCCAGGATCAGGGCGAAGAAGCCCTGCGTCGGCCGCCACCGCCTGCTGCCCGTCTCCAACGGGTCGGCGTCGTGCCAGCCGGCCAGCACGATGAACGGGATCAGCAGCGCGGTCAGCGCGATCAGCGCCACCGCGATGCCGTCGACGCCCAGTTCGTAGCGGACGCCGAAGTCGGCGATCCAGGAGTGGGACTCGGTGAGCTGGTAGCGGTCGCCGTCCGGGTCGAAGCGGACCAGGACGGTGATCGCCAGGGCGAGTGTGGCCAGCGAGAACAGCAGGGCCAGCCACTTGGCCGCCGTGCGCTTCGCGGCCGGTACGGCGGCCGTGGCGATCGCCCCGATGGCCGGGAGCGCCGCCGTCGCTGTCAGGAGAGGAAAGGACATCGGTATCAGACCGCCCTCATCAGCAGGGTCGCGGCGACGAGGACCGCCGCGCCGCCGAACATCGAGACCGCGTAGGACCGCGCGAAGCCGTTCTGCAGCCTGCGCATCCGCCCGGACAGACCGCCCATGGAGGCGGCCGTGCCGTTGACGACCCCGTCGACCAGGGTGTGGTCGACGTACACCAGCGAGCGGGTGAGGTGTTCGCCGCCGCGGACCAGGACCACGTGGTTGAAGTCGTCCTGGTACAGGTCGCGGCGGGCGGCCCGGGTGAGCAGCGAACCGCGCGGGGCGACGGCCGGCACCGGGCGCCGTCCGTACTGCGCCCAGGCGATCGCCACGCCGATCACCATCACCGCGACCGTGGACAGCGTCACCGTCAGCGCGCTGACCGGCGGATGTCCGTGGGCGTGCCCGGTGACCGGCTCCAGCCAGTGGATGAAGCGGTCGCCGATGCTGAAGAACGCGCCGCCGAACACCGATCCGACGGCCAGCAGGATCATCGGGACCGTCATGACCTTCGGCGACTCGTGCGGGTGCGGCGGCTCGTAGGCGCCGCCGGTCTGCGCGGCCGGCTCCACGTCCGGGGAGGCCGGGGACGGCGTCGGCGCGTTGCGCCAGCGCTCCTCGCCGAAGAACGTCATCAGCATCACGCGCGTCATGTAGTACGCGGTGATGGCCGCGCCCAGCAGGGCGCAGGCGCCGAGGATCCAGCCCTCGGCGCCGCCCTTGGCGAACGCCGCCTCGATGATCTTGTCCTTGGAGAAGAAGCCGGACAGGCCCGGGAAGCCGATGATCGCGAGGTAGCCGAGCCCGAACGTGACGAAGGTGACCGGCATGTACTTCCTGAGACCGCCGTAGCGGCGCATGTCGACCTCGTCGTTCATGCCGTGCATGACCGAACCGGCGCCGAGGAAGAGCCCGGCCTTGAAGAAGCCGTGCGTCACCAGGTGCATGATCGCGAAGACGTAGCCGATCGGGCCGAGGCCCGCGGCCAGCACCATGTAGCCGATCTGCGACATGGTCGAGCCGGCCAGCGCCTTCTTGATGTCGTCCTTGGCGCAACCGACGATCGCACCGAACAGCAGCGTGACCGCGCCGACGACGGTGACCACCAGTTGCGCGTCCGGCGCGCCGTTGAACACGGCCGCCGAGCGGACGATCAGGTAGACGCCCGCGGTCACCATGGTCGCGGCGTGGATGAGGGCGGAGACCGGGGTCGGGCCCTCCATCGCGTCCCCGAGCCAGGACTGCAGGGGAACCTGGGCGGACTTGCCGCACGCGGCGAGCAGCAGCATCAGGGCGATCGCGGTCAGCTTGCCCTCGCCCGCCTCGCCGGCGAGACCGGCTTCCCCGTGGCCGCCCAGCACCGGCCCGAAGGCGAAGGTGCCGAACCACAGGAACATCAGCATGATCGCGATGGACAGGCCCATGTCACCGACGCGGTTGACCAGGAAGGCCTTCTTCGCGGCCGTGGCCGCGCTGGGCTTGTGCTGCCAGAAGCCGATCAGCAGGTAGGAGGCGAGACCGACGCCCTCCCAGCCGACGTACAGCAGCAGGTAGTTGTCGGCGAGGACCAGGATCAGCATCGCCGCGAGGAAGAGGTTCAGGTAGCCGAAGAAGCGGCGGCGCCGCTCGTCGTGCTCCATGTACCCGACGGAGTAGAGGTGGATCAGCGAGCCGACGCCCGTGATCAGCAGCACGAACGTCATCGACAGCTGGTCGAGCCGGAAGGCGACGTCCGCCTGGAAGCCCTCCACCGGGATCCAGCTGAACAGGTGCTGCACGACCGTGCGGTCCTCGGCGCCCTTGCCCAGCAGGTCGGTGAAGAGCACCAGGCCCAGCGCGAAGGACACGGCGGCCAGGGCCGTGCCGATCCAGTGGCCGACGGCGTCCAGCCGGCGGCCGCCGCACAGCAGGACCGCCGCTCCGAGCAGAGGCGCCGCCACCAGCAGCGCAATCAGGTTCTCCACGATTCAGCAGCCCCTCACAGCTTCATCAGGCTGGCGTCGTCGACCGAGGCCGAGTGGCGGGAACGGAACAGGGACACGATGATCGCCAGCCCCACCACGACCTCCGCGGCGGCGACGACCATCGTGAAGAACGCGATGATCTGGCCGTCGAGGTTGCCGTGCATACGGGAGAAGGCGACGAACGCGAGGTTGCAGGCGTTGAGCATCAGCTCGACGCACATGAACACCACGATCGCGTTGCGCCGGATCAGCACACCGGTGGCGCCGATGGTGAACAGCAGCGCCGCCAGGTACAGGTAGTTGACGGGATTCACTTCGACGCCTCCTCGGCCCGCTTGAAGTTCGGCGGATCGATCGCGCGGCGCTCCAGGCGCTCCTCCGCGCGCTGCTCCAGCGCCCGCAGGTCGTTGAGCGCCTCCCGCGACACGTCACGGACCTGACCGCGGTCCCGCAGCGTCTTGCTGACGGTGAGGTCCGACGGGGTGCCGTCGGGCAGCAGGCCCGCGATGTCGACCGCGTTGTGCCGGGCGTAGACGCCGGGGGCGGGCAGCGGCGGCAGGTACGTGCCCTCGCGGACGCGCTGCTCGGCCAGTTCGCGCTGGGTCCTGGCCCGCTCGGTGCGCTCCCGGTGGGTGAGCACCATCGCGCCGACGGCCGCCGTGATGAGCAGCGCGCCGGTGATCTCGAAGGCGAAGACGTAGCGGGTGAACATCAGGGAGGCGAGACCCTGGACGTTCCCCCCGGCGTTGGCCTCGCCGACGCCGGTGAACTCGTGCAGCGAGGCGTTGCCGATGCCGCCGACCAGGAGGATGCCGAAGCCGAGGCCGCACAGCAGGGCCAGCCAGCGCTGGCCCTTGATGGTCTCCTTCAGGGAGTCCGCGGCCGTGACGCCGACGAGCATCACCACGAACAGGAACAGCATCATGATCGCGCCGGTGTAGACGACGATCTGCACGACGCCCAGGAAGTAGGCGCCGTTGGCCAGGTAGAACACGGCCAGGATGATCATGGTCCCGGCGAGGCAGAGCGCGCTGTGCACGGCCCGCCGCATGAAGACGGTGCACAGGGCGCCGATCACGGCGACGGTGCCGAGGATCCAGAACTGGACGGCCTCGCCGGTGGAGGTCGAGTAGGCGGCGAGCTGCTCGGTCATCGCCCGATCACCTTCTCCGAGGCCGGCTCCTCCGGGCCGAACGTGGACTCGGCCTCCTGGACCACCTCGCCCTTGGAGTGGGCGGCCTGACGCTCCGTGCCGGGCGCCGCCTCGGTCACCAGACCGCGGTAGTAGTCCTGTTCGTCCGTGCCCGGGTACATGGCGTGCGGTGCCTCGACCATGCCCTCCTCCAGGCCGGCGAGCAGCTGCTCCTTGGTGTAGATGAGGTTCGCCCGGCTGGAGTCGGCCAGCTCGAACTCGTTGGTCATCGTCAGCGCGCGCGTCGGGCACGCCTCGATGCACAGCCCGCACAGGATGCAGCGGGCGTAGTTGATCTGGTAGACGCGGCCGTACCGCTCGCCGGGCGAGTAGCGCTCCTCGTCCGTGTTGTCCGCGCCCTCGACGTAGATCGCGTCGGCGGGACAGGCCCAGGCGCACAGCTCGCAGCCGACGCACTTCTCCAGGCCGTCCGGATGGCGGTTGAGCTGGTGCCGTCCGTGGAAGCGCGGGGCCGTGGTCTTCTGCTGCTCCGGGTACTGCTCGGTGAGCCGCTTCTTGAACATGGCCTTGAAGGTCACGCCGAAGCCGGCCACCGGGTTCAGGAAACCGGGCTTGGTGTCCTTCGGTTCCTCAGCCATCGGACGCCTCCTTTCCATCCGTAGAACCGCCCTGGGATTCGTCACTGTGAGTATCGGGTCCGCCACTGACAACGAGCTCCCGCTCGTGGCGCGGGCGGCGCCGCGGCACCGGGGGCAGCTCCTGCCCGGGCAGCGGCGGCACGGGGAACCCGCCCGCCATCGGGTCGAACGGAAGCTGGTCCGCGGGCTGTCCGCTCTCCTCGCCCCGGCCGCGGAACATGTCGGCGACGAAGGAGAGCAGCAGCAGGACGAGGACGCCGCCGGCGATGTAGAGCGCGATGTCGGCGAACTCGTAGTTCTCGTTGCGCAGCGCCCGGACCGTGGCGACCGCCATCAGCCACACCAGGGAGACCGGGATGAGGACCTTCCAGCCGAGCTTCATCAGCTGGTCGTAGCGGACGCGCGGGAGCGTGCCGCGCAGCCAGACGAAGCCGAACAGCAGGGTGAGCATCTTGCCGGTGAACCAGAGCATCGGCCACCAGCCGTGGTTCGCGCCCTCCCAGAAGGTGCTGACCGGCCAGGGGGCCCGCCAGCCGCCGAGGAACAGGGTCACCGCGACCGCCGAGACGGTCACCATGTTGATGTACTCGGCGAGCATGAACATCGCGAACTTGATCGACGAGTACTCGGTGTTGAAGCCGCCGACCAGGTCGCCCTCGGACTCCGGCATGTCGAACGGGGCGCGGTTGGTCTCGCCCACCATGGTCACGATGTAGATGAGGAACGACACCGGCAGCAGCAGCACGTACCAGCGGTCGGCCTGCGCCTCGACGATCGTCGACGTCGACATCGACCCGGAGTAGAGGAACACGGAGGCGAACGCGGCGCCCATGGCGATCTCGTACGAGATCATCTGGGCGCAGGAGCGCAGGCCGCCGAGGAGCGGGTAGGTGGAGCCGGAGCTCCAGCCCGCCAGGACGATGCCGTAGATGCCGACCGAGGCGACCGCGAGGATGTAGAGCATCGCGATCGGCAGGTCGGTGAGCTGCATCGTGGTGCGCTGGCCGAAGATCGAGATCTCGTTGCCGGCCGGGCCGAAGGGGATCACGGCGAACGCCATGAACGCCGGGATGGCCGCGACGATCGGCGCGAGGACGTAGACCACCTTGTCCGCGCGCTTGACGACGACGTCCTCCTTCAGCATCAGCTTCACACCGTCGGCGAGCGACTGGAGCATGCCCCAGGGGCCGTGCCGGTTGGGGCCGATGCGCAGCTGCATCCAGGCGACGACCTTGCGCTCCATGACGATGCAGATGAGCACGGTCACCATCAGGAAGGCGAAGCAGAACACCGCCTTCAGGACGATCAGCCACCAGGGGTCGCGGCCGAACATCGAGAGGTCTTCAGCGGCGAGGTACGGGCTCATGCCTCCACCTCCTGGGGAGCCTCGCCGGCGAGGGTCGCCGGGCCGATGCGGACGAGGGAACCGGGGAGCGCCCCGGTGCCGGAGGCCACCCCGCCGTCCGTGGAGTTCAGCGGGAGCCAGACCACCCGGTCGGGCATCTCGGTGACGGACAGCGGCAGTTCGAGCGTCCCGGCGGGGCCGGTCACCGCGAGCGTGTCGCCGTCCTTGACGCCGACCTCGGCGGCCGTGGCGGCCGAGAGCCGGGCGGGCGCGGCGTGCCGGGTGCCGGCCAGCGCCTCGTCCCCCTGCTGGAGCAGGCCCAGGTCGAGCAGGAGCCGGTGCCCCGCGAGGACCGCCTCGCCTGCGGCCGGCCGGGGCAGGGCGCCCGCGGTCTCCACCGGGTCGGCGGCGCGCGGCCCGTCCCACAGGCCGAGCCGGTCGATCTCCGAGCGGATCGTGCGCAGGTCCGGCAGGCCCAGGTGGACGTCCATGGCGTCGGCGAGCATCTGCAGCACGCGCGCGTCGGACGGCGCGAGCCGCCGGGTCATCTGGTCCGGCTTGAGCGCCGCCTCGAAAAGACGCACCCTGCCTTCCCAGTTGAGGAAGGTGCCGGCCTTCTCCACGACCGCGGCGACCGGCAGGACCACGTCGGCGAGCTCGGTGACCTCGCCGGGCCGCAGCTCCAGGGAGACCACGAACCCGGCCTCGGCGAGCGCGGCCCGCGCACGTGCCGGGTCGGGCAGGTCGGCGACCTCCACGCCCGCCACCAGCAGCGCCTGCAGCTCGCCGCGGGCGGCCGCCTCGACGATCTGCGCGGTGTCCCGGCCGTAGCGGTGCGGGAGTTCGGCGACGCCCCAGAGGGCGGCCACCTCCTCCCGGGCGCGCGGGTCGGTCGCCGGGCGGCCGCCCGGCAGCAGCGACGGCAGCGCGCCCGCCTCGATGGCGCCCCGCTCGCCGGCCCGGCGCGGGATCCACACCAGCCGGGAGCCGGTCGCGGTGGCGAAGCGCACCGCGGCGGTGAGTCCGCCCCGCACGGCGGCCAGCCGCTCGCCGACGACGACCACCGCGCCCTCGGCGCGCAGCGCCTCGGCGGCCGCGGCCCCGTCGCCCTCCAGGCCGACCCCGCTCGCCAGCGCGTCCAGCCACTCGGTCTCGGTGCCCGGCGCCGCCGGCAGCAGCGTGCCGCCGGCCTTGGTCAGTCCGCGCGTGGCGTGCGTGGCCAGCGCGAAGGTGCGCTGGCCGTGGGCGCGCCAGGCCTTGCGCAGCCGCAGGAAGACGCCGGGGGCCTCCTCCTCCGACTCGAAGCCGACCAGCAGCACCGCCGGGGCCTTCTCCAGCGCCCGGTAGGTGACGCCGGTGCCGTCCAGGTCGACACCGCGTCCCGCGACGCGCGCGGCGAGGAAGTCGGACTCCTCCGTGCTGTGCACGCGCGCGCGGAAGTCGATGTCGTTGGTGGCGAGCGCGACCCGCGCGAACTTGCTGTACGCGTAGGCGTCCTCGACGGTGAGCCGGCCGCCGGTGAGCACACCGGTGCGGCCCCGCGAGGCCAGCAGGCCCTGGGCCGCGATCTGCAGCGCGTCCGGCCAGGACGCCGGCTCCAGTTCGCCCTCCGCGTTGCGCACCAGCGGGGTGTCGAGCCGGTCCCGCTGCTGCGCGTACCGGAAGGCGAAGCGGCCCTTGTCGCAGATCCACTCCTCGTTGACCTCGGGGTCCTCCGCCGCGAGCTTGCGCATGACCTTGCCGCGCCGGTGGTCGGTGCGGGTGGCGCAGCCGCCCGAGCAGTGCTCGCACACCGACGGCGAGGAGATCAGGTCGAACGGGCGGGAGCGGAATCGGTAGGCGGCCGAGGTGAGCGCGCCGACCGGGCAGATCTGGATGGTGTTGCCGGAGAAGTACGACTCGAACGGGTCGCCTTCGCCGGTGCCCACCTGCTGGAGCGCGCCCCGCTCGATCAGCTCGATCATCGGGTCGCCGGCGATCTGGTTGGAGAAACGGGTGCAGCGGGCGCACAGCACGCACCGTTCACGGTCGAGCAGCACCTGCGTGGAGATCGCGACGGGCTTCTCGTAGGTGCGCTTCTTGCCCTCGAAGCGGGACTCGGCGTTGCCGTGCGACATCGCCTGGTTCTGCAGCGGGCACTCGCCGCCCTTGTCGCAGACCGGGCAGTCCAGCGGGTGGTTGATGAGCAGCAGCTCCATCACGCCCTTCTGGGCCTTCTCCGCGACCGGCGAGGAGAGCTGCGTCTTCACCACCATTCCGTCGGTGCAGGTGATGGTGCAGGACGCCATGGGCTTGCGCTGGCCCTCGACCTCCACGATGCACTGGCGGCAGGCGCCGGCCGGCGCGAGCAGCGGGTGGTCGCAGAACCGGGGGATCTCGATGCCGAGCTGCTCGGCGGCCCGGATGACCAGGGTGCCCTTGGGCACGCTGATCTCGGCGCCGTCGATCGTCAGCGTCACGAGGTCCTCGGGCGGGACCGCCGCCTCTCCCCCTCCGGAGGGAGCGTTGGTGGTCACAGTCATGCGTGCACCTCCGTACGGTCGGCCCAGGCCGTCGACGCGGCCGGGTCGAAGGGGCAGCGACGGTCCGTGATGTGCTGCTCGTACTCCTCGCGGAAGTACTTGAGCGACGAGAAGATCGGCGAGGCGGCGCCGTCGCCGAGGGCACAGAAGGACTTGCCGTTGATGTTGTCCGCGATGTCGTTCAGCTTGTCGAGGTCGGACATCCGGCCCTTGCCGGCCTCGATGTCGCGCAGCAGCTGGACGAGCCAGTACGTGCCCTCACGGCAGGGGGTGCACTTGCCGCAGGACTCGTGGGCGTAGAACTCGGTCCAGCGGGTGACGGCGCGGACCACGCACGTGGTCTCGTCGAAGCACTGCAGCGCCTTGGTGCCGAGCATGGAGCCCGCGGCGCCGACCCCTTCGTAGTCGAGGGGGACGTCGAGGTGCTCGTCGGTGAACATCGGCGTCGAGGAGCCGCCCGGCGTCCAGAACTTCAGCCGGTGACCGGGCCGCATCCCGCCGCTCATGTCGAGCAGCTGGCGCAGGGTGATGCCGAGGGGCGCCTCGTACTGGCCGGGGCTCGCGACATGGCCGCTGAGGGAGTAGAGCGTGAAGCCCGGGGACTTCTCGCTGCCCATCGAGCGGAACCACTCCTTGCCCCGGTTCATGATGGCGGGAACCGAGGCGATGGACTCGACGTTGTTCACCACCGTGGGGCAGGCGTAGAGGCCCGCGACGGCGGGGAAGGGAGGACGCAGCCTGGGCTGGCCGCGGCGCCCCTCGAGGGAGTCGAGCAGCGCGGTCTCCTCACCGCAGATGTACGCGCCCGCGCCCGCGTGCACGGTGAGTTCGAGGTCGAGTCCGCTGCCGAGGACGTTCTTGCCGAGGAATCCGGCCTCGTACGCCTCGCGCACGGCCGCGTGCAGCCTGCGCAGCACGGGGACGACCTCGCCGCGCAGGTAGATGAACGCGTGCGACGACCTGATGGCGTAGCAGGCGATGACGATGCCCTCGATCAGGCTGTGCGGGTTGGCGAAGAGCAGCGGGATGTCCTTGCAGGTCCCGGGCTCGGACTCGTCGGCGTTGACGACGAGGTAGTGCGGCTTGCCGTCGCCCTGCGGGATGAACTGCCACTTCATGCCCGTCGGGAAGCCGGCGCCGCCGCGTCCGCGCAGTCCGGAGTCCTTGACGTACGCGATGACGTCGTCCGGCGACATGGCGAGCGCCTTGCGCAGGCCCTCGTAGCCGTCGTGCCGCTTGTAGACGTCGAGCGTCCAGGACTTGTCCTCGTCCCAGAAGGCCGACAGCACCGGCGCGAGCAGCTTCTCCGGGCTGGTGTCCTTCAGTTCGGGTGCCAAGGTCATCACTCCCCCTCCTCGGCAGCGGGCCCGGACGGGTGGGCAGGGTCGGAGGCCGACGTGTCCTGCGGCGCGTCGTGCGAGCTGAGGTGCTCGGCGGGCGACGGCTCGTGGGGCGGGGCGTCCTTGGGCGCCTCGCCGCGCGGGTGCACCACGCGCGCGGGGGCGGCCTCGCCCTTGGCCAGCTTCAGGCCGATCAGGGAGGCGGGGCCCGCGCTGCCGGTCGCCTCGACGGCGCCCTCGCGCTCGTCGGGGAAGCCGGCCAGGATGCGGGCGGTCTCCTTGAACGTGCACAGCGGCGCGCCGCGGGTGGGTGCGACCGGACGGCCCGCGCGCAGGTCGTCGACCATGCGCTTGGCGCTCTCGGGGGTCTGGTTGTCGAAGAACTCCCAGTTGACCATCACCACGGGCGCGTAGTCGCAGGCCGCGTTGCACTCGATGTGCTCCAGGGTGACCTTGCCGTCCGCGGTGGTCTCGCCGTTGCCGACGCCCAGGTGCTCCTGGAGCTCCTCGAAGATCGCGTCGCCGCCCATCACCGCGCACAGGGTGTTGGTGCACACCCCGACCTGGTAGTCACCGCTCGGGCGGCGCCGGTACATGGTGTAGAAGGTGGCGACCGCGGTCACCTCGGCCGTGGTCAGGCCGAGCATGTCCGCGCAGAACTGCATACCGGTGCGCGTGACGTGCCCCTCCTCGGACTGCACCAGGTGCAGCATCGGCAGGAGGGCGGACCGGGAGTCCGGGTAGCGGGCGACGATCGCCCGCGCGTCGGTCTCCAGCCGGGCCCGGACGTCGTCCGGGTAGGCCGGCGCGGGCAGTTCCGGCATGCCCAGGCTGACGCCCCGCTCGGAAGAAGAGGTGGTCACCGGTCGACGCCTCCCATCACGGGGTCGATGGACGCGACAGCGACGATGACGTCGGCGACCTGGCCGCCCTCGCACATCGCCGCCATGGCCTGAAGGTTGGTGAAGGACGGGTCGCGGAAGTGGACCCGGTAGGGGCGGGTGCCGCCGTCGGAGACGACGTGCACCCCGAGCTCGCCCTTGGGCGACTCGACGGCCGCGTAGGCCTGGCCCGGCGGGACCCGGAAGCCCTCGGTGACCAGCTTGAAGTGGTGGATCAGGGCCTCCATGGAGGTGCCCATGATCTGCTTGATGTGGTCGAGGGAGTTGCCGAGTCCGTCGGGTCCCAGGGCGAGCTGGGCGGGCCAGGCGATCTTCTTGTCCTCGACCATGACCGGGCCGGGCTCCAGCCGGTCCAGGCACTGCTCGACGATCCGCAGCGACTGGCGCATCTCCTCCAGCCGGATCAGGAACCGGCCGTAGGAGTCGCAGGTGTCGGCGGTCGGGACGTCGAAGTCGTACGTCTCGTAGCCGCAGTACGGCTGGGCCTTGCGCAGGTCGTGCGGGAGGCCGGTGGAGCGCAGGATCGGGCCGGTGGCGCCGAGGGCCATGCAGCCGGCCAGGTCCAGGTACCCCACGTCCTGCATACGGGCCTTGAAGATGGGGTTGCCGGTGGCGAGCTTGTCGTACTCCGGGAGGTTCTTCCGCATCTTCTTGACGAACTCGCGGATCTGGTCGACCGCGCCGGGCGGCAGGTCCTGGGCGAGTCCGCCGGGGCGGATGTACGCGTGGTTCATCCGCAGGCCCGTGATCAGCTCGTAGATGTCGAGGATCAGCTCACGGTCACGGAACCCGTAGATCATGATCGTGGTGGCGCCGAGCTCCATGCCGCCGGTGGCGATGCACACCAGGTGGGAGGAGAGCCGGTTCAGCTCCATCAGGAGCACCCGGATGACCGAGGCGCGGTCGGGCACCTGGTCCTCGATGCCGAGCAGCTTCTCGACGGCGAGGCAGTACGCCGTCTCGTTGAAGAACGGCGTCAGGTAGTCCATGCGCGTCACGAACGTGGTGCCCTGGGTCCACGTCCGGTACTCGAGGTTCTTCTCGATGCCGGTGTGGAGGTAGCCGATGCCGCAGCGGGCCTCGGTGACGGTCTCGCCGTCGATCTCCAGGATCAGCCGGAGCACTCCGTGGGTGGACGGGTGCTGCGGCCCCATGTTGACGACGATGCGTTCGTCGTCGGTCCGGGCCGCGGTCTCGACGACCTCGTCCCAGTCGCCGCCGGTGACGGTGTAGACGGTGCCCTCGGTGGTTTCGCGGGGGGTGGCGTGCGTGCTCACGAGTACGACCTCCGCTGGTCCGGAGCCGGGATCTGGGCGCCCTTGTACTCGACGGGGATGCCGCCGAGGGGATAGTCCTTGCGCTGGGGATGGCCCTGCCAGTCGTCCGGCATCATGATCCGCGTCAGGGCCGGGTGACCGTCGAAGACGATGCCGAAGAAGTCGTACGTCTCGCGCTCGTGCCAGTCGTTCGTCGGGTAGACCGGGAACAGCGTCGGGATGTGCGGGTCGCTGTCGGGGACGCTGACCTCCAGGCGGATCACCCGGTTGTGGGTGATCGAGCGCAGGTGGTAGACGGCGTGCAGCTCGCGTCCCTTGTCGTTCGGGTAGTGCACCCCGCTGACGCCGGTGCACAGTTCGAACCGCAGGGCGGGGTCGTCGCGCAGGGTCTTCGCGACCCGCACGAGGTGCTCGCGCTCGATGTGGAAGGTGATCTCGCCGCGGTCGACGACCGTCTTCTCGATGGCGTTCTCCGGGAGCAGGTCCTGCTCCTCCAGCGCGCCCTCCAGTTCGTCGGCGACCTCGTCGAACCAGCCGCCGTACGGGCGGGCCGCCGGTCCCGGGAGCCGGACCGAGCGGACCAGGCCGCCGTAACCGGAGGTGTCGCCGCCGTTGGCGGCGCCGAACATGCCGCGCTGGACGCGGATCTCCTCACCGCCCTGTCCGCGCTGGCCGGGGAGGTTCTCGGCGGAGAGGTCCTTCTCGGGGTTCACGCCGTCACCCGCGGTGTTGTTCGCGTCGCTCATCGCAGCAGCCCCTTCATCTCGATCGTGGGCAGGGCCTTGAGCGCCGCCTCCTCCGCCTCGCGGGCAGCCTCCTCGGCGTTCACGCCGAGCTTGGAGCTCTGGATCTTCTGGTGGAGCTTGAGGATCGCGTCCATCAGCATCTCGGGGCGGGGCGGACAGCCGGGGAGATAGATGTCGACCGGGACGACGTGGTCGACGCCCTGGACGATCGCGTAGTTGTTGAACATGCCGCCCGAGGAGGCGCAGACCCCCATGGAGATCACCCACTTGGGGTTCGGCATCTGGTCGTAGACCTGCCGGAGCACCGGCGCCATCTTCTGGCTGACCCGCCCGGCCACGATCATGAGGTCCGCCTGCCGCGGCGAGCCGCGGAAGACCTCCATGCCGAAGCGCGCCAGGTCGTAGCGGCCCGCGCCGGTGGTCATCATCTCGATGGCACAGCAGGCGAGGCCGAACGTGGCGGGGAAGACGGACGACTTGCGCACCCAGCCCGCGGCCTGCTCGACGGTGGTCAGCAGGAATCCGCTCGGCAGCTTTTCTTCGAGTCCCATGACTTAGTGGCCCCTCAGTCCCATTCCAGGCCGCCGCGCCGCCATACGTACGCGTACGCGACGAAGACGGTGAGCACGAAGAGCAGCATCTCCACGAGCCCGAAAAGCCCCAGGGCGTCGAAGGTGACGGCCCAGGGGTAGAGGAAGACGATCTCGATATCGAAGATGATGAAGAGCATCGCCGTCAGGTAGTACTTGATGGGGAAGCGCCCGCCGCCGGCCGGCGTGGGGGTCGGCTCGATGCCGCACTCGTAGGCCTCGAGCTTCGCCCGGTTGTACCGCTTCGGACCGATCAGCGTGGCCATGACCACGGAGAAGATCGCAAAGCCTGCCCCGAGGGCTCCCAGTACGAGGATGGGCGCATACGCGTTCACCGCTCCTCGCTCCTCTCAGTCGGCACTGACTGCTGGCGGTTGTGCAGCGGGCCCGTCGCCTCACCAGCCCCACGAACCACGCCCGCCCCGGCGAAGATCGAGAACATGTGAAGCAGGTCACAAGCCCAACCGCTCCGCATCTTATGCCTGTGGGTCTGTGATCTGCGACACGGGGTATTGCACAAGCTTTGTGATCTCCACCACCTGACGAACGATCATGAAGTCGTATGAGCGGTGATCTTCACACGTCAAGCATCCACGTGATCACCAAAGGTGACATCTTGATCAGTTGTTGCAGCTCAGAGGGGTCTCGAAGGAGGCGTCTCCATATCAAGACAATTCCTCTGCATGCAAATTGGCGTTGGACCGGCTGTCCTGATAGAGGCCGCGTTCACACGTCAGGGGGGCCGCGAGGCGCGATGTGGACGTGTGCACGCGTTCACGAAGTCCGAGGTGGCCGGGTGACGCCCTGGAGGCCCCAGCCGTTCCGTGACGTCGGTCACACTTCTGAGGGCCCCTCAGGAACGGGGCTTGGCCAACCACGTCAACCGGTGGTAAGCGGGGAGCAATTCGGGCGTAACGATGAAAGTGCGTGATCACGGCCCGGTCACGGCCGCCCGCAATGTCCGTTGTGGCGTCAATGAAGAGGGGCTTGCGGGGAATTTGGGCCCCCGATTGAACAACTGTGGCGCAGCACACGTTTCTTGAAGATATGAAGCAGCCCCTGGTACCGGTTGTTCCCATGTCCCACACCGCTCACATACGCAGCCACCGGAAGCCCCGCCGCACCGCGACCTCCACGATCGCTGTGCGGGCCGGAGTTGCCGGTGGCGTCCTCAGCACCCTGGCAGTGGCCGGGGCGTCCAGCGCGGCCAACGCGGCCGAGCCGGTGACGCAGACCCTCGAACTGCCCACCCTGACGGCCGACCTGGCCGCCCAGGTCGCCCAGTCCGCGGACGCCACCCAGCAGGCGGCCGCGAACTACCAGCTGCGGGCCGAGCGTGACGCGGCGGCCGCCGAGGCCGCGAAGCAGGCCAAGGCGGACCTGGCGGAGGCCAAGAAGAAGGCCGAGGCGAGGAAGAAGGCGGCCGAGGAAGCCCGTCAGGCGGCGGCCGAGCGCGCGGCGCGCGACGCCGAGCGTCCCGCGCTCAGCGCCTCCACGGAGACCGCGAGCTTCTCCGCGCCGGCCGGCGGCAGCGTCGCGACCGTCCTCGCCTTCCTCCAAGCGCAGGTGGGCGACGCCTACGTCATGGGCGCCACCGGGCCCAACGCCTGGGACTGCTCCAGCCTGGTGCAGGCCGCGTTCAAGCAGGTCGGTGTGGACCTGCCGCGCGTCTCCCAGGATCAGTCGATGGTGGGCACCGACATCCCGCTGTCGCAGATCCAGCCCGGCGACATCCTGTACTGGGGCGGCAAGGGCTCCGCGTACCACGTGGGCGTCTACATCGGGAACGGCCAGTATCTGGACGCCGCCAACCCCTCGAAGGGCGTCGTCATCCAGGACCTCTCCGGCTACCCGGCGTCGGGCGCCGTCCGCGTGCTCTGATCCGCGCCTTCACGGACCGAAGGGCCGCCGCCTCACCGAGGCGGCGGCCCTCCGTGCTCCTCGGCCCACCCGACGGGGCAAGATCACCGTAATGCCCGAATTGCACCCCGGATCCCGTGTGTTGACGGTGCCCCGGAGCCGCCGCGCCGTCCGACGCGCCCCGTGACAGGCCCTCACGGGGCCCCGGAACCACGACGGGGGCCGGAGCGCCCTCGCGGCGGACTCCGGCCCCCACAGGGGCGTCACAGCGACGCGTGCGTCAGACGGCTGCCTCTCCGTCACGGCCGGCGCGGCGGCGCTGGTACGCCACGACGGCCGCGCCGAGCCCCAGCGCGAGCACCGCGGCGCCCCCGAGCAGACCGACGCCCTGGGCTCCGGTGAGCGCCAGACCGCCGTCGGCGTCGTCGTCCGGAACGCCGCCGGACGCGGAGCCGGCGCCGTCGTCGTCCGCGTCGCCGCCGGAACCGTCGCCGTCACCGGAGCCGGGGGCCGACGGGTCGTCCGAGGGGCCGCCGTCGGAGCCGCCCGTGCCGCCGTCGCCCGGCT
The DNA here is from genome assembly GCA_014656175.1 of Streptomyces werraensis. Lineage (GTDB taxonomy): Bacteria > Actinomycetota > Actinomycetes > Streptomycetales > Streptomycetaceae > Streptomyces > Streptomyces werraensis. Next base: position 38,061 of record BNBX01000013.1, read on the forward strand.
CACCGGGAGCGTTCAGCTCGATCCACGCGACGTCGTTCGACGGGTCGGAGTCGAAGGGGTTGTCCCAGTCGGGAAGCGCCACCCGGCCCCTGGCGCCCTCCACGACCTCGTCGACGCGCAACTCGAACGGGAAGGTCAGCCGGGCGTCCTCCAGCAGCGGGGTCGCCACCGAACAGCGGTGGCCGGGCACGCTGCCGTCGACGGTTACGGCGCGGCACTCCTTGGGCGCCGTGGTGACGGTCGACCCCTCGGGCGCGACCACCGTGAAGGAGAACGGTTCCCCGCCGGAGCGCAGCGCGCTGATCCAGGCCGGCCCGTTGTTGGCGAACCCGATCTCCGCCGTGACCGTGTCCCCGGCCTCGCCGGACGCGGCGGCGCCGGTGAGCTCCAGGTCGTAGGTGTTGGTCGTGGGCAGGTCCAGCTCGGCGTACTTGGTGTACCGCGCCGGTCGGCGTCCCCGGCCCGCTGCAGCGTCAGGTCGGGGCCGCTGCCCTGCCGGCGGCCCTCGCCCCGGTGCAGCGTCGTGGCCTCGCCCGGCTCCAGGGGCCGGAACGAGTAGGAGAAGATGTCGTGCAGCGCGAAGTCCGCCGTCTTCACCCGCACCGGTCCGGCCAGGGAGTACGCCGCTCCCGCCTCGAGGGCGTCGGGGAAGGTGCAGAGGACCTCGGTGTGCTGCCGCAGCAGCGGGCCGGTGTCCACCACGGTCGAGGAGCAGTTGCCGAAGTCGTCCGGGAAGGACAGTCCACGCGAGCCGTACAGCCGCAGCACCGCGCCCTCGGACGGCAGACCGCCGACGTTCATCACGCCCAGCGGCGGCTCGAAGGTCTCGCCGGCCTTCAGGTTCTCGGGCAGGGAGAGTTCGCGGTTCAGCAGCTCAGGTCCGCCGACGCGCACGTCGACGGTGAGCGGCGTGAAGTCCAGGCCCTCGCCCTCGCCGGTGACGACGATCTTCCCGGTGTCGCCGGCCTCGCTGTCGTCGGCGAGGTCGAGCCGGATGCCGCCGATCCGGTTGTAGGTCGTGCCCGCGTACAGGTCGTAGCCCGTGCACACCGCGACCAGGCCCTCGGCGTCGCAGGGCAGGTCGGGCCGTGCGACGCCCTTCAGCCCGCGGGCGTCGATGCGGATCGTGTACTCCCCGCGATGCACCGCCGGGACCTCGCCGTCGCCCTCGAACTCCTCGCCCGGGACGTCGATCCGCAGGTCGACCTGCGGCTCCGTGGGGTCGCCGTTGTCCGAGTGGAGGGACAGGTCCACCCGGTCCTCGCCCGTGATCACCACCGGGAGGGGCGCTTCGGCCGCGTGGGCCGCGCCCTGGACCCCGGCCGCGGCCAGCGCCGTCGCGCCCACCGCTCCCAGCGCCGCGAGCCGCGCGCGCAGCCGTCTCGCCTGCTGTGTCATGAAAGGCTCTTTCGTCGAACGGGACGTGCCCGGCTGGGTCACGTCCCGTTCGACACCGCCCGGAGTCGATCAGTTGTGCACGGATGCGTCACGCACCGATCACGATCCGGCGCCGCGCCCGGAGATGCCGGACATGCCCGCCGACTCCGGTCGCCCGCACGGCCGTTCACGCCTTCGGGGCCACCTTGCTCAGGCCGTTGATGATGCGGTCCATCGCGTCACCGCCCGTGGGGTCGGTCAGGTTGGCGAGGAGTTTCAGCGTGAACTTCATCAGCATCGGGTGCGTCAGGCCGCGCTGGGCGGCGATCTGCATGATCTTCGGGTTGCCGATGAGCTTCACGAAGGCGCGGCCGAGCGTGTAGTAGCCGCCGTAGGTGTCCTTCAGGACGCGCGGGTAGCGCTGGAGGGCGATCTCCCGCTGGGCCGGGGTGGACCGCGCGTGCGCCTGGACGATGACGTCGGCGGCGAGCTGCCCGGACTCCATGGCGTAGGCGATGCCCTCGCCGTTGAACGGGTTCACCAGGCCGCCCGCGTCGCCGACGAGCAGCAGACCGCGCGTGTAGTGCGGCTGGCGGTTGAAGGCCATGGGGAGCGCGGCGCCGCGGATCGGGCCGGTCATGTTGTCCGGGGTGTAGCCCCAGTCCTCCGGCATGGACGCGCACCAGGCCTTGAGGACCTCGCGCCAGTCCAGCTCCTTGAAGGAGTCGGAGGTGTTGAGGACGCCCAGGCCGACGTTGGAGGTGCCGTCGCCCATGCCGAAGATCCAGCCGTAGCCGGGCAGCAGCCGGTCCTGCGGGCCGCGCCGGTCCCACAGCTCCAGCCAGGACTCCAGGTAGTCGTCGTCGTGGCGGGGCGAGGTGAAGTACGTCCGCACGGCCACGCCCATCGGGCGGTCCTCGCGCCGGTGCAGGCCCATCGCGAGGGACAGCCGCGTGGAGTTGCCGTCGGCCGCGACCACCAGCGGGGCGTGGAAGGTGACCTCCCGCTTGTCCTCGCCGAGCTTGGCCTTCACGCCCGTGATGCGGCCGGTGCGGTCGTCGATGATCGGCGCACCCACGTTGCACCGCTCGTAGAGCCGGGCGCCCGCCTTCTGCGCCTGCCGGGCGAGCTGCTCGTCGAAGTCGTCGCGCTTGCGCACGAGCCCGTAGTCGGGGAAGGAGGCGAGATCCGGCCAGTCGAGCTGCAGGCGGACGCCGCCGCCGATGATGCGCAGGCCCTTGTTGCGCAGCCAGCCGGCCTCCTCGGAGATGTCGATGCCCATCGACACCAGCTGCTTCACGGCGCGCGGGGTGAGGCCGTCGCCGCAGACCTTCTCGCGCGGGAACTCGGTCTTCTCCAGCAGGAGCACGTCGAGGCCGGACCGGGCCAGGTGGTAGGCGGTGGTGGAGCCGGCTGGCCCCGCGCCCACGACGATCACATCTGCGGTGTTGTCGGAGAGGGGCTCGGTCACGGCGGGATCTCCCCAGAGTTCGAAATCTTCGTGCCGACCGGCACTGGACACAGGCAGTCTATTCAGCGGACGTGATCACCCGGCTGAAGGGCTGCCCCGTGAACCGAGCACTCCCCGCTGTACGGCTGCGGGTTCCCACCGACGAGGACGCCGTCACCTGGCACCGCATCTTCGCCCACCCCGACGTCATGGAGTTCCACGGCGGACGGCCGGCGGAGCTGTCGGTCTACGAGGAACTCACCGCCCGCCAGCGGCGGCACGACGCCGAGCTGGGTTTCTGCCTGTGGAGCATCCTCGACGAGAACGGGCAGGTCATCGGCTTCACCGGCGCCCAGCCCTGGGACCGCGAGTGGGGCCCCACGGGGGAGATCGAGATCGGCTGGCGGCTCGCCCGCGAGCACTGGGGCAAGGGCTATGTCACGGCGGCGGCCCTGGAGACGCTGGACCGGGTGCGGGCGGCGGGACGGACGAGCGTGGTGGCGGTGGTGAAGGCGGACAACGCCCGCTCGATCGCGGTGACGCGGCGGCTGGGCATGCGTCTCGGTGAGACGTTCACGACGCCCGTGTCGAAGGCCGAGGCCCACGTCTACCGCCTCGGCCTCTGACGAACCCCAGCGGCTACTCAGCGTAGTAATTTGTCACGGATCATCACGCAGTGCTTCCGTCGGACGGTCCCCCGGCCTACCCTGCCGGTACCGCTGGGGGTGACGTCCATGCGTATGACACCCGAGGGACACGGGACCGGCGACGTGCGCGTGCCGCGCCTGGTCGGGCTGATGGCCGTCGACGCGCGCGAGTCGGCCGGCGCGCGGGGCCTGGTCCTCGACGCGCCCGGCCGGCCGGACTTCCCGCACACCGTCGTGGACTACGTGGTCCGCCAGTACCCGCAGCCCGGCACGCCCGTGCCCCGCCACTCCGTGGTGCACGTGTGGCTGGACTTCGCAGAGGGCGAGGGCGGCGGAGGGGTGCGCGAGCCACGCGGCCCGCTGCCGCCGCCGGGCGGACTGCGGCGCGAACTGGAGGAACCGGGCGCGGGCACGGCGCCCCTGGTGGTGCTCGGCTCCCCTTGAGCCGTGCCGCCGCTCAGCTCTCCTTGACGCCCCGGTGCAGGGCCACCACGCCGCCGGTGAGGTTGCGCCAGGCCACCTTGGACCAGCCGGCGCCCTTCAGCCGCTCGGCCAGGGCGGGCTGGTCGGGCCAGGCGCGGATGGACTCGGCGAGGTAGACGTACGCGTCCGGGTTGGACGAGACCGCGCGGGCGACCGGCGGCAGCGCGCGCATCAGGTACTCGGTGTACACCGTGCGGAACGGCGTCCACGTCGGGTGTGAGAACTCGCAGATGACGATGCGTCCGCCGGGCCGGGTCACCCGGTGCATCTCGCGCAGCGCCGCGTCGGTGTCCTGCACGTTGCGCAGGCCGAAGGAGATGGTGACGGCGTCGAACACGTCGTCCTTGAACGGCAGCCGGGTGGCGTCGCCCGCCGTGTACGGCAGCCAGGTGTTGGTCCGCTTGCCGACCCGGAGCATGCCCTGGGAGAAGTCGCAGGGCACGACGTACGCGCCGGTGCGGGCGAAGGGCAGCGAGGAGGTGCCGGTGCCGGCCGCCAGGTCCAGGACCTTCTGCGCGGGCCGCGCGTCGACCGCCTTCGCGACCTCCTTGCGCCAGCGCCGGTCCTGTCCGAGGGACAGCACGTCGTTGGTCAGGTCGTACCGTTCCGCGACGTCGTCGAACATCGAGGCGACTTCATGCGGCTGCTTGTCCAGGGATGCGCGGGTCACGGGCCCATTCTTGCAGCCCGCCCACCCGGCGCGGGCGTCGGCTCGTCCCGGACCGTACGGCCTCTCCCGGGCGTACGGCCGGCTCCGCGTACCCTAGTGAGTTCCGCCCGGGACCACACGAACCCGGCCGTCCGCCGAGAATCCCCGGAATTCGGGTGTGCGCCCTCGGAAGACGCACAGAATCCTGTGTCATGATCACCCCCCTCCGACGCCGTCCCGAGAACGGAACGAACCCGATGCGCGGTCCGCACTCCTCCGCTGCCGGGTTCGCCCTCCTCACCGCCCTGGTCCTGACCGGCGCGGGCTGCTCCGCCGGGGACGACGCGGCGGACACGAACCCGGAATCCTCCGCCCCGGTCGCGTACGCGCCGTACGTCAACGCCTCCACCGCCTCCGGCACCGACACGGCGGGCTCCCCCACGGCGTACAACCTGGCGTTCGTCATCGCCTCCGACGACGGCTGCGTCCCGGCCTGGGACGGTGTCCAGGACGTCGACGACGCCCACGTGACGTCCCGGATCGCGGCGCTCACCCGGACCGGCGCCGACGTGCGGGTCTCCTTCGGCGGCGCCCACGGCGACGAACTGGCGGCCGTCTGCGACACCGCCGAGGAGCTGGCCGAGGCGTACGGCGCGGCGCTGGACGCGGCCGGCACGAGCCGGGCCGACTTCGACATCGAGGGCGACGAACTCACCGACCCCGCCTCCGTGGACCGGCGTTCGGAGGCGATCGCCCTGCTCCAGGAGGAACGCGACGGCTTGGAGGTGACGTTCACCCTCCCGGTCATGCCGTCCGGGCTCGACGAGGAGAGCCTGGCGCTGCTGGAGTCGGCGAACGACCACGACGTCGAGGTCGCCACCGTCAACCTCATGACGATGAACTACGCCGAGTCCTACGACGGCGACATGGGTGAGTACGCGCTCGCCGCCGCCCGGTCGGCGAACGCCCAGCTCCGGGACGTCTTCGGACTGTCCGAGGCCGAGGCCTGGCGGGGCATGGCGCTCACCCCGATGCTCGGCGTCAACGACGTGGAGAACGAGACGTTCACACTCGAGGACGCGGCGCAGGTGCGGGCCTTCGCCGAGGACCACGGCGTCGCGTGGGTGTCGGTCTGGTCGGCGTTCCGGGACCGTCCCTGCGACAGGGACGGCGCGGACGACCCGCTGGCCGACTGCAGCGGGGTGGAGCAGGAGGCCGGCGAGTTCGGGGACACGCTGGCGGGGTGAGCACCGCCGGCCGTGCGGTCAGCGGCGGCGGTGGACCAGGCGGCCGCCGACCACGGTGGCCACGCAGGTGGCCGCGCCCTGCCGGACCAGGGCGTCGCGGTCCGGCACGTCGAACACCGCGAACCGGGCGGGGCTCCCGGCGGTGAGGGCCGGCAGCAGCACGAGCGGCACCGGGGAGAGCGACGGGGGTCCGGGCAGCCCGGGCGGACGGCCCCCGAACACGAGCCCGGCCCTGCGGACGGCGTCCAGGGCCTCCCGTCCGCGGATCTCCCCGGCGACCGCGACCGTCCCGTGCGCCAGCAGGCGCTGCACCCCGCGGCGGGCGCTGGCGCCCCGTGCGGTGGGTGAGGAGGCGAGGAGGGCCCGCGCCCGCAGCCCGAACAGCGGCTCGGTGCCGAGCCGGTCCGCCTCGCGCGGGTCGGGGTGGTAGGCCTGCTCCAGCAGTTCCGGACCGTACGGGTTGAGCAGTCCGGGCGTGAGGATGCCGGGCCACCGCCGCACCCGGGCGTCCGGGTGCGCGGCGGCCAGTTCCTCGTACGGGCCGACGGCCGCGACATGCGCGCCCTCGACCAGGACGGCGGCCTCGGGCGAGGCCTCGGCGACGTGAAGGGTCAGCACAGCTGGTCAGTTGGCGGGCAGGAGCTTCAGCTCCGGGTGGGCCGTGCCCCCCTCGATGGCGGTGGACGAGATGTGCGAGACCACACGGTCGTCGACCGGGTCGTTCGCCGGGTCGTCGTGCACCACCAGGTGCTCGTACGTCGTGGAGCGCTGCGCCGGGACCCGGCCCGCCTTGCGGATCAGGTCGATGATCTCCAGCCGGTTGGAGCGGTGCTTGGCGCCGGCCGAGGAGACCACGTTCTCCTCCAGCATGATCGAGCCGAGGTCGTCCGCGCCGTAGTGCAGGGAGAGCTGGCCGACCTCCTTGCCGGTGGTCAGCCACGAGCCCTGGATGTGCGCCACGTTGTCCAGGAAGATCCGGGCGATGGCGATCATCCGCAGGTACTCGAAGAGGGTGGCCTGCGTGCGGCCCTTCAGGTGGTTGTTCTCCGGCTGGTACGTGTACGGGATGAACGCCCGGAAGCCGCCCGTGCGGTCCTGCACGTCGCGGATCATCCGCAGGTGCTCGATCCGCTCGGCGTTGGTCTCGCCGGTGCCCATCAGCATGGTGGAGGTGGACTCCACGCCCAGGTTGTGGGCGATCTCCATGATCTCCAGCCAGCGCTCGCCGGACTCCTTGAGCGGGGCGATCGCCTTGCGCGGGCGCTCCGGGAGCAGTTCGGCGCCGGCGCCGGCGAAGGAGTCGAGACCGGCCGCGTGGATCCGCCGGATCGCCTCCTCGACGCTCACCTTGGAGATCCGCGCCATGTGCTCGACCTCGCTCGCCCCCAGGCTGTGGATGACGAGCTGCGGGAACTCCTTCTTGATGGCGGCGAAGTGCTTCTCGTAGTACTCGACGCCGTAGTCCGGGTGGTGGCCGCCCTGGAACATGATCTGCGTGCCGCCCAGCTCGACGGTCTCCGCGCAGCGGCGCAGGATGTCGTCGAGGTCGCGGGTCCAGCCCTTCGCCGTGTCCTTGGGGGCCGCGTAGAACGCGCAGAACCTGCACGCCGTGACACACACGTTCGTGTAGTTGATGTTCCGCTCGATGATGTACGTGGCGATGTGCTCGGTGCCCGCGTACCGGCGGCGGCGGGCCGCGTCGGCGGCGGCGCCCAGCGCGTGCAGCGGGGCGTCCCGGTAGAGGACCAGGGCCTCTTCGGGGGTGATCCGCCCACCCGCGGCGGCACGGTCGAGGACGGGCTGAAGGTCGGCCTTCTCGGTCACCGGTGTCCCTTTCGCAGGGGTGTGGACGGACGGAATCAGCGTACGTCAGCCGGTTGCGCCCGTTGACGTCAGGCCGTGTACGCGCCGATCAGCAGCCCCGCGAAGGCCCCGCTGATCAGGAACGGGCCGAACGGTATGGACGTCTTGCGGCCCGCCTTGCGGGCGACGACGAGCGCGCCTCCGTACAGCGCCCCGCACAGGAACCCGGCGAGGGTGCCGAGCAGCACGGCGGGCCAGCCGTACCAGCCGAGGACCGCGCCCGCGCCGAGCGCCAGCTTCACGTCGCCGAAGCCCATGCCGGCCGGGTTGATCAGGAACAGCACGAAGTAGCCGGCGCCGAGCGCGAGCGCGCCGAGCAGGGCGGTCGTCCACTCCCCCGCGTGCTCGGGGACCAGCGAGGTCAGGCCCAGCAGCGCCGGCGCCGTCGCGGCGAAGGGCAGGGTGAGCGGGTCGGGCAGCCGCTGCACCCGGAAGTCGACCATGGCGAGCAGCACACCCGTGGGCGCCAGCAGCAGCCACACCGCCAGCTCCGGGCGGGTCCCCGTCGCGGCGGCGAGCGCCGCGCACACCAGCGCGGTGACCGTCACGGGAACGGCGGCGCCCGATCCGTACGGGGTCCCTCCGCACGCCCGGCAGCGGGCCGGGCCGAGCCAGCCGGTGAGCGGATGCCCCTGCGGGCACGCCGTGCGCCACTCCTCCCCGCCCGGCACGGCGAACCGGTGGGCGGCGCGGGGCAGCAGCGCGCCGGCCGCAGCGCCCCACAGCGCGGCGACGGCGACCAGCGCGTACTCCAGGCCGTCGGTCATCCCCTACGGCCGCTCAGCCGGCCGCCGCGACCGCGTCGCGCCACGTCGGCAGCAGTTCGTCGAGCAGCGCCTCGGTGCGTGGCGGCAGCCCGCGCGCCCCGCTGCGGGTCACCAGGTCGGACGCGAGGGTGGTGAGCCGCTCCGGGTCGCCCAGGGCGTGGGTGGCGCGCAGCAGTTCGTTCCACAGCCGCTCGTCGGCGGGGGCGGTGCGCAGCGCGGCGTTCAGCGCCTCGATGGCCTTCTCCGCGCGGTTCTTCTCCATGTGGAACTCGGCGAGCGCGAGCCCGGTGTCCGCGACGAGGAGCGGGAGCTGCGCGTCGACGATCTCGTGGGTCAGCCAGCGGTAGCGGCCCTCGGGACGGTCGGCGAGGAGCGGGCCGCGCACCAGCACCAGCGCGTCGGTGAGCAGCCGCCCGCGCACCGCCCGGCTGTCGACGCCCTTGCCCTGCGTCGCCTCGTGGTACAGCGAGCGCAGCACGTCCAGGTCGGACACCACCGACTTGGCGAGGGTGAGCCGGCCGGCGTCGTCGGTGCGCAGCCGCGGAGTGCCGTCGGGGTCGGTGCCGAGCCAGTCCCGCAGCCGGTCCAGGAGCGCCTCGCGCACGTCGTCGGTGACGCCGCGCGGCCACAGCGCGGAGGACAGCACCCGCGGGTGCACGCCCTCGCGGTGCAGGAGCAGCAGCGCCAGCGCCTCGTGCAGCAGCGCGCTCCGCTCGCCGTCCGGCGTCTCAAGGCCGATGATCTCGTACGACCCGACCAGGCGCGCGTACACGGCGGGCCGGCCCTGCTCGCTGATGTCGACGAGGAACGGCGGGGTGGTGCCCGGACCGTCGGGGCCGTGCTCCGGGTCGGCATCGGTGAACAGCTCGACGACCGCGCGCTGTTGGGCGGCGGGCAGGAGCTGCGCGTCGAGTTCCAGGCCGAGCAGCGGGGCGAGCAGCCTGCCCTCGGCGGTGATCTCCATCTCCCAGGCGGCGCCGGGCAGATCGCCGCTGCCGGTGCCGACGAGGTAGCCGATGCCCAGGCGACTGGCGTCGGCGGCGAGTTCGGCGAGCGTCATCGCGTCCTCGGGGGACGGCTCGGCGGCCAGCAGCACCAGGTGCGGAGCCCAACGGGTGTGCCGGGCCGGACCGGTGCGTCCGGTCAGCACCGAGTCGTGGCCGGCGGCGCCGAGCGCGCCGCGCCGCTGCCGGGTCTCCGCCTCCATCGTCTCGATCAGCGCCTCGATGCCGTCGAGGTGACGCAGCCGGCTGGGCGCGAGGGCGGTGAGGTCCTCGCCGAACCCGACGAGGGTGATGGTCATGCGGTCCGACCAGCCGTTGGTGGCCAGTTCGGCGGCGACGGACGCGAACACGGCCGCCCGGTCCTCCTCACGGCCGCTCAGCGACACGATGCCGGGCACCGACTCCAGGTTGAGCAGCAGCCGGGAGTCGTCCATCGTGCCGAGGCTGACCAGGCCGGGGTAGGGCGCGGCCGTGTCGACGTCCTCGTACGCCTCGGCGTCGGCGCGGGCCAGCATCCAGAACGTCTGGTCCTGCCCGAGCTGCCACGGGGACGGCGGCTTGCCGGACGGCTGGGCGAGCTGGAGGTGGAGGTCGCCGTTGCTCATCCAGGCCGCGTAGACCGTGGGCAGCGGACGGGACTCGGCGGCCAGCGACGCGGCGAGCCCGCGCAGCGACCGGTCCAGCAGCCGTACCCCCTCGGGGTCGGCGCCGACCAGCAGCGCGTCCTGCACGTCGAGTGCGTCGCCGGTGGGCGTGGGCGGCTCCATGCCGCGCCGGCCGCCGATGCCGGCGAACGCCGACTGCCACAGCGCCTGGCGGCGACGGTGGCCGAGCGCCCCGAGCAGACCGGCTGCCAGGAGCGGGGCGGTCAGCAGGGCCTCGGGCAGCCCGAAGGAGGAGGAGTCCTGGGCGGGCGTGGCGACCTGGTCCGGCGCGGGGCGCCGGAGGTCGGCGTGGCCGGTCTCGGGGGCGGGACGCTGCCGGGGCAGGTCGACGTGGGCGGTGCCGCCGCCGCTGCCGCTGTCCTGTGCCTGGTCGCCGCCCTGTGCCTGGTCGCCGCCGCCGGACGCGCCGTCGCCGGTCCTGGCGTAGTCGCTGATCTGCTGCCGCACCTCGGGCGACACCTCGGGGGCGTCGTCCGGCATCTCGACGAGGTCGCCGCCGCGCGCGTCGCCCGGCATCTCCATGATCCAGCCGGGCCGGATCAGACTGGCCTCGGACAGCCGCGAACCGTCCGGCTGCACACGGTCCTTGTTGAGCTCGAAGATCTCCTTGTAGCGGCGGCCGTCGCCGAGATGGCGCTCGGCGATCTCCCACAGGGAGTCGTGGTGACGCCCCTCCGGCGGCTGGATCCGGTAGAACTTCGTGTCGCCCTGCTTCTTGGCCGCGGCGGGCGTCGCCTCGGTGTGCGAGGCCTGCTCGGCGACCGCGGCGGCGGCGCCCGCGGCCTGTTCCTGCTGCTGGGCGAAGAGACCCGGCGTCTGCTGGGCGGCGGCCACGGTGGGCCGCTGGTTGTCGTCGTAGGTCTGGCCGAGCTGCGCGAGCGACGGCGTGAAGCTCGCGGCGGTCGCGCCGACCAGCAGCAGCGCGGCGACGAGCTGCCGGGCCAGCAGCTGGCTGGGCCCGGCGCCGGGGACCCGCCCCGGCACCCCGACGCCCGACAGCGCGGCCTTCATCTCCACCAGCACACAGGCGGTGAACTGCGCCCAGGCGAGCCAGACGACGAACGTGAGGATGCCGAGGAACGTCGAGACGGAGATGTCCTGCCTGAGCCACTCCATCGGCTCGAACGTCTCCGGGAACGGCCAGCCCGCCGTCATCGCCAGCGCCGCCGGCACCCCGACGAGCAGCACCGCCAGCGCCACGAACGCGAGGAACGCCTTCACGAAGTCCCCGAACGTCCGCTGCCGCACCCGCACCGGCTGCGGCGTGCGGTTCCTCGGAGCCGTCGAGCTGGACGGGCTGGGACTGCGGCGTCGCGGCATGGCGGGTGTCCTGGGTGTGGGAGGAAGGGGTCATCGGGACTACGGGGATCTTATTGACTCGAATGGCCGCAGTCGAAGGGGTACGGACCGTCTCCGCGCCGGAGATCTCCCGGGAGGGCACGGGCGGCGCCCGGGGCGGCTTCCCGGCGGTACGTTCGAGACCGGGTCGGTCGAGGACGCCGTCAGGTCCTCGGCGGAGCCGGACGGGCCGAGGAGCGTGGAGTATCCGGCTGGACGTCCGGCCCCGGCTGAGCCGTACCCTGCTGAAGGTGAGGGTCGGCCACCGGCTACCGAGGGGGAATTCACGTGGGTGAGGGAAAGAGCGATCTCGCGCTTCCGTTGTCCGATCTGGAGGACTACGGGCGCCGGCTGCGGTCGGTGAAGAAGCGGATGAACCACACCAAGAAGCTCTTCGACTCGTACAAGGACGACATCGGCGACGGCAGCGTCAACGACGCCCTTTCCGACTTCGAGTCGAACTGGGAGGACGGGCGCGAGGACATCACGCAGCAGCTCGACGCGCTCGCCGACATGTCCGACGCGGTGGTCCGTGAATTCAACAAGCTCGAGGACGAACTCACCAAGCAGGTCAACGAGAAGATGACGGTGGAGGACAAGCGGGAGAAGAAATGAGCCCGGCCCCGGCCCGCGAACGGACCGGGGCCGGGTACGGCTTCTCAGACCATCGTGGTGCGCACGGCGTCCGCGTGGCTCACCGAACCGCCGAGACCGGCGGAGACGCTGAGGGGACCCGCTTCGACGCACACACCCACGCCGACCGAACCGTGGCCGAGGACGACGGCCGCGCCGGCGTCGAGGCCGGCGGAGACGGACTGGCCGCCGGAGACGTGGTCCAGGTCCGCGTCGGAGAGTTCGGCGGTTTCCACTCGGGGGACGAGGTTCATGGGGGCGTGTTTCCCTTCGTATCGGACAGTGCGTCGCGAGAATGTCCGCCGAGTTCCGTCGGGGAATGCGGAATTGTCTGCCGCGGCGGACCGCGACCGCGGCACCGATCAAAGCACGCGAGGATGCGGCCGACCAGGGGCGTCCGGGCGGCAGCGCGTGCCGGAGCGTCGCGCACGTCACAGATGTGACGGAAAAGCCGTAAGGAGACCGCAGCTTCTTCACGTCCGCCCTCCGCACACGGCCCTTCACGGGAATCGCGAAGCCGAAAGGGCGGCGTGCCGACCGGAATTCGTACCCGCCGTGAGAAGCCGAGGTGAACCCTGTGCCGATTTTCTGGTTTCTTCGGTCAGGGCCGTCCGGGGCCGCGGCCTCAGAGCTTCAGCGTCCGCGCGATGCCGTCCACGATGCCTTCGAGGGGTTCGTCGAGGACCGGTTCGACAGCCGGTCGCCGAGCGGGACACGGGCGACCTGCGCCCCGTCCCGGTCCTGCGGACGCACCTCGCCCCAGGCTCCTGGACAGCCGGGTCCGTCGCGTCCGGCGTCCACGGCCGCGTCGACGAACACCGCGCGGGCGATGCCGCCGTCCCCGACCGGGATCCGCCGGGTGCGCCGCGTTCGCGCAGCACGAGCGCGCCGTCCTCCACGGACAGCCGTGAGCCGTGCCACCGTTCGAGCCCGAATCCGCGCCCCCGGACCGGCGGGAGAGCGGCTCGTCGTCCGGCACGGCGTCAGCCGACCTCGTTCTCCGCGATCGCCTGCCCCCGCACCACCACGTCGCCCCCGTAGAACATCCCCGTGAAGACGGGCGAGTACGTGAGCTGTACCTCGACCTCGACCGCGTCGACCGTCGCCGTCACGCAGTGGGTGGCGGCGATGTCCGGGCCGGACATGTCCATCTCGCGGGCGAAGGCCTTCACCCGGGCGTCGCAGTTCTCGAAGTTGATGGGTGCGGGGCCGCCCTCGTTGTCGTAGAGGGCCTCGCGGTCGATGTCCTGGGCGGCGAAGCGGGCCGCCTGTTCCGCGATGTCCGCCGCGCGCTCCCGCTTGGAGATGGACATGCCGCCGTCGATGACGAACGCCGCCAGGGAGAGGAAGACCAGCGCGAAGATGATGACCGCGCCGGCGCCCGAGCCGCGGTCGTCCAGCCGTGTACGGCGGTCCGACAGCCACCTCCGCACACGCGCACGCGTCGCCTTCACGCCGTCCTCCGGTACGGGTCGAGCGGCGAGCTGAAGCTCGCGGTGAGCGTCGTCGGGATGTCCAGGCCCAGCATGGCGAGACCCCGCACCTCGCAGCTCACCTGGACGCTGAACAGGGTGTCCGGCTCGAAGCCCTGACTGGTCTGGACGACGGTCACCGGGCCCGAGCAGACGTCCTCCAGGTTGGCCTCCGCCGCGGCCCGCGCCTCGGCCATGGCCGTCGCGTGGTCCTTCTGGATCGACCCCGCACGCGCCGCGTCCCGCGCCGCGCCGTCCAACGCCCCACGTCCGTCGACCAGTTGCCCGAAGGCCACCAGGACGAGGATGAACAGGATCATCACCGGCGCCAGGATGACGACCTCGACGGTGGACAGTCCCCGGTCGCCCAGGTCCTGCCGCACCACGCGCGGAAGAGAACGGCGCATCAGTTCTCCCCCTCCTGCACGAACCGCTCCACCGGCCCCATCGACTGTGCGTGCACCGTCAGGTCCAGGCCCGGGAACACCGTCGGGATGCGGGCGGTGATCTCCACGCCCACCGTGTTCGGCTCCGGCTGGACCGTCCTCACGTCCGGGGCGATGACCAACTGCGGTCCCAGTTGCCGGATGTAGCTGTCCACCACGGCCTGCGCCTCGCCCCGCCAGCCGCCCGGTTCGGCGTCCGCCGTCGCCCGTGCCTTGCGCGCGCCGGCCTGCGCCGCCGCCTGGGCCACGTGATCGGCGAAGAAGTACAGCGCGAACTGCACCGTCGCGAAGATCATGAAGAACAGGACGGGCGTGAGGAAGACGAACTCGATCGCGGTCATGCCGGAATCGCCGCGGGCGGAGGCGGCCTCCACCCGTCGGCGTACCCAGCTGCGTACGCGCACCGTCATCCCCGTCGACGTCGAGAAGGTATGTGCGGTCAGCAGGTCTTGCCCGCGTCCGCGCCCTTGATGCAGTCGCCGACCTTGTTGGCGCCCTCGCTGAGCGCGGCGTTGATGATCGCGGCGACGACGCCGACGATCGCCACGACCACGGCCGAGATGATGACCCACTCGACCGCGGAGGCGCCGCGGTCCAGTTCGCCGGAGCGCGCCCGCTCGACGCGCGCCCGCATGAAGGTGACCAGGAAGTCGACGGCGGGGATGCCGGTGTGGAAGGTACGTCCGTTCATGACGCGTTGTCCTCTCGAATTCGGTTCACGGAAGTTCTGACGTACGGCGCGCGGTCCGCGGTTCGCGGCTCACTGGTCCGGTATCTCACACCTGGAACACCCGCATCGCCGCCGGGAAGATCAGGAACACCAGGAACCCCGCGCACAGCAGCAGCTGCGCCACGAGCATCGACTGGGACTTCTCACCCGCGCTGCCCTCGATCTCGGCCAGTTCGCGGTGCCGCATCGTCTCGGCGCGCGAGGCGAGGGACTCCCGTACCTTCGCGCCGTCGTCCGCGACGAGGGCCAGCGAGGCGGAGAGGTCCTTCAGCTCCTCCACACCCAGCTCCTCCCCGAGCTGCCCGAGCGCCTGCCACTGGCTGATGCCGGTGATCCGGGCGTCGGCGAGAGCGTTGCGGATCCGCTGCGTGGCCCAGCCGTCGGACACCTCGGCCGCCGCCATCAGCGCCTCGGGCAGGCCCCGGCCGCCGGCCAGGCTCATCGACACCAGGTCCAGGTACGCGCCGATCACCCGGCGCAGGTCGCGCCGCTTCTCGGCGGCGTCCCGGCGCACCTCCAGGTCGGGCAGCACGAAGAACAGCACCGCGCACAGCAGCGCCAGCCACACCGGAATGACCGGGCTGCTGCCGAAGCCGAGCTGCCAGACGATGGCGAACAGGAACGGCCCGAAGAACAGACCCGCCACCGCCAGCAGCACCTTCGTCGCCAGGAACTTCTCCCAGCTGCGCTCCAGGACGGCCAGGTCGGCGCGCAGCGACCGCTGCTCCCAGCCCTGCTGCCGGTAGATCTCGGCTACCTTCTCGCCCACCTGGGCACGGAGCGAGGCGAAGCGGCCGGACTCGTGGTCCGTGGGCCGCGCCGACTCGTACGCCGTGCCACGGGCCCGCATCGCGTCGATCCGGGCGACCTGGGAGAGGGCGCTGCGCCTGGTGGGCATCAGCGCGCGGACCAGGACGTAGACGCCCAGTCCGACGACCGCGCCGACGACCACCGGCATCGTCAGTCCGTCACTCACCGGCGTACCCCCTCTTCCGGCTGGAACGGCGACGCCTGCGCGGGTCCGGCGCCCGGGGTGCGGGGGCGCACCAGACGCACCGAGGAGTCGTCACGCACCAGGAAGCGCTCCGGCGTCTCGATGGTGGACAGCTTGCGCAGCCACCAGAAGCCCAGCGCGAACAGCCCGCACACGCAGGCGAGGACGACCTGGCCGACGGCCGTGCCGTACGGCTCGACGAAGTCGCGGTTGAAGATGGACAGGCCGAGCACGAACGCGATCGACACGGCGACCACGATCTGCACCGAACGGCGCGTGGACGCGCGCTGCGCCATGACGCGCTGCCGCATGTCGACCTCCTCGCGCGCCGACTTGGCGAGCGCGCCGAGCACCTGCCGCAGACCGGGGCCGCGCAGACGGGCGTTGAGGATGAGGGCGGCGACGATGATGTCGGCGGAGGCGTCGTCGATCTCGTCGGCGAGCTGCTGGAGCGCCTCGGGCAGCGGGGTGCGGGCACGCAGCCGGTCGACGAGCGCGTCGAGGTGCGGGCGCAGCACGGGCGCGGCGGCCCGCGCGGACGCCGGGATGGCCTGCTCCAGGCCGACCGCACCGGCGATGGTGTCGCGCAGCGACTCCGTCCAGGAGGCGAGCGCCTCCACACGCCGCATCGCGGCCCGCTCCTCGGAGGCGCCGCCGAAGAGGCGGTCCCAGAAGAACACGAGGACGGCGGAGGCGACGCCGGCGACGACCCAGCGGGTCATCAGCAGCACGGCGAGCCCGACGAGCGCGGCGAGCGAACCGCGCCGCCCGGCGAACCGGATCAGCTCGCCCGCGCGCTCGCTCGCCTTCTGCTTCTCGTGCTCGGGCTTGGCGGGCAGTCCGCGTACGGCGACGAGGAACAGGGCGAGACCGCCGCCGACGGCGACACCGCAGGCCAGCGCGTACAGCACGGTGGTGGAGAACAGTCCGCCCATCGTGCCGACCGAGCCGAGGGCCGCGAGGTCGGTGGTGGCCGGTGCCGCGGCGGTCAGCACAGTGGTGGTCATCGGATCGGCGGTCATCGGATCGGTGGTCATCGGCTCACCCCCACGTTCCGCTGGGCCGGTAGCCGTGGGCCATCAGATCCTCCAGGCAGGCTATGGGGGCGTGCGGGACCACCCGGCCGTCGGGCGTCTCGGCGAACACCTCGCTGGACAGCACCCGCCCGTCGACGCCGTTGACCTCGCGCACGGAGGTCACCATGCGCTGGAGACGGCCGCCGCTCTGGAAGCCGTTGCGCCGCTGGATGAAGACGACGAAGTTCACCGCGCCGGCGATGAGCATCTGGCTGGCCTCGATCGGCAGCCGCTCGTTGGCCTGGAGGGCGTAGGTGGAGATGCGGTTGAACACCTCGCTGGAGCTGTTGGCGTGGATCGTGGACAGCGAGCCGTCGTTGCCCTGGGACATCGCGTTCAGCATGGTCACGATCTCGTCACCGAGGACCTCGCCGACGATGACCCGGGAGGGGTTCATGCGCAGCGACCGGCGCACCAGCTCCGCCATCGAAATGGCGCCCTGTCCCTCGGAGTTGGGCAGCCGCTCCTCGAACGCCACCACGTTGGGGTGCAGATCGGGGAAGGTGTCGAGGCCCAGCTCCAGCGCGCGCTCGACGGTGATGAGGCGCTCGTGCGGCGGGATCTCGTTGGCGAGGGCGCGCAGCAGGGTCGTCTTACCGGCGTTGGTGGCGCCCGCGATCATGATGTTCTTGCGGGCGCGGACCGCACAGGCGAGGAAGTGCCCCAGCTCGGGGGTGAGGGTGCCGTTGCCGACCAGGTCGGAGATGAACACCTTGCCCATACGGGCCCGGCGGATGGACAGCGCGGGCCGGCGGGCCACGTCCATGACGGCCGACAGACGGGAACCGTCCGGCAGCCGCAGGTCGAGCTGCGGGTTGGCGGAGTCGAAGGGCCGGGACGACAGACCGGAGTAGGCGCCCAGCACCTGGATCAGCTCGATGAGCTCCTCGTCGGTCTCGGCGACCGGCTCGCCGCGCACCTCGCGCCCGTCGGCGTAGCCGACGAACACCTGGTCGCAGCCGTTGATGTCGATGTTCTCGACCTCGGGGTCGTCGAGCAGCGGCTGGAGCCGCCCCACTCCGAAGAGGGCCGCGTGCACGGCGGCCGCGTACTGCTCCTCGGTCTCCGCGTCCAGCGGCGTACGGCCCGCGTTGATCTCGGAGCGGGCGTACTCCTCGAGTATCTGGGCTATGACGGCGCGGGCGTACTGCCGCTCGTCCTCGGTGGACATCGGCGTGACGCCGTTGACCTGGTCGAGGCGGCGCTGCTCCGCGATCCGGTCACCGGCCTCCTGACGGAACCGCTTGACCAGGGAGTGGTCGACAGCGGTCATCGCCCGGCTCCGTGACCCTGCGGCGGCGCGGCGTGCGCCTGCTGGGCGGCCTGGGTCTGCGCGGCCCACGCGGCGCCGTACTGCTGGTACACGTCGGCGGTGACCTTGCGGGCCGAGCGGATCAGCAGCGACTTGTCCAGCCGGCCGCGGCGGCGCCCGGCGAGCTGCTCGGCGCCGGCCGGGTCGTCGGCGAGGGTGCCGACGACGCGGGCGCCGGTCTGCGCGTGCACGAGCATGTCGTTGACCTGGCCGGCCAGTTTGGCCGCGTTGCCCGGGTCGGCGACCAGGACGACGCCGATGACAGGGCTGTTCAGGGTGGCGGCGCCGCGCGACCCGCCGTGCAGCTTGCCGGCCAGCGCGGCCGCCCGGTCCCGCACGCGGGCCAGCGCCTCGGGCTCGGTACGCGAGATCAGCAGGACGAGCGAGGCGTGCGGGAACAGCTCGAGAGCCGGGGTGTCGCCGCTGATGCGGCCGCAGTCGGCGATGACGTCGGCGGGCGCGTTGGGCGAGTCGGCGAGGGAGGCGAAGGCGTGCCCGAGCGTGGGCCACAACCCGGCGAGTCCGGCGGCCTGCTCGGCGATGCCGAGCCCGACGAGCACTTCCAGTCCGCCGCTCAACGGCTGCACGTGGTCCCAGAGTTGGTCCGGCACAAGGCCGCGTCGCGCGGTGGCGGCGATGGACAGCATGCCGGTGTTGGGGTTGAGCGGGCCGCCGTGCGCGGCGGCGCTGCGGTACACGAGGTCACCGCCCGCCGGGTCGGTCTCGGCGAGCAGCACACGGCGCGGCCAGACCGCCGCGAGGGCGACGGCCGCGGTGGTGACGCCGGGGGAACCCTTGTCGGCGGCGAGGGCGATGAGGGCCATGGGTCGGGTGCCGCCTTCTAGTTGCCAGGGACGAGGACGAGCGCCACCTCGCCGTTGGTGGCGGCCTGGGTGAGCGCCGCGGCCTGCGCGTCGTCGACGAGGAGCGTCACGGGGAGGTTGGTGCTGCTGACGAGGTCGTCGCCCTTGGCGTCCTGGACGTAGTCCACGACCGCCCTGTCCACGATCACGGAGTCACCGCCGGAGGAGCCGGAGGAGCCGGCCGACCCGCCGTCGGCGTCGTCACCCGACCCGGACCGGGAGGTCCCGCCGACGCGGTAGGCGGCCACGGTGGCACCGGACTTGAGGCCGGCGGGGTACTGCCCCTCCTTCAGGGACAGACCGACGAGGGCCTTGCCCTCGGGCACCTTGGCCTCCTCGCCGAACATCTCACCGACGGCGACCACACCGCCGGGGATGGTGGTGACGGCCTTCAGCTTCTTCAGGGCGTCGAGCTGGGACCACTTGACGTAGTTGATGCCCGGGTCCTCGGCGACCATCACCGAGGTGGTGTTGCTGTCGTTGACCGCCTGCCCGGCCGGGATCTCCTCGGTGATCTTGACGACCTCGATGCGGTCACCCGCCTGCAGCACGAGCATGGTGGCGCCGAGCGCGCCCACCAGGATCAGCAGCACGGCCAGCGCGGCGAGGGCGGGCTTGCGCTCGCGGGGCGGAGTGGGAAGCCGCTCACCGACCGACGGCCCGGCCGGAGCCGCGGAACGACCCGCGCCCGCCCCCGTACGCTCCTGGATCTTCACGCAGCCGCTCCCCGTACACCCAAGATGATGTCTGCCAAGTTCCTTGTATTCTCGGACACTTCACCCGCGTCGGCTCGCGCGCGGACATGCGGGACGCGTCGGACGTACCCACCCCGATCCGGGCAGATAGCCAACGCGTACGTGAGTGTCAAGCCATCGCACCGTATCAGCCGGGCATACGGCCCTCAAGACAGAAGTGGCCCCGCCCCCCTCAGGACTCGGAGGGGCGCTCACCAGCAACTTCACCATTGAACAACCTTGTCGGAGCAGATCGTTCACGGCCAGACGCCGTGCCCCCGGGCGATCGACGCGGGAAGGATCGCCTACGGCTCTCCACTTCTCACACGTCACGCATGAGCTCCTCACGATTCACCCACGAACGGCGGTCCGAACTTAAGGAATTCGCCCGGTTCGGTGACGGGGCGTGAGAGGGGATGGGGGTCACCCGGCAGGCCGACGTGGCGAAACCGGAGGTCCCACAGATACCGTCATTGACCCTGACTGCACATCTGTCTCACGGGGAGTCACTGTGAAGCGCCGCTCAATGCCCCTCGCTGTAGCGTTCGCCGCGACATCGGCCCTGTTGCTGACGGGGTGTGGTGGTGACGACGGCGGGTCCGACGGGGGTGACGAGATCGCAGGTGCGGCGAAGCATCCAACACCCAGCACGTCGGCCGAGTCGCCGTCGGACGACGCCGTCAAGCGGCCGTCGGTCACCCTACCGAGTGACGTGAAAAACGTCTTCGACGGATGGGAAGCCGGTGACGCGGCCAAGGACGCACTGCTGACGGACGTCACACACCGCATCAACGCCACCGACGCCGCGATCGTGGATGCGGACCCGGACTCCGAGGCGCTGCGCTTCTACTACGAGGGCGAAGCGCTCGCCGGGGCCGCGACGTGGGTCAAGGGGTATGTGGACGAGGGCCGGTCCATCACCGGCACGGTGCGCTTCTACGACCCGGACCTGGTGATGGTCGACAAAGACACAGCCGCGCTGGCCTATTGCGCCGACGAGTCCAAGGCCTCGGACAGGGACCGTAAGACCGGCAAGGTGGACAAGACGCCGGTCACCAAGGACTCGTACGTCGCCTACAACTCGCGCCTCGAAAAGGGTGAGGACGGTGTATGGCGGACCACCGTCCTCGAGTCGGAGAGGGGTAACGCCAAGTGCGTCCGGTGACGTCTTGGGTGAGCCGTGCCGGTGCCCTCATGACCGTGATGGCCTTGGTGCTTGCTCCTGGCATCGCCCACGCCGACCGTGGCGGCGGCGACTCCCAGGGGGGAGACGCCGCCGAGACGAGCGGAGGTCGGGAGGGCGCCAGCCTCGTGTCGAAGGTCGTCTACAGCGGCTCCACCTCCGGCTCCCGGGGCAGCGGCGGCAACGGTGGCGGCGCCCTGAAGCCCGTGGGTGACTGGACCCCTCCCGCCTGCTGGTACGAACCCCGCTCGGCGGAGCAGTTCCGCGACTACGTCGAGTCCATGTACGAGGAGACGGTCAACACCCCCGGCCAGCACAGCTACGCCAAGCAGTCGGCCGGCATGTTCCGCGACGACTACAAGGACGGCACATACAAGAACTACAACCTCGACAAGAAGGACGAGGGCTCCTTCTGGGTCGCCGTCCGTGACGAGGACCGCTGGATGGAGCCCGAGGCGCAGGTCTGCGACAGGATGCCGTTCTGGGTCGAGAACGGCGACCCCGTCCCGGTCGAGAACGCGGTCACCCCCGAGGTGCTCGCCGAGCTCGCCTACAACCGTGTCCGCCTGCCGGCGGCCGAGGTGACCCTCAGGCCGGAGGCCGCGACCAAGGTGAACTTGCCGACCTGGGCCTGGCTGGACAGGTCCAGGTTCAAGGAAACCTCGGTGACCGCCTCGATCGCCGTGGGCGGGCTCAACATCCAGGCGACCACCACGGCCAGGCCCGTCTCCCTGAGACTGGAGCCTGGCACGCCGGACGCCGAGACGTACCCCGCCTCGGGCGAGTGCACGATCAACGCCGACGGTTCGATCGGCGAGCCGTACACCCGGGGCAAGGCCGACCGGACTCCGCCCTGCGGGCTGAAGTACCTGCGCTCCTCCGGCGACGGCACGTTCACGCTCCAGGCCACGATCACCTGGGACATCTCCTGGACCGGCACCGGCGGTGCGGGAGGTGATCTCCCCGACGGAACCTTCGGCAACGACCAGGCCGTCACCGTCCAGGAGATCCAGTCCGTCAACCGCTGACAGCGGCCGGGTGACGGCTCCGCCCGCGCGCCGGGCGGAGCCCATCTCTCGAAGGCGCCGGGGGCGCGTGCCATCATCGTGCCTCGACTCGGTGACCGTCCGGTGGCTCGGGGCGACGGAGCCACGCCGATCCCGGCGCCGAGGAACGCAATCGAGCACGCAGCAGGCGACAGGCAAGCATCACGGGGGAATCCAAGGCGATGGAGACACGGACGGTGACACCGCCACTCGGCGGTGCGGCGCTGGCGACAGACTCGCGGCTGCTGGACGGCGTGCGTGCCGTCGGAGCGCGTACCGGCGTCGACTACACCGACGATGCGGCGGTGAGCGACCTGCTCGCGCGGCACCGGCGTGCCGTGGACCAGGCCTCTCGGGGACCCGCCGGATGGATCGGCGGTCTCGCCCTGACGGCGGGCGTGATCTGGCCGTTCGTCGGCCACGTCGTTCCCGCGACGGCCGGCAAGCCGCTACTCGCCTACGCCCCCGCAGTCCCACTGCTGGCCGTGGCAGCGGCATGCCTGACGCTGGTCCGCCTCCGCTGGAAACGCGCCCTGATGCACAAGGAACTGGCGGGCTACCGCGAGG
Source organism: Streptomyces werraensis (assembly GCA_014656175.1). Lineage (GTDB taxonomy): Bacteria > Actinomycetota > Actinomycetes > Streptomycetales > Streptomycetaceae > Streptomyces > Streptomyces werraensis. The sequence goes on from BNBX01000013.1 coordinate 60,607, forward strand.
TGCTGGGCCTCGCCCGGGCCTACGGCATCGAGCCGGCCCATGTGCCGGCCTGGTTGGAGGGCCGCAGGGAGGACGGAGGCGGCAAGGGCGCCGCACCGATACCGAGGTACGCACCGGCGGAACGGTCCGCCGAAGGCACCGGCACGCCTTCGACGGTGTCGCCTCCGCCGAAACCGGCCGCGGTGTCGGAGTACGAGCGCATCGCCGACCAGGGCGGCTGGCACGACGAGGTGGGCTGGCTGCTGCTGTTCGCCGGCGGCATCGGCCCCGCGGTGGCGGTCAGTTCGGGCGAACCCCTCGGTCTCGCCGCGCTGGCGCTCGTGCCCCTCGCCGTCGTCGTCTGGGTCGCGGGCCACCGCCAGGGAAGCCGGAAGGCGAGCCTGCGGCCGGAGGCCGAGGCGTACGCCCGAGCAATTGTGGCGGCCCGGGCGGCGGGCGCGGACACTCCGGACCTGTCCCCGCAGCTACGGGCCTTGCTCGACGACTGACACGGCTCCGGCACATCAGCCCGGCGCGCGCTCGGCCATCTTCGCACTGGCATCGAGGAGCGAGCGGCTGGGCCGTTGGGTGGAATGGCACACACCGCACTCTCCGAGGAACGACTCGACTGACGTGACCAGCATGTTTCGGCGATACGCCCGATCACTCCCGTTCAGCCTCACACGTCGTAATCGCACCTTTCGCAGGCCTCTTCGCCCTGGCGAAACCGGAAACGGCACCGATACCGTCTCTGCTCTCGACTGCACTTCTGTCTCACGGGGAGTCACTGTGAAGCGCCGCACCTTGCCCACCGCCGCCGCGTTCGCCGCCGCGACGGCCCTGCTGCTCACGGCTTGTGGGGGTGGGGGCGACAGCTCCGCCGACGGCGACCAGATCGCCGGAGCCGGTAAGGAGTCCGCACAGCCGAGCAAGTCGGCGGAGCCTGCCGCGCCTCAGCAGGACAAGCCTGACGGCGTGGACGTGTCGCTGCCCGCAGACATGAACCTGGTCTTCGACTGGGACAAGCCGGAGGACGAGAACGAGGCGGCCGCTATGGACGACGCCGCGAACTACCTGCGGGCCATCTACCGAGGCGTCGACAGGCGCACGACCAAGGATGCGGCGATCACCGCCTACTCCACGGGGGAAGGACTTCACTACGCGGAGACACAGGTCAACGAGTGGATCAAGGGCGGCTGGACCGGCACAGGCACTCGTCGCCACTACGACGCGACGACGAGGTCCACTTCGAACGGGGAGTCCGTAGAAGTCGCTTTTTGTGCCGACACAGGCAAGTTCTACGGAAAGGAAGTCAAGACCGGCAAGGTGTTGAAAGAGGATCCCAGCCTGAAGGACTTCAACTACTACAAAATCATCATGGTTAAGCACCCGACAGGTGACGGTTTGTGGCAGGCATCCAAGGTCTTCGTCGAAACGGAGGCCAAGAAGTGCCGGTGAGCAGTGCGTGGCGGCCACTTGTCCGTAGCTCTGTCGCATTGGCTCTGGCAGCCGGCGCGATCGTGCTCACAGGTCCTCAAGCCGTCGCGGAACCGGTTGATACCGGGAAGGGCGGAAGCACGGACGAGTCCGGTGGCAGTGACGGCACCGGCATCTACGCCGCCGCCCGCATCACCTACTCGGGCTCCGTGGCTGCGAACGGAAGCAAGGGGAATGTGACGTCGGCCGACGTCAACTGGAGCCCGCCGCCCTGCTGGTACGCGCCCTATCTCGGTGCCCAGGACTTCAAGAAGAAGATGTCCCAGGACATCGAGAGCCAGATGGGCGCCCCCGGCATGGGCGGCCACGCCGGCGCGGCCCTGAGCGAGCTGAAGCGTCATTACGAGGACGAGTACGGCTGGACCGACACCCCCGGTTACAAGGACTACAACGTCGACAAGGACGGCGAGGGCATGTTCTGGGCCGCCGTCGAAAATCCCAACGAGCCCGACGTGCTGAAGCGCAGTTCCTGCAATGACCTCCCCTTCTGGGTCGACAACGGCGAAGCCCCGCCACCCCAGTACGAGCAGGCCATCACCCCCGAGATCCTCGCCGCCCTGGCTTATCAGCACATGCAACTGCCCGACACCGAGGTCAGCCTCGCACCGGAGCAGACCACCAAGGTCAACCTGCCCACCTGGGCATGGCTCGACAAGGCCGTGTTCGACGAGGTGCAGGCGACGGCAGCCATCAACGTGCCGGGTTTCAATCTCCAAGCCACGACGACGGCAAGGCCCGTGTCCCTGACCCTCGAGCCCGGGACCGACGACGCGGTGACCTACCCGGCATCCGGCGAGTGCGTGATCAACAACGACGACTCGATCGGCGAGCCCTACGCAAGGGGCAAGGCGAACCGCACACCGCCGTGCGGCATCACGTACCTCCGCTCGTCGGGCAACGGCACCTACAACCTCCAAGCCACAATCACCTGGGACATCTCCTGGACCGGCACCGGCGGTGCGGGAGGCGACCTCCCCGACGGCACCTTCGGCAACGGCCAGGCGGTCACTGTCCAGGAAATCCAGTCCGTGAACCGCTGAAGCACTCCAACATCACGTACGACGGCGTAGCGCTCGCGACACCCCAACCCGAGAACATCAAGGACATCATGGCTGGCGACTCGGACCTCATCGTTAACGTTGACCTGTTGGTAAAGTCGGAATCCCGACTGAAAGAGATTCAGAGGGAACTCAAAGATCTCAACAACCGTAAGGATGACATGCATCCTTATTGGGGCAACAGCGAGATAACCGATGCCATGGATAAGTTCGTGGACAACTGGGATGATCACCGCGGAAAGCTACTCGAAAGCGTCAAAACCGTCGGGGAGTTGGTGAAAGCCACCATCGATGGTTTTTCTGGAGCCGACGCCAAGCTGGCCGAAGAGCTTCGTAAGGCAAGGAAGAAGAAGTGATCCCATCTTCCAAACCTCGCCCACGCGACTGGCACCCCCTCGCCGACTCGGACCCTGTGCCGGGGGACCCGCAAGAGATTCACAGCGAGGTCAAGCACATGAAGTCGGTGGCCAGCACGCTTCGCGAGCAGGCCAAACTCCTGCGCGACATCGGTCGTGACAACGAACTCAAAGGCAAATACGCATCAAAGCTTCAGGACGAGGCCGAGGGCCTGGAGAAGCGACTCGACCAAGTGGCGAGCCGTTACGAGAGGGTCCACGGCCACCTCACCAACTGGGCGAACGACCTTGAGGAGTTTCAAGGTGAGGCCGACAAAGTCCTGGCCAACGCCAAGAAGGAGCAGGAGCACCTCGAAGCCGAGAAGGCCAAGGCCGAGTCTGGCGAGGGCAAGGCCCCGACTCCCACAGTCTCACCCAGCGGCACCGAGGGCGACCCGTTGCACACGTATCGGGTGCAGCTCGAACGCATCAAGGAGCGCAGGGACGAACGAGCTCGCCATCACGCCGACAAGATTCGCGACCAACTTGATGACGCGATCGAGGACAGCTGGTGGGATAACTTCAAAGGCTGGATCCATGACAACATCGACACCATTAAAGTGGTGTTGGACGCTTTGGGATGGGCCGCGACGATCATCGGCGTCATAGCACTGTTCATCCCGGGCCTGAACGTCCTTGCCCTGGCACTCGGCGGAATCATTCTAGGCGCCAGAGCGGTCCTTGCCGCGGCCGGAGAGGCCAGTTGGATGGAAGTAGTCATGGACTCGGTCGGCTTGCTGACCATGGGTGCCGGCCGAGCCGGCCTCACAATGCTCAAGGGCGCCAATGCTGCAACCAAGGCGGGGGCCGTTGCGAGTCGGCAGGCCGGACTCAAGGCGGGTTTGCGTGCTCACAAATCGATGATGAATTCGTTGCAACGAGCCATCTCGAACACCGCCGACGAAGGCGCGAAGAAGTTCTACAAGGACCTGTTGACCTTCACCCGCAAGAAGATCTCTGACGATGCCGGACGGGTGGCCAAGGAGGCGACCGAGTCGAGCGCGGGAGCCAAGTGGGCACACCTCGGTGACGACAAACTCCACGGCATCTACTCTCAGTTCGCCAAAAACAAGGCTGCCTTCCCTGAAGCGGCTGTTGGCAACACCGCGAAGGCTAGGGCGGGGTACGGGATTTCCCTGGCCGCCATCTACGCTGGTGCCGGGGCAGACGCCGTGGACAAGACTTTCGGGCAAAGCGACGCCTGGAGCGCTGCCTCCAAGGCGACCGACGGAGTACTCCCCGACAAGTGGTCGAGCGACGGCTACAACGAATGGAAAGAGAACACTTGGAAGGCTCCAGTCGGATCTTCATGGTGACAGGCAGCAAAGGGGAACGAATCACGTGACGTCACGCAGAAATGAAGCGAATTCACTATGGGAACGATTGGGCGGCGGAGTTGTGGCGCTGGCCCGCTTGTGCCTCATCATTCCCTTCGCCTACCTCATCCTATATGTCGGCGGTGCCTTTCTGATTCCTAAGTCACTGGGCTCGGCCTGGGTGTGGCTTCAGCGCGGGGTGGTGTCGGCCGCTCTCCTGTGCCTCTTTGTGCTTTTTCTGCGCCACTCGAGAGCGAGTCAACGCCCCGCAGGCCTCACGCACGCCATGGGTATCTCCTTCCTTCTCGTCCTTCCCGCCATCATCACCAGTTATTGGGTGGGCGTTTTCGGAGCACTGGCCACACCGGTCCTCGTGGCCTGCTCCGCGATATGGGAAAGGACTCGACGTGTCGGAAACCACTGAATTCCTCTTCGGAGACACCAGCGCTGGAACACCTACCGGCTACACGCTGGTCCCTCCTCCGGGCTGGGACATGATTCCCCTGCGCGCCGGCACCAGCGAGGCGATCAAGCGCATCGTGGACGGATCCGTACAGGAGCTGCCCGCCGACATCCCACGCGACGACCTCACCAAGGCGCGCCTCGAGCTGATCAAGCGCCTCAGGAAGGTGGCACGACAGGCACGCGAAGCGCGCGCGCTGGATCTGCACCTACCGGTGGAACGCGTTGGCGGCCTGGCTCTTCCTGCTTCGTTCATCATCTCCGAACCGCTGACCGCACCATCACTGGGCATGGACTCCGCAATGGTGCTCAGTTCGTTGCGTCCGGATGCCTCGCAGAGCGAGGAAGTCACCATCGACGGCGCGACGGGAATTCGGGTCGACGGTGTGGCACAGCCGGACTCGAGCCGTGAAGTGGAGCACCGCTCACGACGAGTTGAATACATCTTGGGGATACCCAACTGCACCAATCCGAAGTGGCTGACGGTTTCGTTCAGCACCATTGCCGATGGGCGCCCGGACAGTGAACTTGCAGACATTTTGGTTGAGCTGTTCGATGCGGTCATGACAACGTTCCGATGGAGTTACGCATGAAACTAGTGGAGACAGATTCAGAAACCTTGCAGTGGTTTCCCACCCATATGCGCTGGAGCAGCGACGCCCAACGTGAAGAGTGGGCAGAACTGTGCGCGACGGCCCTCTTGAGTGCCCATGACAAAAGACCGAAAAGACGACGCGTCAAGGCTGTTCGCCAGCAACTAGACTCTTTCGCGCAAGTTCTCTCGAAACTCACCCCTGCAGACCAGGTCTTCCTGTTCATTCCGACGCCCGACGAAACACCTGTGCCGGCTTTCATTCTCATGGCCGAGTGCGAAGGAGACCGGCATACCACCCTGCGTTCGATGGTTCAAGCAGATGCAGAGAGCGTCGTTCGTCCCGTCGAGGTGGAGCCCTTCGTCACCGAGCGCCTGGGGGAGGGACTGCGGTCGACGAGATACTGGTCCACGCCGGAGGGCCAGCTCATGACTACTGTGCGGTACGGCTGGAGAATGGAGCAGATCAACACCGACTTGTGCTTCTACATGGTCTGGGACGACCCGGGAAAGATGGCGGTCTTCACCGACACGGTGGATGACTTCGTTAGAAGTCTCTGGGTGAACGTCAGCAACTGACCTCGTGTGGCGAGGCGCCTGGAGTGGCGATCCTCGCAGAGCGCGACGCCCTGTATACAACGCACCCGGGCCACCTGCTTGACGAGAAAGTGTGTGCCTCGAAAGGCACGGCACAGCGAACAGCGAACCGACTCGATGCCCGAGCCGAAGCGGGCGAATGGTGTTGGGTCGGGAAATCCCGCAGCCTCCGTCCGATGTTCTGCGAGCCTGCGGGTAACCCACCGCTCCGCCCGATCCGCCGCCCCCTTGGCCATGCTGGATACGGCGCTTGGCGCCCCTTTTCTCCCGCTCCTGCTTCCCCTAAGCCTGTTGGCTCGAGCACAGGAAGCGGTCGTGCGTGCCCTCGACTCGCAGGAGGAAAAGGAACGTCACCGGGCGCGGAACGAGGACGAGAAGCGGATGGCCGCGGCTGTCGAACAGCACGGCCTGGACAACGTCTTCGACGGCGACTGGAACGGCACCGCCGGCCAGTTCCTCCTGCGCTGGTACAGCCACTCGACCCACCACGAGCGCCTGCTGTTCGCCGGCCCGGACGGCATTACCTTCGCGGCCCCGCCCGAGCGCGTCAGCTCGGGACGCGACAGGCACGCCCAGATCGTCGCCCGGCTTGCGCCGCCGCCAGCTGGGACGTGAGTCCGCTGCGGACAGGCACCGGGAAAACGATGCACCACATCGTCCGCAAGGCCGTCGCACAACTGCCCGACGCCCCCCAAGGACGACATCCCGAAGGCCCGGGTCAAGCTCACCCAGGAAATGAAGAAGGCCGTCCGCCGGGTCAGCGCCAAAGGCGGAATGACCCTCTATCTCCCGCCAAACCCCTTCACGGCGTCACGTTGCCCGTTTCGATCCTGACGTCCGAGCCGATCGAGATTCCCAGGGTCAGCCCCAACAGCGGCCCGGAAGCAGTCCCCGCCACGCTCGTCTCTGTGACTTCCGCTGCCGAGACGCGGATTTTGGACGGCGTCGCGGCCCTGCGCTCGGAGCGCGACGTACCCCCCGACACGGACAAGGGTATCGACGTCGCCCACCGCCGGGTCGAGTGCTTCGTCCCGGTCCCGGACAGTAGCCCCGACCAGTATCTGTCGTTCTCATTCAGCGCCCTGATCGCTCCGGCTCGGACTCCGCGTTCTACGACATCCTCGTGGAGCTGTTCGATGCCGTGATGGGAACCTTCCGCTGGAGTTATGCCTGAAGGTTCCCTTCTGCTCGCTTCCCCGAAGAAAGAGACCGCTTATGTCCGAAGGCACCTTGTGGAGCACTGACCTCGGCGCCCCACTCCCCATCGACACAGATGCCAACCCAGATCTCTGGGGCTACCTGCACCTTCAGATCGACAAGAAGACGTTCAGGGAATGGCTGGACCTGCACCTGACCGGTCTGGCCACCATCCACGGCATCGAACTTACCCGTAGAATGCGCCGTTTCCACAGGAGCTTCTACGAGCAGACGATCGTCACGCTTCGGGACCGGTTGCACGCCGACGAGGCGTTCATCTATCACCCCGTTCCGCTGACCTACATGCCCCTGGTGATGCACGCCACCCGCATCCACTGCGAGACCCATGACGCGTCCTCCTGCGAGGGGATCACCGCGGCCACGGTGCCGCACCCGGAGATCCCCGAGTGGCAGCAGCTGACCGGCAGCATTCCGTTCACCTCACCGCATCTGGGCGAGAACGGGGTTCGTGTCACGCGTTCCTATCCTGCGGACAGCACCATCATGATGACCTCGGTGACGTACCACTGGCACACAGCGCCCGGCCTCCCCGACGTCATGCTCCGCGGGCATCACGACGATCCGCAGGTGATCGCTGCGGCGATGGAGCCACCGGACGACTTCGCACGGACGCTCCGCCTTCCCGGGACGACCCATTGACCGGGGCCACCAGCAGTCTGGTGCGCTGGTAGGCCACTTCATTCGCTCAACAGCCACTGCCGCCCAGTTCCCGGACGGCACCGTCCTCGCATCTAGACGTGCGCCTCGACTTGGAGGAGCCACGCAGCGAGCTGCTGGGCATGCCTGCTTGTCATTCCTGTGGTCCCCCTGCTCGCTTTGGGAAGCCTCGGCGTGTCTGAGCAGACCTTGCTCGCAATCAGCAGGCCTCTCAGAACCCCACAGTCAACGTCGGCGCGATGCCGTCCACAGCCTCTTCCATCTCCTCGCTCAGCCCAGGCACCGACCAGGAAGCCAACAGCATCACCGCGGCCTTCGTACCGGTCGGCAGGACCCCGTACGTGACGGTCTCCAGCAAGACACCGGCAGCCGTGCCGGAGGATCCGCTCATCGCCAGGTTCTGGCGGATGCGGACGGCCGGGCCGACCGGCAGTTCCGTGTGTGTGACCTTCGGCCCGCCGAAATCGTCCGCGCTGAACGTCTCGGCCAGCCAGTCCAGCGTGAGGCGGGGGACTGTCTCGTCGGGCCAGATCAGGTCTACCTCCAGCAGGGCGAGAGCGGAGTCGAACCCGTCCGGGTACAGGGCGAAGGCGTAGAACGGGTCCCGGCTGCGGCTGTCCTCGGCTCGCGCGCGGAGGTCCCGTCGTAGTGTCCTCCGGTCCGGCTCATGGCCCGCTGCCCGGCCCCGTTCGCACAGCTCTACCGCGGTGCTCTTTGTCCAGCCCTTCATATCGTCCGACGGTTCCAGCGGCAGAGGAACCCAGTCGGTCGGGACGACGATCCCGCATGTACGGATGTCACTCACGGCCGCTGTATCCCGCCCTCCACCTCAGGGAGCCAGCCACCGCGTCGAAGAGCTCGACCATCGCGTCGGCAATGTGCACGAGGGGCGTGGAGAAGGTCAACAGCAGGTGCGTCCCGGCACCAGGCACCGGCACCTGGTAGTCCAGCGTGATCGACGGGAGCCCCCCACCGTCATCAACATCCGCACTGGTACATCCGCGTCTGCGCAACGCAGGGCCCGCAGCCAGATCGACCACCGATGCGTCCGATGCCTCGGCCGCGCGGCCGGGCGACAGCAACGTCACCAGCAGCGAAGCCGGCACCGTCAACGCCCCCGCGCGCTGCATGCTGAGGTACAGCTCGATACCACCCTGGTCATAGGCCGCACCGGCCTGCGCCAGAAGCTTCTCGCGGAGCCGTCTCTTGAGGTGCGGGACGTTGTCCGCCCCGCCGAACCGTTGGTCGACCAGAGCATCGACCGACCGTTCCCGGCTCCCCGGCTCGACTCCGATGCGAAACCACCCCTCCGGGAGCAACAACTCGTAGTCGACGGGTGTGGCCGTCATCCGTCACTGCGCCCCTTCCCCGACCGCCCGGTCGAACCACATACGGCTGAACAGCACCCGGCACAGCTGCGGCCCCGAGACCGCTCCCACGGTCAGCCCTGCCAGGACGCCGGCCGGGACCGCCGCACCCGTGCCGCCTAACAGCCCCGGCAGAAACACTGCGCTCAACAAGACAAGAGCGAAGGGCTCGTTCCTGCCGACGACCGAGCTGTACCAACCCGTCCGCCTCCGGGCCTCCGCCCCGCCCATGGGCGCCATGCGCCGCGCGTCCTCCGCGAGGACATGACCCTCCGACCAGTGCTGAGCACCCCCGGCCTGCCTGCACCACTCGTCCGAGACCGGAACTCCCACCACCCTTACAAGTTTTTTCCAGCGGTCCTCCCCCTGCGGTCCCGCGAACCAAGGGCCCCACGGCAGAAGCGCCCGCGCCTCACCGTCCGCGTCCCGGAACTCGACCGCGAGGGGGCATTCGGACTCCGGTGCGATCAGCCGCAACAACCGCGTCACCCCGTGGTCGCCGTGACGGGCGAGCCAACGCTCCTCGCCCACCGTGTTCGTCAGGACGATCTCCCCCGGCAGCACCCGCACCGCCGCCGTCCGCAGGAACCGCTCGGTTACAGCATCTCCCGCTCTGGGTGACGGTTTGACCGACTCGGCCCCGGTGAAGGCATCACACCGCCGCCTGCGCCACCACCCCGACACGCGTACAACGACATCTGCACCGGGGAGCATTAACAACGCGCCCGCCGCGACGGGCCTCGTCCACGAGGGACCGCCCGCGAAAGCAGCCATCAACGCAACGAGCCACCCCAGCGTCCCGGCTACCCGGACCCAGCTGTGCCACCGCGGCAACCCTCTGTGTTCGGCCCAAATCACCTGCCTGCCGCGTCGCCCACCCTCCTCCCGTGCCGCCGGGTCCCACGGTGCGTCACGTACCTCCAGCGGGATTCCGAGGCGCGTGACCAAGGCTTCCAGACCGGTCCGGCGCAGGCACTGCGCCGGCGACAGCTCCAGCACGCCGACCAGTTCCGCCTCGGGCAGCCACGCTGCGAGAGGAACCCTCAGCAGGTCGTCCCCGTCCGTGCCCTGGAACACGAGGACGCCCCAGCGGTCACCGGGCGACCTCCGCACCGTTTCCCACAGATCTCCTGGCAGGAAGTGAACGGCGCGCCGGATGCCGTCCTCGCCGACAGGGAAGCGGTGCTCCCGCAGCCGGGCGTCCCGCAGGACCAGATCGTGGCCCCCGGCGAAGAGGCGCGAGCGTCGCACCACGTGAGTGTTGCGCGGTGGCATCCCCACCGGGCGCACCACCGGCTCCTCGGCCGTCTCCGGCGGCGTCCGCCCGTCAGCCGGTCGGTCAGCCGTCGTCCTGCTCGTCTCAGCCACCTTGTGCCCCGCTCATCCGTTGCTCGTCGTTGTGGCGGCCTTGACCCCGGTTGTCTCCCAGACCCCGTCATCTAGTCCCGGCACCCCGGCGAGGTCGCCGACGGGGCCGGTGACCTCCCCTTTGTCCAGCAGGTCTGTGGTCGACGCGACCGCGGTGGAGCCGGCCCAAATCCGGGTCTGCGTGTGGAAGATGTCGGTCGCTGCCCGCACACTGCTGTCGGTACGGAGCGTGTGGGACATCCGGCCCAGGCCCTGCTCCAGATCCGCGATGCCGGGATCGCTCATCCCTGGCCGGACGCCGCGCCAGGTGTCGGCGTCGCCGAGCCGGCGGAGGTCGCTCAGCCGCAGGTCCTTGACGGCCTTGAGGCTGTCGGCGGACTCCCGGTAGATGAGCCGGGGGTTGAAGGCGTCCGCCAGCCGTTGAGCCCCGGGGAACCAGCCCTTGGGGGCGGTGGCCACGGCCCGCGCCGCGGACTGTCCTCGCACGGCGCTGCCGCTGAGCTCGTTGGCCTTCCGCCACGCCTTGTTGAGGGCCCTGTTGTATGCCGTGGTGCCGGGTTTGGCCTTGATGCCCTGGCGGAGTGCCCTGGCCGCTGCCGACCGTCCAAGGCTCTGGGCCGCCGCCGTCGCTCCCTTGGCGGCGGCGAGAGCGCCCCTGCCGATACCCAGGGTCGCGATGCCCACGACGTCGAGGGCGACGTCGAACCAGCTGCCCTCGCCGGCCGCCGCAAGGAGGGTGTGGCCCACAAGGGAGAGGAGAGTTGCGGCGAGCGCGACGGTGCCGAGGGCGCCGGCGAGGACCGGTCCGAGGACGGGGACCCAGCCGATCAGAAGGGCCAGGGTGCCGCAGACGGTGGCCACCCAGCCGGCGACGTCCAGGGTCGTCTTCATCCACCCGGCGTTGTCGTGCACCCAGTCCTTGACCTTGTCCCAGGCACCGTCCTTCAGTCCGTCGTGGTCGATGGCGTGCCGGATGGACTCGCGCGCCCGCCTGGCAGCCGCGTCGCGTACTGCTTTGGCCGCCTCGAGTCGGTCCCTCGCCCGCACGAGTGCCGTGGCCGCCGCCTCCTGGCGCTTCTCCAACTTCCGGCGCCCAGGATCGTCGTCGGGGGTGTCGTCCGGAAGCCGGTCGAGGGCTCCCGCACTCACCTTGTGTTCGTCGACGGCGTCTCGCGCTTCCCGAAGCGCCTTGTCGGCCATCGTCTGGGCCCGGTGCAGCTGCGAGGCGTACTCCTGTGAGCAGCCAGCGTCGGAAACCTTCTCCCCGAGCGCGTCGGCGGCCGCGTCGTAACGCCGCATGGCCTTCCGCAGCTTGCCCTCGGCCTCCTCGGCCTCGGCGCGGAACTCCTTCGCCGCCTTGCTCTTCCACTGGTCGACGCGGGAGAGTGCCCGGATCTCGTCCGCCTGCTTCCTGATGGATTCGGCAGTCCTTCTCAGCTCCCGGCCGAGTCGCGCCACTTCCTCCGGGGCGCCGGGGACCGGATCGGCCTGCTCGCCGATCACCGCCCATTCGTCGGGCCGCGGGCGCTTCACCTCGCGCCGCCGTCGGCGCCCGGCTTCCGCCTGTCCGTGCGGCGCAGGGCCTCGGCGAGTGCGTGATCGACGTCCTCGTAAGTCTTCGCCACCGTGGACAGCAGCGTGGACAGTTTCTTCAGCTCGTCCGACAACCGCTCGCGGTGAATCTTCCAGTTGTCACCGAAGTCGTCGAACACGTCGACCAATCCCTGGTCACCCAGGACGGCCACACCCAGTCCTTCGGCGGGGTTGGCGTTCCCGGTGAATTCGCGGTGGATGCCCGCCAAGGACTTGGCACTCCGCTTGATACGTCCGATGTCGGCGGTCTGGTCCGACAACATGGCCCCCGCTGGGTGTCTCACGGCACGGAACGGTGGGACAGGAAGCCCCAAGCCTCCCGCCCCACCGCCGATGTAACTGCCCCCAGCGCCCGGAAGTTACTTCCGCGCCGCCTTCGCCAGCTCGTCGTCGATCTGCTCGAACTTGTCGGCCGCCATGGTGAGGTAGTCGCCCATGCCGTCGAGGCCGTCCAGCGTGGTCTTCGCGCCGTTGGTGAATTCGTCGAAGTTCTCGTCGAAGGCCTTCGAGGAGCTCTTCGTGACGTAGCCCGAGTTGACGAGGTTGTTGATGTACTTGCGGAGGCCGTCCAGCTTCTCCTGAAGCTTTTCCTTCTCCTTCACGACATGCTTGGCCGCTTCCCGCATGTCCTGATATGTGATGTCAAGGTCTTTGGCCATGAAGCCGCTTCCTCTCGCAACGCCGCAGGGCCAACCCCCGTGGCTACCTTGTTTGCGGAACTGCCGGCCTGCCGTCGCGGCCCCTACGGCTCAGGGGCCCTTCGGGCCCGCCGGTGTGATCGTCCGCTCTTGCGGCAGAAGCTTACGGGGGTGAACTGCGCGGCCACATCCCCCTCTTGTGAAGGCAACGGTCACAAGTCGTCGACGCGGTTGCTTCCGGGAACGCGGGCCCGCTCCCCGACTGCCTTTCGTCAGGGCGGAGCCGATATCGTCGGCGGGACTGTGCGCCGCGGGGTGGAAGCGGCCGCAGGGCCTGGGGAGGACAAGCGTGCGCCTGACTCTGACCGTCGTCGATCCGTACGGCGGGGACTCCGCCGATGTCGTACTCGATGCCGATCCCGAGTCGACCGTGGGGGACGTCGCGCGTGAGCTGGCCGCGCAGGTCGGGCACGCCGGCGCCCAGGTCATTCCCCTCGGGCACCAGGGGCAGACGCCCGCCGGGAACACGCCGATGGTGTACGTCGACGGGTACGCCGTCGACCCCTCCGCGACCGTCGTCGGCTCCCCCCTGCGCGACGGCGCCGTCGTCTCCCTCCAGGATCCCTCCGGCTGTCTGCCCGGCGAGCCCACCGGCCTCGTCGAGCTGCGCGTCGTCGGCGGGCCCGCGGCCGGCTTCGTGCACCGGCTCGGCGTCGGGCGCTACGACATCGGCAGCGGCAACGCCTCGTACGTCCGCGTCGACGACCCCGAGGTCGAGGCCCGCGCGCTGACCCTCTCGGTCGCCACCGACGGAACCTGCCAGGTCGTCGTGCACGGCGAGCACGACGCCGTCACCCTCGACGGCGAGCCCGTCGCCGACGCCCAGCAGCGCCGGGACGAGGAGAAGCGCCGCGCCGAAGCCGGTGACGGTGAAGCCGACGGCGCCTCCGGGAAGAAGCGCAGGAGGAAGAAGAGGGAAAAGAAGAAGAAGAAGAAGGACGACAGCGCTGGTCGAAGCCCCGAGAGGGGCGGGCGGTTCGACTGGCCGCTCGGCGGGCAGATCGCCGTCGGGAACAGCCTCCTCGAGCTCGCCCGCTACTCCCCTCCCAACGCCGCCCTGAAGTGGTCGGACGACGGCCTCGGGCTCGACTACAACCGGCCGCCCCGGCTCCGCCGGCCCGAGCGGCAGACCAGCTTCCGGCTGCCCTCCAAGCCGCGTGACTACGAGGCCCGGCCCCTGCCCTGGATCATGGCGCTGACGCCACTGGTCGGGTCGGTCGTCATGGTGGCGATCTTCCAGCGCTGGTACTACCTGATCATGGCGGCGCTCAGCCCGGTCCTCCTCTTCGCCAACTACTTCAACGACAAGAAGCACGGCCGCAAGTCGCACGCGAAGCAGGTCAAGGAGTACGAGGAGCAGAAGGCCCGGATCGAGAAGGACGCCCAGGACGCGCTGGTCCAGGAGCGCGACGACCGGCGGCAGGCCATTCCCGACCCGGCGACCGTGCTGTCCATGGGGACCGGGCCCCGCACCCGGCTGTGGGAGCGGCGCCGCACCGACCGTGACCATCTGCTGCTGCGGTTCGGCACGGGGCGGATGCCGTCCGAGGTGGTGCTCGACGACCCCGAGCAGGACGACCACCGGCGCCAGGTCACCTGGAAGATCGAGGACGCCCCGGTCGCGCTGAACCTGCGGGGGCTCGGCGTGATCGGCGTGGCCGGTCCCGGCGACTCGGCACGCGCGCTGGGGCGGTGGGCCGTCGGGCAGACCGCCGCGCTGCACAGCCCGATGGACGTGCAGTTCTACGTGCTGAGCGAGAACTCCGCGCAGGAGTCGTGGGACTGGGTGCGCTGGCTGCCGCACGCCCGTCCCTCCGGCGGCCAGGACGTGAACGTCCTCATAGGCACCGACGCCGAGACGGTCGGCGCCCGCATCGGCGAGCTGACCCAGATCCTCGACGCCCGCAAGAAGGCCGCCGAGCAGAACCGCTCCCAGGGCACGACGTTCAGCGACCCGGACATCGTGGTCGTGTGGGACGGCTCGCGGCGGCTGCGGTCGCTGCCCGGTGTGGTGCGGCTGCTGCGTGAGGGTCCCTCGGTGTCGATGTACGCGATCTGCCTGGACGCCGAAGAGCGGTTCCTGCCCGGCGAGTGCCAGGCGTTCGTCGTCGCGGAGCCGCACGCCGAGGAGCAGGAGCGGCAGCAGGCGGACCGGGCGGCGCAGCCGGCCGTGGCGGGCGGTTTCCCCTCCTTCCAGGCGTGGCACAGCAACGCCCCGGAGCCGGGCCGCGGCACGCAGCAGGCGCCCGACAGGCTGCGGCTGCGCGTGGAGGAGGCCGGCGCCGAGCGCATCAAGGACGTACGGCCGGACTTCGTGTCGCCCGCCTGGTGTCTGCGGCTGGCGCGTTCCCTGTCGCCGCTGCGCGACATCAGCGGGGAGACCGAGGACTCGGCGCTTCCCGGGTCCAGCCGGCTCCTCGACGTGCTGCAGCTTGAGCCGCCCACGGGCGACGCGATCGTGGCGCGCTGGCGGATGGGCGGGCAGTCGACGCTCGCGGTGATCGGCGAGTCGTACGACGGGCCGTTCGGCATCGACATGCGCAAGGACGGTCCGCACGGCCTCATCGCCGGTACGACCGGTTCGGGCAAGTCGGAGCTGCTGCAGACGATCGTGGCGGCGCTGGCCGTCGCCAACACCCCCGAGAACATGACGTTCGTCCTCGTCGACTACAAGGGCGGCTCCGCGTTCAAGGACTGCGTCAAGCTCCCGCACACCGTCGGCATGGTGACCGACCTCGACGCCCATCTCGTGGAGCGCGCGCTGGAGTCGCTGGGCGCGGAGCTGAAGCGGCGCGAGCACATCCTGGCCGCCGCCGACGCCAAGGACATCGAGGACTACCAGGACCTGGTGCGCCGCGATCCGTCGCATCCGCCGGTGCCGCGGCTGCTCATCGTGATCGACGAGTTCGCCTCGATGGTGCGCGACCTGCCGGACTTCGTCACCGGTCTGGTGAACATCGCCCAGCGAGGCCGGTCCCTCGGCATCCACCTGCTGCTCGCGACGCAGCGGCCGAGCGGTGTCGTCTCCCCCGAGATCCGCGCCAACACGAACCTGCGGATCGCGCTGCGCGTGACGGACGCCGGTGAGTCGACGGACGTCATCGACTCGCCCGAGGCCGGTCACATCTCCAAGAGCACCCCCGGCCGCGCCTACGCCCGGCTGGGGCACGCCTCACTGGTGCCGTTCCAGTCGGGACGTGTCGGCGGGCGGCGGCCCGGCGCGGCGGACCCGGCCGCTCTCGCGCCCTGGGTGTCCCCGCTGACCTGGGAGGATCTGGGCCGGGCGGCGCTCACCAAGCCGAAGTCCGAGGCGCGTGAGGACGAGGAGATCACCGACCTGAAGGTGCTGGTGGACGCGGTGCGCGACGCCAACGCCGCGCTCGGCATCCCCGCCCAGCACAGCCCGTGGCTGCCCGCCCTGGACGAGACGCTGCTGCTGGACGACATCGAGGTGCCGTCGTACGCGCCCGCGCCGGGCACGCTGCCGCCGGCGCCGTTCGGTGTCGAGGACCTGCCCGCCGACCAGGCCCGCCGCCCGGTCGTCGTCGACTTCTCCTCGTTCGGCCATCTGATGATCGGCGGCGCCCCGCGCAGCGGCCGGTCGCAGGTGCTGCGCACCATCGCGGGTTCCCTGGCCCGCACCCACTCCGTGGCGGACGTGCATCTGTACGGCATCGACTGCGGGAACGGCGCGCTCAACGCGCTGACCCGGCTGCCGCACTGCGGCGCGGTCGTCGGCCGTAACCAGACCGAGCGGGTGGTCCGGCTGATCAACCGGCTCAAGGGCGAACTGTCCCGCCGGCAGGACCTGTTGGCGGAAGCCGGCTTCGCGGACATCGGGGAGCAGCGGGCCGCGTCCGCCGAGCATGAGCGGTTGCCGCACATCGTGGTGCTGCTGGACCGCTGGGAGGGCTGGGTGCCCACCCTCGGCGAGATCGACCACGGTTCGCTGACCGACGAGCTGCAGACGATGATGCGCGAGGGCGCGAGCGTCGGCATCCACCTGGTGCTGACGGGCGACCGGACGCTGCTGGTGGGCCGGATCGCGAGCCTCACGGAGGACAAGTACGGTCTGCGGCTCGCCGACCGCAGCGACTTCTCCTCGCTCGGCATCCCCACCCGCAAGGTGCCGGAGGAGATCCCGCCGGGCCGCGCCTTCCGCAACGAGTCGGGCACGGAGACGCAGTTCGCGCTGCTCGCCGAGGACACCACGGGTCAGGGGCAGGCGGCCGCGCTCACCGCGATCGGCGAGGCGGCGGCCGCCCGGGACGCCGAAGTGCCGCGGGCGCGGCGGCCGTTCCGCGTGGACAGCCTGCCGAGCCGGATCTCCTTCCCCGAGGCGTGGGAGATGCGCGACCCGGACGCCTCACGATCGAAGCTGTTCGGTCTGGCCGGCATCGGCGGCGACGAGATCGTCGGCTTCGGCCCCGATCTCGCCGACGGCGTACCGGCGTTCGTGATCGCGGGTCCGGCCAAGTCGGGCCGCTCGACGGTGCTGATGAACTTCGCCCAGTCGTTCCTCGCCCAGGGCACGCGGCTGGTGATCGCCGCTCCCCGCCAGTCCCCACTGAGGCAACTGGACGGCACGGAGGGCGTGCTGAAGGTCTTCACCGGTGACGACATCGACGAGGACGAGTTCGAGGAGCTCGTCGACGGGGCGTCCCTGGAGGAGCCGGTCGCCGTGCTCGTGGACGACGGCGAGATCCTCGAGGACTGCGACGCCGAGAGCCAGTTGAAGAAGCTGGTGTCGCGCGGCACGGAGCGGGGCCTCGCCCTCGTCATCGCCGGTGACGAGGAGGACGTGTGCAGCGGCTTCTCCGGCTGGCAGGTCGACGCGAAGAAGGCCCGCCGGGGCATCCTGCTCTCCCCGCAGGAGTCCTCCAGCGGCGACCTCATCGGCGTCCGGCTGTCCCGGGGGATGGTCGGCGGACAGATCGCCCCGGGCAAGGGCATGCTGCACCTCGGCGACGGCGAGCTGCGCACGGTCGTGATCCCGGGGTGATTCCCGCCCCGGTCGCGGGCCCGGCTACTCGATCTTCGAGAGCCGGGCCTCCGGCCGTCCCGAGTCCTTGCTGTCCGACGCGTAGACCAGGTCGTCGCCGACCGGGGTGAGCAGGACGGTGTGGCGGGCCTGGTTGCAGACGTCGCGGTTGCCGGGCGCGCCCACGGAGGTCGTGACGATGCGCTTGGCGGTGACCTCCTTGAGGGTCAGCACGTCGTCGCAGACGCCGCCGAAGATGTCCGTGTGCCGCAGGGTGCCGACCTGCTCGCCGACCCGCGCCTCCCTGAGGGTGACGCGGAACGTGCCGAGCGGGATGGTGATGCTCTCGCGGGAGGTGGCCTGTCCTTCCCAGGTGCCGACGTAGGCGGCGGGCACGGTGCCCAAGGACGCGGAGGCGTCGGGTGAGGGCCGGGCGCCGCTCGGGCCCTGGTCGGTGTCGGCGCCCCCGGAGGAGCCCGGCAGCAGGTCGGACAGGAACGCCGAACCGACGGTCACCGCGGCGAGCGCGCCCGCCACCGCCAGGGCCACGGTGCAGCTGACCCGCCGGCCCCGTCCGCCGGTGTCGGGCGTCGAGGCCGCGGAGACGGAGAGGGACAGCCGGCCGGGCGCGGAACCGCCCCCGTTCCCCGGTTCCGTCGGCGGATGCGGGGCGGGCGCCCCCGTGGCGTGCCGGGGATCCGGTACGACGGCGCCGGCCGGCTCCCCGCGCAGCGACGGCATGACGGGCGGCGGTCCGAATCCACCGCCGGCCGCGCCGGACGGGTCCGGGCCGGTGGCCGACGGTTCGGAGGTCACGCCGCCCGCACCCGCGGCTGCTGCCCCCATCCGCCCGCCCAGGGCCGTCCCCTCCCCCACCGACGGGCTGCTGAAGCCCACCGGGCCCGAGGCCGCACCGGCCGCCGGTCCGCCCGCCGTCGTCTCCAGGTTCAGCAGGTTCACCGCGGCCCGGCTCACCTGTTCCACCAGGGCGCCCGGCAGCCAGCCGCCCGCCACCAGGCGGGCGGCGCCGCCCTCGGGGGCGAGGCGGCCGGTGACGTCGGCCGGGGACGGGCGGGCGGAGGGGTCCTTGTCGAGGCACGCCTCGGTCACCTCGCGCAGATCGCCGGTCAGCCCGTCCAGCTCGGGCGGCTCGTGCACCACCCGGTAGAGCAGCGCCGCCGAGGAGTCGCCCGGGAAGGGCGGCGCGCCGGTCGCCGCGTACGCGAGGACCGCGCCCAGGGAGAAGACGTCGGCCGCGGCGGTCACGCCCTTGCCGAGGATCTGCTCGGGGGACATGTAGCCGGGCGAGCCGATCGAGACGCCGGTCGAGGTCAGGGACGCCGTGCTGTCGGTGGCGCGCGCGATGCCGAAGTCGATCAGCAGGGGCCCGTCGAGGGTGAGGAGCACGTTGGACGGCTTCACGTCCCGGTGCACCAGGCCCAGCCCGTGCACCGCCGCCAGCGCCTCGGCCAGGCCCGCGCCCAGTGTGCGCACGGTGTGCTCGGGCAGGGGGCCCAGCTCGGTGACGGCGGCCGTGAGGGAGGGGCCGGCCGCGTAGGCGGTGGCGACCCAGGGGACGCGGGCGTCGGGGTCGGCGTCCAGCACGGGCGCGGTCCAGGCGCCGCCGACCCGGCGGGCCGCATCCACCTCGCGCCGGAACCGGGCGCGGAACTCCTCGTCGAGCGCGAAGTGGGGGTGCACGATCTTCACCGCGACCGTCCGGCCCCCGGCGCTGCGGCCCAGGTAGACCCGGCCCATCCCGCCCGAACCGAGCCGGCCGAGCAGCCGGTAGGGCCCCACGACCGTGGGTTCGTCCGTGTCGAGCGGCCGCATGGCGCCACCCCTCCCCCGTCGCACCGGTACGCCGTTGCCACCTGGCAGCGTAGTCGCCGGACCGGGCGGGGCACCCGGACCGGCCACGGGCGCCCGCCTCCAAGTCACGGCGTCAGGGCGTCAGGGCGTCACGGCGTCACGGCGTCACGGCGTCACGGCGTCACGGCTGGAGCAGATCCACCTTCACGTCCGCCGGGAACCCCGTCGTCGGCCCGACCCTGCGGGCGAACTCCGCCACGGCCTCCAGCTGCGGGGCGCCGAAGCGGAAGTCGAGGGTGGTGAAGTACTGGGCCAGGGTCTTCTCGTCGAAGGCCTCCCAGCGGGCCGCCTGCTCGGCCACCTTGTCGACCTCCTCCAGGGAGAGGTTGCGGGAGGCGAGGAAGGCCTCGTGCACCTTGCGGGTGAGCGCGGGCTCGCGCTCCGCGTACTCCTTGCGGGCCGCCCAGACGGCGAAGACGAACGGCAGGCCGGTCCACTGTTTCCACAGGGCGCCGAGGTCGTGCACCTCGAGGCCGAAGCGCGGGCCGTCGACCATGTTGGCGCGCAGGGCCGCGTCGCCGATCAGGACGGCGGCCTCGGCCTCCTGCATCATCAGGCTCAGGTCGGGCGGGCACGTGTAGTAGTCCGGCCGCACGCCGTACTGCTCGGCGAGGAGGAGCTGGGCGAGCCGTACGGAGGTGCGGGAGGTCGACCCGAGGGCGACCCGCGCCCCGTCCAGCCGGTCCAGCGGGACCTGCGAGACGATCACGCAGGACATCACCGGGCCGTCGCAGCCGACGGCGATGTCGGGGAAGGCGACGAGCTGGTCCGCGTGCTTGAGGTACTCGACCAGGGTGATGGGCCCGATGTCGAGGTCGCCCTGCACCAGCTGCTCGCTGAGCTTCTCGGGGGTGTCCTTCGTCAGCTCGAAGTCGAGGAGCGTGCCCGTTCTCGCGAGCCCCCAGTACAGGGGCAGGCAGTTCAGGAACTGGATGTGGCCGACGCGCGGCCGGGTGCGAGGATTGTCCACATCGTGAGGCTAGACCTTGCGCCGGGCGGGACGACGGTCACCCCACCGGTTCGAACGCACGCGCGTGACGAACGGGGCGTTGAAACATTCGGGTGACGTGATCTTGACCTCTATTGCGATCGGGCCTCCCCGTGCTACGCTCGTCGCAAGTTGCAGTTTGGTTTCCCTTGCAGTACAGAGCCTGCGGAGCATGTGACCGCGGGCTCTTGTCGTTCTCAGACGGATGCAGTTGTGCGGAATAGTCTTCACACTTGCTGGTTCTGGAGCAGGGCAACCCTTTGAGCCCAAGGAGGGCTTATGGCTACCGGAACCGTGAAGTGGTTCAACGCCGAAAAGGGCTTCGGATTCATCGCCCAGGAGGGCGGCGGCCCCGACGTCTTCGTCCACTACTCCGCGATCAACGCGACCGGCTTCCGGTCCCTCGAGGAGAACCAGCAGGTCACCTTCGACGTCACGCAGGGCCCGAAGGGCCCGCAGGCGGAGAACGTCACCCCGGCCTGACCCTGATCCTCCGATCCGGGAACGACTAGCAGTACCCAAGGAGCCCCACCGCCGCGAGGCGAACGGGGCTCCTGCCTTTTCCCCGGGGCCGGCCTCCCGGAAGGCCCCGGGGAATCTCCGGTGAATTCCCGCCGAACGGCTCCCCACCCCCCTTACGGGACCACCCGGCCCCTCCCCGATTCCGCTCTCAGACGTGCTGCATGATCAGCACAAATTTCGTGCCGGGCTCCAGTGCCTCATAGCAGTGCGGCACATCCCCGCGATACGCCATGTAGTCCCCGACGCCGAGTTCCACCTGCTCGCCCTCGGGACCCGCCGTCACCCGCCCCGCGCTCACCACGATGTGCTCCACCGTCCCCGGAATGTGCGGGTCCGAGGCGCGCACCGTTCCCGGCTCGAGATCCACGGCGTAGATGTCGCGCCGCGCGCCGGGCGGGCTCGCCGACAGCAGGGTGGCGACATAGCTGGACCGGTCCGAGCGCACGGACGGCCCTTCCCCCGCCCTGATCACCTGGACCATGGGCGCCGGCGGCTCCACCAGCGCGCTGAACGGCACCCCGAGCGCCACCGCCAGCGCCCACAGCGTCTCCATGCTCGGATTGCCGCCGGCCGCCTCCAGCTGGGACAGCGTCGACTTGGCGATCCCGGCGCGTTTGGCCAGTTCGGAGAGGGAGAGACCGGCGCGGGTGCGCTCGCGGCGCAGGGCCGCGGCGATCCAGTCGAGGGGCAGGCGGGACGGCGTGCCGTCGGACATGTCGTTCGCTCCAGAAGTCATTTCGTTCGGCTTGACGAACGCGAGGGTGTCTGTTCATTGTAGAAAACATGCGTTCGGTACAGCGAACACCCTCACCCGCACACGGTCCCGCTCCGTCGGCCGTCGACGCCGGGCTGCTCCGGGACGTCTCCCTGGTCTGTCTCGCCGGAGGCGTCGTCGGCGTGTCGTTCGGGGCGATCGCGGTCGCCGGGGGTCTCCCCGTATGGGTGCCGGTGGTGATGTCGCTGGTGGTCTACGCGGGCTCCGCCCAGTTCAGCGCGGTCGGCGTGCTCCTCGCGGGCGGCGGACCGGTCGCGGCGGCCGCCACGGGGCTGCTGCTCAACACCCGCACGGCCGCGTTCAGCCTTGCGGTCGCCGAGCACATGGGGCGGACCCGGCTCGCCCGTCTGGTCGGCGCCCATCTGGTGACCGACGAGACCGTTGCCTTCACCCTGGCCCAGCGGGACCCGGCCCGGCGCCGCGCCGCCTTCTGGGTCTCGGGGCTCGGACTGTTCACCGTGTGGAACGCCTGCGTGGCCGCGGGCGCGCTGGCCGGGAGCGCGCTGGGCGACACCGCCCGCTACGGCCTGGACGCGGCCTTCCCCGCAGTCCTGGTCGCCCTGGTGCTGCCCGCCCTGCGCGAGGACGCCGGCGTCCGCCGCGCCGCCCTCGCCGGCGGCGTGCTCGCCCTGGCCCTCACCCCGGCCGTACCGGCGGGCGTGCCCGTGCTGGCCGCGCTCGCGGGTCTGGCGCTGCACGGAGGCGTGCCCGGACGGCGGAAGGAGTCGCGGTCGTGAGCGGGACGGCCCTGATGGTGCTCGCGCTGGCGGTGGGGACGTACGCCTTCCGGCTGGTGGGGCCCGCGCTGCACGGGCGGGTGGAACTGCCGGACCGGGTGCGGGTGCTGCTGTCGGCCGGGGCCGTGGTGCTGCTGGTGGCGCTGATGGCCACGGGAGCGCTGACCGAGGGCGGGGACTTCGCCGGGTGGGCGCGGCCCGCCGGGGTCGCCGTGGGCGGGGTGCTGGCCTGGCGCCGGGCTCCGTTCGTCGTGGTGGTGCTGGGCGCCGCGGCGGCGACGGCGGCGCTGCGGGCCGCCGGGGTGCCGTAGGGGCACGAGGCGCTGAGGGGCTGTCAGTGGCCGCCGGTAGCGTCCCGCCCATGACCACGAGCCGACCCGCGCACGCCGACCAGCCGGAGCACGTCCGCGCCACCCGCGCCTTCTACGACGCGATCGCCGAGGACTACGCCGCGATGTTCCGGGACCTTCCCGCCGCCACGCCGCTGGACCGGGCCCTGCTGGCCGGGTTCGCCGAACTGGTGGGCGCGGGCGCTCCGGTGGCCGACGTGGGGTGCGGTCCCGGCCGGGTGACCGGATATCTCGCCTCACAAGGTCTGGACGTCCACGGCGTGGACCTGTCGGAGTCGATGCTGGCGATCGCCCGCCGGGAGAACCCGGGGCTGCGGTTCGAGCAGGGCTCGATGTTCGCCCTGGACCTGCCCGACGGCTCCCTCGCCGGGCTCGTGTCCTGGTACTCCACGATCCACACCCCGCCGGAGGACCTGCCCGCCGTGTACGCGGAGTTCCGGCGGGTGCTGGCGCCCGGAGGCCATCTGCTGGTCGCCTTCCAGATGGGCGACGAGCCACGGCGACACGAGCACCCCTGGGGCCACCCGGTCACCCTGGACTTCCGGCGGATGCGCCCGGAGCGGATCACCGAGCTGCTGGTGGCGGCCGGTTTCACGCCTGTGCAGCGCACCGTCCGGGAGCCCGACGCCCGGCAGGGCGAGCCCACCCCGCAGGCGTTCCTGATCGCCCGCGCGCCCGGCGGGGACCCCGCCTGACGGCCGGCTATCCCCCGTACAGCGCCTCCACCTCGTCCGCGAAGTCCCTGAGGATCGCCTCTCGGCGCAGCTTCATGGACGGCGTGAGATGGCCGGCCTCCTCGGTGAAGTCCTCCGGGAGGACGGCGAAGCGCCGGATGGACTCGGGGCGGGACAGCATCTTGTTGGCCTCGTCGACGGCGCGCTGCAGGATCGCCCGCAGCTCCTCGTCGTCGACGAGGAGCTTCGCCGGGACGGGGTGCTTGCCGTTCATCCGGCGCCAGTGGGTGATGCCGTCGAGGTCGAGGGTGATCAGCGCGGACACGTAGGGACGGTTGTCGCCGAGGATCATCACCTGGGAGATCAGGGGGTGGGAGCGGAGCCAGTTCTCCAGCGGGGCCGGGGCGACGCTCTTGCCGCCCGCGGTGATGATCAGCTCCTTCTTCCGGCCGGTGATGGTCAGATAGCCCTCGTCGTCCAGTTCGCCGACGTCGCCGGTGGCGAACCAGCCGTCCCGGGTGGCGGGCACGACGCCGCCGGCTTGCGGGTCCCAGTAGCCGCGCAGCACGTGCTCGCCGGAGACGAGGACCTCGCCGTCCGCCGCGATCCGGATCTTCGTGCCGGGCAGGGGCCAGCCGACGGTGCCCAGGCGGGGCTTCAGCGGGGGTGTCACGGTCGCGGCGCCGGTGGTCTCGGTGAGGCCGTAGCCCTCGAAGATCTCGATGCCGGCCCCGGCGAAGAAGGCGGCGAGGCCGCGGCCCAGCGGGGAGCCGCCGCAGATGGCGTAGCGGACCCTGCCGCCCATGGCGTTGCGGATTCTTCGGTAGACCAGCGGGTCGTAGAAGGCGCGGGCCGCCTTCAGGGAGCGGGAGGGGCCGTTGCCGGCGCCGGCCTGCCGGGCCTCTAGGGCCTCGCCGTAGCGGCGGGCCACCGCGGCCGCGCGGTCGAAGGTGGACTGCCGGCCGCCCGCCTCGGCCTTGGCGCGGGCCGAGTTGAACACCTTCTCCAGCATGTACGGGATGGTGAGCAGGCAGGTGGGCCGGAAGCTCGCCAGGTCGGGCAACAGGTCCTCGGCGGCCAGGCTGGGCGCGTGCCCGAGGCGCACCCGGGCGCGCACGCACGCCACGGCGACCATGCGGCCGAAGACATGGGACATGGGGAGGAACAGCAGCACGGACGCCTCGTCGTCCGTGCGGTCCCGGAAGACGGGGTAGAGCAGTTCGACGGCGTTGTCCACCTCGGCGAAGAAGTTGCCGTGGGTGAGGGCGCAGCCCTTGGGGCGGCCGGTGGTGCCGGAGGTGTGGACGAGGGTGGCGAGGGTGTCGGGGCCGAGCATGCCCCGGCGCACCTCGATCTCGTGGTCGGGTATGTGCGCGCCGGCGTCCGCGAGGGCCTCGACGTGCCCCTTCTCCATCACCCACACATGCCGCAGGTCGGGCAGGTGCGGCAGCTCCGGGCCGAGGGCGGCGGCCTGGCCGGCGGTCTCGGTGATCAGGGCGACGGCGCCGGAGTCCTGGAGGATCCAGCGCGCCTGGTAGGCCGACGACGTGGGGTAGATGGGGACGGTGACCAGACCGGCGGCCCAGGCGGCGAAGTCGAGGACGGTCCACTCGTAGACGGTGCGTGCCATGACGGCGATGCGGTCGCCCGGCGCCAGTCCCTCGGCGACGAGTCCCTTCGCGGCGGCCAGGACCTCGGCGGCGAACCGCTCCGCGGTGACGTCGCGCCAGGATCCGTCGGCGGTCTTCCGGCTGAGGACGACGTCGCCGGGCGCGGTGCTTGCGTTCTCGAAGGGCAGGTCGGCGAGGGACCCGTGCCGCACCGGCTGCGCGAACGGCGGTACGGACGCCTCGCGGACGGCCCCGTCCAGCCGGCGGGTGGCCGGCGGGACGAGGACGGGCGCCCCGTGGACGTCGGCGTCGAGAGCGGTGGCGTGGTGCGGGGTGGACACGGGCGGCTCCTGGGGCGTGCAGGCGAACTGCGGTGTGCCACGACGTACGTGCCTCGCACGCCGAGGCGCTCACCGGGGGCGTCCGCGGCTCGGGACGCCACCGGTCGGTGCGGGGATCGTACGGCGCCGGCGTGAGGGGTTCGTGCCGGTTCGGAGGTGGAGCGGGATCGAGCGTGTGCAGTGTCGGGGGTTACGTGAGGGTCACTCAGGTATGCCCCGGAAAGGGGCCGGGACGGCGCTGCTCAGGGCCGCTCCAGGACGGCTGTGACGCCTTGTCCCCCGGCGGCGCAGATCGAGATCAGACCGCGGCCGGGGGCGTCCCGCTCGGCGAGCAGCTTGGCGAGGGTCGCCACGATGCGGGCGCCGGTGGCGGCGAAGGGGTGGCCGGTGGCGAGCGAGGACCCGGCCACGTTCAGCCGCGCCCGGTCGACGGGCGGCAGGCCGCGCTTCTCCCAGGCGGCCAGGGTGGCGAGCACCTGGGAGGCGAAGGCCTCGTGCACCTCGAGGAGGTCGAAGTCGTCCAGGCCGAGACCGGCCCGCTCCAGCATGCGCGGGACGGCGTGGGCGGGCGCCATCAGCAGGCCGTCCTCGCCGTCGGCGACGTCGCCGTGCACGAAGTCGACGGCGGCCGTCTCGTACGCGGTGAGGTACGCCAGCGGTTCCAGGCCGCGCTCCTCGGCCCACTGCTCGCTCGCCAGCAGGACGACGGCGGCGCCGTCGGTGAGGGGGGTGGAGTTGCCCGCCGTCATGGTGGGTCCGGGCCCGTCGACGCCGAACACCGGCCTGAGCGCGGCGAGTTTCTCCACCGTCGAGCCGGGGCGCAGGTTCTGGTCGCGGGCCAGGCCGCGGAAGGGCACCACCAGGTCCTGGAAGAAACCCCGTTCGTAGGCGGCGGCGAGCCGCTGGTGGCTGGTGGCGGCGAGTTCGTCCTGGGCCTCGCGGGTGATGCCCCAGGCGCGGGCGGTGACGGCGGCGTGCTCGCCCATGGAAAGTCCGGTGCGGGGCTCGGCGTTGCGCGGGATGTCGGGGACGAGGTGGCCGGGGCGCACCTTGGCGAGCGCCTTGAGCCGGGCGCCGAGGGACGTGGCGCGGCGCGCCTCCAGCAGCACCTTGCGCAGGTCGTCGTTGACGCCGAGGGGCGCGTCGCTCGCGGTGTCGGAGCCGCCGGCGACCGCGGCCTCGGTCTGGCCGAGGGCGATCTTGTTGGCGGCGGCGATCACGGCCTGGAGTCCGGTGCCGCAGGCCTGCTGGATGTCGTAGGCGGGGGTGCGGGCGTCGAGGCGGGAGCCGAGGACGGTCTCGCGGGCGAGGTTGAAGTCGCGGCTGTGCTTGAGGACCGCGCCGGCCACGAACTCGTCGACCGCGCCCGGCTGTTCGAGCCCGTAGCGGCCGACGAGGCCGTCCAGGGCGGCGGTGAGCATCTCCTGGTTGGAGGCGGTGGCGTAGGGCCCGTCGGAGCGTGCGAACGGGACGCGGCTGCCGCCGATGACCGCGACACGCCGCACAGTGGCCGGCTTCAGGGTGCTCATCTCGACCTGCTCCTCAACCGTGACATAGGCTTACCTCCGGTAACCTTACTCCAGAGTAAGCACCGAGTGAGCCCCTCGCACGCACCCCTGGGAGTCCCCGATGGCCGACCGCTATCTGAGCTTCACCGGCACCGCGCCGGGCCGCTTCCTCACGCGCCGCCTGGGGCTGCCCCGGCCCGCCCCGCTGCGCCGCTGGTCGGCGGAGCGTCCGGCACTCGACGGCGGGCTGCTGCACCGCACCGCGGGCGCCTCCCGCCTCGACCTCGCGCCCGTCCTCGCCCGCACCGGACTCCCCACCGACGAGGCCGCCGGGAAGCCCGCCGCGGTCGTCCTGGACGCCACCGGGGTGCGCACCGTCGAGGACCTCGACGAGGTGCACGCCGCCCTGCACCCCGTCGTGCGGTCCGTCGCCGAGAGCGGCCGGATCGTGGTGCTCGGGGCCCCGCTCGACGCAGACGACCACCACCAGGCCGCCGCCCAGCAGGCGCTGGAGGGCTTCACCCGCTCCCTCGGCAAGGAGACCGGCGGCGGCAGGACCGTCAACCTGGTCCGCCTCACCGACGCCTCCGCCGCCGAGTCCACCCTGCGCTTCCTCCTCTCCCCCAAGTCGGCCTACGTCAGCGGCCAGGTCATCGCCGTCGGCGACCGGAACAGCCCCGCCCCCGAGGACGCCGACCGCCCCCTGACCGGCCGCACCGCCCTGGTCACCGGCGCCGCGCGGGGCATCGGCGAGGCCGTCGCCGCGACCCTGGCCCGGGACGGCGCCGAGGTGGTCGTCCTGGACGTGCCGCAGGCCGAGGAGGACGCCCGCCGGGTGGCCGAACGGATCGGCGGCAGCGTGCTGCTGCTCGACATGACCGTCGCCGACGCGGGCGCCCGCATCGCCGAGGCGCTCCCCGGCGGGCTGGACGTACTCGTCCACAACGCGGGCATCACCCGGGACCGCCGCCTGGTCAACATGGAGAAGAACCGCTGGAGTTCGGTGCTGGACGTGAATCTCGGCAGCGTGCTGCGCACCACCGACGCGCTCCTGGAGGCCGGGGCGCTGCGCCGCGACGGCCGGATCGTCGCCACCGCCTCCATCGCGGGCATCGCCGGGAACGCCGGCCAGACCAACTACGGCGCGAGCAAGGCCGGCGTCGCCGGCTTCGTCCGCGCCCTCGCCCCCCGTGCGCTCGCCGAGCACGGGGTGACGGTGAACGCGGTCGCGCCCGGCTTCATCGAGACGAAGATGACGGCCGCCGTCCCCCTGTTCATCCGAGAGGCCGGACGCCGGATGAACTCCCTCGCCCAGGGCGGTCTGCCCGTCGACGTCGCCGAGACCACCGCCTGGTTCGCCCACCCCGGCTCGGGCGCGGTCAACGGCCAGGTCGTGCGCGTCTGCGGCCAGAGCCTGCTGGGGGCGTGACATGGCGCCGACCCCGCCGGAGCGGACCGAGGCCGTCCTCACCCGCTCCCCGTCCCTCGCCCCGCTGCTCGCCCGCGGCGCGCTCCTGTCGCCCTTCCGCCGCCCGGACCCGTCCGCCGCGCACCCCCGCACCCGGCTGGTGCTGCCCGGCCTGCGCCCCGACCCGGCCGAGCTGGCCGCGTACGCGAAGGTGTGCGGCTTCCCCGCCGCCGCGGACACACTGCCGGTGACCTATCCGCACGTGCTGGGCTTCCCGCTGGCGATGCGGCTGATGAGCGCCCGGGACTTCCCGCTGCCGCTGCTCGGACTCGTGCACACGTCGATCTCCGTCACCCGGCACCGCGCCACCCCGTCCGCCGCCTTCTACGACCTCACCGTGTACGTCGACGGACTGACACCGCACCGGCGCGGCACCGAGGCGGCCGTGGTCACGGAACTGCGCTCGGGCGACGAGCTGGTGTGGGAGTCGCGCAGCACGTACCTGGCCCGGCACAGCACCACGTACTCCGAAGGCCCGGAGCGGACCGGGGACCCCGGGCTGCCCGCCGTCGAGGAGTGGCGGCTCCCCGGTGACCTCGGCCGCCGCTACGGCGCCGCGTCCGGCGACCGCAACCCGATCCATCTGCACCCGCTCACCGCGCGCCTCTTCGGCTTCCCGCGCGCCATCGCGCACGGCATGTGGACCGTCGCCCGCTGCCTCGCCGCCCACGGCGTCCCGGACGCGGCCGGGGTCCGGGCGGAGTTCCGGGCGCCGGTGCTGCTGCCCGGCACGGTGACGTACGCGGCGGACGGCGGGCGGTTCGCCCTGCGCGGCGGCCGCGGCCGTATTCACCTCACCGGCGAGGTGACCTCCCTCTGAGTTTCCGGGGCGCGCGCGTCCCCGCTGTCGCCGGGCGGTGTCCAGTGCCGCCCGGCCATCAGGTCTCCGAGACCCGCCCACGCGAAGTTCATCAGCGTGGTCGCCGCCTGGCGTGCGGTGACGCCGGGGGTGGCGTTGGCCCAGTCGGCGAGCGACTCGGCGGCCCCGACCAGCGCCTCCGCCAGCCCGGAGACCTCCGCCTCCCGCAGGTCGGGGTCGCGGTGGGCCTCCCGCGCGGCGGCCAGGATGAGCTGCGTGACGAAGGCGACGATCTCCGCGCGCATCGCGGCCACCTCGGCGGCGAACACCTCGCCGTGGGTGCGCGCCTGGAGGTGCAGTACCGCCCAGCCGTCGGGGTGCCGGGCGGTGTGCGTGAAGAACGCGGTCAGGCCCGACCAGAGCTGCCGGTCCGCCGGCAGCTCGGGCCGGGCCCCCGCGCGCACCGCCTCGGTGAGCGCCCTTGCCTCACGGCGGATGCACGCGGTGAACAGGTCCTCCTTGGAGTTGAGGTACAGGTACACCAACGGCTTGGACACGCCCGCCAGTTCGGCGATCTCGTCCATCGACGCGGCCATGTACCCCCGGTTCCCGAAGGTCCGCACGGCTGCGTCCAGCATCTGCTGTTCACGGACCGCACGCGGCATCCGCTTCGTCTTCACGGCACCCATGGGACACAGCGTACGGTCCGCCGCTACCGCTGGTCGTGGCCGTCGTCCCCGGCCGACAGGAGCGCGCCGGCGTTCGGCACCCGGTCGCCCGACGTGAGCCGGGGCAGCAGGTGCGCGGTGAACAGCGTGGACAGCGCCGAGGTGTCCGTGCCGCCGTCGGTGCGCACCACCACCGGACGCGGCGCCTTCCCGGCCAGCCGCGAGCCGACCTCGAGCCGCCTGCGGGCCAGCTCGTACCGGAGCACCGCCCGGTTGTCCCGGTACGCCTTGGCGAGTGCCTGCTGGGCGCGGGCCTCGTTCTCGGCGGCGATCAGACCGCTGCGGCCGCGCGTCTCGATCTCGAAGCGCACCCGCTGGGCCTCGGTCTCCTGCCGCTCCAGCAGCTGGGCGACCTCCTCGCGGGCCCGGTTCAGAGCGGCCCGCACCTCGACGATCCGGGCGTCGCGGATCTTCTTCGCCCGCTCGATGTCCATGCCCAGGCTGTCGATGCGCCGCTTGCGGATCAGGCCCCACTCCTGCTCGTAGGCGGTGCGTTCCTTGGCGACCTGCTCACGGGTGGCCAGATGCTGCTGGTACTGCGCCGGGAGCTGCACGTCGGGGATGTTGCAGCCGGTGATGCGCACGCCGTAGCGGTCCAGCTGACGGTTGAGCAGGTCCTGCATGTCGGCGACGTCCGAGCCGCGCAGGTCGTAGGCGCGCTCGGTGCGCACCTTGCGGGCCCGCTGCCGGATCGCGTCCTGCACGGCGCTGGACAGCACCAGGTCGAAGTTGCCGGCGCCGATGGTGCGGACGAAGAGCACCGCGTCGGTGATGCGGAACTTCAGGAAGAACTCGATGGAGCGCAGCGGCACGTTCTCCTGCGTGGGGCAGGCCATGACGGGCGCCGAGTACGGGATCTCGGTGGCCGTGTCGACGACGAAGTCGACCCGCGACCAGGGGTGCCACAGGTAGTGCCGGCCCGCGTCCAGGGTGCGCACGACGGCGCCGTACCGGGTGAGCACACCGTGGGTGCCCTGCTCGATCTCGACGATCGAGGAGCGCCACCACCACAGCCCGCCGATCACCAGCAGCAGCACCCCGACGGTGTAGGAGAGGGTGGCCAGGGCGCCGGCGGCCATGCCGCCGAGCCCTTCGGACCCCGACTCCTTCAGGGTGAGCATCACGCCCGAGAGCAGGGCGTACCCGCCGGCCCAGAGGGGGAGCATCCACCACAGGCGGCGGCGGTGCTTGGGGATGATGACCGGCAGCAGGGTGCCGGCGTCGCCGCCGCGCAGCAGACGGGCGATGTCGCTCCAGGGCGCGACGGCCTCGGAGATGACCGAACGACGGTGACTGCGGACGGAACTCACTGCTGGACCTCCTCGGCGGACACGGACCCGGTGGGCCGGGACCCGGCGGGCCCGGACTCGTCGCCCGCTGCGGCGCCGTCGGGCGCCTCGTTCGTGACACCCTCGGCGGGCTCGTCGGGCATCTGCGGCACGACGGTCGGCCGCTCGGCCTCCAGCAGCGCGGTGATCTCCTGCTGGCGGCCGGCGATCCGCGCGGACACCTCCGCCAGCCGCTCCCGTACGGCGGCCATCTCGGCATCGTCGAACAGCTCGGCGCCGCGCTCGCCGACCAGCTCGCGGGCCAGTTCCAGGAAGTCGATCCCGGCGGCCCCGTCGCCGTCGCCGCCGATGCGCACCAGGCGCGGCAGATGGTCGGCGACCTGCTCCAGGGTGTCGAGCACCTGCTGCTGGTAGCGGTACTCCAGAATCTCCGGGGCCTCCGCGGCGGTCACCGCGCGGATGTCCAGGGCCTGCGCCTCCAGCAGCGCCGCGTTGGCCTTGGCCTCCGATTCGGCCTGCACGTACCGCTGGCGGGCCAGCGCCTCGGCGCGGTTGGTCTCGCGCTCCACGGCGGTGTCCATCTGCGCCTGGTACTGGGCGATGTCCGCCTGGATCGCCGACAGTGTCTCCTGGCTGGAGGCGAGCTCGCGGTTGAGGTCGCCCTCGTCCTGCTCCTTGCGGAGCTGGAGCGCGTACTCGTGGGTGTACGCCTCCTTGGCCATGCGGACCATTTCGGGCGCGGCCAGGTCCATCCGGTAGCGGCGGTCCGAGGGCTCGGCGTGCGTGATGTTGGCGTTGGTCAGCTCCACGGCGGGGCGGAACTGCTGGTTCAGCTGCTCAAGCAGCCGGCCGCTGTCCTCGCCGACCATGTCGTAGATGCCGGCCGCCTCCTGCTCGTAGATCAGGCTGCGGATGGTCTCGCTGACCGCGTTGCCGAGCTTCTCCTCGAAGCCGCGCACCGCGCCGAGGGTGTAGACGAACTCCACCGGGTCGCTGATCCGGAACTGGATGAACAGGTCGATGGACGCCTTCACGCCGCCCTTGGTGGGGGCCTCCCGCACCGGCGCGTTGAACGGGTACTCACGGGTGGTGTTGACGATGTACGACACCCGCTTCCACGGGCTGAGCAGGGTGACCCGGCCGGGTCCGACGACCTTCTCCAGCTTGCCGAAGCGGGTGATCATCGCCTGGCAGCCGTCCGGCACCATGACCAGGCCCTGCCGCCACCACACGAACGCGACCGCGGCCACCGCGATCAGCCAGTAGTGCAGCCCGAACAGCGGCGAGGTCACGCCCCAGCCGCCGACCGCGGACGTGATCGACGTGCCGATCAGCCCGATCACCAGCAGTGACAGCACCGGCAGCATGGACAGCAGGGAACGGCCCCTGGGCATCACCATCGGGTAGATGGCGTGCACGGTCTCGCCGCCCTCCCGCAGCTGCTCGCTGCGGCTCAACGCCTCGCCGGCCTCGTCCAGCGACACGGTCTTCTGCCGCATCACGGTGTCGACGGAGCTGCCGTCCTGCTCCCGGGCGGCCGGGAAGTCGGCCGGATCCATGCCCTCGCCCGTCTCGAACCGCTCGTCCTCGCCGCCCGACGGCTGCCCGCCGCCTCCGGTGCGCCGGAGCAGCTCGTCCCGGGCAGCGGCGCGCGGATCCGCGCCCCCGGCGACCGACTGCGCGACGTCGCGTAGGCTCTGCGCCCGCGTACGTGCCACGGGGTCCCCCTTCGCCTGTGGTGCCCTCCCCGCACTCGGCCGCGGGGAAGCGTGTGGTCCGGTGATCACACACCACGAAGGCGCACACACGTAAGGGGCGCACCCCAGCAACGGTCACCCGTGTGTCGTTGCCGGAATGCGCCCCTCGGCGCGGTCTTGAAGGCCGTCAGGCCGCCGCGGGGACCGGGTGGGTGTCCTGCGGCTCGGGGGTCTCGTCGACCGGGGAGGCGTGGACCGCGTTGTACTTGTCGCGGTCGAGCAGGCCCTCGCGGGCGGAGACCACGACCGGGACCAGGGCCTGGCCCGCGACGTTCGTAGCCGTGCGGATCATGTCCAGGATCGGGTCGATGGCCAGGAGCAGGCCCACGCCCTCCATCGGCAGGCCGAGGGTGGAGAGGGTGAGCGTCAGCATGACCGTGGCGCCGGTGAGGCCGGCCGTGGCGGCGGAACCCACCACCGAGACGAACGCGATCAGCAGGTAGTCGCCGACGCCCAGCGGGACGTCGAAGATCTGCGCGACGAAGATCGCGGCGATGGCCGGGTAGATCGCGGCGCAGCCGTCCATCTTCGTGGTCGCGCCGAACGGCACGGCGAAGCTCGCGTACTCCTTGGGCACGCCCAGACGCTCGGTGACCTTCTGGGTCAGCGGCATGGTCCCGACGGAGGAGCGGGAGACGAAGGCCAGCTGGATCGCGGGCCAGGCGCCCTTGAAGAACTGCACGGGGCCGACCTTGGCGACCGTCGCGAGCAGCGCCGGGTAGACGCCGAAGAGGACGATCAGGCAGCCGACGTAGATGTCGGCGGTGAACGTGGCGTACTTGCCGATCAGGTTCCAGCCGTAGGTGGCGATGGCGTTGCCGATGAGACCGACGGTGCCGAGCGGGGCCAGGCGGATGACCCACCACAGCGCCTTCTGCAGCAGCTCCAGGACGGACTCGCTGAGGGTGAGGATCGGCTGGGCCCGCTCGCCGAGCTGGAGGGCGGCGATGCCGGCGACGGCGGCCATGAAGACGATCTGCAGCACGTTCAGCTCGGTGAACGGCGTGATCACGTCGGTCGGCACGATGCCGGTGAGGAAGTCGATCCAGGAGCCGGTCTTCTCCGGCAGGCTGCCGTCGGCCGGGTCGAGGCCGGTGCCCGCGCCGGGGTTGGTGAGCAGGCCGATCGCCAGACCGATCGCCACCGCGATCAGCGAGGTGACCATGAACCACAGGAGCGTCCGCGAGGCCAGCCGGGCCGCGTTGTTGACCTTCCTGAGGTTGGTGATGGACACGAGGATCGCGAAGAAGACCAGCGGGGCGACGGCCAGCTTCAGCAGGCCGACGAAGGTGCCGCCGACCTTCTCCAAGGTGGTGACCAGCCAGGACAGGTCCTGGCTGCGGGCGATCCAGCCGAGCAGGACGCCGAGGGCGAGGCCGATGAGTATCTGGGCCCAGAAGGGCACGCGGACGGACCGCTTCAACTGCGTGTTCGAGGACACGGACATGCTCCGGTGAGGGGGACGCGTGAGGGATGTGACGGGAAGGCTCGGGTGGGGCGCGGTGTCAGGGCTGACAGTTCGCGGCGGTGACCCGGCAGAGATCCACGTGCAGGCGCGCCACGAGCGGAACACTCCGGGGCGTGGGGAACACGGCTGCTGACTTCACCCGACGACCGTAACACCTGAACTTTGAGAACCTCAAAGCCTTGCTTTGGAAGGTGTGACGGCAAACACACTCATAGAACGCAAAGCGCCCCGGTCTCCCCTGGTGAGGGGAGCCGGGGCGCCGACGTGCGGTGCGCGGGTGTGGCGGACGTTACGAGGTCTGCGCCTGACCCGAGACCTGGCCCTGCGCGCGGGCGGTGTCGTCGGCCTCGTCCTCCTGGGAGCGGTTGGCCTCGAGGTTGGCCTTGGCGCGCTCGACCCGGCGCACGATGCGCTCGGAGGCCCGGTCGCGTTCGTTGCGCAGCACGACGAAACTGATCGGCGCGGAGATCAGCAGCGCGAGCAGCACGATCCACAGGCCGTTGGAGTCGCCGAGACCGCGCGGCGCGAGACCGGAGTAGACGAGGGCCCAGACGACAACGAGGCAGCCCGCGAAGATCCCGAGGCGCATCAGCGTGTAGCGGAGCATCTCATCCACTCTTCCGTGCGTACGGTCAGAAACATCCCCTTGGGGGACGACGTCCAGTGAAGCACGAGCGGCGGGCGATCATTCAACGGGGTACGGCGCTGTCGGGGCCGTACGGGGCTCACGTGAGGGTGAGCAGCATGATCACGTCGTCGCGGTCGTCGCCGGGCGCCACGCGGATCGCGTCCGGGACCCGGCCGACCTCCTTGTAGCCGCAGGAGGCGTAGAAGCGCTCCAGGCCGAGACCGCCGCGGCAGCCGAGGCGGATGGCCTCCACGCCGTCCATCGCGCGGGCGGCCCGCCCGGCCTCGGCGAGCAGGTCGCGTCCGTGGCCCTTGCCCTGGTGGCGGGGGTGGACCATCACCGTGTAGAGCCAGATCCAGTGGGTCATCAGGGGGTGGGTGTTCCGCGTCAGGAACGCGGTGGCGGCGACGCGGCCCTCCTCGTCGTGCCCCACGACCAGACGGGACCGGCCCTCCGCCATGTCCGTCATCTGCCGCAGCAGCGCGGGGCGGATGTCCTCCGGCGTCACGGGCGGGACGAAGCCGACGGCTCCGCCGGCGTTGGTGACGTCGGTCCAGACGGTGAGGATGCCGTCCCGGAGGGCGGGGGTGACGGCGGGGTCGGCGGTGAAGGTAAGGGGCATGCTGGGATGCTAACCATTACCCCAGGGCTCGCGCAGCTACTTTCAGGTCGGAGACCAGCCCTTGGTACGCGGCGTCGCGGTCGTCGGAGCGGAGGACGGCGGAGGGGTGCACGGTCGGGACCAGGCGCTGCGGGCGGCCGTGGATCTCCTCCTCCAGGAGCGTGCCGCGCACCCGCGTGACGCGGAAGGAGCTGCCGAGCAGGGCCTTTCCGGCGGTCGCGCCGAGGACGACGAGCAGCTCGGGTTTCACGGCTGCCAGCTCCGCGGCGAGCCAGGGGGCGCAGGCGGTCATCTCGCGGAGCGTGGGCGCCTTGTGGATACGGCGCTTACCGGGCTCGGACTGCGTGAACTTGAAGTGCTTCACGGCGTTGGTGAGGTACGCCTCGGCGGGGTCGATGCCGGCGTCGGCGAGGGCGCGGTCGAGGAGGGCGCCTGCGGGGCCGACGAAGGGGGTGCCCTTGCGGTCCTCCTGGTCGCCGGGTTGCTCGCCGACGAGCATGATGCGGGCGGTTGCCTTGCCGGCGCCGAAGACCGTCTGCGTGGCCGCGCGGTGGAGGGGGCAGCCTCGGCAGGCTGCGGCGGCCTTCCTGAGGGCGGGGAGGCTGCGGCGGGAGGAGGGGAGGAAGGGGGTTGCGGTGTAGGCGTCCTCGGGGGGCATGGGGGGCGGGTACCCGCCGGCACGAGCCGGTACCGAGCCACTCGCGCAGTTCCCCGCGCCCCTGGGAATCGGGTGCGGGTCGTCGTGGGTTGCTCGCGCAGTTCCCCGCGCCCCTTCGGGGCACGGTCACCGCAGCACCCTCAGGGGCGCGGGGAACTGCGCGCCAAGCCCCCACCCCGCCGCAGGACGGTCCCGAGCCGCACCCCCGAAGGGGCGCGGGGAACTGCGCGCCAAGCCACCCACCGTCCCGCGGACGACAACGAATCCGCACCCCCTCAGGGGCGCGGGGAACTGCGCGCCAAGCCCCCACCCTGCCGCGGACGGCGACAATCGGAAGCCCCCGGCGGAGTCAGACCCTCATCGGCT
This sequence comes from Streptomyces werraensis, assembly GCA_014656175.1. Classification (GTDB taxonomy): domain Bacteria; phylum Actinomycetota; class Actinomycetes; order Streptomycetales; family Streptomycetaceae; genus Streptomyces; species Streptomyces werraensis. Next base: position 97,545 of record BNBX01000013.1, read on the forward strand.
GGGGCGACTCCCGGCGCGCCGGATCCGGCCCCTCGTACTCGCGGATGATCTCGTACCGCGTATTCCGCTCCACCGGCCGGAACCCCGCGTCGCGGATCAGATCCAGCAGATCCTCCCGCGTCAGCTTGTTCGGCGTGCCGAAGTTGTCCGCGTCGTGCGTGATCTTGTACTCGACGACCGACCCGTCCATGTCGTCCGCCCCGTGCTGCAGCGCCAGCTGCGCCGTCTGCACGCCGTGCATCACCCAGAACACCTTGACGTGCGGCACGTTGTCGAACAGCAGCCGCGACACCGCGAACGTCTTCAGCGCCTCCGCCCCCGTCGCCATCTGCGTCCGCGCCTGCAGCCGGTTGCGGACCTTGCCGTCCTTCATGTCGACGAAGTCGTGCTGGTACCGCAGCGGGATGAAGACCTGGAAGCCGCCGGTCTCGTCCTGCAGCTCGCGCAGACGCAGGACGTGGTCGACGCGGTGGCGCGGCTCCTCGATGTGGCCGTAGAGCATCGTGCAGGGCGTCTTGAGGCCCTTCTCGTGCGCCAGGCGGTGGATCCGCGACCAGTCCTCCCAGTGGGTGCGGTGGTCCACGATGTGCTGCCGGACCTCCCAGTCGAAGATCTCGGCGCCGCCGCCGGTGAGGGACTCAAGACCCGCGTCGATGAGTTCGTCGAGGATCTCGCTCGCGCTGAGCCCGGAGATCGTCTCGAAGTGGTGGATCTCCGTGGCGGTGAACGCCTTCAGCGACACCTCCGGCAGGGCCGCCTTCAGCTCGCGCAGCGACCGCGGGTAGTAGCGCCACGGCAGGTTCGGGTGCAGGCCGTTGACGATGTGCAGCTCGGTGAGGTTCTCCGAGCGCATCTCCTCGGCGAGCTTCACCGCCTCCTCGATGCGCATCGTGTACGCGTCCTTCTCCCCCGGCTTGCGCTGGAAGGAGCAGTACGCGCACGACGCGGTGCACACGTTGGTCATGTTGAGGTGGCGGTTGACGTTGAAGTGCACGACGTCACCGTTGAGCCGGGTGCGCACCTCGTGGGCGAGGCCGCCCAGCCACGCCAGGTCGTCCGACTCGTAGAGCGTGATGCCGTCCTCGCGGGTCAGCCGCTCACCGGAGCGGACCTTCTCCTCCAGCTCGCGCTTGAGCCCGACGTCCATGCCGTTACCTCTTTCCCAGAAGACAGACCCGTCCCACCGTACGCCCCGGTCAGCCGACCTCTTCGGGCAGCTCACCGACGCGGTTCTCCCACTTGGTGGAGAGCACGATCGTGGTGCGGGTGCGGGAGACGCCCTTGGTGCCGGACAGCCGGCGGATGATCCGCTCCAGGCCGTCCACGTCCGTGGCGCGCACCTTGAGCATGAACGAGTCGTCGCCGGCGATGAACCAGCAGTCCTCGATCTCCTGAAGGTCCTTCAGCCGCTGCGCCACGTCCTCGTGGTCGGCTGCGTCGGAGAGGGAGATGCCGATGAGGGCGGTGACGCCGAGGCCGAGCGAGGGGGCGTCCACCGTGGCGCGGTAGCCGGTGATGACGCCGGCCGCCTCCAGCCGGTTGATGCGGTCGGTGACGCTGGGTCCCGACAGACCGACGAGGCGCCCCAGCTCCGCGTAGGAGGCCCGGCCGTTCTCCCGCAGGGCCTGGATGAGCTGCCTGTCCACCGCGTCCATCGAATCGATGCCTTCCACTGAAGAGGTACGAAGTTTCCGAGAGGTGGTGCCGTGAGGTGCGCCCCCGTCCGGCGGGGCGCCGGGCCGCGGGGCGGATGGGTCAGTCGTCCGCGCGGGATCCTCCGCCGAGTTCGCCCTCCCAGCGGCGGTAGAGGGTGTGGGGGACGCCCGCCGCGTCGAGTACGCGTCCCGCGACGAAGTCCACCAGGTCCTGGATGTGCGTCGCGCCCGCGTAGAAGGCCGGTGAGGCGGGCAGTACGGTGGCGCCCGCGTCGTCCAGCGTCACCAGATGCCGCAGGGTCTGGCCGTTCAGCGGGGTCTCCCGTACGGCCACGACCAGCGGGCGGCCCTCCTTGAGGGTGACGCTCGCCGCCCGCTGCAGCAGGTCCTTGGACAGCCCGAGCGCCACCCCGGCGACGCTCGCCGTGGAGGCGGGCACGATCAGCATGCCCTTGCTCGGGTACGACCCCGAGGACGGTCCGGCCGCGAGGTCGCCGGCGGCCCAGTACCGCACGCCGTCGAGGTCCACGGAGAAGGTGTCCGGCTTGCCGTCCGCCCCCCGGGACAGCCATTCCCGCAGGTCGTCGCGCCAATGGGCGTCCCGGAAGGCGATCTTGGTCTCGTCCAGCAGGGTGAGCCGGGAGGCCCGGCTGACGACGAGGTCCACGCTCTCCCCCGCCGCGAGCAGCGCGCGCAGCACGGCCGCGGCGTAGGGGGTGCCGGAGGCGCCCGAGACCCCTACGATCCAAGGCGATCGCCGCGTCTCTCCTGGCTTGGCTGGGTTCACGGGACCGAGCCTATCCAAAGTCGCAGGACGGGAACCGGGCCAGGGTCTCCGGGCGTTCCCCCTCACAACGGCCCGGCGGTGGGGGTGGACGATGACGGACACGCGTCCCGCGTGGTCACGCGGAGAGCGGGTGCGGGCCGCCGCCGTGCTGATGGCCGGCTGGGTGGCGCTGCTGTGGGTGCTCGAGGTCGTCGACGTCGCGACCGGCCACGCGCTGGACGGCTACGGCATCGTGCCGCGCACCCCGTCCGAGCTGGTGGACGTGGTCCCGTCGGCGTTCATCCACTTCGGCTTCTCCCACGTGGCGGCGAACAGCGTGCCGCTGCTGGTGCTGGGATTCCTCGCGGCGCTCGGCGGGATACGCAGGTTCCTCGCCGTGTGCGCGCTGATCGTCGTCGTGGACGGCCTGGGGGTATGGCTGACATCCCCGGCGGACAGCAACACCGCGGGCGCCTCCGGCCTGGTCTTCGGCCTGTTCGGCTATCTGCTGGTCAGCGGCTTCGTGGAGCGCCGTCCGCTGGGCGTGCTGGCCGGCGTGCTGGTGGCCGCGGTCTGGGGCGGCTCGATCCTCGCGGGCCTCGCCCCCACCCGGTCCGGCATCAGCTGGCAGGGCCATCTGATCGGTCTCGCCGCGGGGGTGGCGGCGGCCTTCCTCCTCCGCCGCCGCGCGAAGCCCCCGCAGCCGGTCGTTTAGACGGCTACACCGTCAGCCCACGCACCAGCAGATCCAGCAGCGCGCAGAGGAACAGCGCGATGCCGATGAACCCGTTGACGCTGAAGAACGCCCGGTTGAGGCGGGTCAGGTCGTGCGGGCGGACGATGGTGTGCTCGTAGACGAACGCGGCGGCCACGATCAGCAGGCCCAGCCAGAAGAAGGCGCCGGCGCCGGTGAGGACCGCGTACCAGACGAACAGGGCCGTCGTCACGGTGTGGCAGGCGCGGGCGCCCCAGATCGCCGCGGGGATGCCGAAGCGGGCCGGGACGGACTTCACGCCGATCTCCCGGTCGGTCTCCACGTCCTGGCAGGCGTAGATCAGGTCGAAGCCGCCGATCCAGATGCCGACCGCGAGGCCGAGGACCACCGCGTCCCAGGACCACGACCCGGTGATCGCCAGCCAGCCGCCGACCGGGCCCATCGCCTGCGCGAGCCCGAGGATGGCCTGCGGGAAGTCGGTGAACCGCTTGCCGTACGGATACACCACCATCGGGATCACGGCGACGGGCGCGAGCGCCAGGCACAGCGGGTTGAGCAGGGCGGCCGCGCCGAGGAACACGGCGAGGGCGATCAGCGCGCCGGTCCAGGCGTGCTTGACCGACATCGCCCCGGTGACCAGCTCACGGTGCGCGGTGCGCGGGTTACGGGCGTCGATCTCGCGGTCGATGATCCGGTTGGCGGCCATCGCGAAGGTGCGCAGGCCGACCATGGCGAGGGTGACGAGGAACAGCCGCCCCCAGTGGATGTTCGCGTCCCACTCGTACATCGCCGTGAGCGCGGCGATGTAGGCGAAGGGCAGCGCGAACACCGAGTGCTCGATCATCACCAGCCGCAGGAACGCCTTGGTGCGTCCCGGCTGCTGCGGGAGGGCGGCGGAGGCCGAGGTCACAGTCCGTACTCCTTCCAGCGGCGGTCGACCTTCGCGGCGGTCTCCGGGTCGGACTCGACCATGTCGGGCCAGCCGCCGTCGCGCGTGTACCCCTCCTCGGGCCACTTCCTCGTCGCGTCGATGCCCGCCTTGCCACCCCAGAACTGCTGGTACGACGCGTGGTCGAGATGGTCGACCGGGCCCTCGACGACCGTGAGGTCACGGGAGTAGTCGGTGTTGCCCAGCGCACGCCAGGCCACCTCGTGCAGGTCGTGCACGTCGCAGTCCGAGTCGACGACCACGATCAGCTTGGTCAGCGACATCATGTGCGCGCCCCAGATGGCGTGCATCACCTTCTGCGCGTGCTTGGGGTACTTCTTGTCGATCGAGACGATCGCGCAGTTGTGGAAGCCGCCGGCCTCGGGCAGGTGGTAGTCCACGATGTCCGGGACGATGATCTTCAGCAGCGGCAGGAAGAAGCGCTCGGTGGCCCGGCCCAGCGGACCGTCCTCCGTCGGCGGGCGGCCGACCACGATCGACTGGAGCAGCGGACGCTTCCGCATGGTCACGCAGTCGATCGTCAGCGCGGGGAACGGTTCCTGCGGGGTGTAGAAGCCGGTGTGGTCGCCGAAGGGGCCCTCGGGCAGCATCTCACCGGGCTCCAGCCAGCCCTCGATCACGACCTCCGCCTGCGCGGGCACCTGGAGCGGGACGGTCTTGCAGTCGACCATCTCGATCCGCTTGCCCTGCAGGAACCCGGCGAACAGGTACTCGTCGATGTCGCCGGGCAGCGGCGCGGTCGAGGCGTACGTCACCGCCGGCGGGCAGCCGAAGGCGATGGCGACCGGCAGCCGCTCACCGCGGCGTGCGGCCACCTGGTAGTGGTTGCGGCTGTCCTTGTGGATCTGCCAGTGCATGCCGATGGTGCGCTTGTCGTGGCGCTGGAGGCGGTACAGACCGAGGTTGCGGACGCCGCTGACCGGGTCCTTGGTGTGGGTGAGCCCCAGGTTGAAGAAGGAGCCGCCGTCCTTGGGCCAGGTGAACAGCGCGGGCAGCCGCTCCAGGTCCACGTCGTCGCCGGTGAGGACGACCTCGTGCACGGGCGCGTCGGACGACTTCACCTTCTTCGGCGGCACGTGCGTCATCGCGCCGAGCTTCCCGAACGCCTCGCGCACCCCGACGAACCCGTGCGGCAACTCGGGCTTCAGCAGCCCGGCGATCTTCTCCCCGATCTCCGCGTACGACTTCAGGCCGAGCGCCTTCAGCAGCCGGCGGTCGGTGCCGTAGACGTTCATGGCGAGGGGCATCGAGGAGCCGCGCACGTTCTCGAAGAGCAGGGCGGGACCGCCGGCCTTGTTCACCCGGTCGACGATCTCACCGACCTCCAGATGCGGGTCGACCTCGGCCTTGATGCGCTTGAGGTCGCCCTCGCGCTCCAGCGCCCTGAGCAGGGAGCGAAGATCGTCGTAAGCCATGGGGTCCAGTATCCCCGAGCGGCTACGCTGGACCGGTACCGCCCACCTCTTTCGCTGGAGAGGCCCATGCTTCGGGTGCTCATGTTCCTCGTGCCACTGGCCCTGAGCGTCTACGCGTTCATCGACTGCATCAGCACGAAGGACGAGGACATCCGGCACATGCCGAAGCCGCTGTGGGCGATCCTCGTCCTGCTCTTCCCGCTGGTCGGCTCGATCTCCTGGATCATCGCCGGCAAGAAGCGGCAGCCCGCCGGCGCCGGCCGCTCCGCCTGGGGCGGCGGGCGCGCCCAGTGGGTCGCCCCGGACGACAACCCCGAGTTCCTGAAGTCGCTGGACGAGGACAAGGACAAGGACGACAGGCCGGGGGACGGCGACCGCGGCTGATCCGGCTCACCGCCCGTACGACGAAGGCCGGTTCCCCGTGACGTGCGTCACGGGGAACCGGCCTTCGTGGTACGCGGGTTCAGAAGCCCACGGACTGCAGCGCGCCCAGGCCGACGTCGGCGTAGGAGTGCTTGCCGTTGACGAAGATGTTGACGCCGTAGTAGTTGAACAGCCAGCAGGCGAAGGCGAGCAGGGCCAGGTAGGCGGCCTTGCGGCCCTTCCAGCCGGCGGTGGCGCGGGCGTGCAGGTAGCCGGCGTAGGCGACCCAGGTGATGAAGGACCAGGTCTCCTTGGGGTCCCAGCCCCAGTAGCGGCCCCACGCGTCGCCGGCCCAGATGGCGCCCGCGATGATCGTGAACGTCCACAGCGGGAAGACGGCCGCGTTGACGCGGTAGGCGAACTTGTCCAGCGAGGCCGCCGCGGGCAGCCGCTCCAGGAAGGACGTGGCGAAGCTGCCCGGCTTGCCGCCGCCGGCCAGCTTGTTCTCGTACGAGTCCTTGAAGAGGTACATGACCGTCGTGAAGGCGCCGACGTAGAACACCGCGCCGCACAGGATCGCCGTGGAGACGTGGATGTACAGCCAGTACGAGTGCAGGGCGGGAACCAGCTGGTCGCTGGCGGTGTACAGAACGGTGACGGCGAGACCGAGGTCGAGGAGGACCGACGTGGTGAGGAACAGGCCGAGCCAGCGCACGTTCTTCTTCAGCGCCAGCAGCAGGAGGTACACGCCCACCGCGGTCGTGGAGAAGGTGATGTTGAACTCGTACATGTTGCCCCACGGCGCCCGCTCCACGGACAGCGCGCGGGTGAGCACCCCGCCGAACGCCAGCGCGAACGCGAGCACGGTGAGGGAGATGGCGATACGCCCGTAGAGGTCGCCCTGCTCGTCGCCGCCGTGCGCGCCGGGGCCGTCCGGCACGTCGCGCGAGCCGGACGCGGCGCGGACCGTGACCTTCGGCCGCTCCAGCACGGCGGTGCCGCCGCCCTGCTTCACGGTCACGGCGGGCGCCGTGCCCGTCGTCGCCTTCTTCGGGGTGAGCGCGGCCGCCGTGCGGGCGACCTTGCTGCGGCTGCCGAAGAGCCACTCGGCGATGTACGCGAAGAAAGCGAGGGTGTAGACCGCCATCGCGGAGTAGATCAGCACGTTGCTGATCTCCGCGAGGTTCTCGTTGGTCGCGGCGGCGAGAGTCACTGCTGCTCAGCCCCTTCGGCAGGCACGGCTTGAGAGTCGGGGTCGGTGGAGGTGGTGGTTCGGGACGCGGCAGGCGTTCCGGGGTCTTCGGGGGGTGCGGCGTCCGGCTCCGCCGTGCCGTCCGGTCCGGCGTCCGGCGCGCCGGGCGCCCGCTCGTAGAGGATCGCGGCGAGGTCGCCGAGCTCCTCGGGCACCTTCGCGGACTCGCTGCGCCCGAGGCCCGCCATCTCGACGACGGTCACGCCGTCGTCGCCGCGCACCGCGCGCACCCACACGCGGCGCCGCTGGACGAACAGGGAGGCGGCCAGCCCGCCGATCGCGGTGAGGGCGCCGCCGAGCGCCCAGCCGCCGCCCGGCTCCTGGACGACCTGGAAGCCGGCCCACTCCTTGATGTCCTTCTCGAAGGTGATCGAGCCGGCGCCGCCGGGGAGCGTCATGGTCTCGCCGGGGGTGAGCAGCTTCTTCAGCAGCTCCCCGTCGGCGTCCTTGAACTCCTTCATCTTCGTCTTGTCCATCTGGTACACGCTCTGCGGAATGCCGGAGTCGGCCTTCAGGTCGCCGTGGTAGGCGTTGAGCGCGAGCACCGGGTAGTCCAGCGCCGGGAACTGGGAGAGCATCGTGCCGCTCGCGGACCCGCCGAAGGTCGGCACGAAGAAGGCCTGGAAGCCGAGCTGCTCCTTCTTGCCCTGCGGGTTGCGGTAGCCGTCGAGGACCTTGACGACGCCGTTGGAGGTGACGTTGTTGTCGAGCGGGAGCAGCGGCACGGCGTCCTGGTAGACGATCTTCCCCTTGCCGTCGCGGACGGTCACGACGGGCGCGTAGCCGTGGCTGACGAGGTAGACCTTGGCGTCGCCGATCTCCAGCGGCTTGTTCACCTTGATGACGGCGTTCTTCTCCTCGCCGTCGGCGCCCTCGGTGTACGTCACCTCGGTCTCGTAGGTGCGCGGGGTGCCGCGGTTGGGGCCGGAGCGCTCGTAGGTGCCGGTGAACTCCTTGACGTCGAAGCTGAACGGCTCCAGGTCGTCGTTGGTGAAGAGGTTGCCGGACTTGAAGTCGTCGTACTGGGTGAGCGTGTTGGAGAAGCCGTCGCCCTCGACGACGATCTTGTTGCCCTCGGACTTGAAGAGCTGGCCCCAGGCGAACGCGATCAGCATGACGATCAGCGCGAGATGGAACGCCAGGTTGCCGAGCTCGCGCAGGTAGCCCTTCTCGGCGGCGACGGCGTCCCCGGCCACGTGGGCGCGGAAGCGGCGCTTCCTCAGCAGCGTGAGGGCGGCCTCGCGGACCTCCTCGGGGCCGGCCGAGGTGCGCCAGGTGGTGTGCGCGGGCAGCCGGGTCAGCCGGCGGGGCGCGCCCGGCGGGCGGCCGCGCAGCTGGCCGACGAACTGCCAGGTGCGGGGCACGATGCAGCCGATGAGGGAGACGAACAGCAGGATGTAGATCGCGGAGAACCACACCGAGCTGTAGACGTGGAACAGGCCGAGCTTGTCGTAGACGGGTGCGAGGACGTCGTGCCGTTCACGGAAGTCCGCGACCCGCGTTTCGTCGATGCCGGTCTGCGGGATGAGCGAGCCGGGGATCGCGGCGAGCGACAGCAGCAGCAGGAGCAGCAGCGCCACCCGCATGGAGGTGAGCTGCCGCCAGAACCAGCGGGCCCAGCCGATCACGCCGAGGGCGGGCAGGTTGGGCGAGGGGGCGTCCTCCACGGGGGCGGTGGACAGCTGGGAGCCGGCGGCGCCGAGGTCCTGGTCGTCACCGGTCTTCGTGTTGTCCGTCGTGGTGTCGCTCATCGGGTCAGATCCCCACCGTGAAGCCGTTGGACCAGGTCTGCATCTCCGCCACGAGGGTGTCCCACGCGCCGGTCAGCAGCAGCACGCCGGTCGCGATCATCATCGTGCCGCCGATGCGCAGCACCCAGACGTAGTGCCGCTTGACCCAGCCGAAGGCGCCGAGCGCCTTGCGGAAGGCCACGGCGGCGAGCACGAAGGGCACGCCCAGTCCGAGACAGTACGCGACGGTCAGCACCGCGCCCCGTCCGGCGCTCTCCTGTTGCGCGGACAGGGTGAGGACGGAGGCGAGGGTGGGCCCGATGCAGGGGGTCCAGCCGATGCCGAAGAGGGCGCCGAGCACGGGCGCGCCGACCAGACCGGTGGCGGGGCGCCTGTGGAAGCGGAACTCCCGCTGGGTGAGCCAGGGCATCAGGCCCATGAAGAAGACGCCCATGAGGATCATGAAGACGCCGAGCACCTTGGACAGCACGCCCGACTGTTCCTGGAGCGTCTGCCCGAAGTAGCCGAAGAAGGCGCCGCCCGAGACGAACACGACGGTGAAGCCGAGGACGAACAGAGAGGCGCCGGCGACCATCCGGCCGCGCCGGGCCTCGGCCAGGTCGGTGCCGGAGACGCCGGTGACGTAGGAGAGGTAGCCGGGGACGAGCGGCAGGACGCAGGGCGAGAAGAAGGAGACCAGTCCGCCGAGCACGGCGATGGGCAGGGCCACCAGCAGGGCGCCGTTGAGCACCGTGCCGTTGTAGCCCGTCTCCGCGGCGAGCGTGTGCAGGGCCGTCACGTCACTTCTCCGCGACGACCGGTTCGAGCATCTTCCGCAGCCGTTCCTCGTCGAGGGCGGTCAGCGAGCGGGCGGCGACCCGGCCCTCCCGGTCCAGCACCAGGGTGGAGGGGATGGCCTGCGGGTTGAGCGTGCCCTTCTCGAAGCGGAGCATCAGCTTGCCCGTGGGGTCGTACAGGCTCGGGTAGGTGATGCCGAAGTCCTTCTCGAAGGCGAGCGCGGCGGTGGTGCTGCCGTCGCGGGTGTTGATGCCGACGAACTGGACGTCCTTGCCCTCGTACTCCTTCGACACCTTCGCGAAGTACTTGGCCTCCGCGCGGCACGGGTTGCACCAGGAGCCCCAGACGTTGAGGACGACGACCTTGCCCTTGTAGTCGCCGACGTCGAGCTGCTCGCCCTCGAGGGTCTTCCCGGACAGGTCGGGAGCGGCGACGCGCTTGCCCGCGGGGACGGTGGAGATGCCGTCGGTGCCGGTGACGAAGCCGGTGTCGCCGCCACCGCCGGAGGTGCCCCCGTCACCGCAGGCGGTGAGGAGCAGTGCGGCCGCGGCGGCGCCGGCGGCCAGGGCGGCACGACGGCGGGCACGCACGGCACGGGCGGCGCGGTACGAGCTCTGCGCGGCTCGGTTCGAGCGCTGGGGGGCGCGGCTGGCGGCACTCATGTGAAAAGTTTCGCATGTCCGTTCCGGGGATCTTGCGCACCCCCCTGCGCACCCCGCCTCGGGCGGAAACCCGCATCTCAGGCGGGGTCGGCGGCCCCGGTGGACGTGCTGCCTGCGAGGTCACGGGTGAACGCCTGCCAGCCGCCGGTGGGTTCCTGGCCGACGTCCAGGGTGCGCAGCCGGTCGAGCATCTGGGGCTTCTGCACGTCGAGCCAGTCGCAGAACTGCCGGAAGGAGACGATCCTCACGTCGCCGCCCTTCTCCTTCGCGCGCGCGATGTGTTTCAGGGCCTCCTCGACGGCGTCCATGTAGATGCCGCCGTTCCACTGCTCGAAGTGGTTGCCGACGAAGAAGGGTGCACGGTTTGTCTCGTATGCCCGCTGGAAGCCGGATATGTACGCCTGCGCCGACTGCCTCCGCCAGCCCGGGTAGTTGTGCGCCGGGGCGTTGGTGGAGTTGAGCGACTGGTTGGCGAGCATGTTGTAGTCCATCGAGAGGACCTCGAAAGACCGTCCGGGGAAAGGTATCTGCTGGAGCGGAAGGTCCCAGATGCCCTGCTTCTTCGAGGGCCAGACCTGGCGTCCGCCGGGCGAGGAGGCGTCGTAGCGCCAGCCCAGCTCACGGGCGGTGGGCAGCAACTGGTCCTGCCCCAGCAGACAGGGGGTGCGGCCGCCGACCAGTTCCTTGTCGTAGTCGAACGGCAGGGGCTCCACGTCGGTCCACCCGGAGTTGGTGCGCCAGTTCTTCACGAACGACTTCGCCTGCTCGATCTCGCTGCGCCACTGCTTCGGCGTCCAGTTGCCGACGCTGCCGGAGCCGGCGCAGAAGTGCCCGTTGAAGTGGGTGCCGATCTCGTGGCCCTCGAGCCAGGCACGGCGCAGGTTCCGCAGCGTGTCCTTGATGTGCGCGTCGGTGAGGTAGCCGATGTCGGAGGCGCCGCGCGGGTTGTTCGGCGGGTCGTAGAGGCGCTTCTTCGACTCGGGGAGCAGATAGACCCCCGAGAGGAAGAACGTCATGGACGCGCCGTGCTCCTCGGCGAGGTCGAGGAAGCGCGGGAAGAGCCCGTTGCCGACCTCGCCGGCCCCGTCCCAGGAGAACACCACGAACTGCGGGGGCGTCTGACCCGGCTCCAGCGGCACGGGCCGCTCGGGCTGGTGGGGCTGCTTGCCGGTGAAGGAGGTGGAGCCGTCGCCGATCGGCCGGACCGTCGCGGTCGGCCTCGGCCCCGGCGAGGCGGTGCCCTCGCCGGCGCCCGGGCGGGAACCGCCGGCGGGGGCCGATCCGTCGGAGCCCGTGTGGCCGCCGCAGCCGGCCAAGGAGACGGCGGCAGCGGCCCCCGCGCCGAGCCCGAGCATTCCCCTGCGGGAGAGAGCGCGCATGGCGTCCCCCTTCGTCATGTCCCTGAGTGGTCACCCATTCAGAGGACTTGACGAAGAGGGAGGTTCCCGTCGGATGCGGAGGTTTCGCAACGAAACCCCGTGAGGACGGCGCACCGCCCTCACACCGGTGTCACGCGCCGTAGGCCTTGCCGGCGCCCTTCGCCGGCTTGGCGCCCGCCCGCAGATGCGCGGGCACCAGGTCGAGGGCGGGCTCGCTGTAGCCCACGGAGACGATCTTGTCGCCGCGGTAGGTGAACGTGGTCAGCGAGGCCAGGGTGCACTGGCGGCGGCGCGGGTCGTGCCACAGCCGGCGCTTCTCCACGTAGGACCGCACGATCCAGATCGGCAGCTGGTGGCTGACCAGCACCGCCTCGTGGCCGCGCGCCGCGTCCTTCGCCGACTCCAGCGCGCCCATCATGCGCACCACCTGGTCGACGTACGACTCGCCCCAGGACGGCTTGAACGGGTTGACGACGTGCTTCCAGTTGGCCGGGCGGCGCAGCGCGCCGTCGCCGATGCCGAAGGTCTTGCCCTGGAAGACGTTCTCCGCCTCGATCAGCCGCCGGTCGGTGGCGATGTCCAGGCCGTGCGCCTTGGCGATGGGCTCCGCCGTCTCCTGCGCCCGCTCCAGCGGGGAGGCGCCGACATGCACGATGTCGCGCGGAGCCAGGTGCTCGGCGACCCGGTCGGCCATGCGCCGGCCCAGCTCGGAGAGGTGGTAGCCGGGCAGGCGGCCGTAGAGGACGCCGTCCGGGTTCTCGACCTCGCCGTGCCGCATCAGATGGACGACGGTGACGTCCTCGGGCTTCTTCTCGGGGCTCACGCGGTGGCCTCCGCCGCTGCTCGGGCCGCCGCCGGGAGGGCGTCGGCGATGCGCTGGACGGCCCGCTCGTCGTGGGCCGTGGACACGAACCAGGACTCGAAGGACGACGGCGGCAGGTAGACGCCGTTCGCCAGCAGCGAGTGGAAGAACGCGGTGAAGCGGAACGACTCCTGCTTCTTGGCGTCCTCGTAGTCGCGGACCGGGTTCTCCGTGAAGAAGACGGAGAACATGTTGGAGGCGTTCTGCAGCGTGTGCGCGACGCCCTCCTTGGTCAGCGCCTCGGTGACGAGGGACCGGATCTGCGCGGACACCGCGTCCACCTTCTCGTACGCGGCGTCGTCGAGCAGCCGCAGCTGGGCGAGCCCGGCGGCCGTGGCGACCGGGTTGCCGGAGAGGGTGCCCGCCTGGTAGACGGGGCCGGCCGGGGCGAGGTGCGCCATGACGTCGGCGCGCCCGCCGAACGCGGCGGCCGGGAAGCCGCCGCCCATGACCTTGCCGAAGGTCATCAGGTCGGGCCGTACCCCGTCGACGCCGTACCAGCCGGCGCGGCTCGTACGGAAGCCGGTCATCACCTCGTCGGAGATGTACAGCGCGCCGTTCGCGGCGCACGCGTCCTTCAGGCCCTGGTTGAAGCCGGGAAGCGGCGGGACGACGCCCATGTTGCCCGGGGACGCCTCGGTGATCACACAGGCGATCTCGCCCGGGTGCGCGGCGAACGCCGCGTGCACGGCGTCCAGGTCGTTGTACGGCAGCACGATGGTGTCGCCGGCCTGCGCACCGGTGACGCCCGGGGTGTCGGGCAGCGCGAAGGTCGCCACGCCGGAGCCGGCGGAGGCGAGCAGCGAGTCGACGTGCCCGTGGTAGCAGCCCGCGAACTTGACCACCTTGGTGCGCTGCGTGAAGCCGCGGGCGAGCCGGATCGCCGACATGGTGGCCTCGGTGCCGCTGGACACCAGCCGCACCTGCTCCAGCGGCTCGATCCGGGCGACCATCTCCTCGGCGAGCGCGACCTCGCCCTCACCGGGCGTGCCGAAGGAGGTGCCGCGCGCGACGGCCTCCTGCACGGCGGCGATCACGTCGGGGTGCGCGTGCCCGAGGATCATCGGCCCCCAGGAGCACACCAGGTCGACGTACTCGCGCCCGTCGGAGTCCGTCAGGTAGGGCCCGGAGCCGGAGACCATGAACCGGGGCGTGCCGCCGACGGCGCGGAAGGCACGCACCGGTGAGTTCACGCCACCGGGAGTGACGGCCGCGGCACGATCGAACAGCGCCTGCGAGGCTGGGGCTTCGTACGAATATGGCAGTTCGCTCATGACCTGCGACTTCTCCGACCTTTTCCGACGTCCCGGGTATCTCGCCGGGCTGCGGCTGCTGTGACTCGTTTCAGGGTAGGCCAGGGGTCCGCCGCGGCGTCCGCGCCCCGACGACCTGCCGATCCGGGCCCCGGACCGGCCGTGATCTGCGAAACTGACCCCTGGTGCGCACAGCTCGCACGGCAGGGGCGGCCGGGGCCCGCGAAGATGTCGCGGACGGATGTTTCACCGCACGTTTCGGCGGGCGGCCGTGGGGGAGGTCACTGTCACGATGATCGGGTTGCGCGGCGGGGGCCACGCGTCCTAGAAAAGCAGTCGGGTGGAGATATGCATCGCGGTGGCGGACTGGGCGAGGGGACCGACGACCTGGGTCCTCGACGTGCCCGGCGGGGAAGGCACCGACGCGAAGCGGAGGAATCGGATCAGACGCGTCGTGCACACGGCGAGCCGGAGCGGATCGGCCCTCTGAACGGGGCGGGGAGCAGGAATGGTGGTCGGGTGGGGGTGACGTACAAGTACTTCGGTGCGCCGGACGGCGCCACCGCCGCCCGCGTCCCGATCTCCATGCGTCCCGAAGAGCTCGGCGGGGACGAGCTGGGCATGGGCGGCATGTTCACCAAGATCAAGCCGGAGACCATGGCCGCGATGGTGCTCACGGGCATCGAGGGCGTCCCCCTGCACAAGGTGCCGCCGCTCGAGCTGGTCGTCCTGCACCCGGACTACGCGGTCGTGAAGCTGCCCATGACGGTGGTGGACCCCCTGCGGGACATAGGCGAGGAAGCGGTCGGCGCCGCCGCCTTCATCTGGTCGACGGTCCCGGACCGCGGCGGCCCGCGCGACGCGTTCAACGTCTACCAGCTGCTGCACGAGTGGCAGGACTTCAGCCACCGGCTGCATGAGGCGGGGCATCAGCCGTACTGCCTGGTGTGGCCGTGACCTTGACGGATCGGTGAGGAGGGGCGGGTTCTCGGAACCCGCCCCTTTCCCGTGTTCAGCCGTACCGTGTGAACAGCGCGTCCAGGTAGTTCTCCAGGCGGCTGGTGAGGAGCTGCGGGGTCAGGTCCGTGCGGCCGAGGTCCCGCCAGGGGACCGCGACCTTTTCCGCGTCGCCGTAGCCCAGGGTGTCCAGGAGGCGCCAGTAGAGGTGGGCGGGGGCGTCCAGGGCGAGGGTGCCGCCGGCGGCGGTGTAGCGGTCGGCGAAGTCCATCCCGGCAGGGGCGCCGTGCAGCAGGGCGAGGGCGGTCGAGCAGTGCGCCACGTCCAGGTCGGCCGGGCCCCAGGAGGTCTCCACCCAGTCGACGACACCGCTGACCCGCGGGGCGTCGTCGGGGCCGGTGAGGAGGACGTTGCCGGGGTGGAAGTCCCGGTGCAGGAAGCAGCCCTCGAACGGCGGGGGTTCGCGGCGGATGACGTCGGCGGCCCGGTGCCACAGCTCGGCGCGGCGGGTGGCCGCGGGCGGTGTCACCCGGTCCGGGGAGGCCCATGCCTGGTAGGTGCGGGGGCGCCGGTGCGCGGGCACGGGCAGGCGGTGGATGCGGACGAGGAGGCGGGCCAGCACGTCGGCCCGGACCTCCGCGCCCTCGTCGTGCACGCGGACGGCTCCCGGGAGCCGGGTCATCAGCAAGGAGGGGTGGTCGCAGTGCCGGGCGGCCGGGTCCACCGCGACGAGTGTGGCCGCCGGGACCTCCGTAGGGGCGAGCAGGCGCAGGACGTCCGCCTCGCGGGTCAGCAGGCCCTCGGCGTGCCGCACGAAGAACGGCTCGACGAAGGAGCGCAGCACGAGGGAGCGGGGGCCGTCCGGGCCGGTGACGTCCAGGCGGCGCATCTGCGAGGTCCAGCCGCCGCGCAGCCGGTCCACCCGCTCGATGCGCTCCCCGGCGGACAGGGTCTTCTCCACCCAGACGCGGGTGGAGGCCCAGGAGTGATCGGTCGTGTCCTCGGTCGTGGCCCCCATGCGGGCAGCATACGTACGCGGGGTGACGACCGGTCGAGGAATCGGATCAGGTGCTCGTTCGGCTTTTCCGGCTCGCAGAGCGGGAGCGCGGCCCGCCTCTCACCGGGTGTCGGCGCACGCTGCCGGCGGCGGGATCACCGCAGGTCCGCGCACTCCTGCGCCTCCTCCAGGTACGTCGCCACCGGACCCAGGGTCAGCAGGCCGGAGGCGGCTCCCGCGTGTTCGGCGCGCGCGTCGCGGAGGGCTGCCACGGCGCGGGCCGCGGTGTCCCGGTCGCCCAGACGGACGGCGGCGCGGGCGGTCAGGCACCACAGCGCCTCCTGCATGTGGTCGGGCGGTGGCGCGGGGGCCGCGTTGAGTGCGGTGCGGGCCTGGGCCTCGCGGCCCTGGTCGAGCAGGAGGAGGGGTTCCGTCCAGGGGCGGTACGGGCCCAAGTCCAGGCGGGGGTCGGCGGGCGCGGGCCGGCCGTGCAGCAGGCGCAGGCCCAGCAGCGCGAGCGGGAGCAGGCCGCGGTGCAGGCCCGGCATGCCCGCCGTGCGGAGGGCCTCGTCGGCGGCGCGGTAGTGCGCGGCGACCGTGGCGGGGGACGGTCCGCCGGGCTCGGTGCTGCGGGTCGCCGCGGCCCGGGCCCGGAACCACGCCGTGAGGAGGGGGACGAGGGGCGCCTCGGTGGCGGCGGCGAGCCGTTCGGCGGCCCGCGCGTGCGCGGACGCGGCGTCCAGGTCGCCGAGGGCGGAGGCGGACTGGAGGCGTACGAGCCGGCCGAGCACGGCGAAGGCGGGCAGGTCGTGCGCGGTGGCCAGGTCGAGGATCTCGGCGCCGGTGCGGTCACGTACCGCCGCGAGCCCGGGGTGCGTGAAGGACTGCAGGTACACCCCGTTGAGGGCGAACGCCAGCAGGGCGGGATCGCCCAGGTCCAGGGCCAGCGCCTCGGCCCGCCGGGCCGCGTCCCGGGCACGGTCGCGCTCCGGCGGGGTCAGGCCGGCGCTGCGGCTCTCGACCGCGACCGTCGCCAGCAGGCGGACGGCCAGGTCGGCGGGGGCGTGGGGCCCGAGCGCGGTGAGGGTGCGGACGGCGGCCTCGACGACCGCCCGGGACTGCGCGGGGTCGTCGGCCCGGCTCCACAGGGCGGGCACGTCGTACGCGCCGATGATCCGGGCGGTGAGGGCGAGGTCACCGGTGCGTTCCGCCGCCGTGATCGCGGCGAGGCGGTCGCTGCGGGAGCGGATCAGCGCGTCGCCGCCCGCCAGGGCGAGGGTGCGGGCCAGGTCCACGGTGGTGCGCGGGCCGAGCGGGACGCCGGGGCCGGTCCAGGTGGCGGCCGGGGCGGCGGACGGGGCCGCACCGTTGAGGATGTCCGTCTCCAGGCGCAGCAGGTCGGCGCCCGGGTCGAGTCCGAGCTGGTCGGCCAGGGTGACGCGGGCGCGGCGGAGGGTGTCCAGCGCCTCGGCACGGCGGCCCGCGTGGTGCAGGGCGCGGGCGAGGAGCGTCCAGGCGGGCTCACGCCACGGGTGCACGGCGACGTGGTCGCGCAGGTCGGTGACCAGGCCGGCGCCCTCGCCCCGGTCGAGGAGGAGGCGGGCGCGCAGCTCGACGGCCTCCGCCCGCAGCTCCTCCAGCCGGACCCGCTCGCGTTCCGCCCATGCGGAGCCGGTCACGTCGGCGTAGGCGGGACCGCGCCAGGCCGCGAGCGCCTCACCGAGCGCGGCCACCTCGCCGGGGGTGCGGCGGGCGCGGGCCAGGGCGTCCTGGAAGCGGTGCACGTCGACGTCCTCGCGCGGCAGGCGCAGGGCGTAGCCGGGGCCCTCGGTGACCAGGACGCGGGGCGGGGTGCGGGGCGGCCGGTCCGGTTCGAGGGCGCGGCGCAGCGCGGCGACGAACGTGCGCAGGGCGCCGACGGCACGGGCCGGCGGCTGTTCGGCCCACAGGTCGTCGACGAGCGTCTCGGTGGTGACCATCCGCCCCTCGGCGGCGACGAGACGCCCGAGGACCTCACGGTGCCGGGGTCCGCCGAGGGGGACGGGGCCGCCGTCGTCCCGGAAGGCCCGGACGGCGCCGAGGACGTCGATGCGCATGGTGTCCATCCTGGGGGTGGCCGGGGGCGAAGGAGTGCGCGCCCTCACTCCGGCGTGCCGAGCCCTCGCTCCGCCGTACTGATCCGCTGCTCATCGCCGTGTCCCACGCTGCTCCGGTACCCACCCCCTGAAGAAACGGACGCACCACCCCTATGACACCCACCATTCCCGGCTTCGAGCACCTCCGGCTGCCCGGCGTGGACGGCGTCGAGCTGGCGGCAGCCGTCGGCGGGCACGGCAGCCCCGTCGTGCTGCTGCACGGGTTCCCGCAGACCCACCTCATGTGGCGGCACGTCGCCGAGCGGCTCGCCGACCGGCACACCGTGATCTGCCCCGACCTGCGCGGCTACGGCGCCAGCGACAAGCCGGCCGCCGACAGCCCCGGCGTCTACGCCAAGCGCACCATGGCGGCCGACGTCGTGGCGCTGGCCGCCGCGCTGGGTCACGACCGCTTCGCCCTCGTCGGGCACGACCGGGGGGCCCTCGTCGCCTTCCGGGCCGGGCTCGACCACCCGGAGACCGTCACCCATCTCGGCATCCTCGACGTCGTGCCGACGCTCGACATGTGGGACGTCCTGCACGGCGTCTCCGCGGCGGTCGCCTTCCACCTGTATCTGATGGCGCAGCCGCCCGG
This sequence comes from Streptomyces werraensis, assembly GCA_014656175.1. Taxonomy (GTDB): domain Bacteria; phylum Actinomycetota; class Actinomycetes; order Streptomycetales; family Streptomycetaceae; genus Streptomyces; species Streptomyces werraensis. The sequence continues at coordinate 116,028 of BNBX01000013.1, forward strand.
GCTTCCGGAGACGATGATCGCGGGGAGCGCGGACGCCTTCTTCGGGTCGTTCCTCGACGCCTGGGCAGGCGGGCCGGAGGCGCTGCCGCCGGACGTGCGGGCCGCGTATCTGCGGGCGAGCCGCGCGGCGGTGCCGTCGATCGTCGCCGACTACCGGGCCTCGGCGACCGTCGACATCGAGCACGACCGGGCCGACCGGGACGCGGGTACCCGGCTCACCGTGCCGGTGACGGTCCTCCAGCAGGACTGGGGCGCCCGGCTGGGCTACGACGCATCGGCGGTGTGGCGGGCCTGGGCGCCGGACCTGGACCACCGGCTGACCGGGGCCGGGCACTTCATGGCCGAGGAGGCGCCCGAGGAGGTGACGGCGGCGATCCGGGAACTGTTGACCCGGTGACGAGCCCGACGACAGAATCACCCCTGGCGGGAATACCCCTAGGGGGTATATCGTTCGAGGTGTGCGCGAGGACGGCACCGTCCCCGTGACGCTGCGAAGGGGGATGAGGTCCATGGACCACGCCATGCACCACCACACCGGTGCCGCGCCCGGCGCGACCTGGTCGACGGCGGTACGGGCGACGCTGCACTGCCTGCTCGGCTGCGCCGTCGGCGAGATCCTCGGCATGGCCGTCGGCACGGCCCTGCTGTGGGGCAACGTCCCGACGATGGCCCTGGCCATCGGCCTGGCCTTCGTCTTCGGCTACTCCTTCACCCTCTTCGCCGTGGTGCGCGCCGGGGTGTCGCCGAAGGCCGCCGTGAAGATCGCGCTGGCCGCCGACACCGTCTCCATCGCGGTGATGGAGCTGGTCGACAACGCCATCATCGCGCTCACCCCGGGGGCGATGGACGCCCAGTTGTCCGAGGGCCTGTTCTGGTACGCGCTGCTCGGCGGCTTCGCCGTCGCGTTCCTGGTCACCACCCCGGTCAACAAGTGGATGATCGGCCGGGGCAAGGGCCACGCGGTGGTCCACGCCCACCACTGACCCCGCCCCGGCCCACCGGCCGGCACCGCCGGTCAGCTCCCGCCGGTCCCCTCCGCGTCGGCCAGCAGTCTCCGCAGGTCGGCGCGGGCGCGGGCGACGCGGGAGCGGACCGTGCCGACCGGGCAGCCGGTGCGCGCGGCCACGTCCGCGTACGGCAGCCCGGCGAGCTGGGTGAGGAGGAACGCCTCCCGCCGCTCGTCCGGCAGCGTGGCCAGCAGGGCGAGCAGGGCCACTCCGTCGTCGAAGCCGGGCAGGCCGCGCGGCTGGGACCGCTCCACGGCCGCCCGCCAGTCCGGCGCGTCCGAGAGCCGGGGCCGGGTGGCGGCGTACCGGTGGCTGTCGACGACGGCCCGGCGGGCTATGGCCAGCAGCCACACCCGCGCCGGTGCACGGCCCTCGAAGCGGTGCAGTCCGGCGAGGGCGCGCAGGAAGGTGTCCTGCGCGAGGTCGTCCACAGCCTGCGGATCGCCGCACAGGTGGGTGACGTAGCGGAGCACGTCGCGGTGCAGGGCGCGGACGAACCGGTCGCCGGCGTCCGCGTCGCCGCTCCGGGCGGCCAGCGCCCAGGCCGTCGTGGAGGCGTCGGCCGACGCGTCGCGCCCTGTGGGCGTGGGGGCATGGGCACGGGGCAGGGCAGAGGTGATCACCTGATGTCCTTCTCTGAGTCCGTGGTCCGGAAGCGGGGCAGCGCGCCGCACGCTCCGGTGAGCAGGGGAAACGGCCCTACGGCCACACGGGCGCCCGTGACGGCGCCCCGAAGGTGTGGGCGTACGGCCGGTGACCCGGGGCGTACGACGGACGTCCCGGGTGGATCAGCTGTCGTCAGGCGACAGCGGTCCCCCTGGGCGGACCCCGCGAGGTGAGCGCGTGGACGAGGAGCCGCAGGGCCGGCCTGCGCTCCGAACGGGGCCGGCGCGGGCGGACCCGGGGGCGTCCGAGGGCGGGCGGAAGCCGCAGCGGCAGCCGCAGCGGCGCGGTCAGCCGGCCTGCCACAGCCCGCAGGATGCGGAACGCGGCCCGCTCGCCGTGTCCCAGCCACAGGCCGGTGAGCAGCGCGGCGAGCAGGTGGGCGGCGAGCATCCCGGACGACGCCCCGTCACCGCCGGCGGCCAGGGCAGGGCCCCCGGAGCCCTCCAGGGCCACCGAGCCGTCGAAGCCCGCGGAACCTTCCGACCCCGCGAGGCCCGTAGCGCCCTCGACCGGCGGATGCCCCGCCCCCGTATGGGCCGCGTGCAGCCCGTGCGCCTCGTGCGCGCGCGCCGCCCCCAGCGAAAACACCTGGTGCAGCGCCGTCTGCGCGACGACCGCGACCCCGACGACCGCCGGCAGCCCGCGTTCCCGCCCGGCCAGGCACCACCCGGCCGCGCCCGTCGCGACGGCGCCCGCGCCCAGCGTCCAGCCCGGGACATGGCTGCCGGACATCAGCACGTGGCCCAGGGCGGCGAGCAGCACGCAGACGGCCGCGAACACCGCGGCCCGTACCGTGCGCACGCCCCACCCTGCCGTCATCGCACCTCATCCTGGCACCCGGGCCGGCCCTGCCTCAGGTGAACGGGGACACCGGGCGTACGAGCCCGGCGCACGGATCCACAGGACGCTCAGCGGCGAGCTCGCCGGCAGGTGACCGGACGGCGCGGGGCCGCCCCGGGAACCGGTCAGTTTCCGAGAAGCGCCGACGGCCGGGGCGACCCTACCGTCGACGGCATGAACTCCATCGACTCCGTCACGCTGGAGGTGGCCGACCCCACGGCCGCCGCACGCTTCTACTCCGACGCCTTCGGCCTGGACCGGGAGCGGGTGCGCCTGCGCCCGTCCGACGAGCCCACGAGCGGCTTCCGCGGCTTCACCCTGTCGCTGGTCCTGTCCCAGCCCGGTGACGTCGACGCGTTGCACCGCGCCGCCCTCGACGCGGGCGCCAGCCGGCTGAAGCCCGCCGAGAAGTCACTCTGGGGCTACGGCGGCGTCGTCCAGGCGCCCGACGGCACGATCTGGCAGCTGGTGACCTCGACGAAGAAGAACACCGGCCCGGTCACCCGGACGATCGACGAGATCGTGCTGCTGCTCGGCGTCGAGGACGTGAAAGCCTCCAAGCAGTTCTACGTCGAGCGCGGGCTCACCGTCGGAAAGAGCTTCGGCGGCAAGTACGTCGAGTTCGCGGGCGACCCCGGCAGCATCAAGCTGTCGCTGTACAAGCGCAAGGCGCTGGGGAAGGTCGCGGGCGTGTCCACCGAGGGCGGCGGCTCCCACCGCATCGCCCTCACCAGCCCCGTGGGCCCCTTCACCGACCCCGACGGCTTCGTCTGCGAGGCGCCGGAGCGCAAGCCGGACGAGTGAGACGCCGCTGCCCGGAGGGACGGGTCACTCCAGTACGTGCCGCAGGTAGGCCGTCGGGTCGGCGAGGTAGCGGCGCCAGTGGTCGACCAGGGCGAGGTCCTGCCAGGCGGTGCGCCGGATGCCGTGGTCGCCGACCTCGACGACGTCCGCACCCGGCAGGGCGGTCAGCAGGGGGGAGTGGGTGGCGCACACCACCTGCGCGCCGGCCCGCGTCAGCCGGTCGATGTGGCCGAGCAGTTCCAGGCACGAGGAGAAGGACAGGGCCGCCTCGGGCTCGTCCATGACATACAGGCCGGGGCGCAGGAACTTGTCGCGGAACGCCGCGAGGAAGCCCTCGCCGTGACTGCGCTCGTCCGGCGCGAGGCCCTCCCGGCCGAGGGCGTCCAGGGCGGTCTCGGCGCGCAGGAAGAAGCCCTGGCGGGCGGACCAGGAGGCGAGCATGCGGCGGCCGCGGGGCGCGGCGTCGAAGCGGATGTGCTCTCCCAGCACCGAGTTGGTGCGTGGGCTCGCGTACCGCCACTCGTGCGAGCCGCCCCACGGGTCCAGGCCGAAACCCTCGGCGAGCGCCTCGACCAGGGTCGACTTGCCGGAGCCGTTCTCCCCGACGACGAACGTCACCGGGGCGGTGAACCGCAGACCGCCGTCGAGAAGCGCGCGGACGCACGGGACCGACCAGGGCCACTCCCCCGCGTCGTACGCACCCCTATGGGCGTACACACGTTCGATGATCACGGGACGAGTCTACGGGGCGGCCCGGCGGGCAGCCCGCCCGCTCACTTGGTGCCCACCGTCCGCAGCACCGTCAGCACCAGGGTCCGCGCCGTCTCCACCACCTCCCGCACGCTCACGTGCTCCCGCTCGCTGTGCGCCACCGCGATGTCGCCCGGGCCGTACTGCAGGGCCGGTATCCCCGCGCCGGTGTAGTGCCGCAGGTCGCTGCCGTACGTCGCCCCGCGCCGCCGGGGCACGCCCCCGCCCGTCGCGTCGGCGTGCGCGGCGCCGACCGCGTCCGCGAGGGGGTGCCCCTCGGGCAGCATGCCGCTCGCGAACTGCCCGCCCGGCCAGGTCACCGTCGCCGGGTGGTCGCGCAGCCAGGGGTCCGCGGCGCACGCCTCGGCCACGCACCGCTCCAGCGCGGCGCGCGCCCGGGCCGGGTCCTCGCCGAGCCGTACGCCGAACCTGCCCTCCGCGACCAGCAGGTCCGGCACACTGCTGGCCCAGTCCCCCGCCCGCAGCGTGCCCACCGACAGGCCGTACGGGACCGGGTACTCCGCGAGCAGCGGGTCCGGGTCCCGGTTCCGCTCCTCCTCCAGCGCGGCCAGCGCCCGGTGCAGCGGCAGGTAGGCGTCGACCGCGCTGACGCCCTGCTCCCGGGAGCTGCCGTGCGCGGCCTTTCCCGGCACGGCGATCCGGAACGTCAGCGCGCCCGCGTTGGCGGTGATCAGGGTGGAGGCGGTGGGTTCGGCGATGACGCACGCGTCGCCGGTGTGACCGCGCCGCAGCGTGCCGAACGCGCCGAGGCCGCCGTCCTCCTCGCCGACGACGAAGTGCACGGCGACCCGGCCGCGCAGCCGGATCCCGGCCGCCCGTATCGCGGCGAGCGCGGCGAGGTGCGCCGCCAGACCGGCCTTCATGTCGCACGCCCCGCGCCCGTGCACCAGGTCCCCTGTCGCCCGCGGCACGAACGGGTCCCCGTCCCACGCGGCCAGGTCCCCCGGCGGTACGACGTCGACGTGGCCCTGGAGGATCAGCGTCGGCCCGTCGCCCCCGTCGGGCGTCGTCCCGACCAGCCCCCACGCCTCCTCGCGCGGCGCCTCCGTGCCGGGGAAGTCCGGGTCGGCGCGCAGCGCGGGCAGGTCCATCGACCACAGGTCGACGTCCAGTCCCAGCCACTCAAGCCGCCCGGCGAGCTGGTGCTGCAGCTCCGATTCGGCGGCGCTCCCCGTGACGCTCGGCACGGAGATCAGCTCCATCAGTGTCCGCGCGGTCGCCGCAGCGTCCACCGCGGCCAGCGCGGCACTCTCGTCATCGCTCAGCATGAGAACCCCTCCCCTCACCGGGGCCGGCCCGACACGGCCCCCCATGCATCCTGCGCAGCACGCGGCGGGTGTACGCCTCCGAGGCGCGGCCCGGCAGGGAGTGCTCCCTGTCCTGCCGGAAGCGCCGGTCCCCTCCTCACCGGAGGCCGGACGTCAGACCGCCGGCCGGCCCCGGCCAGTACTCCGTCCCGGCAGGCGAATGCCCGGCCCTGGCCCGCCGGACCCCGGCCCGACCTCGCCGCCCGGGACGAACCCGCCACCGGCCCGGTACGCGGGCGGGTGCCCGGCCTCCCAAGGGCGGGGAGGACCCCTCCGGACCGGGCACGGCCCCGGACGGTCCCGCACCTCGCCGCAAGCGGAGACCCCTCATCCCGGCCGGGCACCGCCCCCGCGCACGGGCGACCTCGTGCGCCCGACCGCACGCCCGGCCCCGGTCCGACCTCGCCACGACCGGAAGCCCCGCCCGGCCCCCACACCACCCCGGACGTCCCCCGGCCCCGCACCACGCCGCAAGCGGAACCCCCCCCACCTCCCGGCCGGGCACCGCCCAGACCTTCACGGGAACTACGTGCGCCCCGCCGGAGCCGGTCGGCAGTGGCCGCGCAGCGGTTACGGCTCCCGCCGTTCCTCCGTCGCCCCCGCCACCGTGAAGCCCGTGACCGTGCCGCCGCCCTCCCGGTGGAACGCGTAGGGAGCTCCGCCGTGGGCGAGGGCGACTTCGCGGACGATCGAGAGGCCCAGGCCCGAACCCGGCAGGGCGCGCGCGTCGGCGGCCCGGTAGAAGCGGTCGAAGACGCGGGTCAGGTCGTCGTCGGCGATGCCGGGACCCCGGTCGCGGACCTCCACCCGTACCGTGCCCGGGCGGGCCGGACCCGCCACGTGGATCTCCACGGGCGCCCGGCCCTCGCGGTCGAACTTGACCGCGTTCTCCACCAGGTTGGACAGCGCCCGGGTGAGCATCCCGGGTCGACCGTGGGTCGTGGTGTCCCCGCCGGCGTGGACCTGGATCTCGCGTCCCGTGCGCCGCCGGGCGAGGCCCGCCACCTCCTCGGCGACGTCCGCGAGGTCGATCCGCTGAGGCGGTTCCGTGTCGGACTGCCCGGCCGCCAGGTCGACCAGCTCGTTGACCAGGTCGGTCAGCTCCCGTGCCTCCTGCGCGAGGTCGGTCACCAGCTCCTCGCGGCTGTCGGGCGGGAACTCGTCGATACGGCGCAGCATCGAGATGTTGGTGCGCAGCGAGGTGAGCGGGGTGCGCAGTTCGTGCCCCGCGTCCTGGACCAGCCGGCGCTGGTCCTCCTCGGACTGGGCGAGCCGGCCCAGCATCCGGTCGAAGGCGCGGCCGAGGCGCCCCACCTCGTCGTAGCCGGCGACCGGCACCTGGATGCCGAGGCGACGCGTGCGGGCGACGGCCTCGGCGGTGTCGGTGAGCACCACCAGCCGGCGGGTGATCCGCCGGGCCAGCCACCAGCCGAACAGCCCTGCGGCGACCACCACGGCCGCCATGAGCAGGAACGTGCGCCGCTGCAGTGCCCGCAGCAGGTCCTCCGTGTTGCTGAACTCCTGCGCGACCTGCACCGCGCCCCGGCTGCCGCCCAGGGAGACGGTCGCCACCCGGTAGACGTCGTCGCCGACGTCCACCCCGGCGTGCACGACGACCCGCCCCGCCGTGGCGGCGCCGGCGATCCGGCGGTCGTCGTCCTCCACGGGCAGCCCGGGGCTGCCGGGGTCGACGACCCCGCCGTCCGGCCCGAGCACCTGCACGTCGGTGCGGGCCGGGCGCACCAGGTCGTGTCCGGGCGCGGCGGAGGAGAAGTCGTGCGGTGACATCCGGTTCCGCCGGACCTCCGCTCTCAGGTCCTGCACCACCTCGTCGAAGACGGACTGCTGGTCCACGCGCACCAGCCGTGCGGCCGCGTTGTACGACAGGAAGCCGACCAGCAGCGTCACGGTGGCGGTGACCGCCGCGAACGCCACCGCGAAGGTGGTGCCCAGCGACAGCAGCCGCATCCGGTGACGCGGGACCGACTGCCCGTGCGCGCCGCCGCCGGCCGCCACTCAGCCCTCCCGCAGCACGTAACCCACCCCGCGCACCGTGTGGATGAGCTGCGGGGCGCCGGGCTCGTCGAGCTTGCGGCGCAGGTAGCCGACGTAGACGGCGAGGTTCTTGGAGCCGGGGCCGAAGTCGTAGCCCCAGATGCGGTCGTAGATGGTGGAGTGCTCGAGGACCACGCCGGCGTTGCGGATGAGCAGTTCCAGCAGCTCGAACTCGGTGCGGGTGAGCTCCAGTTCGCGGTCGCCGCGCCAGGCCCGGCGGGCCTGCGGGTCCATGCGGAGCCCGGCCGCCTCCAGCAGGCGTCCGGACGGCGCGGGCGCCCCGGCCTCCTGGGCGGCGGCCGGCTCGGACTCGGTGGGCGCGGGGGCCGCGCGGCGCAGAAGGGCGCGGAGCCGGGCGAAGACCTCCTCGACGTCGAAGGGCTTCAGGACGTAGTCGTCGGCGCCCGCGTCGAGCCCGGCGATGCGGTCGGCGGTCTCCACCAGCGCGGTCAGTATCAGCACCGGGGTGCGGTCGCCTTCGGCGCGCAGCACCCGGCACACCTGGAGTCCGTCGATGCCGGGCATCATCACGTCGAGCACCAGCACGTCGGGCCGGCTGCGGTGGGCCTGCGCGAGGGCCTCGACGCCGTCGGCGACGGCCGTGACGCGGTAGCCCTCCAGGGTCAGCGCGCGCTCCAGCGCGTTGCGGATGGCGCGGTCGTCTTCGGCGAGCAGAACGGTGTGCGGCACCCGCCCAGTGTGCCAAGCCGCCGGGGCCGGCCGGTCCCGGCGGCCGTCCGGGCCCCCGCTTCTTACCGCGGTCTCACCCGCCAGGGCGCAGCGCGGCGAGCCGTTCCTCGAAGGGGGTCACGTTCTCGAACGTGTCCTTCTTCGGGAGCGGGGCGCCCCCGGGCGTCCCGCGCCGGTGCGCGGCCACGGGGTACCGGCCCGCGCTGTCGCCGGGCGCGTTCCCGGGCCCGGGCGAGGGCTGTCCGTCCGCGGCCCCAGGCGACGGGTGACCGTCGGGACCCGGCCCGCTGCCTGCGGGGCCGCCGCCCTGCGAGGGGCCCGGGCCACCGTGCACGGGTACGGCCGCCGGTCCCGGCGACGGGAGACCGTCCGGAGCCGAGCCGCGGACCGGAGCGGCGGCCTGCCGGAGTGCCGGGCCGCCCGGGACGGCCTCCGCGCCGGTCAGGGGCGGCGGGACGTCCCGCGGGCCGGGAACGCCGGCCGGAGCCGCCTGCCGAGGCACGGCTCCCGCGCCCGCCGCCCAGGCGACCAGTTCCCTCGCCGCCCGCCCGATGCGGGCGTCCAGCCCTTCCGCGCCCCAGTCCTCCGACGCCGCGTAGACGCCCGTCGGGACGACGACCGCGCGGAGGTAGGAGAAGAGGGGGCGGAGCGCGTGGTCCAGGACCAGGGAGTGCCGCGCGCTGCCGCCCGTCGCCGCGACCAGCACCGGCGTGCCGGTCAGGGCCTCCGGGTCGGTGGAGCTCAGCGCGTCGAAGAACGACTTGAACAGCCCGCTGTACGACGCCGAGAACACCGGCGTGACGACGATCAGCCCGTCCGCCCCGCTCACCGCGTCGAACGCCTCCGACAGCGCGGGGCCGGGGAAGCCGTTGGTGAAGGTGTGCGCGATCTCCACGGCGAGGTCCCGCAGCTCGACCACCCGGACGTCGCCGGGCTCCGCGCCGGACGCGGCGACCGCGGCCGAGGCGAGCCGGTCGCCCAGCAGCCGCGTGGACGACGGCACGCTCAGCCCGGCCGACACGACGACGATCCTCATGTCCGTGCCCCTTCCTGGGCGGCAGCGGCGCCCTTGCGCGCGGCGCCCAGCAGCGAGGCGTGCGTGGGCGCCTCCGGCACGTCCGCCGGACGGTTCTTCGCGAACTCCTTCCGCAGCACCGGCACGACCTCCTCGCCGAGCAGGTCGAGCTGCTCCAGCACGGTCTTCAGCGGCAGCCCGGCGTGGTCCATCAGGAACAGCTGGCGCTGGTAGTCGCCCGCGTAGTCGCGGAAGGACAGCGTCTTCTCGATCACCTGCTGGGGGGAGCCCACGGTCAGCGGGGTCTGCGCGGTGAACTCCTCCAGCGAGGGCCCGTGCCCGTACACCGGCGCGACGTCGAAGTACGGCCGGAACTCGCGCACCGCGTCCTGCGAGTTCTTCCGCATGAACACCTGCCCGCCGAGCCCGACGATCGCCTGCTCGGGGGTGCCGTGTCCGTAGTGGGCGTACCGGCTCCGGTACAGCTCGACCATCCGCTTCGTGTGGTCGGCCGGCCAGAAGATGTTGTTGTGGAAGAAGCCGTCGCCGTAGTACGCGGCCTGTTCGGCGATCTCCGGCGAGCGGATGGACCCGTGCCAGACGAACGGCGGCACGCCGTCCAGCGGGCGGGGCGTGGAGGTGAAGCCCTGCAGCGGGGTGCGGAAGCGTCCCTCCCAGTCGACGACGTCCTCGCGCCACAGCCGGTGCAGCAGGGCGTAGTTCTCGATCGCCAGGTTGATGCCCTGGCGGATGTCCTGGCCGAACCAGGGGTAGACCGGGCCGGTGTTGCCGCGGCCCATCATCAGGTCCACCCGGCCGTCGGCCAGATGCTGGAGCATCGCGTAGTCCTCGGCGATCTTCACCGGGTCGTTGGTGGTGATCAGCGTGGTGGAGGTGGACAGCAGCAGCCGCTCGGTGCGGGCCGCGATGTAGCCGAGCATGGTCGTCGGCGAGGACGGCACGAACGGCGGGTTGTGGTGCTCACCGGTCGCGAACACGTCCAGGCCCACTTCCTCGGCCTTCAGCGCGATGGCGACCATGGCCTTGATCCGCTCGCGCTCGGTCGGCGTGCGCCCCGTCGTCGGGTCGGGGGTGACGTCCCCGACGCTGAAGATCCCGAACTGCATGGCCGCTCACCTTCCAGGTTGTTGACGGTTCAACTATACCCCTGGAACGACGCCCCGCCCCGTCCTATTCCGCCTGCCCGGACACGGCCTCGCGATCCCCCGTCCCCACCGGGACCGGCTCCCCCGCCCGCAGCCGGGCCGCCTGCTCGGCGCCGTACTCCGTGGTGCGCCGCATGTGCTCGACGAACAGCGCGAGCTCACGGTCGTCCAGGTCGTCGAAGAGCGCGAACCAGCCGCTCCCGACCCGCTCCCACACCCGCGCCACCTCGGCGACCCGCTCCGGCACCGGCGCGACCAGCACCAGCCGCCGGTCCCCCGCGTCCCGTCCCCGCACCACGTACCCGGCCCGCTCCAGCCGGTCCACCAGCCGCGTCGCCGACCCGGTGGTCAGCCCCGTCAGCTCCGCGATCCGCCCGGTCGTCACCGGGCCGGGCTCCAGGGTGAGCAGGTTCAGGCACTGCAGGTCGGTCGGGTGCAGGCCCAGACGGTCGGCGAGCGCCTGGTTGAACAGCGCGTACGACGCCATGTACCGCCGGGCCACCACCGCCAGCTCCGCCATCAGCCACGCCCGCCGCTCCCCCGGCGGCGCCGCCGTCCTCCGCTCCCCCGGCGGCCCCGCCGCCGTCGCCCTGTCCCCGACCCGTCCGTCCGCTGCGTCCGTCACGGGGGCATGTATCCCTCGGACCGCGGCGGCGCAGGCGCCCTCCAACAGGTGACGCGGCCCGTGCCAAGCTGCCGACATGCTGATCCTCCGCTCCGCCGCCCTGTTCGTCCTCGCCGCGCTCCTGGAGATCGGCGGCGCCTGGCTGGTCTGGCAGGGCGTGCGCGAACACCGCGGCTGGATGTGGGCGGCCGGCGGTGTGCTCGCCCTCGGCGCGTACGGCTTCGTCGCCACCTTCCAGCCCGACGCCCACTTCGGCCGGGTGCTCGCCGCGTACGGCGGGATCTTCGTCGCCGGGTCGATCCTGTGGGGCGTCGTCGCCGACGGCTACCGCCCGGACCGCTGGGACATCACCGGCGCGCTGGTGTGCCTGGCCGGCATGGCGCTCATCATGTGGGCCCCGCGCGGGGGCTGACGAGCGCCCCCCGCCCTCATTTCGCCCCCGCTTATGCTGGCCGGGCGCGCTCGCACCGCACTCGCCCGCCGCCCGCCCCGAGGAGCAGCCCATGGCCACCGCCGTACCGCCCGCCGCGTCCCGTATCGCCGTCGTCACGGGCGCGAGCAGCGGGATCGGCGCCGCCACGGCACGCAGGCTCGCCGAGGCCGGCTACCGCGTCGTCCTCACCGCCCGCCGCAAGGACCGCATCGAGGCGCTCGCCGAGGAGCTGACCGCCGCCGGGCACTCCGCGACGGCGTACCCCCTCGACGTCACCGACCGCGCCGCCGTCGACGAGTTCGCCACCGCGTTCCGCACCGTCGGCGTGCTGGTCAACAACGCGGGCGGCGCGCTCGGCGCGGACCCGGTCGCCACCGGCGACCCGCAGGACTGGCGCACGATGTACGAGACCAACGTCATCGGCACCCTCAACCTCACCCAGGCCCTGCTGCCCAAGCTGGACGCGAGCGGCGACGGCACGGTCGTGGTGGTCTCCTCCACCGCCGGGCACGCCACCTACGAGGGCGGGGCGGGCTACGTCGCCGCCAAGCACGGCGCGCACGTCCTCGCCGAGACCCTGCGCCTGGAGATCGTCGGCCGCCCGGTGCGGGTGATCGAGGTCGCGCCCGGGATGGTGAAGACGGAGGAGTTCGCCCTCACCCGCTTCGGCGGCGACGCGGAGAAGGCCGCCAAGGTCTACGAGGGCGTCGCCGAGCCCCTCACGGCGGACGACGTGGCCGACACCATCGCCTGGGCCGTGACCCGGCCGCCGCACGTCAACATCGACCTGCTGGTCGTCCGCCCCCGCGCCCAGGCGTCGAACACCAAGGTGCACCGGGAGGCACGGTGACCACGGACGGCGAGCGGCGCCGTCTGGAACTGGAGAAGAAGCGCGAGCGCTACGTCTGGCTGTACCTCGGCTACTTCCTCTTCGGCATCCACATCGTGGCGTTCGTGATGATCTACGCGGTGAAGCACGCCCCGTGAGGCCATCCTGTACGCATACGGGGGACCGGCCCCCGACACCGAGGAGGACGGGCCATGCGCGACGTGACCTACGCGATGGGCATCTCGCTCGACGGCTACATCACCGGGCCGGACGGCGGCCTCGACTGGTCGGCGCCCGAGGAGGAGGTCTTCCGCTTCTGGATCGACGAGACCCGGAAGCTCGGCGTCCATCTGCTCGGCCGGCGGCTCTACGAGACGATGCTCTACTGGGAGACCGCCGCCGACGACCCGTCGCTCGGTGACGCGGAGCGCGAGTGGGTCGAGGTGTGGAACCCCCTGCCCAAGGTGGTCTTCTCCCGCACGCTCACGGAGGTGAAGGACAACGCCCGCCTGGCCTCCGGCAGCGTCGCCGAGGAGATCGCGCGGCTGCGGGAGGAGCCGGGCGACGGCGAGATCGCGATCGGCGGCGCGGCACTCGCCGCCGAGGCGGCCGCGGCGGACCTGATCGACGAGTACCGCACGGTCGTCCACCCGGTCCTGGTCGGCGGGGGCACCCGCTACTTCCCCCACGACGAGCGCCGCGTCCACCTGGACCTCGTGGAATCCCGCATGCTCACACCGAACGTGGCGTACCTCCGCCACCGCGTGAAGCGGTAACCGGGGCCGCAACGCCCACGCAGGCCAAGTTACTCGCACGAGTGAACCTCGGCCGATCACCCATACGGCCGCCGAACGGCCGACCTAGGCTCGCGCCAGACGATCAACTAGACGGCCCTCGCCCGGATGCCGGTCCGGGGCGAGGGCCTGACCAGCAAGGAAGGCGCGCTTCCCAATGGCTGCACGCGAGCCTATCGCTCATCCGTTCATGGACCTCACGGTCCCCGAGTACGCCTACATGTTCGGCTTTCTGCAGGCCGACGGGCACTTGGCCCAAGGTGCCGGCCGGAAGGGCCGGTTGACGGTGGAGGTCAGCGCCCGGGACATCGACCTGCTACGCGAGTTCCAGCGCCTGACGCCGTACAGCAGCCGCGTCAGCGAACGCACTCGGTCCACCAACTTCGCCGCTACGCACATGTCGGCAACCTGGACGCTGTGCTCCCTCGAGGCCAGAACGATCCTGCACGCCGCCGGCATTCCTTACGGGCGCAAATCGGACGCCATCGCCCCGCCAAGCGGTAGTTTCTCCGGCCGGGACTACCTCAGGGGCCTCGTCGACGCCGATGGGTCCGTGGGTCACACCAGCAAAGGGTTTCCTTTCGTCTCTCTTACGACGGCCAGCACGGCCATCGCCCGCTACTACTGCGAGTACGCCCAGAATGTGACCGGGGTCCATCGCACGGTCAAGCGGAACGCGCGGGACGGCATCTACAACGTCATGGTTGCGATGGAGGCGGGGCAGCGACTGGCCGCCGACCTGTACTACCCGGGCTGCCTCGCCCTGGCTCGGAAGCAGATCGCCGCCAGCTCACTCGCCACCTGGGGGCGGCCCCCAGGCATGCGAAACGCCTATACGGCACGCCGATGGACGGCAACGGAGGACCGCATCCTGCTACAGCTCAACAGCCCTACGGCCGCGGCCGAGGTTTTCGGCAGAACGCGGCAGAGCTGCAATCTCCGCCTGTGGCGACTCCGGTCCGGGCAAGTGCCGATGCCCAGCGATCACTGAGCAGATAGCAGTGGTCCCTGGCAGCACCGCCGGGGACCACTGTCGTCAGCCCTTGACGCAGACGACCTGCTTCAGCTTCGCCACGACCTCCACGAGGTCGCGCTGCTGGTCGATGACCTGCTCGATCGGCTTGTACGCGGCCGGGATCTCGTCGACCACGCCGGAGTCCTTGCGGCACTCCACGCCCTGGGTCTGCTCCGCCAGGTCCTTGGACGTGAAGCGCCGCTTGGCCGCGTTCCGGCTCATCCGCCGGCCGGCGCCGTGCGACGCCGAGTTGAACGACTTGTCGTTCCCCAGCCCCTTCACGATGTACGAGCCGGTGCCCATCGAGCCCGGGATGATCCCGTACTCGCCGGAGCCCGCCCGGATCGCGCCCTTGCGGGTGACGAGGAGGTCCATGCCGTCGTAGCGCTCCTCGGCCACGTAGTTGTGGTGCGCGCTGATCTCCTGCTCGAAGGTGGGCTTCGCCTTCTTGAACTCCTTGCGGACCACGTCCTTCAGGAGCGCCATCATGATCGTGCGGTTGTACTTCGCGTACTCCTGCGCCCAGAACAAATCGTTGCGGTAGGCCGCCATCTGCGGGGTGTCCGCGACGAAGACCGCGAGGTCCCGGTCGACCAGGTTCTGGTTGTGCGGAAGCTTCTGCGCGATGCCGATGTGGTACTCGGCGAGCTCCTTGCCGATGTTGCGCGATCCGGAGTGGAGCATGAGCCAGACAAAACCGGACGTATCAGTACATACTTCAACGAAGTGATTCCCCTGGCCAAGGGTTCCCATCTGAGTAGCCGCCCGACCCTTGCGGTAATGCACCGCTTCCGCCACCCGGTCGAACCGATTCCAGAAGTCGTCCCACCCGGCGGTGGCGAGCCCATGGAACTTCCCGGGGTCGACAGGCTCCGCGTGCATCCCCCGCCCCACCGGAATGACCTGCTCGATGCGCGAGCGCAGCCGGGACAGGTCGCCCGGCAGGTCGTTCGCCGTCAGGGACGTCCTCACCGCCGACATGCCGCAGCCGATGTCCACACCCACGGCCGCGGGGCACACCGCGCCCCGCATCGCGATGACCGAGCCGACCGTCGCGCCCTTCCCGTAGTGCACGTCCGGCATCACGGCCAGGCCCTCGATCCAGGGCAGCGTGGCGACGTTCCGCAGCTGCTGGAGCGCGCCCTCCTCCACCGTCGCCGGGTCCGTCCACATCCGGATCGGCACCTTCGCGCCCGGCAGTTCCACGTACGACATGACGTCCTCATTCCCCCGGAAAAACAGCAGAAGTCTCTTAACGCAAAACCGGCGCCAAGGTCGATGAAAAGGGACAGGGGACCGGCGTCCGCGGCAGTGCGTGCGATACACATTGTCTGCGAACGGCTCCCCCCTGCGGCAAGCGAATAACCAGCGGGGACACTGGAAGGATCCGGCGGGCAGCGGCCCGCACCCACCGTCGAGAGGACCTGGACCGTGCAGCGGAAGGCGTACGGACCCGGCGTCGCCGCGCTCCTCGCGGCCGTACTGGCCGGCTGCACCGGCAGCCCGGACAGCGGCGGACAGGCGGACGACTCCAACCCGGGCGGCGCCGGCACGGCGACCCAGGCGGCCCAGCCCGGCCGGTACGCCACCCTTCCCGAGCCCTGCGGTGCCGTCGGCCACCGCACGCTGGAGGAACTCCTGCCCGGCCTCACGGAGTTGACCGACGAGCAGCAGCGGGAGAAGGCGTACGCGGGCGAGGCGACGCTCACCTACGACACCGACCGCAAGGTGGGCTGCCGCTGGAAGGTGGAGTCGCTCGCGGCGACCGACCGGCTGCTGGTCGACTTCGAACGGGTCGTCTCCTACGACAACGCGGTCAGCGACGACGCCCAGGCCGAGGAGCTGTTCGCCCGGAAGCGGACGGCGGCTCAGCTGCCCGTGCCGACGGTGACGGGCTCCGGCTCCCCCTCCCCGACCGGCTCCGGCGCGAGCACCGGCCCGGCGGACCCGCGCGGGTCCGCGACGGCGTCCGGTCCGCCCTCGTCGCCCTCGTCCACCGCGTCGCCCTCCGTCGCCCCGTCCGACCTCCAGCCGCGGGTCCTGGAGGACCTCGGCGACGAGGCGTTCCTCGACGACGCGCTCGACAGCTCCGGATCGACCGTCCAGGAGCGCACCGTCACTGTGGCGTTCCGCACGTCCAACGTCATCGTGACCATCGAGTACGCGGAGCAGCCGGTGACCGTCGGAGCGGTCCCGGACAGCAAGGAAATGCAGGACAGGGCCCGGAAAATGGCCGTCGAGCTGTCCGACTCGCTGGGCGCCTGACTCTCGTTCACCGCCCCTCCACGCTCTCCGCGAAGCCCGCGAAGTACGGCCGTACGGGTGACAAGACGCGTACCGTGACCCCTCGGACACCGTTCCGACCGCAGGGAACACGAGCGTCATGAGTGAAGGAACCATGCAGCGACGAGCACAGCGAGAGCAGCCCGAGCGAGCCAAGCGCCTGACCCGCGTCCTTGTCTGCGCGGCAGCCGTCCCCGTGATGCTGGTCGCCACCGGCTGCTCCTCGGACTCCGGCTCCGACGACGGCGGCGGCGAGAAGGCGGCGAGCGCCTCCGCGTCGGCGAGCCCGTCCCCGACCGTGCAGGCGGCGGCGTACCGGACGCTGCCCGAGGCGTGCGGGGTGCTGAGCAAGAAGACCCTCAAGGAGCTGGCGCCCAAGGCGAAGTCGGGCAAGGAGGGCAGCTCGGACGACGTGGCGTCGCGGGCCAGCTGCTCCTGGAGCAGCCTGGACAACAACGGCGTCAAGGGTTCGCAGTTCCGCTGGCTGAACGTGTCGCTGCTGCGCTTCGAGTCGGACACCACGCGCGGCCCGGGCGACAAGCTCGCCCAGGAGTACTACGACAAGCAGGTGCGCGAGGTCCGTGCGACGCCGGGCGCGAAGAGTCTGAGCGCCCAGCCGCTGACCGGCACCGGCGACGTGGCGACCGCGGTGCGCTACGACCTGAAGAAGAAGGAAGGCACCTTCAAGCAGCAGACGGTCGTGGCACGCGTGGAGAACGTGGTCGTCACCCTCGACTACAACGGCGCGGGTTTGGCGGGTGACAAGACGCCGGACGCCGACGACCTGATGGCGGACGCGCGGAAGGCGGCCAAGGAGGCCGTGCTGTCCGTGACGCGGGCCAACGGCCCGGGCGCGGCGAGCGGTTCGCCGTCCGCCCCGGCGTCGGGCAGGCCGACGGCGACGGCCTCCGAGGCGCCCTCGGCGTCGGCCTCCGGCAAGAGCTGACCTGGCCGAACCAGAACCGGCCACCCGTTCCCCGTACACATGTGCCACTCTGTTGCGCGCAACAACACGCACTGGGAGGGGAGTACGGGTGGCCGCGCCCATTCAGCTGACACGGATGCACCGGGTTCTCATCGGCGTGGTCGTCTCCGGTGCCGTCGTCATCGCCGGGATCGGCTTCGCCGGTTCGTACGCGGCGGTCCGTGAGCTGGCCCTGAAGAAGGGCTTCGGCGACTTCAGTTACGTCTTTCCGATCGGCATCGACGCCGGCATCTGCGTCCTGCTGGCGCTGGATCTGCTGCTGACGTGGATCCGCATCCCGTTCCCGCTGCTGCGGCAGACGGCGTGGCTGCTGACGGCGGCCACGATCGCCTTCAACGGCGCCGCGGCCTGGCCGGATCCGCTCGGTGTGGGCATGCACGGCGTGATCCCCGTGCTGTTCGTGGTCTCCGTGGAGGCCGCCCGGCACGCGATCGGCCGGATCGCCGACATCACCGCCGACAAGCACATGGAGGGCGTCCGGCTCACCCGCTGGCTGCTCTCGCCGGTGCCGACGTTCCTGCTGTGGCGGCGCATGAAGCTGTGGGAGCTGCGCTCCTACGAGCAGGTGATCAAGCTGGAGCAGGAGCGGCTGGTCTACCAGGCCCGTCTGCGCTCCCGCTTCGGCCGCGCCTGGCGCCGCAAGGCCCCGGTCGAGTCCCTGATGCCGCTCCGCCTCGCCAAGTACGGCGTCCCCCTCGCCGACACGGCTCCGGCGGGTCTGGCGGCGGCGGGCATAGAACCGGCCCTGCTGCCCCCGGCGCCCGAACCCGCCGCCGCGGGCAGTCGTGCCGCTGGGCCGGCGCAGGTGCCGTCCGGTGAGCCGCGGCTGGAACTCGAGCCGGAGCGCAGGGCCGAGGAGCCGTCCAACCCGTGGCTGCACGCCCGCGACCCCCAGTCCGTGGAGTACCACGGCGACTACGACCCCGACTTCGACCCGGACGAGTACGCCCGCTGGATGGCCGAGCAGCGCCAGGCGGAGCAGTACGAGGACCAGTACCAGGAGGAGCCGCCCCTCCGGGAACCCGCCCCGGAGGAGACCGGCGCCTTCCCCATCCCGGTCATCCCGGGCGGCCGCACCCGGGAGCTGGGCGAGGGCGGCGCCGCACCCGACGCGGAGCCGGACGAGGAGGCCTACTACCAGGTCTTCAAGAAGTCGATCAACGGCAGCTACCCGACGCCCCGTGAGTTCGGCGACAACGTGGAGGCCGAGTTCAGCCGTACCCTCCCGCCCGAGGAGGCCAAGCGCATGGTCACCCGCTTCACGAACCGCTTCAACGCGGAACTGGAGGAGGACCACATCGCCTGACCGGCGGCCACGACGACGAAGGGGCGCCCGGTGTTCACCGGGCGCCCCTTCGTCGTGGGTGTGCGCGCTACGCGCCGAGCAGGTGCCGCACCCTGTCCTGGCCCACCGCCAGCAGCAGGGTCGGCAGGCGCGGGCCCGTGTCGCGGCTGACCAGGAGCTGGTAGAGGAGGGCGAAGAAGGACCGCTGGGCCGTCTTGATCTCCGGGGGGAGCTCCTTGGGCGTGGCGTCGGCGGAGAAGCCGGCCTGGACCTTCGGGACGCCGTAGACGAGGTGGGTCAGGCCGTCCAGGGACCAGTTGCCGGCGAGGCCGTCGAGGAGGAGCCGCAGGGACTCCCGCGCCTGCTCGTCCAGGCTCTTCAGCAGCTCCGTGTCGGGCTCGTCGCGGACGATGGTGCGCTGGTCGGCGGGGACGTGGGTGTTGATCCACGCCTCGGCCTTGTCGTAGCGCGGGCGGGCCTCGTCGAGGGAGGCCAGCGGGTTCGCCGGGTCGAGGTCGCTGAGGATGCGCAGCGCCTGGTCCTCGTGGCCGGCGGTGATGTCGGCCACCGAGGCCAGCGTGCGGTACGGCAGCGGGCGGGGCGTGCGCGGCAGTTCACCGCTCGCCGTGCGCACCGCGCGGGAGTGCGCGGCGACGTCGGCGGGCAGCGCGGAGCCGTCGGCGACCTTGGCCTCGAGCCGGTCCCACTCGTCGTAGAGGCGCTGGATCTCCTGGTCGAAGGCGACCTTGAAGGACTGGTTGGGCCGGCGGCGGGCGTACAGCCAGCGCAGCAGCTGCGGCTCCATGATCTTCAGGGCGTCCGCCGGGGTGGGCACGCCGCCCTTGGAGGACGACATCTTCGCCATGCCGCTGATGCCGACGAACGCGTACATCGGGCCGATCGGCTGCTTGCCGCCGAAGATCCCGACGATCTGCCCGCCGACCTGGAACGACGAGCCGGGCGAGGAGTGGTCCACGCCGCTGGGCTCGAAGATCACGCCCTCGTAGGCCCAGCGCATCGGCCAGTCGACCTTCCAGACCAGCTTGCCGCGGTTGAACTCGTTGAGCCGGACCGTCTCGGAGAAGCCGCACGAGGTGCAGGAGTAGGTCAGCTCGGTGGAGTCGTCGTCGTACGACGTGACGGTGGTGAGGTCCTTCTCGCAGTTGCCGCAGTACGGCTTGTACGGGAAGTACCCGGCCGAGCCGGAGCTGCCGTCGTCCTCGGCGGCGGCGCCGGACCCCTCGGCGGCCTCCAGCTCCGCCTCGTCCACCGGCTTCTGCTGCTGCTTCTTCGCCGGGGCCTTCTTGGTGCGGTACTGCGCGAGGATCGCGTCGATGTCCCCGCGGTGCCTCATGGCGTGCAGGATCTGCTCGCGGTAGACGCCGGAGGTGTACTGCTCCGTCTGGCTGATCCCGTCGAACTCCACGCCCAGCTCGGCCAGCGACTCGACCATCGCGGCCTTGAAGTGCTCGGCCCAGTTCGGGTACGCCGAGCCCTTCGGGGCCGGGACCGAGGTGAGCGGCTTGCCGATGTGCTCGGCCCAGGTCTCGGCCACGCCGGGGACGCCCGCCGGCACCTTGCGGTAGCGGTCGTAGTCGTCCCAGGAGATCAGGTGGCGCACCTGGTACCCGCGGCGGCGGATCTCGTCGGCGACCAGGTGCGGGGTCATGACCTCGCGCAGGTTGCCCAGGTGGATGGGGCCCGAGGGGGACAGCCCGGACGCGACGACGACCGGTTTGCCCGGGGCCCGACGCTCCGACTCCTCGATGACCTCATCCGCGAAACGGGAGACCCAGTCGGTGGTCTCGGTGCTCTGAGCCACGATCGGCACGTCCTTCTTTCTGCTCGGGCAGCCGGTACGGTCGCACGGCTGACCGTGCCATTCTCCCAGCTCCCCCGGCCACCGCGAAAACGCCTTCTCACCGGCCCGAGCACGGCCCGGGCGCGGCCCGGTGCACGGCCCGGTGCACGGCCCGGGAGAGCCCGCGGGAGGCCGCCCGCGCGCCCGCGCACGGAAAACCGCTTTACCCCCCGTGGGATACTGACCGTGTCTATCTGAACCCACGAGGAGAACGGCACCCACTCCATGGCCTCGGTCACATCGCTCACCGATCTCGTCAGCAGGCAGCTCACGTCCGCCCTCTCCGCCACCCGGCCGGAGGCGTCCGCGGACCCGCTGCTGCGACGCAGCGACCGGGCGGACTTCCAGGCCAACGGGATCCTCGCGCTGGCGAAGAAGGCGAAGGCCAACCCGCGGGACCTGGCCACCGAGGTCGTCTCCCGCATCACCACCGGTGACGTGATCAAGGACGTCGAGGTGTCCGGCCCCGGCTTCCTCAACATCACGATCGCCGACCGGGCCGTCCTGGAGAACCTGGCCGCCCGGTACGCGGACGACACGGGCCGCCTCGGCGTGCCCCTCGCCGAGAAGCCGGGCATCACGGTGATCGACTACGCCCAGCCGAACGTGGCCAAGGAGATGCACGTCGGTCACCTGCGGTCCGCGGTGATCGGCGACGCCCTGCGCGGCATGCTCGACTTCACCGGCGAGAAGACGATCGGCCGGCACCACATCGGCGACTGGGGCACCCAGTTCGGCATGCTCATCCAGTACCTGATGGAGCACCCGGGCGAGCTGGCCCCGGCCTCCGAGGTCGACGGCGAGCAGGCCATGTCGAACCTCAACCGGGTCTACAAGGCCTCGCGGGCCCTCTTCGACGCCGACGAGGCGTTCAAGGAGCGGGCACGCAAGCGGGTCGTCGCCCTGCAGTCCGGCGACAGGGAGACCCTCGAGCTGTGGCAGCAGTTCGTGGACGAGTCGAAGGTCTACTTCTACTCGGTCTTCGAGAAGCTCGACATGGAGATCCGCGACGACGAGATCGTCGGCGAGTCCGCCTACAACGAGGGCATGCCCGAGACGGCGCGGCTGCTGGAGGAGATGGGCGTCGCGGAGCGCTCCGAGGGCGCGCTGGTGGTGTTCTTCGACGACATCCGCGGCAAGGACGACAAGCCGGTCCCGCTGATCGTGCAGAAGGCCGACGGGGGCTTCGGCTACGCGGCCTCCGACCTCACCGCGATCCGCGACCGGGTCTTCGGCCTGCACGCCACGACCCTTCTGTACGTGGTGGACGTGCGGCAGTCGCTGCACTTCAAGATGGTCTTCGAGACCGCCCGCCGGGCCGGCTGGCTGAACGACGACGTCACCGCGCACAACATGGGCTACGGCACGGTGCTGGGCGCGGACGGCAAGCCGTTCAAGACCCGTGAGGGCGAGACCGTCCGGCTGGAGGACCTGCTGGACGAGGCCGTGCAGCGGGCCGCCGAGGTGGTCCGGGAGAAGGCCAAGGACCTCACCGAGGAGGAGATCCAGGAGCGGGCCGCGCAGGTCGGCATCGGCGCCGTGAAGTACGCGGACCTGTCGACGTCGCCGAGCCGCGACTACAAGTTCGACCTGGACCAGATGGTCTCGCTCAACGGCGACACCTCGGTGTACCTCCAGTACGCGTACGCGCGTATCCAGTCGATCCTGCGGAAGGCCGGGGACGTGCGTCCTGCCGCCCACCCGGAGCTGGAGCTGCACGAGGCCGAGCGGGCGCTGGGGCTGCACCTGGACGCGTTCGGGGACACGGTGTTCGAGGCGGCGGCGGAGTACGCGCCGCACAAGCTGACGGCGTACCTGTACCAGCTGGCGTCGCTGTACACGTCGTTCTACGACAAGTGCCCGGTGCTGAAGGCGGATGCGCCTCAGCAGGTGGAGAACCGCCTGTTCCTGTGCGACCTCACGGCCCGCACGCTGACCAAGGGCATGGCCCTGCTGGGCATCAGGACGCCCGAGCGGCTCTGACGCCCTGACGGCCCTACGGCACGCGGCCCGTCCACTCCCTCGGGGGGAGCGGACGGGCCGCGGTCGTCAGGCCCGCAGCGCCGTCCCCAGCCTCCGCAGCCCCTCCGCGATCTCCTCCGGCGTCTGCGTGACGAAGCACAGGCGGAGGGTGGAGCGGTCCGGCTCACCCGCGTGGAAGGGGGCGCCGGGGACGTACGCCACGTCGTGCCGGACCACCTCGGGCAGCAGGGCCGTGGTGTCGTACGAGGACGGCAGGCGGACCCAGAGGAACATGCCGCCCTCGGGACGCGACCAGACCGAGCCGTCGGGGAGCGCGTCGGGGAGGCCGGCCAGCATGGCGTCCCGGCGCTCGCCGTAGACGCCCGCCACCCGGCGGACGTGGGCGTCCAGGTCGCGGTCGGCGAGGTAGCGGGCGGCGGCGAGCTGGTTGACGGTCGGGGTGTGCAGGTCGGCGGCCTGCTTGGCGACGGCGCAGGCGCGGCGGATCCCCTCGGGCGCGCGCAGCCAGCCCAGCCGCAGCCCGGGCGCCATGATCTTGGAGAGGCTGCCCAGCAGCACCGTGCGGTCCTCCGCGCCCGGGTGGGCGGCGATCCACGGCACCCGCTCGCCCTCGTACCGCAGTTCGCCGTACGGGTCGTCCTCGACGATCCACAGGCCGCGCCGCGCGGCGACCTCGGCGACGGCCGCCCGGCGGGCGGCGGGGAGGGTGCGGCCGGTGGGGTTCTGGAACGTCGGCACGGTGTAGAGCAGCTTGGGCCGCTCGCGGACCACCAGTTCCTCCAACGCCTCCGGGTCCAGGCCGTGTTCGTCGCCGGGCACCGCGACGACCCGTGCCCCGGCGAGGCCGAAGGACTGAAGTGCCGCGAGATAGCTGGGGTCTTCGACCAGCACCGTGTCGCCGGGTTCGAGCAGCGCCGTCGCGAGGAGGGACAGCGCCTGCTGGGAGCCGGTGGTGACGAGCAGTTCGTCGGGAGAGGTCACCAGCCCGCGTGCGCGGGCGCGTTCGGCGAGCGCGGCCCGCAGCGCCGGTTCGCCCTCGGTCGTGGAGTACTGCAGCGCCCGCGCGGGCATCTCGGCGAACACCGCGCGGTACGCCTCCGCCATGCCGTCCGCGTCGAACAGCTCCGGCGCCGGGAGACCGCCCGCGAAGTTGATCACCTCGGGGCGGGCGGTGACGGCGAGGATGTCCCGGACGGGGGAGCCGCCGACCGCCGAGGTCCGCGCGGCGAGGCGGGGGGTGGGAGCGGGGGCGGCGGGCGGCTCGGTGACGGTCATGCACGGCTCCTGGGGCTGGCTGGGTGACGGTGCGTGCCCGCAGCCTAGAAAAACGCGTGCCTTCTACATGCGCCTTTCCGCGATCCGGACGCCCGCCGCGTTCGCCTACTCCAGTTTCGTCGTCCCCTCGGGCACCCAGCCGTCGCCGCCGATGGGGAACTCGTACGCCGGGCGGCCCGTGTTGCCGCTGGTGCGGAAGGGCCGGCCCTCGTCGTCGACGGTGAGTGTGCCGCTGCGGTCGCCGCTGGACCACTTCAGCTCCAGGTACCAGTCGACGTCGTAGGCGGAGACGGAGGCGGTGATGTGGTACACCTCCGGGTCGGCCTCGCTGACCTTGAACGGGAAGTCGTCGTTGCCCGGTTCGGGCGTCAGGGACGGCCGCGCCGAGTCCAGGGAGACGGCGAACGCCCGTGTCGGGACGCCGCCACCGCAGCCCACGCCGGGGTAGGCCATGGCGTAGTCGTTCCAGGCGAGCGGCGCCCGCTTGCCGGCGACCCGCACGGTGAGGCCGTCGACGACCACGGTCTCGGGGCCGGTGCCCTGCACGGTGAGCCGCAGGTACTGCTGCCCCGAGGACACCGCGCCGTGCGCCGCGACCCAGGCCGCGGCGCCCTCCTCCAGCGGCGGCGGTTGCATCTCGCCCGCCGGCTTGTCGGCCAGGTACCGCTGCGAGCAGGGGCTCTCCCACGCGTACGGGTCCACCTGCACGGTGACCGGCACACCGCTCCTCCGCCGCTCGCCGTCCGGGGCGTCGGCGGGCGCCGAGCCGGCCGGCGTCGTGGCCGGGCTCCTCTCCTTGGCCGAGGCGGACGGGGAGGCGCCGGAGGAGGACGACGGCGGGGCGGATGTGGGGACGCGTCCCCCGGCGGTCACCCCGGCCGCGCCGGCCGGGCGGTCCCGTCCGGTGCCGGCGTCACCGTCCGAGCCGCCACCGCCCGGCAGTCCGACGGCGAAGGTGACCCCGGCGGCCACGGCGGCGACCGCGATGCCCGCGAGGACGGCCATACGGGTACGGCGGCGGGCGGGGGCGGGGTCCGCGTCCGAGTCCCCGCCGGTTTCCGTCGCCCGGTCCCCTCCTACGGGGCCGGTAATCGTTGGGCCAACCGGGTCCCCGGACGGCGCCTGTGCCGGAGGTGCGTCATCGGTGGCCGTCTCCCCCGGTCCTGTGCCCGCGCCCACCTCCGCCGAAGGCGTCCCGGCGACAGCCGCGCCCTTCCGCCCCCGCACGGCGTCCGCCAGCACCCACCGCCGGTGCAGCTCGACGAGTTCCTCGGGCCGCGCCTTGCACAGCCGGGCCAGCCGCTCGACCGGGGCGTAGTCGGCCGGAACCGCGTCCCCGTTGCAGTACCGGTGCAGGGTCGACGTACTCATGTGGAGCCGCTTGGCGAGCACCCCGTAGCTGAGCCCCGACCGGTCCTTCAACTCCCGCAGCAGCGCGGCGAAATCCGCCGCGGCCGTCTGTTCCGACACCGTTCCTCCACTCCCCCGTGTCCCGTTCCACCGTTCCAGGGGACGGCCGTTCCCCCAGGTCGGAGCGGTATGAGCGTTCCAGCGTCCCGGAAGGCCCGTCGGCTGTGGCGGCCGGGACGGTTCACACCGCACGCTCTGGTCATCCAAGCACGCCGCTCCCTCCGACCGGTCGAGCGGCTGCGCCAAGTCCCTATCGATGACAAGGAATCCGCCATGCGTACCTCTCGCCTTCAGCTGCTCGCCGCCGCCGGTGTCGCCGTCGCCTCGCTCGCCCTGACCGCCTGCCAGGACGGCACGGGCACCCGCGACGAGGGCGCCTCCGACACGCAGCCCGTCGCGTCGGCGCCCTCGGGAGCCTCCTCGCAGGCGCCGGCGGAGTCCGCCTCGGGCAGCGGCGGGAACGGCTCCACCGCGAACGGGTCCGGCTCGAACGGGTCCGGAGGGGACGCGGCCGGCTCCGGCGACAGCGGCAGCAAGGGGTCCTCGGCCGGCAAGGGCACCGCCTCGGGCGGGTCCGACGACGCTCCGGCGACGTTCAACCCCTGCAACGGCTCGAACACCTCCGTCAGCGCCGCGCCGGTCTCCCGCCCGGTGAACCACATGCTGATCACGGTGAAGAACACCGGCTCGAAGAACTGCGACCTGACCTACTACCCGGTGCTGCGCTTCGACGAGATGCAGTGGGTGCCGCAGCCGGTCGAGGAGTCCAAGCCGCAGGCCGTGGTCACCCTGGCCCCGGGTGAGTCGGCGTACGCGGGCGTCCTGCTGTCGGCGGCCGACGGCAGCGGCTCGGGCGGCGCCACCGGCAAGAAGCTCGCCGTCGGCTTCCAGGGCCGCACCCCGAACAGCGACGGCGGCCCCGCCGCGATCCCGTCCCTGCCGGCCGCGGGCGTGTACTACGACAGCAGCCTGACGGTGACGTACTGGCAGTACTCGATGGACGACGCGCTCACCTACTGAGCCGGGCGCCGGGCGCGCCCGTAAAGCGGGTGCGGGCGCCGGCCGTCCACGTCGACGATGGGCGGGTTCCCCTGCGGCAGCGGGAGGGGAACCCGCCCACGACCATGTGAGGGACGCACTGTGCAGTCCAGGGACCGGCTCCGGACCCTCCTGAGGGTGTACGACGCCCCCCGTCACCTCGACGCCCCCCGTGACCACGACGCGGAGGCGACGGTGCGGCGCTTCACCCGTCTCGCCGAGGCACTCGAAGGACGCTTCGGGCCGTCCTGTCGTACGGGCCTGTTCCAGGACGCGAGTGTCCACGGCGTCGTCCGGGTGCCCACGGAGGCGACGGGCCTCGGCCGGGCGCTGTGGGTCGAGCTGAGCAACTTCGGCCGCTTCGTCACCGCGGGCACGGGAAGTGGCTGGGACGCGCCCGGTGCGGCCACGGACCTGCCCGCGGAGTACGTCACCTGGCTCGACGGGGTCTGCGCGGCGGCGGGATGCGTGTTCGTCCCGCTCGACCTGCTGCTGGAGCCGTACGACGGCCCGTCCCCGACGTGGGCGGACGAGGACGAGGCGCTCGTACGGGCCCTCGAGGCGGCCGGCGAGCCGGTCGACGACGAGGACGGCGAGGACCGCACGCCGGTCTGGGCCGACCGGTACTTCCAGTGGGTCTGAGCCCCGGGGACCGCGGGTCAGCGAAGGGTGAGGGCGACCTCGGTGGCCCAGTAGGTGAGGATGCTGCGCGCCCCGGCACGGCGGATGCCGGTGAGGGACTCGAGGATCGCCTTGTCGCGGTCGATCCAGCCCTTCTCGGCGGCGGCCTCGATCATCGCGTACTCCCCGGAGATCTGGTACGCCACGACCGGCACGTCCACCGCGTCCGCGACCTTCGCGAGGACGTCGAGGTAGGGGCCGGCCGGTTTGACCATGACCATGTCGGCGCCCTCCTCCAGGTCGAGCTCCAGCTCGCGCATCGACTCGCGGAGGTTGGCCGGGTCCTGCTGGTACGTGCGGCGGTCGCCCTGGAGCGAGGAGCCCACGGCCTCCCGGAAGGGACCGTAGAAGGCCGAGGCGTACTTCGCGGTGTACGCGAGGATCGCGACGTCGTCCCGGCCGATCTGGTCGAGGGCGTCGCGGATGACGCCGATCTGCCCGTCCATCATCCCGCTCGGGCCGACCACGTGGGCGCCCGCGTCGGCCTGGACCTGCGCCATCTCGGCGTACCGCTCGAGAGTGGCGTCGTTGTCGACGCGGCCCTGCTCGTCGAGGACGCCGCAGTGGCCGTGGTCGGTGAACTCGTCGAGGCACAGGTCGGACATGACGAGCAGGTCGTCGCCGACCTCCGCGCGGACGTCCCGCAGGGCGACCTGGAGGATGCCGTCCGGGTCGGTGCCCGCGGTGCCGACGCCGTCCTTCTTGGACTCCTCCGGCACACCGAACAGCATGATCCCGGAGATGCCGGCGGCGACGGCCTCGGCGGCGGCCTTCTTCAGGCTGTCACGGGTGTGCTGCACGACACCCGGCATCGACGAGATCGGCACCGGCTCCGTGACGCCCTCGCGCACGAAGGCCGGGAGGATGAGGTCGGCGGGGTGCAGGCGGGTCTCGGCGACCATGCGCCGCATCACCGGGGAGGTGCGCAGACGCCGCGGGCGCGTGCCGGGGAAAGATCCGTACGTCGTCATATCACCTACGCTACGCCCGCCCCGCCCGTGCCTTTGCCGACGCACAGTCGGCGTCCGTGGCCCACCGTGCGGGCCCCGCGCGCCGGGACCATGCTGGAGTGAGGACCCGTGTGACGGGCGCCGGAGGCGTCGGGTTTCCCGCGGAACGCCGCCGTCTCTCCGTACACGCGCCGCGGAGGCCGTGATGAACACCCTGCACCGCACCCCCGACCTGTTCGCCCTGTCGGAGATCCGCGGGCCCGTGCTGCGCCCCGGCGACGAGGGCTACGCCGAGGAGGTCACGGGCTTCAACCTGGCGGCCCTGCGCACCCCCGACGTCGTCGTGGGGGCGAGCGGTACCGACGACGTGGTGGCCGCGCTGCGCTGGGCGTCGGCCACCGGGACGCCCGTGGCCGTCCAGGCGACCGGACACGGCGCCAACTACCCGCTCGACCACGGGCTGCTGATCAGCACCGCGCGGATGACGGACGTACGGGTGGACCCGGAACGGGGCTCCGCGACCGTCGCGGCCGGGGCGCGCTGGCGGGACGTGACGGTGGCGGCCGGCCCGTACGGCCTCGTGGGGCTGTCCGGCACCTCCTCGGGCGTGGGCGCGGTCGGCTACACGGTGGGCGGTGGCCTGCCCGTCCTGGGCCGCGCCTACGGGTACGGCGCCGACCTGGTCCGCTCCTTCCACGTCGTGACCCCCGACGGGACGCTCCACGAGACGGACCGGGACCGCGAGCCCGACCTGTTCCGGGCGCTGCGCGGTGGCAAGGGCGCGGTCGGCGTGGTGACGTCGATGGTCACGGAGCTGCTGCCGCTGCGGACCCTGCTCGGCGGTGGCATCTGGTTCCCCGGCGAGTTCGCGGAGGCCGTGCTGACCACCTGGTCAGGATGGATCTCCACGGTGCCGGACCGGATGTGCACGTCGTTCACGCTGCTGCGGCTGCCGCCGCTCCCACAGGTCCCGGAGCCGCTGCGGGGCCGCTTCTGGGCGCGGGTCGCGGTCGCGTGGACCGGCGATCCGGACGAGGGCGAGGAACTGCTGGCGCCCGTGCGGGAGGCAGCCCCGGTGGCCGTCGACACGGTGGAGGTCATGCCGTACACGGAGGTGGACCGCATCCACACGGACCCGCAGGATCCGCTTCCGGCGCGGGAGTCGTGCCTGCTGCTGCACGAGCTGACGCCGGTCGCGGTCCGGACGTTCCTCGACCAGGTGGGCCCGGACGCGGGCGACTGCCCGCTGCTGCTCGTCGGCCTCCGGCACATGGGCGGCGCCCTGTCCCGCCCGGGGTCCGGCCCGGACATGATCTGCGCCCGGGACGCCGAACACCTCCTGGAGTCGGTCGGGGTGGTCGCCACCCCACCCGACGCGGTGGCCGTCGAACACGCCACTGCCGCTCTGCACACCGCGATGTCCCCGTACGGCACGGGCCGCACGATGGTCAACATCCACGGCGCCCCGGGCGACACCGCCGACCGGGCCCGCGCCTGGACCCCGGAGGTCCACGCCGATCTGCTGCGCCTCAAGCACGCCCACGACCCCGCGGACCTGCTCCGCTTCGGCCACACCCCCTGAGCCGGCGCGGGACCCGTCGGATACGGTGCTCGTCTTCCGCGGACGTATTCCGCGACCGTACGACGAAGGGGGCACCGGACCGTGCGCAGCGCCGCCGTGACGACCGAGGGCGACCGCATCCGATGGGTCGAGCTGCCGGGCCGGGACCCGGCCCGGGTGTACGTCCACGGTCTGGGCGCCACCTCCCCCGCCTACTTCACGGAGGCGGCCGTCCATCCGCTGCTCGCCGGGCACCGCTCCCTGCTGGTCGACCTGCTCGGCCACGGCCACAGCGACCGGCCCACCACGTTCGCCTACACCCTGGAGGACCACGCGGACGCGCTCGCCGAAGCGTTGCGCGCCGCGGAGGTCACCGGCGCCGAGGTGGTCGCGCACAGCATGGGCGGCTCGGTCGCCGTGGTCCTGGCCGCCCGTCACCCGGAGCTGGTGTCGCGGCTGGTCCTCGTCGACGCCAACCTGGACCCGCTGACACCGCGGCGGGGCGCCCTCGGCAGCCGGGGCATCGCGGCGTACGGCGAGGAGGAGTTCCTCGCGGGCGGCTGGCGGGAGGTGCGCGACCGGGCGGGCGAGCTGTGGTGGTCGACGATGCGGCTGGCGGGCCGGGAGGCCCTGCACCGCAGCGCCGTGCATCTGGTCCGCGGCACGACCCCCACCATGCGGGAGCTGCTGCTCGGCCTGCCCGTCCCGCGCACCTTCCTGTACCCGGAGGCCGACGGCCCCTTCCCCGGCGCGCCGGACATGGAGGCGGCGGGCGTCCGCGTCGTCCCGGTCCCGGACTGCGGCCACAACGTCATGCTGGACAACCCGGAGGCCTTCGCCCGCGAGACGGCCGAGGCACTGGCCTGACCTGCTTCCCGATCCGCCGGAGGGACCGACATGCGACTGCGCTGTGCCGTGCTGGACGACTTCCAGGGCGTCGCCACCACGCTCGCCGACTGGGGTCCCGTACGGGACCGGGTGGACGTGACCGCGTTCCGCGAGCACATCGCCGAGGAGGGCGAACTCGCGGCGCGGCTGGCCGACTTCGACATCGTGGTGACCCTGCGCGAGCGGGTCCCGTTCCCCGCCTCGCTGCTGGACCGGCTCCCCCGGCTGAAGCTGATCGTCGCGTCCGGCATGCGCAACTCGGTCATCGACTTCGCGGCCGCCGGGCGCAACGGCGTCACCGTCTGCGGCACCCGCAGCTTCCCCACCCCGCCCGTGGAGCTGACCTGGGCGCTGCTGCTCGGGCTCGCCCGGGGTGTGGTCACCGAGAACAACGCCCTGCGCGCGAACGGCCCCTGGCAGTCGACGGTCGGCGCCGACCTGCACGGCCGCCGCCTCGGCCTGATCGGCCTGGGCAAGATCGGCAGCCGGGTGGCACGGGTGGGTCTCGCCTTCGGCATGGAGGTCACGGCGTGGAGCCCTCACCTCACCGGGGAGCGCGCGGACGAGGTGGGCGTCGCACTGGCGGCCTCCAGGGAGGAGTTGCTGCGCACCAGTGACTTCGTGTCCCTGCACCTCGTCCTCGGCGACACCACCCGGGGTCTGCTCGGCGCGCCCGAACTGGCCCTGATGAAGCCGACCGCCTACCTGGTCAACACCTCCCGCGCCGGACTCGTCGACCAGGACGCCCTGCTCGCCGCCCTGCGTGAGGGCAGGATCGCGGGCGCGGCGGTGGACGTCTTCGACACCGAGCCGCTCCCCTTCGACCACCCCCTGCGCACGGCGCCGCGCCTGCTGGCCACCCCGCACCTGGGCTACGTCTCCGAGCTCAACTACCGCACGTACTACGCGGAGGCGGTCGAGGACATCGAGGCGTACCTGTCGGGCGCGCCGGTCCGCAGACTCCACCAGGGCGGGGCGTGGGCCTGACCCGCTGTCTCTCTTTGGCTCTGTCCGGCGGCCCCTCTTTGGCTCTGTCCACCGGTCCATGACGCCGCGAGGCTGGGAGAACACCGACGCTCCTCCGGAGGTCCTCTTGAGTCTCGCGTTCCTGCTGGCCGCCCTCGCCGTGGTGGTCACCCCCGGCACCGGCGTGGTCTACACGCTCGCCGCCGGCCTCTCCCACGGCCGGCGCGCGGGCCTGGTGGCCGCTTTCGGCTGCACGCTCGCCGTCGTGCCCCATCTGCTGGCGTCCGTCACCGGCCTCGCCGCCCTGCTCGCCTCCAGCCCGCTCGCCTACGCGGTGGTGAAGTACGCGGGCGTCGTCTACCTGCTGTACATGGCGTGGGCGATGCTGCGCGACAAGGAGGCGTTCACCGTCCGGCCCGAGGCCGAGCCGCGCCCCGCGCTCCGTGTGATCACGACCGCCGTGCTGATCAATGTGCTGAACCCCAAGCCGACGCTGTTCTTCGTCGCCTTCCTGCCCCAGTTCGTCCCGGCCGGCCCCACCGGCTCCCTCGGCCTGATGCTCCAGCTCGGCGGGGCCTTCATGGCCCTGACGTTCGTGGTCTTCGCCGCGTACGGGGTGTGCGCGGCGGCGGTGCGGGACCGGCTGCTGGCCCACCCCCGGATCACGACCGGCCTGCGCGCCGTCTTCACGGCGAGCTTCGTCGGGCTGAGCGCCCGGATGGCGGTGGCGTGATGATCTTCCGGCACGCGGAGGAGGTCAGGACCGCCCACCCGGGCCTGGCGGCGGGCGCGCTGCACGCCACGGGCGTCGACGGCGCGGCGGACGTGGAGGCGCGCGTGGCGGACCACACCGCCCGCGCCCTCGCCCGGCTCGCCGACGGCCCCGAGAGCCGGTTTCCCGAAGTGCTGGCGTGGCGGCGGACGTTCGCCCGCACGGGGCTGCGTCCGACGCAGTACCGCTGCGCCTCCGAGTCCCTGCTGCGCCGCCTGCGCAAGGAGGGCTCCCTGCCCCGCATCCACCCGGTCGTCGACCTGTGCAACGCGGTCTCCGTCGCGTACGCCGTGCCGATCGCGGTGCTCGACGCCGACCGGATCGCCGGTCCGCTGCTGGAGGTGCGGCCCGCGCACGGCGACGAGGAGTACACGACCTTCGACGGCCGCACCGAGCACCCGGCCCCCGGCGAGGTGACGTACGCCGACTCGGCGGGGCGCGCGCACGCCCGCCGCTGGACGAACCGGCAGAGCGGCCACTCGGCGGTACGGGACGGCACGCGCCGGATCCTCGTGGTGGCGGAGGCGATGCACGAGGGCGGGGCGGACACGGTCGCGCGGGTGCTGGAGACCCTCGCGGACGAGCTGGGCGCGCACTGGCCGGTCACACCTGTGACGTCCCTACTGACCGACGCCGCACCGGAGTTCACGCTCGACGACACCGCCCGGGTCCGGTAGCCGGGCATGGCACCATGAATCCGGTGACCGACAGGGACGGCGCGACGGCACACGGCTCGGACTTCCTGCAGCTGCGGGCGGACGACGTGCCCGCGGACGGCAAGGCCGACTGGCTCGCGCGGCAAGTACGGCAGGCGATCACCGACAGCCGCCTGACCGTGGGCAGCAGGCTCCCTGCCACCCGCCTGCTCGCCGCCGAACTGCGCGTCTCACGGGGCGTGGTCACCGAGGCGTACCGCAGGCTCGCGGAGGACGGGCATGTCGAGGGGCGCCGACGCGGCGGCACGGTCGTGGTCGCGGCACCCCCGCCGCCCCTGCCCTCCCGCACGGAACAGCGCGTGTCCACAGGGCCGTTCACGAGCTCTCCCGACTCCCGCGCCTTCGACGCGCTGCGCGCGGCCGACGCCCGCATCGATCTCACCCCGGGCCGTCCCGACCTGTCCGCCTTCCCTCGCACGGCATGGCTGCGCGCCGAACGGGCGGTGCTCGCCGAACTGTCGAGCGCGGACCTGGGATACGGCGACCCGCGCGGCGCGCCCCGGCTGCGCTGCGCGGTCGCCGACTGGCTGGCGCGCAGCCGGGGCATCGCGGTCGAGCCGGACGGCATCCTGATCGTCGCGGGCATCGCGCAGGCGCTCACCCTGCTGCACCCGGTGCTGCGCGCGGACGGCATCACGGCCGTCGCGGTCGAGGAGCCCGGTTCGCTCGGCACCCGCCAGCACCTCGCGCACGGCGGTCTGTCCACCCCGCCCGTGCCGGTCGACGCACACGGACCGGACGTCACCGCCCTGCGCGCCACCGGCGCCCCCGCCGTGCTCCTCACCCCGGCCCACCAGTTCCCCACCGGCGTGGTGACCAGCGGGGAGCGCCGCCGCGAGCTGCTGCGGTGGGCGGCGGACGGCGGGCTGATCCTGGAGGACGACTACGACGCGGAGCACCGCTACGACCGCCCGCCGGTCCCCGCGCTGCGCTCCCTGCTCAGCGACCGCCTCTGCTACATGGGCAGCGTCTCCAAACTGCTCGCCCCCGCCCTGCGCACCGGCTGGCTGCTCCCGCCCCGGCGGCACCTGGAGGCGCTGACCGACGCGAAACGCTTCACCGACCTGGGCAGCGCGGTGCTCCCGCAGCTCGTCCTGGCCCGGCTGATGGAGACGGGGCAACTGGAGCGGCATCTGCGGCTGCTGCGCGCCCGGCACGTCCGCCGCCGGGACGCGGTGATCGCCGCCGTCCGCGAACATCTCCCGGGCGCGGTCGTGCACGGCGCGGCGGCGGGCCTGCACCTGACGGTGACGTACACGCCGGACGTCCCCGACATCGAACTGGCGGCCGCTGCCTTGGCCTTGGGCGTCAAGTGCCACCCCCTCTCCTGGCACCGGCAGCTCCCCGGCCGCCCGGGTCTGGTCCTCGGGTACGCCGCCGACCCGCCCGGCGCCCTCACCGAGGGCGTGGCCCTGCTGGGCAAGGCGCTGCGCACCCTGGCCTGAAACGGCGGCCCGGGCCGGGCAAGAGCCTCTGAACTCCCTCAAGTCCTTCACCGCCCGCCGACGGCTGCGTACGGTCGAACGTACGAGCACGAGCACGAACGCAGGGGCGCGGGAGCAACGGCAGGACAGGGGAACGCCGTGTCGATCGAGCACATCGCCGTGATCGTCCTGGCGGCCGAGGTGGTCGTCATGGTGTCGGCGCGGGTCGGCACCGAGCGACGCCACCGGGCCCACGCCGAGGGACGCGGTCCCGCCCCGCGGCCGCGGGAGGACCTCACCCTCGTACCGGCGGCGCTGTACGGGATCGCCGCTGCGGCGACGGCGGCCGGCGCCCTCACCCTGTCCGTCGAACCGACCGTCGACGCGCTCGCCACCGTCGCGATGTTCGGCGTGCTGCTCCCCGCGTTCACCGCCGACGCCGTGCTCCGGCTGTCCACGCGGGGCGGCCGCGGGGCCGTCACCCCGGGCCTGCGCGGTCTCGCCGCCACGGTCGCCGCGACGGGCGGTCTGGTGTCGGCCGGCCTGGTCTGAGAACGGGTCCCGGCAGCCGCTGCCGGACCTGCTATGGTCCCTCGGTCAGCCTTTGGCGCGCCCCGGCGGGGCAGCACAAAGGCTTTTTTCATGCCTTCGGACGACACCCACGCACCTGACCCCCGGCCCGGTTACCGAGCCCTGCTCCGCAACCGCGAGTTCGCCGGCCTGTACGCCGGTTTCACGCTCACCGTCGGCGCGAGCACCCTTTCCGGCTTCGCGCTCGGCACGCTCGTCGACCGGTCGACCGGCTCCCCGTTCCTCACCGCCGTGAGCATGTACGGCGCGACCTTCGCGACCGTGCTGGGCGCGACCACGCTGATGTCGGTCGCGGACGGCAGCCGTCCGCGCCGCACCCTGGTCGCGCTCCAGTGCGTCGCCCTCGCGGGAGCCTGCGCGCAGGCGGTCCCCGGCATGCCGCTCGCCACCCGCTTCGCCCTGCTCCTGCTGCTCGGCTTCTTCCAGTCCCTCAACACCGGGACGCGCATGGGCCTGCTCGCCGAGGTGGTGCCCGCCTCCGCCTACGTCCCGGCCCGCTCGCTGATGAACATCACCGCGGGCGGCACCTCCGTCCTCGGTTTCACGCTCGGCGCGGTGCTGCTGCCCCACCTCACCCCGCAGGGCCTGTTCCTCGCGGCAGGGGCACTGACGGCGGCCGCTCTCGCCGTGACGGCGGCGACCGTACGGGAACGCTCCGTCCGCCCGCCTCGCCGCCCCGGCCTGCGCGAGACATGGACGGCCAACGCGGCCCTTCTCTCCCGTGGCGGCCCGCGCGCCCTGCTCCTCAACCTGTGGGTGCCCAACGGCCTGATCGTGGGCTGCGAGGCCCTGTTCATCCCGTACGCCGGGGAGAACGCGGGTGTCCTGCTGGCCGCCGCATCGGGCGGCATGCTCCTGGGCGACCTGACCGTCGGCCGCCTGCTGACCGCCGCATGGCGACGCCGCTGCGCGTTCCCCCTGCGCCTGCTGCTCGCCGCCCCGTACCTCCTCTTCGCACTGCACCCGCCGACGGCCGTGGCGGCGGTCGCGGTGTTCGTGGCGAGCGCGGGCTTCGCGGCCACGCTCCCCCTCCAGGAACGGCTCCTCGCCCTCACACCCGAGCAGGTGCGCGGTCAGGTGCAGGGCGTCGAGTCGGCGGGCCGCATGACCTGGCAGGGCATCGGCGCGGCGATCGCGGGAGCGACGGCGCAGGTCCTCTCCCCGACGGTGACGATCACGGCGCTGGCGGCGGTGTCGGTGTGCGTGACGGTCGCCTCCCGCCCGTACGTCGACCGCACCCGCGCCCTGAAGGCCGCGCCCGGGTCACCGCGCCGGTGATGGGTGTCGGTGCGGGCGACTACGGTTCCGCGCATGACCGACACCACCGGCGACGACCGCCGTCTCCCGCCCGCCCTGGCCGACCTGGCCCGCGCTCCCGTCGACTACGCGGACGGCAAGGGCATCGACTTCGAGCCGTACGAGGAGTTCTGCCCGGCCGAGGAGACCACGGCCTGGGTGCGGGACTGGACGGGGAACCCGGACGCGGACGGTTCCGCCCTCCGCATCTTCGGCCAGGACGGCTCGGGCGGCCTCGCCGCACTCTGGCGGGCCCGCCCCGGCCGCCCCCTCACCGAGCAGCCCGTGGTCTTCCTCGGCTCCGAGGGCGAGTGCGGGGTCGTCGCCGGCAACCTCTCCGACTTCCTGTGGCTGCTCGCCGACGGCATCGGCCCCTGGGAGGCAGTGGTCCTCGACGAGGACACCCCTCACCCCGAGGGCGCGCTCCCGGATCTGGCCGCCCTTCACGCCACCACACCGCGCCGCGAGCCCCGCACGATCAAGGCGGAGGCCCGCGGGGAGTTCCCGGACTTCCCGTCCTTCGTCGGCGACCTGCGCCTCTGACCTCAAGGGCGTCACCACCGGGTCACGTGCGTCACAGACGCGTACGAGAGCCCGTCCGGGCGAAACGGTGGACGAGGTGGCGCCCGTCAACGACTCCGGCGGCTCGGGCGCCCGCGTCACGGGCCTGGTCGTCACCCCGCCACGGACGGCTCCGGCACCCCGGTCAAGGTCGGCCCCGTCGGCAGCGCGGGCCAGGGCGGCCGACCACCCCGAGTCACCTGGGTGACCCGGGCCGTCGACCCCGCGTTGATCCTGGCAAGGGCGCGCGACCAGAAGGGCGGCGGGGATGAGCGGGTGGGAAGCGTGGCTGGGCGACGAGGAGGCCGGGGCCGTCATGCGCACGGTCGTACGGCAGCTCAAGCTGTGGCGGGAGGCGGCCGGCCTCACGCAGGCCGAGTTCGGCGCGGCCATCGGCTACGGCGAGGAACTGGTCTCCTCGGTGGAGCGGGGGCGGCGCATTCCTCGCCCTGAGTATCTGGACGCGGTCGACGCGGCGCTGGGCGCAGGCGGGAAGATCTCCGCGATGGCAAGGGATGTCGCGGAGATCAGGTACCCGAAGACCGTGCGCGACCTGAAGAAGCTGGAGGCCGAAGCTGTCGAGCTCGGTGCCTATAACAACTCCGTGATTCACGGCCTGTTGCAGACGCCGGACTACGCCCGCGCCGTCTTCAGTGCGCGGCGGCCTCCGTTCACCGCGGACGAACTCGAACAGCGCTTGTCCGCCCGCGTCGCCCGCCAGGAGATCATCGGCGAGACGACGTCCCGTCCTCTGTTCAGCTTCGTCCAGTGCGAGTCGACGCTTCGCCGGCCCCTCGGGGGCAGGATGGTGATGCGCGGGCAGCTCGAACGCCTGTTGACCGTCGGCACGTTCCCCCACGTCGATCTTCAGGTGCTCCCGCTGAGCCATGAGGAGAACCCGGGCCTCGCCGGATCGTTCCGGCTGCTCAGGCTCAGGGACGGCACCACGGTCGGGCACCTGGAGGTACAGCACATCAGCCGTGTGGTCACCGACCGGAAGGAAGTACAGCTCCTCGACATGCGTTACGGAGCCATCCGGGCGCAGGCTCTCAGCCCGCGGGAATCACTGGCCCTCATCGAGAAAGTGCTGGGAGAGACATGACCCTCAAGGCCGACACCCGCACCGTGTGGACGAAGAGCAGCTACAGCACGGACGAGGGCCCCGACTGCGTCGAAGTAGCCGCCACCCCCGTCCACATCCTCGTCCGCGACTCCAAGACCCCCCAAGGCCCCCGCCTCACCCTCGCCCCCACCGCCTGGGCGGCCTTCCTCCCCTACGCCTCGAGCCGCCGCTGACCGGCCTCCGGTCGAGGACGACCCGCGCCGTAGGGGGCTGCCCCGGACGCACGACGGCGGGGCGTGTCCGCGGACACGCCCCGCCGTCACAAACCGCGGCTCACCTCACGTCGTCGACCGACGCCTCCGCGCCCCCGGCCGCCGCTCACTCGGGCGGGTGACCGGGTCGCCCGCCTCCAGCGCGGCGAGCCGGCGCCGCGCGCCGAAGTCGGCGAGGGCCTCGGCCAGCTTGTGGACCGACGGCTCGGGAGCCATCACGTCCACCCGGAGCCCGTGCTCCTCGGCCGTCTTCGCCGTGGCCGGGCCGATGCACGCGATCACCGTCACGTTGTGCGGCTTGCCGGCGATGCCCACCAGGTTCCGGACCGTCGACGACGAGGTGAACAGCACCGCGTCGAAGCCGCCGCCCTTGATCGCCTCGCGGGTCTCCGCCGGCGGCGGCGAGGCGCGCACGGTGCGGTACGCCGTGACGTCGTCGACCTCCCAGCCCAGCTCGATGAGCCCCGCGACCAGCGTCTCGGTCGCGATGTCGGCGCGCGGCAGGAAGACACGGTCGATCGGGTCGAAGACCGGGTCGTACGGCGGCCAGTCCTCCAGCAGACCGGCAGCCGACTGCTCACCCGACGGCACCAGGTCCGGCTTCACGCCGAAGGCGATCAGCGCCTTCGCGGTCTGCTCGCCCACCGCCGCGACCTTGATCCCGGCGAAGGCGCGGGCGTCGAGCCCGTACTCCTCGAACTTCTCGCGGACCGCCTTGACCGCGTTGACCGAGGTGAACGCGATCCACTCGTAGCGGCCGGTGACCAGGCCCTTGACCGCGCGCTCCATCTGCTGCGGGGTGCGCGGCGGCTCGACCGCGATGGTCGGCACCTCGTGCGGCACGGCCCCGTAGGACCGCAGTTGGTCGGAGAGCGACGCCGCCTGCTCCTTGGTGCGCGGCACGAGCACCTTCCAGCCGAACAGCGGCTTGGACTCGAACCACGCCAGCCGGTCCCGCTGGGCGGCGGCGGAACGCTCACCGACCACGGCTATCACGGGCCGTGCGCCCTCCGGGGAGGGCAGCACCTTCGCCTGCTTCAGCGTCTGCGCGATCGTGCCGAGCGTCGCCGTCCAGGTGCGCTGCCGGGTCGTGGTGCCCGCGACGGTCACCGTCAGGGGGGTGTCGGGCTTACGTCCGGCGGACACCAGTTCGCCCGCGGCGGCGGCCACCGAGTCCAGCGTGGTGGAGACGACCACCGTGCCGTCGGAGGCGCCGACCTCCGTCCAGCACCGGTCGGACGCCGTGCGCGCGTCGACGAACCGCACGTCGGTGCCCTGGGCGTCCCGCAGCGGCACACCGGCGTACGCGGGCACGCCGACCGCGGTGGCGACACCGGGCACGACCTCGAACGGCACCCCGGCCGAGGCGCACGCCAGCATCTCCTCGGCGGCGTACGCGTCGAGCCCGGGGTCGCCGGACACCGCACGGACGACCCGCTTGCCGCCCCGCGCGGCCTCCATGACAAGATGTGCGGCATCCCTATTCACGGGGACACCGGCGGTTGTTGACGCGCCGTCAACGACCGTCAGCTGGGGCGTGCCCGTGCCCGGCGTGGACGACGCGGTCGTGTCCGCGTCCGTGTGCACCTCGGCGACGCCCTGCCTGGCGTGCGTCCGTACGACATCGAGCACGTCGTGCTCGGCGACGAGGACGTCCGCGTTCGCCAGGGCCTCCACGGCGCGCAGGGTCAGCAGTCCCGGATCCCCGGGTCCGGCACCGAGGAAGGTGACGTGCCCTTGTTCCGGAGGGGCGGGAAGAGTGGTGGGGCTCAAAGTGCTCGCTCCCCCATCAGACCGGCCGCGCCCTGCGCAAGCATCTCGGTGGCGAGTTCGCGACCGAGCGCCGTCGCCGCCTCGTGCGTCTCGGGCACGGGACCGGTGGTGGACAGCTGCACCAGCGTGGAACCGTCGGTCGTGCCGACGACGCCCCGCAGGCGCATTTCCTTGACAATCTGCCCGTCAACCAGAAGGTCGGCGAGCGCCCCCACGGGTGCGCTGCAGCCGGCCTCCAGGGCGGCGAGCAGTGACCGCTCGGCCGTCACGGCGGCCCGCGTGAACGGGTCGTCGAGCTGGGCGAGCGCGGCGATGAGGTCCGCGTTGTCCGCGGTGGTCTCGACCGCCAGTGCCCCCTGGCCGGGGGCGGGCAGAACCGTGTCGACCGACAGGAAGTCGGTCACCTCGTCGCTGCGGCCGACCCGGTTGAGCCCGGCGGCCGCCAGCACCACCGCGTCCAGGTCGCCCTTGGTGACGTACCCGATGCGGGTGTCGACGTTGCCCCGGATCGGAACCGTCTCGATGTCCATGCCGTGGCTGCGCGCGTACGCGTTCAGCTGCGCCATGCGGCGCGGCGAACCGGTGCCGATGCGCGCCCCGCGCGGCAGGTCGGCGAGCTTCAGCGTGTCCCGCGCGATGATCACGTCCCGCGGATCCTCACGGACCGGTATCGCGGCGACGACCAGCTCGTCGGGCTGGGTGGTCGGCAGGTCCTTCAGGGAGTGCACCGCGAAGTCCACCTCGCCGCGCGCCAGCGCCTCCCGCAGCGCGGCGACGAAGACGCCCGTGCCGCCGATCTGCGCGAGGTGCTCACGCGAGACGTCGCCGTACGTGGTGATCTCGACGAGCTCGACGGGCCGTCCGGTCACCTGGCTCACGGCATCCGCCACCTGCCCGGACTGGGCCATGGCGAGCTTGCTCCGCCTGGTCCCCAGCCTCAGTGCCTTCTCAGTCATCCCGGCCCTCGGTTCTCTGCGTTCTTCTCGGTGCTTTCCTCGGCGCGGGAGACGGAGGCCACCGTCTCGGGGTCGAGGTCGAACAGGGTGCGCAGCGCGTCCGCGTACCCGGCCCCGCCGGGCTCGGCCGCGAGCTGCTTGACCCGGACCGTCGGGGCGTGCAGCAGCTTGTCGACCACCCGTCGCACGGTCTGGGTGATCTCCGCGCGGTGCTTGTCGTCCAGGCCGGGGAGCCGCCCCTCCAGGCGGGCCATCTCTCCGGCCACCACGTCGGCCGCCATGGTCCGCAGGGCGACGACGGTCGGCGTGATGTGCGCCGCCCGCTGTGCCGCCCCGAACGCGGCGACCTCGTCGGAGACGATACGCCGGACCTGGTCCACATCGGCAGCCATCGGAGCGTCCGCGGACGCCTCCGCGAGCGACTCGATGTCGACGAGCCGCACGCCGGGCAGGCGGTGGGCCGCCGCGTCGACGTCCCGCGGCATGGCGAGGTCCAGCAGGAAGAGCACGGGCTCGGGGCGCTGCGGCACGTCCACCGGCTCGGGCCGCCGGCGCTCGGGGATGCGGCCGATCGCGGACGCGGCCGCGGCGAGCGCGCCGATGACCTCGGCGTCCGCCTCGGGTCCGGTGCCGCGGGCGGCGTCCCGGCGCTCGACGGCGGAACCCGCCGCCCACGCGCCGTGCTGCTCCAGCGTGGCCGCGTCCATCCCGGCGACGGCCGCCTCCCCCATGACGGAGAAGCCGGGCCGCACCGTGGGCAGGTCCACCGGGCAGCCGTCCTCGGCGGGCGGCTGCGCGACCGGGGCGCTCTCGCGGGCGTCCTCCTCGGCGACGGCGTCCAGGTCGACGACCGGCGTCGCGTCGACGCGTCCCTCGACACCCGCGGCCACCATGTCGCCGGTCAGCACCAGGCCGGTCGCACCGGTGCAGGAAACGACCACATCGGCACGTGTCAGCTCGAACGGCACCGATGTCATCGGGACCGCGCGGGCCGTCACGTCCGTGTCGCCGCCCTCGGTGAGGATCCGCACCAGCCGCTCGGCGCGGTCGGGCGTGCGGTTCGCGACCACGACCTCGGCGACCCCGGCGCGCGCGAGCGTGGCCGCGGACAGCGAGGACATCGACCCGGCGCCTATGACGAGGGCCTTCTTGCCACGGGCCCAGGACTCCACGGGGGCGCCGAGCGCGAGCTGCTCCAGGCCGAAGGTGACCAGGGACTGCCCGGCGCGGTCGATGCCGGTCTCGGAGTGGGCGCGCTTGCCGACCCGCAGCGCCTGCTGGAACAGGTCGTTCAGCAGCCGTCCGGCGGTGTGCGTCGCCTGCGCGCGGGCCAGCGAGTCCTTGATCTGGCCGAGGATCTGTCCCTCGCCCACGACCATCGAGTCCAGTCCGCAGGCCACCGAGAACAGGTGGTGGACGGCCCGGTCCTCGTAGTGCACATAAAGATAAGGAGTGAGCTCCTCCAGGCCGACGCCGCTGTGCTGGGCGAGCAGCGTGGACAGCTCGGCGACACCGGCGTGGAACTTGTCC
This sequence comes from Streptomyces werraensis, assembly GCA_014656175.1. GTDB lineage: Bacteria > Actinomycetota > Actinomycetes > Streptomycetales > Streptomycetaceae > Streptomyces > Streptomyces werraensis. The sequence continues at coordinate 158,165 of BNBX01000013.1, forward strand.
ACGTCGGCGTACAGCTCGATGCGGTTGCAGGTGGCGAGGACCGCGCCCTCGGAGGCGGGCTCCGCGGCGACCGTGTCCTGCAGCAGCTTGGTCTGCGCCTCCGCGCTCAGCGACGCCCGCTCCAGCACGCTGACCGGGGCGCTGCGGTGGCTCAGTCCGACGACGAGGAGACTCATGCCGGCATCACGGCGGGTACGTCCCCGTCGGGCCCCTGGTCGGTGGCGGAGCCCTCGCGCTTGGCGGCGACGGCGGTGTTGGTGCTGCCGGCGGCCTGCGCGGCGGTGACCTCGGCGGCGGCCTCCTCGCCGGCCTTGCGCTGCTCGTGGAAGGCGAGGATCTGCAGCTCGATGGAGAGGTCCACCTTGCGCACGTCGACGCCGTCCGGGACGGTCAGCACGGTCGGCGCGAAGTTCAGGATGGAGGTGACGCCGGCGGCGACGAGCCGGTCGCAGACCTGCTGGGCGGCGCCGGCCGGGGTGGCGATGACACCGATGGACACGCCGTTGTCCCGGATGATCGCCTCGAGCTCGTCGGTGTGCTGCACGGGGATGCCGGCGACGGGCTTTCCGGCCATCGCGGGGTCGGCGTCGATCAGCGCGGCGACCCGGAAACCACGGGAGGCGAACCCTCCGTAGTTGGCGAGGGCGGCGCCGAGGTTACCGATTCCTACGATCACAACCGGCCAGTCCTGGGTGAGGCCGAGTTCACGGGAGATCTGGTACACGAGATACTCGACGTCGTAGCCGACGCCCCGGGTGCCGTAGGAACCCAGGTAGGAGAAGTCCTTGCGCAGCTTCGCGGAGTTGACACCCGCGGCGGCCGCCAGCTCCTCCGAGGAGACCGTGGGCACCGAGCGCTCGGAGAGCGCGGTCAGGGCGCGGAGGTACAGCGGAAGCCGGGCGACGGTGGCCTCGGGAATCCCTCGGCTACGGGTCGCCGGTCGGTGAGTTCGGCCAGTTGCCACGGTGCTCCTGCGGGTAGAGCGGGGCTTCAGGCGGTCATACGTCCCCGGACCGCCCCGTCGAATGCAGGCTATGTCTTTGTGAACGCGTGCACAAAGATTGTGTCCGATTTGCCCGGCCAACGTGACCGGGGTCACGCGCCCCCGGCGCACGCGGGGGGAACCGGCGCGCCTGCGCCGCCGCTCCTTCACTTCCGGGGGCAAAACCGCACACTCTCCTCTGTGAATCCCGCCCCCGAGACCAAGACACCATCGATCCTAAGCGAATTTCCGCCAGATTGAACTGGCCGGTCAGTCACCCAGGGCCTTGCGGAGACGGTCCTCGTCCACGCGCCAGAAGGTGTGCTGCCGTCCGTCGACGAGCACCACCGGGATCTGCTCCCAGTACTTCTCGTACAGCTCCCGGTCCTCGGTGATGTCCTTGCGCTCCCACGGCACCCCGAGCTCGGAGCACACCTTCTCCACCACCACCTGCGCGTCGTCGCACAGATGGCAGCCGGGCTTGCGGATCAGCGTCACGAGCCGGTCCCGCGGGGGTCCGGCGCGGCGGAAGAGAGGGCTCATGCGGGCCATTGTCCCGCGCGGGACAGGGCCGCCGCACCGCCCGGGACACGCAGAGTTCACGACGTGGCGACCTCTCGGCGCCGGAACGGGCGGGCGCACTGGCTATGCTCACGCCATGGCCGCTCTAGGATGGCTCACTCCCCGTAGGCGCTCCGCCACGGCGCGGAGCGTGTTGGCAGGCGAGGCCTCGGCGGAGGCCGCCCGCAAGTCCACCCAGGAAGTTTCCGAACGCGAACCCGCGTTCCCGGTACCCGGTGACGAACAGGCCGCCGCGTTCTTCGACCTGGACAACACCGTCATGCAGGGCGCCGCCCTGTTCCACTTCGGGCGGGGCCTGTACAAGCGGAAGTTCTTCGACACCCGCGAACTGGCCAGGTTCGCCTGGCAGCAGGCGTGGTTCCGGCTGGCCGGCGTCGAGGACCCCGAGCACATGCAGGAGGCGCGCGACTCGGCGCTCTCCATCGTCCAGGGCCACCGCGTCTCCGAGCTGCAGTCCATCGGCGAGGAGATCTACGACGAGTACATGGCGGAGCGGATCTGGCCCGGCACCCGGGCGCTGGCCCAGGCGCACCTCGACGCGGGCCAGCGGGTGTGGCTGGTCACCGCCGCCCCGGTGGAGATCGCCACGGTGATCGCCCGCCGCCTCGGTCTGACCGGCGCCCTGGGCACCGTCGCCGAGTCGGTCGACGGCGTGTACACGGGCAAACTCGTGGGCGAGCCCCTGCACGGTCCCGCGAAGGCGGAGGCGGTCCGCGCCCTGGCCCTGGCCGAAGGACTCGACCTCAGCAGGTGCGCCGCGTACAGCGACTCGCACAACGACATCCCGATGCTGTCGCTGGTGGGCCACCCCTACGCGATCAACCCGGACTCCAAGCTGCGCAAGCACGCGCGACAGATGGACTGGCGGCTGCGCGACTACCGCACCGGCCGCAAGGCGGCCAAGGTCGGCATCCCGGCCGCCGCCGGCGTGGGCGCGGTGGCCGGGGGCACGGCCGCCGCCATCGCCCTGCACCGCAAGCGCCGCTGACGCCCCCGCGGCCGGCCCGCGCGTGCCCGCTGTGACCGGGCCGGGCCACGACACGCCCGAACCGACTGCCGTACCCCGCAACCGGCCCGATCAGTCCTCTTGGCTGCACACGGCCACAACTCGCCCCGGACTTATCCGGAATTCGAAAGCTTCCGGTCACCAACCGGTCAGCTCTTCATGCCTGAACATGCGTCAATCGGTTACAGAAGCGACGTAATCGATGATTTGAGCAACTCGGTGTAGCAGGGCCTGCACGAAGCGTTATTCTCCTCAGACGCAATCCGGGACCACCCCTTCGTCACGACGGGTGAACGGCCCCGCACTGCACGTGATGGAAGCTCTGCCTCTGGGAGTCCCGTGTACCCACACGTCGGGGTTGACGCCTCGGGCCTGGCTACGCTGCGCGCGACAGTCGCGACAGCCCGAGACATGTTGCGCGGAATCGTCCCCCCCGCGCACGCCGTCCCCGCATTCGCCGCCGTCCCCGCCGGCCCGTGCTACGCCCTCGCCGAGGGCACGGCCGCGGTCGGCAGACGAGGACGCCCGTCCGGCGCTCCCGCTGCCCGCCGTCCCGCCGCCGACAGCGACAGCGCCCGGATGATGGACCTCGTGGAGCGCGCCCAGGCCGGCGAGGCGGAGGCCTTCGGACGGCTCTACGACCAGTACAGCGACACCGTCTACCGCTACATCTACTACCGCGTCGGCGGCAAGGCGACCGCCGAGGACCTCACCAGCGAGACCTTTCTGCGGGCGCTGCGCCGCATCGGCACCTTCACCTGGCAGGGCCGCGACTTCGGCGCCTGGCTGGTGACCATCGCCCGCAATCTCGTCGCCGACCACTTCAAGTCCAGCCGCTTCCGCCTCGAGGTCACCACCGGGGAGATGCTCGACGCCAACGAGGTCGAGCGCTCCCCCGAGGATTCCGTTCTCGAGTCCCTGTCCAACGCCGCCCTCCTCGAAGCCGTACGTCGGCTCAACCCCCAACAGCAGGAGTGCGTCACGCTCCGATTCCTCCAGGGGCTGTCCGTCGCCGAGACGGCCCGCGTCATGGGCAAGAACGAGGGCGCCATCAAGACCCTCCAGTACCGGGCCGTCCGCACCCTCGCCCGGCTCCTCCCGGACGACGCCCGCTGACCCCGCCCGTCCACCGGACGGAGCACAGCGAGCCACGCTCAACTCACGCCGAGTGAAACCCGGTTGGAATCCTCAATCGGGCCACCGGTGTCCGTAACCCAAGTGCCGCGCCCGTCGTTGTGCGGGATACAGGCTCCCTGTGGTCACCCCCTGACCGGCCCCGCTCACCCGATCGTGTGGCGTCGTCCGGGCACGGGAACCCTCAGACCCCCTGGGGAGTCGACCGTCATGACGAGAGGAGGTGCCGCCAGTGATCGCGAACGTATCGGCGCACCGGCGGGCGAACGCCTTCGCCCAGGCCCTGGAGGAGCAGTCCGACCGGGGCACGGCGGCCGAGCGAACCGAAGGACCGGCACCGGCCGCGGCCGCCGCCGAGACCGAACAGGCCCAGCTGCTCACGCTGGCCTCAGGTCTTCGCGCGCTGCCCCGGCCGGAACTCGACCCCGAGGTGAAGGTCGTCCAGCGAGCCCAGCTGGTGGCCGCGTTCGAGGCCATGCTCCAGGAGGGCACCGCCGCAGGCGAGGCGACGGACCGGGCCGTTCCCGAACAGCGCTCGCGCCGTGGCAAGGGCGCCCACCGGGCGACCCCACTGGGCAGACTGCGTCCGCGGTCGCGGCTGGCCAAAGGGCTCACCGCGGGCGGACTCACCGTCGGCGTCGCCGCCGGCGCCCTCGGCGGAGTCGCCGCCGCCAGCTCCGACGCCCTCCCCGGTGACTCCCTCTACGGACTCAAGCGCGGCATCGAGGACGTCAAGCTCACCTTCGCCGACGGCGACGACGAGCGCGGCCGGGTCTACCTCGACCACGCCTCCACCCGGCTCGGCGAGGCCCGCCGGCTGATGGAGCGCGACCGCGCCGGCTCCCTCGACCACGAGTCCCTGAACGAGATCCGCCGCGCCCTGTCCGCCATGCGGCACGACGCCTCGGAGGGCCACCGCCTGCTCCGCGAGGCCTACGAGCGCAACCCGGACTCCCTCGGCCCCATGCAGGCGCTCTCTTCCTTCTCCCGCTCCCACCGCGACACCTGGGGCAGTCTGCGCGACCGGCTCCCCGTGCAGCTCGGTGACGTCAGTGAGCAGGTCACGTCGGTGTTCGACGCCATAGACGAGGACGTCGCCCCGCTGCAGTCCCTGCTGCCGCAGTCGCCGAGCGACGGGGCGGACGACGGGAAGCGGCGCGGCGGCTCCGCCCCGGCCTCCGACGCCCCGTCAGCGGCCGAGCCCTCGACGTCCCCCGGCACCGGGCGGGACGGCTCCGGCACGGGCGAGGCGGGCAGCGCGGGACCGACCGGCTCCGCCGACACCGAGCGCGAGAAGGACGGCCTGCTCGGCGGCAACACCGGCGGCCTCCTCGACCCACCCCAGGAGAGCGGCCAGAGCAGTACGTCGCCGCCTACGGGCTCGGCCACCCGGCCTCCCGCCCCCGACGTCACGCTCCCACCTCTCCTACCCGGGCTGCTCCCGGGTCTGGGCATCGACGCGGAGGACCGGGAGTAGCACTGTGGGCGCCCCTCGCCGGCG
>BNBX01000013.1:163385-170393 GCA_014656175.1 Streptomyces werraensis
CACAGTGCACATCACGGGGTCACGGAAAGCTCAGAAGAACACCGACCGCCGCTGCACCAGCAGCTTGTAGAGCGTGTGCTGGATCTGCTCCCGGACCTGGTCGGTCAGGTTGAACATCAGCATCGGATCCTCCGCCGCCTCCGGCGGATATCCCTCCGTGGGAATCGGCTCCCCGAACTGGATCGTCCACTTCGTCGGCAGCGGAATCGCCCCCAGCGGCCCCAGCCAGGGGAACGTCGGCGTGAGCGGGAAGTACGGGAAGCCCAGCAGCCGCGCCAGCGTCTTCGCGTTCCCGATCATCGGATAGATCTCCTCCGCCCCGACGATCGAGCACGGCACGATCGGCACCCCGTGCCGCAGCGCCGTCGACACGAACCCGCCCCGCCCGAACCGCTGCAGCTTGTACCGCTCGGAGAAGGGCTTGCCGATGCCCTTGAAGCCCTCCGGCATCACCCCGACCAACTCGCCCTGCGCCAGCAGCCGCTCGGCGTCCTCCGCGCAGGCCAGCGTGTGCCCCAGCTTCCGCGCCAGCTCGTTCACCACCGGCAGCACGAACACCAGGTCCGCCGCCAGCAGCCGCAGATGACGCCCGGCCGGATGGTGGTCGTGCACGGCGACCTGCATCATCAGCCCGTCCACCGGGACCGTCCCGGAATGGTTGGCGACGATCAGCGCACCGCCCTCGGACGGGATGTTCTCGATGCCCTTCACCTCGACCCGGAAGTACTTCTCGTACATCGGGCGCAGCAGCGACATCAGGACCTGGTCGGTGAGTTCCTCGTCGTAGCCGAAGTCGTCGACCTCGTAGTCCCCGGTGAGGCGGCGGCGCAGGAACGCCAGCCCGCTCGCGATGCGCTGCTCCAGGCCGCCGTCACCGCCCTCGCGGCCCACCGCCCGCTCGTCCTCCCCGGTCACGGGATCATCCTCCCGCGCCGCGGCCGTCCCCGGCAGGGGCTGGACCTCCCCCACCGCGGCGGGCGGCCGCGTCCCGCCCTGGCGCCGGCCGGCCGCACCACGGCGGCGCGACGCGGCACTCCCGCGGGAGCGGTGGTCGTCGTCGAACGGAATGACCTTGGCGTCCGCCATCGTTGCTGCGCTCCTCAGTCGGCGCCGTGCGCCGGCACATGGCCGCTGCCCGGCACGGGCAGCGCGGCGATCCGGTCGACGGCCCTCGCGACGGTCTCCGGCGGCAACAGCCCCGGACCGCGGCTGCGCACGAAGTCCGCAAACGTTTCGGCAGTCGAGTACTTGGGGGTGAAACCCAGCGTCTCGCGCATCTGGTCCGTCGCCACCACCCGCCCGTGCGTCAGCAGCCGGATCTGCTCGGGCGAGAAGTCCGACATCCCCAGCGTACGCATCAGCGACCCCGCCCAGGTGACCGCGGGAAGCAGCAGCGGCACCGTCGGCCGGCCCAGCCGCCGCGAGCACTGCGACAGCAGCAGCACCCCGTCCCCGGCGATGTTGAACGTCCCGCTGTTGAGCGTGCCCCGCCGCGGCTCGTGCGCACCGATCCGCAGCACCTCGACGACGTCGTCCTCGTGCACGAACTGCAGCCGCGGATCGTAGCCGAACACCGTCGGCAGCACCGGCAGCGCGAAGTACGACGCGAGCGGGGTGTCCGCCGCCGGGCCCAGGATGTTGGCGAACCGCAGCACGCACACGGCGACGTCCGGGCGGCGGCGGGCGAAGCCGCGCACATAGCCCTCGACCTCCACCGTGTCCTTCGCGAAGCCGCCGCTGGGCAGCGACTTGGGCGGCGTCGACTCGGTGAACACCGCCGGGTCGCGCGGCGCCGAGCCGTAGACGTTGGTGCTGGACTTCACCACCAGCCGCTTGATGTTCGGCGACTTCTGGCAAGCGCCCAGCAGCTGCATGGTGCCGATGACGTTCGTCTCCTTCAGCGACGCCCGGCCGCCGCCGCCCAGCGGCGTGCCCGTCACGTCGAGGTGGACGACCGTATCGGCGCCCGACTCGGCCAACACCCGCGCGATGGTGGGCTGCCGGATGTCCGCCTGGACGAAGTCCGCGCCGCCCAGATGGTGCTCGGGCCGCACCGCGTCCACGGCGACCACCCGGTCCACCTCGGGGTCCCGCTGGATCCGCCGCACGAAGCGGCCCCCGAGCTGCCGGGCCACCCCGGTCACGAGCACGACCTTTCCCAAGATCAGCGCCTTCCTCTCACCCTGCTGCCGACGGCCAACCTACCGGGTCGCCGTCGCCCTGTGATGCCGAGCGGATACGTGAGGTGACAACATCCCCGGGACGTACACCGGACGTACCAAGGCGACGGCGCACCAACGGGCAGTGGCCCCCCACCGAATCGCGGTGGGGGGCCACTGGGACACGCTCTCGCGCTGTCGCTTACTTCTTGTTGCGACGCTGGACGCGCGTGCGCTTGAGCAGCTTGCGGTGCTTCTTCTTGGCCATCCGCTTACGCCGCTTCTTGATAACAGAGCCCACGACTACCCTCGCTCACTTCTCATCACTCGGTGTTTGGGCGCCATGGGCCCACACGACCTTCGAGGGGTCAGCCTACCCGCCCGAGCGCTGAGGTCGTAATCGAGGTGACCGGGAAGGCCCATGAGTGCCCGGTACAGGCCCTCCCGGGATCGCCGTCAGGCCGTGTCCACCCCCACGTAGCTCTCGCGGAGGTACTCGTGAACCGCTTGCTCCGGGACGCGGAAGGACCGCCCCACCCGGATCGCGGGCAGATGACCGCTGTGCACCAGGCGGTACACGGTCATCTTCGACACTCGCATCACCGAGGCGACTTCCGCCACGGTAAGGAACTGAACCTCGTTCAGAGGCCTCTCGCCAGCTGCAGCCATGACACACCTGAACCTTCCGCACTCGACGGCCACCGGCTTCCCCTTCCGGTGACTCTTCGTCGTTGCGTGCTCACTCCCCAATGTAGGGGCGGGTGATGCGAGTGGGGAAGAGGTGCACCCATCGGCGGCCTACTGTGACAGACACGCTCGATTGAGTACGTAGCGGGTCAGCGGCAGGTAGTAATCGGACCGCACACCGTCGTCAACCGGAACGACCACCGAGACCGCCCCCTCGACCTGCCCCACGAACGGCGCCGGGTCGTTCACATCCGCCGGCCCGACGCTCTCGAACCCCAGCTGACCTGCCCCGCAGATCCAGCCGTGGTCTCCGATCACCAGCCCGGGCAGCGGCCCGCCGGCGTCCACGGCGGCCGCCAGAGCGGCCCGAACCGGCAGGGGGGAGTGCGTGTGCGCGCCCGGCTCACAACCGGGGCGCTGCGCGGTCGCGCCCCGGACCAGCCCGACCCCCCGGACGTAGTCGAGCGTGGCCGTGCGTAGACCGAACCGGGTCGTTATGTCGACACAGCGACCCTGCGCCGGGGTGAGAATCTCACATCCCGCCGCCGACAAGGCGTCTGCGAGCGCGGCGTAGAAACCGAGCAGCCGATGCGGGTGCCCGGTGCCCAGCAGCACCGGGACACGGCGCCGCGCGGCCTCCGCCAGCCGCCCCGCACAGGCGTCCAGGGCGGCCAGCGTACGCTCCGGATCGATGATCTCGGGCCCCGACGTCCGCCCCGGATCCGCCGCCGCCCCGCACCGGTCCGCCATCAGCGCGAGCACCTCCCGCTCGCCCCACGCCCCGACCGGGTCGAGCCCGATCAGCACCCGCGGGTCCCGGGCGGCGAACAGCCGGTAGCTGCGCAGACTCTGTTCCCGGGTGGTGCCCACCACCCCGGCGAGCCCGGCCGTCAGAAGATGCGCGCGAAGGCGGTCGGCGGTCACCACACCCGCGATGGTGCGCCACCCGGCCGCGCCTTCGGGCCGGAACGCGGCCCACGCCCCACGGTCGGCGTAACGGGCGGCTGTCAGGGCAGCAGGCCCCGCAGCGGGAACACCGCCCGCCGGGTCGCCAGGATCGCCTGGTCCAGCCGGTCCGCCGGGTCGTACCCCTCGTCCCACGCGGCCCACGGCACCGGCCACCGGCCGTCCGTCATCCGGTGCGGAGCCGGCTGCCGGGTCCGCGCGTACACCTGCCGCCGCCACTCGTCGGGCACGAGCGTCGTCGGTTCCACGGGCCGCCCGGCCGCCACGGCCACCAGGTGCGACCAGGACCTCGGCACGACCTCGACCACCGCGTAACCACCGCCGCCGAGCGCCACCCAGCGGCCGTCGGCGTGCTCGTGCGCCAGGTCGTGGCACGCCAGTTGCACCGCCCGCTGCGCGTCCAGCGACACCGCCAGGTGCGCCAGCGGGTCCTCGAAGTGCGTGTCGGCCCCGTGCTGCGTCACCAGCACCTGCGGCCGGAAGTCCGCGATCAGCTCCGGCACCACCGCGTGGAACGCCCGCAGCCATCCCGCGTCGCCGGTGCCCGCCGGGAGCGCCACGTTCACCGCGCTGCCCTCGGCGCTCGACGCGCCCGTCTCCTCCGGCCACCCGGTCTGCGGGAACAACGTCCGGGGGTGCTCGTGCAGCGAGATCGTCAGCACCCGCGGGTCGTCCCAGAACGCCGCCTGCACCCCGTCCCCGTGGTGCACGTCGACGTCGATGTACGCCACCCGCTCCGCACCCAGTTCGAGCAGCCGCGCGATCGCCAGCGCGGCGTCGTTGTACACGCAGAACCCGGACGCGGCCCCCGGCATCGCGTGGTGCAGCCCGCCCGCGAAGTTCACCGCGTGCAGCGCGTCGCCCCGCCACACGGCCTCGGCCGCGCCCACCGACTGTCCCGCGATCAGCGCCGACACCTCGTGCATCCCCGCGAACGCCGGATCGTCGAGGGTTCCCAGCCCGTACGCCTGGTCCGCCGACCCCGGATCGGCCGACGCGGCCCGCACCGCGTCGATGTAGTCCTCCCGGTGCACGAGCCGCAGCGTCGACTCCCCCGCCGCCTTCGCCGCGACCACGTTCACGTCACGGTCCAGGCCGAGGGCGGTGACCAGGCTGCGGGTCAGCGCCAGCCGGACCGGGTCCATCGGATGGTCCCGGCCGAAGTCGTAGCCCGTTACTGCTTCGTCCCACATCAGCTGTGCGCGGCCGCTCATGCCCGCCACCGTATCGGTCGGCGCCCGGCGCGAACGAACGGGCGTGCACAAGCGTCACCAGCACCAACACCATCGGCACCAGCATCGCCCCGCGGTAGCTCCAGGCATCCCCCAGCGCACCCACCAGCGGCGAACCGACCAGGAAGCCCACATAGTTGAAGACGTTCAGCCGCGCCACGGCCGCGTCCGACGCCCCCGGCCGCCCCGTCCCGTACGCCCGCCGCCCCGCCGCCGCGAACGTCTGCGGCACCAGGACGCACAGCCCGAGCCCCAGCAGCGTGAACCCGAGCATCCCCACCCACGCCCCGGGCGCCCCGGCCACCACGGCGAACCCGGCCGCCGCCACCAGCGCCCCCGCCCGTACCATCGCGACGGCCCCGAACCGCCGCACCCCGATGTCCCCGACGGTGCGCCCCAGCAGCGTGGTGACCATGTAGACGTTGTACGGCACGGTCGCCATCTGCTCGGAACCGCCCAGCACGTCCTGGAGGTACTTCGCGCTCCAGTTGGAGACCGTCGAGTCCCCGATGTACGCCACCGTCATCACCAGGCACAGCGGCAGCAGCCACTTCAGCCCACCGCCCGCGCCGGCCTCGCCGCCCTTCTCCGCGGGCGCCTGGGCCTCCCCGTCGACGTACCATCGGCTGCCCACCAGCGCCGCCGGCAGCAGCACGAGCACCACCGGCAGGTACGACACCCACAACGGCGGCCCGTAGTGCGCCCCCACCCAGGCGAGCGACGCCCCGACGATCCCGCCCAGGCTGTACGCCGCGTGGAAGCTCAGCATGATGCTGCGCCCGTACGCCCGCTGCAGACTCACCCCGAGCATGTTCATCGAGGCGTCCAGCGCGCCCACGGCCAGCCCGAACGCCGCCAGCGCCAGAGCCAGCACGGCCATCTGCCGCCCGGCCCCGACGCCCAGCAACGCGAGCAGCACGACCGGCTGGGACCACCGCAGAACCCGGCTCGGCGGCACCCGTCGCACCAGCCGCTCCGTGGAGACACTGCCGATGCCGGCCAGGATGGGCACGGCGGCGAGGAAGACGGGCAGCATCCCGTCGGAGACCCCGTACCGGTTCTGGATGGCCGGGATGCGCGTCACGAGCAGAGCGAAGGCGACACCCTGCGTCAGGAAGCTGAACGCCAACGAGGCCCTGCCGCGCCGCAGCACATCAGTCATGGCGGCGAGCGTAGGGCTCGGGGGTACCGGTGGGTAGATCCGGTCAAAGATGAATCGTGCTCAGTTCTCGGGGCGGTCGCCGGCCGCGAGCAGGGGCAGCAACTCCCGCATGTCGCCGAAGAGTCGGGTGGCGGCGTTCAGCTTCTCCGCGGGCGTCATCGCGGTGAACCCGTAGACGTCCATCCCGGCCGCGACGGCCGCCTGGACGCCGAGCGGGCTGTCCTCGACGACCACGCACCGCTCGGGTGCCGTGCCCATCCGCTCGGCCGCGTACAGGAACAGGTCGGGGGCGGGCTTCCCGCGGCCGACGTCCTGCGAGCTGAAGAGCCGCCCGTCGTCGAAGAACCGGTCCAGCCCGGCCGCCCGGTGCCCGACGCGGATCCGCTCATGGCTCCCGGACGACGCCACGCAGTACGGCACCCCGTCCGCCGTCAGCTTCTCCAGCACGTCGGCGATCCCGGGCACGGGCTTCAACTCCCGCTCGAACGCGGCGAAGACACGGGCGTGGAAGACGTCGTCGAAGTCGGCCGGCAGCCGCTGCCCGGTCCGGGCCTCGATGAGGTCGTGCACCCGGTGCATGGCCGACCCCATGTAGTCGCGGATGGAGTCCTCGTAGGTGGTGGAGTGCCCGAGCTCGGTGAGGTAGGCGGCGAGGTGTCGGTTGGAAATAGGCTCGCTGTCGACGAGGACGCCGTCGTTGTCGAAAATCACCAGGTCATAGCGCATGAACCGACCATAAACGCAGAAAGCCCCCGTGCCGAATGGCACGGGGGCTCTCCCAAGAATTGTTCGGCGGCGTCCT
>BNBX01000014.1 GCA_014656175.1 Streptomyces werraensis
GCCCCGACGAACGTGGTCTTGCCCACGCCGAAGCCACCCGCCACCACGATCTTCGCCGAGGTGGTCGCACGGCTCTCGGAGACCGTCCCGCCGCTAGAGCTTGCGAAGTCCACTGAGCACCCTTTCGAGCAGTGTCACGTCCGGGGCGCCTGTCGCCTCGTCGCCGCCCGGCTGGTGCACGGCGACGAGTCCCGCCTCCGCCAGGTCCGCCACCAGGATCCGGGCGACGCCCAGCGGCATGTTGAGCAGTGCCGAGACCTCGGCGACCGACTTCACCTCTCGGCACAGGTGGCAGATGCGCTGGTGCTCGGGAAGGAGCCCCATGAGCGCTGCCGGGTCGGCCGTCGTACTGATCAGTGCCTCGATGGCCAGCTGATAACGCGGCCTGGTCCGGCCGCCGGTCATCGCGTACGGACGAACCAGCGGCTGGTCGCCCTCGTCCTCGTACGGCTCCGCGTACGGATCATGAGAGGCGGTGGGCGGGGTCATGAATCCTCCGGGCGGGACAGCAAGCGGTCAGTCAAGCTGTTTGATGGGGCCGGTGGGGGGAATTGTGGCGGCCGGACGGTGATTTGGTGAGACGGGTGGTGCCGGGGCCGTTCAGTGGAGCAGACTTCCCTGTAGCTCGGCGCGCAGGTCCGGGGTGAGGACCGCCCCCGCGCGGTCGACCAGGAGCGCCATCTCGTAGCCGACGAGGCCGATGTCGCACTCGGGGTGCGCGAGCACGGCGAGGGACGAGCCGTCGGAGACGGACATGAGGAAGAGGAACCCACGTTCCATCTCCACGACCGTCTGAGCGACGTTGCCGCCCTCGAAGATCCGAGAGGCGCCGGCCGTCAGGGAGGTCAGCCCCGAGGCGACGGCCGCGAGCTGGTCCGCGCGGTCGCGCGGGAAGCCCTCGGAGAGCGCCAGGAGGAGACCGTCGGCGGACACGACGACGGTGTGGGACACACCTGGGGTGTTGTCCACGAAGTTGGTGATCAACCAGTTGAGGTTCTGTGCCGCCTGGCTCATCGGGCTCAACTAACGCTCCTGCTGGTGAGTGGGCCGCGGGAAGCTGCCGGTCTGTGCGGACCCGGCCTGACGACCCTGTGCGATACCCCGACGGAGATTGGTCAGCCGGCCGCGCACGTCATCGGGGGCGCGCGAAACCTGAGGACCGCTCTGGTGGTTCTGCTGCTGAGCCGTGCCCGGGACGAGGTTCGCCTTGGGCACCCGGCGCGGCAGGCCGGAGGTGGTGACGCCGCCCGCGGCCGGCTTGCGGACGCGTTCGGCCTGCTTGACGAGCTCGTCGTTGGGCGAGCTGCGCCAGGCGGCGTTGGACCGCTGCGAGCCGGTCGGGCTCTGCGGTTGCGGGGACTGCTGCTGCGGCTGCTGCGGGGCGGCCGGCGCGGAGCCGTTGCCCTGCTCCTGCGCACCGCCCTGGCCACCGCGGAACCAGTTGGTCTCCAGCGTGTCGTACAGCGGCGTACGGCCGTCGCCCGGGCCGGAGGCCGGGGGCAGCGCCCACTGGTCGGACGGCTGGCGCTGCTCCTGCTGCTGCGGGACCGCCTGCGGACGCGGGGGGACGGGGCCGGAGCCGTGCGTGCCGTTCACCCGCGGACGCTCGAACTGGCCCGTGTTCGCCGGGTCGGAGCCCGGGCGGCCGGGCAGTGCGTACTGGCCGGTGCCGTTGTCCTGGCCCGGGGCCGCGTACTGGCCGGTGCCGTTGTCCTGGCCCGGGACCGGGTACTGGCCGGTGCCGTTGTCGTAGCCCTGCGCGGAGGGGAACTGGCCCGTGTGGGCCGGGTTCTGCGCGCCGGGACGGCCGCCCTGCGGGGCGCCGAAGATGTCACCGCGGACGAACTGGCCCGTGGCCGGAGCGCCGGGACGGCCGTACTGGCCGGTGTCCTGGCCGGGCGCCTGCTGCTGTTCGTCGAACCGGGGGATCTCCGCCGTGGCGCCGGGACCCTGACGGTCGTCGAAGCGCGGCATCGCGGCGGTGCGGGAGACGTCCGGCTCGTCGTGGCCGCGCGGGGCGTCCATCGAGGGGCGCGGCGCCGGCGGCCGGGCGTTGTCGTCGCTCCAGCTCGGCGTGCGCTGCTGCTGGTCGCCGCCCGGCAGTTCCGGACGGTCGCCGCCGCGCGGGGGGAGCTGGGGACGGCGTCCGCGCTCGGGGCCGTTGCCCCGCTGCGGCGGCACCTGGCCCTGGTTGCCGGGCGCGGCCTGCGGGGCGTTCGGGCCCTGCTGCTGTCCGAAGCCGGCGCCCGCCGGCGCGGGACGGCCCTGCGGGGGAGCGGAAGGAGCGCCCTGGTCGAAGAGCGAAGGAGTCTGGTTGCCCGCCGACGGTCCCTGCGGTCCCCGGCCGCCGGGACGGCCCGAGCCGTCCCGCCCGGGCAGCGCGGCCCGCGGGCCCTGGCCGGCCCCGAGGCGCCCGCCGGGCGCACCCGCGCCGAGCGGACCGCCGCCGGACTGGCCGGCCCCGGCGGAGCGCCGCGCGGCGGCGGCGCCCGCGGCGGCCTGCGCTGCGGCCGGACCGCCCGCGCCACCCGGCTGACCGGGCTTGCCCTGCGGCTTCTTGCCGCCCTGGGCGACGTCGACGGGCAGCATGACCAGCGCGGTCGTACCGCCGGAGTCGGACGGGCGCAGCTGGATGCGGATGCCGTGGCGCTGCGACAGACGGCCGACCACGAAGAGACCCATGCGGCGGGAGACGGAGACGTCCACGGTGGGCGGCGAGGCGAGCCGCTCGTTGATCGCCGCGAGGTCCTCGGGGGACAGACCGATACCGGTGTCGTGGATCTCGATCAGGACCCGGCCGTCGGGCAGGGCGTGACCGGTGACCTTGACCTTGGTCTGCGGGGAGGAGAACGAGGTCGCGTTCTCCAGCAGCTCGGCGAGCAGGTGCACGAGGTCGTTGACCACGCGGCCGGCCACCTCGGTGGTCGGCACGGCGGCCAGCTCGATGCGCTCGTACTGCTCCACCTCGGAGGCGGCGGCACGGAGCACGTCGACCAGGGGGACCGGGCGGGTCCACCGGCGGCCGGGCTCCTCACCCGCGAGAACGAGGAGGTTCTCACCGTTACGGCGCATGCGGGTCGCGAGGTGGTCCAGCTTGAACAGCGAGGACAGCTGGTCCGGGTCGGCCTCGCGGGACTCGAGCTCGGAGATGAGCGACAGCTGGCGCTGGATCAGACCCTGGGAGCGGCGCGAGAGGTTGGTGAACATCGCGTTGACGTTGCCCCGCAGCAGAGCCTGCTCGGCGGCGAGACGGACCGCCTCGCGGTGCACGTCGTCGAACGCCGCGGCCACACGGCCGATCTCGTCCCGGGAGTGCACACCGACCGACTCGACGGTGGTGTCGACGTCCTGCGGGTCCGACTCGGAGAGCTGCTTGACCAGGTCGGGCAGGCGCTCCTGGGCGACCTTGGTCGCGGTCTCCTCCAGGCGGCGCAGCGACCGGATCATGGACCGGGCCACGACGAAGGCGCCGACAAGGGACACACCGAGCACGAGGAGGATCAGCGCACCGGAGATGATCGCGTCGCGCTCGGTGGCGCTGCGCAGCTCACGGGCCTTCTGTTCCATCTCCTCGAGCAGCGAGAGCTCGATGTTCTTCATCTGCTGGATCTTGGTGGAGCTGTCGTCCAGCCAGTCACGGTAGGAGCGCGCGCCCACCGACTGCAGACCGAACTCGGAGGCCAGCGCGCGGCCGGCGTACTCGTCGGTCGCCTTGATCGTGGTGTTGCCCTCTTCGATGGGCAGCAGCAGCTCGGCGGCGGGGTCCTCGCCGTAGATGCTCTTGAAGGCGCGGAGCTCGGACTTCTGGCTCTCCAGGGCGGACTGCGCGTAGAGCCGGTCGTTCTCGTTGAGCTTGCCCTTGGTGGTGTTGCTGGCGGGCAGGGCCGCGGCCAGGACGGCGCGCTGGACCGACGCGTACTCCTTGGCGGAGGAGAAGGACGCCAGGGCACGCGTGCGCTGGATCATGTCGGGGTTGCTGGTCGCCTCCGCCATGTCCTGCGAGAGGTCGATCAGGTTCTCGATCAGGCGGTGGTAGCCCTCGACGGTCTGCGTGGAGTTGTTCTCCTGCTGGAACGCCGTGTTGCGGATCTTGGCGAGCTCGCTCAGGTCGCCGGCCAGCTGGACGAGGTTGTCGCGGACGCCCTTGAGGTTGCCGTCCTTGCTCGCCGAGTCGATCTCCTCGGAGCTGTCGAGGAAGTTCGACATCGCGCGGTCGGTCTTCTCGCGGTAGCCCTTGACCGAGAAGTCCGTGCCCTTGCCGCCGTGCGCGAGCGGACCGGCCGACTGGTCGCGCTCCTCCTGGAGCGCGTGCGCCAGCTCGGTGGCCTGCTTGGTCATGTCCGTCAGCAGCTTCATGTTGTCGAGCTGCTGGATGTCGTCCATCGACTGCTGGATACGCAGCGCGCCGAGCGAGGTGGCCGCGACCACCGGCAGCGCGAGCAGCGACACCAGACGGGTCGAGATCCGCCAGTTGCGCAGGGCTATTCGCGAACCCGGGCCGACCGGGCCGGCGGGGGCGGCCGGCGGGGTGGCCGGAGGTGCGGACGGCGCGCCGGGGCGCTCACCGCCGCCGGGCGGGGTCGGCCCCTGGCTCTGGGCGTGCTGGGGCGAGGAGCTGACGGCCTTGGGGCCAGTCCCGCCCTGCGGCTCCGGCTCCGCCGAAGCGCTGCCATCCCTCTTGAAACGTCCCTGCACTAGCGTCGCAACCTCTGAACCAGGCGCCCCTCCGCGTGAACGGAGAGGCACGGTGTCGGCGTCATAGGGGCGCCCTGAATACGCCCCCGTGGTGGTCGTGATTGTCCGGCGCCGGTTCCCCCATCTCGCCGCCACTCGGCGCGTGGTCGCGCCCCCTGTGCGCCGGCTCGATCCCTGCGGCGGTCCGTGAGATTCCAGCACAGTGCCGGATCTCCAACAAGGCCCGTGGGCTTACCCGTGACATACATGACACCGCGTGTCCGGCGTATCACCGGACGTAGAACGGGATCTTGTTCATTTAGGGCATACCGTCCCGGACCGGCGAGGGTGGGGCGGTGTCCCAGTCGGCATGATCAGGAGCGGAATGGTCGCTTCAGGGGGTCAATGTCCGATTCCGGTCGTCGTCGCGCGCGCCCGGGATGCCCGGAATGTCAATCAGATCGTGAGCAAACTCACACCGAGATCACCGCTCCCCGCCCCAAGCCGCCGGGAATCGAATGTTTAGCCTGACGCTTTACAAGGACGGCAGAACTGACAACCCGCGCCCGTCCGGGGTTCTTCCTGGACCTCCGGGCGCCCGTGCACAGGACAGGGTCAAGTAAACAGTGAAGACGACGACGATGTTCCACAAGATCGCCAACCCGCGGCGCACCACGCTCGCGCACCTCGACGGTGCCGACGATCTGCAGAAGCCGGTCCAGCAGGAGCACACCGTCGAACTCCCGGCCCAGACAGCCAACCCCAAGCGCACCGTCCTCATGGAGATCCCGGTCACGGCAGGCGCCGCGAACTGACACAGGTCCATACGCGCGGCCGCCGCGAAACGCTCAACGCGCGCCGCGCACCGACGAGGGGCGCCCCACCGGCCGAGGTGGGGCGCCCCTCGTCGGTGCGCCGGGCCGGGACCCCTGCGCGTTAGCCTGGAGCGTCAGACTCCAGCCGCTTCAGTCAAGGGGACCAGCATCCCGTGCGCATCGCCAGATTCTCCATCGACGGGAACGTCGCCTTCGGCGCGGTCGAGGGCGAGAAGCAGGACGAGCTCGTCCTGGACATCATCAAGGGCATCCCGTTCGCGGACTTCGAGCTCTCCGGTACCAAGGTCCCGTTGAGCAAGGTCAGGCTGCTGCCCCCGGTGCTCCCCAACAAGGTGGTGGCCTTCGGGCGCAACTACGCGGACCACGTGAAGGAGATGGGCAACGAGGTGCCGGACGCCCCCTTCGCCTTCTTCAAGCCCGCCACCTCGGTCGTCGGCCCCGGCGACGAGATCCAGTACCCCTCCTTCTCGCAGGACGTGCACCACGAGGCCGAGCTCGCCGTGGTCATCGGCCGGCTCTGCCGCGAGGTCCCGCGCGAACGCGTCAAGGACGTGATCTTCGGCTACACCTGCGCCAACGACGTCACCGCGCGCGACGTCCAGAAGCGCGAGAAGCAGTGGGCCCGGGCCAAGGGCTTCGACACCTCCTGCCCGCTCGGCCCCTGGGTGGAGACGGACCTCGACATCGCCGCCGCGCAGGACCTGACGATCCAGCTCACGGTCAACGGCGGCCAGCGTCAGCTCGGCCGCACCAGCGAGATGATCCACTCCATCGAGGACCTGATCGTCAACATCTCCGAGGCCATGACCCTGCTCCCGGGCGACGTCATCCTCACGGGCACCCCGGCTGGGGTCGGCCCCCTCCACGTCGGCGACGAGGTCGCCGTCACCATCGAAGGCATCGGCACTCTCACCAACAAGGTTGTCAAGCGTGGCTAGCGCATCCGGCTCCTCCGTACGCGTCCGTTTCTGCCCCTCGCCCACCGGTAACCCCCACGTGGGCCTGGTCCGCACCGCCCTGTTCAACTGGGCGTTCGCCAAGCACCACGGCGGCACCCTGGTCTTCCGCATCGAGGACACCGACGCGGCCCGCGACTCCGAGGAGTCCTACAACCAGCTGCTGGACTCCATGCGCTGGCTGGGCTTCGACTGGGACGAGGGTCCCGAGGTCGGCGGCCCGCACGCGCCGTACCGTCAGTCGCAGCGCATGGACATCTACCAGGACGTCGCGCGCAAGCTCCTCGACGGCGGCCACGCCTACCACTGCTACTGCTCCCAGGAGGAGCTGGACACCCGCCGCGAGGCCGCCCGCGCCGCCGGCAGGCCGTCCGGCTACGACGGCCACTGCCGCGAGCTCACCGCCGCCCAGGTCGAGGAGTACAAGGCGCAGGGCCGCGAGCCGATCGTCCGCTTCCGGATGCCCGACGAGCCGATCACCTTCACCGACCTGGTCCGCGGCGAGATCACCTACCTGCCGGAGAACGTGCCGGACTACGGCATCGTGCGCGCCAACGGCGCCCCGCTGTACACGCTGGTCAACCCGGTCGACGACGCCCTGATGGAGATCACCCACGTTCTGCGCGGCGAGGACCTGCTCTCGTCCACCCCGCGCCAGATCGCGCTGTACAAGGCGCTGATCGAGCTGGGCGTCGCCAAGGAGATCCCCGTCTTCGGCCACCTGCCGTACGTGATGGGCGAGGGCAACAAGAAGCTCTCCAAGCGCGACCCGCAGTCCTCGCTCAACCTCTACCGCGAGCGGGGCTTCCTGCCCGAGGGCCTGCTCAACTACCTGTCGCTGCTCGGCTGGTCGCTCTCCGCCGACCAGGACGTCTTCTCGATCGACGAGATGGTGGCCGCCTTCGACGTCACCGACGTCAACCCCAACCCGGCGCGCTTCGACCTCAAGAAGTGCGAGGCGATCAACGCCGACCACATCCGCATGCTCGACGTGAAGGACTTCGCCGAGCGCTGCCGCCCCTGGCTGCAGGCGCCCCACGCCCCCTGGGCGCCGGAGGCCTTCGACGAGACCAAGTGGCAGGCCGTCGCCCCGCACGCGCAGACCCGCCTCAAGGTGCTCTCCGAGATCACCGACAACGTCGACTTCCTGTTCCTGCCGGAGCCGGTCTTCGACGAGGCGTCCTGGAACAAGGCGATGAAGGAGGGCTCCGACGCCCTGCTGCGCACCGCCCGGGAGAACCTGGCGGCCGCCGACTGGACCTCCGCCGAGTCGCTGAAGGAGGCCGTCCTGGCCGCCGGCGAGGCCCACGGCCTCAAGCTCGGCAAGGCCCAGGCCCCGGTCCGTGTCGCCGTCACCGGCCGCACGGTCGGCCTGCCGCTCTTCGAGTCCCTCGAGGTGCTGGGCAAGGAGAAGTCCCTGGCTCGGATCGACGCGGCCCTGGCGAGGCTCGCCGGCTGACCGCGCAACCGCCGCGCAGGGGCGGCTCCCGGAGATGTCCGGGGGCCGCCCCTCGGCGTTCCCCGGTGCCCTCCGGCCCGTCCCGGTACCGTCGGCGGCATGGACATCCGCGCCGTGGTCTGGGACGTCGACGACACGCTGTTCGACTACACCTCCGCCGACCGTGAGGGCATGCGCGCCCATCTCGTCGCCGAGGGACTGCTCGCGGGGTACGGCTCCGTGGAGGAGGCGCTGGCGCGCTGGCGGGAGATCACCGACCAGCAGTGGGCGCGGTTCGCCGCAGGCGAGGTCGACTTCGAGACCCAGCGCCGCGACCGCACCCGGGTGTTCCTCGGGCGTGAGCTGACCGACGCCGAGGCGGACGAGTGGTTCGACCGCTACCTGGTCCACTACGAGTCCGCCTGGAGCCTGTTCCCCGACGTGCTCCCCGTGCTGGACGCCCTCGCCGCCAGCCACCGCCACGCCGTGCTCTCCAACTCCAGCCTGCACGTGCAGGACCGCAAGCTGCGGGTGCTCGGCGTGCACGACCGCTTCGAGGCGATCCTGTGCGCCGCCGAGCTGGGCGTCTCCAAGCCGGAGCCCGGCGCCTTCCTGGCCGCCTGCGACGCCCTCGCGCTGCCCCCGGAGCAGGTCGCCTACGTCGGGGACCACCCGGAGATCGACGGCCGGGGCGCCGCGGAGGCCGGGCTGCTCTCGGTGTGGATCGACCGCGCCGGCGCCCACGCCACCCTCGAACCGCCGGCCGGTCCGCGCCGCATCGCGTCCCTCGACGAACTGCCCTCCCTGCTGCGTGGCGATACTCGTTTTGGAGCGTCGTCGTCCTTCAGGTAATGTTCTTCCTGCGCCGCGGGGAGCGGGCCGGAAGGCCGGAGCCCCGATGCGCAGAACTAGAACGAGATCCCCTCCGGGGCTTGCGTTCCAGTGGCCTATGGTGTAATTGGCAGCACGACTGATTCTGGTTCAGTTAGTCTTGGTTCGAGTCCAGGTAGGCCAGCTCGCAGAGCTCATCTGCACCCGCGGATCACATCCGCAAGCCCCCGTTGTGTAGCGGCCTAGCACGCTGCCCTCTCAAGGCAGTAGCGCCGGTTCGAATCCGGTCGGGGGTACAGATCCTTCCCGCGAGGACAGTCAGGGTAGCTCCCGCTGACCACACGGTGACAACATCCGGCTACGGCCGGGTGAGGATCGCTAGGGCCCCCGTTGTGTAGCGGCCTAGCACGCCGCCCTCTCAAGGCGGTAGCGCCGGTTCGAATCCGGTCGGGGGTACTGACTGGTCTAAACCATCATTGGTCTATGGTGTAATTGGCAGCACGACTGATTCTGGTTCAGTTAGTCTTGGTTCGAGTCCAGGTAGACCAGCTCGGACCTGCGGAAACGCAGGGTCCACGCCCCCGTTGTGTAGCGGCCTAGCACGCCGCCCTCTCAAGGCGGTAGCGCCGGTTCGAATCCGGTCGGGGGTACACCTTCGAAAGCCCTCCACCTCGGTGGAGGGCTTTCGTGCCGTCGGTCACTCGATGCCGTACGGCCGGGCCGACTCTTCTTCCTCCTCCTGCGCCGGCCGGTGCAGCGCGCAGCACCGGCTCGAACGGCACCGCGGACGCCACGGCCACCTCCACCTGCCCCTTCGGCTCGTCGTGGGTCGCCAAGGACCGGTTCGCGTACCGGCCGGATCGGCCCGCGCGGCCGGAAGCGGCGGAAAGCACTGCGCCGTCGGCGGTGGCCGACGGCGCGTGAGGCGGGGGAGGGGTTCGCCGCGGCGTTGAGGCGGACCCGTTCCCGCGGGGCGGGTGCGGTGGACGGGGGACGTTCAGGAGCGCCGGAGCGCCTCGGAGAGGCGGGCGGCGGCGTCGATGACGGCCTGGGCGTGCATCCGGCCCGGGTGGCGCGTCAGACGCTCGATGGGGCCGGAGACCGAGACGGCGGCCACCACACGGTTCGACGGACCGCGCACCGGCGCCGAGACGGACGCCACGCCCGGCTCGCGCTCACCGATCGACTGGGCCCAGCCGCGCCGCCGTACACCGGAGAGGGCCGTCGCCGTGAAACGGGCGCCCTGCAGACCGCGGTGCAGCCGCTCGGGCTCCTCCCAGGCCATGAGGATCTGCGCCGACGAACCCGCCTTCATGGTGAGCGTGGAGCCCACCGGTACCGTGTCCCGCAGTCCGGACAGGCGCTCCGCCGCGGCGACGCAGATACGCATGTCGCCCTGGCGGCGGTAGAGCTGGGCGCTCTCGCCCGTCACGTCGCGCAGGTGGGTCAGCACCGGGCCCGCCGTGGCGAGCAGCCGGTCCTCGCCCGCGGCCGCGGCCAGTTCGGCCAGGCGCGGGCCGAGGATGAACCGCCCCTGCATGTCACGCGCCACCATGCGGTGGTGCTCCAGCGCCACCGCGAGGCGGTGGGCCGTGGGTCGTGCCAGTCCGGTGGCACCGACCAATCCCGCGAGGGTGGCCGGGCCGGACTCCAGGGCGCTCAGGACGAGTGCTGCCTTGTCCAGAACGCCGACGCCGCTACTGTTGTCCATGCAACGATACTTGCGTCTCACTCTGTGAAACGCAAGTTCAATTTCTCGTGGAACCCGCCACTCTTGAAGCACGAAGCAACGCGGCCCGTGGACCACCGGGCCTGACGGCGGACGCCCGGTGTCAGGGGCGCGGGCGCCGTCTCACAGATCTCTAGTTGGGCCGGAGGGCAACGTGCCGGCCGGAGGGAAAGCGATGGGTAGGACACTCGCGGAGAAGGTCTGGGACGACCACGTCGTCCGGCGCGCCGAGGGCGAGCCCGACCTCCTCTTCATCGATCTGCACCTGCTGCACGAGGTGACCAGCCCCCAGGCCTTCGACGGCCTCCGCAAGAACGGCCGCCGGGTGCGCCGTCTCGACCTCACCATCGCGACCGAGGACCACAACACCCCGACCCTCGACATCGACAAGCCCATCGCCGACCCGGTCTCCCGGGTCCAGCTGGAGACGCTGCGCAAGAACTGCGCCGAGTTCGGCGTCCGGCTGCACCCGCTGGGCGACGTCGAGCAGGGCGTCGTGCACGTCGTCGGCCCGCAGCTCGGCCTGACCCAGCCCGGCATGACGGTGGTGTGCGGCGACTCGCACACCTCCACCCACGGCGCCTTCGGCGGGCTGGCCTTCGGCATCGGCACCTCCCAGGTCGAGCACGTCCTGGCGACCCAGACGCTGCCGATGGCCCGCCCCAAGACCATGGCGATCACGGTCAACGGCGAGCTGCCCGAGGGCGTCACCGCCAAGGACCTGATCCTGGCGATCATCGCGAAGATCGGCACGGGCGGCGGCCAGGGCTACGTCCTGGAGTACCGCGGCGAGGCCATCGAGAAGCTCTCGATGGAGGCCCGGATGACCATCTGCAACATGTCGATCGAGGCCGGCGCCCGCGCGGGCATGATCGCCCCCGACGAGACGACGTTCGCGTACCTCGAGGGCCGTCCGCACGCCCCGAAGGGCGAGGACTGGGACGCGGCCGTCGCCTACTGGAAGACGCTGAAGTCCGACGACGACGCCGAGTTCGACGCCGAGGTCGTCATCGAGGCATCCGAGCTGTCGCCGTTCGTCACCTGGGGCACCAACCCGGGCCAGGGCGCCCCGCTCTCCGCGTCGGTCCCCGACCCCGCCTCGTACGAGGACGCCTCGGAGCGGCTCGCCGCCGAAAAGGCCCTGGAATACATGGGGTTGGAGGCCGGGCAGCCGCTGAGCTCCATCAAGGTGGACACCGTCTTCGTAGGTTCCTGCACCAACGGCCGTATCGAGGACCTGCGCGCCGCCGCGGACGTCATCAAGGGCCGCAAAGTCGCCGACGGCGTACGGATGCTGGTCGTCCCCGGTTCCGCGCGGGTGGGTCTGCAGGCCGTCTCCGAGGGACTGGACGTGGTCTTCAAGGAGGCCGGCGCCGAGTGGCGGCACGCGGGCTGCTCGATGTGCCTGGGCATGAACCCGGACCAGCTCGCCCCCGGTGAGCGCTCCGCCTCCACCTCCAACCGCAACTTCGAGGGCCGGCAGGGCAAGGGCGGCCGGACGCACCTGGTGTCCCCGCAGGTCGCCGCGGCCACCGCGGTCCTCGGCCACCTGGCCTCCCCGGCCGACCTCGCCGCCGCCGACCGCACGCCCGCTGGAGTCTGATCAGCCATGGAAGCATTCACCACCCACACCGGCCGGGCCGTCCCGCTGCGCCGCAGCAACGTCGACACCGACCAGATCATCCCGGCCCACTGGCTCAAGAA
The DNA here is from genome assembly GCA_014656175.1 of Streptomyces werraensis. Taxonomy (GTDB): domain Bacteria; phylum Actinomycetota; class Actinomycetes; order Streptomycetales; family Streptomycetaceae; genus Streptomyces; species Streptomyces werraensis. Next base: position 12,169 of record BNBX01000014.1, read on the forward strand.
GGTCACGCGGGACGGGTTCGAGGACGGGCTCTTCGAGGCCTGGCGCAAGGACCCCGAGTTCGTGCTCAACCGGCCCGAGCGCGAGGGCGCCACGGTCCTGGTGGCCGGCCCCGACTTCGGCACCGGCTCCTCCCGTGAGCACGCCGTCTGGGCGCTGCAGAACTACGGCTTCAAGGCCGTGATCTCCTCCCGCTTCGCCGACATCTTCCGTGGCAACTCGCTGAAGAACGGCCTGCTGACGGTCGTCCTCGACCAGAAGATCGTCGACGCCCTGTGGGAGCTCACCGAGGCCGACCCCACCGCCGAGATCACCGTCGACCTCGAGGCCCGCGAGGTGCGCGCCGAGGGCGTCAACGCCCCCTTCGAGCTGGACGAGAACTCCCGCTGGCGGCTGCTGAACGGCCTCGACGACATCTCCATCACGCTGCAGAACGAGGCGGACATCGCCGCGTACGAGGCGAAGCGCCCGTCCTTCAAGCCGCGGACCCTCACGGCCTGACCCTCGCGCCGAAGTCTTCGGCAGAGGTCGACTTTCGGCCACCGCGTCACTCCGCCCGTACCCCCGATCGGACCGATCGGGGGTACGGGCGTCTTCGTACCCGTTCGGCTCCGCGTGCCGTCTTGAGAGCCGCCAACTTGCCACGTTAAGAAGGTGGTTGTCGGGGTACACGTGTCACGTGCCCGTGGATCCCGGGTGTGCGCGGACGGCCGTCCGGCGCGGCAGTTGCCCCCTGCGCAGGCGACAACTCGCCCCAGATGGCACAATCTGTGCATGGAACACGACGGCCAACTCCAGCTCTATACGGCGGTCGCGGTCCGGCTCAAGGAAGCGCACTCAAGGGTGCGCGCACTGCAAGTCCCGGAGGGCGTACGGATGGCGCTGACCCGGAAGCTGTTGGTCATTACGGCCGCGGCCAAACATGATCTCGCCGGTGCGGCAAGGGGTCTGGAGCGGTTCATGGCGGACCTCGACGAGGGGCGGATCCCCGACGAGGAACGCTGAACCGGTCGAGACAGCCGAGTTCGTTGCGGCACAAGGGTGATTAGCCCGTTTCGTGTTTGATTTGCGGTATATATCTGCCTAACGTGCGAAAAGCTTGAACACATTCGTTCTGGCGATGTCTCCGAAGGGGAAGACGTGAACAAGGCGCAGCTCGTAGAAGCGATTGCCGACAAGGTGGGCGGCCGCCAGCAGGCCGCCGACGCCGTCGACCACGTACTGGACGCCATCGTCCGCGCGGTCGTCGCGGGGGAGCGGGTCTCGGTCACCGGCTTCGGTTCGTTCGAGAAGGTCGACCGCCCCGCCCGCTACGCCCGCAACCCGCAGACGGGCGAGCGGGTTCGGGTCAAGAAGACCTCCGTCCCGCGCTTCCGCGCCGGCCAGGGCTTCAAAGACCTGGTCAGCGGCTCGAAGAAGCTGCCGCGCGGCGGCGAGGTCGCCGTGAAGAAGGCCCCCAAGGGCAGCCTCACCGGCGGCGCTTCGGCGACGGTGAAGAAGGCCGCGGCCAAGAAGACCACGGCCAAGAAGGCCGCCACTGCCAAGAAGACGGCCGCGAAGAAGACCACGGCCAAGAAGGCCACCGCCAAGACCACGGCGAGCAAGACCACGGCGAAGAAGGCCCCCGCCAAGTCGACGGCCGCGGCCAAGAGCACCGCCGCGAAGAAGACCACGGCGAAGAAGGCCCCGGCGAAGAAGGCGACGGCCACGAAGGCCCCCGCCAAGAAGTCGACCGCGCGCAAGACCACCGCGAAGAAGACCACCGCCCGCAAGAAGTAGCGGACGCCTCGTCTCCCCCTTCGGGCAAGCGGTACTCATGTGTCGGGCCGGACTCCCCCGGGAGCCCGGCCCGCGGTGTGTCCGGGGCCGCCGGCGCCCGTCAGAACGTCTGCAGCGTCACCAGCGTGATCCGCAGGGACGCACCCTCGCCCTCCGTCTCCAGCCGCACCCGCTGCCCGGGACGCAGCAGCCGCAGGCCCCCCGCGTCGAACGCCGCGGCGTCGAAGGGGACCGGGGTGCCGTCGTCCAGCAGCACCTGACCGCTGCGGCTGTCGGGGTCGTAGGTGTACGCGGTGGCCTGCATGTGCGGCAGCCTACTGCTGCCCGGCGGGCAGCCGCGCGGCGGCCGCGGCCGTGCGGGGACCGACGCCCAGCGCCAGCGCGGCCCGCAGATCCCCTCCGGTGTCCACGTCCTGGCGCACGGAGTCGACCGCGTCGAGCGTGAGCTCCACCGCGCCGGACGCCCGGTGCCTGGCGCGCGAACCGACGCCGAATTGCGGACGCAGTTCACGGCCGCGGCTCGCGGCGAGAAGAGTCGTGCCGAGTCCCGCGGAATCCGCGAGAAAGGACCGCGGGAATTCCGCCGCCGCGTCCAGCACCCGGGCCAGTTCGGAAGGGCGCAGCGCCGGCAGATCCGCGTTCAGCGCCGCCACCGGGGCCGCGCGGCGGGCGGCGCCCACCACCGTCGCCGCATGGGCGAGCGCGGCGTTGAGCCCGGCCCGCGGAAGGTCGGGGAGGGTCCCGGCGCCCAGCGCCGCCAGCTCGCGCGCGGCCAGGGCGTCGTTGGTGACGACCACCACATCCCGCACCGCCGGACAGCCGAGCGCGGCGGCCACCGTGTCCTGCGCGAACGCCAGCGCCAGACCCGGCCGCAGACCGTCGTCCGCGGTGTCCGCCAGCCTGCTCTTGGCCTGCGGCAGGGGCTTCAGGGGTACCACCAAGGTCCACTGCACGAGTGTTGCGTCCCTCTCTTGTCACGGCCATTGTCCCCCGGGGCGGCCGACGGCCGCGGGACCGGGCGTACGGTGTTCTCGACAGACCGGCGGCCCGGGGCGACACTTGTGCGGCCCGCCCGGCCTTGAGGGGGCCGGGACCTGGGCCTGTCGTCCGTAAGAGGAAGGTGTACTCGTGCCGCGCCGCAGAATCGGCTTCTGGTACCGCTTCGCCGCGGTGATCTGCAAACCGCCGCTGGTGGTACTGCTCAAGCGGGACTGGCGCGGAATGGAGAACATTCCGGCCGAGGGTGGATTCATCACCGCGGTGAACCACAATTCGCACATCGATCCTTTGGCCTACGCGCACTTCCAGTACAACACCGGCCGTGTTCCGCGATTCCTCGCGAAGAGCGGGCTTTTCAACAAGGGATTCGTCGGCGCCGCGATGCGCGGCACCGGGCAGATTCCCGTCTACCGCGAGAGCACGGACGCGCTGAGCGCCTTCCGCGCCGCCATCGACGCCGTGGAGCGCGGCGAGTGCGTCGCCTTCTATCCCGAGGGCACCCTCACCCGGGACCCGGACGGCTGGCCCATGACCGGCAAGACCGGCGCCGCGCGCGTCGCGCTGCAGACCAAGTGCCCGGTGATCCCGGTCGCCCAGTGGGGCGCCAACGAACTGCTCCCGCCGTACGCCAGGAAGCCGCGGCTGTTCCCGCGCAAGACCAGCAGGGTGCTGGCCGGCCCGCCGGTCGACCTGTCGCGCTTCTACGACCGGGAGATGACGCCGGAACTCCTCAAGGAGGCCACCGAGGCGATCATGGCCGCCGTGACCCGCCTGCTGGAGGAGATCCGCGGCGAGAAGGCCCCCGAGACGCCCTACGACCCGCGCGTGGAGCGGATGGAGCAGCGCCGCCGGACGCGCGCGCAGCGCAACGGGCAGGACCGCACCCGCGGCGAGCGCGCCGCCGTCCGGGAAGCACGCGAAGAGGGGCTGGGCACGTGAGCAAGCCGGTCAAGGCGGCCGTCTTCGGCACCGGATCGTGGGGGACGGCCTTCGGCATGGTCCTCGCCGACGCGGGCTGCGACGTCGTGCTGTGGGGACGCCGCCCCGAACTCGCCGAGGCGATCAACTCCACCCGCACCAACCCCGACTACCTGCCCGGGGTCGAACTCCCCGACAGCCTGCGGGCCACCTCGGACGCCGCCGAGGCCGCGCGCGCCGCCGACTTCACCGTCCTCGCCGTGCCCTCGCAGACGCTGCGCGGCAACCTCGCGCAGTGGCGGGACCTGCTCGCGCCGCGCACGGTGCTGGTGTCCCTGATGAAGGGCGTCGAACTCGGCTCCGCGATGCGCATGAGCGAGGTCATCGAGGACGTCGCCAAGGTCGGCCGGGAGCGGATCGCCGTGGTGACCGGCCCCAACCTGGCCCGCGAGATCGCCGCCCGGATGCCGGCCGCCGCCGTCGTCGCCTGCACCGACGAAGAGGTCGCCCGGCGGCTCCAGACCGCCTGCCACACCCCGTACTTCCGGCCGTACACCAACACCGACGTCATCGGCTGCGAGCTGGGCGGCGCGGTGAAGAACGTCATCGGGCTGGCCGTCGGCATCGCGGACGGCATGGGGCTCGGCGACAACACCAAGGGCTCGCTCATCACCCGCGGCCTCGCCGAGACCACCCGGCTCGGCGTCGCGCTGGGCGCCGACCCGCTGACCTTCTCCGGACTCGCGGGCCTGGGCGACCTGGTGGCCACCTGCTCCTCGCCGCTGTCCCGCAACCACACCTTCGGCACCAACCTCGGCAAGGGGCTGACCCTGCAGGAGACCATCGCGGTCACCAAGCAGACCGCCGAGGGCGTCAAGTCCTGTGAATCGGTGCTGGACCTGGCCCGCCGGCACGGCGTCGACATGCCGCTCACCGAGACGGTCGTCGGGATCGTGCACGAGGGCAAGCCCCCTCAGGTGGCCCTGAAGGAGCTGATGTCGCGCAGCGCCAAGCCCGAGCGACGCTGAGCGACGGCCCCCTCCGTTCGGCCCACGCACGGCGTTGCGGGCGCTGTATCCCGGCTCCGGCAGCGGGTACGCTCGTCGCGATATGAGCACCGAGAACCTCCCCCAGAGCCCCGACTCGCCGTCGCGCAAGCCGCGTGTGGCCGTCGTGTTCGGCGGGCGCAGCTCCGAGCACGGGATCTCCGTGGTCACCGCCGGCGCCGTCCTCAAGGCCATCGACCGGACCAGGTACGACGTCCTGCCGATCGGCATCACCCAGGACGGCCGGTGGGCGCTCACCGCCGACGAACCGGAACGCATGGCGATCACCGAGCGCCGCACCCCCAGCGTCGACCAGCTGGCCGAGTCCACGGAGGGCGCGGTGGTGCTCCCCGTCGACCCTGCGGACCGCGAAGTCGTGTACAGCGAGCCGGGATCGGTGCCCAAGGCACTCGGTGAGGTCGACGTGGTCTTCCCGGTGCTCCACGGCCCCTACGGGGAGGACGGCACCCTCCAGGGCCTGCTCGAACTCTCCGGCATCCCCTACGTGGGCTCGGGTGTGCTCTCCTCGGCCGTCGGCCAGGACAAGGAGTACATGAAGCGGGTGTTCACCTCCTTCGGGCTCAAGGTGGGCCCGTACCTGGTGATCCGGCCGCGCGAGTGGGCGCGGGACGAGGCCGCCGCCCGCAAGCGGATCGTGGACTTCGCCGGTGAGCACGGCTGGCCGCTGTTCGTGAAGCCCGCCCGGGCCGGCTCGTCCATCGGCATCACCAAGGTCGACGACCTCTCCGGCCTGGACGACGCCATCGCCGAGGCCCAGCGCCACGACCCGAAGATCCTCGTCGAGGCGGCGCTGCGCGGACGCGAGATCGAGTGCGGCGTGCTGGAGTTCGAGGACGGTCCGCGTGCCTCGCTGCCCGCCGAGATCCCCCCGCCGGACGCGCACGCGTACTACGACTTCGAGGCGAAGTACATCGACTCCACGCCCGGCGTCGTGCCGGCGCCGCTGACCGACGAGGAGGCGGCCGAGGTGCGCCGGCTCGCGGTCGAGGCGTTCGACGCGGCCTCCTGCGAAGGCCTGGTCCGGGCGGACTTCTTCCTCACCGAGGACGGCGAGTTCGTGATCAACGAGATCAACACCATGCCCGGCTTCACACCCATCTCGATGTACCCGCAGATGTGGCAGGCGACCGGCGTGAGCTACCAGGACCTCGTCGACCTGCTGATCCAGGCGGCTCTGCGCCGGTCCACCGGACTGCGCTGAGCCGGACCCCGCGCGCGTGTCAGGAGGCGATCCCCTCGGGGATCGCCTTCTTCACGGCCGGGGCCAGGTCGATCAGCACACCCGTGCTGTCCCGCCCGTCGGCCACCTCGACCTCTACGTACGCCTCGCGGTTGGCGGTGGTGAAGCGCTGGACTCCGTCGCCCCGCCGCTCCATCAGCCAGTCGACGCCGTTGACGCCGCCGGGCACCGCGTCGGCGTCCTGGCCGTTGGCCACCTCGGGATCCGTCATCTTCGGCGGCCGCCCGACACCGCACCGCAGTATGATCGCCACGCCGCCCCAGCCCGCGGTCAGTTCGGACGCGGGTTCGGGGTCGTCGCGGCTCTCACCGTCCACCGTCGCCGGCAGGACCTCGTCCAGGTTCTGACACAGCTCGGTGACCTTCGCGTCCGGGCTGGGAACCGCCGCGGACACGCTGTCGTCTGCCGAGGAGCAGCCCGCGACGGTGATCAGCACCGCGAGGGCGGAGCAAACGGCGTGCCGGTGACGGAAGGAGTTCACCGGGACAGGGTAGACGGGGGCTACAGATGCACCACCGGGCAGGTCAGGGTGCGGGTGATGCCGTCCACCTGCTGGACCTTGGCGACGACCATGCGTCCCAGGTCGTCGACGGTGTCGGCCTGGGCGCGCACGATGACGTCGTAGGGACCCGTCACGTCCTCGGCCTGGACGACTCCAGGGATCTTGCCGATCAGATCGGCGACGGTCGACGCCTTGCCGACCTCCGTCTGGATCAGGATGTACGCCTGTACCACGGAACCTCCAGGGCGGCCACGAGGATCATGTGGGGAAAAGGAACGCCACGGTATCGCGTCGCCGCTCGTCGCGGGGAGACCTGCGGGAACCGGGACCCCCGCGCCGGGGTGCCGGCACGGGAGATGTTGACGGTCGGTTCGACCGTAGCGAGGACTCGGACGACCCGCGACCGGGCACGGACAGGGATAGAAGGGGCGTAAGGGAAATGAAGGGCACTGTTGGTGAGCTCGGGGAGTTCGGGCTCATCAGGGAGCTCACCTCCCGTCTCACCACCACCCCGGCGGTCCGGGTCGGCCCCGGCGACGACGCCGCGGTGGTCTCCGCGCCCGACCGGCGGGTCGTGGCCAGCACCGACGTCCTGGTGGAGGGGCGCCACTTCCGCCGCGACTGGTCCACGGCCTACGACGTCGGCCGCAAGGCCGCCGCCCAGAACCTCGCCGACATCGCCGCGATGGGCGCCGTGCCGACCGCGCTGCTGCTCGGCCTGGTCGTGCCCGCCGAACTGCCGGTGACCTGGCCCAGCGAACTCATGGACGGCCTGCGTGACGAGTGTCAGGTGGCCGGCGCGGCGGTCGTCGGCGGGGACGTCGTCCGCGGCGACACGATCACGGTGTCCATCACCGCGCTCGGCGACCTGCGCAACCAGGAACCCGTCACGCGGGGCGGGGCGCAGCCCGGCGACATCGTCGCGGTGACCGGCTGGCTCGGCTGGTCCGCGGCCGGGCACGCGGTGCTCTCCCGCGGCTTCCGCTCCCCGCGCGCCTTCGTCGAGGCGCACCGGCGCCCCGAGCCGCCGTACCACGCGGGTCCGGCCGCCGCCGGCCTGGGCGCGACCGCCATGTGCGACGTCAGCGACGGACTGATCGCCGACCTCGGGCACATCGCCGAGGCCAGCAAGGTCCGCATCGACGTCCGCTCCGGCGCGATCGACATCCCCTCGCAGATGAACGACATCGGGCAGGCCGTCGGCGTCGACCCCATGCAGTGGGTGCTGACCGGCGGCGAGGACCACGCGATCGTGGCCACCTTCCCGCCGGACGTGAAGCTGCCCGCCCGCTGGAAGGTCATCGGGGAGGTGCTCAACCCGTCCGCGCTGCCGCAGGTGACGGTGGACGGGGCGCCCTGGACCAGCCAGGGCGGCTGGGACCACTTCGGGGACATCGAGTCATGAGCGCGCCGCCCCGGGTGCTGACGGTGGCCGGCTCCGACTCCGGCGGGGGAGCGGGCATCCAGGCCGACCTGAAGACCATGCTGGCGCTCGGCGTGCACGGCATGAGCGTGCTCACCGCGGTGACAGCGCAGAACTCCCTCGGCGTGCAGGGCGCCTGGGAACTGCCGGTGGAGGCGGTGCGTGCCCAGTACCGCAGCGTGGTCGACGACATCGGCGTGCAGGCGGTCAAGACCGGCATGCTGTCCTCGGCCGAACTCGTCGGGACCGTCGCCGACTTGCTGGCGGGCACGGACGCGCCGACGGTCGTCGACCCGGTGGGCGTCTCCAAGCACGGCGATTCGCTGCTGGCCGCGTCGGCGCTGGACTCCGTCCGCACCAAGCTGCTGCCGGCGGCGACCGTGGTCACCCCGAACCTGGACGAGGTCGCGCAACTCACCGGTGTGCGCGTGGCCTCCGAGCCGGACATGCGGCGGGCCGCGGCGGCCGTGCTGGAGTTCGGCCCGCGCTGGGTGGTGATCAAGGGCGGGCACCTCGCCGGCGGCGAGTCGGAGGAGGCCGTCGACCTCCTCACGGACGGTACGGAGGAGCACTGGCTCCGCGCCCCCCGCCACGACAACCGCCACACCCACGGCACCGGGTGCACCCTGGCCTCCGCCATCGCCTCCCACCTCGCCCGGGGGCACACGGTCCCGGAGGCGGTGAGCGCGGCGAAGGCCTACGTCACCGGGGCGCTGGCATCCGGCTTCGCCCTGGGCGGGGGCATCGGTCCGGTGGATCACGGGTGGGCGCTGCGACGCGGGGAAGTCTAGCGGGGCGGGGGAGTCGCCTGTCGCTCCCGCGACCCGGGCCCCGTCGTGCCGCGCCCGCAAGGGCTCTCCACGCCCCCGCGCCTGCCGCTCAGGGGCGCCGCGGTTCGCCCGACCGTCAGGCCGTGCCGTGCGCTGGGCGCGCGAGCGGTCGGGTGCACGTCGTTCACCAGGCCGCCAAGTCCCCGCCGCGTGCCGAGGTGCTGGAGCGGTCGGATTCGGTCACCCGGCCGTCAGGCCCACATCCGCCGCCGGGCACAGCAAAAAGCCGGTCCACCCTGAGGTGGACCGGCCCGTTGCGGCGATACCGGCTGTGGCCGCGCGCTCAGCGATTGCGTCAGCGCGAGACCTTGCCGGCCTTGATGCACGAGGTGCAGGCGTTCACGCGCTTCGGCGTCCCGCCGACCACGGTACGCACACGCTGGATGTTCGGGTTCCAGCGGCGGGGCGTACGGCGGTGCGAGTGCGAGATGTTGTTGCCGAAGCCCGGCCCCTTGCCGCAGACGTCGCAGTTGGCAGCCACGGGTCACTCCAAAGACTTCAGATGCACTTACGGTTGATCCCGGCAGGCCGGGATCCAGATCCAGGGCTCGGGGAGCCGGGCGGATCTGAGTGGCGTTGCCAGGGGAGACGCCCGATCGGATCGGGCAACCGGAGCAGCATACAACGGCTGCACCCGTAGGACGAAACTAGCATGCCAGCTCACGGGGCCGCCTGCGGCCCTCTTCCGGCAGGAGGGGGCCCACCGTCTACGCTGCGTGCCACGTCCAGCAGCTCGAGGAGGCGCAGGTGCCGCAGGTGCCGCAGACGTTCGATGCTCTCGCGGTGCGTGCCTGGTGCGGTCTCGCGCTCGACGCGCTCGGGCGGGCCCGCGAGGAGATCGACGCGATCAACGTCTATCCCGTGGCGGACGGCGACACCGGGACCAATCTCTATCTGACGCTGGAGTCGGCGGCCACGGCCGTGGAGGCGGTGTTCGCCGGTCACGAGGCGGGCGGCGGCGGGGATCCAGGACCCACCCTGGCCGACGCGGTGCGCGCGATGGCGCACGGCGCCCTGATCGGCGCGCGCGGGAACTCCGGGACGATCCTCGCCCAGCTGCTGCGCGGCATGGCCCAGGTGCTGGCCGGCGACGACGCCCCGGCGCACGCCGACGGGACGGGTCTCGGGCTCGCCCTGCGGCACGCGGCCGACTCCGCCCGGCAGGCGGTGGCGCACCCCGTCGAGGGCACGGTCCTCACCGTCGCCTCGGCCGCCGCCGACGCGGCCGGGGGCGCCGGCGGCGACTGCGGTGCGGTGGCCCGCGCCGCCTACGAGGGCGCCCGCACGGCGCTCGCCGAGACGCCGGACCGGCTGGACGTCCTGCGCCGGGCGGGCGTGGTCGACGCGGGGGGACGCGGACTGGTGGCCGTCCTGGCGGCGCTGGTGGAGTCGCTCACCGGGGAGACCCCCCGGGGCGCGGCGGCACGCGGGCCCGGCCCGCACGCCCGCACCGGGGCCGCGCACACGGTCTCGGCTCCCTGCGCGGACGACGACGCCGTACCGCGGCCCGAAGGCCCCGCCTTCGAGGTGATCTACCTGCTGGAGGCCGAGGACACGGCCGTCGCCCGGCTGCGGGAGCGGCTCGACACCCTCGGGGACTCCCTCGTCGTGGTCGGCGGTGACGGCCTGTGGAACGTCCATGTGCACGTCGACGACGCCGGCGCCGCCGTGGAGGCGGGCGTCGAGGCGGGACGGCCGTACCGCATCCGGATCACCCACTTCGGCGCCGGGGACGCGCACGCGGCGGGGGCCGAGCGGACGCCCGCCGAGCGCGTCCAGCGGGCCGTGGTGGCCGTGGTGCCCGGCGAGGGCCTGGCGGGGCTGTACGCGGAGGCCGGCGCCACGGCCGTGCTCGCCCGGCCCGGGGAGCCGCCCGCGAGCGGCGAGCTCGTCCAGGCCGTACGGCGCGCCCACGCGCGCGAGGTGGTGCTGCTGCCCAACGACGCCGAGCTGCGGCACACCGCCGCCGCGGCCGCCGAGCAGGTGCGGGCGGAGGGCGTCCGGGTGGCGCTCATCCCCACCCGGTCCGCCGTGCAGGGCATCGCGGCGCTCGCGGTGCACGAGCCGGAGCGCCGGTTCGACGAGGACGTGGTGGCGATGACCTCCGCCGCCGGCGCGACCCGCTACGCCGAGGTCACCGTCGCCGAGCGGCAGTCCTGGACCATGGCGGGCATCTGCCAGGCCGGCGACGTCCTCGGTCTGGTCGACGGCGACGTGGCGGTCATCGGCCAGGACCTCACCGAGACCGCGCTGGCCGTCCTGGACCGCATGCTCGCGGCCGGCGGGGAACTGGTGACCCTGGTCGTCGGCGACGGCGCCCCGGAGTCCGTCGCCGAACGCCTGGAGGCCCGGGTCCGCGAGGGCTACCTGGCCGTCGACACGGTCGTCTACGACGGCGGCCGGCAGGGCTCCGTCCTGCTCATCGGCGTCGAGTGACCCGGCCGCCGCCGCCCGGCGCGGACGGGTGAGGCGGCCCGCCGTCCCCGCTCTGTCAGTGAGGTGGTGTCCAATGGATCCCGTGCCCGCACTGGACGAACCACTGAAGAAAGTGCTCGGCCCCGCCACCGCGAAGGTGATGGCCGAGCACCTCGGCCTGCACACCGTCGGCGACCTGCTGCACCACTACCCGCGCCGGTACGAGGAGCGCGGCCAGCTCACCCACCTCGCCGACCTGCCGATGGACGAGCACGTCACCGTGGTCGCGCAGGTCGCCGACGCCCGGCTGCACACCTTCGCCTCCAGCCGCGCCCCGCGCGGCAAGGGCCAGCGCCTGGAGGTGACGATCACCGACGGCAGCGGCCGGCTGCAGCTCGTCTTCTTCGGCGCCGGCGTCCACAAGCCGCACAAGGAACTCCTGCCGGGCACCCGCGCGATGTTCGCCGGCAAGGTCTCCGTCTTCAACCGCCGCCTCCAACTCGCCCACCCCGCCTACGAGTTGCTGCGCGGGGACGCCGAGGAGACGGTGGAGACCTGGGCGGGCGCGCTCATCCCGATCTACCCGGCCACCGCCAAGCTGGAGTCCTGGAAGATCGGCAAGGCGCTGCAGACGGTGCTGCCCAGCGCCCAGGAGGCCGCCGACCCGCTGCCCGAGTCGCTGCGCGAGGGCCGCGGCCTGGTCACGCTGTCCGAGGCGCTGCTGAAGATCCACCGCCCGCACACCAAGGCGGACATCGAGGAGGCCCGCGCCCGCCTCAAGTGGGACGAGGCGTTCGTCCTCCAGGTCGCCCTCGCCCGCCGTCGGCACGCGGACGCCCAGCTCCCGGCCGTGCCCCGCCGCCCCCGGCCCGACGGTGTCCTCGCCGCCTTCGACGACCGGCTCCCCTTCACGCTCACCGAGGGCCAGCGCAAGGTCTCCGAGGAGATCTTCGCCGACCTCGCCACCGACCACCCCATGCACCGCCTGCTCCAGGGCGAGGTCGGTTCGGGCAAGACCCTGGTCGCCCTGCGCGCCATGCTCGCCGTCGTCGACGCGGGCGGCCAGGCGGCGATGCTCGCGCCCACCGAGGTCCTCGCCCAGCAGCACCACCGTTCGGTCACGGAGATGATGGGCGAGCTGGCGGAGGGGGGCATGCTCGGCGGCGCGGAGAACGCCACCAAGGTGGTCCTCCTCACCGGCTCCATGGGCGCCGCGGCCCGCCGCAAGGCCCTGCTCGACCTGGCCACCGGCGAGGCCGGCGTCGTCATCGGCACGCACGCGCTCATCGAGGACAAGGTGCAGTTCCACGACCTCGGCCTGGTCGTCGTGGACGAGCAGCACCGCTTCGGCGTCGAGCAGCGCGACGCCCTGCGCGGCAAGGGCAAGCAGCCTCCGCACCTCCTCGTCATGACGGCCACGCCCATCCCGCGCACGGTCGCCATGACCGTCTTCGGCGACCTGGAGACCTCCGTCCTGGACCAGCTCCCGGCCGGCCGTTCGCCCATCGCCAGCCATGTCGTCCCGGCCGCCGACAAGCCGCACTTCCTCGCCCGCGCCTGGGAGCGCGTGCGCGAGGAGGTGGACAAGGGCCACCAGGCGTACGTGGTCTGCCCGCGCATCGGCGACGAGGAGGACGGGGCCAAGGCGAAGAAGAAGTCCCCCGAGGACGAGGCGGAGAAGCGGCCCCCGCTCGCCGTCCTGGACACCGCCGAGCAGCTCGCGCGGGGCCCGCTGGCCGGACTGCGCGTCGAGGTCCTGCACGGCAGGATGCAGCCCGACGACAAGGACGCCGTGATGCGCCGGTTCGCCGCCGGCGAGGTGGACGTCCTGGTGGCCACCACCGTCATCGAGGTCGGCGTCAACGTCCCGAACGCCACCGTGATGGTGATCATGGACGCCGACCGCTTCGGCGTCTCCCAGCTGCACCAGCTGCGCGGCCGCGTCGGCCGCGGCTCGGCCCCCGGACTGTGCCTGCTGGTCAGCGAGATGCCCGAGGCGAGCGCCGCCCGCCAGCGGCTGAACGCCGTCGCGTCCACCCTCGACGGCTTCGAGCTCTCCCGCATCGACCTCGAACAGCGCCGCGAGGGCGACGTGCTGGGCCAGGCCCAGTCCGGCACCCGGTCCAGCCTGCGCATGCTCGCCGTCATCGACGACGAGGAGGTCATCGCCGAGGCCCGCGTGGAGGCCAGCCGGATCGTCGCCGCCGACCCGGACCTGGAGCGCCTGCCCGCCCTGCGCACGGCACTGGACGCCCTGCTGGACGAGGAGCGTGAGCAGTACCTGGAGAAGGGCTGACAGACTGGGACGCGGCCACCGGCCCGTACACACCGACCCGTACTCACGGACAAGGACCGAGGACATGACCCGCGTGATCGCCGGCACCGCCGGCGGACGCCGCCTGGCCGTCCCGCCGGGGCAGGGCACCCGCCCCACCTCCGACCGGGCGCGCGAAGGGCTCTTCTCCACCTGGCAGTCGCTGCTCGGCGGTCCCCTCGACGGCGAACGCGTCCTCGACCTCTACGCGGGCTCCGGCGCCGTCGGCCTGGAGGCCCTGTCCCGCGGCGCCGGACACGTCCTGCTCGTCGAGGCCGACGCCCGCGCGGTGCGCACCGTCCGGGAAAACGTGAAGGCGCTCGGCCTCCCGGGCGCCGAAGTGAGGTCCGGCAAAGCGGAACAGATCGTCCGCGCCGCGCCGCCGGAGCAGCCGTACGACCTCGTCTTCCTCGACCCGCCCTACGCCGTCTCCGACGGCGATCTTCGGGAGATCCTGCTCACACTCCGCTCCCAGGGGTGGCTCGCCGCCGACGCCCTCGTCACCGTGGAGCGCAGCACCAGAGGCGGAGAATTCGCCTTCCCGCCGGGTTTCGAGGCCATCCGGGCCCGTCGGTACGGCGAGGGAACGTTTTGGTACGGTCGCGCCGCCTCTACGTGCGAAGACGCACGATGACCGGACCGGAGAGCGAGGAATCACCAGTGCGCCGCGCCGTATGTCCCGGGTCCTTCGACCCGATCACCAACGGACACCTCGACATCATCGCCCGGGCCTCCCGGCTGTACGACGAGGTCTACGTCGCGGTGATGATCAACAAGTCCAAGAAGGGCCTGTTCGAGATCGAGGAGCGGATCGACCTGATCCGCACCGTCACCGCCGAGTACGGCAACGTCCGGGTCGAGGCCTTCCACGGCCTCCTCGTCGACTTCTGCAAGCAGCGCGACATCCCCGCCATCGTCAAGGGTCTGCGCGCGGTCAGCGACTTCGACTACGAGCTGCAGATGGCCCAGATGAACAACGGCCTCTCGGGCGTGGAGACCCTCTTCGTCCCCACCAACCCCACCTACAGCTTCCTGTCCTCCTCGCTCGTCAAGGAGGTCGCGGCCTGGGGCGGCGACGTCTCCCACCTGGTGCCCGCCGAGGTCCTGACGGCGCTCACCGAACGCCTGCGCAAGGACTGAACGCACCCCGGCGCCACGGACGGCGGGGGCATCCGGTGTCCACCGGACGCCCCATGGCCGTACAGTCGTCCCGTCCGTCTCCAACACAGCTGTAGAGAGTGGCGAGCACACGGTGGACGTGCAGAAGAAGCTGGACGAGATCGTCGCCGCGGTCTCCAGTGCCCGGTCGATGCCCATGTCGGCGTCGTGCGTGGTCAACCGCGCCGAACTGCTCGCCATGCTCGACGAGGTGCGCGCGGCGCTGCCCGACTCCCTTGCCCAGGCCGAGGAGTTGATCGGCGGCCGGGAGCAGATGGTCGAACAGGCCCGCCAGGAGGCGGAGCGGATCATCTCCGAGGCGCACGCCCAGCGCGGCTCGCTGATCGCCGAGACCGAGATCGCCCGCCGTTCCCAGGCCGAGGCCGACCGGATCCTCGCCGAGGCCCGCAAGGAGGCCGAGGAGATCCGCGCCGAGGCCGACGACTACGTCGACTCCAAGCTCGCCAACTTCGAGGTCGTCCTCACCAAGACCCTCGGCTCCGTCGGCCGCGGCCGCGAGAAGCTGCTCGGCACCGGCCCCGGCCTCGACGAGCAAGGCTACGAGGACGAGGACGCCCCCGAGCGCAGCCACGACCCGGAGACGCTGCGCCGCAACGCGGACGCCTACGTCGACGTGAAGCTCGGCGCCTTCGAGGCGGTGCTCGCCAAGACGCTGGAGGCGGTCGGCCGCGGCCGGCAGAAGCTGCACGGCCGGATCGCCACCGACGACCTGGGCGCGCTGGCCGACGACACCACCACCGTCCAGCACTCCAGCGACGCCGACTACCTCGCCGACCTGGCCTCCCTCGCCGAGCAGGACGCCCAGGGCCGCAGGTCCGGGCCGCAGCAGCCGCCCCAGCCCCAGCAGCCCCCGCAGCCGCAGACGCAGCCCTACGCCCAGCCGGAGCCCGCGTACGGCTACGACGTCCAGCAGGCCGACCCCTACGGCGGCTACCAGCAGCAGTACGGCGGCGCCCAGGACCCGTACGCCCAGGCCGGCGGCTACGCCCAGGCCGACCCGTACGCGGCCTACCAGGGCTACGACGCCTCCCAGCAGGGGTACGACCCGGGCCAGGCCGCCCAGCACGTGCCGCCCCAGCCGCAGCAGGGGTACGCGCTGGACGAGACGAGCCTGTTCGACACCAGCATGATCACGCCCGAGCAGCTCGAGGCGTACCGGCGCGAGCGGGGCCTCTAGGGGCGGATTGGGCCGAGAGCGAAAGGTCCAGTATCCTGGCTCTTCGGTCGCGCGTATGACCGCGATCCACGCTGCCCGGAACGCATCCGTACGGCAGCGACACCCTCTGAGCTCGAAGATCGAAAGCAGGAATGGCTCTGAACGCCCGCCTCGACCACCGCAGCCCCCTCGTGTTCGACACGCACGAGCTGGGGCGGCGGCCCGGTGCGCTGCAGCGCCTGACCCGTACGGTCGACGCTCCCCAGGACCTCGGTATCCAGGGAGTCGTCGGAGTGCCGGAAGGCGCCCCGGTGGAGCTCGAACTCCGGCTCGAGTCGGTCATGGAAGGTGTGCTCGTCACAGGCACCGCCCGTGCCAAGGCCGAGGGGGAGTGCGTAAGGTGTCTGGAGCCGCTCGAGCTGGAGCTCGAAGCGGACTTCCAGGAGATGTTCTCGTACCCTGACGCCGACGACCGGGGCCGCGTGATCGCGGAACCGGGCGACGACGCCGAGGACGACGAGGACCGGCTCCTCCTCGAGGACGGCCTGTTCGACCTCGAGCCGGTGCTGCGCGACGCGGTGGTGCTCGCACTGCCGATGCAGCCGGTGTGCCAGGAAGACTGCCCGGGACTGTGCTCCGAGTGCGGAGTACGGCTGGCGGACGACCCGGACCACCATCACGACGCCGTCGACATCCGTTGGGCGGCATTGCAGGGACTCGCCGGCACCATGAAGGACGGCGAGAAGGACGAGATGAGCGGCGCCGAAGCCGGCGTCGACGAGAAGCAGGAGAAGTAGCCGTGGCTGTTCCGAAGCGGAAGATGTCGCGCAGCAACACGCGCCACCGCCGGTCGCAGTGGAAGGCTGCGGTCCCCACCCTGGTTGCGTGCGAGCGCTGCCACGAGCCCAAGCAGCAGCACATCGCGTGCCCGTCTTGCGGCACTTACAACAAGCGCCAGGTCCTCGAGGTCTGAGCGGCTGGTGAGAGGCACTGTGTCCACGCCGAAGAAAAACTCTGCGGACAACCAGGCCTCGTCCCCAACGCTTCTGGAAGGGCGGCTCGGCTACCAGGTCGAGTCCGCCCTTCTGGTGCGTGCGCTGACCCATCGTTCCTACGCGTACGAGAACGGCGGTCTGCCGACGAACGAGCGCCTCGAGTTCCTCGGGGACTCCGTGCTCGGCCTCGTCGTCACCGACACGCTGTACCGCACCCACCCCGACCTGCCCGAAGGCCAGCTGGCCAAGCTGCGGGCCGCGGTGGTCAACTCGCGTGCGCTGGCGGAGGTGGGCCGCGGGCTCGACCTCGGCTCCTTCATCCGGCTCGGCCGCGGTGAAGAGGGAACGGGCGGCCGGGACAAGGCATCCATCCTCGCCGACACCCTCGAAGCGGTGATCGGCGCGGTCTATCTCGACCAGGGCCTGGAATCGGCGGCGGAGCTGGTGCACCGCCTGTTCGACCCGCTGATCGAGAAGTCCTCGAACCTGGGCGCCGGCCTGGACTGGAAGACCAGTCTCCAGGAGCTCACCGCGACCGAGGGGCTCGGTGTTCCCGAGTACCTGGTCACGGAGACCGGCCCCGACCACGAGAAGACCTTCACTGCTGCCGCCCGCGTCGGAGGCGTCTCGTACGGCACCGGCACCGGCCGCAGCAAGAAGGAGGCGGAGCAGCAGGCCGCCGAGTCCGCGTGGCGGGCCATCAAGGCCGCGGCGGACGAGCGGGCCAAGGCGGCTCAGGAGGCCGAAGAGGTCGTCCAGGCCGCCGAGGCCGAAGCCTCCGGCAAGAGCGCCGACGCCCCGTCGGCCTCCGCCTGACGTAGCACGCGCGACCCGAGCGCCCGTCCCCGCACCGGGGCGGGCGCTCGGTGCTCGTTCCACCGGTCCTGGGAGGGGACGTCATGCCCGAGCTGCCCGAGGTCGAGGTCGTCCGGCGCGGACTCGAGCGGTGGGTCGCCCACCGGACCGTCGCCGACGCCGAGGTCCTGCACCCCCGCGCGGTGCGCCGCCATCCGGCCGGCGCGGACGACTTCGCGCACCGGCTGAAGGGCCACCGCATCGGCGTCCCGCGCCGCCGCGGCAAGTACCTGTGGCTGCCGCTGGAGGACACGGACCAGTCGGTCCTGGCCCATCTCGGCATGAGCGGCCAGCTGCTGATGCAGCCGCACGCCGCGCCGGACGAGAAGCACCTGCGCATCCGCATCCGTTTCACCGAGCCGCAGTCGCCGGACGAGGGCCCGGCGGGCGACACCGAGCTGCGCTTCGTCGACCAGCGCACCTTCGGCGGACTGTCGCTGCACGACAACACCCCCGACGGCCTGCCCGACGTCATCGCGCACATCGCCCGCGACCCGCTCGACCCGCTCTTCGACGACGAGGCCTTCCACCAGGCGCTGCGCCGCAAGCGGACCACGATCAAGCGGGCGCTGCTCGACCAGTCACTGATCAGCGGCGTCGGCAACATCTACGCGGACGAGGCGCTGTGGCGCGCCCGCGTCCACTACGAGCGCCCGACGGCCGGCTTCACCCGCCCCCGCACCCTGCAGCTGCTGGGCCACGTCCGCGACGTGATGAACGCGGCCCTCGTCGCCGGCGGCACCAGCTTCGACAGCCTGTACGTCAACGTCAACGGCGAGTCCGGCTACTTCGACCGCTCCCTGGACGCGTACGGCCGCGAGGGCCTGCCCTGCCGCCGCTGCGGTACGCCGATTCGCCGGCGGGCGTGGATGAACCGCTCCAGCTACTTCTGCCCGCGCTGTCAGCGGGCGCCGCGCGCCGCGTCGTAACGCTCCCGGGCCTCGAGGACGGTGTCCATGCGGTCCTCCAGGAGACGGATGAGCGCCAGCAGGTGCTCGGCGACCTCGCGGCCCAGCGGGGTGAGTTCGTAGTCCACCCGGGGCGGGTTGGTCAGCTGCGCCTCGCGGTGCACGAGCCCGTCGCGCTCCAGCGCGTGCAGGGTCTGCGACAGCATCTTCTCGCTGACGCCGTCGACGCGCCGGCGCAGCTCGTTGAACCGCAACGACCCCTCGTACAGCGCCCCCAGCGTCAGCCCTCCCCAGCGCCCGGTCACATGTTCCAGCGTGCCGCGGGACGGGCAGGACTTGGCGAACACGTTGAACGGGAGGTCCCGGTCCTCCGGGGCCGACTGCGTGGTCGTCATAGGCTCAGCGTACTTCAGAGCAGCGCTTACCGAAGGGTGGCGCTTACTGCCGGTAAGCGACCCTGTGAGCGCGGGGCCGCCAGGGGTGGACGCCTTCCTGTCGGAAGGGGGTGGTCCGGTCCGACGGCGGCATTCGCCCTCGCGGGCCTGTGGGCCATGCCGGCGCGGCTGGTGATCGGAGTGCAGCGCCTCAGGGCGGGGCGGGCCGCCGACGAAGGGCCGGCGCCGCCCGCCTGAGACACGACGAGGGCGCCGGCCGGCAGCTCACCAGAGCCTGGTGGCGCTGCCGGCCGACGCCCGGGCCGAGCTGCCCGCGGCGGCTCAGTAGCCGAAGTTCTGCGTCCACCAGGGGCCGCCCGGGCCCAGGTGGACACCCACGCCGAGGGTCTTGAAGTCGCAGTTCAGGATGTTCGCCTTGTGACCGGGGCTGTCCATCCAGGCCTGCATGACGGCCTCGGCGTCGGCCTGGCCGCGGGCTATGTTCTCGCCGCCGA
Source organism: Streptomyces werraensis (assembly GCA_014656175.1). GTDB lineage: Bacteria > Actinomycetota > Actinomycetes > Streptomycetales > Streptomycetaceae > Streptomyces > Streptomyces werraensis. The sequence continues at coordinate 31,636 of BNBX01000014.1, forward strand.
GGTTGCTGATGCCGGCCGCCTGCGCACGGTCCCACGGGGTGTCGCCGTCGGGGTCGGTGTGGTCGAAGAAGCCCCGGCCGGCCATGTCGTCGCTGAAGGCCGTGGCCAGCGCGGTCAGTGCGCCGTCCGCGGTGACCGGGCTGCAGCCCACCTTCGCGCGCTCGGCGTTCACCAGCCGCAGCACCTCCGCGGCGGCGGTGGCCTCGGCCGAGGTCTGGCCCTTGCCCTGGCTCTGGCCGCCCGCCTTCCGCTCGGTGTCGGGCGCCGTCCTGCGGTCCTGAGCCTGCTCCTCGGTCTTCTCCGGGGCCGCCGCGGACTCCGTCTTCTCCGGAGTCTTCTCCGCCTCGGGCGTCTTCGTCGGCGCGGTCGGGGTGGACGGCGTCGCCGAGGGCGCCGGGGAGGTGGCGCGTCCGCCGTCGCGGCTCGCGGGGGTCGACGCGTCGCGGCTCGGCGCCTCGGCGGAGCCGGACGTGCCGCCCTGCTCGGTCGGCAGGTTGGTCGCCACACCGGCGCCGGCCTGCACGTTGTCGCTGGGGCCGCGGTCGCCGCCGAGCTTGTAGTTCTCCAGGCCCGGCACCGCGCCGGTGGCCACCGCGACCGTGCCGATGGCCACGGCGGCGGACACGCCGAGCAGCCCGGTGCGGACCGGCGTCGCGGCCTTCTTCTTCTTGCGGCGCCGCCCGTTCGCGGGCCGGTCGTCCGCGCCGACCGACGAGGTCACGGTGGTGCGGGCGGTACGGACGGGGCGGGGCCGGGGCGTGACGTCCCACTCGGGCAGCGAGTCGTCACCGGCGAAGGAGTGACCCGTGAAGTCGTACTCGGCGGTGCGGGGGCCCGGGACGGTCGGGGCGGTCGGGGCGGCGACGGTCGGACCCGCGAGGGTGTCCGCGGCGGGCGCCGTGTAGGCGTACGCGGCCGGGGCGGGGCCTGCGTCCGGGTAGCCGCCCGGGGTGAAGCCGGTGCCGCCGGAGGAAAGGGCGGTCTCGTCCGTCGCGTACAGGTACGCCTCGCTGAGGGCGTACGTCTCCGCGTAGGCCTCCGGGTTCAGGTACGGCGCGGTGCCCATCGTGGGCGGGCCGTCGGCGCCGGCGCCTCGCGGGTCCAGGCCTTCACCGTAGGAGCCGTCGTGGTGGGTGACCCCGGCGGCGCGGCTCGTGGCGGCGCGGCCGGCGTCGGAGCGTCGGTGGCGTCCCATGTATGGCCTTCCTCGTCCTGGCGGTCGGCCGCGTCTCGCGACCAGCCCGAAACTCGACGATCACGAAACTCACACGAACGAGTGAGTTTCATATGAGATTCATGGGTGGGGACGCTACCGCATGGCGCAAGGGGGAGGAGTGCCCGGTGTGACTTTGTCCGGTTAGGTTGCAGGCATGAGCGAGGATGTGCGACTGGTCGCCTGGGTCCGCGGACATGTCCAGGGCGTGGGCTTCCGCTGGTTCACCCGGGCCAAGGCCCTGGAGATCGGCGGCCTGCAGGGCTTCGCCCTGAATCTCGGCGACGGCAGGGTGCAGGTGGTCGCCGAGGGTCCACGCGAGCGCTGCGAGCGGCTGCTGGAGTGGCTCCAGGCCGGCGACACGCCCGGGCACGTGGACGGTGTGACCGAGATCTGGGACACACCCCGGGGCGGCTACGACGGCTTCGCGATCCGCTGACGGCCCCTGCCGGGCCGCCGTACCGAAGCCCGCCCGGGACCCGCCGGGAACCGTCCGGGAGGAAAAAAGTGCTGGTGATCGAAGCGAACGGCTTGCCGGCGGCCACCGCGCCCGCCAAGATGATCGCCACGCCCCGAGGACCCGCGAGAAACGCGACGCCGCCGCCGTCCGGCCGTATGCGCCCGGTTGTCCCCCAATACGGGGCGTGATCGTGTTGACCCTCAAACTTTTTGGTGAGACGCTGAAAGCCCCGCGCACCTTAGCTGTTTGGCATGGCTGAACGGCAGCACAACTCCAGGCCTGCCAAGCACCGCGGGTGCGAATCCCTCACGACCCACACCGCATCGGTCGGTCACTCATTGTGGAGGACCATCCATCATGGCAAAGGCGCTTCTCGGTTACGTCGGCGGCTCCGACCCGCGACTCCTCGCCGAGATGCGACGGCTCCAGCAGCGCGTCCAGGACCTGGAATCCGAGCTCGTACGGATCCAGGCGGAGAAGGACGCCCTGAAGGCTGCCGCTTCTCACGACAGGATCATGGAGAGCGTTGACGCACACCAGGCGGAGCCTGCGCTCACCTGATCACTGCACGCTCAACGAACAGCACCGCAGTGGTCGGGCTTGCTCGTCACCACCGCCAGGCAGTCAGAACTGCAAGGGACGCTTCGGCGTCCCTTCTTTCTTCACCCCTCCGCGTCCCGAACCGCTGAGCCTGCCGTCTGTCCGCGGGGAACCCCGCGCCCCCCCGCGCGGCGCACTCTCTGTCCCGCGCACCTTTTCACCTTCTCAACGTCTGGCATGCCCTGCGCGTTCACCCGCGAAACCGCGCGCTCATGGAGTGAGACATGCCCGCCGGGTAGAGTCCGACGGCGTGCACCTCAAGGCCCTGACCCTCCGCGGCTTCAAGTCGTTCGCCTCGGCGACCACGCTCCGGTTCGAACCGGGCATCACGTGCGTCGTCGGTCCGAACGGCTCGGGCAAGTCCAACGTGGTGGACGCGCTCAGCTGGGTCATGGGCGAGCAGGGCGCCAAGTCCCTGCGCGGCGGCAAGATGGAGGACGTCATCTTCGCCGGCACCACCGGCCGCCCGCCGCTCGGCCGCGCCGAGGTGTCCCTGACCATCGACAACTCCGACGGGGCCCTCCCCATCGAGTACGCCGAGGTCACCATCACGCGGATCATGTTCCGCAACGGCGGCAGCGAGTACCAGATCAACGGCGACACCTGCCGCCTCCTGGACATCCAGGAACTGCTCTCCGACTCCGGCATCGGCCGCGAGATGCACGTCATCGTCGGCCAGGGCCAGCTCGACTCCGTCCTGCACGCGGACCCCATGGGCCGCCGCGCCTTCATCGAGGAGGCGGCCGGCGTCCTCAAGCACCGCAAGCGCAAGGAGAAGGCGCTGCGCAAGCTGGACGCGATGCAGGCCAACCTCGCGCGCGTGCAGGACCTCACCGACGAACTCCGCCGCCAGCTCAAGCCGCTCGGCCGCCAGGCCGCCGTCGCCCGCCGCGCCGCGGTCATCCAGGCCGACCTGCGCGACGCCCGCCTGCGCCTCCTCGCCGACGACCTCGTCAAGCTGCGCGAGGCGCTCCAGGCCGAGATCGCCGACGAGGCCGCCCTGAAACAGCGCAAGGAGGCGGCCGAGGCCGAGCTGAAGAAGGCCCTCCGGCGCGAGGCGCTCCTGGAGGACGAGGTCCGCCGCCTCGCCCCGCGGCTGCACAACGCACAGCAGACCTGGTACGAGCTCTCCCAGCTCGCCGAACGCGTGCGCGGCACCGTCTCGCTCGCCGACGCACGCGTGAAGAGCGCCACCTCCGCGCCCCCGGAGGAGCGGCGCGGCCGGGATCCCGAGGACATGGAGCGCGAGGCCGCCCGCATCCGCGAGCAGGAAGCCGAACTGGAGGCCGCGCTCGAGGCGGCCGAACGCGCGCTGGAGGACACCGTCGCCCACCGTGCCGAACTGGAGCGCGAGCTGACCCAGGAGGAACGGCGCCTCAAGGACGTCGCCCGCGCCATCGCCGACCGGCGCGAAGGACTCGCCCGGCTCAAGGGCCAGGTGGGCGCCGCCCGTTCCCGTGCCGCCGCCGCGCAGGCCGAGATCGAACGCCTCGCCGCCGCCCGCGACGAGGCACGGCAGCGCGCCGTGGCCGCCCAGGAGGAGTACGAGACCCTCCAGGCGGAGGTCGACGGCCTCGACGCGGGCGACGCGGAGCTCGGCGAGCGGCACGAGGAGGCCAAGCGCGGGCTCGCCGAGGCCGAGGCCGCCCTCACCGCCGCCCGCGAGACGGTCACCGCCGTGGAGCGGAAACGCGCCGCGACCCAGGCACGCCACGAGGCCCTGGCACTCGGCCTGCGCCGCAAGGACGGCACCGGCGCGCTGCTCGGCGCGAGGGACAGCCTCACCGGGCTGCTGGGCCCGGCCGCGGAACTGCTGACGGTGACGCCCGGCTACGAGGTACCGCTCGCGGCCGCGTTCGGCGCGGCGGCGGACGCCCTCGCGGTCTCCTCCCCGTCCGCGGCGGCCGACGCGATCCGGCTGCTGCGCAAACAGGACGCGGGACGGGCCGCCCTCCTCCTGGCCGGCCCGCCCTCCGACACCGCGGGTGAAACCCGCTCCGAGGGCGTGGGGAACGGCGCGCCCACCCCCGGCACATCCGCACCCTCGACCCTCTCGGGGACCCCCCTCCCCGCGGAGCGCCTGGTCAGCGGCCCCGACGACCTCATGCCGGCCGTGCGAAGGCTGCTGCACGGCATCGTCGTCGTCACCACCCTGGAGGACGCCGAAGAACTCGTCCACGCCCGGCCCGGCCTCACCGCCGTCACCGCCGAGGGCGACCTGCTCGGCGCCCACTTCGCGCACGGTGGCTCGGCCGGCGCCCCCAGCCTCCTGGAGGTGCAGGCGTCCGTCGACGAGGCGGCCGCCGAGCTGGAGGAGCTCAAGGTGCGCTGCGAGGAGCTGGCCGAGGCGCAGGAGGCCGCGGCCGCCCGGCGCCGGGAGTGCGCCGCCCTCGTCGAGGAGCTGGGGGAGCGGCGCCGGGCCGCCGACCGGGAGAAGTCCGCCGTCGCCCAGCAGCTCGGCCGGCTCGCCGGACAGGCACGCGGCGCCGCCGGCGAGGCCGAGCGCGCCGGGGCCGCCGCCGAACGCGCGCAGGAGGCCCTCGACAGGGCGCTCGCCGAGGTGGAGGAGCTCGCCGAGCGGCTCGAGGCGGCCGAGGAGATGCCGTTCGAGGAGGAGCCCGACACCTCCGTGCGCGACCGGCTCGCCGCCGACGGCGCCAACGCCCGCCAGACCGAGATGGAGGCCCGCCTCCAGGTCCGTACGCACGAGGAGCGGGTGAAAGGGCTGGCCGGGCGGGCCGACTCCCTGGACCGGGCCGCCCGCGCGGAACGCGAGGCACGCGCGCGTGCCGAGCAGCGCCGCGCCCGGCTGCGCCACGAGGCGGAGGTCGCCGCCGCCGTCGCCGCGGGCGCCCGCCAGCTGCTCGCGCACGTCGAGGTGTCCCTGTCCCGCGCCGCCGAGGAGCGCACCGCCGCCGAGGCCGCCAAGGCGCGCCGCGAGGAGGAACTCGCCCGCGCCCGCGCCGAGGGACGCGATCTCAAGGCGGAACTCGACAAGTTGACGGATTCGGTTCACCGAGGCGAGGTACTGGGAGCGGAGAAGCGGCTGCGGATGGAGCAGCTGGAGGCGAAGGCGCTGGAGGAACTGGGTGTCGAACCGGCCGGGCTGGTGGCGGAGTACGGGCCGCACCAGCCGGTGCCGCCCTCGCCCCCCGCCGAGGGCGAGCAGCTCCCGGAGGACCCGGAGCATCCGCGCAACCAGCCCCGTCCCTTCGTGCGGGCCGAGCAGGAGAAGCGACTGAAGGCCGCCGAGCGCGCCTACCAGCAGCTCGGCAAGGTCAACCCGCTCGCCCTGGAGGAGTTCGCGGCGCTGGAGGAACGCCATCAGTTCCTCAGCGAGCAGCTGGAGGACCTGAAGAAGACCCGCGCGGATCTGCTCCAGGTCGTCAAGGAGGTCGACGAACGCGTCGAGCAGGTCTTCACCGAGGCCTACCGGGACACGGCCCGGGAGTTCGAGGGCGTCTTCTCCCGGCTGTTCCCGGGCGGGGAGGGGCGGCTGGTGCTGACCGACCCCGACAACATGCTCACGACGGGCGTGGACGTCGAGGCGCGTCCGCCGGGCAAGAAGGTGAAGCGGCTGTCGCTGCTGTCGGGCGGCGAGCGGTCGCTGACCGCGGTGGCGCTGCTCGTGTCGATCTTCAAGGCACGGCCCAGCCCGTTCTACGTGATGGACGAGGTCGAGGCCGCCCTCGACGACACCAACCTCCAGCGGCTGATCCGGATCATGCAGGAGCTGCAGGAGGCCTCGCAGCTGATCGTGATCACGCACCAGAAGCGCACCATGGAGGTCGCCGACGCGCTGTACGGCGTCTCCATGCAGGGCGACGGCGTGTCCAAGGTCATCAGTCAGCGTCTGCGCTGAAACGGCCCGAACTCTTCAAGATGTGAAGCCTCTGTGGGATCGCTTCTTGGTCTCCTCTGCGCTTCTGCGTCTCGTAACTCACAGCCGTGGACCTATTGACTTCAAAAGTTGAAGACATAGTCTCTGCAATGTTGTTTTTACCTTCAGGTGCCTACGGCAGAAACCTTGAAGGGCTGACCCCCACCCGGCGATGTTGCCGGTGGCCCGAGGAGTACACGTGACCAGCACTGCGCAGGCACAAGCGTCAGGAGCCAGGACGGCTCACCCCGAACATCTCGGGCATGTCATCTTCATCACCGCTGCCGCCGCCATGGGCGGCTTCCTCTTCGGCTACGACAGCTCCGTGATCAACGGCGCCGTCGAGGCGATCCGCGACCGCTACGACGTCGGCTCCGCCGCGCTCGCCCAGGTCATCGCCATCGCGCTGATCGGCTGTGCCATCGGCGCCGCCACCGCCGGCCGGATAGCCGACCGCATCGGACGCATCCGCTGCATGCAGATCGCCGCGGTCCTCTTCACGGTCAGCGCCGTCGGCTCCGCGCTGCCCTTCGCGCTGTGGGACCTCGCCTTCTGGCGGGTCGTCGGCGGCTTCGCCATCGGCATGGCCTCCGTCATCGGCCCGGCCTACATCGCCGAGGTCGCCCCGCCCGCCTACCGCGGCCGGCTCGGCTCCTTCCAGCAGGCCGCGATCGTCATCGGCATCGCCGTCTCCCAGCTCGTCAACTGGGGCATCCTGAACGCCGCCGACGGCGACCAGCGCGGTGAGCTGATGGGACTGGAGGCCTGGCAGGTCATGCTCGGCGTCATGGTGGTCCCGGCCGTCCTCTACGGCCTGCTGTCCTTCGCCATCCCCGAGTCGCCCCGCTACCTGATCTCCGTCGGCAAGCACGAGCGCGCCCGTCAGATCCTCTCCGAGGTCGAGGGCAGCGAGGTCGACCTCGACGCCCGCGTCACCGAGATCGAGACCGGCATGCACCGCGAGGAGAAGTCCAGCTTCAAGGACCTGCTCGGCGGCAGCTTCTTCTTCAAGCCGATCGTATGGGTCGGTATCGGCCTGTCGGTCTTCCAGCAGTTCGTCGGCATCAACGTCGCGTTCTACTACTCCGCCACGCTGTGGCAGTCGGTCGGCGTCGACCCGTCGGACTCGTTCTTCTACTCGTTCACGACGTCGATCATCAACATCGTCGGCACCGTCATCGCGATGATCTTCGTCGACCGCATCGGCCGCCGGCCGCTGGCCATCATCGGCTCGGTCGGCATGGTGATCGGTCTCGCGCTGGAGGCCTGGGCCTTCTCCTCGGACCTCGTCGACGGCCAGCTGCCCGCCACACAGGGCTGGGTCGCCCTGATCGCGGCCCACGTCTTCGTCCTCTTCTTCGCCCTGTCGTGGGGTGTGGTCGTGTGGGTCATGCTCGGCGAGATGTTCCCGAACCGGATCCGCGCCGCCGCCCTCGGTGTCGCCGCCGCCGCGCAGTGGATCGCCAACTGGGCGATCACCGCGAGCTTCCCGTCGCTGGCGGACTGGAACCTGTCCTTCACCTACGTGATCTACACGGTGTTCGCGGCGCTGTCGATTCCGTTCGTGCTGAAGTTCGTGAAGGAGACGAAGGGCAAGCGGCTGGAGGAGATGGGCTGACGCCCCTCCGCCCCCCCTTTGACCCGAGGGGCGGGGTCACCTCCCCGCTGCCCCGCCCCTCGTACGCCACCCCCCACCCGCCCCGGTTCGGATGTGTCCGAGCCGGGGCGGTGGCATGTCCGCGGACGGGTGCGGGTTGTGTGCGGCCGGCGCGCGGTTCCCCGCGCCCCTGTGGCGCCTCGGACGGTGCGCGTCTGTACGGGGGGCGTGGGGGGAGCATGGCTGATACTGGACGGGTTATGGACATCGTCATCCTTGCTGTAGTCATCGCCGTGGTCGTGCTCGGCGCGCTCGGCGGGCTGATCGTCGGGAGCCGGCGCAAGAAGCCGCTGCCCCCGCCGCCGCCCGCCGCGCCCGACATCACCGCCCCGCCGGCCGAGCCGCACGTCGGCGAAGAGGCCGAGACGCCGCGGGAGGAACCGCGGCGCACCATCGAGGAGGTTGATCTTCCGGCGGGCGCCGGTCCCGTCGTCATCGAGGAACCGCCCGCCGCCGAGGCTCCCGAGATCGAGATCCCGGAGCCCACCGCCGGCCGTCTGGTCCGGCTGCGCGCCCGGCTGTCCCGGTCGCAGAACGCCCTGGGCAAGGGTCTGCTCACCCTGCTGTCCCGCGAGCACCTCGACGAGGACACCTGGGAGGAGATCGAGGACACCCTGCTCACCGCCGACGTCGGCGTCCAGCCCACCCAGGAGCTGGTCGAGCGGCTGCGCGAGCGGGTCAAGGTGCTCGGCACCCGCACCCCCGAGGAGCTGCGCACGCTGCTCCGCGAGGAGCTGATCACGCTGGTCGGTCCCCAGATGGACCGCACCGTGCACACCGAGAACCCCGACGGCGGCCCGGGCGTCGTCATGGTCGTCGGCGTCAACGGCACCGGCAAGACCACCACCACCGGCAAGCTCGCCCGCGTCCTGGTCGCCGACGGCAACACCGTCGTCCTCGGCGCCGCGGACACCTTCCGCGCCGCCGCCGCCGACCAGCTGCAGACCTGGGGCGAGCGGGTCGGCGCCCACACCGTGCGTGGCCCGGAGGGCGGTGACCCGGCCTCCGTCGCGTTCGACGCGGTCAAGGAGGGCAAGGAGATGGGCGCCGGCGCGGTGCTCATCGACACAGCCGGCCGGCTGCACACCAAGACGGGCCTCATGGACGAGCTCGGCAAGGTCAAGCGGGTCGTGGAGAAGCAGGCCCCGCTGGACGAGGTGCTGCTGGTGCTCGACGCCACCACCGGCCAGAACGGTCTGGTGCAGGCGCGGGTCTTCGCCGAGGTCGTCGACATCACCGGCATCGTGCTCACCAAGCTCGACGGCACGGCCAAGGGCGGCATCGTCGTCGCCGTCCAGCGCGAGCTGGGCGTCCCGGTCAAGCTGATCGGTCTCGGCGAGGGCGCGGACGACCTCGCGCCGTTCGAGCCCGCCGCCTTCGTGGACGCCCTGCTGGGGGAGTGACACCCCCGGAGCCGTCCGGCCCCGTACGCGAGGAAGCGCCCGCCCCCGGAAACGGTCGGGGGACGGGCGCTTCGCCGTACCGGAAGGGGGTCAGGCGGCAGAGCGGGAGGAAGGTCAGGAGCCCGAGCAGGAAGAGGATCAGGCGGCCGAGCGGTGCGCCACGTACGCCAGCGTGCCGAGCAGCAGCCGCGCCTCCGGCGGACGGGAGGCGGAGTCCAGGGCGGGGGAGCGCAGCCAGCGCACCGGGCCGAGGCCGCCGTGGTCCGACGGCGGCGCCGTGATGTGCGTCCCGCGTCCCAGGCCGCGCAGGTCGAGGGTGCTTGGGTCGTCCCAGCCCATGCGGTACAGCAGGTCCGGCAGGGCGGCCGCGGCGCCCGGGGCGACGAAGAACTGGGCCCGGCCGTCCGGGGTGGCGGCGACCGGCCCGACGGGCAGGCCCATCCGCTCCAGCCGCGCCAGGGCGTGACACCCGGCGGGCTCCGCCACCTCGATCACGTCGAACGCCTGCCCGACGGGCAGCATCACCGAGGCGCCCGGGAACTCCGACCACAGCGCGGTCACCTCCTCCAGCGGCGCGCCCGCGCGGATCGACGGCGCGTGCTCCAGGGGGTGGGCGCCCGGCGCCCGGCAGCCCGCACGGCCGCAGGAGCAGGAACCGGCGACGGCACGGACGCCCGGCACCACCTCCCAGCCCCACAGTCCCGTGTACTCCGCCACGACCGTGCCGTCCGAGGAGCGGCCGCGCCGCCGCGAGCCGGACCGGATGTCACGGATGCCCCGACTGATGCCGATCGTGAAGCCCATGCCCCCTCCAACGGGTCCGGCGCACCGGTGGTTACGTAGCGGACGCAGAGTGTGACTCTCTGTTTCCGCCTTCCCGGTGCGACCTGCGCCAACCAGCGCCTCGATGCACGCGGGGTGGTGCGGTGGGCGCCAAGCGCCCCGGAGTGCACCCGCTGCACCCGCTCTTGTCTGCTCTGTGTCAAGTCAATCGCGGGCCGGCGACGGTGCGTTCATTCGAAGGGGTGGCGAATGGTGGCGATTGAGGTTCCGCCATGGTGGGGCGGGTGATCGTAGGGTTACTGTGTGTGCACGGCTTGGATGGGGCACATGCACTCGTGGGTATGCCGGAGGCAACCCGGCTTTCCGTTCGAAGGGTGGCAACCGCCGGACGGGCGGCCCCAACTACCGGCATTCTGATAGGGCTTGGCGCACTCAGCGACAAGTGGTCTTCAGGGATGGGGGCGTTCCAGTGAGCGGCAACAGCGGTGGCGGGGCGAGTTCTGCGAGCGCGGAGAAGCGCCCGAACGAGCTGCTCACCTCGTGGTTCGTCCGCAGCGGCTGGTCCAAGGGCGAGCTCGCCCGCCAAGTGAACCGCAGAGCCAGGCAGTTGGGCGCCAACCACATCTCCACCGACACCTCCCGGGTGCGCCGCTGGCTCGACGGGGAGAACCCGCGCGAGCCGATCCCGCGCATCCTCTCCGAGCTGTTCTCCGAGCGCTTCGGCGTCGTCGTCTCCGTGGAGGACCTGGGCCTGCGCACCACACGCCCGGCGCCCTCCGCCACCGGCGTCGACCTTCCCTGGACGGGCCCGCAGACCGTGGCCCTGCTCAGCGAGTTCTCGCGCAGCGACCTCATGCTGGCGCGGCGCGGCTTCCTCGGGAGCTCGCTGGCCCTCTCCGCGGGCCCGTCCCTCATCGAGCCCATGCAGCGCTGGCTCGTCCCCTCCCCGCCCAGCCCCCTGCCCAGGCCCGAGCCGGACGTCGCCCCCTCCTCGGCGCGCGCCCGCGGCCGGCTCTCCAAGCCGGAGCTGGACCTGCTGGAGACCACCACCGTGATGTTCCGGCAGTGGGACGCCCAGTGCGGCGGCGGACTGCGCCGCAAGGCCGTCGTCGGCCAGCTCCACGAGGTCACCGACCTCCTCCAGGAGCCCCAGCCGGAGGCCACCACCAAGCGGCTGTTCAAGGTCGCCGCCGAGCTCGCCGAACTGGCCGGCTGGATGTCCTACGACGTGGGGCTGCAGCCCACCGCGCAGAAGTACTTCGTGCTCGCCCTGCACGCCGCCAAGGAGGCCGGCGACCGGCCCCTCGGCTCCTACGTGCTGTCCAACATGAGCCGCCAGATGATCCACCTCGGCCGCCCCGAGGACGCCCTGGAGCTCATCCACCTCGCCCAGTACGGCAGCCGCGACTGCGCGAGCCCCCGCGTCCAGTCCATGCTGTATGCGATGGAGGCCCGCGCCTACGCCAACATGGGTCAGCCCGGCCGCTGCAAGCGCGCCGTCCGCATGGCCGAGGACACCTTCGCCGAGGCCGACGAGTGGGACGAGCCGGACCCCGACTGGATCCGCTTCTTCTCCGAGGCCGAGCTGTACGCGGAGAACAGCCACTCCTTCCGCGACCTCGCCTACGTCGCGGGCCGCAGTCCCACCTACGCCTCGCTCGCCGAGCCGCTGATGCAGCGGGCCGTGGAGCTGTTCGGCCGCGAGGGCGGCGAGCACCAGCGCTCCTACGCCCTCAACCTGATCGGCATGGCCACGGTCCACCTGCTCCAGCGCGAGCCCGAACAGAGCACGGTTCTCGCCACCGAGGCCATCAAGGCCGCCAAGAAAGTCCGTTCCGAGCGCGTCAACACTCGTATCCGAAAGACCGTCGACACCGCCGTACGCGACTTCGGGGAGCTCGCCGAGGTCGTCGCGCTCACCGAGCGGCTCGCGGCCGAGCTGCCCGAGACCGCCCAGGCGGTCTGACCCGCGGAGCGATCCTGGACCCCGGCCGCGGCCGGCCCTCCCGAACTGCCCGACTCGGCTCCCCCATGCCAGTCATTCGGAAGGCCGGCCGCGGCCGGTCGTGTGTCTCCCCGGCCGCGGTTCCCCGCCGTACACCGAAGATTGCGCCACGATAACGATCGGCGCGCCCCGGATCCGGCGGTTCACCGACCCGTAACGCACCGGGTGCCTTCGTCACGGCGGCGAAACAACGAGGGGCTTCCACCGAAACGGCGCTGCGCCAGTCTTCATGGCGCATAACCGGCCCACCCCTCAATCCGCTCAAGGCTTCGCCCGCACGGGGCCGTACATACGACGAGGAGACGCCGATGGCACAAGCCATCACCCTGGCAGCAGACGCGCCCACGCTGTCCGCCGCCAACACAGGGTTCATGCTCATCTGTTCCGCCCTGGTGATGCTCATGACCCCCGGCCTGGCCTTCTTCTACGGAGGCATGGTCCGGGTCAAGAGCACGCTGAACATGCTGATGATGAGCTTCATCAGCCTGGGCATCGTCACCATCCTGTGGGTGCTCTACGGATTCTCCGTCGCGTTCGGCGACGACAAGGGCAGCCTCGTCGGCTGGAACTCCGACTGGGTGGGGCTGAGCGACATCGGCCTGACCGAACTCTGGGACGGCTACACCATCCCGGTCTTCGTCTTCCTGGTCTTCCAGCTGATGTTCGCCGTCCTCACCCCCGCCCTGATCAGCGGCGCCCTCGCGGACCGCGTGAAGTTCACCGCGTGGGCCCTCTTCATCGCGCTGTGGGCCACCGTCGTCTACTTCCCCGTCGCGCACTGGGTGTGGGGCGCCGGCGGCTGGGCCTTCGAGCTGGGCGTCATCGACTTCGCCGGCGGTACCGCCGTGCACATCAACGCCGGTGCGGCCGCCCTCGGCGTGATCCTGGTGATCGGCAAGCGCATCGGCTTCAAGAAGGACCCGATGCGCCCGCACAGCCTCCCGCTGGTCATGCTCGGCGCCGGTCTGCTGTGGTTCGGCTGGTTCGGATTCAACGCCGGCTCGTGGCTCGGCAACGACGACGGCGTGGGCGCGCTGATGTTCGTCAACACCCAGGTCGCCACCGGCGCCGCCGTCCTCGGCTGGCTCGCCTACGAGAAGATCCGCCACGGCGCGTTCACCACGCTGGGCGCCGCCTCCGGCGCGGTCTCCGGTCTGGTCGCCATCACCCCGGCGGGCGGCGCGGTCTCCCCGCTCGGCGCCATCGCGGTCGGCCTCGTCGCCGGTGTCCTGTGCGCCATGGCGGTCGGCCTGAAGTACAAGTTCGGCTATGACGACTCCCTCGACGTCGTCGGCGTCCACCTCGTCGGCGGCATCATCGGCTCCCTGCTCATCGGCTTCTTCGCCACCGGCAAGGGCCAGTCCGACGTCGCGGGTCTCTTCTACGGCGGCGGCCTCGACCAGTTCTGGAAGCAGTGCGCCGGTGTCTTCGGTGTCCTCGCCTACTCCTTCGTCGCCTCCGCGGTCCTGGCCCTCCTGATCCACAAGACCATCGGTATGCGAGTCTCCGAGGACGAGGAGGTGGCCGGCATCGACCAGGCCGAGCACGCCGAGACCGCATACGACTTCAGCGGCACGGGCGGCGGCGCGGCCCGTACGCCGGCCAGCAGCCCCGCCGCCCCGGCCGAGAGCAAGAAGGTGGACGCATGAAGCTCATCACCGCCGTCGTGAAGCCGCACCGGCTCGACGAGATCAAGGAGGCCCTCCAGGCCTTCGGAGTGCACGGTCTGACCGTCACCGAGGCCAGCGGCTACGGCCGCCAGCGCGGTCACACCGAGGTCTACCGCGGCGCCGAGTACACCGTCGACCTGGTGCCCAAGGTCCGCATCGAGGTCCTGGTCGAGGACGACGACGCCGAGCAGCTCGTCGACGTCGTCGTCAAGGCGGCCCGCACCGGCAAGATCGGCGACGGCAAGGTGTGGACCATCCCCGTCGAGACGGCCGTACGGGTCCGGACCGGCGAGCGCGGCCCGGACGCGCTCTGACAGCAGACCGACCGAACAGGAGCCGCCGGGTGACCAGGACGGACATGCACGGCCAGGCAGAGGACTCGGGACCCGGCGGCTACGCGGCGGCCCGGCTGCGCCTTCTCAACGAGAAGGCGCGGTCCGGGCCGCCGCGCCGTTCCGCGCTCGCCGGCCTCACCGACGAATGGCTCGCCGGACTCTTCGCGGCCGGCGCCCCCGGAGCGCGCGGGGTGTCCCTCGTCGCCGTCGGCGGCTACGGACGCGCGGAACTCTCCCCGCGCAGCGACCTCGACCTGCTGCTGCTCCACGACGGCAGCGCCCCCGAGGCCGTCTCGGCCCTCGCCGACCGCCTCTGGTACCCGGTCTGGGACCTCGGCCTCGCCCTCGACCACTCCGTCCGCACCCCGGTGGAGGCCCGCAAGACCGCGGGGGAGGACCTCAAGGTCCAGCTCGGCCTGCTGGACGCCCGGCACATCGCCGGCGACCTCGGCCTCACCACCGCCCTGCGCACCACCGTCCTCGCCGACTGGCGCAACCAGGCCCCCAAGCGGCTGCCCGCCCTGCGGGAGCTGTGCGAGGAGCGCGCCGCACGCCACGGCGAACTGCAGTACCTCCTGGAACCCGACCTCAAGGAGGCCCGCGGCGGACTGCGCGACGCCACCGCCCTGCGCGCGGTGGCCGCCTCCTGGCTCGCCGACGCCCCCCGCGAAGGACTCGCCGAGGCCCGCGGCCGCCTCCTCGACGTACGCGACGCCCTGCACCTGAGCACCGGACGCGCCACCGACCGGCTCACCCTCCAGGAGCAGGACCAGGTCGCCGCCGAACTCGGCCTGCTCGACGCCGACGCCCTGCTCCGCCAGGTCTACGAGGCAGCCCGGACCATCGCCTACGCGGGCGACGTCACCTGGCGCGAGGTCGGCCGCGTCCTGCGCTCGCGCTCGGTACGGCCCCGGCTGCGCGCCATGATGGGCGGAGGGAAGTCCGCGCCCGAGCGGTCTCCGCTCGCCGAAGGAGTCGTGGAGCAGGACGGCGAAGTGGTGCTCGCCCGCGCCGCGCGCCCCGACCGCGACCTCGTGCTCCCGCTGCGCGCCGCGGCCGCCGCCGCCCAGGCCGGGCTCCCCCTCAACCTGCACGCCGTACGGCGCATGGCCGCCGGCGCCCGCGCCCTCCCCTCGCCCTGGCCCGCCGAGGCCCGCCAGCAGCTCCTCACCCTGCTCGGCTCCGGCCGCCCCACCGTCGACGTGTGGGAGGCGCTGGAGGCCGAGGGCCTGATCAGCCTGCTGCTCCCCGACTGGGACCGGGTGCGCTGCCGCCCGCAGCGCAACGCCGTCCACCTGTGGACCGTCGACCGGCACCTCATCGAGACCGCCGTGCGCGCCTCCGCGTTCACCCGCCGGGTCAGCCGCCCCGACCTGCTGCTCATCGCCGCCCTGCTGCACGACATCGGCAAGGGCTGGCCCGGCGACCACTCGGTGGCCGGCGAGGTCATCGCCCGGGACGTGGCCGCCCGCATCGGCTTCGACACGGACGACGTCACCGTGATCGCCACCCTCGTACGTCGCCACCTGCTGCTCGTCGAGACCGCCACCCGGCGCGACCTCGACGACCCCGCCACCGTGCGCTCCGTCGCCGAGGCCGTCGGCTCCCCGGGCACCCTGGAGCTGCTGCACGCCCTCACCGAGGCGGACGCCCTCGCCACCGGGCCGGCGGCCTGGTCCTCCTGGCGCGCCTCACTGGTTGCCGACCTGGTCAAACGGGTCGCCGCCGTGCTCGCGGGCCAGGCCCCGCCGGACCCCGAGGAGGCCGCGCCCACCGCACAGCACGAGCGGCTCGCCCTGGAGGCCGTCGCCACGGGTGCGCCCGTGCTGTCCCTGCGGGCGCAGACCGAGCCGCCCGCCGAGCCCTCCGACGACCCGGAACCGCTCGGCGTGGAACTGCTGATCGCCGTGCCCGACCAGGCGGGCGTGCTGCCCGCGGTGGCCGGGGTGCTCGCCGTGCACCGGCTGACCGTGCGCACGGCCGAGCTGCGCTCGCTGGATCTGCCGGACGGCGTCGACGGCTCCGTGCTGCTGCTGGACTGGCGGGTCGCCGCCGAGTACGGCTCGCTGCCGCAGGCCGCCCGGCTCCGCGCCGACCTGGTCCGCGCCCTCGACGGCAGCCTGGACATCTCCGGCCGCCTCGCCGAACGGGACGCCGCGTACCCGAGGCGCCGCGGGGTGGTCGCCCCGCCCCCGCGGGTCACGGTCGCCCCGGCCGCGTCCCGGCACGCCACGGTGATCGAGGTCCGTGCGCAGGACGCCCCCGGCCTTCTGTTCCGCATCGGGCGTGCGCTGGAGGACACGGCGGTACGGGTGCGGAGCGCGCATGTGAGCACGCTGGGGGCGAACGCGGTGGACGTCTTCTATGTGACGCAGGAGCAGGGTGTGCCTCTGCCGGGCGAAGAGGCGGTGGCTGTGGCGAGGAAGCTGGAGGAGGCACTGCGGGTGTGACCACACCCCGTGCCGCCCGGAAGCGTGTGCGGCACGGGACTCGCCCCGGCCACCGGCCACGGCGGGCGGGGGCGATTCCCTCGCGGGGCCGGATACCCTGGAGGGCAGCCCAGTTCCGCCCCCGACCTCGAGGACCGACGCCACCGTGTTCGATACCCTCTCCGACCGCCTCAGCGCGACTTTCAAAAACCTCCGCGGCAAAGGCAGGTTGTCCGAGGCGGACATCGACGCCACGGCGCGTGAGATCCGCATCGCCCTCCTGGAAGCGGACGTCGCACTGCCTGTCGTCCGCGCGTTCATCAAGAACGTCAAGGAGCGTGCGCTCGGCGCCGAGGTCTCCAAGGCGCTCAATCCGGCCCAGCAGATCATCAAGATCGTCAATGACGAGCTGATCCAGATCCTCGGCGGCGAGACCCGCCGTCTCCGCTTCGCCAAGCAGCCCCCGACCGTGATCATGCTCGCGGGTCTGCAGGGCGCCGGCAAGACCACCCTCGCGGGCAAGCTCGGCAAGTGGCTCAAGGACCAGGGCCACTCCCCGCTGCTGGTCGCCGCCGACCTCCAGCGCCCCAACGCCGTCAACCAGCTCAGCGTCGTCGCCGAGCGGGCGGGCGTCGCCGTCTACGCGCCCGAGCCGGGCAACGGCGTCGGCGACCCGGTGAAGGTCGCCAAGGACTCCATCGACCACGCCCGCGCGAAGGTCCACGACATCGTGATCGTGGACACCGCGGGCCGCCTGGGCATCGACCAGGAGATGATGCAGCAGGCCGCGGACATCAGGGACGCCGTCAGCCCTGACGAGATCCTGTTCGTCGTCGACGCCATGATCGGCCAGGACGCCGTCAACACAGCGGAGGCCTTCCGCGACGGCGTCGGCTTCGACGGCGTGGTGCTCTCCAAGCTCGACGGTGACGCCCGCGGCGGTGCCGCCCTGTCGATCCGGCAGGTCACCGGCAAGCCGATCATGTTCGCGTCCAACGGTGAGAAGCTCGACGACTTCGACGCCTTCCACCCGGACCGGATGGCCTCCCGCATCCTCGACATGGGTGACCTGCTCACCCTGATCGAGCAGGCGGAGAAGACGTTCAGCCAGGAAGAGGCCGAGCGGATGGCCTCCAAGCTGGCGTCGAAGAAGGGCCAGGACTTCACCCTGGACGACTTCCTCGCCCAGATGGAGCAGGTCCGCAAGATGGGCTCCATCTCCAAGCTGCTCGGCATGCTCCCGGGCATGGGCCAGATCAAGGACCAGATCAACAACCTGGACGAGCGGGACGTCGACCGCACCGCCGCGATCATCAAGTCGATGACGCCCGGCGAGCGCCAGGACCCTACGATCATCAACGGTTCGCGCCGCGCCCGTATCGCCAAGGGTTCCGGTGTCGAGGTCAGCGCGGTGAAGAACCTGGTCGAGCGGTTCTTCGAGGCGCGGAAGATGATGTCCCGCATGGCGCAGGGCGGCGGCATGCCGGGGATGCCCGGGATGCCGGGCATGGGCGGCGGTCCCGGCCGCGCCAAGAAGAAGCAGAAGCAGGCCAAGGGCAAGCAGCGCTCCGGCAACCCGATGAAGCGCAAGCAGCAGGAGCAGGAGGAGGCCGCGCGGCGCGCGGCGGCGGCCCAGGGCGGGGGCGCCTTCGGTCTGCCGCAGCAGGGCGGCAAGGACTTCGAGCTGCCCGACGAGTTCAAGAAGTTCATGGGCTGAGGCCCGCGCACGAACGCCGCAGGGGCGCTCTCCTCGTCGGAGGAGGCGCCCCCGCGGCGTACGGCGGTGCTTCTCAGGGCACGCGCGCGACGAGGTACCGGAACACGTTCGGCATCCACACGGTGCCGTCCGCGCGCTGGTACGGGTGGAGGGCCTCGGTCAGTTCCTTGTCGACCTGCACCTGGTCGGTGGCGGTGATCGCCGGGTCGAACAGACCCGTCGACTTCAGACCCCGTACGGCGCTGTCGGTGTCCGCGTAGCCGAAGGGGCAGGCCACCCGGCCGGAACCGTCGGGCCGCAGTCCCGCGCGCCCGGCGACCTGCTCCAGGTCGTCGCGCTCGGTGGGGCGCCAGGCGTCGGCGCCGCCCAGCGGTTCCGCCAGCTTGGCGGCGACCCGCAGCACCGACGAGGTGGCGCAGCGTTCGGGCGGGCCCCAGCCGGCCAGCACCACGGCCGCCCCCGGCCCGGCCAGCGGGAGCGCCTCGGCGAGCAGTTCGCCCAGTCCCTCGGCGTCGCCGGCGAGGCACCCGATCGGTTCGAAGGCGGTCACCACGGTGTACCCGGCGGAGTGGGCGGGGGCCGCCTCGGCGGGGCAGCCCTGCACGATCCGGGTGTCCGTCCGCGAGGGGGTGTCCCGCCCGTCGGGCAGCAGCCGCTCCCGGGCGAGGGCCAGCCGGTCGGACGAGGTGTCCACGCCGGTGATCGCCGCGCCGCGGGAGGCCGCCATCAGCAGGGCCAGTCCTGAGCCGCAGCCGAGGCCCAGCAGCCGGGTCGCCGGGCCCACGTCGAGTCGCTCGTACACCGCCTCGTAGAGCGGTACGAGCATCCGCTCCTGGATCTCGGACCAGTCACGCGCGCGTGCCCGCAGGTCCACGCGCGGGGCCGCCCCCGTGCGTGACGGGTGCTGCCGCACGAGCGTAGGTGTCATAGGTAAGCGCCCCAATCAGCCGAGAGTTGCCGCAGTGCCTTTCCTGGCCCCCGTGCAGTGCGCCCGCACACCCCCCGTATGCCAGGTAACTCCGCCCTCGACGTGTCGTCCAGTGGAAGGGGGCGGCCGTTTGGTAGTTGCTCGTGCCAGTGGCAAGAATTCACATCCCGGTAATCGGGGGCCGTCCGGTCCGTCACGGCGGGGACGTCCGCGGAACGGTTCCGGCCAACAGCGGCGGGGGCGCCGGCTGCCGGGGGGAGGGCCGGTTCGCGGTGGCGGGGGAGGACCCGGTAGGTTCTGGCGTCACGGCGTTCCGGGTGAACCGGACGCAGCCTTCCGCCGCGAGGGCGTCCGAAAGGGCTCTTGCGCGTCCGAGGGGCGCACGCGCACCGGCGCGTGCGGACCGGATACACGCGGGGGCGTACGTCAGCCTACGCACCACCTTGCGGTGAGCTGCGAGGCTTCTCCGCAGATCAACGCACCCGTGTTCGTCAGGACGCATCAGTGGCAACTGACGGGTACGTGCAAATTATTTGGGATGCCCCGGAATCGGAACACAGAGGCACCCCGGCTCGTTGTCATTACGTGAGCACGACACAGACACCACCTGTTCTCGCCGCAGAGCTGGCACAGGCGTGGGCCGACATTCAGCGGTACCACCCCGAACTGCCCGATCTCGCCGCGCCCGAGTCCCTGATCGGAGAGTCGTCGTCCGCGTGCGGGCACGAACTCTCCTTCGAGCGACTGCTGCACGAGGCAGTCCACGGCATCGCCGCCGCGCGCGGCGTGCGCGACACGTCCCGAGCCGGGCGGTACCACAACCGCAGGTTCCTGGCCATCGCCGAGGAGCTGGGCCTGGACCACCCCGAGGAGCCGCACCCGAGCAGCGGCTTCTCGCTGGTCACGCTCACCCCCGAGGCGAAGCGCCGGTACCGCCCGACGACGGAGCGGCTGCAGCGTGCCCTCAAGGCCCACACCGCGGCGACGGCGGGAGACACCGCCCGCAGCTTCCGCGGCCCGGCCGCGCGGCACGGCTCGTCCGGCGGCGGGGTGCGCGTGAAGGCGGTCTGCGACTGCGGCCGCAACGTGCGCGTCGTCCCGTCCGTGCTGGCGCAGGCGCCCATCGTCTGCGGCGGCTGCGGAAAGCCGTTCCGCATTCCGGAAGTCGTCGCGGCGAGCTGAGGCCCCGGCACCTCGTGGGTGCCGGGGCCTCAGCCCCGCCGGCCACCGGGCGCACCCGACGCGAAGAGCACCACGCGCCGGGTGCCGCTTCGTCGTGCCCACGTGCCCTCATCCCGCGGCCGTCCGGGTCCTCGGGGTGTGGCACAATGGCTAGCTGTACTCGACAGCCGCACAGGACCCCTCTCTCCTCCGGCTGACGCGTCCATCGGGCACTCGGGTACCGCAACCCCACGCGGCCGTCCGCCGTGCCCAACCACGTCAAATCCAGGAGAACCCACTCCCGTGGCAGTCAAGATCAAGCTGAAGCGTCTGGGCAAGATCCGTTCGCCTCACTACCGCATCGTCGTCGCCGACTCCCGTACCCGCCGTGACGGCCGGGCCATCGAGGAGATCGGCAAGTACCACCCGACGTACAACCCGTCGGTGATCGAGGTCGACGCCGATCGCGTGGCGTACTGGCTCTCCGTCGGCGCCCAGCCGACCGAGCCCGTGCTCGCCATCCTGAAGAAGACCGGCGACTGGCAGAAGTTCAAGGGCGAGCCCGCCCCGGCGCCTCTGCTGCAGCAGCCCGAGAAGCCCGCCCGCCCGTCCTTCGAGGCGATCGGCGGCGACGACGAGGGCAAGGGTGAGGCCATCACCCAGAAGAAGAAGGCTGAGAAGAAGGACGAGGCTTCCGCCGAGTCCGCGTCGACCGAGGCCTGAGCATGCTCGAGGAGGCTCTCGAGCACCTCGTGAAGGGCATCGTCGACAACCCTGACGATGTGCAGGTCGCCTCTCGCAACCTGCGCCGCGGTCGTGTGCTCGAGGTCCGGGTCCACCCGGACGACCTCGGCAAGGTGATCGGCCGCAACGGCCGCACCGCACGCGCGCTGCGCACCGTCGTGGGCGCCATCGGCGGCCGCGGTGTCCGAGTCGACCTCGTCGACGTGGACCACGTCCGCTGACGCCGTAAGCAGTACCGGCTCGGGCCGGGGAGGGCCACTGGGCCGTCCCCGGCCCGCAGTCGTACGACAGGAGAACGAACACAGTGCAGCTGGTAGTCGCGCGCATCGGCCGCGCCCACGGGATCAAGGGCGAGGTCACCGTCGAGGTCCGCACCGACGAGCCGGAGCTGAGGCTCGGCCCCGGCGCCGTGCTGGCCACCGACCCGGCCTCCGTCGGGCCGCTCACCATCGCGAGCGGCCGGGTGCACAGCGGCCGCCTGCTGCTGCGCTTCGAGGGCGTCCATGACCGCACCGGCGCCGAGGCGCTGCGCAACACCCTGCTGATCGCCGACGTCGACCCCGAGGAACTGCCCGAGGGCGAGGACGAGTACTACGACCACCAGCTGATCGACCTCGACGTCGTCACCAAGGACGGTGAGGAGGTCGGCCGGATCACCGAGATCTCCCACCTGCCCACCCAGGACCTCTTCGTCGTCGAACGCCCGGACGGCACCGAGGTGTTCGTGCCGTTCGTCGAGGAGATCGTCACCGAGATCGACCTCGAGGAGCAGCGCGCGGTCATCGACCCGCCGCCCGGTCTGATCGACGACCGCGCCGAGGTCGCCTCCTCCCGCGACGCCGCCGGCACCGGGGACGACGCCCGATGAGGCTCGACGTCGTCACGATCTTCCCCGAGTACCTCGACCCGCTGAACGTCTCCCTGGTCGGCAAGGCGCGCGCCCGCGGCCGGCTCGGCGTGCACGTCCACGACCTGCGCGACTGGACGTACGACCGGCACAACACCGTCGACGACACCCCCTACGGCGGCGGTCCCGGCATGGTGATGAAGACCGAGCCCTGGGGGGACGCGCTGGACTCGGTCCTGGCGGACGGCTACGAGCACGGCGCCCACGAGCCCGCCCTGATCGTGCCCACCCCGAGCGGACGCCCCTTCACCCAGGAACTCGCCGTCCACCTCTCCGAGCGGCCCTGGCTGATCTTCACCCCGGCCCGCTACGAGGGCATCGACCGCCGCGTCGTCGACGAGTACGCCACCCGCATGCCGGTGTACGAGGTGTCCATCGGCGACTACGTCCTGGCCGGCGGCGAGGCCGCGGTCCTGGTGATCACCGAGGCCGTGGCGCGGCTGCTCCCCGGTGTCCTCGGCAACGCCGAGTCGCACCGCGACGACTCCTTCGCGCCCGGCGCCATGGCCAACCTGCTGGAGGGCCCCGTCTACACCAAGCCGCCGGCCTGGCGCGGCCGGGAGATCCCGGACGTGCTGCTCAGCGGTCACCACGGGAAGATCGCCCGCTGGCGGCGCGACGAGGCGCTGCGGCGGACCACCCTCCACCGCCCCGACCTGATCGAACGCTGCGAGCCCAAGGCCTTCGACAAGAAGGACCGCGAGATGCTGTCCATCCTCGGCTGGGAACCGGACCCCGCCGGGGAGCCGTACGGCCGATTTTGGCGCAGGACCGGCGGCGTGGAAGAATAGGCCGCTGTTGTGCGCCGTCAGGCGAGCGCCCCTGCCGCAGGGGGACACGACGCCCGCCCCGCACCGCACAGCCCGATCCGTTACCTAGTGCCGTTGATGACCTGCGGCATCAGCGAAGAAAGCAGACGACATGTCTCACCTGCTCGACTCCGTCGACTCCGCGTCGCTCCGCAGCGACGTCCCGGACTTCCGTCCCGGCGACACCGTCAACGTCCACGTGCGCGTCATCGAGGGCAACCGCTCCCGTGTGCAGCAGTTCAAGGGCGTCGTGATCCGCCGCCAGGGTTCCGGCGTGCGCGAGACCTTCACGGTCCGCAAGGTCTCCTTCTCCGTCGGCGTCGAGCGCACCTTCCCGGTGCACACCCCGATCGTGGAGAAGATCGAGCTCGTCACCAAGGGTGACGTCCGCCGCGCCAAGCTGTACTACCTCCGTGACCTCCGCGGCAAGGCCGCGAAGATCAAGGAGAAGCGCGAGAACTGAGCGCTTTACCGGCGTCATATCGCGGCCGGATAGCATCTGGCCCCGATGGACACCGAAGCACAGCCGACGGAGCGCGACCGCTCCCTCCCCCCGGACCCCGAGGACTCCTCGGGCACGCCGGGGACGGAGGGGCGGTCGCGTTCCGCGTTGGTGCCGCGCTTCACGGACCGGCTGCCCGGCGGGCGGACCACCCTGACCCTGCTGCTCTGCCTGCTGTTCCTGCTGACGGTCAACCTGTTCGTGGCGCGGCCCTTCGAGATCCCGAGCGGGTCGATGGAGAAGGGATTGAGGGTCGGGGACCGCGTTCTCGTAAACAAGTTGGCATACACCTTCGGCGACGGGCCGGCCCGCGGCGACGTGATTGTGTTCGACGGCTCCGGGTATTTCGGTGACGCCGACTACATCAAACGGGTTGTCGGGGTGGGCGGGGACCATGTCGTCTGCTGTGACGGGGAGGGGAGGATCCGGGTGAACGGCCGGTCGGTCGACGAGTCGGGCTTCCTGTTCCCCGGCGACAGCCCCTCCACGGTGCGCTTCGACGTGGTCGTGCCCGAGGGGCGGCTGTTCGTCCTCGGAGACCACCGCGGCAGCTCCAGCGACTCGCGCGACCGCCTCGGGTCGCCCGGGGGCGGGATGGTGCCGGTGGAGAAGGTCGTCGGGCGCGCGGAGGCCGTCGTGTGGCCGTTCGGCCGTGCCGGCCGCCTGGAGCCGACGGACGCGTACGCGAAGGTGCCGGCGGGGGAGGCATCCGCGCACGCGGCAGCTCCGACGGGAGGCGGCCATGGGTAACCGCGGCAAGCCCCGCGGCGTGCCGGCGAGCGCCGCCGAGAACCTGCTGCCCACCGGTGCCCGGCGGGCCGTCGCCCCGGGATCCGGCCGCACCCGCGCCGAGCGCCGCAAGCTGCAGCGCAAGGTCAAGCGCCGCCGCAGGCGCAGCGCCGTCAAGGAGATCCCCCTCCTCATCGGCGTCGCCGTCCTGATCGCGCTGGTGCTGAAGACGTTCCTCGTGCAGGCGTTCGTCATCCCGTCCGGCTCCATGGAGCAGACCATCCAGATCGGCGACCGCGTCCTCGTCGACAAGCTCACCCCCTGGTTCGGGTCCAGGCCGCAGCGCGGTGACGTCGTCGTGTTCAAGGACCCCGGCGGCTGGCTCCAGGACGAGCGGACCACGGTGAAGAAGGAGGACCCGGTCGGCGTCAAGCAGATCAAGGAGGGCCTCACCTTCATCGGTCTGCTGCCGTCGGAGAACGAGAAGGACCTGATCAAGCGGGTCGTCGGCGTCGGCGGCGACCGCGTGCAGTGCTGCGACGCCCAGGGCCGCGTCACCGTCAACGGCGTTCCCCTGAACGAGGACTACCTCTACCCCGGCAACGCCCCCTCGCTGACGCCCTTCGACGTCACCGTGCCGGAGGGCCGCCTGTGGGTGATGGGGGACCACCGCGCCAACTCCGCGGACTCCCGCTCGCACCAGGACACCGACTACGGCGGCACCGTCTCCGAGGACGAGGTGGTGGGCCGCGCCATGGTCATCGCCTGGCCCCTCGGCCACTGGAACACGCTCGACGAGCCCACGACATACGCCTCCGTGTCCGACTCGGCGCCCGGGTCGATCGCCGGGACGCCGCCGTCGCATAGGGTTGCCCCGGACGATCCCGGACAGCGTGAAGAGATTGTCCAGCTCCCGAGCCCTGCGGAACTCCCGCTCGTTATGGGAGTGGTGGGCCTGCGCCGGGCATGGCGCGGGCGGCGGCAGAGAGTGAGGAGTCGGCGTGGGGGATGTGGCGGTAGGCGCACGGTCCGGTCAGGGAGGCGAGGAGCACCGCGGACGCTCCGCGGGGCCGGGCGACCCGGACGCGGGCCACGCCGCGTTCTCCGGGAGTGACGAGCGTGCGGTCGAGGACGGCGGAGTGAACGAGGACGGGACGCGGACCGGCGGCCAGGAACCGGACGGTTCGGAGAAGGACCGGCCGAAGAAGCAGCAGCGCTCCTTCTGGAAGGAGCTGCCGATCCTCATCGGTATCGCCCTCGTCCTGGCGCTGCTGATCAAGACGTTCCTCGTCCAGGCGTTCTCGATCCCCTCCGACTCGATGCAGAACACCCTCCAGCAGGGTGACCGGGTCCTGGTCGACAAGCTGACCCCGTGGTTCGGCTCCGAGCCCGAGCGCGGCGAGGTCGTCGTCTTCCACGACCCCGACAACTGGCTGGCGGGCGAGCCGACCCCCGACCCCAACGCGCTGCAGAAGGCCCTCAGCTTCATCGGCCTGATGCCGTCCGCGGAGGAGAAGGACCTGATCAAGCGGGTCATCGGGGTCGGCGGCGACACGGTCGAGTGCAAGGGCACCGGCCCGCTGAAGGTCAACGGCAAGGCGCTCAACGAGCCCTACGTGTACCCGGGCAACACCCCGTGCAGCCAGGACGACCAGGGCGGCCAGTTCAAGGTGAAGGTCCCCGAGGGCCACATCTGGGTCATGGGCGACCACCGGCAGAACTCGCGGGACTCCCGCTACAACACGGCCGACGAGAACCAGGGCTTCGTCCCCGTCGACAAGGTCGTCGGCCGCGCCGTGGTCATCGCCTGGCCGATCAACCGCTGGACCAACCTGCCCGTCCCCGACACCTTCGACCAGCCGGGTCTGAACACCCCGGCGCAGGACGCGGCGGCCCTGACGGTCGCGCCTCCCGCGCTCGCGCTGGCCGGTGCGGTGCCGTTCGCGCTGTGGCGGCGCCGTCGCGCCTGACGGCAGGGACCCGCGCCCCGGAGAGAGGGCGCGGGGAGGGCTGACCCGCCCGGGTACCGCCGGGTAGGGTGCCGCCCATGAGTGGTCAGAGCACGACGCGTACGGTCCCGGGCAGCGGCGGTTCCGGCACGGCACGGAGCGGCCGGACCGGGCAGGTGCTGTCCAACGTGGCCGTCGCGCTCGGGCTGGTGCTGTTCCTCGGCGGGTTCGCCTGGGGAGCCGTGGTCTACCGGCCCTACACCGTGCCGACCACCTCGATGGCCCCGACGATCGACGCCGGCGAGCGGGTGCTGGCGGAGCGCGTCGACGGCGGCGAGGTCCGCCGCGGCGACGTCGTCGTCTTCCGGGACGCCACCTGGTCGAACGCGCCCATGGTGAAGCGGGTCGTCGCCGTCGGCGGCGACACCGTCTCCTGCTGCGAGGACGGCAAGCTCACGGTCAACGGCAAGGAGATCGACGAACCGTATCTCCCCGACGACCCGATGGCGCGGTCCGCCGTCTTCCCCGAGGTGACCGTGCCGAAGGGACGCCTGTTCCTGCTCGGCGACGAGCGCTCCGGATCGGTCGACTCCACGGCCCATCTGACCGACGCCGCCAGCGGCACCGTCGCCCGCGACGCCGTCCAGGCCCGCGTGGACGCCGTCGTCTGGCCGATGGACGGCATGCTCGCCAAGCCCGCCGGCTTCGAGACCCTCGGCCCGCTCTCCTCACCGGGACCGCTGCCGAGCGTGCTCGCCGCGGTGGTCGGCGGAGCGGTGCTGGTGCTCGCGGGAGCCGCCTACGGGCCGCTGGCCAGGCGCGCTGCCGCCTCCCGGGCCCGGAGCGCCGCGGGGAGCACCGGTGGCCGCTGAGCCGGCGCCCGCCGCACCGGACTCGTACACGGGCGGGCTGCGCAGGGTCGCCCGGGTGGTGCTGCTCGACCCCGAGGACCGCATCCTGCTGCTCCACGGCCACGAACCGGACGACCCCGGCACCGACTGGTGGTTCACGCCCGGCGGCGGGGTGGAGGGCGACGAGACCCGTGAACAGGCCGCCCTCAGGGAACTCGCCGAGGAGACCGGCATCACCGACGTCGAACTCGGCCCCGTGCTGTGGCGGCGGCGCTGCTCCTTCCCGTTCGCGGGTCGCCAGTGGGACCAGGACGAGTGGTACTACCTGGCCCGCACGACGCAGACGGCCACCGCCGCGACGGCCCTGACCGAGCTGGAACGGCGCAGTGTCGCCGGAGCTCGCTGGTGGACCTGCCCGGAACTGTCGCACGCCCGTGAGACGGTGTACCCGACCAAGCTCGCCGGGCTGCTGCGGACACTGCTCGACGAAGGCCCCCCGGCCGCGCCCGTGACCCTGGACACCGAAATCGTCCGGTGACTCCCGGGACTGGCGCACAATGGTGGGATCGCACGGCTGAAGGGGAACATGCCATGAGCGCCGAGGACCTCGAGAAGTACGAGACCGAGATGGAGCTGAAGCTCTACCGGGAGTACCGCGATGTCGTCGGTCTGTTCAAATACGTGATCGAGACCGAGCGGCGCTTCTACCTCACCAACGACTACGAGATGCAGGTCCACTCGGTGCAGGGCGAGGTGTTCTTCGAGGTCTCCATGGCGGACGCCTGGGTCTGGGACATGTACCGGCCGGCCCGCTTCGTGAAGCAGGTGCGCGTGCTCACGTTCAAGGACGTGAACATCGAGGAGCTCAACAAGAGCGACCTGGAGCTGCCGAGCGGGTGAGGCCGTGCTGAGGCCTCGAAGTTCACCCTCGCGGGTGGCGGGGTTGTCCACAGTCGCCGGGTTGTGCACGGGGCCCGGCGGGAGTCCCCGGTGATGCGTGACGGTTGGCGCCGGAGGTGGTGCCGACATGGACGCACGGCAGGACACGCAGGTACGGGACGGCCAGGGGGCCGGTCACGGGCGCGCGGCTCAGGATGAGCCGGGCCGCGGCGGGCAGGCCCGCGGGGCGCTCGGCAGGTACGGGGAGACACTGGCCGCGCGGCGGCTGACCCGGGACGGGATGACGGTGCTGGCGCGCAACTGGCGCTGCGGCAGGACCGGTGAGATCGACATCGTGGCGCGGGACGGCGACGCCCTGGTCGTCTGCGAGGTGAAGACCCGCCGCGCCGGATCCTTCCAGCACCCCATGGCGGCGATCACCCCGGCCAAGGCCGGCCGGCTGCGGGGCCTCGCGGAGCGCTGGCTCCAGGAACACGGGGGAGCACCGCCCGGCGGCGTCCGCATCGACCTGGTCGGCGTGCTGCTCCCGAGGCGCGGCGCCCCCGTCGTCGAGCACGTCAGGGGGGTGGCCTGAATGGGATTCGCGCGTACGTGTTCGGTGACGCTCGTCGGCGTCGAGGGCGTGGTCGTCGAGGTGCAGGCCGACCTGGAGCCGGGAGTCGCCGCGTTCACGCTGGTGGGGCTGCCGGACAAGAGCCTGACGGAGAGCCGCGACCGGGTCAGGGCCGCCGTGGTCAACTCGGGCGGCGAGTGGCCGCAGAAGAAGCTCACCGTGGGACTGAGCCCGGCGTCGGTGCCGAAGGCCGGCAGCGGTTTCGATCTCGCCGTCGCCTGCGCCGTCCTCGGCGCCTCGGAGCGGATCGATCCCCGCGTCCTCCCGGACATCGTGATGATCGGCGAGCTGGGCCTGGACGGCCGGGTGCGGCCGGTGCGCGGCATCCTGCCGGCGGTGCTGGCCGCGGCGGACGCGGGCTTCGAGCAGGTGGTCGTGCCGGAGTGCGCCGCCGCGGAGGCCGCCCTGGTGCCGGGGGTGTCCGTGCTGGGCGTACGCAGCCTGCGCCAGCTCGTCGCGGTCCTCACCGACGAGCCGGTGCCCGACGAGGAGCCCCAGGAGCCGGACCGCCCCGATCCGCTGATGGCGGGGCTGTGCGACCCCGGCAGCGGAGCGATCACCGGAATGGGCGGCGGCCCCGGCCGGCACGACCAGGGACTCGACCTCGCCGACGTCGTGGGCCAGCACACGGCGCGCACGGCGGTCGAGGTGGCCGCGGCGGGCGGGCACCACCTTTTCCTCGAAGGCCCGCCCGGCGCCGGCAAGACCATGCTTGCCGAGCGCATGCCGTCCATCCTGCCGCCGCTGGACCGCCACGCGTCCCTGGAAGTGACGGCCGTGCACTCGGTGGCGGGCCTGCTGCCGCCGGGCCGGCCCTTGATCGACACAGCGCCCTACTGCGCCCCGCACCACTCGGCCACCATGCAGGCCCTCGTGGGCGGCGGCCCGGGGACGGCGCGGCCGGGAGCGGTCTCCCTGTCCCACCGGGGTGTCCTGTTCCTGGACGAGACCCCCGAGTTCAGCAGCAGGGCGCTGGACGCCCTGCGCCAGCCGCTGGAGGCCGGGCACGTGGTCATCGCGCGCAGCGCCGGCGTCGTGCGCTTCCCGGCGCGCTTCCTGATGGTGCTCGCCGCCAATCCCTGTCCTTGCGGCCGGTTCTCGCGCACGGACGACCGGTGCGAGTGCCCGCCCTCGGCGATCCGCCGCTACCAGGCCCGGCTCTCCGGACCGCTGCTCGACCGGGTCGACCTGCGGGTCGAGGTGGACGCCGTCACCCGTGGCGAGCTGACCGCGGTCGGCGCCCGGGGTGAGACCACGGCGGTGGTCGCCGACCGGGTGCGGTCGGCCCGCGACCGCGCGGCCGCGCGGTTCCACGGCACCCCCTGGCGCCTCAACAGCGAGATCCCGGGGCGGGAGCTGCGCAGCCGCTGGCAGGCCGCGCCGGGCGCCATGGACGAGGCCGAGCGGAGTCTGGAGCGGGGCCTGCTGACCGCGCGGGGTATCGACCGCGTGCTGCGGGTCGCCTGGACGGTCGCCGACCTGTCCGGCCACGACCGCCCCGACGCAGGCGATGTCGCGCTCGCGCTGCAGTTGCGGACGGGTGTGCCGCGTGGGGTGCCGATGGTGATCGGGGCGGGGGTATGAGCGGGGGAAGCGGGCAGGCCGGCCCGATGTGGTCCGGTGAATCGACGGGGGCGGTCGGTCGGACGGGACAGGGTGGCTCACCGCGACCGACGCCCTCAGGCGGCCCGCACGGAGCCGGCGTGTACGACGACCCGCCACGACGCATCGGCCCGGTGGGCTCGCGTGGAGGGTGCGGGCACGAGGATCCACCGTGTCCAAGCGGCCAGGGCGGCAGGCCCGGTGAGGCAGGGAACGACGGCCCAGTGGCACCGACTGGCTCCGGCGGCCCGCCGGGCGAGGCCGGGCAGGACGGACCGCCGCGACCGATCGGCCCGGTGGGCTCGCCGACAGGGGCCGGGCATGAGGGTCTGCCACGACCGATCGACCGGCCCGGCATGGCTGGGCAGGTCGGCCGAGTGGGGCCGACTGGCTCTGACCGCCCGCCGGGCGAGGCCTGGCAGGACGGACCGCCGCGACCGATCGGTCCTGGCGGCTCGCCTGGAGAGGCCGGGCACGACGGCTCGGTGCGGCCGACTGGCTCTGGCGGCCCGCCGGGCGAGGCCAGGCAGGACGGACCGCCGCGACCGATCGGTCCTGGCGGCTCGCCTGGAGAGGCCGGGCACGACGGCTCGGTGCGGCCGACTGGCTCCGGCGGCCCGCTGGGCGAGGCCTGGCAGGACGGACCGCCGCGACCGATCGGTCCCGGCGGCTTGCCTGGAGAGGCCGGGCACGACGGCTCGGTGCGGCCGACTGGCTCCGGCGGCCCGCCGGGCGAGGTCCGGCATGACGGCCCACCCCGTCTGACCGGCCGGGGCATCCTCTCCGGAGTCACCGGGCGCGACGGCCCACCCCCACCGACCGACCATGGCGGCCTCCTCGGCCGGGTCTTCCTCACCCGTGTCATCGAACCCGGCGACGAGACCGGCGGGCGCTGGGTGCGGGAGCTCGGGGTGGACCGTGTGGTGCGGCGGCTGAGGCAGCGCGGGGAGCCCCTGCCGGGCGTCAGCCGGAAGCGGTGGGCCGGGCTGCTGGCGCGGGCCGAGCGGGCCGACCCGCGTCGGGACCTCGCCGTCGCGCAGGCCACGGGCGTGCGGTTCGTGTGCCCCGGGGACGCCGAGTGGCCCGGCCAGCTCGACGACCTCGGGGACACCCGCCCGCTCGGCCTCTGGGTGCGCGGCACCGCGGACCTGCGGCTCTGGGCGCTGCGCTCGGTCGCCCTCGTGGGCGCCCGCGCCTGCACCGAGTACGGCGCGTTCATGGCCGCCACCCTCGCGGCCGGGCTCGCCGAGAAGGGGTGGATCGTCGTCTCCGGCGGCGCCTACGGCATCGACGGCGCCGCCCACCGCGGAGCGCTCGGCGCGGGCGGCGCGACCGTCGCCGTACTGGCCTGCGGGGTGGACCGCCCCTACCCGCGCGGACACGCCGGACTGATCGGCCGGATCGCGGAACAGGGAATCGTGGTCGGCGAGTTGCCGCCGGGCGAGCATCCGACGCCCAGCCGCTTCATCCTCCGCAACCGCGTGATCGCCGCCCTTACCCGGGGCACGGTCGTCGTCGAGGCGGCCCACCGCAGCGGTTCCCTGGCGACCGCCCGTGCCGCCCGCCGCCTCGGACGCCACACGATGGGAGTACCGGGCCCGGCCACCAGCGGCCTCTCCGCCGGCGTGCACGAACTGCTCCGGCAGGACGCCGTCCTCGTCACCGATGCCGACGAGATCGTCGAACTGGTCGGCGACATGGGCGAGCTCGCCCCTGAGCGCAGGGGACCCGTCCTGCCCCGCGACCTGCTGGACCCGGCGGTCCGCCAGGTCCTCGCCGCGCTGCCGGCCCGCAAGGCGGCCCACCCGGACGCCATCGCCCGCACGGCGCAGACCACCCCGGACGACGCGATCGCGAAACTGTACGAACTCCGAGCGCTTGGTTACGTCGAACGACACGGCGACGGATGGAAGTTGACGCGCCAGGCGGTGATCTCGGTCCGAGGCGGCGCCGATGTCCGCTGACGCAGCGTGTTCGGCCGTCCGGGGGAACCCCGACACGCCCTGGAAAATACGTCAGTTGAGGTATCCGGGTGATCACGCAGAGCGACGGGTGTGCCCCGGCGGGACGGCCCCCGGAACGTATCTGCGCACGACCCGGCCCCCGTTCTTCGCACACCGCGACGCCGCAGTCACGCTACGCTCACGAGGGTCCAGCCACGAACAGCCCAGAACAGGCACCAGAACAGACATCGGACAGACCACGCACCCAGGCAGTACCAGCCCACGGCAGAACGGCACTAGGCGACGAATGCCCCAGCACACCTCCGGGTCCGACCGGGCGGCGATCCCCCCAGCCGCCCGCGACGGTGGCAGCGTGCGGCCGCCCGCTCCCTCGACGCTCGACGAGCTGTGGCGGTCGTACAAGGCGACGGGGGACGAACGTTTGCGGGAGCAGCTGATCCTGCACTACTCACCGCTGGTGAAGTACGTCGCCGGCCGGGTCAGCGTGGGGCTGCCGCCCAACGTCGAACAGGCGGACTTCGTCTCCTCCGGGGTCTTCGGGCTGATCGACGCGATCGAGAAGTTCGACGTCGACCGCGAGATCAAGTTCGAGACGTACGCGATCACCCGGATCCGCGGCGCCATGATCGACGAGCTGCGGGCGCTCGACTGGATCCCCCGCTCGGTGCGGCAGAAGGCGCGCAACGTGGAGCGCGCCTACGCCACCCTCGAGGCGCGGCTGCGGCGCACCCCGACGGAGAACGAGGTCGCCGCCGAGATGGGCATCACCGTCGGCGAGCTGCACGCGGTGTTCAGCCAGCTCTCGCTCGCCAACGTCGTCGCCCTGGAGGAGCTGCTGCACGTCGGCGGTGACGGCGGCGACCAGCTCAGCTTCATGGACACCCTGGAGGACACCGCCGCCGACAACCCGGTGGAGGTCGCCGAGGACCGGGAGCTGCGCCGCTTCCTGGCGCGGGCCATCAACACCCTGCCCGAGCGCGAGAAGACAGTGGTCACGCTGTACTACTACGAGGGCCTGACCCTGGCCGAGATCGGCAACGTCCTGGGCGTGACCGAGAGCCGGGTGAGCCAGATCCACACCAAGTCGGTGCTCCAGCTGCGCGCCAAGCTGGCCGGTTTCGGCCGCTGATCCCCGGTCGTGCCCCGGGTGACCGGTCCGCGAACCCCTGGCCGCGGTGGGCAGAGCGTCCGTAAAGTGGACGACGTGCCAAGGATTCGAGCGGCCTCCGTGGCCGAGCACCGGTCGATGCAGCGTGCCGCCCTGCTGGACGCGGCACGCTCCCTGCTGTCCGAGGGCGGTACGGAGGCGCTGACCTTCCCGGCCCTCGCCGAGCGCACGGGCCTCGCCCGGTCGTCGGTGTACGAGTACTTCCGCTCGCGGGCCGCCGTCGTCGAGGAGCTGTGCGAGGCGGACTTCCCCGTCTGGGCGGCCGAGGTCGAGGCGGCGATGGCGGACGCCGAGGGCCCCGAGGGCAAGATCGAGGCGTACGTCCGCAAGCAGCTCGAACTGGTGGGGGACCGGCGGCACCGCGCGGTCGTCGCGATCTCCGCGAGCGAACTCGACGCCGGTGCCCGGGAGAAGATCCGCGCCGCTCACGGCGGACTCGTCGCGATGATCGTCCAGGCACTCGCCGAACTGGGGCACGCCGAGCCGCGCCTCACCGCCATGCTGCTCCAGGGAGTGGTCGACGCGGCCGTGCGCCGCATCGAGCTGGGAGCGGCCGAGCGTCCCGACGTGATCGTCCGGGCGGCGGTCTCCCTGGCGCTGGTCGGCGTCCGGGGCTGAAGCGGCCTCCCCGCCCGGGCGTCCCCGCCCTCCGTGTCCCCGCCCTCTCAGGGCAACGGCACCCCGAGCACCGGCAGGAGCCGGGACGGACCCCGGTGGAGCAGCCACGGAGGCAGCAGGGAGAGCGGGTCCAGGTAGGTCCCGCCCCGCAGCAGGCCCCAGTGGACGCAAGGCGCCGTGCAGTGAGAGCCGCCCGTCTCCACCGTGCCGATCACCTCGCCCGCCGTCACCTCCGTGCCCTGGGGCACCGAGGCGCGGACCGGTTCGTAGGTCGTGCGCAACGGCGGATCCCCGGTGCCGGCGAGCTCGACCGACACGACGCCCTTCCCGGCCACCCGGCCCGCGAAGGACACCCTGCCGTCCGCCACCGCACGTACCGGCGCCCCCGGCGGTGCCGCGAGATCGACACCCCGGTGCCCGGGCCCGTAGACGGTCGCCGGCGGTTCCCAGCCGCGCAGCACCTGCGGACGCACCCCCACCGGCCACGCTCGTCCGACGGCCGGGACGGCCTCGTCGTCCGCGGCGGGGATCGCCCCCGCAACGGCCGCCGAGGACCCGTTCGCCCCCGCCGCGAACAACCGTGACGCCGGCGGTGCCAGCAGCGTCGCCACCGTCAGGGCCACCACCAGCACCAGCCGCACACACCGCCTGAACCCTCCGCCCCGCCCGCGCTCATCAGCCGCTTCGGCCCGCTCACGCCACCCATGTCCCTCGCTCCGTCCCGGTCCTCGCATGGCGGAAGCGTCTCCCGGTGACGTGATCTCCGCCGGGACCTGTGGACGGACGGCCGGGTTGTGGACAACGGCGTCACCCGGCACCCCGCGGGTCCCGTACACTTCTGGTGGCGACCCGGGCCACCGGGTCGACTTCGCACGCCCCGACATCGGGACCGGTCACGGCCGTGGCCCGGTGTCAGCGCCCCTCGGTCCTTCGTGGCACGGCGCGTCGTGGGCGTCAGGCGCGGGAGCCGTCCGGCACCCGCGGCACAACCGAGAAATTCAAGGAGATACGGCCATGGCCGTCGTCACGATGCGGGAGCTGCTGGAGAGCGGCGTCCACTTCGGTCACCAGACCCGTCGTTGGAACCCGAAGATGAAGCGCTTCATCTTCACGGAGCGCAACGGCATCTACATCATCGACCTGCTCCAGTCGCTGTCGTACATCGACCGCGCCTACGAGTTCGTCAAGGAGACCGTGGCCCACGGCGGCACGGTCATGTTCGTCGGCACGAAGAAGCAGGCGCAGGAGGCCATCGCCGAGCAGGCCACCCGCGTCGGCATGCCCTACGTCAACCAGCGCTGGCTGGGCGGCATGCTCACCAACTTCTCGACCGTCTACAAGCGTCTGCAGCGCCTCAAGGAGCTCGAGCAGATCGACTTCGAGGACGTGGCCGCCTCCGGTCTCACCAAGAAGGAGCTGCTGGTCCTCTCCCGCGAGAAGGCGAAGCTGGAGAAGACCCTCGGCGGTATCCGCGAGATGCAGAAGGTGCCCAGCGCCGTCTGGATCGTGGACACCAAGAAGGAGCACATCGCGGTCGGCGAGGCCCGGAAGCTCAACATCCCGGTCGTCGCCATCCTCGACACCAACTGCGACCCCGACGAGGTCGACTACAAGATCCCGGGCAACGACGACGCGATCCGCTCCGTCACCCTGCTCACCCGCGTGATCGCCGACGCCGTCGCCGAGGGCCTCATCGCCCGTAGCGGTGGCGCCGAGGGCAAGGGCGAGAAGGCCGCCGGCGAGCCGCTGGCCGAGTGGGAGCGCGACCTGCTCGAGGGTGAGAAGAAGGCCGAGGAGGCCGCTCCGGCCGCCGCCGAGGGCGAGAAGCCGGCCGAGGCCCCTGCCGCCGAGGCCCCGCAGGCCGAGGCCCCTGCCGCCGAGGCCCCGCAGGCCGAGGCCGAGCAGGCCTGACCGCTCCGTCAGAGCCGATGACGGCGGGAGCGGTGACATGACGTCCGCTCCCGCCGTTCACCCGTAGACCGGCGGTGGCCCGGGACCTGCCCGCGCGGCGGTCCCGCCCCGCCGATCTTCGAACCTCCAGACTTCGAGAAAGATTCACAGACTCATGGCGAACTACACCGCCGCCGACGTCAAGAAGCTCCGGGAGCTCACCGGCGCCGGCATGATGGACTGCAAGAAGGCGCTGGACGAGGCCGACGGCAACGTCGAGAAGGCCGTCGAGGCGCTCCGCATCAAGGGCCAGAAGGGCGTCGCCAAGCGCGAGGGCCGCTCCGCCGAGAACGGCGCCGTGGTCTCGGTCATCGCCGACGACAACTCCTCCGGTGTCATCGTCGAGCTGAAGTGCGAGACGGACTTCGTCGCCAAGGGCGAGAAGTTCCAGGGCGTCGCCACCGCGATCGCCGAGCACGTCGCCAAGACCTCGCCGGCCGACATCGAGGCCCTGCTCGCCTCCGAGATCGAGCCCGGCAAGACCGTCCAGGCGTTCGTGGACGAGGCCAACGCCAACCTCGGCGAGAAGATCGTCCTGGACCGCTTCGCGCAGTTCGCCGACGGCTACGTGACGGCGTACATGCACCGCACGATGCCCGACCTGCCCCCGCAGATCGGTGTGCTCGTCGAGCTGGACAAGCCGAACGCCGAGATCGCCAAGGGCGTCGCCCAGCACATCGCCGCCTTCGCGCCGAAGTACCTCTCCAAGGAGGACGTGCCGGCCGAGGTCGTCGAGTCCGAGCGTCGCATCGCCGAGGAGACCACCCGCGCCGAGGGCAAGCCCGAGGCCGCGATCGGCAAGATCGTCGAGGGTCGCCTCAACGGCTTCTTCAAGGACGCCACGCTGCTCGGCCAGCCGTACGCGCTCGACAACAAGAAGTCCGTGCAGAAGGTGCTGGACGAGGCCGGTGTCACCCTGAAGCGCTTCTCGCGCATCAAGGTCGGCATCTGAGTCCGCACCGCGACGGGCGCGCGACCCCGATAGGGTCGACAGCAGTCGTTCGGACACGCGTCCACGCACGCGCGCGTGCCGGGCGACAGCAGATCTGACGAGGAGGCCATTGCCGCATGGGATGCGAACCACGCCCCACCGGCAATGGCCTTCTTCGTATGTGCAACACGTGAAAGAGGCGGGATTCGACCATGACGACCAAGGCTGAGAAGAGCGACGACGGCAAAGTGCGCGGCCGGTTTCTGCTGAAGCTGTCCGGAGAGGCCTTCTCCGGTGGCGGAGGCCTGGGCGTCGATCCCGACGTGGTGCACGCCATCGCCCGTGAGATCGCGGCCGTCGTACGGGACGGCGCGCAGATCGCGATCGTGATCGGCGGCGGCAACTTCTTCCGCGGAGCCGAGCTCCAGGTGCGCGGCATGGACCGCGCCCGCTCCGACTACATGGGCATGCTCGGCACCGTGATGAACTGCCTGGCCCTCCAGGACTTCCTGGAGAAGGAGGGCGTCGACTGCCGCGTGCAGACCGCCATCACCATGGGCCAGGTCGCCGAGCCCTACATCCCGCTGCGCGCCGTGCGCCACCTGGAGAAGGGCCGCGTGGTCATCTTCGGCGCCGGTATGGGCATGCCGTACTTCTCCACCGACACCACCGCCGCGCAGCGCGCCCTCGAGATCGACGCCGAGGCGCTCCTCATGGGCAAGAACGGTGTCGACGGGGTCTACGACTCCGACCCCAAGACCAACCCCGACGCCGTCAAGTTCGACGCCCTCGGCTACGGCGAGGTCATCACCCGGAACCTCAAGGTCGCCGACGCCACGGCCGTCACCCTCTGCCGTGACAACAACCTGCCGATCGTCGTGTTCGAACTCCTCCAGGAGGGCAACATCGCCCGCGCCGTCAAGGGTGAGAAGATCGGCACGTTGGTGGGCGATCACGCCGGGCACAACTGACCGGGGGATGGACAATGTCCTGCCGGTCGTGAACCGTGCAGGAAGAAGACGCGACGCAGCCGGCCGCCGCCCCGACCGAGGACCGCAGCCGGGCCTACTCAAGACACGCAGGAGCAAGTGGTGATCGAAGAGACCCTCCTCGAGGCCGAGGAGAAGATGGAGAAGGCCGTCGTGGTCGCCAAGGAGGACTTCGCCGCGATCCGCACCGGCCGTGCGCACCCGGCGATGTTCAACAAGATCGTGGCCGACTACTACGGCGCGCCGACGCCGATCAACCAGCTGGCCTCGTTCTCCGTACCCGAGCCGCGCATGGCCGTGGTGACCCCGTTCGACAAGAGCGCCCTGCGCAACATCGAGCAGGCGATCCGTGACTCCGACCTGGGCGTCAACCCGAGCAACGACGGCAACATCATCCGGGTGGTGTTCCCCGAGCTGACCGAGGAGCGCCGGCGCGAGTACATCAAGGTCGCCAAGGGCAAGGGCGAGGACGCGAAGATCTCGATCCGCTCCGTGCGCCGCAAGGCCAAGGAAGCCATCGACAAGCTGATCAAGGACGGCGAGGTCGGCGAGGACGAGGGCCGCCGTGCGGAGAAGGAGCTCGACGACACCACGGCGAAGTACGTCGCCCAGGTGGACGAGCTTCTGAAGCACAAGGAAGCGGAGCTGCTCGAGGTCTGATGAACGACTCTTCCTGGGGGACGCCGCAGACCGGGTACTGGGGGCCGTCCGACCAGGGACCCGGCCGGGGAGCTGTCCCGGCGGGTCCCGCGTACGATGCGCACCAAGCACAGCAGACGCGGCCCATGCCCATCGTGCCTGACGTACCCGAACACGGCGGAGACCAGGATGCGGACCAGGGGGTTGCTCGGCTGAGCGGCCCCCTGTTCCGAGACGAGCCGACGCGGGCCCGCCCCTTGCCGGGGGAGGTGCCGCAGAATCCGGAGCCCATGCCCCACGCCCCGCAGCCGGCCCCCGCACCGCAGAAGAAGAGCGCGGGGCGGGACCTCGGCGCCGCGATAGGCGTCGGCGTCGGACTCGGCGCGGTGATCGTCGCGTCGCTGTTCGTCGTCAAGGCCGTCTTCGTCGGCGTGATCGCGGTCGCCGTCGTGGTGGGCCTGTGGGAGCTGACGACGCGGCTGGACGAGCGCAAGGGAATCAAGGCCCCCCTCGTCCCGCTGGCGCTGGGCGGCGCTGCCATGGTCGTCGCCGGGTACGCCCGGGGCGCGGAGGGCGCGTGGATCGCCATGGCACTGACCACCCTTGCGGTGCTGGTGTGGCGCATGACGGCGCCGCCGGAGGGCTACCTCAAGGACGTCACGGCCGGCGTCTTCGCGGCGTTCTACGTCCCCTTCCTGGCGACGTTCGTCGCGATGCTGCTGAAGGCCGAGGACGGCCCGTGGCGCGTGCTGACGTTCCTGGCGCTCACCGTGGTCAGCGACACCGGCGCGTACGCGGTCGGCTGGCGCTTCGGCAAGCGCAAGCTCGCCCCGCGGATCAGCCCCGGCAAGACCCGCGAGGGCCTGCTGGGCGCGGTCGCCTTCTCGATGGCGGCGGGCGCGCTGTGCATGCAGTTCCTGATCGACGACGGTCAGTGGTGGCAGGGCCTGCTGCTGGGCCTCGCGGTCGCCGCGAGCGCCACCCTGGGCGACCTCGGCGAGTCGATGATCAAGCGTGACCTGGGCATCAAGGACATGGGCACCCTGCTCCCCGGCCACGGCGGCATCATGGACCGCCTGGACTCCCTCCTCCCGACGGCGCCGGTGGTGTGGCTGCTGCTGGCGATCTTCGTGGGGGCGGGCTGAGGTTCCGTTCTCCGGCCTTGCAGTGCGGGCCCCTGTCCTTCACCGAGGACGGGGGCCCGTTCGCGTTAGCGGATGTCCGAGGTGTCCGCGATCAGGCCGTGTTCCGCTTGGCGGGCCGGGTGAGGGCGGCAGGGATGAGCGGAGTGAACCTGCCGGGCGCCTCCTGTGAATCGGTCATAGGGTTGCTTGTGACGGCGAAACCGATATCTGGGAGGCCGTTATGGGGGCTCTCCGCTTCGTAGTCGAACCAGACGAGGGCACGTCGGTCTGGCTCGCGGGCCTAGGTGTCGACTTCAAGATCTGGGGCGAGGAGACCGGCAACCAGTTCTCGGTCGTCGAGCACCCCATCGAGCCGGGCCGTCTCGTACCGCCGCACGTTCACAGCCGCGAGGACGAGTTCTCGTACGTCCTGCAGGGCAGGGTCGGCGCACGAGTGGGCGACGAGGAGGCCACGGCAGGTCCGGGCTCGTACATCCTCAAGCCGCGAGGGATTCTGCACACCTTCTGGAACGCCGGACCGGAACCGGCGAGGATCCTGGAGATCATCTCGCCCGCAGGCTTCGAGCGGTTCTTCGAGGCGATGGGCACGGTCGGCGAGACGGCCGCAGATCCTGCCGAGTTCCTCCAGCGCCGGGCCGAGCTGGGCGAGCAGTACGGTCTCGGGTTCTCCGACGAGTGGGTCGCCGAACTCACGAGCAGGTACCAGCTCAAGCTTCTCGGTGAGTGACTGGACCTGCTCTCCCACGGGCACTGATCAGACGCGTCCGCGTCATCCACCGGGGAGAGGCTCACTCGAACCGGACCTGCCACGACGGTTTTCACGATCGTTGGCCTGCCGCATCGTCGATCAGCTCAGGAGGCAGGTGGGCCACCACCAGGCCGATGGCGTCGTCAGCCGTTGCCGCCACTCCGAGACGGGTCCTGTAACCGGACGCATAGACGATGTACGGCGGCTCACCCAGCAAGATGAACGGCAGGTCATCAACCGGTGGCTCCGGCCACGGGGGAGCATCACGGATGAACTTGAGTGTGCCGTGGGTGTGGAAGGGGAACAGCCCGCGCAGTACAGGCTCGGCGTATGCGGCAGCCGCGATGGGTGGCAACGTGTCGTCGAACCAGCCTCGGGTCCCTGGTCGACGCTCCAGAAGCCATGTCCACGCAGTCTCGACGTCAGGGGCCTCGGACATGGCCCTACGATCCAGCAACCGACGCACGACGGGCAAGATCTCTGTGTCGGTGCTGCAGGGAAGATCAGCGGCCGTCCTCGTTCTTCCGCCTGTCGGCACGGCCACCGACGGTGGGCTCAGCCTGCCTCTTCCTCGACCAGGCCGCAGGCGAAGGGGGCAAGAGGCGGTCGCGTGGCTTCCACGGCCCTTCGCAGCTGCGCTTCCTGCCCCTCAAAGCCGGGGCCCTGTGGGTCCTGCACCTCGAAGCCCCCACTCCTCGCAGCGCCTCCGGCGCATCGCCGTCGGCGTACACCAGCAGTCCCGTCTTGGCTCCCACAGCAGCCGCCCCCAGGCATTGCCCGCGATGACGGACGCAATGTAGCGCCACGCACTGACAGCGAAGGCGGCTCATCCCCTGGCCCGCTGGGCCGTCCGAGAACGCTCAAGGGCGACCGGCGACGACCACCGACGGCAGGTGTGGCACCCGACACCCGCAGGTCACCCATCTGGATCTGCGACACTGGTACAGCCATGCCTAAGCCCGGAGAACTTACATTCGTCGCGCCGCGCGGAGCCAAGAAGCCGCCGCGGCATCTTGCCGATCTCACGCCTGCCGAGCGCAAGGAGGCGGTTGTCGCGGTCGGTGAGAAGCCGTTCCGTGCCAAGCAGCTCTCGCAGCACTACTTCGCGCGGTACGCGCACGATCCGGAGCAGTGGACCGACATCCCCGCCGGTTCGCGCGGCAAGCTGCAGGAAGCGCTGCTTCCGGAGCTGATGACCGTCGTGCGGCATCTGTCGACCGACCAGGGGACGACCCGCAAGACGCTGTGGAAGCTGTTCGACGGGACGCTCGTCGAGTCCGTGCTGATGCGGTACCCCGACCGGGTCACCATGTGCATCAGCTCGCAGGCCGGCTGCGGTATGAACTGTCCGTTCTGTGCGACGGGGCAGGCCGGACTGGACCGGAACCTGTCGACCGCCGAGATCGTGCACCAGATCGTGGACGGTATGCGGGCGCTCCGTGAGGGCGAGGTGCCGGGCGGCCCCGCGCGGCTCAGCAACATCGTGTTCATGGGCATGGGCGAGCCCCTCGCCAACTACAACCGCGTCGTCGGCGCCATCCGTCGTCTCACCGACCCGGAGCCGGACGGGCTCGGGCTGTCGCAGCGGGGGATCACCGTGTCGACGGTGGGCCTCGTACCGGCCATCCACCGGTTCTCCGACGAGGGCTTCAAGTGCCGGCTGGCGATCTCGCTGCACGCCCCCGACGACGAGCTGCGCGACACCCTCGTCCCCGTGAACACCCGGTGGAAGGTGCGCGAGGTGCTCGACGCCGGGTTCGAGTACGCGGCGAAGTCCGGCCGGCGGCTGTCCATCGAGTACGCGCTGATCCGGGACATCAACGACCAGGCGTGGCGCGGTGACCGGCTCGGGCGGATGCTCAAGGGGCGTCCCGTGCACGTCAACCTCATCCCGCTCAACCCGACGCCCGGCTCCAAGTGGACCG
This sequence comes from Streptomyces werraensis, assembly GCA_014656175.1. Lineage (GTDB taxonomy): Bacteria > Actinomycetota > Actinomycetes > Streptomycetales > Streptomycetaceae > Streptomyces > Streptomyces werraensis. The sequence goes on from BNBX01000014.1 coordinate 73,560, forward strand.
CCTCGCGGCCCGAGGACGAGAAGGCGTTCGTCGAAGCGATCGCCGCGCACGGTGTGCCGGTCACGATCCGGGACACCCGTGGCCAGGAGATCGACGGGGCGTGTGGTCAGCTCGCCGCCACCGAGCGGTAGTCTGACCGGCGTCAACACATCTGCATATTCCGACAGGGGAGCGCCACAGCGCTGAGAGTGCGGCACCGGCCGCAGACCCTCCGAACCTGGCCCAGGTCATTCTGGGTAGGGAGATCGGTCATCACTCGAGCTGTTGCGCCCTGCCCGGGACCCCGCCCAGGGATCCCGGGCAGGGCCGCGTCTCTTCCTGGTCACCCCAGGAGGAATCAAGTGGGCATCACCAAGAAGGTCACCGTCCTGGCCGTCGGGCTGGGGCTCGTCACGCTGTCCGCCTGCGGATCGTCCGGCGGGGACGACAGCGGCGGCAGTGGCGGGGGCTCCAGGACCGTGACCCTCGTCAGTCACAACTCGTGGGCCGTGTCCGAGGACGTCGTCGCCGCCTTCGAGAAGCAGTCCGGCTACAAGCTCAAGGTCCTCGAGGACGGGGACGCCGGGCAGGCCGTGAACAAGGCGATCCTGACCAAGGACAACCCCCAGGGCGACGTCTTCTTCGGCGTCGACAACACCCTGCTGTCCCGTGCCCTCGACAACGGCCTCTTCCAGCCCTACGAGGCCAAGGGATCCGACCAGGTCCTGCCCGAGTACCGGGTCGACGAGGACAAGCACCGGGTCACCCCCGTCGACACCGGTGACGTCTGCGTCAACTACGACAAGGCGTGGTTCGAGAAGAAGAAGCTGACCCCGCCGAAGACCTTCGACGACCTGGCCGAGCCGGCGTACAAGGACCTCCTCGTCGTCGAGAACGCCGCCACCTCCTCGCCCGGCCTCGGCTTCCTGCTCGGCACCGCCGCCGAGTACGGGGACGACGGATGGCAGGACTACTGGAAGAAGCTCAAGGACAACGGCGTCAAGGTCGTCGACGGCTGGGAGCAGGCCTACAACGAGGAGTTCTCCGGCTCGGCCGGCGGCAAGAAGGCCAAGGCCGACCGCCCGCTCGTCGTGTCGTACGCCTCCTCGCCGCCCGCCGAGGTGATCTACGCCGACCCGCGGCCCGGCACGGCGCCCACCGGCGTCGCCGAGGGCACCTGCTTCCGGCAGGTCGAGTACGCGGGCCTGCTGAGCAACGCGAAGAACCCCGAGGGCGGCAAGGCGCTGCTGGACTTCATGGCCGGTGAGACCTTCCAGGAGGACATGCCGCTCAACATGTTCGTGTACCCGGTGCGTGAGGGCGCGCAGGTGCCCGAGGAGTTCGTGAAGTTCGGACCGCAGGCGAAGGAGCCGCGCACCATGGACCCGGAGAAGATCGCCGAGAACCGTGACCAGTGGGTCAAGTCGTGGACCTCGCTCGTACTGAAGTGAGTCCGCCCGGGGCGAGCCCGTCCGGAGGGGGTCCGCGCCGCCCCGGACAGTGGCGCCGGAACGCGGCCCGGCTCGGTCTGATGGCCCTGCCGGCCGCGTTCTTCGCCGTGTTCTTCGCCTACCCCGTGGCGGCGATCGTCGCCCGGGGGCTGAAGGCCGACGGCGGCTGGCAGCCCGGACGGATCGCGGACGTGCTCGCCCAGTCCGACCTCCGCCAGGTGCTGTGGTTCACCACCTGGCAGGCACTCCTCTCCACGGCCCTCACCCTGGTGATCGCCCTGCCCGGCGCCTACGTCCTGGCCCGCTTCGACTTCCCCGGCAGACAGGCGCTGCGCGCGGTGATCACCGTGCCGTTCGTGCTGCCGACGGTCGTCGTCGGCACCGCGTTCATGGCGCTCGTCGGGCGCGGCGGACTGCTGGACGAGCTGTGGGGTGTACGCCTCGACACCACGGTCTGGGCGATCCTCCTCGCGCACGTGTTCTTCAACTACGCCGTGGTGGTCCGCACCGTGGGCGGGCTGTGGGCGCAGCTCGACCCGCGGCAGGAGGAGGCCGCGCGGATGCTCGGCGCCTCCCGCCTCACCGCCTGGCGCACGGTCACCCTCCCGGCGCTCGCGCCCGCCGTGGCCGCCGCCGCGCTGATGGTCTTCCTCTTCACCTTCACCTCGTTCGGCGTGGTGCAGATCCTCGGCGGACCCGCCTTCTCCACCCTGGAGGTGGAGATCTACCGGCAGACCGCCGACCTCTTCGACCTGTCCACGGCCGCCGTCCTCACGCTCGTCCAGTTCGTCGCCGTCGGCGCGATCCTCGCCCTGCACGCCTGGACCGTGCGGCGCCGGGAGACCGCGCTGCGGCTGGTCGACGCCTCGGTGACCGCCCGCCGCCCGCGCGGCGCCGGACAACGGGCGCTGCTCGGCGGGGTCGTCGCCACGGTCGTCGTCCTCCTGCTGCTCCCGCTCGCCGTCCTGGTGCAGCGCTCCTTCGGCGGCGCCGGCCTCGCCTACTACCGGGCGCTGACCGAGGCCGACGGCGGTGTCTTCCTGGTCGCCCCGATCGAGGCGATCGGCAACTCCCTGCGCTACGCCGTCACCGCCACCGTGATCGCCGTGGTGATCGGCGGTCTCGCCGCCGTCGCGCTGACCCGGCGGGACGCGGGACGGCTGGTGCGCGGGTTCGACGCTCTGCTGATGCTGCCCCTCGGGGTGTCCGCGGTCACCGTCGGCTTCGGCTTCCTCATCGCCCTCGACGAGCCCCCGCTGGACCTGCGCGCCTCCTGGATCCTGGTGCCGCTCGCGCAGGCGCTGGTCGGCGTCCCCTTCGTCGTACGGACCATGCTGCCGGTGCTGCGTGCGGTGGACGTGCGGCTGCGCGAGGCGGCGTCGGTGCTGGGCGCGTCACCCTGGCGGGCGTGGCGGGAGGTGGACCTGCCGCTGGTGCGGCGGGCGCTGCTGATCGCCGCCGGGTTCGCCTTCGCGGTGTCGCTGGGGGAGTTCGGGGCGACGGTGTTCATCGCGCGGCCGGACAACCCCACCCTGCCGGTGGCCGTGGCGCGGCTGCTGGGACGGCCCGGGGACCTCAACTACGGGCAGGCGATGGCCCTGTCGACGATTCTGATGATCGTGTGCGCCGTGGCTCTGCTGGTGCTGGAGCGGCTGCGGACCGACCGGACGGGGGAGTTCTAGATGCCCACCGACAGCCTGCCGCCCACCGAAAGCCCGATCCCCGCGGACAGCCTGCTGCGCCTCGAGGACGCGACCGTCCGCTTCGGCGGGCGGGCCGCGCTGGACGCCGTCGGCCTCGGTGTCGCCGAGCACGAGATCGTCTGCGTGCTCGGGCCCAGCGGCAGCGGCAAGTCCACGCTGCTGCGCGCGGTCGCCGGACTCCAGCCGCTGGACGCCGGGCGGATCCTGCTCGACGGACGGGACCAGGCGGGCGTGCCGGCGCACAAGCGGGGCGTCGGGCTGATGTTCCAGGACCACCAGCTGTTCCCGCAGCGGGACGTGGGCGGCAACGTGGCCTTCGGCCTGCGCATGCACGGTACGCCGCGGGCCGAACAGACGCGACGCGTACAGGAGTTGCTGGAGCTGGTCGGGCTGCCCGGGGCGTCCGGGCGGGCCGTCGCCGCCCTCTCGGGGGGCGAGCAGCAGCGGGTGGCGCTGGCCCGCGCGCTCGCGCCCAGCCCGCGGCTGCTGATGCTCGACGAGCCGCTCGGCCAGCTCGACCGGTCGCTCAGGGAGCGGCTCGTCGTCGAACTGCGCGAGCTGTTCGGCCGGCTGGGCACCACCGTGCTGGCCGTGACGCACGACCAGGGCGAGGCGTTCGCGCTGGCCGACCGGGTGGTGGTGATGCGCGACGGGCGGATCGCCCAGTCCGGCACACCGCTCGAGGTGTGGCGGCGGCCCGCCGACGCCTTCGTGGCCCGCTTCCTCGGCTTCGAGAACGTCGTCGAGGCGACCGTCGCCGACGGTGTCGCCGTCACCCCCTGGGGCAAGGTGCCGGTGCCGTGGGACGCCCCCGAGGGCACGCGGCCGCTGCTGGTCAGGCCGGCCGGGGTGCGGCTGGTCCCGGCCGGGGACGGGTTGCGCTGCACGGTGACCGCGCGCACCTTCCGCGGCACCCATGTCGCCGTGCGCCTCCAGCCGGAGGACGCGCCCTCGCTGGAGGCGGCCTGCGCGCTCCGGGACGCCCCGGAGGTCGGAGACGTCACCGGCGTGGAGTTCGACGGCGCGGAAATCGCCGTGCTGGGCTGATCGCCGTTGCCTAGGGTGAGCGGCATGACACGACTGGCCCACGCGCGCTACTGCGACGAGATCGCCCATCAGGTCGGTGAGTTGAGGTCGGTGGTGACCTCGGGGACGGACCTGTCCCGTACGGTGCCGACCACGCCCGACTGGTCACTGGAACAGCTCGTACGGCACCTCGGCGGCGCCCTGCGCTGGGTGGCCGTGATGGTGCGGACCGGGGCCGAGAGGGAGACCCCCGAGGAGGAGGTGCCGGGCTTCGAAGGGCCCGAGGCACGCGGGGACGCCGCCGCGCTGGACGCCTGGCTGGCGGAGAGCGGCGATCTGGTCGTCACCGCGCTCCGGGAGGCCGGTCCCGACGCCCGGGTGTGGAGCTGGGCGGGCATCGAGAACGCCGGCTTCTGGGCCCGCCGCATGACGCATGAGGTGACCGTGCACCGCGCGGACGCCACGCTCGCCGCCGGGCTGCCCTACGAGGTCGCGCCCGAGGTGGCCGCCGACGCGGTCGAGGAGTGGCTGGAGATCGTGGAGTGGGCGCAGCGGACGCTGCCCGACGACGAGGTGCACGGGCTGCGCGGACCCCTGCGCACGATCCATCTGCACGCCACCGACACCGCGCCCGACGGAGAAGCGGAGTGGCTGATCAGGCTGGACGAGGAGGGGGTGTCCTGGAGCCGGGGCCACGAGAAGGCCACGGTCGCGCTGCGCGGGCCGCTCACCTGGGTGCTGCTCGCCTTCTACCGCCGCATCCCGCTGGACGATTCCCGCATCGAGGTCCTCGGGGAGCGCGCGGTGCTCGAACACTGGCTGGAGCGCGCCACGTTCGGCTGACGGTCACCTCGACGGCGAGCGGCCCGCCCCCGGTTCGGGGACGGGCCGCAGACGTTTCCGTGAGGCGTCAGCGCTGGCTGTTCGCCCCGCGGCGGCGCATGCCGAAGAAGACCGCGCCGCCACCGATGGCGACCAGGGCGGCCGCGACACCGGCGATCACGCCGGTGTTGGAGTTGGCGCCGGTCTCGGCGAGGTTGGACTCACCTGCCGGGGAGGGGGCGTTGTCCGACGTGTCCGCCGGGGGAGCGCTCTCGCTCGTGCTCTCCGACGGGGCCGGGGCCGGCTCCTCGCTCTCCTCGGCCGGGGCCGAGGTCTCCTCCGACGGCGTCGGCTCGGGGGACGGGGACTCCTCGTCCTCCTTGCACGGCGTCGACGGCGTCACCAGGTTCGGCTTGATGTCCTCGTCCACGTACGGCTTGGCCGTGACGTGGATGCGGTACTCGGCGTTGGGCTTCCAGTCCTCCTCGAAGGTGATGGTGGTGCCCTCCTTGGAACCCTTGACCACCTGCTCGCCGACCTTCTCGATGTCGGCGCCGTTGTTCTGGAGGAACACGGTCACGGTGGCGGGGACGCCGGCCGGGTCGACGTCGGTGACGGTGATGACGCCCTTGTCACCGTCGCACTTGGCCTCGGCCGAGAACTCGTTGATGTTGCACGCCGCGGCGTTGCCGGCGGCACCGAGCGCGAGCGCGGCGGACGCGGAGACGACACCGAGGGCGCGCACGGAGCGGGTCACGGTACGGCGTGAAACGGACAGAACTGCCACGTTTGTCCTTTACATGATGCGCAAATGCGGGGGGTTGAGGGAGGGGTGATGAAGAATCAGCACTCCCATGAGGCTCCCAGGTCTATAAGCGTCGCATAAGTAGTGTCAACGCATATGCCTACCGGGGACCCGGGCTTTGCCTATTTGTTAACCACCCGCACGTTTACGCGCCCTCGGGACCGCATCGATCCGGCCGCAGCGTCCGAGAACGGTCACCGACCGTGAGCGGAGGGCCAGTTGGGTCGGCGGCAGGACAACAACCCTGCCGCCACCCTACGTTGACCTCAGCCCTCGACGGCCGCCGGGTCCATCCAGACGACCTCCCAGGTGTGGCCGTCGAGGTCGTCGAAGGAGCGGCCGTACATGAAACCGAGGTCCTGGGTGTCGCCGGCCACGGAGCCGCCCGCCGCCAGCGCCTTCTCCACCAGCTCGTCGACCTTCTCCCGGCTCTCGGCGCTCAGCGCCAGCAGCACCTCGCTGCTCTTGCGGGCGTCCGAGATCTCCTTCTTCGTGAACTGCGCGTACTTCTCCTTCGTCAGCAGCATCGCGATGATCGTGTCGCTGATCACGACGGACGCCGTGGACTCGTCGCTGAACTGCTCGTTGATGGAGTAGCCGAGCGCCGTGTAGAACGTCCGCGACGCGTCGATGTCCTCGACGGGCAGGTTCACGAAGATCATCTGCTGGTACATGACGGGGCCTCTCCCTCTGTGTGTTGCCGTTCGAGGGGGTAGACCCGAGGGCCGCGCGGAACTCATCGCCCTGGAGGAAAGTTCTTTCGGCCGTCTTGGCTCAGCCGCTCAGCGGCCACGCCGACAGCTCGGCCACCGCCACGGTGAGCGGTCCGAACAGGGCGAGCAGCGCGACCGCGCGCAGGGCGGCGGCCCGGCGCAGCGTCCCCGCGGGCGCCCCCAGCCGCCGCAGCGAGGCCGTCGTGTCCGCGTGCGCCTGCTTGGCCTCGACGGCCGCCGTGAGCAGCGTCGCGACCGTGCAGCCGGCCACGAGCAGCACCCCGAGCACCACGAGGGGACCGGCCGACGGGTCGTCCCGGTCGTGCAGCGACGCCATCGCGTACGCGGCCGACATCACCGCGCAGACCACGCCCAGCGGGCGTCCGATCCGCGTCGCCTCCGTCATCAGCACCCGCCCGGCCAGCAGCCGCAGCGCACCCGGCCGCACCGCCTGGAGCAGCCGCCCGCACAGATGGGTGAGTCCGGGGCCGACCAGGGCCAGTCCCAGGGAGGTCAGGGCCAGCCCGAGGAACGCCGCCGGACCGCCCTCGGAGCCGGCACGGCTCGCCGCCGCCTCCACCGCCAGCCCCACCGCGAGCACCGCGACGCCCCAGGGCAGCCCCGACGGGGCCGCGGTCGGCACGGGGGGCGGGACGACGGCCGGGGAACTGCCGGCGGTCTCCTCGGCCGCTTCGGCCCGTGCACCGTCCTGCTCCGGCGAGGGCGCTTCCGTGGCCGTGCGCCGTCCGCGCGCGGCGGCCCCCAGCTGGCGGCCGAACCGCCCGTACGCGCCGAACGAATCCTGCACCGGTGTGCGCCGGTAGGCGCCGAACCGGCCGTACGCCCGTACGGCCCGGCCCGCGCCCGTCACGGGCTCGCGCGGCCGCAGCGCCGTCGCCACCGCGGCCGACGCGCTCAGCGGCACCAGGGCCAGCAGTGTCAGCGCGGCCGGCAGCGGCAGGGGACGCCCGGCGGCCAGGAACTCCTGTGCGCCCCCGCCGAGGGGCATGCCGGTCAGGTCGCCGCGCAACTGGAGGAAGGCCAGCAGCGCCAGCACCGAACCGAGCACGCAGGACAGGGCCGTGGTCGCGGCGGAGACCGCCATCAGCTTGACCGGGCCGAGCCCGACCGCCGACAGACCGGGCCGTGGCCGGGTGGCCGGATCGGTGCGGGCGACCGCGACCGCGAGATGAACGGTGGCCGCCAGCGGGGCCGTGCACCAGGCCAGCCGGAGTGCGGAGGCGGATGGGTCGGGGTGGCTCAGGGCGTGGCCGAGGGCGCTCAGCAGCAGGAAACCCGTGCCGGCCGAGGCGCCCGCGACGAGGAGCCGGCGGACCTGGACGGCGGGCTGGGCCCCGAGGCTCAGACGGAGAGCGAGCACGCCGCCCGGCCTTCCGACTCGGCCGGTCCGGAGACCGGGGGGAGGTGCACGGTCCGCACGCACCGTCCGTCGAGCAGCGACACCGTACGGTCGGCGAGCGCCGCGGTCTGCGCCTCGTGCGTCGCGAGGACCACGGTGATGCCGTGCGAGCGGGCCGCCGTGGTGAGCGTGCGCAGCACATGGGCGCGGTCGACGCGGTGCAGCGGCGCGGTCGGCTCGTCGGCGAACAGCACCGAGGGCGCCGGGGCCAGTGCCCGGGCGATGCACACCCGCTGGCGCTCCGCGTGCGTCAGCTCCACGGGGTGCTTGCGGGCCCGGTCGCCCACGTCGAGACGCTCCAGCCACTCCAGGGCCGCGGCCTTGGCGCGGCTGCGCCCGGTGCCGCGCAGCATGAGGGGCAGCGCGGCGTTCTCCCACACGTTCAGCTCCGGCACCAGGACCGGCGCCGGGTCGATCCAGCCGAACCGGTCACGGCGCAGCCGCTCCCTGGCCGCCGGGCCCATGGTGTGCACGGGCACGCTGTTGAACCAGACCTCGCCGTCGTTCGCGGGCACCAGGCCGGACAGGCAGCGCAGCAGGGTCGACTTGCCGCTGCCGCGCGGGCCTGAGACCGCGAGGATCTCGCCCTCCCGGACGCCGAGCGAAACCCCGCTCAGGCCGGGTGAGCCGTCGTCGTGCCGGAAGTGCAGGGCACGCGCCCAGAGCACGTCGTTGTCCGGTGGGGCCACCATGGCGTACACCTCGGTTCGGATCGGAAATGCCGTGCGCTCTTCGGGTAATTCCCCCGTCCGGGGGAACGAAGGGCGGGCCGATCGGTCACTGGGCACGCTAGGCAGGCGGTGGCGGACGGCGGGACAGCACGCGGCCCCGGGCCGCCGTTTCTCACTCGAACGGGCGGCACCGGGGCCGGTGTTGATCATTCAAAGCGACGATCGGTACCTCGGACGGCCTACGGCCGCGATCAGCTCGTCGGCCTACAGCTTGGTCCACGCCTCCGTGAGCGTCGCGCGCAGGATCTGCTCGATCTCGTCGAAGGTCTCCTGGTTCGAGATCAGCGGCGGCGCGAGCTGGATGACCGGGTCGCCGCGGTCGTCGGCACGGCAGTACAGACCGTTCTCGAACAGCTTCTTGGAGAGGAAGCCGTACAGCACGCGCTCGGTCTCGTCGGCGTCGAAGGACTCCTTGGTCGCCTTGTCCTTGACCAGCTCGATGCCGTAGAAGAAGCCGTTGCCGCGGACGTCGCCGACGATCGGCAGGTCGTGCAGCTTCTCCAGGGTGGAGCGGAACGCGCCCTCGTTGTCGAGGACGTGCTGGTTGAGGCCCTCGCGCTCGAACAGGTCGAGGTTGGCGAGGCCGACCGCCGCCGACACCGGGTGACCGCCGAAGGTGTAGCCGTGCAGGAAGGTGTTGTCGCCCCGGTAGAACGGCTCGGCGAGCCGGTCGGAGACGATGCACGCGCCGATCGGCGAGTAGCCGGACGTCATGCCCTTGGCGCAGGTGATCATGTCCGGGACATAGCCGAACTTGTCGCAGGCGAAGGTGGTGCCGAGGCGGCCGAAGGCGCAGATGACCTCGTCGGAGACGAGCAGCACGTCGTACTGGTCGCAGATCTCGCGGACCCGCCGGAAGTAGCCGGGCGGGGGCGGGAAGCAGCCGCCCGCGTTCTGCACGGGCTCCAGGAAGACCGCGGCGACCGTGTCCGGGCCCTCGAAAAGGATCTGCTGCTCGATCTGGTCGGCGGCCCAGCGGCCGAACGCCTCCGGGTCACCGCCGTGGATCGGCGCCCGGTAGATGTTGGTGTTGGGCACCTTGTGCGCGCCCGGCACCAGCGGCTCGAAGGGCGCCTTCAGGGCGGGCAGGCCGGTGATCGACAGGGCGCCCTGCGGGGTGCCGTGGTACGCGACCGCGCGGGAGATGACCTTGTACTTGGTCGGCTTGCCGGTCAGCTTGAAGTACTGCTTGGCGAGCTTCCACGCGGTCTCCACCGCCTCGCCGCCGCCGGTGGTGAAGAAGACCTTGTTGAGGTCGCCGGGGGCCTCGTGCGCCAGCCGCTCCGCGAGCTCGACGGCCGCGGGGTGGGCGTAGGACCAGACCGGGAAGAACGCCAGCTCCTGCGCCTGCTTGGCGGCCGTCTCGGCGAGTTCCTGGCGGCCGTGGCCGGCCTGCACCACGAACAGGCCCGCCAGGCCGTCGAGGTAGCGCTTGCCCTTGTCGTCGTAGATGTGGGTGCCCTCACCGCGGACGATGGTGGGGACGGGCGCGTTCTCGTACGACGACATGCGGGTGAAGTGCATCCACAGGTGGTCGTACGCGGACTTGCTGAGGTCCTTGGGGGTGTCGGTGCTCACGGTTATCGGGTTCCCCACATGTAGGTCTGCTTCTTGAGCTTGAGGTAGACGAAACTCTCGGTCGAACGCACACCGGGCACGGCGCGGATGCGCTTGTTGATGACCTCCAGCAGGTGGTCGTCGTCCTCGCAGACGATCTCGACCATCAGGTCGAAGGAGCCGGCGGTCATCACCACGTACTCGCATTCGGCCATCTCGGCCAGCGCGTCGGCGACGGCCTCCACGTCGCCCTCGACGTTGACGCCGACCATCGCCTGCCGGCGGAAGCCCACGGTGAGCGGGTCCGTGACGGCGACGATCTGCATCACGCCCTGGTCGAGCAGCTTCTGCACCCGCTGGCGCACGGCCGCCTCGGACAGGCCCACGGCCTTGCCGATGGCGGCGTACGGCCGGCGGCCGTCCTGCTGGAGCTGCTCGATGATGGCGAGGGAGACGGCGTCCAACTGCGGTCCGCCGCCGTTCTTGGACTCGCGGGAGTCCTTGGGGTCTGCGCTTCGACTGGCCACGAGGTCACTGTGCACGACGTATCGACAGTTTTGCAAGGCTCGATCGATGAAATCCGTTGTTAACGAAGCTCGCGCTTGCGGATTTCGCAGATGCGAGGGGATCGGGGGTGTTGAAAACGTCAGCCGTCCGTCTAGGGTGGGTGTCTCAGAGGTTGGACACCTCTACCCGTACACACCCGACACCCCGGGCACCCACGAGAAACATCAGGAGGGCCTGCAGTGAGCACCGAGCTGCGTCGTCTGCGCAACTACATCGGCGGTGAGTTCCGGGACGCCGCCGACGGACGGACCACCGAGGTGGTCAACCCCGCGACCGGCGAGGCGTACGCGACGGCTCCGCTGTCCGGTGCCGCGGACGTCGACGCCGCGATGGCGGCCGCCGCCGAGGCCTTCCCCGGCTGGCGCGACACCACCCCGGCCGAGCGCCAGAGGGCGCTGCTGAAGATCGCGGACGCCTTCGAGGAGCGCGCCGAGGAACTGATCGCCGCCGAGGTGGAGAACACGGGCAAGCCCACCGGGCTGACCCGCACCGAGGAGATCCCGCCGATGGTGGACCAGATCCGCTTCTTCGCGGGCGCGGCGCGGATGCTCGAGGGCAAGGGCGCCGGCGAGTACATGGAGGGCCTGACCTCCTTCGTGCGCCGTGAGCCGGTCGGCGTCTGCGCCCAGGTCGCGCCCTGGAACTACCCGATGATGATGGCCGTGTGGAAGTTCGCCCCGGCCATCGCCGCGGGCAACACGGTCGTCCTCAAGCCCTCGGACACCACTCCCGCCTCCACCGTCCTCATCGCCGAGATCCTCGGCTCGGTCCTCCCCAAGGGCGTCTTCAACGTCGTCTGCGGCGACCGTGAGACCGGCCGGCTGATGGTCGAGCACCCGACCCCGGCGATGGCCTCCATCACCGGCTCGGTGCGCGCGGGCATGGCGGTCGCCGAGTCGGCGTCCAAGGACCTCAAGCGGGTCCACCTGGAGCTGGGCGGCAAGGCCCCGGTCGTGGTCTTCGAGGACGTCGACATCGCCAAGGCCGTGGCGGGCATCTCCGAGGCGGGCTACTTCAACGCCGGCCAGGACTGCACGGCCGCCACGCGCGTGCTGGTGCACGAGTCCGTGCACGACGAGTTCGTCCAGGCGCTCGCCAAGGCCGCCTCCGACATCAGGACGGGCATGCCCGACGACGAGGACGTCCTCTACGGCCCGCTCAACAACCCCAACCAGCTCGAGCAGGTCGAGGGCTTCATCGAGCGGCTGCCCGCCCACGCGCGCGTCGAGGCCGGCGGCAAGCGGGTCGGCGACAAGGGCTACTTCTACGCGCCGACCGTGGTCTCGGGCCTCAAGCAGGACGACGAGATCATCCAGAAGGAGGTCTTCGGACCGGTCATCACCGTCCAGTCCTTCACGGACGAGGACCAGGCCGTCGAGTACGCCAACGGCGTGGAGTACGCGCTGGCGTCGTCGGTGTGGACCAAGGACCACGCGCGCGCGATGCGGATGTCGAAGAAGCTGGACTTCGGCTGCGTGTGGATCAACACCCACATCCCGCTGGTCGCGGAGATGCCGCACGGCGGCTTCAAGAAGTCGGGCTACGGCAAGGATCTGTCGGCCTACGGCTTCGACGACTACACGCGGATCAAGCACGTGATGACGTCGCTGGAGGACTAGCGGACGGAGCGTTCGGCCCCGGACCGGTGCAGCGCACCGTCCGGGGCCGACGCGTTTCCGGAGGGCGCCCGGACTATTTTTTGAACATGTTCAACTCCAGGCGTACGCTCCTGCCATGAGCGACAGAGCCGCCCTGCTCAAGGGCATTCGCGTGTGGCTGGTGTTCTTCGTCGTCTGCCTGGTGCTCAGCGGGGTCACGGCCTTCCCGCTGGTGCACGAACTGCGCTGGACCGAGGAGGCGTTGCGGTCCCTCGGGGCGCCCGAGCGCCTGCCCGGCCTCATGGAGTGGATCGAACGCGTCCGGGACGGGCTCGACACCGCCGACGCCGACCACCCCTTCCTGCTCTACGGCACCGACTGGCTGGCCTTCGCCCACCTCGTCATCGCCGTCGCCTTCCTGGGCCCCTACCGGGACCCCGTACGCAACATCTGGGTCGTGGAGTTCGGCCTGATCGCCTGCGCCGGCGTCATCCCGCTCGCCCTGGTCTGCGGGCCGATACGCGGCATCCCCTTCTGGTGGAGCGTCGTCGACATGGCGTTCGGGGTGTTCGGCGCCGTCCCGCTGTACGTCGTCAGGGCGAGGACCAAGCGGCTGGAGGCGCTCACGGAGGCGGCCGTTCCGGGGGGCGTCGCCGCTCCCGCCCAGTAGGTTGGGCCCATGAGCGGTGAACGGGTGGGCGCGGCCGTCACCTGGGGGCTCCTGGGCGCCTGGGTCGTCCACGATCTCGAGGAACTGGCCACCGTGCCGGGCTGGCTGCGGCGCAACGTGCCCCGGCTGCGGAAGCGGTTTCCGCAGGTGCCGGAGAGGGTGTGGCGGCGGGCCGAGACCCTGGGCGCGGCCGAGTTCGCCACCGCCGTAGGAGTGATGGGGGTCGTCGTCGGGACGGCGTCGGCCGCCGGGCGACTCACGGGAGGACGGTCCGGTCTCTACCAGTCCGCGCTGACCGGCTTCGGACTGCACGGCGTGATGCACATGGCCCAGGCGGCGGCCGTACGCGGCTGCACCCCCGGATCGGTCACGTCACCGCTGGTCGTCCTGCCGTTCACGCTGTGGGCTCGGGGCCGGCTGCGGAAGGCCGGGGTGCTGCGTCCCCCGCGGCCGCGTGACGCGGTGGCCGGAACGGCGGCCGCCGCCGCGGCCACGGTCGCCTCGCACGTCGTGGCGCGCCGGGTGCTCGGTGCGGCGCGCCGGACCTCATGACGTCAGGCGGTCGCGCAGCGCGCACAGGACGTCGATGCGGTTGGTGGTGATCGAGTCCACGCCCGCGGCCAGCAGGCGGCGCATCGAGCGGCGGGTGTCCGGGGTCCACACGGACAGCAGGCAGCCGTCGCGGTGGACGCGGTCCGCGAGGGCCCGGTCCACCAGGCTGAAGCGGTAGTTGAGCCAGCGCGGCCGGACCGCCTCCAGGAGTCCGGCGCGCGGCGGGGCGTGGGAGGTGTGGGTGAGCGCGATCTCCGCGTCCGGGTCCACGGCCCGCACGGCCAGCATGGCGGGGGCGCCCGCGCAGTAGTACACGCGGTCCTGGGCGCCCTGTTCGCGGACGACCTCCACGATCCGGCGCACGGCGCGCTCGCCCGGGGCGCCGGGCAGGTCGATCATCACTCTGCTGCCCTCGGTCGCCGCCAGCGCGTCGGTGAGGGCGGGCACCCCGCCGTCCGTCACCTCGCACACCTCGTCCCAGGTGAGGGACGCGAGGGGACGGTCGTGGTCCCACAGACGTCCGAGCGTCGCGTCGTGCAGCAGCACCGGGACGCCGTCCCGGGTCAGCCGTACGTCGATCTCGACCGCGTCCGCGCCCCGCCCGATCGCGGAGCGCAGGGACGGGACGGTGTTCTCCCGGACGCGGTAGGGGTCGCCGCGGTGGGCCACGGCGGTCACGTTCTGCATGGTGCCCTTCGCGGGATGGTCAGGAGGCGAGCCAGGAGGCGGTGTACGAGTCGATCTCGGCGGTGATCCGCGCCTTGCCGGCCGGGTCGAGGAAGGACGCCTCGACCGCGTTCTTCGCCAGGTCGGCGAGGCCCCGCTCGTCGAGGTCCAGCAGACGCGCGGCGACCGCGTACTCGTTGGCGAGGTCGGTGCCGAACATCGGCGGGTCGTCGGAGTTGATCGTCACCAGCACCCCGGCCCGGGCGAACTCCTTGATCGGGTGCTCGTCGAGGGTGGCGACCGCGCGGGTGGCGATGTTGGACGTCGGGCACACCTCCAGCGGGATGCGCCGCTCGGCGAGGTGCTGCAGCAGCTTCGGGTCCCGCGCGGCGCTCGTGCCGTGGCCGATGCGCTCGGCGCCCAGCTCGTTCAGCGCGTCCCAGATCGTCTCCGGTCCCGTGGTCTCGCCCGCGTGCGGCACCGAGCGCAGCCCGGCGGCGATCGCGCGGTCGAAGTACGGCTTGAACTGCGGGCGCGGCACGCCGATCTCGGGGCCGCCCAGGCCGAAGGAGACCAGGCCCTCCGGGCGCAGCCGGTCGTCGGTGGCGAGCCGCGTGGTCTCCTCGGCGGCCTCGAGACCGGCCTCGCCCGGGATGTCGAAGCACCAGCGCAGCACGGTGCCCAGCTCGCTCTCGGCCGCCTTGCGGGCGTCCTCGATCGCGTCCATGAAGGCACGCTCGTCGACCCCGCGGCGGGTCGAGGAGAACGGGGTGATGGTCAGCTCGGCGTACCGCACCTGCTGCCGGGCCAGCTCGCGGGCCACTTCGTACGTCAGCAGCCGCACGTCCTCGGGGGTGCGGATCAGGTCGACGACGGACAGGTACACCTCGATGAAGTGCGCGAAGTCCGTGAAGGTGAAGTAGTCGGCGAGGGCCTCGGGGTCGGTGGGGACCTTCGAGTCGGGGTGGCGGGCGGCCAGTTCCGACACGATGCGGGGGGAGGCGGAGCCGACGTGGTGCACGTGCAGTTCCGCCTTGGGCAGTCCGGCGATGAAGGCGTGCAGGTCACGGACCTGTCCGGCGGTGGCCGCGGTGTCGTGGCGGTCGGTCAAGGTTCCTCCCCGGGAACGGCGTCCCGGTCCGGGTCGCGGCGGGACGCGGTGATCGGCTGATCGGTGGTGCGGGGATCATCGTAGGCCCGGCGTACGCGCGAGGGGCGTGGGCCGTAGCATGACGGTTCGTCCGAGGAAGGGGTCGCAGCGCATGTCCGACGACGCACCGGCACCGGGGGCAGGGGACCGCACGGGGGACGGAACGGCTCCGGCGGGTTCGTCCACCCCTGACGTGTGGCCGGCACCGGCCGACGGCGGGGCGCCGCACGTGGCCCCCCTGGACGGCTCGCTGGTGGACGCGCGGACCACGGAGACGGGGCGCGCGACACCCTCGCCGCGGGACGCGGAGGCGCCCGCCGCGGATCCCTGGGCGCTGCCCGGCGACCGCGCGCCGGCCTCCGGCGGTCCGGGTGAGACCGTGGTGGCGGGGGAGACCGCGCCGTGGTCGCCGCCCACCGTGCACGACCGGTCGGCTTCCGGGACGTCCGGTGCGTCCGCCGTGCACGACCAGCAGACGGTGACGTCCTTCCCGGCGGCCTCCGACGTGACGCCGCCCGCGCCCGCGTACGGCGGTGCGTGGGCGGGGCCCTCGGGGGCGACGGCGCCCGTGCCGCAGCCCGCCGTCGGACCGGCGGCTGCCGACCCCTTCGCGCCTCCGGCCGCGGGTGCGGCCGTGCCGCCGCCGCCCATCGGGCCGGAGGGGCCGGGGCAGGTCCCCTACGGCTACCCGCACGCTGGGTACCCGGGTGGTGCGCCCGCCCAGGGGTACTCCGGCTGGGGCGGTGTCCCGCCCCTGCCGAGCAACGGCATGGGTGTCGCGTCCTTGGTGCTGGGGATCATCGCGGCGGCCGCGTTCTGCTTGTGGCCGGTGGCCATCGTGCTGGGCGTCCTCGCGGTGATCTTCGGTGCGATCGGGCGCGGCAAGGCGAATCGCGGCGAGGCGACGAACGGGGGGCAGGCTCTGGCGGGGGTCATCTGCGGGGCGGTGGGGGGTGCGCTGGCGCTTGCGTTCGGCGTGATCGTGCTGGTCACGTGAGCTCGAGGGGCTTCTCCGGACGGGGGTTCACCCCCGAGGCCCGGAGGCGCGCCGTCCGCCGTTGACGGTCCCGGCGTCGACCGGGTGCCGCCTGCGCCCACCCTCCCCCACTCTCGGCTTCGCTCGAGCGGGAGGTACCCCCATCGCCCCAGCGGCACGACTGCCCGCAGCCGGCGTTCTTCGGGAGCGCGGGGAACTGCGCGACCAGCTCCGGACTGCCCGCACCCGGCGCCGAAGAGGTGCCGTCGGACTGCCCGCCGGCAGCGGCGGCGTACGTCGCACCCCCGTCCCGCGCCCCGGGGCTACCCCGCAGTCCCCGCTTCCGCCCCCGCCGTCTCCCGCAACCGCCTCCGCGCCTCCATCAGCGCGAAGCCCAGCAGGTTCGGGCCGCGCCAGCGGTTCGGGTCGTTCGCCGCCTCCGCGTCGGCCGCCAGGCCTATGCCCCAGACCCGGTCGACGGGGCTGGCCTCGACGAGGACCCGGTCGCCGGTGTTCAGGAGGAAGGACCGCAGCTCACCGTGAGCCGCGAACTTGTGCACGCTGCCCTCCACCACGATCCCGAACCGCTCCCGCCGCCAGATCTCCTCGTCGAAGCCCCGGACCAGGCGTCCCGCCTTCTTCGCCTCCGAGGGATGACCCGCGGCCAGTACGCGCCGCTCACCCTCCGTGTCGTCGAAGAGGCGGGCCTTGGCCGCCATCATCCAGTGCTCTGCGGTCGCGTACTCCACGCCGTCGACGGTGAACGGGGACGGCCACCACTGGCTCAGGCAGCTCGCCCCCACGCGCCCGTCGGGCAGCGGCCGGTGGCCCCAGAAGTGCAGGTATTTCACCCGCTCCCCGGCCCGCACCGCTTCGATCAGCGCCTCCCGGGACGCCACCGTTCGTACGGTCCCGTCCACGCTCATCACCCCCCCATGCCGATCCCTGCGCAGAGCAGTCTCGCAGGCACCACTGACATTCCGTCCTGCCTTTTCCGTTGCCACTCGACACCTGGTCGACAGATTCCGTCGCGTAACCAAATGGCAACAACGGAATCACTTGTTGGAGTGCCTCCGCTCTGTCAGGATCGGCACTCAAATCGAGCTCAAGCCACGCCGCCCCCCTCGGGGACACGGAGGAGAGCGACATGCACAAACCCGGCTCCACCCCGCAGGACCGCTTCCCGGCCGCCGAACGGTTCGCGGACGGCGCGCAGTTCATCGCGGGCCGCCTGACGAAGGGCGCTTCGGGACGCACCCACGCGGTGGTCGACCCGGCCACCGGCGAGGAGGTGTACACCTACGACCTCGCCGGCGCCGACGACGTCGACGCGGCCGTCGCCGCCGCGCGGGAGGCGTTCCCCGCCTGGGCGGCCGCCACCCCCGGCGAGCGCTCCGACGCCCTGCACCGGTTCGCGGCCGTGGTCGCCGAGCGGGCGGAGGACTTCGCCCGCGCCGAGTCCCTGCAGTGCGGCAAGCCCCTGAAGCTGAGCCGCGAGTTCGACGTGCCCGGCACGATCGACAACATCACCTTCTTCGCCGGCGCCGCCCGACACCTCGCGGGCCGGTCGGCAGGCGAGTACTCGGGCGACCACACCTCCTACGTCCGGCGCGAGCCCATCGGCGTCGTCGGCTCCATCGCCCCCTGGAACTACCCGCTGCAGATGGCCGCGTGGAAGATCCTCCCGGCGATCGCGGCGGGCAACACCGTCGTGCTGAAGCCCGCCGAGCTCACCCCCCTGACCTCGCTGCTGTTCGCGCAGGCCGCCACCGACGCCGGCATCCCGGACGGCGTGATCAACATCGTCACCGGCACCGGCAAGGAGGCGGGTGAGCACCTGGTCGGCCACCCCGACGTGGCCATGACCTCCTTCACCGGCTCCACCGCGGTCGGCAAGCGCGTCGCGGAGATCGCCACCGCCACCGTCAAGCGCCTCCACCTGGAGCTGGGCGGCAAGGCCCCCTTCGTGGTCTTCGACGACGCCGACCTCGACGCGGCCGTCAACGGCGCCGTCGCGGGCGCCCTCATCAACACCGGCCAGGACTGCACCGCCGCCACGCGCGCGTACGTGCAGCGCCCCCTGTACGACGCGTTCGTCGAGCGCACCGCCGCGCTGATGGAGACCGTCCGGCTCGGCGACCCCTTCGCCCCCGGCACCGACCTCGGCCCGCTCGTCTCCCACGCCCAGCGCGACAGGGTGGCCGGTTTCGTCGAACGCGCGCGTGCCTACGCGCGCGTGGTGACCGGCGGTGAGACACCTCTGGGTGATTTGGCACGGGGCGCGTACTATCGCCCCACGCTGATCGCCGACGCCGCACAGGACAGCGAGGTCGTGCAGTCGGAGATCTTCGGACCGGTGCTGGTCGTCCTGCCCTTCGACACCGACGACGAGGGCATCGCACTCGCCAACGACACCCCGTACGGCCTCGCCGCCTCCGCCTGGAGCCGGGACGTGTACCGCACGGGCCGGGCCACCCGCGAGATCAAGGCGGGGTGCGTGTGGATCAACGACCACATCCCGATCATCAGCGAGATGCCGCACGGCGGCTACAAGGCGTCCGGCTTCGGCAAGGACATGTCCGCGTACTCCTTCGAGGAGTACACCCAGATCAAACACGTCATGTTCGACAACACCGCGGTGGTCCGCAAGGACTGGCACCGCACCGTCTTCGGGGACCGATAGCAGCCAGGCCGCCCGACCCGCGGCCACTTCCCGAAAGGGCACCACGCGCATGGAGCAGTACGAGCCCGACCGCCTCTCGCCGGCCCAGGAGGCCGCGATACGGCGCAGTTTCCGCAACGGCAGGGCGGCCCTCACCCGCCGCTCCCTGCTGCGCGCCTCAGCGGGCGGCGCCCTCGCGGTCGGCGGCCTGGGCGCGCTGAGCGCCTGCGGCATCCCCGCGGCCGGGAACACCGAGGGCGGCGTCTCCGCGGAGGACCGCTCGGCCAAGGAGAAGACCGTGAGCTTCTCCAACTGGACCGAGTACATGGACATCGACGAGAGCGGCCGCCGGCACCCCACGCTGGACGCGTTCACGCAACGCACCGGCATCAAGGTCAAGTACACCGAGGACATCAACGACAACACCGAGTTCTTCGGCAAGATCAAACCGCAGCTGGCCGCGGGCCAGGACACCGGCCGCGACATCATCGTCCTCACCGACTGGCTGGCCGCCCGCCTGATCCGCCTCGGCTGGGTGCAGAAGCTGGACGCCTCCAACCTGCCGCACGCCTTCGCCAACGTGGCCTCGTCGTACCGCACCCCCGACTGGGACCCGGGCCGCGCCTACTCGTACCCCTGGCAGGGCATCGCGACCGTCATCGCGTACAACAGGAAGGCGCTCGACGGGGTCGAGGTGAAGACCTTGTCCGACCTGCTGGACAACCCGAAGCTCAAGGGCCGGGTCGGGCTGCTCACCGAGATGCGCGACACCATGGGCATGGCGCTGCTCGACATGGACAAGGACCCGCGGTCCTTCAGCGCCGACGACTACGACGCGGCCCTCGCCCGGCTGCAGAAGTCCGTCGACAAGGGCCAGATCCGCAGGTTCACCGGCAACGACTACACCTCGGACCTCACCAAGGGCGACCTCGCCGCGTGCGTCGCGTGGGCCGGTGACGTCGTCCAGCTCCAGGCCGACAACCCGGACATCGGCTTCGTCATCCCGGACAGCGGCTACATGCTCTCCAGCGACAACATGCTGATCCCCAACAAGGCCCGGCACAAGACGAACGCCGAGCGCCTCATCGACTACTACTTCGAGCCGCAGCCGGCCGCCCAGCTCGCCGCCTACATCAACTTCGTCTGTCCGGTCGACGGGGTGAAGGAGGAGCTCGCGAAGCTCGACGAGGACGCGGCGAACAACCCGCTGATCCTCCCCGATAAGGCCATGCAGGCCAAGTCCCGTGCCTTCCGCTCGCTGAGTTCCGAGGAAGAGACGGCATTCGAAGGCAAGTTCGCGAAGCTCACTGGGGCGTGACGAGATGAAGACCACCGAAGAGACCACCACGGCCGGCGGCGGTGACGTCCGCCTCACCGGGATCAGCAAGACGTACGGCGACTTCACCGCCGTGCACCCGCTCGACCTGACCGTCCCCGAAGGCTCCTTCTTCGCCCTGCTCGGCGCGTCCGGCTGCGGCAAGACCACCACCCTGCGCATGATCGCCGGTCTGGAGGAGCCCACCGCGGGCACGGTCCACCTCGGCGACCAGGACGTCACCGCGCTGCCGCCGTACAAGCGGCCGGTGAACACGGTCTTCCAGTCCTACGCCCTCTTCCCGCACCTCGACATCTACGAGAACGTCGCCTTCGGCCTGCGCCGGCGCGGCATCAAGAGCGTGAAGAAGCAGGTCGAGGAGATGCTGGAGCTGGTCCAGCTCGGCGAGCAGGCGCGCAAGAAGCCGCACCAGCTCTCCGGCGGCCAGCAGCAGCGCGTCGCCGTCGCCCGCGCGCTGATCAACCACCCCAAGGTGCTCCTTCTCGACGAGCCGCTCGGCGCCCTCGACCTGAAGCTGCGCCGCCAGATGCAGCTGGAGCTCAAGCGGATCCAGACCGAGGTCGGCATCACCTTCGTGCACGTCACCCACGACCAGGAGGAGGCCATGACCATGGCCGACTGCGTCGCGGTGATGAACGCCGGCCGGGTCGAGCAGCTCGGCACCCCCGCCGACCTGTACGAGAACCCGCGCACCACCTTCGTCGCGAACTTCCTCGGCACCTCCAACTTCATCGAGGCCGAGGTGGACTCCACGTCGGGTGACGACATCGTGCTCAAGGCGGGCGGCGGCAAGCTGGTGCTGCACCGGGCCCGCGCGAGCGCGCCCGCCACCACCGGCGGCAGGATCCTCGCCGGGGTGCGCCCGGAGAAGATCTCCCTCACGCACGCAGACGACGCGGGCGACATACCCGACGGCCGCAACCGGATCACGGGCCGGATCACCGAGTCCAGCTTCATCGGCGTCTCCACGCAGTTCGTCGTCGACAGCCCGGTCTGCTCCGACTTCGAGGTCTACGTGCAGAACATCGACCGGGACGCCCGGCTGGTGCCCGGCGCCGAGGTCGTCCTGCACTGGAACCCGGACCACACCTTCGGCCTCGACGCGGCACAGTCCCTGCTTGCCGGGACTGTGGGCTCCGCGGGCGTCGAGACGGCCGAGGAAGAGGTCGCCCGATGACCACGGTCACCGAGGCGCCGCCGGCGCCGGCGCCCGTCGCCCCCGAGAGGAAACCGCCGCGCAAACGCGGCCGCTGGACGCCGTACCTGCTGCTGCTGCCCGGTCTGCTCTGGCTCGTCGTGTTCTTCGCGCTGCCGGTGATCTACCAGGCCTCCACGTCCGTGCAGACGGGCTCCCTGGAGGAGGGCTACAAGGTCACCTGGCACTTCGCCACCTACTGGGACGCCCTGTCCGAGTACTGGCCGCAGTTCGTCCGCTCGGTGCTCTACGCGGCCTCCGCGACCGTGCTGTGCCTGCTGCTCGGCTATCCGCTGGCGTATCTGATCGCCTTCCGCGCGGGACGCTGGCGCAACCTGATCATGATCCTGGTCATCGCGCCGTTCTTCACCAGCTTCCTGATCCGCACCCTCGCCTGGAAGACGATCCTCGCCGACGGCGGCCCGGTGGTCGGCACCCTGGACGCGCTGCACGTCCTGGACGTCACCGCGTTCCTCGGCTGGACCGCCGGCGACCGGGTGCTCGCCACCCCGCTCGCGGTGGTGTGCGGTCTGACGTACAACTTCCTGCCGTTCATGATCCTTCCGCTCTACACCTCGCTGGAGCGGATCGACCCCCGGCTGCACGAGGCCGCCGGCGACCTCTACGCCAAGCCGTCGACCACCTTCCGCAAGGTCACCTTCCCGCTGTCGATGCCGGGCGTGGTCTCCGGCACGCTGCTGACCTTCATCCCGGCGTCCGGCGACTACATCAACTCGGACCTGCTCGGCTCCACCGACACCCGGATGGTCGGCAACGTCATCCAGTCCCAGTTCCTGCGGATCCTGGACTACCCGACGGCCGCGGCGCTCTCGTTCATCCTGATGGCCGCGATCCTCGCCGTCGTCACGGTCTACATCCGCAAGTCCGGCACGGAGGATCTGGTTTAAATGGCCTTCGTCAATTGGTTCAAGCGCAACGTCGTCGTCATCGCGGGTCTGCTGACGCTGGCCTACCTCCTCCTGCCGAACGTCGTCGTCACGGTGTTCTCCTTCAACCGGCCGAAGGGGCGCTTCAACTACCAGTGGCAGGAGTTCTCCACCGACGCGTGGCGGGACCCGTGCGGGGTCTCCGGGCTGTGCGAGTCGCTGGGCCTCAGCCTGCAGATCGCCTTCTGGGCCACGCTCGGCGCCACGCTGCTCGGCACGATGATCGCGTTCGCGCTGGTCCGCTACCGCTTCCGCGCCCGCGGCGCGGTCAACTCGCTGATCTTCCTGCCGATGGCGATGCCCGAGGTGGTGATGGCGGCCTCGCTGCTCACCCTGTTCCTCAACATGGGTGCCGAGCTGGGCTTCTGGACGATCCTGATCGCCCACATCATGTTCTGCCTCAGCTTCGTCGTGGTCGCCGTGAAGGCACGCGTGATGTCGATGGACCCGCGTCTGGAGCAGGCCGCGCAGGACCTCTACGCCGGCCCGGCGCAGACGTTCCTGCGGGTCACGCTGCCGATCGCCGCCCCCGGCATCGCGGCGGGCGCGCTGCTCGCCTTCGCCCTGTCCTTCGACGACTTCATCATCACCAACTTCACCGCAGGTTCGACCGTCACCTTCCCGATGTTCGTCTGGGGCTCCGCGCAGCGCGGCACGCCCGTCCAGATCAACGTCATCGGCACGGCCATGTTCGTGATCGCCGTGCTGCTGGTGCTGGTCTCCATGGCCGTCGCCAACCGCCGCAAGCGGCAGAAGGCATGACTCGCTGATCCACAGTCCGCAGTAGGGAGTTGAGATCATGGCCCCGAGCGCCATGAGCCGTTGGACGCAGTCCCTCTCCGAGGCCCGGCCGGTCTCCTACTGGCTGGACGACCCCGGCCGCCCCGACCCCGAGCCGGCCCTGACCGGGCGGACCACCTGCGACCTGCTGGTCGTGGGCGGCGGCTACAGCGGACTGTGGACCGCGCTGATCGCCAAGGAGCGCGACCCCTCACGGGACGTCGTGCTGGTGGAGGGCCGCGAGGTGGGCTGGGCCGCCTCCGGGCGCAACGGCGGGTTCTGCGCCGCCTCCCTCACCCACGGCCTGTCCAACGGGCTCACCCGCTGGCCGGACGAGATCCACACCCTGGAGCGGCTGGGCGCCCGCAACCTCGACGCCATCGAGGAGACGGTCGCCCGCCACTCCATCGACTGCGACTTCGAGCGCACCGGCGAGATCGACGTCGCCACCGAGCCGTACCAGGCGGAGGAACTGCGCGCCTGGTACGAGGAGATCGCCGGCCGGGGCCTGGCCGACGGCTTCGAGTTCCTGGACGCCGACGCGGTGCGCGAGCAGGTCGACTCGCCCACCTTCCTGGCGGGGCTGTACGACCGCCGGGGCGTCGCGATGCTCAACCCGGCCCGCCTCGCCTGGGGCCTGAAGCGGGCCTGCCTCGACCTCGGGGTGCGCGTGTACGAGCACACGCCCGCGCTCACCCTCAGGCGGTACAACGCCGGCATGTCCGTCCGCACCCCGTACGGCGCGATCCGCGCCCGCCGGGTCGCGCTCGGCACGAACGTCTTCCCGAGCCTGGTGCGCCGGGTCCGCCCCTACACCGTCCCGGTCTACGACTACGCCCTGATGACGGAGCCGCTCACCGACGAGCAGCTCGGCTCCATCGGCTGGAAGAACCGCCAGGGGCTCGGCGACAGCGCCAACCAGTTCCACTACTTCCGGCTCTCCGCCGACCGCCGCATCCTGTGGGGCGGCTACGACGCCGTCTACCCGTACGGCGGCCGGGTGCGCGCCGAGTACGACGACCGGCCGGAGACGTACGCCAGGCTCGCGGGCCACTTCTTCACCTGCTTCCCCCAGCTGGAGGGGGTGCGCTTCACCCACGCCTGGGGCGGCGCGATCGACACCTGCTCCCGCTTCTCGGCGTTCTTCGGCACCGCCCACGCGGGCCGGGTGGCGTACGCGGCGGGCTACACCGGGCTCGGCGTCGGCGCGACGCGGTTCGGCGCGGAGGTGATGCTGGACCTGCTGGCGGGGGAGCGGACCGAGCGCACGGAGCTGGAGATGGTGCGCAGCAAGCCGTTGCCGTTCCCGCCGGAGCCGTTCGCCTGGACCGGCATCGCCCTCACCAAATGGTCCCTGGCCAGGGCGGACGCGCACGGGGGGCGGCGGAACCTGTGGCTGCGGACGATGGACCGGCTGGGGCTGGGTTTCGACAGCTGAGCCGCCGAGGGGCAGGGGAGGGGCGTGCGGAGGTGCTGCGCGGGGTCTTGACAAGCGAATTGGTCTGGACCAAATTGAGCGCGCTCCACCCCTCCAACTCCCCCCTGCCCGGAGGCCCTTGTGGACCGCGCCAGACCTCACGTCCGCCGCCCCCTCGCCGTCCTGCTCACCGCCACCGCCGTCGCCGCGGCCGGCGTCACCGCCCTGTCCCCGGACGCGGGCGCGGCCGACGCCGACCTCGCCCGCAACGGAGGCTTCGAGGCCGGCCTCGACGGCTGGACCTGCCCGGCAGGCACCGCCGTCACCTCACCCGTCCGCAGCGGAGCCTCCGCCCTGAAGGCCACCCCGTCCGGCTCGGACAACGCCCGCTGTGCCCAGACGGTCTCGGTGAGACCCGACTCCGCCTACACCCTCTCCGGCTACGTCCGCGGCGCCTACGTGTACCTCGGCGCGAGCGGCACCGGCACCACCGACGTCTCCACCTGGACCCAGTCCGCCCCCGACTGGCAGAAGCTCACCACCACCTTCCGCACCGGGCCCTCCACCACCAGCGTCACGATCTACACCCACGGCTGGTACGGCACCGGCGCCTACCACGCCGACGACATCACCCTCACCGGCCCCGGCGGCGGGACCGGGCAGCCGCCCGCCCCGCCGGCCGGCCTCACCGCGTCCGGCGCCACCTCCACCAGCGTCTCCCTGTCCTGGTCACCGGCCGCGGGCGCCACCTCGTACGCCGTCTACCGCGACGGCGCGCGGATCCGCACGGTCACCGGCACCTCGACCACCGTCACCGGACTGTCGCCCTCGACGGCGTACGCCTTCCAGGTGGCCGCCCTCAACGACGCGGGGGAGTCCGCCCGTTCGGCCACCGTCACCGCGACGACCTCGGCACCCGGCTCCGGGGGCGGCGACTCCGGCCTGCCGGCCCACGCCCTGGTCGGTTACCTCCACGCGAGCTTCGCCAACGGCTCCGGCTACACCCGCCTCGCCGACGTCCCCGACAGCTGGGACGTCATCGACCTGGCCTTCGGTGAGCCCACCTCCGTCACCTCGGGTGACATCCGCTTCGAGCGCTGCCCGGCCGCCGAGTGCCCAGGTGTGGAGAGCGACGCCGAGTTCAAGGCGGCGATCAAGGCCAAGCAGGCGGCCGGGAAGAAGGTGCTGATCTCCATCGGCGGACAGAACGGCCAGGTCCAGCTCACCACCACCGCCGCCCGCGACATGTTCGTCTCCTCCGTCTCGAAGATCATCGACGAGTACGGACTCGACGGCCTGGACATCGACTTCGAGGGCCACTCGCTCTCCCTCAACGCCGACGACACCGACTTCAAGAACCCCAAGACCCCGGTGATCGTCAACCTGATCTCGGCGCTGAAGACCCTCAAGGCCAGGTACGGCGACGACTTCGTGCTGACCATGGCCCCGGAGACGTTCTTCGTCCAGCTCGGATACCAGTACTACGGCACCGGCAAGTGGGGCGGCCAGGACCCGCGGGCGGGCGCGTACCTCCCCGTGATCCACGCCCTGCGCGACGACCTGACCCTGCTGCACGTCCAGGACTACAACTCCGGGCCGATCATGGGCCTGGACAACCAGTACCACTCGATGGGCGGCGCCGACTTCCACATCGCCATGACCGACATGCTGGTCACCGGCTTCCCTGTCGCCGGCGACGCCAACAACGTCTTCCCGCCGCTGCGCCCCGACCAGGTCGCCATCGGCATGCCGGCCACGGTCAACGCCGGCAACGGCCACGTGTCCCCGGCGGAGGTCGTCAAGACCCTCGACTGCCTGACGAAGAAGACCGACTGCGGCTCCTACACGACCCACGGCACCTGGCCGTCCCTGCGCGGCCTGATGACCTGGTCGATCAACTGGGACCGCTTCGGCGGCTGGGAGTTCCTGCGGACGTTCGACGGCTACTTCGGCTGACCAGCACCACACCGGTCAGCAGCATCGCGCCGAGGCACCAGCTCCCCACCACGTCCAGCGGCCAGTGGTAGCCCCGGCGCACCAGCCCGTACGACGCGCCCAGGACCAGCAGGGCGCACAGTGCGAGCAGCCCCCGGCGTACGGCCGGCGACCCGAGCAGCGGGAGCAGCAGCAGGGTCGCCGTGCCGTACGCGACCATCGCCGTGGCCGTGTGGCCGGAGGGGAAGTAGCCGGTCGCCGGAGGGACGGCGGGGGTGCCGGGGCGGTCGGTCCAGGCCTTGAGCGGGGCGACCAGCACGGGGACCAGGGCCATGGCCGCCGCGCCGGCCGCGGGCGGCAGCCACCAGCGGTCCATACCTGTGGCGCGCAGCCGCCACGCCGTGACGGCCAGCGCGACCGCGAGGACGGGCACGGCGACCTGGACGTTGCCGAGGTCGGAGAGGAGTTCGGAGGCCCGGTCGGGGTGGACCAGGGCGTCGCTCAGGCGTGCGTCGAGGCCGAGGAGCGGGCCGTCGGCGAGGACCTGCCAGGTGATCAGGACGAAGAGGGCGAGCGGCACGGCCAGCAGCAGCATGCGGGACAGCTTCGCAGGCGGGAGGGTGCGGACACACCGGAGGGCCGGCACAAAGGGGGGGTGTGCGCCGGCCCTCCGGGGAACGGCTTGCCGTGTCCGGTGCCCGGACGGCCGTCCGGATCGGAACGTCGCGCGCCCCGGGGGGTCTGGGGCGGGCGACCGTCCGATCGTGAGGAGACCCGGGGCCCTCGGGCCCCGGTTGTGTGCGCGAGGCACGACCAGGTCGAAGCTGGGGAGGCCTCGGCCTGAGCCGCCCGCAGTCCCCTGCGGGCGGGGGTGTATCTCTCATCCGGGGAGAAACCTACGGCAGGGGGTGGCCCGGCGACAGGGCCCACGGGCTCCTGTCATCCACCTCGCACACGTTCTTCACACGCTCTGCCGCTGTCCGGATCCGGACGGCCGGGACAGGGGGCCTCGAGCGGTCCACCTGCCCCGATGCGCGATCCGACGCCGCGTCAGGCGAGAACGGGCCGGGTCAGACGCGG
Source organism: Streptomyces werraensis (assembly GCA_014656175.1). GTDB lineage: Bacteria > Actinomycetota > Actinomycetes > Streptomycetales > Streptomycetaceae > Streptomyces > Streptomyces werraensis. The sequence goes on from BNBX01000014.1 coordinate 101,298, forward strand.
GTGAAGGCCTGCTCGATGATGTCGAGGCCCTCGTTCAGCAGGTCCTCGCCGATGACCAGCGGGGGCAGGAAGCGCAGCACGTTGCCGTAGGTGCCACAGGTCAGGACCAGCAGGCCCTCCTGGTGGCAGGCCTTCGCCAGCGCGGCCGTCGCCTCCGGGTTCGGCTCCTTGGTGGCACGGTCCTTGACCAGCTCGATCGCGATCATCGCGCCGCGGCCCCGGACGTCGCCGATGATGTCGAACTTCTCCGCCATGGCGGTCAGGCGGCCCTTCATGACCTCCTCGATCCGCTTGGCGCGGGCGTTGAGGTCCAGCTCCTTCATCGTCTCGATGGCGCCGAGCGCACCGGCGCAGGCGACCGGGTTGCCGCCGTAGGTGCCGCCCAGCCCGCCGGAGTGCGCGGCGTCCATGATCTCGGCGCGGCCGGTGACCGCGGCCAGCGGCAGACCGCCCGCGATGCCCTTCGCCGTGGTGATCAGGTCGGGGACGATGCCCTCGTCCTCGCAGGCGAACCACTGGCCGGTGCGGCAGAAGCCGGACTGGATCTCGTCGGCGACGAAGACGATGCCGTTGTCCTGGGCGAACTTGCTGATCGCCGGCAGGAAGCCCTTGGCCGGCTCGATGAAGCCGCCCTCGCCGAGCACCGGCTCGATGATGATCGCGGCGATGTTCTCGGCGCCGACCTGCTTGGACATCTCGTCGATGGCCTGCGCGGCGGCCTCGGGACCCGCGTTCTCCGGGCCGGTCGGCCAGCGGTAGCCGTAGGCGACCGGCACGCGGTACACCTCGGGCGCGAACGGACCGAAGCCGTGCTTGTACGGCATGTTCTTCGCGGTCAGCGCCATCGTGAGGTTGGTACGGCCGTGGTAGCCGTGGTCGAACACGACGACCGCCTGCCGCTTGGTGTACGCGCGGGCGATCTTCACGGCGTTCTCGACGGCCTCGGCGCCGCTGTTGAACAGCGCGGACTTCTTCGCGTGGTCGCCCGGCGTCAGCTCGGCCAGCGCCTCGGCGACGGCCACGTAACCCTCGTACGGGGTCACCATGAAACAGGTGTGGGTGAAGTCGGCGAGCTGCGCGGAGGCGCGGCGGACGACGGCCTCGGCGGACGCGCCGACGGAGGTCACGGCGATGCCGGAGCCGAAGTCGATCAGGCGGTTGCCGTCGACGTCCTCGATGATGCCGCCGCCGGCCCGCGCGGTGAACACGGGCAGCACGGAGCCCACGCCCTGCGCGACCGCGGCGGTGCGGCGGGCCTGCAGCTCCTGCGACTTCGGGCCGGGGATGGCGGTGACGACGCGGCGCTCCTGCGGAAGTGCGGTCATGCGGGGCTCCTGGGGGGTGTAACGGACGCTCGATGCTTCTTTTCTCGCAGGCTAGGGCGGGGGGAGAAGGCTGGGCATGCTCCATGTGGGCGTTGTCCGGGTGCCCGGGTTGTCCGTCGTGGACATACCCGCCGGGCGGCGGCCGTGCCGACGCGGCGCGACGGTGCGTACCGGCCGGATGCGGACCCCGGCCGTGCCATCGGCGGACCACGCCTGTCGGGGCGTTAGATTGACGTGTCTGTAGGCGTACGAGGCGGCTGCTCAGGGGGCAGGGGCGATGGACAGCGAGGGTACCCAGGACGCGCGGGGCACGCAGGCCGGCCCCGTGCCGCGCCCGGCGGGACCACCTCAGGTACCGGCGGCGCCACCGCGCCCCGCGCACGCACCGGGCGCGCCGCCTCCCCAGGACGGCTCCGCGTTCCTCGCCTGGCTGCGCACCGCTCGCCCGGAGACGCTCCCCGGCATCTGGCGGTTCGGCCACCGGCCCCGGCCCGAGGAGGAGCCGGAGCGCGTCCCCGGCCGTCAGCTGTTCGGCGGGGCGCTGATCGCGTTCCTCGTCGGCTGGCTGATCTGGTCGCTGCTGTGGAACGGCTACCTGGGCGGCTGGTGGCTGCTGCCGCTGTACGCGATGATCCCCGACTCCTGGGCGGAGCCGCACAGCTTCGCCTCCGTCGTGGTCGTCTACGCCTACTACGTACTCGTCGCCGGGATCATCATGGTCGGCGTGGGCCGGCTCGGCCGCTGGGGCGAGATCTGGCGCCGCTACGGCCCGCCCGCCTGGCGCCGCACCCCTCGCCACGAGCCTCCGCCCGCCCCAGAGGAGGACCCGGCCGCCTGGCCCGCGCTGCGCGCCGCCGGTGCCGTGGACGCCGCCGAGCGGCTCGCCGCCGACGCCCGCGCCGGGCTGATGCGGGACGTGGACCACGCCCGGATCGCCCGCGCCTGGCAGGGCGTGCGCGCCGGCCGGCACAGCCTCGCCACCTTCACCGGGGCGGTGCTGAGGGACGGCGCCGCCGCCTGCCCGCACCCCTCCGGCGCCCGCGACCTGCCCGTCCGGCAGGCCCGCCACGACCTGCTCACCGGCCAGGTGCGGCTCGGCACCACCGCCGACGACCCGCGCAACCCCTACGCCTACCGCGGCGCCGGCCTCGCCCTCGGACCCGACCTGCTCGGCACCTCCATGCTCGTGGTCGGCCCCGCCGGGTCCGGCAAGACCGGCGGCGTGGTCCGGCCGGTCGCCGAGTCGCTGTGCCTCCAGGCGCTCGCCGGGCGGACCGCCGTGGTGGTGGTCGGCGCGGCCGGCGCGGGCCTCGGCCCGTCCGACGCCTACGACGTCGTCATCCGCATCGGCAGCCCCGACTCCGTCTACGACCTCGACCTGTACGGCGGCACCACCGACCCCGACGAGGCCGCCGCCGTGCTCGCCGAGGCGCTCGTCGGCGACCTGGCCGACCCGCACCCCGGCAGCGACACCCGCCGCTCCACCACCGTCCTCGCCCAGCTCCTCGGACCGTTCCGCGCGGTGCACGGACGCTTCCCCTCGGTGCCGGAGCTGCGGCAGCTGCTCGACGGCGCCCCCGCCCCCCTGGCCGCCCTCCGCCAGGGCCTCGAGGAGGCCGGCCAGGAGTCGCTGCTGCGTGAACTCGACGCGCGGGAACGGCAGATGGGCCACCCCGGCGACGTCGGCGGGATCCTCGCCGACCGGGTGGCGCTGCTGGACCGGCCCGCCTTCGCCGGGTTCTTCGACACCTCCGGCGAGTCCCGGCCGTTCACCCTCAAGGCGCTGGACCACCCCGTCCGGGTGCGCGTGGACCTTCCCGAACGGGGCCACGCGGACGCCTCGCGGATGCTGGCGCGGCTGGTCCTCGCCCAGTTCACCGCGAGCGTCACGGTGCGCGAGGACCGCTCCCTGTTCGCCTGCCTGGTGCTGGACGACGCCACCGGCGTGATCACCCCCGAGTCCGTCCGCGGCATCCAGCGGCTGCGGTCCGCGGGCGCGGGCGTGCTGCTCACCCTGCGCACCCTGGACGACGTGCCCCGGCCGCTGCGCGGCCCGCTGCTCGGCGCCACCGGCTGCCGAATGGCGCTGTCCGGGGTGACCCCCTGGGACGGACAGGACTTCGCCGAGGTGTGGGGCAAGGAGTGGACCGAGGCGCGGGACGTCACCGACCGGCAGATCATCGCCGAGAGCCCGGCGGGCAAGGCCGTGCACGCGCTGCGGCGGGCCATCACCGGCAAGGCGCCCACCGCGCGGGCGGTCACCGTCCGCCAGGTCGAGCGGGAGCGCTGGTCGGCGTCCGAGCTGGCGCACGCGGTGCCCGCGGGCCACGCGGTGCTGTCGCTGACGACCGTGAAGGGGGAGCACGCGCCTCCGCTCCTGGTGGACCTGCGGGAGTGAGCGGTCGCGGCCGCCGGGGACCGTACGGTGAGGCAGAATCGACACAGGCCGTTCATACGAGACGGCCAAAAGATCACCGTTCTTCCACACCGACACCCGACCGCCGAACCGAAGGCTCACCGCCCCGATGCCCCCGACGCTCGCCTCGCTCGTCCACCACTCCGCGCTCAAACTGACCGTGCGCGCGGGGGAGGACCGCCTCGACGCGCCCGTCCGCTGGGCGCACGCCAGCGAGCTCGCCGACCCCGTGCCGTACATGGAGGGCGGCGAGCTGCTCCTGATCACCGCGCTGAAACTCGACGCGGAGGACCGGGAAGCGATGCGCCGCTATGTGAAGCGGCTGGCCGGCGCGGGCGTCGTCGGACTCGGCTTCGCCGTCGGCGTCCACTACGACGACATCCCCGAGGCGCTGGTCGAGGCCGCGCGCGAGGAAGGGCTGCCGCTGCTGGAGGTGCCGCGCCGCACACCGTTCCTCGCCATCAGCAAGGCCGTGTCCGCCGCGATCGCCGCCGACCAGTACCGCGCGGTCACCGCCGGCTTCGCCGCCCAGCGGGAACTCACCCGGCACGCCCTCACCGACGGCCCCGAGGGCCTGCTCGCCGCGCTCGCCTCCCAGGTCGACGGGTGGGCCGCGCTCTACGACGCCTCCGGATCGGTCGTCGCCGCCGCCCCCGACTGGGCGGGCCGGCGCGCCGCCCGGCTCACCACGGAGGTCACACGGCTGCGGGAGCGGCCCGCGCCCGCGTCCTCGGTGGTCGCGGGACCGGAGAACGAGGACCGGGTCGAGCTGCACTCCCTCGGCACCGGACGGCGCCCCCGCGCCGCGCTCGCCGTCGGCACCGCGTCCGCCCCCGGCACCGCCGAGCGCTACGCCGTCCACTCCGCCGTCGCGCTGCTCACCCTCACCACCGAACGCTCCCGCTCGCTGCACGCCGCCGAGCAGCGCATCGGCGCGGCCGTGCTGCGCATGCTGCTCGCGGGGGAGCCGGACCACGCCCGCGCGGTCGCCGGAGACCTGTACGGCGGGCTGCTCGACGCGCCGTTCCGGATCATCGTCGCCCAGGGTGCGGCGGACGGGGACGCCCTCGGCGCCCTCGCCGAGTCCGCCGAGTCCGCCGCCGCGCGGTCGGGCGAGGCGGTGCTGGTGGTGCCGGAGGGGGAACGGCTGGTCGTGCTGGCCGCGGACGGCGGCACCGTCGTCAGTGCCTGCTGCGACCACGCCGCCGCGCGGGAGGCCGCGCGCAGGACGGACGACGACGAGCTGGTGGTGGGGCTGTCCGCGCCGGCCGGGCCGATCACCGCTTCCGCCGCCTACAAGCAGGCCGAGCAGGCGCTGTCCGTGGCGCGGCGGCGGGGGAGGGTGCTGGTGGAGCACGAGCAGATGGCCGCCGGGTCCGTGCTGCCGTTGCTCGCCGACGATGCGGTGAAGGCGTTCGCCGACGGGCTGCTGCGGGCGCTGCGGGATCATGACGCGACCGGGCGTGGTGACCTTGTCGCCTCTCTGCGGGCTTGGCTGTCCCGTCACGGGCAGTGGGACGCGGCTGCCGCGGATCTCGGCGTTCACCGCCACACGCTTCGGTATCGCATGCGGCGGGTGGAGGAGATCTTGGGGAGGTCCCTGGACGACCCGGATGTGCGGATGGAGCTGTGGCTGGCTCTGAAGGCCACGGCCGCGGATGCGGGGTGAAGGGCCAGGGTGTTCGGCGGGTGCGGGTTCGTGGGGGTTGAGCGCGCGGTCCCCCGCGCCCCTTGAGGGGGTGCGCCCACGGCGTTCACCCGTGCTGCCTGCGCAGCGGGCCTGGTGCCAAAGTGGCACGGAAGCGCAGGGCACCACTCCTCCCCGGACAAACGCCGCCCCGGCGTGCCGGACCTACCGTGGTGGCCAGCAACCCACGTACACCTCCAACGCGGAAGGGCCGGGACTCGACATGACTTCCACCCACGCCTTCTGGCTCGCCGGCCGCCAGGCCACCGGCGAGACCGCCTTCGACGTCACCTCCCCCTGGGACGGCCGGGTCGTCGGCGCCGTGAGCGTGCCGACCGAAGCACAGGTCGAGGAGGCCGTGGCCGCCGCGTACGCCGTGCGGGACGAGTTCGCCGCCACCCCCGCCCACGTCCGGGCCGCGGCCCTGGACCACGTCAGCCGCCGGCTGGCCGAGCGCACCGAGGAGATCGCCCGGCTGATCTCCGCCGAGAACGGCAAGCCGATGAAGTGGGCGCGCGGCGAGGTCGGCCGGGCCGTGTCCGTGTTCCGCTTCGCGTCCGAGGAGGCACGCCGCTTCAACGGCGGCGACGCCCAGCGGCTCGACACCGACGCGGGAGGCCAGGGCCGGCTCGCCCTCACGCGCCGCTTCCCCAAGGGCGTCGTCCTCGGCATCGCGCCGTTCAACTTCCCGCTGAACCTGTGCGCCCACAAGGTGGCCCCCGCGATCGCCGCCGGCGCGCCCATCGTCCTGAAGCCGGCGCCGGCCACCCCGCTGTCCGCGCTGATCCTCGGCGAGCTGCTGGCCGAGACCGAGCTGCCCGCCGGCTCCTGGTCCGTCCTGCCGGTGCCCAATGAGCGCATGCCCGCCCTGGTCCAGGACGAGCGGCTGCCGGTCATCTCCTTCACCGGCTCCGAGAAGGTCGGCTACGCGATCATGGACTCGGTGCCGCGCAAGCACTGCACCCTGGAGCTGGGCGGCAACGGCGCGGCCGTCGTCCTCGCCGACTTCGCGAGCGACGAGGACCTGGACCGGGCCGCCGCCCGCATCGCCACCTTCTCCAACTACCAGGGCGGCCAGTCCTGCATCTCCGTGCAGCGCGTCATCGCGGACGCCTCGGTGTACGACCGGCTGCTGCCGCGCATCGTCGCCGCCGTGGAGGCGCAGGTCACCGGTGACCCGTCCGACGACGCCACCGACGTCGGCCCGCTGGTCAGCGAGGACGCCGCCAAGCGCGTCGAGTCCTGGGTGAACGAGGCCGTCGAGGCCGGCGCCGCCCTCCTCACCGGCGGCAAGCGCGACGGCGCCTCGTACGCGCCGACCGTGCTCACCGACGTGCCCGCCGATGTGACGATCTCCTGCGAGGAGGTCTTCGGACCGGTGCTCACGGTGCAGAAGGTGAACGGCGAGGAGGAGGCGTTCGCCGCCGTCAACGACTCCAAGTACGGCCTCCAGGCAGGCGTCTTCACCCACGACCTGCAGAGCGCCTTCCGCGCCCACCGCGCGCTCGAGGTCGGCGGCGTGGTCGTGGGCGACGTGCCGTCCTACCGCGCCGACCAGATGCCGTACGGCGGCGCCAAGCAGTCCGGTGTGGGCCGCGAGGGCGTGCGGTTCGCGATGGAGGACTACACCTACGAGCGGGTGCTGGTCCTCACCGGTCTCGCCCTCTGACGGCGACACCCCGGCCACGACAAGGGCCCGGCACCGACGCGTACGGTGCCGGGCCCTTCGCCGTGCCGGGCTTTCCCCGTGCCGGTCCTCAGACCGTGAAGCCCAGCCGCGCCACCCGCAGTGCCCCCCGCACCCGCAGCCGCACGTCCCGCACCCCGCCGGGCGCCCCGGCGACGGGCGCGGTCACCGTGACGTACGCGTACGGATCGGTGGGCGCCTCCAGGGAGAGGGAGGCGAACGACGGGCCGCCGTCCAGGGCGACCTCGACCGTGCCCGTGCCGGACATCTCCACCGACACCTCCCGCACCCCGGCGCCCAGGTCGCAGCGGCGGTACAGCAGTTCGCCGTCCTTGCCGCCGAGCGGGGTCACCGCGTCGCCCGACTCCTTGGTCCGGTCGACGATCCCGGTGCCGTCCTGCTCGTCGAAGCCGGCCGCGTCCAGGCCGTGTTCGACGACGGGACGCGGAGCGCCCGGCTCGCCCTCGAGCGTGACCGTGGTGCGCAGCCGCACGTCCTCGCTGGACGCGCCGGCCATCAGTTCGTACGCCCCCGGCTCCACCCGCCACCGCCCGGCCGCCACGTCCCAGAAGGCGAACGCGGACAGCGGCAGGTCGAAGAAGAGGCGGGTGCTCTCGCCGGGGGCGAGCGTCACCCGGCGGTGGCCGAGCAGTTCGCGGCGCGGGCGTGGCACCGACGGGTCGACGGCCCGCCCGTACAGCTGGGCCACCTCGTCGGCCGTGACCGCGCCGGTGTTGGTCACCCCGAACGCGACCCGGACCCCGGACGCCGTCACGTCGGCCGTCAACTCCCCGTAGGTGAAGGCCGCGTAGGACAGGCCGTGGCCGAAGGGGAACAGCGGGGCGCCCTCGAAGTACAGGTACGTCTGGCGTCCGCCGATCACGTCGTAGTCGAGGAGATCCGGCAGATCGGCGTCACTGGCGTACCAGGTCTGCGGCAGCCGTCCGGCGGGGGAGACGTCCCCGGCGAGCACCCGCGCGAGTGCCGTGCCCGCCGCCTGGCCGCCGTGCGCGGTCCACAGCACCGCCCGGAGGTCCGCCGGGTCCACCGCGTAGGGGTAGGCGGACACCAGGGCGAGGATCGTGCGCGGGTTGGCGGTGCGGGCGGCGTGCAGCAGCCGTTCCTGGTGGGCGGGCAGGCGCAGGGTGGTGCGGTCCTCGGTCTCCCGGCCGTTGATGTGGGGGTCGTTGCCCGCGACCACCACGACGACGTCGGCCGCGGCGGCGGCACGGGTCACGGCGTCCTCGCCGCGCTCGGTGACGACCACCTCGAACACCGCCGGTTCGCCCTCGGCGGCCCGCACCCCGTCCGGGGTGACCCGCACGGGATGCCCCGTCCCCAGGTGCCGCAGCAGATGGCCGTCCCCGTGCGGCTCCAGCCGGAACGTCTCCTGCACCACCCAGCCGCCCGGCTGGTCGGCGGAGGCGCGCAGGTGGCCGTCGTCCGCGACCGAGAGGTACCTGCCGTCGGGGGCGCGCAGCGTGAGCACGCCGTCGCCCCAGTCGACGAGGGCGAGTTCGGTGCCGTCCGGTGCGGCCGTGAGCGGCGGCAGGTCGGTGCGGCCGGCGAGCAGCGCGGGGTCGAGCGCGCCTTCATCGCCGCGTGCCGTCTCCGGGACGTCGGGCGCGGGCGGCACGTGCAGGAAGGCGCCGTCGCACGTGCGCAGCAGGACGCGGTCGACGCCCTCGGCGAACTCCACACGGCCGGCTCCGAACCGCTCGTACAGGCCCTCCAGCGGGGTGGAGCGGTGGATGAGGCTGCCGCTGTACCAGTCGAGCTTGCACTCGTCGGCGAGCAGCCCGACCACGGCGATCCGTCGGCCCGGGGCGAGCGGCAGCAGGCCGTCGTTCTTCAGCAGCACGACGGCCTGCTCGGCGGTCTCCCGGGCGAGCGCCCGGTGCTCGGGGGTGTCGAAGGCCCGCTCGCCGGCGTACGGGTCCCGGCCGGGGTCGAACTCGCCGAGCCGGAACCGCACCGACAGCTGCCGCCGGACGGCCGTGCCGATGTCCTTCTCGGTCAACAGGCCTTGTTCCAGCGCCCTTTTGACCCGGGCGAGGATCGTCGAGCTGTCGGTGCCGTGGTCGGTGAAGCTGTCGACGCCCGCGCGCAGCGCCGCCGCCGTGGCCTCCTCGTGCGTGTCGAAGTAGTGCTCGGAATCGACCAGGTTGGACGGCGCGCCCGCGTCCGAGCAGACCAGCAGCTCCTCGTCGGTCCAGGTGCGCAGATGCTCGCGCAGGTAGGGCGACACATGGTTGGGGCGGCCGTTGACCAGGTTGTACGCCGGCATCACCCCGGCCACCGCGCCGGCCTCCACGGCGTCGCGGAAGGCGCGCAGGTCGTACTCGTGCAGCACCCGAGGCCGGACCGAGCTGGACGTGGTGTCCCGGCGCGTCTCGTTGTTGTGCGCCAGCCAGTGCTTGAGGACGGGCGCGGTGCGCCAGTACACCGGGTGGTCGCCGCGCAGTCCCCGGGTGTAGGCGGTGGCGATGGACGAGGTGAGGCGCGGATCCTCGGAGTAGCCCTCCTCGTTGCGGCCCCACAGCGGGTGGCGCAGCAGATTCACGGTGGGCGACCAGACGTTGAGGCCGACCCGCCCGTCGCGGGCGCGCATGGCGCGGGCCTCCCGGGAGACCGCCTCGCCCACCCGGCGCACCAGGTCCTCGTTCCAGGTCGCGCCCAGCCCCACGGCCTGCGGGAACACGGTCGCCGGGCCCATCCAGGCGACCCCGTGCAGGGCCTCCTGGCCCGTGCGGAACGCGGCGACGCCCAGCCGCTCGACCGCGGGAGCGAACTGGTGCAGGAAACCGATCCTCTCGTCCAGGGTGAGCCGCGACAGCAGGTCGTCGATGCGCTCGGCGAACGGCAGGTCCGGGTCGCGGAACGGCGGCGTGGGCGGGGTGGGTGCGGTCACGTGGGTCCCCTCGGGATGGAGCGCTACGGCGCTTTCGAAGCGCTTCGATGCTCGATGGGGCCGGGTCTGGGTGTCAAGGGACCCGCGACGGTGGACCACTTCGCCTCCGCAGTGCCCGATGCTCAACTCTCCTGCCCCTCCTCCCTCGTGATCGTGCGTCCGTCACAGGAATTGTCGGAGCGGGCCTTGTGTGCCTCTAGGTGTTCACTTAACCTCGCAGCAACATCGAAGCGCTTCGACTGTGAGGCCGCCGTGATGGCGTGCATCTCCCGCCGGACGACCGCTTCCGATCGGCCAGTTCCACCGAAGACACCACAGCCGACGGCCACCTGCCGGGTGTCCTGGTGCGCCACGAAGGGTTGACGCAATGACGCCGAACGCCGCTTCCTCCTCCGGGCCGAGCCGGAGAAGCTTCCTCACCTCCACGGCGGCCGCCACCGCGGCCGTCGCCGTCGGGTCGCCGCTGCTGGCCGCCTGCGGCGGCGGGGGCCAGGAGGGCCGCAGGGAAGGCACCACCTCGGGCAAGGAGGCCGCGAAGATCCTCCCGGCGTTCGTGGCGTCGAGCGTCGTCACTCCCGACATCCCGGCGAAGAACGGATCGGCGGCCGGCTTCACCCGGGCGATACCGACGGCCCAGTTGAAGACCTCCGTGCCGAAGACGCTCGGCAGCGGCGGGAAGCTGACGGTCATGTCCCCGTTCTGGGGCACCCCGCCGAAGGACGACAACCCCTACTACACGGCGATGAACAAGGCCGTCGGCGTCGACGTCACCTGGCAGAACCAGGACGGCGTCACCTACGACCAGAAGCTCGGCGCGGTGCTCGCCTCCAGCGAGGTCCCGGACGTGGTCGTCGTCCCCGGCTGGAACCTCATGGGCCGCATCCCGAGCGCCGTCAACGCCAAGTTCGCCGACCTCGGCCCCTATCTGTCCGGCGACAAGGTGAAGGACTACCCGAACCTCGCGGCCGTCCCCACCGAGGCCTGGCAGCGCGGCATCTTCGGCGGACAGCTGCGCGGCATCCCCATGCCGGCCCCGTACGTCACCGACATCGCGCCGCTGTACCGCAAGGACCTGTTCACGAAGAAGGGGTACAGCGTCCCGAGGAGTCCGGACGAGTTCCTGGCGTGGGCGAAGGAGGCGACCGACGCCAAGTCCAAGCTGTGGGCCTGCGACGACATGAAGTGGACGGCGTTCCACATCTTCGGCGTCCTCTCCGGCGCCGACAAGGCGCTCTGGTGGAATTTGGAGGGCGACAAGCTGGTCAACCGCATCGAGACCGAGCAGTTCCTCGAGGCGCTGGAGTGGACCCGCAAGCTGTACGCCGCCGGGGTGGTCCACCCGGACGCGGTGCAGGGCAAGGCCGGCGGCGACTCGGGCAACCGGTTCACCGCCGGCGAGGTGCTGGTCTACAACCAGAACATCTCCGACTGGTGGGGCAAGACCGCCGAACAGCGCACGCAGAGAACCGACTTCGAGATGGCGGCGTTCGACTACTTCGGCCCCGACGGAGGCGACCCCACGCTGTGGGCGGTCCAGCCGGCTAACATCTTCACCTTCGTCTCGAAGAAGGCCTCCGAGCAGCAGATCAAGGACTTTCTCGCGCTCTGCAACTTCTGCGCCGCGCCCTACGGCACCAAGGAGTTCATGCTCACCGCCTACGGCGTCGAGGGCACCGACTACACCTTCGAGAAGGGCCTGCCGGTCAAGACCCAGCAGGGCGTCAACGAGGTCAACGGTGCCTACGACTACACCGGAAACCCGGCCCCGTACATCGCCTACCCCGACCTGCCCGAGATCACCAAGGGGATGGTCGAGTGGCAGCAGCGCATGGGCGCCTTCACCAAGAAGTCGTCGTTCTTCGGCCTCACCGTCACCGAGCCCGCCCGCTGGTCCAACCTCGCCGACGACTTCGAGCAGCTCGAGGACGACGTGGTGCGCGGCCGCAAGAAGATCAGCGACGTGCAGCAGGCCGTGTCCGACTGGCGGAGCAGGGGCGGCGACGGACTGCGCGACTGGTACCGCAAGCTGCTCGACGACAACGGCTCGGCCGACTGACCCGGAGCGAGGCGAGGAGACGGCCGTGTCGCACAGCACGGTGCCCCGGGGGACGACCGAGGCGCAGACACCCCCGCAGGACGACGGGACGACCGAAACCCCCGAGGGCCCGGTCCCGTCCGGGAAGGGCGGACGCGGGTCCCCCGCGAGGAAGGCCGGACGGCTCGCCTTCCGGATCAGATGGCGGCGTGACCGCACGCTGATCCTGATGACCGTGCCCGCCCTGCTGCTGGTCCTGGTCTTCAACTACGTGCCGATCCTCGGCAACGTGGTCGCCTTCCAGGACTACGACCCCTACCTCAGCGAGAACGGCTTCGTCGCCATCTTCGAGAGCCCGTGGACCGGGTTCGAGCAGTTCGAGCGGATCTTCGCCGACTCGGCCTTCTGGCACGCGGTGCGGAACACGTTCGTGCTGTTCTTCCTGCAGCTGGTGCTCTACTTCCCGATCCCGATCCTGCTCGCGCTGCTCATCAACAGCGTGGTGCGGCCCCGGGTGCGGGCGGTCGCCCAGGCGATCATGTACCTCCCGCACTTCTTCTCCTGGGTGCTCGTCGTCACCGTCTTCATGCAGATCTTCGGCGGCGCCGGCATCATCGCGCAGACCCTCCGCCGGCACGGCCACGAGGGTTTCGACCTGATGACGAACCCGGAGATCTTCAAGTACCTGGTGACCGCCGAGACCGTCTGGAAGGATGCCGGCTGGGGCATCATCGTCTTCCTCGCCGCCCTCTCCTCCGTCTCCAACGACCTGTACGAGGCCGCCGCCATGGACGGCGCCGGCCGCTGGCGCCGGATGTGGCACGTCACGCTGCCCGCGCTGCGCCCGGTGATCGCCCTGCTGCTGGTGCTGCGCGTCGGCGACGCCCTCACCGTCGGCTTCGAGCAACTGCTGCTGCAGAGACAGGCGGTGGGCGTCGACGCCTCCGAAGTTCTCGACACCTACGTGTGGTGGAACGGCATCCGCAACCAGGACTTCAGCTACGCCGCCGCGGCGGGCCTCATCAAGGGCGTGGTGGGCCTCGGCCTGGTCCTCACCGCCAACAAGGTGGCCCACCTCATGGGCGAGCAGGGGGTGTACAAGAAATGACCGCCGTCCTCGGCACCCGCCCGGACCGGGAGGAGACCCGGGTGAAGAAGCCCGGCCGCTGGTCCGCGCCGCCCCGCCCGGTGTGGGAGGAGGAGCCGTCCCGCGCCGGCCGGGCGGGCAAGGGCATCGCCCTCGGCCTCGCCTGCCTGGCCATCCTCTTCCCGCTGTGGATCGTGATCGTCACCAGTCTGCAGACCAAGAAGACCATCGACGAGGCGGGCGGCCTGGTGGTGATCCCCAAGGGCATCACCTTCGTCGCCTACCAGGAACTCCTCGGCGGCGGACAGGTGCAGCGCGCCGCCCTGGTCAGCGTCGGCGTCACCGTCGCCGGCACGCTGTTCAGCATGGCCGTGTCGGTGCTGTGCGCCTACGGCCTCTCCCGCAGCGGCTCGCTGGGGCACCGCTGGATCCTGATGACCCTGCTCGCCACGATGTTCTTCGGCGCCGGCCTCATCCCGACCTACCTGCTGGTGCAGGCGCTCGGGCTGACCGACACCTATCTGGCGCTGATCCTGCCGAGCGCGGTGAGCGTCTTCAACATCCTGGTGCTGCGCGCGTTCTTCATGAACATCTCGCAGGAACTCGTCGACAGCGCCCGCATCGACGGGGCGGGGGAGTGGCGCATCCTGTTCCGCATCGTGATGCCGCTGTCCCGCGCGGTCGTCGCGGTGATCTCCCTGTTCTATGCGGTGGGCTACTGGAGCGCCTGGTTCAACGCCTCCATCTACCTCACCGACCAGGACATGATGCCGCTGCAGAACGTCATGATCCAGCTGGTCCAGAAGCAGGAGCGGCCCGTCGGTCTTTCCGCGCAGATCAACACGGGGCAGCTGTCGCCGCTGGCCATCCAGATGGCCGTGATGGTGCTGGCCCTGCTGCCGGTGGCCGTGCTCTCGCCCCTCGTCCAGAAGCACTTCAAGAAGGGGATGCTCACCGGCGCGGTCAAGGGGTGATCCCCTGTGCGGGACGCCCCCGGGCGTCCCGCACCCGCGCGCGCATCCTCCCCGTCCGCCCCTTGCCCGAGGACCTGACATGCCCGTGCCCCCTCCCCGCCGGCGCCCCTCGCCCGCCGTCCGACCCCGGGGGACCGTCTGATGCCCCGCCTGGCCGACGTCACCCGCGGCCGCATCCTCTACGGCGGCGACTGGAACCCCGAGCAGTGGCCCGAGGAGACCTGGGAGGAGGACGTCCGCCTGATGCGCGAGGCGGGCGTCAACTCCGTGACGCTCGGCGTCTTCTCCTGGTCCCGGATCGAACCCCGGCCCGGCGAGCGGCACTTCGGCTGGCTGGACCGGCTGATGGACCTGGCGCACGGGAACGGCATCGGCGTCGTCCTCGCCACCCCCACCGCCTCCCCGCCGCCGTGGATGGGCCGGCTGCACCCGGACACCCTGCCCGCCGACCCCGACGGCCACACCGAACTGTGGGGCGGACGCCAGCACTTCTCCCACTCCAGCGGCACCTACCGGCGCCTCGCCGCCGCGATCACCGAGGACCTGGCCGCCCGCTACGCCGCCCATCCCGCGCTCACCCTCTGGCACATCAACAACGAGTACTGCACCTACGACCACGGCGACGAGGCCGCCGCCCGCTTCCGCACCTGGCTCCGCCACCGGTACGGCACCCTCGACGCCCTCAACACCGCCTGGGGCACCGCCTTCTGGAGCCAGACCTACGGCGACTGGGAAGAGGTGCTGCCGCCCCGGCGCACCCACTACCTGAAGAACCCCGCGCAGGTCCTGGACTTCCGGCGCTTCACCTCCGACATGCTCCTGGAGTGCTTCACCGCCGAGCGCGACATCGTCCGCCGGCACACCCCGCACCTCCCGGTCACCACCAACTTCATGCCGCTGTGGTCCGGGCAGGACGCCTGGCGCTGGGCCGAGGAGGAGGACGTCGTCTCCGTCGACCTCTACCCCGACCCGGACGACCCCTTCGGCGCGCAGCACGGCGCGCTCGTCCAGGACATGACCCGCTCGCAGGCACGTGGTCCGTGGATGCTCATGGAACAGGCGGCCGGCGCGGTCAACTGGCGTCCGGTGAACCGCCCCAAGCCGCGCGGCCTCAACCGTCTGTGGTCCCTCCAGGCCGTCGCGCGCGGCGCGGACGCCGTCTGCTGCTTCCAGTGGCGGCAGTCCCGGCAGGGCGCCGAGAAGTACCACTCCGGGATGCTCGGCCACGCCGGCCCCGAAGGCCGCGCCCACCAGGAGGTCCGCAGGCTCGGCGCGGACCTGGCGCGGATCGCCCCCCGCGTGAGCGGCGGCGCGGTCACCGCCGAGGTCGCCGTGCTGCACGACTGGCACGCCTGGTGGGCGAGCGACCAGGAGGGCCGCCCGTCCCGGGAGACGGGCCACGCCGAACTCCTCGGGGCCTGGCACCGCGCCCTGTGGCGGGCCCACCTCACCACGGACGTCGCCCACCCCGAGCACGACCTCACCGGATACCGGACGGTCGTCGTCCCGCAGCTGCACCTCCTCACCGACCGCGCCGCCGACAACCTCGTGGCGTACGTGCGCGGCGGCGGCACCCTGGTCTGCGGCTTCGGCACCGGCGTCGTCGACGAGGACGACCGGGTGCGGCCCGGCGGCATGGACGAGCGGCTGCGCGCCCTCTTCGGCATCCGCACCCTGCACGAGTGGTGGCCGCTGGAGCCGGGCGCGGCCGTGGAGGCGGAGGGAGGCCTGCGCGGCACCCTGTGGTCGGAGGAGCTGGAGCCCGACGGCACCGCCGACGAGACCCTCGCCTACCGGGGCGGCGAACTGGACGGACTGCCCGCCGTGCTCCGCAAGGGACGCGCCTGGTACGTCTCCACCCTGCCCGACCCGGACGCGCTGCGGGACCTGCTCACCCGTGTCGCCGCCGGGGCGGGGGTGCGGCCGGTGCTGGACGGGCTCCCGGACACGGTGGAGGCGGTGCGCCGGGGCGGGCTGCTGTTCCTGCTGCACCACGGCCGGGGTGAGGTCACCGTGGACGTCCCCGGCACCCACCGCGACCTGCTCACCGGAGCCACCGTCACCGGCCGGATCACCCTCGGCCGCTACGGAGCGGCGGTCCTGGAGCCATGAACGGCGGACCCGTGCACGGCACCTGGGAGCCCCGGCCCGCCGCCCGCTGGGAGGACGCCTTCCTGTGCGGCAACGGCCGGCACGGCGCCCTCGTGCTCGGCGACCCGGCCGACGACCGGACCGTCGTCACCCACCACGCCCTCGTCCGCCCGGACGACGACGCGGGCGGCCGGCACCGGCTGCCGCCCCTGCTGGCCGACGCGCTCCCCGATGTCCAGGACCGGCTGCTGTCCGGCGACCTCACCGCCGCCGAGGACTTCACCGACGGACGCCCGCTCCAGTGGGTGCGGCCCTTCCATCCGGCCTTCCAGGTCCGTCTGCGCCACCACGAGGGCGCCGCCGACCTGACCGGCCACCGCCGCGAGGTGGACTTCGCCACCGGCGAGGCCACCGCCCGCCACGACGGCCGCACGAGCCGTGTGTTCGTCTCCCGCGCCGACGACGTGATCGTCCAGCACGTCACCGGCGGCGACCTGACCCTCCGCCTCACCCTGGACCACCGGCTGCCGAACGCGCCCGGCACCCTGCGCGTCGGACACGGCGCCGTCCTCACCCCCGAGGGCGCCCTGCTCAGCCTGCGCGCCCGCTACCCCGGCAGCGACCTCGCGTACACCGGCGTGACCGTCGCCGCGGTCACCGGCGGACGCACCGACCTCGCCCCGCCCGGCGTGCTGGTCACCGGCGCCCGCTCGATCCTGTTGCTCACCCGGGTGCTGCGGCACACCGGCGAGGCGGACGTGGTCGCCGAGGGCCGCGCCCTGCGCGATCTGCTCACCCCGGACGGGCCGGCGTACGACACGCTCCTCGACCGGCATCTCGCCCTGCACCGCACCGCGTACGAACGGGTCACCCTCGACCTGGACGCCGATCCCGCCGAACGGGCGCTGCCCGGCTCGGCATTGCTCGCCCGGCCGCGGAGCACCGCCCTGCTGGAGCGGCTGTTCGCGGCCGGCCGCTACCACCTGCTGTCCGCCAGCGGGGTGTTCCCGCCCCGGCTCACCGGACTGTGGACCGGTGACTGGGACACCGCCTGGTCGGGCGCCTTCACCCTGGACGCCAACCTCAACCTCCAGACCGCGTCCGCCGCCGCGGCCGCCCTCCCGGAGGTCACCGAGGCCCTGGCGGCGCTGGTCCGGCGGCAGTTGCCGCACTGGCGGGACAACGCCCGCGCGGTCTTCGGCGCCCGGGGCGTGGTCACGCCCGCGCACACCGACGGCGAATCCGGGCACAGTTACCACTTCTGCCGCGAGTACCCCCTGCACCTGTGGACGGCCGGAGCCGACTGGCTGCTCAAGCCGCTCGTCGACCACGACGAGACCTACGGCGCCCGCGCCCCGGACACCGCCGCCGCGCTCGCCGAGGTCGCCGACTTCTACGAGGACTTCCTCACCCGCACCGGACCCGACGGCCGGCTGGTCGTCGTCCCCTCGTACTCGCCCGAGAACCGGCCCGCGAACGGCGGCTGGGGCGCGCTGAACGCGGCCATGGACCTGTCCGCCGCCCGCCACGCCCTGCACACCGCCGCCGCGTACCACCCGGACCGCGCCGACCGTCTGCGCGCCCTCGCCGGCCGGCTGCCCCCGCACCGCGTCAACGCCGACGGGGCGCTGGCCGAATGGGCCTGGCCCGGCCTGGAGGACACCTACGACCACCGCCACCTCAGCCACCTCTACGGCGTCTGGCCCCTGGACGAGATCACTCCCTACGACACCCCGGAGCTCGCGGAGGCCGCCCACCGGGCCCTGGAAAGGCGCGGCCCCGAGAACGACTCCGCGCACGGTCATCTGCACCACGCCCTGATCGCCGCCCGGCTCCGGGACGGCAGACGGGTCGCCGGCGCGCTCGGTCGGGTGCTCGACGGCGACTTCTTCCACGACTCCCTGATGAGCGCGCACTATCCGCACCGGAACGTCTACAACGCCGACGCCGCGCACACCCTGCCCGCCGTGCTGATCGAGGCGCTCGCGCAGTCGACCCCCGACCGGCTGGTGCTGCTGCCCGCCCCGCTCCCCGCGCTCCCGAGCGGCCGGCTGACCGGGATCCGCACCCGCTTCGGCGCCGCACTCGACCTCACCTGGACGCCTGAGGGCGGCACCGCCGTGCTCCGGCCCGGCCGCACCGCCCGCATCACCCTGTGGACCTCCGCCGGCGCCGAGCCGCTCGACCTGGCCGCCGGCGAGGAACGCGTCGTCCCGCTGCCGGCGGCGGCGCGATGACCAGGCACGTCCCCCCACCCATGGAAGGAACACCATGGCACCGAAAACCCCGCGCGGGATCCTCCGGGCGCTGATCGCCCCCGCCCTCGCGCTCGGCGCGACGGTCCACCTGGCCTCCGCGCCCGCGCACGCCGCCGTCTGGAACTCCTGCGACCAGTGGGGCAACACCACCCTGGACGGCTACATCCTCTACAACAACATCTGGGGCTCCGGCGCCGGTTCGCAGTGCGTCTGGGCGAACTCCGGCACCAACTGGGGCGTCTGGGCCGACCACCCGAACACCGGCGGCATCAAGTCCTACCCGAACAGCAAGAAGGTGATCAACAAGCCGGTCTCCTCGCTGAGTTCGCTCACCAGCACCTACCGGGTCACCGTCCCGTCCGCGGGGGCGTACAACACCTCGTACGACATCTGGGACACGGACCACGACTACGAGATCATGCTCTGGGTCAACTACAACGGCGCCGTCGGTCCGCTCGGCACCGCGCAGGGCACGGTGAGTCTCGGCGGCCACACCTGGAACGTGTACAAGGGGAACAACGGCGCCAACGAGGTCTTCTCGTTCCTGCGGACCTCGGACTCGACGTCCGGCACCGTGAACATCCTCCCCGTCCTGAAGTGGATCAAGGACACCAAGGGCTGGATGGGCAACGAGACCATCGGCGACGTGCAGTTCGGCTACGAGATCACCTCGTCCGCCGGCGGCCTCGACTTCCGCACCGACAGCCTGACCGTCTCGGGCGGCTGACACGCGCACCCTGTGCCGTCCGCACCGGTGCGGACGGCACAGGGCCGGTCAGAGGACCGGCGCGGGACCCGAACTCGCCCGGACCGTCAGCTCGGGCGGCAGCAGCACGACCTCGTCGCCGCCGCGACCGTCGAGCTTGGCGACCAGCTGCTCCACGGCGTGCCGGCCCATCTCCTGCGCGGGCAGGGACACCGACGTCAGCCGCACCGACGCCTGCACGGCGACCTGCTCGGGGCAGACCGCGATCACCGAGACGTCCTCCGGCACGGCGCGCCCCTGCTGCCGCAGCAGGGCGAGGAGCGGTTCGACCGCCGCCTCGTTCTGCACCACGAACCCCGTGGTGTCCGGGCGTTCGTCGAGGATGCGGGCGACCGTGACGGCCGTCGCGTCGTACCCGCCCTCGCAGGGGCGGTGCAGCAGCCGCAGCCCGGTCTCGCGGGCGCGGGAGCGCAGCCCGTCCAGGGTGCGCTCGGCGAAGCCGGTGTGCCGCTCGTAGACCGCGGGGGCCTCTCCGATGACGGCGACGTCGCGGTGGCCCAGCCCGGCCAGGTGCTCCACGCACAGCGCGCCG
The DNA here is from genome assembly GCA_014656175.1 of Streptomyces werraensis. Classification (GTDB taxonomy): domain Bacteria; phylum Actinomycetota; class Actinomycetes; order Streptomycetales; family Streptomycetaceae; genus Streptomyces; species Streptomyces werraensis. Next base: position 121,067 of record BNBX01000014.1, read on the forward strand.
GTCGCCTTGAAGTCGAGGTCCACGCAGGTCAGCCCGGTGGTGTCGGCGGGCAGTCCGATCAGCACGGCCGGCTGGGCGGACTCCCGCAGCAGCGGCAGGCGCTCGTCGTCCAGCTCGACATCCATGAGGATCATGCCGTCGGCGAGACCGCTGCCGGCGACCCGGCGGACCGCGTCCGGGCCCTCCTCGCCGGTCAGCAGCAGGACGTCGTACCCGTGGGTGCGGGCGGTGGTGGCGACCGCTATGGCGATCTCCATCATCACCGGCACGTACATGTCGGTCCGCAGCGGCACCATCAGGGCGATGATGTTGGACCTGCTGCTGGCGAGGGCGCGGGCGCCCGCGTTGGGGTGGTAGCCGAGCTCGCGGATGGAGCGCTCGACCCGCTGCCGGGTGGTCGCGGAGATCGACCGCTTGCCGCTGAGGACATAGCTCACCGTGCTCGCCGAGACTCCGGCGTGCTGGGCGACCTCGGCGAGGGTGACCATCCGGTATCTCCCAGGGATGTGAAGCGCTTCGACAGTGCGCGAGAACGACGCAAAGGCTTATGAGAGTCGATTCGACCCTAGCTGCAGCAGGGTCAGGATGTCCAGACAGTCGAAGCGCTTCGACAGGAGAGTTCCCCGTCGTCGCCGCCCCGCGGGGATCGGCCGGACGGCGGCACGCAGGGTGGTGGGGTCGCTACGAATCGGGTACATACGATCGAGTAGCACCGGTCCGTACCGCAATGACTCCATCCTATTCGCGGCGAGGTGAGCCTCATGTCCGCAGTACCCGAGACCCCCGCGGCCCCGTCCCGGCCGACCGTCACCGAACGGGAGGCCCGGCAGGTCGCCGAGGCGGCGAGGGAGCAGGACTGGCGCAAGCCCAGCTTCGCCAAGGAACTGTTCCTCGGACGCTTCCAGCTCGACCTCATCCACCCCCACCCGCTGCCCGCCGACGAGGACGTCCGGCGCGGCGAGGAGTTCCTCGCCAAGCTGCGCGACTTCTGCGGGACGAAGGTCGACGGCGCCCTGATCGAGCGCGAGGCGCGCATCCCCGACGAGGTGATCAACGGGCTCAAGGAGCTCGGCGCCCTCGGCATGAAGATCGACACCAAGTACGGCGGCCTCGGCCTCACCCAGGTGTACTACAACAAGGCCCTCGCCCTGGTGGGCTCCGCCAGCCCCGCCATCGGCGCGCTGCTCTCCGCGCACCAGTCGATCGGCGTCCCCCAGCCGCTGAAGATCTTCGGCACGCGCGAGCAGAAGGAGACCTTCCTGCCGCGCTGCGCCCGTACCGACATCTCCGCCTTCCTCCTCACCGAGCCCGACGTCGGCTCCGACCCGGCCCGCCTCGCCACCACCGCCGTGCCGGACGGTGACGACTACGTCCTCGACGGCGTGAAGCTGTGGACCACCAACGGCGTGGTCGCCGACCTGCTCGTCGTCATGGCCCGCGTCCCGAGGTCCGAGGGACACCGGGGCGGCATCACCGCCTTCGTGGTGGAGGCGGACTCCGAGGGCGTCACCGTGGAGAACCGCAACGCCTTCATGGGCCTGCGCGGCCTGGAGAACGGCGTCACCCGCTTCCACCGGGTCCGCGTCCCCGCCTCCCACCGCATCGGCGAGGAGGGCCAGGGTCTGAAGATCGCCCTCACCACGCTCAACACCGGACGGCTCTCCCTGCCCGCGATGTGCGTCGGCGCCGGCAAGTGGTGCCTGAAGATCGCCCGCGAGTGGTCCGCCGAGCGCGAGCAGTGGGGCAAGCCGGTGGCCCTGCACGAGGCCGTCGGCTCGAAGATCGCGTTCATCGCGGCGACCACCTTCGCCCTGGAGGCCGTGGTCGACCTCTCCTCGCAGATGGCCGACGAGGACCGCAACGACATCCGCATCGAGGCCGCCCTCGCCAAGCTCTACGGCTCCGAGATGGCCTGGCTGATGGCCGACGAACTGGTCCAGATCCGCGGCGGCCGCGGCTTCGAGACCGCCGACTCGCTGCGCGCCCGCGGCGAACGCGCCGTTCCCGCCGAGCAGATGCTGCGCGACCTGCGCATCAACCGCATCTTCGAGGGCTCCACCGAGATCATGCACCTGCTGATCGCGCGCGAGGCCGTCGACGCCCACCTGTCCGTCGCCGGCGACCTCATCGACCCCGACAAGACCCTCGGCGACAAGGCGAGGGCGGGAGCGAGCGCGGGCGCCTTCTACGCCAGGTGGCTGCCGAAGCTGGTCGCCGGACCCGGACAGCTCCCGGGCACCTACGGCGAGTTCAAGCACGGCATCGACCTGTCCCCGCACCTGCGCTACGTGGAGCGCGCCTCCCGCAAGCTGGCCCGCTCCACCTTCTACGCCATGTCCCGCTGGCAGGGACGGATGGAGACCAAGCAGGGCTTCCTCGGCCGGATCGTCGACATCGGCGCCGAACTGTTCGCCATGAGCGCCGCCTGCGTCCGCGCGGAGCTGCTGCGCAGCCGCGGCGACCACGGCCGCGAGGCCTACCAGCTCGCCGACGCCTTCTGCCGTCAGGCCCGGCTGCGCGTCGAGGAACTGTTCGGCCGGCTCTGGAGCAACACCGACGACCTCGACCGCAAGGTCGTGAAGAACGTCCTCGGCGGCTCCTACACCTGGCTGGAGGACGGCGTGATCGACCCCTCCGGCGACGGCCCCTGGATCGCCGACGCCACCCCGGGCGAGAGCACCCGGGAGAACGTCCGCCGTCCGATCCGCTGAGCGGCCCGGGGAGGGGCCGGCCACGGCGCGCGTCCCCTCCCTCCGCTCCCCGCGCACCGCGGACACGCCCCCGGGGTACCGGGGCGGGGGCCCGACGGCCGCCCCGACCGGACACAATGGGCCCATGACCGACGCTCCAGCCCCCCTCGCCGACCCGCACCTGGTGTACGACCCCGTCGCGGGAGACGGCCCCAAGGACGTGGTGATCCTCGGCTCCACCGGGTCGATCGGCACCCAGGCCATCGACCTCGTGCTGCGCAACCCCGACCGCTTCCGGGTCACCGCCCTGTCCGCCAACGGCGGCCGGGTCGCCCTCCTCGCCGAGCAGGCGCACCGCCTGCGGGTGCGCACGGTCGCCGTCGCCCGCGAGGACGTCGTGCCGGAGCTGCGCGAGGCACTGTCCGCGCGGTACGGCGCGGGGGAGCCGCTGCCGGAGATCCTCGCCGGACCCGACGCGGCCACCCAGGCCGCCGCCTCCGACTGCCACACCGTCCTGAACGGCATCACCGGCTCCATCGGGCTCGCCCCGACCCTCGCCGCCCTGGAGGCCGGCCGCACCCTCGCCCTCGCCAACAAGGAGTCGCTCATCGTCGGCGGCCCGCTGGTGAAGGCGCTGGCCAAGCCCGGTCAGATCATCCCGGTGGACTCCGAGCACGCGGCGCTGTTCCAGGCGCTGGCCGCCGGCACCCGCGCCGACGTCCGCAAGCTGGTCGTCACCGCCTCCGGCGGGCCCTTCCGCGGCCGCACCCGGCGGGAACTGGCGGCGGTCACCGTCCAGGACGCCCTCGCCCACCCCACCTGGGCCATGGGCCCGGTCATCACGATCAACTCCGCGACCCTCGTCAACAAGGGCCTGGAGGTCATCGAGGCGCACCTCCTCTACGACATTCCCTTCGACCGCATTGAGGTGGTCGTGCATCCCCAGTCGTATGTCCACTCGATGGTTGAGTTCACGGACGGATCGACACTGGCCCAGGCGACGCCCCCAGACATGCGGGGCCCCATCGCCATCGGCCTCGGCTGGCCCGAACGGGTCCCCGACGCGGCCCCGGTCTTCGACTGGAGCAAGGCGTCCACCTGGGAGTTCTTCCCCCTTGACAACGAGGCCTTCCCCTCGGTGAACCTCGCCCGGCACGTCGGCGAACTCGCGGGGACCGCCCCTGCGGTGTTCAATGCCGCGAACGAGGAGTGCGTCGAGGCCTTCCGCACCGGCGCGCTGCCGTTCCTCGGCATCATCGACACGGTCACCCGGGTGGTCGAGGAACACGGAACGCCCGCCACGGGAACCTCACTGACCGTGCCGGACGTCCTCGAAGCGGAGACCTGGGCCCGTGCGCGGGCCCGCGAACTGACAGCCCGGACGGCGAGCGCGGAGGCGCGTGCATGACGACCCTGATGTTCATCCTCGGCATAGTCGTCTTCGCGGCCGGCCTGCTGTTCTCCATCGCCTGGCACGAACTGGGGCACCTGTCCACGGCCAAGATGTTCGGCATCCGCGTGCCGCAGTACATGGTCGGCTTCGGCCCGACCATCTGGTCGCGGCAGAAGGGCGAGACCGAGTACGGCGTCAAGGCGATCCCGTTCGGCGGTTACATCCGCATGATCGGCATGTTCCCGCCGGGCCCGGACGGGAAGCTGGAGGCCCGCTCCACCTCACCGTGGCGCGGCATGATCGAGGACGCCCGCTCCGCCGCCTTCGAGGAACTGCGGCCCGGCGACGAGAAGCGCCTGTTCTACACGCGCAAGCCGTGGAAGCGGGTCGTCGTCATGTTCGCCGGCCCGTTCATGAACCTGGTCCTCGCGGTCGTGCTGTTCCTCATCGTGCTGATGGGCTTCGGCATCCAGCAGCAGACCACCACCGTCAGCTCGGTCTCCCAGTGCGTGATCTCGCAGAGCGAGAAGCGCGACGACTGCCGGACGTCCGACCCGCAGTCGCCGGCCGCCGCGGCCGGCATGAAGGCCAAGGACAAGATCGTCGCCTTCGACGGGGTCCGCACCGACGACTGGGGCAAGCTGTCCGACCTCATCCGCGACAGCGCCGGCAAGAGCGTGCCGATCGTCGTGGAGCGCGACGGCAAGGAGGTGACGCTGCAGGCCACCATCGCCACCAACATGGTCGCGAAGAAGGACGGCGACGGCGCCTATGTCGAAGGCGAGTACGTGAAGGCCGGCTTCCTCGGCTTCAGCGCCGCCACCGGCGTCGTCAAGCAGGACTTCGGCGAGTCCGTGACCTGGATGACCGACCGGGTCGGCGACGCCATCGACTCCCTGGCCGCCCTGCCGTCGAAGGTCCCCGCCCTGTGGGACGCGGCCTTCGGCGACGGACCGCGCGAACCCGACTCCCCGATGGGCGTCGTCGGCGCCGCCCGCGTCGGCGGGGAGATCGCCACCCTCGACATCCCGGCCTCGCAGCAGCTCGCGATGTTCGTGATGCTCCTCGCGGGCTTCAACCTCTCCCTGTTCCTGTTCAACATGCTCCCCCTGCTGCCGCTGGACGGCGGACACATCGCGGGCGCCCTGTGGGAGTCGCTGCGCCGCAACCTCGCGAGGCTGCTGCGCCGCCCCGACCCTGGCCCCTTCGACGTGGCGAAGCTGATGCCCGTCGCCTACGTCGTGGCGGGAATCTTCGTCTGCTTCACGATCCTCGTCCTGATCGCGGACGTGGTGAACCCGGTGCGCATCTCCTGACCCGCCCGCACCACGACACCCGTCCTCCACGACGGCCCGGAACCCTGGCGTTCCGGGCCGTCGCCCTTTGGGTGGGTTTAAGGGAGCGATGTGCTCGAGCCTTGGCCATTGCCGTAATCTCGGAGCCCGGAGCCCGCTGCTCACGGGGAGCCGGACCTTGATCCACGACTTGGGGTTGCACAGCAGATGACTGCGATTTCTCTCGGCATGCCGTCCGTCCCGACCACGCTCGCCGTGCGCCGGAAGAGCCGGCAGATCCAGGTCGGCTCCGTGGCGGTGGGGGGTAACGCCCCGGTGTCGGTGCAGTCGATGACGACCACGCGCACGTCGGACATCGGCGCGACGCTGCAGCAGATCGCGGAGCTGACCGCGTCGGGCTGCCAGATCGTGCGGGTGGCGTGCCCGACGCAGGACGACGCGGACGCGCTGGCGGTGATCGCGAGGAAGTCGCAGATCCCGGTGATCGCGGACATCCACTTCCAGCCGAAGTACGTGTTCGCCGCGATCG
>BNBX01000015.1:0-116340 GCA_014656175.1 Streptomyces werraensis
CGCCACGTAGTGGTCCTGGTCACGGTCGAGACAGGGGCGGCTGCGGATGGACCACTTCAGCGGCACGGACGGTGAGGTAGTAGGTGTACTGGTCGGGCGTCAGGCGTTGGCCGGACCATCCGTGGCAGAAGGAGCATCTGGGGCCGTTCCATTCCCAGAAACTGGTCAGGTCGAGGAGTTCGGCCAGGGTCATGCGTTCGGTGTCCGGGGTGAGAGGGCGGGCGTGCTGGCAGTCCCCGCCCATGGCGTGCGAGCGGCCCCGGTAACGGCCGTTGAGATTGGGGCCGTAGACCCACAGTCCGGCCAGTGGCCCAAGTGCGGCGGGGTTTTCCCGGAAGGGATGCACGTTGAAGAGGCGGCCGGGAAAGGTGAGCGCGTCGGTCCAGGCGTCGCGCAGTCCGAAGTGCACGTGCTTGACCTGGGCGGCCAGTTGGCGCAGGTCGGTGTCGTGGGTGGCCTGTGCAGCGACGGCCAGGGCGGCGGCGCGGTCGTCGGGGCTCCAACCAGACAATTCGCACTTCCGCTGGAGGTCGGACAGGCTCGCGGCGGCCGCCAGTCCGTCGCCGGGCTCCGCCTCTGCCTCCGGGGCGGACGCGGGCGGCTGATGGGTAGCGGCCGGCACGGGAGTCGCTGGCGAGGCGGGCGGGGTCACGGCCAGCTCAGGGAGAGCGGGCCGGCCCTCGAGGTGGGCCCGGTAGGCGGCGGACAGATCCTCCAGGTCCTTGCGGCGCGCATGGTGGAGGTCGATGGGCTCCTGCAGGCTGGTGTCGAGCAGCTGCACTCCGCCGTGGAAGGCGTGGAAGCCGATCGACTCCCACAGGGCGGCGATTTTTGCCTTCGCGGTAGCACGGTAGGCGTCACTCACCTCGTCCCGGTTTTCGGGCCATTCGGCCATGCCGGGCTCAGCCGCGACCGCGCAGCAGCCACCGGACAGGCGGCGGATGGCCTCGGCGGCGAATACCGGGCCCAGGCCGAAGCCCCGCCAGGGACGGTTCAGGAACACCCGGTCCAGGATGAGCAGATCCCCCACCGGACAGTCGATGGTCTCCTGGAAGGCATCGGAATACTCGCCGTCGTGAAGGACGGCGGAGGCGATGCTCTCCAGGTCTCCCGACTGGGCGTCAGCGACCATCCAGCGGTCCACACCGGTGTAGTCGCGCAGCCGCCACAGACGCAGCCAGCCGACTTCGCTGCCGTCGTCGATGAGCTGCTGGCAGGCCTCGGTGCAACCGGCAGCGCATTCCTCCTCCTCATCGTGATAGGCGCGGATGGAGACACGCCAGTGCTCGAGGGTGTCCTCGTCCTCGTAGGGCACGGCGGGGTGCCCGTGGCTGTAGACCAACTGCAACTGGGCTGGGTCGCCGGGAAGTTCGCTAGCCGGTCGGCGCGCAAGACGAGGGTGGAGGCTAGCCGTCGCTACTGACAATTGGTCCGCCGTCGCCGGCTGCGGCCGGGGCGCGGATCGGAGCGCACGGAACGACGTCACCGGCCGCGTGACCCCACTGCTGAGACAGCAGGTCGGCCCAAGACATCAAGCCCGACCCGATATCCGACAGGCGGCCCTTGTCTGAGGTCTGAACCAGTGGCTACCACAGGCGATGGTACGGCCACGCAGTTGGCAAAGTGGTCAATTGCGCACACCTCCTGTCGTGGCCTCGGTGTGGCGAGGGCGGAGAGCACGGGGACTGCCCTAGACGTGCATACACACCGAAGGACGGCGCTTTCAGTGCTGCTTCGTCTGGCGCCAGATGTTTTGATAAGCCCGGTAAAGATCGCGCAAGGCACCGGACGGTCTCTCGGGCCATGCGGTCTGGATCTGCCGCTCCCCCCAGCAAAGGGTGACAATCGCACGGCCTGCCGCATACCGCATGGGGGTCGGCACGTAGGTACAGCAGTCCACCCGAGAAGCCGGAGGGGGCGCTCCCCTTCTCCTTCAGTACCACCATGGCGAAGAGCATCGCCTTCGTGTCGTCCGTGCTCTCCTGGTGGGAGACGTCGCTTCGGCTGCCCGGGCGCGCAGCTGCCGCTCGTGCGCGCCGGCGTCCTGCGCATCGAGGGGCCGGGCCGCGTGGTGGGGCGGCAGCGCGAGGCTGAGGTCGCGGATGCGGGCGTCGTCGGTGGTGCCGGGCGCGGCGGTGAAGCCGAGCGGGGCCGGGTGCGGATGACCAGACCGGTGCTGACGGCGGTCTGTTTGTGGGCCCGCTCGCGGACGCGGTGCTGCCAGCGCTGGCGCACGGCGGTGAGAATCCGTCTGTCCGGGCGCCGCCTACGGCGGGTAGCGTTTGCCGGGTGCCTGTTGGGCGGAACCGCTGGCCCCTCTCACTCTCAGCGTGCTGATCGCCCTTGGTGCCTTCATCGGCGCGTGGAGCGGCTGCGGCCACTGACACACCGAGGGAGTGGGCTTGTGTCAGCTCGGCGATCCCCGCATGAGCCAACAGCCCGTCCAGCCCGATGAGGTGGCTTTAAGATGCGGATGTGTTGCGATTTCGAAGGCACAATCCCATCAGCTCCGGCAACCGTGTCATCGCCCGTCACATGCAACAGTTCTTCGATGAGCTACCTGGCGAGGCCCGGACATCCCCTCAGGCCGCAGCGGAGGCGTACGGCGCTCATCTCTTCCAACCTCGTAGCCGACGACTTATCGACGAGAAGAAGCTGGCGCGCTCGCCCTTTTACGTCGGCCTGGGAGTGGATGGAAGGAACATCGAGGACGTCACCAAGCGAGCCACCCTCGTCTCAGACGCCCTGCTGCTGTCCCATCATGGCTGCTTCGCGCCCCGGGTCCACAGACTGCGAGAGCTTTCCCGGCGCGAGGTGGTAACACCGATAGGACAAGTCTATTCGGGTCTACGACAGCAGTATGGCTCCAACGGAGAATCCCACAGGACCGAACTCGCCTGGCTGTCCATGACCTGTCCCGATATCCACTCCCTCGGAAAATGGATCCTGTCCGCAGAGCCACTTCTGCGTGCCGGCCTGAGTTGGTACCTGCCCAATTACCTGGTGACCCGCACAAACCGGTACCGCCGAACCCCAAGCCAGTTCGGTTTTACCAGCCCTGGCCAGACGGACGAGGAGACAGAATCCTTCGTCGCGCACGTGGACGTGCCGTCAGCCTTGGACTTCCTGCTCGTGGGTGAGCGAGTGATAGGCGTGGACAGTAGCCGTCCGCAGCACGACATCAAGAACGCGGTCGTCCGGCCGGTCCTCACCGTGGACCTGCCCTTCCTCGATGGCGTCAACCTGGCTGACTTCAGCGAGATCACGGTGCAGGAGCTCGACGCGTACGCGGCCTTCCGCAGTTACCTGCGGCAGAGCCTCCTCGACCTGGATCCTGCCCTCAATGCCAACGAATCTGAGCGTGAACTCATCAAGATCGCGCATCGCGTCGAGGACGAAGTGCGAGGAGTACAGGCGCAGATGACCACGGTGCGGCGGAGGCGGGTAGTGGCAGTGACCGGCGCAGTGGTCGGCACGATCGGAGCGACACTCGTCGCCGTGTACGGGGAGGCGTTCCAAGCCGCTGCTACCGCCATGGGAGCGGCCGGCGCGGGCGGCGTGTGGGGCATCATCCAAAGCGCAGCGGACAACAGTCCGCAACAGTTGCGGGACGGTCCCTGGTACTACGTCTGGGTGCTGCAACACCGAGCGCATTCCTGATGGCGCCCTGCTACGCCGTCAGGAGTCCATCGGCCAGGTCGTGCCGGTGGTGCCGCCCACGGTCCTCCTCCGGACCATGGAGCCGCAATGGGCCCAATAGGAAGCGCCACAAAGCTGTCCTGGGCTGACGCCACTACTAGCCAGTGACTGGTGCCATTACGCGCCAGTGGACAGAAGAAGGTCTCACCACGTCAGAGGACAAACCAAAAGGATTCGATGATGGCAGGGAAGTGACATGCCGCCACTGGCACCAGAACGGCACTTCACAAATGGGCGCTCAACTACGCCGCCGCCCGCCAGTTCTACAAACGCGAAGGACACCTACGCGTACCCCGCAAACACACCGAACCGATCATCATCGACAGCGACAGCGACAGCAGCGACGGCAACAGCAAGGATCAGGAGGTTCGGGAGCTTCGGCTTGGTGCATGGATCAGCAACCAGCGCACCCGAGCCGCGACGCTGTCCCCCGAGCGGGTGGAGCAACTCTCCACCATCGGCATGCGCTGGACGTAGCGCGTAGGAGCAATGGTGGGGAGGGCAGCATTTTTGCCTGCCGCACTGCTGTGTGTCTCAGCGGCGGGTGGTGTACATGTGCAGGATGTCGCCCATGGGTTCTTCCGTGCCGTCCGGGTTCTTCCGAAAGCCGGGGGCCGTGTTGAGGCGCAGCGTGGGCCCACGCTTGCTCAGTTGGACCCTGTCGAGCGCGGCGTGCCGGTCCGGGTGCCCGACGACGACCTGCTCGCAGCTGTCTGCGAGGTCCTGGTTGCAGCTGATCACTCGGCCGAGCTTGACCTCTTCCGTAGATGCTCCCGGGCGTCCGTGAACGAGCACTAGCTGGGCCGTGGAGCTAACCGGAAACCTAATCTCATGAGCACCCTCCAGGCCGAACCCTTCGTAGGCATCACTCGGAGTTTCCGGGCGCCAGAGGACGAGGGGCGCGTCGGAGGTGAGGAAAATCGGCTTCCGGCTAGTCTCGAGTCGCCAGTGCCGAGAACGGAACTGGGGGATGCACACCTGGATGGAGCTGAGCGGCAAGGCGACCGCTTCGTCCTGGGTGGGATCGTTGCCGCCGTTCATCGCTCGCGTTCCGTGGTAGTAGTCCCACACCCTGGACTTCGGCTGCCCGTGGCGGATGACCGAGATGCTTGCGGGTGAGGTACTCGGTCATCAGCGCCATGTCGACCTCCCGGCCGTTCGCGTACGCGGTAACGTCGCGCCCAAAAAGCAGCGTCGTGCGCTTCCTGGGTGTCCTGACCATCTGCACAGCCAGATAGACGCAGAGCAGTTCGCGATCGTCAGTACCGACGGCTGGCGGCAGTTCCGTATCGTCTATTCGGCGCAGGGCGGCAAGCCCCTGGCCTTCCAGACCGCTGAGCTCGCGCTCGATCGCCGTAGAGGGCATGCCGTTCTCGTCCGTAATCGTGTAGAAGCCCGTCTCGGCTGCGACGTTCTTGACGTTGGCGAGGTGCGTCTTAGACGGGCACCGACGCCTCACCCTGACCATGTCGCCTCTCCCGAATCGTGCGAGATAGCTCTGAGGCACGTAGTGGTGAAGCTTCGGATCCGACATCTCAGCCCCTGTCCGGCTCGTGGTGGCGGCCCATGTAATCACGGACTTCGGCAGCCAGCTGACCAGTGGCTTTGAGCGCCTCTTGATGGCTATGACGAGCCTGGACCAGGTGGTGTATTCGCTCAAGCACCGCGTCGTCGGGAAGCGTGGCCGCCCACTCGCTAACTGTGTCGCTCATGTCACTTCCCATCAGCGGGACGAGTATTTCCGTCAGGCCGGCGCGTGCGACCGCGGCCTGGATCCGCTGTTCGCCTCGTTCTGCGGCAGAGGCGGCTCCAGCCCTCGGCAGTTCGCTGCGCAGATCGTCGTATCCGGTGGAGATGTCCAACCGCGGCGGCAGAGGCGTGACCTCGCGGCCGCCAGTGACGATAATCGGAACGGCTGTGGTGCGGACCCAGTCCTCCAAGTACTCCAGTTCCTTGGCAGCGATGTTCCAGATCCCTGTGTGCGGACGCTGCAGCGACACCGTCGTCCAGATCGAGAAGGGAATGTACGCACCGCGCGGCGCCATCGCGATGACGTCGTTGACATGGATCGGCTGCCCACTACCTGGCTTTGGCCGCCGCTCAAGGGGCTGGGAGACCGCAAGGCCGGGGTTCGGTGCGTCGGGGTGGACGGCTCCCAGGCGCGCTGCTGCAACAGTCGGCCGCCGATGTTTGGCCATGTTGGTGTATTCAACGAGGATCTTGAGCGGGTGCTCGCCGGGTTCCTGGCGTTGAAAGGGCTGCAGAGCTCGGATGCGCTGAGCAAGAGGAGCACTGGGCTGCAACGGTGGAAGTCCACGCCTGTGGCGGTGATTGAGCCAAGCCTCAAAGTCAGCAAGGCGCGTGCTGGCGGGCATCTCGATGCTGCGTTCTTCTGCTGCCGTGAGGGGCCGTCGCAACAAGTGCTGCACTTCGGCGTACACGGTGTGTTCAAGCGCAGCACGCAGCTGGGTGAGGGCGTCAGCGACAAGACGAGGAATCGCCTCAGGGAGTGGCGCTATCGCAGTCACGACTGCCTGCACTTGATCGCCATCGACGACGTTTTTGAGGGAGAGTGGCTCTTGAGCGGTGTAGTCGTGAACCATCCGTATGACTCGATCGACCGTCTGATCGACATGAGCCAGGGTCGCCACAACATGGAGCTGGTGGTCCGGCAACCAGGAATAGTCAGCAGCGGTAGTGCTCATGTCTGATACCTAACTAACGGTGCGTTGGGTGGGGCGCGCTTCGGTGAACTGGCCGCCGCTAGGGCAGTTGTTCCAGTCGGGCGAGCAGGCTGGCGGCGGTGGCGACGGCCGCGATGGCGTCGGCGCGGGTCCAGGTGAAGTTCTCTGTGATGCCGGAGTCGTCGTGTGGTGCGCCGCTGAAAAGCGCGTAGGCGCTCTGGGTGAGCATTGCCCAGCGCTCCTCCTGGTCCCGCTCCCCGGCCTTCTTCTCCACCGCCCGGTCGTGGACCCTTCGGGTGTTGCTGGCCTCGCGTACGGGATCGAGAGCCGCGCGGGCTAGGGCGACGGCGTGCTCGTACCGTCCGTCACGGATCGCGCTCTTCGCCTCGCGAATCCGTCGCGCGCCGGTGGCCCAGGCCTCCACGGTAGTGACCGGGACAAGGACGTCGACGAAGGCGCCGGCGTCGAGCTGGGTGAGGGCGTTGCTCCACGTCGCGTGCGGGACCCGAATGACCTCCTGGTCGTCGGCGACGGGCCAGTGCTGCGTCTCTGCCAGTGCGGTCAGGGAAAGTTCGGCGCGCAGGGCCAGGTCGTTGCCCGCCCGCGCCTTCTCCAGTCCGCGCAGCTGCTGGTCGGTCACACTCGTCTCGAGCGTGAGGTTCGTGGCAAAGGACTTCAGCCCGACCGGCCGCGGTGTGTGAAGGACACCGATCCAGCTCGCGGGCCCTGGCGTCTCGTGCGTCCAGAGGGCACCCGAGACAAGAAACGGCGCGTCTACGGTGAAGCCGCCGTGGGCAGTCACCTCAAAGGTCAGGGCGAGACGGTGTGCGTCCCAGCCCGGGAAGAAGTTGACGTGCTGCTGCGCCCGGATATTGACGGTGTAGTCGTTCGATCCGAATCGGAAGTTGGCCATCGTTCCCTTGCCTGAAGGAGCTCCTACCTAATGGTGGCAGGTCAACCGGCCTGGGCGGCAGCGAATATCTCGGGGAGCCCGATTAAGTCAGCGCACGGTGGTGGGCTGACCCAGGCGAGAACGGCACGGGGATGGCGGACGTGATGGAGACCGTTAGTGAGCTTCTTCAACGTTGCCGCTCCAGGGTGAGGACAGCCTTGGCGATTGACGTCATGCGGTTCGGACTGCATCGGGCCTTGCGAAAGATCCGCCAGGACTTCAGTCGGGACACTCCACGTTCGACCGGTGCCCGTGCCGTGGCCAGGGCTTGATTGAGAGTCCTCTCAGTGGGCGTGAGCTCCTTTCAGGGGCCTGCGCTTGATGCCCGTGATCAGCCCGGGGCCGCCGCCCTGGTAGGCAAGATCGGCCAGGATGGGGACGCCCTGGCGCTCACGGATCCGGATGATCCGGTGGGTGCGTGCTGCGGTCAGGGCCCTCGGCGGCGGCCAGCATGTTCTCGATGAGGTCAGCAGCGCGCGGGGTGCCGCCCTCGGCTCGGGCGGCGGCCTGCAACTGCTTGGACCGGTCGACGCGTTCCGGATTCGTGACCAGGTCGTTCAGCGCCGCGCGAAGTGTCTCGGCGGTGGCGTCAGCGGTGTCCAGGCGACGCGCGACGCCAAGTTCCACGAGCCGGTCGGCGTTCATGAACTGCTCGGCCCCCTGCGGCACGGCGATCATGGGAACCCCGGCGAGGAGCCCTTCGCCGCAGCTGCCCATGCCGGCGTGGGTGACGAAGGCGTCTGCTTGTTCCAGGATCGCCCGCTGCGGGACCCAGGAGTGCACTTCGACGTTGGGCGGGATGTCGCCGAGTTCCTCGGGATCGGTGTACTTGCCGATCTGGAGTACGACATGCCAGCCGGGCAGGTCGCCGAAGGCGGCGATGCACTGGCGGTAGAACGCGGGCTGGCGCGTGTACGCCGAGCCGAGCGAGATCAGCAGCACATGGTCTGCGGCCGCCGGGCGGGTCCAGCCGCCCGTGTCCGCCCGGGCGTCGAAGCAGGGGCCCATGAAGGTCACCGTGTCGCTGTCGACTCGATCGGCGTGCGGCTGCATCGCCCGCGGGATCAGGGCGAGAGCCCGGGCGGGCGGGCCGGAGAACGTGTCCACGTCCGTGGTGGTCGCACCGCAGTCGGCGAGCCACCGCGCGAACCTGTCCCGGTACGCGTCGGCACCCGGCAGCTTCCGCAGATGTACCGCGACTTCCTCCTGATAACCGTCCCAGCCGACGAACGTCGGGGACAGCTGCACAAGGGGACGGCCCTGGGCTTCGGCGAGGGCGCGCGCGGCATAGGCGCCGATGTCGTAGAGGTACAGGTCGGCCGGATCGTCGTCGTAGGCGGCGCGCAGTTGCGGGAGCGCCTGGACGGCGTCGTCGAGGAAGAGGCTCGCCGCGGCGATGGGATCGGCGGGCCAGTCGTTGTCCGCGACGGGCAGAGTGGAGGTGCAGGGCACCAGCTCCGCGCCGGCGGACTCGATCCGGTCTGCTACGAACGGGTCGTTGGCGTAGGTGATCCGGTGCCCGCGGGCCACCAACTCACGGATGAGCGCGAGACTGGGCAGGACATGGCTGACGATGGGGACGCCGACCATCGCGATATGGGCGCGGCGACGGGACATGGGCGATCACTCGTTTCTGTCGCGGGACGGGTGCGGGCAGAGCGGCGAGGCCGTGGTGTCAGGACCGGTCGATCTGCGCGGCGGCCTCCTCCAGGGCGGCGACGGTCCCGGACATGATCGTCCGTAGGTGCTCGGTGATGTGCTGCACGGGCCAGTCCCACCACGCCACGGCGAGGAGCCGGGCGATGTCCGCAGCGTCGTAGCGGGTACGGATGAGACGGGCGGGGTTGCCGCCGACGATGCCGTAGTCGGGGACGTCGCCGGTGACCATGGCGCCGGCGGCGATGATCGCGCCGTGACCGATGCGCACACCGGGCATGACCGTGGCGCCGTGGCCGAACCACACATCGTTGCCGACGACCGTGTCGCCCCGACCGGGCAGGCCGGTGATCAGGTCGAAATGCTCCGCCCAGGAGCCCCCCATGCTGGGGAACGGGAAGGTGGAAGGACCGTCCATGCGGTGGTTGGCGCCGTTCATGAGGAACCGGGTGCCCGTCCCCAGCGCGCAGTACTTGCCGATGACAAGCCGCTCGGGCCCGTAGTGGTACAGGACGTTGCGCGTCTCGAACGCGGTCGGGTCGTCCGGATCGTCGTAGTAGGAGAAGTCACCGACCTCGATCAGCGGCGACTTCACCAGCGGCCTGAGCAGAACCACGCGCGGGTGCTCGGGCATCGGGTGGAGCACGGTGGGGTCAGCGGGAACGGGCGGCATCGCGGAGGCGGTTCCTCTCTAGCGGACCTGGAGCGACAACTGTCGCGTTAAGATGCTGGCACAGCCCTGCCGCTCTGATCAACCGGATACTGATTGCCCATGAACGACCCACTGGACACGACGTCGGACCGCCGCCCGGGCGGTCGCACCGCCCGCATCCGCGCCCAGGTTCTCGACGCGGTGCGCGCCGAACTCGCTGAAGGCGGTCACGAAGGACTCACGATGGAGGGAGTCGCGACGCGGGCCGGAGTGCACCGCGCCACCGTCTACCGGCGTTGGCGCGATGTCGGCGGCCTGCTCGTCGACGTCATCGACGCCGCCGGCGAGATCGACTGGCAGCCGCCGGACACCGGCTCCCTGCGCGGTGATCTGACGGCCCTCAACGAAGAAATCCAGGAATCCCTGGTCGTACAGCCGTCGCTCGCCGTCGCCCTGATGGCCGCCTCGTTCCACTCCGAACAGGCAGCGCGGGCCCAGACGAAGGTGTGGACGGACCGGTACGCCCAGTGTGAGCTCCTCGTCGAGCGCGCCGTCGAGCGCGGTGAACTCCCCGCAGGGCACACGGACGCGCGGAGCCTGTTGATCGCCGCCACGGCGCCGCTCTACCACCAGTTGGTGCTCTTGCGTGCCGATCCGGACCCGCAACTCCCGAAGCGGGCCGCGGAGGCGGCAGTCCTGGCGGCTGCCGCGGGCGCCTTCTCCGTCCGTCGGGAAGAGAGCGTGTGATCGAGGGACATCCTGACGGACCGACTCAACGACGGATTCCGCCACCAGCTCACAGGCTGGGAGTCGTAGCGCGGCTGTACCGGAGCGAGCGTCACGTAATCGGCCACGCGGTCACGTGGCTTCGTGCTGCCACATGTGGTCGATGGCCCAGGCGGCCAGTGTCCATTCGGCTGGGACGTTCTGGGCATAGGCCTCGTCGGACGTGAGTACATATGCGGGAAAGAGGTCGGGGTCCTCGTAGGGGACCCGAAGAGCGTCCCACTCACAGCGCATTTCGAGGGTGGCCGACCACTCCTTCTTCGACAAGGTGAAGGTGGCTGTCCAATGAGGATCTCCACCGCCGTGCTCCACCTCCAGAGCGAGGTCGAAGCCGTTGGAGAAGGTCATCAAGCCGGTACCGCCGACTATCAGGTCTTCGAGATCGTCTTCTTCAGCGCCCGGGATCAGCCTGAGGGTATCGATGAGTTCGAAGAGCGCATCCGATGGGTCGCTGTAGGCGTGGTTATCGGCTCGGGACGCCATAGCCTGACCGGTCTCGGACCGGGCGTGGGTGACCGCGCCGTCGTCGAGGGTGAAGCTGAGCACGTCCCGCACCAGGATCTTCGGAAGGTTCGATGAGTGGGCCAGCAGAGTTCCGTCCTTGTCGATTCGCCAGCCGCTGTACTCGGCATCGACCAGGAGGAAGACCTGTGCGGTGGCCAGTCCTCTACGGCTGATCTTCACCTCGTTCATACCCACGACGGCGCTGATATCGCCAAGCTCCACGTCGCGGATCTGGTCGTCTTCCCATTCATCGACAAGCTCGGTTAGAACTCCTACCTGGCCCAGCGTCAGGTCCTCATCCGGAGTGCGCCCTGCCTTCAGCGGCTGACCCACCATGCCCTGGAGGAACCGCACCAAGGCGTTCGTGGTCTCGTCGCTCGGAGCCTCCAGGACGAAGAGTGTGCTCTGGAGCGCGTGCAGAGGCACCATGTGCGGCTTCGGCAGGCTCCACCCCTTGAAGGCGTCGTAGACATCCGCGTCCGCGCCCACGATCACGAAGGAGTCGATGTCGTTATCGGCGGCCCGCAGCACCTGCCTGATCCACGCGCTGTCGGCGGCACCCGTCTTGACGTCACTCTTCTTGTCGGCGGGTGGGCGTATCTGCACCTGGTCATGAAGGGCCTCTACGGCCAGGTCCCCGTCAAGGGCGATGATTCGGACGGATGGAGCAAGGCTTCGAACAGAAGCGTCCACGGCGGCCATCACCTCCGCACGCGAGGAGTACGGATCGTCGGAGGGAATCCTCAGTCCAGCCGCTTGCATGGACCTTCTGGCTCGGTTCGTACTCGCCCGCCAAGCCTCCCATGATGCGGCGGCGTGTTCCGCGAGTCCCCACAGCACCGGCTCCGGCACCCAGACTTCGAATCCGTCGTCCAAGGCTCGCTGACCCCACTCCCGCAGAAGGTCCAAGTCGAGCCCACCGCGGGGGAAGGAGTTCGTATCGAAGACGATCGCGCGCAGACCGTGACGGACCGATTCAGGAAGTGGTGGATGTTCGCGGGAGGCCATAAGCCAGACGGTATCCGAGCGGTAGATGAGGCCAACTGGCCCAGCACAGTGGAGACCCTGGGCCTGCACAGTTCGCCCGGGGCCCGTCCAACAGCATCAGGATGCCGCCCAGGTCGCGGAACGGCTTTGCCTCGAGCCGCCAGCCGCAAAGCGCGGCGCACCCTCGGGCGGCGGATCCCCTACACCACCGCTGCTCCCGGACTGACGTTGAGGTCCTCGCCGGGATGACCCGGCACGCGGTCGTCACTCGGCCCAGCCGCGTGACTTATAAGGCACTTGGCGACGGGCGGATCACGTCTCAGTCCAGTACTGAGAAGTCGAGGTCGACAATGACGCGCCGGATGGTTTCGTGGTCCGTGGCGTAGGTCCGCAGGTCTTCGAAGAACGGCCAGCCGTCGAAGTACCCCGGGGAGGTCAACCGAATGGGCTCACGCGGCTCTCCCTCTTCGGGCTCCGGATCGATGTATGCGTAGTTCTCGCGCTCCAGTTCTTCGACGATGCGGCGGATGGTGTACTGGCCGGTCTTGGTGCGGCGGCTGACTTCCACCAGTCCCAGAAGGCCCGGCTCCGCGATGAGGAAGGCAAGCAGATTGCGGGCGGAGTCCGTCAGCCGGCTCATGCGATCGGCGAACCCGTTGACCAACGGAACGTCGACCGCTCGTTCTTCGTCCGTCCGTGGCGGAGCACCGGGGGAGCTGAGGGCCATGGCGAACTGATCCAGTGTGGTGCAGTACGTCACCACGGCGTCCCGGGTGTAGTCGCGGAAGTCGGCCTCGAAGGCGGCGGCCGCGCGCCGGAAGCGGTCTTCGTGGTCTGCTTCATCCTCTGCAGCGCGGTCACGGAGTAGCGGTGTCTACTGTCGACGTGGTCGATCCTGGTGTGACAGTTCGCGCACAGCAGCATCAGGTTCTCAGCGGCTCGTAGTTCGTCCCGCGTCAGCTCCGAATCGTGCCGCGCGCTGCCCGCCTCCGCTCCGACGATATGGGCCACCTCGCCGATGAAGGCACCGTCCTCACCGACGAGGCGCTCACCGCACTTGGGGAAGGCGCACTCGTTGCCGCTCAGCATCCACAGCTCCCGCGACACCTGACCCAGCGGCTCCATGCGGTTCTTCTTCTGCTTCTTCGGCCGCATCGCCAGCGGGCTCCTTCTGCGTCAACTTCGTGTCTTAGGGCGTAGCTCATGTGCTCGGGCCGACGTTCCTATAATCGCTGCCCCGACGCTGCTGCGCCTTACCGACCCCGGCCCGCGCGAGCAACTGGAGGCGCTGCCCGCCTCCGCCGCACTGATCGGCATCAGCACCGACGGCCGGGCCATCGCCGTCGACACCGCGCCGCACATCCTGGTCTGCAGCGGCACCGGCGGCAGCATGACCATCCTGCGCACCTTCACCGCCCAGTTCCTCCACCTGGGCGCGCACGCCCTGGTCCTCGACCACACCCGCATCGCCCACCTGTGGGCGAAGGACCTGCCCACGGTCACGCACCGCGGCAAGGTCGCCGGCATCCACGACGCCCTGGTCGGCCTCGGCTCCGAGCTGGAGCGCCGCATCGCCCTCGAGGCGACCTCGACGGTGTGCCGCGGCTGATGGTTTGGTCGTGATCGACCGGGCCGACGCCACCCTGCGGCACCTCGCCCGCTACTGGGAGACGTTCCGGCAGAAGGACGACCCGAAGCGGTCTCAGGCCATCGCCGCCATCGAGGCCGTTCTGTACGAGGGGCGCGCGGCCGGCATCCACGTCATCTACGACGGACCCGCTACCGTCGGCGGTCACCTCATCCCCGGCGCGCGTGAGCAGTTCTCCACCGTCAGCGGCTCACCGGGTGAGGTGGATTTACGGCTTTGTGCGGACTCGATCACCACTCGTCAGGTGTGCTGCCCACCCACCCGATCGGCTGCCCTCATTGTCGGGAACAGGGGAGGGGCGGGCGGCATCGACGAGTAGCGGCGCGGGTCAGGCCTGGGCGGCCTGCTTCGCCAGCGCGGCGAGCGGGGAGCGCCGGTCCGTCTCCACCGCGCGTGGCTGCTCCCAGTCGGCCTCCGGAGGTTCGGCGGGTGTGGTGGTGCCGAAGTGGACCTCGATCGGCTGCGGGGAGCGGATCCGTCGAAGCTGCCGGGCATGTGGTTGCAGGCGCCCTGGGTGCGCTGAGCAGGGAGGCGCGGTCTGTGCCCCGGTTCGGAGCGGGGTGTCGACGACCACCAGGGCGGCCAGGCCCTTGCGCTGGCGGACCTGCTCGCCCTGGTCAGGGGTGCGGCGTTCCGTTAGCGGGCGTGCACAGGTCGGTCGGCAGGCTGCTCGGTAGGTGGTGGTGCGGTCTGGGCTGATCAGGGGGCCGGCTCCTGCATCAGCTGCGGATGGGGGCGCGTCATGCCACTTTTTTGTACTTGCGGACGGCGGTGACGCCTTGGATCGAGTAGATGGCCGTCATGCTTTCCGGGGTTTGTTCGTGCACGATCGTGCCCTTCTTGCCCTCGCTTTCGAACGACTGGATCAGCTTGCCGTCTTCTTCGGTGAACACGGAGGTCGCCTCAAACCCGTTGGTGAACAAGGGGGTGGAAACTTGCTCTCCGAGGGTGAAGGTGAACCGGTAGGTCCACAGCTCCGACAAGTGGGTCCAGGTCCACCTGTCGCCGTCCCGGCTGAGTTCCTCGCTCGGCCTGATCATGGCTTGGGCCTCCCGGTGAGCGGCACTCACTCCCGCGGCCTGGAGGAACTGGTCCCATACGGGGTCTTTGGGGTCGCTCAGCAGATCCCATTTTCCGGTCTGCACTATCATTCACCGCTTTCGTATTCGGGCTGACCCACGGGCCGCGTCGGCTTTGTCACCGCAGAACAGTGCCGCACGTCCTGCCGCACGGCTGCCTCGTCAGATGGGGCGGGGGCGCAGGGCACCACCCCCAAGCCCTTGCGAGGGCGGAGGATGGCGCCCTTGCCGGCCACCGCGGTTTTTGGACCTCAGGAGTTGTCGGATGCGCCCGTGGGGGGCATCTGCCACGGGTGGACGCATGCGACCAGTTCGGGGTGGAACAGGGTGCCGGGGCCGCATTGGAAGTCGAAGCGGGTGAGTTCCTTGCCGTCGCCGTTCATGTCCACGCAGCGGTAGAACTTGGACTGATCGTCAGGATCGGGGAAGAAGCCCTCCTCGGTGCAGGCAGGAGGAGCTGCGGCAGCCTGCGCGGGAGTCGAGTAGGCGACACCGGCGAGGGCGAGCAGGAGAGCGGCTGCAGCGTGACGTGTGCGATTCATAACGTGTAAACGCTTTGCGCGGGCCTTGGGGTGTTCACCACTTCGGGTGGTGGGGTGCGCTCTCTCGTTTTGTGTCAGGAGGTGGCTGCCTTGGTGTCCTTGACGGGTGCAGGGGGTCTGTATCGCGGCCGCGGGCTGTCCGGTCTCCCGCTACACCGACGAGGGCAGCTCCGCCGTTACGTGACGGAGCTGCCCTCTGTCAGGGCTGTCGTTCGGGTCAGTGCACGGCGACGTAGAACGAGTTGGCCAGTCCGTTGCCGTCAGGGTTGTAGCTGCCGACGGTGATGCCCTTGCCGCCCGCGCAGTTGCCGGGGATGACGCGGAGGGTGGAGCCCGGGGTGTTGCGCGGGGTGGCGGTGACGATGGCCCGGGAGAGGTCGACATCCGGATCGCTGATCTCGACGCAGTAGACGTGTCCCGAGGCGGTCACCGATGCGACCCCCTTGGAGTGCACGACCGTGCCGTCGGCTTCGACCAGGGCACCGGCCTGCAGGTACGGAGCCTGGGAGCTGCCGCCACCCGGAGCCGCGATGGCGACCCCGGCCACCACGGTCGCCGCTGTCACGAGACCGGCGCCGGCCAGCGCCACGACACGGGCCCTCTTCGACTTGAACATGGGCTTTCCCTTTCCACCTTCACCTGGCGGCCTCCCTCGGCCGCACACGAATGACGCTATGGGGAAGGACCTTCACATCTCGCTGCATCCGGGATAAACCACCGTCGGGGAGGACGGTGAGGCGCGTGAGCCGAGAGCCCGTGCCATCGGCGCACGCCGGGTGACAGCACGCCTGCTCAGGTGGTGACTGTCATACATCAGCTCACCAGCCAACCCCGCCCGCTGCCATGGCCCAACACGGTGGGCATCATGTGCTGCTGATAGCGGCCCGCACAGCCCCCCGACATACGGCATGGCCGGGAGGGACACCCGTGTGGCGGCAATCCGTACCGCATGGGACCGGGCCGTCCTGTGCCTGTAGCTGGCAAGCGGCGAAGGCGGCGTTTGCGGTCCTGCCGGAAGAACCCGGCCCATGACCACGACGGCGCAGGACATCCTCACCCTCAAGCCCGAGCGCACCCTCGACCAGATGGACGCCAACCACGACGTCCACCTGGACTGGACGGACTACCAAAAGCTCGCCGACCGCTACATCCAGGCCACCGCCTCGGCAGGGACGACCTCCGGGCCCGGGCGCTGCATACCTTCTGCCAGATCTACTGGCTGGAACTGTTGTGCCACGCGGGCGTGGACGGCGACCGGCTGTCGTCACCCAGTTTTTTATGAGTTGTCGCTGTGGCTGTGAGCTGGGGTTTCTCAGTTCTTCTGGGAAATGTTCGTGATGCTTGGGCATGCGCGGAGTGTGGGGCTGGGCGGGTGGTGTCTGTCTGATCTGTGTGTATGTGGCTGTGCGCAGGTTGATCGAGCGTCGTGCAGTTCCAGTGAGCTGCTACTTGATGGGGCGGGCCGTGTTTTGCGTGAGAGGTGTCCGTGCCAGCAGTGATGATGGAGGTTGTTGTGCGCCGTCAGGGTTGTTAGGGGGGTCCGTTGTATTTGAGCCGCGTCAGAAGCTGTTGTCTTTCCGATCTTGAGAGATGCGCGTCGAACGGGAGTCCCGATCGGGTGGTCGCGGGGCGCTGGGCGCATACGAACAGGGCCTCCTGAAAAGCTCGTTGGTGTCGAATCACCGAGCAGCAGCAGGAGGCCCTGGTGCAGCAGTCTTGCGTGCCGATGGCCGGGCAGTCCAGCGCGGTCGCCTGGGAGTGTGACTGCCTGGCTCACCGGTTCGGAAACGCCGCCGACAACGGGACGCGGCAGCCTCGCTACCCGACGGACATGACGGACGCGGAGTGGGCCCGGGTCCTGCCGCTGCTGCCGGTGCCGGGCTGGATGCGCGGCCGGGGCGGCCGGCCGGAGGCGTACTGCCACCGTGCCATGCTCGATGCGATCCGGTATCTCGTGGACAACGGGATCAAGTGGCGGGCGATACCGTCGACTTCCCGCCGTGGGACCGCATTTACGCATTCTTCCGCCGCTGGCGCGACAACGCCCTGGTCAAGGAGTTCCACGACCGGTTGCGCGGAAAGCTCCGCGAGGAGCTGGGGCGCGACGCGCAGCCGACGGCCGCGGTGATCGACTCGCAGTCCGTCAAGCGGACGCCGTCGTCGGAACGGACAGCCGCGGCTTCGACGGCGGCAAGCTGGTCAACGGCCGCAAGCGGCACGTCGTGGTCGACACCCTCGGCCTGCTGCTGGGAGTGATGGTCACCGCCGCAGACACCGGCGACCGCGCCGCCGCCCAGGTCCTGCTCAGCCAGGTCGCCGACGTGCACCACCGGCTGGAACTGGTCTGGGCCGACGGCGGCTACACCGGCAGCCTCGTCGAGTACTGCCTGGCCACGTTCGCCCTGGTCCTGGCAATCGTCAAACGCAGCGACGACATGCGCGGCTTCGTGGTGCTGCCCAAGCGGTGGATCGTCGAGCGCCTCTTCGCCCACCTGATGCGAAGCCGCCGCCTGGTGCGCGACTTCGAACGGCGCACCACCAGCGCGGAGGCGATGGTCTACTGGTCGATGACCTTGCTCATGACCCGTCGCCTGGCCCGCTCACGCCTGCCGCGAGAGTGAACCGGCCCGGCTGCCGCTCGGCCAGCCAGCCGCGGGCCACCAGGCGTTTCGCTTTCGACCGCAGCGCCTCCACCTTCGCCGGCACCACGTCCAGGCCGAACGCCACGGCCATCTCCTGACAGGTCAACGGCCCTTGATAGAGCCGGGCCCGGTCCGCGAGCGCCACGAGAATTCGCTGGTAGTCCACCGACAGCACCGACCAGGCCACCCCCTGGCGCCACATCGGCACCTGCGACTTCGGCTTCGCCGCGTCCTGGAGCGCCGCCTGCACCTGCGCATCCCGCGGATCCGCGGTGACCTCCACCTCGGCGGTGGCACCGCCGTCCGGAGCCAGCACCGTATCGACCCGCCTGCGCGCGATCGTCCACTCCTGCCATTCCAGCTCGGCCGCGGCAAGCTCGGCCTGGATGCGGTCGGCCTCCTCCCGCAGTCCGTCGACTCGACGCCGAGCGGCGAGCTCGTGCTGTTCCAGCAGTCCAACAACCGACGGCATCCGCGACCTCCCGGGGAACGACGACCCGACAGGCCACCACTCCCACGGAACCGCCACTCATCTCCCCGACCAGCGGAAACGTGTCGATCACGTCCGGAAAGACAACACCTTCTAAGGACTGCCCGAGTCCCACCACTTGGCGCAGGAACACCTGTCCGCCAGCACTGACACAACCCGTTCACAAGATCACCCTGCGCAGCAGGCGCGGCAGCCGACGTATGGCCCATGCGCCGATGCCGCCGATGGCGGCTCCGGCGGCGACGTCGCTGGGATAGTGCGCGCCCGAGTGCACCCGTTGCACCGCCACCGCCGCGGCCGGCAGCGCGCACACCGTGCCGGCCGCCGGCCACACCGCCGCGACCGCACCGGTGAATCCGGACGCGGCCGCAGTATGCCCGGACGGAAACGAGGAGGAGTCGGGACGGTCGTCGACGTCATCATGGGGAATGAACTCCTTGGGTGGGCGCCGTCGCTCCGACAACGGCTTGACCACCGCGTTCGACAAGATTTCGGAGACCGTCATCGCGGTCAGTCCTGCCAGCGCGGCCCGCTTGCCCCGCATCCCGCCCACCGCTGCCATGGCCAGCGCGGCGCCCCACCACAGCTTGGTCCGCTCCGCCGCTGCCTCCACCACCGGCACACACCTGCGCACCCACACAGGCCGCCACCCGGCCACCCTCTGCAAGGGGCCCCGCTCCACCCGGCACAACTCAGCTTCCACGTTCATGACCGGGCAAGTCCCCCGTCACCGGCGCATCATTCCGCCGCTGCCCGAACCCGCTCGCCCAGGTGCGCCGGGGGCGGTTGCTCATTGGTCCAGGCGGTCCTGCTCGTCCCAGGCGCGGGTGTCGCGCGGCGGTACGTAGGGCTCCTCCTCAGCGTTCATGCCGCCGGCGATCGCACGCTGGCGGGCCATCTCCGCGTCGAACTCGAGGCCCAACAGGATCGCGATATTGCTGACCCACAGCCACACCAGAAAGACGATCACCCCGGCCAGAGTGCCGTAGGTCTTGTTGTAGGAGGAAAAGTTCGCGACGTAGAACGCGAATGTGGCCGACGCGAGCATCCAGATCAGCAGCGCCAGCACGCTGCCCGGGCTGACCCACCTGAAGCCGCGGCCCTTCACATTCGGAGCCGCCCAGAACAGGATCGCGATCACGAGGATGACCATGACCACCGACACCGGCCACTTCGCGATCGACCAGACCGTCAGCACGGTGTCCCCGATCCCCAGGGCGAATCCCGTCTGCTGAGCGATGCCACCGGTGAAGACCACGATCACCGCGCTGATCACGGCCAGGACCAACAGGACGACCGTCACCCCGACACGCACCGGCATCACCTTCCACACCGGACGCCCCTCCGGCATGTCGTAGACCGCGTTGGCGGTACGGATGAACGCCGCGACATACCCGGAAGCCGACCACACCGCCAGCACGAGACCGACCACAGCCATCTACGACCCGACCCCGCCACGGCCCTGCAACTGTGTCACCGCATCACTGATGATGTCCCTGGCCGAGCCCGGCGCCAGCTTCCGCAGCTTCTCCAGGACCTGGTCGGTCGCCGACTTCCCCGCAAGACCCAGCAACGACACCAGGACCAGCAGCGCGGGGAACAGCGACAGCACTCCGTATCGCGTCAGAGCCGCCGCCCGGTCGGTGAGCTCGTCGTCCTGGGACTCCTTCACCGTTCCCTTGAGCACCGCCCACCACGAACGCTTCCCGAACTGCGTAAGCTCAATGGGGGCTCGCCGGTCCACCTCCGCGTCGGGACCCACTTGCGATTCCGGCAGCGCCGTCTCACGGCCTGCTGTCCCATGTGTCCTGTCCTGGTCCTCTCCTGATGTCCCTTCCATGACACCCGGAGTAGATGCCTGATGTGAGCATGCCCGAGCTCCGGCTTCGTTTCGAACGCCCCGCCGGCCTCGCCGTCCCGCGCGTTCAACAGACCGGTGCGCCGTCGGACGCGAACCCGGCCCCGCCGCGTCCATCCGGTGAGGGCCTGGGCAGCTACCTGCTTGTGCCTCGAACTCCTGGCCATCGCCAGAGCGCAGCCTCTGCCACTGGCAGAAGCTGTAGGCCAGGCCCGCACGCCCGGTACCCGAGGGCATCTTGGCCTGCCTCGCTGTCTCTGCCACCATCCGCTCTGTGACGGGCATCTCTCAGGGGACAGCGATTTCGGCGGTGTGGGCTCAGCAGAGCGTGTGGTCCCAGGCCGCGGGGCAGCTCAAGGAGCAGGTGGTACGTGCCCGGGCGTGGGCCCTGGCTCTGGGAGTACTGGCGGCGGCGCTGGGTACCGCGGCGTCCCAGGCCCTGGCCTGGAACGGGGCCGTGGGTAGGGTTCTGGCTTTCACCGCCGCGGTCGCCGCCGGATGCGCGCCGCTGCTGGCCCAGCGCGGCGGACCGGAGAGAGTGAGCGACTGGATCCGGCTGCGGGCCGTCTCCGAGGCGCTCAAGGCCGAGGTCTACATGTACCTGGCCGGGGTCGGCGCCTACCGGAGCGCCGCCGACGGCGGTGACCTGCTGCGCGACCGCGCCTCCCGTTTCGTGGCGGACGGCAGCGACCTGCTGAGGCACACGATCGACATCACGGCCGCCGACCGCCCCCTGCCCGCCGTCCGGGACGAGGCGTCCTACGTCGAGCACCGGCTGCGGCGGCAGCTGGAGTCGTACTACCGGCCACGGGCCGCGTACATGCAGCGCAAGGTCCTGCTTCACGAGCGGCTGGAACTTGCCCTGGGTGGGCTCGGCGCGGTGACGGCGGCCGTCGCCGCCGCATGGGGCGTGGAGCGGATCGCAGCGTGGGTGGCGGTTGCGGCGTCGATCGCAGTTGCGGTGTCCGCCCACGCGCTCGCCCAGCGGTACGCGTACCAGCAGTTGGAGTTCGCGCGTACCGCGGAGCAGCTGCAGCAACTGCTGGACAGGTGGCCGCACGCCGCGTCGGCGCCGGAGGACGCCGACCGATTCGTGGCCGAGTGCGAGCACGTGATCTCCGTGCAGAACGAGGCGTGGATGATCCGCTGGGCGGTGGGCTGAGCCGGTCAGCAGGGCCAGCGGTACCGCTCCCCGGGTGCCACGTCCTGCCACTGGGCCGCGCTGAGCCGACGGGTGACCATGCCGCACAGCGAGGAGAGCCATCCATCCGCGGTGATGTCGGAGATCCAGGTGCCGTCGCGTCCGGCGGTCACCATCCGGTCGCCGGTCGGGCTGAAGCCGACGGCTGTGACCACATCCGCCGTGGGCAGTTGGGGTCCGGACTGCCGTCGGCTGGAGAGTTCCCACACCGTCACCGGCGGGTCGTCGACGAGCCCGCCTTCGGGGCTGCCTGTGATCGCGAGCCGTCTGCCTTGCGGATCCCATTCCGCCATGAAGACCTTCCCTCTGGGTGCGATCTCGACGCCGGTCCTCCTCCCGCTCACCACGTCCCAGAGGAAGACCGTCCGGGAGTCACTCGTGTCTCTTGCGGCCAGGGTCTTCCCGTCCGGGCTGAACGTGGCGAACCCAGCATCGTGGATGAGCCGCACGCGTCTGCCGGAGGCCGCGTCCCACAGGCCGACCGTCCCGTTGCGGCCGGTCACGGCCAGCAGCGTGCCGTCAGGACTCAGAGCCGCGTGGTCGGCGTAGCCGTCCGACTCGGCCACCTTACGGAACTTGGACCCGGAGTCCGCCACATTCCAGGCCACGACCTGCGCCCAACCCGTCAGCACCGCGTACAGCCTCTTGCCGTCGGGCGAGAACATCAGGGACGCGATGTGGTTTCTTTCATCGCTTCCTGCGTCGAACCGGGAGATCCGCCGACCGTCTCGCACGCGGAAGACCTCCACGGCCAGCCTTCCCTCCCCGATTCCCTGGGCGACTGCGAGCAGCGAGCCGTCGGCGCTGAACGCGGGCAAGCCCGCGGGCCTGCTCAGCCGGAAGCGACCGGTACGCGTATCCGTTCCGGTATCCCAAAGGCTCACCGTCCGGCCGACGGCCGCCGCCACGGTCTGCGCGTCCGGGCTAACCGCGTAGAAACCGTCTTCTTCGGGAACGGACAGGCGCCGACTGACGCGCCCGGCGCCCCCCGGCTCCCACAGCACGACGGACCCGTCACCGGCGGCCGTTGCGACGAGCGATCCGTCAGCCGTCTCGGCCTCGACATCCGGCCGCAAGCGCTCGAACTCGGGCACGCTGCCGTCTCTTCGCAAGGCGGCAGCCTTCTCCACGCTGGAAGCCGATCCCACGCGCCGACGCCCTTCCAGATCCCACAGCTCATACCGGTCCGCCTCCAATACGAACACCGCGTAACGCCCCCCGAACAAGGCCGATCCGCCGCTGGTCATGGACGTGACGGCACTGCCCGGCACCGGTGTCCACCGGCGTCCCGCTCCCCGCTCGTGGATGTGCGTCTCGCCCGAGACGTTGACCACCACCGCGTCGTCCGCGGTGAAGCCCACGAAATGGCCGCCTTCCGCGACGGACTCGCGCCGGAGCGTGCCAATGTCAACTATCTCGGTCCGGTCGGCGCTGGTGCACGCGAACCGGCGTCCGGAGGGAGCCATGCTCGTATTGGTACAGTCCGTCCTCCCGGCGAAACGGTGCCGGCGCACGTCCCACACCACCTGGCCGAAGTCGTTCGTGGTCCCGGGCAACAAGTCGACCAGGAGGTGCTCACCGTCCCGGCTCAGCCCCCCAAGTCGTTGCAGCGCCTCTCCCGCCGGAGTGGAGAAGCTGTCCTTGATCTCCAGCGTCCGGGTGTCAACGAGATCGACCCGGTCTCTGCCCGCCAGCAGCGCCATGGTCCGGCCGTCAGCCGTCAAAGCATGCCCCGGTGAATCGCCCGACCACAGCGGAATGCCCAGCGCCCGTCCCCGGCTCCGCGCCCTCTTCACGTCCCACACCTCGGTGGCGTTGCCGCGGACGACGAGAAGGACATCACCCGCCGCGCTGAAGACCACGTCATCCACCCGATGGCCCTCCGGGGCAATGACGGTCCGCACCTGGTTGAAGCCGTTCAGCCGTTCCGCGACGGCGTTCCGTGCCTCAGTGGTGTCCGCCTGCCCACGAGCGGCCAGCGCGTACTGCAGCGCCTTCTCCGGTTCACTGACGGACACCTCACCGGCCAGGGCCGCCAGCTCACGGGAGAGAGCGGCCCGGTACTGCTCCTCCGCACCGGCCTGCCCGGCGGCGACGAGCCCGGACAGGCCGAGGACGGTCGCGGTGCCAGCCGCCAGGGCCGACCGGACGAGGAGGGCACGCCGCCGGACGGACCTGCGGCTTTCCTCCAAATAACGCCGTTGCCTCTCGGTGAGCCCGACGTGAAACTCCTCCTCGTCCGGAGCGCGCCGCCGCCACGCCTCGGCCACGGACAGTTCGTCCGCCCGCAGCAGCTGCCCGTCGCTGCGTCCGCCTTCCCACCACTGATGCGCCAGTACACCAAGGCGAGCGTGGAACGCCACCCAGCGGTGGTGCTGATGCACGAATGCGACGATGGACTCGACCCCCCGGGCCCACCCGTCGTCGTCCGGTTCCACCAACGACAGGTACTGGTAAGCGGTCAGCGCGTCCCAGCCGTGCTCCCGCATTAGTCCGCTGGTGCTGCCGCGCTCCAGCCCGGGGTCGATTACCACGGGGAGAACGCGCTTGCGCTGCTCGATCGCCTGCCGACACTCGTCCCAGCAGTACGGGGACTTCAGGGCGTGGCGGCTCAGTAGCACGACGACCGCGTCCGAGGTGCGGATGGCCTCGGCGATGGACTCACGCCAGTGCTCGGAGGGATGGATAGCCTGCCAGTCAACCCACAACTCACCCAGCCGCCCTTCCAGACGTGAGCACAACTCACGGGCGTAGTAGGTGTCTTGTCGGGAATAGCTGAGGAATACCTTGCCGGTGGACTCGGCCGTCACCCTGTTTCCCCCGGACGCCCCCTGGAACGGGTCGGTCCCACTCCGGGCCCGCTGGAAGGCGTTGCGCAGCAGCTGGCCGCAGCCGGCGGCCAGCAGAGCAGCGGCACCGACCAGGAACGCCCAGTACCACTGCCGGTCGTACGTCGGCCCGAAGACGCTGGAGACGAGCTGTGCGTCGGCCCACCGCACGATGTCCCCGGTCCGGTCCGCGGGCGGCGGCCCAGTCCCGGCGACGACCTCCCGGACGCGGTCCCGGAACACTTGGGCGAAGGTCCCTGCCGATACGGCACTCAGCAGCGCCACGACGACCGACGCCCCGGATGTCCCCGCGGCCAGCCTGGGGCGTGCACCTTTGACAGCATCCGTGACACGGACCTCGACCGCCCCGCCAACGGTGAACGCGGCGACCTGCACCGGCACGGACCCGAGCGCTAGCCAGTAGGCCGGGCTGCCAAATGGCGCGACGACGAGTGCGCCGCAGGAGATGGCCAGCAGCGTCAGCGGCAGCGCGAGTGTCCGCATCTGCAGCAACCGCCGCCACGACCACGCGAAGGTGACCCGGGCCTGCGCACCCGGTCGCAACGCCGCGAGCGAGGGCGACGGGAAGAAGATGGCGAAGGGGATCAGCATTCCGGACAATGCCAGCCAAGGCCCGAGCAGCGGGAGGAACACAGCCCAGGCCGCCAGACACGCTGTGAGCCAGACAGCAGCCCCGCTGGACCGTAACCGCCGCACCGGCCCCGTGAGACTCTCCGCAACATCACCCGATCCGGCCACAAGCGCCCCCCTTCGCGGCACTGCCGCCAGCCCCATTCAGTGCCCGCCGGACCACTGCCGTGACCTGGGCGGTCCAGTTGACGGCATGACTCCCGTGCGCATGAATACCCCCAGGCAGCCGCGAGTTGTCTCTGATCCGGACTGACTGGCTGGAACGCGCCCCAGAACGGCGAAGATCTCGCCAACCATTTCACTGGTCGAGGTTGTCGTTGATGATGTTTCGGCTGCAGAGCAAAGCCGCCGAGGTTACCCTCCCCGAAGATCGGCGACAAGGGCAGACCTGCGACCTCGCTTCGCTTGATAAATTCCCGAAATTCAGACACACACCCAGTTGCCACCGCTACGGTCCTGGCCTCCTGCCCGCCCGGTTGCCTTGAAAGCGGTTATGCACCACCTCTGTCATGATCCCGCGGGTACCCGCGGGATCATGACAGAGGTGGTGCAGGCAGGTCTGTGAGGACTGGTCGCGGGCTCGGCCCTGCTGTTCGGAGCTCTGCTGGGGTTCAGTCTGCGGGTTTCGCAGAAGGTGATCGCCACCGTGATGGCCTTCGGCGCCGGTGTGCAGGTCGATGCGCAGCAGCTGCCCGGTAGCGTATGTCGTCCAGGACGATTATGGGGACTTCGTTCGCGCTGGTCGGCCGGCGGGGCTCTCCCCCGATGGTCGACGGTGGCCGAACCTGCCGGACGTTGTATAACTTCGCGTGTGATCATGCGGCGTTGAGTCAGTCCCGATAGGTGGCGAGTGTTCGTCGTCGCGGCGAAGGCCGCGTTCGGGATTGGAGATGGCGGTCGAATTGTGGTCGGCGTCCTGTCGAGGGATGAGCCGTCTTCTTCGAATGCTTGGCAGGCACGCACGCCACGACTGGCTGTCTGTCCGGCCGCCTGCCGGACAGAGCTGGCTCAGCTTTGTTGACCGGGCGTTTCGGCACGCATCAGAGGCGGATTGAGCAGCCATGCCTGTCCACGACGGTAGAGAGCGGCCGGACGTCCGGTGGGCGGCAGCCACTGCTCTCCCGTCGGCTGCACGAAGCCCGTGGTGTTGAGTACCTTGCGGCGGAAGTTGCTCGGGTCAAGTTGCTGGCCCCAGATGACCTGATACACGGTGCGCAGGTCTGTGAGCGTGAACGTCTCCCCGCAGAAGGCGGTGGCCGCAGCGGTGTACTCGAGCTTCCTGCGCACTTCTTCCAGAGCTTCCGTCAGAATGGCCCGGTGGTCGAACGCCAAGCCGAGCCTGCCGTCCTCGACGTGCGCCACGGGAGCCCAGAATGCACGTGTGGCGTCGGTCCCGCCGACGGGTGCCGGGAGATCCGGCCCCAGTGCGAGGTAGGCGACCGTCACCACTCGCCCCCGCGGGTCGCGTCCTGGATCTGCGTAGGTACCGAGTTGCTCCAGGTGCAGTCGGCTGCCGTCGATGCCGGCCTCTTCCGCCAGCTCCCGCAGGGCTCCTTCACGCAGCGTCTCGTTCTTCTGAACGTAGCCTCCGGGCATGGCAGGCATCCCGTAGAAGGGCTCCAGGCCGCGCTCGACGAGGAGCACCATCAGCTGGTCGTCCCTGACGGTGAAGATCGCAAGGTCCACGGTCAGCCATGAAGGGCCGACCTCGTCCGAGTCTTTCAGCCAGTCGTCCACCCGCACCCCTAAAGGTCTCATTGACTTAAACTCCGCCCGCACTTATGGTCGCATCAACCATAACTGTAGGAGTCGGGGGCGGGACATGGCCACTTCCCACGCGCCACCAGCACAGGAGACAACGCTCGAGCCCCCCACGTCCGCCACCCGCCACCTGTGTGCCGGCGTGTATGTGGACGAGCGATTCCGCGACCTTGTGATCGACGAAGTCTGCACCGCCCCGCACCGCAGGGTCGCTCCGTCCTACGGCTTCGACATCGTCCCTGTCATGCATCACGCGTGGCGTGCCGCCGCGCTGAGCGCTCTACCCCGTGCCACGGTGCTCGCCGTGGTGGTCGGTCCCGTCCTCGCCGGAGCCGTTCCCGCGGCCATCCTCATCGCCGGCGGATTCGGTCTCCTGCTGCTTCTGCGTCTGGCCGCGCTGCTTCGGGACAGCGACCGTGAGCCGGTGCCGGCTCGTAAGTCCAGACGTCGCCTGCCGGATCCCTTACGGGCCCATCGCTGTCTCTTCAGGTTCCTTCTCCCGCGCGTCACCACGCCCAGAACCCGCGCAGTCAGACGCGTCGTCACGGCCGGGCTGTGGCTTGTCCTGATCATCCTGGCCATCGCTCTGATCTATCCTCGGCAGGCGCTGACGGCACTTCTCCTCGCCGCGGCGCTCACATGCGTCTACCTGGCCGTCGGAGCCATACGCCAGCTGATCCTCAATCGCATACTGCGCGCAGCTGTACTGCGTCCCTCCCGCCTGTCCGGCCGACAGCGGGCAGCCGACCGGCAGCAGCACCACATGTGCGCCGTGTACCGCCGTTCCCGGCACAGCGACGATGAGGACGACGACCTCACGATGTTCACGCTCTTCGGTGACGAATCACCCTTCATAGGAGCCGGCGAACTGGTGTATCAGTGGAATCCGCCGATGAGCATCCAACTGCTGCGGCCTGATTCCGACGAGGCGCCGCTGCACGATCGTGAGCACTCGGTTCCGCCCTTCAAGGCACATGAACTCGTCGAGTATCTACGCGAAGCCGTTCTGCCGTTGAACGCCGACAGCCACGACGTCCGGCTGCCAGCCCAGGTCCGGGACCGCGTCTATGTCGCCGAAACCGATGTCGCCGCGGACCGGTCACTCCTTCCGCATCACTTCACCCAGGACGAGCTGCGCGCCATCATCAACACGCCCGAATCGAAGCAGCACCACTTTCTCGAGATCGTCACGCCGGCCGACGGGGCCGAATTCGTCGCGACCGTCCTGCTGCACGTCAGCCTGCAGGGACGAACCCTGAGCCTGTCCACAGCAGCATGCGTGCTCGCACACACCCCACGCTCGTTCCAGCGAGCTGAGGAGTTCGGCCACCACGGCGCCACAGCCGTCATATGGGCGGCCTTCAACGAACTGGGCGCGCTGCCCTCCGACATCCAGCGCTCGTGGCGGATCCTGCGATACCTCTACCGGCTGGCGAAAGCCTCCGCCCTGCCCCGCGACCTCACCACGACTCCGATCCGCAACATCCTCATCGGCAGCCGCGTCAGCGTACGGGAGGAATCGTCCCAGGCCTGGGCCAAGGTCCAACTGGAGAAGAGCGACATCCTCGGACGCCTGAAAACCATAGAGCAGCGGCTGCTGAGCGCCGCCAGCGACTTCCTGCAGACCATGGACGTCGACACCTCCGCCTTCAACGACCGAGCACTCAAGATCATCAACAGTGGGATCTTCAACTTCGGCGACAACAACAGCTTCACCAACAATGCCGTCGGAGACGCAGCCCAGGTCGGCGTCTCCGCAAGCCAGGGCGCACAACCCGACAACGGAGCGACTCCATGACCCACAACCGAGGCATCATCAGCCGGGGCAACAACAACCACTTCAGCAACATCGCGATCGGGACGAACGCTCAAACTTCCGCGACCGCACCGCAGCTCTTCGCCGATCCCGCCCTCGAAGCAGACACCCGGTGGGACCTCGGGATCGTCACCATCCTCAGCGAGGAACTCCGGTCCGTCATCGACGAGCTGCATCTGCGCCGGCACAAGAAGCCGAGCGGTCTTTACTTCTACCAGGGTGAACACACTGTGCCCGGCACCACGTTACGCGTGGTGGCCACACAAACGCAGAGCCAGGGCCAGCGATCCACCATGGCCGCTCTGGAGAATCTGCGACGGCACTACAACCCCCGCCTGTGGGCCCTCGTGGGCGTCGGAGGCGGAATCCATGACGACCACGCCCGGATCGGCAACGTGATCGTCTCAACGGAGGTCGTCTACTACGAGAACCGCAAGATCAACCCACGTGGGGACGTCCACCGGCGCGGAGAACACAGGCAAGCGCCGGCTCACGTCGTTCACGCCGTGAACGCCTACTTCACCGACCACGGGACGCCGGCGCGCATCACCGGCCAGACGACCGCACACGCCGGCAACCACTACGAGGTGTACCCCGGAGTCATCGGCTCCGGTGAAGCCGTCATCGCCGACCGGGCCAGTGACATCCGGACCTATCTCGCCACGTACAACGAAAAGATCCTGGCCGTGGACATGGAGGCCGGCGGGCTCAGCCAGTACTGGCAGGAGAACTCAGTCGACGGCTCGACCAACCCCGGCTGGGTCGTCATCCGCGGTGTCTCCGACAACGCTGATGAGGAGAAGGGCCACAGTCATCACGAACTCGCCGCCAGGAATGCTGCCCACGTCCTGAGCCAGCTGCTGCCCTATCTCTGCTGACCAGCGCGGGCCACCGTGAGCACCGTCAGGAAAGACCACCTCCAGACTGGAGCCTCAGCGTGAACGCCTTCTTGCTCGGCATCCTCAGCTCTCTCGTGACCAGCGCCCTGTTGCTCGGTCTCAGCCTGCTGCGCGCCTCGCGTCCCCTGTGGTGGCTCACTGCCGCCTGCTCATGGTTCACCGGCACCGGGCTCCGCCGCGTCTACCGCCGTCAAGCCTCCGCGGAACACCACATGAGCCGGGACCTCGCCAGGGCCCAGTGGGTCAAAGTCATGGCCGGACGCGGCAACATACTTACCCGTGAAGCCTTCGCTCCCCTGTGGTCCGGAGACATCTCGCCCGCATCCGTGCAGATCCTGCTTCCCGACCCGGACACACCGCACGACTCCTGGCTCGACCGCCGATCCCAGGACGTTGCCCGCTTCGATCCGGGCTTCACCGCTGGCCTGCTCAGAAGCCAGGTCCGAGCCAACATCGACTACCTCACCCAAGCCGCGCACGCACGACGCGGCATCCGGCTGCGCAGCTACAACCTCCCCCACACATGCCGCGTCATCGCCACCGACAAGGTCGCCTACCTCACCTTCTACAGCCACGACGCCCACGGCAGAAACTCACCCTGCCTGTACGCACGAGCCCCGGGTCTCCTCTACACCATCGCCCTCCAGCAATTCGACACCGCCTGGGCGAACAGCACGGAAGCCCCCATCACGCAGCACCCCTAACATCACAGCGGCCGCACCACCCCGGTCTCGGCATCCGCAGGCTGCTGGTGAGCGCACTGCTAATGACCACCTCCATTTCCGTCGGCGGACACCCGGGCCGGCCGACGGGGAACGATCTGCAGGACCGTGCTCGTCAGCTTCGGAGAGACGGGCCCGGACACGACCGGCTTGTCCTGGCGCGTACCTTGCTCATGGTGCTCCCGTGGTGACTCAGTCTGCCGACTGGTCGGCGGCGCCGACCCACATCACGATCTCCCCCGGGTTGTACTCCGCTGCAGCGTTGAGCGCCTCCACGGGCACAGCGTGCAGTGCGGACAGGAACTCGGTCGGCAGCGTGCGGCCTGCCGGATTCGTGACCAGGGCGACGACCTGGACGCCCTCGGCGGGCTGTTCACCTACGCCCCGGAGAAGCAGCTCTACTACGCCGTGGAGGCAGAGGCCGTCCTCGGCCACGGCGGCGCCCAGCTCGCCCAGCAGGCAAAGAAGGCAGAGCAGGCCGTGCAGGGTTTCAGCGACCCCACCGCCCCGAACTGGGCCTTCGGTGACCTCGCCAGCTCCCAGTGCAACCTGGCCCTCGTCCGCCGCCCGCTGATCCCCCAGCGGGCGGCGCCCTGTTGTCAGGCAGTGCCGCAGAAGCCGCCTTCGACAGCGGATCGGTCTCCGGCTTGACGAGGGTGCGGTCGTAGACCGTGTCGGCGGTGTTTGATCTCTCCAACCAGCGACCGCGCCGGTTGCGCTCCGCAGCGGCCCGCCCTCCCGGCGTCCCGGTCCGCCCAGCCGTTTGGCCCGCCGGGCGGACCGCAGCAGGCGCAGCGACAGCAACGGGGAGTTGCAGCACCCACAAGACGGTGCGCGGCCATTCGCTGTACCAGACGTTGGTGCCATACAGCAGGGTGTGCCGCACGCTCAGTACGTAGACGACGATGACGAAGCGGTGCAGTCGGCGTCAGGTGTTGGCACCGCCTGCCCGTAAGGCGCGCCGAAGAAACTACGGCCTCCAGAAGAGTGCCAGGGCCGGTTCCGCCCGTACGGTGATCTCCTCGAGGGCGGCGGTGAGGCGGTGAGGCGGTGAAGGGCAGCCAGGCGGACACCGTGCCGCCAGCGGCCTGGTCACGCACGGCAAGTTCATACCCAGATGGTGACAGAGGACCGGAAGCCGAAGCTTTCCGAATACGAGGTCTACCGTTTCGTCGGCCATGAACTCGACCGCCGCACTGGCCCGCACCTCGGCGCATACTTCTTCCGAGAGCTCTTCAACCGCTAGGGCACCGCGCGCTGCCATCGACCGCCGCCTGCTCTGGCAACTGATCAAGGCGCCTCAGCATCGATGGCCGGGAGGCAGCGTGCCCTGGGTCAGTTGCGTAAGCACGAGAGCCCGGAGCTGCCCAGTGAGGGCTTGGGGTACCTGGAGCGGCTAGGAGCGCACCAGGCGCGCGATGGCGTCGCGGGCTTCCTTCAGCTTGAGGT
Organism: Streptomyces werraensis; assembly: GCA_014656175.1. Lineage (GTDB taxonomy): Bacteria > Actinomycetota > Actinomycetes > Streptomycetales > Streptomycetaceae > Streptomyces > Streptomyces werraensis. The sequence continues at coordinate 31,507 of BNBX01000015.1, forward strand.
CTCCCTCTTCACCGCCCTCGGCCACGGCGGTCCGCACGCAGGTGTCCATGTGCTCGTCGAGCATCTGCAGGGCGAAGGACTGCAGGGCGCGTGTGGTGGCGGAGACCTGGGTGAGGATGTCGATGCAGTAGGTGTCTTCTTCCACCATGCGCTGCAGTCCCCGAACTTGTCCCTCGATCCGGCGGAGCCGCTTGAGTACGTCGTCCTTGTGGTTGCTGTAGCTGACCATCGCCTTGTCCCTCGTGTCTGGTCGCGCGTCTCGTTGTGCGAAGGCGGCTGCTCCCGCCCGCGTCTTGGCCACCGTAGGCGGTTGCCCTCGCAGATCAGGCAGGTCTTCGCTCTGCGCCGAACTACTCAGCATACCCCCGGCCCGTATGCAGCTGAGTGTCTTGAGTCCAGCCGAGCCCGCGCCGGTCCGCAGGGGCGGCGCGTCCCGGGCCGGACATCAGGACGGGTCCGCATCGACGGTGCTCGCCCGATGGGTCAGTGCTGGTGATTGCCGTGCTCCTCGCCGTTCGCCGGTTCCGGTGCGCCGGCGGTTCGGTCGGCCTGAACGGTGAAGGCTGCGGTGTGGACGGTGCCGTTGTGCTGGAAGTCGAGGAAGAGGCGGTAGGTGCCCGCGCTGGGCGCGGTGACGGTGAAGGAGATGGAGGGGCCGGGCTTGGTGGTGCCGTCGCCGGGTTCGCCGTTGGGGTGAACGTGGAGATAGGCGAGGTCGCCGGAGCGCAGGGCGACCAGGTGGCCGTAGGCGCCCAGGTAGGGCTGAAGGTCGGTGACCGGGCGGCCGTCCCGGTTGACGGTGAGGGTGAGTTCGACCGCCTTGCCGGGGCGCAGGTCGCCGTCGAGGGTGACGGTGTAGTCGTCGACCGTGGTGATGGCGGCTGGTTCGGGCAGGGCGGGGGCCTTGTAGGTGCCGGAGGCTGCGAGGTCGGCTCCCAGGGTGAGGTTGGTGGCGCCTTCGGTGGCTGGGGTGAAGTCGGCGAAGACGCGGTAGGAGCCGGCGGCGGGCAGGGTGAGGGGGGTGCTCCAGGTGCCGTCGGCGGCCCGGGTGGGGTGCAGGTGCCGGTAGGTGACCAGGTCGCGTGAGGCGAGGATGAGGTGCAGTTCCTTGCCGTGCTCGCGGCGGTAGGCGGTGACCTGCCGTCCCTCCTGATCGCGGATGGCGAAGCGGAGCTCGGTCTTCTCTCCCGCGGTGAGGCGGGGGGTCTTCAGGTCGAGGGTGTGTCCGGCCTGGGAAATCTGCAGGCCTGCTGGCGTTGTGTCCGCGTGGCTGCTGTGTCCGCCGGCGCTGCGGTCGGGGGATGCAGGCCGGTTGTGCTCGGCGTGGGCTGCGGGCTCCGGGGCGGAGGTGAGAGGGCCGGTGGCCGCGCCGACACCGTAGGCGGCAGCGAAGGTCGCCGCGATGACGACGGTGAAAGCAGTGATCTTGACACCGGTATTCATGATGGGCCCCTTCTCGGCGGTGTCGCCGCCTTCCTTGGCTGACACCCCCGACTATATACCCCCTAGGGGTATCCGCAAATGATCCGCAGGCGTTTGCCAAATATACCGGGTGGGGGTATATCTAGGGCGTCAGCGGTACCCCCCTGGGGTACACCAGTGATCGCATCCTCCGGGAGGAACCATGTCCTGCTGCACCCCCGACGGCAGCTGCTCCACCAACGCCGCCACGGTCGCGGCCCCCGAAGGCACCACCACCGTCTACAACGTCTCCGGGATGACGTGCGGGCACTGCAAGGCCACGCTCACCAAGGAGATCGGCGCCCTGGACGGCGTCCTGGCGGTCGACGTCGACCTGGAAAGCGGCCAGGTCGCCGTCACCAGTTCCGGCGAGCCCGACGACACGCTGCTGGCGAAGGTCGTCGACGAGGCCGGCTACGAGCTCACCGGCCGCGCGGCCTGACGGCTCTGCTTGTCTGCCGGGCCCGCGAGTGGGCCCGGCCCCTTATCTTCCCTCTTCCGCCCACCCAGCCCGAGGAGCAGTGATGGCTACCACGGTCCCCGACACAGCCGAGGTCGAACTCGCGATCGGCGGCATGACCTGCGCCTCGTGCGCCGCCCGGATCGAGAAGAAGCTGAACCGGATGGAGGGGGTCAGCGCCACCGTCAACTACGCCACCGAGAAGGCCAAAGTCACGTTCCGCCCCGACCTCGACGTCGCGGACCTCATCGCCACGGTGGAGGCCACCGGCTACACCGCCCGCCAGCCCGAACCGGACTCCGCGCCCGGCGCGGCCGGTGACGATCAGGGCGGCGGGCCGGGCCAGGAGACGCAAGGCGATGAGCTGCGGCCGCTGAGGCAGCGGCTGGTCACGGCCGTGGTGCTCGCCGTCCCGGTCATCGCGATGGCCATGGTGCCGGCCTGGCAGTTCGAGTACTGGCAGTGGCTGTCGCTCACTCTGGCGGCCCCCGTGGTGACGTACGCCGCCTGGCCCTTCCACAGGGCCGCGTGGACGAACGCCAAGCACGGTGCCGCCACGATGGACACGCTGATCTCCGTCGGTACGTTGGCGGCGTTCCTGTGGTCACTGTGGGCGCTGTTCTTCGGCACCGCCGGCACCCCCGGCATGACCCATCCCTTCGAGCTGACCATCGCCCGTACGGACGGAGCCGGGAACATCTACCTGGAGGCGGCCGCCGGCGTGACCGCCTTCATCCTGGCCGGCCGCTACTTCGAGGCCCGTTCCAAGCGCAAGGCCGGCGCCGCCCTGCGGGCCCTGCTCCAACTGGGCGCGAAGGACGTCACCGTGCTGCGGGGTGGCCGGGAGGAGCAGATCCCGGTGGGTGAGCTGAAGGTCGGTGATGTGTTCCTGGTCCGGCCGGGCGAGAAGATCGCCACCGACGGCACCGTCGTCGAGGGAACCTCCGCCGTCGACGCCTCCATGCTCACCGGCGAGTCCGTACCCGTCGAGGTCGGCGCCGGGGACGCCGTCACCGGGGCGACCGTGAACGCCGGCGGTCGTCTGGTCGTGAAGGCCACCCGGGTGGGTGCCGACACCCAGCTCGCCCGTATGGCGAAGCTGGTGGAGGGCGCACAGAACGGCAAGGCCGCAGCCCAGCGGCTCGCCGACAAGATCTCCGGCGTCTTCGTCCCGGTCGTCATCGCCCTGGCCCTGGGCACTCTGGGGTTCTGGCTGGGCAACGGCGCCGGGCTGACGGCCGCGTTCACCGCCGCCGTTGCCGTCCTGATCATCGCCTGCCCCTGCGCCCTGGGCCTGGCCACCCCGACCGCGCTCATGGTCGGCACCGGGCGCGGCGCGCAGCTCGGCATCCTCATCAAGGGCCCGGAGGTCTTGGAGTCCACCCGCAAGGTCGACACCATCGTCCTGGACAAGACCGGCACGGTGACCACCGGGCGGATGACCCTGCTGGCCGTGCACACCGCCGACGGCACCGATGAGAGGGAAGTGCTGCGCCTGGCCGGGGCCTTGGAGCACGCCTCCGAGCACCCGATCGCTCAGGCGGTGGCCGCGGGCGCCGCCGAGCGGGTCGGTGCCCTTCCGACGCCGGAGGACTTCGCCAACGTGCCCGGGCTCGGCGTGCAGGGCGTGGTCGACGGTCATGCGGTCCTGGTGGGCCGGACCAAGCTGCTCGCCGAGTGGGCCATCAAGCTGCCGGACGGCTTGGCGCGAGCCAAGGCGGACGCCGAGGCCGCGGGCCGCACCGCGATCGCAGTCGCCTGGGACGGCGAAGCGCGCGCGGTCCTCGAGGTCGCCGACGCCGTCAAGGACACCAGCGCCGAAGCGATCACCCGGCTGCGTGCCCTGGGACTGACGCCGATCCTCCTCACCGGGGACAACAAGGCCGTCGCCCAGGCGGTGGCCGCCGAGGTCGGCATCGACGAGGTGATCGCCGAGGTCATGCCCGAGGACAAGGTCGACGTCGTCAAGCGCCTGCAGAACCAGGGCCGTTCGGTGGCGATGGTCGGCGACGGCGTCAACGACGCCGCCGCGCTGGCACAGGCCGACCTGGGGCTCGCCATGGGCACCGGCACCGACGCCGCCATCGAGGCCGGCGACCTCACCCTGGTCCGCGGCGACCTGCGTGCCGCCGCCGACGCGATCCGCCTGGCCCGCAGGACGCTGGGCACCATCAAGTCCAACCTGTTCTGGGCCTTCGCCTACAACGTCGCCGCACTCCCGCTCGCCGCGGCCGGCCTGCTCAACCCGATGATCGCCGGAGCCGCGATGGCGTTCTCCTCGGTGTTCGTGGTCGGCAACAGCCTGCGCCTGCGTGGCTTCAAGGCCGCGAGCTGACCACAGCCACAGACGAGGGGCGAACCCGGCGGTCCGCCCCTCGCTCCCCTGTTACGGCCCTCAACCCCACAGAGCGCACCGTGGATGACAGATGAGGGAGGACGCATGCGCGACTTCGTCTACCGGGGCAGTGACGGCTGCCGGCTGCACGCCACGGCGCTGGGGCAAGGACCGGGGCTCGTCCTGCTGCACGGCGGCGGTCCGGACCGCTACAGCCTGCTTCCCCTGGCCCGCCGGCTCGCCGACGGCTTCACCGTCGTCCTGCCGGACATCCGCGGCTACGGCCGCTCGGTGTGCACCGACTCGGCCCGCCACACCTGGACCCAGTACACCGACGACGTCCACGTCCTGATGGAGCATCTCGAGCTGCCCCACGCTGCGCTGGGCGGCACGGGCCTGGGCGGCACCATCACGCTGCGGGCAGCCGCCGCCCACCCGGAGCGCATCCGTGCCGCAATCGTCATCAGCATGGAAGACATCGAGGACGACGCCGCCAAAGAGGCCGAGACCGCGATGCTCAAGGCGTTCGCCGCCCGCGTCCAGGAACAGGGCATCCGCGCGGCCTGGGAGCCCATCCTGCCGATGCTGGCCCCCGTCATCGGCTCCCTGGTGCGCGATGCCATTCCCCGCTCCGACCCGGCCAGTATCGCCGCCGCCTGCGCCATCGGCCGGGACCGGGCGTTCACGCAGGTCAACGAGCTGGCCGCAATCACCGTGCCCACCCTGGTCATTCCAGGTGCCGACACACGTCATCCCGCGGCCCTGGCCGCCCAGGCAGCCCACACCCTGCCCCGCGGCCACCTCGCCGCTGTATCCCTGTTCGCCGGCCTTCAGACCGCGGCCGACCTCGCTGATGCTCTGGCACCAGCCATCCGGGACTTCCTCACCACCCACCTGACCCTGCACGCCGCAGCGCCGGACCGGCACGGCGCCGGGTGATCAGCCTCCCTGCCCCTCCTCACGTCCAGGCGTTCTCACCGGGCGAGAAGCGGACCCACCGTGGGCAGCCCGCGCACCCCAAAAAGGTTCTGCGCTGCCGCTGAGGGGACGACGGTGGCGCAGGCCGTGAACCGTCAGCACTCCCCCGACGGCTGAGCTGCCCGAATGCCCGCCCCGCTGCGGGCCCTGAGCCAACAGCGGGCACAGGTTCGGACCGGGCCAGGAGACACCTCGGTCTACCGACTCCAGCCGGCCCGCACCTCCACGCCTGAGACGCCCTGGCCCGCTGCCGACACAGCAACGGCCAGGGCGCCCGTTTTCCGGCAGACCCAACGGAGCCACATACCTTCCATACCCCCTAGGGGTATGTTATGGTCCCGAGAGATACCCCCTAGGGGTATCCATCACACGTCGACTCCGGAGAGGGGAAGGCAATGCCAACCGTCAGTCCCAAGCGCTGGTGGGCACTCGCCGTGCTCGCCACCGCCCAGTTCATGGTGATCATGGACACCTCGATCATCGGGGTCGCACTCCCCGAGATGCAGAAGGACCTCGGCTTCTCGCAGGGCGAGCTGCAGTGGGTCTTCAACGCCTACGTCATCACCTTCGGCGGCCTGCTCCTCCTCGGAGGGCGCCTGTCCGACCTGCTCGGCGCACGCCGCGTGTTCACCGCCGGATGGACCGTCCTGATCGGCGGATCGATCGTCGCGGCGGCCGCGCAGACCGCGTGGGTGGAGGTCGTCGGCCGCGCCGTCCAGGGCGCCGGCGGCGCGCTGATCGCCCCGGCCGCGATGACCCTGCTGATGACGCTGTTCGCACACAATCCCAAGGAGCTCGGCAAGGCCATGGCCCTCTACGGCGCCGCGGCACCGGCCGGCGGCACCGCCGGCGTCTTCCTGGGCGGCGTGTTCACCGAATGGCTCAGCTGGCCCTGGGTGTTCATCATCTACATCCCCATCGGCGTCGCCACACTCGCCGCGACCAAAGTGCTGCCCGCCGTGGCCCCGCGCCGCGGAGCGATCGACGTGCTCGGCGCGGCGGCCGTCACCGCCGGTCTCGCGCTCACGGTCTTCGCCGTGGTCCGCGCGCCGGAGATCGGCTGGGGCTCCACGCAGACCGTGCTCGAACTCGTCGGCGCCGCCGTTCTGCTGGCGCTGTTCCTCGTCCTGCAGAAGACCGCGCGTCAGCCGCTGATGCCGCTGGGCATCTGGCGGGTTCCGCGGCTGGGCTCGGCGAACTTGGCCATGACGCTGCTGGGCGCCGCGTGGATCCCGATGTGGTACTTCCTCAACCTCTATCTGCAGCAGGTCCTCGGCTACGGGGCCTTCGCCTCCGGCGCCGCGCTGCTGCCGATGACGCTGCTGCTCATGGTCTTCATGACCGCCATCACCGCGCGGCTGCTGGCCCGCCTCGGTGCCAAGGTGCTGATCGGCGGCGGCCTGCTCGTCCTGGCGGCCGGGCTGCTGTGGCTGTCGGCCGTCGAGCCGACCGGCTCCTTCGTCATCGATGTGCTGCCCGCCTCACTCGTCGCCGCACTGGGCATGTCGCTGGCGTACATCCCGGCGATGATGGCGGCCATGTCCGGCGCCCCGGCCGAGCAGGCGGGCCTGGCCTCCGGCATCGTCAACACCACCTACCAGATCGGCTCCGCCCTCGGCCTGGCCGCCCTCACCGCCCTGGCCACCTCCCAGGGCGCCGGCAAGCTCGGGGACCTGCCCGCCCTGACGAGCGGCTTCAGCGCGGCGTTCACCGCGGCTGCCGCCATCGCCGCCATCGGCGGACTCATCACACTCCTGGTGATGCGCACCGACAAGGCCGCAGCCGCTTCGGATGCGGGACAGGCCGGCGAGTCCAGCGTGCCGGGCGAGAAGGCCGGGGTGTGAGCCATGGGCTGTGAAACCACCCAGGAACGATGTCGCCGCCGGCGGTCCGCCAGATCCTTCGATTCGGGTCTGGCGGGCCGTCGGCGTCGAACGCCACCACGACCTGCGACCAGCGACACGAGAGGGGTTGTTTCATGAGTACGCCGTCATGGACCGGGGCGGTGCGCCGGGCAGCCGGTCACCCGGTCGTCAAGGTGACGGCCGCGGCACTGCTTCAAGCTCTGGCCGCCCATCTCACACAGCGCAGCATGAATCAGCCGTCCTGCGCAGGCCCGTGCGCGAGGTCCCGCGCGGACGCCGGCCGCTGGTGAGGCACTGACAGGGCTCCCCGGACCGGCCGCACCCGTGCGAGCCCGTACCTGCTCGGCGGCCGCAGCGGGGTCGATGACTGCGTTGTGCGTACTCGGTCTGGGGTGCGCGGCCGTGCTGCACGGCCTGACCACACCGGTCGACTGGCGCCGTCGGCGTCCGAGCCGCACGCTACGGCCGTCTGCCCCGCCGCCTCCTGAGGAGCGGGGCACCGGCTTTCCGGCGCCCCGCTCCCGGGGTGCGAACCACCCGGCGCCCAGGCCGCTGCTGAGCATGGTGTGGCGGCCTGGAACCGCCTTCACGAGGAGGACCCGCTCCGGGCCGGTCGAGGATCCACTTCCCGGCGCTGCGGTCCGGGCCCGAGAGCCGGGGCGGAGCGAGGCTTCAGCGGCGCTTGGTAGCCCTGCGATGCGCAGCGAAACCGCCCAGTAGGGCTGTCTTCAGCAGGAGGAGCGCAAGGAGAGCACCTACAGCCCCTCCGGTCCAGTGCCAGTTCGCGGCCAGGATGCCTTCCAGTCCCAGGTGCGCGGCGAGGACAAGCACCACGGCGGCGAGGCCCACGAGTTGCAGGCGCCGACTCCGGGCTGCCGCCGGCCCTGCTGGCGGCCTCGCCAAGCCGGCCGTGCGGGCGAGGCCGGGTGCCGCAGCCGGCGACGGCTCCTGCCAGGTCACCTGCAGCCCGTCGCGGCGGCCGAACCGCTCCAAGTGCCCGGTGACGAGCTCCTCAAGTCGCCGCAGACTCTCCTTGTCGGTGGCCTCGGCCCGCAGTACCAGCACCCCGGGTGTGCTGTGCAGGATGACCGCGCCCCACGGCAGGTAGACGCTGCCTTCGGTGTCGTTCCAGTCAACCCGGGCCCCTTCCGCCGCGGCCCTCATCTCGCGCAGGCTCTGCGCGTCCTGGCCGAGGTGGGCGCGGGGACGGTGGCTCAGATGGCGGCCCTTGCGGGCGAAGTGCTTGCAGAGCTGGACGAGATACCGGCTCGGGCGGTCGGTGGCGACATGAGCTTGAGTGCTCAGCATGGCGATTCCTTCAAGGGGAGCTGATCAGTCGGGACGAGGGCGAGCCGGCCGGGCGTGTGGGGCCTTCTCCTTGCGCCGAAAAAGGGGCCGGGATCAGGCCCCCGCCACAATTATCGAGACAATATGTCTCTGTCAATGCAAGGCGTCGCGGAAAGGGCGGACTGTACGCTGTAGGTGTGCCGAAACTGTGGAACGAGACGATCGATGCACACCGCGCCGCCGTACGGGCAGCCGTGCTGGACGCTGCGGCGGACCTGGTTGCCGAGCACGGGCTTGCGTCGGTGACGATGTCGCGGATCGCGAAGGAGTCCGGGATCGGACGGGCCACGTTGTACAAGTACTTTCCCGACGTCGAGTCGATCCTGGTGGCCTGGCATGAGCGCCAGATCGGCCACCACCTCGAGCACTTGGTCCAGGTGCGCGACCAGAGCGGGGATGCCGGTGAGCGGCTCGAGGCTGTGCTGCGGGCGTTCGCCCTCATCACCCACGGCATGGGCCATCACCACGACAGTGGCCTGGCGGCCTCCCTGCACAGTGGCCCGCGCGCCGTCCGGGCGCAGGAGCAGTTGCACGGCTTGATCGAGGAGCTGCTGGCCGACGGCGCGCGCCAGGGCAGCGTCCGCGGCGACATCGCACCCGGTGAGCTCGCGAGTTACTGCCTGCACGCCCTCGCCGCGGCCGGCGACCTGCCGTCCCGGGCTGCGGTCGACCGTCTCGTCGCGGTCACTCTGGCCGGAGTCCATGCGGCGGCCACGCCCGCTGCCGCATCTGCGCCGGGCACGGACAGCGCGGCGGCTCATCGGGGCCACCGGCCCGCCCTCGGTTCGGGCCGACACGAGTAGGGCCGCCGCAAGACCCGTTACGTGACTCCCGGATGCGTGTGCGCGCTGTCGTGGCAGACGTTGCCGGCACGCGCGTGGCGCGTATGAGGGCCACCCCCGGCGGCGGGCTTCCCGTTCGGTGGGAGGTCTTGGGCGGCAGCCGTTTGCGGCGCTTGGCGCGGTGTTACCCGACAGGCGTCAACGGCGGGCGCTTCGCGCCTGCCCGCAGCAGAACGAGGAGCGCCTCTGATGACCACTTCCGTCAACGACATGCTCCGCACCTACCCGGCCGACCTGGGCGGCGTGGACCGGGAGGCCTTGGCCCGGTGCATCGAGGATTGCCTGGCGTGTGCGCAGGCGTGTACCGCATGCGCGGACGCGTGCCTGTCGGAGGGCATGGTCGGCGAGCTGACCAAGTGCATCCGCACCGACATGGACTGCGCCGACGTCTGCAATGCCACCGCGTCCGTCCTGTCCCGGCACACCGGCTACGACGCCAACGTCACCCGGGCCGTACTCCAGGCCTGCGCCACCGTCTGCAAGGCCTGCGGGGATGAGTGCGCCTCCCATGCGGACATGCACGAGCACTGCCGCATCTGCGCCGAGGTGTGCCGGCGCTGCGAGCAGGCCTGCAACGACCTGCTCGCCTCCCTGGGCTGAGGGAGCAACGGCGCGGGCCGGGCGGTTCCTTCGAGTTGTCGAAAGAATCGCCCGGCCCGCGTGTGTGCTGGCGGCAGTGCGTCAGTGGTAGGCGTGGACGACGGCGTGGCCCTTGCCGCGGCCGATCATCCACTTGTTGACCGGTGTGGTGATCACGAAGGCGACGGCGAAGCCGCCGAGCAGCGCCGACCAGAACAGTCCGTCCGACAGGTGCGCGTCCATCGCGCCCGGTGTCAGCGCGATGATCGCGTTGTCTACCAGCTCCATCACGGCGATGGAGACGGTGTCGGCTGCCAGCGCCACCTTGACGGCGGCCTTCAGGGACAGTCCGGCGCGCACCACCGCGAAGAGGGTGAAGGAGTAGCCGAAGACGAAGGCCAGGGTGATCGCCAGGATCATGGTGGGCACGTTGCCCCAGAGCAGGGCGGTGCCGATGACCATGCCGAGGATCTCGCCGATGGCGCACCCGGTCAGGCAGTGCAGCGTCGCCTTCACCGCCGTCGACCAGGACGCGCCCTTGCCGTGGCCACCGTGTGCCGAGTGGGCGGCGTGTTCCGGATGGCCGTGGCCCCCCGCGGGGGCGGTGTGGCCGTGCGCGGTACCGGTGTGGTGCGTGCTGTGGTCCATGACCCGTCATCCCCTGTTCGGCTTCCAGTGTGGTTTGCCGGTGGTGTTCCCACAACCGACACCATATACCCCCAGGGGGTATATGGCTAGGGGTGCTCCTGACCGGTTGCCGGGCGGTGGCGGAGCATCCAGGTGCGGCCGCCGTCGGCGGACTCGTAGACGGCGTCGGTGCTGTCGGCGGCCAGCAGCCGCTGCATGCTCACCGCGGTCAGCACCGTGGCCTCACCGCCCTCGGGCAGACGGCCCAGTTGCGTCCACGGCCCGTCGCCGCGGCCGGTAAGCACGCGGCCGTCGGCCGTGAGCGCCACGAGCGAACCGGGTTCCGGCTCCTCCACCGCGACCAGACGGGGTGCTGAGGAGACGGGGCGGAAGGTGCGCCCGCCGTCGGTACTGCGTTCCAGGCCGGTGCCGGTGGCGGCCCACACGGTCGTGACGCTGGCGGGATGGGCGGCCAGGTCGAGCGCTTCGGCCTTTGCACGCCTGTCCCAGCTGCGGCCGGCGTCGGTGCTGGCCCACACCCTGCCGCTTTGGCTGTCGAACCCGTAGAGCACGTCGCCGGCCTGCACCAGGGAGTGGAAGTCGGCCTCGCCCTCGGCGGAGAGCGTCTGCCAGGTCCGGCCCGCGTCCGTACTGCGGATCAGTCCCAGGTGTGGTAAGCGGGCCTCGGGGTCGGCCGGGGCGGGGTGGCCGCTGGCCAGGAACGTGGAGGGGCCGGTCACGGTGAAGCCCATGGTGTCCTGGTAGCGGCCGGCCACCCGGGTCGCTTTGCCGCCGTCCAGGCGGAAGACGCCGTGGTGGCCGGCGGCGTAAACGGCGCCGTCGGCCGGGTCGATGCCCAGGCCATGCAGGTGGCCGGTCCCCGGGTCAGGGACTGCGCGGCCCTGGCCGGTCCCGGCCGTGGTGTCGGTGGCGGAGCAGGCGGCAAGCAGCAGACCGGCCGCGGCGAGCAGGATCAGAGCACGCGGGCGGCGCCGCGGTATGCGAGTCATGGTGTGAAGTTCAGGCGGGGAAGAGAAGGAGGGGACGGCAGGCGGGCGTGCCGAGGCGAGCACGGGACGGGCCAGTAGTGTCCGCCCCGTGCTCGCGCGGTAGGGGATCAGTCCTTGCCGAGCAGCTTGTTCATCTGCTCGATCTCCGCGCTCTGCGAGGTGATGATCTGCCCGGCCATCTTCTTGGCCGGTTCGTAGGCGCCGTCGGCCTGCTCGGTCTTGGCCATCTCGACCGCGCCTTCGTGGTGCTTGATCATCATCTCCATGAAGGCGGTGTCGAACGCCTTGCCAGAGAGGTTCTCGAGCTCGGTCATCTCCTCGGCACTCATCATGCCCTCCATGCCACCGTGCATGGAGTGGTCCATGGCGCCCTCGGCAGGCACCTCCTCACCCCAGGAGGTCAGCCAGCCCGACAGCGTCTTGATCTCCGGGTCCTGTGCCTTCTTGATGTCGGCAGCAAGCTTCTTCACCTCCGGCGACTGAGCCCGCTCGGGTGCGAGGTCGGCCATCTCCACGGCCTGGCGGTGGTGGGGAATCATCCCCTTGGCGAAGGCCACGTCAGCCGCGTTGTGCTGACCCTGTGACGCCGAGGCCGAGGCGGACGCGGTGACGTTGTGGCCGCCGTGTCCGGCCGAGCCGGTGTCGTCGCCGTTGCCGCCGCAGGCGGCCAGGACGAGTGCTGCCGCTCCCGCGGCGGCAACGGCGGCAGTACGGCGGGCGAGGGAACGCGTGCGGTTCATGGTGGTGCAACTCCTTCACGCGCGCCGGTCACGGCGCGCGGTGGATCGGATGTAAGGGCGTGCCAGAGCACGACACCCGCCACCGGTCATCACCGGACACAAAAGGCAGGGTGCCGGGCGGGCCGCTCTATATCCGCAGAAGTTGCAGCTCAGACAGGTCGGGCGGGGCCCGTCCATCATGGGGCGAGCCGATGGCCGCCGTGGTGGGCAAAGGAGTGGCGGGCGCGTGAAGCACCGTGCCGGTCAACGCCGGCGGCGTATATGCCGAAGCCGTGCCGGCGGCCGCGCACGTTCCGTCGGCGTGATCGAGATGACCCGATCCGCCGTCCGTGTGCGCGCATCCCCCGTCCGCGTGCGGTACGCCGTCCGCCGAGGCCATCACCATCTCGTGGCCGGCCGCTGTCTGCGCCGCCGGCACCCCGCCCGGGGCCAGGCCGTGCATGCCCAGCACACCGGCCAGCACCGCCAGCACCAGCAGCGTAAGCAGCCGCCCGGCCGGGCGGCTGCTGCAGCGGGTGCTTGCGGTCATGAACTCATCGTACGGGCACCCCCGCACCGAGCGGGCGCACCCGCGCCAGCCGCCGGTTGTCCTCACCGCCTCCCCCGGCGCGGCCCGCGACAGTTCGGAAATCCCGGCGGTCGCCGTCCGGCACGCGCCCGCTCTTCTTCGCGGGTCCGGCCGGTGTCATGTGCCCGCGCCGGGTTCCGGCACCGGCCGTCCCGGCGGGGTGAAGGCGGCCAGCACCGTGGCGGTGATGTGGCCGGCGGCACGCTCGGAGGTGAGACGGCCCGCGCGGATCTCGTCGGCGGCGCTGTGCATGACCGAGTGCAGGACGTTGACCAGCCACGCGATCGGCAGGTCAGTGCGGAAGACCCCCTCGGCGCGGCCGCGGGCGAGGATCGTCTCGACCCTGGCGGCCGGGCCGCTGTGCAGCTCGCGGATGCGCCCAGGGGGCAATTCCTTCTGGGCGGCGACCAGCAGTGCACGCGCCTGGTCCACCAGATGCCAGCTGGCCTCGACATAGCGGGCCAGCGCAAGCAGCGGATCACCGGCCAGATCGACCGCGTCCAGTGCTTGATTGCCCCGGTCGACGGCGCGGCTCATCGCCGCATCGACGACCTCCGCCCGGGAGGCGAAGTGCGCATACAGCGTCACCCGGCCCACGCCTGCGGCGCGCGCGATCTCGCTGAGGCTCGCCTCCGGGTTCTGTCCCAGGCACTCGGCCGCGGCCTTGACGATCGCCTCGATGCTCCGCAGGGCGTCGGCGCGTTTGACGGTGCTTTTACTGCCCATGCCCCACACCCTACCAACCCGTACAGCACTGTTTGGGTTATACCGCCGTTGAGGCTAACCTGAACAGCACTGTATGGGTTAGTCATGGAGAGGTGAGCGTCATGAGCAACACGGAAACCGCGAACACACACACGCCGGAAGCACCCCACCCGCAGCGCTGGCCAGTCCTCGGCCTGCTGGGGCTGGCCCAGCTGATGCTGATCCTCGACATCACCGTGGTCGCCATCGCACTGCCCCACATGGGCGCCGAGCTGGGCCTGGACCGCGCTGCTCTGACCTGGGTGGTCAGCGGCTACGCCCTCGCCTTCGGCAGCTTGATGCTGCTCGGCGGCCGGGCCGCCGACCTGTTCGACGCCAAGCGCATCGCCCTCGCAGGGCTCGCCGTCTTCACCGCGGCCTCCCTTGTCGCCGGGCTCGCCACCGGCGCACCCCTGCTGCTGGCCGCGCGCATCGCCCAGGGCGCGGGCGCGGCACTGCTCTCCCCGGCCGCCCTGTCGGTGATAGTGCGGCTGTTCGACGGGGACGAACGCAACAAGGCACTGGGCATCTGGTCGGCACTCGGCGGAGGCGGCGCCGCCCTCGGTGTGCTGCTGGGCGGGCTGATCACTGCCGGGCCCGGCTGGGCCTGGGTTTTCTTCGTCAACGTCCCCGTCGGCCTGACCGTCCTCGCCACACTCACCCGGATGCTGCCCGATCTCCCCCGCGCGGCCTCCGGCTCCCTCGACGTGCCCGGCGCCGCCTTGGTCGCCGCGGCCACCGGCGCCCTCATCTACGCCCTCATCCGTGCCGGCGACCACGGCTGGCTCGACGCCCTCACTCTCGCCCTGTTCGCCGCCGCGGCAGCCGTCTACGCAGCCTTCGCCGCCTGGCAGCGCCGGGCTGCGGCACCGCTGATGGACCTCCGTCTGCTCGCCCGGCGCCCGGTCGTGGCAGGCACCTTCGTCATCGCCGTGGCCACCGCCCTAATGGTGGGCGTGTTCTTCCTCGGCTCCTTCTACCTCCAAAACCACCAAAGCCACGGCGCCCTGACAACCGGGCTGCTGTTCCTTCCGGTGGCGCTGGTAACCATGGCCGCCGCCACTGCCGCCGGCCGCGTGATCGGCCGCCTCGGGGCCCGACTGCTGGCAGCAGTGGCCATGGCCCTCGCATCCGCGGGATTCCTCGTCCCTGTCCTGTGGTCCGGCACCACCGCCATGGTCACCGGCGTGAGCATCGCCGCGGCCGGGCTGGGCGCCCTGTTCGTCGTCGCCTCGGCTACCGCCCTCAGCAGCGTCGGCCCCCACGAGGCCGGTGTGACCTCCGGAATCGTCAGCACCTTCCACGAGTTCGGTGCCTCCGCCGGCGCCGCCGCCGTATCCAGCGCCGCCGCCGCAAGCATCGCCACCCACACCGGCACCGCCACGGCCGCCGGTTTCGACGACGCGTTCCTCGTCGCCACAGGCATCGCCGCGGCCTCCGCCGTCATCGCCCCGTGGCTGATCCCGGCCCCAAAGGCCTAAGCCGAGCAGAAAGTTACAGGTAGCCAGGAACTGAGCGGCGTAGCCGCGAACCCCACCAGGAAGATCGCCCTGGTGTCACCTTCGCACCCGACTCCACTTGCCACGCCAGACGCGCCGCGAGCGAGGGGCGACGAACCGAGTACGACGCGGGCCAAGCGGCCAAGCGCCTGAAGGTGCCCACAGCGGCCTCCGGTGGGCCCGGCACACCGGTCTCATCCCGGCCCCGGACGCGTCGTCCTACCAGTGGTCCCGGACCTGCACACTCGGAGGCGGATTGGGAGCAGCTACGCGCGGTGGCTGAAGTGCCGGCGCTCCCCGCTCGCCGCACTGGCGAAGCAGGCCGCCCCGGCCTGACCCGGGCCGCTGTTCGTCGACGCCACCTCTCCCTCGTGCCTGGCGGGAAGGGTGGCGCCGCCGTGTGGGTCAACCGCAGCGGCGGAACGGCCCGCGGAGCTTGCCCGGTTCCTGGTCGTGCTCCGGCTCCGGTTCCGGCGGCCTGGAGGCAGGCTGCTTCGGCGGCTGGGAACTCACCCCGGTGGGAAGCAGCTTCTGGAGGACTTTTCACCGAACTCCTCACCCGGCACCAGAAGCCGACGCTGTGAACCGGCGCTTCGCCCGGCCTTTTGTGCGGCGATGCCGCATGGCCTAAGTGGTTCGGCCCGGCATTGGTGCGAGGCCTAACGCCAGCGGGGGTGTCAGTGCCGGGTGGAATCATCGCTTGGGGTGTCTGCGAGGGCAGGGGGCCGGTTGTGGCGGTGGAGTGGGACCGGGTCGGGCAGCCGGGGTTCGACCGGATCGTGGAAGCGCTGGTGCACCGTGTGTACGACGCGACGGCGCGTGTGGAGGTGGTGAACGGGCGCGGCGGGGACGACGGCATCGATATCAAGGTCACCCACGGGTCGAGGGTGCGGATCTTCCAGTTGAAGTACTACGTGGACGGTTTCCCGACCACGGCGTACAAGGGGCGGCGCAAGTCGATCAGGCAGTCGTTCACGCGGGCCGTGCACCACCAGCCATGGGAGTGGATCTTGGTGGTGCCGTGCACCCTGACCACGGCGGAGCGGGAGTTCGTCACCTCGCTGGCGGCTGGGCAGGCGGTGCGGGTCGGGGTGTGGGACCGGGCCAAGCTGGACGGGCTGCTGGCCACCCACGCCGACCTGGAGGCGTCCTTCACCCGGGATCAGCTGTTCGAGGCGGCGAAGGTCTACGGGCAGGAGCGGGCGCTGCTCATGGACGGGGTGCGGGATGTGAGCGCCCGGGTGACGGCGCTGGGACGTCAGGCCGACGGGCTGGACGACCACTGGACGGTGGACTTCGCCCGCCAGGGCAAGACGGTGGTGCACACGCTGCGGGCAAAGCACCCGCGGGCGCACGAGGTTTCCCCCGTGGAGATCACCCTGACGGGCAACGGCCCCCTGACGCCCGACCTGGCCCAGGCCGTGCGGCGCAGCCTGGGTTTCGGGCTGCCGGAGGAAGTGGTGCTGCCGGCCGGGGCGGTGGAGAGCCTGACGGTCAGCGGGCCGGAGTGGCTGTCCGGGGAACACCGGGACGTCGAGGTGCGGTGGCAGTCGGCGGACAAGGTTCCCCTGGCCAAGACGGCGGTGGAGGTGGCCTTCTTCGACGGCGAGCACGTCACCGCCTGCTACCCGGGGACGCTGGCACATGTGGGGCGGGGCAGTGTGGGCCGGTCCGTCAGGGTGGATCTGGCGGGTGGCAGTCTGGAATTGATGATCCCTGCGGCGTCCGGTGCTTCGGCTTCGCTACGCTTCACGTTTTCGCTGGAGAAGCTGGAGCCCGCGGCCGGGCTGCGTCTGCTGCGGATCTATGAGCGCATCGCGGCCGGCGGTGCCTTCGAGGTCCGGGCGAGCGCCGGGGTCATCGGCGGCGGCGAGCTGCCGCCGCGCCCCGAGGCCGCGCGCCAGGAGGCGGCCCAGCTGCGCAGCTACATCGAGGATTTGGAGGCGGTGCAGCGCCACTGCGAGCAGTACTTTCCCATTCCTGACGAACTCACCCCCACCGACCGGATCGCCCTGCGGATGGCGCGCCTGCTCATCCAGGGGCACTGCGTGGCCTCCCCGTTCCTGCGCCAGGCCCGCTTCACCCTGAACGGGCAGGACTCCCCCACGCTGCGGTCCCTGCTCAGCGGCGAGCCCCACGCCGTGCGGGGCAGTGTCGCCGCGTTCGCTCTCACCCTCGCCGGAAGGCACCTGGAGCTGGGCCCGGTGCACTTCTACCACCCTCACGTCACCGTCGAGACGGAAGACGGCCGGCGGGCGCTGGCCGCGCTGGAGGCCGGGCGCGGCGAAGGCTGTGAAGTCACCGTACGGCCCGTCGGCGGCGAGTGCTTCCGGCACCTGCTGCACGATGCCGCACCCGGTAGCGAGTGGACTCCCGTGCCGCTGGAGCTGCCCGGCTTCACCGAACCCCGCTGAGGCCGTGCGCAGGAAGAAGGCCCTCCGCTGTTGCATGCGGACGGGAGTCTGCCGTGCGGCCGTGTGGCCTGGAAGCGGGTCGTCAGCCGCCGTCGCGGGCGATCCGTCTGCCGGTGGCGGTCCAGACCGGCTCGGCCGCTTCCTCGGGCACGGCGCCGGTCAGGCCGTCGAGATGCTCGACGGCCTCGCGGGTGATGTAGCGGTCGGTGTCCGGGGATTGCAGGTAGCGGCGCAGCAGACCTGGGGCGAGGTCCTGGCGCTGGAGGTAGGCGGCGAGGGTGCCGACCAGCAGGTGGTTGTGGGCGAGGGCGTCGGTCAGGGCCTACAGAACCAGGCGCTGCCACTGCCTCATGTCATCGCCGTGCAGAGTCTGCAGGTGCTGGGCGCGGGCGAGGTAGGCGCTGATGCGGCGGCAGTGGTGGGCCACCAGAGCCAGCAGCTCAGGTGGCACCTCCTGGCCCGCCGGGCGCGGGGCGGGCTCGACCGTACAGGGTTCGGGTGCGGGCGGCAGGGTGTCGCGGATCTGTTGCAGGCCCGTGGTCTGCTGCGGGCCGCGGGGGATTTCGCTGCGCCGCTGGGGTCGTTTACGGGGGTAGATAGGGGTCATGGCCGTGCCGTCCCTTGCCGCCGGTCCCACGATCCGGCGCCTGCTGGGCGGCCGGTGCCGCCACGGCGGGGCGCTGTGAGTGACGCGGCGCGTCTGGGGCCTACCTGTCCGCGTCGGTCGTGGGCTGACGCGGCGCTCAGCCGGGCACCGTCACAGCGCGGGCAAAGAGGCGGCACCAGCCAGGACAACGACAGTCGTCCCGCCGGGGTCACGGCGCTGCGGCACCGGTCTGCCGGCCCCGGTTCGGGTGCGGTGTGAGGGCTGGCAGCCGAAGGGACGCGGCTCGGCGTGCCTGATGGCATCACTCGTCGTCCATCGACCGGAGATGTTCGGTGAAGGCCTCGTCCTCTGCGGCGCCCGGGGTGCGGATGTAGGTGCACACCAGGCACTGTCCGTACCCCACCCGGCCGAAGACAGGGTCGAGGCCCTTGACGCAGAACGTCTCGTGCCCGCAGACGGGGCAGGTGTCGAGGTCGTGTCCGTCGGGATTGTGCTTCGGGTGGTAGGCGTTGGGGTTGGTCACGTTCTCGGCGCGCCGGGCGGCTTCTTCCTCGCCAATGTGTTCGAGGTATTCGGCAGCTCGTTTCTGGGAGGCCGTGTCCTCTTCCTGCGCGATCTGCTGGATCCGGTCCTGCTGTTCTTCTCCCATCACGCCGAGGCTCCGGTGACCGTCGAGGGCCAGCAGGGCCTCTATGTGGCGACGCTGCAGCCCTCCGGCACCGCGGCCGTGGCGGGCTGCCTGACTGGCCTCGATCCCGTCCTGGAGCGTGCGCACATCGATCCGGGTGTGCGACGAAAGTCGCGGCGCCTGGAAGAGCGAGTCCGTGTCGCCTTGGGGGATTTCCGGCATCGGATCCTTGTCAGGAACGAGGACGATGCCGTCCGTGGCAGGCACGTGTTTCTCGATCAGCCTGAGCAGCTGGCTGGCCGAGCGAACCCGTCCCGTGCGCTCTGCTTCCTCGCCCGGCCACTCCGAAGCGACGATCGCGGCCAGGGCGTTGGACAGCGCCTGGTCGAAGACGCCCTCCCGGCCGGCCATGGACGGAGCGAAGGGGTCATCGCCTGTCGGAGCAGGAGCGGCGAACGGGTCCGCTTGTTTCTCGGGGTCGGCGGCTACGGCACGCTCGTGCCGTGTCTCGCGCAGCTCCGCGGCCAGCACGACGGCGCACCGGGCGAATTCCTGAGCTCGCTGATCCCTCATGGAGAGCATGGTGCCGTGTGCCACCGGACTCAGGTAGGCCACCTGCGGCTGAAGGCTCCCGTCCCGGCTCGGGGGTTACACGGGACGGGAGCCCTACGTCCATCTTCCTCGCGGTACGGGCCGGACACACGGCCAGCACGCTGGTCCGACGTCCGGTGTGGCGCGAGCCCGACCATTTACTGCCGAGAGCACAGGCCGAGCGGACCCGGGCCTTCCCCAGCAGCGCCGGGTCCAGCGTTGAGGTGGTCATCTGCGGCTTCAACCTGGGAAGGATCTCCTGCCCGCACTGCGGTGCGGAGTTCGCACCTGGCTGGTGGGGTGAGGCCGTCTCGGAGCGCTACTACGAGGGCTTCTCAACGCTCATGGTGACGGTTCCCTGTTGCGACGTCGAGACGTCACTCAACGAACTGGCGTACGACTGGCCGATGGGGTTCGCGCGATTCAGGATCGAGGTCACGTACCCGAACCGGGCATGGCTGACCGACGAGGAACTGGCCTCCCTCACGGACGCGCTCGGACATCCCCTACGACCGATGCTCGTCCATATTTAGTGCTGTGCCCAGCCAGGTTCGCCGACGTGGTCAGGCTGCGGCTTTGGTGGGGCGGGCCGATGCGGAGGTCGTGATCAACGAAGCCGGGCGGGGTGTGCTCGCCGAGATGTGCGGGGTGAAGCCGGCGGTGCTGGCTGCCCGGGTTCACCGTGGATGATCCCAAGATCAGCACCGGACCTGCTCCCGCACCCGCGGGGATGGTCCCGTCGCGGGCGGCGTCTGGCGGCCTGGAACGAGGCCGGTGTCTGGGAGAAGCTGCACCAGCTGCTGAACAAGCTGCCGTCGAAGAACCAGCTGGACTGGTCCCGGGCGGTGATCGATTCCTCCCACGCACGGGCCGCACGCAGAAGCCTAAAAGCGGACCCAGCCCGGTCGACCACGCACGGCCGGGCAGCATGCACCACGTCATCACCGACGGCCAGGACATCCCGCTCGCGGTGTCGCTGACCGGCGGGAACCACAACGCTGTCACCCGACTGATGCCGCTGTTGGACAAGATCCCTGCAGTAGCGGGAGTCGTGGGCCCGCCACGGAGGCGGCCCCACATGCTCTTCGCGGACCGCGGCTACGACCACGCCAAGTACCGCCAGCTCCTGCGGCAGCGCGGGATCCGGCCGGTGATCGACCTCCTCGCCTGGAAGTTCCAGACCGGGGCTCAGTGGGGTGCGGCTGCCGGAGAAGTACGGCAGGCCGGGCGCGGGGGTGCCGACGGTGAGCCCGAAGGCGACAGCCCACCGGTGGTGCGCCCCCCAGATGTCTGGGATGGGATACGCCGACCGGCCGCGGCACTCTTTACCCGGTCGAGGGTGGTGAGCTGCCTTCGGCGCATTCGGTGACGACAACGAGGGGGAAGAGATGTCCATGCGAAGAAGGACCATCGGGATGCTGGCCGCGGCCGCAGTCGCCGGTCTGACGGTGGCGGGGGCTCCGGCTGCCGGTGCGGCCCCGTCTGCGGCGGGTGACGCGGTCACGGCCTCCGTGTGGCGGAACGTCGCTCTGACCGGCACCTACACGATCCGTGACGACGAAGGCATTTTCGCCGCCGGTACGTACTGCAACGGCAACGTCGCCTCCGAGGGCTGGGTGAACGAGGTCCGCACGCCGTCGGTGTGGTGGGAGACCACGTGCGGGGGCGAAATCCGTGTGGAGAAGCATGTGTCCGCGGAGACGGACGCCGGCGGCGGAGTCATGATCTATGTGACCCTGCGGTTCTACGAGGGCACGAACGACACCAACACCGACCTCGACGCCGAGTACAACTTCAACCGCTACGTCCCCGCGGGACAGACCTCGACGGTCAGCGAGATCACGCTCCGCAACGGGGAGAACGGCGGCAAGGACTGGGCGAAGCTCAACCTCGTCCTGCACAACAACCGCTGACCCGTACCGAGGCGTCGATCGCGCGCCCCGGACATCGACGGTTCCCGGGCACGGTAAGCGGAGGCACAGCTACCTGCGCGAACCGGGCTCGGGACCCGTTGTGCACGCTTAGCCTCGGACCATGAGGCGCCATGGGGGAGCAAGACGGGTCGGCGAGACCGGGGACGCGGCGGCGCGGGCGGCGCAGTCCGCGCGGAGCGTCGAGGAGTTCTTCGAGGCGGTGAAACGGGTCGTACGGCCTGCGCTGCGCTTCGACGTATGCGCCTGCTTGACCGTGGATCCGCAGACGTTGATGAACACCGGCGGTGACTACCGAGACGGCCTGCCGCCCGCCCTGATGCCACGCATGCTCGACATCGAGTACCGCGAGGGGGACGCCAACGACCTGTCCGATCTGGCGGCCAGGCCGACGCCGGTGGGCCTGCTCAGCCGGGAAACGAGCGGGAACCTCACCCTCAGTCCCCGGTACCGCGACATCATGCGGCCCCTCGGCTTCCGCGACGAGCTGCGTGTGCTGCTGCGGGACCGTCACGGAGCATGGGGCGCCCTGGTCATGGGACGCGCAGACGACGCGCCTCCGTTCGGCTCCGCAGAGCTGGCTGCGGCGGCGTCGCTGGTCCAGCCGTTGGGGAACGCACTGCGCCGGCTGCACCTGACGCGGCTGGCCGAAGCGAACGTCTCCGAGACGGCGCCGGGACTGGTGTTGCTGGACGCCGACCACCAGGTGGTCCATGCGACACCCACCGTGGCCATCTGGTTCAACGACCTGGCGCACGCCGACGGCGTGCCGTCCGGGGATCGCGGACTGCCTCCCGCCGTGTACGCGGTGGCAGCGGCGGTGCAGGCCGCAGGGGCCGCGGCCTCCCACACCTCGTGGATGCACAGCCGCCGGCACGGCCGGGTACGGTTGCACGCCTGGCGCCTGGAGGAACCCACGGCGGCCCCGGCCCGCACCGCTGTCGTCGTCGAACGAGCCGGTCCCGCTGAGCACATCGCACTGATCGTCGCGGCGTACGGTCTGACTCCTCGCGAGAGGGACGTCATGACGCTGGTGTTGCGGGGGCGGTCCACAGCCGACATCAGCCGCAGTGCAGGTCTGTCACCACACACGGTCCAGGACCACCTGAAGTCCGTGTTCGACAAGACGGGCGTCCGCAGCCGACGAGATCTGGTCGCCACGCTCTTCGCTCGTCATTATTTGCCGGACATGAGTCCGCCGGCGTTTGCACCGCAGCGCCGCCCCCGGGACTGAAGAGGCAAGCCCTCGCAATTGTCGGCTGCGACCCGTTCGTCGTCCTCGCCGGCGCCGACCTCGGATCTGTTCCGGATCCGGGTGTTACGCCGTCCGCACAGCGGTGCCCTGCGCGCCCGTTCCGACATCTACGGCGGCTCCCTGGAAGGCTTCACCTTCGAGTGGATCGGGGAGGAGAGCACCTTCGCCATGAAGTCCCAGGCCAACGGCCTCTACGTGGCCGTCGACAAGAACTACACCGGCGCCTCGCAGAACCTGCTGCTCTCGTCGCTGCCGTCGGCCGCGACGTCGACACCGCTAAGGGACGTCGTGGAGCACACTCAACCGTGGGCGATCTGGTCTGCTGCGCAGTGCTTGGTCAGATGACGTTGCACTCTTCCAGCGGAGACGTCTTTGCTTGTGGTGCGCCCTCGGCCCCCTTCCGCAGCACAATGGAGTAGCAGTGGTAGGCCCGGGAGTGTGACACGCCGAACATGTTCGTGTCCTCATACTCTCCGAAGAAGCGGACGATGGTGGTCAGCGAGTCCACCGACCACGCGTAAGAGAGAAGCCTGCCGTCGTGCCTCTCGGCGATCCCCCGAACGACTTCTTGGCCGGGAAAGCCGTTTGGGGCTACCACCATGTCGCGCGCGTAAGAATGGGCCAAGTCTGCTGTCCGCTCCAAGGCTTCTGCCTTGTTTCGCTCGTTCGCGCGTTCCTGGCGACAGTGCATGACCATGAGAACCGAAACCGCGATCAGGACCGCGACGATGGGCACCATGATGGCGGCGAGGCACCCAGGGGACGGCACCGTGACACGGCTCTGCTGCGCCACGGTGCCGTTGTTGGACATGTGCCTGTTCACCGGCCCTGTCGAGTGGCAGCTGACAGAGGGCTGGCTGTCATGAACGCCTGTGCGTAGGCGCTCGTTCCGGTCTGGTTCGGGTGGTAGCTCTCGCGGCTCAGGCAGGTGTCCCCGGTGAACCACCAGCAGAGCTGCGTGTTCTTGTCGCCGTGGTCGAAGTCGCCGTCACCGTTCGGCCCTGCCACGACCCCGTTGATGCCTTCAGGTGAATCACAGATCCGCTTGCCCTCGAACGCCGCCTGCGGGGATCGGTAACGGACATTGGAGGCACTCATCGAGAGCGCGAGCTCGCGCTGCTTGCTCTCGAAGCACTCGGCCATGTCGTTCAGAATGACACGCTGGGAGGCACTGACCAAGGTCGAGCAGGCCTGAGTGCGGCTGAAGAGCAAGGGGTAGCCCATCAGCGAGATCGTCGCGTTCGGCGCGAG
This sequence comes from Streptomyces werraensis, assembly GCA_014656175.1. GTDB lineage: Bacteria > Actinomycetota > Actinomycetes > Streptomycetales > Streptomycetaceae > Streptomyces > Streptomyces werraensis. The sequence goes on from BNBX01000015.1 coordinate 55,239, forward strand.
TGCATGGATTTGTTCCAGCACAGTGCGGGTCTCGGCTACGGCGTTGTCGATGTCTGCCTTCATCGAGGCCTCGGAGGGGCACCCCTCCATGACGCACGTCTGGATTTGTTGTCGAAACGCGCGTCGTTACCGCCGATGGTCAACATGACCGAGGTGGTGTCCTCGCTGAGCACCCCCGAGTCGATCTGGGTCTTCTCGTGGAAATCGCCTCGGCGGCGGCCTGCGCGGCCAAGGCTGGCTCTGTTCGCGAGAACGGGAGTCGTTTGTCGATGAGCTCACCCTGTCAACCAGTGCCAGGCTTGGCGGCTCTGCCACTCACAGGAACTCGCTCCGGTAGGCCGAGGCGAACTCGGCCGCGCGGCGGCGGCGCTCCGCGAGCTCGTCCTGCGACAGCTGGGGCGGCGGCGCGTCCTTGCCGGCGACGACATCGCCGATGCGCGTGAAGTACTCGTCCTGGCCTGCCGGGGTGCACATGCACAGCATGCGGGCCGGCGCACCAGAGGCGTTGCGGAAGTTGTGCGGGGCGTTGGCCGGGATGTTGACCGTGGACCCGGCCCGTACGGTGTGCTTCTCGCCGCGGAAGGTGAACTCGATCTCGCCCTCGAGGATCGTGAACATCTCCTCGAAGTCGTGCCGGTGCGGGGGCGGGCCGCCGCCGTCGGGCACACGCATGTCGATCAGGCAGTACCGGCCGTCGGTCTGCTCGCCGGTGACCAGCATGGCGTACGTGTTGCCCACCAAAGAGATGTACGTCGTGCCGGGATCGTCGGGGTCCGCCACGGTCAGCGAGCGGGACAGGTCGTCGTCGGGGATCATCGGAATCGTCTCCTTCAGAGGTCAGTCAGGTGAGGATCAGGTGCCGGGCAGCTCTCATGGAGTCCGGCAGTCTCCCGGCCGTCAATGCGCATGCGGCGCGAAGCGGGATTCCGGCCCGCCCGCGCGGTGCTTCAGTGTGTTCGTGCCGGTGTCCGAGAGACTCCGTCGCGGCGGGCAACGGGGTGCGGCCACCTGTGTGGAGCGCCTGCATACCCCTCCTGTGGCATGGGGTGAGCGCGCTCGGTGGCGGCTCAGATGGATGTGAGGACGCGGATGCGGTCGGTGATGGCGCGGCGGGCGACGTCGGAGGTGAAGGCGATGGAGTCGAACTCGTGTGGGGCACCGGGGTGCAGGTGGAATTCGACCGGCACGCCGGCGCGGCTGAGTTTGGTGGCGTAGGCGGCGTCTTCGTCGCGGAAGACGTCGAGCTGGCCGACCTCGATGTAGGCCGGCGGCAGGCCGGTGGCGTCCTCGAGCCGGGCCGGGGCCGCCGTGGCCGGGACGCCTGGCCCGCCGGCGGCCTCGCCGAGCAGGGCGGGCCAGGCGGTGAGGCTGTCGTCGTAGGACCACAGCAGGTAAGGCGCGATGTGGGAATCGGGGGTGGTGGTGCGGTCGTCGAGCATCGGCATGATGAGGATCTGGCGGGCGATCTTCGGGCCGCCGCGCTCGCGGGCGAGGATCGTCAGTCCCGCGGCCATACCGCCGCCGGCGCTGTCCCCCATCACACCGATCCGGTCGCGGTCGACGCCGAGTTCTGCGGCGTGTGCGTGCAGCCAGCGCAGTGCGCTGTAGGCGTCCTCGAGCGGGGTCGGGAAGGGGTGCTCGGGGGCGCGGCGGTACTCGACCGACAGCATCGGCACGCCGCTGGCGGAGACGTAGCGGGAGACCGGGCCGTCGAACAGGTCGATGTGGCCGAAGATGTATCCGCCGCCGTGGAAGAACAGCACGGCCGGGCCCGGCGCCGCGCCGTCCTTGGTGTACCAGCGCATGGTGATCCGCGCGCCGTCGTCGGCGGTCGTGTGGTGCTCGCTGGTCTTGACGTCGTCCGGGATCGGCTGGGCCGTTCCCGCGGCGCCGATGATCGGCTCCCACATGGCGCGCCGCGCCGCGATGTCGCCTACGGCCGGTGGTGTGGCGTCCGCCATCGCGCCGGCCATCGGGGCCAGCGCCTGAGCGATTTCGGGATCCAGACTGAGTGCCATGGTCTTTCCCTTTCGGTGGAGGATCGGCGTCAGTCGGCGGACGGGACCACGATGACCTTGCCGTGCACCGCGCCTTCGGAGGCCCGGGCGTGGAGCGCGGGGAGTTCGGCCAGCGGTATCCGCTCGGCGACGTCGACGCGCAGTTCGCCGCGGTCGATCAGCGCCACCAGTTGGGCCAGTTGGTCGGCGTCGCTGCGGACGAACAGGTCGATGCCGCGCACGTCGCGCTCCTCGTCGCTGGGGGCGGGCATCCACACCGTGGTGTTCACGACGACCCCGCCGGGACGGACCAGGGTGACCAGTGAGGCCAGTTCGTCCGGAGCGACCGGCGCGAGGTTGAGTGCGAGGTCGACCGGTTCGGTCACCACTGCGGTCACGTCGGTGGCGGTGTGGTCGATGACCTCGTCGGCGCCGGCCGATGTGACCGCCTCGCTGCTGCGCGGGCCCGCTGTGGCGATGACGTGGGCGCCGGCGTTCTTGGCCAGCTGCACGGCGTAGCCGCCGACCGCGCCGCCGGCGCCGTTGATCAATACGCGCTGCCCGGCCGTCAGCTTGCCGTGGTCGAAGAGCGCCTGGTACGCGGTCAGGCCCACCAGGGGCAGCGCGGCGGCGTCGGCCAGGGGGACGCTCTTGGGGGCCGGGATCAGGACGTCGGCCGGCGCGAGAACGTACTGCGCGGCGGCGCCGTTGCCGTCCATCGGCAGGAAGCCGACGACGTCGTCGCCGACCGCGATGCCGTCGACGCCCTCGCCCAGTGCGTCGACCGTTCCGGCGACGTCTATGCCGGGCGTGTGGGGCAGCGTCACCGGGATGGGGCCCTGCATGAAGCCCCCGCGGATGTTGCCGTCGACGGGGTTGAACGACGTCGCGGCGACGCGCACCCGGACCTCGCCGGCCCCGGGAACGGGCTGCTCCACGTCCTCATGGCGCAGGACGCTCGGGTCGCCGTACTCGTGGAAACGCACTGCCTTCATTCCGGTTCTCACCTTCACTGCGATCGATGTTGCTTCGAATTCGAAGCAACTGTTGACGACAGTACATCTACTTCGAATTCGAAGCAAGTGCTGGGTTACTGCTGGTGCGAGCGCATCGCCGCGGCGAGTTCGACGGCGGCTCGGTCGATGCAGGCGCGCAGCCGCGCCGCTGAGCGCCGTGGCCTGCCATTCGACGGGGCCTGCGACGACGACCGTGGGCACGGGCTCGGCATGCACGGCGGTCAGGCGCCTGCGCATCACCTGTGTGATGTCGGGTGGCTGCCGGTCGGATCCGCTGTTGAGCGCCAGCGGCAGCGACATGCCGGAGAGGCCTTGTCCCCGAGGATGGCGAGGAACGAGTCGAACACCTTGCTCGGGGATGCGGCGCGCACCGGGGTCGCCACCACCAGCCCGTCGGCCGCCACGACCGCCGCGATCGCCTCCCGCAGGTCGAGGCTGACGCGGCCCTGGATGGAGTGCTGGGCGAGGTCGGCTGCCAGCCGATGCAACTCCAGCACCTCCGCCTCGGCGCGCGCACCCCCGGCCGCCAGTGACCGGCACACCGCCTCCGTGATCCGGTCCGCGAGCCGGCGAGCCGGACGCGGACATCCGACACCGGCGCTCACCACGGCCAAGGACACCGGAGTCCACGCGGCGGTGCTCATCCCGGCATCGTGTTCATGGCTTCTGCGCTGCGGCCGGGCTCTCGTGCCGTCACCGGGGAGGGCCGAGGACGACGACGTTGCCCGAGGCAGGGGATGTTCATGGCGGGTCCTCGGGATGCGTGGGCGGCGGCGCCGTCCTTCTGCTCGTAACCCGGTGCCGCGGCACTGCCCGCTCTTCATGTTCTGCGGTGCTCAGTCGGGCTCAACGCCGCCCACACCGTGCGCTCACGAGGTCGCGCCATCGGGCCTGGGAGGCCCTCGCGCCCCGTCCGATCCACCTGCCGGGGGTGGCACCGGAACTCGCGGAGGAGTTCAGTTCCAGTTCCTCCTCTTGTGACTGGAACCGCGCCCCGCCGCATTCTTCGAATTCGAAGCAGTAGACTTCGGGCATGTCTGATTCACCGCCGTCGCTCGATCCCGTGCAGCTCGGCGCCTACTTCGACCTCATCGAGGTGACCAGCCTGCTCCGGCACGCCGTCGAGCAGCAGCTGCGCGAGACCGGTGACCTCAGCTATGTGCAGTTCCAGCTGCTGGCCCGCCTCGGGGACTCGCCGACGGGCAGCCACCGCATGACCGACCTGGCCGACGGCGTCGTCTACAGCCGCAGCGGCCTGACCTACCAGGTGGATCTGCTCCAGAAGGAGGGCCTGGTCGTCCGCGCTCCCTCGCCGGACGACGAGCGGAGCATCACCGTCACCCTCACCGATGCCGGGCGTGCGCTGCTTGCGAAGGTGCTGCCGGGTCACGTCGAGGTGGTCAGCCGCCTCCTGTTCGAGCCGCTTTCGCGCGACGACGTCAAAGCTCTCGCCGGCCTGCTGGCTCCGGTGCGCGACCACATGCGCTCCATGCCGTCCCGCTCGGCCGCACCTCGCCGCCGTAAAGCCGGAGCATGAGGACTCGGCCCAGGCCACGCAGTAGGGACACGGCATGTCCCGCTCGGCGCAGGGCCAAGGGGAAGCGACGAGCGACGCCGAGGACAGGGACTGAGGCGTAGCACCTGGACGACGCTGAGTCGGTGGACTCCGCCATCGTGCGCGCCCACCAGCACGCCGCCGGAGCCCGGGGCCCGGCCGGCGAACCGGTACGACCATGCCATCGGCCGCTCCCGCGGCGGACTGACCACCAAATCCACCTCGCGGCCGACGACCGCTGCCGGCCGCTGGCCTTCGACCTCACCGCCGGGCAGGCCGGCGACGCGCCTGCCTTCACCAAGGTGATGGCCCGCCTGCGCGTCCCCCGCCGCCGTGGGAGGCCCGGGACCACGCCGGACGTGGTCCTGGCCGACAAGGCGTACCCTCCCGCGCGATCCGCAGCCACCTGCGTAAACGCGGCATCCGCGGGGTGATCCCGGAACGGGCCGACCAGCAGGCCGACCGGATGCGGCGCGGACAGGCCGGTGGCAGACCGCCGCCCTTCGACCGGGAGGCCTACAAGCAGCGCAACACCGTCGAGCAGTGCATCAACCGCCTCAAGCAGCGGCGCGGGGTTGGCTCCGTTGGACAGGCCCTTGAGCGTCGCGGAGACAATATCCAGCTGACGGGTTGGGGTGTGACCGAGGTACGCGCCGCAGGCAAAATGATCTTGAAGCCCTGGTGGCTCGGTCTTCGCATTTCAGAGGGCCACGCGCGCTGTTCTGCCAGCGGCAGAACAGCGGCCGGGCCGGGCTCGACGATCCCTACAGTCCAGTCTCATGACGGCGATTACCACGCGTACGGTCGAGTACCCGGCGGACGGTTTGACGATGGTCGGGCACCTCGCGCTCCCGGCCGGTAGCGACCGCCGGCCCGCGGTGTTGCTCGGACCAGAGGGCATGGGGCTCAGCGACGTCGAGCGTCGCCGGGCCGATGCTCTCGCCGAGCTGGGATATGTAGCGCTGGCCTTCGACCTGCACGGCGGGCGCTATTTGGGCGACCCCGAGGAGATGCTGGGCCGTTGCATGCCGCTGCTCGCTGATCCCGACCGGATGCGGGGCATCGGTCATGCGGCGCTCGACGTGTTGCGCACCGAATCGCGGACCGACCCCGACCGGGTCGCCGCCGTCGGCTACGGCACCGGGGGCGCCATCGCGCTGGAACTCGGGCGCGACGGCGTCAACCTGCGCGCGATCGGCACCGTCAACGCGACTACCACGGGGCGACCGGGCGAGGCAGCGCACATTCGCTGCCCGGTGTGGGCCGGGGTCGGATCGGAAGACCCGATCATGCCGCCCGCACAACGAAACGCGTTCACCGCCGAAATGCAGGCCGCGGGCGTCGACTGGCGCCTCGCGGTCTACGGCGGCGCCCTGCACGCCTTCCACCATCCGCCGGTCGACCACCCCACGGTCCCCGGCGTCGGCTACCACCCACAGCACGCGCAGCGAGCCTGGCGCGACGTCGTCGACCTGCTCGCCGAGTGCCTGCCCCTGACGGACAATCCGGAAGCATGACCCAGGCAAATATCCTGGCACCAGGCCTGGTCCGCGTCGTGCACTGACAGTCCCCCGCCCCGCGCCTGAGGCTCCGCTCGCACGACGACGCGTGACGCGGCAGCACAGCGCCTGACACCCAGCACAACGCCTGACACCAGGCGTCACCGCGACTGCCCGTACCCGGTCACCGGGTGGGGGCCATCACCGTTTCGGGCACCGGAGAAAGAGGTGATGAGAGAGGCGCGCGTTTTACGGAACCTTTGCCCGGGGTCGGGCGTTGGGCCAGTGAGCGCGCGGGAGCGGGTTCGCGAGATGACTTCCGACGATGACCGAGGTGACTTGATGGCAGTCTGGGACAAGCTCAAGGACCAGGCCAAGGCTCTGCAGCAGAATCAGGGCGGGCGTGGCGCTACCGGTGGGCAGAGCGGGGGGACGAGGTCCGGCGGTGGCAGCAAGGCCCAGCTGATCGGTGTGCTGAAGACGCAGCTCGGCTCGCTGAAGACGGAGTTGAAGAGCGGTGCCTACCGGGACGCGAGCATGGCGGTGTGCGCGCTGGTCGCGGCGGCCGACGGGCAGGTGGATCCGGCCGAGCGGCAGCAGGTCGAGTCGATGATCCTCAGCAACGACGTGCTCCAGAACTTCCCGCCGGAGCAGCTGCGGCAGCGTTTCAACAAGCATGTCGACCAGCTCACGATGAACTTCCAGCACGGCAAGGCCGAGGCGATGCAGGAGATCGCCAAGGCCGCCAAGAAGCCCACCGAGGCCCGGGCCGTGATCCAGACCGGCATGGTCATCGCCGGTGCCGACGGCCACTTCTCCCAGGCAGAGGCGACGGTCCTGCGCGAGGCCTGTGCGACGCTGGGGCTGTCCCCGGCCGAATTCCAGCTCTGAGTCCCGGCTTTGATTCGCTCCCTGGTTCCGCTCTGATCAGCGATCCGGCTTGGGCCTGTGTGAGGTCGTGATCGATCTCGGGTTTTGATCCCTTGCGGGGCAAGACTCGACACGCCGTCCGGCGCCGTGGTCGGGGGTCGCACTCGGCGTGGTCGACCTCGTGGTCGGGGCGAGCATGCGGGCTCAGCGGCGGCGGAGTTCCCCAGCCCAGTTCCGAAGCGGTCCTTCGAGGACCAGGTTGTCTCCGCGGGCCACGGTCTGGAGCAGTTGGGCGCACACGGTCGCTTCGGCGGCGAGGCCGGCCGGACTGCCCAGCACGGGGAAGGCGGTACGGACGCGGCCGGCAGTGTCCCGCTGGAGCAGCACGTAGGCGTAGAGAGTGGCGGCGTCAAACCCCTCCTGGGCCATGCCCCATCCTTCCCAGTCCAGCAGGCGCTTGGCGGTGACCACCGGCACGCGCCTGACACGGAGTTGGGCTGTCGCCGGTCATGTGCCGCTGAGTACGGCGGCTGCCTTTGGAGTACTCAGACAGGGAGTTTCAAGGCGTTGCCCTCCAACTGGGGACGCACTCCCTAGGCTGGTTCTGTGACAGACGCGGACCGCCGAATCAGCGCAGAAATCAGCCCCTTTCCGCCTTTCCTGAAGATCACCACCACCGATGTTGGTGCGATCTTCAGGCGGCGTCGGCGCAGTATCACGCAGACCGGGCCATTTCTGATCATATCTGTGGATTCCGGCCTTGCGATGGACACGGCCTTCCGGACAGAGGACGGTTCGCATCCGCATCTCTGGACAGCACACGGCCAGGCTCATCAGTTGTGGCGGCTCATTCCCTCGGGGCATGAAGGCGAAGCACGCATCGTCTCACTCAGCAACAACTTGTTCCTCGACGGCCGCGGCAGCCACGAGGGGGACCACCCGCAAATGTGTGCTGAGACCAATGGGCCACGACAGCGGTGGCGCCTCAAGCCGGCCCCCGGCCATCGCGCGCACTATCTTGAGAACGCCGCAACCGGTCTGGTGCTCGACAGGCCGCATGACGCAGAGCGCGGCACCTGGCCGGTGCTGTGGAGCGAACACAGCGGCGTGAATCAACACTGGCTGCTCGTTATGCCCTTCGCTGCCCCGTCAGGTAGTACTGCCTGACGGTCGGCCTGCGGAGAGGCAGACAGTAGCGAACTGCTCGATGAGGCCGAAGCGGCGGGTTCATGCCGGTGACCACGATGGGGAGCTTGCCGTCGTCCATGTGAAAGCCGCCGTCGTACGCGGTGCCCTTTCAGTGCCGCTCGGTGAGATCGGCCAACTGCGCGATGGCGGTGTTGGGGGTTGCGCCGGCCGATTCGGTTGAAGACGAGCAGCAGCGCACGACCAGCTCGAGGAGGGTTGCGCGGACGGTGGCGCCGTCCAGGGTGTGGCGGTCGAAGGTGTGCCGGACGGCTGAGGAGGAGGCAGAGCTCGGGGCACGACGGGGCGCGTGTCGATGCCGCGGGCCCGGTCGGCGGCCGTACGGCCGGCCCTGCCTCCGAGCAGGCGCTGAGTGGCGGCGGGTGAGATGGCGGCGAGCCGGCCGACGGTGTGGATGCCGTACTCGTGCAGGGCTCCGGCCTGGCGCGGTCCGATGCGGTGCAGCTCAAGGACCTGCCGGTAGGTCTCCTCCGGCAGCCGGTCGGGGCAGCGTACATACGGGTGTATCGACGGCCGCTTGGTGATCTCGGTCTGAGGCTGTGCGGTGAGTCCAGTGGGCAGGGCGGGTCGTCGGTTTCTGACTCGATCGGGTGGAGTCGAACCTTGGCGAGGAGGGTCTACCGCACAGTCCTGGCATAGCCACCTGCGCTCATGCCGAACTCCCGCCGGAAGTGCCGATTGAGCTGGCTCTGGTCACAGTAACCGAGCTCGGCGGCGGTCTCTGCCACGGATCGTCCCGCTGCCAGCAAAGACTTGGCGCGTGCCAAGCGCAACAGGGTCCGGTAATGGTGCGGTGGAACCCCGTAAGCCTGCCGGAAACTCCTGATCAAGTGGCGTTTGCTGCATCCGGCGAGTGCCGCGAGGTCGTCGAGCTTGATGTTGGAACTCAGTTGGTTGTGGAGCATCTCCCGTACTTGGCGAAGCGCTCGAGGGCGAAGTGTCGGACTCACTGCGCCGGGAGCATCCGCATGCCTGGCGAGCAGGACGGTCAGCAGGTGGATCAGCGACGACTCGAGATCCAGCTCGTCCTCACCGTGCGCCAAACCCCTGTGCAGCGCAGTGATGCCGTTGAAGAGGCTGCGGTCTGGATAGGTCACCTCGTGAAAGCGCGGCCGACCTGTGCCGACTGGCATGAGATCGGCGTCAATGAACATGAGTTGCACGATGGCCTGGCCGTCAGCGGCGGCTTTGTCCTGATCGAGGCAGCTCACGACCTCATGGGGTTCGATCACCGTCACCGCGCCAGGAACAGGGGAACCCTGGGTTCGCCCGAGGTACTGAAAAGGGGGTGCAGAGCCGCCGTGTGTGATCTTGACGGTGTACCCGCTGTTCACAACGGTCGGGAAGTCACCGTCGGCAACGCGCACAACCAGGCTTTCGACTCCGAACCGTGCTCTTCTGTGACGCCCATCGATTGCGGACTCAGTCATGTCACTTTCGCCCTAGTTCGGTTTGTTCGGTTGATCTTACAGTTCCCGGCAAGACAAGTGCGTCCGTCGAGTCAGGGAGGTATGACAGTCGATGGTTGAGCCAGCCGCCCTCCCCCTGCCGTCAGACCGCGGGACAAACAACTGACGAGATCTGTGCACCGCTGCGGTGATCACCGTCCACACCGATCCAGGTGCCTGGCGGCCGTTCCTGGCCCATCAGGCTCGCGGCCACGACCGCCAGTTACGACAGGCGCTATGTCAACACCGATCTCGAAAGGGCTCCGATGAGCAAGCTGTACAGCGACGCCGCGAACATCCCGGTCAACGCGTCGCAACCCGTCCTCACCTACCACCCGGTCACCCTCGACGTTCCCGGCCGGCCCGTGCCGCTGGAGGTCAAGGTGTCGATCCCCGCGACCGGCACCGACCTGCCGCTCATCCTCCTGTCCCACGGGCACGGGCTGGCGAACTTTCTGTCCTCCTACAACGGCTACGGGCCGTTGGCGAACTTCTTCGCCGCCCACGGGTTCGCGGTCGTCCAGCCGACCCACCTGGACTCGACGGCCCTCGGTCTGCGCGACACCGACCTCAAGGACGCGCCCCTGTTCTGGCGTGACCGCGCCACCGACATGCACAACATCCTCGACCGCCTCGACGACATCGAGGCCGCCGTCCCTGGTCTTGCCGAACGGCGGATCGACAGGGACCGTGTCGGTGCCGTAGGACACTCCCTGGGCGGCAACACCGTCTCCCTCCTCCTCGGAGCCCAGATGCTGGACCCGGAGGACGACCGGCCGAAGGACCTCTCCGATTCTCGTGTCAAGGCGGGAGTGCTCATCGGAGCTCCGGGCATCGGCAACGACGAGCACTTTGCCGAGTGGGCCAAGACGAACTACCCGGTGCTGTATTACACCGACTTCGAGCACATGACAGGCACCGCCCTGATCATCGTGGGCGATCAGGACCTCAACCCCAACTTCTCCAATCGGCTCAGCTACCGTGCTGACGCCTACTCGGCCAGCCCTGGCGGCAACAAAACCATGGTGACCATGTACGGCGCCGGTCACATCTTCGGTGGCATATCCGGATACGACGCGGCGGAGACGGACGACGAGAATCCCGAGCGCGTGGCGACTCTGCGGGCTCTCGTGTGGGCCTACCTGCGCAGCCAGATCTACTCGGGTGACCCGTCCTGGAAGAACGCGGTGAATGCTCTGGAGAACGGTGAAGACCCGATGGCCATGGTCGAAACGAGATAGTTCCGCGCGGGGGGCGGCGGCGCGCGGCCGCCGCCCACCGCACTTCATCGCACCAAATCTTTCACCCCAGCACGGATCGCATAGGAGCAACCGCCATGTGGACCACGTTCGCCGCGACCGTCGGCGGAAGCGCCGCCGGCCTCACCGGACTCACCTTCATCGTCGTCGCTTTCCGCTTCGACGTCGTCGCCACCTCCCAGGAATACCGCAACCGCGCCGCGCAAACCGTCTCCCTGTTCCTGACCACCACAGTCACCGCATCGCTGGTCACCCTGCCGCAACCGACCTGGGCGCTCGGGGTCGAACTGTTGGTCGCCGCAGCAGCAAGCGCAAGTCTGCTCGCGGTGCTCGACCACGCAGCCCGCCGTGGCACGTCCCAGCATGCGCGGCCCATCCTTGTCGTCGCGCTCGTCGTATTCGCGGCAGGTATCACCGCCGCCGGACTGTTCGCCACCGCCGGCTCCACCAACGGAATGGGCTTCTACGCCGCGAGTTCGCTGCTCGGCCTCACGTGGGGCGTCTACGGGACGTGGGTCTTCCTCACCCAGGCGGGCACAGATCAGATCAACGCGGCAGCAAACGTGCAGGACCAGCCCGGCACCGTGCCGACCGCCTGACCGGCCCCTCACAGTGAGGCGGTGCGGGACTGTGACGGTGAGTGCTTACCTGTGATCATTGAGCGTGCATGAGAGCGGACATGGACTTCGTCGCCCCAGGGACGCGCTCCCCACCGCAACGGACTGCGCCGGGAAATCGACGTCGGCATCCGACCATGAGCCTTACGAAGCCGGCCCGTAGGTCACCGAAGGCGTCAACACGAAGGGCTCATCGAGGACCACCGCGAGGCGAGGGCGGCGACCGGAGGCCTCCGGCCCCGTCACGCAGGACATCCTCATCGGGCAACTGCGCGGCCTGGAACTGTTCCTGTGGTTGGTCCGCGCCCACCTGGAGAGCAGCGGCGGGCGGCTGAGCACGGCTGACGCCACGACGGAACAGGCGGTCGCCGAACAGGCCCGCCGGCAGCCCTGAGCGAAAGGCGCCGGCTGCGCCGACCGTGCTCTCGCCGCGCGTCGGCCGGAGGGATAATCCCGCGCGGCGGACGTCTCGGGCGGACGCCTCCGCACATCACGCTCGACACTTAATGCAAGTCAAAAGAAAAGCCTGCGCGGAACCTTGACCGTGTCAGGCACGGCGGGCATGGTCGGGAGAGCGCTCTCCCCCACTCACCCCGTGTCGAGGAGTCTCCCCATGCCCGCTGTCGGCATACGCCCAGCTTCGCCGCCGTCGCACAGACCCGGCCGACGCGGCCTCGTCGGCGTCCTGGTCACCGCCCTGGCCGCCGCCCTGCTCGCCGTCGTCCCGGCCACGCAGGCCCAGGCCGCACCCGTCCTGCTCTCCCAGGGCAAGCCGGTCACCGCCTCCAGCCAGGAGCACTACGGCACCCCGGCCACGGCAGCGGTCGACGGTGACGAGGGCACCCGCTGGTCGAGCGCCGCGTCCGATCCGCAGTGGATCCGCGTCGACCTCGGCGCCCCCGCCTCCCTCAGCCGGGTCGAACTGCGCTGGGAGGCCGCCTACGCGAAGTCCTACCGCATCGAGACGTCCCCGAACGGTACGGACTGGACGACGGCCCACTCCACCACCACCGGCGCCGGCGGCACGGAGACCGTGAACCTCTCCGGCACCGCCCGCTACGTCCGCATGCTCGGCACCGTCCGCGCCACGCCCTACGGCTACTCCCTCTGGGAGTTCAAGGTGTACGGCACCACCGGTGACGACCCCGGCCCGGTCACGCCGGGCGGCGACCTCGGCCCGAACGTGCACGTCTTCGACCCGTCCACGCCCGGTATCCAGGCCAAGCTGGACCAGGTGTTCAGGGAGCAGGAGTCGGCCCAGTTCGGCTCCGGCCGGCATGCTTTCCTCTTCAAGCCGGGCACGTACGACAACCTCAACGCCCAGATCGGCTTCTACACCCAGATCGCCGGCCTCGGCCTCAGCCCCGACGACACCACGATCAACGGTGACATCACGGTCGACGCGGGCTGGTTCAACGGCAACGCCACGCAGAACTTCTGGCGCGGTGCGGAGAACCTCGCCGTGAAGCCGGTCAACGGCACCAACCGCTGGGCCGTCTCCCAGGCCGCCTCGTTCCGCCGGATGCACGTCAAGGGCGGCCTCAACCTCGCGCCCAACGGCTACGGCTGGGCCAGCGGCGGCTACATCGCCGACAGCAGGATCGACGGCCAGGTCGGCAACTACTCGCAGCAGCAGTGGTACACCCGCGACAGCTCCATCGGCGGCTGGTCCAACAGCGTCTGGAACCAGGTCTTCTCCGGCGTGGAGGGGGCTCCCGCCACCAGTTTCCCCGAGCCCCGCTACACCACGCTCGGCACGACACCGATCTCCCGCGAGAAGCCCTTCCTCTACCTGGACGGCGGCGAGTACAAGGTCTTCGCGCCCGCCAAGCGGACCGACGCGCGCGGCACGACCTGGGCGAGCGGCACCCCGCGGGGCGAGTCGGTCCCGCTGAGCAAGTTCTACGTCGTCAAGCCCGGCGCCACGGCGGCCACCATCAACGCCGCGCTCGCCCAGGGCCTGCACCTGCTGTTCACGCCGGGCGTCTACCACGTCGACCGGACCATCACCGTCGAGCGGGCGAACACCATCGTGCTGGGCCTCGGCCTCGCCACGATCATCCCGGACAACGGCGTGACCGCCATGAAGGTCGCCGACGTCGACGGAGTGCGGCTCGCCGGCTTCCTCATCGACGCCGGGCCAGTCAACTCCCCGACGCTGCTTGAGATCGGCCCGCAGGGCGCGTCCGCCGACCACGCGGCCAACCCCACCACCGTGCAGGACGTGTACATCCGCATCGGCGGCGCCGGCGCGGGCAAGGCGACCACCAGCATGGTCGTCAACAGCCACGACACCATCATCGACCACACCTGGGTGTGGCGGGCCGACCACGGCGAAGGCGTCGGCTGGGAGACCAACCGGGCCGACTACGGCGTCCGCGTCAACGGCGACGACGTGCTGGCGACCGGCCTGTTCGTCGAGCACTTCAACAAGTACGACGTCGAGTGGTACGGCGAACGCGGCCGGACGATCTTCTACCAGAACGAGAAGGCGTACGACGCTCCGAACCAGGCCGCCATCCAGAACGGCACCACGAAGGGGTACGCCGCCTACCGGGTCGACGACTCGGTCGACACCCACGAGGCATGGGGCCTGGGCAGCTACTGCAACTACAACGTCGACCCGAACATCCGCCAGGACCACGGCTTCAAGACCCCCGTCAAACCGGGCGTGAAGTTCCACAGCCTCCTGGTGGTCTCCCTCGGCGGCATGGGCCACTACAACCACGTCATCAACGACACCGGCGCCTCCACGGTCCCGGCCGGCACCTCGACCGTCCCGTCCACCGTCGTGTCCTTCCCCTGACGTCCCACCCCTGATAGGGCCGCCCGCCGGCCACGCGTCCCCTCCGGCCGGATGACATCCCCGCGCCCCGGCCCGGAGGGGCCCTCACCGGTGCTGCCACAGCGCCGGCCCGTTGGCTCTCCCCACCTCGCCAGGAGCAGACGTGTCCCCCTCACCCCCGTACCACGGACCAGCCGTCCGGCGCGCCGTCCCCCTGCTCGCCCTCGGCGCGCTCGTGGCGTCGTCGCTCGCCCTCGCCGCCCCGCCCGCCCAGGCCGCGGAGACCCTGCTCTCCCAGGGCAGACCCGCCACCGCCTCCTCCCAGGAAGGCGACGGATACGCCCCCTCGGCGGCCGTCGACGGCAACCTCACCGGCACCCGCTGGGCCAGCCGGTGGAGCGACCCCCAGTGGTTCCAGGTCGACCTCGGGCAGCGGTCCGACCTCAGCCGTGTCGTACTGACCTGGGAGGGCGCGTACGGCAGGAGCTACCTGATCCAGGCGTCCGACGACGGCACGGACTGGCGGACGCTGAAGACCGTGACCGGCGGCGACGGCGGCACGGACGAACTCGCCGTCACCGGCTCCGGCCGCTACGTCCGCATGCTGGGCACCGAACGCTCCGGCGGCTACGGCTACTCCCTCTGGGAATTCCAGGTGTACGGCTCCACGGACGGCACGCCGCCCGCCACGGGAGCGGTCGAGGTCACCGGCTCCCAGGGGAACTGGCAGCTGACCGTCGGCGGGCAGCCGTACACCGTCAAAGGCCTGACCTGGGGCCCCGCCATCGCCGACGCCCCGAAGTACCTGCCCGACGTGAAGTCCATGGGCGTCAACACCATCCGGACATGGGGCACCGACGGCGGCACCAAGCCGCTGCTGGACAGCGCCGCCGCGAACGGCCTCAAGGTCGTCAACGGCTTCTGGCTGCAGCCCGGCGGCGGCCCCGGCTCCGGCGGCTGCGTGAACTACGTCACCGACACCGCCTACAAGAACACCATGCTCACCGAGTTCACCAAGTGGGTCGAGGCGTACAGGAACCACCCCGCGACGCTCATGTGGAACGTCGGCAACGAGTCGGTCCTCGGCCTGCAGAACTGCTACAGCGGAGCGGAGCTGGAGGCACAGCGCAACGCCTACACCGGCTTCGTCAACGACGTCGCGAAGAAGATCCACAGCATCGACCCCGACCACCCCGTCACCTCCACCGACGCCTGGACGGGTGCCTGGCCGTACTACCAGCGCAACGCGCCCGACCTCGACCTGTACTCGATGAACTCCTACGGCGACATCTGCGGCGTCCGGGAGGACTGGGAACAAGGCGGCTACACCAAGCCGTACCTCATCACCGAAGGCGGACCGGCGGGAGAGTGGGAGGTGCCCGACGACGCCAACGGCGTCCCCGACGAGCCGACCGACGTGCAGAAGGCCGAGGGCTACACCAAGGCCTGGAACTGCGTCACCGGACACCGGGGCGTCGCCCTCGGCGCCACGCTCTTCCACTACGGCACCGAACACGACTTCGGCGGCATCTGGTTCAACCTCCTGCCCGACGGGCTGAAGCGGCTCTCCTACTACGCCGTCAAACGGGCCTACACCGCAACGGCCGACAACGACAACACCCCGCCAGTCGTCTCCGCCCTGGCCGTCAGCCCGGCCTCGTCCGCTCCTGCGGGCGGCGAGTTCACCGTCCGCGCGGACGCGCGCGACCCCGACGGCGACCCGATCACCTACAAGATCTTCCTCAGCGGCAACTACGCCAACGGCGACAAGCGCCTCGTCGAGGCCTCCTGGCGGTCCACCGGCAACGGCACCTTCGCCGTGCGGGCCCCCGAGAAGCTCGGCGTGTGGAAGGTATACCTCCAGGCCGAGGACGGCCGCGGCAACGCCGGCATCGAGACGAAGTCGGTCAAGGTCGTCGCCCCGCCCGTCACGGGCACGAACGTGGCGCTGAACAAGCCCACCACCGCCTCCTCCTTCCAGCCCTCCTACGGCGACTGCCCGTGCGAGCCCGCCAAGGCGACGGACGGCCGGGCCGACACGCGCTGGGCCAGCGACTGGAGCGACCCGCAGTGGATCCAGGTCGACCTCGGCTCCGCCACACCCGTCCGCAAGCTCCAGCTCGTCTGGGACCCCGCCTACGCCAAGTCCTACGAGGTCCACATCTCCGACAACGGCACCGCCTGGCGCACGATTTACTCCACGACCACCGGCAACGGCGACATCGACACCATCGACGTGGCGGCCACCGCCCGGCACGTACGACTGCACCTGACGGCGCGTGGCACCGGCTGGGGCTACTCGCTGCACGAGTTCGGCATCTACGGCTGACGACGGCGAAGGGCGCCCGACGTCGCCCTTCGCACCGTCGCGGCTGTCACCCACACCGGCACCTCAGCGGGCAAGGAGGCCCCATGAGACCACGCTCGAAACTCCCCGCACTGCTGCTCGGCACCGCACTGCTCGCAAGCGTCCTCGGCATCGGCACCGTCGCCACGGCGGCCGGTCCCGCCGCGACCCCGGCCGCCGGGCACAGCGGGCACAGCGGGCACACGACGGCAGTGTCGACCCGGGCGTCCGCCGACGACCCCGACGGCGACGGTTACATACCGGCCGTGCCCCAGGTCACCGGCGTGACCCCGTCCACCGCGACCCCGCCGCCGCGCTACCACAAGGAGTTCCAGGCCAACTGCTCCGTCACCCACACCGCGCCGGACGACCCGATCATCTACCCGGGACAGCCCGGCAGGTCCCACGACCACACCTTCATGGGCAACACCACGACGAACGCCGGCAGCACCACGGCGAGCCTCTACGGCGGCAACACCACCTGCAACGCACCGGCCGACGCCTCCGCGTACTGGATGCCCTCGCTGTACAACGGGGACAGGAAGATCCTCCCCGTGGGCCCGCAGGTCATCTACTACAAGTCGGGCATCACCGACTACACCAGCGTGCGGCCGTTCCCCAGAGGGCTGCGGTACGTCGTCGGTGACCCCCTGCAGAGCGCCCAGCAGTTCCGCGCCCACAAGGGCTTCGTCGAGGGCTGGGAGTGCGGGGACAGCTTCTTCAACGTCGACTTCCCCGCCACCTGCCCGAGCCGTCCCGACGTGCAGCTCAACATCCGTTTCCAGGCGCCCAGTTGCTGGGACGGCAAGTACCTCGACACCCCCGACCACAAGAGCCACATGGCCTACCCGGTCGTGAAACCCGGCACGAACGACAACATGTGCCCGGCCTCCCACCCGGTCGCCCTGCCGATGATCGAGTTCAAGATGGCGTTCCCGGTGAACGGCGACATGAGCCAGGTCCGCCTGGCCAGCGGCCGCGGGTACTCCTTCCACTACGACTTCTTCAACGCCTGGGAGGAGCGGACCCTGAAGGCGCTGGTCGACCACTGCATCGTCGGCGGCCTCCAGTGCGACACCCGCGGCTACGACCAGAACCACCCCGAGCGCGGAGCGGTACTGAACGCCGACCACCGGCTGCCCTGACCCGGCCGGAGGCCCGAGGGCCCGACGGCCCGACGGCCCGACGGCACCCGCGTGACAGGGGTGCCGTCGGGCCCGTGCGTCGTTCGTGCGACGGAGCGGACGGGCGGGCGCGGCGGTCAGGCGGACTCGCGTACGACCAACTGCGGTGCGAAGACCAGGGTGCGAGGTGCGGTGCGGACGCCGCGGACCTGTTCCTCCAGCATCCCGGCCATGGCCGCCGCCATGTCCTCCACGGGCTGGCGCACGGTGGTCAGCGGCGGCCGGCAGGTCACGGCGACGCTCGAATCGTCGAACCCGACGACGGCGACGTCCTCCGGTATGCGCCGCCCCGCCTCCCGCAGTACGTGGCAGGCGCCCTGAGCCATCAGGTCGTTGGCCGCGAACACGCCGTCCACCTCCGGGTGGTCCCGCAACAGCGCGGCCATCGCCGTCACCCCGCTGTCCAGGCTGAAGGACCCCTCGGCCGCGGGCACGCTGCCGTGGCCCGCCCGGGCCAGGGCGTCGCGGAATCCGGCGAGGCGTGCCCGGCCGGCCCTGACCTCCGGCGACGTGCAGATCGTCGCCATCCGTCCGCAGCCGCGGGCCAGCAGATGCTCCCCGGCGAGCCGCCCTCCCGCGTAGTGGTCGAGATCGACACAACTGACCGGTGTGTCGCGGGCGGGACGCGCGAACAGCACCGTCGGCACCCGGGCGGCCAGGAGCAGGTCCGGCAGCGGGTCGTCCGGCTGGACGGAGACCACCAGGGCGCCGTCCGCGCTGCCCTGCGCCAGGTAGCCGACCACCTGCTCCCTGGCCACCGGGGACTCGGCGAACAGCAGCACCGGCTGCATGGCGCGTGCCCGGAGGTACCCCACGACGCCGTTGACGACGCGCCCGAAGAACGGGTCGGCGAACACCCGGCCGGCGAAGGCGTCGCCCGCGCCGGAGATGACGAGGGCCACGCTTCCGGTGGGATGCCGGGTGACCAGCGCCCGCGCCGCGCGGTTCGGCGTGTAGCCGGTCCGTTCGATCGCGTTGCGGACCAGTTCCTGGATGCCGGGATCGACGTTGCGCACGCCGTTCACGACCCGCGACACGGTGGCGCGGGACACCCCCGCCTCGCGCGCGACGTCCTCGAGCGTCGGGGACCGCCGGTTCATGAGGGCACTCTAACCGCGGGCGTTTCCTCGGTGCGGGCCGGTGTGCCGGTCACGCCGGACGAGCGAGTCGTCCTCCACGGTCTGGCTGGACCGCAAGGTCCGTTGACCCGGCAAACACCCCGCGCGCCCCTCCACGGGCGGACGCCCAGGCCGGACAGGCGCGCCGACGATCCAGGGGGCGGACCCCGAGCGTATCCGCGGGCTGGGAAGCGTTGCCGTCGGGCGGCACACAGGACGAAGCGGGACTCGCCCGGTCGTCGATCTTGACGGAAGCAGACCGCGCAACATTCTATACTGACCATTCGAAATACAATCGGGTGTGGTCGCGGCCGACGGGCTCGGCTGCGGCCACACCCTCGGGAAAGGAAGCAGTTATGAAGGCTGTAGGAGTGTTCCGCTACGGCGGTCCTGAGGTGCTCGAGGTCGTCGACCTGCCGGTACCGGAGGTCGGTCCCGGACAGATCCGCATCCGGGTGCACGCGGCGTCGGTGAACCCGTCGGACATCCTGCTGCGGACCGGTTTCACCGACTCCATGCTCGCTGGGCGGCTGACTCCCCCCTACCGGCCCGGCATGGACGCGGCCGGCGTCGTGGACGCCATCGCCCCGGACGCGGCCACGGACCTGCACGTGGGTGACCGGGTGATGGCGATCGTCGTACCGATCGATCCGTCCGGGGGCGCCTACGCGGAGTATGTCGTCGTCGACGCACGGCAGGTCGTACGGGCACCGGCCGGAACGACTCACGCCGAGGCTGCCACTCTCCCGATGAACGGCCTGACCGCACGCCTTGCCCTCGATGTGCTGGACCTGGCTCCCGGCGGATGGATCGCCGTCACCGGCGCCGCCGGAGCACTGGGCGGATACACCGTGCAGCTCGCCAAGGCGGACGGACTGTCCGTGGTGGCGGACGCGGCGCCTGCCGACGAGGAACTGGTCCGGTCCCTGGGCGCGGACAAGGTGGTCAGCCGGGGACCGGACGTGGCCGACCGCTTCCGCGAGGTCGTCCCGCAGGGCGTCGAAGCGGTCGTGGACGCCGCTGTCATGGGACCCCAGGTTCTCGGCGCCATCCGACCCGGCGGACAGCTCGCCTTGGCGCGCAGCGTCGGAGAACCTGGCACCGTTCCCCTTGGCGACACGGGAGACGTGATCGTGAGGAACGTCTTCGTGCCCGAGTACCGCCACGCACACGACAAGCTCGACGCCCTGCGCGTGCTCGCGGAGGAGGGTCGCATCACCTTGCGCGTCGCTGGTGAATACCCCGCGGACCAGGCGGCCGACGCCCATCGGCGTTTCGAGGGGGGTGGCGTGCGAGGCAGGCTGGTTTTGACGTTCTGACCACCGCAGGGTCTGCGGCGGCACAGCCCCCGGGGCGTAAGCGGCTGGAGGCGGCGGGTTACCGCCCGCCGCGGAGTGCGCCCGCCCACTCCGCGGCAGGATCTCCCGGCTCTTGTGCGGGCCCGCATCGACAGCCGCCGGCGGGAGCCCGTGGCACGGGAGCCCGCCAGGCGCTTGTGCGGCGGCGGCCCCTTCGGCCGGGTCTCTCGCGAGCCCGGATCCGCACTTCGTCTCAGGTACCGGGGTCCCAGTTGTCGAGCGGATCCATGCGGAAGCGGGTCAGCTCCACCGAGTCGATCAGCCACCGACCGTCAACCTTGCGGTAGGTCTCCCGGTACTGGCCGTAGCCGTTGTGCCCCTCGGGGGCGTCCTTCCCGGCCGGGAAGGTCAGCAGATCCTCCATCGCCCAGATCCCCGATGCCGTGTCGGGCCCGGTCATCTCGATCTCCGGCATGTGGCCGTGATGCACCGACGGCGCTTCCCCGGTCAGGTCCCGGATGGTGTAGGCGAACTCCTGCGGCGACTTCCACACGATCCCGTCGGTCACGAGCTTGGCATCGGGCGTGAAGAGCGCGACAAGGTCGTCATGCTTCTTCTCGTCCACGAAACGGAAGTAGCGCGCCTTCAGTTGCTTGATGCTCTCGATCGCCTCGAGGTCACTCAGCCGGCGACGTATCTCGTCGAGATCACTCATGATTTCGCCTCCTTGGCTGTGCAGCACCTGGCCTGTCCACGCCGAACCGCCGGAACCACACCGGTACATATCGGATTAGCGCGATTGGTCTGGCGAGGCTCGCTCGTTCCCGCAGTTCGGCCCAGCATCGGCCGGCCGGTGGGGTCGGACCGGTTGAAGCGGCGGCCCGGCGCCGCCATCGTTACGCCAAGACGGTCCGAGGGCCTGCGGGAGGCATGCGCCACTCCCGTTCCGCGCCGGGCAGGAACGGGAGTGACTCGACGCCCCTCGACCCCGCGGCCGCCTCACCTCTCAACTGCGCGCGAACTCCAGCAGGTCGGCGTTGAAGGTCTCGGCGAACTTGGGCACCATCGCCAAGCCGTGCGGTGCTCCGGGGTACACCTTGTAGACCGCGTTCTTGACCAACTTCGAGCTCTTGTCGCCCGAGGCGACGATCGGAACGATCTGATCGTCGTCGCCGTGCACGATCAATGTGGGCACGTCGATCTTCTTGAGATCCTCGGTGAGGTCGGTCTCGGAGAAGGCCTTGACGCAGTCGTATGCGCCCTTGATCCCCACCGTCATGCCCCACAGCCAGAACTCGTCACGCGTGCCTTGCGTGACAGTGGATCCGTCGCGGTTCGCACCGTAGAACGAAGCGCTGAGGTCCTGGTAGAACTGCGACCGGTCGGACTCCACCCCTTGCCGGATCCCGTCGAACACGTCGATCGGCAGCCCTTCAGGATTCGCCTCGGTCTTCAGCATCAGCGGTGGGATCGCGCCTACCAGCACGGCCTTGGCGACCCGCTCCGAGCCGTGCCGGCCGATGTAGCGGGTGACCTCGCCGCCCCCGGTCGAGTGCCCGACGAGTATGACGTTCCTGAGGTCGAGCTGCTCGATCAGCGCCGCCAGGTCATCGGCGTACGTATCGAGGTCATTGCCCTCCCAGCTCTGACCGGAACGCCCGCCTCCTCGCCGGTCGTGGGCGATGGCCCGGTAGCCGTTGTCGGCCATCAGTTTCATCTGTGGGTCCCAGGCATCGGCGATCAGAGGCCAGCCGTGGGAGAAGACCACAGGCTGACCTTCTCCCCAGTCCTTGTAGAAAATGTCTGTTCCGTCTTTGGCAGTGACAAAGGGCATGAGGGGGTCCTTCCGTCTATTGCGGGAACTCCGCACATCGGGTGGAATTCAGCGCTTGGCCCGAGATTTGGCGCACGGGATCGTGCGCTTGCCCTTGGCGCGCTCGCGGCCGACGTATGCGTCGGCGACCTAAGTTGACCGCGCCGAGCACATCGTGGCATTCACCCTAACCGAATGGCTGTGTTTCGGCGTCCTGAGCGTCCACGTGAACCGGCAGACCCCGTGCCGCCAAGCCCGGAACCGATGGCCTCGTGGCTGCTCCGTCGGGCAACAGTCCACGAGGTCATGGATCACACGCCAGGTGAATTGCGTCGTCGGCCCTGGTCACCGCATGGTCCGTCCGCTCGGTGTCGCGGTCAGAATCCGAACTCGCTGAGGCCGGGATGTTCGTCGGGCCTGCGGCCGAGCGGCCAATGGTACGTGCGCTCCGATGCGGAGATGGGCAAGTCGTTGATGGAGGCGTGCCGCACGGCCATGAGCCCGTCCGCGTTGAACTCCCAGTTCTCGTTGCCGTACGAACGCCACCAGTTGCCGTCAGCGTCGCACGACTCGTAGGCGAACCGCACCGCGATGCGATTGCCGTCGAACGCCCAAAGCTCCTTGATGAGTCGGTACTCCAGCTCCTTCTCCCATTTTCGGGTCAGGAACTCGATTATCTCCTCACGCCCTGTGACGAACTCATTGCGGTTGCGCCAGCGGGAATCTTCGGCGTAGACGAGAGAGACCTTGTGTGGGTCGCGGCTGTTCCAACCGTCCTCGGCAAGACGTACCTTCTGGATCGCCGACTCCCGTGTGAAGGGGGGTACAGGCGGATGATCTGTCACGGCTGCTCCCGGGTGACAGCGGGCAATGTGCCTCGCGCCAGTTGCCGCAGCGCTCCCGCCACCGCGGTCCGGCGCCCTGATTACACGGTATAGCGCGTGTCCGCAGGCCGCTCCCCCGCTGCGTCCCGGCAGCGCGTTCGGCAATCACCTGGACCGGCATACCGGGTCATGCGGTTCATGGGAGGTGCTCGGCCTCGGGTGAAGTCCGGCGCATCCGGCCGCCGCCGTCCCCCTGCTGGTCACCCGTTGCCACCCCGCGGTGCCACCTGCGGTAGACGCTTGGAGACACTCCCGTGACCCGCTTGAAAGCGCTACTCATCGCGCTCTCGGATCCGTAGCCGGTGTAGCGGGCGATCGCGGAAAGCGTTTCGTCGCTCTCGCGGAGTCTCTGCGCCGCGAGTTGGATGCGCCAGCGGGTCAGGTATTCCATCGGCCCCTGGCCCATGGTGTCCTTGAAGCGTGCCGCCAGGGTGGAGCGGGAGACGGCACCGGCTCGCGCCAACTCGGCCACTGTCCAAGGGTGCGCCGGATCCGTGTGGAGCGATGTCAGCGCGGCGCGGACTGCCGGCTCGGCCAGTCCTGTCAACAGCCCCGAGGCCGCTCGCGGTTCTCGGGCGAGGTACAGGCGCATCACGTGAATGAGCATGACGACCGCCAGGTGCTCGGCGACGAGCGACGAAGCCGCCGGTCTCGACGTGAGTTCTTGCTCGATCACAGTGAGTGCCCATTCCACCGTTTCGGCGTGCGGTGAGCCCGCTGGGACGTGGATGACCGGTGGAAGGCCCGCCAGGAGAAGTTCGTGCCCAGGCTCGCCGAAGGTGAACCGCCCGCCGATGA
Organism: Streptomyces werraensis; assembly: GCA_014656175.1. Taxonomy (GTDB): domain Bacteria; phylum Actinomycetota; class Actinomycetes; order Streptomycetales; family Streptomycetaceae; genus Streptomyces; species Streptomyces werraensis. The sequence continues at coordinate 78,933 of BNBX01000015.1, forward strand.
GCAGCACGTCGTCGCCTGTGCCGGTGTGTGCCATTCCGTTCTCGGCTCTGGCGAAGATGGTGTGAGCGTCGATCTCGGGGCCCGGGGGGTCGCTGCGCAGGGTGAAGGGCAGTGGTCGGGTGAGCAGGTAGCAATCGCCCGGCGCCAAGGCGATCGGGCCGTCCGCTTTTTCCACCTCGAGCCAGCAGTACCCCCGTCGCAGGGTATTGAATTTCACTCCGGCCGGCGGCTCGAACCGGACGGCCCACTGCCCTCCGGCGGTCAGTCCCGCAGAGAGATGACTGCGTGTTCGGAGCAGGGACAGAACGTCTTCAAGCGGGTCCATTCTTCTCCTGGACGATGGGTAATCTGTCACGGACTTCCAATGATGTTCACTGCGTTCGTGGGGCAATACAGTCGAAGTGAATCCGCTCCACCGATGATGAGGTTTCCATGAGTGCAGACAATCTGTTGACCACCCCGTTCTCACCCCGGGCGACGTCCGCTGAAGTGATTTCCGGGGTCGATCTCACGGGTCGACGGGCCATAGTCACCGGCGGGGCCTCAGGTATCGGTGTCGAGACGGTCAGGCCCCTGGTCGCAGCCGGCGCCGAGGTGACCGTCGCCACCCGTCGGCCGGAATTGGCGGGGCCGCTGGTTCGCGAACTCAACGAGGCCGGGGGATCAGGGAGCGTTCATCTCGCCCAGCTCGACCTCTCCGACCTCGAGTCGGTGCGGTCCTTCGTGCAGGAATGGCAGGGGACACTCGACATCCTCGTCGCCAATGCAGGAATCATGGCACTCCCCCAGAAGGAACTCGCGCCGAACGGCTGGGAGCTGCAGCTCGCCACGAATTTCCTTGGTCACTTCGCTCTCACCACCGCATTGCATTCCGCGCTGAAGGCGAGCGGTTCCGCTCGTGTCGTGCTGGTCAGCTCCGGCGCACACATAAGCGTGCCTTTCGACTTCGAGGACCCGCAGTTCGAGCGGCGCCCGTACGATCCCTGGGCCGCCTACGGTCAGTCCAAGACGGCGGAGGTCCTGTTCGCGGTGGGCGCTCGCCGCTGGGCCGGGGACGGCATTACCGTCAACGCCTGCAACCCGGGGTACATCCTGACCAACCTCCAGCGGCACCTCGACGACGACACCATGCGGGCGTTCGGAGTCATGGACGCTGACGGCCATCTCACTCCTCTGCCCTACTACAAGACACCGGCCCAAGGGGCGGCGACTTCCGTGCTCTTGGCGGCCTCGCCTCTGGTGAGCGGAGTGACGGGCCGCTATTTCGATGACAATCAGGAGGCGCCCATCGCGGTGGAGGGCGCGGAGAACCCGAGCGGTGTGGCGGCACATGCGCTCGACGCTGCTTCGGCGCAGCGGCTGTGGGAGTACGCGGACCAGGCCCTGCAGCGTTGAGGCTGACGTAGGCCAGCGGCCTGCGCTTGTGTCAGGGCGGCGGTAGCCGTTGTCCCAGCCTCGGGCGGGTTCCGCGGCACGGCGGCGTCAGCATGGCCGTCGCTCATGGCGATCTGCTGCGCGATGACGTGTCCGCCGCCCCGCACGATGAGCGTGGCGGCGAGATGCGGATCGGGGTCTGTTGTGGTGGGGCTGGCCTGTTGCCTGTCAGTGCAGGGCAGCCGCCGGATTGTTGGTGAGACGTTCTTTATCCGCCGCCGGTTTCCCGGTTCCGGGTCTGGGATCGAGACCCGGAACCGGGGTGTCGCCCGATGGTGAGCCTCAGATCATGAGGCTCACCCGCTCCTCGATGCCGAGGAGGGACTTGCCGTAGACCTCGTACCCGACCGCCGGTACCAGGCCAGCGTGACGGGCCGCGGTGTTGGCATCCCGCCAGATGCGCTGCAGCGGGCTGGCCTCGGCGAACGCGGAGGCGCCGTGGACGTTCAGGAGGGTCGTGATCGCTGCCAGCACCTGCTGGGCCGCGTAACCCGCCTGCGCCCGCAGCCTGGTGCGGGTGGCGTAGTCGAGTGTGCCCTTGGCCGCCGACCGGTCCACCTCGTCGGCGGCGGCGTAGATGTGCAGGCGCGCTGTCTCCAGTTGCAGGGCGGCTTGCGCGATCTGGGTCTGAACGCCCACGGAGTCGGCCTGCCGTAGGTGGATCGTGAAGGACAGGGGCTTGGATCCGGCTTGGTCGACCACGGTGTCAAGAGCGGCTTTGCCCATGCCGAGCAGAGGGCCGGCCAGACACAGCGTCAGCATGGGGCCGAAGGCGGAGGAGAAGAGGGCTCCGTCGTCAGCCGTGCGCGGGTAGCTGCCCTCCGCTGCCGCCGGCACCGACAGCACTCGGTGGGCGGGGACGAAGACGGATTCCGCCGTCAAGGTGTTGCTCGCTGTCGCCCGCATCCCCGCGGTGTGCCACGTGTCCTCCACGGACAGTTCCGAGGCGGGAATGAGCACCAGTGCCTGGTCGGCGACCGCGCCCGTCCCGTCCTTCAGCAGTGCTCCCACTGCCGCCCAGGTGGCGTGTGGGGCACCGGAGTTGTACGACCACCGGCCGGTGACACTCCATCCACCTTCGACCGGCTCACCCATGCCGGTGGGTGCGGCGACGCCCGTCACGCGCGCGTCCGGGTCTGTTCCGAAAACGTCCTGTTGGGCCTGGTCGGGGAACAGAGAGGCCAGCCAGTTGGTCACCGCGATGATCATGCCGGTCCACGCAGCCGACCCGTCGCCCTGTCCCAGGACCTCGGAGACGGTGGTCAGTGTCCTCAGATCGGTCTGGTGACCACCGAGCCGCTTCGGCGTGAGCAGCCGGAAGACACCCGCTTCGGTCATGGCCTCGACCGCTTCGGGCGACACCGTGCGTTCCTGCTCGCTGCGATCTGCCTGGGCTCGCAGCACCGCCTGGAGATCGGCGGCCCGGGCGACGAGCTTCGCCCTTCGTTCTTCAGGGGACGGCGTGTTGGTGCCGTCGACGGGATGTCCCACGTTCCCTCGTTTTCTCAAGGTGGCCGGGCCTCAGGCGGGCCCGTCGTCTACTGGGTGTCGGCCTTCCCTGCCGGCGGCCGGGAAGGCCCGGTACATAGGTGGAGCGGGCCCGCACAGCTCACACCGTGCGCAACGTGCCTTTGCGGCTGCGTGGGTGGAGGGGGTTGGCCACGCTGTTGTTCACGGCCGGAGCTTCCCCGCCATGTCCAGTGGCGGGAGCAGCAGGGTGGAGCCCTCGACGGGCACTGTCACCACACGGACCGGTCGAGCCAGGAGAGGACACGGTCTGCCACTTCGGTCCAGCGAGGCTCCAGAATGAGGCTGTGTGCCCGGTCGGGGAGGAACAGGTAGTCGGCTCCGAAGTGATCTGCGTGTCTGCGGACCAGATCGGCCGGTGACACGATGTCGCGGCCTCCGGCGACCATCAGTGCGGGGCCGCTGATCCGCGTCCGGTCGAGCGCGATGGCCGCGCCACGCTGAGCAGCTTCCCAGACGGCCTTCGGGGACTCGTCCGGCATGAGGCTGTAGTAGCGACGCGCGTCGTCGTCCGAGCAGCCTGCGAAGAACCACTCCACGGCCATCTCGTACGGCATGGGAGGGAAGGGTTCGCTCAGGTCGACCTCCAGGGGAAGAGGCGCACCCGCGGTGTGCTGCGAGGGCACCGGGGCCAGGAGCACCTGCGCGGCGACCGGGAACTGCTCTGCGTATTTCTGCACCGCAGCCGCACCCATGCTGTGCGCGACGAGCACGGGGGTGTCGTCGACGTGCGATATGACGGTCCGCAGTTCGCGCGTGACGTCGAGCATGCTCCGTCGTACGAACTCGTCCTTCGGCAGGTTCCGCGAGTTGGTGTGGTTGTACCAGCTGAAGGCGTAGCTGTGCCGGCCGGCGGCCGCGAAGTAGGGCAGCCACTGTTCCCACAGCCAGCTTCCGTGGCTCCCGCCGTGCACGAAGACCACCGGGGGGCCTTTCGGTGCTCCCTGGGGCGCGACGTGTTCGACGAAGATGCCGTCCACCTGACAACTGTCGATCACCACAACCAACCTCCATGTAGGGGAGAGAGCCGACGCGGTCGATGAGGCCGGGAGGGCTTCCGGGCCGGCGAGATGAACGCCGGCAACGGGTGCGCGTTGTCGGCAGGGAGAGTCAGGAAACCGCCGCCGTCTCGACGCGCACGTTGCGCACGCGGCGGAAAGCAGCGGTTCCGTGGGTATGAAGTGGGGTATGTGAGCGCACTCGAAGGCGCAGCCCACGTACCTCAGTTGGCGGGGGCGGTCTGGGAAGGAGCGCTCTCGGAAGCGGCGGTCTTCGGAGGGGTCCAGTTCGGGATGGGATCCATACGGAACCGGGTCAGCAGCACCGAGTCGATGAGCCACTTGCCGTCGATCTTCCGATAGGTCTCACGGTACTGCCCGTAGCCGTGGTGGCCCTGCGGCGCGTCCTTGCTTGCCGGGAACGTGAGCACGTCCTGCATCGACCAGATACCCGACGCGGTGTTCGGACCGGTGATGGTGATCTCCGGCATCATGCCGGAGTGGGCGGAGGGTGCCTTGCCGGTCAGGTCGCGGATGGTGTAGGCGAAGTCCTTCGGGGACTTCCACGTGATTCCGTCGGTCACCAGCTTGGCGTGCGGGGTGAACAGTGCAGCCAGCTCGTCGTGCTTCTTCTCGTCCACGAAACGGAAGTAGCGAGCCTTGAGCTGGTGAATGTCCTCGATGTCCTCCAGGCGCTGCACCTTCGCGGCCAGTGACCTCGACGGCTCGCTCGCCGACCGGTCGTGTGCGTTGGCCGACGGCGAGGTCAGAGCCACAGCGCCGAGACCCCCCACCATCAGCAGTGCGGCCGCTAGCGCCGACGCGCCGATACGGGAGCGCCACGCCGCCGTGTTTCGGTTTTCCTGTCCGTGCATGTTGATCGTTCCTTTCGTTCCGCCCGGGCGGCCGTGGCTTCGACGGGCGACCGCCCAGGAGGCGGCGCAGAACAAGCCCGTGCGGAAAGTGAATCTTTGCGGTCCCGGTCTTGCGGCCGCCTTCGTGACGACTGCAGGGGCGGCAAGACCGGGGTGCCGGTTCCTCGTGACCCTGGTAGCGGGTGGCGCGGGAACAGTGCACAGTAGATACTAAGAGGAACGTTCAGTCAATAATTCCGTATGCCGCTCCCTCGCGGCGAGACGCAGGACACACACCTGGAGAAGGGAAGACCCATGCACACGACCCGGGCCGCCCTGGACACGCAACACTGCCTCGGCGTCGACGCCGGGCCCGAGGGATGGCGCCGCATCATCACCATCCTCCTCGACGGGCTTCGCGCTCCCGGGCACACCACACTCGCGGGTCCCCCACCCCGCACCACCGGTATCTAACCGGCCTGGTTCACCGCCGTCACACGACACGGCGCCCGTCTCTCCCCGAGCCCATCGGCCTCCAGGGGAAGGACCGGCTGCCGGCGAAAGGACACCATCATGCGCGTCGACATCTGGTCCGACATCTCCTGCCCGTGGTGCTTCATCGGCAAGGCCCGGTTCAAGCAAGCACTGGCCTCCTTCCCGTACCGTGCCGATGTCGAAGTCGTCCACCGTTCCTTCGAACTCGACCCGCATCTGGATGAGACCCGCCCCACGACCGGGGCAGCCCACGCGAAGAAGTACGGCATGACCCCGGCACAGGCTCGCGCGGCAGAGGAGCGCATAGCGCGCGTCGCCAGGCAGGAGGGACTCGGCTACCTCGTCGATCACCGAGACCACGGAAACACCTTCGACATGCATCGGCTCCTCCATCTCGCCGCCGCCCACGGCGTGGCGGAAGAACTGTTGTCCTTGTTCTACGAGGGCAACTTCGCGACGGCACGCACGCTCTACGACGCCGAGCACCAGATCCAGCTCGCCGTGCGCGCGGGTCTGGACGGGGACGAGGTGCGCGGTGTGCTGGCCGACAAGCAGGCGTACGCCGCTGACGTGCGCAAGGACGAGGCAGAGGCGGCGCGACTGGGCGTCACAGGTGTGCCGTTCTTCGTCATCGACGGGAAGTACGGCCTGTCGGGTGCTCAGCCGGCGCACGCCTTCACGGAGGCGTTGGAGCGAGCGTGGGCCGAACGGAAGCCGGAACTGCAGGTCGCCGGCACAGTGCCCGACGGTGGGTGCGACGCAGAAGGTGCGTGCGCGCTGCCCTCGCCCCGGCCGTGACCCCGCCCGCGCAGCGCAACAGGCCGGACATGACGACGAAGACGGGAGACGTGCAGGTGTCGATCAGTTTCGGGGGGTCGGTCGCCGATGCCGCCTACACGCACGTGCGGGGCGTCCTCGATCCCGCCATTCTCAACCACAGCATCCGGGTGTGGCTGGTGGCCGAGCACCTGGGGCGCAGGCAGGGCATCGGTGACTTGGCGCGGGAGGCGCTCGCCGTGGCCTGCCTGTTCCACGACGCGGGCACGGCCGCACCCTATGACGGACCGCAACGGTTCGAGGTCGAGGGCGCGGACGCCGCCCGAGCCTTCCTGAAGGACCACGACTGGCCGGCACCCCTGGTCCAGGAGGTCTGGGAAGCTGTCGCGCTTCACACCTCTCCCGGCATCGCGGAGCGCATGGGGCCGCTGCCGCAGCTGGTGCGGCAGGCCGTCCTGGTCGACTTCGGCAGGAGCGACCTGATCGACCCCGCCGATCAGGGACCGTTGCTTTCGGCCCTGGGACGCTTTCCCCGCCTGGACATCGAGACCGTCCTCGGCGACGCGGTGGTCGCTCAAGCCGTCCGGTGTCCGCAGAAGGCACCGCCGTCCAGCTGGCCCGGTGGCCTGCTCGCCGCACATCTGGCGCATCCGATGCACGGCGGCGTCAACCCCGCCTTCTGAGGCGTCCGTTCCCGCCCTGCCGGGTCGGGAAGTCTGGGATCTTGTTCGTCACCGAGGCGTAGGGGGCAGGGAGCGGACACGCCGGCGGCCGAAAGACGGGTTCGGGGAAGGGCTTCGAGCCCTTCCCCGAATCAGGCGTTGCCGACCTGTGTGACCGCAGGTCCCCGCAGGCCGCTCACGAGGTCGGCAGTGACCGAGTGCGTGACCGCAGTCCGACAGGGCTGGCCGACGAGGTGATCAGTAGCCCGCAGTGAGCGCGCCGTCGATCGCCAGGGCGGCGCCGCTGATGAAGCGGCTCTCGTCGCTCAGCAGGAAGGCGGTGAAGGCGGCGATCTCACTGACTTCGGCCGAACGCCCCGTCGGCTGCTGGCTGAGGATGGTATTCGCAGCTTCCGGGTTGCTCGCCGTGAAGCCCTGCCACAGCGGCGTGTTGACCAGCCCCGTGAGGAGGGCGTTGACCCTGACACCGTCCTTTGCCGCGTCCAGCGCCGTCGAGCGGGTCAGACCGACGACACCGTGCTTGGCGGCCGAGTAGGCGACGGCCGACGGGTCACCCGCCGCACCGACCACAGAGGCGTTGTTGACGATGGAACCTCCGCCGCTGGCGATGATGGCCGGGATCTCGTGCTTGAGGCTGTAGAAGACACTGGTCAGGTTCAGGGAGACCACGCTCTGCCAGAAGGCGGCGTCCACCTCACGGATCGATCCCTGACTGTTGCCGCCGCCGGCGTTGTTGAACGCGCCGTGCAGGGCCCCGAACTCCCTGACCGTGAAGTCCACCAGGTGCGCGACGTCCTCCTCGCGGGTGACGTCCGTGGGAACGAAGACGGCCTGGCCGCCGTCGGCCGAGACCTCCGCCGCGACCGCTTCACCACGTGCCTTGTCCCGCGCCCCGATGACCACCGTCGCTCCCTCGCCGGCGAGTCGCTTCACCGTGGCCTCACCCATCCCGGAGGTGCCCCCGGTAACGATGATGATCTTCGAATTCAGGCGGTTGGACATGGGTGCTCCATTCTTGCCCCGGGGTGACACGGCCACGACTCCGGAATGTTCGAGATAACGGGCGAACGCCCTGAGCAGGCTGGAGGCTCTCCACTCCCGAGCCTGCCTCTTCACGGTACCTTATCAGGAACGAATGGTCGATAAAGAAAATTCCGTGCCCGTGCCCCGGGCCGTTGCGGAGGATCACCCGCCGGCCGGCCCCCGTGACGTGGGCGCCCTCCCCCGTTCCGCGCGGGACGGCGAGGACGAGCCCTGCGTCCGTCCGCTTCGCAAGGAGCGGACGCTAGCCGCGGAGCTCCTCGGAACGGTCCAGGTCCCACCTGGTGTGAAGGTGCCCGGCCGATCGTTGCGGCGGTAGGTGTGCGCGCCGAAGAAGTCCCGCTGGGCCTGCGTGAGCGCTGCCGGCAGGCGAGGGGCCCTCAATGTGTCGTAATGGGCGAGAGCCGCGGCCATGGCGGGAACAGGCACACCGTCCCTAGTGGCACGCGACACCACCAGGCGCCAGGGCAGCTGGGCGGCGCCAACCTCACGGGCGAAGGACGGATGCGCGAGAAGGCCCGGGAGATCCGGATGAGCCGTGAAGGATTCGCGCACCCGGTCCAGGAAGGAGGCGCGGATGATGCAGCCGGCACGCCACACGTCGGCTACGGCTGCCTGGTTCACGTTCCATCCGTAGACCCGGCTCGCCGCCTGGATCTGGTGAAAGCCCTGAGCGTAGGCGATGAGCTTGGAGGCGTAGAGGGCCTGTTCGACCTGAGTGACCAGCCGTTCCGCACAGGAACCCCAAGGTCCAGAGCAGTCTGCACGGTCCAGCGTCCGGTGCCCTTCTGTGCCGCGGCGTCGACGATGACGTACAGATCCCCGGTCGCGACACCGACGGCGGCTTTCGGGTGCATCAGTAGACAAAATAAGGAACGATCGATCAAGATGATGTGTTCTCGACTGCAAATCTGTACCGTTCGTTCCCAATGCGCGTATACTCGCGGGTATGGCACGCACCCGGGAGTTCGACACTGAGAAGGCCGTGGAGGCGGCGATGAACGCCTTCCGCCTCAACGGTTACGACGGCACGTCGATCCAAGACCTCGTCGAGGCAACGGGCGTGGGCCGTGGCTCGCTGTACGCGGCGTTCGGGAGCAAGGAAGGCCTGTACCTGGCGGCCATGGACCGCTTCCGAGCCAATTACGCGTTGCCGCTGGTCGAGCTGCTCCGGGACGGAGCCCCGGGACGGGAGCTGCTGCGGGAGGTTCTGGTAGCCGCCGTTGACGAGATCGTCTGCGACGGAAGCCGCCGGGCCTGCCTCATGGTCGGGGCGGCGGTCGGCCGGATAGCTCACGACCCCCAGGTGTCCGCCCATGTGCAGTCGACGTCGGACATGCTCGAGGACGCACTGGCGCAGGTCGTGGCGGAGGCGCAAGCCGATGGCCAGTTCTCCAAGGAGAGGGACGCCCGCATCGTGGCCCGCTACCTCGTCACGACGATGCACGGGCTGCGGGTCATGGGAGCGATCAACCCTGATCGCGAGTCACTCACTGAAGTCGCCGAACTCGCTCTCGACGCATTCGCCCCCTCCCCGGCTTCGTAGCCGCCAGCCGCACAGGAACCGGCCGGGAGGCAGGCCACGGCAAGGCAGATGACATGGTTCGCACCGTCAGCGGTGGTGCTGACAGTGCGGCCATTCACCGGACCTGAGGATGCCTCCGCGACCAGTGATCCCCAACTCAGCACCCTAGCTGTCGGCGTCCGCAGTGATCAGCTCCGCCAGCTCGGTCGCCATGGAGAAGAACGGGGAGTGGCCTGAAGGGAGCCGGTACAGGCGGCCGGCGCGCTTGCCCATCGACTCCTGGTAAGCCGGGGGGAGCATCTCGTCGTGCTCGCAGACGATGTACCTGGAGGAGACCGTCTTCCATGCCGCCGCAGTGAGCGGTTCACTGAAGGACCGTATGCTCTGCGGGACCAGCCGCTGCACGGCCCGATCGGCCTCCTCCGCAGTGATGCCGCTGAACAGCGCCTTCGCCGGGTTGTCGGGAACCGGCAGAGTTCCCGTGTCGCCGCTCGGCAACTGTCCCCCGCTCTCGCTGACCAGGGAAGCGCCCTCGTCCAGCTGGAAGCCGGCGAGATAGAGGATGCGCGACACGTTGGGCGCCGAAGCGGCAGCTTCCGTGACCGGGACGCCCCCGTACGAGTGCGCGAGGATGGTCACCGGCCCGTCGATCTCTCCCAGCCTGGCGCGGATGACGTGCGCGTCGTCGTACATCCCCGCCGTCTCGTTGCTGCCCGTCGACGCACTCGGCAGGTCGACCGTGAGGGTGTGCCACCCCCGGGCGTTGAGCGCCGGAACAAGCTTGTCCCAGCACCAGGCGCCGTGCCAGGCACCATGGACAAGCAGGATGGTGGGATTGCCGTGTACTGCGGTGGTCATGAATCGGCCTTCGAACAGGAACAACCGGGGCCTTCCCCGGCAAGGACGCAGAGCTGTACGCGGATTACGGCCCTTCACAGCGGCTGAACCATGGGGGGCGTGATTGCGATCGGCTCCTCGCCGACCCTAGAAGGGGCCACGCCCGGCGGGCCATGATTCATCGTCCACCGCACTTGTCCGACCGTCCGAAGGCTCCTTCCTAAGAGCTCGTAACAGGATCTTGTTGAGTGTGCTGATCGGGCGTGCCTGACAGGTGTGAAAATTCGGCCGTTCCGCAGAGATGAACATCCGGTGGTGGGTGTTCACCCCCCAAAGGGGGCAGGGTCACCGGTTGAGCAGTGACTTCGTGATCGCGATGGAGGACGAGGCCAGAGTGGTCTCGCCGTCTTCGATGTCCCATAGCGAGTTCTGCAGCAGCCGCCCGAGCGTCCAGCCGGTCGCGCGTGCGCGGTCCAGGCCGAGGACCTCCGTGAGCAGGTCGAAGCGGCGCCGCACGACGCGCAGGGCACCGTTCTTCATGACGACGTCGTCCCACCGGCTGTCCAGGGCGGGCCAGAGGTCGAAGCCGGGGTCCCCGGCGAGCGGTTCGGGATCGATGGCGAGCCACGGCTCACGCTGCGCGGCGAGAACGTTGTCGTAGTGCAGATCCCAGTGCAGCATCCGGTCTCCGGGCTCGTCCGCAAGCTCGGCCACCGCCGACGCCCAGCCGCGCAGGAGCTGCCGGTCTGCCCGGTCAGCCAGAGCCTCGACCGCCTTGGGAACCTTTTCCAGCATCTCAGCGGTGATGTCGCCGAGGCTGCGCAGTCCCTGGGGCGCAGGGACACGGACCAGCCGGGCCTGAAGCTCGGCGAGGATGCCCATCGCAGTGTCGTCGTCCTCGACCGAGGTCAGCGTGCGGGCAGCGTTCAGCCGCTCCAGGAGCATGGTGCTGGTTTCGGGATCGTGGTCGAGCAGCCGCACCATCCCGTCGCCGTTCCAGGTACGCAGTCCGATGAGTGCGGCAGTGGTCTCCTCTCTGGGCATCTGCAGTTTGAGGACCGCGCGCGTGCCGTTCCTGCGCAGCACCGGCAGCACCAGCGAGGCTTCCCCGGCTCCGACCGCGCCGTCCCGTTTCAGCTCCCAGCGGTCCAGGAATTCAGCGGCGAGGGCCGGCAGGCCGGCGATCCAGGCACGGCCCTCCTCGCCGAAACCTCTGGCGTACGACACCGCCAGGGACTGCGGGACCTCGACCGCTTCCAACGTGCTCAAGTCATGTGTCCTTCAGCCGTGATCGCGTTTCTCGCTGCAACCTACCGGAGCACAGCGGGCGGCCATGCGGGTGCGGCTTCCCGCGCGGGTGAGGGACAGCGCGGAACCTCGGCGCGCCGCGGGCGTGGTCGGAGGCCGTGCGGTGTCCCGGCAGGTGTGTTGTCGTCGCATTGTCGTGGCGGCGCGTGGCGGGAGGTGTCAGGTGCGTGTGCCGCTGGCGTGATGTGGGGTGTGGGCGTTCTGGGCCGCCCTGCGGGTGCTCCAGCGGACCAGGGGCTGCAGGGCTTCGAGGAGGGCCTCCCCTGCGGGGGACAGGGTGTAGGTGATCTGGACGGGTGTGGTGGGCACCACGGTGCGTTCGATGAGTCCCTCGGCTTCGAGTTCCTTGAGGCGCTGGGAGAGCAGGCGGTCGGAGATGCCGTGGATCACTGCCCGGTACTCGCCGAAGCGTCTGGCGCCTTGGGTGGCGGCCATCAGGATGGAGCCGGTCCAGCGGCGGCCCACCGTTTCGAGGGTTTCCTGGAAGCGGGGGCAGGTTTCGTCGTGGATGGAACTGCGTTCGAGCTGTCGTGGCATGTGGTCTACTCCTGAGCTACTTACGAAAGATTAGCAGCTTACGGGACGTTTGGTCTGGCGTGAGGGCGGCCGCACTGTGGTGCCATGACCGATTACGGACACCCGCTGTCGTTCGGCCTGAGCCTCGACCCGGCAGTGGACGCTCTCGAAGAGACCCTCCGGCTCGCGCACCAGGCCGACATCGGCGGGCTCGACTACCTCGCCGTCCAGGACCACCCGTACCAGCCGGGCCACCTGGAGACCTGGACACTGCTCAGTCACCTTTCAGCGTCGACGCAGCGCATTTCCTTCCTCACGGACGTGGCCGATCTTCAGCTGCGGCCTCCGGCGCTGCTGGCCAAGGCGGCCGCCTCGTTGGATGTCCTCACCGGCGGCCGTGTGCAGCTGGGGGTGGGCGGCGGCGCCTTCCCCGAAGCGATCGCCTCCATGGGCGGCCTGCCCCGGCGGGGCGCGCAGATGGTTACCTTCACCGAGGAGTCCCTCGATCTCATGCACCAGGCGCTGGCCGGTGGTGCGGTACGGATGCAGACCCCTCATCACACCGTCATGGGCTACCGGGCCGGCCCTGTCCCGGCCACCCCGGTGCAGCTGTGGCTGGGGGCGCAGAAGTCCAAGATGCTCGCCGTGGCCGGGCGGGCGGCCGACGGATGGATCTCGCCGCTGAACATCTACGTGCCGCCCGAGGAGGTGCCCGCACGGCAGATCATCATCGACGAGGCGGCCACGGCCGCCGGCCGCGACCCGCGGTCCGTCCGGCGCATCTACAACGTCATCGGCACCATCGGGACGCACGGCGCCCGCCACGGACTCGTCGGCGACGTCGAGGTGTGGGTCGACACGCTCACCGACTGGGCCCTGCGTCTGGGGTTCGACACCTTCATTTTCTGGCCTGTGGGCGATGCCGAGACCCAGCTGGAGCTCTTCGCCGCACGCGTCGTCCCGGCGGTGCGCGCACGCGTCGCGGAGCGCAGGGGGCAGCGATGAACCCGGGACCCGTCACCGCGCCTGCCGCCCTGTCCGGCAAGCTGATCACGCCGGACGACAGCCGCTACCGGACCTACCGCTCCACGTACACCACGGTGGGCAGTCCCGCCGTCGTCGCCGTCCCGGAATCGGCCGGTGACGTCGCCGCCGCCCTGCTCCTGGCGCGGGATCGCGGGCTTGCCGTCGCGGTGCGCAGCGGCGGGCACGGTCTGTCCGGCCGCGGCACCAACAACGGCGGGCTGGTCATCGACCTGCGGCGGATGAACGATGTCACGGTCCTCGACCGTTCCAGGCGCCTCGTGCGGGTGGAGGCGGGCGCCCGCTGGGCGCAGGTCGCCCAGGCGCTGAGCCCGCACGGGCTGGCCATCAGCTCCGGCGACCACGGCAATGTCGGCGTCGGCGGGCTCGCCACGGGTGGCGGGGTCGGATGGCTGGTCAGGCGTTTCGGGCTCACGGTGGACCGTGTGCGGGCGGTGGAGGTGGTGCTGGCCGACGGTTCGCTCGTGCGCGCCGACGCGGCCAACGAGCCGGACCTGCTGTGGGTGATGCGGGGCGCGGGCGCGGGCGCGGGTATAGCCGTGGCCTTCGAGTTCGAGGCCCTCGAACTGCGGAACGTGGGATACGCGCAGATCGCCGCGCGGGTCGATCCGGCGGGCGGGTTGCTGCAGCGTCTGGACGCGGTGCTGAAGGACGCCCCGCGGGAGCTCACGACGGCCGTCGTGTTCTCCTCGCAGGGGCCGGTGACGAACGCGTTCATCACCGCGGTCGTCGCCACCGACGATACGCAGGCCATCAGTGATGCGATCGACCCTCTCCTCGGCATCGGTGACGTGACCCTCCAGCAGGCGCTGCTGACGCCCTACACGAGTCTCGTTCCGCGTGAGCACATGCACGTCAACGTGGGGCAGATGCCCGCCTCCACCACCAACGGGCTGCTCACGGAAGTCACGCCGGCCGCCGGCCGTGCGCTGGTCGACATGGTGGCCGGGCCCACACCCCTGTTCGTCCAGATGCGCTCCCTCGGCGGTGCGGTGGCCGAGACCGATCCTGCGGCCACCGCCTTCCCGCACCGGCATCAGCGGTTCCTCGTCACCGCCTCGACCTTCCCTCCCTACGGTTACGACGACCTGCTCAGGGCTTGGAAGCCGGTGGAACAGCACACGGAAGGGGCGTATGTGAACTTCGAGAGCAATCCGAGCCAGGCCTCGTTCGACCGCGCCTACCCGGGCGCCGTCGGCACGCGTGTCGCTGCGTTGTGGCGGCGTTACGACCCCGACGGTGTTCTGCGCCCCCGTAGGTGAGTGAGGTGGGTGCGCGGGTCAGGGGTCGTGTGGCAGGAGGCGGAACGTGTGCCGCATGAGGCGGTTTCGCCACTCTGCGTCGAGTGCTGCGGGGTTCGGCTGCGCAGGTGTGTCCTCGTCCAGGTACTGCCCGTTCCAGGTGCCGGTGGCGAGGGCGGCCTGGACCACGTGGCGTGCGCCTTGGGAGGGCGGGTCTCCCTCGAGGGTGAACATGGCGTGCAGCAGCGGTGTGCGGATGACTCCGGGGTGCACGCTCACGGCGTCGAACCGGGGCTCGGGCGCCTGCTCCGTGAGCCATCGCGCGTGGGCCACCAGGGCGAGTTTGCTTCGGGAGTAGGCGCCGGCGGAGCTGTAGGGGGCGCGTCGCATGTTGAGGTCGTCCACGTCCAGTGACGTGGTCAGATGCGTGGCTGAGGAGACATGAACCACGCGTCCGCGCGTGGTGCGGAGCAGAGGGGTGAGGCGGGCGGTGAGCAGTACCGGTGCCAGGTAGTTGGTTTGCAGGGTGCGCTCGTTGCCGTCGCCGGTGAGTTGCCGGGTCGGCGGGCCGGGGCGGCCTGCGTTGTTGACGAGTACGTGGACCCGGTCGGTGATGTCTGTGATGTGGCCGGCGAGTCTGCCGGCGGCGGCGAGCTGGTCGAAGTCCGCCTGGAGGTAGTGCACTTCGCCCGCGCCCAGCTGGGTGAGGCGGTCGAGGAGGGAGGACTGGCTCTCGGGTGGCTGGGGGCCGTGGAGGATCAGCCGGGCTCCGTCCGCGGCCAGAAGGTGAGCGACGTGTTCGCCGATGCCGCTGGTGGCGCCGGTGAGCACCACCGTGGGGCGGGCGGTGCTGCTGGAGTCCATGGTGTTCACCGTTGCGTGGGTGACGGGTGCGGCCGTGGTGTGCGGATGCCGCCGGGCCGTCCGGCGCCTCGGAAGGCCATGGCGCCGGGCGGATCGGTCGGGTGTCCAGGTGGGGGTCCTGCCCGTGTGGTGGGGCGTTGTGACTGCCGTCCCTCACCCCACCTCACCGCATGGGTGGGCTCTGGTTCACAGGAGCAGCTGGTCGATGGTGAAGGGCAGGGAGCGCAGTCGGCGGCCGGTGGCGTGGTGGACGGCGTTGCCGATGGCTGCCGCCATGCCGACCAGGCCGACTTCGCCGACTCCCTTCGTGCCGACGGTGGTGGCTCGGTCGGGGCCGCCGCAGAAGATCACTTCCATGTCGGGGATGTCCGCGTTGACGGGCATCAGGTAGTCCCCGAAGGTGGCATTGGCGATGCGTCCGGTACCTGCGTCGGTTGCCGTCTCCTCGAACATGGCTTGGCTGATGCCGCCGACGGTGCCGCCGGTGATCTGGCTCGAGGCGGTCTTCTCGTTGAGGATGCGTCCGCCGTCGATCGCGCTGACGACGCGTGCCACCCGCAGGAGGCCCAGTTGCGGGTCGATACGGACCTCGACGAACTTCGCGCCGAAGGCACCGGCTGTGGCCATGCCGATCTTCTGAGGGTCGGGTGGTGTGCTGCGGCCGTCCGCGCTGAGCTCCTCCAGACCGTGACGGTCGAGGATGTCGGTGTACGCCTCTCCCTGGTCCGGTGCGTCAGTGCGGTGCAGACGGCCCCCGCTCGCGGTGACCTCGTGCGCTGCCGCTCCTCGCAGCGGGGAGGCATCGTCGTCGCGGACGATGTCGAGGAACTCCTTGACGAGGTTGCCGCAGGCCATGTGCACAGCGTTGGCCAGCGCTCCGGTCAGGCCGGACCCTCCGGCCTGGGGCGAGTAGGGCATGTCGGAGTCGCCGAGGTCGAAGCGGACCCTGTCGAGGTCCAGGCCCAGGCATTCGGCCGCGAGCTGGGTCATGACGGTGTAGGTGCCGGTGCCGATGTCGGTTGCGGCGCTGCTCACGTAGGCGGACCCGTCGCGGCGCAGCGACGCCCGTGCCTGGCAGGGCACCTGGTAGAACGGATAGGACACGCCGGCCATGCCGTATCCGACCAGCCAGTTGCCGTCGCGCATGGAGCCGGTTTCCGGTGTGCGGCGTGCCCAGCCGAAGCGTTCTGCGCCGACGGTGTAGCACTCGCGCAGAGCCTTGCTCGACCAGGGCAGGCCCAGCACCGGGTTCTGCTCGGCGTAGTTGCGCAGCCGCAGTTCCAGCGGGTCCATGCCGAGCGCGTACGCCACCTCGTCGATGGCGGATTCCAGGGCGAAGTTGCCCTGGCCCTCGGCGGGGGCGCGCATGGAGCCCGGGCAGGGGATGTTGAGGCGGGCCTGACGGTCGTGGGTGCGGGCGTTGGGGCAGTCGTAGGCGACCGCTGATCCGGCGGCGACCGGTTCGTAGTCGTCGTCCTCCATCGCCACCGACGAGATGGCGCGGTGCTCGATCGCCGTCAGTTGGCCGCCGGAGGTGGCGCCGATCTTGATGTGCTGGACGCTGTTGGGGCGGTGTCCGACGGAGGTGAACATCTGTGGCCTGGTCAGGACGAGCTTCACCGGGCGTTTGACTTCGCGCGCGGCCATCGCCGTGAGGATGGTGTGGGACCACACGCGCAGTCCGGCGCCGAAGCCGCCGCCGACGAAGGGAGCGAGGACCCGCACGCCGCTTTCGGGGATCCGGAAGATCCGGGCGAAGGAGGTGCGCACGTTGTGCGGCCACTGGGTGGAGTCATGGACGGTGACCGAGTCGCCGTGCCAGGAGGCGATGGTGGTGAACAGTCCGAGCGGGTTGTTGGTGTTGTCGGGGGTGGTGTAGCGCTCGTCCACGACGATGTCGGCCTGCGCGAACCCGGCTGTGACGTCGCCGCGCTCGGTGTCCAGTCCCCAGGGGTTCTCAAGGATTTCGGCGCGGGGGTCCTCGATGTCGAGCAGCGCCTCGCCCGGCTCGTATTCCACCTTGATCAGCGAGGCGGCGTGCCGTGCCTGTTCCGGGCTGTCGGCCACGACGACGGCGATGTGCTGGCCGTAGTGCAGGATGCGGTCGTCCTGCATGGGAGCCGGCGGAGAGGGGCCGAGCAAGGTCATCGGTCCGCGTTCCAGCTGGGGTGCGGTCAGGTGGGTGATCACCGTGAGGACGCCAGGAGCATGCTGCGCTTCGGAGGCGTCGATGCTGCGGATGCGCCCTGCGGCGATCGTGCTGCCCACCAGGGCCGCGTGCACCATGCCCGGGTAGATGTAGTCATTGGGGTAGTGCGCGGCCCCGGTGGTCTTCAGGGGGGCATCGACGCGGTCGACGCCTTCACCGATGACCGTGCGCGTCGGGTCTTCCAGAGTGGTCATGACGAGGCTCCCGCGACGGTCTCGAGCGTGCGCACCAGGGTGCGCTTGGCCAGCTCCACCTTGAACGCAGTACCGGGCAGTGTCCGGGCGCCCTCCAGAGCCGCTTCCGCGGCAGTCCGGAAGTTCTCGTCACTGGCCGTGGCGTCGCGCAGCACGTCCTCGGCGCTCCAGGCCCGCCAGGGAACGGTTCCCACTCCGCCCAGGCCGATCCGTGCTTCACGGATGGTGTCGCCCTCCATCCGCAGGGCCACGCCGGCGGAGGTGAGAGCGAACTCGTAGGACACGCGGTCGCGGACCTTCATGTAGTGCGAGCGCGCTCCCTCGGGAAGAAGGGGGATCTCGACTTCCGTGATCAGTTCGCCGTGGTTCAGCACGTTCTCGATGTGGGGTGTCGTGCCGGGCTCACGGTAGAACTGAGTCAGCGGGACGGCGCGCGGCCCGTCCGCGCCCTGGATGTGGACGACGACGTCCAGCGCCACGAAGGGTACGGCTACGTCCGATGCGTGCAGGGCGATGCACTGGTCACTCGTTCCCAAGATCGCATGCATGCGCTGGATGCCGTGAATGGCGGCGCATCCGGAGCCGGGATCGCGCTTGTTGCACGCCGCGACGGTCGGGTCGCGGAAGTACCGGCACCGTGCCCGCTGCAGCAGGTTGCCGCCGATCGTGGCCATGTTGCGCAGTTGCGTGGACGCCCCGAGCAGGAGCGCCTCACGTACGAAGGGAAGCCGTTCGCGCAGCAGCGGGTCCGCGGCGAGTTCCTCCATCGTCGTCAGTGCGCCGACGTGCACCGTCGAGTCGGCGTGCATGATGCCTTTGAGGGGCAGCCTGGTGATGTCGACCAGCCGCTCGGGCTCGAGGACGCCGTCCTTCATGAGGTCGAGCTGAGTGGTGCCGCCGGCCAGGAACGACGTGCGGGGGTCTGCGGTGACGGCTGCCACCGCCTGCTCGGTCTCGGCGGGCCGGACATACTCAAACGGACGCATCGTTGCCCTCCGAAACGACGTCGCGGATCGCTGCGCGGATATTCGGATAGGCCCCGCAGCGGCAGATGTTTCCGCTCATGAACTCGCAGATGTCCGCGTCCGTGCCTGCGCGTCCCTCGGCTTCCAGGGAGACCGCGGACATGATCTGTCCCGGGGTGCAGTAGCCGCACTGGAATGCGTCGTGCCGGGCGAACGCCTTCTGCAAGGGATGCGGCTCGCCGTTGTCGGTGAGCCCTTCCACCGTGGTGATCTCGTGGCCGTCGTACTGAGCAGCCAGAGCGAGGCAGGAGACGATGCGTTTCCCGTCGACCAGAACGGTACAGGCGCCGCATGCGCCTTGATCGCAGCCCTTCTTCGCGCCGGTAAGTCCCAGGTGGTCGCGCAGGGCGTCCAGGAGCGTCACACGCGAGTCGAACCGCATGCGGTACGCATCCCCATTGACGCTGAGTGTGACTTCTACGTCCGGGATCTGTGATGTCGCTTCGCTGGGGCGCGTCGGCGTGTCGGCATGCTTCATAGCGCCTCGATTCATGAGGTTCGTGTTTAGAGCAGGAGCGCGCCTTGGCAACCGGAGTGGTTTCTGGTCGATGCTAAAACCGGGCACAAAGGTCCGCCATTCGTGGCAAAACGCGGCATTGATCAAGAAGTGGGAACCGGTACCTCTGTGTTCTCGACTCGTCAGGTGGGGTGTTCCGAGCCGGGCGGCGTGACGGTCAAACCCTTGCGCCGGTGCCGCCGGCATCGATGCCGGTGGCATTCCGTTTCGGTGAGCACGCCGAAAGGCCTGGTGGTCCGAGGCCCTTTCCATGTGCGCACCGGGATGCGTCTCGGGGCAGCGGCTCCATCGTGGTCCCGGGCGCCTGAAGGGACGGCCGCTTACGCTGGTTCCACGCGCGCCCGCCTGTTCTTTCCCGCCGTTCTCGGTGGCGCCACGGCCGTCTCGTACCGCGTGTGCATAGGGACCGATTCCACACTTCAGGAGCTGGAGATGTTGGATGTTGCGGAGCACCTGTACCGCTGGATCAAAGCTGATCAGGATTTCGCCGTCGCCACCGTGGTCTCTGTGAGCGGCAGCGCGCCGCGCATGCCCGGTGCGGCGCTCGCCGTCGACGCCGACGGAACGGCCGTGGGCTCGGTCTCGGGCGGATGCGTCGAAGGAGCGGTCTACGAGGCGTGCCAGGACTCCCTGCGCACGGGGCGCAGTCTGGTCCAGCGTTTCGGCTACAGCGACGAGGACGCCTTTGCTGTGGGCTTGACGTGTGGTGGGGTCATCGACATCGTCACCGTCCCCGTCCGTCGGTCTGATCCCAGCCGTCGGCTCCTGGCGTCAGCCCTGGCGGGAGTGTGTGCTGACGAAGCTGTGGCCTTGGCCCGTGTGATCGACGGACCGGAGCCGTACATCGGCCGTGTTCTGGTCGTGCGGGCCGACGGCTCGATGGAGGGCACGCTCGACGGCAATGCCGAACTGGATCGTGTAGTTGCCGGCGAGGCCCGCGCATTGCTGGACGTCGGACGCACGTCCACCATGACCGTGGGTGCGGACGGTTCGTACTGCGGCCAGCCCCTGCGCCTGCTTGTGGAGGTCAGTGCCCCGCCACCACGCATGATCGTTTTCGGCGCCATCGACTTCGCGGCCGCCCTGGTGCGGCTGGGGAAGTTCCTCGGCTACCACGTGACGGTGTGTGATGCCCGCCCGGTCTTCGCCACCCGTCAGCGCTTCCAGGAGGCCGACGAGGTGGTCGTCGACTGGCCGCACCGATACCTCGAAGGCACCGGCATCGACCGTCGGACCGTCTTGTGCGTGCTGACGCATGACGCCAAGTTCGATGTGCCCCTGCTCGCCCACGCCCTGCGGCTGCCAGTGGCCTACATCGGGGCCATGGGATCGCGCCGCACCCACGAAGACCGCGTCCGGCGCTTGCGGCAGGCCGGCGTGACAGACGAGGAACTGGCCCGGCTGCGCGCGCCGATCGGCCTCGATCTGGGAGCACGGACCCCTGAGGAGACCGCGGTCGCGATTGCCGCTGAGCTGGTTGCGTCGCACAGAGGAGGGAGCGGTTCGCCGCTCACGGGTTCAGCGGCCCGCATCCACAAGGACGTCGCACCGCAGTGACCGGTTCACCGTCGTCGCAACAGGTCCGGGGTCGCTGTGGTGCGGGTGGCAGAGCTCCGGTCGGCACTCGTGTCCGGCGGCACCTGCAGGCCGTCGTCGCGGGTGCATCCCGTGGTCGGCCTTGCGATTCTGACGGACGGGGATGCAGAGGGGACTGATGGTGGTGAGCACCCCGCATGACGACTCGGAGAAGTCGCTGACGCGGCGGCTTCCGACAGCCGAGTTGACAGTCGACCAGCACGGGACGATCACCCGGTGGAGCGGGGCTGCCCGGTCCCTGGTCGGTTTCACGGCCTCGGAGATGCGCGGCGAACCGGTCACCCGTCTTTTGTCCCCCCGAGTCGATGCATCGGGCGAGGACGCGGACACCACCGCTCCGGTTCTGGTGCACGGCAAGGACGGTCGCACCCAGGCCTGTCATGTGCGTATCCGGCCCGCCGATGACGTCGCCGGCGGCTGGGCCGTGACTCTGACGCCCGTGGCTGCGGGCGAACACGGTGACAGGGTGGGGTCTGCGGTGCTCGGGACTCTGTTCACGCAGGCACCGTCCAGCTTGTGTGTGTACGACTGTGACCTGCGGCTTCGCCAGTTCAATCCGGCGGCGCAGGGCATGCAGGGGGTTTTCGGCCCGCGCTCTCTCGGTCTGATGCCGCACGAGGTGTGGCCGTATTCGAACTCGAAGGAGTTCGAAGTGCGCATGCGGCAGGTCCTGAAGTCCGGGATTCCGGTGCTGGGCTTCGACAAGCGGGGCCGTCCTCCGGACGATCCCGAGCATGAGCATGTCTTCGCGAACTCGATCTTCAGGCTGGAGGATGCCCAGGGGCGTGTGCTGGGCTTGGCCACCACAGCGGTGGAGATCACCGAACAGCGCATCGCGGAGGAACGCATTGCGCTGCTCGCGGACGCCAGCGCTGTGGTCGGCACGTCCCTGAGTGTGGTCGAGACCGGCCAGCAACTCGCGGATGTCACAGTGCCCCGCTTCGCCGACGCTGCAACGGTCGACGTCCATGCACCCGTTCTCGCAGGACAGGAACCCGATCCAAGCAACTCCGACTTGCGCCGCGTGGGCTTGCGGTACGGCGGCGGTGACCACCGGCAGCGACGCCGTCCCAGGTTTCCCTACCCGATCTCCATGACCGAGCACGTCGACGCCCCCTACCGGTCCGAGGTCCACATCCCCGCGGACGACGGGGAGCCGCTGTACCGGAGTACCAGCGGCAGCCGGCCCGTCCCCTGCCTCGTAGCCCCGATGAAGGCCCGCGGCAGCGTCGTGGGGGCCGTGACGTTCTACCGTCTTCGGCCGGGCAGCTCCTTTTCCGACTTCGACAGCCTCACGGCCCGCGATCTGGCCTCCAGGGCGGCTCTGAGCATCGACAACGCGCGCCGCTATGTACGCGAGCACAACGCGGCGCAGGCCCTGCAGCACCAGATGCTTCGCCGCCGCACCACCGGGCAGAGCGCCGTCACGACAAGCCACTACTTCACTCCCGCCTCCGCAGGTGCCCACTGGTTCGACGTCATTCCGGTGTCCGGAGCCCGCGTTGCCTTCGTGCTGGGAGAAACGACCGAGGCCGGCCTGTCTGGGGCGGCCTTCATCGGCCGGCTGGGGGCAGCGGTGCACACGCTGGCGAGCCTGGACCTGGCTGCGGATGAGGTGCTGGCCCGCCTGGACACCTTGGTCACGCAGATGGCCGGCCCCGAGGACGACGCCCCCCGGCACGCGAACGCCTCCCCTACCGCGGAGATCCGCTGCCTGTACGGCGTCTACGATCCCGTGTCCGGCCGTCTGTCCGTGGCCGTCGCCGGGCACGTCCCTCCTGCTGTCGCGGAGCCCGGGGAGAGGTTCAGAACGCTTCCTATGCTGGTCGGCAAGCCCCTCGGCACTGATGAGCGGCACTTCGTAGGCGCTGATTTCGATCTGTCCGACGGCAGTGTGATCGCCTTCCACACGCCGGCCCTCGGGCCCGGCACCCCCACGGCCCGCGACGACCGGACGCCGGAATGGCTTACGGGCGTCATGGGCCCGGCTGCCGGGACACCGCTGGACGAACTGCGCGACACCGTCCTGGCTTCCTCCCCCGACGTCGGGCACACGCCCAGCGGCGAGATTCTCCTGCTGGCCCGCACCCGCCGCCTGGACGACGACCAGGTGCACACGTGGGATCTGCCCAGCGACCCGGCGATCGTGGCCACTGCCCGCAGCCTGGTGCAACGTCAACTGGCCGTCTGGGGGCTGGAGGAGGCAGGGTTCGTCACCGAACTGGTGGTGAGTGAGTTGGTCACCAACGCCATCCGTCACGCCGAAGGCCCCGTACGTCTGCGCGTCATACGCGATCGCCAGGCGCTGATCTGTGAAGTGTCCGACGCGAGCACGACGGCTCCCCACCTGCGCTACGCCCGCACCGGCGACGAAGGAGGGCGAGGATTGTTCCTCGTCGCGCAGCTCACCCAGCGATGGGGCACGCGGTTCAGCGACAGCGGCAAAACCATCTGGACCGAACAGGACACGCCGCCACCGGCATGACCCCTCCCCCGCCCTCATGGGAAGCTGCGGCCGGCCTTCTTGGTCCACAGGACGGGGCGCCGGCTCGGGCCCTCCGATACCGGGCCGCGGCCCGGGCGCCGTGCGGCCGTCTGCAGCGGCCGGGCGAGCACGGGCCGCACTGCCCAGTGGGGAGGGGACCGGCGCGGTATGCGGCGGGAGGGATCAGGCGGCGGTGACGCGCCGGGCGGTCTCCTTGCCCTTGAGGACGGCGTCGTCCAGGGCGCGTGCCCAGGACTTCTCCGCCAGCGGGATGAGTTCGGCCATGTCCGGGTTGGAGTACGCGGCCGTCAGTTCCGGGACGATGAAGTCCAGTTCGAGGCCCATGTACTCGTTGAGGATCGACCGTAGGTAGTTCTGCACGTACTCGGACGCTGCCCTGGGCGTGCCCGGCGCATACGACCCGCCGCGGCTGGCGATCACGGTCACCGGCAGGCCCTTGACGCTGGAGGTGTCTCCGGTGGTGCGCCCGACCATGAGGACGTGGTCGATCCACGCCTTGAGGGTCGAGGGGATCGTGAAGTTGTACATCGGCGCGCCCAGGAGCACTGCGTCGGCCCGCTCGAGTTCCTCGATCAGCCGGACACGGCGGGCCATCGCCGTGGCCTGTTCCGGAGTACGTGCCTCGGCGTCCACGAACGCTGCGGAGAAAGCGTGCTGGTCCAGGTGCGGCAGGGGGTCCGCAGCAAGGTCACGGTGGATGACCTCTCCGTCGGGGTGCTGCTCCCGCCACGCGTCGCAGAACCTCATCGCCACGGTGCGGGACTTCGAGGTGGTGCCGGGGTTCAGGGAGGAGTCGATGTGCAGCAGGGTAGCCATGTGTGCTTCCAGGTCTGTACGGATGATCAGGTCGGGCGGCTCGCGGGGAGCCTGCGTCCACACTGGCTCCGCTTTCCCCCACCCGCCAAAGCGGTCGTTAGCTACTTACTTCTCGTAAGTGCCTAATGGTGCCGTTGTTGGCGGTGAGGGCTGCTGGTCCGCCGCAACCGGACCACCGGCGAACTCGCCTTCCGCCTCCGCCGGTCACCCACCGCGGTGACGCCGGCCGGACAAGAGGCCGCCTCACTGAGTGTGGTTCTCCGCGGCGGTCCATGAGCTCATGGCAGGGTCCGGGGAGACAGGCGCTGATCCCGGGTCAAGGTATGTGGGCCGTGCGCCGGCGGAGGAGAAGGCGGACAGCGACCTGATAGACGGCGACGAACACCACGACCGGTATGAAGCCGATCGCCTGGAACAGCCATGGGAGCTCGTCACCGTCCCATTCCGACCCGGACTCAAGAACGAGCCCGGACACCAGCAGCACGAGGAACGACCCTACGGTCAGAAGAATGGCCCGCACCATCGCAGATTCGCGCGCTGAAGCACGGTGGCGAGCCGCCAGCACGAAGGCGTCGGCCGGGGGAGTCCAGCCCTCGCCACGGGACCGCACCCATCGGTCTTCTATGGCTCGTACCTCGTGAGGTTGTGCCCCCACGCCCCCCGGCAGTGCGAACAGCCGGCCCTCTCGGTCGAGCAGCATCGTCCTAGGCGAAGCCGAACCGTTACCGCTCTCGATGCTCAACACGTCGGACCACACCGTCCTGCGGGTCCGGAACAGCTGGCGTACTGCGAGGTGGTCCCGGTACACGATGGTCGCCGCGCGGTGGAACCAAATGATGCCGAGATACACCGTGCCCAGCAGCACGAGCATGCTCGCCCTGAAAGTCGGGGGCAGGTCCTCCTCCAACACGGTCCATCGCGCCAAGGGGATGCCCGGCAGCCCGAGGGTGCAAGTGATGAACACCAACTGTGCCGCTCGAAGGCGGTACTTGCGAATCACCCGACCGTCGGTCCCTGCCCCCACCTGCTCCTCCAGTCGGAGATCGGCGTCCAGGAACGCAAAGGTATCGCCCGGTCCAAGGGAGCGGCAGGCCTGTGAGCCGGGGCTGATACCGCCGACTACAGCTCGAACTCCACGTGTTCGATGTCCGTGAAGCGGACTTCTTCCAGGGTGCCGGCGCGGCGGCCGCCGTCCTGGAAGTACACCTCGCGGAGTGCGTCGGCGGTGATCTGCTGGAGTTGGCGGTCGTCGGCGCCGGCTTCCTGGGCGTCGAAGAGGCGTGCCGCGTGGTGCGGGGGCAGGGCGACGGTCAGGTGTCGGATGCGGGACTCGTCCGTGGAGCCGATGGGTGCGGTGTAGCCGAGGCGGGCGCGGGTGTCGATGACGATGCCGTCGCTCGTCGCCGCCCGCTTCCGGGCCTGGGCGCGGATCTGGGGCTGCCAGCGCTTTTTCACTTCGCGTTCGAGGCGGGCGGCCAGTTCGGGGCGGGGTTTCTTGATCTGGTTCTTCACGTAGCGTTCGACGGTGCGTTGTGAGACGCGCAGCAGTTGGGCGACCGCTTTGGTGCCTTTCAGTTTTCTGACCAGGTAACGCATCTGTGCGGGTGCGGTTTTCGGGGCGGGGCGGGTGAACGCTTTGTGGACCGCCGCCTCCAGGCCGTCGCCGATCACGCTCATTCCTGCTCTGCCTCACTCGCCGGTGTCGGTGTCGGTGACGGTGCCGTCCTTGATGTACCGGGCCAGGTTCAGGTCCGGTGCGTCGAAGCGTTCACGGACTTCCTCTCCCCACAGGACGGTCTGGGTGCCCTCGTGTTTCACCAGGCCTGGGTTGACGCCCAGTTTGAAGCCCCCGGGGAGCGGTTTGTCGTCGCGGTAGGGCAGGAAGTCCAGCGGAGAGGGGCCGGGGGATGCGTAGACGACGCAGTCCGACAGCACCGCCACCGGGTACTGTCCCGTGTACGCCGCGTGTTTGACGATTTTGCGGTGCAGGTTGATGCGGGTGCGAGAGATGACCGCGGCGCGGATGTCGGGGCGCCAGGTGGGGCGGGACAGGGCGCGCCATGGCTGGCCGGGGCGCCAGCCTTCTCCGCGGGGGCGTTCGCGGAGTTTGCCGAGTCCGCCCTTGACTGTTGCCTTGATGGCTGAGACGACCAATCCCAGGTCGGGGTCACGGTCTGTGTAGCTGTCCATCGCGGTGAGGAACTCGGCTGGGGGCAGGTCGGTGTGGACGCCGAGGTCTGCCATGGTCGTGAGGTAGGCGTCGCGCAGGCGTTTGTACCAGTTGTCGAGGTAGCGGCCGTGGTGGTGGCGGAGCCAGGCCTCCATGGGCTGTACGTCGTAGCCGAGTTCCGTCGCGTAGGCGACGGTGGGAGTCGCGTACCAGGCGGGGCCCTGGGGGCGGTCGCCCTTGGGGGTGAACGGGGAGGGCAGCAGGTCTCCGTCCAGGTTCACCCATTCCTTGCCGAGTCTCACCCGTGACAGGTCGACGTGGGAGAGGTCGACCAGCCAGGAGCCGGGCAGCTTGGGGTCGAACTCCGGGTTCGTGACATGGGTGGGTGCGTCGAGGCCGACGCTCAGGCCGTTGGCGCCGGCGGCGAAGGCCATGTTGACGTCGATGCCGACGAGGTGGTGCAGGGTGCATTCCTCGTCCGTCATGGGCCGTGCCCAGTCGTAGGCCTCTTCGAAGAGTTTCTCGTCCGGTCCGCGGACGTGGAAGCGGGGAAGGTGGGCCAGGACGGGGTGGCCGTCGGGGGCCTCGCACGGTGCGGGGTCGACCGGCTGGGCGCCCAGTGAGCCCGGGTTGTGCTCCGGGTGCCGCCGACCGGCCGCGTCGGGCTCGGACGCGCGGGTCGGCGGGTGCAGCGCCGTCATCAGTTCCAGGCCGGTGACGGCGGTGGAGCCGCGGGGTGTCATCACGCGGGTGGCGTACACGCCCAGGACGCGGGCGAGTTCCGCCGGGGGGAGCTGGGCGGCGTGGCCCCAGTGGCGGGTGTCCAGTGCGTGCCAGGCGGGGATGCACAGTTGCACGCACTGGCGCTCCGACCCCTGGGCGGGGCGGTAGATCCGCGCCCAGGGGCCCAGGCCCCGCTGGGTGAGTTTCCAGTCGGCGCGTGCAAGTTGTCTGACGGTGGTGTGGCCGTCGGGGATGCGGCCCGCCCGTTTTTCCTCGTCCGTGAGCGCGGTGGGCAGGCCGAAGTGTTCCAGGGCGGCTTCGGTGAGGACCAGCAGCGGGTCGGCAGGGCGGCCCGGGCCGGAGAGCTTCGACTGCCCCAGCCTCGCCTTCGACAGGGTCCACTCCACCAGGGACGGCAGGGACGTGGCGGGCACGTCCAGGATCTGGCCGCCCACGCAGTAGGCCGACACCTTCCCGTCCTCGGCGTCGACGACCGCCAGGGGTCCGTTCTCGAAGCGCGCGTCTCGGGGCGCTGCCGGCTCAGAGGTCTTCGCCGGGACCGGGGTCGTCTTTCGCGGGGTGGGTTGTCCGTCGGCCGTGCGGGCGGGTGTCTCGTCCGCGGCACGGGCAGGGGCAGGGGCAGGGGGTGGCTGGGGCGTGACGGGAGAGGGAGCGGGGGTGGAGGTGGAGGGCTCGGGGGTGGAGGGCTCGGCGGCCGGGGCAGGCCCGGTGGCCGGCGTCGCCACGGGAGGAGCGGGCGCCGGCGGTGCGGGGTAGAGCTCCGCGAGCTGGTTCAGCAGCCGGGCGTAGGCGTCGCGCTCCGGCGGGCGGGGTTCTGTTTTGCCCGCCTCCCAGCCGGAGACCGTGGCCCGGCGTACCTTCAGCGCTGCGGCCACTTCCTCGATGGTCAGGCCGTGCGCGGTCCGCAGTCGCTTCCGCTCGGCCGGTGGTGGTAGCGCGGCCCGTGACGCGACCAGCGCGTCCACCGCGTCGAACAACTCGGACACCGGACACCTCCCAATCCGCATCCTACCCCCTGAGCATCCCCTGGGCGTACGAACCGCGTACGTTTTGCGTACGAATCACGGCGGATGTGCGGCCGAACACGAACCACGGCGGATGTGCGGCGGAACGGACCCGGCGAGGGTCGAGGGTACGGACCCGCTCAGGGGTCTTGGCTGAGGGTTTCCCAGCCGTGCTCCAGCAGGTAGAAGGCACTGATGACCGCCGCCCGGGGGTCGGCGTGGCCGTATGCGGCGCGCGGGGCTTCGAGGGCGAAGTGGGCCAGTGCCAGGCAGGCGGGGTCGTCGGCGGGGCGGCCGGTTTCCTCGGCGATGACGCGAGCCAGGGCGGCTGTGTGGCGCAGCCACATGTTCTGGCCGTAGTCGCGCAGTGCGGGGGTGGTGGTCACCAGGTCGAGGAAGGCGGTGAGGCGGTCGTCGCCGTCGGGGGTGAGCAGGCGGGAGTTGAGGGCGTGTTCGCGCAGGGCGGCCGGGACGGAGGTGCCCGGGGGGCGTTCGCGGACGGCGGCTAGCAGGCGTTCCTCCTGGTCGTCGTCCTCGTCGAAGACGAGGGCTTCCTTGACCGGGAAGTGCTTGAACAGCGTGGTGGTGGACACGTCGGCGGCGTCAGCGATCTCGCGGATGCCGACGGCGTCGTAGCCACGTTCCAGGAAGAGGTGCAGGGCGGCGTCGGCGATGGCTTTGCGTGTGGCGGCCTTTTTGCGTTCGCGGCGGCCCGGGGGCGCGGGGGTGGTGCCGGGTGCGGGGGTGGTCGGGGGCATGCCCGCACCTTACCCGTTTGGTTGACCGGATTCAAAAGTTGAGTTGTTGCACTTATTTAGTTGTTGTGTTTTTCTGGGCGCGGCAGCCGTGAGGCCCTGCCCGGCCGCCGCCCCGCCCACGAACGGAGCCCTCTCATGTCCCCCACTCCCCCGCCGCGCATCGCCGTCGTCGGCGCCGGCCCCGGCGGCCTGGCCTGTGCCCGCATCCTGGCCCGGCACGGCATCACCGCCACCGTCTACGACCGTGACGCGGGACCCGACGCGCGCGACCAGGGCGGCAGCCTCGACCTGCACGCCGACAACGGCCAGCTCGCCCTGCGGGAGGCCGGGCTGCTGGAGGAGTTCTTCCGGCTGGCCCGCCCCGAAGGGCAGGAGATGCGGCAGCTCGATCCCTCCGGCGCGGTCCTGTTCCACCATGTGCCCGGGCCGGACGAACGGTTCAAGCCGGAGATCGACCGCCGTCTGCTGCGCGATGTGCTGCTGAGATCGCTGCCGGCCGGCACCGTGCGCTGGGGGCACACCCTGCGGGCCGTCACCGGGCCCGCCGACGGCCCGCGGCGGCTGCACTTCGCCGACGGCGCCACCGTGGAATGCGACCTCGTGATCGGCGCCGACGGCGCCTGGTCCACCGTCCGCCGCGCCGTCTCCGACGCCACGCCCCGCTACACCGGCGTCAGCTTCCTGGAGGCGTGGTTCCACGACGTCACCACGCGCCACCCCGCTGTCGCCGACCTCGTGGGACAGGGCAGCGCCGCGGCCGCCGACGGCGAGCGCGGCCTGTTCGCGCAGCGCAACGGCGGCGACCACATCCGCGTCCACATCATCCAGCGCGCCCCCGCCGACTGGATCACCGCCGCCGGCCTCGACCCGCGCGACACCGACCAGGTCCGTGCCCTGCTGCTGGAACGCTTCCGCGACTGGTCACCCCGTATGCGGCGGCTGATCGGCGACAACGACGGCCCCTACATCGACCGCCCCATCCACGCCCTGCCCGCCGGCCACACCTGGCGGCACAGCCCTTCCGTCACCCTCCTCGGGGACGCCGCCCACCTCATGCCGCCGCTCGGCGTCGGCGTCAATCTCGCCCTGCTCGACGCCTGCGAACTCGCCCTCGCCCTCGCCCGCCACGACACCGTCGGGCAGGCCGTCCGCGCCTACGAGGACACCATGCTCCCCCGCTCCGCCGAGACCTCCCGGCTCCTCGACGGCGCCGTGCACGACCTCGTCTCCACCGAACTGCCCGACTTCGCCGCCGCCGACGCGCGGTGACCTCCCGCGTGATGCGGCATCCGGCCGGCGCCCCCGGGCTCCGGCCGGATGCCGGGTCCGGTCCTCCGCACTCGGCCGGCGTCGCCCGCCGACCGCGTGGGCGGTGACCGGAACCGGCCGCGCGGGACCGGCCGCGACTCGGGTCGAGCGGCCGCCGGCGGTGCCTTCCGGACTGATTGAAACCGTTCAAATCCGTCCACCGGTTCCCGCCCCGGGCCGCCTGCCGACCTCCCGGCCGACGGCGTCTCCCCACGCCTCCCCCTCACGCCGCGCGGACGCCACTTCCCTCAACACCCGCACTCGGCAAGCGCTTACCCGCCTCCGCCCGTCCTTTTCGCCGCGTCCTCCTCATTGACCCCACCCGCCCACGCCTCTACGGTGGCCACGCTCACCGCATGTGAAACGATTCAATTCCTACCGTGCGAGGTGGCGTAGTGATCAGTCGCAGAAACGTCCTGGCGAGCACGGCGGCCGTGATGGCCGCCGCGGCCTCCGGAGCCGGGCAGGCGCAGGCCGTGCCCGTGTCCCCCACCACCGCCCGGGCGGGCGGCCGGGCCGCGCCCGTGGAGATCACCTCCCCCACCGTCGAGTACGCCCGGCATCCACTGGGCCTGGACGAGCCGCGTCCGCGGTTCAGCTGGCCCATGGCCTCCGACGAGCCGGGACTGCGGCAGAGCGCCTACCAGCTGCGGGTGGCCACCAGTGCCTCCGCACTGGCACGGCCCGACGTCTGGGACAGCGGCCGGGTGGCGTCCGAGGAGTCGGTCCTCGTGCCGTACGAGGGGCCCGAACTGCGGCCGAGGACACGGTACTTCTGGACCGTGCGGGTCTGGGACGGCCAGGGCCGGGTCTCCAGGTGGAGCGAGCCCGACTGGTGGGAGACCGGCCTGATGGGCGCCGGGCAGTGGGCCGCACGGTGGATCTCCGCCCCCGCCGAACTGACCGACGCGCCGTCCTTCGAGGGCGGTCACTGGATCTGGTTCCCCGAGGGCGACCCGGCGAGCAGCGCCCCGGCCGCCACCCGCTGGTTCCGGCGCACCGCCGACCTGCCCCCGGCGGTCGTCTCGGCCACGCTGGTGATCACCGCGGACAACGCCTACTCCGTGTCCGTCAACGGCCGCGAGGTGGCCCGCACCGACCTGGCCACGGACAACCAGGACTGGCGGCGGCCCGCCGTCGTGGACGTCCTGGAGCAGGTGACGTCCGGGAGCAACGTGATCGCGGTCGAGGCGGTCAACGGCACCGAGGGGCCGGCCGGTCTGCTCGCCGTCCTCGTCGTGCGGACGGCCCTCGGCGAGCGGCGGATCGTGACGGACGCCGCCTGGAGGGTCACCGACCGGGAGCCGGCCGGTGAGTGGCGCGGCGCCGGTTTCGACGACTCCGGATGGGCGGCCGCGCGGGAGGCGGCACCGTGGGGGGCGGGCCCGTGGGGGACGGTCACGCCCGCCCCGCACGCGGTGGCCCGGCTGCGCCGTGAGTTCTCCCTGCGGCGGGCGAAGGTGCGGCGGGCGCGGCTGTACGTCACCGCGCTCGGGCTCTACGAGGCGCATCTCAACGGTGTCCGCGTGGGCCGCGACCAGCTCGCCCCCGGGTGGACGGACTACCGCACGCGGGTGCAGTACCAGACGCACGACGTCACGGAGTTGGTGCGTTCCGGCGGCGGGAACGCTCTCGGGGTGCATCTCGCGCCGGGCTGGTACGCGGGCAACGTCGGCATGTTCGGCCCGCACCAGTACGGTCGGCGCCCGGCGCTGCTGGCGCAGTTGGAGGTCGACTACGCCGACGGGACGGTGCAGCGCGTCGTGTCGGACACGGACTGGTCCGCCTCGTCGGGGCCGGTCGTCGCGGCCGACCTGCTGGACGGCGAGACGTACGACGCCCGCAAGGAGACTCCCGGCTGGGCCTTGCCGGGGTTCGACGACGCGGGATGGCTGCGCGCGGGTGAGGCGGACGGGGTGGTGCCGGAGCGGGTGGTGGCGCAGGTCGACGCGCCGGTGCGGGTCACCGAGGAGCTGACGCCGGTGGGTGTCAGCGAGCCGAGGCCCGGGGTGTTCGTCTTCGACCTGGGCCGCAACATGGTCGGTTCCGTGCGGCTGCGGGTGCGGGGCCGGGCGGGCACGGTGGTGCGGCTGCGGCACGCCGAGGTCCTCAACCCGGACGGCACCCTCTACACGGCGAACCTCCGCACCGCGAAGGCGACCGACACGTACGTTCTGAAGGGCGGCGGCAGCGAGACGTACGAGCCGCGTTTCACCTTCCACGGCTTCCGCTACGTCGAGGTCACCGGCTTTCCCGGCACGCCGACCGCGCGGGCGGTCACCGGGCGGGTGATGCACACCGACGCGCCCGCGACGCTCACGTTCGCCACCGACTCGCCGATGCTGAACCGGCTCCACAGCAACATCACCTGGGGGCAGCGGGGGAACTTCCTGTCCGTGCCGACCGACACCCCGGCCCGGGACGAACGCCTCGGCTGGACCGGTGACATCAACGTCTTCGCGCCGACCGCCGCGTACACGATGGAGTCGGCGCGCTTCCTGGCGAAGTGGCTCACCGACCTGCGCGACGCGCAGACGGCGGAGGGCTCCTTCACGCACGTGGCGCCCGACGTCGGGCGTCTCGGTGACGGGGCTGCGGGCTGGGGCGACGCGGGCGTCACCGTGCCCTGGGCGCTGTACCAGGCGTACGGGGACGTGCGGGTGCTGGAGGAGGCGTGGCCGTCGGTGGTGGCGTGGCTGGGCTACCTGGAGAAGCACAGCGACGGTCTGCTGCGGCCGGCGGACGGCTTCGGCGACTGGCTGAACGTCGACGACGAGACCCCCAAGGACGTCATCGCCACCGCCTACTTCGCGCACGTCGCGGACCTCGCCGGGCGGATGGCGCGCGAGCTCGGCCGGGACCCGGCGCCCTACGAGGACCTGTCCGGGCGGGTGCGGGACGCCTTCCGGCGGGCGTACGTCGACGCCGCAGGCCGGGTGAAGGGGGACACGCAGACCGCGTACGTCCTCGCCCTGTCCATGGGGCTCGTGCCCGACGCGCTCAGGGATGCGGCGGCGGGCCGGCTGGTGGCGCTCATCGAGGCCCGCGACTGGCATCTGTCGACCGGGTTCCTGGGCACACCGAGGCTGCTTCCCGTGCTCACCGACACCGGGCACACCGACGTCGCCTACCGGCTGCTCACCCGGCGCACCTTCCCGAGCTGGGGCTACCAGATCGAGCGCGGCGCGACGACGATGTGGGAGCGGTGGGATTCGCTGCGGCCCGACGGCACCTTCCAGGATCCGGGCATGAACTCCTTCAACCACTACGCCTACGGCTCGGTGGGCGAGTGGATGTATGCGCACATCGCGGGGATCGCGCCGGGCCGGCCGGGTTACCGCGAGGTCGTCGTCCGGCCGCGTCCGGGCGGCGGCATCGACGAGGCGCGGGCGACGCTCAGCTCGGTGCGGGGGCCGGTGTCCACCCGGTGGAGGCGGCGGGGCGGACGCTTCGAGCTGACGTGCTCGGTGCCGGTGAACACCACCGCGCAGGTGTGGATCCCGGCGTCGGCGACGGACCGGGTCGAGCACACGGGTGCGGCCCTGCTGCGGCACGAGGACGGGTGCCAGGTGTTCCGCGTGGGTTCGGGGACGCATCGGTTCGCGGTGTGAAGAGCGGTCGGCCGCGCGGGCGTCCGGGTCCGTCCGCGCGGCCGGGAGGGGGTGTTCGGTGATCGGTGGCGGGGGCTGTCGGGGCCGGCCGGGCGGCAGGGAGGGGGGTGCCGGTGGGCGCGACGGACAGCTCCCACAGGCGTGCGGTCGCGGCTCGGCGGCCGGGCTGTGGGATCGGGCGGCCGGTGCGGACCGAGCGGGTACCGGCGCCTCTCCCCCGCCGCGCGGAGGGCGCCGGCGCCGGCGTCCACCCCCGCCCCGCCAGCGAGGCGAGACGTATCGTCTTGCCTCGGTGGCGGATGTGGCGTAGTGTCCTGCACATGGGTTCCCTGTGAGATCGCCGGCGCCGACCGCGTAGAGCCGTGCTCCGCCGTCGTGGCGCCTCGCCGCGCAGCCGTCCATCACCTTGTCAGGCCCGGGCTGTCGACCTGTTCGGCCGGGAGGGAACCGATCTTGCACACCGCACAACTCACCCTGCGCAACGTCACCAAGGGCTATCCGGGCCGTACCGTTCTGGACGACGTCTCCTTCACCCTCAAACCCGGCGAGAAGGCCGGGCTGATCGGCGACAACGGCGCCGGCAAGTCCACGCTGCTGCGGCTGATCGCCGGTCAGGAGCGCCCCGACAGCGGGGAGGTGACCGTGGCCACCGCCGGCGGTGTCGGATATCTGCCCCAGTCGGTCCCCCTGCCGCCGTCCGCCACCGTCCAGGACGCCGTCGACCTGGCCCTCGCGGACCTGCGTGCCCTGGAGGCCGGGCTGCACCGGGCCGGGCGGGCGCTCGAGGACGGCGGCGACCCGGCGGCGCTCGCCGCGTACGAGGAGCTCCTCGCCCGCTACGAAGCCCGGGAGGGGTACGACGCCGACCACCGGGTGGACATCGCGCTGCACCACCTCGGCCTGCCGGGGCTGCGCCGCGAACGCCCGCTCGGCACCCTCTCCGGCGGTGAGCGCTCCCGGCTCGCCCTCGCCGGTGTCCTGGCCGGCCGGCCGGAGCTGCTGCTCCTGGACGAGCCGACCAACGACCTCGACGACCGGGCGGTCGAGTGGCTGGAGGCGCAGCTGCGGGCGCACCGCGGCACGGTGCTCGCGGTCACCCACGACCGTGTCTTCCTGGAGCGCCTGACCACCACGATCCTGGAGGCCGAGGAGGGGAAGGTCACCCGTTACGGCGACGGCTACGACGGTTACCGCACCGCGAAGGCGGCCGAACGGCGCCGCCGGATCCAGGAGTACGAGGAGTGGCGCTCGGAGCTGGCCCGCAACGAGCGGCTGGCCGCCGGTCACGCCGCCCGCCTCGGCGTCATCCCGCGCAAGGCGCCGCTGGCCAACTTCGGCCACGGCGGTTTCCGGGCGCGCGGCCGGGCGCACGGTGCGATGGCCCGCATCCGCAATGCCCGTGAGCGGGTCCAGCGGCTGACCGCCGAGGCGGTGGCGCCGCCGCCCGAGCCGCTGGCCTTCACGCCCCGCTTGGCGGCGCCCGGGACCGTCCCGGAGGCCGGCGCCGGAGCCGTTCCGGAGGACCTGCCCGCCGCGCACCTGTCGGACGTGCGGGTGGGTGACCGTCTGCGGCTGGGTTCGCTCACCCTCGGCCGCGGCGGGAGGCTTCTCGTCACCGGTCCGAACGGAGCGGGCAAGACCACGCTGCTGAAGGTGCTCGCCGGTGAACTGCGGCCGGACCAGGGCACGGTGCGGGTGCCCGGCCGGGTGGGGCACCTGCGGCAGGACGAGACGCCGTGGCCGCCCGGCCTGACGCTGGCCGAGGCGTTCGGGCTGGGCCGCGTGGGCTCCCCCGACGAACACGCCGACGCCCTGCTCGCCCTCGGCCTCTTCCGCCCCGCGGACCTGCGCCTGCGCGTGGGCGAGCTGTCCTACGGGCAGCGCCGGCGGGTGGATCTGGCCCGGCTGGTCACGGAACCCGCCGATCTCCTGTTGCTCGACGAGCCGACGAACCACCTGTCGCCGGCGCTGGTCGAGCAACTGGAGGAGGCGCTGAGCGGATACCCGGGGGCGATCGTGCTGGTCACCCACGACCGTTCGCTCCGGGCGCGGTTCGAGGGCGAACGGCTGCATCTGCCGCGGCGGGAGGCGGGAGTCGCGGGCGTCCGGGCGGGCTGACGGCGCACGGTCCGGGCCCCTGCCGTGCGGCAGGGGCCCGGGCGGGTCAGCTGGCGGGCGAAGGCGTCGAGCGTTCGATCAGACCGTGTACGTCCTGGTCGCCGCGCGGGTCCAGGGGCGTGGTGTAGTGGCCCACCGCCCAGAAGGAGCCGGCGTCGTCCGCCGGGGCCAGGTCGTAGAAGGTGTAGGACGGCCACCGCGCGTCGCCGTCGGGAGCCGTCGCCCCGTCCTGCTTGGTCCACGCGGTGCCGTCGTAGTGCCAGAACACCGGGCCCGAGGAGGTCGGTTCGGTCTGGTCACTGCCGGTGACCCACAGTCCGCCGCGGCCGTCGGGGGCGATCGCGTGGACGTAGAGAGCGGACAGGTCACCGGTGACGTCCCGCCACTCGGCGCCGTTCCAGTGGGCGACGGACGGGATCGGCGGGCGGGCGTCGTCGTCGGCCCAGCCCGCAACGTAGACGCTGTCCGTCGACTCGGCCGCGATCTTCGCGGTGTCCGTACCGGCACGCACCGGTACCTCCTCCAGAAGCGTCCACGTGGTGCCGTCCCAGTGGTAGGTCACCGGGTGGCCTCCGTCGACCGGGTACCTCATGCCGGTGGCGTACGCGTCGTCCGCGGCGAGGGCGTCGATGTCGCGGATGTGCACCTGTTCCGGCAGGGCGAACGTCTGCCAGGCGCCGTCGGCGTAGGTGTAGAGGGCGTCACCGCCCTTGAAGAGGCGTCCGGGCACGGCGTCGAGCGGCACCTCGGGGAAGGAGTCGTCGACGGGGCCCACCGTGGGGACTGCGGTCCAGCGTGTGCCGTCGAAGTGCACGAGTCTCTGGTCCCGGCGCACCGTGCCGTAGGCCCAGACGTCGTCGGCCGCGACGGCGGTCACAGACGACCACTCCCACACGTCGGG
Organism: Streptomyces werraensis; assembly: GCA_014656175.1. Classification (GTDB taxonomy): domain Bacteria; phylum Actinomycetota; class Actinomycetes; order Streptomycetales; family Streptomycetaceae; genus Streptomyces; species Streptomyces werraensis. The sequence goes on from BNBX01000015.1 coordinate 115,554, forward strand.
AAGCCCCGGCGCGGGGTCCTTGCTCCAACGCGTCCCGTCCCAGCGCACGATGACGCCCTGGCCGTCCTTGCTCCCCACCGCCCAGGCCAGGTCGTCGTCCACGGCGGAGACGGACCTCAGGCTGCCGGCCGGGCTCTCGCCGGACAGGGAGATCTCCCAGTTCGAGGACGTGGGCGCTGCGGTGGCTCCGCCGGCGGCCAGCAGGGTGGAGGCGAGCGCCAGGGAGGCGGCCGCTCCGCGGACGAGGTGCCGTATCTGCATCGGTACGCATCCTTCGGGTCGAGGAACTGTGCGCCGGTCACGGCCTGAGGGGCGCGTGGCGCGCCCGCGCGGCCGGCCGGTCACACACCAAGATCAACCACGACCCTGGAAGGTTGTAGGGCGATGTGAGCGCCCCACTCCTGCAACCGCCGTACCGTTTCAGCGCAGTTCGTCGTCGTCCACCGGGCCGGTCAGGTCGGCGAGGGTCTCGGAGAGGGCGGATGCGGGGGCGGTGGTGGCGGGCGCGGAGGTGGTGGCCGTGGCCGGCGCGGCGGCAGCGGTGGTGGCTGGTGCCGCGGACGCGGGCGGCGCGGCGGTCGCGGGCGCGGTGGTGGTCGTGCGGCGGGCGTGGAGGAGGACGGGCAGGGCGCGGGCGGGGGTCAGGCGCAGGACCGGCACGGTCCGGACGGTGAAGCCGTCCTCGTCGGGGACCACGAGGTCCGCCTCGCCGGGCTCGCCGCCCGGCGAGGCGGGCGGGGTGCCGCCGACGGGGTCCCAGAAGGCGACCCGGCCCGTGCGGGCCGGG
>BNBX01000015.1:116345-125663 GCA_014656175.1 Streptomyces werraensis
CGGTTCGAACACAGCCGCGCAGCACGCCAGTTACGCAGCCTGCCGCGCGACTGCGCCGGGCGGTCAGAGGTTGTCGCCCCAGCCGCCCTGGATCATGGTCTGGAAGGCCCAGGCGCCGTCCTTGCGGACGAGGACGTCGGCGTAGTCGGTCTCGTAGGCCTGGTCGCCCGCGGTGACGGTGGAGTGGGTGAAAACGACCGCCAGGGAGGCGGAGAGGAAGACCGGGGTGCGGGTGTTGCGGAAGGTGACCTGCTGGCTGCCGTCACCCATGACGTGGGCCATGGTCTCGACGAACCGGCGGCGGTCCCACTGGGCGGACCTGCCGTTGCCCGCCGAGTCGTCGCTGATCACGTTGAGCGGGAACACCGCCTGGTCCGCCATGCGTTCGACGTCGCGCTCGGTGCACAGCGCGTCGTAGTGCTCGAACCAGGCGTCGAGGCTCGCGCGGTCCTCGACGGTGGGGGTGTAGCCGATCTGGGGCAGGGTCACACGGGCTCCCGGTGAGGTGATCCGACTGTTCAAATTTGACTACACCCACTCTAGCCGGAATTGGGCGGTCTGCCAAAAGGCGGGGGGCGCAGTCCATGGCCGCGACGGGCACGTTGATCCAGAAGATCCACTGCCGGCCGAGGCCGTCGGCGACCGCGCCGCCCACGACCGGTCCGAGGGCGACGGCCGGGCCGCTGACGGCAGACCACAGTCCGAGGGCCAGGCTGCGTAGCCGGTCGGGCACCGCCTGCGCCAGCAGTGTCAGGGACAGGGGCATCACGGCCGCGGCGCCGACGCCCTGGGCGGCCCGGCCGGCGATGAGCTCGCCGCTGATGTCGGCGAAAGCGCAGGGAGGGAGGCGAGGGTGAAGGCGGCGATGCCGAGGACGAACAGGCGTCGCCTGCCGAAGCGGTCGCCGAGGGCGGCGCCGGTCAGCAGCAGGCAGGCGAAGCTGAGGACGTAGGCGTTGACGAACCACTGCAGGTCGGTGGTGTCGGCCTGGAACTCGGCGGCGAAGGTGCGCAGTGCCGTGGAGACGACCAGGTTGTCGAGGGCGACCATGAACATGGGGACGCTGCACGCGACGATCGACAGCCACAGGGGCGGACGGCGGCGTTCGGCCGCGCTGAGCGGTGCGGTGCGGTGCTCAAGAGGACTCCTCGGGGAGACGGAGCTCGGTTCGGCCTTCGGGAAGGGGGTCCGGCCCGGGGACGGGGGTGCCCCGGGCCGGAGGTCGTGTCACGGCTCAGGCGTCGCCCGCCGCGTCGGTGCGCGCCCGTTCCGCCAGGCGGCGCCTGGCGTCGTCCCAGGTGATGGGCAGTTTGGTGGTGTCGACTTCCCAGAAGGTGAACGTGGAGGTGCGCATCGTGGAGCGCAGCGACGTCATGATGCCGCGGTGCGGTTCGGTCCTGGCGTAGGCGTAGAGGGCGTCGCGGTCCTGCCAGGCGGACAGCGTGTAGAAGACGCGCCGGGCGGGCTGGGCGATCAGTGAGGCGCCGTAGGCGCCGGGGGCCGAGCGGACCTGTTTCCAGGCCGCGAGGGAGCGGAGGAAGAAGCGGGGGACGTCCTTGAGCGTCCGCACTTCGAAGCGGGACGCCATGACGTACGCCGTGCCGTGCGGCGGGGGCGGGTTCGGGACGGTCCAGGGAAGTGTGGGCACCGTGGTCTCGCCTTCTGGAGTGGTGAGTGGCACTATCCATCGTAGGCGGTTATGGATAGTGGCACTAGCCGTTATTCGACGGACCATGGAAAACAGGACGAGCAGGAAGCGGACCGATGCGCATCTCCGAGCTGAGCCGCCGCAGCGGGGTCTCCATCCCCACGATCAAGTACTACCTACGGGACGGTCTGCTGCCCGCGGGCCGGCCCACCGCCGCCAACCAGGCCGAGTACGACGAGGACCACGTGCGCCGGCTGCGGCTGATCCGCTCCCTGATCGGGGTCCGCGGGCTGTCCGTGAGCGCCACCAGGGACGTCCTGGCCGCGGTGGACGAACAGCAGGGCGACATGCATCTGCTGCTCGGGCTGGTGCTCGGCGCGCTGCCCGTGGAGCGGTCCGGCAGACCGCCGCGCCGGGACGACGCTGCGGAACCGGCCGGCGCCGGGGCCGCCGCGGGTGACGCCGCCCAGGACGTGGCCGCGCTGACCGCCGAGATGGGCTGGAAGACGTCCCCGCACCCGCCCGCCGCGCAGGTGGTCGCCGAGACGCTGGAGACGATGCGGGCGCTCGGGGTGGACTACGACTGGCGCTCCCTCGTCCCGTACGCCGAACTCGCCGACCGGGCGGCGCGGCTCGACCTCGACCAGCTGCGGGACGCGGGCGACCCGCTCCAGCAGGCAGAGCGGGCCGTCCTGCTGACCGTGCTGCTGGAGCCCGCGCTGCTGGCCCTGCGGCGGCTCGCGCAGGAGCACCACTCGGCGCTGCGCTTCGGCAACGGCTGACGGCAGGGCTGGAGCCCGGTGGCAGCCGCACCGCACCCGTCCTCGCACGACGACGGGCCCGGTACGGCACGCGCGATGCGCGCCGCGCCGGGCCCGGGCCGGGCGGGTCGCCTCAGATGTCGTCCGCCAGGCCGGTCAGGTCGGCGAGGGCCTCGGCCGGGTCGGCGGACGGGGGGCCGGCGGGCCACCACAGGCCGTCGCGGCGGCGGTAGGGGTACCAGCGGCCGTCGCGGCCCAGGCGGAGCTGGAGTCCGCGGCCGGTGAGCGTCCAATGGTTGCCGTCGACGTCGACCGGGGGGAGCTCCTCCGCCTCCCAGGCCGTGGCCAGCGCGGTGCGGGCGCGCGCGGTCTGCTGCTCGGGCGGGGTCCAGGGGTGTTCCAGGACGTCCAGGGCGGCCCGGCCGCCGGTGCGCCACGCGGCGGCGGCCCGATCCAGGTCCTCGGCGGGGCGGCCGGAGCCGGTGCGGAGCCGCTCCGCCGCACGCAGGTCAGGGTGGGTGGCCGCCAGACGCACCGTGTCCTGCCAGACGTCGAGCGGTTCCGGTGGCGCGGCGCCGAACCCGTGGGCGTAGGCGAGGAGTTCGCGGGCACGCAGGGCGGCGTCCGCGGCCAGCCGGTCCAGCGGGTCGGCCTCGATGCGGGTCAGCGGCTCCTCGGGGGCGGCGGGCGGTTCGGGCAGCGGCGGCAGGGCGGGCAGCGCGGCGGCGGGGCGGGCGTAGGCCGCGCGCTGAAGGCTGTCGTCGGGCGTCTCGGCCGTCCCGCCGGCGGTCCCGTCCCCGGCCTCCTCGTCGTACGGCTCGTCGTCCTCCTCGTCGTCGCCGGCCAACGCCCGCAGCAGCAAAGCCGACTTGAGTTCCTCCACCGCCTCCTCGGCGTCGCGGCCGCGGATCAGGAGCAGCAGCCAGGGGTCGGTGTCCAGCAGCCAGGACAGCTGGTAGGCGAGGGCGGTGGCGTGCGGGCAGGGGTGGTCGAGGGCGTCGCAGTCGCAGTCGGCGTCGAGGTCGCCGTAGCCGGGCAGCATGCGCACCCGGGCGTCCTCGACGGCCTCCAGCAGGTCCTCGGGGAGGTCGCCGGCCAGCAGCGCCTCGGTCTCGGCCGGGCGGTCGGCGGTCTTCTCCCAGAGCAGGTCCCACTCGTCGTCGTCCAGCACGGTCAGCGTCAGCCGTGCCGTGCAGGTCTCCTCGCCGCCGTACACCTCCGCGGCCACCCGGCCGGGGCTGACCGTGATCGGGCCGATGCGGCCGGTGCGGGCGAAGGAGCGGCCCTTCTTCAGGGGGCCTTCCTCCGGCCAGACGTCTTCCATGGCCTCGGTCCACTGCGCGGCCCAGAAGGACTGGCCGCGGGCGCGGCCGCCCCGGCGTGCCGCGAAGGCGGGGAAGCCCCGTGCGCCACGGCCTCGTGCGCCGCTGCCCTGTGCCTCGCTCATGCCATGCTCCTCAGTTCCACCAGGTTGGCCAGCTCGTCGTTGCTCAGTTCGGTCAGGGCCTGCTCGCCGGAACCGAGGACGGTGTCAGCCAGTTCCTTCTTCGCCTCCAGCAGGGCGGCGATGCGGTCCTCGACGGTGCCCTCGGCGATCAGCCGGTGCACCTGGACGGGCCGGGTCTGGCCGATGCGGTGGGCGCGGTCGGTGGCCTGCGCCTCGACGGCCGGGTTCCACCAGCGGTCGTAGTGCACGACGTGGTCGGCGCGGGTGAGGTTCAGTCCGGTGCCGGCCGCCTTCAGCGACAGCAGGAAGACGGGGAACTCGCCGTCCTGGAAACGCCGTACGAGCTCCTCGCGCCTGGCCACCGGGGTGCCGCCGTGCAGGAGGGCGGCGGGGGTGCCGCGGTCGCGCAGATGGCGTTCGAGGAGGCGGGCCATGGTGACGTACTGGGTGAAGACCAGGGCGGAGCCGCCCTCGGCGGTGATGGTGGCGAGGAGTTCGTCGAGCAGTTCCAGTTTCCCGGAGCGTCCGGTGAGCGGGGCCTGGTCCTCCTTGAGGAACTGGGCGGGGTGGTTGCAGATCTGCTTGAGGCCGGTGAGCAGTTTCAGCACCAGGCCGCTGCGGGCGATGCCGCCCGTGCCGGAGCGGATCTCGCCCATCACCGTCTCCACCTGCTTGCGGTAGAGGGTCTGCTGCTCGGCGGTGAGGCCGACGGGGCGGTCCGTCTCGGTCTTGGGCGGCAGTTCGGGTGCGATGCCCGGGTCGGTCTTGCGGCGGCGCAGCAGGAACGGCCGTACCAGCTCCGCCAGGAGGCGGGCGGTGGGCTGTTCGCCGTCCCCGTCGGAGGCGAGGACGCGTTCGGTCTCGATGGGGGCGATCCAGCGCGTGCGGAAGCGGCGGTGGGTGCCCAGGAGTCCGGGCGTGGTCCAGTCGAGGACGGCCCACAGTTCGGAGAGGCTGTTCTCCACGGGGGTGCCGGTGAGGGCGATGCGGGCACGGGCGCCGATCTGCCGCAGGGCCTTGGCGGTGGAGGAGTGGGGGTTCTTCACGTGCTGGGCCTCGTCGGCGACGACCAGACCCCAGGTGTGCGCGCCGAGCCGGTCGGCGTCCAGGCGCATGGTGCCGTACGTGGTGAGGACGAAGCCCTCGTCGGCGCCGTCCAGGGTGCGGCCGGGGCCGTGGTAGCGGCGTACCGGGGTGCCCGGCGCGAAGCGGCCCACCTCACGCTCCCAGTTGCCCAGCAGGGAGGCGGGGCAGACCACCAGGGTGGGGCCGCGTTCCTCGGGGCGTTCCTGGCGCAGCAGGTGCAGCGAGATCAGCTGGACCGTCTTGCCCAGGCCCATGTCGTCGGCGAGGCAGCCGCCGAGGCCGAGGGAGGTCATGCGGTCCATCCAGCGCAGGCCGCGCAGCTGGTAGTCGCGCAGGGTGGCGGTCAGGCGGGCGGGCTGCTCCACCGGGCCGTCTCCGCCGTCGGGGTCGGCGAGGGCGCGGCGCAGGGCGTCCAGCCAGGCGCTGGGCGCCACCCGTACGCGTTCGCCGCCGATGTCGGTGTGGCCGGTGAGGGCGACGGCGAGCGCCTCGATCGCGGTGAGCGGCGGCAGCCTGCGGTCGCGGGCCTTGCGGGCGATGCGTGTGTCGACGAGGATCCAGCGGCCGCGCAGCCTTACGACGGCCCCGCCGGCGGCGACGGCCGCCGCCTCCTCGTCGGTGAGGGGGTCGCCGTCCAGGTCGAGGCGCCAGCGCAGGTCCACGGTGCCGTCGCCGCCGAAGAAGGACCTCAGGTCGGCGGGCGGTTCACGGTCGGCGCCGGCCACCGCGCGGGCCGTGAGCGCCCCGGTGGACGTCTCCGGCCAGGTGACGTCGATGCCGTGCCCGGCCAGCCGGCCCGCCGCGCCGCCCAGCAGTTCCCGCAGTTCCTCGTCGGTCAGGTCCAGGGCGGTGGGCACGGGCAGCAGGCGTTCGAGTGGCTGCCACACGGCCGCGGCGCGGCGGACGGCGAGGACCATGTCGGCCTGGGCGCGCGGTCCGAGGGCGTGGTCGGCGCGGGCGAACAGGTCGTCGGCGTCCAGGGCCAGCGTGGGGTCGGCCAGGCTGTGGGCGCGGAGGATCAGACGCGGGCGGGGCGGCTCCGTGTCCCGCGCGGTGGCGGGGGCGTCGGTGAGTTCGACGCGCAGCGACATCCGTACGCCGGAGTCGAGTCCGGCGGAGATCTCCTCGGCCCAGGCGCGCAGTTGGGGCACGTGCTGAGGTGCGGTCGCGGCGAACGCCGCGCGTCCGGTGGCGAGTTCGGCCGCGGGGGTGCGCGGCAGGGTGTCGGCGACCGCGTCGAGGAAGGCGCGTACGAGCGTGGCCGGGTCGGTGCCGGGGACGGCGACGGCCTCGCCGGGGGCGGCGTCGGCGAGCGCGCGAAGGCGGGCGATGTCGTCCGCGTCGAACGGGCCCGCCCGCCAGGTGTCGTAGCCGGCCGGGGAGACGCCGGGAAGGAGGCGCTCGCGGGCGATCAGATGCAGGGCCAGGGCGGTGACAGCTCCCCAGAAGACGGTGGCGGAGTGGGGGGCGGCGGGGGCCGGCTCGGTCGTGGTGGGCGCCGTCGGCCCGGCGGGCGCGGTCGCGGCCGTGGTGGTGGCCGTGCGGCGGGCGTGGAGGAGGGCGGGCAGGGCGTGGGCCGGGGTCAGGCGCAGGACGGGCACGGTCCGGACGGCGAAGCCGTCGCCGTCGGGGACCACGAGGTCCGCCTCACCCGGCTCGCCGCCCGGCGCCGTGGGCGGGGTGCCGCCGGCCGGGTCCCAGAAGGCGACCCGGCCCGTGCGGGCCGGGTCCCCCGGTTCGAACACAGCCGCGCAGCGCGCCAGCGGCACGGCCTGCCGCGGTGTCATCCACTCCATGCGTTCCGACTCTCTCTCCCCATGGTTCCGGACCGCCGCCGCACGTCGCGAGGCGGCGCGGCGTCGGCGGATGCGGGTACACCCCCGCCGATGATCCCTCATGCTCGGGACGGCGTTCCGGGGCCTCACCGAAGGACCGCTCGAGAACGCGGATGCGGGTGGTCGTCATCCGGTCGCCGGGCAGGGGCGTCGGGATGTCCCGGGCGGTGCCCGAGGGGCGGGCCGTCCGGCAGCCGAGATGGTGCTGACCGGGCTCGAGGAACGGTCGACGGCGCGGCGGCCGGCGCGCACGAAGGGGGAACCGATGAAGCCGGCCCCGCCGGTCACGAGGCAGGACGTACAGAATGCCCTGCAGGAGCGTCCGCTTGCCCCTCGCGCCCGGCCCTGGCACAAGGGCCGGGCACCCCGCCTTCACTCCCCGGAGACCCGTTGCGTCGCACCACTCTCACCGCTGCCGCCCTGGCCACGCTGCTCCTCGCCGGAGGCTGCTCCGACGAACCTGAGGTGAAGCGTCCGCGCCCCACCGCTCCGACCGCTTCCGCCGGCAAGCCCACACCAGCACCCGTCACACAGCCACCCGGCCTCGACCTGCCTGAGAACGCGCGGACCCTGGTAGCCGAGACCACCGGCGACAAGAACCAGGAACTGCCCGCATTCACCCCGCAGGAAGGCGCCTACACCCTCTACGCGACGTGCGAGGGCAAGGGCAAGGTCTCGATCGTGGACCGGGACAGCAGCAACCCCCACCCGGTCACGTGCAACGGGGTCCACACCGTGGGCGTCGTCTACGACGGCACAAAGCCCCGGCACCTCACCGTCCAGGTGACCGGCGGAACTTCCATCTGGAGGGTCGCGGTGGTCTCCGGAAACCACCAGCCCTGACACAGCCTTGACCGGGGTGCACGACGGCCCGGGCACGGCCCGCACGGACACCGTCCAGGCGGCCGGTGTCCGCCTCGAAACCCCGTACGCATCCCGGTGCGGCGCCGAGCACGTCGAGGCGCCGCTCCCCCACGCCTCGGTGAGCGGTCCCCCGCGAGGTCCGGGCGCGGGCGCGGCCACCGGGCCGGGTCAGGTTGCGGTGGGCCAGGTCCGCAGGAGGGTGGCGACCTTTCCGGCGGTGCAGGACGGGTCCAGGAGGAGGTCCTTGAGGGCCAGGGCGTTCTCGCGGGTCGGCTTGACGGTGATGCCGGCCGCCTCGAGGTACATGACGCCGGTGGCGGCGGCGACCGCCAGGTTGGAGCGTTCCAGCCAGCGGCAGCGGCCCAGGGTGTGGACCAGGGCGGCAGCCTTGGCGTAGGGGCCGTCGTAGACGGGCTGCTCGAACAGTTCGGCCCGGTGCCGGGCGACCGCGGACACGGGGACGCCGTAGTCGTCGGGGGCCGGGTCGTCCGCGCCGGCGGCTTCGGCCACCTGCAGGATCCAGGGGACGTCGATGTGCAGGTTCATCAGGCGGCGCGAGCTCCCCGCGAGCCCTCCGGCCGCCGGCCGTCGGCTTCGGCTTCGTCGAAGATCGCCTGGTGTTCGGCCAGGAAGCGTGCGGCTGCGTCCACGGCTCGGGCGCGCAGGCCGCTGGCATCGTCCTGCACCAGTCGGGCGAGGTAGTCCCCGACGCTCAGCCCCAGGTCGGCGGCGCGCTTCCGCGCGAGTTCCGCGACGTCCTCGTCCACGCGTGCACCCAGTTGTGTCTTCGCCATGGATGGATGGTAACAGGTGTTACCGATCTCTAGTAGGCGTCGGCCGGGACGTAGGTGCCCCAGATGTCGCGCAGGGTGTTGCAGACCTCGCCGACCGTGGCGCGGGCCTTGAGGGCGTCCTTCATCGGGTAGAGGACGTTGTCCTCGCCCTCGGCGGCCTTCTTCAGCGCGGCCAGCGCGGTGTCGACCGCCTGCTGGTCGCGCTCGGCGCGCAGCTTGGCGAGGCGTTCGGCCTGCTGGGCCTCGATGGCCGGGTCGACGCGGAGCGGCTCGTAGGGCTCCTCCGCGTCGAGCTGGAAGCGGTTGACGCCGACCACGACCCGCTCGCCGGAGTCGGTCTCCTGGGCGATGCGGTAGGCATTGCCCTCGATCTCGGACTTCTGGAAGCCGTGCTCGATGGCGCGGACGGCTCCTCCGAGCTGCTCCGTCTTGTCGATGAGGGCCACGATCTCCGCTTCCAGGTCGTCGGTCATCTTCTCGATGACGTAGGAGCCTGCGAACGGGTCGACCGTGGCGGTCACATCGGTCTCGTAGGCGAGGACCTGCTGCGTGCGCAGGGCGAGCCGGGCGGACTTGTCCGTCGGCAGCGCGATCGCCTCGTCGAAGGAGTTGGTGTGCAGCGACTGCGTGCCGCCCAGCACCGCCGCGAGGCCCTGCACGGCGACGCGCACCAGGTTCACCTCGGGCTGCTGGGCCGTCAGCTGCACCCCGGCCGTCTGCGTGTGGAAGCGCAGCATCAGCGACTTGGGGTTCTTCGCGCCGAACTCCTCCTTCATCACCCGCGCCCAGATCCGGCGGGCCGCACGGAACTTGGCGACCTCCTCCAGGATCGTCGTGCGGGCCACGAAGAAGAACGACAGGCGCGGCGCGAAGTCGTCGACGT
>BNBX01000016.1 GCA_014656175.1 Streptomyces werraensis
GTGTGCAGCACCGCGCGGTCCTCGGTGGTGTTGATCCGCTCCCCGCGGAACATCGCGTCCCGCAGCCCGAACACGTCCGTGGCCGCGGCCAGTTCCCGCAGCAGCCGCAGCGTCTCGTCGGTGACCAGATGCTTGGAGTAGTCGATCCGCAGGTCGCCGACGTGCACGACGTACCGCTCGGCGCGGGACGGGTCGTCGGCGAACAGGTCACGCAGGCCCGGCAGCCCCTGCGCGCGGTGCTGCTCCAGGGCGGCCCACTCGGGGCGGCGGGTCGGTTCGGGGACGTCAGACATGGGCGGGGATCTCCTCGGTGGCCTCGCCGCGCAGGGCGACGGCGTACATCTCGTCCGCGTCGAGGCGCCTGAGCTCCTCGGCGATGAGTTCGGCGGTGGAGCGGACCTTCAGGGCAAGCCGGCGCGGGGGCTGGCCGGGCAGGGTGAGCGTGGCCAGGGGGCCCTCGGGGCGGTCGATGACGATCTCGCCGTCCTCGGCGCCCAGCCGGACCGCCGTGACCACGGGGCCCGCGGTCACCACCCGGTCGACGGGAACCCGCAGCCGGGCCTCCAGCCAGCGCGCCAGCAGTTCCGCGGCCGGGTTCTCCGCCTCGGCCTCGACGGTCGCCGAGGTGACGGCGGTGCGGGCCTGGTCGAGGGCGGCGGCCAGCATGGAGCGCCACAGGGTCAGCCTGGTCCAGGCCAGGTCGGTGTCGCCGGGCGCGTAGGCGCGCTCCCGGGCGCGCAGGACCGCCATCGGGTCCTCCGTCGCGTACAGGTCGGTGATCCGGCGCTGGCCGAGCGCGCCGAGCGGGTCCCTGGAGGGGTTCTCGGGCGCGTCGGCGGGCCACCACACCACCACCGGGGCGTCCGGCAGCAGCAGCGGCAGCACCACCGAGTCGGCGTGCTCGGACACCTCGCCGTAGGTGCGCAGCACCACGGTCTCGCCCGTGCCCGCCTCGGACCCCACCCGCACCTCGGCGTCCAGCCGGGAGTGGGTGCGCTCGCGCGGGTTGCGGGCGTGCCGCTTGATGACGACCAGGGTGCGCGAGGGGTGCTCGTGCGAGGCCTCCTCGGCCGCCTTGATCGCGTCGTAGGCGTTCTCCTCGTCGGTGACGATCACCATCGTCAGGACCATGCCCACGGCGGGGGTGCCGATGGCGCGGCGGCCCCGCACCAGCGCCTTGTTGATATCGCTTGCCGTGGTGTCGGTGAGGTCGATCTTCATGGCCTGCGCCAGCTCCGTCCGTCTCGTGCGAGCATCTCGTCGGCTTCCGCGGGTCCCCAGCTGCCCGACGCGTACTGCGCAGGCCTGCCGTGAGACGCCCAGTACTCCTCGATCGGGTCGAGGATCTTCCAGGACTCTTCCACTTCCTGGTGACGGGGGAACAGGTTGGCGTCCCCCAGGAGGACGTCCAGGATGAGCCGTTCGTAGGCCTCCGGGCTGGACTCGGTGAACGACTCGCCGTACGCGAAGTCCATCGTCACGTCCCGCAGCTCCATGGAGGTCCCGGGCACCTTGGAGCCGAACCGCACCGTCATGCCCTCGTCCGGCTGCACGCGGATCACGATGGCGTTCTGGCCGAGCTCCTCGGTGGCCGTGGTGTCGAAGGGGGAGTGCGGAGCACGCTGGAAGACCACGGCGATCTCGGTGACCCGGCGGCCGAGGCGCTTGCCGGTGCGCAGGTAGAACGGCACACCCGCCCAGCGGCGGTTGTCCACCCCGAGCTTGATCGCCGCGTAGGTGTCGGTGGCCGAGGACGGGTCGATGCCGTCCTCCTCGAGGTAACCGCGCACCTTCGCGCCGCCCTGCCATGCGGCCGCGTACTGGCCGCGCACCGTGTGCCGCCCCAGGTCCTCGGGGAGCCGCACCGCACGGAACACCTTCAGCTTCTCGGTGAGCAGCGACGCCGCGTCGAAGGAGGCGGGTTCCTCCATCGCGGTGAGCGCCATGAGCTGGAGGAGGTGGTTCTGGATGACGTCGCGGGCGGCGCCGATGCCGTCGTAGTAGCCGGCCCGGCCGCCGATGCCGATGTCCTCGGCCATGGTGATCTGCACATGGTCCACGAAGGACCGGTTCCAGATGGGCTCGAACATCTGGTTGGCGAAGCGCAGCGCCAGGATGTTCTGGACGGTCTCCTTGCCCAGGTAGTGGTCGATCCGGAAGACCTGCTCCGGGTCGAACACCTCGTGCACGATGGCGTTGAGCTCCTGCGCGGACGTCAGGTCGTGCCCGAACGGCTTCTCGATCACCGCGCGCCGCCAGGATCCCTCGGGCGCGTCCGCCAGGCCGTGCTTCTTGAGCTGCTGCACCACCTTCGGGAAGAACTTCGGCGGCACGGAGAGGTAGAAGGCGTAGTTGCCGCTCGTGCCGCGGGAGGCGTCCAGCTCGTCGACGGCCTTGCGGAGCTGGTCGAAGGCGTGGTCGTCGTCGAAGTCGCCGGGCACGAACCGCATGCCCTCCGACAGCTGCTGCCAGACCTCCTCACGGAAGGGGGTGCGCGCGTGCTCCTTGACCGCGTCGTGCGCCACCTCGGCGAAGTCCTGGTCCTCCCAGTCGCGGCGGGCGAAGCCCACCAGGGAGAAGCCCGGCGGCAGCAGCCCCCGGTTGGCGAGGTCGTACACGGCCGGCATCAGCTTCCTGCGGGACAGGTCGCCGGTCACCCCGAAGATGACCAGACCGGACGGGCCCGCGATCCGGGGCAGCCGGCGGTCCCGGGGGTCGCGCAGCGGGTTGGCCCAGCCGGGCGGGGGCGCGGTGAGGGCGGGGCCGGCGTCCGCCCGCTCCTCCCGCTCCGCCTCGGGGGCGTCCACCGCCGGTTCGGTGGTCTCGTCGGTCATTGCGCGTCAACTCCCTCGCTGTCGGACGCCGTCGCCGCCGCCTGGCGCGGCCACGGCCCGGCGTCCACGAACCTCTCCCTGCCCGGGTTCCCCGGCTGCCGCGTCACCTCGCCGTACGCGCTCCCGGCCGCCGTGGAGCGGTCCTCCCCATACAGGGTGTCCTCGTCCGCGGGGTCCTTCACCCCGGTGCACTCCCGCGGGGGCGGCTGCGCGCCGGCTCCGGACCCACCGGATGTATCGAACACTTCTTCGCGTATGGTGCGTATCACGCTGATCGTCTTCTTCCTCGCGCTCGCGTCAACCGCGCCCGGCGCCCGCCGATTCCCGCCGGCCGGCCGTGCCGGTCCGCCGTGCGGGCGCTCGTCTCCATGTGGTCCTCGATCCGGGCGAAGGGAACTCTGCGGCGCGTTCAAAAGTAAAAGTCTGACTTATTCACAACGAGGTTCCGGTGTGCCAGCCTGTGGTGAAAGTGGGACACGGGCGCCTCCCGACGGGGCGCCCGACGGACTGATGGCGGACATCGGAGACATGGCAGGCGGATTCCCCCAGGGGGGTGACGGCGGCGGCCGGACGGCGGACGGCGTCGGAATCAGAACCTTTCCCTTCCCGGTCGAGCGGAGCGTCTGCGGGGTCGGCATGCAGATCGCCCCCATGGACCCCGACCGCACCTGGCGGGCCGACGCACCCCTGGACCGGGTGCACCGCATCGACTTCCACATCGTGATGCTGCTCGACGGCGGACCGCTCCGGCACATGATCGACTTCACCGAGTACGAGGCCACGGCGGGCGACGTGCTGTGGATCCGCCCGGGGCAGGTCCACCGCTTCTCCCGCGACGCCGAGTACCGCGGAACGGTCCTCGCCATGCAGCCCGGCTTCCTGCCCCGCGCCACCGTCGAGGCCACCGGTCTCTACCGCTACGACCTGCCGCCGCTGATGCGCCCCGGCCCGGCCCGGCTCGCCGCGCTCCGCGCAGCCTCCGACCAGCTGCGCCGTGAGTACGAGGACACCGAGACGCTGCCGCTGAGCCTGCACACGGCCGTGCTCCGGCACACGTTGACCGCGTTCCTGCTGCGGCTCGCCCATCTCGCCGCCGGCTCCGGGGACGCGGCCCGGCCGGCCGAGGACAGCGTCTTCACCCTCTTCCGGGAGGCGGTGGAACGGGACTTCGCCACCAACCACAGCGTCACCGCGTACGCCGACGCCCTCGGTTACTCGCGGCGCACCCTGGCCCGCGTGGTGCGCGCCGCCGGCGGGGAGACGCCCAAGGCGTTCATCGACAGGCGGGTGGTGCTGGAGGCCAAGCGGCTCCTCGCGCACACCGATCTGCCCATAGGACGGGTGGGGGCCGCCGTCGGCTTCCCGGACGCGGCGAACTTCTCCAAGTTCTTCCAGCAGCACACGGACACCGCCCCGGCCGCCTTCCGCGCCGAACACCGCTGACCGGCGGCGCCCGCACGCCGACGAGGGCCCCGCGCGGGGTGCGCGGGGCCCTCGCCGCCGGCGGGACGGCCGGGTGTGGGGGGTGGCGCCGGTGGTCAGGAAGAGGTGAGCACCTGCACGTGGTCCACGAGCATCGAGTGGCCGGGCCGGGTGCCCGCGTCGGGGCCGCCGCCGAACGCGTCGGGGAAGCCGCCGCCCATCGCCACGTTGAGGATGACGAAGAAGCCGTGGCCCGTGGCGTTCGACCAGGTCGTCGCGTCGACCTGGTTCTCCCGGACGGTGTGGAAGGTGGTGTCGTCGAGGGAGAAGCGGATCTCCTCCACGTCCGACGAGCGGTCCCACTCCACCCGGTAGGTGTGGAAGCCGGCCTGACAGGACGTGCCCTGGCAGGTCATCTGGCCGCCGATGCCGCTGGTCTCGTTGCACGGGCCGCCCGGCGAGGTGCCGCAGTGCATCGTGGCGAACACCGTGTTCATGCCCTGGGTGTTCTCCATGATGTCCAGCTCGCCGACGGCGGGCCAGTTCCAGTAGTCGCCCCGGTACGGGGCGCCGAGCATCCAGAACGCCGGCCAGTAGCCCTTGGCGGCGTCGCCGGTGACGTCCGGGACCTGGATACGCGCCTCGACGCGCAGCTTGCCGCCGGCCGGGGGCTGGAAGTCGTCGCGGTTGGTCTCGATGCGCCCCGACGTCCAGTTGCCGGCGCCGTCGCGCCGCGGGGTGATACGGAGGTTGCCGTTGCCGTCGAGGGAGACGTTCTCCGGGTTCGACGTCATCGTCTCGATCTCGCCCGTGCCCCAGTTGGCGGGGCCGCCGGGGTAGCCCGTACCGGTGGCGTACCGCCACTTGCCGGTGTCGACGCCGCTGCCCTCGGCGCCGTCGAAGTCGTCGGCGAAGACCTGGGTCCAGCCCGACGGCGGGGGCGGGGCGGAGGCGCCGGCGGTGGGGCTGCCCAGGGCGAGGGCGCCCGCCCCGAGCGTCAGTGCGCCCGCGAAGGCGACGAGCGTGTGCCTCAGCCGTCGCCTTCCGTGGGGGAATCGGGGGGTGCCGGAGGTGGCTTTCATGGGGGGATGAACCTCTCGGTGCTGATCGTGTGGGGGGTGACCGCAGAGCCCGGAATCTGGCATGAGAGCGCTCTCACGGTCCCGCCAATGTGCTCCGGGGTCCCTTCGACGTCAAGAGGTGTAACCGTAAAAGTCCCCACCACGCACGGGAGTTCACCTCTCGAAAGGGAGCGAACCGGGGAAACCGGGCCGTGTGGCTCACGCCTGCGGTGCCCGGGGGCCGGGCCCCGGGCACCGCACGGCCTCTCACACCCCCGACGGCACCTTCTCCCGCGGGAGTTCGGGCTGTTCCTCCCGCAGACCGAACCGGTCGTGGGCGCGGCGCAACGGGCGCGGAGCCCACCAGGCGTGGCGGCCGAGCAGCGCCATCGTGGCCGGCACCAGCAGCATCCGCACCACCGTCGCGTCGATCAGCACGGCCAGCGTGAGCCCCATACCGATCTGCAGGATGGGGGAGAACCCGCCCGTCATGAACGCCGCGAACACCACCGCCAGCAGCAGCGCCGCGCAGGTGACCACCCGGCCCGAGCGGCTCAGCCCCGTCACCACGGCCTCCCGGTCGTCGCCGGAGCGCAGCCGCGCCTCCCGCATCCGGGCCAGGATGAACAGCTCGTAGTCCATGGCCAGTCCGAACGCGATCGCGACGATCAGCGGCGGCGCGGTGAGACTCAGCGCCCCCAGGCCCTGGGCGCCCAGCAGCCCGGCGAGATGACCGTCCTGGAAGACCCACACCACCACGCCCAGAGCGGCGGCCAGACTGAGCAGCGTGGTGACGACGGTGCGCAGCGGCAGCAACACCGAGCCGGTGAACGCGAACAGCAGCACCACGATGCCGGCCAGCACGGTCAGCGCCGCCCACGGCGCCCGCTCCGCGAGCATGTCCCGGAAGTCGACCAGACGGGCAGCCGTGCCGGTCACCTCGACCGGCGCGTCGCCGCGCACCTCCCGCACCCGCTCCACCAGCGCGGTCGCCTCCGCGCCGTCCGCCTCGCCGGGCGGCCGGATCTCGATCACCGCACCGCCGCCCGGCAGTTCACGCGTCGTGGCTCCCGGATCCAGCGCCCGGATCCGGTCGGCGGTCGCCTCGTCCGTCCCCGGCCTGGCGACGACCACGACGGGGGAGACGCCGGTGCCCGGCGGGAAGTGCGCGGCGACGGTGTCCTGGAGCTGCCGTGCCTCGCTGTCCGCGGGGAGCTGCCGCGCGTCCCCGACGGCGATGCTCATCCCCGACACGGGCAGGGCCAGCACCAGCAGCACCGGCACCACCACGGCGAGGACGGCCACCTTGCGCCGGGCCGCGAAGCGGGCGACACGGGCGAAGAACCGGCCCTCCTCCTCGCCGTCTCCCGGCGTCCTCGCCGGCGGGATGCGCCCGCCGAACCGCACGAGCAGCGCCGGCAGCAGCGTCAGGGCGGCCAGCATGTCGATGACGACCACCGCCGCGACCGCGAGGCCCATGCTGCGCAGGAACACGCTCGGGAACACCAGCAGCCCGGTCAGGCTCACAGCGACGGTCAGCCCCGAGAACAGCACCGTCCGCCCGGCCGCCGCCACCGTGCGGTGCACCGCCTCGAGGACGTCCTCCGTGGTCCTGCGCTCCTCACGGAACCGCACCAGCATCAACAGGGCGTAGTCCACGGCCAGTCCGAGGCCCAGCATCGTCGTCACCTGGATCGCGTACACGGAGATGTCGGTGACCTCGCTGAACAGGAACAGCGCCAGGAACGCCCCCGCGATGCCGCTGACCGCGACGACCAGCGGCAGCAGCGCCGAGCGCAGCCCGCCGAACACCACCAGCAGCAGCGCCAGCACCACCGGCAGCGAGATCAACTCGGCGTTCTTCACGTCCTGCTGGGCCCGCTCGCCCATCTGCAGCCCCAGCAGCGGCCCCCCGCTCACATGGACGTCGGGCGCGTCGATCTCCCGGATCCGCTCGGCCGCCGCGTCGAGCGTGCGCTCCTCCGCGTCGTCGTCGAGCCCGCCCTCCAGGGTGACGGGGACGATCAGCGCCCTGCCGTCCTCGGAGACCATCCCGGGCGTGGCGTACGGGTCCGGAACCGCGGCGACCCCGGCGACCTTCCGCACGTCGGCCACGGCCTGCTCGACCTCCGCGCGTAGGCCGGCGTCCGCGACGGGCGTGCCGGCCACCACCCCGGTGATCGAGGACCCCGCCGGGTCCAGCTCCTCGAGGTACCGCGCGGCCGACTCCGACTCGGTGCCGGGCACTTCGGGCACGTTGTCGGAGAGGCGCGCGAACACGCCCGTCCCCAGGCCGAAGCCCAGCAGCAGGAAGAGCCCCCACAGGAGCATCACGGTCAGTGGACGGCGGGTGGCCGTCCGGGCGAGTGCGGTGAGCACGATCCCTCCCCGGCGTTGACGGTGCGTCGAGCACCTTCAGCGTCGTGCCAGGGGGTGGTCCGGCGGATCGCCGGGAGGAGCGGTTCACGGTCCTCGCCCGTACGGGGGAGAGGGCCTGCCGGCTCACTCCTCAGGGGGAGCCGGGGTGGCCTCAGGGGAGCCGGGGCGCCCTCAGGGGGCTCCAGGGGTGACGAGACCCGTCTCGTACGCGCAGATCACAGCCTGCACCCGGTCCCGGAGACCGAGCTTCGACAGCACGTTGCTCACATGCGTCTTGACGGTGTGCTCGCTCACGACCAGGGTGCGCGCGATCTCCGCGTTGGACAGGCCGCGGGCCAGCAGCCGCAGCGTCTCCACCTCGCGGGCGGTCAGCACGCCCAGGCGCGGCGGGGGAGGACCGTCGGCGGCCGCCGGCTGCTCCCTTCGGCGCTTCACCAGGTCCGCGACCAGCCTCCGGGTCACCGTCGGCGCGAGCAGCGACTCGCCCGCCGCGACCACCCGCACCGCGTGCACCAGGTCGTCCCGCCGCACGTCCTTCAGCAGGAAGCCGCTGGCGCCCGCGTACAGCGCCTCGTACACGTACTCGTCCAGGTCGAACGTGGTCAGCATGACCACCTTGCAGACCGACTCCGCGCACACCAGACGGGCCGCCTCCAGGCCGTCCATCACCGGCATGCGGATGTCGAGCAACAGCACGTCGGGGCGGTGCCGGCGCACCGCCGACACGGCCTCCTGCCCGTCCGCCGCCTCGGCCACCACCTCGATGTCGTCCTGGGCGTCGAGGATCATGCCGAAACCCGCGCGGACCAGCTCCTGGTCGTCCGCCACCACCACCCGGATGCTCAACCGAGCGCCCCTCCCCGTCCACCGCCGCCCGGACGCTCAACCGAGCGCCGTCTCCCTGCGCGCCGCCACCGGCAGCCGTACGGCGACCCGGAACCCGCCGCCCGGAGCCTCACCGGTCTCCGCGCTGCCCCCGCAGGCGGCGGCCCGCTCCCGGATGCCGATCAGCCCGTGCCCGCCCGGCCCGGCGGACGGCCCCCGCCCGTCGTCCGTCACCGTGAGGCACACATGGTCGTCCGTCCAGCCCAGCTCCACCAGCGCGCGGGAGGCGTGGGCGTGCTTCACGGTGTTGGTGAGCGCCTCCTGCACCACCCGGTACGCCGTCACCTCCGTGTCCGAGGACAGCGGACGCGGCTCCCCGGAGGTCCGCAGCTCGGCGCGCAGACCCGTGGAGCGCCCCACCTGACGGACCAGCTCAGGCAACGCCGCGACGCCCGGCAGCGGCAGCCGGGGGCCCCCGGTGTCCCCGTCCGGCAGTTCCTCCTTCAACACGCCGAGGATACGCCGAAGTTGAGCCATCGCATCGCGGCCGGTGGAGGCGATGGTGTCGAAGGTCGCCTCCGCGCGGTCCGGGTCCTTGCGCACCACCACCGGACCGGCCTCCGCCTGCACCACCATCAGGCTCACCGCGTGCGCCAGGATGTCGTGCATGTCCCGTGCGATGCGGGCGCGCTCCTCGGCCCGGGCCCGGGCGGTGTCCGCGGCACGCTCCCGCTCCAGGCGGCGGGCGCGGTCCTCCAACTCGGCGGTGTAGGCGCGCTGCACCCGGGCGAGCACGCCCAGTGCGTACGCGGCGACGAGGCCCATCAGATGGAAGGCGTATTCGAAGGGGGCCTGGTGCGCCTGGTGCTGCATGGTGACGAC
The DNA here is from genome assembly GCA_014656175.1 of Streptomyces werraensis. Classification (GTDB taxonomy): domain Bacteria; phylum Actinomycetota; class Actinomycetes; order Streptomycetales; family Streptomycetaceae; genus Streptomyces; species Streptomyces werraensis. Next base: position 9,404 of record BNBX01000016.1, read on the forward strand.
GACTCCGATGATCCAGCCGGTGAGCATCAGCCGCCGCTGCCAGGGGCGGGCCTGGGCCGCCATGGTGTACAGGACGACCATGCCGCCGTACATCACGTCCGGCGGGGGCTCGTGGTACAGCGCCTGGGCGGGGGTGGCGACGGAGACCGCGCAGGCGGCGGTGCAGGGGGCGCGGCGCCGCCAGACCAGGGGGACGGCGGTGGCGGCGCCGAGGAGCCAGCCCTGCCAGGAAAGGGGGTCGTCTCCCTCGTCGGGGAAGATCCACTGGAGGGAGACGGCGAAGAGGGCGAGCGCGGCCAGCGCCGCGTCGAGCACGTAGGGGTTGGCGGGGCGCCAGCGGGTTGTCGCCTCGGCGAAGGCGGAGCGGAGGGTCATTCGGGGGGCTCCTCGGGGCGGGGGTCTCAGTATCGGGAGGGGGAGGGGAGTGTCGCCTCACCGGTGAGAGGGATTTCGGGGCGCCTGGTGCGGTGGGGATGCGTCGGAGGGTGCCGCGCCGTGGGGGTCGGTCCGCGCCGTTCCCCGCGCCCCTTCGGGGCGCGAGTAAGGTCGAGGTGGCTCTTGGGCGGAAAGGTGTCGGTGTGAGGCTGGCGATTCTTGGTGGCGGTGGGTTTCGGGTGCCGCTCGTCTACGGGGCGTTGCTCGGGGACCGGGGCGCCGGGCGGGTGACCCGGGTCGTGCTGCACGACGTGGACGCGCGCCGCTTGCGGGCCGTGTCCCGGGTGCTGGGTGAGCAGGCCGCCGGGGTGTCCGACGCGCCCGAGGTGATCACCACCACCGATCTGGACGAGGCGCTGCGCGGCGCGGACTTCGTGTTCTCCGCCATCCGCGTCGGCGGTCTGGAGGGCAGGGCGAACGACGAGCGGGTGGCTCTCGCCGAGGGCGTGCTCGGGCAGGAGACCGTGGGCGCCGGGGGCATCGCCTACGGGCTGCGCACGGTGCCCGTCGCCGTCGACATCGCCCGCCGGGTGGCCCGCCTCGCCCCCGATGCCTGGGTCATCAACTTCACCAACCCCGCGGGCCTGGTCACCGAGGCCATGTCCCGCCACCTCGGCGACCGCGTCATCGGCATCTGCGACTCGCCGGTCGGCCTCGGCCGCCGTATCGCCCGGGTGCTGGGCGCGAAGCCGGACGAGGCGTGGATCGACTACGTCGGCCTCAACCACCTCGGCTGGGTACGCGGCCTGCGCGTGGCCGGCCAGGACCAGCTGCCCCGTCTGCTCGCCGACCCCGCGCTGCTCGGCTCGTTCGAGGAGGGCCGGCTCTTCGGGGCGGACTGGCTGCGCTCGCTGGGCGCGATCCCCAACGAGTACCTGCACTACTACTACTTCAACCGCGAGGCCGTGCAGGCGTACCAGCAGGCGGAGCGGACCCGTGGCGCCTTTCTGCGGGACCAGCAGGAGAGCTTCTACGCAGGGACGGCCGACCCGGACGTGTCCGCGCTGGAGTTGTGGGACCGTACCCGCGCCGAGCGGGAGGCCACCTACATGAGTGAGAACCGGGAGGCGGCCGGCGCGGGGGAGCGTGAGACGGACGATCTGTCGGGCGGCTACGAGAAGGTGGCGCTCGCGCTGATGCGGGCCGTCGCCCGGGACGAGCGCGCCACCCTGATCCTCAACGTCCGTAACCGCGGCACCCTTTCACCGCTGGACGAGGACGCCGTGATCGAGGTGCCCTGCCTGGTGGACGCGAACGGGGCGCACCCCGTCTCGGTCGATCCGCTTCCCGGGCACGCCGTCGGTCTCGTCTGCGCCGTGAAGGCCGTGGAGCGTGAGGTGCTGGACGCCGCCAGGTCGGGGTCCCGCGCCACGGCGGTCAAGGCCTTCGCCCTGCACCCGCTGGTGGATTCGGTGAGCGTGGCCCGCCGGCTGGTGGACGCCTACACGGCCGTGCACCCCGGACTCGCCTACCTGGGCCGATAGCGGGGGAGCCGGCATCGGGCCGGCCGGTCGCCCCCCGTGACAGCGGCCGACCGACCCGAGCTCCCCCCGGTCCCCCGTGCTCCCCCCGGCGGCTTCCCCAGTCGCCGTTCACCATCAAGAGCACGCACGCCGGGGCCTGATACACCCTGGCGAAGAATTTCTTTCGGAAAAATCCGGAAGCCCGTCGACGGCCCGCCGACACACCCGACGCGGCGGCCCTACTGCAGCGCCCCGGTCGCCGCCGCCCGCGGCTCCACGGGCGTCGCCTGCGCCGGCAGGGCGTCCAGCGTGCCCGTGACCGTGGGCGAGTCGGCCCGCTGCCGTGGCACCGTCACCGGAAGCAGTGGGCGCGGCGCGGACACCACCGTGTAGTCCTGGCCCAGGAAGGGCGGGCCGATCTCGCCCGGGTCGTCGCCGAGCGCCAGCCGCACCGCGGCCCAGGGCACGTTCACCCCGCACAGCGCGAGCTGGTGCAGCCCGCCCGCGGGGCGGGTGTTGACGTCCATCAGGACCGGCCGGTCGCCGAGCATCCGGAACTGGATGTTGGACAGGTGGTGCAGGCCGAAGCCCTCCGCGATGCGGCGGGCCGGTTCCAGCCACCGCTCGTGCAGCGTGAAGCCCCGGCGGCGGCCGTGCTTGGTGCGGCCGATCGCCAGCCGGAGCCGGTTGTCGGGCCCGGTCAGGCAGTCCACGGAGACCTCCGGCTGTTCCAGCCGCGGCATCACCAGCCAGTCGACGGGCTCCTCGGCCCGCCGCAGGGACTCCAGCACCAGGTCGAGCGGGACATGCGGGCTCGGGAAGCCCTTCAGCTGGGAGAGCGAGAAGGGCTCGCGGGTGATCTCGCGGAAGCCGACCCCGCCCGCGCCGGCCGCGGGCTTGAAGCAGGCCCGGTGTCCCAGCCGCTCCAGCTCCTCGACAGCGGTGAGGAGTTCGTCGGCGTCACGGACCCGCCACCACGGCGGCACCGGGACGCCGATCGACTCGACGGCCTGGTAGGCGACCACCTTGTCCTCGAACACGGCCACCGCCTCGGGCGGCGGCGCCAGCAGCGCGGTCCCGGCCGCCTCGAACTCGGCGCGGTGCGCGACGATCGCCGACTGGTGCAGCCGGGGCACGAAGACGTCGATCCCGCGACGCTCGCACTGGGTGAGCGCGTACTCGACGTACGCCGCGGGGGAGAGGCCCTCCGGCTCCAGCTCGGCCGTGTCCGCCGCGGCGAGGACGGGGGAGTCGGGGTCGCCGTGGGTGGCGTGGATCTCGACGGCCCGGTCGCTGGGATTTCGCCGCAGCTGATCCATGAAGAACACGTTCTCCGCGTACGTACGGTTGAGCCAGACGCGTACGCGAGAGACCATGCAGGCCGCCTTTCAACGGTGTGCGGGCAGGGCGGAGCAGCCCGTGCCCGGGCATGACGTAGGGAGGTGCACCGAACCGCCGTGCGGAAAAGACGTGTCCATGGCGGTGGTGTAGGGCAGATCATACGACCAAGAAGGGCCGTCCTGATACCACGCCCGGGTGACGGTCCGCGGTTGTTCCGGCGGGGCGGATGTGATCTCGTGGTGAGGTCCGGCGGCTGCTGAAGGGACGACGGTGATGGCGACGGGTGGAGACGGCCCCCAGCTGTGGGCCATCAGCGATCTGCACATCGGCTACGCCGAGAACCGCGACCTGGTCGAGGGCATGCGGCCCGAGTCCGAGGGTGACTGGCTGCTGGTGGCCGGGGACGTCGCGGAGACGGTGGAGGACATCCACTGGGCCCTGAAGACCCTCGCCGGCCGCTTCGCCCGTGTGATCTGGACGCCGGGGAACCATGAACTGTGGACCCACCCGAGTGACGCCGTCACCCTGCGGGGCGTCGCGCGCTACGAACACCTGGTCGAGCAGTGCCGCGAGCTCGGCGTGCTCACCCCCGAGGACCCGTACCCGGTCTGGGAAGGCCCCGGCGGCCCGGTCGCCGTCGCGCCCCTCTTCCTCCTGTACGACTACTCGTTCCTCCCGTCCGGCTGCACGACCAAGGAGGAGGGACTGGAGTACGCCTACGGCACCGGGGTGGTCTGCACGGACGAGCGCCTGCTGCACCCCGACCCGTACCCGACCCGCGAGGACTGGTGCCGCGCCCGCGTCGCCGAGACCCGACGGCGCCTCGCGGAACTCCCCGAGGACCTCCCCCTGATCCCCGTCACGCACTGGCCGCTGCACCGCCACCCGACCCAGGTGCTCCGCTACCCGGAGTTCGCCATGTGGTGCGGCACGACCCTCACCGACGACTGGCACCGCACGTACCCCGTCCGGACCATGGTCTACGGCCATCTGCACATCCCCCGCACGACCTGGCAGGACGGCATCCGTTTCGAGGAGGTCTCGGTGGGCTACCCCCGGGAATGGCGGCAACGCCGAACCCCACCGGGCCGCCTGCGCCGCATCCTGCCCGGGACGGACATCCCGCACGGGTGACCGCAACCCCTTCAAGGGGCGCGGGGAACTGCGCTCGCCCCCACCGGCCCGCGGACGGCGCACGACCGACCGCCCCGGACGCGGCCCGCACGGAACGAGGCGTGCCGCGCCCGAGCGGCGACCCTCAGCTTCCGGAATGCCAGTCCCTCACCATCCGGAAGAACTCCTCCTCGTTCCCCGCCAGCCCCGCCCCCTCCAACGCTGCTTCCGCCTCCGCGAGTACGGAAGGCGGGACCACCGGCAGCACCGCCGGCCCCGCCGGAGCGCGCCCGTCGTCGCCGAAGGCGGCCCGAACCGTGTGCAGCAGTCTGAGATAGGCCTGGACGGCGGTGCGCTCGCGGTCGGTCAGTACGGCGGTGGGCATCGCTCGGCTCTCCCCGTGTCGTCGTCGTGGGTCCCCGCGCCCCCGGCACAAACGGGGGCGCATCACCAGCTTGCCGCCCACCACTGACAATCGGGCCCGAGGCGAAGCCGAGCCGGCCTGCGCACCCGCCCGGAAAGGCGTCAGCTCTGCGGCCCCAGATACCCCAGCGACGCTCCGATCCGCCCCGCCAGATGGTCCCGCTGGACCGGGCCGCGCAGCGACGAACCGGCCAGGTACGTCCGGCACTTGCTGGCCAGCAGCAGCCCGAACGCCTCGGCCTCCTTCTCCTCCGCGAGGTCGAACCGCGTGCGCGCCGCGACCCGCAGCACCGTCGCCCGCAGCGCGTCGTCGTCGAGGGACGCACCCCATAACCGGGTCGCGACCTCCGCGCCCGCACCCGCCACATGGTGTCCGCAGTGGCCGGCCTTCATGTGCCACAGCTCGTGGCCCAGGATCACCAACTGGTGGTCGGGCGCCGTGCGTTCCTCGACCACGACGAGGTCCTGGTCCGCCATGTCGAGCCACAGCCCGCTCGCGGTGCCCGGCGGGAAGGCCGCCGTGCGGAACAGCACCGGCCGTCCGCGGCGCCGGCTCATCGCCTCGCAGAGGGCGGCGTACAGATCGGCGGGCCGCGCCGGGACGGGAAGCGTCAGCTCCGTGACCAACTCGCCGCACAGGCGGCGCATTTCCCTACCGATGCCCACAGTTCTCCCCGGGTCACGACTTGGGCCGCTGGACGCTCTCCAGGAGCATGTCCAGCCATTCCGCGACCTTGTCGCGGTGCTGGTCGGTGGGCAGCTGCGCGGCCCGCCAGGCGATGCCCCGCACCCCGTGGTCCTGCAGCAGCCGCTCCAGCGGATCGTCGGCCGTCGTGGCCGACTCCCGCTCCGCGAGCTTCTGGAGCAGTTCCTGCTCGGTGTGCTGGAGGGCGCTCGCCAGCGCCTCCGGGTCCTCGGCGGTGAGGAAACCGGCGTGCACCCGGAAGAACCGCTGGAGGGCGTCGCAGTGCTCCATGGTGGGCCGCCGGTCGCCGTTGATGAGCGCGCCGGCCTGCTGCCGGGACATGCCCGCGCCGTCGGCGATCTCCTGCTGCGTGTACTTGCGTCCGTTCGGCTTCAGCCGCGTACGGCGCAGCAGGTCCAGCCGCTGCAGGAACCGCGCCTGCACATCGGGCTCGCCCGCGGGCTGCCCGCTCAGCAGCGCCTTGACCACGGGCTCCGGCACACCGGACGCCACGGACAGCCGGCCCACGTCGAAGACCTCGCTGTGCGCCACGCCGAGCCGGTCGGCGAGTGCGGTGACGCGGGCGACGACGGCGGGCAGCGCGTGCGTCGGCGCGGCGCCCGGACCCTCGAAGTCACCCGTCACCGAAAGATCTCCTACGTCTCTCACAGGCTTCTCACACGCGATTGCCGTGAACCTCACGGAGACTAGCCGGTGTATCGAACTTGCATCCAGGTCTCGCCACAACTGTGGCCAATTTCGGCCGTCAACCGTCGTGGAATGCCACGATAGTTGACATGCCGGCGCTCCGGGCAGCAGGATCGGGGCGCCGCGTCAGGGCCGCACAGGCAAGAGGGGTGACCTCCCGATGGCATTTCAGGCAGGAGGGCAGCGGCCGGCACCGCGGCCCGGCCCCGGGACTCCCGAGGCCGCCCAGGACTATCTGCGCGACTACACCGTCCTGCTGGACTCCGTTCCCTTCCCGTCGCTGGTCGTGGACCACCGGTGGGACGTCCTGCTCACGAACGGCGCCTTCCGGACACTCTTCCAGGGAGTGGAGCCGCATCCGACGGCCCACCCCGGCGCCAACTTCCTCCGCTTCGTGCTGTTCCATCCGGACGCCGCCACGGTGCTGGGCGACCACGAGACGAGCTGGTGCCTGCCGATGCTGGCGGACTTCTCCGCGACCGCCGAGCGGCACGCCCACGACCCCGTGCTGCACGCCGTTCGCCGGGACATCGCCCAGGACCCGATCATGGACGCCGCCTTCCGGCACGGTCTGCCGCACTGGCTGCGCGCCGTGGGCGAGCGGGCCGCCGGACACGACGGCTCCGTACGGCCGTTGCTGCACCCGGATCCCCGTTGGGGCGCCACGGAGTGCCGTCTGCTGGTGGAGACCACCTCCGTGCTCGCGGGGATGGAGTGCCGCCGGGTGACGTTCGTCCTGCGGGAGACGCCCCGCGCCGCCGGCCCAGGCCGCAGGGCCCGCCGCACCGCCTCCCATCTGCGCGTGGTTCCCACCGCCGACTGAGCGCCGCTGGAACGCCCGCCGTCGCCCTGTTCCCCGACTGTGTGATGTGTGACATAGTACTGGCGTGAGCGAGTCGCTGACCTGCGATGTCGTGGTGGTGGGCGCCGGGATGACGGGCGCCGCCTGCGCCCTGTACGCGGCTCGCGCCGGCCTCGACGTCACCGTCGTGGACCGCGGCCCCGCGGCCGGCGGGACGACCGGCGCGGGGGAGGGTAATCTGCTCGTCTCCGACAAGGCGCCCGGACCCGAACTCGACCTGGCCCTGCTGTCGCTCGGACTGTGGGCGGAACTCGCCGCGCGGCACGGCGCGGACATCGAGTACGACGCCAAGGGCGGCCTGGTCGTCGCGGAGACCCCGGAGGCCCTCGACGGGCTGCGGACGTTCGCGGACGCCCAGCGCGAGGCCGGGGTGACCGCCGAGCCCGTGCCCGCCGACCGCCTCCACGACCTCGAACCGCGCCTCGCACCCGGCCTCCCGGGCGGGGTGCGCTACCCGCAGGACGCCCAGGTGATGCCCGCCCTCGCGGCGGCGCACCTGCTCAACGCCTCCGGCGCCCGCCTTCTCACCGACCGTGAGGTGACCCGCGTGCTGCGTGCCCGCGACGGCGCCGTGTGCGGCGTACGCACCCCGCGCGGCGACGTCCATGCCCCCGCGGTCGTCAACGCGGCCGGCACCTGGGGCGGCGAACTCGCCTCCCGTGCCGACGTGTTCCTTCCGGTCATGCCCCGGCGCGGCTTCGTCCTCGTCACCGAACCGCTGCCGCCCCGCATCCGGCACAAGGTGTACGCCGCCGACTACGTCGCGGATGTCGCGGGCGACACGGCGGGCCTGCTGACGTCCCCGGTGGTGGAGGGGACGGCCGCCGGACCGGTCCTCATCGGCGCCAGCCGGGAACGCGTCGGCTTCGACCGCTCGCTGTCGCTGCCGGCCGTACGGGCGCTGGCGGCGGGGGCGACCCGGCTGTTCCCGTTCCTGTCCGACGTGCGCGCCGTGCGCGCGTACGCCGGTTTCCGGCCGTACCTGCCCGACCACCTCCCGGCGATCGGCCCCGACCCGCGGGCGCCGGGGCTGTTCCACGCCTGCGGGCACGAGGGCGCCGGCATCGGACTGGCCCCGGGCACAGGGCTGTTGGTCGCACAGGCGCTCACCGGGAAGACGCCCCGACTGGACCTCGCACCCTTCCGGCCCGACCGCTTCCCCCGTCCGGCGAAGGAGGCCGCCCGATGAAAACTCCCGACGGCGCGGACACCGGATCCGCCGCGCGGCGGACCTGCGCGTTCGAGGTCACCTTCGACGGGCGGCAGGTCGAGGCGCTGCCCGGACGGACGGTCGCCGCCGTGCTGTGGGCGGCCGGCATCACCTCCTGGCGCACCACCCGCGACGGCGGACGCCCGCGCGGGGTGTTCTGCGGCATCGGTGTCTGCTTCGACTGCCTCGTCACCGTCAACGGCCGCCCCAACCAGCGGGCCTGTCTCGTCCCGGCGCGCCCGGGGGACGACATCCGCACCCAGGAGGGCACGGGCCATGAGGACTGACCTCGCGGTGATCGGCGCCGGCCCGGCGGGAATCGCCGCGGCCCTCGCGGCGGCGCGGCGCGGGATCCGGGTCGCCCTGGTCGACGCGGCGCAGGGTCCCGGCGGGCAGTACTTCCGGCAGCCCGCGCCCGGTCTCCGCGCGGAAGGCGCCGCCCCGCGGCACGGGCGGCGCACCTGGGCCCGACTGCGGGACGCCCTCGCCGCGAGCACCGTCGACGTACGGCCGGAACACCATGTCTGGTGCGTCGAGCGGGAGTCCGGCGGGCTGACGGTGCACGCGCTGCTCGGACCGGAGCAGAGGGAGTCCGTCGAACTGCGCGCCGACGCGGTGCTCCTCGCCACCGGCGGATACGAGACGGTCCTGCCGTTCCCCGGCTGGACCCTGCCGGGCGTCGTCACGGCGGGTGGCGCGCAGGCCATGCTCAAGGGCCACCTCGTCACCCCGGGACACACGGTCGTGGTCGCCGGGACCGGCCCGCTGCTGCTGCCCGTGGCCACGGGACTCGCGGCTGCGGGCGTCCGCGTCGCCGCGCTCGTCGAGTCCACGGATCCCGCACGGCTGCCGCGCCACGCCCGCGCCCTGGCGGGCAAGCTGCCCGAGGCGGCCGGGTACGCGGCGCGCCTGCTGCGCCACCGGGTACCGGTGCTGACCCGGCACACCGTGGTCCGCGCCCACGGGGAGGGCAGGCTGACCGGCGTCACGGTGGCCGCCCTCGACGCACGGGGCCGCGTCCGGCCCGGCACCGAGCGGCTGCTGCCGTGCGACGCGCTCGCGGTGGGAGACGGCATGCTGCCGCACACCGACCTCGCCCAGACCCTCGGCTGCCGGCTCGACGGCCACGCCGTCGCCGTCGACGCCGAACAGCGCACCGACGTACCGGGAGTGTGGGCGGCGGGGGAGGCCACGGGCATCGGCGGCGCGGCGCTCGCGCTGGCCGAGGGGCACATCGCGGGGCGCTCGATCGCGGACCGGCTGCGCGGCACGACACCCGACGCGGACGCCTGGCTGCCGGCCGCCCGGGCGCGCGCCCGGGGGCGTACGGCCGCGGCGGCCCTGCACGCCCTGCACAGCCCGCCGGCCCACCGGGGCGACGGCGTCCCCGACGACACGGTGATCTGCCGCTGCGAGGAGGTCACCGCGGGCGCCGTCCGCGAGGCCCTCACCCTCGGCGCCGGCGACACCCGCACGGTCAAGCTGCTCACCCGCGCGGGGATGGGCTGGTGCCAGGGCCGCATGTGCGCACCGGGGGTGGCAGCCGTCACCGGCTGCCCGCCCGCACCGGCCCGCCGCCCCTTCGCCCGCCCGGTCCCGCTGGGCGTCCTGGCGGCACAGTACGACCGGACCGCCCCACCCGACGACCGTCCGCGCCCCGAGGAAGGACCCTCATGACCGATCACCGCCCCTGGCGGGGAGTCCTCGTCGCCACCGCGCTGCCCCTGCGTGACGATCTGACCGTCGACCTCGACCGGTACGCCGAGCACTGTTCCTGGCTCGTGGCCAACGGGTGCGACGGGGTCGTGCCGAACGGCTCGCTGGGGGAGTACCAGGTGCTCACCCCCGAGGAGCGTGCCCGGGTCGTGGAGACGGCCGTCGCCGCCGTCGGCGGGGAGCGGGTGATGCCAGGCGTCGCCGCCTACGGGTCAGCCGAGGCGCGCCGCTGGGCGGAGCAGGCCGCCGAGGCCGGATGCCGGGCGGTGATGCTGCTGCCGCCCAACGCCTACCGCGCCGACGAGCGGTCCGTGCTCGCCCACTACGCCGAGGTCGCCCGCACCGGACTGCCCGTCGTCGCGTACAACAATCCGGTCGACACCAAGGTCGATCTGGTGCCGGAGCTGCTCGCCCGGCTGCACGGCGAGGGGTACGTCCGGGCCGTCAAGGAGTTCTCGGGGGACGTCCGCCGGGCCTACCGGATCGCCGAACTCGCGCCCGAGCTGGATCTGCTGGCCGGCGCCGACGACGTACTGCTCGAGCTCGCCGTCGCCGGGGCGAAGGGCTGGATCGCCGGGTACCCCAACGCCCTGCCCCGCTCCTGCGCGGAGCTGTACCGCGCCGCGACCCGCGGGGAGCTCGCCGTCGCGCTGCCCCTGTACCGGCAGCTGCACCCTCTGCTGCGCTGGGACTCGCGTGTGGAGTTCGTGCAGGCGATCAAACTGTCCATGGATCTCGTGGGACGTCACGGCGGGCTCTGCCGTCCGCCGCGCGTCCCGCTGGACCCGCGGCAGGAGGCGGCCGTGCGCGCCGCCACCGAGAAGGCCCTCGCGGCCGGACTGGCGTAGGGGAGGCCGGCACATGCGCAGCTCACTCGTCCTGCACGCCGTCGACTCGCACACCGAGGGCATGCCGACCCGTGTGATCACCGGCGGCGTCGGCGTCGTCCCGGGCGCCACGATGAACGAACGGCGCCTGTGGTTCCGTGAACACCGCGACCACGTCAAGCAGTTGCTGATGAACGAGCCGCGCGGCCACGCGGCGATGAGCGGCGCGATCCTCCAGCCGCCGACCCGGCCCGACTGTGACTGGGGCGTCGTCTACATCGAGGTGTCCGGTTACCTCCCGATGTGCGGGCACGGCACCATCGGTGTGGCGACCGTGCTGGTGGAGACGGGCATGGTCGAGGTCGTCGAGCCGGTCACCACCATCCGCCTGGACACCCCCGCCGGGCCGGTCGTCGCCGAGGTGGAGGTCGCGGACGGCTCCGCCATCGCCGTGACCCTGCGCAACGTGCCGTCCTTCGCCGTCGCACTGCACCGCGAGGCGACCCTTCCCGACGGGCGCACCGTCACGTACGACCTGGCGTACGGCGGGAACTTCTACGCCATCCTGCCGCTGGAGCAGTTCGGACTGCCCTTCGACCGCTCACGCAAGGACGACATCCTCGCGGCCGGGCTGTCCCTGATGGAGGCGATCAACGCCCAGGGGGAGCCCGTGCATCCCGAGGACCCGTCCATCCACGGCTGCCATCACGTGCAGCTCACCGCGCCCGGCTCCACCGCCCGGCACTCGCGCCACGCGATGGTGATCCACCCCGGTTGGTTCGACCGCTCTCCCTGCGGCACCGGCACCAGCGCCCGCATGGCCCAGCTGCACGCCCGCGGCGAACTCCCCCTGCACACCGAGTTCGTCAACGAGTCCTTCATCGGCACCCGCTTCACCGGACGGCTGCTGGACGTCACCGAGGTGGCCGGACACCCCGCCGTGCTGCCCAGCTTCACCGGACGCGCCTGGATCACGGGCACCGCACAGTACCTGCTGGACCCGAGCGACCCGTTCCCCGCGGGGTTCGTCCTGTGACCGCCCGCGGCCCCGCCCTCCCTGCCCTCGGCGGACGCGGCCCCAGCTACCGCGAGCGGGTCGCGGACGCCCTGCGGGCCGCGCTGATCGCCGGTGAACTGCGGCCCGGCGAGGTGTACTCGGCGCCCGGGCTCGCGGCCCGTTTCGGCGTCTCCGCCACCCCCGTCCGCGAGGCGCTGCTCGACCTCGCGAAGGAAGGGCTGGTCGACGCCGTCCCCAACAAGGGGTACCGGGTCACCGCCGTGTCCGAGCGGCAGCTCGACGAGTACACCCAGGTACGCGCCCTGATCGAGATCCCGACGACGGCGGCGCTGGCCGGCACGGCCGGCACGGCCGCGCTCGCCGCACTCCGCCCGGCCGCCGAGGAGATCGTCGCCGCCGCGGAGGCCGGTGACCTCATCGCGTACGTCGACGCCGACCAGCGCTTCCACCTCGGGCTGCTGGCGCTCGCCGGGAACGCCCATCTCGTCGAGGTGGTCCGGGACCTGCGGCGCCGCTCCCGGCTGTACGGGCTGACCGCGCTGGCCGAGCAGGGGCGGCTGCGGGCGTCGGCGGAGGAGCACCTCGAACTCCTCGACGCGCTGCTCGCCCGCGACCGCGAGGCCGTACACGCGGTGATGACACGTCACCTCGGGCATGTGAGGGGACTCTGGGCAGCGCCTTGACCCGGATTCTTGCGCGATTATGCAAACAGCTTGCGTATCTTGCGCTACGCTTGCGGCCATGACGCGACGACTTGCTGTGGTGGCGAAGAAGGTCGGGGTCAGCGAGGCCACGGTCAGCCGGGTGCTCAACGGCAAGCCGGGAGTCTCCGAGGCGACCCGGCAGGCGGTGCTCTCCGCCCTCGACGTGCTCGGCTACGAGCGGCCCACCCAGCTGCGCGGCGAGCGCGCCCGGCTGGTCGGCCTGGTCCTGCCCGAGCTGCAGAACCCGATCTTTCCCGCCTTCGCCGAGGTCATCGGCGGCGCGCTCGCCCAGCTCGGACTCACCCCCGTGCTGTGCACCCAGACCCGCGGCGGGGTCTCCGAGGCGGACTACGTCACCCTGCTGCTGCAACAGCAGGTGTCCGGCGTGGTGTTCGCCGGCGGCCTCTACGCCCAGGCCGACGCACCGCACGACCACTACCGGCAGCTCGCCGAGCGCAACATCCCCGTCGTCCTCGTCAACGCGGCCATCGAGGACCTCGGTTTCCCCGCCGTCTCGTGCGACGACGCCGTGGCCGTGGAGCAGGCCTGGCGCCACCTCGCCTCTCTCGGGCACGAGCGCATCGGCCTGGTGCTCGGCCCCGGCGACCATGTGCCGTCGGCGCGCAAGCTCGCGGCCGCGCGGGCGGTGGCCGGCCGGGTTCCCGAGGAACACGTCGCCCGCGCCATGTTCTCCATCGAGGGCGGTCACGCCGCGGCCACCCGGCTCATCGAGCGGGGTGTCACCGGATTCATCTGCGCCAGCGACCCCCTCGCCCTCGGCGTCGTACGCGCCGCCCGGCGCAAGGGACTCGACGTCCCCGGGCAGATCTCCGTCGTCGGCTACGACGACTCCGCGTTGATGAACTGCACCGAACCCCCGCTCACCACCGTCCGCCAGCCCATCGAGGCGATGGGCAAGGCGGTGGTGGAACTGCTCAACGCGCAGATCAGCGGCAGCACGGTGGCCCCCGAAGAGCTTCTGTTCGAACCGGAGTTGGTGGTGCGCGGCTCGACCGGACAGGCGCCGCGCGGCTGACCGCCCGTCGACTGTCGAATAATTTCAAATTCTGCGCGACATCTTGCGGACCGTTGTCGTCGGTGCTTGAGTGTGCCCCGCCCACCGCTCCTGTTCCGAGGGGTTCACTCGCTCCTGTCCCGTAAGGGGTCCACCGATGAGAAGCACCGGGATCCGCCGTACCCTCGTCGCGCTCGGCGTCGGCGCCCTCGCGCTGACGGCCTGCGGCTCGGACGGCGACGACGCCGCCGACGGCAAGACACGCATCACCGTCAACTGCATGCCGCCCAAGAGCGCCAAGGTCGACCGCCAGTTCTTCGAGGAGGAGATCGCCGCCTTCGAGAAGAAGAACCCGGACATCGACGTCGTCCCGCACGACGCGTTCCCCTGCCAGGACCCCAAGACGTTCGACGCCAAGCTCGCCGGCGGCCAGATGGAGGACGTGTTCTACACGTACTTCACCGACGCCCGGCACGTCGTCGACATCGGACAGGCCGCCGACCTCACCCCGTACGTCAAGGAGCTCAAGAGCTACGACACGATCCAGCAGCAGCTCCGCGACATCTACACCGTCGACGGCAAGATCTACGGCATCCCCCGCACCGGCTACTCGATGGGCCTGATCTACAACCGGGAACTGTTCGAGAAGGCCGGCCTCGACCCCGACACCCCGCCCGCCACCTGGGACGAGGTCCGCACCGCCGCCAAGAAGATCGCCGCGCTCGGCGACGGCGTCGTCGGGTACGCCGACTACAGCGCCCAGAACCAGGGCGGCTGGCACTTCACCGCCGAGCTGTACTCCCAGGGCGGCGACGTGGTGAGCGCCGACGGCACGAAGGCCACCGTGGACACCCCCGAGGGCCGCGCCGTGCTGCAGACCCTCCACGACATGCGGTGGAAGGACGAGTCGATGGGCAGCAAGCAGCTGCTCGTCATCAACGACGCCCAGCAGATGATGGGCTCCGGCAAGCTCGGCATGTACCTCGCCGCCCCCGACAACATCCCGATCCTGGTCAAGGAGAAGGGCGCGAAGTACGAGAACATCGCCATCGCCCCCATGCCCGGCGGCAAGGCCACCCTCGTCGGCGGCGACGGCTACATGTTCAACAAGAACGCCGGCCCCGAGCAGATCCGCGCCGGCCTGAAGTGGCTCGACCACATGTTCCTCACCCCCGGCGACGGCTTCCTCGGCGACTACGCCCGCGCCAAGCAGCACGACGCCCCCGTCGGCCTGCCCGAACCGCGCCTGTTCACCGGCGCCGCCGACGCCAGGGACCAGCAGGTCAAGCAGGCCAACGCCAACGTCCCGGTGGAGAACTACAAGGCCTTCCTGGACGGCAACCAGAAGCTGGAGATGAAGATCGAGCCGCCGCACGCCCAGCAGCTCTACTCCGTCCTCGACGGCGTCGTGTCCGCCGTTCTCACCAAGGAGGACGCGGACATCGACCAGCTGCTGAAGGACGCCTCCGGCAAGATCGACGGCATCCTGGCACGGAGCTGACCGGTGACGAAGACGGTCGAACGGCCGCCCGCCGTGCGGGTCCGTCCGGTGAAGGCGCCGTTCCCGGCGGGGGACCGGAGGCGGCGCCGCCTCACCGACCACCTGCACGCGTACGGCTTCCTCCTCGGCGGGCTGATCTGCTTCGCGCTGTTCTCCTGGTACCCCGCGATCCGCGCCGTCGTGATCGCCTTCCAGAAGTACACGCCCGGCTCGGACCCGGAATGGGTCGGCACCGCCAACTTCACCCGCGTCTGGCAGGACCCCGAGTTCGCCGCCGCCTGGCGCAACACGCTCACCTTCACCCTGCTCGCCCTGCTCATCGGCTTCGCGATCCCCTTCGTGCTGGCCCTCGTCCTCAACGAACTCCGCCATGCCAGGGCGTTCTTCCGGGTCGTCGTCTACCTGCCGGTGATGATCCCGCCCGTGGTGAGCGCCCTGCTGTGGAAGTGGTTCTACGATCCGGGCGCCGGCCTCGCCAACGAGGCGCTGCGCCTCCTCCACCTGCCGACCTCGAACTGGTCCAACGGCGCCGACACGGCCCTGGTGTCCCTGGTCATCGTCGCCACCTGGGCCAACATGGGCGGCACCGTGCTCATCTACCTCGCCGCGCTCCAGTCCATCCCCGGAGAGCTGTACGAGGCCGCCGAACTCGACGGCGCGAACCTGCTCCAGCGCGTCCGGCACGTCACGGTCCCGCAGACCCGGTTCGTGATCCTCATGCTGATGCTGCTGCAGATCATCGCCACCATGCAGGTCTTCACCGAACCGTTCGTGATCACCGGGGGCGGCCCGGAGAACGCCACGGTGACCGTCCTGTACCTCATTTACAAGTACGCCTTCCTCTACAACGACTTCGGCGGCGCGTGCGCCCTCAGCGTCATGCTGCTCGCCCTGCTCGGCGCGTTCTCCGCCGTCTACCTCCGCCTCACCCGCTCCGGAGAGGAGACCGCATGAGCGGCAGCGTCCGCACCCTCGTCTCCCCGGCCGTCCTGGCCCGCCCCCGCGGCAGGGCCGTCTACTGGACCGTCTTCACCGGCGTCGTCGTGCTGTTCGCGCTGGCGTTCCTGTTCCCGGTGTACTGGATGGTGACCGGCGCGACGAAGTCGCCGGACGAGGTGGCGCGCACCCCGCCCACCCTCGTCCCCGAGAGCTGGACCACCGCCGGGTACGCGGACGCCTGGGAGCTGATGCAGCTGCCCACGCATCTGTGGAACACGGTGGTGCAGGCGGCCGGCGCCTGGATCTTCCAGCTGGTGTTCTGCACGGCCGCCGCCTACGCCCTGTCCAAGCTGCGCCCGGCCTTCGGCGGCCTGATCCTCGGCGGCATCCTCGCCACGCTGATGGTCCCCGCCCAGGCCCTCGTCGTGCCGAAGTACCTCACCGTCGCGGACCTCGGACTGCTCAACGACCCGCTCGCCATCTGGCTGCCGGCCGTCGCCAACGCCTTCAACCTGTACCTGCTGAAGCGGTTCTTCGACCAGCTTCCGAGGGACGTGCTCGAGGCCGCCGAGATCGACGGCGCGGGAAAGCTGCGCACCCTGTGGTCGATCGTGCTGCCCATGTCCCGCCCGGTGCTCGGCGTGGTGTCGATCTTCGCGCTCGTCGCGGTCTGGCAGGACTTCCTGTGGCCGCTGATGGTCTTCTCCGACACCGACAAGCAGCCCATCAGCGTGGCCCTCGTGCAGCTGTCGCAGAACATCCAGCTGACCGTGCTGATCGCCGCGATGGTGATCGCCAGCATCCCCATGGTCGCGCTGTTCCTCGTCTTCCAGCGGCACATCATCGCCGGGATCAGCGCCGGCAGCACCAAGGGCTGACACCGGACCCCCGTCCACAGAAGAGAAAGGCACCCACGTGGGACAGCCCACCCCTGCCACCGACGACGGCTGGTGGCGCTCCGCCGTCATCTACCAGGTGTACGTCCGCAGCTTCGCCGACGGCGACGGCGACGGCACCGGCGACCTGGCCGGCGTCCGCGCCCGCCTGCACTACCTCGCCGAACTGGGCGTCGACGCCCTGTGGTTCAACCCCTGGTACCGGTCCCCGATGAAGGACGGCGGCTACGACGTCGCCGACTACCGCGCCGTCGACCCCGCCTTCGGCACGCTCGCCGAGGCGGAGAAACTCATCGCCGAGGCACGGCAGGCGGGCATCCGCACCATCGTCGACATCGTGCCCAACCATGTCTCCGACCAGCACCCCTGGTTCCGCGCGGCCCTCGCGGGCGGCCCCGAACGGGAACTGTTCCACTTCCGCCCCGGCCGCGGCGAGCACGGCGAACTCCCGCCCAACGACTGGCGGTCCGAGTTCGGCGGCCCCGCCTGGACCCGGCTGCCCGACGGCGACTGGTACCTGCACCTGTTCGCCCCCGAGCAGCCCGACCTCAACTGGGCCCACCCCGCCGTCCGTCAGGAACACGAGGACATCCTGCGCTTCTGGTTCGAGCGGGGCGTCGCCGGCGTCCGCATCGACTCCGCCGCCCTGCTCGCCAAGGACCCGGAGCTGCCCGACTTCACCGAGGGCCGCGACCCCCACCCCTACGTCGACCGCGACGAACTCCACGACGTCTACCGCGCATGGCGCGCCGTCGCCGACGAGTACGGGGCCGTGTTCGTCGGCGAGGTCTGGCTCCCCGACACCGAACGCTTCGCCCGCTACCTGCGTCCCGACGAACTGCACACCGCCTTCAACTTCAACTTCATGACCTGCCCGTGGGACGCGGCCCGGCTGCGCACCTCCATCGACGACACCCTCGCCGAGCACGCCCCCGTCGGCGCCCCCGCCACCTGGGTGCTGTGCAACCACGACGTCACCCGCACCGTCACCCGCTACGGCCGCGCCGACACCGGCTTCGACTTCGCCACCAAGGCCTTCGGCACCCCCACCGACCTGGCCCTGGGCACCCGCCGGGCCCGCGCGGCGGCCCTGCTCTCCCTCGCCCTGCCCGGCGCGGTCTACGTCTACCAGGGCGAGGAACTCGGCCTGCCCGAGGCGGACATCCCGCTGGACCGCATCGAGGACCCCATGCACGCGCGCTCCGGAGGCACCGACCCCGGCCGTGACGGGTGCAGGGTGCCGCTGCCCTGGGCGGCCGGCGAGCCGCACGCCGGGTTCGGCGGAGAACCCTGGCTGCCGCAGCCCGACGGCTGGGCCGCCTACGCGGCCGACCGGCAGGCCGAGGACCCCGCCTCCATGCTCAGCCTCTACCGCGCGGCGATCCGGTCGCGCACGGAGTTCGGCCACGGCCCGCTGACCTGGCTCCCCGCACCGGACGGCGTCCTCGCCTTCGCCCGCGCCGACGCCCTGTGCGTGGTCAACCTGGCGGACACGCCGGTCGACCTCCCCGACCACTCCGGGCTGCTCCTGGCCAGCGGCCCCCTCGACACCGCCGGGCGGCTGCCCGCCGACACCGCGGTCTGGCTGCGCGCCTGAGCCGCGCCCCCGTCTGTCCCCGTACCCCCACCACGAAGGGACCAGCACCATGACCACCCCCCGCACGACCCGTAAAAGCGTGCCGGCGGCGGCCACCGCCGTCGCCCTCGGCGCCGGCCTGCTCGTCGCCGTCGCCCCGGCGCCCGCCCACGCCGCGGCCGGCGCCACCCTCCCCTTCACCTCCGTCGAGGCGGAGACCGCCACCCACACCGGAAGCCGCATCGGCCCCGACCACACGCAAGGCACCCTCGCCTCCGAGGCGTCCGGCCGCCAGGCGGTGCGCCTGAACGCGGGCCAGCGCGTGCAGTTCACCGTGCCGCGCGCCGCCAACGCCGTCACCGTGGCCTACAGCGTCCCCGACGGCCAGTCCGGCTCGATGGACGTCTACGTCAACGGGCAGCGGCTCGACCGAACCCTCCCGGTCACCTCCAAGTACTCCTACGTCGACACCCCGTGGATCCCGGGCGCCCGCACCCACCACCTCTACGCCAACGCGCGCATGCTGCTCGGCCGGGACGTGCGTGCGGGCGACACCGTCGCCTTCCAGGCCACGAACGTGCAGGTCACCGTGGACGTCGCCGACTTCGAGCAGGCTCCCGGCGCCGCCACCCGCCCCTCCGGTTCCGTCTCCGTCACCGACAAGGGCGCCGACCCCACCGGGCAGGGCGACTCCACCCAGGCGTTCCGCGAGGCCATCGCCGCCGCCCAGGGCGGGACCGTGTGGATCCCGCCAGGGGAGTACCGGCTGACCTCGTCCCTGAACGGCGTCCAGAACGTCACTCTCCAGGGCGCGGGCCACTGGCACTCGGTGGTGCGCACCTCCCGCTTCATCGACCAGGCGGCCTCCTCCGGCAACGTCCACATCAGGGACTTCGCCGTGATCGGCGAGGTCACCGAGCGCGTCGACTCCAGCCCGGACAACTTCGTCAACGGCTCCCTCGGCCCGGGTTCGACCGTCTCCGGGATGTGGCTCCAGCACCTCAAGGTGGGGCTCTGGCTGACCGGTAACAACGACAACCTCGTCGTCGAGAACAGCCGCTTCCTCGACATGACCGCCGACGGCCTCAACCTCAACGGCAACGCCCGCGGGGTGAAGGTCCGCAACAACTTCCTGCGCAACCAGGGCGACGACGCCCTCGCCATGTGGTCGCTGAACGCGCCCGACGTGAACAGCGTCTTCGAGAACAACACGATCACCCAGCCGAACCTCGCCAACGGCATCGCGATCTACGGCGGCACCGACATCACCGTCCGGAACAACCTGATCGCCGACACCAACGCCCTCGGCAGCGGCATCGCGATCTCCAACCAGAAGTTCCTCGACCCGTTCCACCCGCTGTCCGGCACCATCACCGTCGACGGCAACACCCTGGTGCGCACGGGCGCGATGAACCCCAACTGGAACCACCCGATGGGCGCCGTGCGCGTCGACTCCTACGACAGCGCCATCGACGCCCAGGTCCGGATCACCAACACCACGATCACCGACAGCCCGTACAGCGCCTTCGAGTTCGTCTCCGGCAGCTGACGCGGCCTCCCCGCCCGGAACATCACCGTCGACGGCGCCACCGTGAACCGCGTCGGGACGGTCGTCGTGCAGGCGGAGACCCAAGGAGCCGCCACCTTCCGGAACGTCACCGCGACCGGCGTCGGCTCCGCCGGGATCTACAACTGCCCCTACCCGGCGGGCTCCGGCGCCTTCACCGTCACCGACGGCGGCGGCAACTCCGGCTGGAGCAGCACCTGGTCCGACTGCTCCACCTGGCCCGAGCCCGGCCAGGGCGAACCGGGACCCGACCCGGACCGCAACCTCGCCCTGAACCGCCCGGCCACCGCCACCGGCTCGCAGGACGTGTACACCCCCGGCAAGGCCGTCGACGGCGACGCGAACACCTACTGGGAGTCCGCCAACCACGCCTTTCCGCAGAGTCTGACGATCGACCTGGGCGCCACCCGAGCCGTGCGCCGGGTGGTGCTGAAGCTGCCACCGCAGGCCGCGTGGCAGGCCCGTACCCAGACCCTGTCCGTGCAGGGCAGCACCGACGGCTCCGCGTACACGACGCTGGCCGCCCCCCGCGAGTACCGCTTCGACCCGGCGACCGGCAACACGGTGACCGTCCCGGTCGACGGCAGCCTGCGCCGTCTGCGGCTGCACGTCACCGGCAACACCGGCTGGCCCGCCGCCCAGTTCAGCGAGGTCGAGGTGTACGGGTCCTGACGGACCTGACGTTCGCGGGCGGGGTCAGCGGCCGGCGAGCAGGCCCCGCCCGCGCAGCACGCGCCGCTCCAGCGGGCTGAAGATCAGCAGGTCGATGGCGATGCCGACGCACAGGATCAGCAGGATCGCCAGGAACACCTGCGACATGCTGCTGTTGTTGCGTCCGTTCTCCAGCAACTGGCCGAGGCCGACGCCGAGATCGGGCGAGGAGGCGATGATCTCGGCGGCCATCAGCGAGCGCCAGGAGAACGCCCAGCCCTGCTTGAGACCGGCCACATATCCGGGGAGCGCGGCGGGCATCACGATGTACCGGGCGCCGCGCAGCCCGGTCGCCCCCAGGGTGCGCCCTGCGCGCAGGAAGAGGGGCGGGATCTGGTCGATGCCCGCCACCAGGCCGTTGGCGACGGACGGCACCGCGCCGAGCAGGATCACCGCGTACATCATCGAGTCGTTCAGACCCAGCCAGATCACGGCGGGCGGCACCCAGGCGACCGACGGCAGCGACTGCAGACCCGAGAGGATCGGGCCGATGGCCGCCCGGACGAAGCTCACCCGCGCCACCAGCAGCCCGAGCGGGGTGCCGATGGCGAGCGCCAGCAGGAAGCCGAGCAGGCCGCGCGAGACGGACGTCCAGATGTAGTCGAGCAACGTGCCCTGCAGCCAGGCCTCGCGCACCTCGCCCCACACGTCGGAGGGGGAGGCGAGCTTGTACGGGGGCGCGACCTCCGCCCAGACCAGGATCTGCCACACCGCCAGCACCAGCGCGACGGCCGTGACCGGCGGCAGCACCTTGCGCAGCAGGGTCTCGCGCAGTGGGGTGCGGACCGTCTGCGCCGATTCCAGCGCGTCGAGGCCCGCGAGGTCGTCCGGGGCCTGGGGTGCGGCGGTCCTCTCGGTGACGCCGGCGGCTTTCTCAGTGCTGGCCATGGCGGCGGATCTCCCCACGCAGTTCTTCGGTGATCTCGGCGGACAGCTCGGCGACGGCGGCGTCCTCCAGGCGGCGCGGCTGCGCCAGGTCCACCGTCCACTGCCGGGCGATGCGGCCCGGCCGGGACGACAGCAGGACGACGCGCTGGGCGAGCCGCACCGCCTCGCGCACGTTGTGCGTCACGAACAGCACCGACAGGCCCGTCTCCCGCCAGATGCGGGTCAGTTCGTCGTGCAGCACGTCCCGGGTGATGGCGTCGAGCGCGGCGAACGGCTCGTCCATCAGCAGCAGCCGGCTGTCCTGGGCGAGCGCGCGGGCCAGGGCGACGCGCTGGCGCATGCCGCCGGACAGTTCGTGCACCCGCTTGCCGTGCGCGTCCTTCAGCCGCACCAGCTCCAGCAGCCGCTCCGCCTCCTGACGGCGCTCCGGCTTGCCCACCCCGCGCAGCCTCAGCGCGAGTTCGATGTTCTTGCCCGCGGTCAGCCACGGGAACAGGGCGTGCTCCTGGAACATCAGGGCGGGCCGGCCGTCGGTGCCGATGGTGCCGGCGGACGGCCGGTCGAGCCCGGCGACCAGGTTGAGCAGGGTGGACTTGCCGCACCCCGAGGCGCCCAGGAGGGTGACGAACTCGCCGGGCGCGACATCGAGAGTGATGTCGTCCAGCACGAGCTGTCGTCCGCCCGGTGCGCCGGGGGCGGGAAAGGACTTCGAGACGTGCTCGACCCGTGCGGCGTACTCCGCCGTCGCGGTGTCCTCGGCCGTCCCGGCCATCGTGGTGGCCATGGTCGTCACCTCCTGGGGATGCGTCGGGGTGCGGGCGTGGTCAGCTGACGCCGAGTCCGGCGTCGTCGACCTCCGCCTTGCCCTCGGCCTTGAGCACCTTGTTGAGCGGCTTGAGGTCGTAGATGCCCTTCAGGTCGGGCTTCTCCAGCAGGCCGGCCGACACCGCGTGCGCGGCCTGGGCGTCGAGGGTGGAGGCCAGCGGGTCGTCGAGGAAGGTGATGGACTCCCACGCCGGGTTGAGGACCTCGTCCGGCAGGGCCTTGCCGGACAGCTTCTCCAGCGCCTTGTTCGCGGACGCCTTGGCCTCGTCGGGATGGGCGTTGATCCACGCGTTGGTCTTCACCGAGCCGCGCAGCACTGCCTCGACGACGTCCGGGTGCTCCTTGAGGAACTCCTGCGACACGATGATGTTGGTGATCACGAACTTCTTGTCGGGCCAGATCTCGGACTCGTCGAGCAGTACCTTCGCACCCTCCGCGACCAGCTTGGACGCGGTGGGCTCGGGCACCCAGGCGCCGTCGACGGAGCCGGACTTGTAGGCGTCCGGGGTGATCTTGTTGTCGGTGCGCACCACGGACACGTCGCCCTTGCCGCTCTCGGCGTCGACCTTCCAGCCCTTCTCGGCGATCCAGTGCAGGAAGGCCACGTCCTGGGTGTTGCCGAGCTGCGGCGTGGCGATCTTCTTGCCCTTGAGGTCGTCCAGAGTCTTGATCTTGTCCGGGTTCACCACGAGCTTCACGCCGCCGGAGGCCGAACCGCTGATGATGCGCAGGTTCTTGCCGCCCGACTTGGTGTAGCCGTTGATGGACGGTGAGGGACCGATCCAGCCGATGTCGATGGACCCGGCGTTGAGCGCCTCGATCTCGGACGGACCGGCGTTGAACGTCGACGCCTTGATCCTGGTGCCGCCCAGCTCCTTCTGGAGCAGGCCCTCCTGCACGCCGACCAGGGCGGTGGCGTGCGTGAGGTTCGGGAAGTAGCCGATCTTGACCTCGGAGGCGGAGAGCTTCTTCGCGTCCGCCGCGACCTCCGCCTGCGGGGCGTCGTCCGCGGCGTCGGAACCGTAGCCGCAGGCGGTGAGCAGGAGCGGGAGGGCCGCTACGGCGGCGACGGTGCGCAGGATGGTGAGCGGTCGTGCGGCAGACACGGAGGTGTCCTCTCGGGAAAGGGCGGTTCGGGACGTTGCCGGCGTACGGGCATGTGCTCAGGGGCGTGCGCCCGCGCGGGCCGTCGGGCCTGCCTCGCGGGGACGGTCGGCGGCCGTGCAGCGGTGTGCGGGTGCGCAGCGAGCGGGCTGAGAGGGGGCGCGGCCGGACGTGGTTCCGGCGGGGCCTCAGACCGGCCGACAGATGGCGCTGGACGTGCGGCCGAAGTCGATGTGGCGGCGCGAGGTCAGCAGGAGGCGTGCGGCGACGTCGTACGGACGCGCGGTCATGGCCACCTCCTGGATCCCTAGTTTTCCTACCTGGCTGCTAGGGATCGTGGCAGAAAGCAGCCCCCACCCCAAGAGGCAGCTCATATGATGGACGACGGTTGCTCACATGGTGAGAAACGCCTGGTCGGCGCCTGGCGTCAGGGATTCACCCAGGCCTTCGGGGCGTCCGCCAACGCGGCCACCCCGGCGGGAAGTCGGGACGACGCCACGTCGGCGAGGGACACGCCCTCCAGGATCTGGCGCACGTTCGACCGCAGCGCGATCCACAGGGGCAGCAGCGACTCGGCGGGACCGGAGTAGGACAGCTCGGGCGGGCGGACGCCGCGCACCGAGACCAGCGGCCCCTCCACGACGCGGATGACGTCGGCGATGCTGATCGCGTCGGCGGGCTTCGCCAGCCGGTACCCGCCGTTCCCGCCGCGCTGGCTCACCACGAGCCCGCCCCGGCGCATGTCGTTGAGGATGCTCTCCAGGAACTTGTGCGGGATGTCCTGGGCGTCGGCGATCGCCTCGGCCTTGAGCGGCCCGTCGTCCCCGGACGACGCGAGTTGCAGCGCGGCGCGTACCGCGTAGTCCGCCCTGGCTGAGATCCGCATGCGCTCATTATCCCGTACGGCCCGCGCCGCCCTCCACCCGCGGTCGGGGGCGCGCAGCCGGTGGTCAGCCCAGCGCCTGCACGGCGTAGAGCACGCCCACCGCCGTGGCGAGGGAGCCCAGCAGCAGGCGCAGCCCGGTTTCGGGCAGCCGGGGCTGGAGCCGCGCCCCGAGATACCCGCCGATCAGCCCGCCCAGCCCGCAGGCCAGCCCCAGGTACCAGTCCGGGGCCACGTCGCCGGTGCCCGCCAGGGACAGCAGCGCGAAGGCGCCCGCGCCCGCCACGGACGTCACGAAGGTCGAGGCCAGCGCCGCCGGGGCCACCCGCGCCACGGACATGCCCCGCCCGACCAGCAGCGGCCCGAGCAACGAGCCCCCGCCGATGCCGTAGACCCCGCCGACGGCGCCGACCGCCAGGGCCAGCCCGGTCACGGCGCGCGGCGACGGCTCTTTGCCCCCGGCGCCACGAGCGGGTCTCACCGTGCGCCGGATCAGCCACAGCCCGAGCGGCACCAGCAGGACGGCGATCAGCAGACGGAAGACCGTGGCGCCCGGGACGGCGAACACCCGCACGGCGGCGCCCACGACCACCCCGGGCAGGGTCCCGCTCACCAGACGGCGGGTCAGCGGGTCCCGCAGCAGGCCCGTGCGGTGGTGCCGCAGCAGCGCGCCCGGCCCGGCCACCACGTTGAACAGCAGGTTCGTCGGCGTGACCGCCGGGCTCGGCACCCCGAGGACGCTGAGCTGCACCGGCAGCAGGAACACCGCGCCGGACACCCCCGCGGGCGTGGTCGCCACGGAGATGACCAGGCCCGCGGCCAGTCCGGCGAGTCCGGTGGACCAGGTCACGGCATGTCCTAGGAGAGGGTCCTCGAGGGATCAGGCGGGCAGGACGAACGGGGGATGGGCGCCGTTGAGGAAGTAGTCCCCGACGTCACGCAGCCGGTGCGCGACGGGCTCGTACAGGGTATGCGTCCGGGCGTTGCGCCAGAACCGGTCGAAGCCGAGCCGCGCGGACGCCGAGCGGGGGCCGACGATGTCGAGCGCGCGGGTGGCGGACTCCTGCGCCGCCCGGGAGGCCGCGGTCTCGGCCATGGACACCAGCGCGGACACGTCCGCGTACTCGTCGTACGTCAGGTCCTCACCGCGCTCCAGCCCTCGCCGCACGGCGTCAAGGGCCTGGTCGCACAGCGCGGACGCGGAGCGGGCGAGCACGGTCAGCTCGCCGTACGCGGTGAGCACCTGCGGGTCGTCGTGCGCGCCGGCGGACGGGACGGGCTGCCACGGACGGTGCCCGGCCCTGCTGTACTCGCGCACCTCGGCCAGCACCCCTTCGGCCATGCCGAGCAGCAGCTGCACGGAGAACAGCCGGCCCACGGGCGCGGCCAGGGCGGCCCGCGGGACCAGGTGGTCCTCGTCCTCGGACAGCGAGCCCAGGACGTCGTCGGCGCCCACCGGCACGTCGTCGAACTCCACGCTGCCGCCGCCCGCGAGCCGCAGTCCGAAGGTGTCGCCCGCCGCGTCGACCGCCACGCCCCTGCGGGCCGGGTCCACCACGACGGCCAGGGGTTCGCCGGTGTCCTCCCGTACCGCGCGCACGGCGAGGCGGTCGGCCACCAGCACCCCCGCCGGGTAGCTCTGACGGCCGCCGAGCGCCAGGCCGCGGGATGTGCGGGTCAGCGTCAACGACGGGTCCTGCGGGGCGAACCCGCCACCCCAGCACCATTGTCGGGCCGCCGAGTGCTCCGCCGTCCGCAGGGCCGTCGCGGGGTCGCCGAAGAACCGGGCGCTCCACGACAGGAAGTAGTGGGAGCCGAGGAGCTGTCCTATGGCGCCGTCGGCCGTGGAGATCTCCCGCACCACCGCGTACGCCGTGTCCCAGTCCGCACCCGCTCCGCCCGGCCCGGCCGGTGTGAGCAGGGTCAGCAGCCCCGCCTCGCGCAGTCGGGACACCTCGTCGACGGGGGCCTTGCCGGCCTGTTCCCGGACCACGGTGTCCGTGGCCAGGTCGTCCGCCGCCTCGCGGGCCACGCGCAGCCAGTGCGCCCGGCCGTGCGCGACGGGTTCGGCCGGGGGTGCGGGGCGGGTCGGCGCGGCGGCGGCAGGGCACATGGCGGTGCTCTCCTCAGGATCGGCCGCAGGGTGCGGCGTGGGGGCTGTCCTGCTGGTCGGGGACGTACTTGTAGCCGATGGAGCGGACGGTCACGATGCGGTGCCGGTGGGCGGCGCCCAGCTTGCGGCGCAGGCGTGCGACGTGGACGTCGACCGTGCGGCCGTCGCCGACGTGGTGGTAGCCCCAGACGGCCGCCACCAGCGTCTCGCGCGACTGCACGAGGTGCGGCCGCCGCACGAGGTGCGCCAGCAGCTCGAACTCCAGGTACGTCAGGTCGAGTTCACGCCCGTCGACCTCGGCGGTGCGGCGCGCGGTGTCGATCTGGACGGCGTCGTCCGCCGGCTGCCGCACGGGCGGCGCGGTCACGCCGGCGGTCGGGTCCGTGGCCGTGTCGGCGGCCACCAGGCGGAACTCGGGCCGCGGCCGGTCCTTCACGAACAGGTCCAGGGGATCGGTGCCCTGGGGGACCAGCAGGAGGTAGCCGACGAGCGGCGGGGACGCGGGGTCCTCGGCGTCGTGCCGCACCCCGTCGGCCACCAGGTGGAGATGGCGCGTGTCGGGCAGCGGACGGAGCGAGGCGGTCGGGTGCGGAAGTGCCGTGGTCATGGCGGTAGTCCCTCGTCGAAGGTGTCGGGTCCCGGCGGACGCGGGGGTGGTGCGTGCGAGCCGGGAAGGGGGCCGGAGTGCACGGCCGTCGTGGGGGCCGTGCGTTCAGGCGCGACAGCAGGCGGCGCTGACGACGTGACCGAAGTCGACATGCCGACGACGTACGAGTCGCTGCTGCACAGGGGACATGTCCCTCATGCTGCGCACCCTCCGTGAACACCGTCAAGCTTTTCCTAGTAAGTCTGTAGGAAAAGGGGGGAACGTCTCACATGCTGAACTGGACCGGGCCGTTCCCCGGGACTTGAGACGCGCCGGAAGGGCGGCCGCAGGAGTCTGACGGTGCGTTGACACCCCGAACGGTGCGTGCTTGCATCCCGCCATGCCGCCGCTGGAGCCCCTGACGCGCCGCCGCACCGTGGACCTCGTCCGCGTCGCCGCCGCGCTCTGTCGCCCCTCCGGCTGAACCGGAGCACCTCCCGGTTCTTCCCGGGCACGCCCGCCCCGCCCCCGGCACGCCCGCCCCGCCCCGCTCCCCGGCACGCCGGCTCCCGACGGCCGTCCGC
The DNA here is from genome assembly GCA_014656175.1 of Streptomyces werraensis. GTDB lineage: Bacteria > Actinomycetota > Actinomycetes > Streptomycetales > Streptomycetaceae > Streptomyces > Streptomyces werraensis. The sequence continues at coordinate 37,097 of BNBX01000016.1, forward strand.
CGCGCCGGATCTCATAGGCCGTCCGAGTCCCCCTCCTCAAGCCCTACGACGACGAGGACCCCTGCCATGCCCTCATCATCCGCCGTTCCCTCGTCCCGCCCCGACGAGACCGCCTACGACCGGCACCGGCTGCGCCAGTGGCTGGCCGGCGAGGCCAGGGCGGACGGCGTGAGCCGCCGCCGTCTGCTCACCCTGCTCGCCGCGGCCGGAGCCGTCGGCGCGCTGCCCCTGTCCGCGCCCGTACCCGCCCGCGCCGCCGACGGCGACACCATCGTCAAGCCGCTGCCGCCCGAGATGTTCGTCCGCCACGGCACCAACGCCGAGACCCGCTGGGAGGCCCTGCGCGGCACCGGCCACCACACGCCCAACGACCTGTTCTTCGTCCGCAACCACACCGCCACCCCGCGCATCGCCGCGGACGACTGGCGGCTGCGGCTGTGGGGGAGCGGCCTGCGCGGCGGGCCCGGTGAGGACAAGGCCGTCGAGTTCGGCCACGACGACCTGCGCCGGCTGCCGTCCGTCACGCGCACCGCCTTCGTCGAGTGCGCGGGCAACGGACGCAGCGGCTACACCACCCAGCAGGGCGAGACGGTCTCCGGCACGCCCTGGGGCCTCGGCGCGATCGGCGTGGCGAGCTGGCGCGGTGTGCCGCTGTCCACCGTGCTGCGCCGGGCGGGCCTGTCCCCGTACGCCGTCGACGTGCAGCCGCGCGGTCTGGACGCCGAGTACGTCAGCGGCGGGGAGAGCCTCGGCCGGGTGCGGCGGCCGCTGCCGCTGTCGAAGGCGCTGCACGACGTCGTGCTCGCCTACGAGATGAACGGCGAACCGCTCCCGCCCGACCACGGCCACCCGGTGCGGGTGCTGGTGCCCTCCTGGGTGGGCATCGCGTCCGTCAAGTGGGTCGGTGACATCGAGGTGTCCGCGCAGCCGCTGTTCTCGCCGTGGAACACCACTTTCTACCGGCTGTTCGGTCCCGCGCATCCCGAGGGCGGCAGCGCGCCGCTGACCCGGCAGACCCTGAAGAGCGCCTTCGAGCTGGCGAGCGGCGTCACGTTCCCGGCAGGCCGGAGCCAGGTGCTGACGGGCCGTTCGTGGTCGGGGGCGGGACCGATCGCCCGGGTCGACGTCAGCACCGACGGCGGCGCGAGCTGGCGGCAGGCCCGGCTGCTGGAGCGTCCGCGTCCCGACACGTGGACCCGGTGGTCCGTCACCTGGAAGCCCCGCACCCGCGGCACGATCCGGCTGCTGGCCCGCGCCACCGACACGGCGGGCCGCACCCAGCCGGACGTCTCGGTGCACAACACCCAGGGCTACCTGTTCGACGCCGTGGTGCGGCACGAGGTGACGGTGGTCTGAGCCGGCGGACCGACCCCCGGGGCCGCCGGCCCCCGGACCGCCGCTCTCACGTGGTGAGACGCTCCGGTGCGGGGGTCGTCGGCCCTCTTGACGCGGGCGGAGTCTGCCCTGAGACTCCTGTACGGGAATCCTAGTGAATCGGTAGGGAACGCGATGGATCGTGCAGCTCCTGACCTCGGCGTGGACACCGTGCGTGTCGCCCTCGGTCAGCTGCCCCTGCTGACGTCCCGGCTCCACATCGACCTCGCGCGTGTGTGCGGCGCGACGGGCTCCGCGGACGACGCCGTCCCCACGCGCCGCTGACACCCCCCTCTTCCGCACCCTCTCCGTCCCCGACACCGCATCCCGGCCGGGCCCGACGGCCCCCGCGTGCGCCGTGCCACGCCCGTACGCCCGTCACCGAGCACCCTGGGAGACGTATGTCCGCCTCATCCCCGACCGTCGCCGTGCCGCCGTTCCGGGGCAGGATCGGCGACGACCCGCGCAGCGGGTACTACGCCGCACCCCACCGCTACCGCCTCCATCTGTCGCCCGCCTGCCCCCACTGTCTCCAGATCGCGGTCACCCACAGCCTGCTCGGCCTCGGGGACGTCCTCCCCGTGACGCTGCTGCCCGCCGTGCCCGACGCCCCCGACGGCGGACACCGGGCGCTGCGCCCGCTGTACGACGCCAGCGCGCACCTCCACCCGGGCCCGGCCCTCGCGCCGGTCCTGCACGACAACTGGACCGGGACCATCGTCAGCACCCACGCCCCGGACATCGTCCGCGACCTGGCCCGGCGGTTCGGCGGACACGGGACCTGCCTGCTCCCGCGGGAGTCCGACGAGGCGTTCTCCGCCGTCGAAGGGCTCTGCGAGCAGGGCGTCAGCGCGACCGCCCAGCGGGCCGGACTGCACGGCGGCGACCGCGCGGACCGCGAGACCGCGCTCGCCGCGCTGCTCCGCGCGCTGGACGTGCTGGAACTGCGGCTCGCCTCCCATGAGTACGTTCTCGGCGACGAACTCACCCTCGCCGACGTGCGGCTGTGGGTCACACTGGTGCAGCTGGACACCGTGCACCGGCACCACCTGGACGCGTCGGCGGTGCACCGCATCACCGAACACCCGCGGCTGTGGGCCTACGCCCGGCGGCTCACCGCGCACCCCGCCTTCGGCCGGTACCTCGACCTGGACGGCATCGCCCGCCGGCACCACGCCCACTGCCGGGGCACGGAGGCGGCGGGCGCGGCGGTGCCGATCATGGACTGGACGGCGTACGTCGGCCGGAGGGCGCCGGAGCCGGCCCGACGCTCCGTCTGACGCCGGACGCCGCGCGTGGTTCAGGCGGCCCGGCGCTCCCCGGCCCTCCGTCCGGGACACCGGCGCCGTCCCCGCCGCCGCCCGGGTCTCCGGGCGGAGTGAGGTGCCGGGCCCTCCTGGGCGCGAGCCGGCGGGAGGAGGGTCACCCCTGCCGACGGGCCCGGCGTGTACGGCTCCGCGACCGCCGGCGGCCACTGCGGGAAGCCGGACGTGCCCGTGGTCGCCGGGACCGGTGCGCGTACCCCCGCCGGGGACGTGCTCGGCTCGTCCGAAGCCTCCGCCGGACCGGCCGAGGTCCCCTCGGCTGCCCGGGACAGCAGGACCACGCCCCACGACGCGAGGCCGGCGCCGAACAGGCCGAGCACCACGCCGGGCGCGCCGCCCCGGAGGTGTTCGCCCAGCAGGCCGAGGCCGATCACCGCCGCCGCCAGGGGGTTGGCGAGCGTGACCATCGCCAAGGGAGCCCCGAGGCCGCCCCGGTACGCGGTCTGCGCGAGAAGGAGGCCGCCGGCCGAGAAGACGGCGACCAGCAGCGCCACCCCGATCACGCGCATGTCGAGCAGCGGGCCGGTGCGGTCGGTCACCGCGACCGTCACCGTCCGGGTCAGTGCGGAGGCGACTCCCGAGGCGATGCCCGACGCGGTCGCGTGCCGCAGACCGGGACGGCTGCCGGGCCGGGACAGCAGGCCGATCACCGACGCCGTGCCGCCCGCGACGGCCAGCGCCTCCGGCACGCTCAGCACGTCGTCCGGCGCCGGTCCGGACGCCGTGGCGAGGAGCGCCGCCAGGCCGGCCAGGGTCAGAGCCGTGCCCCGCCACTCCGTCGTGCTCACCGGCCGCCCCGCCATCCGCGCGCCCAGCGGCACCGCGGCGACCAGGGTGAGCGCGCCCAGCGGCTGGACCACCGTCAGCGGGCCGTACTTGAGGGCCACGACGTGCAGCAGCGCGGCCGCCGCGTTCAGGGAGACCGCGCCCCACCAGGCGCCGCTGCCCAGCAGCCGCAGCGCCCCGGCGCCGTGGCCGCGGGTGGCGAGCCGGGCCTGTGTCACGGCGGCGAAGGCGTAGGCGACGGCCGAGACCAGGGAGAGCAGGACCGCCACCAGCAGGGCGCTCACCGGCCGGCCCCCACGAGTGTGCGGCGCCGCGCCGGACGCCTGGGGCGGGGGACCGCCGTCGGCGCGGGTACGTGGCGCGGCCGGCGTGCCGCCGCGAGGGCGAGCCCCAGCAGGGCCGCCGCCGCGATCGCGTCCAGCCAGAAGTGGTTGGCCGTTCCGACGATCACCAGCAGGGTCACCAGCGGATGCAGCAGCCACAGCCACCGCCACACCGACCGCGTGACGGCGATCAGGCCGAGCGCCACCATCAGCGCCCAGCCGAAGTGCAGCGACGGCATCGCCGCGAACTGGTTCGACAACTGGTCGGCGCCGGGCGGCCCGTAGACCGACGGCCCGTACAGCCGCGCCGTGTCCACCAGTCCCGTCACCGGGAGCAGGCGGGGCGGGGCCAGCGGATACGTCAGGTGCAGCACCAGCGCGGCCGCGGTGACCGCCGCCAGCGCGCGCCGGGCCCAGATGTAGTGGCCGGGACGGCGCAGGTACAGCCAGACCAGGAAGGCCGCGGTGGCCGGGAAGTGGACGGCCGCGTAGTAGGTGTTGGCGAGCTGGACGAGCGTGTCGCCGTGCAGCAGCGAGGACTGCACCGCGCCCTCCCCTGGGAGGTGCAGCGCCCGCTCCAGGTCCCAGACCTCACGGCTGTTGCGGTAGGCCTCGGCGGTGTGGCCGGCCGCGAGCTGCCGGCCCAGCTTGTAGACGAGGAACAGGCCCGCCACCAGCAGCAGTTCGCGCACCAGCGGCGGCCGGTCGCGGGTGCGGGGTCCCGGTGGTGCGGGTTCGGGTTCCTCGAACTCCTCGTCCGTGCGCATGCCCCCGGTCCCTTCGCTGACGGTGGTGCGTGTCGTGATGCGGGCGGAGCTGCTGACTCGGGGACCGGGTCCAGCTCATCGGTGCGGATCATGATCGATACGAGAACGTACCGATACGGATCCGTACCGATACGCCAGTGTACCGATACGTTCGCGTACCGGTACACTCGAGTATCGATTGCAAGCGACACACTCCGACGGGCGAGAGGGAGCTGAGCCGATGACGTCGCAGGACGCGGACCGACCGGGACCGGCCGGTGCCTCGCGCCGCTCCAAGATCACGCCTGAGCGGGAGCGGGAGTTCTTCGACGCCGTGCTGGAACAGATCCGCACGTGCGGCTACGACGCCGTCACCATGGAGGGCGTCGCCGCCAGCACGCGGTGCAGCAAGTCCACCCTCTACCGGCAGTGGCGGACCAAGCCGCAGTTCGTCGCCGCCGCCCTCCGGTCCAGCGCGCGGGCGCGGTTCGCGCTCATCGACACCGGCACCCTCGCCGGGGACCTGCGCGAGGCCGCGCGCTGCGCGGGGGAGTGGTCGCCGAAGGACGCGACCCTCTTCCAGGCGCTCGGACACGCGGTCCAACAGGACCGGGAGCTGGCGCAGGCGCTGCGGGAGGCGCTGGTCGACCCGGAGATCGCCGCGCTGAAGGAGATCCTGCGGCGGGGCGTCGAGCGCGGGGAGGTCGACGCGGACAACCCGGCGCTGGAGTACGTCCCGGCGCAGATCTTCGGGGTGCTGCGGGCCCGGCCCGTGCTCGAGGGGTGCAACGCCGACCCGGACTACGTGCTCCGCTTCGTCGAGGCGGCGGTGCTGCCGGTGCTCGGACTGGAATGAGACCAGGGCCCCGCCGGTCATGGGGACGACCGGACGGAGTCCCGACCGCGCCGCACCGTGGGGACGGGGGCGGCGCACCGCGCGGCCGGGTGGGACACCTCTTGAGCGGAGGGGTGACCCACCCGGCCGCAGCGCTTGGGCTGCGGGGTGTCAGACGTCCTGCCCGTTGCCGCGCCCGCCCTCGGCCACCTCGATGCCCTCGGTGATCTCGTCGAGGATCTTCTGCTGCTGGTCGGTGTCCACACCGAAGCGGACGACCACGATCTGGTCCGGGCGGTCGGGGGACGGGAACGCGAGGGACTGCACGAACCCGTCCGACCCCTTCTGCGTCACCGCCTTCCAGCGGACCAGGTACCCCTTCTGCCCGGCCACGGTGACCGCCTTCGACGCCAGCACGTCGTGCGAGGTGATCCGCCCGTACGACTCGCCGCCGTAGCTCTCCTCGGCGTTCGCGGAGATGTCCGCCTTCGCGACCTCCTCGGCGGTGTCGCCGCGCGTACCGAGCACCACGGCCGGCGCCGAGTACGCGCCGCCCTTGACGCAGGTCTTCGAGGTGTCGCCGGGGCAGTCGTACGACTCCTTCGACGTGAGCGCGGCGCCGACCTGCAGCTCCTCCCCGTACCACCCGTCGGGCACGGGCAGACTGATCCCGCTCAGCGAGTCGGTGACGGCCCCGCTCTCGACACGGCGCGGTTCGTCCCCCTCACGGTCCGGAGCGCCCTCTTCGGGCGCATCCCGCCCGTCGTTCCTCCCGTCGTCCCGCCCGCCGGGCCGCTGAGAGGTGGCGGTGCTCCGCCCCCCGTCGTCATCGGTCAGGGCGTAGACCCCCACCCCGATGCTCGCCAGCACGGCGGCGGCCACGGCGACGGCTGTCCCGATACGCAGCCGGCGCCCGCGCGGGGACGGGGGCACGGCAGGGTGGACCGGGTGGCCGGGAAGCCCCCCGCCAAGGGTCTCCACGGGCCCCCAGCCGCCACCGTGCCCGCCGTACCCGGGGACGGGCGGCCCCACGGCGGCCCAGCCGCCGCCCGCCTGCCCCGGGCCGGCCTGACCGGCGTCCGCCTGCACCGCGCCGGCTCGGCCCTCGGCCGCCGGCGCCGCACCGGCCGCATGACCGGCGTCGGCATGGCTCGCGGTGGCCTGGCCGTCGGCGGCCCGGCCGGGGTCGGCCGGCCCCGCGCCGGTAAGCCCCGCGGCCGGCTGCTCCACGCCGGCCTGGCCGTCGGCGGCCCGCCCCGCAGGGGCGTCGACCGGACCGGCCGGCCCCGAGGAGGTGGGCCTCGTATCAGCCGGCCCCGCGGAACCGGCGTGCCCCGTGTCCGCTTCCCCCGCATCGGCCCGCCCCGGAGGGGCGTCGTCCGAAGGGGCGTCGTCCGAAGGGGCGTCGTCCCCTGGGCTCCGCCCCGGGACCGTCTCCGCGTGCCCCGCGGCGGCACCCGGGTCCGGCGTCGCCGGGGCGGACGGGGCCGTCCTGCGGATCCGCGCCGTCCAGGCCGTGCCGTCCCACCACCGCTCCGTCGGCGGGCCGTCTTGTCTCTGTCCGGGGTCGGGGTACCACCCGGGGGGAGTCACCTGCGTCATGCCCCCACCGTATGAGGCGTCGGTGAAAGGCGGATGAGAGAGTCTGCGGCCGTGCCGGACACGGCCTTTACCGGCTCGGCGTCACCCCCGTCAACAGGTCGTAAGGGAACAGGTGTTGACCGACGGGTCCCTGGTGAGGGGCGGACCGCGTCGACCCGCGGCGTCCGGTGTCACTCGTCACGGCAACACGTGACGCGACCGGGCTCCGCTCGGCCGGGCGGAGGACTACGCTCGGGTCCGGTACGTCATTCGGGCGACTCGGGGAGGTAGCGGGATGACGGAGGTACGGCCCCCGGCGGCACCCTCGGCCGCCCTGTGGGAGCGCGACGAGGAACTCGCCGCCATCGCGGAGGCCGTCGACGTCCTGTGCGCCGACCGCCACTCGCCCGGCACCCTGCTGGTGCTGCGCGGCGAGGCAGGACTCGGCAAGACCGCCCTGCTCGCCGAGACTCGCCGCATCGCCGAACAGCGCGGCTGCACCGTGTGGTCGGCGCGCGGCGGCGAGACCCTGCGCACCGTGCCGTTCAACGTGGTGCGCCAACTCCTCCAGCCCGCCCTGGTGTCGATGCTGCCGGAGGAGGCCCGCGAGTACCTGGGCGACTGGTACGGCATCGCCGGCCCCGCCCTCGGCATAACCGACCCCGGCGAAAGACAGGCCGACCCGCAGGGTGTGTGCGAGGGCCTGGTCGCCGCCGTGCGTCGGCTGGCCCGCCGCGACTGGCCGCTGGTGCTGCTCATCGACGACGCCCACTGGGCCGACCAGGAGACCCTGTACTGGCTCGCCGCGTTCGCCGAACGCCTCGCCGACCTGTCGGTGCTGGTCGTCGTCGCCCGCCGCCCCGGCGAGATCACCGGGGTGAGCGCCCGTCACCTCGACGCCGTCGCCGAGGCGGCCGGACGCCCCGTCACCAACCTCAGCGCCCTCACCCCCGAGGCGGCGGCCGGACTGACCCGCGCCACACTCGGGGAGAACGCGGACGCCGCGTTCTGCCGCGAGGTGTGGGCCGTCACCGGCGGCAACCCGTACGAGACCGTCGAACTCCTCGCCAAGGTGCAGGACACCGAGCTGGACCCGGTCGAGGCGCACGCCGGCGAACTGCGTGAGCTGAACCGCTCCGCCCGCGGCGGAGGCCTCGTCGCCCGCCTGGAGGAACTCGGCATAGACGCCACCCGGTTCGCCTGGGCGGCCGCCATCCTCGGCGACGGCATCACCGTCGACCTGGTGGCCCAGCTCGCCACGCTCGGCCCCGACGCGGCGGCCCGCTGCGCCGAACGCCTGCGCGGAGCCCGCATCCTGACGGAGCGCCACTCTGCGCCCTCCGGGCCCGCCGAGCTGGAATTCGTGCACCCGCTGATCGCGACCGCCGTCTACAACTCCATCCCGGACGCCCTGCGCCGCGCCATGCACGGCATCGCGGCCCGTATCGTCACCGACTCCGGGCGCGGCGCCGCCGCGGCCGCCCGCCATCTCCTCGAGGTCCACCCGGACGACGACGAGGAACTGGTCTGGCAGCTGCGCGAGGCCGCCCGCGAGCACCTCGCCGTCGGCGCCCCGGACGCCGCCCGCCGCTGCCTGGAACGCGCCCTGGAGGAACCGCCCCGCCCCGAGGTGCACGCGCACGTCCTCCACGAGCTGGGCAGCGCCACCTTCCTCACCGCGCCCGCCCGCACCATCGGCCATCTGCGCACCGCCCTCGGCATGCCCGGCCTGGACGGCGACCGGCGGGTCGACGCGGTGATCCGCCTCTCCCAGGCCCTGCTGCACAACGACTAGATGGAGGAGGCCGTCCGCACGGTCGAGGCGGAGGCCGCCCGGATGCCCGCCGGACCGACCCGGATGCGGCTCCAGGCCGTGCAGTTCATGTGGGAGGGCGTGCACGCCGGCGAGTCCCTCACCCCCGACCGCTCCGAACGCCTCGCCGAGCTCGCCGCCACCTGCACCGGCCGCGACAACGCCGAGCGCGCGCTGCTCATCCTGCGCGGCTTCGACGCCATGATGCGCGGCGAGAACGCCGAGGAGATCGCCGAGATCTGCGACCGCGCCCTGGTCAACGGCCGTCTCGCACCCGGCCTCGGCTGGACCGACAACGAGTGGGGCGTCGAACTGCTGCTGATGCTGGCCAGCTCCTACGCCTACACCGACCGCCTCGACCGCGCCGAGGCCCTCTACAGCGAGGCACTCCAGGCGTACGACACGGCAGGCTGGGGCGGCGGCCATCTGGTCCTCGCCCACGCCTACGTGGGTCTCGCCCACCGCAGGCGCGGCAGACTGGAGGCGGCGGAGAACTCCCTGCGCGAGTCGCTGAGTCTCGCCGAACGCGTCGGCCGCGGACTGCCGTTGTACTGGACGGCCACCTGCAACCTCGTCGACACGCTCCTCGCCCGCGGTCACGTCGACGAGGCGTGGGCCATGGCCGAACGGCACGGCTTCGCACCGCCCTACCCGTCCACGGTCGTCCTGCCCGACCCGCGCTCCGTGCGCGGGCGGCTGCTGCTCGCCGTGGGCCGCACCAAGGAGGGCGTCAACGAACTGGAGGCGGCGGAGAAGGCCGCCGCCGCGCGCGGCCACCACAATCCGGTGCACGTCTTCGCCGCCGCCGACCTGGCCCGCGCCCTCGCCACGGAGGACCCCGCCCGCGCTGCCCGGCTCGCCGTCGACGTCCGCCGCCGCGCCGAACGCCTCGGCACCGACACGGCGATAGGAGAGGCGCTGCGGGTGGCGGCCGCCCTGGAGACCGGGCAGCGCGCGGTGCGTCTCGCGGGTCAGGCGGTCACCTACCTGGAGTCCTCACCCTGTCAGTACGAGCACGCCGCGGCCCGCATCGAGTACGGCGTCCTCGCCCGCTCCGTACCGGACCTGGAGCGCGGAGTGGCGCTGGCCCGCTCGTGCGGCGCGGACGGCCTGGTGGAGCGGGCCCGCGCCGAACTGGCCACGGGCGTCGGACTCCGCTAGCCGCCCGGGACGCCTCGCCGCCGGTCACGCTGCAGGCGCGTCCCGCGGCTGCCGGCCGTCTCGCGCCGCGTCGGCAGCCCCGCCTCCCGGGTGCCGCGGCGCGCGGTCCACGTGTGCGTCGCCCGGCACCTCTCGGACGCCCTTCGGCGCTGCGTGCGCACCGCGACCCGGGCTGACGGGCCAGGGGTTCACCACAGCGCGGCCTCCGGCCCGGGCACGCCCGGTCTTCGGCGCCCTGATCCGGTGGGCGGCCACGCGCTCAGCGCCCCGACGTCAGCAACACCCACACCGGCCCCGGCGCCACGTTCACCGGGTCCCCGTCCGGCGAGGTGAGCGACGTGCCGTCGTCGGCGGACGGGCGGCTCCAGGACGCCGGGTAGGCGCGCCCGTCGCGCAGCACCGTCGCCTTCCCCGACCCCACCGTCTCCGTGTACGGGCTGTTGTTGCCGAGGAAGTCGCGGAAGCCGGACCGGCGCACGGTCACCTCCTGCACGACCACCGTGGCCGCCGTCAGCCGGTCGCCGTCCCGGGTGGTCGCGGGGGAACCGTCCATCGACACCCGCCAGCGCCCGTCGGCGTCCGACCAGGTGAAGGTGAAGCGGGCCGCCGGGAAGCGCACGGTGGCCTCTTCCTCGGCCGTCCCGCCGGAGGGTGCGGGACCTTCACGGAAGCCGGTGGTCAGCGCCGCCTCGCCGGGCGGGTCCTCAAGGACCCGGTCCGGGCGCAGGAACAGGTTGTGCGGGGCCGCCCGGCCGGGGTCCCGGGTGAAGGCGTCGGCCTCCGACCCGGGGTCGACGGGGGTGAGCGGCGCCTCGTCGATCAGCGGCAGGAGCTTGCTCTGGGCGCCGGAGAAGGCGAGCAGGGGTTCGTCGAACTGGCGCAGCAGCTCCAGATCGGACTCGCGGGCACTGCGCACCGGCCCCACCGACTCGGGCAGCTCGGTGGCGTACACCGCCATCAGCCGGCTCAGCCCGCCCTCCACCTGCTCGACGTAGACCGCGTCGGCCGCGTCGAGCCCGGACTGGGGCCGCGCCTCGGGCGCGTTGTCGATCTTCACGGCCAGGACGGGCGGGCGCCCCTCCTCGTTCCGCGTCGCCGTCGGGGACTCCCGCGGTCCACGTCCGTCGTCACCGGACCCGCCCGACGTGCAGCCTGCCGCCAGTCCCGCCGCCAGCAGAGCGGACAGCAGCACCCCGGCCCGCCTGCCGCCGCGCCGTCGCCGCGCCTTTCGTTCCGTGCCCACCGTCGCCACCGGCCGTCCTCAGTCATCCGTTGATTCGATTGTGCGCTTTTCCGATCGTCTACGCCGCTGCCCGAGCAGCCGGGATTCCGCGCGGTGGAGTCCGCCGATCGGCCCAGCGATCGGCGGTTCGGCGTTCCGCGCCTCGGGTACCCGGACGCAACCGCAGGGGCGGCGCACGGCCCCGCACGGCGTGACACACCGGCCGGCACGGAGGGAGCAGGCGGCGATGAAGGCACTGACCTGGCAGGGCAAGCGGGACGTACGGGTCGAGACCGTCCCGGACCCGAAGATCGAGGAGCCGACGGACGCGATCATCCGCGTCACCTCCTCCGGACTGTGCGGGTCCGACCTGCACCTGTACGAGGTGCTCACCCCGTTCATGACCCCCGGCGACATCCTCGGCCACGAACCGATGGGCATCGTGGAGGAGGTCGGCGCGGCCGTCCCCGACCTCCAGGCCGGCGACCGGGTCGTCGTGCCCTTCCAGATCGCCTGCGGCAACTGCTGGATGTGCCTGACTGGGCTGCCCACCCAGTGCGAGACCACACAGGTCACCGCCGAGGGCATGGGCGCGGCCCTGTTCGGCTACACCCGGCTGTACGGCGCGGTGCCCGGCGCCCAGGCCGAGTACCTGCGGGTCCCGCAGGCCCAGTACGGCCCCATCAAGGTGCCCGAGGGCCCGGCGGACGACCGCTTCGTCTACCTCTCCGACGTGCTGCCCACCGCCTGGCAGGCCGTCGCCTACGCCGGGGTCCCCAAGGGCGGCAGCGTCGCGGTGCTCGGCCTCGGCCCCATCGGCGACATGGCCTGCCGGATCGCCCAGGTCCAGGGCGCCGGACGGGTCTTCGGCGTGGACCTGGTCCCCGAACGGCTGCGGCGGGCCAAGGCGCGCGGCGTGGAGACCTTCGACCTGCGCTCCTTCGACGACGAGAAGGAACTCGTCGAGGCGATCCGCGACCAGACCGACGGCCGCGGCCCCGACGCCGTGATCGACGCCGTCGGCACCGAGGCGCACGGCAGCGCGGCGGCCCGCATGGTGCAGAACGCCTCGGCGCTGCTGCCCCGCAAGATCAGCGGCCCGATGGCCGAACGCTTCAGCGTGGACCGGCTCGCCGCCCTCTACACCGCCATCGAGCTGGTCCGCCGCGGCGGCACCATCTCGCTGTCCGGCGTCTACGGCGGCATGGCCGACCCGATGCCCATGCTCACCCTGTTCGACAAGCAGGTGCAGATGCGCATGGGGCAGGCCAACGTGCGCCGCTGGAGCGACGAGATCATCCCCTACCTCACCGACGAGGACCCGCTCGGCGTCGACGACTTCGCCACCCACCGCGTCTCCCTGGACGAGGCCCCCGAGGCCTACGACATGTTCCAGAAGAAGCGGGACGGCGCGGTCAAGGTGCTGATCAAGCCCTGACGCACGGCCCCTCGGCTACGGCCCGCCGAGGATCTCCGCGAGGTCGTAGCGGACCGGCTCCTCCAGCTGCGCGTACGTGCAGCTCTCCGGGGTGCGGTCGGGGCGCCAGCGGCGGAAACGGGCGGTGTGCCGGAAGCGCTGCCCGTTCTCCATGTGGTCGTACGCGACCTCCGCCACCCGCTCCGGCCGCAGCGGCACCCACGACAGGTCCTTCTTGCCCGTCCAGCGGCTCGGCGCGCCGGGCAGCCGCGCCGACGCGTGCGCCGCCTCGTCCGCCCAGGCCGCCCACGGATGGTCCGACACGTCCTCCATCCGCAGCGGCTCCAGCTCGTCCACCAGCTCCGCGCGCCGCTTCATCGAGAACGCGGCCGACACGCCGACGTGCTGGAGGGCGCCCTCCGCGTCGTACAGGCCCAGCAGCAGCGAACCCACCACGGGGCCGCTCTTGTGCAGCCGGTACCCGGCGACCACCACGTCCGCCGTGCGCTCGTGCTTGATCTTGAACATGGCCCGCTCGTCCTGGCGGTACCGCAGGTCCAGCGGCTTGGCCACCACCCCGTCCAGACCGGCGCCCTCGTACTGCTCGAACCAGCCCCGCGCCACCTCGACGTCCGTGGTCGCCGGCGCCACGTGCACCGGCGGGGTGACGTCCCGCAGCGCCCGCACCAGCAGTTTCCGCCGGTCGGCCAGCGGCACGTCCAGCAGCGACTCGTCCGCGAGCGCCAGCAGGTCGAACGCCACGAACGACGCCGGGGTCCGCTCGGCGAGCGTCCTCACCCGGGAGTCCGCCGGGTGGATGCGCTCCGTCAGCGCGTCGAAGTCCAGGTGCCCTTCGCGGGCGATGACGATCTCCCCGTCCACCACGCACCGCTGAGGCAGCCGCTCCCGCAGCGCCTCGGCCAGCTCGGGGAAGTACCGGGTGAGCGGCTTCCCCGTACGGCTGCCCAGCTCCACCTCGTCACCGTCACGGAACACGATCGCCCGGAAGCCGTCCCACTTCGCCTCGTACTGCATGCCCGGCGGGATCTTGGCCACCGACTTGGCGAGCATCGGCTTGACGGGCGGCATCACCGGGAGGTCCATGGCTCGACTCTAAGGACGGACGCCGAGGTCCGCGCCCCGGAGAGCGCCGGCCACCACCCCTTGCCGCGCCCGGTGTGCGGGGCGTGACCGCCGGCCCTACCGTGGCCGCATGGGTGATGCGGTGGAACTGGAGGTCGGCGGCCGGACGGTGCGGCTGTCCAGCCCGGACAAGGTGTTCTTCCCGGAGCGCGGCTACACCAAGCTGGACGTCGCCCGCTACTACCAGGCGGTCGCCCCCGGCATCCTGCGCGCCCTGCGCGAGCGCCCCACCACCCTCCAGCGCTACCCGGACGGCATCGAGGGCGAGTGGTTCTACCAGAAGCGCGCCCCCAAAGGCATGCCCGACTGGATCCCCACCGCGCACATCACCTTCCCCAGCGGGCGTAGCGCCGACGAGATGTGTCCCACCGAGGAGGGCGCCGTGGTGTGGGCGGCCCAGTACGGCACGCTCACCTTCCACCCCTGGCCGGTGCGCCGAACGGACGTCGACCACCCCGACGAACTGCGCATCGACCTCGACCCGCAGCCCGGCACCGACTACGACGACGCCGCCCGCGCCGCGCACGAACTCCGCGCCGTCCTCGACGAGTACGGGCTGCGCGGCTGGCCCAAGACCTCCGGCGGCCGCGGACTGCACGTCTTCGTGCCGGTCGAACCCCGCTGGACCTTCACCCAGGTCCGCCGCGCCGCCATCGCCGTCGGCCGGGAGATGGAACGGCGGATGCCGGAGCAGGTGACCATCAAGTGGTGGAAGGAGGAGCGCGGGGAGCGCATCTTCATCGACTACAACCAGACCGCCCGCGACCGCACCATCGCCTCGGCCTACTCGGTGCGGCCCCGCCCGCACGCCCCCGTCTCCGCGCCGCTGCGCTGGGACGAGGTGGGCGTCGCCCACCCGGAGGACTTCGACATCACGACGATGCCCGCGCGCTTCGCCGAACTCGGCGACGTGCACGCGGACATGGACGACCACTCCTTCTCGCTGGAGCCCCTGCTGGAGCTCGCCCGCCGGGACGAGCGGGACCACGGGCTCGGCGATCTGCCCTACCCGCCCGAGTACCCGAAGATGCCGGGCGAGCCCAGCCGGGTGCAGCCGAGCCGGGCCAGGAAGCCGAAGCCCTCGGCCTCCTGACCCGGCTCGTTCACCGGACAGCCGGCTACAGATCCTTGATCCGCACGTCCCGGTAGGAGATGACGTCCGTCGTGCCGTGCACCTGCAGTCCGATGTAACCGGAGGCGTACCGCCGCCCGTCCGTGCCCGGGTCGTCCGAGCGCGGCGGGGAGAAGTCCAGACCGCCGATGTTGTCGAACTCGTTGATCAGCACGCCGTTGCGGTAGACCTCGTAGTGCTGGTCCACCACCCGGATCTCGTAGTCGTTCCAGGTGCCCTTCTGCGTCACGCCCGCGCCGGCCAGGCCCACGCGGTCGAAGCCGTACACCGAGCCCGTCTTGTACATGTCGCCGGTGGGCGAGTCGAACACCTGGATCTCGTGCCCGAACTTGATGGCCGCCCACTCGGGCCGGGGCTCCTCCAGGTGGTCGTGGATCTGCGGGAACCGCACGAACACACCGGCGTTGGCGTTGCCGGTGCCCGCGGCGTCGTCACGCCACTGGAGCTTCAGCGAGAAGTCGCCGTACTTGCGCTCCGGGAACCACAGCATGCCGAGCCCGCCCCGGGTGGTGCCCGAGGTGATCGACCCGTCCGGGTTCAGGCTGAACGAACCGCCGCCCACCTGCTCCCACTTGGCGAACGACGCCTCGGTGCCGTCCAGGATGGTGCGGTAGCCCTCGGTCTGGCCGGGCGTGCCGATGCCGGACTGCCGGGCCGCCTTGTTGATCGCCCGGTACTCCCGCCGGTCGACGACCCCGTCCCTCTTCAGCGCGTCCAGCACGGTCGTGACGTGCTTCAGGAACAGCGCCTGCGAGGTCCACTCCTTCTCGTCCTCGATCAGCTCGCCGATCCGGCACCGGTTGTTCGTCACCCGGTTCGGCACGCCCGAGTCGACCGTGCCGACGATCACCGTCAGCCGCTCGTCGTACTCGGGGCAGGGAGGCGCGGGCACCCCGCCGGACACCACCGTGAAGCTCACCGTGAGCGGCTCGGAGGTGTTGCCGGCCTCGTCGGTCGCCCGGTAGGCCACGGTGTGCCGGCCCGCCCGGTCGACCACCACGGGGGCGGTGTACTCCAGGTACGGCCCGGCGTCGAGGGAGTACTCGACGCGCGCCACACCGGACCCGTGGTGCCCGTCGTCGGCGCTGACCGTCACCGTGGCGCGGCCGACGTAGGCGCCGTCGGAGTTCTTCGTGCCCTGCACGGTGACACCGGTGGTGGGCGGGGTGGTGTCCTGCGGGGGAGCGGCGACGACCGTGAACTCCACGCTCTTCTCCGCCGCCGCGTTGCCCGCCTTGTCGGTGGCCCGGTAGCGGACGGTGTGCGTGCCCGCCTCGTGCACCATCACCGGACCGGAGTACGGCTGCCAGGCGCCGTCCGCACCGAGCGCGTACTCGATGGTGTTGACGCCGGAGCCGGTGTCGGACGCGGTGACGGTGACCGTCGCCATGTCGATGTAGTGACCGTCGGCGTTCTTCTCGCCGTCCACGGTCGCCGAGGTCTCCGGCGGCGTGGAGTCGTCCGTCGGCGGGGCGACGACGGTGAACGCGGCGCTCTGCTCCTCCGACACGTTGCCGGCCTTGTCCAGGGCGCGGTAGCGGACGGTGTGCGCGCCGATCCGGTCGACCACCACCGGGGCGGTGTACGGCTGCCAGGCGTCGTCGTCACCGAGCGCGTACTCGATCCGGTCGACGCCCGAGCCCTCGTCGGTGGCCGAGAGGGCGACGGTCGCGGCGCCCACGTACTCGCCCTTGTCGTTCTGCGTGCCGGTCACCTTCGCGGTGGCCTCGGGCGCGGTGGTGTCCTCGCCGCCGCCCTCGGTGACCGTCAGGATGCCCTGCATCTGGCCGTGGCCGGGGATGGTGCAGTGGTAGAAGTACCGGCCCGGGGTGAGCGTCACCTCCGCGGTGTGCCGACCGCCCTGTGCGTCGGCCGGGTTGGCCAGGATGTTGAGCTGGACGTCGTTGTTGAACTCGGGGTCGGAGGTGACGAACGTCAGGGTGTGCGGCATGCCGGTGGTGTTGCCGGTGGCCGCGCTGTTCTCGAAGACGATCGTCGCCGGGCCGGCCACCGCGTTGGCCGGCGCGGACGTGTACTCGGTGATGCTGTCACCGGCGGTCCAGGTCAGCACCTGCGCCGCCGCCCGGGCGCCCTCCGCCTTCGGCTGCCCGGCGGCGGGCAGGGCCTGCAGGCCGAGCACCATCATCAGGCCGGCCAGCAGCGCGGCCCACACTCTCGGTCGTCGTGTCACTGCGTCCCCCTCGCCAGCTGGCCGGCGGCCGGGGTCGGCCCGCCGCCCGTGTAGGTGACCCGCCACAGCGCGGACTTGGCGTCGGAGGTGAAGAACCCGCGCCCGTAGTCCAGCACATACAGCGCACCGTCCGGGCCGAACGTCCAGCCCATCAGGTTCTTGATGCCGTCGTTGCCGACCGGCACGATCTTCTTCAGGGACTCCGAGTGCACCGGCAGTCCGCCGTCGCCCTGCGTCCTCGGGTCCATCAGCACCGCGTTGCGCGGCTGGTCGGCGTCGTAGAAGTCGCCGACGAACCACTTGCCGTCCCAGTACGCGGGCCACTTGACGTCACTGGAGCTCGTGTCGTCGTAGCGGTACACCGGGCCGTTCATCGCGGCCTGCCCGCCGCCCTTGAGCCACGGCAGCCGGTAGGTGGCCTCCTCCGCCTTGTAGGAGGGGACGCCGTTCGCGTCGCGCGGGAAGTCCGGGCCGCCGCCCTGCGGGGAGTACCAGATGTTGTTGCCGGTCACCGGCGGCAGGTTGACCAGGCCGTCGTTGTTCGGCGACTCGTTCTTCGGGTGGTCGCAGTCGTACCAGCCGAGCGGCTTGGACGGGTCGGGCAGGTTGCGGTCCCGGTAGGGCTGCTTGTTGCCCATGCAGTACGGCCAGCCGCGGTTGGACGCCTTGGTGATGACGGCGAACGTGTCGTACTTGGCCGGGCCCCAGGTCGTCGACGGGGAGCCGGCGTCCGGGCCGACCCAGCCCGCGTAGAGGATGTCGGTCTTCTTGTCGACGGAGATGCGCGCGGGGTTGCGCACGCCCATCACGTAGATCTCGCCGCGGGTCTTGCCGCCGCCCTCGTCGGTCTCCTTGCCGGTGAACAGGTTGCCCTCGGGGAGGGTGTACGTGCCGTCCGGCTCGGGGTGGATGCGCAGGATCTTGCCGTTGAGGTTGTTGGTGTTGCCGGCGGTGCGGCGCGCGTCGGCGAAGGACACGCCCTTGTAGTTGGGCTGCGGGTTGTTGCCCGAGTAACCGTCGCTGAACCCGCTGGAGTTGTTGTCACCGGTGGCGATGTACAGGTTGCCCTTGGAGTCCCAGGCCATCCCGCCGCCCGCGTGGCAGCAGCTGTGGATCTGCACCGGCCACTTCAGCAGCACCTTCTCGCTGGCCAGGTCCAGCTTGTTGGTGGCGAGGTCGAGCGTGAAGCGGGAGACCCGCCGCTCGGCCATGCGCTTGTCCCGGTCGATCCCGGAGTGCGGGGTGTAGTGCAGGTACACCCACCCGTTCTGTTCGAACTCCGGGTCGAGTTCGATGCCGAGCAGACCCTCCTCGACCTTGACCAGCTCGTCGCCGCCGCCCTTGTTGCCGAAGACGGTGAGCGCCCCGGCGAGGGTGACCTTCTCGGTCTTCGGGTCGTAGACGTGGATCTCGCCCGTGCCCTTGCCGACGTTCGGGTCGTTCCAGTCGGTGACGACCGGCTGCGAGGCGGCGGCGCCGCCCCGGCCGATGTAGAACACGCGGCCGTCGGGCGCGGTGACCAGCCCGTGCGGTTCGCCGATCTGGTCGTTCTTCCCCGGCTGGTTGGGCTGCGTGAGCCGCTCCGCCTTGTAGTTGCCGGTGATGGTCGCCTTGCAGTCGGCCCGCACCAGGCGGGTGGTCCACAGCAGGGCGCCGCGCAGATGCTCACGGAAGTCGGTCTCGTCGT
Organism: Streptomyces werraensis; assembly: GCA_014656175.1. Classification (GTDB taxonomy): domain Bacteria; phylum Actinomycetota; class Actinomycetes; order Streptomycetales; family Streptomycetaceae; genus Streptomyces; species Streptomyces werraensis. Next base: position 55,833 of record BNBX01000016.1, read on the forward strand.
AGGACGACACCGTGCCGCCCATGCCGGTGTAGAAGGAGCGGCCGCCGTCGTAGTCACGGCACCAGCTGACCGGGTGGTCCCAGCCGTTGGCGCCTGCGCCGGGCCTGTAGGTCGACTCGCGCACCCTGGCCACCGTGTGGACGTCGCCGGACGGGTTCTTGACCCAGTTCAGCCACTTGTCGGGCCGCTTCCACTCCAGCGGCAGGCCTCGGGTCGCCGGGTGCACCCGGTCCCCGACCTCCACGGTCGCCCGTTGCACCGTGGCCTGCCCCGCGGCGGGCCGGGCGCCGATCAGACCGCTGAACCAGTCCGAGTACGGCTCCGCGCGGGCCGCGTCGTGCAGGCCGACGAACCCGCCGCCGGCCTCCATGTACGCCTCGAGGCCCGCCTCCTGCTCCGGGTCGAGGACGTCCCCGCCGCCGGTGAGGAACACGATCGTGTTGAAGCGGCTCAGCTTCGTGTCGTTGGTGAACACCGACGCGTCGCCGGTGGCGGTCACCGTGAAGCGCTGGTTCTCCGGGCCGGTCTGCCCGATCCTCTCGATCGCCGCGATCCCGGCGTTCACCAGCGGCGACTCGTCGCCGCCGGCCGCCGAGCCGTGGAACAGAAGCACACGTACGTTCGCGCCGCCGGGAGGCGACTTGATGGACATCGTTGTCAGGGACGGATCCGGGGCCGGGCGCGCGCTGGCGGCGGGACCCGACAGCAGTCCGGCGGCGACGACACCGGCGGCCACGGTGGCGGCCCAGGTCCGTCGTCTCGTTCTCGTCCTTCGCACGTTCGAGGTACTCGACGTGTCCAACCCTCTTGAGCGCTCGGGTTCGTGATGCGATGTGGACCGCACGTGGCCACCCACCCCTCCTCGGTCGCTGCAACAGCGTCAAGGAAGCTAGACCTCTTTGCGTCAGACGCCAATACCTATCGCAGCAAAGAAACGAACTTTGTCCTGAGTGTGGATAAACCTGGGTCCGGCCGCTACGGTTTCACAGGTTCATGACAGCCACATGGGGAGTTCGGCATGGACAGACGCGGTTTCAACCGACGGGTACTCCTGGGCGGCGCCGCGGTGGCGACGACATCGTTGTCCACCGCATCCGAGGCCGCGAGCGCCGCCACGACGGCGAGAACCGCTCCCGCCGGGGGCGAGGTGCGCCGAGTCAAGATGTACGCCGAGCGCCTGGCCGGCGGGCAGATGGGCTACGGCTTCGAGAAGGGCAAGGCGACGATCCCCGGCCCGCTGATCGAGCTCAACGAGGGCGACACCCTGCACATCGAGTTCGAGAACACCATGGACGTCCCGGTCAGCCTGCACGTCCACGGCGTCGACTACGAGATCTCCAGCGACGGCACCCAGCAGAACAAGAGCGCCGTCGAGCCCGGCGGCACCCGCACCTACACCTGGCGCACCCACGCCCCCGGACGGCGCGCGGACGGCACCTGGCGGGCGGGCAGCGCCGGCTACTGGCACTACCACGACCATGTCGTCGGCACCGTGCACGGCACCGGAGGCATCCGCAACGGCCTCTACGGGCCGGTCGTCGTGCGCCGCAAGGGCGACATCCTGCCGGACGCCACCCACACCATCGTCTTCAACGACATGACCATCAACAACAAGCCGGCGCACACGGGCCCCGACTTCGAGGCCACCGTGGGCGACCGGGTCGAGATCGTCATGATCACGCACGGCGAGTACTACCACACGTTCCACATGCACGGTCACCGCTGGGCCGACAACCGCACCGGCATCCTCACCGGGCCCGACGACCCCACCCGGATCGTCGACACGAAGATCTGCGGCCCCGCCGACTCCTTCGGCTTCCAGGTGATCGCGGGGGAGGGGGTGGGCGCGGGCGCCTGGATGTACCACTGCCACGTCCAGAGCCACTCCGACATGGGCATGGTCGGCCTGTTCCTGGTCAGGAAACCCGACGGGACCATCCCCGGCTACGACCCGCACGAGCACGCCCACACCGCTTCCTCCGGGGAGGGGTCCGGGCACGCGCACTGACGGACGGCCCGCACGCTGCGAGAGCGCTCTCGCGGCCGGGCCGGTCGGGGCTATCCTTTCGGCCAACCGCCAGGTGAGGAGCCCCCAAGTGAGCGAGAGTGCGCCGCGTCCCACGCTGGAGGCCGTGGCCGCGCGGGCCGGGGTCTCCCGGGCCACCGTGTCCCGGGTGGTCAACGGCTCCGACGGAGTGCGCGAACCCCTGGCCGAACGCGTCCGGCGCGCGGTGGACGAACTCGGCTACGTCCCCAACCAGGCCGCCCGCAGCCTCGTCACCCGGCGTCACGACGCGGTCGCCGTCATCGTGGCCGAACCGGAGACCCGCGTCTTCGCCGACCCCTTCTTCGCCCGGCAGCTGCGCGGCATCAGCAAGGAACTCACCGCCCACGACAACCAGCTGGTGCTGCTGCTCACCGAGGACCGCGACGACCACGCGCGCGTCGCCCGCTACCTCGCCGGCGGACACGTCGACGGCGCCCTGGTGTTCTCCCTGCACATCGACGATCCGCTGCCCGGACTGATCCGGCGCGCCGGACTGCCCACGGTGTTCGGCGGCCGGCCGCACTGGAGCGGCGGCGAGGACGGCGTCCGCTACGTCGACACCGACAACCGGGGCGGCGCCCGTGACGCCGTGCGCCATCTCCTCGGCCTGGGCCGCCGCCGCATCGCGCACATCACCGGCGCCCTCGACCAGACCTCGGCGGTGGACCGGCTCGACGGGTTCCGGGACGTCATGGCCGACCCCGACCCGGCGCTCGTCGAGGAAGGCGACTTCACCGCCGCGAGCGGCGAGCGGGCGATGCGTGAACTGCTCGGCCGCCGCCCCGACCTGGACGCGGTGTTCGCGGGCAACGACCTGATGGCGGCGGGCGCCCTGCGGGCGCTGCGCGAGCACGGCCGGCGCGTGCCCGACGACGTCGCCGTGGTCGGCTTCGACGACATGCTGCCGATCGCCGAGCAGACCGAGCCCCCGCTCACCACGGTCCGTCAGGACATCGAGGAGATGGGCCGGCTGATGGCCCGGCTGCTGCTGCGCGACCTGGACCGCAGCACCGCGCCCGACGAGCGCGAGGGCGCCGGGCCGACCGGGGTGGTGCTGCCGGTCACGCTGGTCCGCAGGAACTCCGCCTAGGCCCCTCCGGCCCCGATCGGCCGCGGGCCGTCCGGGTGCCGTCCGGGCGATTGTCGGCGGAGGGTGGAAGACTCGGCGGAGCAGGCGACGGGACTCCCCTCAGGAGGCACCATGCTCACCACCCGCTTCGTCGACGGCGCGCCCTGCTGGATCGACGTCACCGCGCCCGACCCCGAGGGCGCCGCGTCCTTCTACCGCGCCCTGTTCGGCTGGTCGTACCGCTCCGCGGGACCCGGGGGCGGCGGCTACGGCTTCCTCGAGAGGGCGGGCCGGATCGTCGCGGGCTGCGCGCCGCTCACCGGCGACCGGGACCCGGCCGCCTGGACCGTGTACTTCCGCAGCTCCGACGCCGACGCCACCGCCGACGCGGTCCGCAAGGCCCGGGGAAGCGTGCCCGCGCCGCCGGTCACCGTGGGGGAGCAGGGCAGGTCGGCGGTCCTCGCCGACCAGATGGGCGCCGCCTTCGGCGTGTGGCAGCCCGGGAAGCGCGGGGGACTGGAGTCGGCCGGCGAGGCGGGCAGCCTCTGCTGGGCCGAGCTGTACACGCCGGACATCGCGCGCGCCGCCGCCTTCTACCACGCGGTCCTCGGCTGGGAGACGTCCGCGGTGAGTTTCCCCGGCGGCGTCTACACGTCGGTCAGCCCACAGGGGACGGGGGAGGAAGGCGCGTTCGGCGGGATGGTGCCGCTCGCAGACGACCCCGTCGAGGCGGCGGAGAGCCGGCCCCACTGGCTGCCGTACATCGGCGCCGAGGACCCGGACGCCGTGGCCGCGCGCGCCGCCGAGCTGGGCGGCCGGGTGCGGATGCCCCCCACCTCGATCCCCGGGGTGGGCCGGCTGGCCCGCCTGGAGGACCCGTACGGCGCGCGCTTCGCGGTGCTCAGGGGCGACCCGCGCGAGACCTGACGTCCGGCGCGCCGCCGTGCGCGGCCGGTGAGCCGGACGTCATCATCGTGGCCGCCGCGCGGGTTCCGCAGGGCCGGGGCCGCCGCCCCGGGGCCGGGCGTTGATGTCGCGTTGATCGAACGTTTTTCACGCTCGGGCACGCTTCCGGCCATGCACACCGACACGTTGACGCCGCCCGACCTCTCCTGGCAGGAGGAGGCCCTGTGCGCGCAGACCGGGGGAGACTTCTTCTTCCCCGAGCCCGGCAGCTCGGTCCGCGAGGCCAAGCGCATCTGCGGCCTGTGCCCCATCCGCGCCACCTGCCTGGAGTACGCCCTCACGCACGACATGCGCTTCGGCGTGTGGGGCGGCCTGTCGGAGAAGGAACGCCACGCCCTGCGGCGCACCGACTCCCGGTAGCCGCCCCGGCCGCGTTCAGCCCGCGGCGCGGGCCGCCATCCGGGCCTTGCGGGCGGCGAGCTTCTCGTCGAACTTGCGCGCCTCGGCGTCCAGCCCGCCGAGGAACAGGCCGAGCTCCTCCTGCGCCTTGAGGCCCTCCGGGCCCAGCCCGTCGATCTCCATGATCTTCAGGAAGCGCAGCACCGGCTGCAGCACGTCGTCGTGGTGGATGCGCATGTTGTAGACCTCGCCGATCGCCATCTGGGCGGCGGCGCGTTCGAAGCCGGGGATGCCGTGGCCGGGCATGCGGAAGTTCACCACCACGTCGCGCACCGCCTGCATCGTCAGGTCGGGGGCGAGCTCGAACGCCGCCTTCAGCAGGTTCCGGTAGAACACCATGTGCAGGTTCTCGTCGGTCGCGATGCGCGCCAGCATGCGGTCGCAGACCGGATCGCCGGACTGGTGCCCGGTGTTGCGGTGCGAGATGCGGGTGGCCAGCTCCTGGAAGGCCACGTAGGCGACGGAGTGCAGCATCGAGTGCCGGTTGTCCGACTCGAAGCCCTCGCTCATGTGCGCCATGCGGAACTGCTCGAGCTTGTCCGGGTCCACGGCGCGCGAGGCGAGCAGGTAGTCGCGCATCACGATGCCGTGGCGGCCCTCTTCCGCCGTCCAGCGGTGCACCCAGGTCCCCCAGGCGCCGTCGCGCCCGAACAGGGAGGCGATCTCGTGGTGGTAGCTGGGGAGGTTGTCCTCCGTCAGCAGGTTCACCACGAGCGCGATCCGGCCGACCTCGGTGACCTTCGACTGCTCCTTGTCCCAGGCCTCGCCGTCCTCGAAGAAGCCCGGGAAGTTGCGCCCGTCGCTCCACGGCACGTACTCGTGCGGCATCCAGTCCTTGGCGACCTTCAGATGCCGGTCGAGCTCCTTCTCGACCACTTCCTCCAGCGCGTACAACAGCCGGGCGTCGGTCCAGACGGAGGGGCTGCCGATGTGGGCAGGAGTGAGTGTCACGGGTGGCTCCAGGGGGACGGGGACATGCGGACGTGCCGGCGAGCGGGCCGGACAACCTACGGCATCGTAGGCTACGTACCCGTAGGTTACGAAGCCGTAGGCTAAGGGCACCGTAAAAGGCCGTGACCAGCGAAGGTCCCCGCTCCCGGGTGCCGGTCAGGCGTACAGGTCCCGCAGCCGCACCGACAGGCAGGTCACGCAGCCCTCGAGCTTCTCGAACTCGCCGATGTCCACCGGCACCGGCTCGTACCCGAGGTCCGCGAACAGCTCCGCCGTCTTCGGGGCGCTCGCCGCCATCAGCAGCTTGTCGCCGCCCAGGCACACCACGTGCGCCCCGGACGGCTCCGGCACCGGCAGGAACCGCGGGAACAGCGACGGGGCGTCCATGTGCGGGATGTGCCCGACGACCGTCCCGTCGGGCAGCGCGGTGACCGCCGACTTCAGATGCAGCACCTTGGCGACCGGCACGGCGACCACCCGCGCGCCCAGAGGCTCGAACGCGGCCCGCACCTGCTGCACCCCGGCCGCGTTGGTGCGCCCGCCGCGGCCCACGTACACCGTGTCGCCGATCTTCAGGACGTCGCCGCCGTCCAGCGTGCCCGGCTCCCACACCCAGTTCACCGAGCAGCCCAGGGACGCCACGGCCTCCTCGACCCCGAGGGTCTCGGCACGCCGCGACCCGGCGCCGGAGCGCGCGATCAGCGCCACGTTGCGGAACATCACCACCGTGTCCTCCACGAACACGGAGTCCGGGCAGTCGTCGGCCGGGTCCACCTCGACGGTCTCCCAGCCGTGCGCCCGCAAGGCCTCCGTGTACGCCTCCCACTGCCGCACGGCGAGGTCGACGTCCACCTCCTCCCGCTCGACATGGGTCACCAGCCCTTCGGCGAGGCAGGGCGCGGGACGGCGTACGAGGGCCTTCTTGCTGGGCACGGGTTCGCCTTTCGGAGGTCGGACGTGCTGGTGGTCGGGGCATCACAGCCCGTGCGGGGCCGGTCGGCCACGGGCCCCGGCCCCGCCATCATGCAGTCCGCCGCCCGACGGGACCAACCCGGACCCCGACGGATGTACCCCGGGTAACCCCGTTCAGCCCACGGCCCGCCGCAGATGCTCCCCGGTGGAGGACCCCGGCGCCCGCAGCAGCTCGGCCGGCGTGCCCTCGAACACCACCCGGCCGCCGTCCCGCCCGCCGCCCGGACCCAGGTCGACCACGTGGTCCGCGTGCGCCACCACCTGGAGGTTGTGCTCGACCACGACCACCGTGTTCCCCGCGTCCACCAGCCGGTCCAGCAGGCCGAGCAGACCGTCCACGTCCGCCATGTGCAGCCCGGTCGTCGGCTCGTCCAGCACGAACACCGCGCCGTCCCGGTGCAGCCGGGTGGCCAGCTTCAGCCGCTGCCGCTCCCCGCCGGACAGGGTGGACAGCGGCTGGCCCAGCGTGAGGTAGGTGAGCCCGACGTCCCGCAGGGCGCGCAGCCGCCTCCGTACGCCCGTGTCCTGGAAGAAGTCCAGGGCCTCGCCCGCGGTCATCTCCAGCACGTCGGCCACCGAACGGCCGCCGACGGTCAGGCGGAGCACCTCCTCGCCGAAACGCCGACCCTCGCAGTCCGGGCAGGTGGTGGTCACCGGGTCCATGAACGCCAGGTCGGTGTGAAGGATCCCCCGGCCGCCACAGGTCGCGCAGGCCCCGGTGGAGTTGAAGCTGAACAGCCCCGGTTCCGCGCCCGTCTCCCGCGCGAAGATCTTCCGCACGGTGTCCATGATCCCGAGGTACGTGGCGGGGGTGGAGCGTCCGGAGATGCCGATGGACGACTGGTCGACGACCACGGCCTCGGGGTGCGCGTCGGTGAACTCGGCCACCAGGGTGCTCTTCCCCGATCCCGCCACCCCGGTGACCGCGGTCAGCACCCCGGCCGGGAAGCTCACGGTGACGTCCCGCAGGTTGTGCCGGGCCGCTCCCTTCACCCACAGCTCGCCGGCGGGGGCGCGCACCTCGGTCTTCACCTCCGTACGCCGCCCGAGGCAGCGTCCCGTGAGGGTGCCGGAGGCGGCCAGCTCCGCAGGCGTCCCCTCGAACACCACCCGGCCGCCCTCGGCGCCCCCGCCCGGCCCCATGTCGACGACGTGGTCGGCCAGCGCGATGACGTCCGGGTCGTGCTCGACGACCAGCACGGTGTTGCCCTTGTCCCGCAGCCGCAGCAGCAGTTCGCCCAGCCGGTGCACGTCCCGCGGGTGCAGCCCGACGCTCGGCTCGTCGAAGACGTAGGTCATCCCGGACAGGCTGGAGCCCAGGTGCCGTACGGTCTTCAGCCGCTGGCCCTCACCACCGGAGAGCGTGGACGTCTCCCGGTCGAGGGAGAGATAACCGAGGCCGATCCTCTCGATCCGCTCCAGCGCGGCGACGGCGGCCGCGGCGACCGGCCCGGCCACCGGGCCGTCGATCTCCCGCAGCACCGGGATCAGGTCGCACACCTGCATCGCCGAGAGATCGGCGATGTTCCGCCCGTCGATCCGGGAGGCCAGGGCCGCCTGGTTGAGCCGCGCCCCGCCGCAGTCGGGGCAGACGCCCTCGGTGAGGAACTCCCGCACCATGTCACGGGTCTTCTGGCTCATCCCCTCCAGGTCCCGCTTGAGATACAGCCGTTCGAAGCGGTCGGCCAGTCCCTCGTACCCGGTCGTCCAGGTGCCGCCCGTGCCCTGCACGGTGACCTTGCTGCCGGGCCTCCCCCGCATCAGGAACTCCCGTTCGGCGGCCGTGAACGCACGCACCGGCTTGTGCGGGTCCAGGTCCCCGCTGTTGGTGTACGCCTGCCCCTGCCAGGTGCCCGGTGCGAACGGCGGGAACCGGACCGCCCCCTCGGCGAGGGAGCGGTCCGGGTCGAGGATGCGGTCCCAGTCCGGCCGCACGGTCCGGCCCAGTCCGTCGCAGCCGGGACACATGCCCGACGGGTCGTTGAACGAGTACGCGGTCGCCGGGCCCGCGCCCGGGGTGCCGTGCCGGGAGAACAGCACCCGCAGCACCGAGTGCACGTCCGTCATCGTGCCCACCGTCGACCGGGAGTGGCCGCCGACCGGCCGCTGGTCGACGACGATCACCGGCGTCAGGTGCTCCAGCGCCCGCGCGTGCGGCCGCTCGTACTTGGGCAGCCGGTTGCGCACGAACCAGGTGTACGTCTCGTTCAGCTGCCGCTGCGACTCGACCGCGATCGTGTCGAAGACGACCGACGACTTCCCCGACCCCGAGACGCCGGTGAACACGGTCAGCCGGCCCTTCGGGATGCGGAGCGAGACGTCCCTGAGGTTGTTCTCGGTGGCCCCGGTGATGGTGATGAAGCTGTCCTGCTGGGTCATGCCGCCGACGCTAGGCGGAAAACCCGACAGCTTCTGGCGTGATTTCCTTCAGCTCCCCTCCCTCCGCCAGCAGCCAGCGGGTGATGCCGATCGACTTCAGGAACGGCAGGTCGTGACTGGCCACGACCAGCGCCCCCTCGAACGACTCCAGCGCCGTGGTGAGCTGCCGGACGCTCGCCATGTCCAGGTTGTTCGTCGGCTCGTCCAGCATCAGCAGCTGCGGCGCGGGCTCCGCCAGCATCAGTGCCGCCAGAGTCGCCCGGAAGCGCTCGCCGCCGGACAGCGTGGCCGCCCGCTGGTCGGCGCGGGCGCCCCGGAAGAGGAAGCGGGCCAGCCGTGCCCTGATCCGGTTGTCGGTGGCGTCCGGCGCGAACCGCGCCACGTTCTCCGCCACCGTCAGCTCCGGGTCGAGGACGTCGAGCCGCTGCGGCAGGAACCGCAGCGGGACGTGCGCCGTCGCCTCGCCCGACACCGGGGGCAGCTCCCCGGCGATCGTGCGCAGCAGCGTCGTCTTCCCGGCGCCGTTGCGCCCGATCAGCGCCACCCGCTCCGGGCCCCGCAGGTCGAGGCCCTTCACCCGGGCGCCGTACGCCGGCTCCAGATCCATCAGGGTGAGGACCTGGCGCCCCGGCGGCACGGCGGTGAAGGGCAGGTCGACGCGGATCTCGTCGTCGTCCCGCACCGCTTCCACCGCGTCGTCGAGCCGTTCCCTGGCCTCGGCGAGCTTCTCCTCGTGCATGATGCGGTGCTTGCCGGCGGAGACCTGCGCCGCGCGCTTGCGCGCACCCATGACGATCTTCGGTTCGCGTTTCTGCTCCCACATCTTCTGGCCGTAGCGCTTGCGGCGGGCCAGCTTCACCTGGGCGTCGGTCAGTTCGCGCTTCTGCTTGCGGAGGTCGGCCTCGGCGGCACGCACCATGCGCTCCGCCGCCTCCTGCTCCACGGCCAGCGCCTCCTCGTACGCGGTGTAGTTGCCGCCGTACCAGTGGATGCCGCCCGGGCGCAGGTCCGCGATCTGGTCGACCAGGTCGAGCAGTTCCCGGTCGTGGCTCACCACGACCAGGACGCCCTGCCAGTTCTCGACGGCCGCGTACAGCCGTCTGCGGGCGTACAGGTCGAGGTTGTTGGTGGGTTCGTCGAGCAGCAGCACGTCGGGACGGCTCAGCAGCAGCGCGGCCAGCCGCAGCATGACCGACTCGCCGCCGGACACCTCGCCGACGGTGCGGTCCAGGCCGATGTGGCCGAGACCCAGTTCGCCGAGCGTGGCCAGGGCCCGCTCCTCGACGTCCCAGTCGTCGCCGACGGCCTCGAAGTGCTCCTCCGCCACGTCGCCCGCCTCGATGGCGTGCAGCGCGGCCCGCTTCCGGGCGATGCCGAGGGCCTCGTCGACCCGCAGCGCGGTGTCCAGCGTGACGGTCTGCGGCAGCCGGCCCACCTCGCCGGACACCTTGACGGAGCCCTCCGTGGGGGTGAGCTCCCCGGCGATCAGCTTGAGCAGGGTCGACTTGCCGGAGCCGTTGAGGCCGACGAGGCCGGTGCGGCCCGGGCCGAAGGCCACGTCGAGGTCCTCGAGGACGACGGTGCCGTCGGGCCAGGTGAAGGAGAGGGAGTGACAGGTGAGAGAAGCTGACATGCGGGCCTTCCGCGGTTGCGTGGGTCGATCAGGGGCACACGCGTATCGAGACACCGCGGGACGACGACCGGCAGCCGGGAAGGACATCCGTGGCATGAGAAAAGCCCCGTTGCGGAGGGACCGCAAGGACGGCTCGAACGCCGAGGTCGCACGCAGCGCACACACCTGACCGGTGTGAGGCGGTGTCTCAGAACCTCAGACGAGCAACGTCCTTCTCCCATCGACGGCAACAGAACCGCCCATGACGTTACGCCTGGACCCACCGGCCGTCAACGTGATTTTCCGACCCCCGTGGACCCCGTGGACCCCGTGTCCCCGCACCGAGGAGGCCTCGTGCCCAACGGCCCGCTCTCCCTGCCGGCCCGCCTGTGCCTGCTGGCCTGGGACCTCGACCCCACCCGGGCCGCCCCCGTGGTGCGGGCCGGCGCCCTGGCCGATCTCGCGCGGCGTGGTCTGCTGGTCGACGACGACGGCATCGCGACCCCGCGCGACCTGGACTCCCGCACCGGCGACCCGGCCCTTGACGGGCTGCTCGAGCTGGTCAGCGAGTCCTTCCCGCACGGCTGGCGCACCTGGGTGACGCTGCACGCCCGCTACACCCTGGACGCGGTCCGCGAGCACCTCGTGGCCGAGGGTGTGCTGCGGGCCGAGAAGCACCGGGTGCTCGGCGTGTTCCCCTCGGTGGACCACGTCCTCGCCGACACGGCCCGCGCGGACGCCCTGCGGACGGAGGCCCACCAGGTCCTCTCCGGCGCCACGCGCCCCGACGAGACGACCGCGACGGCCCTCACCCTCGCCGCGGCCGCCGACCTCCCGGCCACGGCCACGGGCACACCCCCGGCCGCTTCGACGGACCCCGGCTTCGCGGCCGTCCTCCACGAACTCGAGACGGCCCTGAGGGACGCCTCGCCGGCCCCTTCGCTGCCGAAGGGACGCTGAACCCTCCGGACGACGGACGGCCAGGCACCCCGCGTCACCCGGGGTGCCTGGCCGTCCGCTGTGTGCCCGCGCGTCCCTACGCGTCCCGCATCAGTTCCGCGAGGCCGTGGTCGAGGTCGAGGTGGAGGTGTTCGAGGCCGGTGGGGACGACCTCGCTCGTCGCCTCCAGGAAGCGGCGCAGTTCGCCGGAGCGGACGTGGATCACGGCCGTGCCCTCCGGGGCGTGGAACTCCATCACCGTGCGGTCGTAGCCGTACGGGCGCACCCTGACGTCGCCGTCGCCCTCCGGGGCCTCCATGCCCGCCGCGAGCAGGTCACGGGCGAACGTCCAGCACACGTCGACGCCTTCGAGCGTGGCGGGCGCGGGGAAGGTCATGCGGACGGCGAACGGGTCGTCGCCGTCGTAGTGCAGCGTGGCGGGGATGTTGGGCATCCGCGGCGCTGCTGCGACCAGGCGGGCCTCTACGGACTGCTCGATGACGGTGGACAACGCCTTGCTCCCTCGTGACGGCTGGGCTGGCTTCCGGGCGGTACGTGTCTGTCGGCTACTTGAGGAGACGCTGGAATCGGCCATTCCGTGCGCATGAAATGCGAGTGACCTCTGTCACCGCCTTCATGCACCCGAGTGACACGTCTCTCCTCCCTTCCCGCAAGGGCCACTTGGGGCCGCCGCCGAAGGCGGGCGCTCTGGACGGCGCCCCGCCGGTGGGCTAGCTTCGCCCGCCATGAGGCGCTGGGGAAGTACGCGACGGCCGGTGACGACGGGACGGACGGGACGGCGCCTTCGCCGGGCGACGGCGGCGGCCGTCTGCGCGTCGGCACTCGCCGCGCTCACCGCCGTACCCGCCCGGGCACAGGGCCCGGCGCACCAGGACCGCGCCCCGCACTGGTCGTTGAAGGACACCGGCGCCCCCGACGTGCGGTTCCGCGGTCTGGCCGCCGTCGGCCGGGACACCGCGTGGGTGGCCGGAACCCTGGGCACCGTGCTGCGCACCACCGACGGCGGACGCACCTGGCGGGACGTCTCGCCGCCCGGCGCGGGGGAGTTGCAGTTCCGGGACGTCGAGGCGTTCGACGCGCGCCGGGCCGTGGTGCTGGCGATCGGGGAGGGCGAGGACTCCCGCGTCTACCGGACCGACGACGGCGGAACCACCTGGACCGAGACCTTCCGCAACCCGGACCCCCGTGCCTTCTACGACTGCGTCACCTTCTTCGACCACCGCCACGGCCTCGCCATGAGCGACCCCGTGGACGGGAAGTTCCGCATCCTGTCGACCCGGGACGGCGGCCGTTCCTGGACCGTGCTCCCGGACACCGGCATGCCCCCGGCGCTGGAGGGCGAGGCAGGGTTCGCCGCGAGCGGCCAGTGCCTGGTGTCGTCCGGGCCGAGGGACGTCTGGCTGGCCACCGGGGGAGCGGACCGCGCCCGCGTGCTGCACTCCGCCGACCGCGGCCGCACCTGGACGGCCGCCGACGCCCCCGTCCCCGCCGGTGACCCGGCGCGCGGCGTCTTCGCCCTCGCCTTCCGCGACCGCCACCACGGTCTCGCCGTCGGCGGCGACTTCAACCCCGGCCTGCCCTCGCCCGACGCCGCCGCGCGCACCACGGACGGCGGCCGCGACTGGCGCCCGGCCGCCGGCTCCCCGCCCGCGTACCGTTCAGGCGTCGCCTGGCTCCCGCACAGCCGCACCGCCGCCCTCGCCGTCGGCCCCACCGGCACCGACCTGACCACCGACGGCGGCCGCACCTGGCGCACCGTCGACACCGGCTCGTTCGACACCGTCGACTGCACGCCCGACCGGGGCTGCTGGGCGGCGGGGGAGAAGGGCAGGGTCGCCCGACTGGAGCAGTGACGCGGGCCGGCGGCACTGCATCCCGCGGGCCGGGGTACCCGACCGCTGTACGCGACCGAGCGCTCGCCGAGCGCGAGAGAAAGTGAGCGGACATGCCACGCGGTTCCAGCCCCAAGCGGGAGCGTCAGTACGAGCACATCAAGGAGAGCGCGAAGGACCGGGGCGAGAGCACCGGGCGCGCCGAGGAGATCGCCGCCCGGACGGTGAACAAGGAACGTGCCCGGTCCGGCGAGTCCAAGACCGCCAGCCGGACGTCGACGCAGGACATGTCCTCCGGCAAGCGCGGCGGCCAGCGGTCCGGCAAGGGCTCCCAGGGCCCGACCCGCGACCAGCTCTACGAAGAGGCCAAGAAGCGGAACATCGAGGGCCGTTCGAGCATGAACAAGGGCCAGCTGCAGCGGGCGCTCGGCAAGTGAGCCCCGCGCCTCCGCGCGGAGCCGCGGGCCGGGAGGCCCCCTCCGCGCGGAGCGCCCCGCCCCGTAGGCTCGGGGGCACCATGACGACCGTACGCACACCGGCCGGCTGGCCGGCCACCGAGGAAGAGGCCCGGGCGGTCCAGGACGCGCTCCGCACGAAGGTGGTGCTCGACGAAGCGGGCCCGCCGCCCGGCACCGGGCACGTCACCGGTGTCGACGTCGCCTACGACGACGAGCGGGACGTGGTCGCCGCCGCCGCGGTCGTGCTGGACGCGGCAACGCTGGACGTCGTCGCCGAGTCCACGGCCGTCGGCCGGATCTCCTTCCCGTACGTGCCCGGACTGCTCGCCTTCCGGGAGATCCCCACCGTGCTGGCCGCCCTGGAGGCGCTGCCCCGCACGCCCGGTCTCGTGGTCTGCGACGGCTACGGCCTCGCCCACCCGCGCCGCTTCGGCCTCGCCAGTCACCTCGGCGTCCTCACCGGACTCCCGGTGATCGGCGTGGCCAAGAACCCCTTCACCTTCACCTACGAGGAGCCCGCCGCCCCGCGCGGCAGCGCCTCCCCGCTCCTCGCCGGCCGCGAGGAGGTGGGCCGCGCGCTGCGCACCCGGGAGGCCGTCAAACCGGTGTTCGTCTCGGTGGGACACCGGGTGAGCCTGGACAACGCCTGCGCCCACGCCCTCGCCCTGGCCCCCGCGTACCGCATCCCCGAGACCACCCGCAGGGCGGACGCCCTGTGCCGGCGCGCCCTCCGCGAGGCAGTACCGGCACTCACGGCGGACTGAGTACGCGTACGGATGCCCGAACACCCGCCCGAGGGCAGGGTGTTCGACATGCCGACACACCGCACCGCCCGCCCCCACCGCGCCCCCGTACGCCTCACCGGCCGAGCCGTCACGCTGGGCCTCGCCCTCGCGGTCCTGGCGGGCGCGGGCTGGACGGCGGGCATGATCTACACGTTGATCACCTGGCCGCTCTGACCCGGGAGCGTGCGGTGCGCGCCCAGAGGCGCGGCGCCCTGCGGACAGCCCCGGCGCACCGCTCGCCGGCCGTCGGCGCCCCGGCGGACCGCCGGTGGTCCGCCGATCGCCGAAAAAAAACAGCCCCGGCGGCCCGCCGAAGCGGAGGGCGGCCCGGCCGTCCAGCGCACTGCCCGCAGACGCCGGCCACCGCCCGCCGGGCGGGGCGGCAGACCGCCACACGCCCGTGTGACCCACCCGCGACCCCGGGTCGATGCCGCGCCGCGCCGACCGGGCGCCCCTCACCGCACCGCCGCCACCCGGAACCGGATCCCGGCCTCCTGGAGGCGGCCGATCAGCGCGTCGCCCATCGCCACCGCCGTCGTGACCTGGCCCGACGTCGGGGGCAGATCGTCGAGGGCCAGGCTCAGCGCGCTCTCGGCGAGCATCTTCGCCGTCTCGTCGTAGCCGGGGTCGCCGCCCGACACCTCCGTGCAGACCCGGCGGCCGCCGCCCTCGCCGACGAAGCGGACGGTGAACCAGCTGCGCGCCCGCTTCTCGGGGCTCGGTCCGTCGCCGGGCCTGAGGCGGGCGGACAGGGCGCGGCGCAGCGGCGGGACCTGGGCCGCCGCGACCAGCGTGCCCACCGCGGCCACCCCGCCCAGGGCGACAGGCAGGCTGCGGACGGCCGCGTAGTGGCGGTAGCGGAAGTCCGGGCCGTAGCGGGCCAGCGCCTTGGCCGAGCGGCGCACGATCTGGCTGTCGATCGTCGGCAGGGGCAGCGCCCAGGCGTCCACCTCCGGCGCGTAGCGCGGTATGCCCGTCGGGGCGGAGGCCCGGCGGCCCACCAGCCGGGGCTCGTGGCGCCGCCGGTCCCGTGCGGCGGCCCGCAGCGCGCCCGGCCGGGCGAACTGGTTCAGCGCCGAGGCGAACGTGCCGCCCGAGAAGGCCGCGTCGGCGGTGACGTACCCGTCGACCGTCAAAGGCACGTGCTCCGGCAGCTGCCGCACCGTGAAGTACGCGCCCAGGTCGTGCGGCACCGAGTCGAAGCCGCAGGCGTGCACCAGCCGCGCGCCGGTCTCCCGCGCGCGGGCGTCGTGGCGGACGTACATCAGGTCCACGAACTCCGGCTCGCCCGTCAGGTCGACGTAGTCCGCGCCGGTGTCCGCGCAGGCGGCGACGAGTTCCTCGCCGTACTCCACGTAGGGCCCCACCGTGGTGGCGACCACCCGCGCCTGCTCGGCGAGGGCGCGCAGCGTGGCCGGCTCGGACACGTCCGCCCGCAGGGCGCCGATCTTCTCGCCGCCGGGCAGCCGCTCCCGCAGCTCCTCCAGCTTCCGCCCGCTGCGTCCCGCGACGGCCCAGCGCAGGCCCTGAGGCGCATGGGCGGCCAGATACTCCGCGGTCAGCGTCCCGGCGAAACCGGTCGCTCCGAAGAGCACGATGTCGTACGGACGGTCCGTCCTGCTCAGCCTGCTCATGACACCCCTTGGTCGTGCAGCCGCGCCGCTGTCGGTGGCCGAGGCTAGCGTGGGAGGTGCGGAGCCCGACGACGAGCCCGGAGGAAAGCGATGGCCGTGCCACGGAACGCCCTGCGGAAGTGGGAGAAAGTGCGCGACTGGGCGCTGCGCCTGCCGGGTGCCGTCGAGGAGCACCCCTGGGGGGAGACGGTCGCCAAGGTCGACCGGAAGGTGTTCGTCTTCCTCGGCGTCGACGACGGGAGTCACCCGCTCGGGGTCACCGTGAAGCTGACGGACGAGACGGCGCACGCCCACGCGCTCGCCTGCCCGGGCGCCGAGCCCGCCGGGTACGGCCTCGGCAAGGCCGGCTGGGTGCACGTCCCGCTGGAGCCCCCGGGCGCCCCGGCGGCCGAGCTGCTCCGCGACTGGGTCGAGGAGAGCTACCGCACGGTCGCCACCAAACGCCGGGCGGCCGAGCTGGACGCGCGGGCGACGGAGCGGGCGGCTCGCTGACACGACCCGATCGCGGCCGTCCCCGCACCCCGCCCCCGCTACTGTGGCCAAGCGCTTGCTCGCCTGCCCTTGTGCCGGGTGCGCGGTGTTCCTAACATCGCAGGTGTTACACCAGAAGTGTCACAGCCGATGGGGGCTCGATGACGGAGGCGACGGCGCCGAACGACGGCCCGCTCACCGGCGTGCGCGTGGTCGAGCTGGCCGGCATCGGCCCCGGCCCGTTCGCGGCCATGCTCCTGGCCGACCTGGGCGCCGACGTCGTGCGCGCCGACCGCCCGGGCGGCCCCGGACTCGGCATCGACCCCGCCCGCGACATCACCAACCGCAACAAGCGCTCGGTGGTCGTCGACCTCAAGACGTCCGACGGCGTGAAGCGCGTCCTCGACCTCGCCGGGCGCGCCGACATCCTGATCGAGGGCTACCGCCCCGGCGTCGCCGAACGCCTCGGCGTCGGCCCCGAGGACTGCCGGGCCCGCAACCCCCGCCTGGTGTACGGCCGGATGACCGGCTGGGGCCAGGAAGGACCCCTCGCCGACCGCGCCGGACACGACATCGGCTACATCGCCGTCACCGGCGCCCTCGGCATGACCGGCGAACCCGGCCGGCCCCCCGTCGCCCCCGCCAACCTCCTCGGCGATTACGCCGGCGGTTCCCTCTACCTGGTCGTGGGCGTCCTCGCCGCGCTGCACCACGCGCGCGCCACCGGCGCCGGACAGGTCGTCGACGCCGCCATCGTGGACGGCACCGCCCATCTCACCTCCATGATCCACGGCATGCTCGCCGCGGGCGCCTGGCAGGACCGCCGCGGGGCGAACCTCCTGGACGGCGGCTGCCCCTACTACGGCACCTACGAGACCGCCGACGGCGGACACATGGCCGTCGGCGCCCTGGAGCCGCGCTTCTACGCCGAGTTCCTGCGCCTGCTGGACCTCACCGGCCTCGAGGGGGCGCACGCCGACGTCACCCGCTGGCCCGAGCTGCGCGCCCGGGTCGCCGAGCGCTTCGCCTCCCGCACCCGCGACGCCTGGACGGCCGTCTTCGAGGGCACCGACGCGTGCGTGGCGCCGGTGCTGACGCTGCGCGAGGCTCCGCACCACCCGCACCTCGCCGCCCGCTCCACCTTCACCGACCACGCGGGCATCACCCAGCCCGCCCCCGCGCCGCGGTTCTCCGCGACGCCCGCCACCGTCCGCACCGGGCCCGCCCGGCCGGGCGCCGACACCGAGGACGTGGCCCGCGACTGGGGCGTACCCGGCCTGCTGTCCCCGCCCTCGAACCCTCAGCGAAAGGCCTCCTCGTGAGCACCGAAGCGTATGTGTACGACGCGATCCGCACCCCGCGCGGACGCGGCAAGGCGAACGGCGCCCTGCACGGCACCAAGCCCATCGACCTGGTCGTCGGCCTGATCCACGAGATCCGCGCCCGCTTCCCCGGACTCGACCCGGCCGCCGTCGACGACATCGTGCTCGGCGTCGTCGGCCCGGTCGGCGACCAGGGCTCCGACATCGCCCGGATCGCCGCCATCGCCGCGGGCCTGCCCGACACGGTGGCCGGCGTCCAGGAGAACCGCTTCTGCGCCTCCGGGCTCGAAGCGGTCAACATGGCGGCGATGAAGGTCCGTTCGGGCTGGGAGGACCTGGTCCTCGCGGGCGGCGTGGAGTCCATGTCCCGCGTCCCGATGGCCTCCGACGGCGGCGCCTGGTTCAACGACCCGATGACCAACCTCGAGGTCAACTTCGTGCCCCAGGGCATCGGCGCCGACCTCATCGCCACCATCGAGGGCTTCTCCCGCCGCGACGTCGACGAGTACGCCGCCCTCTCCCAGGAGCGCGCCGCCACCGCATGGAAGGAGAACCGCTTCGAGCGGTCCGTCGTCCCGGTGAAGGACCGCAGCGGCCTCGTCGTCCTCGACCACGACGAGCACATGCGCCCCGGCACCACCGCCGACTCCCTCGGCAAGCTCAAGCCGTCCTTCGCGGACATCGGCGAGCTGGGCGGCTTCGACGCCGTCGCGCTCCAGGAGTACCACTGGGTCGAGAAGATCGACCACGTCCACCACGCGGGCAACTCCTCCGGCATCGTCGACGGCGCCGCCCTCGTCGCGATCGGCTCCAGGGAGGTCGGCGAGCGCTACGGCCTCACCCCGCGCGCCCGGATCGTCTCCGCCGCCGTCTCCGGTTCCGAGCCGACCATCATGCTCACCGGCCCCGCGCCCGCCACCCGCAAGGCGCTCGCCAAGGCCGGGCTGACCATCGACGACATCGACCTCGTGGAGATCAACGAGGCGTTCGCCGCGGTCGTGCTCCGCTTCGTCAAGGACATGGGCCTGTCGCTCGACAAGGTCAACGTCAACGGCGGCGCCATCGCGCTCGGCCACCCGCTCGGCGCCACCGGCGCGATGATCCTCGGCACCCTCGTCGACGAACTGGAGCGCCAGGACAAGCGCTACGGGCTCGCCACGCTCTGCGTCGGCGGCGGCATGGGCATCGCCACCATCGTCGAGCGCATCTGACCCCCTCCCGACGGATCACCTGGAGCACACCCTCATGAGCAGCGAGTCCACCACCATCCGCTGGGAGCAGGACGACACCGGAGTCGTCACCCTCGTCCTCGACGACCCCGACCAGTCCGCGAACACCGTCAACAAGGCGTTCCGCGCATCCTTCGCCGCGATCACCGACCGTCTGGAGGCGGAGAAGGACTCCGTCCGCGGCGTCATCCTGACCTCCGCCAAGAAGACCTTCTTCGCCGGCGGCGACCTGCGCGACCTGATCCGCGTCACCCCGGACACCGCGCAGGAGCTGTTCGACGGCGGCCTGGCCTTCAAGCGCCAGCTGCGCCGCATGGAGACCCTCGGCAAGCCGGTCGTCGCCGCCATCAACGGCGCGGCCCTCGGCGGCGGTTACGAGATCGCCCTGGCCTGCCACCACCGCATCGCCCTGGACGCCCCCGGCTCCAGGATCGGCTGCCCCGAGGTCACCCTGGGCCTGCTCCCCGGAGGCGGCGGCGTCGTCCGCACCGTGCGCCTGCTCGGCATCACCGACGCGCTGCTGAAGGTGCTCCTCCAGGGCACCCAGTACAGCCCGCGCCGCGCCCTGGAGAACGGCCTGGTCGACGAGGTCGCCGAGACCCGCGAGGAGATGCTCGCCAAGGCCCGCGCCTTCATCGACGCCCACCCCGAGTCCGCACAGCCCTGGGACCGCCCCGGCTACCGCATCCCCGGCGGCACCCCGTCGAACCCCAAGTTCGCCGCCAACCTGCCCGCGTTCCCGGCCAACCTGCGCAAGCAGACCGGCGGCGCCCCCTACCCGGCCCCGCGCAGCATCATGGCCGCCGCCGTCGAGGGCGCCCAGGTGGACTTCGACACCGCCCAGGTGATCGAAGCCCGCTACTTCGTGGAGCTGGCCGCCGGACAGACGTCGAAGAACATGATCCAGGCGTTCTTCTTCGACCTCCAGGCGGTCAACTCCGGTGCGGGACGCCCCAAGGACGTGCCCGCCCGCAAGGTCACCAAGGTCGCCGTCCTCGGCGCCGGCATGATGGGCGCCGGCATCGCCTACTCCTGCGCCCGCGCCGG
The DNA here is from genome assembly GCA_014656175.1 of Streptomyces werraensis. Taxonomy (GTDB): domain Bacteria; phylum Actinomycetota; class Actinomycetes; order Streptomycetales; family Streptomycetaceae; genus Streptomyces; species Streptomyces werraensis. The sequence continues at coordinate 75,966 of BNBX01000016.1, forward strand.
CATCGACGTCGTCCTCAAGGACGTCTCCCCCGAGGCCGCGCTCAAGGGCAAGGGCTACTCCGAGAAGCTGTGCGCCAAGGCCGTCTCCAAGGGCCGCACCACGCAGGAGAAGGCCGACGCCCTCCTCGCCCGGATCACGCCGACCGCGGAGGTCGCCGACCTCGCCGGCTGCGACGCGGTCATCGAGGCCGTCTTCGAGGACACCTCCCTCAAGCACAAGGTGTTCCAGGAGGTGCAGCACGTCGTCGAGCCCGACGCGCTGCTCTGCTCCAACACCTCCACCCTGCCCATCACCGCCCTCGCCGAGGGCGTCGAGCGGCAGGAGGACTTCATCGGGCTGCACTTCTTCTCGCCCGTCGACAAGATGCCGCTCGTCGAGATCATCAAGGGGCAGCGCACCGGCGAGGAGGCGCTCGCCCGCGCCTTCGACCTGGTCCGCCGGATCAACAAGACCCCGATCGTGGTCAACGACTCCCGCGGCTTCTTCACCTCCCGGGTCATCGGCCACTTCATCAACGAGGGCGTCGCGATGGTCGGCGAGGGCATCGAGCCCGCCTCCGTCGAACAGGCGGCGGCCCAGGCGGGCTACCCGGCGAAGGTGCTCTCCCTGATGGACGAGCTCACCCTCACCCTGCCGCGCAAGATCCGCCGCGAGACGCAGCGGGCCGTCGAGGAGGCGGGCGGCACCTGGACCCCGCACCCGGCCGAGGCGGTCGTGGACCGCATGGTCGACGAGTTCGGCCGCACGGGACGCTCCGGCGGCGCCGGCTTCTACGACTACGACGAGAACGGCAGGCGCGGCCTGCTGTGGCCGGGGCTGCGCGAGCACTTCACCAAGCCCGGGCACACCATCCCGTTCCGCGACATGCAGGAGCGGATGCTGTTCTCGGAGGCGCTGGACACCGTCCGCCTGCTGGAGGAGGGTGTGCTGACCTCGGTGGCCGACGCCAACATCGGTTCCATCCTCGGCATCGGCTTCCCCGGCTGGACCGGCGGCGTCCTGCAGTACATCAACGGCTACGACGGCGGCGCCGGGGGAGGGACCGGCCTGCCCGGCTTCGTCGCGCGCGCCCGCGAGCTGGCCGAGCGCTACGGCGAGCGGTTCACCCCGCCCGCCCTGCTGGTGGAGAAGGCGGAGAAGGGCGAGGTCTTCACCGACGCCCGCTGACCCCGCGGCGGCGGCTCGGCGGGCGGCGGCTCAGCCGTCCTCGTCGAGCCACTCCCGCAGCTCCTCCTTCAGCGACCGCTGGAACGTGGTGAGCAGCGCCTGCACCACCAGCGGATGCATCCGCGCGGACAGGGACCGGCGGTCGTGCGCGTCCTTGTCCGCCACCGCGTCGCGCAGCAGCCGCGCCAGCTCCCGGGCCGCCGCGCGGGAGTGCTCGGTGAGCACCGCGCGGGCGGCCAGCACCGACTCGTGCGACAGCGGCACGTCCAGCAGCTCCACCCCGAGCCGCAGCAGCCCGGCGTCCACCCGGAAGAGTTCCTCGTCCGGGCCGGCGCCCGGGTCGCCGGCCCGCTCCACGACGTCCATCGCCGCGAGCCGCTTCAGCTCCTCCTCGCCCAGCGCGCGCCCCGCCCGGCGCTCCAGCTCGGTCCGGGACACCGTCTCCACCGTGCCCGGCGCCCAGGACGCGACCACCGCCCGCTGCACGGCCAGGTCCCGCACGCTCAGGTCCGGCGGCAGCTGCGCCAGATAGCGTTCGATCGCGGCCAGGGTCATGCCCCGGCTCTGCAGCTCCTCGATCAGCTCCAGCCGCGCCAGATGCCCCCTGCCGTACCGGCCGACCCGCCGGGGACCGAGCACCGGGGGCGGCAGCAGGCCCTTCGTGCCGTAGAAGCGGACCGTGCGCACGGTGACCCCGGCCCGGGCCGCCAGCTCGTCGATCGTCAGGGCCTCGGTCTCGGTCGTCATGTGCAGCAGTATCGCTGTCCCACCGCCGCTGTGACACCTCTGCTGTCAATCCGGTGCCGAGGCTGCCGACGGCGTGTGAGGAGATCCACGGTGTGACGCAGACCATCGCATGCGCACCCGCACATGAGGAAAGGTGCCCCGTCGGTCCGTGCCGTGATCACAGCGCGCCGGCCGAGAACAAGACGGACAGCCGGGCGTGATCCGCCCGGGCGCACCAGAGAGTGGAACTACGCGTGAGCAAGGACGCCGTCACCACGGCAACGGCCGCACCACCCACCGCGGCCGGCACGCCCGCCGACGCGGGCGACGCCGGTTACAGCAAGGACCTCAAGGCCCGCCACGTCAACATGATCGCCATCGGCGGCGCGATCGGCACCGGCCTCTTCCTGGGCGCCGGAGGACGCCTGCGCGACGCGGGCCCCGCCCTGGCGCTGGCCTACCTGGTCTGCGGCGTGTTCGCCTTCTTCGTCGTCCGCGCCCTCGGCGAGCTGGTCCTGTACCGCCCGTCGTCCGGCTCCTTCGTGTCGTACGCGCGCGAGTTCCTCGGCGAGAAGGGCGCCTACGTCGCCGGCTGGATGTACTTCCTGAACTGGTCGACCACCGGCATCGCCGACATCACCGCGATCGCGCTCTACACGCACTACTGGAGCGCGTTCACCGACATCCCGCAGTGGGTGCTGGCGTTGATCGCCCTCGCGGTCGTGCTGGCGGTGAACCTGATCTCGGTGAAGATCTTCGGCGAGATGGAGTTCTGGTTCGCGATCGTCAAGGTCGCCACCCTCGTCGCCTTCATGCTGGTCGGCGTCTTCCTGCTCGCCACCCGGCACGAGGTGGGCGGCGGCACCCCCGGCCTGAGCATGATCACCGACCACGGCGGCGTCCTCCCGCACGGCGTACTGCCGGTCGTCCTGGTGATGCAGGGTGTGATCTTCGCCTACGCGGCCCTCGAACTCGTCGGCGTCGCCGCGGGTGAGACCGCCGAGCCGGAGAAGGTCGTCCCGCGCGCGGTGAACTCCATCATGTGGCGTGTCGGCCTCTTCTACGTCGGCTCCGTCGTCCTGCTGGCGCTGCTGCTGCCCGGCTCGATGTACTCGGCGGGGGAGAGTCCCTTCGTCACCGTGCTGTCGAAGATCGGCGTCCCGGCCGCCGGCGACGTGATGAACCTGGTCGTCCTCACGGCCGCGATGTCGTCCCTGAACTCCGGCCTGTACTCCACCGGCCGCATCCTGCGCTCGATGGCGTCGGCGGGCTCCGCGCCCGGGTTCACCGCCCGCATGAACCGCAGCCAGGTGCCCTACGGAGGCATCCTGCTGACCTGCGCGGTGTGCGTGCTAGGCGTCGGCCTCAACTTCCTCGTGCCGGCCCAGGCGTTCGAGATCGTGCTGAACGTCGCCTCCCTCGGCATCATCAGCACCTGGGTGATCATCATGATCTGCCACCTGGTGTTCGTCCGCCGCGCCCGCGCGGGCCTGCTCACCCGGCCGTCGTTCCGGCTGCCCGGCAGCCCCGTGACCGAGATCGTCACCATCGCCTTCCTGGCGTCCGTGATCGTCCTGATGTGGAACGACCCGGAGGTGGGCCGCAAGACGCTGCTGCTCGTCCCGGTCATCGCGGCGGCGCTGGTCGCCGGCTGGTACGGCGGCGTCCGCCGCAAGGTCGCGGCCGGGCGGTGAACGGCCGGCGGCACTGTCGGTGCCGGCCGGTACGGTGCCGTCATGGCCGGGATCAGGTACGTGCGGGGTGACGCCACCGTTCCGTCGGTGAAGGGCGTCAAGGTGATCGCCCATGTGTGCAACGACATCGGCGGGTGGGGGAAGGGCTTCGTCCTCGCCCTGTCCCGCCGCTGGCCCGAGCCGGAGGCGGCGTACCGCGCCTGGCACCGCGACCGCGCCGCGAACGACTTCGGCCTGGGCGCGGTGCAGCTCGTCCAGGTCGAGCGGTACGTGTGGGTGGCCAACATGATCGGCCAGCGAGGCGTCCGCACCGGCAGCAAGGGCGTCCCGGTCCGCTACGAGGCCATCGACACGGCCCTGGACCGCCTCGCCGGACACGCGCGGGAACTCGGCGCGTCCGTCCACTTGCCCCGCATCGGCTGCGGCCTCGCCGGCGGCACGTGGTCCCGCGTCGAGCCGCTCGTGGAGGAACGCCTGGTCCGGCGGGGGATACCGGTCACCGTGTACGACCACGACTGACGCACCCTCCTGTCCCACAGGCCGTCAGACGCCCTCTTCTGCACCGGAGTTCACCGGGGTACCGTCCGGCCCATGCCGATACGCACGCGCCCCACGACCTGGAGAACGCTCGCGACGGCGGCCACCGCCGCCCTGACGGCCACCCTGCTCACCCCCGCCGCGGCGGACGCCGCCGCGCCCCGGGAGAGCCGCCCCGTCCACTCCTACGCCGACGCCGTCCGCGAGGCCGTCTGGGTGGACACCGGCCTCGACGAGGACCGTGACGGACGCACCGACCGGGTCGCCGTCGACATCGTCCGGCCCCGCGAGGCCGCCCGGACGGGCCGCAAGGTCCCCGTCATCATGGACGCCAGCCCGTACTACTCCTGCTGCGGGCGGGGCAACGAGAGCCAGACGAAGACCTACGACGGACACGGCGACATCGTGCGGATGCCGCTGTTCTACGACAACTGGTTCGTGCCGCGCGGCTACGCCGTCGTCGGCGTCGACCTCGCCGGCACCAGCCGCTCCGACGGCTGCGTCGACGTCGGCGGCCGCAGCGACATCCAGTCCGCCAAGGCGGTCGTCGACTGGCTGAACGGCCGAGCGAAGGCGTACTCCAGCCGCACCGGCGGCGAGCGGGTCCGCGCCGACTGGACCGACGGCAGCACCGGCATGATCGGCAAGAGCTGGGACGGCACCATCGCCAACGGCGTCGCCGCCACCGGCGTCGAGGGACTGAAGACCATCGTCCCCATCGCCGCCATCTCCACCTGGTACGACTACTACTTCTCCCAGGGCGCCCCGCTCTACGGCTCAGGACCCGACTGGCTCGCCCGCTACGTCCAGACGCCCGAGGCCCGCGAGAACTGCACGGAGGTCGCCCGGAAGCTCACCGACGGCGCCCCGCGCACCGGCGACCGCACCCCGCTGTGGACCGAACGCGACTACGTCCGCGCCGCGAAGAAGGTCCGCGCCAGCGTCTTCCTGGTGCACGGCATGCAGGACCTCAACGTCCGCATGCAGCACGTCGGCCCCTGGTGGGACGCCCTCGGGAAGAACGGTGTCCGGCGCAAGATCTGGCTGTCGCAGACCGGCCACGTCGACCCCTTCGACTTCCGCCGCGCGGAATGGGTGCGCACCCTGCACCGCTGGTTCGACCACGAACTCAAGGGCATCGACAACGGCATCGACCGTGAGCCGGTCGCCGACATCGAGCGCGCGCCCGACGAGTGGGTCACCTCCACCGCTTGGCCCCCGCGCGGCACCCACACCGTCACGCTGCGCCCCGCACGCGGCGCCCAGGACGGCGTCGGCACGCTCGGCCTGCGCCCCGGCCGGGGCACCGCGTCCTTCACCGACGACCCCGCGCTGGACGAGACCGACTGGGCGACCCGGATCGACACCCCGACCCCGGAGAAGGCGGGCTTCGTCACCCGCCCGCTCACCCGAGAACTGCGCCTGGCCGGCTCCTCCCGGGTGACCGTCGGCGTCACGCCCAGCACCCCCACCGCCCATCTCTCCGCCGTGCTGGTCGACCTCGGCCCCGACACCGTCCGCGACTACGCCGACGCCGGGGAGGGAATCGTCACCCTGCCCGAGCGCACCTGCTGGGGACCGAGCACCGAGGGCGACAGCTCCTGCTACCGGGAGACCCGCGCGAAGACCGCCGACGTCGGCCACACCGTCGTCAGCCGCGGCTGGGCCGACCTCGGCGAACACGCCGGTACCGGCCGGGGCGAGCCCCTCGTCCCCGGCAGGCGCTACACGCTCACCCTCGACCTGGCCGCCACCGACCACGTCGTCCCCCGCGGCCACCGGCTCGCGCTGATCGTCGCCGGCACCGACCGCGGCCTGATCGACCCGCCGGCCGACACCCCGACGCTCACCCTCGACCTGGCCCGCACCTCCGCCCGGGTCCCCTTCGTCGGCGGCGCCGCCGCGTTCGCCCGCGCCACCTCCGGACCGCCCGTCACCGCCCCGCGCACCGCACCGGACGGCGTCCGCCCGCCCGCCGCCACCGCCCACCGAGTCCCGGGGGAGACCCGATGAAACGACGCGTCGCGCTCCTCGCCGCCACCGCCCTCACAGGCCTCGCCGCCACCGCCGTCACCGCCCCCGCCGCCGGGGCGCACGACACCGCCGCCCCGCCGCGCACCGGCTTCGAACTGAGCCACGGCGCCCGCTGGACCACCCAGCCCGAGGAGCGGCGCCTGCTGGAGACCGTGGACCGGGCGAGCGGCCGCGTCCACGTCACCCGCATCGGCACGACCGCGCGGAACCGCCCCCTGCGGCTGGTCCGCATCGGCGCGCACCGAAACCCGCACAAGATCCTCCTGGTGTGCAGCCAGCACGGCGACGAACCCTCCGGCCGGGAGGCGTGCCTCACCACGATCCGCGACCTGGCGTACGCCAGGGACCGGCGGACGAAACGCTTCCTGGACCGGACCACGGTGCTCGTCGTCCCCACCGCCAACCCCGACGGACGGGCCGCCGGCACCCGGGGCAACAGCGACGGCGTCGACATCAACCGCGACCACGTCGCCCTGAGGACCGCCGAGGGCCGCGCGCTGGCCGCCGTGATCCGCGACGAGCGGCCCGACGTGATCTACGACCTGCACGAGTACGGCGCCACCCCGCCGTACTACGACAAGGACCTGTTCGACCTGTGGCCGCGCAACCTCAACACCCACCCGGCCGTCCACGACGTCGCCCGCTCCCTGTCCCAGGACCACGTCCGTCCCGCCGCCGGCGCCGCCGGGTACTCCACCGGCACCTACGGCATCTGGACCGACCCCGTCACCGGCGACCCCGTCCGGCAGACCGCCGGCGACGGCCAGGAACGCATCCTGCGCAACCTGTCCGGCGTCAAGCACGCCGTCGGCCTGCTCGTCGAGAGCCGCGTCGACCCGCTCACCGACGCGGAGAAGGCCGACGAGGCGTTCAACAACCGGCGCAGGGTCGACTCCCACCTCGCCGCCCTGAACGGCCTGATCCGTTTCACCTCGGAGCGGCGCGGGACGGTCGAGGCGGTGACCGCCAGGGCCCGCGCCGCCGGGTACGCGGACCGCGGCCCCGTGTACCTCGGCGGCGCCGACAACGAGACGCCCGACCCTGACGAGGTGCTCGCCGACCCGCCCTGCGGCTACCGCCTCACCGCAGGTCAGTACGCGGATGTGGGCGACGAGCTGGCCCTGCACGGCGTACGCGTCCAGCCAAGCGGCGACGGTGTCCTCGTACCCCTGCGGCAGTCGCTGCGGGCGCTCGTCCCGCTCCTCCTGGACGGCCGCGCGACGTACCACCTGGCCGAAGGCAAGGCGGTCACATCCTGTCGATGAGGTGAGTTTTGCGCCATCGGTGGTAAGGGCCTATCGGGAGGAGGGCTCTCCGCCCGAAGGCTCGGACGAAAGGTTCCGCCTGTGACGCAGGACCACCCAAGCGACAAGGACTCCACGGCAGGCCCGCTGCCCGGCTCCGAAGCGGGCCTGCCCGGCCGGAACAGGCCCCGCACCGACTGGGTGGTGTTCGGGGTCACCGCCGCGCTCACCCTGGCCTTCGTCCTGTGGGGAGCCGTCTGGACGGACTCGCTGGAAGACGTCTCGGCCGACCTGCTGGGCGGACTGATGCACAACGGCGGCTGGGGCTTCGTGCTGGCCGCCTCCGGCTTCGTCGTCTTCGCCCTGTGGCTGGCCGCCAGCCGCTACGGCCGGATCACGCTCGGCGCCGAGGGCGAGGAGCCGGAGTTCCGGACGGTGTCCTGGATCGCCATGATGTTCAGCGCCGGCATGGGCATCGGCCTGATGTTCTGGGGCGTGAGCGAACCGCTCGCGCACTTCGACACCCCGCCGCCCGGCACCGGCCCGCAGGACTCGGGCGACCGGATGGCGACGGCCATGGCCACCACGCTGTTCCACTGGACGCTCCACCCGTGGGCCATCTACGCCGTGGTCGGCCTCGCCATCGCCTACAGCACCTTCCGGCGCCGCCGCCGGCAGACCGTCAGCGCCGTGTTCACCCCGCTCATCGGCGAAAAGAACGCCAACGGCGCCGGCGGCCGGGTCATCGACGTCCTCGCCATCATCGCGACCGTCTTCGGCTCGGCGGCCTCCCTGGGCCTCGGCGCGCTGCAGATCGGCTCCGGCGTGGAGAAGCTCGACTGGCTGGACAAGGTCGGCACCGGCCTGCTGGTCTCCATCATCGCCGTGCTGACCGTGGCGTTCGTGGCGTCCGCGGTGTCCGGCGTGGAGAAGGGCATCCAGTGGCTGTCCAACACCAACATGGTGCTGGCGCTGGTCCTCGCCGTGTTCGTCTTCGTCGCGGGCCCCACCGTCCTCGTCCTCGACCTGCTGCCCACCTCGGTCTTCGCCTACCTCGGCGACCTGCCGGAGATGGCCGGCCGCACCGACATCAGCGGCGGCGAGGGCGTCGCCGACTGGCTGGGCAGCTGGACCGTCTTCTACTGGGCGTGGTGGATCTCCTGGACGCCGTTCGTCGGCATGTTCATCGCCCGCATCAGCCGCGGCCGGACCATCCGTCAGTTCATCGGCGGTGTCATCCTCGTGCCCAGCGCGGTCAGCCTGGTCTGGTTCGCCATCTTCGGCGGCTCGGCGATGCGCCTGCAGGAGCAGAACCGGCTCGGCGACGAGACCACCCCCGAGGGCCGGCTGTTCGCCGTGCTCCAGGAGTTCCCCGTCGCGACCGCCACCAGCCTGCTGGTGATGGTCCTCGTCGGCATCTTCTTCGTCTCGGGCGCCGACGCGGCCTCCGTCGTGATGGGCACCCTCTCGCAGAAAGGCTCCCTCGAACCCAGCCGCTGGGCCGTGGTGTTCTGGGGCGTGGTGACCGGTGCGGTGGCGGCCATCATGCTGATGGTCGGCAGCGGTCAGGGCGACGCCCTGACCGGTCTGCAGAACCTCACCATCCTCGCCGCGGCGCCGTTCGTCGTCGTCATGATCTTCATGTGCGTGGCACTCATGCGCGACCTGCGCCACGACCCGCTCGTCGTCCGCAACAAGATGGGCAACGAGGCGGTCGAACTCGCGGTCATCGAGGGGCACAAGAAGTACGACGGCGAGTTCGAGCTGCGCGTCGGACCCGGCCGCGGACCGGACGTCGAGGGCGACCCCATCGGCAAGCACTGACCCCGCGAGGGGCATGTGGTGACGCGGGGCGGGCGCCCGACGCCCGCCCCGCGCCTCACGCCGCGGCCAGCCCCGCCGCCCGACGCGCGCACCCCCAGGCCACGGTGACGCCCGCGCCGCCGTGGCCGTAGTTGTGCACCAGCACCCGCCGGTCGGGCAGCCGGGTGCGCTCCAGCCGGACCGCGTCCCGCGCGGGCCTCAGCCCCACCCGGTGCTCCAGCACACGGGCATCGGCGATCTCCGGGCGCAGCGCCGCGCACCGCCGTACGATCGCCTCGGCCGCCGCCGGGTCCGGCCGGTCGGACCACACGTCCTCCTCGGCCGTGCCGCCCAGCAGCAGCCGCCCCGGCTGCGGGAAGAAGTACGCCATCGACCCGTCCGCGCCCTCGGTCACCATCCAGGTGCGGATCCCCGGGTTCTCCACGACCACCAGCTGACCGCGCACCGGCCGCACCGACGGGTCCGGCACCAGCTCCCGCGCCGCCAGCCCCGTGCAGTTGACCACCACCGGCGCGTCGGCCTCCGCCAGATCCGCCACCGCACGCGTCTCCACCGTGCCGCCCGCCGCCGTCAACCGGTCGCGCAAATACGGCAGATGGGCCAGCATGTCGATCAGCGGCAGTCGAGCCCACAGCCCCCGGCCGCCCGGGTACTCGGCCTCCGTCGCCGGACGCAGCCCCGGCAGCCGCGCGGCGGCCCACCCCCCGACCTCGTCCATCGGCGTCTCGCCCAGTACCCCCTCGACCATCCGTACGCCCGTGGCCTCCGGCCGCAGCGCCAGCTCCTCGTAGACACCGAGCGATTCCAGCGCCCACGCCCGCGCCGCCTCCGGGGGATCGATGCGGTACGGCCACCACAGGGCGCCCGCGACCGCCGAGGTGGTCGCCCCGACCGGGTCCCGCGTCCACAGCCGCACCCGTACGCCCCGCTCGGCGAGGACCACCGCCGTGGTCAGCCCGGTCACCCCGCCGCCCACCACCACGACACCGTCGTCCGTCTCGCTTCCCATCCGGCGGACGGTAGCGGATGTCCGCGCGGGTGCTCGTGACCGGCCCGGGTGGGAATACTCACGGCATGTCTGCCGAGTACGCGACCTTCGGCCTGGCGCCGGCGACCCGCCCCGGGGGGCTCCTCGCCGGCGGTGACTTCCAAGTGCACCGCGACTTCGTCGACTTCGTCGTCGACGGACGCCCTCTCCTGCACCGCCTGTCCGACCTGGACGCCGTCTCCCCGCTCGCCTCCGACGTGCCGCCGTCCCTCTTCACCGCCCAGGTCCGCAGCCTGCTGCTGGAGACCGGCGCGCCCCTGCCCGACGGCCGGTACGTCGTCTACGGCTGCCCCGAGTGCGAAGAGCTCGCCTGCGGCGCCGTGACCGCCGTCATCGAGCGGGACGGCGAGGACGTCATCTGGCGGGACTTCGCCTGGCAGACCGGTGACCGGGCCGACCTGGAGCGCGACGGCCACCACGGGGTGGGCCCGTTCCGTTTCCGTGGCGACGAGTACCGCGCGGCCCTGACCGCCCTCCTGGACGGCGACCTCCCCGGCAGCCGCCGCCGCGTCCTGCTCATCGGCGCCCATGCGGCCCTCCTCGCCCGGCCGGCCGCCGCCCTGCGCACCATCGGCATCGGCGCCGACATCGCCCAGAGCGCCGACGGCGTCACCGCCGACGAGCTCCGCTCCTACGGCGCCGTGTTGTTCGGCCGCTCGGTCCCCGCGCGGGAACGCGACGCCGTGCGCCGGGCGCTGGCCGGCGCGGGGGCGGACGTCCCTTGCGTCGACGCGCTCGCGCCCGTCGTCCCGCTGCTGGTCGCGCAGGCCGAACAGGCCTTGGAGACGGGCCGGGACGGCCACCGGCGGCTGACGGACCTGACCGTGGCCGGCGGCGCCGCCGAGTTCGAGGTGGTCACCGCCTGCCGCGTCCGCCTCACCGCGCACCGTGTCGACCGCCTCTCCCGTGCCCGCAGCCGGGACCTCTTCGACGCGGTCCTCGAACCCGGCCGGCACCGCGTCCCGCTGGACCCGCCGGCGGTCAGGGGCGAGGCGTACCTGGTGGCCCGTACCGCCGGAACGGTGCTGGTCACCGCCGTCCGCCCCTGACCGGCCCGGAGCCTTCACGCCGGCGCCGAGGCTCTAGGATCGGCGGTCTGATGACTGCCACCCTCGTCGCCAAGAACCTCGCCGCCGGACACGGCGACCGCTCCCTCTTCGCCGGGCTCGACCTCGTCGTCGCGCCCGGCGACGTCATCGGCCTGGTCGGGGCCAACGGTGCCGGCAAGTCCACGCTGCTGCGCCTGCTCGCCGGGCTCGCCGCGCCCGAGGAGGGCGAGCTGCGTCTCTCCCCGCCCACCGCCACCGTGGGGCACCTCCCGCAGGAGCCGGAGCGGCGCCCCGGTGAGACCGTGCGCGCCTTCCTGGCCCGCCGCACCGGCGTCGCCGAGGCCCAGCACGCCATGGACGAGGCGACCCAGGGCCTGGTCGACGGCGCCCCCGGCGCGGACGACGCCTACGCCACCGCCCTGGAACGGTGGCTCGCCCTTGGCGGCGCCGACCTCGACGAGCGCGCCGAGGAGGTCACCGCCACGCTCGGCCTGGACGTCGGCCTCGACCAGCGGACGACCGCCCTCTCCGGCGGCCAGGCGGCCCGCGCCGGACTCGCCTCGCTGCTGCTGTCCCGCTACGACGTCTTCCTGCTCGACGAGCCGACCAACGACCTCGACCTGGACGGCCTGGAGCGCCTGGAGCGGTTCGTGAGCGGCCTGCGCGCCGGCACGGTCGTCGTCAGCCACGACCGCGAGTTCCTCTCCCGCACGGTCACCAAGGGCCTCGAACTGGACCTGGCGCAGCGGCAGATCAACCTCTACGGCGGCGGCTACGACGCCTACCTGGAGGAACGCGAGGTGGCCCGCCGTCACGCCCGCGACGAGTACGAGGAGTACGCCGACAAGCGCGCCGCCCTCCAGGACCGGGCCCGGATGCAGCGCGCCTGGATGGACAAGGGCGTGAAGAACGCCCGCCGCAAGGCCGGGAACGACAACGACAAGATCGGCCGCAAGTTCCGCAGCGAGGCCAGTGAGAAGCAGGCCGCCAAGGCCCGGCAGACCCAGCGCATGATCGAGCGCCTGGAGGTCGTCGAGGAGCCGCGCAAGGAGTGGGAGCTGCGCATGGAGATCGCGGCGGCCCCGCGCTCCGGCGCCGTGGTCGCGAACCTGCGGGACGCCGTCGTCCGCCGGGGCGGCTTCACGCTCGGCCCGGTGACCCTGCAGATCGACTGGGCCGACCGGGTCGCGGTGACCGGCGCGAACGGCGCGGGCAAGTCCACGCTGCTCGGCGCCCTGCTGGGCCGCGTGCCGCTCGACGCGGGCCACGCCGCCCTGGGCCCGGGCGTGCTGCTGGGGGAGGTCGACCAGGCCCGCGCGCTGTTCCACGGCCCCCGGACCCTGCTGGACGCCTTCCGCCCCTCGGTCCCGGAGCTGGAGCCGGCCGACATCCGCACGCTTCTCGCCAAGTTCGGCCTGAAGGGGGAGCACGTGCTGCGTCCCGCGGCGACCCTGTCACCGGGCGAGCGCACCCGCGCCGCCCTCGCACTGCTGCAGGGCCGGGGCGTCAACCTCCTCGTGCTGGACGAGCCGACCAACCACCTCGACCTGCCCGCCATCGAGCAGCTGGAGTCCGCCCTCGACGCCTACGAGGGCACGCTGCTGCTGGTCACCCACGACCGGCGGATGCTGGACGCGGTCCATGTGACCCGCCGTCTGCACGTCACCGACGGCGCCGTGACCGAGCTCTGAGCCGGTCCCGGGCCCGCGCACGGGGGCCCGGGACCACGCTCCACCGCTCAGCGGCGGCCGCTCTTCGGGTCCAGCAGACCCGCGCGGCGCAGGGCGTCGGCCATCGCGCTGTTGGCCGGGGCGGACGCCTGCCGGGCACCGCCGCGGCCGTCCTGGCGCTGCCGGCCGCCCTGGCGCTGCTGCGGAGGACGCCCGCCGCGCTGCCGGCGCTCACCGTCCTCCTGCCCGCTGCGCGGGGCGGCCTCGTCGTCCAGACGCAGCGTCAGTGAGATCCGCTTGCGCGGGATGTCGACGTCGAGCACCTTGACCTGGACGATGTCGCCCGGTTTCACCACGTCCCGCGGGTCCTTGACGAACGTCTTCGACATCGCGGAGACGTGCACCAGGCCGTCCTGGTGGACGCCGACGTCGACGAACGCGCCGAAAGCGGCCACGTTCGTCACCACGCCTTCCAGGATCATCCCGGAGGACAGGTCGGAGATCTTCTCCACACCCTCCTTGAAGGCAGCGGTCCTGAACGCCGGACGCGGGTCACGTCCGGGCTTCTCCAGCTCCTTGAGGATGTCGGACACGGTGGGCAGACCGAAGGTGTCGTCCACGAAGTCCTGCGGGCGCAGCGAGCGCAGCACCGCCGTGTTGCCGACGAGCGAGGCCACCTCCTGCCCGGTGGTCTTCACCATCCGCCGCACCACCGGGTACGCCTCCGGGTGCACGCTGGACGCGTCCAGCGGGTCGTCGCCCCCGCGGATCCGCAGGAAGCCCGCGCACTGCTCGTACGCCTTCGGGCCCAGCCGGGCCACCTTCTTCAGCTCGGAGCGGGACCTGAAGGGGCCGTTGGAGTCGCGGTGCGCCACGATGTTCTCGGCGAGACCGGAGGAGATGCCGGACACCCGGGCGAGGAGCGGGGCGGACGCGGTGTTGACGTCCACGCCCACGCCGTTCACACAGTCCTCCACCACCGCGTCCAGCGAACGCGACAGCTTCACCTCGGACAGGTCGTGCTGGTACTGGCCGACGCCGATCGACTTCGGGTCGATCTTCACCAGCTCGGCCAGCGGGTCCTGCAGGCGCCGCGCGATGGACACCGCGCCGCGCAGCGACACGTCCATGTCCGGCAGCTCCTGCGAGGCGAACGCGGACGCCGAGTACACGGAGGCGCCCGCCTCGGACACCATCACCTTCGTCAGCTTCAGCTCAGGGTGCTTGGCGATGAGTTCGCCGGCGAGCTTGTCGGTCTCGCGCGACGCCGTGCCGTTGCCGATGGCGATCAGCTCGACCGCGTGCTCCTTCGCGAGCCGGGCCAGCTTGGCGATCGCCTCGTCCCAGCGGTTCGCCGGGACGTGCGGGTGGATCACGTCCGTGGCGACGACCTTGCCGGTCGCGTCGACCACGGCGACCTTCACACCCGTGCGGAAACCGGGATCCAGGCCGAGCGTCGCGCGCGTCCCGGCCGGGGCGGCCAGCAGCAGGTCGCGCAGGTTGGCGGCGAAGACCCGCACCGCCTCGTCCTCGGCGGCGGTGCGCAGCCGCAGGCGGAGGTCGATGCCCAGGTGCACCAGGATGCGCGTGCGCCAGGCCCAGCGGACCGTGTCCAGCAGCCACTTGTCACCCGGCCGGCCCCGGTCCGCGATCCCGAACTTGTGGGCGACGATGCCCTCGTACGAGGAGGGGCCGTCGGTGGGCTCCTCCGGCTCCAGGACGAGGTCGAGGACCTCCTCCTTCTCGCCGCGCAGCATCGCCAGCACCCGGTGCGAGGGCAGCTCCGTGAACGGCTCGGAGAAGTCGAAGTAGTCGGCGAACTTGGCGCCCGCCTCCTCCTTGCCCTCACGCACCTTCGCCGCCAGCCGCCCGCGCACCCACATGCGCTCGCGCAGCTCGCCGATCAGGTCCGCGTCCTCGGAGAAACGCTCGGTGAGGATGGCGCGGGCGCCGTCCAGCGCGGCCTGCGGATCCGCGACGCCCTTCTCCGCGTCCACGAACGCGGCGGCCGCGGCGAGCGGCTCCACACCGGGATCGGCGAGCAGCCCCTCCGCCAGCGGCTCCAGACCCGCCTCACGGGCGATCTGCGCCTTGGTGCGCCGCTTGGGCTTGAACGGCAGGTAGATGTCCTCCAGGCGCGCCTTGGTCTCCGCGCCGCGGATGCGGGCCTCGAGCTCCTCGGTGAGCTTGCCCTGCTCACGCACCGAGTCGAGGATCGCCGTGCGGCGCTCCTCCAGCTCCCGCAGATAGCGCAGCCGCTCCTCGATCGTGCGCAGCTGCGCATCGTCGAGCATCTCGGTCGCTTCCTTGCGGTAGCGGGCGATGAAGGGCACCGTCGAACCGCCGTCGAGCAGTTCCACAGCGGCCCTGACCTGCCGCTCCCGTACGCCGAGTTCCTCGGCGATCCTGCCTTCGATGGACCCTGCGAGGGGTGTCGTCACGTTCCCGTACCGCCTTCTCCACTGAGGTTGCGCGGCAATTGTGGCAGGTGACGACGACAATCGGGGATCAGGGCGGCGACGCGCCCCGGGACCCCCCGGGCGGACTCAGGCGCGCCGCCCGCGCGCGGTGGAGGACGCGCCGCCGAACAGCCGGGCGAGCGCCCGGAACGGCAGGGTCACGACGGTGGCGACGGCGCCGCCGATCTGGCGCAGGACGTCTGCGATGGCACGGAACACGTGGCTACCCCTTTCGTCGTCCGGCCCGTACGGCCGGACTCCCTTCGGGTACCTCTTCCACGCTTCAACATGCACGCGATGAGGACGCGCCCTCACGGGCGGACAGGCTCCAGGTGAAGCGCGGGGCCCTGCGCTCCAGGAACGCCGTCACCCCCTCCCCGGTGTCGTCGCTCGCGGCGGCCGTCGTGTACCAGTGGTCGTCGCGGTCGGTGCGGCCGTCGGCGAACTCCTTCGCAGCCGCCTGCGTCAGCAGCGACCGGGACGCCAGGATCCCGGTGAACTCCGTGACCCGCGCGTCCAGCGCGCCCGCGGGCAGCACCTCGTCCACCAGCCCCGTGCGCAGCGCCCGTTCCGTGTCGATCAGCTCGCCCGAGAAGAGGAGGTACTTGGCGGTCGCGGGGCCCACCAGCGACACCAGCCGCCGGGTCGCGGAGGACGGGTAGACGATGCCGAGCTTCGCCGGGGTCACCCCGAACCGCGCGCCCTCCTCGGCGAACCGCAGGTCGCAGGCGGCCGCGAGCTGCGCCCCGCCGCCCACGCAGTGGCCGCGCACGGCGGCCAGGGTCGGCTTGGGGAAGGCGGCGAGCGCCTCCTCGGCGGCCACGGCCAGCCGCTGCGCCTCCAGCGGCGAGCCCTGGAGCGTGGAGATGTCCGCTCCTGCGCAGAAGGTGCCGCCGTCGCCGGTGAGCACCAGCGCCCGCACGGCGGGGTCGTCCGCCAGCGCGCCGAGCAGCGGAGGCAGGGCGGCCCACATCGCGGCCGTCATCGCGTTCCGCTTCGCGGGATGACGGATGACGACCGTGGCGACCGAGTCGGTCACGCTGTGCAGCAGCTGCGGCTCCTCCATGCGCCGGATGCTATCCGTCCCGGTCACGGCCCCAGGCGGCGGGCCGGGCCCCGGCGTTACGACCGCCGAGGGCGGGGGACACGGAGGAGCGGGAGCGTCGGGAAGGGGGGCGGAACCCGGGAGGCAGCCATGGCCAGGTCCACCGGAGCGGCAGGCCCGCGGGGCGACACGGCGAAGCTGAACCGCAGTTTCGGCATTCTCGCCCTGCTCGGGGTGATCCTCGTCGTCGCCGGGCTGATCGGCCTGATCTACACGGCCGCCGCCACGCTCACCACGATGCTGCTCTTCGGCTGGCTGCTGCTGGTCGGCGGGATCGTCGGGCTGCTGCACGCGGTGCAGGCGCGGCAGACGAACTTCTTCTGGCTGGGCGTGGTCGTCGCCGCCCTGAACATCGCGGCCGGCGTGGTCATCATCAAGACCCCGGAGGCCGCGGCGGAGGCGCTGACCATGTTCGCCGCGCTGCTGTTCCTGACGGGCGGGCTGTTCCGGCTGGTCGGCAGCCTGGTGGTGCGGGGCCCGCAGGTCGGCTGGACGCTGGTGCAGGGCGCCTTCGGACTGCTCCTCGGCATCCTCGTGCTGGCCACCTGGCCGAGCAGCAGCCAGTACGTCATCGGCACGTTCTTCTCGCTCTCCCTGCTGTTCGACGGGCTGGGACTGATCGCCACCGGCTACGGTGGCCGGCGCGTCGTGGGCATGGTCGCCGGCAAGTAGCGAGCGCCGGAGAACGGAGAGGGGACAGAGCACCGGAACGGCACAGACCGGGCCTGAACGGTCCCGGGCCCGCCCAACCCGGGCACGAACGGTCGGAAACGCTCGATATCCGCTGACTTGTGTTCAGTGCGGAAGGGTGAAGGCGATCGGTCCCAACACTCGACGTGTGGTGACAATCGAGCGTGAGGGTGGCGACCCACTGCCGTACGAAGGTGTCTGGCGGTTCACCGCCCCTGCCGTGGACGCCTCGGTGCCACAGGCCCGGCACGCCGTGCGGGACCTGCTGCTGCGGCAGGGGGTGCCGGTCGCGGACGACGTGGTGCAGGGGCTGCTGCTGATCGTCTCCGAGCTGGTCACCAACGCGGTCAAACACGCGGCGCTGCTGTCCCCCGTGCTCGCCGTCGAGGTCGCGGTGGGCGCGGACTGGATCCGGGTGTCCGTGGAGGACAACCACCCCTACCGCCCCACCGCCCTGGAGAACGACTACGGCCGCACCGGCGGCCGGGGACTGCTCCTGGTACGCGAGATCACGCGCGAGGCCGGAGGGGCCTGCGAGGTGGAGCACACCTCCACCGGCGGCAAGGTGATCTGGGCCGCCCTGCCGCTCAAACCCGCGCGGACCTGCTGACCGCGCCGTACCGCGCCCCGCCCCTGACGGGACAGGACGCGCCGTACGGCACCGCCGTCACCACCCGGCCGACGGGCCCGTCAGCTCCCGTACGGCGGGCCGCGCCGCGTCCAGCACGGTCATGAACCACGCCGAGAAGGTGTCCTTCGCGTGCCGCTCCGCCAGGTCCTCCGGCGTCACGAACGCCGTGGCGGCGACCTCGTTCCCGTCGGGCCGCACCGGCGACTGCACCATGCCGACGAAGAGGTGGTTGTACTCCTGCTCCACCAGGCCCGAGGCCGGGTCCGGGTGGTTGTAGCGGACCGTGCCCGCCTCCGCCATCAGCGACGGCGACACCCCCAGCTCCTCGTACGTCCGCCGGGCCGCGGCCGCGAACGGCGCCTCGCCCGGGTACGGGTGGCCACAGCAGGTGTTCGACCACACCCCGGGAGAGTGGTACTTGCCGAGCGCCCGCTGCTGGAGCAGCAGCCGGCCGCGCTCGTCGAACAGGAACACGGAGAAGGCCCGGTGCAGCTTCCCCGGCGGCTGATGGGCGGAGAGCTTCTCCGCGGTGCCGACCGTCACGCCGTCCTCGTCGACCAGTTCCAGCAAAATCGGCTCGGCGGTGCCGCTCGACGGGCTGTTCGTCGCGGTGGCAGGTGTGATCGGCATACCCATCCTTCACTCGGTGTTCGCGCCCCAGTCTGCCGCACGAATCCGGCACTCCCGGCACTCCGGTCCTCTCCCGCATGTCCCGCCGCCGGCGCGACGGGCGGTCGTGGCGGCAGCCGGACGGCACCGGACCCGCGCTGATCGTGCCCGTGACGGGCGCCGGAAACGCGCGGGTACCGCACCCGTCGCAAGCGGGAGACGCCGTCACCCGGGCGGAAGGCCGCGTGCCCCGGCGCGTCGGCGCACCCGGGGGCGTGCGCGTGACCGCACGCGACACCTGCCTGCCGAGTGACACCGATGCATTCGGAGACGCGGGCGTGTCAGTGACACAGCCGCGTCAGTGACACAGCCGCGCCTCGTGCTCCGCGTGCCCGCCGGGCTCCAGCTGGAAGGTGCAGTGCTGCACGTCGAAGTGGTCGCCCAGGCAGTCCTGCAGCTCGTGCAGCATCTTCTCGTGCCCGATCGCGTTCAGTGTGTCCACGCTGACCACCACATGCGCGGAGAGCACCGGCATCCCCGAGGTGATCGTCCAGGCGTGCAGGTCGTGCACGTCCTCCACCCCCGGCGTGTTCAGGATGTGCGCCCGCACCTCGGCCATGTCCACGCCCTTGGGCGCCGCCTCCAGCAGCACGTCGAGCGTCTCGCGCAGCAGCCTCAGCGTGCGCGGCACGATCATCAGCGCGATGACCAGGGAGGCGATCGGGTCGGCGGCCGTCCAGCCGGTGGTGACGATCACCAGCGCGGCCACGATCACCGTGACCGAGCCGAGCGCGTCCGCCGCCACCTCCAGGAAGGCGCCGCGCACGTTCAGGCTCTCCTTCTGCCCGCGCATCAGCAGCGACAGCGACACCAGGTTGGCGGCGAGGCCGACGGCGCCGAACACCATCGCCAGACCGCCTTCGGTGGCCGCCGGCGTGACGAACCGCTGGACCGCCTCGTACAGCACGTAGCCGCCGACGCCGAGCAGCAGCAGACAGTTGGCCAGCGCCGCCAGGATCTCCGCGCGGGCCAGCCCGAAGGTGCGCCGCTCGCTCGGCGGTCGGCCCGCGAAGTGGATGGCGAGCAGGGCCATGCCCAGCCCCAGGGCGTCGGTCGCCATGTGGGCGGCGTCCGCGACCAGGGCGAGCGAGTCGGCCAGTATGCCGCCGACGATCTGCACGACCATCACGAAGACCGTGATCGCCAGCGCGATCCGCAGCCTCCCCCGGTAGGCCGCGCTGACCGTGCCGCCCGACGGCGCCCCGTGCGCATGCCCGTGATCGTGGCCTGCCCCCATGCCCGCCGCCGCCCTTCCGTCGCGCCTGCCGCTGCCCTTCCGCAGCACAGTGAACTACGGGGCGGGGGTATCCGGCAACGCGGCACTGAACACCGTTGTCATGTGCCCTGACCTGCGGAAACGATCCGCAGGTCAGGTGCGCGGGGCACCCTGGAGGAGCTGCCAGCCCTGCCAGGCGGACTCGACCATCTCGCGCACCGAACGGCGCGCCGTCCAGCCCAGACGCTCGCTCGCGAGGGCGGCCGAGGCCACCGCGCGGGGCGGGTCGCCGGGACGCCTCGCCTCGACCACGGGGGTGCGGGTGTCGCCCGTGACCTCCCCGATGACCGTGATCAGCTCCCGGACGGAGACGCCCTCGCCGCGTCCGACGTTCAGCGTCAGATCGCCCTGGACACCGCCCTCGGACAGCGCGCGCACCGCCGCGAGGTGCGCCTCCGCGAGGTCGGCCACGTGGATGTAGTCCCGGACGCAGGTGCCGTCCGGGGTGGGGTAGTCGTCGCCGAAGATGCGCGGGGCCTCGCCGCGGGTGAGCCGGTCGAAGACCATCGGCACGATGTTGAAGACGCCGGTGTCGGCCAGCTCCGGCACCGCCGTGCCCGCCACGTTGAAGTAGCGCAGGCACACCGTGTCGATGCCGTGCGCCCGGCCCGCCGCCCGCACCAGCCACTCCCCGGCGAGCTTGGTCTCGCCGTAGGGGTTCACCGGGGCGCAGGGGGTGTCCTCCGTGATGAGGTCCACGTGCGGGTCGCCGTAGACGGCCGCGGACGAGGAGAAGACGAAGCGCCGGACGCCCGCCTCCGCGACGGCGTCCAGCAGGGTCGCCAGACCGCCCAGGTTCTCCCGGTAGTAGCGGGTGGGCTGGGCCACCGACTCGCCGGGCTGCTTGCGCGCGGCGAGGTGCAGCACCCCGGTCGCGCCGTGCTCGGCGAGCACCTTGGTCAGCAGGTCGCCGTCCAGCGCCGAGCCCCGGACCAGCGGGACGCCCTCGGGCAGCCGCGCCGGGACCCCGGCGGAGAGGTCGTCCAGCACGACGACACGCTCCCCGGCGTCCGTCATGGCCCGCACCACATGGGCCCCGATGTATCCGGCTCCGCCGGTGATCAGCCACGTCATGGTGGTCCACCCTAAGGCGAGCCACCGGCGCGGTTTGTGAGCCGGGGCCGGTATCCCCGATGATGAGCGCGGCACAGGAGCGGGCGAACCGCGTCGGTCCGGCCGTCGAACGGGCGGTGAACTCGGGCTTCCGCGTATCCGATAGCCTCTGCCGACATGCCGCCCGCAGGGCCTCCGTCCGGGCGCATCACCGTGTACATGACCGGCGTGGACGCGTCGCCCCCAGGGAGTGAGATTTCGGTTGCCGACCGCCATCGTCACCGGCCCCCCGGTCCCCGGCTCGACACTCGAGGGCGACCTGCGCTCCCTCGGCTTCGACGTGCGGGCCGCCGCCGGCGCGGCGGAGGCCGAGAGGCTGCTCGCCGGGGTCCCCGGGGAGGAGCGCGTCGCCCTGGTCGACACCCGCTTCGTCGGACACGTGCACGCCCTGCGGCTCGGTCTGACCGACCCCCGCTTCCCGCTCTCCGCGATCCCCGGCGCCGTCACCGCCCAGCGATCCGGCCGCCAGGCCCTGACCCGCGCGATGGCCCGCGAGAACTCCGCGACCCGGCAGGGCGCCGGCAACGGCACCCTCGTGGAGGGCCTCCCGGACCGGATCGCCGCCGCCCTCGACACCGACGTGCACCGCCCCGAGCTCGGCAGCCTGGTCGCCGCCGTGCCCGCCGACCCGCAGGCCCGCAACGAGGCCCGGCAGGCCGTCGCCGCCGTGGACGAGGAGGCCGTGCGCCTCAGGTCCGCCGTCAAGGCCCGCGACGGCTTCTTCACCACCTTCTGCGTCAGCCCCTACTCGCGCCACCTCGCGCGCTGGTGCGCCCGCCGCGGACTGACCCCGAACCAGGTCACCACCGCCTCCCTGCTCACCGCGCTGATCGCGGCCGGCTGCGCCGCCACCGGCACCCGGGCGGGATTCGCCGCCGCAGGCGTGCTGCTCCTCGGCTCGTTCGTCCTTGACTGTGCCGACGGCCAGCTCGCCCGCTACTCGCTGCAGTACTCCACGCTCGGCGCCTGGCTCGACGCCACGTTCGACCGGGCCAAGGAGTACGCCTTCTACGCCGGCCTCGCCCTCGGCGCGGCCCGTACCGGCGACGACGTCTGGGCCCTGGCGCTCGGCGCCATAATCCTCCAGTCCTGCCGGCACGTGGTCGACTTCTCCTTCGCGGAGGCACGGACCGGCGCCGCGGAAGGTCCCGCCGCCGCCCTGTCGGGCCGCCTGGACCGCGTCGGGTGGACGGTCTGGGCACGCCGTGTCATCGTCCTGCCGATCGGCGAGCGCTGGGCGCTGATCGCCGTCCTCACCGCCGCCACCACCCCCCGCGTCACCTTCTGGGTGCTCCTCGCCGGCTGTGCCTTCGCCGCCGCATACACCACGGCCGGACGCGTGCTGCGCTCCCTGCGCGGCGGCCGCGTGGAGGACAAGGCGGCCCAGGCCCTGGCCGACCTCGCCGACGGCGGGCCGCTCTCCGAACCGCTCCACCGCTCCAGGGTCCGCGGCGGGGTCGTCGCCGCCGCGCTCGGCGCGGTGCTGGTGACGGGCTCCGCCCTCGTGTGGGGCGCCGGATGGCAGACCGTCCTGGCCGCCCTCGCCTACGTGATCTGCTCCGCCGCCGCCGTGGCCCGCCCCCTGACCGGCCGCCTCGACTGGCTCGTCCCCCCGCTGTTCCGCGCCGCCGAATACGGAACCGTCCTTGTCCTGGCGGCCGACGCGGGGGTGAACGGAGCCCTTCCCGCGGCCTACGGACTGGTGTCCGCGGTCGCCTACCATCACTACGACACGGTCTACCGCATCCGCGGCGACGCGGGCGCGCCCCCGCGTCCGCTGGTGCGGGCGATCGGGGGGCACGAAGGTCGCACGCTGGCGGTCGCCGTCCTGGCGGCCGTGCTCACCGCGTCCGGATTCACCGTCGCGCTCACGGTCCTCGCCGTGGCCGTGGCTCTCGTGGTGCTCGCCGAGAGCATCCGCTTCTGGGCGGCCGCCCACCGGGGTGGCGCGCCCGCCGTACACGACGAAGGAGAACCCGCATGATCGGCCTCGTGCTGGCGGCCGGCGCCGGCCGGCGTCTGCGCCCCTACACCGACACGCTGCCCAAGGCGCTGGTGCCGGTGGGGCCCGCGGGCATAGAAGGGGAGCCCACGGTCCTGGACCTGACGCTCGGCAACTTCGCGGAGATCGGTCTGACCGAGGTCGGTGTCGTGGTCGGCTACCGCAAGGAGGCGGTGTACGAGCGGCAGGCGGCGCTGGAGGCGAAGTACGGGCTGAAGCTGACGCTCATCGACAACGACAAGGCGGAAGAGTGGAACAACGCCTACTCGCTGTGGTGCGCGCGGGACGCCCTGAAGGACGGTGTGATCCTCGCCAACGGCGACACGGTGCACCCGGTGTCGGTGGAGCGGACGCTGCTGGACGCGCGGGGTGACGGCAAGCAGATCATCCTGGCGCTGGACACGGTGAAGAAGCTCGCCGACGAGGAGATGAAGGTCGTCGTCGACCCCGGGAAGGGGGTGCGGCGGATCACGAAGCTGATGGACCCGGCCGAGGCGACCGGCGAGTACATCGGTGTGACGCTGATCGAGGGCGGGGCCGCGCAGGCGCTGGCGGACGCGCTGAAGGCGACGTTCGAGCGGGATCCGCAGCTGTACTACGAGGACGGCTACCAGGAGCTGGTGAACCGGGGCTTCCGGATCGACGTGGCGCCGATCGGCGACGTCCGGTGGGTCGAGATCGACAACCACGACGACCTCGCCCGCGGACGGGAGATCGCGTGCCAGTACTGACCCGGCTCATCCCCTCGCCGGTCGTCGTCGACATCCGCCCGGGCGCCCTCGACGACCTGGCCTGCGTCCTCGCCGACGAACGCATCTCGCAGTCCGGCCGGCTCGCCATCGCCGTCAGCGGCGGCTCCGGCGCCCGGCTGCGCGACCGCGTCGCGCCGTCGCTGCCCGGCGCCGACTGGTTCGAGGTCGGCGGCGGCACCATCGACGACGCGGTCCGGCTGGCGGGCGCCATCCAGGGCGGCCGCTACGATGCGGTCGTCGGCCTCGGCGGCGGGAAGATCATCGACTGTGCCAAGTTCGCCTCGGCGCGCGTCGGCCTGCCCCTGGTCGCGGTCGCCACCAACCTGGCGCACGACGGCCTGTGCTCCCCGGTCGCCACCCTCGACAACGACGCCGGCCGCGGCTCGTACGGCGTGCCGAACCCGATCGCCGTCGTGATCGACCTCAACGTCATCCGCGAGGCCCCGGTCCGGTTCGTCCGCTCCGGCATCGGCGACGTCGTCTCCAACATCTCCGCCGTCGCCGACTGGGAACTGTCCCACCGCGTCAACGGCGAGAAGGTCGACGGACTCGCCGCCGCCATGGCTCGCCAGGCCGGCGAGGCCGTGCTCCGGCACCCGGGCGGCGTCGGCGACGACGCCTTCCTCCAGGTGCTGGCCGAGGCGCTGGTCCTCACCGGCATCTCCATGTCGGTCTCGGGCGACTCCCGGCCCTCCTCCGGCGCCTGCCACGAGATCAACCACGCCTTCGACCTGCTCTACCCGCAGCGGGCCGCCGCCCACGGCGAGCAGTGCGGACTGGGCGCCGCCTTCGCGATGTACCTGCGCGGCGCGCACGAGGAGTCGGCGGCCATGGCCGAGGTGCTGCGCCGGCACGGGCTGCCGGTGCTCCCCGAGGAGATCGGGTTCTCCGTCGACGAGTTCGTCCGCGTCGTCGAGTACGCCCCCGAGACCCGCCCCGGCCGCTTCACCATCCTCGAACACCTCGCCCTGACCACCGAACAGATCAAGGACGTCTACGCCGACTATGTCAAGGCCATCGGTAGCTGAACTCCGTCCGGTCGTGCACCCCGCAGGGGTCAAGGACCGGCGCAGCGGTGAGCACTGGATGGGACGCCTCTACATGCGCGAGGTGTCCCTGCGGGTCGACCGCTACCTGGTGAACACCCGGGTCACCCCCAACCAGCTCACATATCTGATGACCCTCTGCGGTGTCCTCGCGGCCCCCGCCCTCCTGGTGCCCGGCATCACGGGGGCGGTCCTCGGGGTGGTCGCGGTCCAGCTGTACCTGCTGCTCGACTGCGTCGACGGCGAGATCGCCCGCTGGCGCAAGCAGTACTCCCTCGCCGGCGTCTACATGGACCGCGTCGGCGCCTACCTGACCGACGCCGCCGTGCTGGTCGGCCTCGGTCTGCGCGCCGCCGACCTGTGGGGCACCGGCCGCATCGACTGGCTGTGGGCGTTCCTCGGCACCCTCGCCGCGCTGGGCGCGATACTCATCAAGGCGGAGACCGACCTGGTCGGTGTCGCCCGCCACCAGAACGGCATGCCCCCGGTGAAGGAGTCCGCGGCCGAGCCGCGCTCCTCCGGCATGGCGCTCGCCCGCCGGGCCGCCGCCGCCCTGAAGTTCCACCGGCTGATCCTGGGCATAGAGGCGTCCCTGCTGATCCTGCTCCTCGCGGTCCTCGACTCCGCCCGGGGCGACCTGTTCTTCACCCGCCTCGGCACCGCCGTGCTCGCCGGGATCGCCCTGCTGCAGACCCTGCTGCACCTCGTGTCCGTCCTCGTCTCGAGCAGGCTGAAGTGAGCGCGGGCATGAAGGTCGGCGCGGTGATCATCACCATGGGCAACCGCCCCGACGAACTGCGTGCCCTGCTCGACTCGGTCGCCAAGCAGGACGGCGACCCCGTCCAGGTCGTGGTCGTCGGCAACGGCTCGCCCGTGCCCGACGTCCCCGAGGGCGTCCGGACCGTCGAGCTGCCCGAGAACCTCGGCATCCCCGGCGGGCGCAACGTCGGCATCGAGGCGTTCGGGCCCGGCGGACGGGACGTCGACATCCTGCTCTTCCTCGACGACGACGGCCTGCTCGCGCACACCGACACCGCCGAGCTGTGCCGGAAGGCGTTCGCCGAGGACCCCTCGCTCGGCATCATCAGCTTCCGCATCGCCGACCCGGACACCGGCGTCACCCAGCGCCGGCACGTGCCCCGGCTGCGCGCCTCCGACCCGATGCGCTCCTCCCGCGTGACCACCTTCCTCGGCGGCGCCAACGCGGTGCGCACCCAGGTCCTCGCGGAGGTCGGCGGACTGCCGGACGAGTTCTTCTACGCCCACGAGGAGACCGACCTGGCCTGGCGCGCCCTCGACGCCGGCTGGATGATCGACTACCGGTCGGACATGGTGCTGTACCACCCGACGACCGCCCCCTCGCGGCACGCGGTGTACCACCGCATGGTGGCCCGCAACCGCGTCTGGCTCGCCCGGCGCAACCTGCCCGCCCCGCTCGTCCCGGTGTACCTGGGCGTGTGGCTGCTCCTCACTCTCCTGCGCCGCCCCTCGGGCCCCGCCCTCAAGGCGTGGTTCGGCGGCTTCAAGGAGGGCTGGACCTCGCCCTGCGGACCCCGTCGCCCCATGAAGTGGCGTACGGTGTGGCGGCTGACCCGACTGGGCCGGCCCCCGGTGATCTGACAAGCTTCGAGTCCGGGGATCCGGCCCCACCCGGTCCCCGGCTCCTGGCCGGCCCGCGCGGGCCACGCACATCGAGGACGAAAGACAATCCACCCGTGAGTGAGACTACGCACGACGGCACGGTCGCGGTCGGCGCGCCCCTGTCGCCCGACGGCGGCCTTTCGGCGGCCGAGCTGGCCGCCAAGTACGGGCTGTCCGTCAGCGGCGCCCGCCCGCCCCTCGGCGCATACGTCCGCCAGCTGTGGGGGCGGCGGCACTTCATCCTGGCCTTCTCGCAGGCCAAGCTGACCGCTCAGTACAGCAAGGCGAAGCTGGGGCAGCTGTGGCAGGTGGCGACGCCGCTGCTGAACGCGGCCGTGTACTTCTTCATCTTCGGTCTGCTGCTGGGCGCCCGGCGCGGGATCCCGAGCGATGTCTACGTGCCGTTCCTGGTGACGGGCGTGTTCGTGTTCACCTTCACGCAGAGCTCGGTGCTGGCCGGTGTCCGGGCGATCTCGGGGAACCTGGGGCTGGTGCGGGCGCTGCACTTCCCCCGGGCGTCGCTGCCGATCTCGTTCGCGCTCCAGCAGCTCCAGCAGCTGCTGTTCTCGATGATCGTCCTGGTCGTCGTCATGGTGGCGTTCCGGAGCTACCCGGACCTGTCGTGGCTGCTGGTGGTGCCGGCGCTGGCGCTGCAGTTCGTGTTCAACACCGGCCTCGCGCTGATCTTCGCGCGGATGGGCAGCAAGACCCCCGACCTGGCACAGCTGATGCCGTTCGTGCTGCGGACCTGGATGTACGCGTCCGGGGTGATGTTCTCCATCCCCGCGATGCTGGCGGACAAGAACGTGCCGTCCTGGCTGGCGGACGTGCTCCAGTGGAACCCGGCGGCGGTCTACATGGACCTGGTGCGGTTCGCGCTGATCGACAAGTACGACTCGTCCTACCTGCCGCCGCACATCTGGGCGTTCGCGCTCGGCTGGGCGGTGCTCGCCGGCGTGGTCGGCTTCGTCTACTTCTGGAAGGCAGAGGAGAGGTACGGCCGTGGCTGACGACAAGACGGGCGCGCGCGTGCCCACCGTCATCGCGGACGACCTGCACATCGTCTACCGCGTGAACGGCGCCCGCTCGGGCAAGGGCAGCGCCACCGCGGCGCTCAGCCGGATCCTCGGACGAGGCGAGGAGCGGGGCGTGCGCAAGGTGCACGCCGTGCGCGGGGTGTCCTTCGTGGCCTACCGCGGCGAGGCCATCGGCCTGATCGGGTCCAACGGCTCCGGCAAGTCGACCCTGCTGCGCGCCATCGCCGGACTGCTGCCCGCCGAGCGCGGCAAGGTCTACACCGACGGCCAGCCGTCCCTGCTCGGCGTCAACGCGGCCCTCATGAACGACCTCACCGGCGAGCGGAACATCATCCTCGGCGGGCTCGCGATGGGCATGTCCCGCGAGGAGATCAAGGAGCGCTACCAGGACATCGTCGACTTCTCCGGGATCAACGAGAAGGGCGACTTCATCACCCTGCCGATGCGCACCTACTCCTCCGGCATGGCCGCCCGCCTCCGGTTCTCCATCGCCGCCGCCAAGGACCACGACGTCCTGATGATCGACGAGGCGCTGGCCACCGGCGACCGGAAGTTCCAGAAGCGCTCCGAGGCCCGCATCCGCGAGCTGCGCAAGGAGGCCGGGACGGTGTTCCTGGTCAGCCACAACAACAAGTCGATCCGCGACACCTGCGACCGGGTGCTGTGGCTCGAGCGCGGTGAACTCCGCATGGACGGGCCCACCGACGAGGTGCTCCGCGAGTACGAGAAGTTCACCGGCAAGTAGCCCGCTTCGCCCAGGGCCCCGCCGGAACGGTCCGGCGGGGCCCTGCGTCTGCAAAAGATGCGTCAACTCCTCGTGCACGGCGGAATCTTGACGCCGGACGATGTGTTGTGGTGGAGCGCGGAAGACCCCCGTCGAGGAACGGCGCGTTGTGCAACGTAAGCTGTAGCGGTCCCCGAAAGGCGGCAATCAGGGCCATAATGCCCGACACCCTCCCTCGGCGCCGTCGGGTGGACGCCTGGGCGGCGTGTCCGAAATAGTGTGAATTGGGTCAGCAGTGTAGAACGGGAGATGTGACGGCAATGGCTTCGGAGACTCCCCGGCTGAACTCAGCATGCGCCGTCCTCTTCCCGGGCAGTCCGCGATGACGGCCGCCGGCCAGGCGCGCCCCGCCGACCTCGAACGGGCCACTCTCGACAAGGCCGCCGCCGAGAACTTCCCGGTGGCGCCCTTCTTCCTGCCCAGGGCCTGGCGCGACGACCTCATGGCGGTCTACGGCTTCGCCCGTCTGGTCGACGACATCGGCGACGGCGACCTGCCCCCCGGCGGCGCCGACGCCCGCGCTCTCGGCGTCCCCGACGGCGAGGCCGAAGACCGCCTCACCCTCCTCGACGCCCTGGAAGCCGATCTTCACCGCGTGTTCGCCCCGACGGGACCGGCCCCCCGTCACCCCCTGCTGCTCCGCCTGGAGCCCACGGTCCGCCGCCGCGCGCTGAGCCCCGAGCCGTTCCTCGGGCTGATCGCCGCGAACCGCCAGGACCAGCTGGTCACGCGCTACGAGACCTACGACGACCTGCTCGCCTACTGCGAGCTGTCGGCCAACCCGGTCGGCCGCCTCGTGCTCGCCGTCACCGGGACCGCCACCCCGGAGCGCATCCGCCGCTCCGACGCGATCTGCACCGCCCTGCAGATCGTCGAGCACCTCCAGGACATCGCCGAGGACCTCGGCCGCGACCGCGTCTACATGCCCGCCGCGGACATGAAACGCTTCCACGTCCAGGAGGCCGACCTCGCCGCGCCCACCGCCGGCGCCTCGGTGCGCGCACTCGTCGCGTTCCAGGCGCGGCGCGCCCTCGACCTGCTGGAGGAGGGCGCACCCCTGGTGGGCAGCGTCCAAGGCCGGCTCAGACTCCTGCTCGCGGGGTTCGTGGCGGGAGGAAGGGCGGCCGTGCGCGCGATCGCGGCCGCCGACTACGACGTACTTCCCGGCCCGCCCAAGCCCGGCACGCTGCAGCTGCTGCGCGAGACGGGCGTGACTCTGCGAGGAAAGGGGTGATCCGGACCGTGGAGTCCCAGCCATCCGCGTCCGCACCGGTACTCGCCGCCTACAGCTACTGCGAGACCGTCACCGGCCAGCAGGCACGCAACTTCGCCTACGGCATCAGGCTGCTGCCGACGCCCAAGCGGCGCGCCATGTCGGCCCTGTACGCGTTCTCCCGGCGGGTCGACGACATCGGCGACGGCCCGCTCCCCGAGGACGTCAAGGTCTCCCGTCTCGAGGACACCCGCGCGCTGCTCACCCGGATCCGCGAGGGCGCGGTCGACGAGGACGACACCGACCCGGTCGCGGTCGCCCTCTCCCACGCCGCGACGCACTTCCCGATCCCGCTCGGCGGCCTGGACGAACTCATCGACGGCGTCCAGATGGACCTGCGCGGCGAGACGTACGAGACCTGGGACGACCTGAAGGTCTACTGCCGCTGCGTCGCCGGCGCCATCGGGCGGCTCTCCCTCGGCGTGTTCGGCACCGAGCCCGGCGCGCGCGGCGTGGAACGCGCCTCCGAGTACGCCGACACGCTGGGCCTGGCGCTCCAGCTCACCAACATCCTGCGCGACGTCCGCGAGGACGCCGAGAACGGGCGCACCTACCTGCCCGCCGACGACCTCGCCAAGTTCGGCTGCTCCGACGGCTTCGCAGGACCGACACCGCCTCAGGGCTCGGACTTCGCGGGCCTGGTGCACTTCGAGGCGCGCAGGGCCCGCGCCCTCTTCGCCGAGGGATACCGCCTGCTTCCCCTGCTCGACCGGCGCAGCGGCGCCTGCGTCGCCGCCATGGCCGGCATCTACCGCCGCCTCCTGGAGCGCATCGAGCGCGACCCCGAGGCCGTGCTGCGCGGCCGGGTCTCCCTGCCCGGACGGGAGAAGGCGTACGTGGCGGTGCGCGGCCTGTCCGGCCTCGACACCCGGCACGTCGCCCGGCGCACCGTCGGGAGGCGCGCATGAGGGACACCCCGTACCCGGACGGAAAGCGGCGGGCAACCCTCCGCCGCGCCCCCGCGTCCCTCACCGAGACGGCCGGCCGCGCACCTGTCACGCGGCCCGGCCGGTCGGGGGAGGGCGCATGAGCCACGGCACACGCTCCGAGGGGGCCCCGCGCACGGACGGCCCGGTCCCGCCGGGACGCCACGCCGTCGTGGTCGGCGGCGGACTGGCCGGCACCACCGCCGCCCTCGCCCTCGCCGACGCCGGAGTGCGCGTCACCCTGCTCGAAGGGCGGCCCCGGCTGGGCGGACTCGCCTTCTCCTTCCGGCGCGGCGACCTGACCGTCGACAACGGCCAGCACGTCTACCTGCGCTGCTGCACCGCCTACCGCTGGTTCCTCGACCGTATCGGGGGAGCCGGCCTCGCCCCGCTGCAGGACCGCCTCGACGTGCCCGTGGTCGACGCGGACCGCCCCGAGGGCCGACGGCTGGGACGGCTGCGGCGCGACCCGCTGCCCGTGCCCCTCCACCTCGGCCGCAGCCTCGCCACGTACCCCCACCTGTCGCTCGCCGACCGGGCGAAGGTGGGCCGCGCCGCGCTCGCGCTGAAGGGCCTCGACCTCGACGATCCCGCCCTGGACGAGCAGGACTTCGGCAGCTGGCTCGCCGCCCACGGCCAGTCCCCGCGCGCCGTCGAGGCCCTGTGGGACCTGGTCGGCGTCGCCACCCTCAACGCCGTCGCGGGCGACTCCTCGCTGGCGCTCGCCGCGATGGTGTTCAAGACCGGCCTGCTCTCCGACCCCGGCGCCGCCGACATCGGCTGGGCCCGGGTGCCGCTCGGCGACCTGCACGACCGGCTCGCCCGCAAGGCCCTCGACGCCGCCGGCGTGCGCCCCGAGACCCGCACCCGCGTCACCTCCGTCCGCTCCGACGGCGAAGGCGGCTGGGCCGTCGGCATCCCCGGCGAGACACTCCGGGCCGACGCCGTCGTCCTCGCCGTGCCCCAGCGAGAGGCGTACGACCTGCTGCCCGCGGGCGCGCTCGACGACCCCGACCGGCTGCTCGGCATCGGCACCGCCCCCATCCTCAACGTGCACGTCGTCTACGACCGCACGGTGCTCACCCGTCCCTTCTTCGCCGCCCTCGGCACCCCCGTGCAGTGGGTCTTCGACCGCACCGACGCCTCCGGACTGCGTCACGGCCAGTACCTGGCGCTGTCCCAGTCGGTCGCCCACGACGACATCGACGCACCCGTCGCCGACCTGCGCGAGCGGTACCTGCCCGAACTGGAGCGGCTGCTGCCGCGCACCCGAGGCGCCGAGGTCCTGGACTTCTTCGTCACCCGGGAGCGCACCGCCACCTTCGCTCCCGCCCCTGGCGTCGGACGCCTCAGGCCCGGCGCCCGCACCAAGGCACCCGGCCTCTACCTGGCCGGAGCGTGGACCGCCACCGGGTGGCCCGCGACCATGGAGAGTGCGGTCCGCAGCGGTGTCGGCGCGGCGGACGCCGCGCTGGGCGCCCTCGGCCGGCCCCGCCCGCGCCACCTCTTCGCCCTCGAGGAGGCGGCCTGATGCTGCAGCGAAGCGGCGCGGCAGGTCCCCGCACCCCCGGTACCGCAACAAGAGGAGAGACTGTGCCCACTGTGCCCCCGGCCTCGCAGGCCGCTCGAAGGACCGCGGTGGACGTGTCCGCGCTCCTGGAGCGCGGGCGGACCCTGGCCACGCCGGTACTGCGGGCGGCCGTCGACCGCCTGGCGCCTCCCATGGACACGGTCGCCGCCTACCACTTCGGCTGGATCGACGCCCAGGGCCGGCCCGCGGACGGCGACGGAGGCAAGGCCGTGCGCCCCGCCCTCGCCGTGCTGTCCGCCGAGGTCACCGGCGCCTCCCCGGAGACCGGCGTGCCCGGCGCGGTCGCCGTCGAGCTGGTCCACAACTTCTCGCTGCTGCACGACGACCTGATGGACGGCGACGAGCAGCGCCGGCACCGCGACACCGTCTGGAAGGTGCACGGCCCCGCCCAGGCCATCCTGGTCGGCGACGCCCTGTTCGCCCTGGCCAACGAAGTGCTCCTGGAGCTCGGCACCGCGGAGGCCGGCCGCGCCACGCGCCGCCTCACCCGGGCCAGCCGCGCGCTCATCGACGGCCAGGCCCAGGACATCTCCTACGAGCACCGCGACCGGGTCAGCGTCGAGGAGTGCCTGGAGATGGAGGGCAACAAGACCGGCGCCCTGCTCGCCTGCGCCAGCTCCATCGGCGCGGTCCTCGGCGGCGCGGACGAGCGCACCGCCGACGCCCTGGAGCGCTACGGCCACCACCTGGGCCTGGCCTTCCAGGCGGTCGACGACCTGCTCGGCATCTGGGGCGACCCGGAGTCCACCGGCAAGCAGACCTGGAGCGACCTGCGCCAGCGCAAGAAGTCCCTCCCGGTGGTGGCCGCGCTCGCCGCCGACGGCCCGGCCGCCACCCGGCTCGGCGAGATCCTCGCCGCCGACGCCAAGAGCAGCGACTTCGCGAACTTCTCCGAGGAGGAGTTCGCGGCCCGTGCCGCCCTCATCGAGGAGGCCGGCGGCCGTGAGTGGACCGCCGAGGAGGCACGACGTCAGCACACCATCGCCATCGAGGCCCTCGACGTCGTGGACATGCCCGACCGGGTGCGGGAACAGTTCACGGCCCTCGCGGACTTCGTCGTCGTACGAAAGAGATGATCACTATCGGTCGAATAGCCCTCGCGTAGTCGCCGGCCGGTGGGGAGCACCCCCGCCGGCCGACGGCGGACCCACAGCAGACGCACCACTTGCAGGACTGCACGAAGGGGAAGCCATGACAGCGACGACCGACGGAAGCACCGGGGCGGCCTCGCCGTCCCGGCTCACCGCGGCCAGCGAACACGACACCGACAGCCCCGAGGCGGCCGGGGTACCCGACATCGCCGCCCGCGCCGTACGGCGCGCCACCGACTTCCTGCTGTCCCGTCAGGACGACGAGGGCTGGTGGAAGGGTGACCTCGAGACCAACGTCACGATGGACGCCGAGGACCTGCTGCTGCGCCAGTTCCTCGGCATCCGCGACGAGGACACCACCCGCGCCGCCGCCCTGTTCATCCGAGGGGAGCAGCGCGAGGACGGCACCTGGGCCACCTTCCACGGCGGCCCCGGCGAACTCTCCACCACCATCGAGGCGTACGTCGCGCTGAGGCTGGCAGGCGACGCCCCCGACGCCGAGCACATGGCGAAGGCCTCGGCCTGGATCCGGGAGCGGGGCGGCATCGCCGCGTCCCGGGTCTTCACCCGCATCTGGCTGGCCCTGTTCGGCTGGTGGAAGTGGGAGGACCTGCCCGAACTGCCGCCCGAGCTGATCTGGTTCCCCACCTGGGTGCCGCTCAACATCTACGACTTCGGCTGCTGGGCCCGGCAGACCATCGTGCCGCTCACCATCGTCTCCGCCAAGCGGCCGGTACGCCCCGCCCCGTTCCCGCTGGACGAGCTGCACACCGACCCGGCGAACCCCAACCCTCCCCGGCCGCTCGCCCCGGCGAACACCTGGGACGGCGCCTTCCAGCGGCTGGACAAGGGCCTGCACGCGCTGCGCAGAGCCGTCCCGCGCCGGCTGCGCCGGGCCGCGATGAACACCGCCGCCCGCTGGATCATCGAACGCCAGGAGAACGACGGCTGCTGGGGCGGCATCCAGCCCCCGGCCGTGTACTCGGTCATCGCCCTGCACCTGCTCGGCTACGACCTCAACCACCCCGTGATGCGCGCCGGCCTGGAGTCCCTGGACCGGTTCGCCGTGTGGCGCGAGGACGGCGCCCGGATGATCGAGGCCTGCCAGTCCCCGGTGTGGGACACCTGTCTCGCCACCATCGCACTGGCCGACGCGGGCGTACCCGCCGACCACCCGCAACTGGTCAAGGCCGCCGACTGGATGCTCGGCGAGCAGGTGGTGCGGCCCGGCGACTGGTCCGTGCGCCGCCCTCATCTCCCGCCGGGCGGCTGGGCCTTCGAGTTCCACAACGACAACTACCCCGACATCGACGACACCGCCGAGGTGGTCCTGGCGCTGCGCCGGGTCAAGCACCACGACCCGGAGCGCCTGGACAACGCCATCGGACGCGGGGTGCGCTGGAACCTGGGCATGCAGTCGAAGAACGGAGCCTGGGGCGCCTTCGACGTCGACAACACCAGCCCGTTCCCCAACCGGCTGCCGTTCTGCGACTTCGGTGAGGTCATCGACCCGCCGTCGGCCGACGTCACCGCGCACGTCGTGGAGATGCTCGCGGTCGAAGGGCTCGCCCGCGACCCGCGCACCCGGCGCGGCGTGGAGTGGCTGCTCGCCGAACAGGAGCCGGACGGCTCGTGGTTCGGCCGCTGGGGCGTCAACTACGTCTACGGCACCGGCTGCGTGGTCCCCGCCCTGACCGCGGCCGGAATCCCCACGTCCCACCCGGCGATCCGGCGGGCCGTGGCCTGGCTGGAGAAGGTGCAGAACGAGGACGGCGGCTGGGGCGAGGACCTGCGCTCCTACCGCTACGCCAAGGAGTGGAGCGGCAAGGGCGCCTCCACCGCCTCGCAGACCGCCTGGGCGCTGATGGCGCTGCTCGCGGCGGGAGAGCGGGACTCCGCCGCCGTCGAACGAGGCGTCGCCTGGCTGGCGAACACCCAGCGGGAGGACGGCTCCTGGGACGAGCCGTACTTCACCGGCACCGGCTTCCCCTGGGACTTCTCCATCAACTACCACCTCTACCGGCAGGTGTTCCCGCTCACCGCGCTCGGCCGGTATGTCCACGGCGAGCCGTTCGCCGCGAAGCCGGCCGAGGCGACGGCCGGCTCCGTGCAGGCGCTCGCCGACGCGAAGGGCAGCTGATGAGCGGCCGGCCCGCCCCCGCCCCGCTGCTGATCGCCTGCGCGCTCGGCATCGAACAGTTCGCGCTGCGCAGGCGGGAGCGCACCACCCCGGGCGGGCCGGTCACCGTGCTGCGCACCGGCATGGGGCCGGCGGCGGCCGAGCGGTCCGTCACCCGGGTGCTCGCCGACCCGGCGCTGCACGGGGCCGCCGTCCTCGCCACCGGCTTCTGCGCGGGCCTCGCCGCCGGCATGCACCCCGGCGACCTGGTCGTCGCCGAGGAGACCCGGGACCCGCGCGGCACCGTGCCGTGCGTCGGCACCGAACTGCTGGTGAAGGAGCTGGTGCGCGCGGTGCCCGGACGCACCGTGCACACCGGCCCCCTCACCGGCTCCGACCACGTCGTCCGCGGCCACGAACGCTCCGACCTGCTCGCCACCGGCGCGATCGCGGTGGACATGGAGTCCGCGGCCACGCTCCTGAGCGCCGTCCGCGCGGCCGAGCGCCCGGTTGCGGCCGTCCGGGTGGTCGTGGACGCTCCTGAACACGAACTCGTCCGTATCGGCACGGTCCGCGGTGGAATATCGGCTTTCCGTGTCCTTCGTTCCGTACTGCCGGCTTTCTATGAATGGCACCGTTCCTTGCTGCTCCCCAGGAGGTGAGCCAGATGGCCATGCCGCTGCGTCAGTCCATCAAGGTCGCTACATACTTGGCCGAACAGAAGCTCCGCGGGCGGGACAAGTTCCCGCTCATCGTCGAACTGGAACCGCTCTTCGCCTGCAACCTCAAGTGCGAGGGATGCGGCAAGATCCAGCACCCGGCCGGTGTGCTCAAGCAGCGCATGCCCGTCGCGCAGGCCGTCGGCGCCGTCCTGGAGTCCGGCGCGCCCATGGTGTCGATCGCCGGCGGCGAGCCCCTGATGCACCCTCAGATCGACGAGATCGTCCGTCAGCTGGTGGCCCGCCGCAAGTACGTCTTCCTGTGCACCAACGCCATGCTGCTGCGCAAGAAGATGGACAAGTTCACCCCGTCGCCGTACTTCGCGTTCGCGGTGCACATCGACGGGCTGCGGGAGCGGCACGACGAGTCCGTCGCCAAGGAGGGCGTGTTCGACGAGGCCGTGGCGGCCATCAAGGAGGCCAAGCGACGCGGTTTCCGGGTCACCACCAACTCGACGTTCTTCAACACCGACACCCCGCAGACCGTCGTGGAGGTGCTCAACTACCTCAACGACGACCTCAAGGTCGACGAGATGATGATCTCGCCCGCCTACGCCTACGAGAAGGCGCCCGACCAGGAGCACTTCCTGGGCGTGGAGCAGACCCGGGAGCTGTTC
Organism: Streptomyces werraensis; assembly: GCA_014656175.1. Taxonomy (GTDB): domain Bacteria; phylum Actinomycetota; class Actinomycetes; order Streptomycetales; family Streptomycetaceae; genus Streptomyces; species Streptomyces werraensis. The sequence continues at coordinate 112,501 of BNBX01000016.1, forward strand.
AGGAAGGCCTTCGCGGGCGGCAACCGGCGCCGCTGGCGGCTGAACCACTCGCCGCTGTTCCTCGACTTCCTCGAGGGCAAGGTGGACTTCCCGTGCACCGCCTGGGCGATCCCCAACTACTCCCTGTTCGGCTGGCAGCGCCCCTGCTACCTGATGAGCGACGGCTACGTGCCGACCTACCGGGAGCTCATCGAGGACACCGACTGGGACCGGTACGGCCGCGGCAAGGACCCGCGCTGCGCCAACTGCATGGCCCACTGCGGCTACGAGCCCACCGCCGTCCTCGCCACCATGGGCTCCCTGAAGGAGTCCCTGCGCGCCATGCGCGAGACCGTCTCGTCGAACAGGGAGTGACCAGATGACCGCAGTCTCCCTGGGCCTCCCCGAGGTCCCGGCCACGCTCGCCGTGCGCCGGAAGAGCCGGCAGATCCAGGTCGGCTCCGTGGCGGTGGGCGGGAACGCCCCGGTGTCGGTGCAGTCGATGACGACCACGCGCACGTCGGACATCGGCGCGACGCTGCAGCAGATCGCGGAGCTGACCGCGTCGGGCTGCCAGATCGTGCGGGTGGCGTGCCCGACGCAGGACGACGCGGACGCGCTGGCGGTGATCGCGAAGAAGTCGCAGATCCCGGTGATCGCGGACATCCACTTCCAGCCGAAGTACGTGTTCGCCGCGATCG
>BNBX01000017.1 GCA_014656175.1 Streptomyces werraensis
CTCCCGCAGCGGGTGCCTCGCCAGCACCGCGTCCACCTCCGGCGTCAGCGCCGCCGCCAGCCGGGCCGCCGCCGGGCGTTGCGTGTGGCGCAGGCCGTCCACGGCCGCGCGCAGCACCTCCCGGTCGTCGGCCCCGGGCACCTGCTCCGCCGCCCGCTCGTGCAGCCGGGCGCCCTCCTCGAGCACCACCTCGGTGTCGATGCCCGCCGGAACCTTGATCTGCGCGTGGTGCCGCCAGGTGGTGACCGGGTCGCCCCAGGCCTCCACCGCGTACGTCCACAGGCCGGTGGCCGTCGGGGTGACGGTCGCCCCCCACCGGTCCGTGCCGGGCGCGAGCTCCCGCATCGGCGTGAACGGGCCCGGACGCCCCTGCGGGTCCTTCAGCACGACGTTGGCCGCCACCGCGTCGTGCCCCTCACGGAACACGGTCGCCGTCACCTCGAACGCCTCGCCCGGCACGGCCTTCGCCGGCCGGCGCCCCTGCCGCACCAGCGGCCGGACGTCCAGCACGGGGATGCGCCCCACGGAGGTCCCGGGAGGCGCCGTTGGCGCGGGCGTGCCGGTGGCGGACGGGGCCGGCCCGGTGCGGGGCGGCCGGCCGCGCGGGGGCGCGGCGTCGGTGCGGGCGGACGCCTTGGCGCCGGACGGTGAGGGGGATGACGAGTGGTGCTTGGCGGGCATGACCGCTCCTGTCCGCGTCAACGAGGGTGGGCGGATGACTGTGGGGAGGTGGGTCCTGCGGGGTCTGAGTGGGGTGTACCCGCAGGAGCCTTCCCACACCGTTCGGGTGGGCAATCCGGCGCTTTGTTAACTACTCACGCGTATGTCGACACACAAGACCGGCCGGGGCCTCTCGGCGCCCGGCGGGTCCGGGGCCCGCCCGTGCTGGGTGCGTTCCCACCGGCTGCCGGCGCTTCGGAGCACGCACGGCGCCCCGGTGTACGCGGGCACCCGGGCTGACGGGGGCGCGCGCCGTGGAGGCGGCGCCCGCCCCGCCCGTGACCAGCGGCTTCTCCGCCCGCCCCGGCCGCCGCCGCCCCGGCGCGCGGCGATTCGCCCGCGCCGTGCGCCGACGGCTGCACGTGACCGGTGGGGAAGGCGGGGCGTAAGGGGCGCGCGGGGCCCGAACACCGGAGGTGACGCGGGTGTGGGGCCTGGCGGGAGGCGGAAACGGCCGGTTTCTTGCCCTGCCCGGCGACCGGCCCGGTCCGCCCGGCCGGACACGCGTCCCCGAGCGGCGGCATCGACGCACGGGGTGTAGTACGACAAGACCGCACATGGGGCCGGAATCGGCCATATCCGCTGTGCGGTGAATCGTTTGGACAGGGCAGGCGAGGTACCCGTGTCCCCCGGCTTCCCCCGCGGACGGCGTCCGCGCCGGTACTGTCGGCTGCGATACCCGGACGCACACCGCGTCTCTCACGAACGCGCCGAGGTGGCTTGTGAAGGCTATCCGTCGATTCACCGTCCGACCCGTGCTCCCCGGACCCCTCCGGCCGCTGAGCGACCTGGCCCGCAATCTGCGCTGGTCCTGGCACGCCGGCACCCGTGACCTCTTCCGCTCCGTCGACCCCGAGCGCTGGGCCGCGGCCGGCGGCGATCCCATGCGTCTGCTGGGCAGCGTGCCGACCGAGCGGCTCACCGAACTGGCCGGCGACCGCGACTTCCTCGACCGCCTCGCCGCGGTCGCGGACGACCTGGACACCTACATGACCGGCGACCGCTGGTACCAGCGGCAGAGCGGCCGGCTCCCCGCCGCCGTCGCCTACTTCTCCCCCGAGTTCGGCATCACCGCCGCCCTGCCCCAGTACTCCGGCGGGCTCGGCATCCTGGCCGGCGACCACCTGAAGGCCGCCAGCGACCTCGGCGCCCCGTTGATCGGCGTCGGCCTGCTCTACCGGCACGGCTACTTCCGCCAGTCCCTGTCCCGGGACGGCTGGCAGCAGGAGCACTACCCCGTCCTCGACCCGCACGAGCTTCCCCTGGACCAGCTCAAGGAGGCCGACGGCGCCCCCGCCCAGATCACCCTCGCCCTCCCCGGCGACCGCTCCCTGCGCGCCCGTATCTGGGTCGCCCAGGTGGGCAGGATCCCGCTGCTTCTGCTCGACTCCGACATCGAGGAGAACGACCTCATCGAGCGGGGGGTGACCGACCGGCTCTACGGCGGCGGCAGCGAGCACCGGCTGCTCCAGGAGATGCTCCTCGGCATAGGAGGTGTCCGCGCCGTCCGCACGTACTGCAGGGTCACCGGGCACGCGGCGCCGGAGGTGTTCCACACCAACGAGGGGCACGCCGGGTTCCTCGGTCTTGAGCGGATGGCGGAACTGCGCGCCGAGGGGCTCGACTTCGACGCGGCACTGGAGACGGTCCGAGCCGGGACCGTGTTCACCACGCACACGCCCGTGCCGGCCGGCATCGACCGCTTCGACCGCGAACTGGTCGCCCGGCACTTCGGCCCGCACGCGGAGCTGCCGAACCTGGAGGTCGACCGCATCCTGCGGCTCGGCATGGAGACCTACCCGGGCGGCGAGCCCAACCTCTTCAACATGGCCGTGATGGGTCTGCGCCTCGCCCAGCGGGCCAACGGCGTCTCCCTGCTGCACGGCCAGGTCAGCCGGGAGATGTTCGCCGGGCTGTGGCCGGGGTTCGACCCCGAGGAGGTGCCCATCACCTCCGTCACCAACGGGGTGCACGCGCCCACCTGGGTCGCCCCCGAGGTGTACCGGCTCGGCGCCCGGCAGATCGGCACCCAGCGCGCGGAGGAGGCGCTCAGCATCGGCGACTCCGACCGCTGGGACTCCGTCGCCGACATCGCCGACCAGGACATCTGGGACCTGCGCCGGTCGCTGCGCGAGCTGCTGGTGCTGGAGGTGCGGGAGCGGCTGCGCGCCTCCTGGCGGCAGCGCGGCGCCGGGACCGCCGAACTGGGCTGGATCGACGGCGTCCTCGATCCGGACGTGCTCACCATCGGCTTCGCCCGGCGCGTCCCGTCCTACAAGCGGCTGACGCTGATGCTGCGCGACCGGGACCGGCTGATGGACCTGCTGCTGCACCCCGAGCGGCCGGTGCAGATCGTGGTCGCGGGCAAGGCGCACCCGGCGGACGACGGCGGCAAGCGGCTCATCCAGGAACTCGTCCGCTTCGCCGACGACCCGCGGGTCCGCCACCGGATCGTCTTCCTGCCCGACTACGGCATGGCGATGGCGCAGAAGCTGTACCCCGGCTGCGACATCTGGCTGAACAACCCGCTGCGGCCGCTGGAGGCGTGCGGCACCAGCGGGATGAAGGCCGCGCTCAACGGCGGGCTCAACCTGTCGGTGCTGGACGGCTGGTGGGACGAGTGGTTCCAGCCCGACTTCGGCTGGTCCATCCCCACGGCGGACGGCGCGGGGACCGACCCGGACCGACGCGACGACATAGAGGCCGCGGCGCTGTACGACCTGCTGGAGCAGCGGGTGACCCGCACCTTCTACGAGCGCGGGCGCAGCGGGCTGCCGGACCGGTGGATCGAGATGGTCCGGCGGACGCTGAGCCTGCTCGGGCCGAAGGTCCTGGCCGGGCGGATGGTGCGGGAGTACGTGGAGCGGCTGTACACCCCGGCCGCGCACGCGCACCGGGCGATGAACGCGGACGCCGCGCGGGAGCTCGCGGAGTGGAAGGCGGCGGTGCGGGGGGCGTGGCACGGGGTGACCGTCGACCACGTCGAGACGTCCGTGGCCTCCGCCACCGCGGAGCTGGGCAGCACGCTGGCCCTCCGGGTGCGGGTGGGGCTGGGGAGCCTGCGGCCGGAGGACGTGGAGGTGCAGGCCGTCGCCGGGCGGGTGGACGAGGAGGACCGCATCACGGATGCGGCCGCCGTGCCGTTGAAGCCGGTGGGAGCGCCCGGGGCGGGGGGTGAGTGGGTCTACGAAGGCCCGCTGTCCCTGGACCGGACGGGGCCGTTCGGCTACACGGTGCGGGTGCTGCCGAGTCACCGGCTGTTGGCGTCGGGAGCGGAACTGGGGTTGGTGGCGGTGCCACCGGAGGACGTCGCGGAGGCGGCGGGCTTACTGATGCGGTAGCGCGCCGCGGGGGTGCGGGGAACCGCGCGCCCGGCCCCCGACGGCCCGCACCCGGCGACGGTGCCCCGGTGGCTGTCGGGGGTGCGGTGCGGGCCCGGTGGGGGTGCCGCCTGCGCCCACCCGTGCCGCCCTGGGCGGCACGCATGCCCGCAGGCTGCGTGCGGGGTGCGGGTGCCCTCAGGCGGAGGTGCCCTGAAGGGGCGCGGGGAACTGCGCGAGCGGCCCCCGACGGCCCGCAGCCGGCGACAGACGGTGTCCGGCATCCCGGTGGCCGTCGGGGGGTGCGGTGCGGGCCCGGTGGGGGTGCCGCCTGCGCCCACCCGTGCCGCCCTGGGCGGCACGTATGCCCGCAGGCTGCGTGCGTGGGTGGGTGGGCTGCTGCGTGGGTGGTGCGGGTGCCCTCGGGCGGAGGTGCCCTGAAGGGGCGCGGGGAACTGCGCGAGCGGCCCACGCCGAGCCGCGCCCGGCGGTCGACAGTTCCCGGCACCCCGGTCGCCGTCAGCCGTCCTGGACGCCCCGTGTCGCCAGGCGGCGGAGGACCTTGCCGGCGCGGCGGGCGTAGGCGTGTTGGAGGGACCGGGTGGCCGCGCCGCCCGCCCGGGCGTACCAGCGGGCCGGCCGGCTGAACGCCGAGACCGTCAGCCACACCGTCCCGTCCCCCGTCCGGTGCACGACGAACGCCTCCTCCCCGCTCTCCGGATGCCCCGCCAGCGTCCCGTACGCCCACCCCGCCTCGCGGTACTCCTCCGACGCCCACACCACCCGGCACGGCGCCTTCACCAGCCCCGCCAGGGTGACGGTGACGTCGACGTCGGGCGCGGCCCGGTCCGCCGAGGCGTCGATGCCGACGCCCATCTCCCGGTGCATCTCCCAGGTGAACAGCGCGTCAGCCGCCTGGCGGAACACCTTCTCCCCCTCGCCGAGCCGGGTGCGCTCCCTCAGGTGGTGGAACCCCGGAGGGCAGTAGTCGGGATCGCGGCTCGCGCCGACGTGGTCGTGGGTGAAGTCCGCCGAAGACATGGGACCCAAGCCTAGGCGGTGGCCCCGCACGCACCGGCGGCACCCGGAGCGAAGCGCTCCGGGTGCCGCGCGGGACGGGGGAGAGCCGGCCTCAGCTGACGTTGACCGCCTTCCAGGCCGCGTCGACCGCCTTGTACTCGGCGCTGCTCGCGCCGTACAGCGCGGACGCCGCGTTCAGGGTGCCCGTGCGGGCCGCCTTGTAGTTGGTCGTCGAGGTGAAGTACGTGGTCAGCGCCTTGTACCAGATCTGCAGCGCCTTGGCGCGGCCGATGCCGGTGACGGTGGAGCCGTCGTACGTCGGCGAGTTGTAGCTCACGCCGTTGACGGTCTTCGAGCCGCTGCCCTCGGCGAGCAGGTAGAAGAAGTGGTTCGCCGGGCCGGAGGAGTAGTGGACGTCGACCGAGCCGAGGCTGGAGGACCAGTAGTCCTTGGACGCGCCGTCCTTGCTCGGCTTGTCCATGTACCGCAGGGGGGTCCCGTTGCCGTTGATGTCGATCTTCTCGCCGATGAGGTAGTCACCGGCGTCGGAGGAGTTGTTCGCGTAGAACTCCGCCCCCGCGCCGAAGATGTCGCTGGTCGCCTCGTTGAGGCCGCCGGACTCTCCGCTGTAGCGCAGGCCGGCGGTGACGGACGTGACGCCGTGGCTCATCTCGTGGCCGGCGACGTCCAGCGAGGTCAGCGGGTGGGTGTTGCCCGAGCCGTCGCCGTAGGTCATGCAGAAGCAGCTGTCCTGCCAGAAGGCGTTGACGTAGTTGCTGCCGTAGTGGACGCGGGAGTAGGCGGCCTTGCCGTCGTTGCGGATGCCGCTGCGCCCGAAGGTGTTCTTGTAGAAGTCCCAGGTGATCTGGGCACCGTAGGCGGCGTCCACGGCCGCGGTCTGGTCGCTGGAGGCGGTGCCGGTGCCCCAGGTGTCGTCCGCGTCGGTGAACAGGGTGCCGGTGCCGGAGGTGCCGCGCGCCAGGTTGTAGGTCTTGTGACCGCCGCGCGAGGTGTCGTACAGCTGGTACGCCGAGCCGGACTTGTACGTGCCGAGGGTGACGGTGCCCGAGTAGAGGCTCCTGCCGGTGCCGGTGTGCACGGCCTGCCACTCGTGCAGCTTCTCGCCGGTGGTGGCGTCGGTGATGACGTGCAGCTCGTTCGGGGTGCCGTCCTCCTGGAGGCCGCCGACGACGGTCTCGTAGGCGAGGACGGGCGTGCCCTCGGCGGCCCAGATCACCTTGCGGGGCGCGGAGTCGGCCTCGGTGCGCTCCGAGCCGGCCTTCTCGGCGGCGGCGAGCGCCTGCGTCTCGGCCTTGCCCGCCGCGACCTTCGGCGTCACGGAGGCGACCTTGACGGTGGTCCTCACGGCCTTGGTGACGGTTCTGGCGCCGTCCGCCGGCTCGTGCACGACGAGGTCGCCGCCGAGCACGGGCAGCCCGCCGTAGGTGCGCTCGTACCGGGTGTGGACCGTGCCGTCGACGTCCTTGACGACGTCCTTGACGATCAGCTTCTCCTGGGCGCCGAGACCTATCGCGTCGGCGGTCTCGGCGGCCGTGGCCTGCTGCTCCTGGATGAGGGAGGTGCGCGCGGCGGCGGACAGCAGCACGGAGGCGCCGCCCATGACCGGCTTGCCGGCGGGGGCGGGGGCGGGGTCGGCGGTCGCGGTACCGGCGGCCAGGCCGGTGGTGAGCAGGGCGCCGGCCGCGACGGCGGTGGCGGCGGCCAGGGCGGTACGGCGGCGACGCGCGTAGAGGGGAGTCACTCGAAGCTCCTCGGGGGGTGAGTGGGGGTGCCGGACGGTGGGGGCCGTCCGGGTGGTGCACCGAGCGAGGGAAGAGTGACATCTACGTCGCGTACATGTCATGAGGGTCTGATGATGTTGGCCGAAAGTCGACGTCCGAACGCATGTTGCGTCCGTGTGAATCCGCGTGACCTCGGCAAAGACGCAACCCGCGGGACGTATGGGGCAGGCAAAAAATGGCGCTGTTCCGGGCGGTGGAAACCACCCGGAACAGCGCCGTGCCGGTGTCCGTCCGACCAGGTCCGCCTACGGGAAGGTCAGGCTCCAGCCGTTGATGTAGCCGGTGTCGTAGCGGGCCATGTCCTGAACCCGCAGCCGCCAGGTGCCGTTGGCCGTCTCCGACGACGCGTTGACCGTGTACGTCTCGTTGATGTTGTCCGCCGAACCGCCGGTGCGGTTGCGCAGCCGGTACGAGGTGCCGTCCGGGGCCACCAGGTCGACGACCAGGTCACCGCTCCAGGTGTGCACGATGTCGACCGCGACCTGGAGGTTGCCGGGCGCGTTGCCGGTGCGGCCGGTGACGGTGATCGAGGACGTCACCGCGGCGCCGGCGTCCGGGATCGCCACGTCGGTGGTCGACTCGAAGGTGGTGCCGCCGCCTCCGGGACCGCCGGAGCGGGCGCCGACGTTGACGGCCGCCCAGGCGTCCTGCACCGCCTTGTACTCGGCGCTGTCCGTGCCGTACAGCTCGCCGGTCGCCGCCAGGGTGCCCGTGCGGGCCGCCGCGTAGTTCGTGGTCGAGGTGAACTTCGTGGTGAGCGCGCGGAACCAGATCTTCTCCGCCTTGGCGCGGCCGATGCCCGTGACCGGCAGGCCGTCGGAGGTGGGGGAGTCGTAGGTGACGCCGTTGATGGTCTTCGTGCCGCTGCCCTCGCTCAGCAGGTAGAAGAAGTGGTTCGCCACACCCGACGAGTAGTGCACGTCGATCGAGCCGATGCCGGAGTACCAGGAGTCCTTGGACCGGCCGTCCTTGCTCGGCTTGTCCATGTAACGCAGCGGCGTGCCGTCGCCGTTGATGTCGATCTCCTCGCCGATGAGGTAGTCGCCGACGTCGGAGGAGTTGTTCGCGTAGAACTCGACGGTCGCGCCGAAGATGTCGCTGGTCGCCTCGTTCAGGCCGCCGGACTCGCCGCTGTAGACCAGGCCCGCGGTGGCCGAGGTGAGGCCGTGCGACATCTCGTGCGCGGCCACGTCGATCGAGGTGAGCGGGTTGACGTTGCCGGAGCCGTCGCCGTAGGTCATGCAGAAGCAGCTGTCCGACCAGAAGGCGTTGACGTAGTTGTTGCCGTAATGGACCCGGGAGTAGGCGCCGACGCCGTCCCCGCGGATGCCGCTGCGGCCGTGCACGTTCTTGTAGTAGTCCCAGGTCAGCGCCGCCCCGTAGTGGGCGTCCGCGCCGGCCGACTCCGCGTTGGAGGGGGTGCCGTCGCCCCAGACGTCGTCGGAGCCGGAGAACAGCGTGCCGGTGCCGGAGGTGCCCCGGTTGAGGTTGTACGTCTTGTGCCCGCCGCGCGCCCCGTCGGTCAGGTTGTACGTCGAACCCGACTGGGTGGTCGTCAGGTCGACGGTGCCGCTGTAGACGGTGTGGCCGGTGCCGTTCTGCACGGCCTGCCACTCGTACAGCTTCTCGCCGGTGGTGGCGTCGGTGACGACGTGCAGCTCCTGCGGGGTGCCGTCGTGCTGGAGACCGCCGACGACCGTCTCGTACGCGACGACCGGGGTGCCGCCCGCCGCCCAGATCACCTTGCGCGGCGCCCGGTCGACGTCCGCGTCCGCAGCCTTCTCGGCCTTCGCGGCGGACAGGGCCTGCGCCTCGGCCTTCGCGGCCGGCACCTTCGTGGTGGTGGTGGCGGGCCTCACCGCGGCACGGGTCGCCTTCACGACCTTGTCCGCCTCGCCGGCCGTGTCGCCCTGGACGATCAGGTCGCCGCCGAGGACGGGCAGCCCGTCGTAGGTGCGCTCGTAGCGCACGTGCACGGTGCCGTCGCGGTCCTTGAGGACGTCGCGGACGACGAGCTTCTCCTTCGCGCCCAGACCGAGGTCCTTCGCGGTCCCGGCCTTGACGGAGTCCGCCTGGCGCATCAGCGCGGCACGCTGGGCGGGGGTGAGCTCGACCGACTCCGAACCGGGTGCGGCGCTCGCGGTCCGGGGCGCCGTGTCAGGGGCGGCGGTGGCGGCGCCGGACTGGACGGCCGTGGCGATCAGCGCGGCCACGCCGGCCAGGGCGACGGCGGCGACGCGGCGCTGCGCGGTGCGGGGGGTGCGTCTGTGGGGCGTCCTGCTTCTCAACGCTGACTCCTTCTGCGGGGCCGCGGGGTACGCGGCCTGGGGAGACCGGCCGGCGGGTCAGCCGGCCGGGCAGAACGGAAGTGCTTCGAGCAGTGACCGCCGCACAACGGGCAGCCGAAGCTGTGGGGTTGCTGTGAAGCGGCCGTGGGAAGAGTGGCAGGGGAGCGCGGTTTCTGTCAGGAGCGCGTCAGGAAGTTGGCCGGATCCCGTCCGGTGTCCGGCAGGAGGTGTCCGCTATCCGGGCGACGGCGGGATGGCGGCGGTCCGGTGAGCCGGGCACGCCGCCACCTTGGGCCCCGTCCTACGCCCTGTCGCCGGTCCGCCCGTCCCCGTGCCAAGAGCGCCACAGCGCCGCGTACACCCCGTCCGCCGCCACCAGGGCGTCGTGCGTGCCCAGTTCGGAGAGCCGGCCGTCCTCCATCACGGCCACCCGGTCCGCGTCGTGCGCGGTGTGCAGCCGGTGTGCGACGGCGACGACCGTACGGCCCTCCAGCACGGCGGCCAGGGCGCGCTCCGCGTGCCGGGCGGTCGCCGGGTCGAGCAGGGCGGTCGCCTCGTCGAGGACCAGTGTGTGCGGGTCGGCCAGCACCACGCGCGCCAGCGCGAGCTGCTGCGCCTGGGGGCCGTCGGTGGGGTGGCCGCCCTCGCCCAGCTCGGTGTCCAGCCCGCGCGGCAGCTCCCGCACCCAGCCGTCCGCGCCCACCACCGCCAGCGCCGCCCACAGCTCCTCGTCCCCGGCGTCCGGTGCGGCGATCCGCAGATTGTCCCGGACCGACCCCAGGAAGACATGGTGCTCCTGGGTCACCAGCACCACCTGCCGCCGCAACCGCTCCGGGTCCAGCGACGCCACCGGCACCCCGCCGACGGTCACACTCCCGGCGGCCGGCGCGTCCACCCCCGCCAGCAGCCGGCTCAGCGTGGTCTTGCCCGCGCCCGACGGCCCCACCACCGCCAGCCGTTCGCCCGGCGTCAGCGTCAGGTCCACCCCGCGCAGCACCTCGCCGCCCCCGTCGTACGCGTAGCGCACGCCGGTCACGTCGATGCGGTCGTCCGCAGGGTCCGGGGCGTCACTGCGCCCGGCCGCGCGCGGCGCCCGGGCCAGCCCTTCCACCCGGGCGAACGAGGCGCCGCTGGACTGGAGTTGCTCCAGCCGCATCAGCACCTCGTCCAGCGGGCCGCTCAACTGCAGCAGGTACAGAGAGGTCGCCACGACCGCGCCCAGGCTCACCGCGCCCCGCGCGTGCAGCCACCCGCCGCACAGCAGCACCCCCGCCACCGGCACGACGTACGACAGCTCGACCACGGGGAAGAACACCGAGCGCAGGAACAGCGTGCGCATACGGGTGCGGCGGGACGTCTCCAGGGCCTCCCGGCTCGCCCGGATCCGCCGCTCCTCCATCCGGAACGCCTCCACGGTGCGGGCGCCCGCCGCCGTCGACGCGACGACCTCCGCCACGTCCGAGTTGGCCGCGCCCTCGGCGAGGTACGCGTCCCGGGCCCGCCGCAGGTACCAGCGCAGCACCAGCCAGATCGGGGTGAGGCACAGCAGCCCCAGCGCCCCCAGCAGCGGGTCCACGACCAGGATCGCGACCATGACGAACAGCGACTGCACCAGGTTGACCAGCAGCGAGGGACCGGCGTCGCGCAGCGTGGTGCCCACGGCGGTCACGTCCGCCGTGCCGCGCGTCGTCAGATCGCCGGTGCCGGCCCGCTCCACCACGGCGGACGGCAGCGCCAGCACCCGGTCCACGAACCGCTCCCGCACCCGCGCCAGGGTCCGCTCCCCGAACCGGTGCCCCACGTAACGGGCCCAGCGGCACAGCAGCAGCTGCGCCACCGCGCACACCAGGATGGCCGGGGCCAGCCGGTCCACCACGCCGGTGCCGCCGCCCGCCCGCACCTCGTCGACGATCCGCCCGAGCAGCCACGGCCCGGCCAGACCGGCGAGGGCCGCCGCGCCGTTCAGCGCCAGCACGCCCGCGAAGGCCCGCCCGTCCGCCCGCACCAGCTCCCCGGCCGCCCGCCGCACATCGGCCGGTTCCGCCACCGGCAGTCGCTCGCCGCTCATCGGGCCACCTCCTCGGGGGCTTCCTGTCCGGCGTCCCTGGCGACCAGGCGCCGGTACCGCGGCTCGTCGTCGAGCAGTCGGCGGTGGGCTCCGGTCGCCGTCACCTTGCCGTCGGCCAGGAACAGGACCCGGTCGGCCCGGTCCAGGACCAGCGGCGAGGTGGTGACCAGCACCGTTGTGCGGCCCTCGCGCGCCGCGCGCAGCCGGTCGGCGACCAGGGCCTCGGTGTGCGCGTCGAGCGCCGAGGTCGGCTCCACCGCCAGCAGCACCTCCGGGTCGGCGAGCAGCGCCCGCGCCAGCCGGACCCGCTGCCGCTGGCCGCCCGACAGACTGCGGCCCTGCGCGGACACCACCGAGTCGAGGCCGTCCGGCAGCCCGCGCACCACGTCGTCGGCGGCCGCCGCGCGCAGTGCGGCCAGCACCTGTTCGTCCCTCGCCCCGCCCCGGCCCGCGACCACCTCGCGCAGCGGGCCCGCGAACAGCGCGGCCTCCGGTTCGGCGACCAGGATCCGCTCCCGCACCCGGGCGAGCGCGACCTCGTCCAGCCGGACCCCGCCCCAGGTGACCTCGGACGGTGTGTACCGGCCCAGCCGGTCCACCACGGCCGCCGCGTCAGCGGGCCGGGCGCACACCAGCGCGGTCAGCCGGCCCGGCAGCACCCGCACCCCCGACTCCGGGTCCTCCAGCGTGGACGGCTCGGCGGGCGGTTCGGCGGTGGCCGCGTCCGGCGGCGGCCGCAGCCGCAGCAGGGCCGCCACCCGGCCGGCCGCGACCACGCCCCGGCTGAGGTAGTAGCCGCACTCGATCAGGAACATCACCGGCCACACCAGCACCGTCACATACCCGTACACCGACACCAGTTCGCCGATGGTGATGTCGCCCTGTGCGGCCTGCCGGGCGGCGATCCACGTCACCACCGCGAGGAACAGCGCCGGCAGACCCGCGGCCAGCGCCTGCATCCAGCTGGTCACCGCCCCCACCCGGTAGCCCTGCTCACGCAGCCGCCCCGAGTCGCGGCGGAACGCGTCCGCGACCAGCCCCTTGCCGCCCAGTCCGCTCAGCACCCGCAGTCCGCCCGCGAGGTCCCCGATCCGCGCGGTCAGCACCCCCTGCCGCTCCCGGTACTCCGTCTCCGCGCCCTGCAGCCGCCCGGCCAGCGGCCCCACCACGAGCCCGATCACCGGCACCCCCATCAGCACCACCGCGGCCAGCAGCGGTGACACCGTCAGCAGCAGCATCGCCACCGCCGCGTACGCCACGACCGCGCCGATCCCCGGCCCCACGGCGGTGAGCGACTGGGCGATCACCTGCACGTCGCCCACACCGATCGTGACGACCTCCCCGGCCGCCGCCCGCCGGTCCAGCGCCGCGCCCAGCCGCACGGTGTGCCCGACGACCACCTTCACCGTGCGGAAGTTGGCGTCCATCCGCACCTTCGTCATCGTGCGGTGCCGCATCATGCTCAGCCAGGCGTTGAAGGCGGTCACCAGGACCAGCAGACCGGCCCAGCCGGCCAGCGCCGTCATGTCGCCCGTCCCCAGTCCGTCGTCCACCGCCCGGGACATCAGGTACGGCGTGGACGCCAGCAGCACCATCCACACGCTGCCGTACACCGCCCCCGCCAGACTGCGCCCCGGCTGCCGGCGCACCAGCCACCACAGATAGCGGGCCCCGCCGCGCCCGTCGGGCGTGCCGGGATCCCCGTAGGCGTCGATCACGTGCGCTTCCCTCCCCGTGCGGCCCGGCGGCCGGCGTGTCTCGTCGGTCGTCTCAGGGGCGTTCGCGGAACGGCGCGAGCGTGGCCCGTACGTGTTCGGCGGCGCCCCAGTCGGGCTCGAACTGGGCGACGACGGCCAAATGCTGACGCAGCTGCAGGACCGGCATCCGCTCCCGCCAGCCGGCGTCCAGCCCGGTCAGCTCGGCGTACCGCTCGAAGAACACCCGCGCCTCGGGCGGCGGCGCGGTCGTCCACAGATGGGCGAGGTCCACCTCGGCCCAGGTGTACGACACGGCCGGGTCGATCAGCGCGGGCCGCCCGTCGGGTGCGGCCATCACGTTCTGCGCCCACAGGTCGCCGTGGGTCAGACAGGCGGGCCGGTCCGGCAGCAGCTCGGGCAGCCGGTCGCACAGCCGCTCCAGCGCCCGGCGGTCGGCGGCGTCCAGCGCCTCACGGACCCGGGGCTCCTCCAGCCAGCGCAGCAGCCGGTGCCGGGCGAAGAACTCGAACCCGTCGTCGGTCCAGGTGTTGACCTGACGGCGACGGCCCAGCCAGTTGTCCCGGTGCCAGCCGAACCGGTCGTGGCGAGTGGTCGTGTGCAGACGCGCGAACGCGTGCGCGCACTCCTCCCAGAACGCCTTCGTGTCCGGCCGGGGACGCAGCACCGACAGCACGAGCAGATCCCGCTCGGCGAGCACCACGTCCGGCGTGACGACACCGCCCGCCTCGCGCAGCACGGCCAGTCCCTCGGCCTCCGCCGCGAAGGCGTCGTCCGCCGGCGGCTCGCCGAACGCCTTCACGAAGAGCCGGGTGCCGTCCGCGCGGCGGGCCAGACCCGCGGTCGCGGCGAGGCCCCCGGAAGCCGGCTCGACCGCGCCGACGTCCGTGAGACCGGCCGCGTGCAGCCGCGCGAGCAGCATCGACGTCGCCTCCGTCACGGGTGTGCTCCTCTCGGTCGGTCCCCCGGCGCGCCCCCGGGAGCGGGCTCCGACGACGGCGGCGGCCGTCAGGCCAGGCTGTCCCGCCAGGCCCGGTGCAGGTCCGCGAACCGGCCCTTGCCGCCGGTCAGTTCCTCCGGGCTGCCGTCCTCCACGATCCGCCCGTGCTCCATCACCAGCACCCGGTCCGCGATCTCCACGGTGGACAGCCGGTGCGCGATCACCACCGCCGTACGGCCCTTCAGCACCGTGGCCATCGCCCGCTGCACCGCCCGCTCCCCGGGGATGTCCAGCGAGCTGGTCGCCTCGTCGAGGATCAGCACGGCCGGGTCCGCGAGCAGCGCCCGCGCGAACGCCACCAGCTGCCGCTGTCCCGCCGAGATACGGCCGCCGCGCTTGCGGACGTCCGTGTCGTAGCCGTCGGGCAGCGCGGCGATGAAGTCGTGCGCGCCGATCTCCTTGGCCGCCTGCTCGATCTCCTCGCGGGTGGCCTCCGGACGGCCGATCGCGATGTTCTCGGCGACCGTCCCGGAGAACAGGAACGCCTCCTGGGTCACCATCACCACCTCGCGCCGCAGGTCCCGCCCGGTCAGGTCGCGCAGGTCCACCCCGTCGAGCAGCACCCGCCCGTCGCTGGGGTCGTAGAACCGGGCGAGCAGCTTCGCCAGCGTCGACTTGCCCGCGCCGGTGGAGCCGACCACGGCGACGGTCTGCCCGGCCGGCAGGGTGAGGCCGAAACGGGGCAGCACCTCGCCGCCGGTGCGGTACGCGAACCGCACGTCGTCGAAGACCACCTCCCGCCCGGGGAGACCGGAGCGCCGCCCCGGCAGCTCGCGGGGCGCCGCAGGCTCGGGCACGGACGGGCTCTGCGCCAGCAGGCCGGCGATCTTCTCCAGCGAGGCCGCCGCCGACTGGTAGGAGTTGAGGAACATGCCCAGCCGGTCGATCGGGTCGTACAGCCGCCGCAGATAGAGCACGGCCGCCGCCAGCACACCGAGCGCCAGCGTCTCCCCGGCCACGCGGTAGGCGCCCCACAGCACGATCAGCGCGACCGTGGTGTTGGCGGTCACCCGGGAGCCGACGACGTAACGGGCCATCTCCAGCAGCGCGTCGCCGTTGGTCTTCTCGTGCCGCCGGTTCAGCACCGCGAAGTCGGCGTCGTTGGCCTTCTCGCGGCGGAAGGCGCGCACCGGGCGGATGCCGTTCATCGTCTCGACGAACTTCACGATCACCGCGGCGATCGCCGTCGACCGCTTCCGGTACACCCGCTGCGCCCGCCGCTGGTAGGACCGCACCAGCAGGTACAGCGGCACGAACGACGCCACCGCCACCGCGCCGAGGCCCAGGTCCAGCCAGAGCAGCAGCACCGAGATGTACACGGCGGACAGGATGGTCATCACCAGTTCCTGCAGGCCCTCCTCCAGCAGCTCCCGCAGCGACTCGACGTCGGTGGTGGAGCGGGAGATCAGCCGGCCGGAGGTGTAGCGCTCGTGGAAGTCCACGCTCAGCGCCTGCGCGTGCCGGAAGATCCGGCCGCGCAGATCCAGCAGCACGTCCTGGCTGACCCGGGCGGAAGCGGTGATGAACGCGTACTGCAGCACCCCGGCGGCCGACGCGCACAGCAGATAGCCCACCGCCACCGCGACCAGCGGCCCGTGGTCGCTGTCGCGGAACGCGGGCACCGCGCGGTCGATCGCGTACGCCACCAGCAGCGGGCCCGCCTGCACGGCGGCCTGCTGAAGCAGCAGCAACAGCGCGGTCAGCGCCACCCGGCCGCGCATCGGCGCGAGCAGGGAACGCAGCAGCGCGCCGGTGGCGCCCGGGGGAGTGGGCAGCACGTCCCGGTCGAAGGGGTCGCCGCCGCTCTGCTCCGGTGAGCGGTCGTCGTCCTCGTCGCGGACAGGTGCGGTCGTGGCCGCCGTCATCGCTGCTCCTCCAGTTCCTCCGCCGGGTCGCCCGACATGAGGTGGGCGTACTCGGCATTGCCGCGCAGCAGTTCGTGATGGGTGCCGACCGCCGTGATCCGCCCGCCGGACAGCAGCGCCACCCGGTCGGCCAGCAGCACCGTGGACGGGCGGTGCGCGACGATCAGCGCCGTGGTGTCGGCGAGCACCCGGCGCAGCGCGGCCTCGACGGCGGCCTCGGTGTGCACGTCCAGCGCGGACAGCGGGTCGTCCAGCACCAGGAAGCCGGGGCGCCCCACGACCGCGCGGGCGAGCGCGAGCCGCTGCCGCTGCCCGCCGGACAGGCTCAGGCCCTGCTCGCCGACCTGGGTGGCGGTGCCCTGCGGAAGGGCGTGGACGAAGTCGGCCTGGGCGACGGCCAGGGCGCGGTCCAGGTCCTCCTCGCCGTTGCCGCCGCCCATCAGGACGTTCTCGCCGACGGTCGCGGAGAACAGCGTGGGCTCCTCGAAGGCGACGGCGACCCGGGAGCGCAGCTCCTCCCGGGACATGTCCCTGATGTCCCGCCCGTCGAGGGTGATGCGCCCCTCGGTGACCTCGTGCAGCCGGGGCACCAGCGCGGTCAGCGTGGTCTTGCCGCTGCCGGTCGCCCCGACGAGCGCCAGCGACTCGCCGGGCCGGATGTGCAGGTCGACGCGGTCCAGCACGGGCGGCGAGTCCTCGGGCGCGTCCGGGTAGCGGAAGGTGACGTTCTCGAACCGCAGCCCGTCCTCCCGGGAGCCGCCGTCCTTCGCCGGGGACGCCGTGGTTCCCGACTCGGGCTCCGCGTCCATCACCTCGAAGTACCGCTCGGTGGCCGTCGCCGCCTCCTGGCTCATCGCCAGCAGGAAGCCGATCGAGTCCACCGGCCAGCGCAGCGCCAGCGCCGTGGACAGGAACGCCACCAGGGTGCCCGCCGACAGCTCGCCGTCCGCCACCTGAACGGCGCCCAGCACCAGCGCCGCGCCGATGGCCAGTTCCGGCAGGGTCACGATGATGCCGAGGATCGTCGCCAGCAGCCGCGCCTTGTGCAGCTCCGTGCCCCGCAGCTTCCCCGACAGCTCCCGGAACGCCCGCGCCTGGCTGCGGTGCCGGCCGAACCCCTTGATGATCCGGATGCCGAGCACGCTCTCCTCGACCACGGTCGTCAGATCGCCCACCTGGTCCTGCGCCTGCCGCGCCGCCCGCGAGTACTGCTTCTCGAACACCACGCAGGTGATCAGCACGGGCACCGCGGGCACCAGGATGACCAGCCCCAGCGTCCAGTCCTGGACCAGCATGATGATCACGCCGACCAGGATCGTCACCCCGTTGACCAGCAGGAAAGTCAGCGGGAACGCCAGGAACATGCGCAGCAGCATGAGGTCCGTGGTGGCCCGGGACAGCAACTGGCCCGAGGCCCAGCGGTCGTGGAAGGCGATCGGCAGCCGCTGCAGATGCCGGTACAGGCCGGCCCGCATCTCCGCCTCGACGTGCGACAGCGGCCGCGCCACCAGCCAGCGCCGGAACCCGAACAGCAGCGCCTCCGCCAGCCCGAGCAGCAGCAGGTACAGCGCGCCGAGCCACACCCCCGCCGGGTCCCGGTCGGCGATGGGCCCGTCGACCATCCACTTGAGTACCAGCGGGATGACGAGCCCTATGCAGGACGCCAGGACGGCGACGAACGCGGCGGTGAACAGGCGCGCCCGCACAGGCCGCACGTACGGCCACAGCCGTAGCAGCGTCCGCACGGTGGAGCGGGGTTCCCGGGGAGAAGGTGTAGTGGGCATCAGCAGTGAGCGTACGGTTCGCCACTGACGCTGCCCACCGAATTCCGGCCCGGTCCGCCTCGGCCGTGAGTCCTACGACCGGCGCCGGGGGGCCGCCCCACCTCGGTGAACCCCCGCCACAGGCCCGGGAGTCGTACCACTCCATCGGCCGATCGGACGATGCGCGGCCGAGCGCGACGGCCGATGTCCGCGCGCCCCGGTCACGGCGACACTGACCGTCATGTCCGTCATCGACGTCACCGGTCTGCGCAAGGCCTACGGCGGCCGGCCCGCCGTCGACGGGGTGTCCTTCTCCGTCGACGAGGGCGAGATCTTCGGGATCCTCGGCCCCAACGGCGCGGGCAAGACGACCACCGTGGAGTGCGTGGAAGGGCTGCGCGTCCCCGACGCCGGCCGGGTCCGGGTCGCCGGACTCGACCCCGTCGCCGACCACGACGAGGTCACCCGCGTCCTCGGCGCGCAGCTCCAGCAGAGCGAACTCCAGCCCAAGCTGACCGTCCGCGAGGCCCTGGAGCTCTACGCCTCCTTCCACCACCGTCCCGCCGACTGGCGGCCCCTCGCCGAACGCCTCGGCCTCACCGCGAAGCTGACCACCCGGTTCGCGAAGCTGTCCGGCGGCCAGAAGCAGCGCCTGTTCATCGCGCTCGCCCTGATCGGCAACCCGCGGGTCGTGGTGCTGGACGAGCTGACCACCGGTCTCGACCCGCGCGCCCGGCGGGACACCTGGGAGCTGATCGAGGACATCCGCGCCGGCGGCGTCACCGTCCTCCTCGTCACCCACTTCATGGAGGAGGCCCAGCGCCTCTGCGACCGGATCGCGGTCATCGACAAGGGGCGCGTCGCCGCCCTCGACACCCCGGCGGGACTCGTCCGCCGCTCGGCCGGGGCCACCGTCATCAGCTTCACCCCCTCCGCCCCGCTCGACGACGCCGGCCTCAACGCGCTGCCCGGGCTAGCCTCGGTCGCCCGCAAGGACGGCCGCATCACCCTGTCCGGCACCGACGACACCGTCAACGCCGTCCTCACCCTCCTCGCACGCTCCCGCGTCACCGCCCACCAGCTGCGCGTCACCGACGCCACCCTGGACGACGCCTTCCTGGACCTCACGGAGAACCCCGCATGAGCACCGGACCGGTCGACACGGCAGTGCTGCGCACCGAGTTCCGCCTCTTCCGGCGCGAACCCGCCGGCATCTTCTGGGTCGTGCTCTTCCCGGCCCTGCTGCTGGCGATCCTGGGGTCGATCCCGTCCTTCCGCGAGGCCGACCCCGCCCTCGGCGGACTGCGCCCGGTCGACGCCTATGTGCCGGTCACCCTCCTCCTCGGGCTGATCATCGGCGGACTCCAGGGGATGCCGCCCACGCTCACCGGCTACCGCGAGACGGGCATCCTGCGCCGGATGTCCACCACACCGGTCCGCCCCTCCGCCCTGCTCGCCGCGCAGATGACGGTGCTCGGCGCCGCCTCGCTGATCTCCGCGCTGCTCACCCTCGCGGTCGGCCGCCTCGCCTTCGACGTCGCCCTGCCGAGGCAGCCGCTCGGCCACCTCCTGGCGCTGCTGCTCGCCCTTGCCGCCTCCCTCGCGCTCGGCGCGCTGCTGAGCGCACTCGCCCGCACCGCGAAGATCGCCACGGCGACCGGCTCCACCGCCCTGTTCCCGGCGATGTTCACCGCAGGCGTGTGGCTTCCGGTCGAGGCCATGCCGGACCTGATGGCCGACATCGTCGGCTGGACCCCGTTCGGCGCGGCGGCCCAGGCCCTCGACGAGGCGTCCGCGGGCCATTGGCCGGGAGTGTCGCACCTCGCCGTCACGGCGGGCTGGGCGGTGCTGCTCACCGCCGGTGCGGTGCGCTGGTTCCGCTGGGAGTGAGGACGGGCGTGGCGGACACTGGTGCGATGCCGCACGCGACGGACGCGACGAGGAACGGGTCGGGGATCGAGCAGCGGTGGGCCCTGTTCCACCGCTGGGGGCCGTACGTCCTGCTGGGCGCGGGCACCGTGCTGGCGGCGGCCACCGCCGGGCCGCTCGGCATGACCCGCGCGGAGGTGTACGCCTGCGGCGTGCTGGTCGTCGCGGCCCTCGTGCTCCAGCTGTGGTGGGAGCGGGCGTCACACGGCGCCGGGGGGCCGACACGGACGAGCGCGGTGTACTTCGCCGTCCGCATGGCGATCGGCTTCGCCCTCACCTGGATGAACCCGTTGTTCGCCTTTCAGGTGGCCGTCAACTACTGGGACGCCGGACGGCTGTTGCCGCAGCGGCTCGTCGTCCCCGGACTGGTGGCGGCGGCCGCCACGGTCGCCGGCTCGCAGAGCGGCGGGCTGCCGCCGGACGGCCCGACCGGCTGGCTGGTCTTCCTCGGGCTCGCGGCCGTCAACCTGGGACTGCTCCTGCTGTTCTCCCACCTCGCCCGTCTGGAGGAGGACCGCGCCCGCACCCAGGCGGCGACCATCGCCGAGCTCGAGCGCACCAACACGGCGTTGCAGCAGGCCCTCGACGAGAACGCCGCCCTGCACTCCCAACTGCTGGTCCAGGCGCGGGAGGCGGGGGTCGCCGACGAGCGCCGCAGGCTCGCCGCGGAGATCCACGACACCCTGGCGCAGGGGCTGACCGGCATCATCGCCCAGCTCCAGGTCGCCGCGAACACCCCCGACCCGGCCGCCGGCCGCGACCGTCTGGACCGGGCCCTCGCCCTGGCCCGCGAGAGCCTCGGCGAGGCCCGCCGCTCCGTGCACAACCTCGCCCCCGTCGCGCTCACCGACGGCGGCCTGCCCGGCGCGCTGAGGCGGACCGTCGTCGGGTGGAGCGAACGCAGCCGTGTGAAAGCCGAGTTCACCGTCACCGGGACCGCCGAGCCGCTGCACGACGAGATGGCGGCCACCCTGCTGCGCATCGCCCAGGAGGCCCTCGCCAACACCGCGCGCCACGCGGCGGCCTCCCGCGCGGGCGTCACCCTCTCCTTCATGGGCGACGAGGTCACCCTCGACATCCGCGACGACGGCCGCGGCTTCGACCCGCTCGCCGTCCCCGCGCACACCTCCGCCGGCGGCTTCGGCCTCGGCGGCATGCGGGCCCGCGCCGAACGGGTCGCCGGGGCCCTCACGGTCGAGTCCGAGCCGGGCGGCGGCACGGCGGTCTCGGCTCGCGTACCGTTGGTCCGCCATGACCCGTGACACCGCCCCCGACGAGACCGACCAGGCCGTGCCCGTGATCACCCTGCTCGTCGTCGACGACCACCCCGTCGTCCGGGACGGCCTGCGCGGCATGTTCGAGTCCGCGCCCGGCTTCCGCGTGCTCGGCGAGGCGGCCGACGGCGCGGCGGCGCTCCGGCGGACGGCGGAACTGGACCCCGACGTGATCCTGATGGACCTGCGGATGCCCGGCACGGGCGGCGTGCAGGCCATCCGGGAGCTGACCCGCCGGGGCGCCCGCGCCCGGGTGCTGGTGCTGACCACGTACGACACCGACTCCGACACGCTGCCCGCGATCGAGGCGGGCGCGACCGGCTATCTCCTGAAGGACGCCCCGCGCGAGGAGCTGTTCGCGGCCGTCCGGGCCGCGGCCGAGGGGCGTTCCGTGCTGTCCCCGGCCGTCGCCTCCCGGCTGGTGTCCGCCGTCCGCGCGCCCCGCACCCCGGGCGCGGAGCCGCTGTCCGCGCGGGAGCGGGAGGTGCTGGCGCTGGTCGCCAAGGGCACCCCCAACCGGGAGATCGCCCGCGAGCTGTTCATCAGCGAGGCCACGGTGAAGACGCACCTGACGCACATCTTCGCCAAGCTGGGCGCCAAGGACCGGGCGGCGGCCGTGGCGACGGCGTACGACCGGGGCATCCTCGGCTGACCGCGGGTCGCACCTCGCGTCAGGGACGCACCCGCAGCAGCAGCACCGACCGCCCCGGCACGGTCACCGGCGCCCCGGCCCGGTGCACCACGGAGGGTGCGCGGTCCTGCTCCTCCCGCGCCGTGTCGACGACCACCTCGTACCGCTCGGCCCACGGAGGCCCGGGCAGGACGAAGTCCACCGGATCCGCGCCCGCGTGCAGCACGGCGAGGAAGCTGTCGTCGAGGACCGGCGCGCCCTGCTCGTCGCGCCCCGGGATGTCCCGCCCGGAGAGGTACATGCCGAGCGTGGCGGCCGGGGCGTACCAGTCGTCCTCGGTCATCTCCCGGCCGTGCTGGGTGAACCACGCGAGGTCGCGCAGCCCGTCCGCGGAGTGCGCCCGGCCGGAGAAGAAGGAGCGGCGGCGCAGCACCGGGTGCCGGTGGCGCAGCGCGATCAGCCGCGAGGTCAGCTCGGCCAGGGGCCGCCACTCCGGGTCGTCGCGCAGGCTCCAGTCCACCCAGCCGGTCTCGTTGTCCTGGCAGTAGGCGTTGTTGTTGCCGCGCTGGGTGCGGCCCATCTCGTCGCCCGCCACCAGCATCGGCACCCCCGTCGACAGCAGCAGCGTGGTCAGCAGGTTCCGCAGCTGCCGCCGCCGCAGGGCGCGGACGTCCGGGTCGTCCGTCCCGCCCTCCGCGCCGCAGTTCCAGGACCGGTTGTCGTCCGTGCCGTCACGGTTGCCCTCCCCGTTGGCCTCGTTGTGCTTCCGGTCGTACGACACCAGGTCGCGCAGGGTGAAACCGTCGTGCGCGGTGACGAAGTTGACCGAGGCGTAGGGCCGCCGTCCGCCCCAGGCGTACAGATCGCTGGAGCCGGACAGCCGGTAGCCCATCTCCCGGACGTCCGGCAGCGCATGACGCCAGAAGTCCCGCACGGCGTCCCGGTAGCGGTCGTTCCACTCCGTCCACAGAGGAGGGAAGGCGCCCACCTGGTAGCCGCCGGAGCCCACGTCCCACGGCTCCGCGATCAGCTTCACCCGGCGCAGCACCGGGTCCTGCGCGATCACCGCGAGGAACGGGGAGAGCATGTCGACGTCGTGCATGGAGCGGGCGAGCGCCGCCGCCAGGTCGAAGCGGAAGCCGTCGACGCCCATCTCCGTCACCCAGTAGCGCAGCGAGTCCGTGATCAGCCGCAGCACGTGCGGCTGCACCACGTGCAGGGTGTTGCCGCAGCCGGTGTAGTCGGCGTACCGGCGGGCGTCGGGCTGGAGGCGGTAGTAGCCGCGGTTGTCGATGCCCTTCAGGGACAGCGTGGGGCCCAGTTCGCCCGCCTCGGCGGTGTGGTTGTAGACGACGTCGAGGATCACCTCGATACCGGCCGCGTGCAGGGCGCGCACCATCCGCTTGAACTCGCCGACCTGCTGCCCGGCCGTCCCGGAGGCCGCGTAGGCGGCGTGCGGGGCGAAGTAGCCGACGGAGTTGTAGCCCCAGTAGTTGCGCAGGCCCCGGCGCAGCAGATGGTCCTCGTGCGCGAACTGGTGCACCGGCAGCAGCTCGACGGCCGTCACGCCCAGCTTCACCAGGTGCTCGATCGCCGCGGGGTGCGCGAGCCCCGCGTAGGTGCCGCGCAGTTCCTCGGGGATGTCCGGGTGCCGCTTGGTGAAGCCGCGTACGTGCAGCTCGTAGATGACCGAGTCGGCCCACGGCGTCTTCGGCCTCCGGTCGTCCGCCCAGTCGTCGTCGTCATGGACGACCACCCCCTTCGGCACGTACGGCGCCGAGTCGCGGTCGTCGCGCACCGTGTCCGCGACATGCTGCTCCGGCCAGTCCCGGACGTGCCCGTACACCTCGGGCGGCAGCACGAAGTCCCCGTCCACGGCGCGCGCGTAGGGGTCGAGCAGCAGCTTCGCCGGGTTCCAGCGGCCGCCCGTCCACGGGTCCCAGCGGCCGTGCACCCGGTAGCCGTACCGCTGCCCCGGCATCACCCCCGGCACGAAGCCGTGCCAGATGCCGTGCGTCAGCTCGGTCAGCGGGGCCCGGCTCTCCCGGCCGTGCTCGTCGAACAGGCACAGCTCCACGCCCTCCGCCCCGCCCGCCCAGAGCGCGAAGTTGGTCCCCGCCACCCCGTCCGGGCCGGTGCGGAACCGGGCGCCCAGCGGCGTCGGCCGGCCCGGCCGGACGGGCACCGTGGGCACGGGCGGCGCCGGCCGCGCGCCGTTCACGACGACGGCCGGGCGCCCGTCCCCGGTGGCCCGCTCTGCGGCCACCGCCTCCTGCTCGGCTGCGCTGGACACCTGTCAGCCTCCCGCGGCTCGTGGGGGACGACGGCGGACAGGTGAGCCACGGCCCGTGCGGCTCCGGCCGTGGCTCCCCGGTGAGTCGTCCTCCCACAGTTCTGCCCAGAGCACGCCTCGCACTCACGTTTCCCCGAGGGGCGGCACGGTCGTTTCCCGGAGGCGCGGCCCGTCGTTGGGTACCGCGTGAGGCACGTAACTGGGCGCGCACGGCGCGCGAGGGCCGCGCTGGCCGTCGTCATGACATGGGCAGGACTGCTGACCGCGACCGCCGGGTGCAGCCCGGAGGGTCCCGTCCCGGGGGCGTTCGGGCCGCCGGGACGCGGGGACGTCGTCCAGGTGTCCCCGCGCGACGGCAGCAAGGGCGTACGTCCCGGCGACCCGCTGCGGGTGCGGGTGACCGAGGGCCGGCTCGAGTCGGTGAAGGCGGTCGTGTCGCAGGACGCGCGCGAGTCACCGGTCCCGGGCCGGATCTCCGAGGACGGGCGCACCTGGAAGCCGGACGACGAACGGCTGGCGCTGGCCGCGAAGTACACCGTCGACGCGGTCGCCGTGGACGGCTCGGGACGCCGCTCCGCCCGGCACACCACGTTCACCACGCACGTCCCGGAGGAACGCTTCATCGGCTACGTCGCCCCCGAGGACCGCTCCACCGTAGGCACCGGGATGATCGTCTCCCTGGAGTTCAACCGGAAGATCAGCCGCCGCGCCGCCGTGGAACGCGCGGTCCGGGTCACCGCACGCCCCGCCGTCGAGATCCGGCCGCACTGGTTCGGCGACACCCGCCTGGACTTCCGCCCCGAGGACTACTGGAAGCCCGGCACCGAGGTCACCGTCGACCTGGACCTGCGCGACGTCGAGGGCGCGCCCGGCGTCTACGGCCTCCAGCGCCGCACCTTCACCTTCACCGTCGGCCGCAGCCAGGTGTCCGTGGTCGACGCCGCCGCGCACACCATGCGGGTGCGGCGGGACGGGGAACTGCTCGCCACCGTGCCGGTCACGGCGGGCGCGGCGAAGACGCCCACGTACAACGGCAAGATGGTGATCACCGAGATGCTCGAGGTGACCCGCATGAACAGCCGCACGGTCGGCTTCGGCGGCGAGTACGACATCCCGGACGTCCCGCACGCCATTCGCCTGACCAGCTCCGGCACCTTCCTGCACGGCAACTACTGGGCCGCGCCCGAGGTGTTCGGCAGCGGCAACGTCAGCCACGGCTGCGTCGGCCTGCGCGACGTGAAGGGCGGCAGCGCGGACACCCCGGCGGGCTGGTTCTTCGACCGCAGCCTGATCGGCGACGTCGTCGAGGTGGTCAACAGCAAGGACCGGACCGTCGCCCCGGACAACGGACTCGGCGGCTGGAACATGAACTGGAAGGAATGGAAGGCGGGCGGCGCGGCGAACCGCCGCTGACCGCACCCCCTCGGCCGGGCCGTTGAACTTGGAACGGAACGGTGACAAAACCTCCGCCCCCCACGCTCCTGGCCTGTGGTTACCATTCGCCGTGTGCGCGAGAGGCGCGCTGGGGGGCCGGGTCCGGTCAGACCCGCCGAGGGGAGAAACAAGTGAACGTGGGGCCGATATCGGGGGCGTCGGTGGGCGCGCGGCGCGGCGGCAGGAAGCTGGCGGCGCTGGCACTCGGGGTGATGCTGGCGGTCACCGCCTGCGGCGGGGGATCGGAGACCGGGTCCGGCTCGCAGGACGGC
Source organism: Streptomyces werraensis (assembly GCA_014656175.1). GTDB lineage: Bacteria > Actinomycetota > Actinomycetes > Streptomycetales > Streptomycetaceae > Streptomyces > Streptomyces werraensis. The sequence continues at coordinate 25,395 of BNBX01000017.1, forward strand.
AAGGGCAAGGGCAAGGACTCCACGGCGGCGCGCAGCACGCAGTCCGAGGCCCGGGTGACCATCGTGCCGCGCGACGGCGCCAAGTCGGTCGAGACGAGCGGTGAGCTGAAGGTGACGGCCGCCGAGGGCAAGCTCACCGAGGTCGTCGTCAAGAACGCGAAGGGCAAGGCCGTCGAGGGAGCGATATCCGGGGACGGCGCCACCTGGACGCCGTCCACCCACCTCGCCGCCGACACCGCCTACACCGTGCACGCGGTCGCCAAGGACGCCGAGGGCCGCACCACCACGCAGGACTCCCGCTTCACCACCCTGACGCCGAAGGAGACGTTCGTCGGGCACTTCACCCCCGAGGACGGCTCCACCGTCGGCGTCGGCATGCCCTTCTCCCTCAGCTTCACCCGGGGCATCACCAACCCCGACGACGTCGAGAAGGCCGTCCGCATCACCACCGAACCGGCCGTCGAGGTCGAGGGCCACTGGTTCGGCAACGACCGCCTGGACTTCCGCCCGCAGACGTACTGGAAGGCCGGCACCAAGGTCACCGTCGACCTGAACCTGGACGGCGTCGAGGGCCGCGACGGCGTCTACGGCGAGCAGTCCAAGCGGGTCTCCTTCACCATCGGCCGCAGCCAGATCTCCGTGGTCGACGCCAAGAAGCACACCATGAAGGTGATCCGCGACGGCAAGGTCATCAAGAAGATCAAGGTCACCACGGGCGCCCCGGGCTACGAGACCTGGAACGGCAAGATGGTCATCAGCGAGAAGCTGACGGTCACCCGGATGAACGGCGAGACGGTCGGCTACGGCGGCGAGTACGACATCAAGGACGTCCCGCACGCCATGCGCCTGTCCACCTCCGGCACCTTCATCCACGGCAACTACTGGGGCGGCGACGCCTTCGGCAACCGCAACGCCAGCCACGGCTGCGTCGGCCTGCGCGACGTGAAGGGCGGCTGGGACAAGAAGGCCCCGGCGGCCTGGTTCTTCGACAACTCGCTGATCGGCGACGTGGTCGAGGTCAAGAACAGCGACGACGCGGTGATCGCGCCGGACAACGGCCTCAACGGCTGGAACATGTCCTGGGAGAAGTGGAAGGCGTAGCGCCTGCGCTCACCCGACCCACGGCCCCGGTGTCCGCACCGGGGCCGTGGGCGTGTCCGCGGGGTTGTGAGCCACGGCACCGGAGCGCGTACCGTTAGTCACCGTTAACCTGCTGGCATGACCGTACATCTCGAAGTCGCCGAGGGCGTCGGCACGCTGCGCCTGGACCGCCCGCCCATGAACGCGCTGGACGTCGCCACGCAGGACCGTCTGAAGGAGCTCGCCGAGGAGGCCACGCGCCGCGAGGACGTGCGCGCCGTGGTGATCTACGGCGGCGAGAAGGTGTTCGCGGCGGGCGCGGACATCAAGGAGATGCAGGCCATGGACCACACGGCGATGGTCCTGCGCGCCCGCGCCCTCCAGGACTCCTTCACGGCCGTGGCCCGCATCCCCAAGCCGGTCGTCGCCGCCGTCACCGGCTACGCGCTCGGCGGGGGCTGCGAGCTCGCCCTGTGCGCCGACTACCGGATCGCCGGGGAGAACGCCAAGCTCGGCCAGCCGGAGATCCTGCTCGGTCTGATCCCGGGCGCGGGCGGCACCCAGCGGCTCGCCCGGCTCATCGGCCCTTCCAAGGCCAAGGACCTGATCTTCACCGGCCGTCAGGTGCGCGCCGACGAGGCGCTCGCCCTCGGCCTGGTGGACCGTGTGGTCCCCGCCGACGAGGTCTACGCCCAAGCGCACGCCTGGGCGGCGAAGCTGGCGCAGGGGCCGGCGCTCGCGCTGCGGGCGGCCAAGGAGTCGGTCGACACCGGTCTGGAGACGGACATCGACACCGGTCTCGCGGTGGAGCGCAACTGGTTCGCGGGCCTGTTCGCCACGGAGGACCGGGAGCGGGGCATGCGCAGCTTCGTGGAGGAGGGCCCCGGCAAGGCGAAGTTCCTGTGACGAGCAGTTGAAATCCCCGCAAGACACTTGCAGTTGACGTCATGTCTCATCCGGCCCTCTCGGCGGTACGCATTATGGGAGCCTTAACGCACCCTTAAGCCGTGTCCGTCGAGGGGGCCCGTCGATTGCCCGAGCATCAGTCGTTTTCGCAGGTCGAGCAGGTTTTCGGAGGCATCGACCTGCCTGTGGCACATGCCGGAGGACCTGGATCGGAGGGGGGCGTACGGGGGGCGTATTCCCTCGGAACGGCCCCGGCCGCCCCGGTGGGCGGCCATGATGGGGCCATGGCGGGGCTGGAGGGCATGGAACAGCCGCGGGGAGACGGACGCGCCATCGCGTCACGCTGGTCGCCGACGGTCGAGGACGAACGTGCCGTGCACGCGCTGGAGATGCACGGCGACCCCACGGAGGGTGAAGTTCCGCTCCCGTCCCTCCCCGAGTCCGCCGCCGTCGCCCGCCGGCTGGTCCAGATCGTCATCCTGCGCCGCTGGGGCCTGACCCCGAAGCTCACCGAGGACGCCGTGCTGCTCGTCTCGGAACTCGTCGGCAACGCGGTACGCCACACCGGGGCACGCGCCTTCGGCCTGCGCATGCGGCACCGCCGGGGCTGGATCCGCGTCGAGGTCCGCGACCCGTCCCGCGCCCTGCCCTGTCTGATGCCGGTGCAGGAGACGGACATCAGCGGCCGCGGCCTGTTCCTCGTCGACCAACTCGCCGACCGCTGGGGCGTCGACCTCCTCTCGCACGGCAAGACCACGTGGTTCGAGATGCGCGTGGCGGACCGCTGAGACGCCCGCCCGCGAGGCGGACCCGGGGGCACGCGCCACCGCCCGGCTTGAGTCTCCACCCGCTGGAAGGCCCACACTCCCCGACATGACCCACGACGGCACCGGGCTCCTCACCATCGGGGCGCTCGCCCGCGCCACCGGCCTGTCCGTGCGCACCATCCGCTACTGGTCCGACGAGGGCGCCCTGCCGCCCGTGGCGCGGTCCGCGGGCGGCTACCGGCTCTACGACGCCGGCTCCGTCGCGCGGCTGGAACTGGTCCGCACCCTGCGTGAACTGGGCCTCGGCCTCGACGACGTACGCCGGGTGCTCACCGGCGAGACCACGGTCGCCCAGGTCGCGACCGCGCACGTGGCCGCGCTGGACGCGCGGATCCGGTCGCTGAAGGTGACCCGCGCGGTGCTGTCGACCGTGGCCCGACGGGGCTCGACCGCCGAGGAGACGACCATGATGAACCGACTGGCCCGACTGTCCGCCGCCGAGCGCGCCCGCATCCTCGACGACTTCATGGCGGAGATCTTCCAGGGCCTCGACACCGCGGACCCCGACATCCGGCGTCGTCTGCGGTTCGCCGCGGCCGACCTGCCCGACGACCCCACCCCGGAGCAGGTGGACGCCTGGGTGGAACTGGTCGAGCTGATCCACGACCCGGAGTTCCGGACCGCCATGCGCGGGATGATCGAGTTCAACGCCGCGGACCGGGGTCCCGACGCGCCCGGCGGCAGCTCCCTGTGGTTCATGAGCCGCCTGATCCGCGGTGCCGGCGACGCCCTGCGCGACGGCGTCGAACCGGGCAGCCCCCGCGCCGCGGCCGTGCTGCGGGAGCTGATCGGCGACGCCGACCCGGCCGCCGTGCTGAAGCGCCTCGCGGCGGTGGCCGACCCCCGCCTCAACCGCTACCGCGAACTGTCCGCCGTGGTGAACGGATGGGACCGGTCCTGCGCCCACGCGGAGGAGTTCGGGTGGGTGGTCGCCGCACTGAAGGAGCGGGCCGCCGGATAATCTTGCCCGCGTCAGTACCAGCATGAGAATGAGGGGCGGATCGGTGGCGGACATCGAGGAAGCACGCAAGCAGTTCGAGCGGATCGACACGAACGGGGACGGGTTCATCACCGCTGCCGAGTTCAAGACCGCGCTGGCCCAGGGCGGCGACTGGAACGTCACCGAGGCGGTCGCCGAGGCCATCATCAAGTCGCGGGACCTCGACGGCGACAAGCTCCTGTCCTTCGACGAGTTCTGGATCCACCTGAACAAGTAGGGACGGGACCTGGAGGACCGGGGACCCGTAGGACCGGACATTCCCCGGCGCCGGAGTTCCCGGCGCCGGGAATCCGCGCGGACGCCGCGCAGGGGCCGTACGGGCGAAAAGCGCCCGGAATGGTCCGCCCCCGCCCGGGGTTGGTGTCGATGATGGAGGTTTCCCCGGAAACCTCGGCGACATCGACCCCCGGAAAGGGCGAGGCGAGCAGACATGAAGATCGGCATCATCGGCGCGGGCAACATCGGCGGAAACCTCACGCGACGGCTCACGGCCCTCGGCCACGACGTGTCCGTCGCCAACTCCCGCGGTCCGCACACCCTGAAGGAACTGGCCGACGAGACCGGCGCGACCCCGGTGCGGGCCGAGGAGGCCGCCCGCGGCGCCGAGGTCGTCGTCGTCACCGTGCCGCTCAAGGCCGTGCCGGACCTGCCCTCCGGGCTGTTCGACGAGGCCGCCGAGGGCCTGGCCGTCATCGACACCGGCAACTACTACCCCCGTCAGCGCGACGGCAGGATCGCCGGCATCGAGGACGAGGGCCTCACCGAGAGCCGCTGGACCGAGCGCCGGATCGGCCACCCCGTCGTCAAGGCGTTCAACGGCACCTACGCCCAGGACCTGCTGGACCGCCACCGCCCCGCGGGCGACCCCGAGCGCATGGCCCTCCCCGTCGCAGGCGACGACGAGGCCGCCAAGCGCAAGGTCCGCGACCTGATCGAGGAACTCGGCTTCGACACCGTCGACGCGGGCGGCATCGACGACTCCTGGCGCCAGCAGCCCGGCACCCCCGTCTACGGCCTGCGCGGCGGCGTCGACGCCGTCACCCGCGCCCTCGCCGAGGCCTCCCCGGAGCGCCCGGAGGAGTTCCGGGGCTAGGGCCTTTCGTTCGGATCATCCCGGCGTCGCGGGGTCTGGCACGCACTCCCCCACTGCCCTGAACGGGCGTGGGGGCACCCCCAGCGGCGTTGTCGTCGGTTGCCAACGCTCCGCGTTGCCGCCCTCCTCCGCCTTGCAGCTGCACGCACCAGAGCCCGCTCGGGTCGGCCCAAGACACACCGCGCCTCACAGCCAGGCTGATCCAAACGAAAGGCCCTAGGTCAGGCGCCCGGTCCGGGGTCCGGCTTCACCGGCGTACGGATGCCCGCCCGGGCCGCCTCCAGCTGCGCCGCGAACGCGATGCCGAGGAAGAGCGCCACGGCGGTCAGGTTGGCCCACAGCAGCAGGGCGATGAAGGCCGTGAGCGGACCGTACACGGCGCCGAAGGCCCCGCTCCGTCCGACGTACAGCGCGAGCAGCCAGGTCGCCGAGATCCACAGCACCAGGTGGACCGCCGAGCCGAAGGCCAGCCAGGTGTAGCCGGGCTGGTCGCGGCGGGGCGACCAGCGCAGGATCACCGCCGACGCGACCCAGGCCAGCAGCAGTCCGGCCGGAACGTCCAGCACGGCCCACCACGTGGCCCCGCCCGTCCCGTGGCCGAGGGTGCGGGCCACGGCGTCGCCGACCGTCTCACCCGCGACGAGCACCAGGAACCCGAGGACCATCGGCAGGCCGGCCGTGAAGGCAAGCGCCAGGGCCCGGCCGTACTTGCGGACGAAGGGGCGGTCGCGCTCGATGCCGTAGATGCGGTTGGCGCCCCGCTCGATCTGCGCCATGGCCGAGGCGAGGTTCAGCACCGCGAACCCGAGGCCCAGCCAGAGCGCGACCGTGCTCCACACGTCGCTGCCGGCGCTGCGCCGGGTGCCCTCGAAGGCCTTCTCGACGACGTCCGCGCTGGCGCCCGGCACGATCCGGCCGAGGGTCAGCTCGATGACCCGGCCCACGCTCTCCGTGTGCACCGACGTGGCGAGACCCACGAGCACGACGGTGAAGGGGACCAGGCCGAGCACGACCTGGAAGGCGAGGGCCCGGGCGTTGGTGAACCCGTCCGCGTAGCGGAACCGGGTGAAGGCGTCGGCCAGCAGCCTGAGGCCCCCGTACCGCCGCAGGGCGGTGAGGGCTTCGTCGCCGGATAGTTCTTCTCCGAGCATGTCCCGGGTCTGCGGAACGTGGACGGCGGTTCCCACGATGCGGCTGCTCCTCGTGTCGGGGCGGGCGAGGACGTCGTCCTCCACCCGTGCGCATGCCCCGTGAACGAGACCGCAGCGCGCAGGGGACGGCTTGGGCGGTTTTTCCCGGGTCACACGCCGGCAGGGAGTCCCCGGCCTGCGAGACCACCGTCCGACCGCCGGCTCCGCACCCCGTTGACCGCCTCAGGTGACACGAAAGACCGGCCAGCCGATCTCGGTGCGCCACGCAGCGGGATCGCTCGTGTCACGGGGGCCGACAAGGTAGACCTCCCGCACCGGCCCGGCCACCGACATCGCGTTCTCCACCACCCAGGTCCCGAGTTCGCCGTACGTGACCTCGACGCCGTCGTGCTCGCCGATGTGGGTGGTGACGGCCAGTTCCGCGGCCGGCAGAGTCATGGGGTGCACTCGCCCGGTGCGGGGTGGCGCAGCGGTCGGCAGGTAGACGACGGCGTGACCGCGCTCCTGCTCGAAGAGGGCGTTGTCGTAGCTGCCGCCCGGCGGTCCGGTCACGGCGGCGCCGACGGCCGCCTCCAACTCGGCCATCGCGCCCGCGTACCAGGTCGCGACGTCGCTGTGCCCGACCACGGCCTCCACCGCCGCGACCGTCCGGGCGGGCTCGGCACGCAGCTCGACGTCGATGGGCGCGGGGTCGGGCCGGAGCAGGCGGCGCAGCGACACGACCGCGGCCCGGGTGCGGTCGAGCGCGTCCTCGAGGCGTTGCAGGTGGTCCGCGACCAGGGCCGCCCGGACACCGGGGTCGGGGGTCCGCAGGATCCGCCGCACATCGCTCAGGGGGACGTCGAGCTCGCGGAGCCGGTGGATGACCTGAGCGGTCGGGATCTGGTCGACGCCGTAGTAGCGGTAACCGGTGGTCTCGTCCACCACGGCGGGTTCCAGCAGGGCCGCCTCGTGGTAGCGGCGCAGAGTCCGCACGCTCAAGTGGGTCAGCCGCGAGAACTCTCCGATGGTCAGCATCTCCTCATTCTGAACGCTCCCCCTGGGGGAGGGTCCACGGCTTGACCCTCCCGCGCCGTGAGGTCCCACGGTGGGCTCATGACACAGCACACCGATCTTCCGTCCGATCTGCTCCCGACCACCGTGCGCGAGTTCTTCGCCGCCCACGTCGTCCGCGACGCCGACGCCGCCTCGTCGTTCCTCACCGAGGACGCGGTGGTCGTCGACCAGGACGAGACCTTCCGCGGCCGGGAGGAGGTCCACGCGTTCCTGCGGGACGCCGGATCCGAGTTCACCTACACGACCGAGCAGGTCGGCGCTCGCCGCGTCGATGACGCCCACTGGGTGGTGACCGTGCGGCTCGAAGGCACCTTCCCGGGGGGCATCGCCGAACTCGACTACCGGTTCGCGCTGCGCGACGGCCTCATCGCCGAACTCGTCATCGCCAACCACCCGGCCTGACCGGACCCACGCCACCTCGACCTTCAGTGGAGAGAAGAATGTCCAGTTCAGATCGCGATCGCCTCGACGGTCGCCGGGCGCTCGTCACGGGCGGTTCGAAGGGCTCGGGCAAGGCCGTCGCAGAGAGACTGCGAGAGATGGGCGCCGACGTCTACGTGACGGCACGCACGATGCCCGACGGGTACGAGCACCCCGACCGATTCATCGAAGCGGACATGCTGACGACGGAGGGCACCGACGCCGTGGCGGCCCGCATCGCAGAAGCCGGCGGCGCACTCGACATCCTGGTGCACGTCGTCGGAGGGGCGTCGACGCCGTCCGGTGGCTTCGCGGCCGTCACCGACGACCAGTGGCTCACCGAGCTGAACCTCAACCTCCTGGGAGCGGTGCGGCTGGATCGAGCTCTCCTCCCGGCGATGATCGCGTCCGGGTCGGGCGTGGTGCTGCACTTCACCTCGATCCAGCGGGAGCTGCCCCAGCACGACGCGACCTTGGCCTACGCGGCAGCGAAGGCCGCGCTGCGCACCTACAGCAAGGGACTGGCCAACGAGCTCGCGCCCCGTGGCGTACGGGTCAACGCCGTCAGCCCCGGCGGAATCGAGACCGAAGCCTACGAAAGATTCGTGGACCGGATCGCCGAGGGCAACGGACTCACACGTGAGGCAGCCAAGCAGACCATCTACGACTCCCTGGGAGGAGTACCCCTGGGACGATTCGCGAGCACCGAGGAAATCGCGGACCTGGTCGGGTTCCTGGTCTCGGACCGCGCCTCGGCGATCGTAGGAGCCGAGTACGTGATCGACGGCGGCACCGTCCCGACCGTCTGAGCCGGGCACCGGCTCCGCGTGACCACGCGCGCGAAACGCCGCAGCGTCGGGTGGAAGCGGGGCCGGAACGGGCCTGGCCGTCAGGCCCCCGCCCACTCCCGCAGCGCCGACTCGCCGGAGAAGTCCGCCACGTTCTTGTCCAGCGGGTCGTCGGTGTACTGGTGGAAACGCCAGTCCGCCTTGATCCGCGGTTTCCCGGCGGTGGTCGCGTAGTCGGCGATCCAGAGGCCGTCGCCCGCATAGGACGTGGTGTCGTGGTTCAGCCAGAAATGGCGGTTGCAGTACAGGACGACCTTGTGGTGGGGGCGCAGTTCCTTGACCTTGCGGATGAAGCGGTCCTTCTCGGAATTGCTCGCGTGCGAGCCGTCCCCCGTGGTCTCCCAGTCCACCGCGAGGATGTCACCCCGCCGCTCGGGCGCCTTGGCGACGAAGAACTCGGCCTGTTCGGTGAGATTCCCCGGCCAGAGGAAGTGGTAGAACCCGACCACCAGACCGGCGTCCCGCCCTCTCTTCGTCTGGGCGGCCAGTTTCGGATTCACGTACGAACGGCCTTCCGTCGCCTTCACGAAGACGAAGGAAAGGCCGTCCGTGTCGTACGAGGAGGACTGGTAGGAACTGACGTCGATGCCACGCAGCATGCAGGTTCTCCCGTGTGGTGCCGTGGGGACGGGATCTGATGGTTCCCTGATTCAACCTGCTTGACGCAAAGCCCTGTTCGGCGCGGCCTTCCCGGCACTCGATTCAGCACTCGATGATGTTCACCGCGAGCCCGCCCCGCGCGGTCTCCTTGTACTTCACCGACATGTCCGCGCCGGTCTCCTTCATGGTCTTGATGACCTTGTCGAGGGACACCTTGTGCGAGCCGTCGCCGCGCATCGCCATCCGGGCGGCGGTCACCGCCTTCACCGCGGCCATGCCGTTGCGCTCGATGCACGGGATCTGCACCAGGCCGCCGACCGGGTCGCAGGTCAGGCCAAGGTTGTGCTCCATGCCGATCTCGGCCGCGTTCTCCACCTGCTCCGGGGAGCCGCCCAGCACCTCCGCGAGCGCGCCCGCCGCCATCGAGCAGGCGGAGCCCACCTCGCCCTGGCAGCCGACCTCGGCGCCGGAGATGGAGGCGTTCTCCTTGAAGAGCATGCCGATGGCGCCCGCCGCGAGCAGGAAGCGCACCACGCCCTCCTCGTCGGCGCCCGGCACGAAGTTCATGTAGTAGTGCAGCACGGCCGGGATGATGCCGGCCGCGCCGTTCGTCGGGGCGGTGACGACCCGGCCGCCGGCCGCGTTCTCCTCGTTCACCGCCATCGCGTAGAGGGTGATCCACTCCATCGCGAGCGCCTGCGGGTCGCCCTCGGAGCGCAGCTTGCGTGCGGTGGTGGCGGCACGGCGGCGGACCTTCAGCCCGCCCGGCAGGATGCCCTCGCGGGACATGCCCCGCTCCACACAGGCCCGCATCACCCGCCAGATCTCCAGCAGCCCCTCGCGGATCTCCTCCTCGGACCGCCAGGCGCGCTCGTTCTCCAGCATCAGCGCGGAGATCGACAGGCCGGTCTCCTTGGTGAGCCGCAGCAGCTCGTCACCGGTGCGGAAGGGGTACTTCAGCACGGTGTCGTCGAGCTTGATCCGGTCCGCGCCCACCGCGTCCTCGTCGACGACGAAACCGCCGCCCACCGAGTAGTACGTCTTGGCCAGCAGCTCCGCGCCGGAGGAGTCGTACGCCCACAGCGTCATGCCGTTGGCGTGGTAGGGGAGCGCCTTGCGGCGGTGCAGCACCAGGTCGTCGTCGAAGGAGAAGCCGATCTCGTGCTCGCCGAGCAGCCGCAGCCGCCCGCCCTCCCTGATCTTCTCGACGCGCTCGTCGGCCGACTCCACGTCCACCGTGCGCGGCGAGTCGCCCTCCAGGCCGAGCAGCACCGCCTTGGGCGTGCCGTGGCCGTGCCCGGTGGCGCCCAGGGAGCCGTACAGCTCCGCCCGCACCGAGGCGACGGAGGCCAGGAGGTCCTCGTTGCGCAGTCGCCGGGCGAACATCCGGGCCGCCCGCATGGGGCCGACCGTGTGCGAGCTGGACGGGCCGATGCCGATCGAGAACAGGTCGAAGACCGAGATGGCCACGGGAGGACTCCTCAGGGTTCGGCGGACGACGCTGTCCACCGGGGAAGGGCGGTTCAGTGGGCCGGGTGGGGTGCTGAATCGTTCATGCGCTGCATGGTGCGGGGCACCGCGCCCACCGACCCAGTGTGCGCGATGCCCCGTGCGTCCGTGCAAAAAGCAGACGGAATTACCGCAGACCGGGATAGAGCGGGTGCTTCGCGGCCAGCGCCGCGACCCGGTCCCGGAGGGCCTCGGTGTCGTACGACGGCTTCAGCGCCTCGGCGATCACGTCGGCGACCTCGGCGAAGTCCTCGGCCGTGAAGCCGCGGGTGGCCAGGGCGGGCGTGCCGATGCGCAGACCCGAGGTGACCATCGGCGGGCGCGGGTCGTTCGGGATCGCGTTCCGGTTGACGGTGATCCCGACCTCGTGCAGCCGGTCCTCGGCCTGCTGGCCGTCCAGCTCCGAGTTCCGCAGGTCCACCAGGACCAGGTGCACGTCCGTGCCGCCGGACAGCACGTCCACGCCCACGGCCTTCACGTCGTCCTGGACCAGACGCTCGGCCAGGATGCGGGCGCCCTCCAGCGTGCGGCGCTGGCGCTCCTTGAACTCCTCCGAGGCGCACACCTTGAAGGCGACCGCCTTGGCGGCGACCACGTGCTCCAGCGGACCGCCCTGCTGGCCGGGGAACACGGCGGAGTTGATCTTCTTGGCCAGCTCGGCCGTGGAGAGGATCACACCGCCGCGCGGACCGCCGAGGGTCTTGTGCGTGGTGGTGGTCACGACGTGGGCGTGCGGCACCGGGTTCGGGTGCAGGCCCGCGGCGACCAGACCGGCGAAGTGCGCCATGTCGACCATGAGGTAGGCGCCGACCTCGTCCGCGATCCGGCGGAACGCGGCGAAGTCCAGCCGGCGCGGGTACGCCGACCAGCCGGCGACGATCAGCTTCGGCTTGTTCTCCTTGGCCAGGCGCTCGACCTCGGCCATGTCCACGACGCCGGTGTCGTCCACGTGGTACGCGACCACGTTGTAGAGCTTGCCGGAGAAGTTGATCTTCATGCCGTGGGTCAGGTGCCCGCCGTGCGCGAGGTTCAGACCCATGATCGTGTCGCCCGGCTTGAGCAGCGCGAACATCGCGGCCGCGTTGGCCTGGGCGCCCGAGTGCGGCTGGACGTTGGCGTGCTCGGCGCCGAACAGCTCCTTCACCCGGTCGATGGCGATCTGCTCGATCACGTCGACGTGCTCGCAGCCGCCGTAGTAGCGGCGGCCGGGGTAGCCCTCGGCGTACTTGTTGGTCAGCACCGAGCCCTGGGCCTCCATGACCGCGACCGGGGCGAAGTTCTCCGAGGCGATCATCTCGAGGGTGGACTGCTGCCGGTGCAGCTCGGCGTCGACCGCGGCGGCCACCGCCGGGTCGAGCTCGTGCAGGGGCGTGTTCAGAAGCGACATGCGGCTACGGCTCCTCAGCCCGCGACGAACGCGTCGTACTCGGCGGCGGACAGCAGGTCGGCCGGCTCGTCGGTGACCCGCACCTTGAACAGCCAGCCGCCCTCGAAGGGGGCCGAGTTCACCAGCGCCGGGTCGTTCACCACGTCCTCGTTGACCTCGGTGACCTCGCCGGAGACGGGGGAGTACAGGTCGCTGACGGACTTGGTGGACTCCAGCTCGCCGCAGGTCTCGCCCGCGCTCACCGTGTCACCGACCTCGGGGAGCTGGACGAAGACCACGTCGCCGAGCGCGTTGGCCGCGTGCTCCGTGATGCCGACCGTCGACACGCCGTCCTCGGCGGCCGACAGCCACTCGTGCTCCTTGCTGTAACGCAGGTCCTGGGGGTTGCTCATGGCCTGAATTCTCCTGTACGCGGGAAACTGCTGATGACGGGGAGGGCACGCGAAGCGGCCGGACGGGTGGGACCCCCGTGCCGCGGACGCGTGAAAGCCGGCCGGAGGCCGGCTACGACGGTGTCACTTCTGCCGCTTGTAGAACGGCAGCGCCACGACGTCGTACGGCTCGTGGCTGCCGCGGATGTCCACACCGACGCCCTCGGTGCCCGGCTCCGCGTGGCCCGCGTCGACGTAGGCCATGGCGATCGGCCTGCCCAGGGTGGGGGAGGGGGCGCCGGAGGTGACCTCGCCGATCTTCTCGCCGCCGGCGACCACGGCGTACCCGGCGCGCGGCACCCGGCGGCCGTGGGCGACCAGGCCGACCAGGACGCGCGGCGGGTTCTTCGCGGCACGCTCGGCGGCCTCGGCGAGGGCGGCGCGGCCCACGAAGTCGCCCTCCTTCTCGAACTTCACCACCCGTCCCAGACCGGCGTCGAAGGGCGTGAGGGAGGTGCTCAGCTCGTTGCCGTACAGCGGCATGCCCGCCTCCAGGCGGAGCGTGTCCCGGCAGGACAGGCCGCACGGGACCAGCCCGTGGCCCTCGCCCGCCTTGGTCAACGCCTGCCACAGCTCCACGGCGTGCTCCGGCTTCACGAACAGCTCGAAGCCGTCCTCGCCGGTGTAGCCGGTGCGGGCGATCAGCGCGGGGACCCCGGCCACGGTGCCCGGCAGGCCGGCGTAGTACTTCAGCCCGTCCAGGTCGGCATCGGTGAGGCTCCGCAGGATCGCCGGGGACTCGGGGCCCTGCACGGCCAGCAGCGCGTACGCGTCGCGGTCGTCGCGCACCTCGGCGTCGAAGCCCGCGGCCCGCTCGGTCAGCGCGTCCAGCACCACCTGGGCGTTGGAGGCGTTGGCCACCACCATGTACTCGGTGTCGCCCAGGCGGTAGACGATCAGGTCGTCCAGGATGCCGCCGTCCTCACGGCAGATCATCGTGTAGCGGGCGCGGCCCGGCTTCACGCCCGAGATGTTGCCCACCAGCGCGTGATCCAGGAGGGCGGCGGCCTGCGGGCCGGTGACCGTGATCTCGCCCATGTGCGAGAGGTCGAAGAGGCCGGCCCGCGTGCGCACGGCGTTGTGCTCGTCGCGCTCGGAGCCGTAGCGCAGGGGCATGTCCCAGCCGGCGAAGTCGGTCATCGTCGCGCCGAGCGACCGATGCAGGGCATCGAGCGCGGTACGGCGGGGTTCGTTACTGCTCATCGGTCGGTCTCCCAAGGCGATGGGGGTCCCTCCCGCGCGAGTTCATTCGAGCGTGGGGGAAGGCGAGGTCGTTTCCTCCCCATCTGTCATCGGAACCTGAGAGGTTCGCCATGACCACCGGTGACACGGCGATCAGGACTTGCACCTTGGGTGGGACCACCGCAGCACTGCGACGGCGGCCCGCTTTTCAGATGTGCCTCGCCCGCGCGGTAACGGTGCCTGAGAGATTCAAGGGAGGGACTTGCTCCTTCGGCGCCCCGGCGGCACAGGTGCCGGGGACTCTCCCGCGCGGATTCAAACGGCCGGTATGCAGTTGGCGGGCACATCATTGCACGCATCGTGGGACACCGGCAGGGGGCCCTTGCCGGGGGTGCACGGTTCGTGCAGGCTCGGTCACAGGGAGCTGTGACAGGCCTGTACCGGAATGAGTACGCGACCGAGAGCGACCTGGCATTACCTTCTCTTTACACGCGGCGGGGATCGGACCTCCATATCCGGCCCCAGGGGAGGACGACCACGGTGAACAGGCCCACGGCGTACGCCGGCACCACAGGCGTCGCGCTGCCGCGGCAGCACGCGCACCGGGCCCACGGCGCCCGCGACGCGGCGCCCGCCCCCCTCGTCCAGGATCTGCGCGCCCGATCAGGACGCAGCCCGCGCGCCCTGCTCTTCGGCCCCCGCGACCTCGTCGTCGTCACCGGACTGCCCGGCAGCGGCAAGTCCACGCTGATGCGGCGCACGGTGCACGACGACCGCGTCGACTCCCAGGACGCGCGTGACCGCTGGGACAGCCGCATGCCCCGCCTGCTGCCGTACGCCCTCTACCGCCCCCTGGTCCGGCTCGCCCACTACGCGGGACTGCGCCGCGTGCTGCGCTCCGGCCGGCCGGTCGTCGTGCACGACTGCGGCACCCAGACCTGGGTGCGGCGCTGGCTGGCCCGCGAGGCCCGCCGCCGCGGGGCCGCGCTGCACCTGCTGCTCCTCGACGTCCCGCCCGAAGAGGCACTGGCCGGGCAGCTGGAGCGCGGCCGGGGCGTCTCGCGGTACGCCTTCCGCCGGCACCGCACCGCCTGCGGGCGGCTGCTGGAGGCGGTGGAGTCGGGCCGGGTGCCGGAGGGCTGCGCCTCGGCGGTGCTCGTCGACCGGGACGCCGCGAACGCCCTGCGCCGGATCGGCTTCACCGGCTGACCGGCTAGCCTTTCCGCCAAGCAGCGGCATCAGGCAGACGGTGGGCGACAGATGGACTTCCCGGCGGACAACCCGGAGCGGACGCACTTCCACCCGCACGGCGGGTGGCCCGGCAACGAACTGGAGGAGGCGCTCTCCGCCTCCCTCGGCGTCCCCTCGGCGGGAGCCCGCATCGTCGAGGTCCTCGGCCGCAGCTTCGTCTGGGTGCCCCTGCCAGGCGGGGGCGGCCCGCACAGCGGCCCCCTCGACCTGCCCACCATGGAACTGGACGGCCAGGCCTATGTGCCGGTCTTCAGCTCCGAGGAGCAGTTCCGCCAGGTCGTCGGCTCCCACATGGGCTGCACCATCGCGCCCGCCGTGGAGTTCGCCCGCGGACTGCCCCCGCAGGCCGGCATCGTGGTCAACCCGGGCGGCACGGTCGCCGTCCCGCTGCCGCCTGCCGCGGTGGCCGAGCTGTGCCGGGCCGGGCGCTCCCCGCTGGACGGCCCGGCGAGCGGCGGCCGCGTCCGGCTGTTCGAACCGGACTGGCAGGACGACCCGGTGGACTTCCTCGCCGCCGCCTCGCGGGAGTTCGACGCCCTCGGTGTGGTGGCGACCGCCCGCCGCTGCCTGGCCGCCATCGAGACGGCCGACCCGGTGCTGTTCGTCGGCGTGGAGCTGCTGCACTGGGAGGGCGACCCGCGCGCGCTGCCGCTGGACGCCCTCGGCCGGGCGCTGGGCCGCAGCCCCGCCCGCTGGCCGGTCAACCTCGTCGTCCTCGACGTGGCCCAGGACCCGGTCGCCGACTGGCTGCGCGCCAAGGTCCGCCCCTTCTACCAGCGTGCGTGACGCCGCCGCCGCCCGCCTTCCGCGCACTGACCGCAGACCGCCGGAGACCGTCGGCTTAAGCTAGGAGCATTGGCCGGCAGGGTGTTGTACGGAGGGGCGATACAAGTGAGCGCTGGCACCGCGGCGGCCGGACAGGTCGAGCACATGCTGCGCCAGGTGACGCCCGGGCGTTACGACGCCTACGAGGCCTTGCTGCGCGCCCTCGCCACCCCCTCGTCCGGCAGGGTCTGGATGCTGCTCTGGCACGGCCAGGCCGGCTCGCCGGACGCCCAGTACGGGACCATGGAGGTCGAAGGGCACGGCTACGCGCCCTGCGTGACCTCCGCCCAGGAGCTCTCCGCCAGCGGCTGGAACCGTTCGTACGAGGTGGTCGACGGGCTCGAGGTGGCCCGCGCCCTCTACCCGGACCGCTACGGCCTCTGGCTCAATCCGCACGCGCCGGGCGGCGGCGTCGGCATCCCCTGGCTCGACCTGCGCCGCATCGCCGGTGGACTCGACCAGCAGCCCGCCGGACCGCTGCGGCTGTCCGAACCGGCCATCGAGATCCCGCAGTTCTACGCCCTCCTCGCGCAGAACGCCCACCGCACCCCGGCCGTGCGCGCGCTGCGCCGCGCCTGGGTGCAGCCCGCGCTGGGCGCCCCGTACCTCGCCATCGGCCTGGACGTGTACGACACCTCGCCGTCCGCCGTGGAGTCGGTGCGGCAGATGATGCGGCAGTCGCTGTCCGCGGTGCCCGACGGGCTGCCGGTCTCCACCGTCGCCCTGTCCGACGAGCACGACCCGGTGGCGATGTGGCTGCGCGTCAACGGGCGTCCGTTCTACGACCGCGAGGCGCACGCCCCGGCCCCCGCCACGGGCTACGGCTACCCGCCCGCACACCGCCTCTGACCGGTACGTCTTCCCGAGGCCCCCGGCACGGCACCTCGGCCGCCGGGGGTCTCGCGCGTGGTGACGCAGCGTCACCGTGTCCAGCATGTGGACAAGGGGAGCCGCTGCGGGTCCTGTCCCGGCCCGGCCGCCGCTGATTTTGCGTCAGATTCCGTCGAATGCGATCAGCTACCTGTCACTAACCCCCTGTCACCTGCGGTTTCACCGCGCCATCACGTCATCCGAGGCCCTGTGAAAGGCACTTGAGGCACCTTCGTTTGTGTCCCCGGTGTTAAATCATCGCGCGAAGATGCCGGAACAGTCCCTTATGTCGACTGTTCAGATCTCAGGTAGGTATCACCGCTATCCGGACTGTTCCTGACTCACTGCGAACGTCTGTAGTGTTCGGCCGGTCAAGATGCATCCACATAGCGGACCCGGAGTGGCCCCAGTATGCGCATATTCAAGACCCGAGCCGCTCGGGCGATCACGGCCGCGGTCGCGGTCGGTCTGATCGCCACGGGCTGCGCCAGCGAGCGGGACAGCGACAACGAGAGCGGCGGCAAGAAGGACACCTTCGTGTTCGCCGGTGCAGGCGACCCGGGATCCCTGGACCCTGCCCTCGCGAGTGACGGTGAAACCTTCCGCGTGACCCGCCAGGCGTTCGAGGCCCTCCTCGAGCACGAGTCGGGCGGCACCAAGCTGGTCGGCGGCCTCGCCGAGACCTGGTCGAGCAACGACGCGGGCACCGTCTGGACCTTCAACCTCCGCAAGGGCGTGAAGTTCCACGACGGCGAGGAGTTCAACGCCGCCGCGGTCTGCGCCAACTACGACCACTGGTTCAACTGGAAGGGCACCTACCAGTCGAGCGCGGTCTCCTACTACTGGCAGACCATCATGGGCGGGTTCGCCAAGAACGAGGACCCGGAGACGCCCGAGGCGAACTACAAGAGCTGCACCGCGAAGGACGAGCACACCGCCGTCATCGAGGTCAAGCAGCCCTCCGCGAACCTCCCCGGCGGCTTCTCGCTGAACGCCCTCGCCATCCACTCGCCGAAGGCGATCAAGGAGTACGAGAAGCAGGAGGCGACCGCCAAGGGCGACGCCATCACGTACCCCAAGTACAGCCAGGAGGCCGGCACGGTCGCCGGCACCGGCCCGTACAAGATCGTCAAGTGGAACAAGGGCAACAAGGAAGTCACCCTCGAGCGCTTCGACGACTACTGGGGCGAGAAGGCCAAGATCAAGAACCTGGTCTTCCGCACGATCGACACCGAGGAGGGCCGCCGCCAGGCGCTCCAGGCCGGTGACATCGACGGCTACGACCTCGTGGCCCCGGCCGACGTCAAGACCCTCGAGAACGAGGGCTACGTCGTCCCGACCCGTGGCGTCTTCAACCTCTTCTACGTGGGCATGAGCCAGACGGCGAACCCGGCCCTGAAGAAGAAGGAGGTCCGCCAGGCGATCGCGCAGGCGATCGACAAGGAGAACCTGGTCAAGACCCAGCTGCCCGAGGGCGGCAAGGTGGCCGACCAGTTCATGCCGGACACCATCCAGGGCTACTCCAAGAACGTCACGCAGTACCCGCACGACCCGGCCAAGTCGAAGCAGCTGCTGAAGAAGGCCGGCGCGCAGAACCTGACGATCGAGTTCTGCTACCCGACCGAGGTCACCCGCCCGTACATGCCTGCCCCGCAGGACCTGTTCGAGCTGATGAAGGCCGACCTCGAGGAGGCCGGCATCAAGGTCAAGCCGAAGGCCATGAAGTGGGCCCCGGACTACCTGGACGCCACCGAGGCCGGCTCCTGCGCCCTGCACATGCTCGGCTGGACCGGTGACTTCAACGACGGCTACAACTTCATCGGCACCTGGTTCGCCGGGTTCGACAAGCAGTGGGGCTTCAAGGACAAGAGGGTCTTCGACGCGGTGAACGCCGGCTCGAAGATGGGCAAGGCCGAGGAGCGCACCGCGGCCTACCAGAAGGCCAACGAGGTCATCATGGACTACCTGCCCGGCGTCCCGATCTCGTCGTCCCCGCCGGCCATCGCCTTCGGCAAGAACGTCAACCCGCCGAAGGTGTCGCCGCTGACGCAGGAAGTCTTCGCCGAAGCCTCCTTCAAGTAGGCGAACCGGCAGGAATTCGATAACGGGGGGGTCCGCCCGGCCGTCGCAACTCGGCGGCCGGGCGGGTCCGTTCATGTAAGACAACACGCAAGAAAGGGGCAAGCGGGGTGCTGCGTCTCGTCGTACGAAGACTGCTCCAGCTCATACCCACGCTGCTCGGCCTGTCGGTTCTGCTCTTCCTGTGGCTCGACCGGCTGCCCGGTGGACCCGCCTCAGCGATCCTGGGGGAGAAGGCCACCGAGGCCGAAGTGGCGCGCATCAACCGTGCGCTCGGGCTGGACCAGCCCGTCTACGTCCAGTACTGGCGCTTCCTCAAGCGCATCGCCGAGCTCGATCTCGGCACGTCCACCCAGACCGGACAGCCGGTGTGGGACGAGTTCGTCCTGCGCTTCCCCGCGACCGTGGAACTGTCCCTCCTCGCGATCCTCATCGCGGTGGCCGTCGGCGTCCCCCTCGGCTACTTCGCCGCCCGCAACCGCGGCGGCTGGCTCGACGTCACCGCGGTCTCCGGCTCGCTCGTCGGCATCTGTATCCCGGTGTTCTTCCTCGCGCTGATCCTCAAGGGCATCTTCGCCGTGCAGCTCGGGATCTTCCCCAGCTACGGCCGCCAGGACACCGGCATCAACGCCACGGATGTGACCGGCTTCGCCGTCCTCGACGGCATCCTCACCGGGGAGTTCGACGCGTCCTGGGACGCGATCATGCACCTGATCCTGCCCGCCGTCGCCCTGGCCTCCATCCCGCTCGCGGTCATCGTCCGCATGACCCGCGCCAGCGTGCTCGAGGTGCAGGACGAGGACTACGTGCGCACCGCCGAGGCCAAGGGCCTCAAGCGCAGCGTCGTCCGCAGCCGGCACGTGCTGCGCAACGCGATGCTCCCCGTGGTGACCGCGGTCGGCCTGCTCACGGGCTCCCTGCTGTCCGGCGCGGTCCTGACCGAGTCGGTGTTCTCCTTCGGAGGCATCGGTTCCTTCATCCGGACCGCGATCGACGGCCGCGACTACCCCGTGCTCGTCGGGTTCATCATGTTCATCGCGATGGTGTACGTCCTGATCAACCTGCTGGTGGACCTGGCGTACAGCCTCATCGACCCGAGAGTGCGGGTGCACTGACATGAGCGTCGCCACCAAGACCGACAAGATCCAGCGCCTCGCGGAACTCACCGCGACCAAGGAGACCAGCACCGGCGCCAGCCTGTGGCGTGAGGCGTTCCGCCGCCTCAAGAGCAGCAAGATGGCGATCATCGGCGCGGTCATCATCGCCGTCTTCGTCGTGATCGCGATCGTCGGCCCGTACCTCACCCCGTACGCGCCGACCGCCCAGACCTGGCGCGGCGAGGTCTTCCCCAACCAGGGCAAGTTCGTCGGCCCGCGCGGCGAGAACTGGTTCGGCCTCGACCACCTCGGCCGGGACATGTTCTCCCGCATGCTGGTCGGCGCCCGCCAGACCCTGCTCGTCGGTGTCGTCTCCACCCTGATCGGCCTGGTCGCCGGCTTCCTGATCGGCGGTCTGTCCGGTGCGGCCGCGACCCTCGGCGGCGAGGCGGGCAAGCGCGTCGACTCCGTCATCATGCGCTTCATCGACATGATGCTGGCACTGCCGTCGCTGCTGCTCGCGGTGTCCGTCGCCGCCGTCATGGGACAGTCCCTCACCACCGTGATGATCGCGGTGGGTGTGGTCCAGGTGCCGGTGTTCGCCCGTCTGCTGCGCGGCTCGATGCTGGCCCAGGGCGGCGCGGACTACGTGCTCGCCGCCCAGTCGCTGGGCGTGCGCAAGCGCCGCATCGTGACCTCGCAGATCATCCCGAACTCGCTCAGCCCGGTGATCGTGCAGGCCACGCTCTCCCTGGCCACGGCGATCATCGAGGCGGCCGCACTGTCCTACCTGGGTCTCGGCAACCCCGACCCGGCGATCCCCGAGTGGGGCGTCATGCTCGCCCAGGCGCAGCGCTTCTTCGACAACGCGCCGATGATGGCGGTCTACCCCGCCGTCGGCATCATCATCACCGCCCTCGGCTTCACCCTCCTCGGCGAGGCCATGCGGGAAGCCCTCGACCCGAAGCTGAGGGGCTGAACCACCATGTCTCTGCTCACTGTCGACGAACTGACCGTCACCTTCGGCGGCCGCGGCCGCAAGGCGTCCCGGGCGGTCGACGGCGTCTCCTTCGAGGTCGACCAGGGCCAGGTCGTGGGCCTGGTCGGCGAGTCCGGCTGCGGCAAGTCCGTCACCTCCCTGGCCCTGATGGGCCTGCTGCCCGCGAAGGGTCTCACCATCGGCGGCCGTGCCGAGTTCGACGGCACGGACCTGTTCACGATGAGCCCGTCCGCCCGCCGCGACCTGCGCGGCAGCGAGATGGCGATGATCTTCCAGGATCCGCTGTCCTCGCTGAACCCGGTCGTCCCGATCGGCGTGCAGGTCACCGAGATCCTGGAGCGCCACCGCGGGATGAAGGGCGAGGCCGCCCGCAAGGAGGCCGCCCACCTGCTGGACCGGGTCGGCATCCCCGACCCGACCCGGCGGCTCAAGGAGTACCCGCACCAGCTGTCCGGCGGTATGCGCCAGCGCGCGCTGATCGCCATGGCGGTGGCCTGCGCCCCGCGCCTGCTCATCGCCGACGAGCCCACCACGGCGCTCGACGTGACGATCCAGGCGCAGATCCTGGAACTGCTCAAGGAGCTCGTGGACCAGGAGGGCACCGCCCTGCTGATGATCACCCACGACCTCGGCGTGGTCGCCGGTCTCTGCGACCAGGTCAACGTGCTCTACGCGGGCAAGGTCGTGGAGTCCGCCGGGCGCCGCGAGCTGTTCGCCCACCCCACCCACCCCTACGCGCACGGACTGCTGGGCTCCATCCCGAGGCTCGACGCGCCCCGGGGCGAGCCGCTCAACCCCATCCGCGGCTCGATCAACGACCGCATCGCCTGGGCCGACGGCTGCGCCTTCGCGCCCCGCTGCGACCGGTACGAGATGGGCTGCCTGTCCGGCACCCCGCAGCTCGGCGAGCCCCGCGCGGCCGGTCACCAGGTGCGGTGCGTCAACCCCGTACTCGACGACGCGAAGGCCGAGGAGGTCCCCGCATGAGCCTGCTCGAACTGGACGGCGTCAAGGTCCACTTCCCCATCAAGAAGGGCCTCCTGTTCGACCGCACGGTCGGCCATGTGTACGCCGTGGACGGGGTGTCGCTGAAGGTCGAGGCCGGCGAGACCTACGGTCTGGTCGGCGAGTCCGGCTGCGGCAAGACCACCCTCGGGCGGTCGGTGCTGCGGCTGGTGGACATCACCGAGGGCTCCGTCGTCCTCGACGGCACCGACCTGGCGAAGCTGCCCGGCGAGGAGATGCGCCGCTTCCGGCGCCGGCTCCAGATGGTCTTCCAGGACCCGCTGGGCTCGCTCAACCCGCGGCAGAACATCGAGTCGATCCTGTCCGAGGGCATGATCGCCCACGGCATCGGCAAGGACCAGGAGGAGCGCCGGGAGAAGATCAAGGCCATCCTCGACAAGGTCGGCCTCCCCTCCAACGCGCTCGCCCGCTACCCGCACGAGTTCTCCGGCGGCCAGCGGCAGCGCATCGGCATCGCCCGCGCCCTCGTCCTCGAACCGGACGTGATCATCTGCGACGAGCCGGTCTCCGCGCTCGACGTGTCGGTCCAGGCCCAGGTCATCAACCTGCTGGAGGAGCTCCAGGAGGAACTCGGCCTGACCTACGTGGTGATCGCCCACGACCTCGCGGTGGTCCGGCACATCTCCGACACCATCGGCGTGATGTACCTGGGCTCGCTGGTCGAGGAGGCGCCGAGCGACGCGCTCTACGCCGAGCCGAAGCACCCGTACACCAAGGCCCTGATGTCGGCCGTGCCGGTGCCGGACCCGGAGGTGGAGGACAAGCGCGAGCGGATCCTGCTCACCGGTGACCTGCCCTCGCCGGCCAACCCGCCGAGCGGCTGCCGTTTCCACACGCGCTGCCCGTGGGCCCAGGCCGAGCGCTGCGCGACCGAGCGCCCCGAGCTGCGGGACGTCGGCGGCGGCCACCGGGTGGCGTGCCACTACGCGGAGGACATCGCGTCCGGGAAGCTCCGGCTGACCAAGGGCGAGGTGGTCTCGGCGACCCGCGAGGGCGTGGAGGACAACCCGACGGAGGACACGCCGGAGGCCGAGGCTGCGGAGGCCGACGCTCCGGCGGCCGAGACTCCGGCGAAGATCCCGGCCCAGGCGGAGAAGCCGGCGGAGAAGGCCGTCGAGGCCGAGGACAAGGCGGCCACGGCCGAGGAGCCCGCCAAGGCCGAGGGCAAGGCGGAGAAGGCCGCCGAGGCCAAGGCTTCCCCGAAGCCCGAGGCTGCCGACGAGGCCGACGAAGCCGTCGCGGCCGACGAGGCCAAGGCCTCCGAGGAGCCCGAGAAGGCTGTCTGATCGGCACCCGAAAGAAGCCCTCGCCTTGCTTTGCAAGGCGAGGGCTTCTTTCTACGCCACAATATGCAAGTGCTTCAGCAACTGTTCAGCCCGTCCGTCCTGCACACGCTCGATCTGATCGGCATCTTCGTCTTCGCCATCTCCGGGGCCCTGCTGGCCGTCCGGAAGAACTTCGACGTGTTCGGGATCGCCGTGCTGTCCGAGATCACCGCCCTCGGCGGCGGTCTCTTCCGCGACCTGATCATCGGCGCCGTCCCGCCCGCCGCCTTCACGGATCTCGGGTACTTCGTCACCCCGCTGCTGGCCACCGTCCTCGTCTTCTTCCTGCATCCGCACGTCGAGCGCATCCAGGTCGCCGTCAACGTCTTCGACGCGGCGGGGCTCGGCCTCTTCTGCGTCGTCGGCACGACCAAGGCGTACGACTACGGGCTCGGCCTCACCGCGTCCGCCTGTCTGGGCCTGGCCACGGCGGTCGGCGGCGGTGTGCTGCGGGACGTGCTCGCCAACGAGGTGCCCTCGCTGCTGCGCTGGGACCGCGACCTGTACGCGGTGCCCGCGATCGTCGGCGCGGCCATGGTCGCCCTCTGTCTGCGCTTCGACGTGCTGAACCCGGTGACCAGCACCACCGCGGCCGTCACCGCCTTCGTGCTGCGGCTGCTGGCGATGCGCTACCACTGGCGTGCGCCCCGTGCCTGGCACCGCCGTTCGACGGTGACGGAGGAGCAGCCTCCGGCGTGATCACGGTGAACAAAGCTACCGCTTAGTATTATCTTCTTGTACTGTTCACCCATGCCAGAAGCAGCCTCCGCCCAGGCCACCCGGGCCGTCATCGGTGACAGTGAGTTCGACCGCGACACCGCGCTCACCGCGCGGGAACCCGGTGTCTACGACATCGACCTCTCCGCCGGCTGGACGATCATCAACGCCGTCAACGGCGGGTACCTGCTGGCCGTCCTGGGCCGCGCGCTCGCGGACGCGCTGCCGCACCCCGACCCGTTCACGGTCTCCGCGCACTACCTGACCGCCTCCCAGCCCGGCCCGGCGGTCGTCCGCACCGAGACCGTCCGCACCGGGCGCACGCTCTCCACCGGCCAGGCGTCCCTCTTCCAGCGCGACGAGCAGGGCAACGAGGTGGAGCGCATCCGCGTCCTCGCCTCCTACGGCGACCTGGACGCCCTCCCCGACGACGTCCGCACGACCGCCGTACCGCCCGCGCTGCCGCCGATGGACCAGTGCTTCGGCCCCGAGGACGGCCCCGCCCCGGTCGACGGAAGCTCCGAGATCGCCGGCCGGCTGATGCTGAAGCTCGACCCGTCGACCCTCGGCTGGGCCCTCGGACAGCCGTCCGGCAAGGGCGAGATGCGCGCCTGGTTCGGTCTCGCCGACGGCCGTGACCCCGACCCGCTGGCGCTGCTGCTCGCGGTGGACGCGCTGCCGCCGACCGCCTTCGAGATGGGGCTGACCGGCTGGGTGCCCACGGTCGAGCTGACCGTCCATGTGCGCTGCCGCCCCGCGCCGGGGCCGCTGCGTGTGTCCATCACCACCCGCAACCTCGCGGGCGGCTTCCTGGAGGAGGACGCCGAGGTCTGGGACAGCGCCGACCGTCTCGTCGCGCAGTCCCGCCAGCTGGCGCGCGTGCGGCTGGGCTGAGCCGCCGGAACGCCGGCAAGGGGCGGTGCGGGGGCGCAGGTGACCCCGCACCGCCCCTTGCCGTGTCACCGGCCCCCGGCCGCGTCCGTCCCCTCGAGCCAGTGCTGCCGCCCCACATGAATCAGCCGCAGCTGACGCGACGCCACCTTCGACACCCGCTCCCGGGCCCCGGGCGAACTCGCCGGCGCCTCCAGGAAGAGCGAGGCGGTGATCAGCATCTGGTCCACGTAGAGCTGGGCCAGCATCAGCAGGTCCTCCTCGCTCCAGCCCGCCGACTCCGCGTCCCCGGCCAGCGCCTCCCCGACCTCCGCCGTGAACCGGGCCAGCTGCTCCTGTATCGCCTCGCGGACCCGACGTACCCCGCCGTGCCGTTCACGGGCGATGAACCTCACATGGGCCGGGTGCGCGTCCACATGACCGGCGATCAGCTCGATGGCGCGCGCGATGCGTTCCTCGCCCTCGCCGGCCGGGGACACCGTCGTCCGGATCATCGGATGCAGGCTGCCCAGGGCCTCCTCGACCAGCGCCACGCCCAGGTCCTCGACCGACCGGAAGTGCCGGTAGAACGCGGTCGGGGCGATCCCGGCGGCGCGCGTGACCTCACGCAGGCCCAGGCTGCTCAGGCTCTGGCCCTCCAGCAGCTCGAGCGCCGCGTCGAGGAGCGCCTGCCGGGTCTTCTGCTTCTGGGCCTGCCGGATGCCGGACGTGTGACTCATACCATGCAGTTAACAACTGTTCTCCCAAATTGAAAAGTGAGAAGGGCCGCTAGACTGGGAAGTCAGTGAACAAGTGTTTCTACAACCGTTCACCCAAACTTGGGGGTCCGACTCATGCTGTTCCTCGTCGCCGCGCTGCTGCTGCTGGGCGTCGTCCTCGGCGCCGTCGCGCACGCGCCGCTCACCTTCTCCCTCGTTGTCGGCGCCGTCATCGCCGTCTGGCTCGGCGTCTTCGCCCTGCGCGAGCTCCAGGGCCGCGACCGCGGCACCTCCGCGCACTGACCCGCGCCGTCCGACCGACCACCCTCCGACCGCAGGAGTCCGATCACCATGCAGCTCACCGCACCGGCCGGCCGCCGCACCGGAATCCGTGACACCGACGGCATGGCCGTCGCCTCGTTCGTCCTGGGCCTGCTCGGCCTGCTCGTCCTCAACGTCTTCCTCGGCCCGAGCGCCATCGTGCTGGCGTCCGTCGCCCTGTGGCGGGGCACCGCCCGCCGCGGCCGCGCCCTGCTCGGCCTGGGCCTCGGCATCGCCGACCTCGTCGTCCTCGCCGTGTTCATGCAGGCGGACGGCACGATCTCGTGGAGCTTCTGACGAGCGGACCCGCCGCACCGGCCGTACGGGCGTCACATCCCGGCCACCGGGATCCGTGGCTCATGCACCGGGCCCCGTAGAATCGGCCCCACCATGGCTTACCTCGACCACGCCGCGACCACCCCGATGCTGCCCGAGGCGGTCGAGGCGCTCACCGCGCACCTGGGCGTCACCGGCAACGCCTCCTCCCTGCACGCGGCCGGCCGCCGCGCCCGGCGCACCGTCGAGGAGGCCCGCGAGACCCTCGCCGAGGCCCTCGGCGCCCGCCCCAGCGAGATCGTCTTCACCTCGGGCGGCACGGAGGCCGACAACCTCGCCGTGAAGGGCCTGTACTGGGCGCGCCGCGACGCCGACCCGGCCCGCACCCGGGTCCTCGCCAGCCCCGTCGAACACCACGCCGTCCTCGACGCCGTCGACTGGCTCGCCACCCACGAGGGCGCCACCGTCGAGTACCTCCCCGTCGACGCCCACGGCCGGGTACACCCCGAGGCCCTGCGCGAGGCCGTCGCCCGCAACCCCGACGACATCGCCCTCGCCACCGTGATGTGGGCCAACAACGAGATCGGGACGATCCTGCCGGTCGCCGAACTCGCCGCCGTCGCCGCCGAGTTCGGCATTCCCCTGCACTCCGACGCGGTTCAGGCCTTCGGACAGGTCCCGGTGGACTTCGCCGCGTCCGGTCTCGCCGCCATGACCGTCTCCGGCCACAAGATCGGCGGCCCGTACGGCATCGGAGCCCTGGTCCTGGGCCGCGAGCACACGCCCGTGCCCGTGCTGCACGGCGGCGGCCAGGAACGCCACGTCCGCTCCGGCACCCTCGACGTGCCGGCGATCGCCTCCTTCGCCGTCGCCGGACGGATCGCCGCCGAGGAGCGGGAGCGGTTCGCTCTGGAGATCGGACGCCTCCGCGACGACCTGGTCGCCGCCGTCCTCGAGGCCGTCCCGGACGCGATCCTGGGCGGCGACCCCGCCCCCGGCGGACGCCTCCCCGCCAACGCCCACTTCACCTTCCCCGGCTGCGAGGGCGACTCCCTGCTGCTCCTCCTGGACGCCCAGGGCATCGAGTGCTCCACCGGCTCCGCCTGCACCGCCGGCGTCGCCCAGCCCAGCCACGTCCTCCTCGCCACCGGCACCGACCCCGACCTCGCCCGAGGCACCCTCCGCTTCTCCCTCGGCCACACCTCCACGGACGCCGACGTCAAGGCCCTCGCCAAGGCCATCGGCCCGGCGGTCGAGCGCGCGCGTGCGGCGGGCCTGAGCTGAGGGGGTTCCGGGGTCCCCGGGCGGCTACGAACCCGGCGTGGGGCTCCCCGAGCCCCCCGCCGGGACCGCCGAGCGTCTGTCCTCGGCCCGGGCCGTCCCCGCGCGGCGGACCAGGTTGAGGTAGCGGTCCCAGTCCCAGTGGGGGCCAGGATCCGTGTGGTCCGTGCCCGGCACCTCGACGTGGCCGATGATGTGCTTCCGGTCCACCGGTATCTCGTAGCGCGCGCATATGCGGGCCGTCAGGCGGGCCGAGGCCGCGTACATCTCGTCCGTGAAGTCCTCCGGACGGTCCACGAAGCCCTCGTGCTCGATGCCGATGCTGCGCTCGTTGTAGTCCCGGTTGCCCGCGTGGTACGCCACGTCCAGCTCGCGGATCATCTGCGTGACCCGGCCGTCCTTGCCGACGATGTAGTGCGCCGCCGCCTTGTGGCCCGGGTTCTGGAACGCCCGCACCGCGCTGTCCAGGCTGCCCTGCGTGACATGCACGACCACCATGTCGATGTGGAAGTCGTCCGGCCGGTCCGCGCCGCGCCAGTTGGCGTCCGAGGCCGCCACCCACCGGGCGCCCGCGAAGTCGACCTCGCCCGGCGTGCGCGGCTTGTCGATCCCGGGCAGCCGCCACCACAGCCGCGCCAGTTCGTCGCGCGCCAGCGCCGCCGTCCCGGCCGCTGCCGCGAGCCCGCCCACGATCAGGGCGCGCCGCCCGATGCGCCGGTCGCCGTCCTCGGATGCTCCCTTGGCCCCCATGTGATCGTGAACGCATATCCGGCGGCCGTGGTTCCCGCGCCCCCGTACCCTGGAAGGGCTATGACTGACACCCCGCAGCGCACCCGCCCCCTCCGCGTCCTGGCCGCCATGTCCGGAGGCGTCGACTCCGCCGTCGCCGCCGCCCGTGCCGCCGAAGCGGGTCACGACGTGACCGGCGTCCACCTCGCGCTCTCCGCGAACCCCCAGTCGTTCCGCACGGGCGCGCGGGGCTGCTGCACCATCGAGGACTCCCGGGACGCCCGCCGCGCCGCCGACGTCATCGGCATCCCCTTCTACGTGTGGGACCTCGCCGACCGCTTCCGCGAGGACGTCGTCGAGGACTTCGTCGCCGAGTACGAGGCCGGCCGCACCCCCAACCCCTGCCTGCGCTGCAACGAGAAGATCAAGTTCGCCGCGCTGCTCGACAAGGCGCTCGCGCTCGGCTTCGACGCCGTCTGCACCGGCCACTACGCCAAGGTGGTCCTCCGCGAGGACGGCACCCGCGAACTGCACCGTGCCTCCGACATGGCCAAGGACCAGAGCTACGTCCTCGGCGTGCTCGACGACCGCCAGCTCGCCCACGCCATGTTCCCCCTCGGCGACACGGTCACCATCAAGGAGGAGATCCGCGCGGAGGCCGAGCGCCGCGGACTCGCCGTCGCCAAGAAGCCCGACTCGCACGACATCTGCTTCATCGCCGACGGCGACACCCAGGGCTTCCTCGCCAAGCGGCTCGGCAGGGCCGAGGGCGACATCGTCGACGAGTCCGGCGCCAAGATCGGCACCCACGAGGGCGCTTACGGCTTCACCATCGGCCAGCGCAAGGGCCTGCGCATCGGCACCCCCGCCCCCGACGGCAAGCCGCGCTACGTCCTCGACATCTCCCCGGTGGACAACACCGTCACCGTCGGTCCCGCCGCCTCCCTGGACGTCGGCGCCCTCACGGCCATCCGCCCCCGCTGGTGCGGCGCCGCCCCCACCGGCCCCGGCGCCTACACCGCCCAGCTGCGCGCCCACGGCGACGAGACCCCGGTGACCGCCGAACTCGTCGGCGAGGAGCTGCGCGTGCGCTTCGCCCAGCCGGTCCGCGGCGTCGCCCCCGGCCAGGCGGTCGTGCTCTACGACGGCACGCGCGTGGTGGGCTCGGCGACCATCGCCTCCACGGAGCGGGCCACGGCGGGAGTGGCCTGAGCGGTCCCGCCCCGGCCGGTCACCCGGATCACCGGGCGAAGAACTCCGCCAGCACCGGCGCCAGAACGTCCGGTTCGGCCATGTGGGTCTGGCCCCCCAGGGTGCGGTACGCGCCCCGGGGGACCGACTCCGCGATCGCCTTCGCCGCCCGACGCATCCACGCCGGACTCGCGTCGCCCGCGATCGACAGCACCGGCACCCCGATCGACGCCAACGTCTCCCGCGGCACGCTCCCGTCGCCCATCACGGCGTCGTCGTACGCCAGACTCGGCGCCAGCGCCTCCATCCCGGCCCACATCGGCGACTGCCGCGCGCTGTCGATCACCGCGTCGTCCAGCCCGGTCAGCTGGAGGAAGAGTTCCACCGCGTCGCCCCGCCGCCCCTCCTCCAGAGCCGCGGTCAGCCGCTCGGTGTACCGGGCGCGCTCCGCGAGATGTTCCTCGGACATCGCGTACGGCGTCTCGTACACCGCGACCTGCCGGACCGGCAGCCCGCTCGCCGCCGCCCGCAGCGCCAGCGCGCCGCCCGAGGAGACGCCGTACAGCCCCGCCTCGCCGCCCGCCGCCTCGATCAGCGCCGCCAGGTCCTCCACCTCGCGCTCCACCGCGTACGGCGGCGTGTCACCGCTCGCGCCCCGGCCGCGGCGGTCGTAGACCACCACCCGGAACCGCTCCGAGAGCGGGGCGGCCAGCGGCGCCACCGTGGCGCCCGTCGACATCGCGCCGCTGACGAGGACGATCGTGGAGCCGCGCCCGGCGCTCTCGTAGGCGAGGGAGGTGCCGTCGCGCGAGGAGATGTTCTGGTCCATGTCTCACCAGACTGCCGCACGGCACGGGAATCGTCGGTGAGGCGGGCGGCGCGTCCGCCGATCACACCTCCTGCGCGCGGTCAGTCCACTTCCGTGTCGTAGAAACACAGGTGGTCCTTGATCGGCGCCACCGCCGGCTTCGGGTCGGGGTACGACCACACCAGGTCGGGGGCGTCCGGCAGCGACCAGTACGACGCGGTCCCCTTGAACGGGCAGTGCGTGTGCGTCGCGGACGGTGTCAGCAGATCGAGCCGCACGTCCTCCGGCGGGATGTACCAGCGCGCGGGGCAGCCCGTCTCGTGCAGCACCAGCGCCCGGTCGCTCTCCGCCAGCACGCGTCCGTCGCGCACCACGCGCACGTGCCGGTCGCCGGGCTCGACGGTGATGCGATGGCCTGTGGTCACGGCGTCCTCCTCGTCGTTCGGTCCACCCCGTACAGCGCCCCTCGGGGCGGCCTTCTTCCCGGGCGTAGGCTGACGCCCGTGAACATCTGTGTCTTCCTCTCCGCCGCCGACCTCGACGACCGCTACACACGCCCCGCGCGGGAGTTCGCGCGCCTTCTCGGCAAGGGCGGGCACACCCTGGTCTGGGGCGGCTCGGACGTCGGCCTGATGAAGGTCGTCGCCGACGGGGTGGAGGAGGCCGGCGGACGGCTCCTCGGCGTCTCGGTGGAGTTCCTCGCGGCGAAGGCACGCCCCGGCGTCGACGAGATGGTGGTCGCCAAGGACCTCGCCGAGCGCAAGCGGCTCCTCCTGGAGAAGGCCGACGCGGTGGTCGTCATGGTCGGCGGCACGGGAACGCTGGACGAGGCGACCGAGATCCTGGAGCTGAAGAAGCACGGTCACACCGAGAAGCCGGTGGTGCTGCTCAACACCGCGGGCTTCTACGACGGCCTCAAGGAGCAGTTCCGCCGCATGGAGGACGAGGGCTTCCTGCCCCGCCCGCTCACCGAGCTGGTCTTCTTCGCCGAGGAGCCGGTCGGCGCGCTGGCCTACCTGGAGGAGAGCCTGGGCGTCGCCTGACCGAGCGGTGATGCGAGCATGGCGGTCATGGCTACACATGTGATCACCGGAGCCGGCTCCGGCATCGGCGCCGCCGTCGCGCGCCGCCTCCACGCGCGCGGGGACGACCTCGTGCTCCACGCGCGCGACGCCGGCCGCGCCAAGGAGCTGGCCGCCGAGTTCCCCGGTGCCCGCACCCTGGTCGGCGACCTGGCCGACCCGGACCGGCT
Source organism: Streptomyces werraensis (assembly GCA_014656175.1). Lineage (GTDB taxonomy): Bacteria > Actinomycetota > Actinomycetes > Streptomycetales > Streptomycetaceae > Streptomyces > Streptomyces werraensis. The sequence continues at coordinate 56,522 of BNBX01000017.1, forward strand.
CAGCTGGGCGTTCTCCCACCAGTCGCTGCCCGACCGGGTGGACTCGCTGCTGCACGTCGCGGGCGTCGTCGACCTGGGCCGCGTCGGCGACCTCACCCCGAAGAGCTGGCGCCACCAGCTCAACGTCAACCTCGTCGCCCCCGCCGAACTGACCCGCCACCTTCTGCCCCAGCTCCGCGCGAGCCGCGGCCACGTGATCTTCGTCAACTCCGGCGCCGGCCTCGCCGCCCACGCCGACTGGTCCGCCTACGCGGCCTCCAAGCACGGCCTGAAGGCCCTCGCCGACTCGCTCCGCGCGGAGGAGCACGCGAGCGGCGTCCGCGTCACGTCGGTCTACCCGGGCCGCACCGCCAGCCCCATGCAGGCCAAGGTCCACCAGCAGGAGGGCAAGGACTACGACCCGTCGAAGTGGATCGACCCCGAGTCGGTCGCCACGGCGATCGTCATGTCGCTGGACCTCCCGAGGGACGCGGAAGTGAACGACCTGACGGTCCGGCCAGGGCGCTGACGGGCCGAAAGGGGGTCTGGGGGCGCAGCCCCAGGGGACGGGACGGTAAGGGGCGGCGGGGCGAGAACCCCCCGCCCCGCACTGCGTACGCTTCCGGTGTGAACGACACCCTTCACTTCCCGCCCGCCACCGGCATCGGCTCCCTCCCCGGCACAGACGCGAGAGAGGCCGCCAAGGCGGCCACAGGCAGCTTCGAGGACTTCCCCCACCTCCCCGAGCTCCCCGCACGCGGCCCCGGCGCCGACATGATCGGCCGCACCGCCGGCCTGCTCGTCGAGCTCTACGCGCGCGTGGAGCCCAGCGGCTGGCGGATCGGTGACCGTCCGGGCCGGGACACCCGCCGTGCCCGCTCCTGGCTGGGCGAGGACCTGGACGCGCTGGAGGAGTTCACCCAGGGCTACGAAGGGCTCCTCAAGGTGCAGGCGGTGGGCCCCTGGACCCTCGCCGCGGCCCTGGAACTGAAGAACGGCGAGGCGGCCCTCTCCGACCCCGGCGCCTGCCGCGACCTCGCCGCCTCCCTCGCCGAGGGCCTGCGCCTGCACCTCGAGGAGGTGCGCCGCCGCGTCCCCGGCGCGCGGCTCGTCCTCCAGCTCGACGAACCGTCCCTCACCGCCGTCCTGCGCGGTCAGGTGAAGACGGCCAGCGGCTACCGCACCCACCGCGCGGTCGACCGCCAGACCGTCGAGGGGACCCTGCGTGACGTGGTCGGCGTGCACGACGGCGGGCCGGTCGTGGTCCACTCGTGCGCCCCGGACGTCCCGTTCGCCCTGCTGCGCAGGGCGGGCGTGGCGGGCATCTCGTTCGATTTCTCTCTCCTCACCGAGCGTGACGACGAGGCGATCGGGGAGGCGGTCGAGGGCGGCACCCGCCTGTTCGCCGGTGTCGTCCCCGGAGCGGACGCTCCATTGTCGGACCCTGCCGGTAGCGTCATGGGTGTCAGGACGCTCTGGCGCAGGCTGGGGCTGCGGCCGGGACTTCTTCCGGAGGCGGTCACGGTCACCCCGGCGTGCGGACTCGCGGGGGCGTCCCCCGGGTACGCGCGATCGGCCTACGCCCACTGCGTCCGGGCGGCGAGATCCCTCGCGGACAACCCTGAGTAACGGGAGGACACACGGTGGCCGGCGACAAGCAAGCGGAGACGACGAGCGTGCCCGCACAAGCGCGGGAGCAGCACGCCACGCTCGCCGAGCAGATCGAGGAGCACCGCTTCCGGTACTACGTGAACGACGCGCCCGTGATCAGCGACGCCGAGTTCGACCGCCTGCTGCGGCAGCTCGAGCAGCTGGAGGAACGCTATCCGGAGCTGCGCACGCCGGAGTCGCCGACCCAGAAGGTCGCCGGGGCCTACGAGACGGAGTTCACCTCCGTCGAGCACCGCTCCCGGATGCTCTCCCTGGACAACACGTTCAACGACGAGGACCTCGCCGCCTGGGCCGACCGAATCCACCGCGAACTGGGCGACCAGACCTACCACTTCCTGTGCGAGCTGAAGGTCGACGGCCTGGCGGTCAACCTCACCTACGAGCGCGGCCGGCTGGTCCGGGCGGCGACCCGCGGCGACGGCCGCACGGGCGAGGACATCACGCCCAACGTCCGCACCATCGCCGAGATCCCGGACCGCCTCAAGGGCGACAAGGTGCCCGACGTCGTGGAGATCCGCGGCGAGGTCTACTTCCCGATGGAGAAGTTCCAGGAGCTCAACGCCCGGCTGGTGGAGGCCGGCGACAAGCCGTTCGCCAACCCGCGCAACGCGGCGGCCGGTTCGCTGCGCCAGAAGGACCCGCGGGTCACCGCCACCCGTCCGCTGCACATGGTGGTGCACGGCATCGGCGTGCTCGAGGGCTACAAGGGCCTGACCCGGCTCTCCCAGGGCTACGACCTGCTGAAGGAGTGGGGACTGCCGACCTCCCCGCACAACCGGGTGGTCGACGGCCTGGAGGGCGTGCGCGAGTTCATCGCGTACTACGGCGAGAACCGCCACTCCGTGGCCCACGAGATCGACGGCGTCGTGGTCAAGCTCGACGAGATCCCCCTCCAGGGACGCCTCGGCACCACCTCGCGCGCCCCGCGCTGGGCCATCGCGTACAAGTACGCGCCGGAGGAGGTCAACACCAAGCTGGTGAACATCCGGGTGGGCGTCGGCCGCACCGGGCGGGTCACGCCGTACGCGCAGGTCGAGCCGGTGACGGTGGCCGGCTCGGAGGTCGAGTTCGCCACGCTGCACAACCAGGACGTGGTGAAGGCCAAGGGCGTCCTCATCGGCGACACGGTGGTCCTGCGCAAGGCCGGCGACGTCATCCCGGAGATCCTCGGCCCGGTGGCCGACCTGCGCGACGGCAGCGAGCGGGAGTTCGTGATGCCGTCCGAGTGCCCCGAGTGCGGCACCCCGCTCAGGCCCATGAAGGAGGGCGACGTCGACCTGCGCTGCCCCAACGCCCGCGCCTGCCCCGCCCAGTTGCGCGAGAGGCTGTTCTACCTCGCCGGACGCAAGGCGCTGGACATCGAGCACTTCGGGTACGTCGCCGCCACGGCCCTCACCAGCCCGCTGGAGCCGGACGAGCCGCCGCTGAAGGACGAGGGAGACCTCTTCGCCCTCACCGTCGAGCAGCTGCTGCCCATCAAGGCGTACGTCCTCGACCAGGACAGCGGACTGCCCAAGCGGGACCCGAAGACCGGCGAGGAGAAGGTCGTCACCGTCTTCGCCAACCAGCAGGGCGAACCGAAGAAGAACGCCCTGGCGATGCTGAAGAACATCGAGGCCGCCAAGGAACGCCCGCTGGCCCGGGTGCTCACCGCCCTGTCGATCCGCCATGTCGGCCCGGTCGCGGCGGAGGCGCTGGCCCGCGAGTTCCGCTCCGTCGACCGCATCGAGCAGGCCACCGAGGAGGAGCTGTCGGCCACCGAGGGCGTCGGCCCGACCATCGCCGCCTCCCTCAAGGAATGGTTCGCCGCGGACTGGCACCGGGAGATCATCCGCAAGTGGAAGGCGGCCGGGGTCCGCATGGAGGACGAGCGCTCCGGCGAGGACGAGGGCCCTCGTCCGCTCGAAGGACTCACGGTCGTGGTGACCGGAACCCTGGAGAACTTCACGCGGGATGGCGCGAAAGAGGCGCTGCAGAACCGGGGCGCGAAGGTGACCGGATCGGTGTCCAAGAAGACCTCGTTCGTCGTCGTGGGTGACAACCCGGGGTCGAAATACGACAAAGCGGTGCAGTTGAAGGTGCCGGTTCTGAACGAGGACGGTTTCCAGGTCCTGTTGGAGGAGGGGCCCGACGCCGCGGCCGAGGCCGCCCTTTCGGCCGAGGAGTAACGGTTGAAGCCTCCCCGATCGGCGCATACCAGATGCATACGGGTGGCTGGGGCGCATTCGGGCAACCGTCGGCGACCGGTGCCCGTACAAGCCTTCCGCGGCCTACTGTTGAGATGTGCGCCCGCCGTGCCCAGTTGCGGTCGGGGCAACCCCCGTACCCGTGACGGGTCCGGGGAAGGGCTTTCCACGGCGGAGCCGCTGAGGGATGTCGGGCATCGGGCCGCGTGGCGTGGGCACCGCCGGCTGTGAGAGGGACGGGAATGGAACCGACCGAGAGCGCCGCCCCGGGCTCACGGCTGCGCCTGCGCCGCCTGGCGGTCGTCCGGCGGCGCGGCCGTGAGGACGGGCGGCCGGCGGAGCGACCGGACGCGCGGGGGCGCACCGGGGCGGGCGCCGCGGACGCGCGCGACGCCGGCGCGGCACGCCCAGCCGGCGGGCACGGCATCTCAGAGCCCACGGCGGAGACCGAACGCCACCCGGCCTGGCCCGCGTTGCCCACCGCGGTCGTCGCGGCGGCCGGCTTCGTGCTCGGCGCCGGCTTCCTGCACGCCTTCACCGGCGGACACGCCCTCTTCCCGTCCGGCACGGTCGGCTGGTCGCTGGCCGTGCTCACCGGCATCATCGTCGGCCACCTGGTGATGCTGGGCCGGTCCCGCTGGTGGGGCGGCACCGGCTCCGGCGCGGCCCTCACCCTCGCCGTGCTGCTCCTCTACGGCTGGGTCCCGGCCGGCATGGTCAGTCTCACCGTCGTCGTGCTGGTCGGCGTAGCCCGCCGGGGCCGCTGGCGGCAGGGCGTGCTGCACGGCGCGGTCGACCTGCTCGGCATCGGCGCCGGAGCGCTCGTCCTGGCCGCGTTCGGCACCGTGCCGTCCGTCGAGTCGCCGTCCACCCCCGACACCTGGACCCTCTACACCGGTCCCGGGGTGGTGCTCGTCGCCGCCGCCTATCTCGCGGTCACCCGCACCCTGTTGTGGTGGTTGCACACCCCCCGCTCGGGCCTGCCCACCGTCGCCCGCACCGCCCTGGTCCGCCAAGGACTCGTCGCGGTGGCCCTGCTCGGCATCGCCCCGCTCGTGTGCGTGGTCGCCGACGCCAAACCCGTCCTGCTGCCGCTGTTCGCCATCCCGCTGATCGCCCTCGACTCCACCCTGTGGATAGCCCGCGCACGGGCCGAGGAGCAGCTGCGCGACCCGCTGACCGGACTGCCCAACCGGCAGTGGCTCCAGGAGCGCATCTGGACCGCGCTGGACGACGCCGAGCGGGCCGGCTCCCGCGCCGCGCTCATGCTCATCGACCTCGACCGCTTCCGGTCGGTCAACGACACCCTCGGCCATCTCGCCGGCGACCGGCTGCTGCTGCAGATCGCCGACCGGCTGAGAGCGGCCCTGCCGCGCGGGGCGGAGGCCGCGCGGCTCGGCGGCGACGAGTTCGCCGTGTTACTGCCCGTCGCGGACTCCACCACGTCCGCGACCCGCGCCGCCCGCGGACTCGTCGCGGCCCTCAGCTCCCCGCTCGACCTCGACGGGCTCACCCTCGTCCTGGAGGCGAGCGCGGGAGTCGCCGTCTTCCCGGACCACGCGTCCGACGCCGAAGGACTGCTGCGGCGCGCGGACGTGGCGATGTACCAGGCCAAGCGGGACCGCACGGGCGTCGAGGCGTACGAGTCCAAGCGGGACTCCAACACCCCCGACCGGCTGGGGCTGCTGGGCGACCTGCGCCGCGCCCTCGACGCGCACGAGGTGGAGCTGCACTACCAGCCGAAGGTCCGCTTCGACGGCCAGGTCTCCGGCCTCGAGGCGCTGGTGCGGTGGGTGCATCCGGAGCGCGGGCGGGTCCCCCCGGACGAGTTCATAGCGATAGCCGAGTCGTCGGGGCTGATGCCCCAGCTCACCGAGTACGTACTGGAGACCGCGCTCGGGCAGGTCGCCGAGTGGCGCTCCCAGGGGCTGTTCGTGCCGGTCGCCGTCAACGTCTCGCCGCGCGACGTCCACAGCCCCGGCTTCGCCGGCTCCGTCGCCGCGCGCCTGGCCCGGCACGGGGTGCCCGCGGGGGCGCTTCAACTGGAGATCACCGAGCACGTGCTGCTGGAGGACCCCACGCGGGCCGCCGACACCCTCAACGCGCTGACGGGCCACGGCGTCAAGATGTCCCTCGACGACTTCGGCACGGGCTACTCCTCGCTGGTGCACCTGCGGCGGCTGCCGGTGAGCGAGCTGAAGATCGACCGCTCCTTCGTGGCCCGGCTGGCCATCGACACGGAGGACGCGGAGATCGTGCGCTGCACGATCGACCTGGCCCACTCGCTGGGCCTGCTCGTCGTCGCCGAGGGCGTGGAGGACGACGAGACGTGGGAACGGCTGCGGGACCTGCGGTGCGACGCGGTGCAGGGATGGCTGGTCGCGGCAGCGATGCCGCCGGACGAGACCACGGCGTGGCTGCTCGCCCGGGGGTCGCGGGGGTGGCAGCGGCCGGCGGCAGCCTTGCCGGCGGCCACGGGTACGGCGGAGGACTAGCCTCCGCCTGAACACCGCCGTACGCCGGCCGCGGGTCCGACGTGGCAGGGCGCGCAGTTCCCCGCGTCCCTCACGGGGCGCTCAGGGCGGAGGGTTTCACGGGCATGGGGCCCCGCCCCATAGGATTGGTCCCAAACACACACACTCACCCCAGAGGATCGCTGCATGCCTGGCATCACGCGCGAGGAGGTCGCCCACCTCGCCCGGCTGGCGCGTCTGGAGCTGAAGCCCGAAGAGCTCGACCACTTCGCGGGCCAGCTCGACGACATCATCGGCGCGGTCGCCCGCGTCAGCGAGGTCGCCGACCAAGACGTACCGCCGACCTCGCACCCGCTCCCGCTGACGAACGTCATGCGGGCCGACGAGGTCCGTCCCTCGCTCACCCCCGAGCAGGCGCTCTCCGGCGCCCCGGCCCAGGAGCAGCAGCGTTTCAAGGTGCCGCAGATCCTGGGGGAGGAGTAAACCGCCATGAGCGATCAGATCATCAAGCTCACCGCGGCCGAGACCGCAGCGAAGATCGCCTCCGGCGAGCTCACCGCGGTCGAGGTCACCGAGGCCCATCTGGCCCGCATCGAGGCCGTCGACGAGAAGGTGCACGCCTTCCTGCACGTCGACCGTGAGGGCGCCCTCGCGCAGGCCCGCGCCGTCGACGTCAAGCGCGAGCGCGGCGAGAAGCTCGGCCCGCTCGCCGGCGTGCCCCTCGCGCTGAAGGACATCTTCACCACCGAGGGCATCCCGACCACCGTCGGCTCCAAGATCCTCGAGGGCTGGATCCCGCCGTACGACGCGACGCTCACCAAGCGCCTGAAGGCAGCCGACGTCGTCATCCTCGGCAAGACCAACATGGACGAGTTCGCCATGGGGTCCTCCACCGAGAACAGCGCCTACGGCCCGACCGGCAACCCGTGGGACCTCACCCGCATCCCCGGCGGTTCCGGCGGCGGCTCCTCCGCGGCGCTCGCCGCGCACATGGCGCCGCTCGCCATCGGCACCGACACCGGCGGCTCGATCCGCCAGCCGGCGGCCGTCACCGGCACCGTCGGCGTGAAGCCGACGTACGGCGCGGTGTCCCGGTACGGCATGGTCGCCTTCTCCAGCTCGCTGGACCAGGGCGGCCCCTGCGCCCGCACGGTCCTGGACGCGGCCCTGCTGCACGAGGTGATCGCCGGGCACGACCCGATGGACTCGACCTCCATCGACGAGCCGGTCCCGCCGGTCGTGGAGGCCGCCCGCAACGGCAGCGTCCAGGGCATGCGCGTCGGCGTCGTCAAGCAGTTCCGCGGCGAGGGCTACCAGGCCGGTGTCGTCCAGCGGTTCGACGAGTCGGTCGAGCTCCTCAAGGAGCTGGGCGCCGAGATCGTCGAGCTGGACTGCCCGTCCTTCGACCTGGCCCTCTCCGCGTACTACCTGATCGCCCCCTCCGAGTGCTCCTCCAACCTCGCCCGCTTCGACGGCCTGCGCTACGGCGCGCGCGTCGGCGACGACGGCACGCACTCCGCCGAGGAGGTCACCTCGCTGACCCGCGAGGCCGGCTTCGGCGACGAGGTCAAGCGCCGCATCATGCTCGGCACGTACGCGCTCAGCTCCGGCTACTACGACGCGTACTACGGCAGCGCCCAGAAGGTCCGCACGCTCATCAAGCGGGACTTCGACAAGGCCTTCGAGCAGGTCGACGTGATCGTCTCCCCGACCACGCCGACCACCGCCTTCCCGATCGGCGAGCGCGCCGACGACCCGATGGCGATGTACCTCGCGGACCTGTGCACCATCCCGACCAACCTGGCGGGCAACGCCGCCATGTCGCTGCCCTGCGGTCTCGCGCCGGAGGACAACCTGCCGGTCGGGCTGCAGATCATCGCCCCGGTCATGAAGGACGACCGCCTCTACAAGGTGGGTGCCGCCGTCGAGGCCGCCTTCGTGGAAAAGTGGGGCCACCCGCTGCTCGAGGAGGCTCCGTCGTTGTGAGTGCACTGACCAAGGCCAAGGGCTTCAAGAAGTCCCGGTCCGGTACGTACCTGTCCATGGCCGCCACCGCGTTCGGCGCGTTCGGCGTCGCCAAGCGGCTGAAGACGGCGCGCGCCGAGAAGGACACCCTGGTCCTGATCGACGCCACGGTGTCCGCCGCCGCGATCGTCACCGGCCTCGCCATCCTCTACCGCGAGCTGAAGCGGCTGGGCGACGACGACGTCCTGCTGGGCTGAGAGGGAAGTTTTCACCGTGACCACCACGACCGACCTGGTGTCGTACGAGGACGCACTCGCGTCGTACGACCCCGTCATGGGCCTCGAGGTCCATGTCGAACTCGGCACCAAGACCAAGATGTTCTGCGGCTGCTCGACCACGCTCGGCGCCGGCCCGAACACCCAGACCTGCCCGGTCTGCCTCGGCCTGCCCGGCGCGCTCCCGGTCGTCAACGCGACCGGCGTCGAGTCCGCGATCAAGATCGGCCTCGCGCTGAACTGCGAGATCGCCGAGTGGTGCCGCTTCGCCCGGAAGAACTACTTCTATCCGGACATGCCGAAGAACTTCCAGACCTCCCAGTACGACGAGCCGATCGCCTTCAACGGCTACCTCGACGTGCAGCTGGAGGACGGCGAGGTCTTCCGCGTGGAGATCGAGCGCGCCCACATGGAGGAGGACACCGGCAAGTCGACGCACGTCGGCGGCGCCACCGGCCGCATCCACGGCGCGTCCCACTCCCTGCTGGACTACAACCGGGCCGGCATCCCGCTCATCGAGATCGTCACCAAGCCGATCACCGGCGCGGGCGAGCGGGCTCCCGAGGTCGCGCGGGCGTACGTCCGCGAGCTGCGCGAGCTCATCCGTGCGCTCGGCGTGTCCGAGGCCCGCATGGAGATGGGCCAGATGCGCTGCGACGTCAACCTGTCGCTGATGCCGAAGGGCGCCGACAAGTTCGGCACCCGCAGCGAGACGAAGAACGTCAACTCGCTGCGTTCCGTCGAGCGGGCCGCCCGCTTCGAGATCCAGCGCCACGCGGCCGTGCTGTCGTCCGGCGGGACGATCGTGCAGGAGACCCGGCACTTCCACGAGGACACGGGGTCCACGACCTCGGGCCGCGTGAAGGAGGAGGCCGAGGACTACCGCTACTTCCCCGAGCCGGACCTGGTGCCGGTCGCCCCGGCCCGCGAGTGGGTCGAGGAACTGCGCGCGGGCCTGCCCGAGCTGCCGCTGGTGCGCCGCAACCGGCTCCGCGAGGAGTGGGACGTCTCCGCCACCGACATGCAGGCCATCCTGAACGCCGGTGCGCTGGACCTGATCGTCGCGACGATCGACGCCGGCGCCGACGCGGCCTCCGCCCGCAAGTGGTGGATGGGCGAGCTGGCCCGCAGCGCCAACGAGTCCGGCACGGCGCTGGACGAGCTGGCGATCACCCCGGCGCAGGTGGCCCGCGTCACCGAGCTGGTGGCCAAGGGCGACCTGAACGACAAGCTGGCCCGCCAGGTCATCGAGGGCGTCCTCGCCGGTGAGGGCACCCCGGACGAGGTCGTGGAGAAGCGCGGCCTGAAGGTTGTCTCCGACGAGGGTGCGCTCACCGCCGCCGTCGACGAGGCGATCGCCGGCAACCCGGCCGTCGCGGACAAGATCCGCGGCGGCAAGGTCGCCGCGGCCGGTGCGCTGGTCGGCGCGGTCATGAAGGCCACGCGTGGCCAGGCGGACGCGGCCCGGGTGAAGGAGCTGATCCTTCAGAAGCTGGGCGTCGAGGGCTGAGCCCGTACGGCATGAGGGAAGGGGGGCGCACCCACCGGGTGCGCCCCCCTTCCCGTGTGTCCGGCCGGGTCAGCGGCGGCGGCCCACCACGCGGGTGAAGCCCAGCGTGCGGCCCTGGTCGGCGCGCACCAGCCGCGCGTTCTCCCGGCTCATCCGCACATGGAGCTCGTCCGGGTGGTGCTCGGCCACGACCTCGCTCCACAGCAGCCACTCCCGCCAGCCGTCCTCCAGCCAGTCGGCCGCCAGGACGTCCACGGCCCCGCTGCGGGTCCAGTGGCGGCGCCACCAGGCGGGGCTGTGGAAGCACCAGAAGGCGGGCTCCCAGAAGGGCCTCAGATGCTCCGGGGGTTCGCTGCCCTCGATCTCCTCGGACAGGGACGGGACGACGACCCCGATCCGCCCGCCCGGCTTCAGCAGCCGGGTCAGCGTGGGCAGGTACAGGTCGTCGGTGCCGAAGTACTGGTAGGCGTCGACGGAGACGATCGCGTCGAAGGTCTCCTCCCCGAAGGGCAGGTCGTGCGCCTCCGCGAGGACGGGCTGGACCCGGTCGGCGACGCCCGCCTCGGCGATCCGGCGGGCGTTCTCGTCCGGCCTGATCCACAGGTCGGCGGCGGTGACCTGGACGTCGTACTCCCTGGCCAGGAAGACGGACGTCATGGCGCGGCCGCAGCCCAGGTCGAGCACCCGGGCGCCGGGGCGCAGGGTGTCCAGGCCGAGGGCGGGGGCCAGCCACTCCAGCAGCCACAGCGCGTGCGGGCCCATCTGGTTGTCGACGGTCCACTGCGGGTCGTAGGCGCCGCTGCGCGGGTACCGGGGCAGGCTCAGGCGGCTAGCGAGGTCGTCGTGCGAGGTGTTCGGTGTGATGTCCGACATCGGTGAACGGGCTCCTTGAGGCCGTGAAGAGGGAAAGGGTCGCGTCGGAGGTCGGACGGACAAGCATCAAAGCACCTGCTTCGGCCGGCGGCGGACTGCCGCGGGGATGTCGGACCGACGGACGCTAGCAGCCGTCCGGGCGGACCCGCATCCGGGTTTCCGGAGGTGAGGCGATACGCTCCGGCGCCATGAGTGGACGCCCCGATTCCGACCTGACCCCGGACACTCAGACCTCCCCGGACACGGCCGAGCGCGCCCCGGAGACGACGGAGGACGCCCCCGAGGGGGCCCCGGAGGACGCTCCGGAGGACCTTTCCGAGACCGATGACCAGCACGACGACGAGCACGACGACGAGCACGACGGCGGCCTTCTCGAGGAGCAGGCCCGCCGCGCCCGTTGGGCCGCCGCCGGCACCGGCATCGTGCTCGCCCTCGCCGGAACGGCCGCCGCGCTGCTCCGGGTCTCCGGGACCGCCCCGGCCCTCGTCCCCGTCGCCTACGCCTGCGGCGCGGCCGTCTGCGCCCTCGCGGCGGTGCTGGGCGCGCGCGGACGCACCCGCAGGGCGCTGTGGGCCGCCGTCGCGGGCGTCATGATCATGGCGCTGGGCGACCAGTTCGACTGAGACGAGCGGCCCGGGAACCCCCTGTGACCGGCCAAGAAGAAGAAATGTGAGTTAGTCCACGAAGGCGACAAACGATCATTTTCGCCTGTAACAGTGGCAGGGCATTGCTCATGCGTTCTTTGCGGACCGTCCGGCCGTTCGCCGCCCGGTGTCCGCCCAAAGATCCACCCCGAGCCATACCGGGAGCACGCCTGTGGCAGCCCTAGCACGTTGGTGCGTTCAGCGCCGTCTGGTCACCGTTCTGCTGTGGCTGCTCGCCCTGGTCGGGATCGCGGCGGGCGCCTTCGTCGCCGGCTCCGCCTACTCCAACGACTACAAGGTGCCCGGCACCGAGTCGGGGCGTGCCACCGAGCTGCTGAACGAAGGCTTCCCCTCGCTGGGGGGCGACAGCGACAGCGTGGTCTGGCACACGCCCTCCGGCACCGTCCGCGACAGCGGCGTCGAGCAGACCATGACCCGCACCCTCGACCGGCTCGAGGAGCTGCCCGGCGTCGCCTCCGTCAGCGGCCCGTACGACGACGGGGGCGCCGGACGCATCAGCGCCGACGGCCGTACCGCCTACGCGACCGTGACCTTCGAGCACTCCGGCAAGGACATCACCAGCGGTGAGGCCGAGGCCGTGGTCAAGACGGCGAAGGCCGCCGAGACCGACGGGCTGGACGTCGAGCTGGGCGGCAGCGCCGTCGAGCTGAGCGAGCCGTCCGGCGGGCACACCGCCGAGATCGTCGGCGTGGCCGTCGCCGCCGTCGTGCTGTTCCTCGCCTTCGGCTCCCTCGCCGCCTCCCTGCTGCCCATCGCCACGGCGCTGGTGAGCGTGGGCACCGCCTACGCGGGCATCGTGCTGCTCGGCCACGTGATGACCGTCGCGGACTTCGCGCCGATGCTCGGCCTGCTGATCGGGCTCGGCGTGGGCATCGACTACGCGCTGTTCATCGTCACCCGGCACCGGCGCGGGCTGAAACGCGGCCTGAGCGTCACCGAGGCCGCCACCAACGCCGTCGCCACCACCGGCCGTGCGGTCGTGTTCGCGGGTGCGACCGTCTGCATAGCCCTGCTGGGCATGCTGATCCTGCGCCTGAACTTCCTCAACGGCGTCGCCGTGGCCGCCTCGCTCACCGTGGTGCTCACCGTCGCCGCCTCCGTCACCCTGCTGCCCGCCCTGCTGTCGCTGATCGGCACCCGCGCCCTCAGCCGCAGGGAGCGGCGCCGGCTCGCCGAGCACGGGCCGGAACCTGAGCTGCCCACCGGGTTCGCCGCCCGCTGGTCGGCGTTCGTGGAGCGCCACCCCAAGCTGCTCGGCGCGGTCGCCGTCGTCGTGATGGCCGTCCTCGCGCTGCCCACCTTCTCGCTCCACCTGGGCACCTCCGACCAGGGCAACGACCCGAAGACCTCCACCACCCGCCAGGCCTACGACCTGATCGCCGACGGCTTCGGGCCGGGCGTGAACGGGCCGCTCACCCTCGTCACCGAGGTCGACGACGCCCAGGACCGGCTCGCCCTGGACAACCTGGGCTCCACGCTGCGCACCACCGAGGACGTCGCCTCCGTGTCGCCGGTGACGTACAACCAGGGCGGCGACACCGCCTTCCTCACCGTCGTACCGGAGTCGTCCCCGCAGTCGAAGCAGACCAGCGACCTGGTGGACCGGCTGCGCGAGGACGTCCTGCCCCGCGCCGAGTCGGGCACCTCGCTCGACGTCCACGTCGGCGGTGTGACGGCCGGCTACGACGACTTCGCCACCGTCATCGTCGACAAGCTGCCCCTGTTCGTCGGGGTGGTGATCGGCCTGGGCTGTCTGCTGCTGCTCCTCGCCTTCCGCTCCATCGGCATCCCGCTCAAGGCCGCCGCGATGAACGTGGCCGCGGTCGCCGGGGCGTTCGGCGTGGTCGTCATGATCTTCCAGTGGGGCTGGGGGAGCGACCTGCTCGGCCTCGGCAGCGCGGGCCCCGTCGAACCCTTCCTGCCCGTGATCATGGTGTCGGTGCTGTTCGGGCTGTCCATGGACTACCAGGTCTTCCTGGTGAGCCGGATGTACGAGGAATGGCTGGAGACCGGCGACAACCGGCGGGCCGTGCGCGTGGGCCTCGCCGAGACCAGCCGCGTGATCAACTCCGCCGCCGTCATCATGATCTCGGTCTTCCTCGCCTTCGTGCTCAGCGGCGACCGTGTGATCGCCATGTTCGGCATCGCCCTCGCCGCGGCCGTCGCCCTCGACGCGTTCGTGCTGCGCACCCTGCTCGTGCCCGCGCTGATGCACCTCCTCGGCGGCGCCAACTGGTGGCTGCCGAAGTGGCTGGACCGGATCCTGCCCCGGATCAGCATCGAACCGCCCGAGTGCCGTGCCGCCCATGAGAGGCTGGCCGCCGTCACGGACGCGGAGGTCGCGGACGTGCTGGCGGAGGAGGAGCGGCAGCGGGATGTACGCGATACGACTGGGTGACGACGGCGCCGAGATGCGCCCCCTGGAGGTCTGGCACGCCGAGGAGTTCCTCGCCCACCTGGACCGGGGCCGCGCGTTCATCAACCGCTTCGTCCCCTTCGGGTCCCGCGCCACCGACCTGGACAGCGCGCGTGAGGCGCTCCAGCGGTACGCCGACCTGCGCGCCGCCGACACGGCCTCGCTGCACGGGCTGTGGCTCGACGGCAAGCTGGTCGGCGGGGTCCTCACCCTGAACTTCGACGCGGCGGCCGGCACCTGCGAGGTCGGCTGCTGGCTGGAGCCCGCAGGCACCGGACGCGGACTGGTCACCCGCGCCATGCGCGTGCTGATCGACTGGGCCGTCGAGGAACGCGGCATCCACCGCGTCGAATGGGTCGCCGCGTCCGGCAACACCGCCAGCATCGCCGTCGCCCGCCGGCTCGGCATGACCCGTGACGGCGTCCGCCGCGAGGCCCACCTCCACCACGGCGTACGGCACGACCTGGAGGTCTGGTCCCTGCTGGCCCCCGAGTGGCGCGCCCGCGCCACGCAGCCCGAAGGCCGCTGGGCCGGGCGTTAAGCGGAATCTCAGACGGTCTCCGTACGGTGCGGGACATGGCTGAGAAAACAGAGGACGAGACCGAAACCGGAACCACGACCGTCGTGAAGTCCGACGAGCGGACAGCGGTGCGGACCAAGGAGCGGCCGGAGGAGGCCGTCGCCGGACCGGAGGACACCGCAGCCGAGGAGCACGCCGAGCCGGCCGAGGCCCCCTCCGGGACCGGACAGGGCGCGGCGGCGGTCGTCTCCGCGGCGCTCGGCCTGGTCTCCCTCACCGGCGGCTGGCCGGGCACGGTGGCCGCCGCCCGCGAGACCCTGGTGGGTCAGCTGCGCACCGCCGCCGACGCGAGCGTCGCCACCCAGATCAAGGAGGTCTACGGCGACGCCTGGGACACCACCGCCCTGTGGGGCGGCCTGTTCGCCCTCGTCGCGCTGATCACCGGCGTGGTGGTCCTGGTCCGGCCCGCGTTCGGCGCGCCCGGCCGCACCGCGCAGGCGCCGTGGACCAAGTCCGTCGCCTGGGCCGGCGTCACCCTCGGCGTCATCGGACTGCTGCTGGCGGTGCTCACGTACACGGGCGTGCTGCTGGGCCTGCCCGCGGCATCCTGAGGGGTCCTAGGCACCCTCTTAGGCGTCCTCTCAGGCGCCTGCTCCGTCAAGGCACGCGACGTCTAAGGCGTCCCCGCCCGCGAAGATATGGAACTCTCCCGATGCGGCTCGTCCGCCTTGGAGACGAAGGTGGAGGCATCGCAGAACGCGATACCGACACCGGATCCGAGGGGGAAACCATCATGTTCGACATCGAGCTGCACCGGCTCCGCCACGACGACCTGGTCCGCCGGGCCGAGGCGGAGCGCCGGGTCCGCGAGGCGGTACAGGTCCGCCGCGCCGCCCGCCGCACAGCCGCCGCACGCGGCGCCGAGCCCGAGAGCCATACCCGGCGCCGGTCCTGGTTCGCCCGGACCGCATGAGCACCGCCCGGGGGCGGCGGCCGCACGCAAGCGGCCGCCGCCCCGTCGTCGGTGCGCACGGCCGGGCGACACGTGGACGAGAAGGAGGGGGCGCCGTGCCGGTGCACCGGGAGACGAAAACCGCTGCGCCGTCGCCGCGGACGCGTGCGATGCTCGGGGGCGTGGAGACCAAGTCCGTCAGTCCCGTGTTCGTCGGCCGCACCGGCGAACTCGCCACCCTGGTCGACGCGTTCGCCCGGGCCGGCGCCGGTGAACCGCAGGCGCTGCTGGTCGGCGGCGAGGCCGGGGTGGGCAAGACCCGTCTCGTGGAGGAGTTCGCCGCCGCCGTCCGCGACCGGGGCGGGGTCGTCGCCCTCGGCGGATGCGTGGAGATCGGCGCCGACGGCCTGCCCTTCGCCCCCTTCTCCACGGCCCTGCGGCAGCTGCGCCGGGAACTGCCCGAACAGCTCGCGGCCGCCGCCGACGGGCAGGAGGAGGAACTGGCCCGGCTGCTGCCCGAGCTCGCCGTCGCCGCCGCCCGCGAGGCCCGCCGCGACGAACAGGGCATGGCCCGGCTCTTCGAGCTCACCGCCCGCCTGCTGGAACGGGTCGCCGCCGAGCACACCGTCGTCCTCGTCCTGGAGGACCTGCACTGGGCCGACGCCTCCACCCGCCATCTGCTCGCCTACCTCTTCCGCACGCTGCGCACCGGCCGCCTCGTCGTCCTCGCCACCTACCGCTCCGACGACATCCACCGCCGCCACCCGCTGCGCCCCCTCCTCGCCGAGCTCGACCGGCTGCGCACCGTCCACCGCGTCGAACTGGGCCGCTTCAGCCGCGAGGAGGTGCACCGGCAGATCGCCGGCATCCTCGCCCGCGAACCGGAACCGGACCGCGTCGACGACATCTTCGAACGCTCCGACGGCAACGCCTTCTTCGTCGAGGAGCTCGCCGTCGCCGCCGACGAGGGCTGCCGCACCGGCCTCACCGACTCCCTGCGCGACCTGCTCCTGGTAAGGGTCGAGAACCTGCCGGAGAGCGCCCAGCGGGTCGTCCGGATCGTCGCCGAGGGCGGCTCCACCGTCGAGGACCGGCTGCTCGCCGCCGTCGCAGGACTCGACGAGGACGACCTCATCGAGGCCCTGCGCGCCGCAGTCAACGCCAGCATCCTCACACCCGCCCCCGACCGCGACGGTTACCGTTTCCGGCACTCCCTGGTCCGCGAGGCCGTCAGCGACGACCTGCTGCCCGGCGAACGCTCCCGCCTCAACCGCCGCTTCGCCGAGGCCCTGGAGGCCGACCCCGCGCTCGTCCCCGCCGACGAGCGGCCCACCCGGCTGGCCAGCTACTGGTACCACGCCCACGACGCCGCCAAGGCCCTGCCCGCCGTCCTCGACGCCTCCGTCGTGGCCCGCCGGCGCCACGCCTACGCCGAGCAACTCCGCCTGCTCGAACGGGCGATGGAGCTGTGGGACGCGGTCCCCGACACCGTGCGCGCCGGACTTCGGCCGCTCGACCAGGCCGAGGCCTACCCGCCTCCGCCGCCCGGCTGCGACGAGGACCCCTGCGCCGACGACGCCGCCACACGGCCGCTGCGCCACCTCGACCTGCTGGCCGAGGCCGCCGTCGCGGGCCGCCTCTGCGGCGAACGCGAACGCTCCCTGAAGCTCACCAGGCGGGCGCTGCGCCTCCTCGACGAGGACCCCGACCCGCTGCGCGCCGCCTGGTTCTGGGTGCAGCGCTCCCGGCTCACCCAGGCCCTCGCCCGCGGCGACGGCTGGGAGGAGCTGGGCACCGCCCAGGAACTGGTGCGCGGACTGCCGCCCTCCGAGGTGCACGCCGAGGTGCTCGCCTCCGTCGCCGGCTGGTCGATGCTGCACGACCCCGGCCCCGACGCCATGGCCGACGCGGAACGCGCCGTCGAGTACGCCCGCATGGTCGGCGCCCACGACATCGAGCTCAACGCCCGGCTCACCCTCGGCGGCCTCATGGTCGACGCCGGCGACATCGAGGCCGGACTCGCCGAGATGTACGAGGTCAAACATCGGGCGACCGAACTGGGCGTCGACATGGTGCTGGCCCGGTCCTTCGTCAACCTGCCCTCCGTGCTGGAGGGCGTCGGCCGCTCCGAGGAGGCTGTACGGCTCCTCGAGGAGGGGGTGGAGGTCACCCGGCGGCTCGGACTGCTGGACTCCGAGGCATGGGTGTGGGGCAACCTCGCCGAGTCCTTGGTGTCCGTCGGGCGCTGGGAGGACGCCGCCCGCGCCGCGGCCGGAGCGCAGCGGATCGAGCAGAGCGCCAAGCCGCGCGCCGGCGGCTCGGTGCGCCTGGCCCATCTCGCCTCTCTGCGCGGCGACACCGCCGAGGCGGCGCGCTGCCTCGCCGAGGCCCGCGCCCACTTCGGCACGCATGACCCGATGCCCCAGTACGCCCTGCCGATGAAGTGGGTCGCCCTCCGCGTCGCCGCCGCCGAGGGCCGCCCGGAGGAGGCCCGCGCCGAACTGTTCGCCGCGCTCGACGCCGGCTTCCCGCCCGGCACCCAGCGCTACGCCTGGCCCCTGCTGCTCGCCGCCACCACCGCCGAGGCCGACCGGTACGGCGACCCCGCGACCGAACCGGGCCGCCCGGAGGTCCTCGACCGGATCCGCGGGGCGGCGAGGAACCTCGCCACCGGCGTGCCCCTCTGGCAGGCCCACGACCAGTGGCTGCGCGCCGAACTGCTGCGCGCCGAGGGACGCGGCGAGCCGGACGCCTGGTCCGAGGCCGTCGCCGCGCTGGAGCCGCTGGGGCGGCCCCATGACCTCGCCTGCGTCCGCCTCCGGCTCGCCGAGGCACTGCTGGCCGCAGGCGGGGGCGAGGACGAGCGGGCCCGGGCCACCGAGCTGCTGCGCCTGGTCGACGCCGTCGCCGGCCACCTCGGCGCTGCGCCGCTGGCCCGGGACGCGGCGCTGCTGGCCCGGCGCGGGCGCCTGGCGCTGACGCCGGCCCCCCGCGAGGAGCCGGCCCCGGCGCCCGCCGACCCGGCCGAGGCGCTCGGCCTGACCAGCAGGGAGCGGGACGTGCTGCGCCTGGTGGCGGCCGGGCACACCAACCGGCGGATCGCCGAGGAGCTGTTCATCTCGCCGAAGACGGCCAGCGTCCATGTCTCGAACATCCTCGCCAAGCTGGGCGTCTCCGGCCGCGGCGAGGCGGCGGCCGTGGCCCACCGCCTCGGCCTGTTCCCGGACGGTTTGGCCGACGGATCCGGGAAGCTCGCCACCGCGCGACAATCGGTGTAGGACACAAGCGGCCCGGCACCCGGGGCGCCCTGCGAAAGGGGAGCGATGTTCAACGCCTTCGAGGAACTGTTCTCCCCCGGGCGCAAGCACACCCAGGACGAGCAGAAGCGGCTGGCGCTGACCCGGGAGGACGTCGGTGACGCCGACCCCGGACGCGGCCCGATAGACCTCGCCTCCGGAAAGGTCACCGTCCGCCGCCCGGCCCCGGCGGACGAGGAGACGGACGGCACCGGGGACGCCGCCCCGGACCCGGCCTGATCCGAACGGAAGACCTAGCTGACCCTCAGCTCCAGGACGCGGTCGTCCTCCGGCTCCGGGACGCCCCGGCCGTCCGTGTTGCTGGTCACCAGCCACAGCCGGTCGCCGCCCGCCGCGACCACCGTGCGCAGCCGGCCGTACTCCTCCTCCAGGAACGCCTGCGGCTTCGCGGAGGCCTCCGTGCCCTTCAGGGGTATCCGCCACAGCCGCTCGCCCCGCAGCCCCGCCATCCAGACCGATCCCCCGGCGTACGCGATGCCGCTGGGCGAGGCGTCCTCGGTGCTCCACTGGGCGATGGGGTTGTGGAAGCCGCCCTCGTCCGCGTGGCCCTCGGCCTCGGGCCAGCCGTAGTTGTCGCCCGGGGCCACCGCGTTCAGCTCGTCCCAGGTGTTCTGCCCGAACTCCGAGGCGAAGAGCCGCTGTTCACGGTCCCAGGCCAGGCCCTGCACATTGCGGTGGCCGTAGGAGTACACGGGGGAGCCGGGGAACGGGTTGCCCGGGGCCGGCTCGCCGTCCGGGGTCAACCGCAGGATCTTGCCGCCGAGGGACTTCTTGTCCTGGGACAGCCCGGTGTCGCCGCTCTCGCCCGTGCCCGCGTACAGCATCCGGTCCGGGCCGAAGGCGATCCGGCCGCCGTTGTGGATCACACCCTTGGGGATGCCCCGGAACACCGTGTCGGGCGCCCCGAGCTGCTCGCCCGCCGGCTTCCGCTCGTTGTAGAGCATCCGCACGATGCGGTTGTCGGAGGCCGAGGTGAAGTACGCGTAGATCATGTGGTCGGAGGCGAAGCCGGGGGAGAGGGCGATGCCCAGCAGGCCCCCCTCGCCCTCGGACGCCACCCCTGGCACCTCGCCCAGCTCGGTCTTCCTGCCCGTCTCCCCGTCGATCCGGGTGATCGTGGCCTCGTCGCGGGAGGAGACGAGGAGGTCGCCGTCCCCGACCGGGGCCAGGCCCCAGGGACTGGCCAGCCCCGTCGCCACCGTACGGACCACCGTCACCGAGCCCTTCGCGGGCGGACCCTCCTCCGCCTTCCCGGACGGAGAGGACGGGGCCGCGGCGGCCGAGGAGGCGGCGGCGTCCTTCTCCGGCGGCGCTCCGTCGTCGGAGGAGCAGCCGGCGGTCAGCAGGAGCGCTGCGGCGGCCAGCACGGCCGGCACGGCTCGTCGTTGCACGATCTCGTCCCTTCGACGCGGCGGGTTCTGTCTGTCATACACCGCTCGCGCCTCACAGGTTCCCGCTTCGCCTGCCCCGAACCTCGGAGCGCCGCGGGGGCGGGACCCTCAGTCCCACGACCCCTGGGCCGGCGGCAGCCCCGCGATCTCCGCCAGGTCCTCGTCGGTCAGCCGAAGCCCGGCCGCCCCCGCGTTCTCCGTCACCCACCGCTCCCGCTTGGCGCCCGGCACCGCGATCACCTGCCGGCCGCGGCTCAGCACCCAGGCCAGGGCGACCTGCGCCGGGGTGACGTCCTCCCCGTGCCGGCGCGCGACCCGGCGCAGACCGGCCACGATCGGCTGGTTCGCGGCCATCATCTCGGCCGTGAACCGCGGGTGCCGGGCGCGCAGGTCGTCCGCCTCGAACCCCTCGCCCGGCGTCAGCGTCCCGGTCAGGAAGCCGTTGCCCAGCGGCATCGCCGCCAGGAAGCCCACGCCTCGCGCCTCGCACCAGGGCAGCAGCGTCTCCAGCGCCTCCGGCGACCACACCGACAGCTCCGCCTGCACCGCGCTCACCGGGAAGACCTGCTGCACCCGCTCCAGCTGCCGGATCGTCGCGTCGTGCAGCCGCGCCCCCGGCCGCCGCGACGAGCGCGCCCCGACCGCGCACAGACCCAGCGCCCGCACCTTGCCCGCCCGCACCAGCTCCGCCATCGCGCCCCAGGTCTCCTCCACCGGGACCTCCGGGTCGGCGCGGTGCAGCTGGTAGAGGTCGATCACGTCGGTCTGCAGCCGCCGCAGCGACGCGTCGCAGGCCCGCCTGACGTACCCGGGGCGGCCGTTGGCCACGATGTGCTGGTCGCCCACCAGCAGTCCGACCTTCGTCGACACGAAGGCGTCGGCACGCCGCTCCTTCAACACCCGCCCGAGCAGCAGCTCGTTGGTGAACGGGCCGTACATGTCGGCGGTGTCGAGGAGGGACGAGCCCGCGTCCAGCGCCCGGTGCACCGCCCTCAGCGACTCCTCGCCGCGCTGCCTGGACGTGCTGTAGGCCCAGCTCATCGGCATGCACCCGAGACCCACCGCGCCCACCGAGAGCGCCGCCGCGCCGATCGTCCTGCGCTCCACCTGCTCGTGACCCTCCCTCTCCGGTCCCCCAACCTAACCTCTGCCGTCCCGGCGGCCTGAACTAGCCTCCGGGGCATGACTCCTGACGTGTGGCTTCCCATCCCCCCGGACGAGATCGACGGACTCCCCGAGGGGCCGCGCTACCACTTCTGGGACGGCGGGGAGACGTACCCGGCCGACCCGGAGAACTGCGACGTCTACGTCGTGCCGTACATGAAGCCCGCCGAGGTGTGCCTGCGTCCCCTGCCGCGGATGCGGTCCGTGCGCGTGGTGCAGACCCTGTCGGCCGGCATCGATCATGTGCAGCCCGGCCTGAAGGACCTGCCCTCCGGCGTGCGGCTGTGCAACGCGCGCGGTGTGCACGAGGCCAGCACCGCGGAGCTCACGCTCACCCTGATCCTCGCGTCCCTGCGCGGCGTCCCCGGCTTCGTGCGCGCCCAGGACCGAGGGGAGTGGCAAGGCGGGTTCCGGCCGGCGCTCGCCGACCGGACCGTGCTGATCGTCGGGTACGGCTCGATCGGCGCGGCCATCGAGGACCGGCTCGCCCCGTTCGAGCTCGCGCGGGTGGCGCGCGTCGCGCGCTCCGCGCGCACAACGGAGCGCGGGCCGGTGCATCCGCTCACCGAACTTCCCTCCCTGCTCCCGGAGGCGGACGTCGTCGTCCTGTCCACCCCGCTGACCGAGGGCACCCGGCACCTCGTGGACGCCGCCTTCCTGGGCCGGATGAAGGACGGGGCCCTGCTCGTGAACGTCGCCCGCGGGCCGGTCGTCGACACCAAGGCCCTGCTCACCGAGGTGGAGAGCGGCCGCCTCACCGCGGCGCTCGACGTCACCGACCCCGAACCCCTGCCCGCCGACCACCCGTTGTGGCGGGCGCCCGGCGTCCTGATCACCCCGCACGTCGGCGGACCGACGTCCGCGTTCCTCCCCCGCGCGAAGCGCCTGCTGCGCGACCAGTTGGGCCGATACGTGAACCGCGAGGAGCTCGGGAACGTGATCCTGGTGACGGGAAGGGAAGACGTGTAGTCCGCTTCGAGCACCGTCCGCGACTCCCCGGGAGCGGTGGGTACTCGGCGATTCGATGATCGTCACGGAGCGTAGAGGACCTATGTCCCTGAGTGACGATACTGGTGTATCGTCCCGACAGGGGCTGCGCCGACGACCAACGGCGCGGGGGAGCGACACGGAGACGGTGAGGGGGGCGACGGGCGATGCACGGCCAGACGACCAGCGATCCGACGCGGCAGACGCGTCGGCGGCGACACCGGCACGCGGACACGCACAGGCACGGTCAGCACATCCGGCGCGGCGGACGGACCGACGGCGCCGGTCACCACCCTCCCCGGCGGACGAGCCGCCCGACCCGTGCCCAGGCGCACCGGGGTCCCTGGAGCGCGGAGGCGGCGCGGACCGGGAGGGACCGGTGAGCGCGCCGCCGACCCCCACCCTCGACGGAGCGCTGCGTCCCGCGTCCGCCCCGCGGACCCTGCTGCCGGCGTCGAGCGCCGGCCGCCGCCCGGGCCCTGCCGCCCAGTTCGTGCTCGCCCTGGTCTGCGGCGCCTACGCCGTCGGCGCCGCGTTCGGCTGGGGGTCGGAGCGACTCGCCCTGGTCATGGGGGACTTCGGGCTGAGCGCGGCCGCCGCGGCCGCCGCCGTGTCCTGTGCGGTCTACGCCCGCAACCGCCGCACCCGGTACCGGTCCGCCTGGATGCTGTTCGGGATCTCCTCGGCCATGGCGTCCCTGGGCAACCTCGTCTGGGGCTGGTACGAGGTCGTGCTGGGCCGCGAGGTGCCGAGCCCCAGCTACGCCGACCTGTTCTTCCTCTGCTTCGCGCCGCCCGCCATCGTCGGCCTGCTGGTGCTCGCCAAACGGCCCGTGACCAAGGCCGGCTGGGTGTGCCTCGGCCTCGACGCCTGGTTGATCGGCGGCTCGCTGCTGACCCTGGCGTGGAGCCTCGCCCTCGCCCAGGCGGCCCAGGCCGAGGGGCCGAGCGTCGCGCACACGGCGCTGTCCCTGGCGTACCCGCTGCTCGACATCGCCCTCGTCAGCATGGTCCTTGCGCTGCACTTCCGGCGCGCGTCGGTCAACCGCTCGGCGGTGAACACCGCGATCGGGGCGCTTGCGCTCACCGTGATGTGCGACGCCCTGTTCACCTCCCCGCTGCTGCACGCCGACTACCGCTCGGGGCAGTTGCTCGACGCGGGCTGGTTCGCCGGGTCGCTGCTGCTGGCCTACGCGCCCTGGACCGCGCCCCGGCCCGGCGGACCGGACCGGGGGCCGTCCGCGCGCGTGGTCCGCGAGCACCTGCCCGGGCGGCGCGCCGCCCCCGACCACCCGTACGCACCGCCGCCCGGCGGGGGAGCGGGCCGGTACCAGCTCTCCCGGCCCATCGCCGGATCACTCGCCGCGCTCACCCCGTACCTGGCGGCGGCCGTGTGCACCCTGGGGATCCTCTACAACGTCCTCAACGGCCGCAGCGTCGACCGGGTCGTGCTGATCACCGGGGGCACCGTGGCGCTCGCGCTCGTCGTGCGGCAGGGCATCATGCTCCTCGACAACATCACCCTCACCCAGGAACTCGCCCAGGCGGAGAACCACTTCCGCTCCCTGGTGCAGGGCTCCAGCGACGTCATCATGATCGCCGCTCCCAGCGGCGTCCTGCGCTACGTCTCCCCGGCCGCCGCCGGGGTGTACGGCCGCCCGGCGGAGGACCTGGTCGGCACCGAACTGGCCTCCCTGATCCACCCCGAGGACCTCGGCTGCGTGGTGCACGAGGTACGGCGGTTCCTCGCCGCCGACCCGGTGGAGGAGCCCACCACGCGCATCGAGTGCCGCTTCCGCTTCGGCGGCGGGGGAGAAGCCGGGAGCGGGGGAGGCTGGCTCAACGTGGAGTCCACCGTCAACCGGCATCAGGGCGGCCTCATCTTCAACAGCCGTGACGTCACCGAGCGGGTCCGCCTCCAGGCCCAGCTCCAGCACAACGCGGAGCACGACCCGCTGACCGACCTGCCCAACCGGGCCCTGTTCACCCGGCGCGTGCAGCAGGCGCTCTCCGGCCGCCGCGCCTCGGACCGGGGCGCCGCCCTGCGCGGCACGGCGGTGCTCTTCATCGACCTCGACGGCTTCAAGGGCGTCAACGACACCATCGGCCACCAGGCCGGGGACGAACTGCTCGTGCAGGCCGCCCGCAGACTCCAGGACGCCGTCCGCAAGGGCGACACCGCCTCCCGGCTCGGCGGCGACGAGTTCGCGGCGCTCATCGTCGGCGACGGCGTACGCGACCGGGACGCGCGCGAGGGGCACATCCTCGAGCTGGCCGACCGGCTCAGAGTCACCCTTTCCCAGCCCTACCTCATCGACGGCAACGATGTCCGCGTCAACGCCTCCATCGGCGTCGCCTTCGCCGAACCGGGCATCGGCGCGGGTGAACTGCTGCGCAACGCCGACCTCGCGATGTACCGGGCGAAGGCCGCGGGCAAGGGCCGCGTCGAGCTGTACAAGCCGCACATGCAGCAGGACGTCGTCCGCAAGGCGGAGCTGGCCACACGGCTGCGCGCGGCGCTGCACCACGGCGAGTTCGCCCTGCTGCACCAGCCCGTGGTGTGCCTGGCGGACGGCCGGATCGCTTCCGTGTCCGCCCAGGCGCGCTGGCGCTCCTCCCAGGGCGTGCTGTTCACGCCCGAGGAGTTCCTGCGTGTCGCCGAGGACAGCGAGAAGACCGCCGAGCTGGGCCGCTGGATGCTGGAGGAGGCCGTCGAGCAGGCCGCCGAACGGCACGCCACGGGCCTGCCCGTGCCGGTCGCCGTGCGGCTGAGCGCGCGCCGGCTGCTGGACCGCTCGCTGCCCCTCGGCTCGGTCGAGGCGCTGCTCACCCGGCACGGTCTGCCGTCCGGCTCGCTGATCGTGGAGCTGGCCGACACCGACCCCCGGGTCCCCCTCGACGAGCTGGAGCGGCGGCTCACCGTGCTCAAGCGGCTCGGCGTACGGATCTCCCTGGACGGCTTCGGCAGCGGACGCGCGGCGATCACGGCACTCCGACGGCTGCCCGCCGACATGCTGAAGCTCGACCGCAGCCTGGTCGACGGTGTGGCGGAGTCCGCGCGGTTGTACAAGATCACCCACGGGCTGCTGCGGATCGCCTCCGACCTCGGGCTGCAGACCGTGGCCGACGGCGTGGACCTGCCCGAGCAGGCCGAGGCGCTGCGCGCGATGGGCTGCACCCACGGACAGGGACTGGCCTTCTCCGGGCCGCTCGACGAGTACCGGCTGCGCCGGGCGCTGGCCACCGGGCACTACCCGGTTCCGCACGCCCCGGCCGAACCGGTGCTGGCCGGCGGGGGCGGTTCCCCCGTGTACTCCGCGGGGGTGACGGCGGTGCTCAAAAGCGCTACGACACTCCGCTCACATAATGAGACTCCCGTCCCACCCACTTGACAGTGAGTGTGCGCCGGGGGGAGGGTCAGTGCCATGCGCACCCGAATTCTCGTACTTGGAAAGCGCGTCGGCTGACGCTGAGCGACGAAAGCTCAGCGACCCACCACCCGGCGCGCTCCCCTCGCTTGCCTTACGGCACGAGGGGTTTTTTGTTGCACAGGCACCTGCCGAGCAGCACGCGTAACCCGCACGAACTTCGCAGAAAACCCTCAGCATCGAGAAGAGAATGCCGATGACCGAGCAGGCCACCGGGGCCCATCACCCGCAGCCGCGGCCCCGTACCGGAGGACAGCAGTCCGCCCCCGTCGAGCACGTCACGGGCGCGCAGTCCCTCATCCGCTCTCTCGAGGAGGTCGGCGCCGACACCGTATTCGGCATTCCCGGCGGTGCGATCCTTCCGGCGTACGACCCGTTGATGGACTCCACGCGGGTGCGCCACGTGCTGGTCCGGCACGAGCAGGGCGCGGGTCACGCGGCCACGGGTTACGCGCAGGCCACCGGCAAGGTGGGCGTCTGCATGGCGACGTCGGGTCCCGGCGCCACCAACCTGGTGACGCCCATCGCCGACGCGCACATGGACTCCGTCCCGCTGGTGGCGATCACCGGCCAGGTCGCCTCCAAGGCGATCGGCACGGACGCCTTCCAGGAGGCGGACATCGTCGGCATCACCATGCCGATCACCAAGCACAACTTCCTGGTCACCAAGGCCGAGGACATCCCGCGGGTCATCGCCCAGGCGTTCCACATCGCCTCCACCGGCCGCCCCGGCCCGGTGCTGGTCGACATCGCCAAGGACGCCCTCCAGGCGAAGACCACCTTCACCTGGCCGCCCGTCATGGACCTGCCCGGCTACCGGCCCGTCACCAAGCCGCACGCCAAGCAGATCCGTGAGGCCGCCAAGCTCATCACCTCCGCGAAGCGACCCGTCCTCTACGTCGGCGGCGGGGTCATCAAGGCCCGGGCCACCGCCGAGCTGAAGGTCCTCGCCGAGCTCACCGGAGCGCCCGTCACCACCACCCTGATGGCGCTCGGCGCGTTCCCCGACAGCCACCCGCTGCACGTGGGAATGCCGGGCATGCACGGTTCGGTCACCGCCGTCACCGCGCTGCAGAAGGCCGACCTGATCGTCGCCCTCGGAGCCCGCTTCGACGACCGCGTCACCGGCAAGCTGGACAGCTTCGCCCCGTACGCCAAGATCGTCCACGCCGACATCGACCCCGCGGAGATCGGCAAGAACCGCGCCGCCGACGTGCCGATCGTCGGTGACGCGCGTGAGGTCCTCGCCGACCTCATCCAGGCCGTCCAGAAGGAGCATGCCGAGGGTCACCGCGGCGACTACGGCGCCTGGTGGAACGACCTGAACCGCTGGCGCGACACCTACCCGCTGGGCTACGACCAGCCGGCGGATGGCTCGCTCTCCCCGCAGCAGGTCATCGAGCGCATCGGGCAGCTCGCGCCCGAGGGCACGATCTTCGCGGCGGGCGTCGGCCAGCACCAGATGTGGGCCGCGCACTTCATCCAGTACGACAA
The DNA here is from genome assembly GCA_014656175.1 of Streptomyces werraensis. Classification (GTDB taxonomy): domain Bacteria; phylum Actinomycetota; class Actinomycetes; order Streptomycetales; family Streptomycetaceae; genus Streptomyces; species Streptomyces werraensis. The sequence goes on from BNBX01000017.1 coordinate 83,788, forward strand.
GCCCGCCACCTGGCTGAACTCCGGCGGCGCCGGGACGATGGGCTACGCGGTCCCGGCCGCCATGGGCGCCAAGGCCGGCGCGCCCGACCGCGCGGTCTGGGCGATCGACGGCGACGGCTGCTTCCAGATGACCAACCAGGAGCTCACCACCTGCGCCCTGAACAACATCCCGATCAAGGTCGCCGTCATCAACAACGGCGCCCTCGGGATGGTCCGTCAGTGGCAGACGCTGTTCTACAACCAGCGGTACTCGAACACGGTCCTGCACTCCGGTCCCGACGACGTCAACCCGGAGGCGAGGGGCACCCGCGTCCCCGACTTCGTGAAGCTGTCGGAGGCCATGGGCTGCTACGCGATCCGCTGCGAGGACCCCGCGGACCTCGACAAGGTCATCGAGGAGGCGAACTCCGTCAACGACCGTCCGGTCGTGGTGGACTTCATCGTCCACGAGGACGCGATGGTCTGGCCGATGGTCGCCGCCGGCACCTCCAACGACGAGATCATGGCCGCCCGGGACGTGCGCCCCGACTTCGGCGACAACGAAGACGACTGAGCGAGAGAGACCGAAGAGATCATGTCCAAGCACACGCTCTCCGTCCTGGTGGAGAACACCCCCGGCATCCTGGCCCGGATCGCCGCCCTGTTCTCCCGCCGCGGCTTCAACATCGACTCGCTCGCCGTGGGTGTCACCGAGCACCCCGACATCTCCCGCATCACCATCGTGGTGAGCGTCGACGAGTTCCCGCTGGAGCAGGTCACCAAGCAGCTCAACAAGCTCGTCAACGTGCTGAAGATCGTCGAGCTCGAACCCGGGCAGGCCGTCCAGCGCGAACTCGTTCTGGTGAAGGTGCGCGCAGACAACGAGACGCGCTCCCAGATCGTCGAGATCGTCCAGCTGTTCCGCGCCAAGACCGTGGACGTCTCCCCGGAGGCCGTCACCATCGAGGCCACCGGGAGCAGCGACAAACTGTCCGCCATGCTCCGGATGCTGGAGCCCTTCGGCATCAAGGAGCTGGTCCAGTCCGGCACCATCGCGATCGGACGCGGTGCCCGTTCGATCACGGACCGGTCGCTGCGGGCCCTGGACCGGTCGGCCTGAGACACCGAACGGGCGGCCGGGACACGGCCGGCCGCCCGTATCGCGAGACCCCCAACCTTCCCCCTCCCTCACCGTCATACGGTGGGACGCAACACCTGCACACAAGGAGAGAACCCAGTGGCCGAGCTGTTCTACGACGCCGACGCCGACCTGTCCATCATCCAGGGCCGCAAGGTCGCGGTCATCGGGTACGGCAGCCAGGGCCACGCCCACGCCCTGTCGCTGCGCGACTCCGGCGTCGACGTGCGCGTCGGTCTGCACGAGGGCTCCAAGTCCAAGGCCAAGGCCGAGGAGCAGGGCCTGCGCGTGGTGACCCCGTCCGAGGCCGCCGCCGAGGCCGACGTCATCATGATCCTCGTCCCGGACCCGATCCAGGGCCAGGTCTACGAGGAGTCCATCGCCCCGAACCTGAAGGACGGCGACGCGCTGTTCTTCGGCCACGGCTTCAACATCCGCTTCGGCTTCATCAAGCCCCCGGCCGGCGTCGACGTCTGCATGGTCGCCCCGAAGGGCCCGGGCCACCTGGTGCGCCGTCAGTACGAGGAGGGCCGCGGCGTCCCCTGCATCGCGGCCGTCGAGCAGGACGCCACGGGCAACGCCTTCGCGCTCGCCCTGTCGTACGCGAAGGGCATCGGCGGCACCCGCGCCGGCGTCATCAAGACCACCTTCACCGAGGAGACCGAGACCGACCTGTTCGGTGAGCAGGCCGTCCTCTGCGGTGGCACCGCCGCGCTGGTCAAGGCGGGCTTCGAGACGCTGACCGAGGCCGGCTACCAGCCGGAGATCGCCTACTTCGAGTGCCTGCACGAGCTGAAGCTGATCGTGGACCTCATGTACGAGGGCGGCCTGGAGAAGATGCGCTGGTCGATCTCCGAGACCGCCGAGTGGGGCGACTACGTCACCGGCCCGCGGATCATCACCGACGCCACCAAGGCCGAGATGAAGAAGGTCCTCGCCGAGATCCAGGACGGCACCTTCGCGCAGACCTGGATGGACGAGTACCACGGCGGTCTGAAGAAGTACGACGAGTACAAGAAGCAGGACTCCGAGCACCTCCTGGAGACCACCGGCAAGCAGCTGCGCAAGCTGATGAGCTGGGTCGACGAAGAGGCCTGAGCCGACCGTCCTGTGGGCCGGGGCAGCGCGCCCCGGCCCTCAGGACGAACCAGGGGTAACGTCGGTGGTACGGCGTTGTCCGTCCCGTCCGCCACGGACGGGTGATCCTTCCGAAGCGGCGTAAGACGACGCCCTCGGCGCCACTACACTGCTGCACTACATACGCGTCAGGCCCACAGCGTCGTGCGTCTTCCACGCGGCTAGCACTTCTTCACCGCCTGCGGCCGTCGGGACGGCCGTCCGCATTGGGACTTGTGAGGACTCACGTGAGCTCGAAACCCGTCGTACTCATCGCTGAAGAGCTGTCGCCCGCCACCGTCGACGCACTCGGCCCGGACTTCGAGATCCGGCACTGCAACGGCGCGGACCGCGCCGAACTGCTCCCCGCCATCGCCGACGTGGACGCGATCCTCATCCGCTCGGCCACCAAGGTCGACGCCGAGGCGATCGCCGCCGCGAACAAGCTGAGGGTCGTCGCACGAGCCGGCGTCGGCCTCGACAACGTCGACGTCTCCGCCGCCACCAAGGCCGGCGTGATGGTCGTGAACGCCCCCACCTCGAACATCGTGACCGCCGCCGAGCTCGCCTGCGGTCTGATCCTCGCCACCGCGCGCAACATCCCGCAGGCCAACGCCGCGCTGAAGAACGGCGAGTGGAAGCGGAGCAAGTACACGGGCGTCGAGCTCGCCGAGAAGACCCTCGGTGTCGTGGGTCTGGGGCGGATCGGCGCCCTCGTCGCGCAGCGCATGTCCGCCTTCGGCATGAAGGTCGTCGCCTACGACCCCTACGTGCAGCCCGCGCGGGCCGCGCAGATGGGCGTCAAGGTGCTGTCGCTGGACGAGCTGCTCGAGGTCTCCGACTTCATCACCGTCCACCTGCCGAAGACCCCCGAGACGCTGGGCCTGATCGGCGACGAGGCGCTGCGCAAGGTCAAGCCGACCGTGCGCGTCATCAACGCCGCGCGCGGCGGCATCGTCGACGAGGAGGCGCTGTACTCGGCGCTCAAGGAGGGCCGCGTCGCCGGCGCCGGCCTCGACGTGTACGCGAAGGAGCCGTGCACCGACTCCCCGCTCTTCGAGTTCGACCAGGTCGTCTGCACCCCGCACCTCGGCGCCTCCACGGACGAGGCGCAGGAGAAGGCCGGCATCGCCGTCGCCCGCTCGGTGCGCCTCGCCCTCGCCGGTGAGCTCGTCCCCGACGCGGTGAACGTCCAGGGCGGTGTCATCGCCGAGGACGTCAAGCCGGGCCTGCCGCTCGCCGAGCGCCTCGGCCGCATCTTCACCGCGCTCGCCGGCGAGGTCGCCGTCCGCCTCGACGTCGAGGTGTACGGCGAGATCACCCAGCACGACGTGAAGGTGCTGGAGCTGTCCGCGCTCAAGGGCGTCTTCGAGGACGTCGTCGACGAGACCGTCTCCTACGTCAACGCCCCGCTGTTCGCGCAGGAGCGCGGCGTCGAGGTGCGGCTGACCACCAGCTCGGAGTCGGCCGACCACCGCAACGTCGTCACCGTGCGCGGCACCCTGGCCGACGGAGAGGAGATCTCGGTCTCCGGCACGCTGGCCGGCCCGAAGCACGTCCAGAAGATCGTCGCGGTCGGCGAGTACGACGTCGACCTGGCGCTCGCCGACCACATGGTCGTCCTGCGCTACGAGGACCGCCCGGGTGTCGTCGGCACCGTCGGCCGCATCCTCGGCGAGGCCGGCATCAACATCGCCGGTATGCAGGTCGCCCGTGCGACGGTCGGCGGCGAGGCGCTCGCCGTGCTGACCGTCGACGACACGGTGTCCACCTCGGTTCTCGGTGAGCTGGCCGCGGAGATCGGGGCGACCTCCGCGCGGTCCGTGAACCTGGTCTGACCCGCCTCTCGTCAGGGCCTACACGCCGGACGGGCTGAGATCCTCAGCCCGTCCGGCGTTCTCCGTGTCCGGGCGTACCCGGATGTGCCGCAGGCCCGCCACCGCGATGCCCGCCGCGACCAGGAGCAGCAGCGCCCCGGCGACCGCGGCGCCCCGCATCCCGTCGGTGAACGCCTCGCGTGCCGCCGTGACCAGGGCGTCCCCCGCGCGCCCCGGCAGTTCGGCGGCGACGGCGAGCGCCCCGCCGAGGGTCTCCCGCGCCGGTTCCGGCGCGCTGTCCGGCATCGCGTGCCGGTAGACGGCCGTGCCGATCGACCCGAGGGCGGCCATGCCCAGGGCGCCGCCGAACTCGGTGCCGGTCTCCAGCAAGGAGGACGCCGAGCCTGCCCGGTCCACCGGGGCCGAGCCGAGCGCCAGGTCGGTGAGCAGGGACATCACCACGACGATGCCCGCGGCCATCACCCCGCACGCCGCCAGCACCAGCCACAGGGAGTCCGTCCCGGCCAGGGCGAGCAGCCCGTAGCCGCAGGCGGAGATCACGAACCCGGCGGTGACGACGTGCGCGCGCTCGGCCCCGCGCTGCACCAGCGTCGCCGCGACCGGGGCGGCGACGCCGATGAGCACCGACGGCAGCAGGCTCCACAGCGCGGCCTCCAGCGCGCTTCTGCCGAGCACCGACTGCAGGTACTGGGTGGTGAAGATCGCGGAGCCCATCATCCCGAACGCCGACAGGGTGTTGAGGGCGAGCGCCGGACTGAAGCCGTGCCCGCGGAACAGGGCGGGCGGGATCATCGGGGAGCGCGCGGTGCGCTGCCTGTGCACGAAGAGCGCGGCGAACAGCAGGCCGAGGGTGATCGAGACGACGTAGCGGACGTTCCATCCCTCGGAGGGCAGTTCCTTCAGGCCGTAGACCACGGGGAGCACGGCGGCCAGGGACAGCGGGACGCTCGGCCAGTCGAAGCGGCCGGGGGAGGGGTTCCTCGACTCCGGCAGCAGCAGCGGTCCGAGGACCAGCAGCAGCGCCATCGCGGGCAGGTTGACCAGGAAGACCGAGCCCCACCAGAAGTGCTCCACGAGCAGCCCGCTCATCACCGAGCCGAGAGCGATGCCGCCCGTCATCACCCCGGACCACAGCCCGATCGCCTTCGCCCGCTGGCCGGGGTCGGTGAACATCGTGCGGACCAGCGCCATCGTCGACGGCATCAGGGTGGCGCCGCCGATGCCGAGGACCGCGCGGGCCACGATCAGGGTCTCCGCGGACTGCGCGTAGGCCGCGAGCAGGGAGGCGGCGCCGAAGGCGGCCGCGCCGCACAGCAGCAGCCGGCGGCGGCCGATGCGGTCGCCGAGCGCGCCCATGGTCATCAGCAGGCCGGCCAGTACGAAGCCGTAGATGTCGAAGATCCACAACTGCTGGGTGCCGGTCGGCTCCAGGTCGGCGCTGATCTCGGGGACGGCGAAGTAGAGGACGGAGACGTCCATCGAGACCAGAAGCAGCGGAAGCATCAGGACGACGAGCGCGGTCCACTCGCGGCGGCCGGCCCGGTTCGGGTTCGGTGTCATGACGCCGACTGTACGCACGTCTTATACGGCTGTCTAGAACGCTTGTATAAGACGGCCGTATGGGGCGCGGGGTAGGCTGCGGCCATGGGACACCGTGAGGATCTGCTCGAAGGGGCCAAGCGCTGCCTGCTTGCCAAGGGATTCGTGCGCACCACGGCGCGCGACATCGTCAAGGAGTCCGGCACCAACCTCGCGTCGATCGGCTACCACTACGGCTCAAAGGACGCCCTGCTCGCGCAGGCCTACGTCTCCCTCGTCGAGGGCATGGGCGACGCCTTCGACGGCGACGGCACCGTGGACGCGGCCGCGCCCGGATCCCTGGAGCGGTTCGAGCGGGTGTGGGCGAACATCATCGCCACCATGAAGGACCCCGGCTCGGTGTGGCGGCTCAGCATGGAGGTGCTCGCCATGGGCGACCGGCTGCCCGAGGTGCGCGCCCACCTCGCCACGGCCCAGCGCGAGGCCGGACGCGGTCTGGTGCCGCTGATGATGGGCGGCCGCGAGGAGGACGTCTCCGACGCGACCGCCGACACCCTCGGCTCGTTCTACGTGACCCTGATGACCGGCCTCATCGCCCAGTGGACCTTCGACCCGGGCAGCGCCCCCGACGCGGAGCGGCTCACCGCCGGCCTGCGCCAGGTGGTCGAGGCTGCCGCGTCCGCCGAGGGCGGCGCGTCTACAGGCGGTGCGCCTTGAGCGCCATGTGCAGCAGCAGCCGGTCCTCGCCGTCGTCCAGGTCCAGGCCGGTGAGACGCTCGATCCGCGACAGCCGGTAGTACAGCGTCTGCCGGTGCACGCCCAGCTCCGCCGCCGTGCGTCCGGCCTGGCCCGCGCAGTCGAGATACACCTCGGCGGTGCGGGCCAGTTCCGTGTGCGCGGGGGAGAGCAGCGGGCTGACGACGGGGTCGTGGGCGGCGCCGGGGGACAGTGCGGTCAGCAGGCGGTACGGGCCGATCGACGCCCAGCGGGCCACCGGTCCGAGGCGCGGCTCGGCCAGCGCCGCCCGCGCCGACGCCGACGCCTCGTCCCAGGCCGTGCCCAGATCGCCCAGCCCCGTACGCGGCGCGGCGATCCCCGCGGCCGCCGGGGGCGGCCCGGACCGGCCGGCCGCCCTGCCGTCCCGGGCCCGCTCCAGCAGCCGCCCGGCCGCGGTCGTCGCCGGGGTCAGCACGTCGGCGGAGCGCAGCCGCAGCAGCAGTGCCAGCGACACGGCCGTCGTGCCCCACGGCAGTGTGCACAGCGCGGTCGCTCCCGGCACCGTGCGGACCGAGGGCGCGTCGTCGGGGTCGGCGGACGGCCAGGGCGCGACACAGACCACCGTGTGCAGGCCTTCCGCGCGGGCGCCGAGGGCGGCGCGCAGTTCGGCCACCGCCATGTCCCGCTGCCAGCCACGCTCCGCCGTCAGCACCGTCCGCAGCTCACGGGTGAGGTCCGCCCCGTGCTGGGCCTCGTCCGCGAGCAGCGCGCCGATCCGCGCCGTCACCCGCATGGCCGCGTCGAGCTGTTCCGCCGTGGGCCCGGGGTCGTCCTCCAGCAGCCACACGTAGCCGAGGGCCACCCCGCGATGCCGGACGGGAAGACAGACGCGTCCCCGGTGCACGCCCGCCTCCGGGGTGCGCGGGATGTGGACCGGGCCGGTCGCGCGGGTGATGCCGAACCCCTCGAACCAGGCGCGGACGGCGGGCGTGGAGCGCCGGGTCAGGATCGAGCGGGCGCGCACCGGGTCGAGCGCCGACGGGTCGAGGTCGCCCTCGCTGTCGTACGCGCCGAAGGCGATCAGCTCGAAGTCGCGGTTCTCCAGGGTCGCCGGAGCACCGAGAAGCTCCGAGATCTCGTCCACCAGCTCCTGGTAGTCGTCCCTGTACTCCGACGTCACCCGGCCATTCTGCCGCAGGAACCGGCGTTCTTCATACATCTGTCTGAGATCTGGCTCAGGGATGCGTGACGTCTGTCGATGGCCCAGGATCAGGGTCATCCTTAGGTTTCACGGTGGTTCTCCGTGCCGTCCCCGAACCGTCGGGTGGCGGCCTCTCGCAGCTTGTGGAGGTGCCCCGTGCTGGGTCCCGTGATTCTCGCCGCGTCGCGCAGCGACCGGATGCGACGCCTGATCTCGGCGGCCCCGGTGACCAAGCAGGTCGTCGACCGCTTCATCCCCGGTGAGACCGTGGACGAGATCCTGCCGATCGTGCGGGAGCTCACCGACAACGGCCTCGAGCTGACCATGGACGTCGTCGGCGAGGACATCACCACCCCGGAACAGGCCGAAGCCGCCCGCGACGCCTACCTGGAGCTGATCGACCGGCTGAAGCCGCTGGAGCTCGGCGAGCGCGCCGAGATGTCCGTGAAGCTGTCGATGTTCGGCCAGGCGCTCCCCGGCGGCCACGAGCTGGCCCTCGCCAACGTCCGCCCGGTCGTCGAGGCCGCCGCGGAGATCGGCACCACGGTCACCCTGGACGCGGAGGACCACACCACCCTCGACTCGATGTTCGCCATCCACGAGGAGCTGCGGAAGGACTTCCCGGGGACCGGCTGCGTCATCCAGGCCTACCTCTTCCGCACCGAGGAGGACGCGCGCCGGCTCGCCGCCGCGGGCAGTCGCGTACGGTTGGTGAAGGGCGCCTACAAGGAGCCCGCCGAGGTCGCCTACCAGCAGAAGCACGAGATCGACAAGGCGTACGTGCGCATCCTGCGGACGCTGATGGAGGGCGAGGGCTACCCGATGATCGGGTCCCACGACCCGCGTCTGATCGCCATCGCCCAGGAACTGGCCCGCACCGCCGGACGCAAGCTCGACGAGTACGAGTTCCAGATGCTCTACGGCATCCGCGGCGACGAGCACCTCCGCCTCGCCGCGGAGGGCCACCGCATGCGCGTCTACACGGCCTACGGCACCGACTGGTACGGCTACTTCATGCGGCGCCTGGCGGAGAAGCCGGCCAACCTCCGGTTCTTCGCCCGCAGCATGATCACCAAGGGCTGACACCACACCCCGCTCAGACAAGGAGTTACGGAACCCATGGACGCTGTGACCCAGGTCCCCACCCCCGTCAACGAGCCGGTGCACGGCTACGCCCCCGGAAGCCCCGAGCGGGCCCGTCTCGAGGCCAAGCTCAAGGAGCTGGCCGACAACCCGATCGAGCTGCCCTGCACCATCGGCGGCGTCAAGCGGATGGGCGGCGGCGAGCGCTTCGACGTCGTGCAGCCGCATAACCACAAGGCCCGCCTCGGCACCTACGCCAACGCCACCCAGCAGGACGCCCAGGACGCGATCGACGCGGCCCTCGCCGCCGCCCCGGCCTGGCGCGCCATGTCCTTCGACGACCGCGCGGCGATCATCCTGCGCGCCGCCGAGCTGCTGGCCGGCCCCTGGCGCGAGACCATCGCCGCCTCCACCATGCTCGGCCAGTCCAAGACGGCCCAGCAGGCCGAGATCGACAGCCCCTGTGAACTGGTCGACTTCTGGCGCTTCAACGTCCACTACGCGCGCGGCATCCTCGCCGAGCAGCCTCCGGCCAACTCCCCGGGCGTGTGGAACCGCCTGGACCACCGGCCGCTGGAGGGCTTCGTCTACGCGATCACGCCCTTCAACTTCAGCGCCATCGCGGCCAACCTGCCGACCGCGCCCGCGCTGATGGGCAACGTCGTGGTGTGGAAGCCGTCCCCGACGCAGACCCACGCCGCCGTGCTGCTGATGCAGCTCCTCGAGGAGGCCGGGCTGCCCAAGGGCGTCATCAACCTGGTCACCGGCGACGGCATCGAGGTGTCGAAGGTCGCCCTGGTCCACCGCGACCTCGCGGGCATCCACTTCACCGGCTCCACCAAGACCTTCCAGTACCTGTGGAAGACGGTCGGCGCCAACATCGAGAAGTACCGCTCGTACCCGCGTCTGGTCGGCGAGACCGGCGGCAAGGACTTCGTCGTCGCCCACCCGAGCGCCGACCGCGCCGTGCTCAGGACCGCGCTGACCCGTGGCGCCTTCGAGTACCAGGGCCAGAAGTGCTCGGCCACCTCGCGCGCGTACATCCCGGCCTCGATCTGGAACTCCGGCTTCAAGGAGGAGTTCGCGGCCGAGGTGGACGGCATCAAGATGGGTGACGTCACCGACCTGTCCAACTTCATCGGCGCCGTCATCGACGAGCGGTCCTTCGCCAAGAACAAGGCCGCCATCGACCGCGCCAAGGAGGACCCGGCCTGCACGATCGTCGCGGGCGGCACCTACGACGACTCGGTCGGCTACTTCGTCCGCCCGACCGTCATCGAGTGCAGCGACCCGGAGAACGAGGTGTTCCGCACCGAGTACTTCGGCCCGATCCTCGCCGTGCACGTCTACGAGGACGACAAGTACGACGAGATGCTGACCCAGATGGAGTCGGTGTCCGACTACGCCCTCACCGGCTCCGTCATCGCGAACGACCGCGCGGCGGCCGCGTACACGATGGAGAAGCTGCGCTACGCGGCCGGCAACTTCTACATCAACGACAAGTCGACCGGCGCCGTGGTCGGCCAGCAGCCCTTCGGCGGCGGCCGTGCCTCCGGCACCAACGACAAGGCCGGCGCCCCGCAGAACCTGATGCGCTGGACGCTGACCCGCGCCATCAAGGAGACGCTGGTCCCGCCGACCGACTACACGTACCCGCACATGGGCTGACGTCCCGCCGTGACGTGACAGGGGCCGGGCGCACGACGCGCCCGGCCCCTTCGCGCTGTCCCGGGGTCAGCCCGGCATCTCCGTCCGCTCCCACCACTCGTACACCGGCAGCCGCCCCTCCGCCGTGTCCGCCTGACGCGAGGTCGGCCGGAAGTGCTCGTAGCCGTTGCGCAGCTCGACCTTCACATCGGGGCCCGGGTCGGGGGCCGGGACGATCCGCTCGGGCAGATCGTCCGGCCCGCCTTCGAGGAACACCTTCGCCGTGTCGTTCATGCCGGTCACCGTTCCCCTCCCGGCGTGGGCAGTCGCCCGCCGGGCGCCGGGATCAGCCGAGTGGCCCAGCTCGCATCGCTGAAAGCGCAGGTCGGCAGCGTGGTGAGGGGGCCGCCGTCTCAGATAGTAGGAAGCCCAAGTAATTGTGCAGACAGATGCGGGCGCCGCCCTTACTTTTGTAGGAGCCGAACGCATCGCCGATCCAGCGAACGGCGGTTGAGAGCAGGCCCCGTGCAGGCGACCCCTGCGGCCGTGGCTCCCCGCCCCTTCCGGCGTCTCGTCACCCTCCGCGCCTCTTCGAGTCCGCGCGTCTCTTCCGAAGGAGTCGATCCGCCATGCCCGAGACGACCGCCCGCCGCCGCGTCCGCCGTTCCGCCCGCAGTGCCGAGAGCGACCGCAAGAACGCCGCCGCCGCCCTGCAGCGCGCCCTCGACCGCCGGGACAACGGCGGCTCGACCGGCCACTGAGCAGCCGCCGGCCGGCCTCCGACACGCCCGGGGTGTCCGTATGCCGGACGCCTCATGTCATCCCGTGGGACGAGGAGTAGGGTGCCCGCATGTCTCGCAGCATCAATCTCGCAGTGATCCCCGGTGACGGCATCGGCCAGGAGGTCGTGGCCGAAGGCCTGAAGGTCCTCTCCGCCGTCCTTCCGCAGGATGTGAAGCTGGAGACCAAGGAGTACGACTTCGGCGCCCGGCGCTACCACGCCACCGGTGAGACCCTCACCGACGCCGACCTCGACGCGCTCAAGCAGCACGACGCGATCCTGCTCGGCGCCATCGGCGACCCGGGCGTCCCGTCCGGCGTCCTCGAGCGGGGCTTCCTGCTGAAGCTCCGCTTCGCCTTCGACCACCACGTCAACCTGCGCCCGTCGAAGCTCCTGCCGGGCGTCGCCACGCCCCTCGCCGGACAGCCCGAGATCGACTTCGTGGTCGTCCGCGAGGGCACCGAGGGCCCCTACACGGGCAACGGCGGCACCATCCGCAAGGGCACCGCGCACGAGGTCGCCACCGAGGTCTCCGTCAACACGGCCTTCGGTGTCGAGCGCGTGGTCCGCGACGCCTTCGCCCGCGCCCAGGCCCGCCCGCGCAAGAAGCTGACGCTGGTCCACAAGAACAACGTGCTGACCTTCGCCGGCCACCTGTGGACGAACATCTTCAACAAGGTGGCCGAGGAGTACCCGGACGTCACCACCGACTACATCCACGTCGACGCCGCGACCATCTACCTGGTCACCGACCCCGGCCGGTTCGACGTGATCGTCACCGACAACCTCTTCGGCGACATCATCACCGACCTCGCCGCTGCCGTCTCCGGCGGCATCGGCGTCGCGGCCTCCGGCAACATCAATCCGAGCCGCGAGTTCCCGTCCATGTTCGAGCCCGTGCACGGCTCGGCCCCGGACATCGCAGGACAGGGCAAGGCGGACCCCACCGCCACCGTGCTGTCCGTCGCCCTCCTGCTGCGCCACCTCGGCCACGAAGCCGAGGCCGCCCGCATCGAGGACGCCGTCTCCGCCGACCTCGCGGAGCGCGGCGACCTGCCCGCCCGCAGCACCTCGGACATCGGCGACGCCCTCGCCGCACGAGTAGCCGGCTGACCCGGCGCCCAGCTCGACACACTCGAAGCCGCCGGGTCGCATCCGCACTCGGCGGCTTCGACGCGTTCCTCCGCCGGGTGACGTGTCAACGACCACCGGGCCGCATTCACCCTGTTTCTTCCCCCGCCTCCGCCGGGCGATAATCGAACGCGGAGCCGCGGATTGAGGGAATGCTCGGACGTCCTAGTACTGGCCACAGGCCGTACGGGCGTGTGCGCGGCCCGTCACTACAACGGTGAAGGACAACCACTCATGACGACGCCCACGATCGAGCTCAAGCCCTCGGCCCACCCGCTCTCCGCCGCGGAACGCGAAGCGATCCTGGCCAACCCCGGCTTCGGCCGCCACTTCACCGACCACATGGTGACGATCAGGTGGACCGAGGGCCGCGGCTGGCACGACGGCCAGCTCGTCCCGTACGCGCCGATCCCCATCGACCCGGCGACCACGGTGCTGCACTACGCGCAGGAGATCTTCGAGGGCCTGAAGGCCTACCGGCAGCCCGACGGGTCCGTCGCCACGTTCCGCCCCGAGAAGAACGCCGAACGGTTCCAGCGCTCCGCGCGCCGTCTGGCCATGCCGGAGCTGCCGGTCGAGACGTTCATCGAGGCGTGCGACGCCCTGGTCGCCCAGGACCAGGCGTGGGTGCCCGCGCACGGCGGCGAGGAGTCCCTCTACCTGCGCCCCTTCATGATCGCGACCGAGGTCGGGCTGGGTGTGAAGCCGGCCAACGAGTACCTGTTCCTGGTGATCGCCTCCCCGGCCGGCGCCTACTTCCCGGGCGGCGTGAAGCCGGTGTCCATCTGGGTCTCCGAGGACCGCGTCCGCGCCGTCCCCGGCGGCATGGGCGACGCCAAGACCGGCGGCAACTACGCGGCCTCCCTGCTCGCGCAGGCCGAGGCGGCCGCCAAGGGCTGCGACCAGGTGTGCTACCTCGACGCCGTCGAGCACAAGTGGGTCGAGGAGCTGGGCGGCATGAACCTGTACTTCGTGTACGGCAACAAGATCGTCACGCCCACCCTCACCGGGTCCATCCTGGAGGGCGTCACCCGTGACTCCCTGCTGGGCGTCGCCCGCGACCTCGGCTACGAGGCGGTCGAGGAGCGCGTCTCGGTCGAGCAGTGGCAGCGCGACTCGGAGAACGGCACGCTGACCGAGGTCTTCGCGTGCGGCACCGCGGCCGTGATCACGCCCGTCGGCACGGTGAAGCGCGCGACCGGCGAGTGGCAGCAGGGCGGCGGCGAACCGGGCGAGGTCACCCTCCGTCTCCGCCAGGCCCTCCTGGACATCCAGCGGGGCACGGTGGAGGACAAGCACGGCTGGATGCACAAGCTGGCCTGACGAAGACAGGGGCCGGGGCGTCAGCCCCGGCCCCTCGTCGGGTACGGCGCCGCTGGACGCGCTCGTCCTCCGGCGGCTGCTAGACGCGCTCGTCCTCCGGTGCCCGCAGGGACGTCACGGTCGCCGCGGCTCTTCCGGTGCCGCGCGTCGCCAGCACGTACGCCGCTCCTCCCACCGCGCCCGACAGCAGGAAGCTCGCGTCCACCCCTCCCGTCAGGGTGACCAGGGGGCCCTCGTAGGAGGGGAGGGAGACGGCCAGGAGACCGACGAGCGAGCCCAGGGCCCAGGACGCCGTCGCCGGGATGTTCCAGCCGGCCGTGTACCAGTACGCCCCGCCCCGCGCGCGGCGGTTGAAGACCTGGAGGGCGTCCGCGTCGTAGACACCTCGACAGCGGACCGAGCCGATCAGGGTGATCACCGCCCACGGCGTGCCCACGGCCGTGAGCAGCAGCACGAACGATGTCATCGCGTCCTGCGCGGTCGAGAGATGGTGGCCGGCGAAGACGCAGACCGTCGCGACGGCCGCGACGACGTACGTCGCCGTCGTGCGCGAGGCGCGCGGCAGGATCGCGTCCAGGTCAAGCCCCATCGAGTACAGCATCAGCCCCGCGTTGCCGACCGACCCCGCCGACGCGGCCAGCAGCAGCGGGACCAGGTACCAGCCGGGCGCCGCGTCGACCAGCGGCCCGGCGTAGTCGAGGGCCGCGCGGGCCGCGTACGCCGTGAACGTGCCGAACAGCTGCGGCACCAGCAGCCCCAGCATCAGCCCCAGCCAGGTCGCCCGCAGCACGCGCCGGGAGGAGAAGCGGGCGGGGGAGATGTAGCGGGTGTAGTCGCCGAGCAGGGTGATGAAGGCGATCGGCCCGGACAGCCCGGCGGCCACCGCGGCCAGCAGCCACGTCGGCCAGTACCCGTCCAGCAGATAGCCGCCGGTCTCCGGCAGCGCCTCGGTGGTGAAGTCCGGCGCGTACGCGAACACGCCCAGCACCAGCAGCGCCGTCATGCCGAACGCCAGCACCCGGGACATCGCGAGCAGCACCCGGTACCCGTACACCGCGCCCGCCACCGTCGCCGCCGCGAGCAGTGCGTAGACCACCGTGTACGCCGTCCCGTCGGCAGGCAGGCCGAACAGCCGCCCCAGCACGCCCACCATCACGTCCCCGCCGATCCACACGGTCAGCGCGGTGTAGCCGAGCGCCAGCAGCAGTCCCACGACCGACCCCACCAGCCGCCCCCGCACGCCGAACTGCGCACCGGACGAGGTGGACAGGTTGGTGGCGGTGCGCAGCGACACCAGGGCCAGCGGGGCCGTGAACAGCGTGCCGGCCACGGTGCCCACCACCACCGAGGTGACCGACGACCACCAGTCCAGGCCGAAGGACGGCGGCAGCCAGCCGAAGACGATCACTCCGAGGCAGAGGTTGGAGCCCAGCAGGATCGAGACGAGGTCCCGCGGGCCGCTGGTGCGTTCCGCCTCGGGGATGGTGTCGACTCCGCGCAGTTCCCTCGGCATGGGCAGGTCTCCTTCAACGGTGCACCGACTTTTGAGTGACGTTCAATGTGACTTCTCCGCCTGGAAACGTCAATGGTTCCGTTCAGCGACGTTCAGGTTTAGAGTGATGCTCTAACCGAGGACGAGGGAAGGTGAGGAGGTGTTCACGGCATGAGACTGACCCCGACGGAACGCGACCGGCTGCTGCTCTTCGGCGCGGCCGAGCTGGCCCGGGCCCGCCGCGCCCGGGGACTCAGGCTGAACGTGCCCGAGGCCACGGCCCTGATCGCCGACACCGTCTGCGAGGCCGCGCGGGACGGCGCGCGCCTGGCGGAGGCCGTCGAGCGGGCCCGGTCGGTGCTGGGCCCGGACGACGTGCTGCCCGGGGTGGCGGAGGTGGTCACCGAGGTGCATGTGGAGGCCGTGTTCGACGACGGCTCCCGGCTGGCCGTCGTCACCGACCCCATCGGCGGTCGCCCGGGCGAGGACGCCCCGGGCGCGCTGCTGCCCGGACCCGCGCACAGCGATCCCGCGCCGGCGGCGACGGTGACCGTCACCAACACGGCCGCCGTGCCCGTCTCGGTCACCTCCCACTTCCACTTCTTCGAGGCCAACCCCCGCCTGGACTTCCCCCGCGCGGACGCCTACGGCATGCGACTCGCGGTGCCCGCCGGTTCGTCGGTCCGCTTCGCTCCCGGCGAGACCCGGCAGGTCGGTCTCGTGCCGATCGGCGGGGACCGCGTCGCCGTCGGCTTCGCCGGACTCGTCGACGGCCCGCTCGACGCGCCGGGCGCCAGGACGGAGGCGCTGCGCCGCGCGGCGGCCTGCGGTTACCTGGGCGCCACCGCCCCCGACGACGACCGCCCCGGCGCCCCGGAAGGAGCGACGCGATGAGCCGCACCCTGGGCCGCGAGGCCGGCGAGTACGACGGCCTCGACCCGCACGCCTACGCCGCCACCCACGGCCCCCGCGCCGGTGACCGGCTCCGCCTCGGCGACTCGGGCCTGGTGGTCCGGGTGGAGTCCGACGCCCAGCGGTACGGCGACGAGTTCCTCGCCGGGTTCGGGAAGACCGCCCGCGACGGACTGCACCTCAAGGCCGCCTCTGTGCGCGAGACCTGCGACGTCGTCATCAGCAACGTCGTCGTGATCGACGCCGTCCTCGGCATCCGCAAGGTGTCCGTCGGCATCCGGGAGGGGCGGATCAGTGCGGTCGGGCGCGCCGGAAACCCCGACACCCTCGACGGTGTGGACGTCGTCGTCGGCACCGGCACCACGATCGTCTCCGGTGAAGGGCTCATCGCCACCGCCGGCGCCGTCGACACCCACGTCCATCTGCTGTCGCCGCGCGTCATGGAGGCGTCCCTCGCCTCCGGGGTGACCACGATCATCGGGCAGGAGTTCGGCCCGGTGTGGGGCGTCGGCGTCAACTCGCCCTGGGCGCTGCGCCACGCCTTCTCCGCCTTCGACGCCTGGCCCGTCAACATCGGCTTCCTCGGCCGGGGTTCGTCCTCCCACGAGGCCCCGCTGACCGAGGCGCTCGCCGAGGGCGGCGCGTGCGGCTTCAAGGTGCACGAGGACATGGGCGCCCACACCCGCGCCCTGGACACCGCGCTGCGGGTCGCCGAGGAGCACGACGTCCAGGTGGCCCTGCACAGCGACGGGCTGAACGAGTGCCTGTCGGTGGAGGACACCCTGCGCGTGCTGGAGGGGCGCACCGTCCACGCCTTCCACATCGAGGGCTGCGGCGGGGGCCACGTCCCCAACGTGCTGAAGATGGCGGGCGTGCCGAACGTCATCGGCTCCTCCACCAACCCCACCCTGCCCTTCGGCCGGGACGCGGTCGCCGAGCACCACGGCATGATCGTCTCCGTCCACGGCCTCAAGCCCTCCCTGCCCGGCGACGCCGCCATGGCCCGCGACCGGGTGCGCGCCGGGACCATGGGCGCCGAGGACGTCCTGCACGACCTGGGCGCCATCGGCATTACCTCCTCCGACGCGCAGGGGATGGGGCGCGCCGGCGAGACCGTCCGCCGCACCTTCGCCATGGCCGGGAAGATGAAGGCCGAGCTGGGCGCGGACGGCGACGACGACAACGCGCGGGTGCTGCGCTACATCGCCAAACTCACCGTCAACCCGGCGGTCGCGCACGGCCTCGCCCACGAGGTCGGCTCCCTCGAACCGGGCAAGCTCGCCGACATCGTGCTGTGGCGCCCGGAGTACTTCGGCGCCAAACCGCAGCTCGTCCTCAAGGCCGGCTTCCCCGCGTACGGCGTCACCGGCGACCCCAACGCGGCCACCGACACCTGCGAACCCCTCGTGCTCGGACCGCAGTTCGGAGCGTACGGCGCCACACCCGCCGAGCTGTCGGTGGCGTTCGTCGCCCGCGCCGCCGTCGAGCAGGGCCACGACACGCTGCCCACCCGGCGCCGCCGCGTCGCCGTGCGCGGCACCCGCGGCATCGGGCCCGCCGACCTGCTGCACAACTCACGCACCGGCGCCGTCGACGTCGACCCCCGCACGGGTCTGGTCACCCTCGACGGGGAGCCGCTGCGCTCCCGGCCCGCCGACTCGGTCTCCCTGAACCGCCTCTACTTCCTCTGAGGACCCGGATGAACACGCCCGCCGCCGACGGTTTCCGCATGCCCGCCGAGTGGACCCCGCACGAGCGCACCTGGATGGCCTGGCCAGGACCCAACCCCACCTTCGCCGACCCCGGAGCCCTCGCCGCCGCCCGCACCGCCTGGGCCCGGGTCGCCCGCGCCGTGCGCCGCTTCGAGCCGGTCACCGTGGTGTGCGGACCCGGCCAGTCGGCACAGGCGCGCGACCTGCTCGGCCCCGGCGTCGACACCGTCGAGCGGGAGCTGGACGACGCGTGGATGCGGGACGTCGGCCCGACGTTCCTCACCGACGGCGCGGGCCGGCTGGCCGCCGTGGACTGGACGTTCAACGGCTGGGGCGCCCAGGAGTGGGCCCGCTGGGAGCACGACGCGAAGATCGCCGCGTACGTCGCGGACCTCGCCGGGGCGCGGACGTACGCCACGGACCTCGTCAACGAGGGCGGCGGGATCCACGTCGACGGCGAGGGGACCGTGCTGCTCACCGAGACCGTCCAGCTCGGCCCCGAGCGCAACCCCGGCAGGACCCGGGAGGAGGTCGAGGCGGAGATTCACGCACACCTCGGCACCCGCAAGGCGATCTGGCTGCCGCGCGGCCTCACCGCCGACTATCCGCCGTACGGCTTCGGCACCCTGGGCCACGTCGACATCGTCGCCGCGTTCGCCCGGCCCGGCGTGGTCGTCGCCCACCACCAGCCGGACCCGGCCCACCCCGACCACGAGGTGACCGAGGAGGTGATCGGCATCCTCCGCTCCGCGACCGACGCCCTCGGCCGCCCCCTGGAGGTCGTCCCGGTCTCCGCCCCCACCGTGCTGGAGGCGGACGGCCACTGGGCCGACTACTCCTACATCAACCACTACCTGTGCAACGACGGCGTGGTCCTGTGCGCCTTCGACGACCCCCGCGACGAGGAGGCGGCCGCCCTCTTCCGCCGCCTCTTCCCCGCCCGCGCGGTCACCCAGGTCGACGCCCGCCCGGTCTTCGCGGCCGGCGGCGGCATCCACTGCATCACCCAGCAGCAACCGCGCACGCCGGTCCGGTAGAACGTACGGGTGAACGTACTGCTCTGCGCGACCCGCGGGACCCGGCTGCCCGAGCCCGTCCGCCGGCTCGACAACATGCCCGAGTACCCGGGCCGGGACGGGCTGCCGGGCCCGGACGGCCGCCGGCACGGCCCGCCGGGCGTCCCGCGCGGGACGTACGTCGTCGACCCGCTCGGCTGCGCGACCCGGCTGGTGCCGGACGCCGTCCGCGTGGAGGCCGCCCCGTGACCCCGCGCCGTCGTACCCCCGCGCCGCCGCGTGAGGACGTGCTCGCCGCCGCCATGGCGATGATCGCCGAGCGGGGGCTGGAGAAACTCACCATGGCGGCGCTCGGGCAGGAGGTGGGGATGAGCAGCGGGCACTTGCTCTACTACTTCCGGTCCAAGGACGAGCTGCTGCTGCGCACGCTGGAGTGGAGCGAAGGGCGGCTCGGGGCCGAGCGGGCACGGCTGCTCGCGCGGCCCGGCACCGCCCGCGAACGACTCGACGGCTATGTCGGGCTGTACGTGCCCGACGGGCACCGGGACCCGCACTGGACGCTGTGGCTGGAGGTGTGGAACCGCTCACAGAACGCGGGGGCAGAGGCGCGCGACCGGCAGGCCGCCATCGAGGGCGCCTGGCACCGAGATCTGGTGGCGCTGCTCGCCGAGGGCGTCTCGCGGGGCGAGTTCCGCCCGGTGGACGCCGACCGTTACGCCGTCCGGCTGCGCGCCCTGCTCGACGGTCTCGCCATCCACGTGGCGATCGGCCTGCGCGGCACCGGCCGGTCCCAGGTCCTGGACCACGTTCGGGAGTTCCTCGACGGGACGCTGGCCAAGGGCGTCTGAGCCCCGGCCGGGAAGCACCCCCGGCGTCTCACCGCATCGCGCCGCACGCCCGCATCCTGAGACGGGCGGTGAGCGGGCGGGCGGGTTGTGCCAAAATCCCCCCGTGCTCTCGTTCGCCACGATTATTGGCAGCAGGCGCGCCGGTCCGCAGTGACCGCACGTACGACACCGTACGGGCGGACACCGTCGTCCTCGACCCGCGCGCAGACCTCTCGCACCCGCGAGGGGTTTTTCTGTTTCTCGGCCCACCCGCAGCCGGGAACCGGGCGCGAGGGACCATGGGGGAACGGTGGAACCGGTCATTCCGGTAGACCGAGATCCAGTACAGGAGCCTTCAGACCATGACCGCACCCAGCGAGCTCGACGACTCGTTCCACGTCTTCGACACCACCCTGCGCGACGGCGCCCAGCGCGAGGGCATCAACCTCACGGTCGCCGACAAGCTGGCCATCGCACGGCACCTGGACGAGTTCGGCGTGGGCTTCATCGAGGGCGGCTGGCCCGGCGCGAACCCCCGGGACACCGAGTTCTTCGCCCGGGCCCGGCAGGAGATCGAGTTCCGCCACGCCCAGCTGGTCGCCTTCGGCGCCACCCGCCGCGCCGGCACCACCGCCGACCAGGACCCCCAGGTCAAGGCGCTCCTCGACTCCGGTGCGCCGGTGATCACGCTGGTCGCCAAGTCCCACGACCGGCACGTCGAACTCGCCCTGCGCACCACTCTCGACGAGAACCTGGAGATGGTCCGCGACACCGTCTCCCACCTGCGCTCCCAGGGCCGGCGCGTCTTCGTCGACTGCGAGCACTTCTTCGACGGCTACCGTGCCGACCCCGCCTACGCCAAGGCCGTCGTCCGCACCGCCCACGAGGCCGGCGCCGACGTGGTGATCCTCTGCGACACCAACGGCGGCATGCTCCCCGCGCAGATCCAGGCCGTGGTCGCCACCGTCCTCGCCGACACGGGCGCCCGGCTCGGCATCCACGCCCAGGACGACACCGGCTGCGCCGTCGCCAACACCCTGGCCGCCGTCGACGCGGGCGCCACCCACGTCCAGTGCACCGCCAACGGCTACGGCGAGCGGGTCGGGAACGCCAACCTGTTCCCCGTCGTCGCTGCCCTGGAGCTGAAGTACGGCAAGAAGGTCCTGCCCGAGGGCCACCTGCGCGAGATGACCCGCATCTCCCACGCCATCGCCGAGGTCGTCAACCTCACCCCCTCCACCCACCAGCCCTACGTCGGCGTCTCCGCCTTCGCGCACAAGGCCGGACTCCACGCCTCCGCGATCAAGGTCGATCCGGACCTGTACCAGCACATCGACCCCGAGCAGGTCGGCAACACCATGCGGATGCTCGTCTCCGACATGGCCGGCCGCGCCTCCATCGAGCTCAAGGGCAAGGAGCTCGGCATCGACCTCGGCGGTGACCGCGAACTGGTGGGCCGCGTCGTCGAGCGGGTCAAGGAGCGCGAGCTCAAGGGCTACACCTACGAGGCCGCCGACGCCTCCTTCGAGCTGCTGCTGCGTGCCGAGGTCGAGGGCGGGCCGCTGAAGTACTTCGAGGTGGAGTCCTGGCGCGCGATCGTCGAGGACCGCCCCGACGGCACCCACGCCAACGAGGCCACCGTGAAGCTGTGGGCGAAGAGCGAGCGGATCGTCGCCACCGCCGAGGGCAACGGCCCGGTCAACGCCCTCGACCGTGCCCTGCGCGTCGCCCTGGAGAAGATCTACCCGCAGCTCGCCAAGCTTGAGCTGGTCGACTACAAGGTCCGCATCCTGGAGGGCAAGCACGGCACCCAGTCCACGACCCGGGTACTGATCTCCACCTCCGACGGGGCGGGGGAGTGGTCGACCGTCGGCGTCGCGGAGAACGTCATCGCCGCCTCCTGGCAGGCCCTCGAGGACGCCTACGCCTACGGACTGCTGCGTGCCGGGGTGGAGCCCGCCTGAGTCCGCCGGCCTCCGGACCGGCGGGCGCCGGGATCGCCCACCGGTCCGGATGCCCGTTTCGGGGCGTATTCGGGTAGCTTCGAATATATGAAGGCCGCATCGATGCGCACCCTCGTACGTCTGCTGATCGTGCCGGTGGCCGCCGTACTGGCGGTCCTCCTGGCCGGCGCGCCGGGGGCGCACGCGGCCACGGACGTCTCCGTCGTCGCCGAGAAGCTGCGCGAAAGCCCCGTATACGTCGATCCCGAGGCCCGGGACATCCTGTCGGAGTCCGACGCCGAGGCCCTCGCCGACAAGATCGAGGACGCCGACAAACCCATCTTCGTCGCCGTCCTCCCGGCCGACTTCCCCACCCAGAACCTCTTCCGCGACCTGCGCACCGACACGGGCGTCACCGGTCTGTACGGCGTCCGCCTCGGCGACCGGTTCGACGCCCGCGCCGACAGCAGCGTGCTCAGCCGGCAGGGCGTGTCCAACCTGGTCGGGTCCGTGCAGGACGCCGGGGACGCCAAGGCCCAGCTCAACGACTTCGTCGACACCGCGATCCGCAGCATCGGAGGCGGGGCGCCCAACTCCTGGAACGACGGCTCCGGTGACGTGCCCGTCGGCGGGCTGATCACGGTCGGCGCGCTGGTGGCGGCCGGCGGAGCGGGCGCGTACGCGGTGACCCGCCGCCGCAGGCGCCGTCACGAGGAGGAGCAGGCGGCCGCCCTGGAGAAGCTGCGCGTCGTGGTCGACGAGGACATCACCGCCTTCGGCGAGGAACTGGACCGCCTCGACTTCCACCCGGGCGAACCCGGCGCGGACGACGCGATGCGCGCGGACTACGCACGCGCGCTGGACGCCTACGAGCAGGCGAAGTCGTCCATGGCGGCGGCCCGCAAACCGGAGGACGTCCGGGCGGTGACCCAGGCCGTGGAGGACGGCCGGTTCGCGCTCGTGTCGCTGGCCGCCCGCCGTGAGGGCAGGCCGGTGCCGGAGCGCCGCCCGCCGTGCTTCTTCGACCCGCGCCACGGCCCCTCCGTCGCCGACGTCCGGTGGACCCCGCCCGGCGGGGCGGAGCGCGAGGTGCCGGTGTGCGCGGCCGACCAGGCCCGGCTGGCCGAGGGCCGCGACCCCGCGGTCCGCGAGGTCGACACCGAGTACGGCCGCCGCCCCTACTGGGAGGCGGGACCGGCGTACGGCCCCTGGGCCGGCGGCTACTTCGGCGGCGGGCTGCTGCCCGGACTGCTGGTCGGCACCCTGCTCGGCAGCATGATGTCCGGCCCCGGCTACGCGTCGGACTACGGCTCCGGGTACGGTGACTTCGGCGGATACGACGGCGGTGACGTCTCCGGCGCGGACTTCGACTCCGGTGACTTCGGCGGTGGGTTCGGCGGAGGCGACTTCGGCGGGGGCGGCGGCTTCGGAGGCGGCGGCGACTTCGGCGGAGGCTTCTGACCCGGACGCGTGTCCCGCGCGGGCCGTCCCTCTTCCGGCAACGCCGAGCGCCCGCCCTCCCGTACGGGGAGGAGCGGGCGCGCTCGGGTGCGGCGGGGCGTCAGCCCTTGCGGATCGCCGAGATGTCGAAGACCAGCTTGATCTTGTCGGACACCAGCACGCCGCCCGTCTCCAGGGCCGCGTTCCAGGTCAGACCCCACTCGGAGCGCAGGATCTCGGCCTTGCCGTCGAAGCCGACGCGCTCGTTGCCGAACGGGTCCTTCGCGGCGCCGTTGAACTCCAGGTCGATGACGAGCGGCCGGGTGGTGCCGAGGACCGTCAGGTCGCCGGTGATGCGGTAGTCGTCGCCGCCCAGGGCCTCCGCCTTGGTGGAGCGGAAGGTCATGGTCGGGAACTCGTCGGTCCTGAAGAAGTCCGAGCTCTTCAGGTGACCGTCGCGGTCGGCGTTGCCCGTGTCGATGCTGTCCATCACCACGTCGATGGAGGCCGTGGACCTGCTCGGGTCGGCGCCGTCCAGGTGCAGCTGACCGGAGAAGTCCTTGAAGTGGCCCTTCACGTTGGTGACCATCGCGTGGCGGGCGACGAAGCCGATCGTGGTGTGCGCCGGGTCCAGCTCGTAGTCGCCGGTCAGCGCTGCCAGGTCCGGGCTCACCGCGGAGTCGGTGGTGCCCTTGTCGTCGTCCTTGCGGCCGAAGAGACCCATGGTGTTCCTCCTGGGGACGGGGATGGGGACGGGATAATCCCGTTGAATGTTCAACTACTCAACACGGCCTACCGTAGACCCATTCCCTTCAATTTTCAACATCTTTCGGGAAGGTGTCGCGATCCGTTCGCTCGAACGAGTGAGAACGAGCGGTCGGGCTGTGACCGCCCGGGGTGAGCGGCCCGGCTAGTCCGGCAGCCGGCGGGCCGGGGCACCCTGGGTCGCGCCGCGGGTGTGGATGTACAGCTGGCGCCGGTCGCCCACGTCGAGCCGCTGGGGGAGCGGCAACTCGTGACGCACCGGACGCGCGTGGTCGGCGAGCTGCCGGCGCGGGTTGTAGACCTGGTTGAACTTCCACAGCATCCGGGCGAAGTTCGTCTGCCCGTGCGCCAGGTTCCGGGCCAGCACCCGGGCCGCCCCGAACGCCGTGCGCAGCCCCAGGTGCTTGCGGTTGATGACCGCCTGGGTGCGCACCAGCTCCTCGTAGAAGCGGTCCAGCGGCAGCGTGGTGGGCACCACCGCGTGCTGGATGTCGAACAGCCGGTAGTCGCGGGTGGTGAGCCGTCGCGACTCGGTGTGCCAGATCTCCGTGCCCGGGTACGGCGTCATCACCGTGAAGTGCACGATCTCCGGCACGGCCGTCGCGAACTCGCGCACCACCCGGAAGCGCTCCTCGTCCCAGGCCGGGTCCACGATCAGGTTGATGGCGACCCGGATGCCCATCCGCCGGGCCGTCTCCAGCGCCTTCAGGTTCTCGTCCGGACTGACCCGCTTGCGGTACAGGTCGAGCCCTTCGGCGTCGATCGCCTCCATGCCGAGGAACATGTACCGCAGCCCCAGCCGCGCCCAGCGCTCGAACACCTCCGGGTGACGCAGCAGCACGTCGGAGCGGGTCTCCAGGTAGTACTGCTTGCGGATGCGCCGCCGCTCCACCTCCGCGGCGATGGCGTCGCCGTGCTCGGGCCGGATGAAGGCCACGTCGTCCACGATGAACACGTTCGGCTCGCGGATCGCCGCCAGGTCGTCCGCCGCCGCCTCCGGGGACGCCTTGCGGTAGCTGCGGCCGTAGAACGTCCACGCGGAGCAGAACGAGCAGTCCCAGGGGCAGCCCCGGGTGAACTCGATCGACGCGCACGGGTCCAGCTCGCCGATGAAGTACCGGCGCCGGCTGCGCATCAGGTCACGGGCCGGAAGGGGCTCGTCGATGCTGTGCAGCATCAGCGGGGCGGGGCCGCGCCCCGACGCCGTGACGACACCCGGCACCCCCTCCACACCGCCGTCCCGCACCGCCTCCAGCAGCGGGGCGACGGCGGGCTCGCCCTCGCCCCGGACCACGGCGTCCACGGCGCCCTTCGCCTGCTCGATGACCTCCTGGGCGACGAACGAGACGCTGTGGCCGCCGAGGAACACGAAGCAGTCCGGCAGCTCCTCCTTCACCCGCTCGGCCAGCCGGATCGCCTCGGGGATGTTCGCCAGGTAGTTCAGCGAGATGCCGAGCGCCTCCGGGCGGAACGACCGCACCTCGTCGCGCAGCCGCCGCACGCTCAGCACCTGGAGGTCGACCACCCTCACCTCGTGACCCGCCTCTCGGGCGGCGCCGGCCACCCGCTCCAGCCCCAGGGGTTCGAGCCGGAGGAAGATCTCGGAGTACATCAGGGCGCTGGGATGGACGAGCAGCAGGCGCATGGGGGACCTCGTCACGGTGCCGGGAACAGGGGCGGGACCTCCCTTTCGTAACCCGCCGCGCCGGGTCGCGTACTGCCCATACGCCCGCATGGCCCACCCGGCGGCACGCAGGAGTGGTTGCGCGGCGCGGCGCACCGGCCCCCGCGGCCACCGCGATTACCGGCGCCAGGGCCCTGCGGAGGGCCGCCGCCGGGGCTGCCGCCGACGGGCCGCTGCGCTGGCGCGGCCCCCCGGACCGGGGGTGTCCTGGATGGCGAGGCCCGCAGCGACAGCGCATGGGAGACCGTACTCGTGACCACCACCGGCTCCGATTCCACCTACGACCCCCCGGCGGACCCCGCCGCCTCCGCCGCGGCCGCGGCGGTCGAACGGACCCCGCCCCGCACGGACCGCCGCGTCGCCCTCGTCACCGGCGCGTCCTCGGGCATCGGCGCGGCCACCGCCCGGCGCTTCGCCGCCGGCGGATGGCACCTGCTGCTCAGCGGACGCGACCGGCGGCGGCTGGAGGAGACCGCGTCCGGCACGTCCGCCGTCCTGCTGCCCGCCGACCTCGCCGCCGCCGACGGGGCGAAGATGCTGGCCGAGGCCGCGCTGCGGGAGGCGGGCCGGATCGACCTGCTGGTCGCCGGGGCGGGGATCGGCTGGGCGGGCCCCTTCCTGACCATGCCGCACACCGACATCGACCGGGTGCTCTTCCTCGACCTCAACGCCACCCTCCACCTCGTGCGCGAGGTGCTGCCCGCGATGGTGGCGGCCGGAAGCGGCCGGGTGGTGCTCGTCGGGTCGGTGGCCGGGTCGGTGGGCGTCCGCGAGGAGGCGGTGTACTCCGCCGCCAAGGCGGGTCTGGCCGCGTTCGCCGAGGCGCTGCGGCAGGAACTGCGCGGTACCGGCGTCGGCGTCACGCTGGTCGTGCCCGGCCCCGTCGAGACGGGCTTCTTCGCCCGCCGCGGCCGCCCCTACCACCGCTCCCACCCCCGCCCCACCTCGGCCGGCCGCGTCGCGGCGGCGGTCTGGGACGCGGTGAGCGAGTCCCGCGACGACACGTACATCCCGTCATGGCTGACGCTCCCGCCCCGCGTGCGCGCGCTGACACCCCGTCTGTACCGGAGGCTCTTGGACCGCTTCGGCTGACCGCGCGCGGCTCGGCCGCGCGGGTGGACGCGACGCGCTTCCGATGCGGGTACGGGGTCCGCGTTGCCGTGCGCCGGGGCAGGGCGCGGGCGGCCGCGTCTTTCGGCACGCTCGGTTACGGGCCACTCCGGAGATAGGTTCCGGGCCACTCCGGAAGAGGCCGTATGCGACCCCGGCCGCGCGGCCGGGCAGGGCCAACCCCGGGGGAGTCCGGCCCGGCCGTCCGCACCCGTGGCACCGGCCGGGCGCACCTGGAGGGCCAGGGCGGCTGGATCGTCCTCCGCGGGAGGGCTCACCGTGGCCTCACCCGGCAGGCGTGCTGCTCCGACGTCAGGGGCGTACCGCTACGCTCTGCGTGAGCGACCCGACCCGAACGGGCGAAGCCCTGGAACTTGAATGGGACCACCCGGTACGGGAGGCCCCGGACCCCGTGGAGATTCTGGCCACCGGGCCCCGGCTGCGGCTGCGCGTCACTCCGGGGGAGGCATGCGCGACCCATGGGTGTGAGGCGGCTCTCAGCCGCTGAGCTTTGTGCGACCCCCACAAGCAGCAGGCCCTCTGAGCAGTCGGAACGCCTGCACGGCCCCCTGGTTCTGTTCAGTGCTACCAGGAAAACCCCCCGGAGACTGTGAGGTGTCGACGGCTCGCAATCAGCGGCGGGCTTCGTAAGGTCACTACATGACCGTTTTGGATGAGGCGCCGGGTGAGCCGACCGACGCGCGCGGACGCGTGGCCGAACTGCACGAGATCCGTGCCCAGGTACTGGCCGGCCCGAGCGAGAAGGCGACCCAGGCGCAGCACGCCAAGGGCAAGCTGACCGCGCGGGAGCGCATCGAACTGCTGCTGGACGCGGGCTCCTTCCGCGAGGTCGAGCAGCTTCGCCGGCACCGGGCCACCGGCTTCGGTCTGGAGGAGAAGAAGCCGTACACCGACGGTGTCATCACCGGCTGGGGCACGGTGGAAGGGCGGACGGTCTTCGTCTACGCCCACGACTTCCGCATCTTCGGCGGCGCGCTGGGCGAGGCGCACGCCACGAAGATCCACAAGATCATGGACATGGCCATCGCGGCCGGTGCGCCGCTGGTCTCCCTGAACGACGGCGCCGGCGCCCGCATCCAGGAGGGCGTGTCGGCCCTCGCGGGCTACGGCGGGATCTTCCAGCGCAACACCAGGGCGAGCGGTGTCATCCCGCAGATCTCGGTGATGCTGGGCCCGTGCGCGGGCGGCGCCGCCTACAGCCCGGCGCTGACGGACTTCGTGTTCATGGTCCGCGACACCTCGCAGATGTTCATCACCGGCCCGGACGTGGTCAAGGCGGTCACGGGTGAGGAGATCACCCAGAACGGCCTGGGCGGCGCGGACGTGCACGCCGAGACCTCCGGTGTGTGCCACTTCGCCTACGACGACGAAGAGACCTGCATCGCCGAGGTGCGGTACCTGCTCTCCCTGCTCCCGCAGAACAACCGGGAGAACCCGCCGCGGGTGGAGAGCTCCGACGCCGCCGACCGCCGGTCGGACGTGCTGCTGGACCTGGTCCCGGCGGACGGCAACCGCCCGTACGACATGGCGAAGGTGATCGAGGAGATCGTCGACGACGGCGAGTACCTCGAGGTCCACGAGCGCTGGGCCCGCAACATCATCTGCGCACTGGCGCGGATGGACGGCCAGGTCGTCGGCATCGTCGCCAACCAGCCGCAGGCGCTGGCGGGTGTGCTGGACATCGAGGCCTCCGAGAAGGCCGCGCGCTTCGTGCAGATGTGCGACGCGTTCAACATCCCCATCCTGACCTTCCTGGACGTGCCCGGCTTCCTGCCGGGCGTGGACCAGGAGCACGGCGGCATCATCCGCCACGGCGCGAAGCTGCTGTACGCGTACTGCAACGCCACGGTGCCGCGGATCTCGCTGATCCTGCGCAAGGCCTACGGCGGCGCGTACATCGTCATGGACTCCCAGTCCATCGGCGCCGACCTGACCTACGCCTGGCCGACGAACGAGATCGCGGTGATGGGCGCGGAGGGCGCGGCGAACGTGATCTTCCGCCGGCAGATCGCCGAGGCCGAGGACCCCGAGGCCATGCGGGCGCGCATGGTCAAGGAGTACAAGTCCGAGCTGATGCACCCCTACTACGCCGCCGAGCGCGGTCTGGTCGACGACGTGATCGACCCGGCCGAGACCCGCGAGGTGCTGATCCGTTCGCTGGCGATGCTGCAGACCAAGCACGCCGACCTGCCGTCGCGCAAGCACGGCAACCCGCCCCAGTAACTGGGAGAACTGACGATGACGACACCTGACATCCGTGTGGAGAAGGGGCATGCCGAGCCGGAGGAGGTCGCGGCGATCGCGGCGATCCTGATGGCCCGCGCGGCCGCGCCGCAGTCCGCCGCACCGGCCCACCGGGGCCGCCCCCGGGCCGGCTGGCGCCGCCTGGAACGCGAACCGGGTTTCCGGGCCCCCCACAGCTGGCGCTGACCTGGAAGGGCCCCACCTTCACGTGAAGGCGGGGCCCTTTCGCAATCCCGAAAAAGGGGCGCGGGGGACTGCGCGACCAGCCACCGACTGCCCGCACATCCGGCAACAGAACCCGGCGTTGTGGTAGCCCTACCCACGGAAACAGCCCCCGTGCCAACTAGGCACCGGGGGCTGTTCTCGCGTGGAAGCGGCTAGCGCAGGCGCGCCATCAGCGCATGCTCCACCAGCGTGATGAGCGTCGACTTCGCATCGGCCCGATGCCGCGCGTCCGTCGTGATGATCGGCGTGTCCGGCCCGATCTGGAGAGCCTCCCGGACCTCGTCCGGGGAGTACGGCTGCTGTCCGTCGAAGCCGTTGAGGGCGATGACGAAGGGCAGTCCGCTGTT
>BNBX01000018.1 GCA_014656175.1 Streptomyces werraensis
GGACTCCGTCGCCGTGCCGAAACCGGCGTACTGGCGCATGGTCCAGGGACGGCCCGTGTACATCGACGGATACACACCCCGCGTGTACGGGTACTGCCCGGGCTCACCCAGCTTCTCCGCCGCGTCCCAGTCCGCCAGTGCGCCGGGCCCGTAGACCGGTTCGATGGGCAGTCCGGACTCCGACTCGCGCGCCATGGTGTGCTCCCTCTCCCGCTTCCGCTGTGCCGGGCGTGCCCCCTGCCGGGAGCCTCCCGGGAGGTTACGCACCAGCGGTGGAGGGGTGCTCGTGCGGAGCCGCTCCGGCACCCCCCGAGCATCGGTCGAGGGCGGGACGTCAGGGTCGGGGCCGTGAGCTCCGGTACGGACGGGCGTGAGCCCCCGCGGGGTACACCGCCCGTCGGCGCCCCACCCCCCCAAGGGCACCGACGGGCCTTCCGCCTGCCCGGCGGCCTGCTGCTCTCCCGACGCCCGCGCGGCTTACGGTGTCGTCCTTCTCTGCGAAGCGGGTGGCGGCCCAGGAGGCGGCATCGAGGGTGACGGTCTCCCCGAAGTCCGCGGCGAGTTCACGGCACCAGCGCCTGAGGTGCTCGTGGTCGCGCCCCCGCGGTCGGCTGCGACGGCGCTGAGGGGCGCGGGCGTTGGCCGGAAGTGGCCCGTCGGCTCGACGGTCGCTCGAGGTGCGGTCTCGTTCCGCCGCACGATCCGGGCCGCCGGGCACCGGCCGCGTCACCGTGTGTGCGTGTCAGAGCCACCGCCCTGTGCTGAGACGGGGCGGCAGGCGACAACGTCCCTCCTGCCCCCCACTCGACGGAAGTGCGGTTACCCGTGGCTACCTTCCTGTACAAACTCGGCCGCTTCGCCTTCCGGCGGCGCGGCCTCGTGACCCTGCTGTGGGTGCTGATCGTCGTCGGCGTCGGTGCCGCGGCGTCTTCGGCACCCGCACCGCCGAACGAGCAGTTCTCGATGCCTGGCACCGAGTCGCAGAAGGCGTTCGACCTGCTCGAGGAGAAGTTCCCCGACGCGGGCGCCGACGGCGCCACCGCCCGGGTGGTGATCCAAGCGCCCCGGGGCGCGAAGGCCGCCGACGAGAAGCCGGCGATCGAGACGCTTCTCGCCGAACTCGGTAAGGCGCCCCAAGTGGCGGGCGTCACCGACCCGTTCGCCGCCGGGACCGTCAGCAGCGACGGCCGGACCGCCTACGCCGTGGTGACCTACGAGGTCACCGCGCCCGACCTCACCGCCGAGGCGCACGACGCGCTCGCCGACGCCACCGACCGGGCCCGCGAGGGCGGGCTGACCGTCGAGACCGGCGGTGACGCCGTCCCGATCGAGCAGAACGTCTCCGGCACCGGTGAGCAGATCGGCGTGCTGATCTCGGCCGTCGTCCTGTTCCTCACCTTCGGCTCGGTGATCGCCGCCGGCATGCCGCTGCTCACCGCCCTGATCGGCGTGGGCGTCGGCGTCTCGGGCATCGCCGCGCTGGGCTCCACCCTCGGGCTGTCGGCCACCACGTCGACGCTGGCCATGATGATCGGCCTCGCGGTCGGCATCGACTACGCGCTGTTCATCGTCTCCCGGTACCGGTCCGAGATCGCCGAGGGCCGTACCCCGCAGGAGGCGGCGGGCATCGCCACCGGCACGGCCGGTTCGGCCGTCGTCTTCGCCGGGCTCACCGTCATCATCGCGCTGGGCGGCCTCGCGGTCGTCAACATCCCGATCCTCACCAAGATGGCGCTCGCCGCGGCGGGTACGGTCGCCGTCGCCGTGCTGATCGCGGTCACCTTCGTGCCCGCCCTTCTCGGCTTCGCGCCGCGCCGGGTGGTGCGGCTCGCCGACCGGCACCTCGTACGGACCCGGAAGCCGCTGTCGGCGCGCAAGCTGCGCAGGTCCGAGAAGAAGGCCGCGAAACTGGCCGCGCGCACCAAGCCGAACCTGTCCACCCGCTGGGCCTCCTTCGTGGTGCGCCGCCCGCTCGGTGTGCTGCTCCTCGCGGTGGTCGGCCTCGGCGCGATGGCCCTGCCCGCCACCAAGCTGGAGCTGGGCCTGCCCGGCGAGGGCACGATGGCGGCCGACACCACCCAGCGCAAGGCCTACGACCTGCTGTCCGGCTCCTTCGGGCCCGGCTTCAACGGCCCGCTGACGGTGACCGTCGAGGGCGAGGACGCGGCCGCCGCCGGCGACCGGATCGGCGCCGAGCTGAAGAAGGACGCGGGTGTCGCCTCGGTGTCCCCGGCCACCGCGAACAAGGCCGGTGACACCGCCATCTTCAGCATCGTCCCGAAGTCCGGCCCGACCGAGACCGAGACCGAGGAACTGGTCAAGGACCTCCGTGCGCGGGCAGCGGCGCTGGAGGCGTCCTCGGGCGCCACCGACATGCTGGTGACCGGCCAGACCGCGATGTTCATCGACTTCTCCCGGACCCTGTCCGACGCGCTGCTGCCTTACCTGGGCCTGGTGGTGGGCCTCGCCTTCCTGCTGCTGCTCCTGGTGTTCCGCTCGGTCCTGGTCCCGCTGAAGGCGGCCCTCGGCTTCCTGCTGTCGGTGAGCGCGGCGCTCGGCGCGCTGGTCGCGGTGTTCCAACTGGGCTGGGCCTCGGGCTTCTTCGGCGTGGAACAGACCGGCCCGATCATGACGACGCTGCCGATCTTCATGATCGGTGTGGTCTTCGGCCTCGCCATGGACTACGAGGTCTTCCTGGTCACTCGGATGCGTGAGGCGTACGTCCACGGCGCCTCGGCGAAGGACGCCGTCGTCACCGGTTTCCGGCACAGCGGCCGGGTGGTGGTGGCCGCCGCGATCATCATGATCAGCGTCTTCTCGGGCTTCGTCTTCGAGACCGACGACCTCGTCGCGATGATGGGCTTCGGCCTGGCCGCGGCCGTTCTGTTCGACGCCTTCGTGGTCCGGATGGTGATCGTGCCCGCCGTGCACTCGCTGCTCGGCGACGCCGCCTGGTGGCTGCCGCGGTGGCTCGACCGGCTGCTGCCGGACGTGGACGTCGAGGGCGAGAAGCTGCAGCGCAGGCTGGGGTCCGCCGGCCCGGGGGTGCCGGGCGGCCGGACGGACCACGAGCCGGACCTCGTGCACTGACGCTCCCCTCGCCGGCTCTCCCGCCCCTCCCCGCCGGCCGCTCTCCACCCGCCCGCGACCTCCGGTCGAGGGCGGGGCGGGACGCTCGGGGCGAACGCTCCGGTGACGGACGGGCGCGAGCCCTCGCGGAGCGGTGGACCGCCCGTCGGTGCCCCACATCCCCCGAGGGCACCGGCGGGCCGTTTCCGTGCACCGGCCGACCCGGACGAAGGGACACACCGACTGTGAACAGCACCTGGTTCCGGCGCTTCACCACCCCGGGGAACGGGCCGCTGCTCGTGTGCTTCCCGCACGCCGGGGGCTCCGCGACGGCGTACCGGACCCTGGCGCAGGCGTTGCCCGCCGACCTCGACGTGGTGTGCGTGCAGTATCCGGGCCGTCAGGACCGGTACCTGGAGGAGCCCTTCACGGATCTGACCCGGCTCGCCGGGGCGGTGGCCGAGGAGCTGGCGCGGGTGCTGGTCGCGGACCCCGGGCGGCCGTACGCCCTGTTCGGCCACAGCATGGGCTCGCTCGTCGCGTTCGAGACGGCCCGGCTGCTCGCCGCGGGCCGGCTGCCCGGGCCGCGGCGGCTGTTCCTGTCCGGGCGGGGCGCGCCGGACGCGCACAGCACGGCCCACTTCGGACTGTACGACGACGCCGAAGTCCTGGCCGAGGTGCGCAGGCTGGACGCCGCCTCCCGGTCCATGCTCGACGACCCGGACATCGTGGAGATGGTGCTGCCGGCGCTGCGGGCCGACTACCGGGCCCTCGGCGCCTACCGCTGGCGGGCGGGCGCACCGCTCACCGCCGCGATGACCGTACTGGTCGGCGACAGCGACCCGATGGTGACCGTCGAGCAGGCCGGCACCTGGCGGTCGCACAGCCGCGGGGACGTCGCGGTGAAGGTGTTCCCCGGCGGTCACTTCTACCTCTTCGACCAGCTCGCCGAGGTCACCGCGGCCGTCGCCGAGGGACTGCGCGCCGAGGCCGCCGCTTCCTGACGGACCGGGGCCGGCCGGCCCTCAGCAGGCGTGTGTGAACTGGGCCGGGTCGCTGGTCCTTTGCTCGGCGGGCAACCGCCGCGTGACCCTCGTCCACCCGGGTCTTCTCGGAGGACCAGGTCAGTCCGGATCCTCGGTGGCCTGGAGGCGGCGCAGGGCCAGGATCAGGTTGCCGCTGCCGAACGTCGCGAGCGCGGCGACGCCCCACAGGGTCGCCGCGACACCGGCCCGGTCCAGCACGGCGCCCGCGGCCAGGAAGCCCAGCGGCCCGGCCAGGGTGCTGATCGTGACCACGGCCTGCAACGCCTTGGGCCCGAGGCCGTCCGGCAGCCGGGCGGAGAGCAGGCCCATCAGCGGCGCGTTCGCCAAGGGCGCGGCGGCCGACGACAGGCCGACGGCGACGACGAGCACGCCGGCCGGCACGGGCACCAGGAGCGTCCACAGGGGCAGAGCGACGCAGACCAGGGCCGTACAGGCGAGTCGTACGGGGGCGACCCGTGCCGCCAGCACATAGGCGGCCACCGAGCCCACCAGGCCACCGGCGCCGAGGGCGGCGATCAGCAGGCCGCCGACCCTGGCGTCCCCCTCGAACCGGGCGAACGCCAGCACCGGCATGGTGATCATCAGGGTCCGCAGCATCAGCCCGAACACCACGGTGGACAGCATCGCCCGGCTCAGGAACCAGTCGCCGCACAGATGCCGCACCCCCGCCCACATGCCGCGGGGCCCGGCCGCGGACCCTCCGGCCCCGCCGCCCCCTGCCGGGACGCGGCGCAGCAGCAGCAACCCGGAGAAGGCGAACGTGGCCGCGTCCAGCCACACCACCGATGTGGTCCCCACCAGCGGGATCAGCGCGCCCGCGAGCGCCGGTCCGGCGAACGCCGAGCCGTTCTGCACACCTTCCAGCGCGCTGTTGACGCGGGCCAGGGAGCGGGCGTGCGGGCTCAGCAGTTCCATCGCCAGCACCCGCTGTGCCGCGTGGTACGGAACGGCCAGCGCCCCGAGCGCCGCGACGATCGCCACGAGGACGGCCGGATTGAGCGCGCCCAGGGTCTGCAGCAGCGGGATCAGCGCCACGACCGGAGCGCGGGCGAGATCGGAGACGACCATGGTCCGGCGGGCGCCCAGGCGCTGGATGACCTCTCCGCCCGCGAAGCCGAGCAGCGCCATGGGCAGCACCTGGGCCGCGAAGACCAGGCCCGCGCGGGTGGCCGAGCCGGTGGTCTCCAGCACCAGCCAGGGCAGCGCGAGCATGGTCATCTGGGTGCCCAGCGCCGTCACCGCGCCCGCGACATAGACCGCCGTCAGCGCACGGCCCGGCCTGCCACCCGCTGTGCCGTTCGGCGCTCCGCCGGGTGGGACGGGGGCTGCGCCGGGCCGGGTCGCCGCGATCGTCATCGGGTCGCCCCTTTCTCCTCGGTGGGTCCGGACCATGTGGTCGCCCCCGCACCCTGGCGCCCGCCCACCGTCCGGTGCCAGGGAAGGACCGGCAGCAGCTCACTGCCGGTGCCGCTGCGCTTTCTTCCCTGCCACGCAGCCGGCCCGTCCGGCAGTGTGATGGCCGTCGGAGCCCACGACGGCCAAGGCCACCGGCGGCGGAAGCGGACACCAACGAAGGGGGGACGGCGATGAGCGGCGGTATCGGAACGGCGGTGCACGTCCCGTCCTTCGCCGCCCGCGACGGACGGCGAGCGGTCGAGACCCGGTACGTGGACGGTCTCCCGCAGATCGTGGCCTGGGACCTGACGACGGGTCAGCGCCGCCAGGCGACCACCGCACCGCTGGGTGTGGAGACCGCCGCCATCGAGCCGGACGGCCACGGCCTGTGGTGGTTCGACGCCGCTCCCGGCGGTCAAGGCCGCTGGCTGCGCGGGCCGTTCGAGGGCGGGCACCCGCGCCCGGCGCTCGACGGCGTACCCGCCGGGCGGATGCACGGCCTGGCCTTCGACCCCCGCAGCGGCCTCGCCGCCGTCGGCGTCGGGGTCGCGGACCGCTCGCGGTACTACCTCGGCCGACCGGGCGAGCGCGCCCGCCTGGTGGCCGAGGAGCCCGGTTATGCGGCAGTGGTGGGCCTGGCCCCCGGCGGCCGACTGCTGGCCACCGCGGGGTGCCCGGCCGGACCGGCCGCGGTCCGGCTGTGGTCACCGGCCTCCGGCGTCCTCGTGGACGCCATCCCTGGCGCAGCGGGTGACGGCGACGGCGGCGCGGTGTGGGCGCTGGGCTTCCGCCCGAACCTCACCACCGCACGGCCGGAACTGCTGCTCGTCCTCGAACGCGTGGGCCGCTACATCCTGACCTTCTGGCGGCAGGGCGAGGGGATCCATGCGCACGGTCCCGGCTCCGCCCTCGACTTCGACACGGAGATCACCGCCTGCTGGTACGGGCCCGGCCGCACGGCGCTGGTCCAGCAGGACCGGGCGGGACGCAGCCGCCTGCTCCGCGCCGACCTCGACCGCGGTACGACGACGGTGCTTCCCACGCCCGAGGGCACGATCATCGACTTCTCCTGCGCACCCGACCGCACGGTCCACTGCCTGTGGAGCCGCGACGGCGAACCGCCCCGGCCACTGATCTGCCACCCGGACAGCGCGGAAAGTGCGGAGCACCCGGAACCCCCGGTACATCCCGACCGCTCCGGCCGCTCCACGACGGCGTCACGCGGCACGGCGCCCGGCGGAACGACCCGATCCAGGCGCCGCGAGCTGTGGACACGTCGGCCGTACGGGCAGATCCACAGCTTTGTGGCCACCCCGCCCGGCCGCAGGGCCGGCCACCGCCCCTGGCCGACGGTCTTCCTCGTCCACGGCGGGCCCCACACCCACGACCGGGACGCCTACGACGCCCGGACCGAGGCCCTGGTCCGGGCCGGATTCGCCGTGGTGCGCACCAACTACCGCGGCTCGACGGGCTACGGCCCCCGCTGGCGGGACGACTTCGGCCACCGGGTCGGCCTCGCCCAGCTCGAAGACCTCGCCGCGGTGCGCGGCCACCTCATCGACGCGGGAGTCTCGGAGCCGGGCCGTACCGGACTGTGCGGCTACTCCTGGGGCGGCTATCTGACGCTGCTGGCGATGGGCGTCCAGCCCCGGCTGTGGGACGTGGGGCTGGCCGTCGCCCCCGTGGCCGACTACACGGCGGCGTACCGGGCGACGACGCCGGCGCTGCGGGAGGTCGACGACCGCCTCTTCGGCGGCACCCCCGAGCAGGTGCCACACCGCTATCGCGCGGCCTGCCCGATGACCTATGTGGGCCGCGTACGCGGCCCGCTCTTCCTCGCCGCCTCGACGGACGACGAGAAGTGCCCTCCGGAACAGATCGAGCGCTATCTCGCCGCGCTGCGGCGCCGCGACGTCCCGCATCGCGTCCGGTGGCTCGGCGGCGGACACGACGTGGGCCGTGACCCGGCCGGACACGCCGCCGCCTGGGCCGACATGGTGCGCTACGCCGACGACACGCTGCGCGCCTCCCCCTGAACCGCCGACCGCCGCGACAGCGGGCGGACCGGCTCGCACCACCCCGTCCACCACACCGAAGAAAGGTCAGAACCATGAAGCGGCACGGACTGCGCGTCGACCCCATCAGCGCCACCGAGCGGGAGCGCGGGATCATCATTCCGCCGGACACCCAGGCCGCCCTGGACAAGGCGGTCCCGGTCCGGCCGAACGGCCCGGCGCGGACCTGCACCGCCCGCACGGAGAAGAACACGGAGACGACGTCGCCTCTGCAGTGAGCCCGAGCAGCGCCGTAGCGGGGTGCCACGCCCGGCACCCCGCCGCGGCGCCGGCCGTGCCGGTGAGGACAGGAAGACATCATGACCACAGCTACGGCAGCGACGGCAGCACCCCGGACGAACAGTCCCCGGCCGGAGAAACACCGGCCGGACAGGCCCGGGACGACGGAACCGCGCCAGACCCCGCCGACGTTCCTCAGCGACCCGTACCCGACCCTGGCAAGGATGCGGCAATCGGCCCCGGTCTCCTTGCTGCACGGCGACGGCGGCCTGCGGCTGTGGATCATCCCGCGCTACGCCGATGTCCGGGCCGCGCTCTTCGACCGCCGCTTCGCGCAGGATGTGCGGCGCGCCCAGGCCCTGGCCGACAGCCGGGTCGAGGGCGTCAACCTGGGCAGCGAGATCACCCATATGCTCAGCAGCGATCCGCCCGACCACACCCGCCTCCGCCGCGTGGTCCAGGCGGCGTTCAGCCGCAAGCGGGTCGAGGCGATGCGGCCGATGGTCGAGCGCATCACCCTCGAACTCCTCGACGGGCTGGACGCGGCAGCCGCGCGCCACGCGACCCGCACCACCACCGCCACAGTGGACCTGATACGTGACTTCGCCTTCCCGCTGCCGATCCTCGTCGTCTGCGAACTGCTCGGCTTCCCGCCCGAGGACCGCGACCTCTATCGGACGTGGTCGACCGCCATCGTCACCCAGGGGGGCGACCACGCGGCGTTCCGGCGAGCCGTCCAGGAGATGGGCTCGTACGTCCTGGCCCTCGCCGACCGGCGTATCCGCCGCAATGACCGTCCGGCCGATCTGCTCACCGAGCTGCTGGCGGCCCGCGAGCGCGGGGAGCTGACGGACGACGAGATCGTGGGCATGGTCGCCCTGCTGCTGATCGGCGGGCACGAGACCACCGTGAACCTGCTGGGCACCTCCTGTCTCGCGCTGCTGCGCGATCCCGGCCAGGCCGCCTGGCTGCGCGCCGATCTCACCCGGATGCCCGGGGCCGTCGAGGAGTTCCTGCGCTACGACTCCCCCATCTGTATGGCCACCACCCGCTTCACCACCGAGCCCGTGGACGTCGGCGGGGTGGAGATCCCGCAGGACGAGTTCGTGCTGCTGTCCCTCGGCGCGGCCAACCGCGACCCGGCGCGCTTCCAGGACCCCGACCGCCTCATCCTCGACCGCCGGGACGCCGGCCATCTCGCCTTCGGCGGTGGCATCCACCGCTGCCTCGGGGCCCTGCTCGGCAAGCTGGAGACCGAGATCGCGCTCACCGCGCTCCTCGCCCGCTTCCCCGGCATGACCCTGGCCTGCCAGGAGCGCGACCTGCGGTGGCGCAATACGATGATGCTGCGCGGCTTGGAGGCGCTGCCCCTCACCCTGCGCCGCTGACCCCCGCCCTGACCCTGCCGCCCCCACCGCCTCCTACGGCAGGCGAACGGGCCGCCGGCCGACGCTGGACCGCCGGTCAGGCGCCCGCCCGGAAACCCGACCTGACGGCCTGTTCGCCGGCGGGGCGGCGCGCGGTCGGCGACGCGATGGAGAGACAGCTGGTCGTGCTCACGTGCGGGTCCCCCAGGTGAGCAGCGTCGCGCCGATCGACATGCCGCCGCCGAACCCGGCGAGCAGCACCAGGTCGCCCGGTGCCAGCGCGCCCGTGCGGTGGGCCTGATCGAGGGCGACCGGTACGGAGGCGCTGCCGACGTTGCCGTACTCGACGAGCGTGCGGTGGGTGAGGGCGGCGCCCAGGCCGGCGCGTTCGACGACCTCGCCGAGCATCACACCGTTGGCCTGGTGCGGTACGAAGTGGTCGACCGCGCCGATGTCGACGCCGGCTCTGCGGGCCAGCGCGGTCAGTGCCGGCGGGACGTGCTCGGCGACGAAGTCCCGTACGCCGCGGCCGTCCATCCGGAAGAAGTGACCACCCTCGGCGACGGTCCGCGCCGACGCCGGGTGGCGGCTGCCGCCCGCCTCGACGCGGATCAGATGGTGGGCGTCGCCGCGACTGGTCAGGTCCGAGGCGAGGATGCCGTAGGGCTCCGGCACCGTCCCGACGACGGCCGCGCCGGCGCCGTCGGCGAAAAGGATCGCCGTCCTGCGGTCGGTGAAGTCCAGGATCCGCGAGTACACGTCCGCGCCGATCACCAGGACCCGGGCCCGCGGCCGGACGGACACCAGGCTGTGGGCCAGCGACAGGGCGTAGACGAAGCCGCTGCACACGACGTTGATGTCGAAGCAGGCGGCCCCGTAGGCGCCCAGCAGGTGCTGCACCAGGTAGGACGTGGGGGGCTGCGGGTGGTCGCCGGTGGAGGTGGAGACGATGACGTAGTCGATGTCGCCGGCGGTCAGTCCCGCCTGTTCCAGGGCCCGTTCGGCGGCCTTCGCGGCGAGGTCGGACGTCGCCTCGTGCGGGGCGGCGTAGCGGCGGGAGCGGATCTGCGTCTTGCGTTCGATCCACTCGGCGGTGACGCCCACGCGCTCGGCGACCTCCTCGTTGCCCACCTCGTGCTTGGGCAGGTAGGAGCCGGTGGAGAGGATGCCGATGCCCATGTCAGGACACCTCCGGGCGGACGGGTGCGGGCGGCGGGGCGGGCCGGGCGGGGCCTTCGGTACTGCTCACAGGACCGCCCCCTCCTTCGTCCGCCTGCGCAGCGCCGGCCTGCTGGAGCGGCCGAGGTCCTTCCACATGTCCGACAGCCCGAGGACGGTGCGGGCCGCGAACAGCCTGCGGATGGACACCTCCTGCTTCAGTTCCGCCCGGATCAGGCCGACCAGCCTGATCGCCCGCAGGGAGTTGCCGCCGAGGTCGAAGAAGTCCTCGTCGATGCCGACCCGGTCGCGTTCCAGCACCTCGGCGAAGGCCTTGGCCAGGACCCGTTCGGTCTCGTTGCGCGGCGCCCGGTACGTCTCGTCGTCGGGCACCGGCTGCGCCAGCGCGGCCCGGTCGACCCGGCCGCCCGCGGTGAGCGGCAGGCGGTCCAGGACGGTGAACGCCGACGGCACCTGGACCTCGGGCAGGCGTTCGGTGGCGAAGCGGCGCAGTTCGTCGGCGGAAGGGGTCCGGCCGGCGACGGGGACGACGTGGGCGGTCAGGCGCCGCCGGCCGCCGGGGTCCTCCTGGACGGTCACGACGGCCTGCGCGAGCGCGGGGTGCTCGGACAGCGTCTCCTCGGCCTCCGCGAGTTCGACGCGGACGCCCCGGACGTCGGCCTGGGTGCCGGGTCCGCCGACGTGGGCGAGCAGGCCGTCGGCGGTCCACCGCACCCGGTCCCCGGTCCGGTACATGACGGTGCCGGCCGGGCCGAACGGGCAGGGGACGAAGCGTTCCGCGGTCGCCGCCGGACGCCCGGGGTAGCCGCGGGCCACGCCGGGGCCGGCGACGTAGAGTTCGCCGGCCACGTCGACGGGGACCGGGGCGAGGCCGGGGCCGAGGACGTAGAGGGCGGTGTGGTCCGCGGGGCGGCCGACGGCGAGGAGGGTGGTCTCGGCCCCGCCGTGCCCGGTGACGACCGTCAGATCGGGGCAGGCCTCGCGGACCCGGCGCAGCGCGGCCGGGGGGACCCGGTCGGCGCCGGTCCACACCTCGCGCAGTCCGGCGAGCCGTTCGGGGTGCGCGGCGGCGATCTCGGCGAAGCGGGCCGCGGGCAGCCACAGGGTGGTGATGTCGTGGGCCGCCCGCAGCCCGGTCAGCGCGTCCGCGTCCAGATCCCCGGCGGGGGCCACGACGACGCGGCCGCCGTTGAGCAGGGGCGTCCACAGTTCCAGGGCGAGCGCGTCGCAGGCGAACGGCGCGTGCCACAGCACCGTGCCGCGGCCGGCTTCCCGGCACCGGCGGTCCAGGACGAAGCGCTCCACGTTCCGGTGCGTCACGGCGACCGGCCGCGCGGCACCGTCCGGTCCGGTGCCGTGCAGCACGGCCAGCAGGTGGTCCGGGTGCGGCGGGACGGCGGCCCCGCCCGCGGGGTCGGCGGGGTCGGTGCCGAGGTCGTCGAGCAGCAGCACCGGCACGTTCCGGCCGTCCGGGAGCGTGCCGGCCGTGGCGGTGTCGGTGAGCACGGCGGCCACAGTGACGGCGCCGGCCGGGAACGCCGGGGACGCCGGGTCGAGGGGCAGGGCGGCGGCGCCGGCCCTCGCCACCGCCAGCAGGGCGACGGCCAGCTCCGGCGACCGGGGCAGCGCCACCGCGACGACGTCCTCGGGGCCGATGTCCCGCCGGCGCAGCGCCGCGGCCAGCCGGCCGGACCGTTCGTCCAGTTCGCGGTAGGAGACCGATATGTCGCCGGCGACCAGGGCTACGGCGTGGGGGGCGTGCTCGGCCTGCCGGGCGAACAGCTCCGGGACCGTCAGCCCCGGCAGCGGCGCGCCGCTCGCGTCCGGTGCCGCGAGCACCCGGTCCCGCCCGGCGCCGCCCGACACGTCCAGGGCGCCGACCGGCCGGTCGCCGGCGGCCAGTACGGCACGGACGCAGGAGATCAGCTCCTCGCCGATGAAGCGCAGTTCCGCACGGTCGTACAGGCCCTGGGGGGCGTCGAGCCGGATGAACAGGTCGCTGTCGGGGCTGCCGTCGGTGTAGACGCCGATCGACAGTTCCTCGAAGGTGCCGGTCGTGGCGCCGAAGTAGCGGGCCGGGCTGTCGCCGAAGCGCAGCTGCTCCGCGAACTCGACGACGTTGACGACGGCCCCGAAGCTGCCGCGACCGCTCAAGGCGGTTCCGCTCGCGCGCTGGATGTCGGAGTAGTGGCAGGCGGTGTGGTCGAAGATCTCGTACGTCTCGTCGACGAGCCTGTCGGCCACCTCCGCGAAGGTGGCGCCGAGGGGGACCTTCACCCGTACCGGGACGACGTTCACGGCCAGGCCGGGCG
Source organism: Streptomyces werraensis (assembly GCA_014656175.1). GTDB lineage: Bacteria > Actinomycetota > Actinomycetes > Streptomycetales > Streptomycetaceae > Streptomyces > Streptomyces werraensis. The sequence continues at coordinate 12,663 of BNBX01000018.1, forward strand.
TCCGGCTCGCCACGCCGACGCGGTTGCCGACGGCGAGGGACAGGAGGAACTCCGGGCGGTCGCAGCGGTGCCGGAAGTACACTGCCGCCGCCGCGGTCAGCATCTGCGACATCCACACGCCCAGGGACCCCGCGGTCTCGGTCCACCGGTCGGCCTCGGCACGCGGGACTGTCAGGGTGCGGCTCACCATGCCGATGGTGCCGGCCACCTCCGACCAGCGGTCGGCGCCGCTCAGCGGCTCCGACAGTGCGGCGCGCCGCGCCTCGGACAGGGCGACGCGGGGGACCTGCGCGGGCGGGGGCGCGTCCTTGAGGTAGTCCCGCCAGAACTCCGTGTCCTCGGCGAACCTCTGCGAGGCGAGGTACTCCACGGCCTCACCGGCGAAGGACGCGGTGTCCCAGGGGTGCGGCAGTTCCGGCACCCGCTCGCCGCGCGACAGCGCCGTGTACACCTCGGCGAGGCGCCGGGAGAGCAGGCCGCCCGCGCCGAACCCGTCGGAGACGAGGTGGTGGTAGGCGATCACCAGCAGGGAGCGGTCCTCGGCGAGCCTGACCACGCCGAGCCGGAACAGCAGGTCGCCGCCCAGGTCGAACGGCCGGCGCACGAGGTCGGCCAGGGCTTCGCGGGCCGCCTGCTCGGGGTCGGTCTCGGCGGCGAGGTCGAGGAAGAACGGCCGCCAGTCGCCCAGTTCGCGGGGGACCAGGCGCAGACCGCCGCCGTCGTCGACGAAGGTGACGCGCAGTACCTCCGCCTCGCCCATCACGTGCAGGAAGGCGGACTCCATGACGGCCGCGTCCAGCACACCGTCCACGTCCCACATGGTCAGCGCGTGGTTCGGCGTGTCGGGAGCCATTTCCTGCGCTCGCCACATGCCCAGGTGCGCGGACGACGCTCCGTACGAAGTCACACAGATCAACCCCTCAGCAAACAGACCCGGATCACCGGGAATTCGCGGATCACCCCCACCTTCCGGGAAGTGAGGCGGCCGTTCGAGACAACTCGGGGCCGGCGGGACGGGCCGCGCGCGGCCCTTGCGTGTCCCGCCGGCGGGACGTTCCTAGGCGGCGAGCGAGGACACGATGTGCCCGGCGATCCGTCGCGGGGACGGGTGACGCAGCACCACGTTGGCCCTCAGGCGCAGTCCGGTCGACGCGGTCAGGCGCTTGCTCAGTTCGGCCGACAGCAGTGAGTCGAAGCCCAGTTCCCTGAACTCCTGGTCGGGGTCGACCACGTCGGCGGAGGGCCGGCCGAGCACGACGGCGACCTTCTGCCGCACGTGCTCCAGCACGAGGGCCCGCGCGTCGTCGTCGGGGAGGGCCGCGATCCGCTCCGGCAGGGGAACGCCCTGGTCGTCGTCCTCGGCGGGCGGGACCGCGGGCAGTTCGGCCGTGGCCGCCGCGGTGGGCGAGGAGCTGAGCCAGTACCGCTGCCGCTGGAACGCGTACGTCGGCAGATCCACCCGCCGGCGCGCGGGGAACAGGGCGTCCCAGTCCACCGGACCGCCCCGGACGTGGAGCTGGGCCAGCGAGCCGAGCAGGGCCTGGGCCTCGTCCCGGTCCCGCCGCGAGGAGGACAGCACCAGCGTGTCGTCCAGGTCCTCGACGATCTCCTGCACCGGGACGGTCAGCACCGGGTGCGGGCTCATTTCGACGAACACCCGGAACCCGTCGTCGGCCAGGCGCCGGACGGCGGTGTCGAACAGGACCGGCTCGCGGAGGTTGTCGTACCAGTACTCGGCGTCCAGCCCCGCGGTGTCGACGACCTCGCCGCGCAGGGTCGAGCAGAAGGGCAGCTCGGACGTGCGCGGCCGTACGCCGGTCAGGGCGCCGGTCACCTCGTCCCGGACCCGGGCGACCTGCGGGGAGTGGGAGGCGTAGTCGACCGGGATGCGGCGGGCCTGGGCGCCGTCGGCCCGCGTCTTCTCGACGAACTCGTCGAGCGCGTCCGGGTCCCCGGAGATCACGACGGATCGGGGCCCGTTGACGACGGCGACGTTCGCCCGGTCGCCCCACGGAGCCAGCCGCTCGGCCACCACGTCCGCGGGCTGGGCGACGAAGGCCATCCCGCCATGACCCTCCAGGGCGACCAGCGCCTTGCTGCGCAGCGCGACGACCCGGGCGGCGTCCCGCAGGGACAGCGCGCCGCTGACGCAGGCGGCGGCGATCTCGCCCTGGCTGTGGCCGACCACCGCGCCCGGTTCCACGCCCCAGGACCGCCACAGGGCGGCCGTGGACACCATCACCGCGAACAGCGCCGGCTGCACCACGTCGACCCGGTCCAGGCCGGGCGCCCCGGGCTCCTCGCGGACGACGTCGAGCAGCGACCAGTCGACCCACTCGGCGAGGGCGTCCGCGCACGCGTCGAGGGACTCGGCGAAGACCGGGAAGGTCTCGTACAGCCGCCGGCCCATGCCGGCCCACTGCGAGCCCTGGCCGGGGAAGACGAAGGCGACGCCGCCGAGCTTGCCGGCGCTGCCGCGCACCACCGCGGCGGACTCGGTGTCCTCGCTCAGCGCGGTCAGTCCGCTCAGCAGCTCCTCCCGGCCGTGCCCCAGCACCACCGCGCGGTGCTCGAACCGGGAACGGCCCGACACCAGCGACCAGCCGATGCCGGCGTCGTCGGCGTCGGCGGTGTGCGCGCCGGCGGCGACGAAGTCGCGCAGCCTGGCCGCCTGTCCGCGCAGCGCCTTGGCGCTCTTGGCGGACAGCACCCAGGGCACCGGGCGGACGGCGCCGCGCGTGTCCGGCCCGTGCTCGCCGGACGTCTCCCCGGCCCGCTCCCCGGGCGGCTCCTCGGGCGGTGCCTCCTCCAGAACGACGTGCGCGTTGGTGCCGCTGACGCCGAACGACGACACCCCGGCCCGCCGGGGGCCGTCGCCGCGCACCCAGTCACGGCCCTCCACCAGCAGCTCGACCGCGCCGGAGGACCAGTCGACGTGGCGGGTGGGGGCGTCCACGTGGAGTGTCCTGGGCATGTACCGGTGCCGCAGGGCCATCACGGCCTTGATGACCCCGCCGACGCCGGCGGCGGCCTGGGCGTGCCCCATGTTCGACTTCAGGGAACCCAGCCGCAGCGGCCGGCCGGCGGGCCGGTCCCGGCCGTAGACGGCCAGCAGCGCTTCCGCCTCGATGGGGTCGCCCAGCGTGGTGCCGGTGCCGTGGGCCTCGACCAGGTCCACCTCGCCGGGGGCGACGCCCGCGTCGGCCAGGGCCCGGCGGATCACCTTCTCCTGGGCGCGGCCGTTGGGGGCGGTCAGCCCGTTGCTGGCTCCGTCCTGGTTGACCGCGCTGCCGCGCACGACGGCCAGCACCGGGTGGCCGTTGCGCCGTGCGTCGGAGAGCCGCTCCAGCAGCAGCACGCCCACGCCCTCGGCCCAGCCGGTCCCGTCGGCCCCGTCCGCGAACGCCCTGCACCGGCCGCCGGGCGACAGGGCGCCCTGCCGGGAGAACTCCACGAACATCGCGGGCGTCGCCATCACCAGTGCCCCGCCCGCCAGGGCGAGCGAGCACTCCCCCGAGCGCAGCGACCGCACCGCCATGTGCAGTGCCACCAGGGACGAGGAACAGGCGGTGTCCATCGACACGGCCGGACCGGTCAGCCCGAGTTCGTACGCCACGCGGCCGGAGGCGACGCTCAGCGCGCTGCCGTACAGCAGGTAGCCCTCCAGCTCCTTCTGGCCGCCCTGGAGGAAGCGCCAGCCGTACTCGGAGGAGCTGACCCCGGAGAAGACGCCGACGTCGGTGCCGCGCACGTCGGCGGGGAGGATGCCGGCCCGTTCGAAGGCCTCCCACGACGTCTCCAGCAGCAGGCGGTGGTGAGGGTCCACGGCGAGCGCCTCGCGCGGGCTGATGTTGAAGAAGTCGGCGTCGAAGCCGGCCACGTCCCGCAGGAAGCCGCCCTGGCGCGTGTACGAGCTGCCGACGGCGTCGGGGTCCGGGTCGTACACGTCCCGCCAGCCCCGGTCGGCGGGGAAGTCGCCGACGACGTCCCGGCCGTCGCGGACCACGTCCCACAGGTCCTCGGGCGAGGACACGCCGCCGGGGTAGCGGCAGGCCATGGCCACGACGGCGACGGGCTCGTCGCGGACGGCCTTCAGGGCGTCGTTCTCCCGCCGGAGCCGGTCGCGTTCCTCCAGCAGGGTGCGCAGCGCCCGCTGGACCCGGTCCGCGCCGTCCGCCGTGCCTTCCGTGCCTTGGGTGGACTCGGTCATGTCACTTACCTCTTCTCGTCCAGGGCCAGGTCGACCAGTGCGTCCAGGTCGAGGGCGGACAGTTCCTCCACCTCGGCCAGGGCGTCCGCCACAGGGTCGGTACCGGTGCCGGCCCCGGTGTCCGGGGCGGGGGCCGGGCGCAGCAGGCCGAGGAGGTGGTCGCTCAGCTCGCGGGGGGTCGGGTAGCTGAAGACGAGGGTGGTCGGCAGACGCAGTCCGGTCCGGGACGCCAGGCGGTTGCACAGTTCGACCGAGGTCAGCGAGTCGAAGCCGAGCTGGGTGAAGGCCTGTTCGGCGTCGACGGACGCCCCGGAGGGGTGCCCGAGCACGAGGGCGACCTGCTCGCGGAGCCAGTCCAGGGCCGTGGTCCGCATCTCGTCGGCCGGTACTCCGGCCAGCAGGGCGGACAGGCCGCGCGGCCCGTCGTCCCCGGTGCTCCCGGACCGCTCGCGGCGGGGACCGCGGGCGGCGACGAGGTCGCGCAGGAGCGGCGGCAGGTCGGCGGCCCCGCGTCCGCGCAGCGCGGCGAGGTCCAGCCGGGCCGGGACGAGGACCGCCTTGCCGCTCGCGCACGCGGCGTCGAACAGGGCCAGCGCCTCGGGCGTGGGCATCGCGGCGACGCCCATCCGCCGCAGCCGCAGCAGGTCCGCCTCGTCCAGGTCGCCGGTCATTCCGCTGCTCTCCTCCCACCAGCCCCAGCACAGCGAGGTGCCGGGCAGTCCGGACGCCCTGCGCCGGTGCGCCAGTGCGTCCAGGAGGGCGTTGGCGGCGGCGTAGTTGGCCTGGCCCGCGGTGCCGAGGGTGCCGGCGAGGGCGGAGAACTGCACGAACGCCGTCAGCGGGCGGTCCCGGGTCATCTCGTGCAGGGTGAGCGCGCCGCCGGCCTTGGCGAGCAGCACCCGCTCCATGGTCTCCGGGGTCAGCGACTCCACGGTGCCGTCCGCGAGGACGCCCGCCGCGTGCACGACCGCCGTCAGCGGGTGGTGCGGGGGCAGGTCGGCGAGCAGGTCCGCCACCGCGGCCCGGTCGGTGACGTCGCAGGCCACGACGCGGACCTCGGTGCCCGCGTCCCGCAGGTCCGCGACCAGGTCGTCGACCCCGTCGGCGGCCGGTCCCCGGCGGCTCGCCAGAACCAGGGAGCGCACCCCGTGCGCGGTGACGAGGTGCCGTGCCACGAGGGAGCCCACTCCCCCTGTGCCGCCGGTGACCAGCACGGTGCCGCCGCCGAAACCGCCGCCGACGTCGAGGACGAGCTTGCCGACGTGGCGGCCCTGGCTCATCTCGCGGAAGGTGCCGCGCGCGTCGCGGATGTCGCGGACGGACACCGGCGTCAGGCGCACCCGGCCGTCCGCGAACAGGGCCATGACGTCACGGAACATGGCCTGGATGGCGTCGGGGCCGGCCTCGTACAGGTCGAAGGCGTCGTACGTCACTCCCGGGTGGTCGGCCGCCACCTGCCGGGGGTCGCGGATGTCGGTCTTGCCCATCTCGATGAAGTGACCGCCCTCGGGCAGCAGTTCCAGCGAGGCGTCGACGTAGGCGTGCGCGAGGGAGTTCAGGACGACGTCCACGCCCCGGCCGTAGGTGGCGGCGCGGAACTTCCCGGTGAACTCCAGGTCGCGGGAGGACGCCAGGTGCGCGTCGTCCAGTCCCAGGCCGCGCAGGGCGGGCCACTTGGCGGGGCTTGCCGTGGCGTAGATCTCGGCGCCGGCGTACCGGGCGAGCTGTACGGCGGCCATGCCGACGCCGCCCGCTGCGGCGTGGATGAGGATCCGCTGGCCCTTCTTCAGGCGGGTGACGTGGAAGAGGGCGTAGTAGGCGGTGAGGAAGGTGCTCGGCATGGACGCCGCCTCGGCGTGGCTCCAGCCGTCGGGGACGGCCGTGAGCAGGCGGTGGTCGGCCACGGCCACGCGGCCGAAGGCGCCGGTGAAGATGCCGGTCACGCGGTCGCCCGGGGTGAAGGCGGTGACGTCGTCGGCCACCTCCAGGACGACGCCGGAGCCCTCGCTGCCGATACCGGCGTCGAAGGCCGTGCGGTCCACCAGGCCCAGGGCGATGGTGACGTCGCGGAAGTTGAGTCCGGCGGCCTGGACGGCGATGCGGACCTGCCCGCTCTCCAGGGGCGCCTCGGTCTCGGGGCACGGCACCCAGGTCAGGTTCTCCAGGGTGCCCTTGTCCGGGATGCCCAGTCGGTAGGCGCCCTGAGGCGCCTCCGGGAGCCGTCGGCCGGCGGGTGCGGCGGGGGCGAGGCGGGGGACGAGGAAGGTGCCGTCGCGCAGCGCCAGTTGCTCCTCGCCGAGGGCGAGGGCGTCCGGGAAGGCCGCCCAGGAGGCTTCCCCGTCGTCGATGTCCACCAGGCGGAACCTGCCGGGGTGTTCGGTCTGGGCGGACCGGATCAGACCCCACAGGGACGCGCCGGGGAGGTTCTCGGCCCGCTCGCCCGCGCCGGTGTCGACGGCCAGGCGGGTGAGCACCACCAGCGTGGACGCGGCGAACGCCTCCTCGGTGAGGAACCGCCGCACCTGCTCCAGGACGTGCCGGCCGGCGGCTGCGACCGCGGTGAGCGGATCGGAGCCGGGGGCGGGGCCGGGCGGGCACAGGACGAGGTGCGCGGGGGCGGCGTCCGGGGGGATTTCGTCGAGGGACGTGCAGGCCACGGCCTGGTCGCCGCCTGCCCGCAGGAGCCGGGCGGCCTGGCCGGTGTCCGCGCCGACGACTCCCCACGGTCCGGGCGGGCCGGCGGGCCGGTTCCGGGGGAGGGTCCGCCACTGGACCTCGTACAGCGGGCTGTCCTGCCCGCCGAGGGCCGCGCGCACCTGTTCGGCACTGGCCGGGCGGAACGTCAGGGAGGCGACGGAGGCGATCTCGCGGCCGTCCTCGCCCGCGACCGTCAGGGACACGGCCTCCTCGCCGGCCGGGGTGAGCCGGACCCGGACGGTCGGGCCGCACGGGCCGGACAGGTGGGCGCCGGCCCACGCGAAGGGCATCCGGCCCTGTTCGCCCGTCACCTCGATGATGCCGCCGGCCACCGACGCGTGCAGCACGGTGTCCATCAGCGCCGGGTGCAGGGCGAAGGCGCCCGGCCCGGCGCTGTCGGGCAGGGTGGCGAGGGCGTAGAGGTCGTCGCCGTGGCGCCACACCTGACGCAGTCCGCGGAAGGCGGGGCCGTAGTCGAACCCGGCGTCGGCGAAGGCGTCGTAGAGGCCGTCGAGCGGGAGCGGGGTCGCGCCGGACGGCGGCCAGGCGGCGAGCGGCCGGGCGGTGGCGTCGGCGGGCGGTGCCGCCTGCGGGGCGTCCGGTGCCAGGCTGCCCAGGGCGTGGCGGGTCCAGCCGCCGACGGTGCGGGCGTCGTCGCGGGGGCGCGAGTACACCTCCAGCGAGCGGCGTCCCGTCCCGTCCGCCGCGCCGACGACGACCCGTACCTGCACGTCGCCCGTGTCGGGGAGGATCAGCGGGACTTCCAGGGTGAGTTCCTCCAGGGCGGCGCACCCGACGTGTGCGCCCGCCGACAGCGCCAGGTCCAGGTAGGCCGTCGCCGGTACGACGACCGCGCCGAACACGGTGTGGCCGGCCAGCCAGTCGTGGGCGGCGAGGGACCACTGGCCGGTGAGGACGACCTCGTCGGTGCCGGGGTGGTCCACGACGGCGCCCAGCAGCGGGTGGCCGGGGGCCGACAGACCGGCCGAGGCCACGTCCGCCGGCCCCATGCCGGCCAGGAGGTCCAGCCAGTACCGCTGCCGCTGGAAGGCGTACGTCGGCAGGTCGACCTGCCGGCGCTCGCCGAACAGGGCGGTCCAGTCGACCGCGGCGCCCCGTACGTGCAGGGCGGCCAGTGCGCCGGTCAGCGCCCGGGCCGCCTCGCGGTCCCGCCGGGACGCGGGGACGACCAGCGCGTCGTCGACGCCGGCGGAGGCGAAGGCGTCCTTGGTGAGACCGGTGAGGGTCGCGCCGGGGCCGACCTCGACGAGGATGTCGGCGCCGGCCGCGCGGGCGTGCTCGACGGCGTCGTGGTAGCGGACGGGTTCGCGGACGTGGCGCACCCAGTGCCCGGCTGACGTCAGCTCCGCAGCGGTGGCCTCGCGGCCCAGCAGGGTCGAGACGACGGGGATGGCGGGCTCCCCGGCGGGCAGGTCGCCGAGAGCCGCCTCGAAGTCGCCGAGGACCGGTTCCATCAGCGGGGAGTGGAAGGCGTGGTCGACCGGGAGGAGCTTCGCGGACCCGCCGTCGGCCAGGATGCGGTCGCGCAGCGCGTGGACCTGCTCGCGCAGGCCGGAGAACACAACCGACTCGGGGCCGTTGACGGCGGCGAGGCCGACGCGGTCGTACGCGCCGAGCAGGGCTCCCGCCTCGGCCTCGGTGAGACGGGCGGCGAGCATGGCGCCCCGCTCGGTGACGGTCTGCATGGTCCGGCCGCGGGCGGCCACGAGGCGGGTCGCGGTGTCCAGGCCGAGCGCTCCGGCCACGTGCGCGGCGGCGATCTCGCCGACGGAGTGGCCGATGAGGTGGTCCGGCGGCGGGCAGTACCGGGTCAGCAGCCGGTAGAGGGCGACCTGGAGGGCGAACAGGGCGGGCTGTGCGACGTCCGTGCGCTCGCGCCGCTCCGGTTCGGCGGCGAGCAGCAGGGGTTTCAGGGCGAAGGGGAGGTGCGCGTCGAAGTGGGCGCACACCTCGTCGAGGGCCTCGGCGAAGACGGGGAAGGCCTCGTACAGCGGGCCCGCGGCGCCGGCCCACGGCGCGCCCTGCCCGGGGAACAGGAAGACGCGGCCGCCGGTGCCGGCGGCGAGGCCGGTCACCGTCGCGGGCGACTCCTCTCCCTCGGCCAGTGCCGCGAGGCCCGCGAGGAGTTCGTCCCGGTCGTGTCCGAGCACCACGGCACGGTGTTCGAGCCGGGCCCGGCCGGACACCAGCGACCAGCCGGCGTCGGCGAGGTCGAGGCCGGGCGTGGCGGCGACGTGGTCACGCAGCCTGGCCGCCTGGGCGTGCAGTGCCTGGCGCGAGCGCGCGGAGAGGACCCAGGGCACGAGGGCGCCGGGCACCTGCCCGGGTGCGGCGTCCCCCACCGCCTCCTGGTGGGCCTCTTGGGGGGCCTCCTCGAGGAGGAGGTGCGCGTTGGTGCCGCTGACGCCGAAGGCGGAGACGCCCGCGCGCCGGGGCCGGCCCTCGGGTGTGGTCCACTCCCGGGCCTCGGTGAGCAGTTCGACCGCTCCGGCCGACCAGTCGACGTGGGTCGTGGGCCGGTCGACGTGCAGCGTGCGGGGCAGGGTGCCGTGCCGCATCGCCATGATCATCTTGATGATGCCGCCTACACCGGCCGCCGCCTGCGCGTGGCCGATGTTCGACTTCAGCGACCCCAGCCACAGCGGCCTGCCGGGTTCCCTCTCCTGCCCGTAGGTGGCCAGCAGCGCCTGTGCCTCGATCGGGTCGCCCAGCGTCGTACCGGTCCCGTGCGCCTCGACGGCGTCCACGTCGGCCGGCCGCATCCGGGCGTTGGCGAGTGCGGCGCGGATCACCCGCTGCTGCGCCGGGCCGTTGGGCGCGGTCAGCCCGTTGGACGCGCCGTCCTGGTTGACCGCCGAACCCCGGATCACCGCCCAGATCCGGCGCCCGGCCCGTCGCGCGTCCGAGAGGCGCTCCAGGACCAGCACGCCGACGCCCTCGGAGAAGCCGACGCCGTCGGCCGCCTCCGCGAACGCCTTGCACCGGCCGTCCTCGGCGAGACCCCGCAGCCGGGTCATCTCCCGCAGCACCTGCGTCGTCCCCATGACGGTGACCCCGCCGGCCAGGGCGAGGCCGCATTCGCCCTGCCGCAGCGACTGCACCGCCTGGTGCACCGCCACCAGCGACGACGAGCACGCCGTGTCGGTCGACACCGACGGCCCCTCCAGGCCCAGGGCGTAGGACACGCGCCCGGACGCCACGCTCAGCAGGGAGCCGGTCTGCGCGTAGCCCGCGATGGCCTCGGGGGTGAAGAAGTGGTTGCCGTACCCGAAGTAGGCCAGGCCCGCGAAGACGCCAGTGTCGCTGCCGCGCAGCGCGTGCGGGTCGATGCCGGCGCGTTCGAGGGATTCCCAGGAGGTTTCCAGGAGCAGCCGTTGCTGCGGGTCGGCGGCGAGCGCCTCGCGGGGGCTGATCCCGAAGAACTCCGCGTCGAAGTCGCCCGCGTCGTACAGGAAGCCGCCCGCGCGGGCGGAGCAGCTGTTGGGCCGGTCGGGGTCCGGGTCGTACAGGTCGTCCACGTCCCAGTTACGGTCCCGGGGGAAGTCCGAGACGGCGTCCGTGCCCGAGCGCACCAGTTCCCACAGGTCCTCGGGGGACTGGGCGCCACCCGGGAAGCGGCAGGCGACGCCCACCACCGCGATGGGCTCGGCGGCGGCGTCGGTCAGCTCCCGCAGGCGCTTCCGGGTCTCCAGCAGCTCGATCGACGTCCGCTTCAGGTAGTCGAGAACGTCGGCGTTGTTGTCGTTGTTGCCGTTCGTCATGGCTCTCCCTAGCCGAGCTCTTTGTCCAGCAGCGCGAGAAGCTCTCCCGCCGAGGCCGAGCCGATCTGGTCGGCGATGCCGGCCGGTGCTCCGGCGCCCGCCATCGAGCGGACCCGGCCCTGTACGTCGCCGAGCAGCGCGGAGACGGTGGTTCGTTCCTCCGCCGCGAGGTCGGGGAAGGCCTCCTGGAGGCGGGCGCCCAGCCGCTCGATCTCCTCGGCCAGGCGGGTGGCCGGGGAGCGCGGTCCGGCCTCGGCGCCGGGCGCGATCCGTTCGGTCAGGAAGCGGGCGAGGGCGCTGGGGCTGGGGTGGTCGAAGACGAGCGTGGCGGGCAGTTTCAGGCCGGTCACCGCGGCCAGTTTGTTGCGCAGTTCCAGGGCGGTGAGCGAGTCGACACCGAGCTCCTTGAAGGCCACGGCGGGGCCGATCCGCGTGAGGTCGGCGTGGCCGAGGACGGTCGCGGTCCGGTCCCGGACGGCGTCCAGCAGCACCGCCTCGGCCTCGGCCGGCGGCAGCGACGCCAGGTGTTCGGCGAGCGAGCCGTCGGCCTGGGGGCGCTCCGGGCCGCCCGCGGCGGGCGCCGCGGTGAGGCCGCGCAGCAGCGGGGAGCCCGGGTGGCCGGGCGCCGGAGCCGCGAGGTTCAGCCGCGCGGGCACCAGCACCGGTTCACCGTCCGCCGAGACCGCCGCGTCGAACAGGGCGAGGCCCTCCCGTGAGGACATCGGCAGCACGCCCTGCCGTCGCAGGCGCCCGAGGTCCGTGTCGTCGAGGTCGGCGCTCATCTCGCTGCGCTCGGCCCAGAAGCCCCAGCACAGGGCGGTGGCGGGCAGCCCGGCGGCCCGGCGGGCGTCCGCGAGGCCGTTGAGGAAGGCGTTGGCCGCCGCGTAGTTGGCCTGCCCGGCGGTGCCGAGGACGCTCGCGACCGAGGAGAACAGCACGAACGCGGACAGGTCGAGGGTCCGGGTCAGTTCGTGCAGGTGCCAGGCGCCGCGCACCTTCGGTGCCAGGACGGCGTCCAGGCGGTCCTCGGTGAGCGCCTCGACGACGCCGTCGTCCAGCACGCCGGCGCAGTGGACGACGGCCGTCAGCGGGTGGTCGCCGGGTACGGCGGCGAGCAGCGCGGCGACGGCGTCCCGGTCCGTGACGTCGCAGGCCGCGACGTCGACGTGCGCGCCCGCTCCGGTCAGCTCCGCGATCAGCCCGGCCGCCTCCGGGGCCGCCGGCCCCCGCCTGCTGGTCAGCAGCAGGCGGCGCGCGCCGTGCCGGTCCACGAGGTGCCGGGCGAGCAGCGCGCCCAGGCCGCTGGTGCCGCCCGTGATCAGCACCGTTCCGGAGCCGAGGGCGGGTACGTCCCCGGCGCCGGCCCGTGCGCCGGCGTCGGCGCGGACGAGTCGCGGGGCGGCCGGTGCGCCGGCGCGGATCCTGAGCTGGGGCTCCCCGGTGGCGGCCACCACCGGGAGGAGGGTCCGGGAGGCCGGGTGGTCGTCGGTGTCCACGAGGGTGAAGCGGCCCGGGTTCTCCGTCTGCGCGCTGCGCACGAATCCCCAGACGGCGGCGGCGGCCGGGTCGGGGCGCGGCCCCCGCGCGTCCGGGAACGCGCCCCGGGTGACGACGACCAGCCGCGATGCGGCGAAGCGGTCGTCGGACAGCCAGGCCTGGGTGTGGCGCAGCACCTGGTGCAGGGCCCGCTCCACGGCGGCGGGGGTGTCCTCACCGCCTCCCCCCGCGCCGTCGCTCTCCGCGCCGTCCACGGCGGCGATCACGAGCGGGGGCACGGGGCCGTCGGCGGCGGCGGCGAGTGCGTCGAGGCCGGCGAAGACCGCCGCGTCCGGTGCGGGGAAGGCGGGCGCGCCCAGTACCGCGTACGCATCGGCGCTCGCCCCGGCCGGGGCGGGCACCGGGTCCCAGTCCGGGCGGAACAAGGCGTCCCGGTGGTCGAAGCCGAGCGCGGTCAACTGGGCGGCGTCCGCGGGGCGCAGGGTCAGCGACGCGATGCCGCCGAGGGGTGTGCCGCGGTCGTCGGCGAGGGTCACGGACAGCGTGTTCTCGCCCGCCGGTGCGAGCCGGACGCGCAACACGGCCGGCCGGGCGGAGCCGAGCCGGATGCCGGTGGCGCGGTACGGCAGCCAGCCCTCGGGCCGGGAGGCGTCGACGGTGCCGCCCAGCCCGAGGGGGAGCAGCGCGGTGTGCAGCAGCACCGGGTGGATACGGAAGCGGTCCTGGTCCCCGCCGCCGGCCGGGGGCGGTTCGACCTCCGCGAACAGGGTGTCGCCCTGGCGCCACACCGCCTTCAGGCCCCGGAACAGGGGGCCGTGGGTGAAGCCGAGGGCGGCCAGCCGGGCGTACTCCTGCTCGAACGGCACCGGGTCCGCGTCCGGCGGCGGCCAGGCGGTCAGGCCGTCCCGGGCGGGTGCCGCGGCGCCGGCGGTGCCGACGGCGTGGCGCGTCCATTCGCTCTCGCCGGCGCCGCGTGAGTGCACGCCGACGGTGCCGGTGCCGTCGAGCACGACGCGGATCTCCCGTTCGGCCGTGCGGGACAGCACCAGCGGCTGCTCCAGGGTGAGTTCGTCCACGGCGTCGTACCCGGCCTTGTGCGCCGCCCACGCCGCCAGCTCCACCGGCACGGTCGCCGGTACCAGGTGGGCGCCGTGGACCACGTGCTCGGCGAGCCACGGGTGGCGCTCCAGCGACAGCCGGCCGCGTCCCGCCACTCCCCCGCTCGCGCCGTCGGCGGGCAGGTCGACCACGGCCTCCAGCAGCGGGTGGTCGGAGGTGGTGCCGTGGGTGCTCTCCCGCGGGGTGTTCAGCCAGTAGCGCCGCCGCTGGAAGGCGTACGTGGGCAGCTCGGCCCAGCGGCCGTCGCGGCCGGGGAACGCCGCCCGCCACGCCACCTCGGCGCCCGCGACGAAGGCCTCCGCCGCCGACCGGTACAGCCGGGCGAGACCGCCCTCGTCCCGGCGCAGGGAGCCCACGACGAAGCCGGTGGCGCCGGGTGTGGTGTCGAACATCTCCTGGACGGTCATCACCAGCAGCGGGTGCGGGCTGAGTTCGACGACCGCGCTGTCGGGTTCCTGTGCGACCAGGCGCCCCATCGCCCCGGCGAACTGGACCGGCTCGCGCAGGTTGCGGAACCAGTAGGCCGCGTCCAGCGCCAGGGGGTCGATCAGGCCGCCGGTCACCGTGGAGTGGATCTCGACCGGGGTGGGCGCCGGGGTGATGCGGCCCAGCTCGCGCGGGAGCCGCTCGGCGAAGCGGTCCATCAGGGGCGAGTGGCCGGGCACGCTGGACTTGATCAGCCGCGCGCGGGCGCCTTGGGCCCGGCAGGCCTCGACGAGGTCCTCGACCGCTCCGGTCTCGCCCGACACCGTCGTGGAGGTGGGTCCGTTGACCGCGGCGATCCCGATCCGGGACTCCTGGCCCGCGATCAGCTCCCGCACGCGGTGCTCGGGCAGCAGGAGCCCGGCCATGCTGCCCTGGCCGGCGAGGGTGGCCAGCATCCGGGAGCGCAGGGCCACGATCTTGGCCGCGTCCTCCAGGGTGAGGGCTCCCGCGACATGGGCGGCGGCGATCTCGCCCTGGGAGTGGCCGATCACCACGTCCGGGGTCACGCCCAACGACTGCCACACCCGGGCCAGCGAGACCATCACGGCGAACAGCACCGGCTGGACGACGGCGATGTCCTCCAGGTCGGCGGAGTCCGGCCCCCCGCACACGGTGTCGACCAGCGACCAGGACACCCACGGGTCCAGCGCCTCGGCGCAGGCGCGCAGGTGCGTGGCGAAGACGGGGGAGGTCTCCCACAGTTCCCGGCCCATCGCGACCCACTGGGCTCCCTGGCCCGGGAAGACGAACACGGTCTTCCCGACGGGCCGCGCGACGCCGGACACCGCGGCGGCGGAGTCGGGCTCGTCGCCCGCGGCCAGGGCGGACAGGGCGGCGAGCAGAGCGTCGCGGTCGGCACCGATGACCACCTGGCGGTGCTCGAACCGCGAGCGCGTCGTCACCAGCGCGTGCCCGACGTCGGACGCCGTCAGCGAGGGGTCGGCGGCCACGTGGTCACGCAGCCGGCGCGCCTGCTCGCGCAGCGCCTGCTCCGACCGCGCCGACAGCACCCACGGCACCGCGCCGGCGTCCCGGGCTGGGGCCTCGGGCGAGCGGGCCGGGTCGGGGGCCTGTTCCAGGATCAGGTGGGCGTTGGTGCCGCTGATGCCGAAGGACGACACGCCCGCGCGGCGGGGGCGGCCCGGGTCCGTCGTCCACTCCCGGGCCTCGGTGAGGAGTTCCACCGCCCCGGCCGACCAGTCGACGTGCGTCGTGGGGCGGTCGACGTGCAGCGTCCGGGGCAGCACCCCGTGGCGCATCGCCATGATCATTTTGATGATGCCGCCGACGCCGGCCGCCGCCTGCGTGTGGCCGATGTTGGACTTCAGCGACCCCAGCCACAGCGGGGCCTCAGGGTCGCGGTCCTGGCCGTAGGCGGCCAGCAGCGCCTCCGCCTCCAGCGGGTCGCCCAGCCGCGTGCCGGTGCCGTGCGCCTCGACCGCGTCCACGTCACGGGGGGTCAGGCCCGCGTCGGCCAGGGCCGCCCGGACCACGCGCTGCTGCGCCGGCCCGCTGGGCGCGGTCAGCCCGTTGGACGCGCCGTCCTGGTTGACCGCCGAGCCCCGGATCACCGCCCAGACGCGGCGGCCGGCCCGCAGCGCGTCCGACAGCTTCTCCAGGACCAGTACGCCCGCGCCCTCGGAGAAGCCGGTGCCGTCGGCCGCCTCCGCGAACGCCTTGCACCGTCCGTCCGGCGACACGCCCCGCTGCCGGGACAGTTCCACGAACATCCCCGGCGTCGGCAGCGTCGACACCCCGCCGGCCAGCGCCAGCGTGCATTCCCCGGAGCGCAGGGACCGCACGGCCTGGTGGACGGCGACCAGCGACGCCGAGCACGCGGTGTCGGTCGACATCGCCGGGCCGTGCAGGCCCAGCACGTACGCCACCCGGCCCGAGGCCACGCTCAGGAGGTTCCCGGTGAGGGAGAAGCCCTCGACCTCGCCGGCCGCCCCGCCGCCCATCCGGGGGCCGTAGTCGACGCCGTAGATGCCGGTGAACACCCCGGTCGCCGAACCCCGCAGCCCCGCCGGGTCGATGCCCGCCCGCTCCAGCGCCTCCCAGGACGTCTCCAGCATCAGCCGCTGCTGCGGGTCCATCGCCAGCGCCTCGCGCGGGCTGATGCCGAAGAACTCCGCGTCGAAGTCGGGCAGTTCGTGCAGGAATCCGCCCGAGCGGGTGTACGTCTTCCCGCGCGCCCCGGGGTCCGGGTCGTACAGCGTCTCCACGTCCCAGCCGCGGTCCGACGGGAAGTCGCCCATCGCGTCCACGCCGTCGGACACGAGGTCCCACAGTCCCTCGGGGGACGTCACCCCACCCGGGAAGCGGCACCCCACGCCCACCACCGCGATGGGCTCGCGCGCGGACTCCTCCAGCTCGCGCACGCGCTCACGCAGGTGCTGCGCGTCGCCGACGGCGCGACGCAGATAGGACCGGAGCTTGTCGACATCCTCCACCAGGGCCTCCCCCTAACGGTTGCTGAGACGGACGGTGCTGCTACACGTATCCACGGTCGATCAAGGCGTACAGATCGTCATCACTGCGACTTTCCGGGCGCTCGTCGGGCGCTGTGCCCCGGGCGGCGTCCGGGCCCGTCGCCGGGGCGGTGTCCTGCGCCGTCCCCGCCGCCGTGTCGGCCGGGCCGGGGTCGGCCGGCGTCAGGAGGGAGAAGAGGTGCCGGGCGAGTTGCCGGGGCGTGGGGTGGGTGAACGCGACGGTGGCCGGCAGGCGCACTCCGGTCACCGCGATGAGCCGGTTGCGCAGCGTCACCACCATCGAGGAGTCGAACCCCAGGGCTTTGAAGGTCTCGCCGGACCTCGCCGCGAGACCGTCGCCGACGAGGCCGGCGTCCTTCGCCGTCAGCAGCGCTTCGGTCTGCGCGTGGACGAGTGCGCGGACGGACGCCTCCGAGGCCAGGTCGGGCCGCTCGGCGGCCGCGTCCGGGGCGGGGGCCTCGTCCGGCGCGGTCAGCCAGTACCGCTGCCGCTGGAAGGGGTAGGCGGGCAGGCCGATCCGGCGCGGCCGGGCCGCGGCGAACACCGTCTCCCAGCTCACCGGCACGCCCCGCACGTGCAGTTCGGCCGCCGACGCGAGGATCTTGGCGGCGCCGCCTTCGTGCTTGTCGAGGGTGTTCACCACCAGGGGCGGGCTCGCCAGCGCGTCGGCGGTCTCCTCCATCGCCACCTGGAGCACGGGATGCGGGCTGACCTCCACGTACACACCGCCGCGCGAGCGCATGAGCCCGCCGACGACCTCCCCGAACCGCACCGTGGAGCGCAGGTTGTCGTACCAGTACGCGCTGCCGAGGGCGCGGGGGTCGAGCCGTCCCGCGGTGACCGTGGAGTGGAACTCCACCGGGGTCCGGCGCGGCGTCACGTGCGCGGCGGCGGCGAGCACCTGCTCACGGATGCGCTCGACCTGGTGGGAGTGGGAGGCGTAGGCGACCTTGAGCCGGCGCGACCGCACACCGTCCGCGGCGGCCGCGGCGGCGAACTCGTCGAGGGCCTCCAGGTCCCCGGAGATCACCACGGAGGCCGGTCCGTTGACGGTGGCCACGGACAGCCGCCCGGGCCACCGGGTCAGCCGTTCCTCGACCTCGGCGAGGGGCGCGGCGACCGCGTGCATCCCGCCGAGGCCCGCCAGCGTGGTCAGGGCCCGGCTGCGCAGGGCCACCACCCGGGCCGCGTCCGGCAGGGAGAGGGCGCCGGCCACGCAGGCGGCGGCCATCTCGCCCTGCGAGTGCCCCACCACCGCGTCGGGGACGACGCCCAGGGACCGCCAGACGCGGGCCAGGGACACCATCATCCCGAACAGCGCCGGCTGCACCACGGCGTCCCCGGCTTCCAGCGAGGGCGCCGGCCCGGCGCCGGTCACCAGGTCCGTCAGGGACCAGTCCAGCCACGGTTCCAGTGCCCGCGCGCAGTCGTCGATCGCACGGGCGAAGACCTCCGACTCCGCGTACAGCCGCCGTCCCATGCCCAGCCACTGCGAGCCCTGGCCGGGGAAGACGAAGACGACCGGTCCCGCCGGTCCGCCGGCCACCCCGCGCACGGCGCGGGGCGCGTCGTCGCCCGCCGCCAGCAGGCCGAGGCCGGTCAGCGCCTCCTCGCGGTCGGCGCCGAGCACCACGGCCCGGTGCGCGAACGCCGTCCGTGTGGTCACCAGCGAGTGGCCCACGTCGGCCGCCGTGAGCGAGGGGTCGGCGGCCACGCGGTCGCGCAGCCGTGCCGCCTGCTCCCGCAGGGCCGGTTCGGAGCGCGCCGACAGCACCCACGGCACCGCACCGGGGACGCCGGGCGCCGGGTCCTCGGCCTCGGTCCCGGTCAGCGGTGCGGGGGCCTGTTCGAGGATGACGTGGGCGGTGGTGCCGCCCATGCCGACCGAGGTCACGCCGGCCCGTCGCGGCCGGTCCGGGGTGTCCGGCCAGGGGCGCGCGGTGCGCAGGATCTCGAAGTTGTCCTGGAAGTCGGGGATGTCGGGGTGGGGGGACCGGTAGCCGGGGTGCGGGACCAGCCGGGCGCGGTCCAGGCAGAGCGCCGCCTTCACGAAGCCGACGATCCCGGCGGCCGGCTCCAGGTGCCCGACGTTCGCCTTGACCGAGCCGATCACCAGGGGGCGGCTGCGGCCGGTGTGCCGGATCACCTCGCGCAGGCCGGCGACCTCGGCCGGGTCGCCACGCCGGGTGCCGGTGCCGTGCGCCTCGACGTACTCGACGCCGTCGAAGGGGAGGTCCGCGCCCTTGAGGGCGGCCAGGACGGCCGCCGCCTGCCCGGCGGGGCTGGGGTCCGGTATCCGGGAGGTGGCGCCGCCGCTGCCGACGCCCCAGCCGCGGACCACCGCGTAGACGTGGTCGCCGTCGGCCCGCGCCTGATCGAGCCGCTTGAGCAGGACGAACGCCCCGCCCTCGCCGCGCACGAAGCCGTCCGCGCGCGCGTCGAAGGGGAAGCAGCGGCCGTCGGGCGACAGGGCGCCCAGGTTCGCCAGGCCCAGTCCCGCTTCCGGGTCGGCGATCAGGTGCACGCCGCCCGCGAGTGCCAGGTCGACCGCGCCGCTGCGGATCCGTTCGCAGGTCAGCGCCAGGGACACCAGGGAGGAGGACTGGCCCGAGTCCGCGCACAGGCTCATGCCCCGGACGTCGAACAGGTGCGAGATGCGGTTCGCGATCAGCGCGCCGCTCGACCCGAGGGCGGCGTAGTGGTCGTCCCGGTCGCTGCCGGTCAGCCTGCGCAGCAGGTCGTACCCGGAAGGGCCGGCGCCGACCACGACGTCGACCTCGCGGCCGGCGAGCGCGCTCGCCGGAACGCGGGCGTCCTCGACGGCCTCCCAGGCCAGCTCCAGGCCCAGCCGCTGCACGGGGTCCATGGCGGCCGCCTCCGCCGCGGGGGTGCCGAAGAACTCCGCGTCGAAGCCGTCGACGGCGTCGAGGAACGAGCCGGTGTTCACGGTGGCGGCGTCCGGGTGGGGCGTGCGGTCCGGGTGGGGCGTGCGGTGCTCGGGGAACGTGCCGAAGGTCGACCCGCCGTCGAGCAGCAGGCGCCAGAAACCGTCCACGTCGTGCACACCGGGAAAGCGGCACGACATCCCGATGACGGCGATGTCGTGGGCTGCGCCACTCATGCGAATTCCCTCCGGTTCCCTCGGTTCTTTCGGCGGACCGCTCTCGCGGGCGGTGGTGCCTCGTTCATCGCCAACGGGTCAGCACGTTCCGCAGCTCGTCGGGCGCGTCCATGAAGTCGTAGTGGCCGCCGTCGACGGCCAGGAACTCGACCGAGTCCGCGTACCGCCGCCAGCCCTGGAGCCGCTGAAGGCTCAGATCGGGGTCGTCGCGCCAGTGCAGGACGACGACGGGGCAGGGCACGGGGGCCGGTTCGGTGCGTCGGTAGGCGGCCGCGGCGGCGTGGTCGCGCAGCAGCACCATCAGGCCGAGGCCGACCAGATCGGGCCGGGGTTCGAGGCCCCGGCCGCGCAGGAACGTCTCGACCTCGGCGCGCAGTTCGGGCTCGGTCAGGGCGAGCATCCGGTCGTGCGCCGTCTCGTGCGGGGGCAACTGCCCGGACACGAACAGGCACGCGGGTGCGGGCAGGCCGAGTGCGGCGAGCCGGAGCACGGTCTCGTAGGCGGGCAGCGCGCCCGCGCAGTGGCCGAAGAACGCGTACGGCACGTCCAGCAGGGGCCGCAGGGCCTCGGCGACGCCGTCGGCGAGGTTCTCGTAGGTGCCGTAGTGGGGGTGGGCCAGCCGGTTCTCACGGCCGGGGAACTGCACCGGGCAGAACTCGGCGTCGCCGAGCGCGGCCGGCCAGGCGCTGAAGGCCGAGGCCCCGGACCCGGCGAAGGGGAAGCCGAAGATCCGGGCGGCGTGGCCGGCGGCCGGCGGCCGGACGAACCACGGCGACGCGACGGTGCTGGACAGCGAGGTCATGGCGTCCGCCGTTTCTGGGCGCTGATGGGCAGGTGGGTCATCCCGGCGATGAAGTACGACCGCAGGTGCTGCGGTTCGCCGGCCAGGTCGATCGAGCCGAAGCGCTGGAGCAGTTCCTCGAAGAAGACGCGCAGGGTCAGGCGGGCCAGCGGCGCACCGATGCAGAAGTGCGGGCCGAATCCGAAGGCGACGTGGCGTTTGGCGTTGGCGCGTGTGAGGTCGAAGGTGTGCGGGTCGGGGAAGCGGGAGGCGTCCCGGTTGGCCGAGCCGATCCACGCGACGACCGCGCCGCGGGCGGGGACGGTGCCCCCGGCGATCTCGACGTCGTCCACCGCGTACCGCATGAAGTTGCACGCGGCCGAGGTCCAGCGCAGCCCTTCCTCGACCAGGTTCGGGATCAGCGTCGGGTCGGCCTGGGCCTTGTCGAACTGCTCGGGCCGCTCGATGAGCGCGTGCACCGTGCCGGAGACGGTGTGCGGGGTGGTGACGTTGGCGCCGAGCAGGATGCTGTAGCCGTCGAGGGCGATCTCCTCGTCGGACAGCGCGGCGCCGCCCGGGCGGACGTTCATGAGGTGGTGCAGGAGGCTGTCGTCCTCGAAGCCGGTCCTGCGTCGGGCGCGGACCCAGTCCCTGACGTAGGAGACCAGTTCGTGGTGGGCGATGGCCAGGGTGGCCGCCTCGCTGCCCTCCAGGAAGTGCGGGTCCGAGGGGGCCGTCACCATCGCGGTGAGCTGGACGAGTTCGGCCCAGTCCTTCTCGGGGATCCCCAGCAGAGGCCCGGTGACCATGGCCGGGAGGAGCAGTGCCCGCTCGGCCAGGTCGAAGGGCTCACCGTCGAGCGCCGGTTCCAGGAAGGCGGCGATCGTCCGCCGGACGGAGTCCTCCCAGGACTTCACCGCCCGCGCGGTGAGTTTGACGCCGAGCGGCCGGCGGACCTCGGTGTGCCGCGGCGGGTCGGTGGAGGTCAGCAGCACGCCGGCCGCGACGTCGTCCGTCCCGAGGTGGGTGGGGACGGTGCCGCGTTCGGAGGTGAACTCGCGGTGGTCGCCGAGCACGCGGCAGACGTCGTCGTAGCGGGTCACCGACCAGAACTCCCGGCCGTCGGGCAGGACCTGGTGATGCAGGGGCGCCTGCCGGCGCATCACGTCCCAGACGGGGTGCGGGTCGCCGCCGGTGTACAGGTCCAGGTCGAACAGGTCGACGTCGTCGAGGTCGGGGCCGCGTGCGGGACCCGGCGTCAGCCTCACGTCCCCGCCCTCCCCTGTTCGATCAGCTCGGCGATCCGCGTCGGGGTCCCCGCCAGGTAGAAGTCGCGCACGGAGAGCTGGACGCCGTAGTCCTGGGAGACCCGTTCGATGATCTTGATGCCGGTGAGTGAATTGCCGCCCAGCGCGAAGAAGTCGTCCTCCGCCCCGACCTCACGGCCGCCCAGGCATTCTCCCCACAGCGCGGCTATTTCCTGCACCAGGGAAATCGGTGCACTCGAAGGTGCGGCCTTTTGTTCCATCGCCATTTTCCTTCCTCCGCCGAGCTCTGCTCCGGTGTCCCGCCGGCGGGACAGCGTCCCTTGAGGGCCGGGTGAACGGCCGCGTCGAGTGTCGCGTGGACCGGGGCCCGCTCCCACCGGGCCGGCGGGCCACCGGCCCGCGTCGGCCGGTGGGTTGAGGATGACCCGGCGGCCTTGCATGCTGACACCCCCGGAGCACCCGCGCCCCGTGACCGTCCCGCCGGCGGGACGGAGCGAGCGGAAAGTCGAGTGGAAAGCGACAAAGGGCGCTCGAGGCGTACTGGAACGCCACTGGAGAATCACTGGAAAAGCGCGCGGGAAAAGCACGGTAAAGCACGGAAAAGGCACGGGAGAGCCCGGAACGAGCGGGGAACAAGAGGGGCGGACGACGTGGGAGACACCGGCATGGACGCGGACGTGGTCGTCGCGGGCGCCGGGCCGACCGGCCTGATGCTCGCCTGTGAGCTGCGGCTGGCGGGCGCCGACGTGGTGGTGGTCGAACGGCTCGCGGGGCGGACGGGCGAGTCACGGGCCGGTGGCATCCACTCCCGCACCCTGGAGGTGCTGGACCAGCGCGGCGTCCTGGACCGCTTCCTTGCGGAGGGCCAACTGCAGCCGGTGGGCCACTTCTCCGGGCTCTACGTGGACTTCGACGAGTCCGAGTCCCGGCACCCGTACCCGCTGATGATCCTCCAGTCCGCCGTCGAGCGGCTGCTGGAGGAGTGGGCGGTCGAACTCGGCGTGCGCTTCCGCTGGTCGGCCCCGGTGAACGGCGTCCGCCAGGACGCGGACGGGGTGACGGTCGGGCTGCACACCCAGGAGGCGGCGTCCGCGACGCTGCGCGCCCGCTACCTGGTGGGCTGCGACGGCGGGCGCAGTACCGTGCGCAAGCTGGCGGGCATCGGCTTCCCCGGCACCGAGCCGACGATGACCGCGCTGGTCGGCGACGTCGAACTGCCCGACCTGCCCGAGGAGTACGTCTGGGTACGCCGCCGCCCGGCCGGCGACTACTCGGCGATCGCGTTCGAGCCCGGCTGGTACCGGGTGATCACCTCCGAGTACGACCGCGTTCCCGGCCGGGACGAGCCGGTGACGTTCGAGCAGCTCAGGGAGTCGCTGATCCGGGTCGCGGGCACCGACTTCGGCATGCGCGAGCCCCGGTGGATCTCCCGGTTCACCGACGCCGCCCGGCAGGCGGACCGGTACCGGGCGGGCCGGGTGCTGCTCGCGGGCGACGCGGCGCACATCCACTTCCCGGCCGGGGGCCAGGGGCTGAACACGGGCGTGCAGGACGCGGTGAACCTCGGCTGGAAGCTCGCCGCGGTGGTGCGCGGCCAGGCGCCCGAGAGCCTGCTGGACAGCTACCACGCCGAGCGCCATCCCGTCGGTGAGCGCGTGCTGCACAACACCCGCGCCCAGTCGGCCCTGGTCCGCCCCGGCGCCCAGACGGACGCGCTGCGCGAGGTGTTCGGCTCGCTCATGGTCATCGACGACGTCAACCGGCAGCTCCGCCACATGCTGAACGCGCTGGACATCCGCTACCCGGCCGACGGCGACCACCCGCTGGAAGGCCGCCGGGTCCCCGACGCCGATCTCGACACGGCCGACGGCCCCGCGTCCGTCCACGAGTTGCTGCACGCCGCCCGGCCCGTCCTGCTCGAGCTGGGCGGCAGCGCCGAGGTGGCGGCGGCCGTCAAGGGCTGGGCCGACCGGGTCGACCTGGTCGAGGCGCGCAGCGCGGACGACCTGTGGACGGTCCCGGCCATCGGCGCCATCCCCGCTCCCGCCGCGCTGCTCATCCGCCCCGACGGCCATGTCGCCTGGGCTGCCGAGGCCGGCCGGGCGCCCCGCCTCGCCGCGCTCCGCACCGCCCTGACCACCTGGTGCGGCCCGGCCCTGCGGGGGTGAGGAGCGGTCCGCCCGCGCCGCACCACGACGGCACCACGCCGCACCCGTCCCGGCGCCGCGCCGCCTTCNNNGCGTCTGGTGGCAGCTCACCCGGCTTGCATATGGCGTCATGGTGGTACCACCATGACGTCATGGACCTCACGCCGTACGTCGACACCCTCCGCCGCACCCTCGCGGTGGCCGCCGAGGCCGGCGGGGACGATGCCCGCGAGCTGGCCGACCGGCTGACCGCTCCCCTGGAGTCGTCGGCGCGGCTGACCATGCTCAGCGTGCTGTCCGCCGCGATGGACGAGATCACCCGGGAACTGGCCCCGGGCTCGGTCGACGTACGGCTGCGCGGGCTGGACCCGGACTTCGTGGTGACCCTGCCGCCGGCCGAGGGCGACGGAGCCGGGCAGCCGGCCGCGTCCGCCGAACCGCTGCCGGCCGCTGCCCCGCCCGCGGGCGAGGAGGGCGGCACCGCCCGCGTCAACCTGCGCCTGCCCGCCCGCCTCAAGGCCCGTGCCGAGGAGGCAGCCGCGCGTGAGGGCCTGTCGGTCAACGCGTGGCTGGTGCGTGCCGTGTCGGCCGCGGTGGACGGCGGCGCCCGCCCGCCGGCCGCGGAGAAGACGGCGCGCACCGTCGGGCAGAGCTTCACGGGCTGGGTGCGCTGACCGCGCCTGCCTCCCGCACCACGTCACCCACCTCACCAGACGGGACCGCCATGCCCTCCTTCGACACCCCCGAGGCGATCTCGGTCACCGCGCGCGTGGAGGCCGGGTCCATCCAGTTCACCGCCGGCGAGCGCGCCGACACCGTCGTCGAGGTGCGGCCCCGCGACCCGAAGAAGGACCTGGACGTGCGCGCGGCCGACCAGACGGAGGTCGCGTACGCGGGCGGCGTCCTGACCGTGCGCACCCCCAAGCCGGGCCTGTTCGGCCGCACCGGCACCGTCGACGTGACCGTCGGCCTGCCCGCGGGCTCGCGCGTCGACCTGACCGGCGCCTGGACGCAGGTGTTCGGCGAGGGCCTGCTGGGCGAGGTCCGGGTGAAGACCTCCTCCGGGGACGTCCGGCTCGACGGGACCGGGCCGCTGACGGTCACCGCCTCGCACGGCTCCGTCAGCGTGGACCGCGTGACGGGCGCGACCGAGATCACCACCAGCTCGGGCAGTGTGCGGGCCGGCCTCCTGGACGGTCCGGCCGTCCTGAAGAACTCGCACGGCACCACCACCGTGGGTGCGGCCACCGGCGAACTGCGGGTGGGCGGCGCCCACGGCGACATCGACATCGCCCGCGCCGAGGACTCGGTCACCGCCACCACCGCGCACGGCGCCGTGCGGCTGGGCGAGGTGGCCCGGGGCACCGTCCAGCTGGAGACGTCCACCGGCGCCATCGAGGTGGGCGTCCGCGCGGGCACGGCCGCCTGGCTCGACGCCCGTTCCGCCTCCGGGCAGGTGCGCAACGCCCTCACCGCCTCCGGCGCGCCGGAGGATGCCGAGGACACGGTCACGATCCGGGCCCGCACCCGGCACGGCACCATCCACGTGCGCCGCGCCACGCCCTGAGGCTTCCCGGCGGGCGGCTCAGGGGGCCGTCCGCGTCCAGGTGACCGGCAGGGCGTGGACGCCGTAGATGTTCATGTCGGTCCGCAGCGGCACCTCGTCGGCGGGGACGGCGAGTTCCAGGGTCGGGAAGCGGCGCAGCAGTCCGCCGAAGCCGGCGCGCATCTCGATGCGGCCCAGTTGCTGGCCGAGGCACTGGTGGACGCCGTGACCGAAGGCCAGGTGGCCGCGGGCCCTGCGGCGGACGTCGAGGGTGTCGGGGTTCTCGAAGCGGCGGGGGTCGCGGTTGGCGGCCAGCAGGGAGACGACGACGGTCGAGCCCTTGCCGATGGTCTCGCCGCCCAGTTCGAGGTCCTCCGTGGCGTACCGGTAGAAGATGTCGGCGACGGACAGGTAGCGCATGAGTTCCTCGACGGCGTCGGGGATCAGCTCCGGATCGGCGCGCAGGGCGGCCATCTGCTCGGGGTGCTCCAGGAGCGCGAAGGTGCCGAGCGCGAGCATGTTGACGGTGGTCTCGTGGCCGGCGAGCAGCAGCAGGAAGGCGCAGCCGGTCAGTTCCTCGACGGTGAGGTCCTCCTGCCGGGCGAGGTCGGACAGGATGTCCTCGCCGGGTTCGGCGCGTTTGCGGACGACCAGTTGGGCGAGGTACCCGGTCATGGCGCCGTAGGCGGCCATCTTCTCGTCGAACGCCTGGTCGCGGACGAGGAACTTGGCGGTGTTCGTCTGGAACGTCGCCCGGTCCTCGTAGGGGACGCCGAGCAGTTCGCAGATGACGAGCGAGGGCACCGGCAGCGCGAACTCCTCGACCAGGTCGACCGGCGGGGTGAGCCGTGCCAGGGCGTCGAGCTGCCGCTCGGCGACGTCGACGATGTGGTCCTCCAGCTCCTTCATCCGCTTGACGGTGAAGGCGCCGGTGAGCCTGCGCCGCAGCTTGGTGTGGTCCGGCGGGTCCATGGCGATGAAGACGCCCGGGATCTGCGGGGAGGGTTCGGTGGGGACGGGCATGCCGGGGACCTCGTAGGGCACGTGCAGCACGCCGAGGTCCTGGCGGGAGCTGAACCGGGTGTCGGCCATGAGCCGGCGGACCTCCTCGTAGCCGGTGACCAGCCAGCCCTGGTGTCCGTCGGGGAAGTGCAGAGGGCTGACCGGGCGGGCCGCGCGCAGCCGGGTGATCGCGCGGGGCGGGTCGAAGGGGCCCGCGTCCCGCTCCGTGGGCAGGCCGTTCGGGACGGGAACCGTCTGGCTCATCGCATTTCCTTTCGCAGCACAACCGGGACACCGGCCAACGCCAGCGAACTCCACCTTGGCACACCAGTAGCGCCAAACCGAGCCATTCTGGCCCCGTCGCGCGCCGCGTGAGGGGCGCGGGGACGCCCGCCAGCGCTGAAGCAGCAGGCCAGGGGGCCGCCGAGCCCGTCCGCCAGCATGACCGGAAATCGCCATCCGACCTCTGCGGAGGCCCCGCGCCGCAAAAGTGCCTCGACTTGGCGTCACTGGAGTGCCACTATGACGCCACAACGATGCGAAGTGAGTCGGAAGGAGGGCCGGCCCATGACGACACCACCGTGTCGGCCGCAGAAGGCACCCGTCGCCCTCGTCGCCGCTCGCTTCGTGCTCTGCGGCGGCGGGGTGGGGCTCGCCTCCGGCTTCGCCGTGGCGGGCCTCGCCGCGGTGCTGCCCTGGGCGCTGGCCAACGCCGTGATCACCGTGGCGTCCACGCTCCTCGCCACCGAACTGCACGCCCGCTTCACCTTCGGCACCGGCGGACGGGCGACCCGCCGCCAGCACACGCAGTCGGCCGGGTCGGCCGCCGTCGCGTACGCGGTGACCTGCGCGGCGATGGCCGTGCTGCACCTGCTGGTGGCAGCGCCCGGCGCGGTGCTGGAGCAGGCCGTCTTCCTGTCCGCCTCGGCGCTCGCCGGGGTGGGCCGGTTCCTGGTGCTGCGGCTCGTGGTCTTCGCCCGGGACGCTCGCACAGCGCGGCGCCGCCCCGGCGGCGGATGCCTGGCCGGGGCGGCGCTGGAAGGAATGCCGGGCGGTCCGGCCCGGGTCACGCTCGCGTCGTGAGCGGCCACCGGTCAGCGGCCCGCGCGGTGTCCCGGCGGCCGGGGCGTGGGCCCGCGCCGTCGCCGGATCCCGCACGGGCACCGTACGCGCGGGGGCCCTCAGGGGCGGGCCGCGGCGCCGGCCCCGCGTTCGCGGGCCGACTCCCTCTCGATCACGTCCAGCACCTGCCGGCCGCGGTCGACCAGGTACATGTGGTCGCCGGGGAACTCCACGTAGTCGAACCCGGCCGTGGTCGCCGCCCGCCACTGCCGGGCCTCCTCGGCGGTGACCAGCCCGTCGTGGTCGCCCCGCAGCGAGGTGACCGGCACCCGCACCGGGGCGTCGGTGCTGGGCACGTAGGCCTCGTGCATCTCGCAGTCGGCCTGGAGCGTCGGGAGGATCAGCTCCCGCATCTCCGGATGGTCGAGCGCCTCGTGCCGGAACCCGGCGAACTCCTCGACGCGGGCGAGGAACTCGTCACCCTCCAGACCCGCCGCCCGCCGCTCGCGCTGCGTCCACGGCCCCGGCGAGCCGCTGACGACCAGCCGCTCGACGGGCACCCCCCGCGCGCTCAGCAGGTGCGCCAGCTCGTAGGCGAGCACCGCGCCCAGGCTGTGCCCGAACAGCACGGTCCGCGTCCCCTCACCGAGGTCCGCGACGATGTCGTCGATCTCGCCGCGGGCCGCCTCTACGACGTTGCGGTACGGCGGGTCCAGGAACCGCCGTTCTCTGCCCGGCAGTTCGACCGAGGTCACCCGCCACCGCCCGGCGGCCAGGTCCCGCCACGGGTGGAAGAACGAGGGCCCCGCCCCCGCGAACGGCACGCACAGCAGCGTGGTCTCCTCCCCGTGCCCCGCGGGCACGCCAGGATCCGTCACCACGACCAACCTCCGTCATCCGTCAGACGTCGCTGAAAGTTCGCTGGGCGCGCATGCGCTACGCCAGCTTCCGGTGGAAGACCTCGAACATCTCCGCCACGGGTCCCGGCATGTGCATCTCGTGGTGCGTGACCGCCACGTCGTGCACCTCCAGGGACCCCTGGACGTAGGGCCGCCACAGGTGCGCGTAGGAGGTGTCCTCCAGCGTGGCGTTGAAGTACACCAGGTCGCCGCGGTAGACCGGCGACTCGAAATCCATCATCAGGGCCGTGTTGTTGGCCAGTACCTTCGACATGGTGTCCAGGAACTCCTGCCGGTTGCCGGTGCGGATGTACTGGCCGAAGTCGTCCTCCAGCTCCGCCCGGAAGTCCGACGAGTCCTTGCCGGCGTGCACCTCCTCGAAGCCGTGCCCGCCCGGCTGGGCGTCCAGGACGGCCACCAGGGCGATCTCGTGGCCGCGCCGTTGCAGGGCGTCCGCGACGGCCTGGACCACGGAGCCGCCGTAGGACCAGCCGATGAGGTTGAACGGACCCTGCGGCTGGGTCTTCAGGATCTGGGCGACGTAGTCCTCGATCATCTCCTCCACGGACGTGGCCAGCGGCTCCACGCCGTCGGAGCCGCGGGACTGGAGCGCGTAGGCGGCCCGGTCCTGCAGGTGCAGCACGAAGCTGTAGTACGCCCAGCCCAGACCGCCACCGCCGTGGACGAACCACACCGGCTTCTTGCCCGTGCCGGGGTCCTCGTTCAGGGGCAGGACGACCGCGAAGGAGTCGGCGTCGTCGTCGGGGGTGCCGCCGGCGAGCATCAGCGCGGCCAGTTCGGCCACCGTGGGGTACCGGATGATCGTCCTGATCGGGATGTCGATGTCGAACCGGTTGCGGATGCGGACGCTGAGCCGGGTGGCGAGCAGCGAGTGGCCGCCGAGCGCGAAGAAGCCGTCGTCGACGCCGACCCTCTCCAGGCCGAGCAGCTCGGCGAACAGCTCGCACAGCGCGCGCTCGTACGCGTTGCGCGGCTCCCGGCCGGCCGCGGTCGTCGTCGCGTCCTCCGCGGGCAGGGCCCGCTTGTCGACCTTGCCGTTGGAGGTCAGCGGGATCTCGGTCAGCACGGTCACCGAGGACGGCACCATGTAGTCCGGCAGGCGTCCGCGCAGGTACTCCGTCAGCTCCTCCCCCGAGACGGCGGCACCGGGCTCGGGCACCGCGTAGCCCGCCAGGCGCTTGTCGCCCTCCTGGTTCTCGCGGACCAGGAGCACCGCCTGCGCCACGTCCGGGTGCCCGGCCAGCGTGTGCTCGATCTCGCCCAGCTCGATGCGGAAACCGCGGATCTTCACCTGGGAGTCGGCGCGGCCCACGTACTCGAGGTTGCCGTCGCGGCCCCAGCGGACCAGGTCGCCGCTGCGGTACATCCGCTCGCCCCGCCCGCCGAACGGGCAGGCCACGAAGCGTCCCGCGGTCAGGCCGGGCCGGCCGTGGTAGCCGCGGGCCAGGCCGTAGCCCGCCACGTACAGCTCGCCGGTCACGCCGGCCGGCACCGGGCGCAGGTGCGCGTCCAGGACGTAGGCGCGCAGCCCCGGGACGGCGGGGCCGATCACGCCGGCCCGGTGGCGGGCGGCGGAGTGCTCGTCCAGGTCGACGCGGGTGACGTGGACGGTGGTCTCGGTGATGCCGTACATGTTCACCAGCACCGGCGCGTCGGCGGCGTGGCGCGTGTACCAGTCGGTGAGGCGGTTCAGGTCCAGGGCCTCGCCGCCGAACACCACGTACCGCAGCGCCAGGTCCTGGCCGGGGGCGTCGGCGTCGGCCTGGGCCAGTTGGTAGAAGGCCGAGGGCGTCTGGTTGAGGACGGTGACCCGCTCGCGGGCGAGGAGCCGGAGGAAGTCGGCGGGGGAACGCGAGACGTCGAAGGGGACCACGACGAGCCGTCCGCCGTGCAGCAGCGGGCCCCACAGCTCCCACACCGAGAAGTCGAAGGCGTAGGAGTGGAAGAGGGTCCACACGTCGTGGGCGCCGAAGCCGAAGTCCCGGGTGGCGGTGAAGAGCCCGACCACATTGCGGTGCGGGACGGGCACGCCCTTGGGGCGGCCCGTCGAACCGGAGGTGTAGATGACGTATGCCGGGTGCGCGGGGCGCAGGGCCGTGCGGCGCTCGGCGTCGGTGAGGTCGGCGGCGGACCGCGCGCCGAAGTCACCGGCCCCGTCGAGGCGGACCACGGGGAGGTCGTGCGCCAGGTCCAGTACGGCGCCCGTGGTGACCAGCAGGACGGGCGCCGCGTCCTCGACGATGTAGGCGATGCGGTCGGCCGGGGAGTCGGGGTCGATCGGCAGGTAGGCACCGCCCGCCTTCAGCACCGCCAGCAGCGCGACGACCAGCTCCGCCGAGCGCTCCAGGCAGACCCCCACCAGGGACTCGGGGCCCACTCCCTCGTCGACGAGATGGCGGGCGAGGCGGTTGGCCCGCGCGTTCAGCTCCCCGTAGGTGAGCGCGGTGTCCTCGTGGACCACGGCGGTCTCGTCGGGCCGCCGGGCCGCCTGCCGTTCGAACAGCTCCACCAGGGTGACCTCGTCGACGGGGGCGCCTGCGGGGTTCAGCTCCACCAGCAGCCGCTCGCGCTCCGGGCCGCTCAGCACGTCGACGTCCCCGACGCGCATCTCCGGGTCGGCGGCGAACTGCTCCAGCACCCGCACGAGCCGGGCGGCGATCTCCTCGGCCGTGCCGCGGTCGAACAGGTCGGTCGCGTACTGGAGGTCCCCGCTCAGCGCCCCCGTGCCGTCCACGGCCAGGAAGAAGGTCAGGTCGACCATGGCGGTCGACGGGACGGCCTGCTCGAACCGCATCTGCAGGCCGGGCAGGGTGAGGTCCGGCTTCTCGTAGCTCTGCCAGGAGAAGATCACCTGGAACAACGGCTGGTACGCCGCGGAACGCTCGGGGTTGATCGCCTCGACCACCACGTCGAACGGCACGTCCTGGTGCTCGTAGGCGCTCAGCGCCTTGTCGCGCACCTGCGCCAGCACTTCCGTGAACGACGGGTTGCCGGAGAGGTCGGCGCGCAGCACCTGGGTGTTGACGAAGCAGCCGATCATGTCGGCCAGCGCCTCGTCGGTGCGCCCGGCGATCGGGGAGCCGATCGTCACGTCCTCGCCGCCGCCGAGTGTGTCCAGCAGCACCGCCAGCGCGGACTGCACGACCATCGACAGGCTCATCCCGCGCGCGTCGGCGAGCTTCTGCAGCCCGGCCGCCACCTCGGGGCCCGCCTCGATGCCGACCGTGTCGCCGCGGGTGCCGGCCTCGGCGGGCCGCGGCCGGTCCAGCGGCAGGTTCAACGGCTGAGGCACGTCCGCGAGTTCCTTGCGCCAGTGCTCGATCTGCGTCGCGGCGAGGCTGTTCGGGTCGGCCACATCGCCGAGCACCTCGCGCTGCCACAGCGCGTAGTCCTTGTACTGGAGCGGCAGCGGCTCCCACGCCGGCGCCCGGCCGTCCCGGCGCGCGGTGTACGCCTCGACCAGGTCCCGCATCAGCGGCGCGCTGGAGCTGCCGTCCGAGGCGATGTGGTGGATGACCAGGACGAGGACGTGCTCCTGAGGCGAGCAGCGCAGCAGGGCGGCGCGGAAGGGCAGATCGGCCGTCAGGTCGAAGCGGTGCGCGACGGCCCGCTCCACCTCGGCGGACAGCCCCTCGGGCGTCACCTCGGCCACCGGCACCCGCAGCGCCGCCTCGGCCATCGGCAGGATCCGCGCGTACGGCTCGCCGGCGTCGTCGGTCCCGTAGGTGGTGCGCAGGATCTCGTGCCGCTCGACCACGTCGTGGATCGCCGCGACCAGGGCGTCCTGGTCCAGGGCGCCGGTCAGCCGGAAGGCCGCCGATATGTTGTAGGTCGCCGCGCCCCGCTCCAGTTTGTGCAGCAGCCACATGCGGCGTTGTGCGAATGACAGCGGAATCATTGCTTCACTCCTTGGTGAACATCTGGCGCATGCTGGGGCGGCGGGGGGCGGCCGAGGCCTCGGACCACGCGGCGAGCGCGGCGACCGTCGGCTGGTCGAAGACCTGTCGGATGGGGATCTCGATGCCCAGTTCGGCGCGGGCGCGGCTGATCAGCCGGGTGGCGAGCAGGGAGTGCCCGCCGAGCGTGAAGAAGCCGTCGTCGAGACCGACCCGGTCCACGTCG
This sequence comes from Streptomyces werraensis, assembly GCA_014656175.1. GTDB lineage: Bacteria > Actinomycetota > Actinomycetes > Streptomycetales > Streptomycetaceae > Streptomyces > Streptomyces werraensis. The sequence continues at coordinate 44,915 of BNBX01000018.1, forward strand.
AGCACCTCGGCGAACAGCTCGGCCAAGGCCTTCTCGCGCGGGGTGCCGGGCTCGCGGTAGGGGGCGCCGGTGAACTCCGGCTCGGGCAGCGCGGCCCGGTCCAGCTTGCCGTTGGGCATCAGCGGCAGGTGGTCCAGGAGCACCACGGCGGACGGCACCATGAACTCGGGCAGCCGCTCGGCGGCGAACCGGCGCAGTTCCTGCACGGTGGTCGCGTCCGAGGACACGGCGTACGCGACGAGCCGCTTGGCGGCGCCGGCGCCCCGGGCGACGACGGCGGCCCCGGTGACGTCCGGGTGCGCGGTGAACGCGGCCTCGACCTCGCCGGGTTCGACGCGGAAGCCGCGCACCTTGACCTGCGTGTCCGCGCGGCCCACGTACTCCACCTGACCTTCGGCGTTCCAGCGGGCCAGGTCGCCGGTGCGGTACATGCGCGCGCCGGGCGGGCCGTAGGGGTCGGCGACGAACCGTTCGACGGTCAGCGCGGCGCGGCCGTGGTAGCCGCGGCCCACGCTGCCGCCGACGTACAGCTCGCCGACGGTGCCCTGCGGCACGGGGGCGAGGCCGGGGCCGAGGACGTAGGCGCGCATGTTGCCGAGCGGCGTGCCGACGGGCGCGTTGCCCGTCGCGTCCCGGGTGTCGCCGGTGACGGTGCCGGTGGTGGCGTAGAACGACTCGCTCTGCCCGTAGGCGTTGACGACGCGGACGCCGGGGAAGGCGTCGCGAACCTTCTCGACGAGCGGGACGGGCAGGGCCTCGCCGGCGAAGACGACGGTCTCCACCGAGGTGCGGTCCGCGATCCGGTCGACGAGTTCGGCGAAGGCGGACGGCACGGTGGAGACGACGGCGCCGCTCCAGCTCGCCCGCTCCCCCAGCACCAGGACGTCGCGGACCAGTTCGACGATGCCGCCGGTGGCGAGCGTGGTGAAGATCTCGAACGCCGAGACGTCGAAGTTGACGGAGGCGCCGGCCAGCATCCGCTTGCCCGGTCCGAGTCCCACGCGGGAGGCGAGGCGCAGCACGCCGTTGACCACGTTGGCGTGGGTGATGGCGACGCCCTTGGGGGTGCCGGTGGAACCGGAGGTGTACATCACGTACGCCAGTTGCCGCGCGTGCACCCGTACCGCCGGATCCGCGGGGCCCTCGCCGGGGTCGCGGTCGAGGTCGAGTGTGTCGACGCGGACGTGCGGGGCGTCGTGCTCCGGCAGGGTCCCGGCGGTGGCGGAGTCCGTCAGGACCAGGCACGGCCGCGCGTCCTCGAGGATGGCCCGCAGGCGGTGGCCGGGGTAGCGGGGGTCGACGGGCAGGTAGGCGCCGCCCGCCTTCAGCACCGCCAGCAGGGCGACCACCAGCTCCGCCGACCGCGGCAGCGACACCGCGACCAGCGACTCGGGGCTCACGCCCCGGCGGACCAGTTCCGCGGCCAGGCGGCCGGCCCGGGTGTCCAGCTCGCGGTAGGTGAGCGTCACGTCGTCGGCGACGACGGCGGTCGCGTCCGGGGTGCGGGCCGTCTGTTCCTCGACGAGCCCGCCGACGGTGGTGTCCGGGGTGGGGGCGGCCGTGTCGTTGAAACCGGTGAGCAGTCGGCGGCGTTCGTCCGGGCCCAGGGTGTCCAGGCGGGCGGCCGGCAGGTCGGGCGCGGTGGTGAGCTGCTCGACGACCCCGACCAGACGCGCCGCGTACGTCTCGACCGTCTCGCGGTCCAGGACGCCCCTGGCGTACTGGAGGGTGAGCCGCACCTGGGGTTCGACCAGCGCCATCAGGGTCAGCGGGTAGTTGGTGCCGGTGTCCGCGGTCATGCCGGTGAGGGCGATCCCGGCGGTGGCGTCCAGGGCGGCGCCCAGGCCCTCCTGGTCCACCGGGTACGACTCGAAGACGACCAGGGTGTCGAAGAGGGACTGGAGTCCGGTGGCCCGCTGGATCTCCGTGAGCCCGAGGTGGTGGTGGTCCAGCAGGCCGGCCTGGCGGTCCTGGAGCCGGCTGAGGACCTCGGCGAGGGTGTCCCCGGGCGCGTGGCGGACGCGGACGGGGAGGGTGTTGATGAACAGTCCGACCATCGACTCCACGTCGGTCACCGCGGGCGGGCGCCCGGAGACGGTCGCGCCGAACACCACGTCCTGGCGGCCGGTGAGGTGGCCGAGCAGCAGCGCCCACGCGCCCTGCACCAGGGTGTTGACGGTGACGCCCAGACGGGCGGCGTGGCGACCGAGGTCGCGGGCCGTCGCGGGCGGCAACGGGACCTCGACCGTGCCGAGGCCGTCGTCGCCCGCGGCCTCGGCGCCGGGGACGAGCAGGGTGGGCTCCTCCAGCCCTTCCAGTTCGGCCGCCCAGGCCCGGGCCGACTCCTCCCGGTCCTGCCGCGCGCGCCAGGCCAGGAAGTCGCCGTAGCCGCGGGCGGGCGGCAGGGCGGCCCGGTCGCCGTCGAAGGCGTAGAGCAGCAGCAGGTCCCGCATCAGCAGGGGCGTGGACCAGCCGTCGAACAGGACGTGGTGGGCGGTCATCACCAGTTCGGTGCGGTCGGGGCCGAGGACGGCGAGGGCCAGCCGGAACAGCGGCGGGGCGGCCCGGTCGAAGTGGGCGGCCCGGTCCTCGGCGAGGAACCGCTCGAACGCCCCGGTCGCCTCCGCGCCGGCCCCGGTCAGGTCGAGGTGCCGCCAGGGCAGCGTCACCTCGCGCGGGACCACCTGCACCACGTCGCCGTCCGCCTGCTCGACGAAGGCGGCGCGGAGACTGGCGTGCCGGTCCAGCAGTGCCTGCCCGGCGCGGCGCATCCGCCGCGGGTCGATGTCGCCGGACAGGTGGAACACCATCTGCATGTGGTAGGCGTCGAACGAGGACGCCCCGGCGAGCATGGTGTGGAACAGCATCCCGGACTGCGCCGGGGTCACCGGCCACACCTCGGCCAGCGGGCCGAACCGGGCCTCCCAGGTGTCGATCTCCTCCTGCGCCACGTCGACCAGCGGCGCGTCGCTCGGGGTCAGTCCGCCGGCGTCGGGGGCCGCGGCGTGCCGGGCCAGGGCGGTCAGCGCCTCGACCCACAGCGCGGCCAGCTCGGTGACCTCGTCGCGGGAGAGCACCCCGGTCGGGAAGCCGAACCAGGCGGTCAGTTCGTCGCCGGCGGGGGTGGCGGTGGCGACCGCGTTGATCTCCAGCGCCGACAGCACCGGCATGTCGGCGTCCGGGGCGGCGATCAGGTCGCGGTGCGTGGTGTCGGGAGTCCAGCCCAGGCCGCGCAGTTCCTCGGGGATGTCGGCCGCGGAGGACTTGCCGAGGTAGTTGAACCCGATCTCGGGCGGGCGCAGTCCGGCGAGGTCGGCGGCGGTGGCGGGGTTGAGGTGGCGCAGCAGGCCGTAGCCGACGCCGTTGCCGGGGACCGCCCGCAGCTGCTCCTTGACGGCTTTGACGGCCCGGCCGGCCGCCGGGCCGCCGGCGAAGGCGTCCGCCACGTCGACGCCTGCCAGGTCAAGGCGGACCGGGAACATGGCGGTGAACCAGCCGACCGTCCCGGACAGGTCGGCGCCGGGCACCAGGTGCTCCTCCCGGCCGTGTCCCTCCAGCCTGACCAGCGCGGCCGAGCCGGGCACGCCGCGGGTACGGCGCCAGCGCACCAGCGCCAGCGCCAGGGCGGCCAGCAGCCCGTCGTCGGCGCCGCCCCGGAACACCGAGGGCACCGTGTCGAGCAGCGTCCGGGTGACGTCCGCCGGCACCTGGACGCGCACGGTGTCCACGGTGGCGGCGACATCGCGGACGGGATCCAGGGCGCGCGCGCCGAGCGGGGCGTCCTCGCCGCGCAGGATCTTCTGCCACCGGGGCAGTTCCGCCACCCGCTCGGGGGCGGCCGCCTCGTCGGCCAGCGCGTGCGTCCAGCGGCGCAGCGAGGTGCCCGCCCCGGCACGCTCCGGCGGGAGCCCGTCGCGGACCCGCTGCCAGGCGGACACCAGGTCCGGCAGCAGGATCCGCCACGACACCCCGTCGACGACCAGGTGGTGCAGCACGATCAGCAGCCGGTCCGCCTCCGTGGCGGAGGTGAACCGCACGAACTGCGCCATGACGCCCGCGTCGGGGTCCAGCCGGCCCGCCGCCGCGTCCAGTTCGGCCTGCGGGTCGGAGCCGTCGCGGGGGACCTCGCGCAGCGACAGGCCGGCGTCCACGGTGCCGGCCGGGGCGATGCGCAGGCCGGGTCCGGTGCGGTCGAGCCGGGACCTCAGGGCGTCGTGGCGGTCCAGTACGGCCTGGAGCGTGGCGACCAGTTGCCCGTGGCCGATGTCCTCGGGCAGCGTCAGCAGCGCGGACATGCAGAACCGGCCGATGGAGCCGCCGAGTCCGAGGACATGGGCCGCGGTCGGCGGCAGGGGCGCCCAGCCGGTGCCGCCGCCGGGAAGCTCCGCCAGGCGTACCGGCTCCTCGCGGCGGCGGCCCTCGACGAGTTCCGCGAGCCGGACGACCGTGCGGTGCTCGAAGACCTCCCGGGTGGCGACGACGACGCCGCGCGTCTTGGCCCGCGCGACGACCTGGATGGAGCGGATGCTGTCGCCGCCGCTGGTGAAGAAGTCGTCGTCGATGCCGACCCGTTCGGCGCCGAGCACGTCCGCGTACACGTCGGCGAGGATCCGCTCGGTCTCGGTGCGCGGCGCACGGTACTCGGCACCGGTGAACTCCGGCTCGGGCAGCGCGGCCCGGTCCAGCTTGCCGCTTGCGGTCAGCGGCAGCCGGTCCAGCGCCACGACGAGGGCGGGCACCATGTAGTCCGGCAGCCGCTCGGCGGCGAACCGCCGCAGCTCCGCGACCGGGACGGGGCCCGCGTCCGCGCCGTCCTCGGCAGGGGCAGGTACCACGTGACCGACGAGGCGCGCGGTGCCGGCGGGGTCCTCGCGGACCGTGACGACGGCCTGTCCGACCGCGGGGTGCCGGGCGAGGACCGCCTCGATCTCGGTGGGCTCGACGCGGATGCCGTTGACCTTCACCTGGGTGTCGGCGCGTCCCGCGTAGGTGAGCCGGCCGTCGCCGTCCCACCGCGCCAGGTCGCCGGTGCGGTACATCCGCGCGCCGGGCTCGCCGAACGGGCAGGGCACGAACCGCTGGGCGGTGGCCGGGCCGTCGAGGTGGTAGCCGCGGGCGAGCCGGCCGGCGACGTACAGCTCGCCGGTGACGCCGGGCGGCACCGGGGCGAGGTCCGGCCCGAGGACATGGGCGCGCATGTTGGCGAGGGGGCGGCCGACGGGGACCGCGCCGGTCCCGTCCGGCTGCCCGGGGAGGGTGTGCGTGGTGGCGTAGAAGCTCTCGGTCTGCCCGTAGGCGTTGACGACGCGGACGCCGGGCAGGGCGTCGCGCACCGTGCGCACCAGGTCGGCGGTGAGGGCCTCGCCGGCGAAGACGACGGTCTCGACGTCGAGACCGCCCGCGCCCAGGCCCGCGGCGGCGAGCTGGTCGAGCAGTGCGGAGAACACCGTGGGCACGGCGCTGATCGTGGTGCCCGACCACGCGCCGCGCTCGGCGAGTTCGAGGACGTCGCGGACGATCTCCACGGTGGCTCCGGCGGTGAGGGCCGTGAAGATCTCGAAGACGGAGACGTCGAAGTTCACGGACGTCGCGGCGAGCATCCGCGACCCCGGGCCGACGCCCACGGTGCGGCGCAGGTCCCGCACGCCGTTGACGACGGCGCCGTGCGTGACGGCGACGCCCTTGGGGGTGCCGGTCGAGCCCGAGGTGAACATCACGTAGGCCAGGTCGTCCGCCGAGACACGGACGTCACGGCCGCCCTCGGGGCCGGCGCCGGTGGCTGGGGCGTCGAGGCGCAGGTCGTCCAGGTTCAGGACGGGCGCCGGGGAGCCGGTCACGACCGCCGCCGCCTCGCCGCCGGTCAGCACCAGCGCCGGACGGGCGGTGTCCAGGAGCAGGCCGATCCGCGCGGACGGGTAGGCGGGGTCGACCGGCAGGTAGGCGCCGCCGGCCTTGAGCACGGCGAGCATCCCGACCACCAGGTCGGCGCGGCGGGGCAGGGCCACGGCGACCAGGACGTCCGGTCCGACGCCGTGCTCCCGCAGGAGTGCGGCGAGCCGGCCGGCGCGGGCGTCGAGTTCCCGGTACGTCAGTTCGGTGTCCGCGCACACCACGGCCGTGGCGTCGGGTGTGCGGGCGGCCCGCTCGGCGACCAGTTCCGGCACCGTCGCTCCCGGCACCGGGGCCGCCGTGTCGTTCACCCGTGCCAGCAGGTCCCGTTCGGCGTCGGTGCGCACGTCCACGGCGGCCAGCGGCGCCCCGGGGTCGGCGACCACCTGCCGCAGGACGCGCGCGAAGCGGTCGACGATCGCCTCGGCGGTGGCGTGGTCGAACAGCTCCGTCGCGTACTCCAGGCGCCCGTAGGCGCCGCCGTCCGCGCGCGGGACGACGTTGAGGAAGAGGTCGAACTTGGCGGTCCCGGTGTCCGCCGCGACGGGTGTCGCCCGCAGCCCCGGCATCTCGATGGGCGGCCACACGAACTGCCAGGCCAGCATCACCTGGAACAGCGGCTGGTAGGAGGTGGCACGCTGCGGGCCCAGCAGCTCCACCAGCCTCTCGAACGGCATGTCCTGGTTGTCGTAGGCGGCCAGGGCCTTGTCCCGCACCTGTTCCAGCAGGGCGCCGAAGGACGGGTCGCCCGACAGGTCGGCGCGCAGCACCCACGTGTTGACGAAGAATCCGATCAGTTCGTCGAGCTGCTCGTCGGCGCGTCCCTCGATGGGGCTGCCGATCGTCAGGTCGGTGCCGCCGCCCAGCTTGTGCAGGAGGACCGCGAGCGCGGCCTGCGCGGCCATCGGCGGCGTGGCGCCGTGCTCCGCGGCGAGCTTGCCGAGCCCGGTGAGCAGCTCGGGTTCCAGTTCGAAGGCGACATGGCCGCCGCGGTGGTCGGACATCGTCGGGCGGGGCCGGTCCAGGGGGAGCTGGACCGGCTGCGGCACTCCTTCGAGTTCCCTGCGCCAGTGGTCGATCTGCCCGGCGGCGACCGACTCCGGGTCCGCCTCGTCGCCCAGCACCTCGCGCTGCCACAGCGTGTAGTCCTTGTACTGCACCGGCAGCGGCTCCCACTGCGGGGCGGCGCCCCGGTGGCGGGCCGTGTACGCCGACACCAGCCCTTGGAGGAACGGCGCCATGGAGGCGCCGTCGACCGCGATGTGGTGGAACACGAACGCGACGACGTGCTCCCGCGGGGCGAGCCGGAAGACGGTGGTGCGCAGCGGCAGCTCCGTCTCCAGGTCGAAGCCCCGGCCGAGTTCCTCGCCCAGCGCGGCGTCCAGCGCGTCCGCGGCCACGTCGACCACCCGGAACGGGACGGCCGCCTCCCGCGGGGGCAGGATCCGCTGCTCGGGCGTGCCGTCCGCGTCCTCGGCGACGAGGGTGCGCAGCGTCTCGTGCCGGGTCACGACATCCGTGACGGCCGCCGCCAGGGCCGCGGTGTCCAGCGGCCCTTCCAGACGCAGTACGAAGGGGATGTTGTAGGTCGCGGAGGGGCCTTCCAGACGGTGGAGGAACCACAGCCGGCGTTGGGCGAACGACAGCGGAATCATCGGGCGCACACTCCTACACGGTCATCTGGCGCAGTTGGGGGCGGTTCTTGTTGCGCGGCCGGGAGTCGTCCGCGGTCAGTTCCTCGATGCGCGCCGCCAGTTGGGCGACGGTCGGGTTGCGGAACACCAGGGTGACCTTGGAGTCGACGCCGAACCGGTTGCGGATGCGTCCGCTGAGCCGGGTGGCGAGCAGGGAGTGGCCGCCGTTGCCGAAGAAGTCGTCGTCGATGCCGATCTCCTCCCGGCCGAGCAGGTCGGCGAAGAGCTCGCACAGGACTTCCTCGGTGGGGGTGCGCGGCGCCCGTCCGGCCTGGGCCCTGCCCTGGCCGGGAGCGGGAAGCGCGCCGCGGTCGAGCTTCCCGCTCGGGTTGGTGGGGAGCTCGGCCAGCGGCACGATCGCCGACGGGACCATGTACTCCGGCAGGCGCCGGCGCAGCAGCTCCGCCAGGGGCGCGAGGTCCAGCCCGGCCGGGTCCGCCTTGCCGGCCGGCACCACGTACGCGACCAGCTTCTGGTCGCCGGGGCGGTCCTCGCGCACCAGGGCGACGGCCTGCGCCACGGCGGGGTGTTCGGCCAGGACGTGCTCGATCTCGCCCAGCTCGATGCGAAAGCCCCGGATCTTCACCTGGAAGTCGGTGCGCCCGATGTACTCCAGGCGGCCGTCCTCGCGCCAGCGCACCAGGTCGCCGGTGCGGTACATCCGGGTGCCGGGACCGCCGAACGGGCAGGCCAGGAACCGTCCCGCGGTGAGGTCGGGCCGGCCCTGGTAGCCGCGGGCGAGGCCGTCGCCGGCGATGTACAGCTCGCCGTGCACGCCGCGCGGTACGGGCCGCAGCCGTGCGTCGAGGACGTACACCTGGGTGTTGCCGATGGGAGTGCCGATGGACGGGACGCCGGCGCCGGGGGTGACCGGCGCGCTCGTCGACCAGATCGTCGTCTCGGTGGGACCGTAGACGTTGGTCACCTCGGCGGCCTGCCCGGCCAGGGCCTCGGCGAGCTGGGGCGGCAGTGCCTCCCCGCCGACCAGGATCCGCAGGCCGGCGGCGCCGTCGGGCTCCTCCATGAGCAGGATCTGCCAGAACGCCGGTGTCGCCTGCACGGCGGTCACCCGGTGGCGGCGGACCGTCTCCCGTACGGCCGAGGGCTGGGCGACGGTCTCCTTGCCCGCCAGCACCACCGCCGCGCCGGAGGTCAGCGGCAGGTACAGCTCCAGTCCGGCGATGTCGAAGGAGACCGTCGTCACGGCGAGCAGCCGGTCGCGGGGCGTCAGCGGGAACCGGCGCCGCATGGTGGCCAGGAAGTTGGCCAGCCCCCGGTGGGTGACGGACACGCCCTTGGGCCTGCCCGTGGAGCCGGAGGTGTAGATGACGTACGCGGCGTTGTCCGGGCGGACGGTCACGGTGGGCGCCGTCGCCGGGTGGGCCGCGCGGTCGGCGCCGGCGAGGGTGTCGGCGTCGAGGACGAGCACGGGGCGGGCGTCCTCGACGATGTGGTCGATGCGGGAGCGCGGGTGGTCCGGGTCGATCGGGACGTAGGTGGCACCGGCCTTGAGCACGGCCAGCAGCGCGACCACGAGATCGGCGGAGCGCGGCAGTCGCACGGCCACCGGCGACTCGGGCCGCACGCCGCGGTCGATCAGCCAGTGGGCCAGGCGGTTGGCGCGCTCCTCCAGTTCCGCGTAGGTGAGCGAGGTGTCCTCGGCGATGACGGCGACGGCCTCGGGGGTGGCCTCGGCCTGCCGGCGCACGGACTCCGCCGGGCCCGCCGCCGGGGCCGGTTCGGCGGTGTCGTTCACCTCGCGCAGCAGCCAGTCGCGTTCCTCGTCGCCGAGTACGTCGAGGTCGCCGAGGCGGGTGGCCGGGTCGGCCAGGAGCTGGTCGAGGACCCGCACCAGCCGGACGGCGATCTCCTCGGCCGCGTCGCGGTCGTAGAGGTTGTTCTGGTAGTCGAGGGAGAGCCGCAGGTAGGGGTCGGAGGAGTTGAGCGTGAGCGGGTAGTGCGAGCCCGCGAACGGTCGGATGCCGTCGATGGTGAAGCCCGCCGAGGTGTTGGCCTCCACCATGCCTTCACGGTCGATCGGATAGTTCTCGAACACGAGCAGCGTGTCGAACAGGGCGGGCAGGCCGACGCCGCGCTGGATGTCGGCCAGCCCGTAGTGGTGGTGGTCGAGCAGGGCGGTCTGCCGGTCCTGGAGGTCGGTGATGACCTGGCCCAGGGTGTGCTCGGGGGCGCAGTCCACCCGGGTCGGCAGGGTGTTGATGAACAGGCCGACCATCTCGTCGGAGCCGGCCAGGTCGGCCGGGCGGCCGTTGACGGCGGCTCCGAAGACCACGTCCTGCTGCCCGGTGAGCCGCGACAGCAGGACCGCCCAGGCGCCCTGGAGCAGCGTGTTGAGGGTGACGCCCAGTTCGGCGGCGCGGCGGGCGAGTTCGCGTCCCTTGTCGATCGACAGCGGTACCTCGACCCGCCCGAGGGCGGACGCCGTCCCCTGCAGGGCGGCGTTCGGGGCGACGAGGGTCGGCTCGTCGAATCCGTCCAGTTCGGCCTTCCACCGCGCCTCGGAGACCGCCTGGTCCCGCGTGGCCAGCCAGGCCAGGTAGTCGCCGTAGCCGCGGACCGGCGCCGCCTCCCGGGTGCCGGAGTACAGCCTGATCAGGTCGGTGATCACCATCGGCGACGACCAGCCGTCGAAGAGGGTGTGGTGCGCGGTGAGGACGAGTTTGGCCCGCTGCGGCCCGCAGGTGAGCAGCGCCAGGCGGATCAGCGGCGGCCGGGCCGGGTCGAGCTGGTCGGCGCGGTCGTCGGCCAGCGCCCGGTCGAGCGCCGCGTCCTGCTCGGCCTCGCTCAGGCCGGTCAGGTCCAGGTGCCGCCAGGGCAGGTCGACGTGGTCCGGCACGACCTGCACCGGTTCGCCGTCGTCGGTGGTGAGGAACGCGGAGCGCAGGTTCGGGTACCGCTCCAGCAGCGCCTGTCCGGCGGCTCGCATGCGGTCGGGGTCGACGTGCCCGGACAGGTGCAGCGCGAACTGCATGTGGTAGACGTCGAAGGAGCCCTCGGCGAGCGCGGCCTGGAACTGGATGCCGGACTGCCCGGGGGCCTGCGGCCACACCTCGGTCAGCCGCCCGTACCGCTCTTCCCACGCCTCGATCTCGTACTGCCGCACCGGGACCAGCGGGGCGTCGGAGGGGGTGAGCCCGCCGATGCCGGGGCGGGCGGCGTAGGCGGCCATGCCGCGCAGCACCTCGGTCCACAGCTCGGCCAGTTCCGTGGTCCGCTCCCGGGTCAGGACCCCGGTGGGGAACATGAAGGCCGCCTGGAGCCGGGGGCCTTCGGGGGTGTCGGTGGCGACCGAGTTGACCTCCAGCGCCGACAGCGCCGGCAGGTCCGCGTCCGGCAGGGCGATCAGCTCGGCGGACCAGGACGCCGGTCCCCATCCCTCGGCGCGCAGATGCTCGGGCACGTCGGAGTCGGAGATCCGGCCGAGGTAGTTGAAGCCGATCTGCGGCGCCGGGCAGTCGGCGAGCTGCTCGCCGGCCTCCTCGTTCAGCCAGCGCAGCAGCCCGTAGCCGACGCCCTTGCCGGGGACGGCACGCAGTTGCTCCTTGACCAGGGCGACGGCCCGTCCGGCGGCGACGCCGCCCGCCAGCACGTCGTCCAGGTCCACGTCCCGCACGTCGACGCGGGCCGGGTACATGCTGGTGAACCAGCCGACGGTGCGGGACAGGTCGGCCCCGGGGACGACGTCCTCCTCGCGGCCGTGTCCCTCCAGGCGGACCAGGGTCGAGGCGTCCGCGCCGCGCCACCGCCTCATCGCCAGGGCGAGGGCGGCGAGCAGCACGTCGGTGCCGGTGCCCCGGAAGGCCGTGGGGAGCGTGCTCAGCACGGCCTCGGTCACGTCGGCGGGCAGTTCCACCCGTACGGTGTCGACGGTGGACCACACGTCCACCGCGGGGTCGAAGGGGCGGGCGCCCAGCGGCGGGTCGGACTCCTCCAGCACGTTCTGCCAGTGGGTCAGTTCCGCCTCCCGCTCGGGGGAGTACGCCTCGTCCTCCAGCGCCGCCGCCCAGCGCCGGGCCGACGTCCCGACCGCGGGCAGTGCGGGTGCGGTGCCGGAGCGGATCCGCTGCCAGGCCTCGGCGAGGTCCGACATCAGGATGCGCCAGGAGACGCCGTCCACGACGAGGTGGTGCAGCACCATCAGCAGGCGGCCCCGGCCGGTGCCGGGGGCGAACCAGACGAAGTCCGCCATGATGCCGGCCCCGGGGTCCAGGCGCCCGACCGCGTCGTCCAGTTCCGCCCTGGCCGCCTCCCGTGCGGCCGGCTCGTCCCAGCGGCCGTCGCAGTCGACCCGGCGGATCAGGCCGGCCGCGCGGACGGTGCCGGGTTCGCGCACGAGGAGGGAGGGCTCGTCGCCGGGCACCAGTGCGGCGCGGAGCAGGTCGTGCCGGTCGAGTACGGCGTCCAGGGTGGCGGCGAGGCCGTCGGCGTCGATGCCGTCGGGCAGTTCCAGCACCATCGACATGGCGAACCGGTCGGTGCCGCCGCCGTGTTCGAAGATCTGCCGGGCCACCGGCTGGAGCGGCATCGGGCCGACGCCGCCGCCGTCGAGTTCGGCGAGGACGGGCGTCCGGTCCCGGCGGTCGGCTGCCACCTCGGCCAGTTGGGCCGCCGTGCGACGCTCGAAGATCTCCCTGGTGGTCAGTTCCAGGCCCTTGGCGCGCACCCGCGCGACCACCTGGATGGAACGCAGACTGTCCCCGCCGACCGCGAAGAAGTCGTCGTCGGCGCCGATCCGGTCCACACCGAGGACGTCCGCGTAGGCGGCGGTGATGATCTTCTCGGCCTCGGTGCGGGGCTCCCGGTAGGTCCCGCCGTGGAACTCCGGCTCGGGCAGCGCCGAGCGGTCCAGCTTGCCGGTCGGCCCGAGCGGCAGGCTGCCGAGGGCGACGAACGCGGAGGGCACCATGTAGTCGGGCAGCCGGGCCGCGACGTACGTGCGCAGCTCGGCGGCGGAGGCCCCGGCCTGCACGTCCACGTCGCCGATGCCGCCGTCGCCGTCGTCGCCGACGGCGCCCTCGCCGGTGTGCACGACGTACGCGACGAGCCGCTTGCCGCCCGCGGGCAGTTCCCGGCCGATGACCACGGCCTCGCTGATGCCGGGGTGCGCGGCGACGACCGCCTCGACCTCGGCGGTCTCGATGCGGAAGCCGCGCACCTTCACCTGGCCGTCGCCGCGGCCGACGCACTCCAGTTCGCCCCGCGCGTTCCAGCGGGCCAGGTCGCCGGTGCGGTACATCCGCCCGCCCGCCGGGCCGAAGGGGTCGGCCACGTAGCGTCCGGCGGTCAGGCCGGGGCGGCCGTGGTAGCCGCGCCCCACGCAGGCGCCGGCCACGTACAGTTCGCCGACCACGCCCTGGGGTGCGGGGGCGAGGCCGGGGCCGAGGACGTAGGCGCGCATGTTGCCCAGCGGGGTGCCGATGGGCGCGACGTCGCCCTCGGGCCACTCCTCGCCGGGGGCGAGGGAGTAGGTGGTGGCGTAGAAGCTCTCGCTCTGCCCGTAGGAGTTGACGATCCGCGCGCCGGGCAGGGCGTCGCGCACCTGCCGCACCAGCCGGGCCGGCAGGACGTCGCCCGCGAAGACGACGGTACGCACGTCGGCCGCCGCGTCCAGGTGGCCGACCAGTTCGCCGAGGACCGAGGGGACGCCGCTGAGGATGTGGCCGTCGAAGCCGTCCCGTTCGCCGAGCGCCAGCGCGTTGGGCAGGATCTCGGCCGTGCCGCCGGTGGTGAGGGTGGTCAGCAGCTCGAAGACCGACACGTCGAAGTTGACCGAGGTGCCGGCCGGCATCCGCCACCCGGGCGGCGTGCCGAGGACGCGCACCAGTTCCCGTACACCGTTGACGACGTTGCGGTGGGTGATCGCCGCGCCCTTCGGCGTGCCGGTGGAACCGGAGGTGTACATGACGTACGCCAGGTTGTCCGGGCCGAGCGGCGAGGTCCGGTCGGTGTCGCCGGGCGCCCCGGCCGGGGTGTCCCAGCGGGCGCGGTCGTCGAGGTCGACGGGCACGAGGTCGCCGACCGGCAGCTCCCGCCAGGTCGCGGTGTCGGTGACCGCGAACCGGGGGCGGGCCTCGGACAGCACGGTCCGCGCCCGCCCGCTGAGGTACTGCGGGTCCATCGGCACGTATCCGGCGCCGGACTTGAGGATGCCGAGCAGGCCGGCGACGAGGTTCTCGGTGCGCGGCAGGGCGAGGACCACCAGGTCCTCGGGGCCTGCCCCGCGCCGGATCAGTTCCCAGGCGACGCCGTTCGCCCGGTCGTCCAGCTCCCGGTAGGTCAGGGTCCGGCCGTCGCACACGAGCGCCGGGGCGTCGGGCGTGGCGGCCGCCTGCCGCTCGAACATCTGGGGGGCTGTCAGTGCGGGCAGTTCGGCCGGGGTGCCGACGGCCCGGGTGAGCCAGAGGTCCCGCTCGTCCGCGCCGAGGACGTCGAGGGTGGCGACCGCGCGCTCGGGTGCGGCGACGAGCAGGCCGAGGACGCGGACGAACCGCTCGGCGAGGGTGCCGGCGGTGTCCCGGTCGAACAGGCCGGTGGCGTACTCCAGGCGGCAGTCGGCCCCGCCGGCGTTGTTGGGCAGCAGGTCGAAGAAGAGGTCGAACTTGGCGGTGCCGGTCTCCAGCCGTTCGACCTGGACTCCAAGCCCGGGCAGTTCCAGCGGCGGGACGGGCGGCTGCCAGGAGAGCATGACCTGGAAGAACGGGTTGTAGGAGGTGGAGCGGTGCGGGTTGAGCAGCTCCACCAGCCGCTCGAACGGCATGTCCTGGTTGTCGTAGGCGGCCAGGGACCGCTCCCGCACCCGCTGGAGCAGCTCGCGGAAGGTGGGGTTGCCGCTCAGGTCGACGCGCAGGACCCAGGTGTTGACGAAGAACCCGACGAGGTCGCGCAGGTCCTCGTCCGTGCGGTCGGTGATGGGCGCGCCGATGGGCACGTCGTCGCCGCAGCCGAGGTGGTTCAGGAGCACCGCGAGCGCCGAGTGCATGACCATCGACACCGTGGTGTCCAGCTCGGCGGCAAGCTTCTCCACCCCCTCCAGCAGGGCGGGGTCGAGGGAGAACGGGATCCGGTCGCCGTCGGGGCTCATCACCCGGGGGCGCGGGCGGTCCGTCGGCAGGGGCAGCGGCTGCGGCAGGTCCGCCAGCGCCTCGCGCCAGTACGCGAGCTGCCGGGCCGCCAGGCTCTCCGGGTCGGACTCGTCGCCCAGCAGGTCGAGCTGCCACAGCGTGTAGTCCGCGTACTGCACCGGCAACGGCTCCCACGCCGGGGCCCCGCCCCGGGCGCGGGCCGCGTAGGCGGTGGTGAGGTCGCGGAACAGCGGCCCGAAGGACTCCCCGTCCACCGCGATGTGGTGTGCGACGACGACCAGGGTGTGGTCGCGGGGTCCGCCGCGCACCAGTCCGGCGCGGATCGGCGCGTCGGCGGCCAGGTCGAACGTCTTCGTGGCGGCCTCCTGTACCGCAGCCGCCCGCAGCCGCCCGGTGGCCTCGACGACGGGCAGGGCGAACGGCTGCTCCCCGGCCGCCAGCACCCGCTGGTGCGGTACGCCGTCGTCGCCCTCGACGATCACCGTGCGCAGCACCTCGTGCCGCTCGACGACGTCGCGGAGCGCCGCCGTGAGCGCGTCCACGTCCAGGTCGCCGGTCAGCCGCAGCGCGAACGCGCCGTTGTAGGTCGGCGAGGGGCCTTCGAAACGGTCCACGAACCACAGCCGGCGCTGCGCGAACGACAACGGGATCATTGTGTCTCCAATATCGGCGAACCGGACGGCGGGGTCGTCGCTCAGTCCTGGTCGAGGAGGGTCAGGAGTTCGTCGTTGTAGAAGTCGTCGATGGAGCAGGCGCCCGACAGCGTCGAGAAGTACCGGTCGATGTGCTCCTGGTGGCCGACGAGCTTGCGGAGCATCTCCGTGCGCCCCTCGGGCTTCAGCTCGGCCACGTTCAGCGCGCCCTGGTAGTGGTGCAGGGCCTCGTTGCCCAGCTCGTTCTCGTAGCGCCGCAGGGCCGTCCGCAGCGCGGCCTCGTCGTGCAGGTTCTCCCCGATGAACCCGGTGAGGGACTGGGCCTGGACGAAGGCCTCGGTGATGCCGCGGGCGGTGATGGAGTCCTTGTGGTTGACCGCGTCACCGACCAGCACCCAGCCGGGCCCGTGGGCCTTGCGGAAGAAGTTCTCCTGGTGGCCCGTGCCGTAGAGCTGCTCCTCGCGCCGGCCCGAGCGCATCCGCTCGTACAGTTCGGGGGCCGTGGTGCGCAGCGCCTCCAGGTAGGCGGGTTCCACGTTCTTGCGGACCTGGTTGTAGTCCGCCTGCGGGAAGTACGTCATGAGCAGCGTGAGGTCGTCGTTGGTGGGCAGGACACCGATCCAGCGGCCCGGCCGCTCGTACAGCTCGAAGTCGGCGGGGACGCCGGACCAGTAGCTGTAGTAGGTGGTGGTCATGCGCGGGTGCTCCATGACGTACTCCGCGCCGGCCTTGCGCGCCACCAGGGAGCGCATGCCGTCCGCGCCGACGACCAGGCGGGCCCGGTCGGTCGCCTCGGCGCCGCCGGGCGTGGAGTACCGCACCCCGACGACCCGGTCGTCCTCGAACACCAGGTCCTTGACCGCGCAGCCCTGGCGGAACTCCACACCGGCCGCCACGGCCCCCTCCGCGAGGATCGGGTCGAGCACGTACCGCCGGGGCGCGTAGGTGGTCGTCAGGCCGTCGATCGGCAGTGAGAAGCCCTCGATGCGCACGCCCGGGCCCTGGTAGACCTGGTGGGTGATCGGCTGGGCGCCCGACTCGCGGATCCGGTCGAGCAGCCCCCACCGGTCGAGCAGTGCCACGCCCTGCATGTGCAGGTAGTGCGAGGACAGCGTGTCCTGCGGGAAGCGCGCTTTCTCCAGGAGCAGGACACGGTAGCCCTGCCGTGCGAACAGCATGGCCGTCGGCGATCCCGCACAACGGGCCCCTATGACAATCACGTCGTACATGGCGCGCCTCTCTCACCAGTAGGTCTTCGACACAACGCGGCTACGGGGCGGTCGTCGCAGCCTGGGATTCGATGTACGCAGAGATGGCCGCCACCGTCGGGTGGAGGAACATCTGGTCCATCGGGACCTCGACGCCCAGCTCCTCGATGTAGGCGCCCTGGATCCGCACCATGACCAGGGACTGGCCCCCCAGGGCGAAGAAGTCGTCGTCGACGGAGATGTCGTCGCGCTTGAACTCCCGGCACCAGATGGCACGCACGCTCTCGGCAGTCATCGCTGTCCTCTCGGTTGTCATCGCTGTTCGCCCGCTAGGAGGTGCCGCTGCCGGCGTACCGCTCGACGCGGGCGGCGGCGAGGGCGGCGCGGTCGACCTTGCCGTGCGGGCTGAGGGGGAGCCGCGCGATGGTCAGGAAGCGGGCGGGGACCATGGTGCGCGGCAGGTCCCGCAGCAGACGGGCGCGCACGTCGTCCTCGGCGAGGTCGCCTCCGGCCGGGACGAGGAACGCGGTCAGCTCGGCCTCGCCGGCGTCGGTGTACGTGACGACCACCGCGGCCTCCCGAACGCCGTCCAGCCGGGCGAGGGCGCGCTCGACGTCGGTGGGGTCGATGCGCATGCCGCGCACCTTCACCTGGGCGTCGATCCGGCCGAGGACGACGAGGTCGCCGGCGTCGGTGACCCGCCCGCGGTCACCGGTGCGGTAGACGCGGACCTGCTCGCCGCCGGCCTCGAGGGTGGTGAACCTGCGGTTCTCGGGGCCGGCGTTGAGGTAGCCCGCCCCGACGCCCGCACCGGCGATGCAGATCTCGCCCTGCTCACCCGGGGCGACGTGGCGCAGGTCCTCGTCGACGAGGTGGATGTCGGTGTTGTAGGCGGGCCTGCCGACCGGCGGGGCGTCCGGCCGGCCGGGGTCGTGGCCGGCGAGGTCGTAGGAGGTCGCGACGTCCGTGCACTCGGCGACGCCGTACTGGTGCAGAAGGGTGCAGCTGTTGCCCTCGCGCCGGGCCCAGTCGGTGAGCCGCTCGGCCTTGAGCGCCTCGCCGCCGAAGAGGACGTAGTCGAGCCGGGTGAGGGCGTCGCCGCCGCGTGCGGTCTCCCAGTCCACCAGCACGTACAGGGTGCTGGAGGCGCAGTGCACCACGCGGATGTCGTGCTCGGTCAGGACCCGGTAGGCCATCATGGCGTCGAAGTTGCGGCTGGCCAGGAGGTACTGGGTGGCGCCGCAGAACAGCGGTGTCATCAGGGCGCGCTGGGAGAGGTCGAAACCGAAGGCGCTGACGACCAGGTGGTGCGAGCCGCTGTGCAGGCCGTACTCCAGCCTCAGCCAGTTCATCAGGTTGAACCAGCCCTCGTGCCGCACCGCGGTCAGTTTCGGCGTCCCGGTCGACCCGGACGTGAAGACGGCGTAACACACGTCGTCGCCGGTGACGTCGGCGTCGGGCGCGGTGGCCGGCAGGTCCGCCAGGTGGCCGGCGAGCTGTTCGAGGTCGACGGTCTCCACGTCCGCCGACTCGACCATCCCGGCGGTCGCCGGGGAGGTCACGATCAGGGCGAGGCCGGGCACCTGGCCCAGCAGCAGTCGCAGCCGGGCCGCCGGGTAGGCCGGGTCGAACGGCACGTAGGCGGCGCCCGCCTTCAGCGTGCCGAGGATGGCGACGAGCAGGTCGGGCGTGTAGTCGAGGCAGACGCCGACCTTGGCGCCCCGGCCGTGCCCGCGGGCGACGAGGAAGCGCGCGAAGCGATTGGCCCGCGCGTCCAGTTCCGCGTACGTCACCCGCCGGCCGGCGTGGACGACGGCGACCGCGTCGGGGTTGGCCGCCACATGCGCCTCGAACTGCCGGTGGACGACGGGCTCGGGGGGCAGGGCCACCCGTTTTCCCTGAAGGATCATCAACTGACTCCGATGTAGGAGGTGTCCGGGGAGGGGGCCGCCACGGCGGGGGCGCCGGCCGGGGCCGCCGTCAGGCGGTGCGCCGCCGGGCGGCGGGCAGGACGGCGGTCTCGAGCATCCGGGCCACCCACTGGTCGACGGGCAGGCCGTACGCGGCGGCGGCCTTCGCGCAGTGGTCCAACTGGTCGGCGGACAGCTCGATGGTGAGCGTGGTGGCCTTCTTGCGGCGCTTCTCCGCCGCCGACTCGGCCAGCCGGGTCACCTCCTGCTGCCCGTCGCCGCCCGCGGGGGCGGCCTCGGCCGTGCCGCTCTGCACGGCGAGGCCGGCGCGGACCGCCCGGCGCAGTTCGTTGCGCGACCACTTCTGCTGTTCGGCCTTGCGCAGCCAGTAGTCCTGCTCGGGCGGCGACAGGCGGGTCACCTCGGCGTGGTGGGCGAAGCTGAGGCTGTCGCGCCTGCGGTGGTGCTCGAACCGCCGGGCGACCCACGCGTAGTTGCGCAGGGTCTGGTAGTCGAGCCCGGTCCGCTCGATCGCCTCCTTGTACCGCCGCCAGCCGTAGGTGGTCTCCCCGTAGATCAGCCAGTCGGCGAGCCACCACGCCGAGGAGTTCACCAGCTCGCGCAGATTGCTGCCGATGCGCTCCCAGGACCGCTCCGGCAGGTTCTCCGGGAAGATCATTCCCGACGTGCGCACCGTGGCCTGGGATCCCACGAAGGACAGGACCACGTCGCGCTGCGCGGGCTCACCGCCGCCCGCCGCAGGCCTCGCAGTCGCGGTTTTCACAGCGCCCCTCACAACCTTCATCTCCCCACTCAGAGTGCTTGCCTGGAACGTCCGGACCGGCGCCGCGGCGCTCAGTCCCCCGCCATGGCCTCCCGCAGGCTCCTGGGGCGCAGGTCGGTCCAGTTCTGCTCGACGTACTCCAGGCACTCGGACCTGGCCGCCTCGCCGAAGACCACCCGCCAGCCGGCGGGCACCTCGGCGAACGCCGGCCACAGGGAGTGCTGCTCCTCGTCGTTGACCACGACGTGGAAGCGGCCGGTCTCGTCGTCGAAGGGGTTCGTGCTCACCTGGGCACCGTCCTTAAGCGTCATGGTGTGACTCGCGATGGGTGTCGCCCGGCCGGTGCGCGACGGCACCGGGCTGGGGGGTCGCCGGCCGGCGGGCCCGGTCGACGGGACGCTCGGCTGTCCGGTCGACGGGACATCTGGCATCGGGGGCGGCCCCGGCGTTGCCACGTCACCGTAGGGACTCGGCCATCGGCGCTTCAAGGGCGGCGGGCCCGGCGGCGGACCGCCCGCAGGACCGGGTCCGCACCGGCCCGGATCGCCTGTACTTCGCCGGGCCGCTGTGCCAGCATGCGGCGCGTCGCCCGCACCGGCGGACCACTCCGTCGGGCCCCGCCCGCAGTCGGGGCGGCCCGTGGGCATCGCGTCGTACGGCACCGCGCCGTACGGTGTGGCGTCCCGCCTCGCCGGTCGCGGACCCTCCTACCTTCCCACCGGGCGTTCGAGATCCGCTCGGCATCCGCTGGAGGCGGCGGGCGTCCCCGCCCCTGGTCCGCGCCGCGCCGCCGGACCGCCCCGAGTACCGCCCCGCGCGCCGCCCGGTGCCCGGACCCCGACGGCCACGCCCCGCCCGTACGGCGCGAGGAGGCGTGGCCCGATCCGAGGGAGAGCGATGGACAGCCCCCGGCCCGCCCTGCGCCTGTTCGTGATGCACCACGCGGGGGGTTCGCACCTGCTGTACCGCACCTGGCCGGCCGCACTGCCCGACTCCTGGGACGTGCGGCTGCTCGACGCCCCGGGCCACGGCCTCCTGCTCGACCAGCCGCGGATCCCTGACGCCGGCGCGCTCGCCGAGCACCTGCTGCGCGCCGTCGAGCCTCGGCTGACCGGTCCCTACGCCCTGTTCGGGCACAGCATGGGCGCCCTGGTGACGTACGAGATGACCCGGCGGATCATCGACCGCGGCCTGCCGCCGCCGGTGTGGCTCGGTATGTCCGCGCGCACCCCGCCGGACCCGGCGCGGACGGCGAAGGCGTACCGCGAACCGTCGGACGCCGAGCTGCGCGCGCGTCTGAAGTGGCTCGGCGGCACGCCCGACGAGATCTTCGCCGACCCGGAGCTGTGGGCCGTGTTCGACCCGATCATCCGGACCGACCTGCGCCTCGTGGACACCTGGCGACCGGCGCCCGGCGCCGCCGCGCTGCCCGTGGCGCTGTCGGCGTACGCGGCCCGCGAGGACCGTTCCGCCCCGCCGCCGCGGATGGCAGGCTGGGCGGCGCACACCGAACGCTTCCTGGGCCTGCGGGTCTTCGACGGCGGGCACTTCTACTTCCAGGACGATCCCGGGCCGCTGCTGCGGCAGATCGAACGGGACGCGACCGCGGCCCTCGACGCGGCGGACACGGCCCGGTGCGCCTGACCACCGGCCGGCACGGGAGCAGGGCGTGCGGCCCCGCGGATCGGCCCTCGCGGCCCGCACGGCGTGCGCCGCCCGGCATGCGGGCAAGAGGCCGGCGGCCGGTCGGGGCCGGTCCCGTAAGGGCGCCCGGCATCGCCTCGCAAGGCCCGGCGGGCGCCCGAGCGGACGTCCGGCCCGGCCCGACACGGGCGGCCCACGGTGCCGCGAACACAGCGCACGAACACCACGAGTCCGGCGTCGGCCGGCTACGGATCAGACACATCAACGGGGAGCGAGAACATGACGATACGGATGAGACCGAGGACCGGACTGGTCGCCCTGGCGGCAGCCCTGCTCACCGCCACGGCGCTGACGGGCCCCGCCCACGCGGCGCCGGACGCGGCGCCGGCGGCCGGCCACGGGGGGACCCGGGACGCGATCGAGGCGGCCGTCCGGGCCGGTGTCCCCGGCGTCACCGCCGAGGCGCGCGACGCCGACGGAGTCTGGCGGACGGCGGTGGGCGTGGGCGACCTGCGCACGGGCGCGGAGCGCGGCGCCGCCGACCGGTTCCGCGTCGGCAGCATCACCAGCACCTTCGTGGCGACGGTCCTGCTGCAGATGGCGGCGGAGGGGAAACTCTCCCTCGACGACACCGTCGAGCAGCATCTGCCCGGCGTGGTGGCGGGCAACGGGAACGACGGCCGCACGATCACCGTGCGCCAGCTCCTCAACCACACCAGCGGCCTGTTCGACTACCTCACCGAGCCGGCCTACTACCAGAAGTACGTCCTGGGCGACGGCTTCCTGAAGCACCGCTACGACCCCCTGACCCCGGGGCAGCGCCTGGACGTGGCCTTCGCCCGCCCGCCGCTGTTCCCGCCCGGCGCCCGGCACGCCTTCTCCCACACCAACGACCTCCTGGCCGCGCTGATCGTCGACAAGGCGGGCACCTCGTACGAGGAGGAGGTGCGCTCGCGCATCGTCGAACCGCTGGGACTGAGGGCGACCTCCCACCCCGGTCGGGCCACCGTCCCGCCCCGGCCGAGCGGCCGCGGCTACTCGAAGCTCTTCTTCGACACCCGGCCGGACCGGATCGACGACGTCACCGCGTTCCACGGGTCCCAGGTCTGGGGCGACGGCGACATCATCTCCAGCACGAGCGACCTCAACCGCTTCTACCGGGCGCTGATGCGCGGCACCCTGCTGCCGCCGCGCCAGCTCGCGGAGCTGAAGACGACCGTCGTCAACCCGGATCTGCCGATCTCGTCCTACGGACTCGGCATCGAGCGGCTGGAGATGGGCTGCGGCAAGGCCCTCTGGTACCACGACGGCGGCACGGTCGGCTCCCTCACCTTCGTCGCCACCACCGAGGACGGCCGCCACCAGTTGACGTTCAACTACAACGGCGACTGGGAGGTCTCCCAGCTCCTGCCCACCCTGAACGCCGAGTTCTGCGGCACGACGTCCGGCTGACGCCGTGCCGGCACCTTCACGACGTGTGAGAACGAGATGCCTGTCCCTCAGGAGGGTCTATGACCGTGCGAGCAGCCGTCGCCGGAGCGAGCGGCTACGCGGGAGGTGAGCTTCTGCGTCTGCTGCTGGCCCATCCCGGCGTGGAGATCGGGGCGCTGACCGGCCGGTCCAGCGCGGGCCTGCGGCTCGGCGCGCTCCAGCCGCACCTGGCCCCGCTGGCCGGGCGGGAGGTGCTGCCCACCACCGCCGACGCCCTCGCCGGTCACGACGTGGTCTTCCTGGCCCTGCCGCACGGCCGGTCGGCGGCCGTCGCGGAACAACTGGGCGAGGACACCCTCGTCGTCGACTGCGGCGCGGACTTCCGCCTGGCGGACGCGGCCGACTGGGAGACGTTCTACGGCACCGGACACGCGGGCACCTGGCCCTACGGCCTGCCCGAACTGCCGGGCGCCCGCGCCGCGTTGGCGGGAACCCTGCGGGTGGCGGTACCGGGCTGCTACCCGACCGCGGTGCTGCTGGCCCTCTTCCCCGCGTACGCGGCGGGGCTGGCGGAACCCGAGGCGGTGGTCGTCGCCGCGTCCGGCACGTCCGGCGCGGGCAAGGCGCCCAGGGCGGACCTGCTGGGCAGCGAGGTCATGGGTTCCATGCGGCCGTACGGCGTGGGGGGCGGTCACCGGCACACACCGGAGATGACGCAGCACCTCGGCGCCGTGGCGGGCCGCCCGGTCACCGTCTCCTTCACCCCGACGCTGGCCCCGATGCCCCGCGGCATCCTCGCCACCTGCTCCGCCCCGGCGCGGGCCGGGGTCGGCGCGGACGACGTACGGGCCGCCTACGCGAAGGCGCTGGCCGACGAGCCGTTCGTACGCCTGCTGCCCGAAGGGCAGTGGCCCGGCACGGCGGCCGTGTACGGGTCGAACGCCGTCCAGATCCAGGTCGCCCTCGACGCGGCGGCCGGCCGCATCATCGCGATCAGCGCCCTCGACAACCTCACCAAGGGCACCGCGGGCGGAGCCGTCCAGAGCATGAACGCCGCCCTCGGCTTGCCCGAAGACCTGGGGTTGACCACGATCGGAGTCGCACCGTGAGCGTCACCGCAGCACGAGGTTTCACGGCGGCGGGGGTCGCCGCCGGCATCAAGCAGAGCGGCGCCCTGGACCTGGCGCTCGTCGTCAACACCGGGCCGCGCCGCGCGGCGGCGGGCGTGTTCACCGCCAACCGGGTGCAGGCCGCGCCGGTCCAGTGGTCCCGGCAGGTCCTGGCGGACGGATCGCTGGGCGCCGTCGTCCTCAACTCCGGCGGCGCCAACGCCTGCACGGGAGCGCGGGGTTACCAGGACACGTGCGACACCGCCGAGTGGGCCGCCGGGCGCCTCGGCCTGGACGCCGCCGACGTGGCGGTCTGCTCCACCGGCCTCATCGGGGTGCCGCTGCCCCTGGACCGGCTGCTGCCCGGCGTCGACGAGGCCGTGCTCCGGCTGTCGGTGTCCGGCGGCGAGGACGCGGCCGAGGCCGTCATGACCACCGACACCGTGCCCAAGACGGCCTCGGTCACCCGGGGGGGCTGGACGGTCGGCGGCATGGCCAAGGGTGCCGGGATGCTCGCCCCGGGCCTGGCGACCATGCTGGTCGTCCTCACCACCGACGCCGACGTGGAGTGCGGGGTGCTCGACCGGGCGCTGCGGGACGCCACCCGGGTCACCTTCGACCGGGTCGACTCCGACGGCTGCATGTCCACCAACGACACCGTGCTGCTGCTGGCCTCCGGCGCCTGTGGCACCACCCCTGAGTACGAGGCGTTCGCGGAGGCCGTGCGGAGCGTGTGCGCCGACCTGGCCGAGCAGCTCGTCGGCGACGCCGAGGGCGCGAGCAAGGAGATCCGCGTCGAGGTCGTGGGCGCCGCGAGCGAGGACGACGCCGTCGAGGCGGGCCGCGCCGTGGCCCGCAGCAACCTCCTCAAGTGCGCCGTGCACGGCGAGGACCCCAACTGGGGCCGTGTCCTGTCCGCCGTCGGCACCACCTCGGCCGCCTTCGACCCGGACCGGCTGAGCGTCGCCATCAACGGCGTGTGGGTCTGCAAGAACGGCGGCGTCGGCGAGGACCGGGCGCTGGTCGACATGACCGGCCGCGCGGTCCGCATCACCGTGGACCTCGCCGCCGGCGCGGACTCCGCCGTCATCCGGACCAACGACCTCACCGCCGACTACGTCCACGAGAACAGCGAGTACTCCTCATGAGCGCTTCTCCGCCTCCGCAGCCGGTGCACGCCCTCGTCGGGGCGCTGCCGCTCATGGCGCGCCACCGCGGCAAGACCGTCGTCATCAAGTTCGGCGGCAACGCCATGGTCGACAGCGACCTGAAGGCGGCTTTCGCGATGGACGTGCTGCACCTGCGGCACGCGGGCCTGCACCCGGTGGTGGTGCACGGCGGCGGGCCGCAGATCAGCGCGGAGCTGGAACGCCTGGGCCTGGAGTCCCGCTTCGAGAGCGGCCTGCGGGTCACCACCGACGAGACCATGGACGTCGTCCGTATGGTGCTCGCCGGGCGGGTGCAGCGGGAACTCGTCGGGCTGCTCAACGTGCACGGCTCGCACGCGGTCGGCCTGACCGGTGAGGACGCCCGTCTGATGACCGCCGTCAAGCGCTACGCGCACAAGGACGGCGCACCCGTGGACATCGGCCGGGTCGGCGACGTCGCCCGGGTCGACATCGGGATCGTGCGCGACCTCATCGACCGGGGCCGCATCCCCGTCATCTCCTCCATCGCACGGCCCGAGGACGACAAGGACGCCGCCGAGGGCGGGGTGTTCAACGTGAACGCCGACACCGCCGCCGCGGCCGTCGCCGCCGCGCTCGGCGCGGAGATGCTGTTGATCCTGACCGACGTCCAGGGGCTGTACCGCGACTGGCCGCACAGCGACGAGGTGATCCCCCGGCTCACCGCCGGCGAGCTGGCGGCACTGCTGCCGGGGCTGGCCTCCGGGATGATCCCCAAGATGGAGGGGTGCCTCCACGCCGTGAACAACGGGGTGCGCAGTGCCCGCATCGTCGACGGGCGGGTCCAGCACTCGCTGCTGCTGCCGTTGTTCTCCGACGAGAGCACCGGCACCGTGGTCGTGCCGGACGACGGCGCCGGGGCCGAGGGGGCGACGGCATGAGCGACGGCGTGGACACGGGTGCGGGAAACGCGGCACTGACCCGCCGCTGGCAGCACGTCATGATGGACAACTTCGGCACCCCGCGGCTTCCCCTGGTGCGGGGCCGCGGCACCCGCGTGTGGGACGCGGAGGGCAACGCGTACCTCGACTTCGTCGGCGGTATCGCCGTCAACGCCCTCGGCCACGCGCACCCCGACGTCGTCCGGGCCGTGTCCGAGCAGGTCGCGTCACTGGGGCACGTGTCGAACCTGTTCATCGCCGAACCGACCGTGCGGCTGGCCGAGCGGTTGCTGCGGCTGGCCGGGCGCCCGGGACGGGTCTACTTCTCCAACTCCGGCGCGGAGGCGGTCGAGGCGGCCTTCAAGATCGGCAGGCTCACCGGCCGCACCCACATGGTGGCGGCCGCCGGCGGCTTCCACGGCCGTACCCTGGGCGCCCTGGCCCTGACCGGCCAGCCCGCCAAGCAGCGCCCCTTCGAGCCCCTGCCGGGCGACGTCAGCCACGTGCCGTACGGGGACGTGGAGGCGCTGCGCGCCGCCGTCACCCCGCGCACCGCGCTGCTGGTGCTGGAGCCCCTCCAGGGGGAGAACGGCGTGGTGGTGCCCCCGCCCGGCTATCTGCGGGCCGCCCGCGAGATCACCGCGGCGACCGGCACGCTCCTGGTCCTGGACGAGATCCAGACCGGCGTGGGGCGCACCGGCCGCTGGTTCGCCGCGGAGGCGGAAGCCGTCGAGGCCGACGTGGTCACCCTCGCCAAGGGGCTGGGCGGCGGTCTGCCCATCGGTGCGACGCTCGCCTTCGGCGCGGCGGCCACGCTGCTCACGCCCGGCGCGCACGGCTCCACCTTCAGCGGCAACCCCGTGGTGTGCGCGGCGGCCCTCGCCGTTCTGGACACCATCGAGCGGACGGACCTCCTCGAGCATGTGGCCCGCACGGGGCGCAGGCTGCGGCGCGGCCTGCGGACGCCGGCCCACCCGCTGGTGCGGGAAGTACGGGGCGCCGGGCTGCTGCTGGGTGTGGTGCTCGACGGGGCGCACGCGGCGCGGGTGCAGCGGGCGGCCCAGGACCGGGGGCTGCTGGTGAACGCGGTGGCGCCGGACGTGGTCCGGCTCGCCCCGCCGCTGACCGTGTCCGACCGTGAGGCGGACATGTTCCTCGACGGTTTCCGGGCCGCCCTGTCCGAGACCTTCGGCGAGGTGCGGACGGCGGCCTGACCCGCCGCCCGGCCGCCGGGCGGCACGGCCGCACGCCCTCCGGGGAGCGGCTCCGTGCCACCCCCGGAGCGGTCGTGCGGCGTCCTCCGGAGCGGTCGTGTGCCGTCGCTGTAGCGGTCATGTGCTGCCCCTGAAGCAGACGTGTGCCGTCGCTGAAGCGGACGTGTGCCGTCGCCGGGGCGTTCCTGGCGCCGCCCTGGCCGTCGGCGCGTCGGCGGGCGCACACAGGTGCGCCGTACAGCCCTTCGAGCGCCGCTCCGACGCCGTTCCAGCCAGCTGTGCGAGTTTTCTCGCCAGTTGTATGCACCCTCTTCATGGAGGCACGATGGCGCGTCAGGCCGGACAGACCGCGGGGTCGCAAGGCGGCCCGGCAGCCGCTCTCCCTCAGCCCCCGCCCCGACCGCCGCGCGCCGCGGGGACCGCACCACGCCGGGGCCAGGTGCTGACCACCAAGGTGGGTCTCCAGATGCCGGCCGGGATGGCCTACGCGGAGTGGGAGCGCGCCGGACGCCAGCTCGCCGACGTCGTCGACTCGTCGTCCTGGTGGCTGGGCGACTGGCTCGTGTACGGCAAGGACCACTACACCGACCGCTACCAGCGCGGGATCCGCGCCGTCGGCCTCTCGTACCAGACGCTGCGCAACTACGCCTGGGTCTCCCGCCGTTTCGACCTGACCCGGCGCCGGCCCGCCCTGAGCTTCCAGCACCACGCCGAACTGGCCTCGATGCCGGTCGAGGAGCAGGAGGTCTGGCTGGACCGCGCCGAGGAGCGGCAGTGGACCACCAAGCAGTTACGCGGCGCGATCCGCGAAGCGCGCCGCGACGAACCGCGGCCGAGCACCCCCGCCGAGCCGAGCCGGCACCTGGAGGTCCCCGGCAGCCGCCTCCATTGGTGGCACAAGGCCGCGGAGCAGCAGGGCGTCGACTTCGAGCAGTGGGTGACGGCCACCCTGGACAGCGCCGCCGCGAGCGCCCTGGAGGAGCTCGGTGACGACGAGGCGCCTCCCGAGGGCCTCGCCGGGCGTCCCCGGCCGGTGGCCATCAGCGCCTGAACCCCCGGCCGCCACCCTCCGCGCGCGTCACGGCAGCCGGCTCATCAGCCCGGCCGTCTCGCGCTTGTGCACACACCCGCTCCGCCCGAACGACTCCCGCACCCGCTCGCGCACTTCGCCGGGCTGTTCCTGGCTGAGCTTGAACATGCCGTCGGCCCCGGTCACCGAGAGCCGGAAGGCCCCCACACCCGGCGCGATCTTGCGGAAGTAGTCGAGCGACTCGGTCATGTCCCAGCCGTCGCCGAACTGCCCCTCGAAGGCCCGCACGGTGGACTGCACCACGCCGAGCGTCTCCTCCATCGAGTCGATCCGCTCCACCACGCCCCGGACGTGCACCGCGGTGAAGTTCCACGTCGGGGCGGCCGGCGTCACCTCGTACACGGTGGGCGACACGTAGGAGTGCGGGCCGGTGAACGTCAGCAGCAGGACGCTGCCCGTCTCCAGGGAAGCCCAGTGCGGGTTCGCCCGGTTCATGTGCCCGAGCAGCGTCGCGCCGGGCAGCTCGCCGCTCCGGTCGCCGGAGGTCTCGGGGTCGAAGATGACCGGCAGATGGGTGGCGAAAGGACCCTCTTGGGGTTTTCCGTTGGTCACCGCGAGAGCCAGCGGATTATCACGGATCAGGTCCACCATCCAGGAACTGCTCGGTTCGCGGTAGAACTTGGGCACGAACATGTGCATTCACCTCTTCGACAGTTGACGCGACGCACGACGTCGGCTCGGGGCATGACTGACCGCACGACGGATCGCATGAATCCGGGCGCCCACGTCACGGGCCGCGCCACGCGGAGATTCGGATATTCGCGCCGAACGTAACTCCGTCCCGTCGACAGGACAACGCTTCCGGGCTCCAGAGAGACTCAAGCGCCTCTCCATCGCCCCTCCTGTGCCATTCGAGTTGCCTTCGAGCGCCGCCCGAGGCAACACTGCTGACGGTCTCTCGGGCCACCGGCCGAGTTTTCCAGACGCAATCGGGAGAATTTCATGGGCATAACTGGCAGGCGCGACGAAGAGATCTACGACGTGGTCGGAATCGGGTTCGGCCCGTCCAACCTGTCACTCGCGATCGCCTTGGAGGAACACAGGGCGAGCGCCCCGCACCACCCGGTCAAGTCCCATTTCTTCGAGCGGCAGCCCAGCTTCGGCTGGCACCGGAACATGCTGCTGCCGTCGACGACCATGCAGATCTCCTTCCTGAAGGACCTGGCCACCTTCAGGAATCCGATGTCCCGGTTCAGCTTCATCTCGTTTCTGCACGCCTCGAACCGGCTGGTGCAGTTCGTGAACAACCAGGACTTCTTCCCGACCCGGCAGGAGTTCCACCAGTACCTGGAGTGGGCCGCCGCCGCCCTCGCCGACCGGGTCTCCTACGGCGCCGAGGTCACCTCGATCCGGCCCCGCGTCGAGGACGGGGCCCTCTCGCCCGGTCTCCTGGAGGTCGAGGTGCGCGCCGGCGACGGCACCACCAGCGTGGTCACCGCGCGCAACGTGGCCATCTCCACGGGCCTGGTGCCGCGCATGCCGGACGGCGTGACGGCCGACGAACGGGTGTGGCACAGCTCGGAGTTCCTCGGGAAGTTCCGCGCACAGGACCCGGACGGCCTCAAGAGCGTGGCGGTGGTCGGCGCCGGCCAGAGCGCGGCCGAGATCACCCGGTTCCTGCACGACGCGCTGCCGCACGCCCAGGTCCGCGCGATCGTCCCGTCGTACGGCTACTCCGTCGCCGACGACACTCCCTTCGCCAACCAGGTCTTCGACCCCGCCGCGGTCGACGACTACTACTTCGGCACCGAGCGGGGACGGGACGCGTTCTGGCGCTACCACCGCAACACCAACTACTCGGTGGTCGACGCGGACGTCATCCGCGACCTGTACCGGCGGGCCTACGACGAGGAGCTGCACGGCGAGCAGCGGCTGCACTTCCGCAACCTCACCCGGGTCGCCGAGGTCCGGCGCGCCGGGAGCGCGACGCGGGTGGTCCTGCGCTCGCTGCTCGACGACCGGGCGGAGGAACTCTCCGTCGACGCGCTGGTCTTCGCCACCGGCTACGACGGCCTGGACCCGGCCCGGCTGCTCGGCGACTTCGACCGGCACTTCCTGCGTGACGCGGCGGGCCGGCACCGGGTGGAGCGCGACTACCGCCTCGTTCCCGTCTCGGACCTGACCTGCGGGGTGTACCTCCAGGGCGGCACCGAGCACAGTCACGGCCTGTCGTCGTCCCTGCTGTCGAACATCGCGGTGCGCAGCGGGGAGATCGCCGACTCGATCGTGCTGCGGCGCACCGAGCGGGAGCTGGAGCGCGACCGCCCCGTGGAGGTGGCGCCCCCGGCCGCCTGAGGCGGCACACCGCGGGGCGGGACCCGCCACCGTGGTCGCGGCACCGAGGCCCGTCCCAGCCCCGCAGCGGCCGGCCCCGGCCCGTCGTGCGCAACTCCAGGACGACACTCGATACGAAGGTGAGGGCAGTGCCCGTGACCCACCAGCCCTGGGCTGCACCCGCGGCGGACGGCCGCCCTCACGGCGGGGCGCCGGCGGCCCCCGGCCGCGAGCTGTCCGCCGCGGCCCTCCGGGACGGGGACGAGGCCCGCGGGCTCGCCCGCCGTCTCGTCGGTTCCCTGTCCGCCGAGGCCCGGCTCGTCCTGCTGCGCGCCCTGGCCGAAGCCGGTGCGGCACACGTGGCGGACCGCACCGCTGGGCCCAGCGACCGCGGCGGTGCCGAGCCCCGGCCACCGCGGGGCACCCCGCCGGGGGGTCCGTGGAGCGGCCCGCAGGGTGGTCCGTGGAGCGATCCCCCGGGTGGTCTCATCCGTCTTCGGTTCGCCGACGTGCGCGCGCTCGACCGGGCCGGTGCCGCCTTCGGTGCCGGATCAGGGCCGGGCCTGGGCGACGCGTGGAGCGACCCCGCGACACTCACTCTCCGGATGGCCGGGGACGCCGGTGTCGACAGCCTGCGTTCCGTGCTCGCGGTGCTCGACGCGGCGGCGGTCACGGCCGAGTCGCTCACCGTGCACAGCCGCGAACTCGACGACGTCGTCGACGCGTTCACCGCTCTGGTCTGAGTCAGGGGCGCGGCCGGTCCGCCGGTCGCGCCGGGCGGCGTAGACGGCGACGAAGGCGGCCAGTCCCCGCACGCCGCCGTCCGGTCCGAGCGCCGTGACCGGCACGGTCCGCCCGAGCGCCCGGGACAGCGCGCGGTGCGCCTCCAGCGCGGCGGCCACCAACTCGCCGGGGGCGCGGTCCGGGTCCCCGTGGGCCATCTCCAAAGCCTCGGCCCAGGCACGGGAGGCGATGTCGTCCTCGCCCGGGTGCGGTACCGGCTCGTGGTCCGGCATGGCTGCCTCCTCGGCGTACGGCTGCTCTAGGTGCTTCCCTGGGGTCGTGCGGGGCGTACGGGGTCACGATGCGTGCCGTGGACGGTCGCCCCCAGCATGCCGGGGACCGGCCACGCAGCTCTGACACGGGCCTGACAGCGCCCTCGGCCCGCCCTCGCGGCGCGGCGGCAGGAGGCGCCTCAGGCCAGGTCGTCCCGGATCACCCGGCGGTGCGCGGTGCACCAGGCGCCGTGGGTGCACACGAGGACGTCCTCCATGACGCACACGTACAGAACCCTGAGTCCGCCCCCGGCCGGTGTCACGTACGCGAGGGCGGAGCAGCGGGTGCGCAGCGATCCGTCCGCCTGGGGCCGTACGTCGAGCATGCCGACCCAGTGGTCGAGGCGGCCGCCGGCCCGCCGCTGCCGTGCGGCGCGGGCGCGCGCGTAGTGGGTGAGCTGGGCGTGGGCCGGTACGGGCCCGGGCAGGGACGGCAGTTCCAGGACGGCGTCCTCGGTGAAGGTGGCCGCCCAGCTTTCGGTGTCCGGCGCGTCCAGGATCCGCATCTGGTGCGCGTAGTAGCGCTGCGCCTGCGCGTACAGGGCCGCGAACTCCCGTCTCGTGAACGGGTGTTCCACGGTGCCCGCCAGGTCGGCGGTCATGGTCTCGGCCTCCGTTTCCGTCCGTGTCCCCGAGGTGACGGGGAACGCCGGGAAGGGTCAGGCGCGCCGGTCGGCGATGGACGGGAGGGCCGTCATCACGGCGCCACCACGGCGGCGTCCGACGGAAGCGGCGCGAGGCCGGCGGCGGTGCCGGCGCCGCCGGTCGCGGTGATGCCGGCGAACAGGTCGTCCTCCGGCAGGTCGGCCGGGACCAGGGAACGCGCCAGCGTGTAGTCGTCGGTGGGCCACACCTCCTGCTGAACCGAGGTCGGCACGGCGAACCAGACGCCGTGGGGGTCGACCTGCGAGGCGTGGGCGAGCAGGGCCCGGTCGCGCAGCGGGAAGTACTCGGCGCACGGGACACGGGTCGTCAGGTGCGGCTGGTGGGCCGGCTCGCCGGGCGGGGGCGTGCAGGGCAGGGTGCTGCCGCGCCGCCGCATGGCCAGGTGCAGCGCCGTGCGGCGCGCCGGGTGCGAGCCGTGGCCGTAGTACAGCTTGAGGGGCTGCCAGGGCTGTCCGGTGCCCGGGTGGGCCGTGGGGTCGCCGGCCTCGGTGAAGGCCGCCGCCGTGACGCGGTGCGCCATGACGTGGTCGGGGTGCGGGTGGCCGCCCTCCTGGGCGTGGGTGGTGATGACGTGCGGGCGGAAGCGCCGGATCAGCCGCACCAGCCCCGCGGTCGCCGCCGTGAGGTCGGCGCGGGCGAAACAGCCCCCGGGCAGCGGTGCGCCGGGCCGGGCCGGGCCGGAGTCGGCGTGGCCCAGCCAGTGGTGCCGGACGCCGAGGATCCGCCGGGCCCGTTCCATCTCGCGGGCGCGCACCGCGCCCATGTCGACCGGACCGAGGTGGCGCGGGTACACGGGGTTGAGGATGCTCCCCCGCTCCCCTCCGGTACAGGTGACCACGAGTACGTCGGCGCCCTCGGCGGCGTATTTCGCCAGGGACGCCGCTCCTTTGCCGGATTCGTCGGCCGGGTGGGCGTGGACCGCCATCAGCCGGAGCCGTGTCGTACCGGTCATAACGGCCTCCTTTCCTCGGATTGTGGCCGTTCCGCACGAGACTCTATGGACGTTCACTCGAGAAACGGTCGAGATCCGCCCCAGGGGAACGGGCCGGACGACGGCGGTCCGCCAGGTCGGAAAAAGCTCGGGAAGCGGGCGACTCGGCCGGATCCCATGCATGGGACCGGGAATGCTCGAGCCGTTCTCCGGTCATACTCGGGCGGCATTCGAGAATGGCGCGGGGGAATGACGCGAAAAAAGGGCCACGGCACCTCCGGTGAGGGGAGGTACCGCGACCCTTCGGCTGCGTCGGGAGAGGTCAGCCGGACTTACGGCGGAAGCGTCGGGTGCTGTTGTTGGCACCTCCGCTTCCCTTGATCTTCAGGCGGCTTTCCAGGTGGGCGCGCTGGGATCGGGCGTTGTTGGCCTTGCGCTCAAGGGCCTGGCGGAACTTGAGCTTGGCCTCGCTCTCGGTGGCGTTCTGTTCCGGCTGTTCGGTCATGCGTACCTCCATGCGAGTTGTCGAGCGGATTCACTGTGACATTCGCGGCGGCACGGCGTCAGGGGTGTCCGGCGGGCGGCGAAGGAATTACGCCAGTCCCGCGCCGCCCCCTCGCCAACCCCTCGAATCAGGGTCCGGAAGCCGTCGGAACTCGACCGGTACTCAGGCGATCTCATGCCGCGCCGGTCCTACGCTCGGGATTTCCGTCAGTCGGTGCCATCTGGGAAGGAACGGCCATGGGCGAGACCAAGGACCGGATCGAAGAGCTCGTCCGTGAGTACCACCGGGAGCGCACGCCGGGGCCGTTCGTGCCCGGCGAGAGCGCCGTGCAGGTCTCCGGTGCGGTGCTCAGCGCCGAGGACCGGCTGGCGCTGGTGTCGGCCGCGCTGGACATGCGGATCGCCGCCGGGCCCTCCTCCCGCCGCTTCGAGCGGGACTTCGCCCGGTTCATCGGCACCCGCAAGGCCCACCTGACGAACTCCGGTTCGTCGGCGAACCTGCTGGCGCTCAGCTCGCTGACCTCACCGCAGCTGGAGGAGCAGCGCCTGCGGCCCGGCGACGAGGTCGTGACGGTGGCCGCCGGCTTCCCCACCACGGTCAGCCCGATCCTGCACAACGGGCTGGTCCCGGTCTTCGTGGACGTCGAGCTGGGCACGTACAACACCACGCCGGAGCGGATCGCCGCGGCCATCGGTCCCCGGACCCGGGCGATCATGATCGCGCACTCCCTCGGCAACCCGTTCCAGGTCGAGGAGGTCGCCCAACTGGCCGAGGACCGTGGCCTGTTCTTCGTCGAGGACAACTGCGACGGGGTGGACTCCACCTACCGGGGCAGGCGCACCGGCTCCTTCGGCGACCTGTCGACGACGAGCTTCTACCCGGCGCACCACATCGCGATGGGCGAGGGCGGCTGTGTGCTGACCAGCAACCTGGCCCTGGCCCGGATCGTGGAGTCGTTCCGCGACTGGGGCCGGGACTGCTGGTGCGAGCCGGGCGAGGACAACCGGTGCATGAAGCGCTTCGACCAGCAGATGGGCAAGCTGCCGCACGGCTACGACCACAAGTACATCTTCTCCCACGTGGGGTACAACCTGAAGGCAACGGACCTCCAGGCGGCCCTGGGACTGAGCCAGTTGCAGCGGATCGACGAGTTCGGCGCCGCCCGCCGCCGCAACTGGCGGCACCTGCGGGAAGGTCTGGAAGGGCTGCCGGGTCTGCTGCTGCCGGAGGCCACCCCGGACAGCGACCCGAGCTGGTTCGGCTTCCTGATCACCGTCTCGCCCGAGGCGTCCTACAGCCGGGCCGCGCTGGTCGACTTCCTGGAGTCCCGCCGGATCCACACCCGGCGCTTCTTCGCGGGCAACCTCACCCGCCACCCCGCCTACGCCGACCGCCCGCACCGGATCGCCGAGCCGCTGGTCAACAGCGACCTGATCACCGACCAGACGTTCTGGATCGGGGTCTACCCGGGGCTGACGGAGGAGATGCTGGACTACGTGATCGCCTCCGTAAGGGAGTTCACCACCCGCGGCTGACACCGCGGTCGTCGGTGAGCCGTGGCCCGGACGTGCCGCACCCGCCGCGCCGTCGGCGCGGCGGGTGCGGAGAGCCGGTGTCAGACGGCGTACTCGGCCAGTTCGGCGGCCAACCGGGCCTCCACGTTGGCCTTGATGCGGGTGCCGTCCTCCTCGTGGGCCTCGGCGAGGACCTCGCCGGAGGAGTGGATGCGGGCGACCAGGTGGCCGGCCGTGTAGGGGACCAGGACCTCGATCTCGGTGTCGGGGTGCGGAAGTTCCTCCTCGACCCGGGCGCGCAGGGCGTCGATGCCGTCACCGGAGCGGGCCGAGACGGTGACCGCGCCGGGTTCGGCGGCCAGCAGGCGCTCCAGGGTCGCCGGGGCCGCGACGTCCGCCTTGTTGATCACGACAACCTCGGGCACGCCCGCGCCGCCCACCTCGCCGATGACGGCGCGGACCGCCTCGATCTGCGCCTCGGGGTCAGGGTGCGAACCGTCGACGACGTGCAGGATCAGGTCCGCCTCGGCGACCTCCTCCAGGGTGGAGCGGAAGGCGTCGACCAACTGGTGCGGCAGGTGCCGTACAAAACCGACGGTGTCGGCCAGAGTGTAGGCGCGGCCGGCGGGCGTCTCGGTGCGGCGCACGGTCGGGTCGAGGGTGGCGAACAGCGCGTTCTGCACGTGGGCGTCGGCGCCGGTGAGCCGGTTGAGCAGGGAGGACTTGCCGGCGTTGGTGTAGCCGGCGAGGGCGACCGAGGGGACCTTGTTGCGGCGCCGTTCCTGCCGCTTGAGGTCCCGGGAGGTCTTCATGTCCTCGATGTCCCGGCGCATCTTGGCCATCTTGTCGCGCAGCCGCCGCCGGTCCGTCTCGATCTTGGTCTCGCCGGGGCCGCGGGTGGCCATGCCGCCGCCCCCGCCGCCGCCCATCTGCCGGGACAGCGACGCGCCCCAGCCGCGCAGCCGGGGCAGCATGTACTGCATCTGCGCGAGGGCGACCTGCGCCTTGCCCTCGCGGGAGGTGGCGCGCTGGGCGAAGATGTCGAGGATCAGGGCGGTCCGGTCGACCACCTTCACCTTCACCACCTCCTCCAGCCGCACCAGTTGGGCCGGGCTCAGCTCGCCGTCGCACACGACGGTGTCGGCGCCGGTCTGCTCGACGAGGTCGCGCAGTTCGGCGGCCTTGCCGGAGCCGATGTAGGTGGCCGGGTCGGGCTTGTCCCGGCGCTGGACCACCCCGTCGAGGACGAGGGCTCCGGCGGTCTCGGCGAGGGCGGCCAGCTCGGCCAGGGAACTCTCGGCCTCGGCGACCGTGCCGGAGGTCCAGACGCCGGCCAGTACCACGCGTTCCAGGCGCACTTGGCGCTGCTCGACCTCGACGACGTCCCTGAGGTCGGTGGACAGGCCGGCCACGTGGCGCAGGCCGGTCTCCTCGGTGGCGTCGATGGCGTCGGCGGGGCCGATGACGGTTCGGGTCCGCGGCGTGTCGCTCGTGTGGTTCGTCAACGTGTTCCTTTCGGTTTCCCTCGGTCGGGAGCGGTGGGGGGTCGCGGCGTGCGGTCGGCGGGGTCAGCCCGCGAGGCGGCCGGTGAGGCGTATGTCGGCCGATGAGGAGCCGACCTGGACCGTACGGGCACCGGGCGCGGGCTGCCAGGCGTCCCGGGCCTCGTCCCAGTAGCGCAGCGCGCGGGCGTCGACCGGAACGGTCACGCGTCTCTCCTGGCCCGGCGCGAGCGTCACCTTGGTGTATCCGGCCAGCTTCCTGACCGGCTGCGGTACGTCCGTCCGCGTGCCCGGGCCCAGGTAGACCTGGACGACCTCCTTGCCGGTGCGCTCACCGGTGTTGCGCACGGTGACCCGCACCGCGGCGCCGGCGTCCGTGCGCTCGACGGCGAGGTCCCGGTAGCCGAAGGAGGTGTACGACAGTCCGTGGCCGAACGCGAAGAGCGGCCGGACGCCCTGCTGGTCGTACCAGCGATGGCCCACGTGCACGCCTTCGCTGTACTGCTGCTCGCCGTCGACGCCGGGGAAGCGCTCGGGGTGCCCGGCCATGGGGTGGGCGTCCTCGGCGGCGGGGAAGGTCTGGGTGAGCTTGCCGCCCGGGTTGGCGTCGCCGTACAGCAGGGCGGCGGTGGCCTGCGCGCCTTCCTGGCCGGGGTACCACATCTGGAGTACGGCGGCGGTGTCGTCGAGCCAGGGCATGAGCACCGAGGAGCCGGTGTTGAGGACCACGACCGTGTTCGGGTTGGCCTCGGCGACGGCCGCGATGAGCCGGTCCTGGCCGTCGGGCAGGGAGAGCGAGGGCCGGTCGTAGCCCTCGGAGCCCTCGTCCTGGGCGAAGACGACCGCGGTCTCGGCGGCGGCCGCCGCGGCCACGGCACGGTCGAAGTCGGCGGCGGCCTGCTGGGGCGTGACCCAGGTCAGGTCGACCTCCAGCGGCCGGTCCGGCCACGCCCAGCCGCTCATGGTGACCCGGTGGGTGCCGCGGGTGAGCTTCATCGGGACGCTGGTGGTGTCGCTGAAGGAGTCGGCGGCGTAGACCGGGCTCTGGCCGTCGATCTGGAGGATCGCCATGCCGCCGTCGACCCGCACGCCGATGCGGTAGTCGCCATCGGCGGGCACGGTCAGGGTGCCCTCGTAGAACTGGCGGTCGCCGCCCGCGTCGAGCTGCCTGCCGTTGGTGAAGGCGGGGCTGAGGCTGTCGGCGGTCAGGGGGCTGCCCAACCGGTCGATGCCGGGCTCGTAGGTGACGCTCGCGTCCGTGCCCGCGCGCT
Source organism: Streptomyces werraensis (assembly GCA_014656175.1). Classification (GTDB taxonomy): domain Bacteria; phylum Actinomycetota; class Actinomycetes; order Streptomycetales; family Streptomycetaceae; genus Streptomyces; species Streptomyces werraensis. The sequence continues at coordinate 82,430 of BNBX01000018.1, forward strand.
CGCGCAGCGCGTCGAGGGGCGCCGCGGCGGCGTCCGGGACGACGTGGGCGCTGCCCAGGCCGGAGACCTTGGGGTGCTTGGCGCTGTCGCCGATGACGGCGAGGTCGGCGCCGGCCGTGCCGGACAGGGGCAGGGCGGGGCGGTCGCCGGTGGTGGTGTTGCGCAGCAGGACGGCGCCGTTCTCGGCGATCTTGCGTGCGGTGGCACGTCCGGCTGCCGTGTCGCGCACGGGGCGGGCCGGGGCGGTCGTGGCGAGCAGCCCGAAACGTTCCATCCGGCCGACGATGCGGGTCACCGCGGTGTCGAGGGCGGTCTCGGGGACGGTGCCGTCCTGGACGGCGGCCTTCAGGGCGGCCCCGAAGTAGCGGGTGTCCGGGACGGGATCGGTGGGCTTGCCCATCTCCAGACCGAGTTCCTGGTCGAGTCCCTTGGTGAGGTCGCTGGTGGCGTGGGTGGCCAGCCAGTCGGACATGACCCAGCCCTTGAAGTCCCACTGGTCGCGCAGCACGGAGCGCAGCAGGCCTTCGTTGCCGCAGGAGTGGGCGCCGTTGACCTGGTTGTAGGAGCACATGACGGCGGCGGCGCCGGCGTCGACGGCGGCCTGGAAGCCGGGCAGTTCGACCTCGTGCAGGGTCTGTTCGTCGATGGCCGCGTCGACGGTGAAGCGGTCGGTCTCCTGGTTGTTGCCGGCGAAGTGCTTGACCGTGGCCATCAGGCCCTGGCTCTGGATGCCCTCGATCTCGGCGGCGGCCGTGCGGGCGGTGACCAGCGGGTCCTCGCTGAAGGTCTCGAAGTTCCGTCCGCCGTGCGGCACCCGGATGGTGTTGACCATGGGAGCGAGCACCACGTCCTGCCCGAGTGCGCGGCCCTCGTGGCCCAGCACCTTGCCGTACTCCCGGGCGAGGCCGTCGTCGAAGGTGGCGGCGAGCGCGGTCGGGGTGGGCAGGGTGGTGGCGCGGACGCCGTTGAGGCGTATGCCCGTCGGGCCGTCGGAGACCTGGAGCGGGGGTATGCCGAGGCGGGGCACGCCGGGCAGGTGGCCGACGCCGCGGGCGAGCGGCCCGTTCTCAGGACCGGCGGTCCAGTGGACGAAGGACAGTTTCTCGTCCAGGGTCATCCGGGCGACCAGCGACTGGACGCGGTCGCTCCCCTCCTGTGCGGCGGGGGCGGGCGCCGGGGCCGCCGTGGCCGGGGTGAGCAGGCCGCTCGCGCACCCGAGGGCGACGGCGGCGGCCAGCAGCCGTGCGGGCCGGACGGGGCGGCGCCGGCCGGGCGTGCCGGAACGGGGGCAGGGGCGGGGCTCCCCTGGGCCGCGGCGGAAGAGCATGAGGTCTCCGTAGGTGTCGGTCGGCCCGACAGGGCCGGGTGTGGCTGATGGGGTGTCATGTCGCCCCGGCGACTCGGCTCGCGCTCCCCGCGGGAACGTAACCGCCCTGGTCCGGGCGGGCAATCGGCCGCGGGGGCCCCGGCGGGGGCGGCACGCGCACCACGAGGGCGGGCGGGCCGGGCGGGGGCAATGGCCCGGGCACCGGATCCCGGACGCCGCCTGGGCCGATGGCCCGAGGAGCGGCGCGCGGCGCGGCATGCGCGGCGCTCACCGCCGGGGGCCGGCGCGGGGTCGGCCCTCCAGCGGACTGCGAGCGGTTCTCCGGTGGTTCTCCGGTCGCTCCCGAGGGGCGATGGGGCTCGCAGGCGCCTGGATCGTCGCCGTGGCGGGCTGGTGGTGCCGGTTCGGGGGCGGTCAGGGGCGGGTGCCGAGGAACAGGCCGCGGCCGGAGGGTCCGCCGGGGAGGAACTCGGTGCCGAGTCCGGCGCGTTCGAAGGCCAGCTCGTAGGCGGAGCGCGGGAACAGGGTGATGCGGTGGCTCTCCGAGAGGTGCTCGATGCCCCGTCCGGGTTCGGCGACGAGGTAGTGCACGTCGATGCGGGTGGCATCGTCCTCCAGCCGGGAGTGGGAGACCCGGGAGATGGTCTTGCCCTCGGCCTCCACGACGGCGGCGCCGACGTAACCGGGGGTGAACGTGTCCGGGAACCACCAGGGTTCGACCACGACGACACCGCCAGGTGCGGTGTGGGCGGCGAAGGAGGCCAAGGCGGCGTCCAGTTCACTCTGGTCGGCCATGTGGCCGATGGAGCTGAACATGCAGGTGACGGCCGAGTACGTGGTGTCCAGGGCGAAGTCGCGCATGTCACCGTGGTGGACCGTGGTGCCCGGGTTGCGGTGCCGGGCCGCGGCGAGCATGTCCGGGGACAGCTCCAGCCCCTCGGCCCGCGTGAAGCGGCCCGTCAGGTAAGCCAGATGCAGGCCGGTGCCGCAGGCCACGTCCAGGAGGCTGTCGGCGCCGGGGACCCGGCCGGTGACCAGGTCGGCCAGATCGGCCGCCTCCCGGGCGTAGTCCTTGCCCTTGCCCTGGTGCACCAGGTCGTAGACCCGGGCGATGGCGCCCGTGTAGCCGTCGGCGGGACGGGCGTCGGTGGTGGTCACTGGGACTCTCCTCGGCGTCGGGGTGCGGTGCGGTGGCGGTCGCGGTGGGCCGCCGTGAGGTGTTCGAGCCGGGTCACGACGGCGGCCGGGGAGGGGTCGGCGAGGGCCTGCTCGCGCAGCCGCCGGGCCCCCGCGGCCAGCGCCGGGTCCTCGACGGCCCGGATGATCGCGGCACGCAGCGTGTCGGTGTCCAGCTTGTCCGGCGGCAGGTCGATGCCCGCGCCGGCCTCGGCGTGCAGCAGCGCCTTGAGCGGGGCGTCCCACAGGGCGCCGACGATGATCTGCGGCACGCCGTGCAGCGTGGCGGTGGAGTGGGTGCCGGCGCCGCCGTGGTGGACGATCGCCGCGCAACTGGGCAGCAGGGCGTCCAGGGGGACGAAGTCGACGACGCGGATGTTGGCGGGCAGCGCGTCGCGGTCGGCGAGCTGGGCGGCGTCGAGGGTGGCGACGATCTCGGCGTCCACGTCGCCCAGGGCGTGCAGCAGGTCCTCGAAGGGAACGGCGTCGCGGCCGAAGGTCTCGCGGGCGGAGACGCCGAGGGTGAGGCAGACCCGGGGGCGGTCGGGCGGTGTCCGCAGCCAGTCGGGGACGACGGACGGCCCGTTGTAGGGGACGTAGCGCATGGGCAGGACGTCGCCGACGGCGGGCAGGCGCAGGCTCGCCGGGGCCGGGTCGACGGTCCAGTCGGCGGTCACGATGTTCTCGATCTCGGCGGCGTCGGGGGTGATGCCGTGGCGCTCCAGGGTCCAGGTCAGCCACTCCGCCATCGGATCCTCGCGCCGCTCCGCGGGCTGACGGCTCATCAGGTCGAGGAACTGTCCACGGGCGTTCAGGACGACGTCCGGCCCCCACAGGACCCGGGCGTGCGGGGTTCCGGTCACGTGCGCGGCGATGGCACCGGCGTAGGTGAAGGGCTCCCAGACGATCAGGTCGGGCCGCCAGGAACGGGCCACGTCCACCAGGTCGTCGATCGTGGTGTCGCCGTTGAGGGGCGCGAACGACATCGCGGTCATCATGGTCTGCTGACCGAGGGCGTGCTCCCAGCCGTAGGGCAGGTGGCGGGTCTCGGCGAAGTCCAGGCCCCGCTGGTAGGGGGTGGGGTCGCCGGCGATCTGTGTCATCAGCTCGGTGATGGAGTCCAGGTCGCCGACCGGCTGCGCGGTCAGGCCGGAGCCGTTGACGACCTCGGTGAGGGCGGGCTGGCTGGCCACCCTGACCTCGTGGCCGGCCGCGCGCAGCGCCCAGGCCAGGGGCACCAGCGGGTGGTAGTGGGTGTTGTGCGCGAAGCACGTGATCAGGACGCGCATGGCGTCGACTCCCTTTTGGCGACCGGGAAACGGGCGGGGGCGAGCAGGACGGGCGACCGCGGCCGGGTCACCGGCTCGCCGGCTTCCCGCAGGTGGGGCAGGGTCTCGGCCAGGGTGCGCAGCGCGGCGGTGGCCAGCACCGTGATCAGGGTCGCGGACAGCGCGAAGTGCAGGTCCGGGGCGAAGCCCAGGGGTGCGGCGCCGGCCGGTGCGGCGGGGTCGCGGTGGGCGGCGGCGACCAGGACGACGACCCGGCTGCCGGTGGGCAGTGGGGTGCCGGCCAGGGTCGTCGCGGTGCGGGTGATCCGGGTTTCCAGGCGGACCGGCGGGGCCGTGCGCAGGGTGTCCCGGACGGCGTCGGCGGCGAGCGCCGGGTCGGCGGTGAGGCGTTCCCAGGCACCGGGCCGGGCGCGCAGGCGCCGTACCGTCTCGACGAGGAGTACGGCGGTGGGCTCGGCGGCGCCGACGGCCAGCACGCCGGCGGCCCGTACGGCGTCCTCGCCGGCGTCGGACAGGTGCCGGGCGAGCAGCCCGGTGACGGCGGCCTCGGCGGCGCGGGTCGCGCGGGCGGTGGCGTACGGCTGGGGGCAGACCAGGCCGTCCAGGGCGTGCCGGCAGTCGGGCAGGACGCGGGCGAACTCCTCGTGGGCGGCGTCGGGCAGGCTGAGCTGCTCGGCGAGGACCGGCCCGACGAGCCGGCGGGCGAAGTCCTCGGCGAGGTCGAAGTACTCGCCGCAGCCCTCCAGGAGCCGCCGGGCGTAGGTGGCGGCGCGCTGCGCCACGCAGTCCTCCTCCTGCGCCCACAGCAGCGGGCCGCCGAACGCGGTCAGCGGGGCGAGGCGGGCGGCGGTGGCCCGGTCCAGGGCGAGCAGGTCGCTGCGGTAGGGCAGGTCGTCCCGGCCGACGGGGGTTCCGTCGGGGCCGGTGCCGTCGAAGGCCGGGTCGGTGAAGACCTGTTCGGCGACGGCCCGGTGGGCGGTGACCCAGGTGTCCAGCGGTGCGCTGCGGTGGAGCGGCCCCTGGGCGCGGACGCGCTCCTCGTGGACGGCGGGGTCGTCCCGTCCGGCGCGCAGGAGCAGCCCGTACGGGTCGTCCTCGATGCCCGCGAACCACTGGGCGGCACGGGTGAGCTGGTTGCGCCGCGCGACCCGGGCCTCCGCCAGGGCGACGTCCCGGGCCGCGGGCCCGGCGGGGGCGGGGGGCGCCGGTTCCGCGGAGCGCTCCGCGGGGGCGGGCGCTCCGGGGGCGGGCGGCTCGGCGGGCCGGTGTGCGCCCGGCGACGGTTGCGCCGGGATCGGCTCGGCGGACAGCGGCTTCGCCGGGACGGCCTCGGCGGGCAGCGGCTCTGCGGTCATGTGCGGCTCCTCATCGGTCACCGCCGGGCAGCGCCCCGGTCCAGGCGTCGACGGCGCGGGCCGTCTCCGGGGCGTGCTCGGTCATCATCGTGAAGTGGTTGCCGGGTATGTCGGCGGTGGTGTGGGCGCCGTCCCACACCGAGCGCCAGTCCCGGTCCGGGTCGGTCCAGGGGGCCATCGGCAGGCCGGCCCTGAGGTGCAGCACGGGGGCGCGGGTGGGCCGCGGCCGCCAGTCCTGGAGCAGTCGGTGGTAGGCGCCCATGGCGGTGAGCCGGGTGTCGTCGAGCGGCACGACCGCGCGGTCGCCGGCCCAGCGCAGCATGACGTCCCGCCAGACGCCCATCGCGCCGGGGTCGGCGGGGGTGTAGATGTCGGCGAGGACGAGGCCGGCCGGCCCGGTGCGCCCCTCGCTCTCCAGGTGGGCGGTGAGGGCGTGGGCCAGGTTGGCGCCGGCGGAGTGGCCGATCAGGACGTAGGACCGGCCGGCGGTGTGCTCGGCGAGGCTGTCGGCGTGCGCCGCACACAGCGCCGCCAGGGAGTCCGGCAGCGGCTCGCCGGACCGGAACCCCGGCTGAGGCAGGGCCAGTACGGTGCGCCGGTCGGCCAGCGCGGCGGCGAGGGCGGTGAACTCCGCGGGGCCGGACACGGCGGCGGTGCCGGCCAGCGCGATCAGCAGCGGGCCGTCCCCACGGCTGTTCCCGGGCCTTTCCCCGGGTCCTTCCGCGAGTCGGACGGGGCGGGTCGGCCGCCGGGTGGCGGTGGTGAACGCCGGGCGCAGCGCGGCCACGGCCGACAGGGCGTCCACGGCATCGCCCACCCGGCCGTCGTCCAGCGCCGCGCGGTACAGGGCGACCAGGGTGCCGTCGGGAGCCGTGGCGGGCGGGACGTCCGGTTCCCCGCGGCCGAGCAGATCCAGCAGGTGGGCGGAGAGCGCGTCGGGGGTGTCGTGCTCCAGGAGGGTCTCCGGCGCCAGTTCGGTGCCGGTGGCGCCGGCCAGGCGGCGCCGCAGGCGGGTGAGGGCGAGGGAGTCGAAACCGCTGTGGGTGAACGGTGTGTCGGTGGCGACGTCGTCGGCTCCGTCGAGGCCCAGCACGGCGGCGGCCTCGGTGCACACCAGGGTGCGCACGGCGGCGGCGCGGGCGGCCGGGTCGAGGGCGGCCAGCGCGCGGGCGCGTTCGCGGGGCAGACCGCGCGGGGCGGTCTCCGGTGCCGTCCCGACCGGGACTTCGCCGTCCAGGCCGTCACCGTCCGGGGCGGGGGCGGGTGCCAGCTCCTCGATCAGCGGGCTGGACCGGTGGCCGGTGAACCCGGCGGCGAACCGGGGCCAGTCGGTGTCCGTGACGGTGACGGTCGTCTCGCCCGCGCCGACGGCCCGCAGCAGCTCGGTGAGCGCGTCCTCGGGATCCATCGGCCGTATCCCGCGACGGCGCAGATGGGCCGTGCCGGCGCCGTCGCCGAGGTCGCCCATGCCGCCGCCGCCCCACAGACCCCAGGCGACGGACGTGGCCGGCAGACCCCGCGCACGGCGCCGCTCGGCCAGCGCGTCCAGCGCCGCGTTCGCCGCACCGTAGGCGCTCTGGCCGGCGCTCCCCCACACACCGGCGCCCGACGCGTACAGCACGAACGCGTCCAGTTCCAGCGACCGCGTCAACTCGTCCAGGTGCAGCGCGCCCCCCACCTTCCCCCCGTACACCTCGCGGACGAGGTCCGGTCCGGTCCCGGTGAGCGGGGCGACCTGCGGGACGCCCGCCGCGTGGAACACGGCGGTCAGCGGTGCGTCGGCGGGGACGGCGGCGAGCACCTCGGCGAGCGCGTCCCGGTCGGCGACGTCGCAGGCGGCGAAGGTCACCTTGGCGCCCAGGGCGAGGAGTTCCGCCTCCAGGGCGTCGGCGCCGGGGCTGCGACGGCCGCGGCGGCCCAGCAGCAGCAGGTGGCTCGCCCCCTCCCGGGCGAGGCGGCGGGCGAGCCGGCCGCCGAGCGCTCCGGTGCCGCCGGTGATCAGCACCGTGCCATGTGCCCGGTACGGGGCGGCAGCGGGCCGGGGCGCGGGGGTGAGCCGACGGCCGTGCAGGCCGTCGGCGCGTACGGCGACCTGGTCCTCGTCGCCCGCGAGGACGGTGGCGAGCCGGTCCCAGTCGGCGGGGCCGGGCTCCGGCGGCAGATCGGCCAGGCCGCCCCACCGGGCGGGCAGTTCGAGGGCGGCGGTACGGCCGAGGCCCCACAGGGCGGCGCCCGCGACACCGGGCAGTTCCCCGGGCGCGACGGCCACGGCCCCCCGGGTGACGCACCACAGGCGGGCGGGCACCGCACTGTCCGCCAGGGCCTGGGCGAGGGCCAGGGTGGCCCGCAGCGGGGCGGGGACCGGGTCGGCCGCCAGGGCGGTGCCGGACCACGCCGGGTGGTCCGGGACCGGGTCGCCCTGGCCGAGCAGGGACAGCACCCCGTCGAGGGGGCCGGCGTCGGTGTGCGCCTCGCGCAGGGCGGCGGTGAGGGTGCGGCGGTCGGCGGTGGCGGGGTCGGCGGCGAGGCGGTGGACGGCGACGCCGCGCGCGGTGAGGGCCCGCGCCGCCGCGTCCCCGGCGGCGGACCCGGTGCGGGGCTCGACCAGGAGCCAGGTGCCGTCCGGTCCGGTCCGGCCGGCCGGGAGGGGACGCCAGGTGATCCGGTAACGGCGGGGTCCGCCGGCCCGGTCCGGGTTCCGCGGCGTGGGTTCGATCCAGTACCGGCGGTGCTGCCAGGCGTACACCGGCAGCGGCACCGCGGAGGCGGGAGGGTCCGGGAAGAGGCGCGCCCGCTCAAGGGAGGTACCGCGGGTGTGGGCGGTGGCGACGCCCCGCAGCAGCGTGGCCCGCTCGTCGCGGTCCCGGCGCAGCAGGGGCACCGTGCCCGGGTCCGCGCCGTCCGCTCCGTCCGCGAGGGTTTCCTCGACCGCGCCGCACAGCACGGCGTCCGGTCCCAGCTCCACGAAGGTGGCGGCGCCGAGGTCCCGGGCGGTGCGGACGGCGTCGGCGAAGCGGACGGTGCCGCGCACGTGCCGGGCCCAGTAGGCGCCGGTGCGCAGGTCGTCGCCGGTGGCGCGGCGGCCGGTGAGGTCGGAGACGACGGGGATGCGGGGCGTCCGGTAGGTGAGCCGGTCCGCCAGCGCGCGGAACTCCTCCAGCATCGGCTCCATCAGCGGGGAGTGGAAGGCGTGGCTGACGGTCAGCGGCTTGGTGCGGTGGCCGAGGGCCCGCAGCGCGGCCCCGATCCGCTCCACGGAGGCGGCGGCGCCGGAGACGACCACGGAACGGGGCCCGTTGACGGCGGCCACGTCCACCGTCGGGTCCGCGTCCAGCAAGGCGCGCGCCTCGTCCTCCGAGGCGCGTACGGAGAGCATCGCGCCGCCCGCGGGCAGGGCCCGCATCAGCCGGCCGCGGGCGGCGACCAGGGCGCAGGCGTCGTCGAGGTCCAGGACGCCCGCGGCGTGGGCGGCGGCGATGCCGCCCACGGAGTGCCCGAGGAGGAGGTCGGGGCGCACGCCCCAGTCCTCCAGGAGCCGGAAGAGGGCGGTCTCCAGGGCGAAGAGGGCGGCCTGCGCGTTCTGGGTGCGGTGCAGGGCCTGCTCGTCGTCGAGGAGCGCGGCCAGCGGCCGGTCCAGCCCGGGGTCGAGGCGGGCGGCCACGGCGTCGAACGCCTCGGCGAACACGGGGTGCGCGGCGTGCAGTGCGCGCCCCATGCCGAGCCGTTGGCTGCCCTGGCCGGTGAAGAGGAACGCGGTCTTCGCGTCGCGGCGGGAGACGCCGCGGACGAGGAAGGGGTGCTCTTCCCCGGCGGCGAGCGCGTCCAGCGCGGCGGCCAGCCGGTCCGGGGTGTCGCCGAGGAGCACGGCACGGTGCTCGAAGGCGGAGCGGGTGGCGGCGAGGGCGTACCCGATGTCGCGCGGTCCGGTGCCGGTCGCGGCGGCGATGTGCTCGCGCAGCCTGGACGCCTGTGCCCGCAGGGCCTGGCCGGACCGCCCGGAGACGAACCACGGGACGAGGCCGGAGACGGCCGTGGACGCCGCGGCGGGCGCGGAGGGCCGCGTGGTGCCCGGCGGACCCGGGGGCGGGGCGGGGGGTTCCTCCAGGACGACGTGGGCGTTGGTGCCGCCGACGCCGAAGGCGGAGACGCCGGCGCGGCGCGGACGGCCGTCGGCGGGGGGCCAGGGGACGGGCTCGGTCAGGAGGCGGACGCGGCCGGCGGACCAGTCCACGTGCGGGGTGGGCGTCTCGGCGTGCAGGGTCCGCGGCAGTCGGCCGTGGCGCATCGCCTCGACCGTCTTGATGATGCCGCCGACCCCGGCCGCCGCCTGCGCGTGGCCGAAGTTCGACTTGAGCGAGCCGAGCCACAGCGGATGCCCGTCCGGCCGGCCGACCCCGTAGACGTCGAGCAGTGCCTGGGCCTCGATGGGGTCGCCGAGCCGGGTGCCCGTGCCGTGCGCCTCGACGGCGTCGACGTCCCGGGGTTCCAGGCCCGCGTCGGCGAGCGCCCGGCGGATCACGCGCTGCTGGGAGGGGCCGTTGGGGGCGGTCAGCCCGTTGCTGGCGCCGTCCTGGTTGACGGCCGTGCCGCGGATGACGGCGTGGACGGTGCGTCCGGCGCGTACGGCGTCGGAGAGCCGTTCCAGCACCAGGACGCCGACGCCCTCGGCCCACCCGGTGCCGTCGGCGTCGGCCGAGAAGGCCTTGCAGCGGCCGTCGGCGGCCAGGCCCTTCTGCCGGGAGAACTCCACGAAGGCGGCGGCGTCCGGCATCACCGCCACTCCGCCCGCCAGCGCCAGCCCGCATTCGCCGCGCCGGAGGGCGGCGACGGCCAGGTGCACGGCGACGAGGGAGGAGGAGCAGGCCGTCTCGACGGTCATCGCCGGGCCCTCGAGGCCGAGGACGTAGCTGATGCGCCCGGACAGCACGGCGTCCGCGCTGCCGGTGAGCAGGTAACCCTCAGAACCGGCCGGGACGCGCCGGGGGTCCGTGGCGTACTCGCCGTGCGCGGCGCCGACGTACACGCCGGTACCGGAGCCGCGCAGGGTGCGCGGGTCCAGCCCGGTGCGTTCCAGGGCCTCCCAACTGGTCTCCAGGAGCTGCCGCTGCTGGGGGTCCATGACGACCGCCTCGCGGGGCGAGATGCCGAAGAACGCGGCGTCGAAGTCGGCCACGCCGGAGAGGAACCCGCCCTCGGCGCAGTACGTGGTGCCCTCCGACTCGGGGTCGGGGTCGTACAGGGCGGCCACGTCCCAGCCGCGGTCCCGCGGGAACGGTCCGACGGCGTCCGTCCCGGAGTCGACCAGGTGCCACAGGGCCTGAGGCGAGTCCACCCCGCCCGGGTACCGGCAGGCCATGCCGACCACGGCGACCGGCTCGTGCGCTGCCTCGGTGAGTTCCCGGTTGCGCCGGCGGAGCCGCTCGGTCTCCTTCAGTGAGGTCCGCAGCGCCTCCATCAGCTTCTCGGAGGACATGGCCATCGGTGAGGGTCACCTCTCTCGGCGGGCGTGCGACGGCTCAGGCGGCGTCGCGCAACGCCAGTTCGATCAGTGCCTCGTCGTCCAGGGCGTCGATGTCGGCACCGCCGTCCGGCTCAGTGAATCGGGTGGCGCCTGAGAATCGCTCGGGCGACGCCAGTGCCAGCAGGGTGTCCAGCAGTCCCGCCTCCCGCAGCACCGGCAGCGGGACGCCGGCGAGCGCGGCCCGGACGGCCGCCTCCTCCGGGTCGGCCGCCCCTGCCTGGTCCTCGTCCGGTGCGAGCAGTCCGACGAGGTACTCGGCCAGGGCGGACGCCGTCGGGTGGTCGAAGACCAGGGTCGGGGGCAGTTTGCGTCCGGTGGCCCGGCCGAGCCGCGCGGCGAACTCGCTCGCGGTCAGTGAACTGAACCCGAGGGCGCTGAACGCCTGGTCCGGGTCGACGTCCTCCGGTCCGGTGTGGCCGAGGACGGCCGCGACGCCGCCGCACACTTCGGCGAGCACGGTCTCGTACCGCTCGGCGGGGTCCACGTCGGCGAGGTGCGCGACCGGTCCGAGGGCGGCCGGCTCGCCGCCGTCGTCGTCCCGGCCCAGCGCCTCACGCACGCCGGGCAGCCGGCCGATGAGCGGGCTGGGCCGCAGGGCGCAGTACGAGCGGGCGAACAGCGGCCAGTCCAGGTCGGCCAGGGCGACGCAGACGTCGTCGCGGTCCAGGGCGTCGGCCAGGGCGCGGACGGCCATCGCCGGGTCCATGGTGCGCAGGCCGCGGCTGCCGAGGAACTCCTCGCCGGCGCCCTCGCCCATGCCGCCGCCGCCCCACAGCCCCCAGGCGACGGACGTGGCCGGCAGACCCTGCGCACGGCGCCGCTCGGCCAGCGCGTCCAGTGCCGCGTTGGCCGCACCGTAGGCGCTCTGGCCCCCGCTGCCCCACACGCCCGCGCCCGAGGCGTACAGCACGAACGCGTCGAGTTCCAGCGACCGCGTCAACTGGTCCAGGTGCAGCGCACCCGCGACCTTCCCCCCGTACACGTCCGCCAGGGAGTCGAGGCCGGTGTCGAGGAAGGCCTCGGAGTGGGGCACGCCGGCGGTGTGGAAGACGGCGGTGGGCGGGTGCTCCGCCAGCAGCGCGGCGAGCGCGTCCCGGTCGGCGACGTCGCAGGCGGCGACGGTCACCTCGGCGCCCAGCGCGCGCAGTTCGGCGGCGAGTTCCCCGGCGCCGGGGGCGTCGGGCCCGCGCCTGCCGGTGAGCACCAGGTGTCCGGCGCCGGCGGCGGCGAGCCAGCGGGCGACGTGCCCGCCGAGGGCCCCGGTGCCGCCGGTGACCAGGACGGTGCCACGCGGGGTGTAGGCGCGGCGGACGGGCGCGGTGGCGTCCGGGGCGAGCCGGCGGCCGTAGGTTCCGGACGCCCGTACGGCGATCTGGTCCTCGTCGTCCCGGCCGGCCAGCGCGGCGACGACCCGCTGCCAGGCGCGCGCGTCCGGTTCGGCGGGCAGGTCCACCAGGCCGCCCCACAACCGGGGGTGCTCCAGTGCGATGCCCCGCCCCAGCCCCCAGACCTGGGCGCCGGCGGGGGACGGCCGCTCTGCGGGTGAGACGGCGACGGCTCCCTGGGTGAGGGCCCACAGCGCGGCGGCGGTGCCGGAGTCGACGGCGGCCTGGGCGAGCGCGGTCGTCCCGCTCACCGCGAGCGGCAGCCCGTGGTCGCGCGGATGGGCCCGCTCATCGAGGCCGAGGAGGGAGAGGATGCCGGTGAGGTCACCGTGGGCCGCCAGCCGCTCGGCCAGCTCCGCCCGCCCGACGGACACCGGGTCCACCACCAGCCGCTCGACCGCCGCCCCCGCACCGCTCAGCACCGCCACGGCCTCGTCGGCCACACCGGACCCCACACCCCCGGGAACCACCAACAGCCAACGCCCACCGAGCGAACCGGCAACATCCCCGGCCGACCCCAGCCCCTGCCACGTCACCCGGTAACGCCAGGCATCGGTGCCGGTGGCCCGGCCGGCGTCGGAACGGGTGCCGGGCTCCAGCCAGTAGTGCTGGTGCTGGAAGGGGTAGGTGGGCAGGTCGACGTGCCGGGCGCCGGTGCCGTCGAAGAGGGCGGCCCAGTCGACGGGCGTTCCGTGGACGAAGAGTTCGGCGGCCGAGGTGAGGAAGCGGGTCAGTCCGCCCTCGTCGCGGCGGAGCGATCCGACGGCCGTCACGTCGGCCGTCTCCTGCACGCCCATCGTGAGCACCGGGTGCGCGCTGGACTCCACGAACGTCCCGAAGCCCTTGGACGTGAGCAGCCGGACGGTCTCCTCGAAGCGGACGGTGTGACGGAGATTGCGGTACCAGTAGTTCGCATCCAGCGACGCGGTGTCCACGGGTGCCGCGTCCACCGTGGAATAGAAGGGGATACGCGCCTCAAGCGGGGTGATCGGGGCGAGGACCTCGAGAAGCTCGGCCTCTATGCGCTCCACATGTGCGGAGTGCGAGGCGTAGTCCACGGGAACCTGACGGGCCCGGATCTTCTCGGCCCGGCAGGCCTCCACGAACTCCACGACCGCGTCCGCGTCCCCGGCGACGACCGTGCTGGAGGGGCCGTTCACCGCGGCCACATCCAACCGGCCTTCCCAGCCGGAGGCCAGGCGCGCTTCCACCTCCGCACGCGGCAGCGACACCGACGCCATACCGCCCAGACCGGCCAGCTCCCGGCCGATCACCTGCGCCCGCAACGCCACCACACGCGCCGCGTCCTCCAACGACAGCGCACCACTCACAGCAGCCGCCGCTATCTCACCCTGCGAATGCCCCACCACCGCATCCGGCACCACACCCAACGACCGCCACAACTCCGCCAGCGACACCATCACCGCCCAGGTGACCGGCTGGATCACCTCCACCCGCTCCAACGCCGCACCCGAACGCAACACCTCCACCGGATCGAAGTCCACGAACGGCGCCAACGCCCCCGCACACTCCGCCATACGCGCCGCGAACACCGGAGAAGCGTCCAGCAACTCCCGGCCCATCCCGGCCCACTGCGTCCCCTGACCCGGGAACACCAGCACCGTCCGGCCCGGTGACGCCGACACCACCCCCTCCACCGTGACCTGGTCCAGCGTCACCGAGCGGTGCTCCAGGACGGAGCGTCCGGTGGCGAGGCTGTAGGCCACGTCCAGTGGACGCGGCGCACCGGCCGGCTCCAGCAGCTTGCGCACGCGCGCGGACTGGTCCTCCAGTGCGGCCCGGGACCTGGCGCTGACCACCAGCGGGACCACCGGCAGGTCACGCACCACGGCCGGCTCCCCGACCGCCTCGACGGCCGGCGCCTGCTCCAGGATCACGTGCGCGTTGGTCCCGCTCACACCGAACGACGACACACCCGCCCGGCGGGGACGGCCGTCGGCGCTCTGGGGCCAGTCACGGCTCTCCGTCAGCAGTTCCACGCCGCCGGCGGACCAGTTGATCTCCGCGGAGGGCGTGTCGACGTGCAGGGTCTTCGGCAGGACACCGGCGCGCAGCGCCATCACCATCTTGATGACGCCCGCGACGCCGGCGGCGGCCTGGGTGTGGCCGATGTTGGACTTCAGCGAGCCCAGCCACAGGGGGCGTTCGGCGGCCCGGGCGCGGCCGTAGGTGTCCATGAGGGCGTGCGCCTCGATGGGGTCGCCGAGCCGGGTGCCCGTACCGTGCGCCTCCACGGCGTCGATGTCGGCGGCGGTGAGTCCGGCGTCGGTGAGGGCCTGGCGGATCACACGCTGCTGGGCGGCGCCGCTGGGAGCGGTGAGGCCGTTGCTGGCGCCGTCCTGGTTGACGGCGGAGCCCCGCAGGACCGCCAGGACGCGGTGGCCCCGGCGTACCGCGTCGGACAGTCGCTCCACGAGGAGCATGCCGGCGCCCTCGCCGGGACCGAAGCCGTCGGCGGCGTCGGCGAACGCCTTGCACCGGCCGTCGGCCGCGAGGCCCCGCTGCCGGGAGAACTGGACGAAGACGGCCGGGGTGGACATGACGGTGACGCCGCCCGCGAGGGCGAGGTCGCACTCCCCGGCGCGCAGGGCGCGGACGGCCTGGTGCAGGGCGACCAGGGAGGAGGAGCAGGCGGTGTCCACGGTCACCGACGGCCCTTCCAGGCCGAGGGTGTAGGAGATGCGGCCGGAGCTGAAGCTGACGACGCCTCCGGTGAGCAGGTCGCCCTCCAGTTGGGCCGAGGGCTCGCGGACGGTGGAGGTGTAGCCGCTGTCCCAGGCGCCGACGAACACGCCGGTGCGGGATCCGCGCAGGGAGCGCGGGTCGACGCCCGCGCGCTCCAGGGCTTCCCAGGAGGTTTCCAGCAGCAGCCGCTGCTGGGGGTCCATGGCCACCGCCTCGCGCGGTGAGATGCCGAAGAACGCCGCGTCGAAGGCGCCCGCGTCCGGCAGGAAACCGCCTTCGCGGCAGTAGGTGCGGCCGGCCGCGTCCGGGTCGGGGTCGTACAGGCCCGTGGTGTCCCAGTTGCGGTCGCCGGGCAGGGGGGAGACCGCGTCGGTGCCGGTGGACACCAGCTCCCACAGCGCCTGGGGTGAGGCGGCGCCGCCGGGCAGGCGGCAGGCCATGCCGACGATCGCTACGGGCTCGTGGGCCCGCGCCTCCAGGTCCCGCAGGCGTTCGCTGGTGCGGTGCAGTTCGGTGGTCGCCCGCTTCAGGTAGTCGCGGAGCTTGTCTTCGTTCGCCATGTCTGTCTGGTCACCCCGTCATGTGGTCGCGGCTCAGTACCGCTCGTCGATGAATGCGAAGATCTCGTCGTCGTCGGCGTCCTGGAGGGAGTCGGCCGTCGTTCCGTCCGCGGCGGGTGTGCCGCGGGTGCCGCCGATGCCGTTCCACAGTCCGGCCAGGGCCGTGAGGCGGCCGGCGATCTCCTGGTGTGTGGTGGTGTCGGGAGCGGTGCCGTCGGCGGCCTGTCCGGCGAGGGCGCCGAACAGGGCCTCCAGACGGTCGAGTTCCGTCATGACGGACGTGCCGTCGGCCTGGGCGGGCAGTGATGTCCCGGTCTCCTCGGGAGCCAGTGCGGCGCGCAGGTGCGCGGCGAGGGCGAGGGGCGTCGGGTGGTCGAAGACGAGGGTGGCCGGCAGGCGCAGGCCGGTGTCGGCGGCCACCCGGTTGCGCATCTCGACCGCGGTGAGGGAGTCGAAGCCGGTCTCCTTGAACGCCCGGTCGGCGGCGATGCCCTCGGGTCCGCCGTGGCCGAGGACGGCGGCGGCGTGGCCGCGGACGGTGTCGAGGAGGAGTTCCTCCTGTTCCTCGGCGGACAGTCCGGCCAGGCGGGCGGTGAGGGTGCCCGCGTCGGCGGTGCCCTCCTGCGCGGCGGGCCGGGAGGCCTCGGTGGTGCCGCCCTGGACGAGTGTGCTGAGGAAGGCGGGGACGGGTCCGGCGGCGCGGACGGCCGCGTGGTTGAGCCGGATGGGTACCTGGAGCGGGCTGTCGGCGGCCTGGGCGGCGTCGAACAGGGTCAGCCCCTCGGCGTCGGTGAGTGGCAGGATCCCGCCCCGGGCGAGCCGGCGGTGCATGCCGCTCTGGTCGAGGTGGCCGGCCATCCGGCTGTCGCCGGCCCACAGGCCCCAGGCGAGGGAGACGGCGGGCAGGCCCAGGGAACGCCGGTATCCGGCGAAGGCGTCGAGGAAGGCGTTGGCGGCGGCGTAGCCGCCCTGGCCCGGGCTGCCGAACAGCGCCGACGAGGACGAGTACATGACGAATCCGGTGAGGTCCAGGTCGCGGGTGAGGTCGTGCAGGTTGAGCACGGCGTCGACCTTCGGGTGCAGGACGGTGTCGAGGTCGTCGTGGGTCAGTGCGGGCACGGTGCCGTCGGCGAGGACGCCTGCGGTGTGCACGACGCCGGTCAGCGGCCGGTCGGCGGGGATGTCGGCGAGGAGCGCCGCGAGCTGCTCGCGGTCGCCGGCGTCGCAGGCCCGTACAGTGATCTCGGCGCCCAGTCCGGTCAGTTCGGCGGCGAGTTCCGTGGCGCCCGGCGCGTCGGGTCCCTGGCGGCCGGCGAGTACGAGGTGGCGTACGCCGTGTTCGGTGACCAGGTGGCGGGCCACGGCGCTGCCGAGGGTGCCGGTGCCGCCGGTGACCAGGACGGTGCCGTACGGTCCGAAGGACGGCGGCATGGTGAGGACGAGCTTGCCCGTGTGCCGGGCCTGGCTGAGCGTGCGGAAGGCCTCGCGGGCGCCGCGGATCTCGTACGTGGTCAGCGGCAGCGGGCTCAGGACGCCCCGGGCGAACAGGTCGAGCAGTTCGCGGAGCATCTCGCCGACGGTGTCGGGCCCGGCCTGGACGAGGTCGAACGCCCGGTAGGCGGTGCCCGGGTGGGTCCGGGCGAGGTGTTCGGGATCGCGTACGTCGGCCTTGCCCAGTTCCAGGAAGTGCCCGCCGCGCGGCAGCAGCCGCAGGGAGGCGTCGACGAAGTCGCCCGCGAGGGAGTTGAGGACGATGTCCACGCCCTTGCCGCCGGTCGCGGCGAGGAACCTGTCGGCGAACTCGGTGGTGCGGGAGTTGGCGATGGCGTCGTCGCTCAGGCCGAGGCGGCGCAGGGTGTCCCACTTGCCGGTGCTCGCGGTGGCGTACACGGTCAGGCCGAGGTGGCGGGCGAGCTGCAGGGCCGCCATGCCGACCCCGCCGGCGGCCGCGTGGATGAGCAGGGTCTGGCCGGGCCGGGCCGCGGCCAGACGGGTGAGGGCGTAGTGGGCGGTGAGGAACACGGCCGGTACGGAGGCCGCCTCGGCGTAGCTCCAGGTGTCGGGGACGGGGGCGACCATGCGGGCGTCGGCGACGGCGAAGGGGCCGAAGCCGCCGGTCCACATGCCGAGGACGCGGTCGCCGGGGGCCAGGTGGGTGACGCCGGGTCCGGTCTCGGTGACGATGCCCGCGCCCTCGGCGCCCATGACGGCGTCGCCCGGGTACATGCCGAGCGCGATGAGGGTGTCGCGGAAGTTGACGCCGGCGGCGCGTACGGCGATGCGCACCTGTCCGGGTTCGAGGGCGGCGAGGGTGTCGGGGGCGTCGGTCAGGCGCAGGCCCTCCAGGGTGCCGGTGCCGGTGGTGGCGAGCCGCCAGGCGGTGCTGTCGGCCGGGGGCAGCAGCAGGTCGCCGCGTGCGGTGGCGTCGGCGGCGCGGGCGAGCCGTGGGACGCGGACGGTGCTGCCGCGGACGGCGGCCTGGGATTCGCCGCAGGCGAGGGCGGCGGCCAGGGTGGTGCCCTTGAGGGTGTCGGGGTGGTCGACGTCGAGGACGTCGAGGAGGGCGAAGCGGCCGGGTTCCTCGGACTGGGCGGAGCGGATCAGGCCCCACACGGTGGCCGCGACCGGGTCGCCGACCTGTTCGTCGGCGGCGGTTGCCACCGCTCCGCGGGTGATCAGGGCGAGGGTGGTGCCGGCGAGCCGGTCTCCGGCCGCCAGCCAGCTCTGGGCCAGGTCCAGGGCCCGGTGGGCGGTGGCGTGGGCGGCCGCGGCGTCGGGGCAGGGGTGCTGCGGGAAGGAGATGGCCACGGTGTCGGGGGCGGGTCCGGTCCCCGTGGCGGCGAGCAGCGCGGCCAGGTCGGGATACCAGTCGCCGTCATGGCCGGCGGCCTCCAGCGCGGCGAGCACCTTGGCGTGGTCCTCGCCGACGACCGCGAGGCGGCGCACGGGCGGCGCGGCGGGGACGGGCAGCGTCGGCCAGTCCACCTCGTACAGGGAGCCGTGGTGTCCGGCCCGGCCGGCCGACGCGGCGGCCAGTTGGGCGTCGGAGACGGTGCGGACCAGCAGTTCCTCGATGTCCAGGACGGGCCGTCCGCTGTCGTCGGTGGCGTGCAGGGAGACGGCCTCCTCTCCGGCGGGGCGGATCGTGACGCGCAGGCGGGCGGCGCCCTCGGTGTGCAGGGTCACGCCGCGCACGGCGAACGGCATGCGGGTGAGCCCGTCCTCGGGGAAGAACCGGCCCAGGCTCATGGCCTGCAGGGCGGCGTCGAGGAGGGCGGGGTGCAGTCCGTAGCCGGTGCCGGTGGCCTGTTCGGGCAGGTGCACGTCGGCGTGCACGGTGTCGCCGTCCGTCCAGCCCGCGCGGTAACCGCGGAAGGCCGGCCCGTAGTCGTAACCGCGGTCGGCGAACTCCGCGTAGAAGGCGGCTGGTTCGGTGTGCCGTGCGGGGGCCGCGGCGGTCGGCGGCCAAGGGGCCGGCGCGGGGGCCGGCGGTGCGGCGGCGGGCGCGGGGGCGACGACGGCTTCGGCGTGCCGGGTCCAGGGGGTGCCGGGGGCGGCGCCGGACTCGCGGGAGTGGACGGTGAGGGTGCGCCGTCCGTCCTCGTCGGCGGCGGCGACCAGGAGCCGCAGTTCCAGGGCGCCGGTGTCGGGCAGCGCGACGGGTGCCTGGAGGATCAGTTCGTCGGTGCGGGCGCAGCCGGACTGCCGTCCGGCCCAGCCGGCGAGGTCCATGAGGGCCGCGCCGGGCAGCAGGGCGGTGCCCAGCAGGGCGTGGTCGGCCAGCCAGGGCTGGGTGTCGGCGCCCAGGCGCGCGGTGTAGACGACGGAGCCCGACTCGGGCAGTTCCACGCCGGTGCCGAGCAGCGGGTGGGCCGCTTCGCGCAGGCCTACGGCGGACAGGTCGCCGCGCCGGGCCGGGGCGCTGTACCAGTACCGCTCCCGCTGGAAGGGGTAGGTGGGCAGTTCGACGCGGCGGGAGCCGGTGCCGAAGAGGGCGTCGGCATCGATCTCGACGCCGCTGACGTGGGCGGTGCCGAGGGCCGCGGCGAACCAGCGGGCGCCGCCCTTCTCGCGGCGCAGGGTGCCGAGGACGGAGGCGCGGGCGCCGCAGTCCGCGACCGTCTCCTGGAGGGAGGCGGCCAGCATGGGGTGCGGGCTGGGCTCCAGGAACACCTCGTGGCCGTCGGCGACGAGGGCGCGGGTGGCGGCCTCGAACTCCACCGGGTCGCGCATGTTGCGGTACCAGTAGCCGCTGTCCAGTGCGGCGGTGTCCAGCAGACCGCCGGTGACGGTGGAGTAGAACGGGATGTCGCCGCTGCGGGGCGCGACGGGGGCGAGGACCTCCAGGAGGTGGTCCTTGAGGGCGTCGACCTGCGCGGAGTGACCGGCGGTGTCGACGCCGGGGATGGGCCGGGCGTGGACGCCGTCGGCGGCGAGTTCGTCGAGGAGTTCCTTCAGCGCCCCGGGTTCGCCGGCGACGGCGGCGGTGTGGGGGCTGTTGACGGCGGCCACGGAGAGCCGGTCGCCGAAGCGGGCGAGGCGGGCCCGGAGGTCCCCTGCGGACAGGGACGCGGCGATCATGCCGCCCTGCCCGGCCAGGGTCAGCCAGGCCTGGCTGCGCAGGGCCACGATGCGGGCGGCGTCGTCGAGGGTAAGGCCGCCGGCGACGTACGCGGCGGCGATCTCGCCCTGGGAGTGGCCGACGACGGCCGAGGGGTGCACGCCCAGGGAGCGCCAGGTGGCGGCCAGCGACACCATCATGGTGAACAGCACCGGCTGGACCACGTCGACGCGGGCCGTGGAGGGGGCGCCGGGCACCTGCCGCAGGACGTCCAGCACGGACCAGTCGAGGTGGGCGCGCAGCGCCTCGTCGCACTCCCGCACACTCGCGCGGAAGGCGGCGGAGCGTTCCAGCAGTCCTTCGGCCATCGCCGCCCACTGGGAGCCCTGCCCGGGGAAGACGAACACGATCCGGTCGCCGGGCCCGGCGGTGCCGCGCAGCACGACGGGGTGCGGGCGGTCCTGGGCGAGGCAGTTGAGGGCGTCGAGGAGTTCCTCGCGGCTCTCGCCGATGACGGCGGCCCGGTGCTCGAAGCGGGAGCGCGCGGTCATCAGGGTGTAGCCGGCGTCGGCGGGGTGGGTGTCGGGGTGTTCGATCAGTCCGGCGCGCAGCCGGGCCGCCTGGGCGCGCAGCGCGGATTCGTTGCGGGCGGAGAACAGCAGCGGGACGGTGACCTCCGACCACCAGTCGGTGTCGTCGTCCCGGCCGGGGCCGGCGGCGTCGGGCCGCGGCTCGGGACGGGGGGCCTCTTCGAGGACGACGTGGGCGTTGGTGCCGCTGATGCCGAAGGCGGAGACGCCGGCGCGGCGCGGGGTGTCCCGCTCGGGCCAGGCCACGTCGTCGGTGAGCAGGGACACGGCGCCCGCGGTCCAGTCGACGCGGGGGGTGGGCTCGTCGACGTGCAGGGTGCGCGGCAGTACGCCGCCGCGCAGGGCGAGCACCATCTTGATGACGCCGGCGACGCCGGCGGCGGCCTGGGTGTGGCCGAGGTTGGACTTCACCGATCCGAGCCACAGCGGGTCGCCTGCGGGGCGCTCGGCGCCGTAGGTGGCCAGGAGCGCCTGCGCTTCGATGGGGTCGCCGAGTTCGGTGCCGGTGCCGTGCGCCTCCACGGCGTCTACGTCCGACGGTCGCAGGCCCGCGTCGGCGAGGGCCTGGCGGATGACCCGGATCTGGGAGGGGCCGCTGGGGGCGGTCAGGCCGTTGCTGGCGCCGTCCTGGTTGACGGCGGAGCCGCGGATGACGGCGAGCACGGGGTGGTTGTTGCGTACGGCGTCGGAGAGCCGCTCCACGAGCAGGGTGCCGGCGCCTTCGCCGAGGGCGACGCCGTCGGCTCCGGCGGCGAAGGCCCGGGAGCGGCCGGTGGGTGACATGACGCGCTGGCGGGAGAACTCGACCAGCATCTCCGGTGTGGACATGACGGTGGCGCCGCCGACGAGGGCCATGCCGCATTCGCCGCGGCGCAGCGACTGCACGGCCAGGTGCAGGGCGACCAGGGACGCCGAGCAGGCGGTGTCCACGGTGACGGCGGGGCCTTCCAGCCCGAAGACGTAGGAGAGGCGGCCGGACATGACGCTGGCGGAGTTGCCGGTGCCGAGGTAGCCGTCGAAGTCCTCGTCGCCGTTCTGGAGGAGCGGCATGTAGTGCTGGCCGTTGGTGCCGATGAAGACGCCGGTGCGGCTGCCGCGCAGGTGGGCGGGGTCGAGTCCGGCACGTTCCAACGCCTCCCAGGACGTTTCCAGCAGCAGCCGCTGCTGGGGGTCCATGGCGAGGGCCTCGCGGGGCGATATGCCGAAGAACTCCGGGTCGAAGTCGGGTGCCTCGGGCAGGAAGCCGCCCTCGCGGACGTAGGTGCGGCCCTTGGCCTCCGGGTCGGGGTCGTAGAGGCCGTCGAGGTCCCAGCCGCGGTTGGTGGGGAAGGGGGTGACGGCGTCGCCGCCGTCGAGGACGAGCCGCCACAGCTCTCCGGGGGTGCTGACGCCGCCGGGGAAGCGGCAGGCCATGCCGACGATGGCGATGGGCTCGCCGGCGCGGTCGGCGGGCGCGAGGGCGAAGGGCGCGTCGGCGGACCGGTCGGTGCCCGTGCCGGTGGCCAGCTCCTTCAGGTGGCGGGCGACCGCGGCGGGGTTCGGGTGGTCGAAGACGAGGGAGGCGGCGAGGTGCAGGCCGGTGGCCTCGCGCAGCCTGTTGCGCAGTTCGACGGCGGTGACGGAGTTGAAACCGAGGGCGCGGAAGGCCCGGTCGGGGGCGATGCCGTCGGCGTCGGTGTGTCCGAGGGCCGCGGCGACGTGGGTGCGCACCAGCCGCAGCAGTTCCCGTTCCTGCTCCTGGTCGGACTTGCCGCGCAGGACGGCCGCGAGTCCGGTGGCCCCGTCCTCGCGGTCGGTGGCGGCCCGTTCCTCGTGGCGCGCCCGCCGTACCTCGGGCAGTTCGTCGAGGAGGGCGCAGGGCCGGGCGGCGGTGTAGGCGGGTTCGAAGCGGCTCCAGTCGACGTCCGCGACCGCGATGCCGGTCTCGTCGCGGCCGAGGACGGCGTCGAGGGCGTCCAGGGCCCGCTCGGGGGCGAGCAGGGACAGGCCGGTGCGCGCGAGGTGTCCGGCCAGGACGCCGGAGGTGTTCCGCCAGGGGGTCCAGGCCACCGAGGTGGCGGCCAGGCCCACGGCCCGGCGGGTCTGTGCGAACGCGTCCAGGTACGCGGTTCCGGCCGCGTAGCCGCCCTGGCCGGCGCCGCCCCAGACGCCCGCGACGGAGGAGAACACGACGAACGCGTCCAGTTCGCTGCCGGCGAGGAGTCCGTCCACACGGGTGGGCAGGTCCGTCTTGGCGGCGACGGCGGCGGCGAAGCCCTCCATCGTGGTCGCGGTGAGCGTGGTCGGCGGCGCGGCGGGCGGGGCGACGTAGACGGCGGACGGGGTGTGCCGGGTGAGGAGTTCACCGAGGGCGCGGTCGTCGGTCAGGTCGCAGGGCGTGACGGTGGCGCGGTCGGCGAGGTCGGCGAGGTCGTCCGCGACGGCGCCGGTGAGTCCGGCGAGGACGACGTGCGCGGTGCCGGAGGCGAGCAGGCGGCGGGCCAGTGGCTCGGCGACGCCCGCGATGTCGCCGACGACGAGCGCGGTGCCGTGCGTGGGCCGCGTACCGCCGGTCGGGGCGAGCGGGGCGTGGACGATGCGGCGGCCGAAGATGCCGGAGCCGCGGACGGCCACCTGGTCGTCGGTGCCGGGTGCGGACAGCAGGACGGCGAGCTGCTGCCAGGAGCGGGCGTCGGCCGCTCCGCCGGCGGGCAGGTCGGCCAGTCCGCCCCACAGGGTGGGCAGTTCGAGGGCGGCGACTCGGCCCAGGCCCCAGACCTGAGCCTGGGCGGGGGACGGCACCTCGCTGGCGGTCACCGTCACGGCGCCTTCGGTGACGGCCCAGAGCCGCGCCCCGGTGCCCGCGTCGGCGGTGGCCTGGGCGAGGGTGAGGGTGGCGGCGAGCCCGAGCGGTACGGCCGGGTGGTCGGGGTGCTCGCCCTCGGCGAGGGAGAGCAGGGACAGGATGCCGGTCAGTGGTTCGGCACCGGGACGGTCGGCCGTCTCGGCGAGCCGGGCGCGCAGCAGGGACCGGTCGGTGGCGGCCGGGCTGACGGCGAGCGACTCCACGACCGCTCCGCGGGCGGCCAGGTGCTGCCGGGCGGCGTCGGCGGCGGCCTCCCCGGCGGGCCCTTCGGGCAGTACGAGCAGCCAGCGCCCGGACATCCGCGTGGCGCCCTCGTCGACACCGAGGGCCTTCCACTGGACGCGGTAGGTGAGCGAGTCGTTCTCCGGCGTGCCGGATTCCAGCCAGTAGTGCTGGTGCTGGAAGGGGTAGGTGGGCAGGTCGACGTGCCGGGCGCCGGTGCCGTCGAAGAGGGCGGCCCAGCCGACGGGCGTTCCGTGGACGAAGAGTTCGGCGGCCGAGGTGAGGAAGCGGGCCAGTCCGCCCTCGTCGCGGCGGAGCGATCCGACGGCCGTCACGTCGGCCGTCTCCTGCACGCCCATCGTGAGCACGGGGTGCGCGCTGGACTCCACGAAGGTGCCGAAGCCCTTGGACGTGAGCAGCCGGACGGTCTCCTCGAAGCGGACGGTGTGGCGCAGATTGCGGTACCAGTAGCCCGCGTCGAGGGTCGCGGTGTCCGCCGGGGCGGCATCGACGGTCGAGTAGAACGGGATACGCGCCCGGCGCGGGGTGATCGGGGCGAGGACCTCGAGAAGCTCCGCCTCGATCCGCTCCACATGTGCGGAGTGCGAGGCGTAGTCCACGGGAACCTGACGAGCGCGGATCTTCTCGGCCCGGCAGGCCTCCACGAACTCCACGACCGCATCCGCGTCCCCGGCGACGACCGTGCTGGAAGGGCCGTTCACCGCAGCCACATCCAACCGGCCTTCCCAGCCGGCGGCCAGGCGCGCCTCGACGTCCGCACGCGGCAGCGACACCGACGCCATACCGCCCAGACCAGCCAGCTCCCGGCCGATCACCTGCGCCCGCAGAGCGACGACACGCGCCGCGTCCTCCAACGACAGCGCACCACTGACCGCGGCAGCGGCTATCTCGCCCTGTGAATGCCCCACCACCGCGTCCGGCACCACACCCAACGACCGCCACAACTCGGCCAGCGACACCATCACCGCCCAGGTGACCGGCTGGATCACCTCCACCCGCTCCAACGCCGCACCGGAACGCAGCACTTCGACGGGATCGAAGTCCACGAACGGCGCCAACGCCCCCGCACACTCCGCCATACGCGCCGCGAACACCGGGGCGGTGTCCAGCAGTTCCCGGCCCATCCCCGCCCACTGCGTCCCCTGACCGGGGAACATCAGCACCGTCTGTCCGGGGGACTCCGGGACCACGCCTTCCACTGTGACCTGGTCCAGCGTCACCGAGCGGTGTTCGAGGGCGGAGCGTCCGGTGGCGAGGCTGTAGGCCACGTCGAGCGGGCGTGGGGAGAGGTCCTCCTGGTCCAGGAGGGCGCGCACGCGTGCCTGCTGTTCCCGGAGGGCTTCCCGGGACTTGGCGCTGACCACCAGCGGGACCACCGGCAGGTCACGCACCACGGCCGGCTCCCCGACCGCCTCGACGGCCGGCGCCTGCTCCAGGATCACGTGCGCGTTGGTCCCGCTCACCCCGAACGACGACACACCCGCCCGACGCGCACGACCCACCTCCGGCCACACACGCTGCTCCGTCAG
>BNBX01000019.1 GCA_014656175.1 Streptomyces werraensis
GGCGGATCGCGTGGAGGTGGCGGCTGTCAACGGTCCGTCCTCCGTCGTGATCGCGGGTGATGCGGAGGCGCTGGACGAGGCACTGGAGGCACTGTCGGCGGACGGTGTCCGTGTGCGGCGGGTGGCGGTGGACTACGCCTCGCACACCCGGCACGTGGAGGACATCCGCGAGATCCTCGCCGACACGCTCGCCGGGGTGAACGCGCAGGCGCCGATGGTGCCGTTCTACTCGACGGTGACCGGAGAGTGGGTGGACCAGGCGGGTGTCCTGGACGGCGCGTACTGGTACCGCAACCTGCGGGGCCAGGTCGGCTTCGGTCCCGCCGTGACCGACCTGATGAGCCAGGGCCACCGGACGTTCGTGGAGGTCAGCGCGCACCCGGTGCTGGTCCAGCCGATCACGGAGATCCTGGACGACGGTGGTGACGGCACCGATGCCGTGGTCACCGGTTCGCTGCGCCGGGACGACGGGGGTCTGCGTCGGCTGCTGGCCTCGATGGCCGAGCTGTTCGTGCGCGGGATCACCGTCGACTGGACCGGCGTACTCCCGGCCGGGGCCACCTCTCTGGACGTGGACCTGCCGACGTACGCCTTCGACCACCAGCACTACTGGCTCCGGGCCACCGATGCCGGCCCCGTCGACGCCACCAGCCTCGGACTGGCCGGTACCGATCACCCGCTGCTCGGCGCGATGGTGGAGCTGCCGTACTCCGACGGGCTGGTGTTCACCTCACGGCTGTCGCTGAAGTCGCAGCCCTGGCTGGCCGACCACAGGGTCGGCGGTGTCGTACTCGTCCCCGGTACCGGACTGGTGGAGCTGGCGGTGCGGGCCGGTGACGAGGCCGGCTGCGGGGTGCTGGAGGAACTGGTCATCGAGGCGCCGCTGGTGGTGCCGGAGCACGGCGGGGTGCGCGTCCAGGTCGCCGTGGGCGCACCGGGCGAGAACGGCGCACGCACCGTGGACGTCTACTCGCGGCCCGAAGACGCCGGCTCCCTGCGGAGCGGTGCGGACGCCTGGACGCGGCACGCCACCGGCATGCTGGCCGGCGCACCCCAACCTGGCTCCCGTGCCGTCGAGTTCGACTTCGCCGCCTGGCCGCCCCCGGGGGCGCAGCCGGTGGACGTGGCCGGTGGGTACGGTCTGCTCACCGAGGTGGGTTACGGGTACGGCCCGGCGTTCCAGGGCGTGCGCGCCCTGTGGCGGCGCGGCGACGAGATCTTCGCCGAGGTCGCCCTGCCCGAGGAGCACCGCGCGGACGCCGCCCGGTTCGGTATCCACCCCGCGCTTCTCGACGCCGCTCTGCACTCGCCGCTGCTCCAGATCGCCGGGGCGGACGCGGGCCACGGTGCGGCCGACGCGGTGCCGGGCGGGCCCGAGCTGCGGCTGCCGTTCGCGTGGAACGGCCTGGTGCTGCACGCCGCGGGAGCCTCGGTCCTGCGGGTGCGCATCGCGCGGCCCGAGCACGACGCGCTGTCGCTGGCCGCGGCGGACGAGACCGGCGCGATGGTCGTGACGATGGACTCCCTGGTGTCCCGGGTGGTCTCCGCCGACCAGCTCGAGACGGCGGCGGGCACCACCCGGGCCGACTCGCTGTTCCGGGTGGAGTGGACCGAGCTGCTGCCGCTCCTGGGCACGGAGACCGTGCCGTCCTGGTCTCCGGTGTCCACCGCGGAAGAGGTGGCCACCCTGGCCGACGACGTGGAATCGGGTGCCCCGGCACCTGCCCTGGCGGTCCTCGAAGCCATCGGCGGTGAGGGCGACGACGCGGCGCTGGACCTGGCCACCCGGGTGCTGGAGGCCGTGCAGTGCTGGCTGGACGGGCCCGGCCTGGAAGAGACGCGGCTGGCCGTGGTGACCCGGGGCGCGGTGCCCGCCGGCGGCGAGGAGACGGTGACCGATCCGGCGGGGTCGGCGGTGTGGGGCCTCGTGCGCGCCGCGCAGGCCGAGAACCCGGACCGCATCCTCCTCATCGACACGGACCCGGCCCGAGCGACCGAAGCGACCCAAGCGACTGACCCGGCCCATTCGCCCGAGGAGGCCGCAGAGGCCGCAGAGGCCGCAGAGGCCGCAGCGACCGACCCGGCGATGACGGCCGGCGCGACCCCCGTCGAGGCGGCGGTGACCGCGCTGGGCGTGGCGCTGGCCGGCGGCGAGCCGCAGGTGGCGGTCCGCGGCGGGGTGCTCTCGGTGCCCCGGCTCGTCCGGGCCGGTGTCCAGGGCACCGGCCCGGACACGGCGTTCGGACCGGAAGGGACGGTTCTGGTCTCGGGTGCCGGTTCGCTGGGCGGTCTGGTGGCCCGGCATCTGGTGTCCCGGCACGGCGTGCGGCATCTGGTTCTGGCCAGCCGCCGGGGCCCGGACGCCGAGGGTGCGCAGGAGCTGGCGGCCGAGCTGACCGAACTGGGGGCGGCCGTGGAGGTCGTCGCCTGTGACGTGTCCGACCGCGCTCAGGTCGAGGCCCTCCTCGC
Source organism: Streptomyces werraensis (assembly GCA_014656175.1). Classification (GTDB taxonomy): domain Bacteria; phylum Actinomycetota; class Actinomycetes; order Streptomycetales; family Streptomycetaceae; genus Streptomyces; species Streptomyces werraensis. The sequence continues at coordinate 2,470 of BNBX01000019.1, forward strand.
CACCGTGCCCGACGCGCACCCCCTGCGCGGGGTCGTCCACACCGCGGGCGTGACCGACGACGGTGTCATCGGGGCGCTGACCCCGAAGCGGCTGGCGCGGGTGTTCGCGCCGAAGGTGGACGCCGTGCGGCACCTCGACGAGCTGACCCGGGACCTGGATCTGGACGCGTTCGTCGTCTACTCGTCCGTCTCGGCGGTGTTCATGGGCGCGGGCAGCGGCAGTTATGCGGCGGCCAACGCCTACCTGGACGGTCTGATGGCCGCCCGGCGGGCCGCGGGTCTGCCGGGGCTGTCGCTGGCCTGGGGCCTGTGGGAGCAGACCAGCGGCATGGCGGCGAACACCGACGAACTCACCCGCTCCCGGATGAACCGGCGCGGCGGCCTCCAGGCGATCACCCCGGCCGAAGGCATGGAACTGTTCGACGCCGCCGTGCGGTCCGGGCAGGCGCAGCTCGTGCCCGCCAAACTGGACCTGGCGTCGCTGCGCACCCGGGCCACGGACGGCGGGGGAGTCCCGCCCCTGCTGCGCGGCCTGGTCCGCGCCGGCCGGCAGACGGCCCACACGGCGAGCGTCGGCGACCAGGGCAAGGCCCTGTCCGAGCGGCTGGCCGCACTCCCGGCCTCCGAGCAGGCCGAGCTGCTGCTCGACGTGGTCCGCGACCAGGTGGCCGCGGTGCTGGGGCACAGCGCCACGTTCCGCATCGACGCGGACCAGGGGCTGTTCGAGGTCGGCTTCGACTCCCTCACCTCCATCGAACTGCGCAACCGGCTCCGTGACCTCACCGAGCGCAAACTCCCGCCCCACCTGGTCTTCGACCACCCGACGGCAGCGTCGCTCGCCGGCTATCTGCACCGGCTCGTGTGCGGCGAACAGGCGGCACCCCCGGTCGCGGGCCCCGTAGCGGTCTCCGTGTGACGCGGCGAACCCACTCCGAGAGAAGGTGACGCAAGTGTTCGACGTGGACAGGTACCTGGCGCGGATCGGCTGTGCCGGAGAGACCGGTGTGGACATCGCGACGCTGCGCAAGCTGCACCGCGACCACCTCATGGCGATCCCGTACAACGGGGCCACCCAGGACTTCGCGGACGGCGTGCGGCTCGTCGACCTCGACGAGGACGCCACGTTCGAGACGTGCGTCATCCAGGGGCGGGGCGGCACGTGCTTCCAGCTCAACCGGCTGTTCTCCCGGCTGCTGACGGAACTCGGATATGACGTCACCCTGCTGGCGGCCAGCACCGCGGAGGGACGGGAGGCGTCCGGGCTCGACGTGGAGCACATGTTCCACCGCGTCGCCCTGGACGGCGCCGACTGGCTCGTGGACGTCGGCTACCCCGGCCCCTCCTACGTGGAGCCGCTGCTGGTCACCGACGCGGTGCAGAGCCAGTACGGCTGCCAGTACCGCCTGGTCGACCGCGGATCCAGGACCGCTCTACAGCGCCGGGGAAGGATCACGCGGTGGAGCGTCGTCTACACCTTCACGCCGGAGGCCCGGCAGTGGAGCGACTGGAAGGAAATGGAGGAGTTCCTGGTCCGGGAGATCGCCGCGGACACCGGGCCGCGGGACGGCCGGAACATCCTGTGCGGCCGCACGCTCGACAACGGTCAGGCCGTCCTGAAAGGACGCCGCTACCTGACGGTCCGGGACGGCCGCGAGGAGACCCGCACGATCACGGACGACGACGAGCACCAGCGGCTGGTCTCCCACCTGCTGTCCGACGCATTCGGCTGAGCCGAACCGCATGCCGTCACCGGGCACTCCCCACCCAGTACTCCCGTACCCAGTACTCCCGTACCCAGCACTCCCGCACCCAGTACTCCCGCACCCAGCACTGCGGACACACACGTTCGCACCGGACTGCGCACCAGAGAGGGAAGAAGATGGCGAAGGAAACAGCCGATGTGGTCGTGATCGGCGGAGGGCCGGCCGGTTCGGTCTGCGCCTACGTGCTCGCCAAACAGGGGCACTCCGTGGTGCTCCTGGAGAAGGAGCTGAGTTCACGCTTCCATATCGGCGAGTCCCTGCTGCCGTACATGATGGGCCTGTTCGAGCGGATCGGACTGCGGGAGACGGTCGCGGCCCAGGGCTACGTGCCCAAGTTCGGCGGCGAGTTCATCGACCCGACGGAGAAGAAGTTCTTCGAGGGCGTCTTCCGCGCGGACTTCACCAAGCAGGGCGTGGGCCGGCACGACAACGCCTTCCAGGTCGAGCGCGCCAAGTTCGACCGGATGCTCGCCGATCAGGCCGAGGCCGCCGGCGCGCGCGTCCTGTTCGGTGCGAACGTCAACGAGCTGCTCATGGACGGTGACCGGATGGTCGGCGTCCGCTACGAGCGCGACGGCGAGAGCCACGAGGTGCGCTCCGCCTACGTGGTCGACGCCAGCGGCCGTTCCGGGCGGATCGCCAACCGCTTCGGGCTGCGCAAGACCCTCGAGAAGCTCCGCATGGTCGCCGTGTTCCGCCACTACAGCGGCCTCGACGAGCGTCACAACCCCGGTGTCGAGGGCGACATCCAGGTCGGCGCCCACGACGACGGCTGGGTCTGGGCGATCCCGCTGACCAAGGACACCATCAGCGTCGGCACGGTCATGCCGCGCGACGTGCTGCGCGGGGCGACGACGCAGGAGCGGTTCGACGAGCACCTGGCCCGCGTCCCCAGGATCGTCGCCCGCCTGACCGGCACCCGCCCCTCGATGGACCTCAAGGTCGAGACCGACTACTGCTACCACACCGACACGGTCACCGGCCCCGGCTGGCTCATGGTCGGCGACGCCGGCTGCTTCGGCGACCCGATGTTCTCCGGCGGCGTCCTCGTGGCGACGGCCACCGCCGTCCGCGCCGCCGAGACGCTCGGCGAGGTGCTGGCCGACCCGTCGGCCGAGGACCGCCTGCTGGAGCGGTACTCCAACTACTTCAAGACCGGTTACGACACCTACATCCGGCTCATCCACTCCTACTACGACGGCGAACTGGTCGCCATGGCCGCCGACGCCGCCCGCTCCACCGACCGCGAAACCCTGGAGAAGTACCTCATGCGGCTGATCGGGGGCGACTTCTGGAGCGAGCACAACTCGGTGGCCCAGGAGATGCGGCGTCGCAAGGAGTGGGACACCTTCGAGCCGTTCCAGCGGGTCTACGGCTGCCCGTCCTACCCGCACCTGGACGAACTCGACCGCAAGGAGCGGTCCGAGGCACGCGTCCGCCGGGTGACGGCGGGCCGGTAGGGAACGGTGATGGCATCCATTCCGCTGCGCCTGAAAGACCATTCCTACGACGTCCTCATCGGTCCCGGGGTGCGTACGTCGCTCGCCGAGGTCGTCGGGCGGCTGGGCGCCGGACGGGCGGTCGTCGTGTCGGCCCGCCCGCGGGAATGGGTGCCCGACACCGGTGTGGACACCCTGTTCCTTCCGGCACGCGACGGGGAACGGGCCAAGACGCTCGGCACCGTGGAGCGGCTGTGCGGCGAGTTCGTACGGTTCGGCCTCACCCGGTCGGACGTCGTCGTCTCGTGCGGCGGCGGAACCACCACCGACGTGGTCGGACTCGCCGCCGCCCTCTACCACCGCGGCGTCGCGGTCGTCCACCTGCCCACCACGCTGCTGGCCCAGGTGGACGCGAGCGTCGGCGGGAAGACCGCGGTCAACCTGCCCGCCGGGAAGAACCTGGTCGGCGCGTACTGGCAGCCGAGCGCGGTGCTGTGCGACACGGACTACCTGTCCACCCTGCCGCGGCGGGAACTGCTCAACGGCTACGGCGAGATCGCCCGCTGCCACTTCATCGGCGCGCCGGACCTGCGCGCCCTGCCGCCCGCCGAGCAGATCGCCGCGAGCGTGGCCCTCAAGGCCCGCGTCGTGGAGGCCGACGAGCGGGACGCCGGACCACGGCACATCCTCAACTACGGCCACACACTGGGCCACGCGCTGGAACTGGCGACCGGGTTCGCCCTGCGCCACGGCGAGGCGGTGGCCGTCGGCACGGTCTTCGCGGGACGCCTCGCCGGCGCCCTCGGCCGGATCGGCGGGGAACGGGTGGCGGAACACCACGACGTCGTCCGCGCCTACGGGCTGCCCGCCGCGTTGCCCGCCGAGACCGAACCCGCGGAACTGGTACGGCTGATGCGGCACGACAAGAAGGCGCTCAGCGGACTCACGTTCGTCCTCGACGGTCCGAAGGGTGTGGAACTCGTGTACGACGTACCGCCCGAGCTGGTCACGCGCGTCCTCGACCGGATGCCCAGGGCGCCCCTGGCCGAACTCGTCGGCGACGCCCAGCCCGCGGCCACGCCGGACACGGCACGCTCATGAGGCAGCCGACCCAGTGGCCGCCCGGCACCGCGGCGCCCACCCCCGCCGACGAGGCGCCTCCCGCCGAAACCCCGGCCACCCCCACCGGCGACACCGCCCTCCCGGGCGCCCCGGCCCCCACCCACGACCCGGCCGCCCTCGTCGGCAGCCCGCTCGGCGGCAGGCTTGCCGATGCCCTGGCGCGGCCCGCCGCACAGCAGCCGCACTGGCCCGACCCGGCCCACGCCGAGCGGATCACCGCCCTGCTCGGCCGCGCCGCGCCCGTCGTCACGCCGGCCGAGACGGCCCGCCTGCGCGCGGAACTCGCCGCGGTCGCCCGGGGCGAGGCGTTCCTCCTCCAGGCCGGCGACTGCGCCGAGGCCTTCGCCGAGAACACGCGGGCCCACCAGCGGGCCAACCTGCGCACGCTGGCGGAGATGGCCGACGTGCTCACCCGCCGCACCGGACTGCCCGTCGTCAGAATCGCCCGCATGGCCGGCCAGTACGCCAAGCCCCGCTCCCGGGCCGTCGACGCCCAAGGGCTGCCCGCCTACCGCGGTGACATGGTCAACTCCGCCGAGCCCAACAGGGCCGCCCGCACCCCCGACCCCGGCCGGATGCTGCGCGTCCACGCCGAGGCCGTCCGCACGATGGCGCTGGTCCGCAGGACCGGCCGGGGCGACGTCTACGTCGGCCACGAGGCGCTGCTCCTCGACTACGAGCGGTCCTCGCTGCGCGCCGACACCAACGGCCCCGAACCCCGCCTGGCCAGCGGGCTCGGCCACTTCCTGTGGATCGGCGAACGCACCCGCGAGCCCGACGGCGCGCACATCGCGTTCGCGGAACTCCTCTCCAACCCCCTCGGCCTGAAGATCGGCCCTGGCACCACCCCGGAGCAGGCCGCAGCCTACGTGCGCCGCCTGGACCCGCACGCCGAACCCGGTCGGCTCACGCTGATCAGCCGCATGGGGCACACCCGGGTCCGGGACGTGCTGCCGCCGATCGTCGAGAAGGTCACCGCCGACGGCCACCAGGTGATCTGGCAGTGCGACCCGATGCACGGCAACACCTACACCACGGCGGGCGGCCACAAGACCCGGCACTGGAACGCGATCGCCGACGAGATCACCGGCTTCTTCGACGTGCACCGGGCGCTCGGCACCCACCCCGGCGGCGTCCACCTCGAAGTCACCGGCGACCCCGTCACCGAGTGCGTCGGCGGCACCGGAGGCCCGGCGGAGAGCGACCTGCCCGACCGCTACCGCACCGCCTGCGACCCCCGCCTCAACGCGGACCAGGCACGCGAACTCGCCCACCTCGTGGCCCGGCTGGCAGCCGGCGCCGCCGCCCACCGCGAGGAAGGACCACGATGACCGCACCGACCCCAGCCGCGCCCATCGGCGGCACCACCCGGCTGTACGCCGTCCTCGGCGACCCCGTCGCCCAGGTCCAGGCGCCCGCGCTGATCAACCCCCTGCTCGCCGCCCTGCACCGCGACGCCGTGGTCGTCCCGGTGCACGCCCGGCCCCCGCACCTGGAGACCGTCGTACGCGGCCTGCAACGCGTGGAGAACCTCGACGGCCTGTTCGTCACCGTGCCGCACAAGGTGGCCGTCCGGAGCCTCGCCGACCGGTGCGGCCCGACCGTCGACATCGTCGGCAGCGCCAACGTGCTGCGCCGCGAGCCCGACGGGACCTGGCTCGCGGAGAACTTCGACGGCTCGGGCTTCGTCGCGGGCCTCGTCGCGGCCGGCCACGACCCCCGGGGCAGCAGGGCCGCACTGGTCGGCACCGGCGGCGCGGGCAGCGCCATCGCCGCGGCGCTCCTCGCGGCCGGCGTCGAGCACCTGCTCGTCCACGACACCGACACCGCGAAGCTCGACGCGCTGGCCGCCCGGCTCGACGCGCTCTGGCCGGGCCGCGTGCACCCGCTCGCCGCACCCACGCTGGAGGACACCGACATCGCGGTCAACGCCACCCCGCTCGGACTGCGCGCCCACGATCCGCTGCCCTTCCCGCTCGAACCCCTGCCACCGGGCTGCGTCGTGGCCGACATCATCATGAAACCCCGCGAGACACGGCTGCTGCGCGAAGCCGCCGCACGAGGACACCGGATCCACCACGGAATTCACATGCTCGAGGGACAACTGAATTCCTACCGGGAATTCTTCGACCTTCGCTGAAGCACGCCGACCACTACCGGACCGAGGGATGTAACGGCCCCGGCGAAAACCTAATGTGGAAACCGCCGTCAAAGCTGTTCCGTGCCTCGGAATCGAGCCACATCCAGTTTCTTGGAGAATCATGAACGTGCGACAGGCGCCGGAATACCCCCAGTGGCCGCAGTACGACGAAAAGGAGCGGGAAGGTCTCATCCGCGCACTCGAGCAGGGCCAGTGGTGGCGCATGGGCGGGAGTGAAGTCGACTCCTTCGAGAGGGAGTTCGCCGAACTGCACGGCGCCCCCCACGCCCTGGCCGTCACCAACGGAACCCACGCCCTGGAACTGGCCCTCCAGGTCATGGGGGTGGGACCGGGCACCGAAGTCGTCGTCCCGGCCTTCACCTTCATCTCGTCGTCGCAGGCGGTGCAGCGGCTCGGCGCGGTCGCGGTCCCCGTGGACGTCGAACCCGACACCTACAACATCGACGTGGCGGCGGCAGCGGCGGCCGTGACGTCCCGCACCCGGGCCATCATGCCCGTGCACATGGCGGGCTTCCTGGCCGACATGGACGCGCTGGCCAAGCTCTCCGCCGACACCGGTGTCCCGCTGCTCCAGGACGCCGCCCACGCCCAGGCCGCCCGCTGGCAGGGCAAGCGCGTCGGCGAACTCGGCACCATCGCCGCGTTCAGCTTCCAGAACGGCAAGCTGATGACCGCCGGCGAGGGCGGCGCCGTCCTGTTCCCCGACACGGAGAGCTACGAGGCGGCGTTCCTGCGGCACAGCTGCGGACGCCCGCGCACCGACCGCCGCTATCTGCACCAGGTCGCCGGCACCAACATGCGGCTCAATGAGTTCTCCGCGGCCGTACTGCGCGCCCAGCTCAGCCGCCTGGAGCAGCAGATCGCCACCCGCCGCCGGCGCTGGGCCGTGCTCTCCCCGCTGCTCGACGCCATCGACGGCGTCGTCCCGCAGCGCCCCGACGCCCGCGCCGACTCCCCCTCGCACTACATGGCGATGTTCCGCGTCCCCGGGATCGGCGAGGAGGACCGCAACGCCCTGGTCGACCGGCTCGTGGAGGCCGGTGTGCCGGCGTTCGCCGCCTTCCGCGCGATCTACCGCACCGACGCCTTCTGGGAGACCGGCGCCCCGGACGAGACCCCGGAGCAGATCGCCGGACGCTGCCCCCACACGGAGGCCATCAGCCGGGACTGCGTCTGGCTGCACCACCGCGTCCTGCTCGCCGGTGAACAGGACATGCACCGGACCGCGGAGATCATCGCGGACGCCGTGGCCGCCGTATGAGTATCAGGACGGCCGTCGTCGGGCTCGGCTGGGCGGGGCGGGAGCTGTGGCTGCCCCGCCTGACCGAGCACACCGGCTTCGACGTGGTCGCCGTCGTCGACCCCGCCCCGCGGGCGGGTACCACCCTCGACGCGGCCCCGGACGTGCCCGTGCACCCGACGGCGGACGCGCTCACCGCCCGCGCGGTCGACCTGGCCGTCGTAGCCGTGCCCAACCACCTGCACGCCGACGTGGCTGCCGGGCTGCTCCGCCGGGGCGTGAGCGTCTTCCTGGAGAAGCCGGTGTGCCTGACCTCCCGCGAGGCCGACACCCTGGCCGCCGCCGAACGGGACGGCGGCGCCACCCTGCTGGCCGGCAGCGCCGCCCCGCACCGGGCGGACGTGGGCGCCCTGGCGAACCTCCTGCCCGGCCTGGGCCGCATCCGCCACGTCGACCTGTCGTGGGTGCGGGCGCGGGGCATCCCGCAGGCCGGCGGCTGGTTCACCCAGCGCAGCAAGGCCGGCGGCGGCGTCCTCTTCGACCTGGGCTGGCACCTGCTCGACACGCTCACGTCCCTGCTCGGCCCCGCCCGCTTCACCCAGGTCCTCGGCGTCACCTCCAACGACTTCCTGGACACCGGTGCCTGGAGCGCCGCCTGGCGACAGGACGCGGCGCCCGCCCCTGCCGCCGGAGCCGTGGATGTCGAGGACACCGCCCGGGGCTTCCTCGTCCGCGACGACGGCGTCTCCGTGGGCCTCCGCGCCGGCTGGGCGTCGCACCAGGCGCGGGACGTCACCCGGATCCGGGTGACGGGCAGCGCCGCCACCGCCGAACTGCGCTGCACGTTCGGCTTCAGCCCCAACCGCCACCCCCACGCCGGGCTGACGCTGACGCGTGAGGGCACCACGACCTCCCTGCCGGTACCCCAGGAGCCCATCGGCACCGAGTACCGGCGGCAGCTGGACGTCCTCCCCGGCGTCCTGTCCGACCCGGGCCACCGCGGCAGGACCGCCGAGGAGGCCCGTACGACGGTCCGCGTCATCGAGGACTTCTACGCCGCGGCCCGCCGCGCGCACGAGCAGACCGCCGTGCCCGCCCATCACTAGAAGGTGAGGAAGCCGGTGACATCACCGATCTCGACAGGACCGGCGCGGCTCGCGCAGCGGCCCACCGCCCCGGGCGCCGGCCCGCCGGCGACGGGGACGCTCCGGCCGGTCGGACGCGCCGTGGTCTTCGACCTGGACGGGGTCCTCGTCGACAGTTTCGCGGTGATGTACGAGGCGTTCGCCGTCGCGTACAAGGAGGTCGTCGGTGACGGCCCCGCGCCGTTCGACGAGTACCGGCGCCACCTGGGGCGCTTCTTCCCCGACATCATGCGCATCATGGGCCTGCCCCTGGAGATGGAGGCGCCCTTCGTCCGCGAGAGCTACCGGCTCGCCTCCCAGGTGCCGGTCTTCGACGGCGTCGTGGAGCTGCTCACCACCCTGCGGGTACGCGGCTACCGGCTCGCCGTGGCCACCGGCAAGAGCGGGGAGCGGGCTCGGTCGCTGCTCGGCCTGCTCGGGCTGCTGCCCTTCTTCGACCACGTGATCGGCTCGGACGAGGTCGCCCGGCCCAAACCGGCCCCGGACATCGTGGAGCACGCCCTGGACCTGATGGGCTTCACGCCCGAGCAGGCCGTCATGGTCGGTGACGCGCCGACCGACATCGCCAGCGCCCACGGCGCCGGCGTGACCTCGGCCGGCGCACTGTGGGCGCTGTCCGACGCCGAGGAACTGCTCGCCGCAGGGCCCGACATCGTCCTGGCCCGCCCCGGTGACCTGCTGGCCCTGTGCCCCTCCGTGCCCGGTGACTGAGGACGGGCCCTGCCTCGGCGTCGACATCGGGGGCACCAAGGTCGCCCTGCGGGCCGAGGCCGGCGCGCGGTGCGTGGCCGAGACCGTCTTCGCCTGGCAGCCGCGGCACAGCGCCGACCGCGACCTCGCCCAACTCGCCGCGCACGTCGGCGGGCTGAGCGAGCGGCTGGCCGTGCCCCCGAGGGCGGTGGGCGTCGCCGTACCGGCGACCGTCGGACCCGACGAGCGGGTCACCGCCTGGCCGAGCCGGCCCGAGTGGACCGGCACGGACCTGGGCGCGGCGCTGCGCGCACTGCTGCCGGGCACGCCCGTCGCCTGGGCGGACGACGGCGACCTCGGCGCCCTCGCCGAGGCACGGGCCGCCGACTGCGCCGACCTCCTCTACATCGGGGTCGGAACGGGTGTCGGCGGCGGCCTCGTCCTGCGCGGCGACCTCTGCCCGGGGCTGGGCCGCGGTTCCTTCGAGATCGGGCACACGGTCGTCGACCTGGGCGGCCCGCGGTGCGTGTGCGGACGCCGGGGCTGCCTCCAGGCCATCGCCTCGGGCCCGGCCACCCTCCGCCACGCGGCCCGGCTGCGCGGGAGCGACGTCGACTACGACGCGCTGCGGCAGGCCTGGCTGGACGCGGCCCCCTGGGCGGTGGCGGCCCTGCGCCGCACCTGCCGGGCCCTGGCCGCGGCCGCGACCGGCGTCCAGGAACTGCTCCACCCGCGGCTGCTGCTGATCGGCGGCGGCTTCGCGAGCGGCCTGCCCGGCCTGGACGCCCTCCTGACCGAGCACCTGGCCGGCCTCGCCCGTCCGGGCCACCCGCCCCTCACCGCGCGCCCCGCCGCCCTGGGCGGCCTGTCGTCCCTGCGCGGAGCGGTGGAACTGGCCCGCCGGACGCACGCGTGAGGGCGAGCGGGTGAGCGGGTGAACGCCGAGGTGCTCGAGCGCGGCAGGCGCCGCCGGCACGGGTGCCCCCGGTCAGGTCCCGCGGTGCGGTCCCCCCGTCGGCACGGCCGCCGCCAACCGGTCGCGCAGGCCGTCGACGAGCGCGGCGGTGTCCTCGGTGCCGCGCGCGGCACCGAAGACGTGGTAGTCCGGGCGGACCAGGAGTGCGCTCGCGTCGTGCTCGGCCAAGTACGCCCGGTAGAAGCCGTCCGTGTCGATGACGTCCGTCAGGCCCGGCTCGGTGTCCTCGGGCGGCAGGACCGTACCGGGCGGGGACAGGCGCACCACACGCGTGTCGAGGGCCGCCAGGAAGGACCACCGGTCCTCCCCGAGCGCCGGGCGCGGATCGTCCGTGGTGAGCAGCACGAAGCCGCCCCCCACGACCGCGTCGAACAGGCCCGTGCCGTCCGCCGTGCTCACCCGCCACTGCGGCACCACCTCGCCGGCCGGTGCCCGCGGCGCGCCCGAGGGCGCCCGCAGCAGTCCGGCCGACAGCGGCTTCGCCGCATCCGGCGCCCCCGGCCCCGTACGACCGCGCCGGCCCGCCAGGACCGTGGCGTCCCGCTCCGCGGCGGCCGCCGGGTCCGTCACACAGATCACCCGGCCGAGCTGCACCGACGACAGGATCGACTCCTTCACGTGCTGCCGCCGCTCCTCGGCGTAGGTGTCGAGGAGCGACGCGTCGGCCAGGCCGCGCAGCGTCAGGTCCAGCTTCCACGCCAGGTTGGCCGCGTCCCGGAGCCCGGAACACATGCCCTGCCCGGCGAACGGCGGCATCAGGTGGGCCGCGTCCCCGGCCAGCAGGACCCGGCCCGAGCGCCACTCGTCGGCCCAGGCGGCCCGGAAGATGTAGGTCGTGCTGCGCAGCAGCGTGGCCGTCTCCGGAGTGACACCGAACGGCTTGAGCAGGCGCCAGGCGGTCTCCGGACGGTTCAGCTCGGCGCTGCTCTCACCCGGCAGCCGCATGAACTCCCAGCGGCGGTGCCCCGGCCCGCTGCCGACGAGCGTCGTGGGCCGCGCCGGGTCACAGATCTGGACGTTGGTGGGCGTGAACGCACGCGGTTCGCGCAGCTCGACGTCGCACAGCAGCCACTCGTAGGAGAACCCCAGGTCGGTCATGGGGACGCCGAGGTGCTCGCGCACGAAGCTGTTGGCGCCGTCGCAGCCCACGACCCAGCGCGCGTCGACCGTGCGGGCGGCTCCGTCGTCGGTCTCGACGGTCAGCGACACCCGGTCGTCCCGCTCGGCGAGGTCCACGACCCGGTGCCCGCGCAGCACCGTGACGCCGGGCAGCGCCGCGGCGCGGGCCGCGAGCAGTCTCTCCAGCGCGGGCTGGTGCATGGTGTTGGCGTCCGGCCAGCCGTAGCGCCCCGTCGGGGAGAAGGCGATGTCCAGCAGCGTCTCGCCCGCCGCGGTGTGCCACTGGTAGCCGGTGGCAGGCTCCGTGATCTCGCCGAACCGGTCCCCGACGCCCGTGGCCGCGAGCAGTCGCGCGGTCTCCCCGTCGAAGCTGGTCGCCCGCGGCAGCAGGTACGGCCGGGGCCGGCGTTCGAGGACGGTCACGCGCAGCCCGCGCTGGGCGAGCAGCACCGACAGCGCCGCGCCGACCGGCCCGTTGCCGACGACGGCCACGTCCGTGTCCGTGCCGGTGTCCGTCGGGGACTCGTAGGGGTCGTGCGGGCGCGTGGTGGACATCGTCATCCCAACTCGCAGGGGTCGAAGAGCGCGAGGGCATGGAAACGGCACTGGATCCGCACTGCCGGCATCGGCTGCCCGAGTGTCCCCACGCCCCCGTGGATTCCCCCCGGAGCCCCGCTCGAGCGCCGCCCGGAGTACCGGGATCAGCCGTCCGTGGTGAGCGCCCGGGCCGGGCACAGGTCGACTGCCTCGTCGGCCGCCGGCCACAGGGCCTGACCGGGCTCCGGGTCCAGCACGACCACCACGCCGTCGTCCTCGCCCTGGTCGAACAGTTCCGGCGCGACGTGCACGCACTGTCCCGCGCCGACGCACTTGTCGGTGTCCGCGAATATCTTCACAGCGATCGCCTCCTACGGGTGGAATGCAGGCCGTCGGCCATGATGCCCGAGGAATACGGCTCACCGCCCTGGACGCGGCGATTCGCCGGTGCCGCTCCAGCCGTATTCGAGCGCACGCCCATAAGGACCGCGGCGAAAGGACGAGAGGCGGCGGACCAGCCAATGCTTCGGCCTATCAGATCGAGGGATATCGGGCCCGCGAAGCCCTTCCTATCCTGTCGCTGGACATGTGCATCACGGGACCGGCGCGATTCTCATTCCGTACGTCCGTCGATCCGTGACGGGGAAAGCGGCGTGCCGGACAACGATTCCTGAAGGGAATTCAGGCCGTGCCTCGAACCCCGGAGCAATTCGGAACATGGGTCCGCCGGTTCCGTCCGGTGACGGACGCCGACGTCCGTCTCGTGTGCCTGCCGCACGCCGGCGGGTCCGCGAGCTTCTACTTTCCGCTGTCCAAGTCGCTCACACCCGCCGTGGACGTCCTGGCGGTGCAGTACCCGGGACGGCAGGACCGGCGCCACGAACCGAACATCGACAGCCTCCCCGAGCTGGCCGACAGGATCTTCGAGGCGATACGCCACCTCGACGACCGGCCGCTGGCGCTGTTCGGCCACAGCATGGGCGCCGTCCTCGCCTACGAGGTCGCGCTGCGCCTTCAGGACGCCGGACTCCCCGCCCCCGTACGGCTCTTCGTCTCCGGACGGCGCGCCCCCTCCCGGGACCGTGACGAACGGCTCCACCTGGGCTCGGACGAGCACCTCCTGGCCGAGGTGCGCAAGCTGGACGGCCCGCACGCGGCGCTGCTCGCCGAGCCGGACGTACGGGACATGATCATGCCGGCACTGCGCGGCGACTACCGCGCCGTCGAGAGCTACCGCTGCGCACCCGGCCGGCGCCTGGAGTGCCCCGTGACGGTGCTCACCGGGGACAGCGACCCCCGCGTCTCGGTCGACGAGGCGACGGCCTGGGAGGAGCACACCAACGGCCCGACGGAGCTGGAAGTGTTCCCCGGCGGCCACTTCTTCCTGCTCGACCAGAACGCGCGCCTGACCCGGCTCCTCGCGAACCGCCTGCCCCGCCGGCCCGTCGGCGCGCCCCACGAAGCCCGCGTCTGAGGTGACCGAGTTGAACTCCATGCCCGTCCCCACCATCCCCCACCACTCGCTCCTGGTGTTCCTCCTCCAGCTCGCGGTCCTGCTCCTGCTGGCCCTGTCCCTGGGACAGTTGGCCGCACGGTTCAAGATGCCGGCGATCGTCGGCGAACTGCTCGCCGGAGTCCTCGTGGGACCCTCGGTCCTCAGCCACGCCTGGCCCGCCCTCGCCGACTGGCTGATGCCGAAGGACACCGCCCAGATGCACATGCTCGACGCGGTCGGGCAGGTGGGCGTCGTGCTGCTCGTCGGCATCACCGGCATGGAGCTGAAGTTCGACCTCGTCAGGCGGCGCCGGCTCACCGCGGCCCGGGTGAGCGTCTGCGGTCTGGTCCTGCCCCTGGCGCTCGGCGTCGGGGTCGGCTTCCTGCTGCCCTCCTCGATCGTGCCGGACGGTACCAGCCCGACGGTCTTCGCGATCTTCCTCGGTGTGGCCTTGTGCGTCACCGCGATCCCCGTGATCGCCAAGACCCTGATGGACATGAACCTGCTGCACCGCGACATCGGGCAGCTCACCCTCGCCGCCGGAGTCCTCGACGACATCGTGGGCTGGTTCCTGCTCTCCATCGTGTCGGCGATGGCTACGGCCGGACTGAGCACCGGCACGGTCGCCACGTCCCTGCTTTACCCCGTCGGCGTCGTCCTGGCCGCCTGGCTGGTGGGCCGCCCCCTGGTGAAGGCGGCGCTGCGCACGGCGGGCCGCTCCGCGTCACCGGTGCCCACCGTCGCGGTGACGGCGCTGATCGTGCTGCTGGGCGCGGCGGCGACCCAGGCGCTGCACCTGGAGGCGGTCTTCGGCGCGTTCGTGTGCGGTGCGCTGATCGGCACGAGCGGGCAGCTGGACCGGGAGAAGCTGGCCCCGCTGCGGACCGTCGTCCTCGCCTTCCTCGCACCGGTCTTCTTCGCCACGGCCGGTATCCGGATGGACCTGACCGCGCTGACCGACCCCACCGTCCTGGCCGCGGCCTGCGCGGTGCTCGCCGTGGCGATCTTCGGGAAGTTCGCCGGCGCCTTCGCCGGCGCGAAGATGAGCGGCCTCGGCCGCTGGGAGGGCCTCGCCCTCGGCGCCGGCATGAACTCCCGGGGGGTGATCGAGGTCATCGTGGCGATGGTGGGCCTGCAACTCGGGGTCCTCAGCGCCGAGGCGTACACCGTCATCATCCTCGTCGCGATCGTCACCTCGCTGATGGCGCCGCCCGTGCTGCGCTTCGCGATGGCCCGGATCGACGAGGACGCCGAGGCGGGGATGGGCATGGTCGGCACGGCACCGCGCGACCTGGCGGCGCCGCCGTCCGCCGCGGTGTGAGCGGGGGAGAGGAGCGGGACGTGACGACGGCGGGGACGTACCGCGGCGGACGACTGCTCGCCATCAGCGACCTGCACGTCGGCCACGCCGACAACCGTGCCCTGGTCGAGCGGATGGCACCCGGGACGGACGAGGACTGGCTGCTGGTGGCCGGTGACGTGGCGGAGACCGTCACCGACATCCACTGGTGTCTGAAGACCCTCGCCGGCCGCTTCCGCAAGGTCGTCTGGGTGCCTGGCAACCACGAGCTGTGGACCCACCCGAGCGACACCGTCACCCTGCGCGGCGTCGCACGTTACGAGCATCTGGTGGAACTCTGCCGGGACCTCGGCGTCACGACGCCCGAGGACCCCTACCCGCTCTGGCACGGGCCGGACGGGCCGGTGGTGGTGGCGCCGCTGTTCCTGCTGTACGACTACTCGTTCCTGCCGGCCGGGTGCGCCACCAAGGACGAGGGTCTCGCCTACGCGCACGAGACCGGCGTCGTGTGCAACGACGAGAGCCTGCTCCACCCCGATCCCTACCCGAGCCGTGAGGCATGGTGCCGGGCCCGGGTCGCCGAGACCGAACGCCGGCTCGCCTCACTGCCCGACGGGACGCCGGTCGTCCTGGTCAACCACTATCCGCTGCACCGGCACCCGACGGAGGTGCTGTGGTACCCGGAGTTCGCCATGTGGTGCGGCACCCGGCTGACCGCCGGCTGGCACCGCAGGTACCCCACGGCTGCGGTGGTGTACGGCCACCTCCACATCCCGCGGACCACCCACCACGAGGGCGTCCGCTTCGAGGAGGTGTCCGTGGGCTATCCCCGCGAGTGGCGCAGGCGGCAGAACCCGCCGGGCACGCCCCGCGCGATCCTGTGACCGGTGGACCACCACCAGGCCACTCACCGAACCGCGGCTGTCCGTGCGGCGGCCCCGGGCTCAGGAGGCTCTCGCGCCTTCGCGGGACGCGCCCGGCACCCGGCTCCAGGCCCGCGTCAGTTCCACCCGCGAGGCCACGTCCATCTTCCGGAAGATCTTCTTCAGGTGGAAGGCCACAGTGTGCCCGGAGATGAAGAGCCGTTCCCCCACCTGTGAGTTGGTGAACCCCTGGCTCACCAGCTCGGCCACGGCGGCCTCGGTGTTGGTGAGCGTGCCGGCGTCCGGGCCGCTCCGGCCGGCGTACTGCGGATGGCGGCCCCGCCGCACACCGAGCGCACGCAACCGGCTCGCGACCCGCCGCGCGTCCCATGGGGCCCCGGCCCCCGCGTAGCCGTCCGCCGCCGACTCGAAGGCCTCGACGGCCCGTTGGCGTTCGGCGGGCCGCGCGGCGAGGAACTTGCCCGCGTCCTCCGCGGCGGACGCGGCGGCCCACGGGTCCTGGTGCGCGGCGGCCGCGGCGAGCACCCCGTCCGGATCGCCGTCCAGCAGCCCGGCGGCATGCCCCGCCGCCGCGCCCACGGAGCACAGCTCCGGGTTGCGCACCGCGAGCGCGCCGGCTCCCGCCACCACCCGCCGGGCGAGTACCTCGTCACCCAGCTTGCGGGTGGCCCGCACGAGCCAGGCGGCGGCGGTGGGCTGGGAGGTCAGCAGCTCCAGCAGCAACCGGTCGTCGGTGGCGATGCCCGCGATGAGCTGGGCCGCGCTCGCCGGGCCGCCCCGCACCTCGAGGAGCTGCGCCGCCGCCCAGGCGCACTGGCTCGGCCCGTGCGCTGTCCGGCCGAGCAGAGCGTAGTCCCGCAGCTGATCGGCGAACTGCGCACTCACACTCATGTCGCCCTGCCGAAGCGCGCTGAGCGCCAGCACGGTGTGCGCGTCGGGCAGGAAACCGTGCAGCCCGGCCCGCCGCGCGCGGTCGGCACCCCGGGCGGCGAGATCGACGGCCGCCGAGGTGTCGCCCCTGGCGAAGGCGAGGTCCGCCGCGCCGAGCAGGGAGACGACCGCGGTCCCGCCGTCGGCGTCCGACCGGGCGGACAGTTCGTCCACCTCGGCCAGGATCAGCGCGGCGGACGACAGCCGGCGGACCCTGACCAGCAGTGCCGCGTACCAGGCCCGTGCCAGCGCCTCGCAGTTCCCGGCGCAATCGGGTTCCGTTCGAACAGCGGCCTCTGCCAGGCGAATACCTTCCTCCAGATCCCCGCGGGACCAGGCGGAGAAAGAGGACTCCGGCAGGGCGGAGGATGCGCAGGTGTTGTTCCGGCAGACACGTAGGACGGAGAAAACGGGGGGCAGCCGCAGGCGAAACGGAGAATCGAGCATCACATCTCCAGTCATGGGATACGTGCCGTCCGAGTGGGGTCCGTGCGCGGACCACGTTAGGGCGGGGGTGGGGGCGGGGCGGCGCGGGCCGACGCGGCGTGTAGACGGCCTCGACGTGCGTACGAGCGGTCCTTGAGCGGCGCGGCCGGGCGCGCGGGGGACGGCTCCGGGAGCGGGACTATCAGCTCTGAGGGTGGCGCGCGGTGAAGTGCGGCGACAGCATGGAGGAAATCCCGGCTCCGCGGCCGAGACGAGCGGGCCGCGGCGAAAACAGAGGTGGGCCTCTTGAGTACCGTGCTTCTCCTGAACGGCCCGAATCTGGGAATTCTCGGCCGCCGGGAACCGGAGATCTACGGCACGGACACGCTCGCCGACATCGAGGCGGCGGTCGCCGACGAACTGAGCGACCGGGGCTGGAAGGTGCTCTCCGTCCAGCACGACTCGGAGGGCGACCTCGTCGGCGCCGTGCACCGGCACAGCGACAGCACCGTGGGAGCCATCGTCAACCCCGGCGCCCTGATGATCGCCGGCTGGAGTCTTCGCGACGCCCTCGCCAGCTACGCGCCGCCCTGGATCGAGGTGCACCTCAGCAACGTGTGGGCCCGGGAGCAGTTCCGGCACGAGTCGGTCATCGCCCCGCTGGCCAGCGGTGTCGTCGTCGGCCTCGGAGCCTACGGCTACCGTCTGGCCGCCCGGGCGCTCACGCACCTGGCGCCGCCCCCGCTCTGACCCCTGCCCGGTTCATGCCGCCTCCCCGGCGGCCGGCAGCCCGATGCCCGGGTAGTACTTGCGCTGCCGGGAGAGGACCATCGCCTTCGGCGACGCCAGTCCCACGGTCTCGCGGATCCTTGCCGCCAGCGCGCGCGAGGAGACCGGGTGCACGCCCTCCGCCCGGCACCACTCCCGGTACGCCGCGTGCAGCCGGGTCTGCTCGGCCCGCAGCGCGGGGCCGAGGGCGCACACCTCCGACACGAAGCGCCCCATGTGGTCCTCGGTCTGCGCGTACGCGGCGGTCGCGACCCGTACGCTCTCCGGCCCGGCGAGGTCCCTCGCACCGGCCAGATAGCGGCGGGCCCCCAGGACCAGCCAGTGGAGGATCCCCGGCCCTTCCTCGCGCACCAGGACGTCGGCGAGGTTGTCGATCCGCCGGTCGTCGGGGACGACACGTTCGAAGGGGATCAGGCGCATCCGGCGCCAGAAGGCGAAGCCGCCGGTGCCGACCTCGGGGCGGTGGTTGCCCAGCAGCCACAGCTTGTGCGTGGGCGTGAAGCTGAAGAAGTCCTGCCGTATCCGGCGTGCCTTGATGCGGTCACCGCCGGTCAGCAGCTTCAGACGGGCCTCGTCGAACCGGTCGCCGGGCCTGACCTCGCTGCACACGATCATCCGGCGCCCGTGCAGTTCCGCCAGGTCGGTGGGGTGGCCCTCGTGGGGACGCGCCATCAGGAAGCCCGGCGGAGCGGCGTCGGCGTAGTCCCCGAGGAGCTTCATCAGCACATCGAGGAGGACGGACTTGCCGTTCTTGCCGGAACCGAACAGGAACGGCAGCACCTGGGCACCCACATCGCCGGTGACCGAGTACCCGAGGAGCACCTGGAGGTAGCCGGCCGTCTCGGCGCCCGCCGCGTCGTCGCCGAAGGTGTCGGCGAGGAACCTCTCCCAGCGCGGCGTCTTCGCCGGCCGCGGCGTCAGGGCGGTGCAGCGGGAGTGGAGGCCGTTGCCCGGGCCGGGTGGTTCGAGCAGTCCGGTGCGCAGGTCGACGATGCCGTCCGGGGTGCACAGCGCGTACGGGTCGGCGTCCAGACGAGCCGCGTTGAGCACCATGCCGGGCGCCGACCTCGCCTGCGCCAGCATCGCGTTGATACCCGCGGTGGACAGGGCGCGACGGCGGTGGGTCTGCAGGGCGGCGTCGGAGTACCGGCCGAGGGGATCGGAGGAGGCGAGGGACTCCACGAGGTCGCCGGCCGCCCAGAGCACCGTGCCGTCCTCGTCCATCTGCCAGCGGGCGCCCGTCCAGCGGTACCAGCCCAGGCCCGGGACGTGACGGTACCTGTCGGCGTACCGTTGGGCGAAGAGCTCGGCCAGGCCGCGGTCGGTCAGGCTCCCCGGGAGCGGTCCTGGCGGCGGTGTCCTCCGGTGTCGTGATGCGCTGGTGACGTCGCGCAGCTCAGAACCCATGTGCTTCCCCCCTACGGCGACCCGAGCGACTCAAGCGACTCTCATCCTGTGTAACCCCCCACAGAAGCCCGGACCTGAGTAAGATACGTACCATCCGGTTTTGTTTTCAACCCTGCGACCTCCGGGTTCCCGGCCCGCCCGGCCCGTGGTGTTCGGGCAGGAGCATGAAGTCCTCTTGTTCTTGACGTTCTTCGGTACAAGCTGTGACGGTGGCGTGACGGGTACTCCCTCTTGAAAAGAACCGTCCATCCGGTATATTTCTCGACGTCGAGGCCGTCCGGCACCACAGAGGGCCGGAGGTCGGCATTCCGTACGCCACGGCAGGGGGAAGGGGCGTGCATCGTGCGGTTGTCACATGGTGGTTCCCGTCCGGGTCTCGTGCCGCGGCGCCTTCGAGGTCAAGGGGAGGTCCTGGGGTGAGGCGTCGTGAGCATGCACAGGTGGTGATCGTGGGGGGCGGGCCGGTCGGCCTGCTGGTGGCGGCCGAGCTGGGCGCCCACGGGGTTCGTACGCTCCTGCTGGAGGCGCAGGCCACCGTGTCGGAGCGGCCCAAGGCGAGAGTGCTGCACGCCAGGGCCCTGCAAGGACTCGCCAGGCGGGGGTACTTCCCCGAACTCGTGGCGCAGGCGGACGCCACGGCGCCCGAGGCCCGGGCACCGTTCCGCTACGCCGGGATACCCGGCCTGTCCATCACCGCCCCCGCCTCGGAGCCCGGCCCTGTGCTGCAACGGCCCCAGGCCGACCTCGAGCGCCTGTTCGAGCAGCGGGCGCGGGCCGTCGGGGTCCGGATCCTGCGGGCGCACCACGTGACCGAGATCGCCCAGGACCGGAACGGCGTCCGGGTCACGGCCCAGGGGCCGCACGGCCCGCTGCTCTGCACCGCCCGGTACCTGGTGGGGGCGGACGGGGGACGCAGCACCGTCCGCGAACTGGCGGGCATACCCGCCCGGACGTACCGGGCGACGACCTCGGGGCTCTCCGGGCTGGTCACGCTGGAGGACGCGCGCTCGCTGCCGCCGGGCTGGCACCGCACCCCGCGCGGCTGGATCGTCGCGCACGACATCGCCGGCGCCGGAACCCACGTCAAGACCCTCGACTGCGCCGGCGCCCACCCCGAACGCCATCTGCCGCCGACCCCCGAGGAGTTGCGCGGCGAGCTCGCCCGGATCGCGGGGAAGGACATCGGGATCCGGGAGCCGCGCTGGCTCAGCCGGTTCAGCGACTTCGCCCAGCTCGTCCGCTCCTACCGCTTCGGCCGGGTCCTCCTGGCCGGAGACGCGGCACACATGCACTTCCCGGTCGGCGCCCAGGGCCTGAGCGGCGGCGTCCAGGACGCCCTCAACCTCGGCTGGAAACTCGCGCTCACCGTGCTGGGCCGCGCCGGGGACGACCTGCTGGACACCTACGACGCGGAACGCCGCCCGGAGGCCCAGCGGGTCATCGACAACACGCGGGCCCAGCTCGCCCTGATGCGGCCGGGCCCCGACGCCGAAGCGCTGCGCGGTGTGTTCGCCGAACTCGTGACGGCGGGCCGGGAGAGCCGGTACCTCAGCGACATGATCAGCGGTCAGGACACGGTCCTGCCGGGCCGCACCCCGCGGCCCTCCGCATGGGAAGGACGATTCCTGCACAACGTGGCCCTGAACACGAGCGCGGGCCGGACCGACGTGATCGCGCTGCTCCAGGCGGGCCGGCCCCTGCTGCTGGCCTTCGGTGAGGAAGGGCTCCGGTACGCGCGCAGACCGCGCGGATGGACGGGAGTACTGCGGCTGGTCCGCGCCGAACCCACCCCCGAAGTCCCCTGCGACGCCCTGCTGGTACGGCCCGACGGCTATGTCGCCTGGGCGTCGGCCTCCGGGCAGGACGACGGCCCGGGTGACGGCCTGGGCGACGCGCTCGCACTGTACTTCGGTGGCCGGCCGGCCACCGTCGCCGACCGGCCGGCCATGGCGGGCGCGGGGGCGCTCAGCTAGCGGCGGCCACCGGCTCCCGCAGTCCGTGCTGGATCTCCAGGTAGACCTCTTCGCCCCGCTGCTCGGAGAGGTTCAGCGAGGCCAGCACGGAGGGCACGGCGATGCTGGGGAACAGATGACGTAGCAGCTCGGAGGACCGGTGGAGCAGGTCCTGGTAGTCGCTGACCGCCTGGGACATGGACTGGATGCCGGCGAACGTGCCGACCACGATGTCGGCGGTCACCAACGGGACCACGTGGGGCAGCAGCTCGCCCTGGGCCTGACCCCGCTCCAGCAGCTCCCGGCAGACACCGCTCCAGCGCATGAAGGGACCGCTGCGGTCGAGTCCCTCCGCGTGCTGGTCCATGCTCAGGCGCACGCCCGCGCGCACCATGGGGTCGGACTGGAGGCGGTAGGCGTGCAACAGCACCTCGTCCGCCAGCTCCTGCAGCTTGCAGGAGCGTTCGGGGATCACGAAACGCTGGTCCTGCTCGTGAAGTACCCCGAGGGCGAGCTGTTCCTTCGAGCTGAAGTGGAAGTACAGCGCCCCCTTGGTCACGCCGGCGGTGCCGAGGATCTCTGCGATGGTCGCGGCCTGGTACCCGCGTTCCTCGAAGACCTTCGCCGCCGCCTCAAGGATGTTCCTGCGGGTACGGATGGCACGGTCCTGCTTCACCACGCTGCCGCCCTCCCCTTCTCGTCGAAACGAAGTCTGCTCGGCGGCCTGGGTGCCTCGGACCAACCCCCAAAAAAACCGCCCAGTACGTATCTTACAGCCTATTGAGCTTCGCGCAGCCGTGAGGTAGCCGGAAAAAAATCGTGCGGCGCACTCCGCGCCTGCCGTCTTGAGGGAGGACGTACGGGTGATTCTCGTGACCGGGGCCACCGGAACCATCGGAGGGGAAGTGCTGCGGCGGCTCCCCGCCGGTGTCGCGGTACGCGTCATGGCCAGAGACCCGTCGAAGGTGGTGGGAGCGCCCGACGGGACCGAGGTGGTGGCCGGCGACTACGCGGACCAGCTCTCACTGGAACGCGCCCTGCGGGGCGTGCGCCGCGCCTTCCTCCTCACCAGCCGGATCGGCGGTGACGACGACGCGCGTTTCGTCCGGGCCGCGCGCACGGCGGGTGTCCGGCATCTGGTCAGGCTGTCCGCGGCCGCCGTCGAGGACAGCGGGGCGGACGACCTGATCACCCGCTGGCACCGCGCCAGCGAGGACCTGCTGCGCGATTCCGGGTTGGGATGGACGGTGCTGCGCCCGCGCGCCTTCATGTCCAACACGCTGTCCTGGGCGGCGTCCATCAGGTCCGAGCAGGTCGTGCGCGCGCTGTACGGGGACTCGGCCAACGTCTGCGTCGATCCGCGGGACGTCGCCGCGGCGGCCGTGTGCGCGCTGACCGAGGACGGGCACGAGGGGCGCGCCTACACCCTGACCGGGCCGGAACCGATCAGCGCCGCGGAGCAGACGGCGCGGCTCGGAGAGCTGCTGGGCGTTCCCCTGCGCTTCGAGGAACTCTCCCTCGCCCAGGCGCGCGCGGCCCTGCGGCAGCGTCACCCCGAAGCCGTCACCGAGGCGTTGCTGGCCGGCGCGGAGCGACAGCGGGCGGGGGCCAAGGCTCATGCCGAGGACACGGTTCTGAGGCTGACCGGACGTCCGGCTCGGCCCTTCGCGGTCTGGGCGCGGGACCATATCGCGGCGTTCGGCGGCGGGGCGGACGACGCGGGGGGCGGGGCGGCCCGGCCGGTCCGGGGGCTTCGTCCCGGGTGAGCAGCACGCTGGGCTGCCGGTAGTTCCTGTGCCGGGTGAGAGCGAGGGGACCGGCCCACAGGCCGGCCCCCCGCTCTCGTGCCGTCAGGCGGCGGGCGCGGCGGTCACCGTCGCGGTGAACACGATGTTGCCGTCCTGGTGGCCCGTGACCAGGACCATCTCCGGGGCGGAGGGGGCCTTGGGCAGGCGCAGGGCATCGATCAGGCAGGGCCGGTCAAGCTCTGCGTACTTCTTGAACTCGCACTGCAGGCCGAGCGGCAGGATGGGGGAGCCGCCCAGGGCCACGGTCGCCCCCTGGCGGGCCGCCTCCAGCAGCACCATGCCCGGGACATGGTCGACCTGGTGGTCGAAGAGCACGGGGTGCCGGGTGTCCACCCGGAGCTGCCAGTGGTTCGGCTCCCCGGTGGGGGAGAGGACCACGTCGGCCGACGACGTGCGCCCCACGCTCTGCGGCGCCACCGGAGCGGTCAGCGGGATCGGGCCGTACTCGGCATCGAACACGCGCTCAGGGCGCAGCCGGCGGTACACGGCCGGTGCGATGCAGGCGAAGGAGAACCGCCCCGACGCGGCGAGCCGTCCCTCGCGCAGGACCGTCGTCTCGTAGCACAGGGAGGTCAGCCGGCTGCCGCGCTTCTTGACCTCCTTGCACAGGACCTCCAGGTCCAGTGCGGCGGGCGTCCGGGCGACCTCGAGCTGCTCGGGATGCACGGTGACGCTGAGTTCCTCCATCAGGAACTGGTGGCCGAAGGGGACGCCGAACTCGGCGTGCGCGAGCAGGGAACCGATCTGTCGAATCGTTTCGGCGGCGATCAGCGGGTCGTGGTGGACCCCTTCCAC
The DNA here is from genome assembly GCA_014656175.1 of Streptomyces werraensis. Taxonomy (GTDB): domain Bacteria; phylum Actinomycetota; class Actinomycetes; order Streptomycetales; family Streptomycetaceae; genus Streptomyces; species Streptomyces werraensis. Next base: position 26,448 of record BNBX01000019.1, read on the forward strand.
GGCGGTGAAGAAGCTGTGGCCCCGCGGCCATTGGGCGGTCATGTCGAAGCGGGTGTCGTCCAGCCGCTTCCAGTCGGTCAGCATGACCTCGGCGACGGCCGCGCGGTGCACCAGTTCCCTGGGGACCGTGGTCGTCAGCTTTCTGTCGTACGCGACTGCCGTCCGGAAGGGCGACAGGGCGGCCGGTGCCGCACTCTGTTCGATCGACGGGCCTTCTGTCTGAAACGTGCTCGCGGTCATCGCTCCCCCTGGACGTGATCGGAGTGTGTGCTGCGGAGCTCAAAAGATAGAGACCGGCCGGTTTGATTTCTAGAGGAATCGGAGCCTCCGCCAACGATCGATCAGAGCCGTCGTGGACCAGGAGCGGAATGACATCTCTTATTTCTGGTCTTTTCTCGACCGTTCCTCCAGCTCATCTGCACCGCGGGCGCCCTGCCGTCCGGGCCGGTCGGCGCCGCGCTCTCCAGCGGGACTGGAGCGCGTCTGTAGCGCGGCGCCGCACCGTGGCGGGGATGGGGAGGGGCGGACATGGACGGACCTGGGTCCCTTGAACTCGCGTTGCGCATAGAACGCGGGCGCGCCGACGAGGACGAGCTGGCGGCCGTGGTCCTCGTGCTGTGCTCGGTGCTGGCCGGGCGCGGCGGGGCGGACGCCGGGAGAGGGCCGTCCGGTGTCCCGTCGCGGCGTCGCCCGCAGTGGCCCCCCGTGACCTATCGCTCTCCCCGTAGTTGGCAATAGGGCCCATCGCGCCAGGGGTGGAGGGTCGTGCGCACCGTCCTGGGTAGATTCATGCGCCCTCCACCTACCCCCCTATAAACCGCGCGGGCGGTTTGTTAACCTCGTATGGAACGAACCGCCTGGCAGAGAAGGCGCAGGACGCCCCGTGTGCCATGAGCCCAGGCCCCAGCCGGGAGGCGACTGATGGTCAAGCAGGAGCGGGCGCTCCGTACGCGCCAGGCGCTGATCCGCGCCGGGGCCGAACTCTTCGCCAGGGAGGGATTCGTGGCCGCCTCGCTGTCCACGATCAGCGGTGAGGCGGGGGTCAGCAACGGAGCCCTGCACTTCCACTTCGAGAGCAAGCGGGCCCTGGCGCGGGCCGTCGAGGACGAGGCCCTGGCGAGGCTGCGCCTGGTCATCGAGGAGTCGCTGGGGCGGGACGGCCGCGCCCTGCCGGCCCTGGTAGAGGCGACCTACGGACTGGTGGACCGGATCGCCGAGGACGTCGTGGTCCGGGCCGGCTTCGAGCTGGGCGACGACCCCGGCCGCGGCGAGAGCGCCTCGCTCAGGCGGGAGTGGCAGCACTGGGTCGAGGAGACGGTGCGGCGCGCGGAGCGGGACGGCTGGCTCGCCCGGGGGGTGTCGGCGGACGACGCCGCGACCGTCGTCGTGGCCGCGACGGTGGGCTTCGAGGTGCTCGGCGGCGAGGAAGCGGCGTGGCTGTCGCAGGAGCGGGTCGCGGGCCTCTGGAAGCTGCTGCTGCCCCGCCTGACGGAGCGACCCACGTTGGTCCGGGCGGGCTGTTTCACCCTTCAATAAAAAGACCATGCGGTCGGTAAGAATGTCGGTTTTGTTGGCTTCTTCTTCGGCTCCGGCGGCGCTCGAGTGCGTCTGCGGAAATAAAACAGCGCGGTTGGTTTGGTATTGACAAACCATCTGTCCTGTTTTTTAGTTGGGGGCATGCCAGAAAGCGGCTGTGTCAGGACGACTCATGCAGGGATAGGGGAGACGGCATGGACATCGACGTTCTGGGGGCGCTCAGCGTCAGGGAGAACGGCATCTCGGTCACCCCGACGGCGCCGAAACCGCGTCAGGTGCTCGCGCTGCTCGCCCTCCAGGCGGACCAGGTGGTGCCCGTCCGCACGCTCATGGACGAACTGTGGGGCGAACGGCCGCCCCGCAGCGCACGCACCACGCTCCAGACGTACGTGCTCCAGCTCCGGGAGCTGATCTCGGCCGCCCTGCGGCGCGACCCGGAGAACACCGCCGGGCGCACCGCCAAGGACGTGCTCGTCACCCTGCCCGGCGGATACCTGCTCAACACGTCGGACGGCACCAGTGACGTCCGCGAGTTCGAGCGGCTGGCCGGCCTGGGCTACCGGGCCATGGACGCCGACGACTTCGCGGGCGCGGCCCGTCACCTGCGCGACGCCCTCGGGCTGTGGACCGGCGGCGCGCTGGCCGACGTGCAGACCGGGGCCCAACTGGAGATCGAGACCAGGCGGCTGGAGGAGACCCGGCTGTGCGCGCTGGACCAGCGCATCGAGGCCGACCTGCGGCTGGGCCGCCACCGCGAACTGCTGGGCGAACTCACCGTGCTCGTCAGCCGCCACCGCACCCACGAGAACCTGCACGGCCAGCTCATGCTCGCCCTGCACCGTTCCGGCCGGCGCAGCGAGGCCCTGGAGGTCTACCAGCGGTTGCGCAACGCCCTGGTCCGGGAACTCGGCCTCGAACCCTCCGCGGGCCTGCGCCGGATGCAGCGTTCGATCCTCATGTCCGGCCCCGAGTCCGTGCCGGTCGGCGCGGCCGTCGGCAGTGAGCGGCTCAGCCGCGTCGGGTAGACGGGGAGGGAGCGGGTATGCAGGCCAGGTCGGAGAGGACGCGACGCAGGCTGGTCCGCGCCGGGGCGCGGATGTTCGACCAGCACGGCTACGCCAGCGCCTCCCTCGAACAGATCGCGGACGCCGCGGGCATGACCAAGGGCGCCCTGTACTTCCACTTCGCCTCCAAGGACGGTCTCGTCGACGCCGTGCAGGAACAGGCGCACGCCGTGCTGCGCGACTTCGCGCACCGGCAGCGCGAGGCCGGCGTGCCGGCCGTGCAGAGCCTCATCGACACCTCGCACTGGCTGGCGCGGGTGCTGCGCGAGGACCCGGTGGTCCGGGCGGGTCTGCGCATCACCGACGAGTGCAGCGGGCGGCAGCCCCCGGTCGCCGACGTCCGTCAGGCATGGATCACCGAAGTGCTGCGGCTGGTCTCCCGCGCCCGGACGGCGGGGGAACTGCGCGAGCACCTCGGTGCCGAAGGGCCGGAGACCGTGCTGTCAGCGGCCGTGTGCGGACTGGCGTCACTGTCCCGCACCGGCACCGGTCCCGGCGAACCCGGGCGCCGGGTCGCGGCGTTGTGGGAGTTCCTGCTGCCCGCCCTCGTCCCCGCCGCGCACGTGGGGCGCTACGACGTCCACTCCACGAACCTGTGCGTACGGTCCGCCGAGGTGGCCTGAACGCGGCCTCCCCGCCCGTCCACCCGGCGGACCGTGCGCACCTTCGCCCCGTCCGTCACCGGCCCTCCGGAACGGAACCCCAGGAGTCAGACCATGTCCTATGACAGCAGCCGGACCCGCCCGCCCACGAGCCTCGCACCGGCCCCCGAGGGCCTGCTGACCGAACTCGTCGGGATACTCGCCGCCGTCCTGCACCTCAAGCCCGAGAAGATCGACCCGGACCGGACGTTCCGGTCGCTGGGCCTCGACTCGTTGCTGACCGTCGAGTTCGTCGCCACCGTCAACGCGCGCCACGGCCTCGCCGTCAAACCCGATGCGCTGTTCGACCACCCCACCCCGCAGGCCTTCGCCCGGCACGTGGCCCGCGAGGGGGCGGGTCCGGGCACCACCGCCCGGGCCGACGCACCGGACCACTCCGGCACGGGGCCCGTGGGTGCCCCGGCACCCGCCCACCGAACGGTCCCGGAAACGCCCGCCGCCTCCCCGGCGGCCGGCCTCGGCCGGGGGCACACCGGCGCGCCCTCCGGGCAGACCCGGACCGACACCTCGGCGCAGGAGGCGGTACTGGACGTGCTGAGCGAGGAACTCGCCCGCATCCTGTGCTGCGACCCCTGGGAGATCAGCACCACCGCCGCCTTCAACGTCCTGGGCATCGACTCCATCCTCGGCGCGGAGTTCGTGGCGACGGTCAACGCGATCTACGGCGTGCGGGAGCGCGCCGTCACGCTGTACGACCACCCGAACCTGGCGGCGATGGCCGCGCACATCGCCTCCCTCACCGCCCGCCGCGCGCCCGCCCCGGGCGGCTCCCCGGACCTCGCGGACCTCCTCGACGCCGTACGCGAGGACCGGATCTCCGTGGACGACGCCCTCGCCCTGCTGCCCCGGCGGGCCTGAACGGACCGGTGTGCCCGATGGACGAACGCGAGATTCTCACCCGGTTCAAGGCCGGGTCCCTCGGCCGGGACGAAGCCGCCCGCCTGCTGACCGGGACACGGCAGGCCCGCACGGACACGAGGACCCGGCCGGAGACGGCGCCCCGGCCCACCGAGCCGTACGCGCGGCCCCCCGCCGCACCACCCGGCGACCCGGACACGCAGCCGCCCGTACAGCCGCCCGCCGCGGCCCCCGCCGAGCCGTACGCGCAACCGTCCGTGCGGCCCGACGCCGACCCGCCCGCCCCCCTGGACGCGGAGCCGTCCGCGCCGTCTCCCGGCCCGTGGTACGCCGAGCCGGGTGCCGTGCCGCCCCCCGGGCGTCCGGCGGTGGAGGACCGCTACGCCGTCGTGGGCATCGCCGGCCGCTATCCGCTCGCCCCCGACCTGCACGCCCACTGGGAGAACCTGCGGACCGGCCGCGACACGTCCCGCGCCGTGCCCGTCACCCGGCCCGGCCTCGCCCCGGCGCCGCCCGGCCGGCGCGGCCACTTCCTGGACGACGTGGCCGGGTTCGACCCCGAGTTCTTCGGCATCACGCCTGATGAGGGCGCCCTGACGGACCCGCAGGAACGGCTCTTCCTGGAGGTCGCCTGGGAGGCGCTCGAGAGCGCGGGGTGCACCGGCTCACGGCTGGACGCCCTGACCTCCCCGGGCGGACCACCGCGCGCCCTGGGCGTGTTCGTCGGCGCGAGCAGCCACGACTACGCCCTCCTGGCCGCCGCCTCCTGGACCGACGGACGCCCGGCCCCCGCGGCCGGCCACGGGGGCCTGCCCGGCAGGCTGGCCTCGGCACTGGAGCTGACCGGGCCCGCGCGGGCCGTCGACACCGCGGAGTGCTCCGCCCTGACCGCCCTCCACCTCGCCGTCGGCGCGCTGCGCCGCGAGGAGTGCGCGGCAGCCGTCGTCGGAGGCGTCGAACTCCTGCTGCACCCCTCCCGGATCAGGGAGGGCGCCGGTGAGGGCGTGGGCGCCGTGGTGCTCAAACCGCTGCGCCGGGCGCTCGACGACGGGGACCGGGTGCACGCCGTCATCCGCGACACCGCCGACGGCCGCACCGCCGGCTCCCGCACCCACCGGCGGACGGACGGGGCGCACGAGACCCGCGAGAGCACCGCCCGGCGGATCGGCTCGGCCGGCGCGGCCACCGGGATCGCGGCGCTGACCGCCGCCGTGCTCCAGGTGCGGCACGGGGTCCTCGTGCCCGGCGACGGCCGGGACGCGGCGGCCCCCTGGCCGCGGACGTGCGACGACACGGGACGGGAACTGCCGCGTACCGCCACGGTCGAGATCGCGGCCGACGGCGGGTGTGCGGCACGGGCCGTGGTCGAGGAGCACCCGGCGGCCGAGGCGCCGACCGGGGAGGAACCCGGCGGCGACGACGGGCCGTTCCTGTTGTCGGCCCCGACGCCCGCCCATCTGGCCGCCACCGCCCGCCGGTTCGCCGACTGGCTGGCGGGAGCCGCCGACGCCGGCCACCCGGCCGGCGCGCTGCCCGCGGGCCTCGCGCGCGCCCTGCGCGCCGGACGCGCCGCCCTGCCGTGCCGGCTCGCGCTGCCCGCCTCGGACGCGCCCGGCGTCATCGCCGCGCTGCGGCGCTTCGCGGACACCGGAAGCGCCGGCGACGAGGCCCGTACGGCCGACCTGCGCGGCGGAGCCGACCCGATGGACCTGGGCGGTCTGCCGCAGACCCGCGACTACCTCACCGCCCTGTGGCGCGCCGGACACCGGGAGCAGGTGACCCGGCTCTGGCTGAACGGCGTCGACGTCGACTGGGCCGCGCTGGAGGCCCCGTCGCCGGGTGCGGCACCCGCCGAGCCGCCGCCCTCCGTCCACCTGCGCAGGCCGCTGTGGCTGAGCACCGACGGCGCCGGCGCACCGGGGGAACCGGAGCCGACGGGATGAACGACGAGGCACGCGCGGCCGGCGCCCCGGCCGTCCTGGAGCGTTTCGACGGCACCGAACCCGTGAAGCTGTGGTTCTGTCCCAACGACGAACTGGCCCCGGGCATCGCGGCCATCCTGGCCCGGCACTGGCTGGACGAACACGAGCAGGAGATCGCCGGCCGCTTCCTCTTCGAACGCGACCGGCGCCAGTACCTCGTCGCACACGCCCTCGTGCGGCGCGTACTCGCCCTGGAGTGCGGCCTGCCGGAGGCGGAGGCCGTCATCTGGCGCTCCTCGCGCGGACGGCCGTTCCTGCAGAAACCGCCGGACGGGCTGCCGCGCGGTGGCCGGGAGCTGGACTTCAACCTCTCGCACGCGGGCGGGCACAACCTGCTCGGCGTGGTCCGACGGCACCGCATCGGCGTGGACGTGGAACGGCTCGACCGCGGAGACCAGGGCTTCGACGCGATCCTGGAGACGTTCGCCGCCTCGGAACAGGCCTGGGTGGCGCGCGCCGCGCCCGGCCGCCCCCGGGACCGGCGGCTGCTGCGGCTGTGGACGCTGAAGGAGGCGTACTCCAAGGCACGCGGGCTGGGGCTCGGCCTGCCCTTCGACGCGTTCTCCTTCAGGCTGGCCGAGGACCGCGGCGTCCTCGGGTTCCAGCCGCCCGGGAACGACGCCGAGCGGCGGTGGCGGTTCGTCGAACTGGAGCCGGTGCCCGATGTGCTGGTCGCGGTGGCCGTCCTGGCCGACTCCGACGCGCCGCCCGCCCTCCAGCTCCACCACGGCTTCCCGTGGGGCCGGTCCGCCCCCCGGCTGGTGACCCTGCCCGAACCGGCGCCGACGACGGGGTGAGCGCGTGGGGACGGTGGGGGACCTGATCCGGCGGGAGGACCCGCTGCGACTGCTGGAAGGGCTGCTGACGGACGCCGGGCAGGGCAGGGGAAGCGCCGCCGCGCTCACCGGCAGCCCCGGTACCGGCAAGAGCGCCGTGCTGCGCGCCCTGTCCGCAACGGCCGCCGAGGCCGGGGCCACGGTGCTCGGCGCGTGCGCGACCGAGGCCGAGCGGGGCCTGCCGTACGGCGTGGTGGGCCAGCTCCTCAGCGGCACCGCCGGCGGCACGGGCCCTCCGTCCGGCGCACGGGACGGCCGGGACGCGCACCGGCCCGAGACGCTCTACGAGGCGCTGCGCGCGCTCGCTGCCCACCGGCCCGTGGTCGTGACCGTGGACGACGTCCACCACACCGACGAACCGTCCGCGCGCTGCCTGCTCTACCTGTGCGGGCGCCTGGCCGCCACCGGCGTCCTGCTGGTGCTCGCCGGACGGCCGTCGTCGACGCCGTCGCTGCCGCTGGCCGAGGTGCTGCGGCACCCGCGCTGCGTCCCCGTGCCCCTGCGCACCCTGTCCGAGGACGGGGTCGCCGAGTTCCTCGGCGCACGCCCGGCGGGCGCGATGGACGCGGCGACGGCCCGGCGGCTGGCCCCCGACTGGCACCGCTTCACCGGCGGCAACCCGCGGCTGCTGCACGGTGTGCTGGCCGACCACCGGGACTGCGGGCCGGTCCGTCCCGCCCGGCCGGTCGCCGGTACCGCCTTCCGGCGGGCCGTCGTCGGCTGCCTGCGCGGTGCGGAGCCCGCGGTGACGCGGACCGCGAAGGCGCTGGCCGTCCTCGCCGACCAGGTGACGCTGACGCTGCTCGCCCGGTTCCTGGGCGTGCCCGAACGGGCCGTGGTCCCGAGCCTGGCCGCGCTGGAGGCGACCGGACTGCTCGACGTGGGCCGGCTGCGCCACCAGGGGGTGAGCGCCGCCGTACTGGAGTCGCTGACCGCCGAGGAGAGCGCCCGCCTGCACGCCCGCGCCGCCCGGGTGCTCTACGACACCGGGGCCGAACCGCCCGTCGTGGCCGGCCACCTCGTCGCCGCCCAGGCGGCCCGGACCGCCGACGGCGGCACCGGCGACGCCCCGTCGTGGGCCGTCCCCGTACTGGCGGAGGCGGCCCGGCACGCGATGCCGGCCGGGCAGGCGCGCCGCGCCGCCGAGTTCCTGCGCACCGCCCACCGCCTGCACGACGGCGGGCAGCGCCCGGACGGCATGCTGACCACGCTCGCCCGCGCCGAGTGGGAGAGCGATCCGGCGTCTGTCATCCGCCATCTGCCCGCCCTGGAACGCGATCTGGCCGCACTGCGGCCCGACGACGGGCGGTGGGCGGAGGCGGCGGCCCTGCTGCTGTGGCACGGCCGGCACGACACGGTCGCCCGTGGCGCCGCCGGCGCCGGCGACGGCACGCGGGCCCGTGAGGTGCGGACCGCGCTCGCCCATCTGTGCCCGGGCCGGCAGGGTCCCGCGCCCGCACCCGACGCGGTGGAGCGGGTTCTGGAGTCGCTCGTCCACACCCTCGCCCCACCGCCCTCCGTCGCCGCCCTGCTCGTCGCCCTGCTGTACGCCGGAGAGACCGACCGGGCCGCGCGGTGGCGCGAGGTGACCGGCGCGGCGGAACCGGCCGGGACCACACCGGCCCGGCAGGCCGTCGTCGCCGCCACCACCGCCGTACTGCACGTCCGCACCGGCTCGTACGACGCCGGCGCCGGGCACGCGGCGCGGGCGCTGGCCCTGCTGTCGCCCGCGGCCTGGGGCGTGGCCGTGGGCATGCCGCTGGCGGCCGCCGTGCGCGCGGCGACCGCACGGCAGGCGCACGACGAGGCGGCGCGGCTGCTGCGGGTCCCGGTGCCGGACGCCATGTTCCGCACCCGGGCCGGGCTGCACTACCTGCTGGCGAGAGGCGGTCATCTGCTGGCCGCCGGACGGGCGCGGACCGCGCTCGCCGACTTCCACGCCTGCCGCGACCTGCTGGCCGACTGGGGCGAGCGGAGCCGGGACGGACTGGACTGGCGGACGCCCGCCGACCGGGCGCTGCGCCGCCTGGGCGACACCCCGGACGACGACCCCGTCGCCGTGCTCACCCGGGCCGAGCGGCGCGTCGCGCTGCTCGCCGCGGCCGGCTGCACCAACCGGGCCATCGCCGCCCAGCTGTTCGTCACGCCCAGCACCGTCGAGCAGCACCTCACCCACGTCTACCGCAAGCTGCGCGTGAGATCGCGCGGCGACCTGGCCAAGCTGGCCGCCGTCCGCGCCGCCGGGCCCGCCGACGGCGCGGGGTAGCCGGGCGGCGGGTCAGCGGCCGCCGGTGCGCAGGCCCCGGCGGTTCTTGCGGCCGAGCAGCCCGGCCGACACCAGTTCGGCGAGGGCGTCGGAGGGCTCGTGCTCCGGCGTCTCGAAGTGGTCGAACAGACGGTGCTGGATGGCCAGGGAGACGTCCAGGCCGATGGTGTCCAGCAGCGCGAACGGGCCCATGGGGTAGCCGAATCCGCGCTCCACGGCGGCGTCGGTGCGCTCGACGACACGGTCGTCCGCCCCAGGCCGGTCGAGCAGCGCCAGCGCCGCCCCGAGATAGGGGAACAGCAGGCTGTTGACGATGAAACCGGTGCGGTCGGGGCACTCCACCACGGTCTTGCCCAGCTCCCGGCAGAAGGCACGGGCGGTGGCGAGCACACCGGGGTCCGTGCCGGGGGCGTGCGCCAGCTCCACCAGCCGCATCACCGGGGCCGGGTTGAAGAAGTGCAGGCCGACGACGTCGGCGGGCCGGCCGGACGCCTCGGCGCAGGCGGCCACGGACAGGCTGGAGGTCGTGGTCGTCAGCACCGTGCCGGGGGCGCACGCCTCGCCGAGGGCCGCGAACACCGTCCGCTTGACGTCCGGGTCCTCGGCGACCGCCTCGATCACGAGGTCGCAGTCGGCGAACGCGCCGAGGCCGGTGGCGGCGCTCAGCCGGTCCAGCGTCGCCTCCCGGCCGGCCGGCGTCACCCTGCCGCGGCGCACCCCGCGGGTGAGCGAGTCGGCGACCGACTCCAGGGCGGCGTCCGCCTTCGCCGCGGTGCGGGCGACCAGCACGGTGGGGTGGCCGGCGAGGGAGGTGACCTCGGCGATGCCCCGGGCCATCGCGCCCGAGCCGAGGACACCGACGCGGCGCACCGGCCGGGCACCGGTCTCGTCCGGCGCGGCGCCCCGCTCCCGGACCTCGGCGCCGGTCTCGTCGTAGGAGTAGAAGCCGCCGCCGCTCTTGCGGCCCAGGCGTCCGGCCGCGACCATCCGGCTGAGCAGCGGCGCCGGTTCGAAGGCGGTGTCACCCGTACGCCGCCACAGGTCCGTCAGGGCGGCGTGGGCGGTGTCGAGCCCGATGCGGTCCAGGGTCTCCAGCGGTCCCGCCGGCAGCCCGCAGCCCAGCCGCATCGCGGTGTCGACGTCGTCGTGCGGGGCGTAGCCCTCCGAGCACAGGACGACCGCGCGGTTCAGCAGCCCGAGCACGAGGGCGTTCGCGTCGGCCGCGGGTCCCGCGCCGACCTCGACCTCGGTGAGTCCCGCGGCGGCCACCAGCTCGCGCACCGCCTCCGCGGTCTGCGCGCAGGTGAGGCCCGTGGGCACCGGCTCGGCCGGTCCGCCCGGGGCGGGCGGGGTGAACAGGCGCAGTCCGGCGAGGTCGGCGGGGCGCCCGCAGGCGATGGCCAGCCGGGCGACGGACAGGGCCGCCGTGGTGGTCACGAGCGGTGTGCCGGGCGGGCAGACCCCGGTGATCCGGCGCAGCACCTCCGTCTTGACGGCCCGGTCCTCGGGTACGGCCTCGACGACCAGGCGGGCACCGCGCAGAGCCGCCGTGTCGTCGGTGAGGACGGGGTCGGGGGCGCCCTCGGGGGCGGTCGACGCCTTCACCCGGGTGCCGACGCGGGCCAGTGCGTCGAGGTCGGTGTCCACACCGACGACCGGGTGGCCGGCCGCGTGCAGCAGGAGCGTCAGGGCCTCGCCGACGGAGCCGAGGCCGACGACGCCGATCGGCGCGGCATGGGTACGCGGGGTCTGCTGGGTCATGGGGTCGGAGCCTGCCCTTCGCGGAAGCGGTTGATGGCGCCGATGTGCCGGGCGCGCAGATCGGGGTCGGTGACGCCGAGCCCCTCCTCGGGGGCCAGGCACAGCACGCCGACCTTGCCCTGGTGGAGGTTGCGGTGGACGTCGTAGGCCGCCTGGCCGGTGTCCTGGAGCGCGTACACCTTGGAGAGCGTCGGGTGGATCTTCCCCTTGACGACCAGCCGGTTGGCCTCCCACGCCTCGCGGTAGTTGGCGAAGTGGGAGCCGACGATGCGCTTCAGCGACATCCACAGGTAGCGGTTGTCGTACTCGTGCCGGTAGCCGGAGGTGGAGGCGCAGGTGACGATGGTGCCGCCCTTGCGGGTGACGAAGACCGAGGCGCCGAAGGTCTCACGGCCGGGGTGCTCGAAGACGATGTCGACGTCCTCGCCGCCGGTCAGTTCACGGATGCGCCTGCCGAAGCGCTTCCACTCCTTCGGGTCCTGGGTGTTCTCGTCCTTCCAGAACCGGTAGCCCTCGGCGTCCCGGTCGATGACCGCCTCCGCGCCCATCGACCGGCAGATCGCGGCCTTCTGCTCGCTGGAGACGACACAGACCGGGTGGGCGCCGCCGGCCAGCGCCAACTGGGTGGCGTAGGAGCCGAGTCCGCCGCTCGCACCCCAGATGAGCACGTTGTCGCCCTGCTTCATCTGCGCGCCGTTGCGGGAGACCAGCTGCCGGTAGGCGGTGGAGTTGACCAGGCCGGGCGCCGCGGCCTCCTCCCACGTGAGGTGGGCGGGTTTGGGCATGAGCTGGTTGGACTTGACGAGGGCGAGTTCCGCGAGGCCGCCGAAGTTCGTCTCGAACCCCCAGATCCGCTGCTCCGGGTCGAGCATCGTGTCGTCGTGGCCGTCGGCCGACTCCAGCTCCACCGACAGGCAGTGCGCCACCACCCGGTCGCCGGGCTTCCACCGGCTCACTCCCGGACCGGTGCGCAGCACCACCCCGGCCAGGTCGGAGCCGAGCACGTGGTACGGCAGGTCGTGGCGGGCGGTGTGCGGCGACAGCTTCGCGTAGCGCTCGAGGAACCCGAACGTCGACAGCGGCTCGAAGATCGACGACCAGACGGTGTTGTAGTTCACCGAGGACGCCATCACCGCCACCAGTGCCTCGCCGGGCCCCGGCAGCGGCACCGGAACCCGCTGGACCTGCAACGACTTGCGGGGGTCCTTGTCCCTGGAGGCCATGCCCTCGAACATGGCCACGTCCTCGCGGCGCACCACGGCTCCCCGGTACGACTCCGGCAGCCGAAGCTCCGCGAAGTCCTCCGACGAGGCGTCACCGCCGCAGGCAACGGCTTGGATGATCTCGTCCACGTGAGTTCCCGGTCCTCTCGACACGGCTGCGCAACGGCACGTCGGACAGCAGCGTGGAACACCGGGGCGGGTCCGCGGCACCCCAGACCACCCCCGGTTTCCGCCCGCCCCGGTCCAGGGGGGGAGGACAGGGGATCCCCCAGGGGTGCGCCCGCCGGGTGCCGTCCAGAGGCGTCGTCAGGGGGCCCGTCAGGGGCGCTGTCAGGGGACGGCCGGCTCGGTGGCGAGGTGGGCGACCATGCTGTCGTAGCGGCGTACGAGGGCATCCTGGGAGCGGCTCAGTTCGTCGATGCGCCGTTGCAGGCGGGCGATCTCGCCGCCGAGTTCCAGGGCCTCGGAGAGGGTCGCGGTCCCGCCGCGGGGGAGTAGGTGGGGCAGGGCGGACAGATCGGGGGCGTGGTTGAGGACGGCTTCCATCCGGGCGCGCAGCGCCGGGCCCGGCTCGATGCCGAGGGCCTCCACCAGGCGCCGGCGGGCGCGTTCGTAGACGCCGAGGGCCTCGGCCTGGCGGCCACCGCGGTACAGGGCGACCATCAGCAGGTCGTAGAACCGTTCACGCAGCGGGTGGTCGATGGTCAGCTTCTCCAGTTCCCCGGTGATCTGGCCGTGCTGGGCGCAGCGCAGGCTGGCCTCGTACAGCGACTCCAGGGCCGTCAGCCGGTGTTCCTCCAGCCGGTCCGCCTCGCTCGTGCACAGCGGGCCGAGGCGGCTGTCCTGGAGGGCGGGGCCGCGCCACAGGGACAGGGCGTGCCGCAGCAGCCGGACGGCGTACCCGGGGTCGGCCGAGACCGCCGCCCGGCCGAGGGCGGACAGCCGCTGGAAGCGCTCGACGTCGGTGGTGGCGGGTCCGAGGCTCAGCTGGTAGCCGGTCGGCAGGGTGCTGATCCACTCGTGGCCGGCGGAGCGCTCGCCCGGTTCGGGCAGCAGCCTGCGCAGCCGGGCCACATGGGCCTGGAGGGCGTTCTGGGCGTTGGCCGGCGGCCGGTCGCCCCAGAGTTCCTCGGTGAGCCGGTCGACGGACAGCAGCTGGTCGGCGTGCAGGACCAGCGCCGACAGCAGGGCTCGCTGCTTGGAACCCGAGGGCACGATGCCCGCGCCGGTCGTGCCGTCGTGCAGCTCGACCGGTCCCAGCAGCCGGAACTCGGTCTCCCCGGCGGCTCCGGGCGACGGCGGGCGGTGACCGGTGGCGGTGCCGCCCCGGGCGATCGGCGGGGCACCGTCCGGCGGGTGTTCCATGAGGGCTCCCTCGTGGGTCGGTCGGTGGGGCGGCCGGTCGTGGGTCGGTCGGTCGTGGGTCGGTCGGTCGTGGCCGGTCGTCGGCGTGGTGCGGTCGGCGGGTGGTCGTCGGCGGGGCGACCCGGGAAGCGGAGGACGGCAATCCGGTCCGGGGGCGGTCGGAGGGCAGGGGGATGGACGCTCGGGACGGTAACCGCCGCGAGGGCCCGGCGACGGAGTCACGAGCCGGCCTCCAGCTGTCGTACAAGCGTTCTTGAGCAGGGCGTCGACAAGGCGGAAGCCCGTGCGTGGAGAGTCGCTCGAACGCCACTGGAGATCCCGGGGGGTACGGCCCGAACGGGGCTAGCTTGCCTAACGGCCGACGGCTTTGAGCCACCGAGGGGCCTCGACCACTTGGACCGGTACGGGGAGGAAACCATGGAGATTCAGGTTCTGGGTCCGTTGCGCGCCGACGTCAACGGGGTCTCGATCGTTCCGACAGCGGGCAAGCCGAGGCAGATCCTCGCCCTGCTCTCGTTCTATCCGGGCCGGGTCATGCCCGTGCCCACGCTCATGGAGGAGATCTGGGGCACCAACATGCCGCAGAGCGCCATGACGACCATGCAGACGTACATACTGCAGCTCCGCCGCCGCCTCGGCACCGCGATGGGGCCCGACGCACCCGGCCGGGCCAAGGAGGTGCTCGCCACCCGGCACGGCGGATACCTGCTCCAGGTCCCGCCGGAGAGCGTTGACGTGCACCGCTACGAGCAACTGGTGACGGCCGGTCAGGCCGCCTTCGAGGAGGCCAGGGACGAGCAGGCCGCCGACCTGTTCCGTGACGCGCTGGCCCTGTGGCAGGGCCCGGCCCTGGTCGACGTCCGCGTCGGCCCGATCCTGGAGATCGAGGTCATGCGGTTGGAGGAGAGCCGCCTGGGCACCGTGGAACGGCGCATCGACGTCGACCTCCGGCTCGGCCGGCACGCCGAACTCATCGCCGAACTGACTGATCTGATCGCCCGCCATCCGCAGCACGAGGGACTGCACTCGCAGGCGATGGTCGCGCTGTACCGCTCCGGCCGCCAGGCCACCGCGCTCGACGTCTACCGGCGGCTGCGCGGCCGCCTGATCGAGGAGCTGGGCGTGGAGCCGTCGCCGCAGTTGCAGCGGCTGCACCAGGCGATGCTCACCGTCGACCCGGCCCTGGACGTGGTGTGCGGACCGCGCCGCACCTCCACCTTCAACCTGTACGCCGCCTGAGACGTACCCGAGTCCGGCGGGGCCCGGGCCGCCCGCGCCACGCCGGGCGGGCCGGCGCCGACGACTCCCGGACGTCCGGGGGCGACTCGCGAGGGAGGGACGGTTCATGTCCGACGCACCGCCGCTGCCCCTGCACTGCTTCGCACACGCCGGGGCCGGGATCTCCGCTTTCCACGGCTGGTCCGCCGCCCTGGGCGACGGCGCCGTGCCCGTGCCCCATCTGCTGCCGGGCCGCGAACGCCGCCGCCGCGAGCCCCGGGCGACCGGACGCGAGGCGCTCCTCGCCGACCTGCTCGACGGCTTCCGCGCGCCGGCCGGCCCGTACGCGCTCTACGGCCACAGCCTCGGCGCGCTGGTCGCCTACACCCTCGCCCGGGCGCTGCACGAGGCCGGGCTCCCCACCCCCGCGCTGCTGGCCGTGGGCGCCTGCCCGCCGCCCGACGCCGGCTCCGTGCTCTCCGACGCCTGCCGCGAGTCCCCGGGCACGCTGCGGGACCTGCTCGACGCCGTCGGCGCCGGCCCGGGGGACGCGGTCCCCGGCGACCTGTGGCAGCGCATGGTGCTGCCGGTGCTGCGCGACGACCTCACCCTCGCCGACGCCCTGCGCGCCGCCGCCCGCCGGCCGGTGACCGGCGGCCCGTTCCGGGTGCCGGTGCTGGCCGTCTCGGGCGCGCACGACCCGCTGGCGCCGCCCGCGGCGGTGGCGGGCTGGCAGCGCTGGACGGCGGGGCGGACGGTCACCCGCACCCTGCCCGGTGACCACTTCTTCGTCCGGGAGCAGCCACTGCCCCACCTGCTCGGGCGGGCCTGCCGCGTCGTACGCAGGCTGGCGGCGCCGCCCGCACTGTCGACCACCGGAGGACGAACGTGAGGGACAGCCGATGAGACGAGTCGCCATCACCGGGATCGGGGTGGTCGCGCCCGGGGGCGTGGGCACCGCCGCGTTCTGGTCGCTGCTCACCGAGGGACGCACCGCCACCCGGCCGATCACCCTGTTCGACGCCTCGGCGTTCCGGTCGCGCATCGCGGCCGAGGCCGACTTCGACCCCGCCCGGCACGGCTTCACCGCCGAGGAGACCCGGCGCCTGGACCGCGCCGCCCAGTTCGGGCTGGTCGCCGCCCGCGAGGCGGTCGCCGACAGCGGACTGGACACCGCCGCGACGGCGGAACGCACCGGCGTGGTGCTGGGCAGCGCCGTCGGGTGCAGCACCGGCCTCGACGAGATCTACGCGCACGTCAGCGAGCACGGCGCCGACTGGCAACTGGACCACACCCGTGCCGAGGCACGGCTCGGCGACTACCTGGTCCCCAGCTCCCTGGCCGCCGAGGTCGCCCGGGACGCCGGGGCCCTGGGACCCGTCGCCGTCGTCTCCACCGGCTGCACCTCCGGTCTGGACGCCCTCGGCCACGCCGTCGAACTCATCCGCGAGGGCAGCGCCGACGTGATGGTCGCGGGCGCCGCCGAGGCGCCGATCACCCCGATCACCCTGGCCTCCTTCGACGCCATCCGCGCCACCTCCGCCCGCAACGACGAACCGGAGACCGCCTCGCGGCCCTTCGACCGCACCCGCAACGGCTTCGTCCTCGGCGAGGGCTGCGCCGTGCTCGTCCTGGAGGAGTACGGACACGCGCTGCGGCGCGGCGCGCCCGTGTACGCCGAGATCGCCGGGTTCGCCGGCCGCTCCAACGCCTACCACATGACCGGACTGCGCCTGGACGGCGCGGAGATGGCGGAGGCCATCCGCGTCGCGCTGCTGGAGGCACGGCTGAACCCCGAGGACGTCGACTACGTCAACGCCCACGGCTCCGGCACCAAGCAGAACGACAAGCACGAGACGGCCGCCTTCAAACGCGCCCTGGGCGAGCACGCCCGTCGCGTCCCGGTCAGTTCCATCAAGTCGATGATCGGGCACTCGCTCGGCGCGATCGGCTCCCTGGAGATCGCCGCCTGCGCCCTGGCCATCAAGCACGACACCGTGCCGCCCACCGCCAACCTGCACGACCCCGACCCCGACTGCGACCTCGACTACACACCGCTGACCGCCCGCGAACAGCGCACCGACACCGTGCTCAGCGTCGGCAGCGGCTTCGGCGGCTTCCAGAGCGCGATGGTCCTCACCGGCGGGCGACCGGAGGTGGCGGCATGACCGCCCTGGCCGGCCAGGAACGCGGACTGATCGGCGCCCGCGACGTCACGGCCGTCGTCACCGGCCTCGGCGTCGTGGCGCCCGGCGGGGTCGGCACCGAGTCCTGGTGGGCCTCCGTGCTGCGCGGCCACAACGCCATCGGCCCCGTCACCCGCTTCGACGCGTCCGGGTACCCCGTCCGGCTCGCCGGCGAGGTCAGCGGGTTCACCGACGAGGAGCACGTGTCCGGGCGGCTGCTGCCGCAGACCGACCGCGTCACCCGGCTCGCGCTCGCCGCCGCCGCCCAGGCCCTGGAGACGGCCGCGCTGGACCCCGCCCGACTGCCCGACTACGCCGTCGGCGTCGTCACCGCCAACGCCGCCGGCGGGTTCGAGTTCGGGCAGCGCGAACTCCAGGCCCTGTGGAGCCGGGGCAGCCGGCACGTCGGCGCCTACCAGTCCTTCGCCTGGTTCTACGCCGCCAACTCCGGCCAGATCTCCATCCGGCACGGGCTGCGCGGCCCCAGCGGCGTGGTCGTCTCCGAACAGGCCGGCGGCCTCGACGCCGTCGCCCAGGCACGCCGCCTGCTGCGCCGGGGAACGGGCGCCGTGGTGACCGGCGGCGTCGACTCCACCCTGTGCCCCTGGGGCTGGACAGCCCACCTGGCCGCGGGCGGCCTGAGCACCGCCGAGGACCCCGACCGGGCCTACCTGCCCTTCGACGCCGCCGCACGCGGACACGTCGTCGGGGAGGGCGGTGCCCTGTTCGTCGTCGAGGACGGCGACACGGCGCGCGCCCGGGGCGCCGACGCCCTCGGCGTCGTCGCCGGGTGCGCGGCCACCTTCGACCCCGCACCCGGCACCGGCCGCCCCCGGCTGCTTCCCGCCGCCGAACTCGCTCTGGCCGACGCCGGGATCACCCCGGCCGACGTGGACGTCGTCTTCGCCGACGCCGCGGGCGAACGGGCCGCCGACCGGGCCGAGGCACAGACGCTGACCGCCCTGTTCGGGCCGTTCGGTGTGCCCGTCACCGCGCCCAAGACGATGACCGGGCGGCTGCTGTCGGGCGGCTCGGCGGTGGACCTGGCGGCGGCCCTGCTCGCCCTGCGCGACCAGGTGATCCCCCCGACCGTCGGCACGCGGCGCGTCGCCGACGACTGCCCGGTGGACCTGGTGACCGGCGCGGCCCGGCCCGCCCGGTTGCGCACCGCGCTGGTCCTGGCCCGCGGCCGGGGCGGCTTCAACGCCGCGACGGTCCTGCGGGCCGCCCGCTGACGACGACACCCGGGCCGGGCGGCCACGCCCGGCCCGGACCACCCACGGACCCAAGAAGGACGAGGCACATCGTGGACCGGCTGGAGCTGACCGAACTCACCGCCCTGCTGCGCGCGTGCGCCGGCGAGGGCGAGGGCATCGACCTGAACGGCGACGTCCTGGACACCCCCTTCCTCGACCTGGGCTACGACTCGCTCGCCCTGCTCCAGGTCACCGGCATCATCGAACGCGACCACGACGTCACGCTCGACGAGGAGGCACTGGACGAGGCCGAGACGCCGCGCCAGTACCTCGACCTCGTCAACGGGGCCCTGTCCGCGCGCACCACCGCCTGAAGGGTGGACACCGACATGGCGTCGCTGGGCGTACCCGGGACGAGCCGCGCCGACGCGCCGCGCGTCGACGTCTGTGTGGTCGGCGCAGGGCCCGCCGGACTGGCCCTCACCCTGATGCTGCTGCGCTCCGGCGTCGAGGTCGCCCTGGTGGAGCGCTCCACGGGCCTGCGCCGCGACTTCCACGGCGAGATACTCCAGCCCGGCGGACAACGCGTCCTCGACGAGCTCGGCGTGCTGTCCGCCGCCCGCGCCCGCGGCGCCCGCGACCTGGAGGCCTTCCAGGTCCTCCAGGACGGGCGGGTGCTGCTCGACATCGACTACCGGCGGCTCGCCGCACCCTACGACCGTCTGCTCGCGCTGCCCCAGCGCCACCTGCTGGACGAACTGCTCGCAGCCTGCCGGGCGCTGTCCGGGTTCACGTTCCTGGAAGGGCACCGCGTCTCCGGGCTGCTGCGCGAGGGCGAGCGGATCGCGGGCGTGGTGGCGCACCGGCACGACGGCGGCAGCACCGGCGTGCGGGCCCGGGTCGTGGTCGGCGCCGACGGCCGCCACTCCCGCACCCGGATGCTGGCCGGCATCGACGCCGGCCGCCGGGAGGCCTTCGACCAGGACGTCGCCTGGTTCGCGCTGCCCGCGCCGGGGCACGCCACCGGCGCGGTACGCATCCACCGCACCGGGACGGGCGCGCTGCTCGTGCACGACACCCACCCGGACCGGCTGCGTGTCGGCTGGACCCTGCCGCACCGCACCTGGAGCCGGGTCGCGGTCCGCGGCATCGAGGACGTCCGCCGCGAACTGGCCGGCGCCCTGCCGCAGTTCGCGGACCTCCTCCACGAGCACCTGCGCTCGCTGTCCGACCTCACCCTGCTCGACGTGTTCGCCGCACAGGCCGCCCGGTGGGTGGACGACGGGCTGCTGCTCGTCGGCGACAGCGCCCACACCCACGGACCGATCGGCGCCCAGGGCATCAACCTCGCCCTCCAGGACGCCGCCGCCGCGCACCCCGTCCTGCTCGACGCCGTCCGCGCGGGCGACGCGAGCCGGGAGCGGCTGCTGCCCTACGAACGGCGGCGCAGGCCGGCGGCGGCCACCGTGCACCGCGTCCAGCGGATCCAGGCCAAGGCGCTGCTGGGCCGCAGCGGCCCGGTCGCCACCAGGCTGCGTTCCCGGGCCGCGTCGGTGGTCACCCGCTCCGGGATCGGCGAGCGCATCACCCACCGCATCGCCTACGGACCCGACCCGGCCACCGTACGCACGGATCTGTTCACCACCCCCGCGCCGAAGCCCGCCGATACTCCCGCGCCCCCGACGGGGCACGAGGCCCACGTCCCGTCGGGTGCCCGGAGCGGGGCGTGAGCGCGGCCGGCACGGCGGGGGAGCTGGTCGAGGTCGCCGACGGCGTGCACGCGTACGTGCAGATGGACGGCGGATGGTGCCTCAGCAACGCCGGACTGGTCACCGACGGGAACGACGCCCTCCTCGTGGACACCGCGGCGACCCGCGCGCGGACCCTGCGGCTGCGCGAGGCGGTGCTGCGGACCGTGCCGCGCCCGCCGCGCCTGCTGGTCAGCACCCACTTCCACGGGGACCACACCTTCGGCAACCACCTCTTCCCCGAGGCCCTGGTCGTCGCCCACGAACGGGCCCGCGAGGACGTCACCGCGGCCGGCCTGCACCTGACCGGCCTGTGGCCCGACGTGGGCTGGGGCGACCCGGAGGTGGTGGCGCCGCAGCTCACCTACCGCGACCGGATGACCGTGCACACGGGCCCGATGCGCGCCGAACTGCTGCACCCGGGACCCGCGCACACCACCGGCGACACCGTCGTCTGGCTGCCCGGGCAGCGGGTGCTCTTCACCGGCGACCTCGTCATGTCGGGGGTGACGCCGTTCTGCCCGATGGGGTCGGTCGCCGGGTCGATCGAGGCACTGGACACCCTGCGCGCCCTCGGCGCGCGCACCGTCGTCCCCGGCCACGGCCCGGTGGGCGGACCGGAGCTGTTCGACGCCAACGAGGCCTACCTGCGCCGCCTCCAGCGCCTGGCCGCCGACGGTCTGGCCGCCGGACTGGGACCCCTGGAGACCGCCCGCGAGGCCGGCCCCGGACCCTACGCCGACCTGCTGGACGCGGAACGGCTGGTGCCCAACCTGCACCGCGCCTTCCACGAGGCGCGCGGCGGCCGGCCCGGCGACCCGCTGGACATCCCCGCGCTCTTCGCCGAGATGGCGCGCTACCACGGAGGGCTCCCGGTCTGCCGCGCCTGAGCACGGCCCGGGAACGCCCCCAGGAGGCCCTCAGAAGGACAGGTGGTCCGGGACGACGCGCCGCTCGCGGGTGAGCAGCGCGCCGTCCCGGACCACCAGCAGGTCCTCCACCACGCTGCTCGGCCCGATGTCCGGCACCGGGTTCCAGGGCCGGGTGACGGCCACCAGCGTGTAGTACCGCGTGTGCAGCGCCCCGTCCGGACGGACCGACACCCGCAGCATGTTGTACCAGTGCCGCCTGCGCACCTCCTCCGAGCGGAACCGCCGTTCGTGGGCGGCCAGCAGCGCGGCCGCGATGGCCGCGCGCCCGTGGGCGGCCGGCACCGAGGGCGAGGGCGAGAAGACGCCGTCCTCGGTGAACGTCTCCGCGAACTCATGGGCCCGCAGCTCGTCCAGCAGCGCGACCTGGTCCGCGTAGAACTGCTGGACGCGCGCGTACAGGGCGGTCCCGTCGGTGGCGGACCCTTCCCCGATCGTCTGCACCGTCATGTCGTCAGCCTCCTTCAGGCCAGGTCGTCCCGGGTGACCACACGGCGCCGGGTCTGCCAGTCGCCGCCCGCGGGGGCCAGCTCGTCCTCCATGACGCAGACCCGCAGCAGTCGCGAACCGCCGCCCCGGGGCGTGACGTACACCAGGGCGTAGCAGCGGGTGCGCAGCGTCCCGTCCGGGCCGGGGTGCACGTCGAGCATGCCGATCCAGTGCCGGTGCTGTTCGCCGCTCTCCTCCTGGCGGCGCCGGTTGCGCAGCACGTTGGCGACCAGGCCCGCTCGGCCGCGCACCGGCGCGTCCAGGGTCGGCACGCTGAACACGGCGTCCTCGGTGAACGTCGCGGCCCAGCGGTCGGCGTCGTGCAGGTCGAAAAGCTGCATCTGGTGCGCGTAGAACCGCTGCACCCGTGCGTACAGGTCGCCGAACCCCGTCTGCCCGGCGAGGTCTACGGAGCGTTCGAGCGTCTCGGTGGTCATGCGGACCAGCCTTTCGTTCCGTCGGTTGCGCCCACTGTCCGCCGCCCGGATCGAGTGCTCTTCGAACCTTCCTCAAGCGGTTCGGCAGAACGTGGACAGCGCCCCCCGAGACCCGCTGGAGGACGAGCCGTGGCGAACCTCGCGTACCCCGACATGACGGTGGACGGTCTGCTGCGCACGGCCGCCGTCCGTGATCCCGAGGGGCTCGCCGTACGCACCGGGCGCCGCGCCTGGACCTTCGGCGAGCTGGACGCGCTGGCCGACCGGATCGCCGCGTTCGTACGGCGCGCGACCGGGGGACGGCCGGGCGCGCGCGTCGGTGTCGCCTGTGTCCTCGACCCGGTGTTCGCCGCCGCCTACCACGGCGTCGCGCGCGGCGGCGCCACGGTCGTGCTGGTCAATCCGCTGATGGGCGCACACGGACTGCGGCACGTCCTCACCGCCGCGGACGTCGAACTGGCCCTGGTGCCCTCGGCCGTCGCCGGGCACCTGGCCGGACTGCGCGGCGCCCTGCCCGCCCTGCACACGGTCGTCGTGACCGACGCCGACGCCTCCGGCGCGGTGCCTTCCGGCTGCCTGTCCCTGAACGTGGCCCTCGAAGGCCTGACCGAGGCCGCCCTGGGACGCCCCGGCGGCGCGGACCCCGACGCGGTCGCCTGCGTGCAGTTCACCACCGGGACCACCGGAATGCCCAAGGGCGTCCTGCTCACCCACCGCAACCTCGTCGCCAACGCCCGCCAGACCGCCCTCGCGCACGGCCTCGGCCCCGGCTCGGTCGCCCTCAACCACCTGCCGCTGTACCACGTCATGCACCTCAACAGCGCGCTGGACGCGGGCGCCTGCCAGGTCCTGTGCGCCGACCCCGACCCGGTGACCTCACTGGCCGTCGCCGCCGGCACCGGCGCCACCCACTACTACGGGCTGCCCGCCCGCCTGCACCGCCTCGCCGTCGACGAGCGGCTGCCCCGCACCCCCCGCGCCGCCCGCGGCGGCACCCGCCTCACCGCCGTCCTGTCCGGCGGCTCGGCGCTGCTGCCCGAGGCCGCGCACACCCTCGGCGACCTGCTCGGCGTCCCCGTCGTGCAGGGCTACGGCATGGCCGAACTGTCCCCGCTCACCCACTGCCGGCGCCCCGGCAGCCCGCCACGGCCCGGCACCGTCGGCACCCCCGTGCCCGGGACCGACTGCCGGCTCGTGGACCTCGCCACCCGCCGCCCGGTCGACGCCGGCTCCCTGGGCGAGGTGCAGGTCAGGGGGCCGCAGCTGATGGCCGGGTACCTCGGTGAGGACACCCGCTCCCGCGTCGACGCGGACGGCTGGTTCAGCACCGGGGACATCGGAACGGCCGACGACGACGGGGTGCTGCGGCTGGTGGACCGCGTCGACGACATCTTCAAGTACGACAACGAGATCGTCTCGCCCGCCCGCGTCGAACGGGCCCTCGCCCGGGACCCGCGGGTCGCCGACTGCGTCGTCGCGGGCCTGCGCGACGCCGAGCACGGCCGGACGGCCTGGGCCGGCGTCGTCCTGCGCGAGGACCCGGGGGAGCGGAGGGCGGAGGCCGTCCTGCGCTCCGTCGTCGCGCGCGCCAACGAACGGCTCGCCTCCTTCGAGCACATCCGCGCCGCCGACGTCCTGTCCGCCGTACCACGCACCCCCACCGGCAAACCCGCGCGCAGCCGCGTGCGGCAGGCGCTCGCCGAGCGGGCCGCGTTCCGCACCCGGTCCGCGCCGCGTTCCCTCCACCACCTCCAGGAGCAGACCATGGTGACCTTCGTCAACAAACTGACCGTGCACGGCGACCTCGACACCTTCCTCAGCGTCAAGAACCAGCTCACCGCCTACATGGCCGCCCAGCCCGGCTACGTCAGCCACCAGGTCATGCGCCACGCCTGGCACCCCAACGTCTACCTGGAGCTGGCCGTCTGGGAGGACGCCGACGCGCACCAGAGGGCCGTGCGCAGCGAGGAGTTCCAGGCCCTGGTCAAGCAGCTCGGCCCGCTCGCCACCCCCGAGCCCGGACTGTTCGAGACGGTGGAGGCGAGCGCCTGATGACCGGCTCCGGGCGGCCCCGGGCCGTCGTCGTGGGCGCCGGCCCCGTCGGACTGACCGCCGCACACGAACTCGCCCGCAGGGGCGTCGCGGTGCGCCTGATCGACGCCGCCGACGGACCCGCGCGCACCAGCAGGGCGGTGGCCGCGCACCCGCGCACCCTGGAGACGTTCGCGCAGATGGGCATCGCCGACGCCGTGATCGCGCGGGGCCGCCGCAACCGGGCCTTCACCATGTACGCCCGCGGGCGCCGCCTGGTGCGCCTGGAGGCCGACTACTCCACCATGCCGACCTCCCACCCGTACTCGCTGATCGTCGCCCAGACCGACACCGAGGCCGAACTGCGCCGGGCCGTGGCCCGGCACGGCGTCGAGGTCGAGTGGGGGACCCGCCTGACCGCGTTCGAGCAGGACGACGACCGCGTGGTGCTGCGACTGGCCCGCGACGGCCGGGAGGAGGACGTCGAGACGTCGTGGCTGGTGGGCTGCGACGGCGGGCACAGCACCGTGCGCAAGCTGCTCGGGCTGGAACTGCTCGGGGAGACCAGCGAGACCTGGATGCTCGCCGACGCGCCCGTCGACATCGACCTGCCGCCCGACACCATCTACTGGGCGCACACCGGCAGCCAGACGATGATGATGGTGCCCTACGCCCGGGACGGGTACTGGAGGCTCCTCGACACCGCGCCCGGTCCCGACGCCGCGTCCCGGGCCGCCGCGGACGCCGCCGGCACCGCCGCCCGGTTCGGCGCCAAGCTGACGGCCGGCCTCGGACGCACCGCCCGGGTCGGCCCACCGGAGTGGACCTCCGTCTTCACCTTCCAGCAGCGCATGGTCCGGCGCATGCAGCGGGGCCGGGTCTTCGTCGCCGGAGACGCCGCGCACGTGCACAGCCCCGCCTCCGGCCAGGGCATGAACACCGGCATCCAGGAGGCCTACAACCTGGCCTGGAAACTGGCCCAGGTCGAGCAGGGGCACGCGGGACCGGAACTGCTGGAGACGTACAGCGAGGAGCGGGTGCCCATCGGCGAGGCCCTGCTCGGCTCCACCCGCACCGCCACCTCCCTCGTCCAGCTCAAGAACCTCCTGGCGTCGGTGGCGCTGCCCGTCGTCTTCACCGTCGTGCGCAACGTGCCGAGACTGCGGCGCGCCATCCAGCGCAAGGTGCTCGGCGGCATGTCCGGACTGCGCCTCGGCTACCCCGGGTCCCCGCTGACCACCCCCGACCAGCACCCGCACCTCACCGTCGCCGGACCCGCGCCCGGCGAGCGGGCCACCGCGGCCCCGGTCCACGACCCCGACGTGCCCGGCTTCCGCGCCCTGCACGAGGAACTGCGCGACCCCCGCTGGTCGCTGCTGCTGGCCGGCGGCGGCACCGGACCGGGCGACGGACCCGCCGGCGTCGCCGTCACCGCCGCCGTGCAGTACGGCGAGTGGCTTTCCGTCCGCACCGTAGGGGGCGGCCCCACCGAGGGCCCCGCCCCCCTCACCGACCCGGACTCCGCGCTGCGCCGGGCGCTCGGCCTGGCGCCCGGCTGCTGGCTGCTTGTCCGCCCGGACGGCTACGTCGCCGCACGCGGCCGCACCCTGACCCGCACGGCGCTGGAGCAGTCCCTGGCCCCGCTGCGTCCGGCCACCCGCCTCGCCGGGGAGCCCCCGCGCGAACCGGCCGTCGCACGCCCCGCCCCCGCACCCCGCTCGAAGGAGGACCGACCGTGACCGCCGCCCGACCCGCCGTCACCCCCGACGGCCCCACCGCCCCCGTCGCCCTGGTCACCGGCGCCACCAGCGGCATCGGACTGGCCGTGGCCCGCGAACTGGGCCGCGCGGGCCACCGCGTCTTCCTGTGCGCCCGCACCGACGCCGACGTCAAGCAGACCGTCGAGGACCTGCGCGCCGAGGGCCTCCAGGTGGACGGCCAGGCCGCCGACGTGCGCTCCCGCACCGCGGTGGCCGACCTGGTGCGTGCCGCGGTGGACACGTACGGGCCGGTCACGGTCCTGGTCAACAACGCCGGACGCAGCGGCGGCGGCGTCACCGCCGACCTCACCGACGACCTCTGGTACGACGTCATCGACACCAACCTCAACAGCGTGTTCCTGGTGACCCGCGAGGTACTGAAGAACGGCGGCCTGTCCGGCGCCGCACACGGACGGATCATCAACATCGCGTCCACCGCCGGCAAGCAGGGCGTGCTGCTCGGCGCCCCCTACAGCGCCTCCAAGCACGGCGTCGTCGGCTTCACCAAGGCCCTGGGCCGCGAACTCGCGCCCACGGGCGTCACCGTCAACGCGGTCTGCCCGGGCTACGTCGAGACGCCGATGGCCTCCCGCGTACGGCAGGGGTACGCCGCCGCCTGGGACACCACCGAGGACGCGGTGCTGGAGCAGTTCGAGGCGAAGATCCCCCTCGGCCGCTACTCCACGCCGCAGGAGGTCGCCGCGCTCGTGGCCTATCTGGCCTCCGGACCGGCCGCGTCCGTCACCGCGCAGGCGATCAACGTCTGCGGCGGACTGGGCAATTTCTGAGACGACGTCGGACCACGACGTCAGAGAAGAGGTGTGTGGTGACGGGTGAGCGCGTGCACAGGACGTCGCACTCGACCGAGGTGGACGCACCGGCCGGGATCGTCTACGGACTGATCGCGGACGCGGTGCGGTGGCCGCTGTTCTTCCCCCCCAACGTCCACGTCGAGAAACTGGAGACGGACGGGACCAACGAGCGCCTGCGCATGTGGGCGACGGCCAACGGCCAGGTGCGGTCCTGGATCTCGCGGCGGGTGCAGGACCCGGCGACCCGGCGGGTGGAGTTCCGCCAGTCGCACCCCCAGGCGCCGGTGGAGACCATGCACGGCACCTGGGCGGTCGAGGAGCTGCCGGGCGGCACCACCCTGCTGACCCTGCTGCACGACTTCACCGTCCACGGGGACCGGCCGCAGGACGTGGACTGGGTGCAGCGCGCCGTCGACACCAACTCCCGCGCCGAACTGGCCGGCCTCAGGCAGCTCGCCGAGCGCTGGCGGCACTTCGACGAACTGGTGCTGTCCTTCGAGGACTCGGTCCGCGTGGACGCCCCCGCCGAGCTGGTCTACGACTTCCTCTACCGGGCCGGCGACTGGCCCCGGCTGATCCCCCACGTGTCCCGGCTGGAGCTCACGGAGGACGCGCCCGGCGTCCAGGTCATGGCGATGGACACGCTCACCGCGGACGGCGCCGCGCACACCACCGAGTCCGTGCGGATCTGCTTCCCGCACGCCGGCCGCATCGTCTACAAGCAGACGGCCACCCCCGCGCTGATGGAGGCGCACACCGGCGAGTGGTCCGTGGTGTCCGACGGCAGCGGGACGACCGCCGTCTCCCAGCACAGCGTGGTGCTGCGCGAGGACGCGGTCGAACGTGTCCTCGGCCCCGGCGCGGACCTCGCGCAGGCCCGCCGATACGTCCGCGAGGCCCTCGGCCGCAACTCCACGGCCACCCTCGAACTGGCTCGGGAACACGCCGAGTCCGCGGTCCGCGCCGGCTGAACCGCCCGTGCGCCCGGGGTCCGTCGCGGCTCCGGGCGCACTCCAGCGCCGCCCGGGACAGTCGACGGTGGAGTCATTCCACGGATCCCGGCGGGCCGCACGAGGACAGGACGGTGAGGCGATGAGCACGGACGCCAGGGCGAGGACGGCGGCGTACCTCTCCAGGTTCTTCCCGGTCCACGACCTCGGGGACGACGACGACATCTTCGAGCAGGGCTACGTCAGCTCCCTGTTCGCGCTCCAACTGGTGGCCTTCGTCGAGCGCGAGTTCGACGTCACCGTCGAGGAGGCGGACATGGAACTCGAGCACTTCCGCACCCTCCGCGCGCTCGACGCCTTCGTCACGCGCAAGCAGTCCGTGCGGGCGGGCGTCTGACGGCACACCCCCGGGCCGCGTCCGCGCGGTGGTCCGGCCCGGCTCCGGCACCGCTCCACCACCGCTGCGGCCGCTCACGAGGCGGCACCGCCAAGGTGGTCCCCAGGCGTGCGAGAGACCCCGTCAGGGGACGAAGGAGCTGATCACCGCGCCATGACCGGCACCGCGCAGACCGCAGCCGCAGCCGCGTCGGCGCCCGGCGGCCCGCCGGGCCGCTGGGAGGCGGACGCACGCGCGCGTGCGGCACGGCTCGAAGCCCTGCTCGGCGACCCGTACGAGCCGGCCAACCCACACGGACTGCGCGCCCTGTTCGACGCCGACGGCCGGCGCACCCCACCGCCCGACACCGAGGCCCTGCTCGACGAGGAGGGCTGGGCCGCCGAGTTCGTGCCCGCCGCGTACGGCGGCCGGCTCACCCGCGCGGACCTGCTCGCCCGGGCCCTGCGCCCGGTCTTCCGGCGGGACGTCGCCCTGGGCTTCGGCCACGGCATCACCTCGATGTTCGCGACCGGCGCCGTCTGGGCGGCCGGCGACGAACGCCTGCGGCACGAGGTGGCCGCCCTGCTGCTGGGCGGCGGACGCGCCACGATCCTGCACCACGAACTCGCCCACGCCAACGCCATCCTGCGGGACGAGTTCACCGCCCGCCCGGCCCCCGGCGGCGGCCACCGCCTGTACGGCCGCAAGGACGTCGTCATCAACGCCTCGCGCGCCGACGCCCACGTCGTCTACGCCCGCACCGACGCCGCCCGGGGACCGCGCAGCCACTCGGTGTTCCTCCTGGACCCCGCGCGGGCCGCGCCCGGCACCATGCGCCACCTGCCGCGGGTGGAGACCTCCGGCATGCGCGGAGCGCTCTTCAGCGGCCTGGAGTTCGAGGGCCGCGCCGTGCCGGGGGACACGCTCGTCGGCGGCCTCGGCGACGGCGTCGCCCTGGCCCTGCGCACCTTCCAGGTCAACCGCAGCGTGATCTGCGGCGTCGTCACCGCCGCCGCCGACACCGTCCTGCACTCCGCGGTCCGCGCCGCCACCACCGGACGCGCCGGCCCCGTCGCCCGCCGCTGGCACAAGCCCCTCACCGGCGTCTTCGCCGACCTGCTGGCCTGCGACGCGATGGCCACCGTCGCGCTGCGCGCGCTCGGCCTGCTGCCCGGCCGGGCCCATGTGTGCGCCGCGGCCGTCAAGTACGTCGTCCCCGACCTGCTGCGGGAGGACCTGGAGGAGCTGGCCGCCGTGCTGGGCGGCCGGGGCTACGACCTCGACAGCCCCGAGTACGGCGCCCTCGACAAGCTGGTCCGGGACCTGCCGGTGGCCGGCCTCGGCCACGCCGGCACCGCCTCCTGCCAAGCCGTGATCGTCCCGCAGCTCCGGACGCTGGCGGAGACCGCCTGGTTCGCCGAGGAGGAGCCGCCGCCCGAACTGTTCCGCCCGGGCGCCGAACTGCCCGCGCTGGACTTCCGGACGCTGGGCATCGCGGGCGGCGGCGACTTCATGGCGGCGTCCCTGGCCGGCTCGGCCGCCCGCCTCGCCGCCGGCCGCGCGGTCGGCGGCCAGATCGGCGCGCTCGCCGAACTCGCCGAGGCGTTCGTCGCCGAACTGCGCGCCCTGCGCGAGACCTGCCGGACCCTGCCCCCCTACGGCAGCCGGGGCCTCGCCGACCCGGCGGTGTGCGTCCTCAGCGACCGCTACAGCCTGCTCGTCGGCGCCGCCGCGGTCCTCGGCGTCTGGGAGGGCCAGGACGGCACCGACCCGTTCCTCGCCGACCCGGCCTGGGCCGTGCTGGCCCTGTCCCGGCTGGGCGCCCGGCTCGGCGTCCCCGTGCCCGACCTGCCCGACGGCTGCGTACGACAGGTGCTCGACGAACTGATCCGCCGCTACCGGTCCGGCCTCGGCTGCGACCTGGACGCCACCGTCCTGGCCCAGTGACACCCCCGGCACCGCGGCCGGCCCGGCGGCGCAGACCGCACGCGGACGGCACCGCCCCGCACCCCCGCCTGCCCGACCCACGGAAAGGGTGGACCGAAGTGGACCCCCTGACAGACACCGGCACCGTCGACACCGACCGCATCAGCGAACCCGTCCACGTCGGCGGCCCCGACGGCCCCTGGCAGCGGGTCCGCGAGGACATGCGGGCACGCGGCAACGCCACGGTGTTCACCACGTGGGGAGAGTGGCTCGGCACCGCCGTCACCGACCCGGGCCTGCGCCCCCTGCTGGGCCGGGACTGGCAGCGTTACCGGCGCACCACCGACCCGCTCATCCGCTACCGGTTCGTCACCTCGCGCCTGGTCACCAAGTTCACGGCCGCCGCCGCGCTGGACACGCGGGCCACCGACCTGAACCTGGCGTACAAGATCGGCGGGCGGCCCTACCTGCGCGGTCTCGACCAGGTCGACATCAGCCTCACCCACACCGACGACCTGATCGCCGTGGGCGTCAGCCGCAACGGCCGGATCGGCGTGGACGCCGAACCCGCCGGCCGCCCCATGTCGTTCGACCTGCTGCACGGCCACATGTGCAGCCCCGCCGAACGCGCCGAACTGGAGCGGATGCCCCCCGAGCAGCGGTCGGCGGCCCTGCTGCGGCTGTGGACCCTGAAGGAGGCGTACACCAAGGCCATCGGCCAGGGACTGCGCCTGGGCTTCACCGAGTTCGGGTTCGGCGGCGGCGGCGAAACGGGCCTGCTGACCCCCGGCGGCCGGCCCGCCTCCCGCGGCGAATGGGCCTTCGGCACGCACCGGGTGCTCGGCCGCTACCTCCTCAGCGTCGCCTGCCACGACGCCGGCCTGGACACCTCCCGCGACACCGCCGCCGGCAGCATGCTCGACGAGGGCTTGATGAGCGCCGTCGCCGGCTTGCTCGACGCCGGACCGCCGGACGGCCCCGCGCCCGGTCCGGGCACCTGAGCCACGGGCGCCGGCCCTGTCCAGCGCCGTGTCAGCGCGGTGTCGGGCCCGTGTCGGCGCAGCCGCGCATACTCGTCGGGCGTTCCCACAGAGGGGAGGGAGGGGGCCTTCGAGCCGCACGCCGAGGTCGTGCACACAGCCGCCGTGCACACCGCCGTACGCGTGGACGTACGCCGTACGCGACCACGGAAGGTGCCCGCCCCACACCGTCGATGACCGCACACCACAGAGCACCGAAGCCACCGCCCGGCCGGGACACGACCGTCGTCCTCGACCTCGGTCCTGCCCCCCACGACGACCCGGCACTGGAAGTGCTCGGCCCGCTGGACGGGGACCGGCTGGAGGCCGCCCTCGACCAGGTCGCCGTCCACCACCCCGACGCGCCCGCCCGGCCGCACCGGGTCGAGGGTCACGGGCCCGCGCGCCACACCCTGCGGCTGTCCCCCGGGACGCCCGGCGCCGCCTTCCCCTGGGGCCTGCTCGCCGACCTGCTCACCCACCCGGCGCCAGGCGCCCGCACCACCCGGTCCGTGCCGCCCACCGCACTCCAGCGCGAACTGCTCGCCGACGCCGACGCCCACCCCGGCCGGCACGTGGAGCGCCTGACCTGGGCCTGGCACGGCCGGCTCGACCCGGAGCGGTTCCGCGCCTCCTGGCAGTCCGTCGTCGACCGGGAAAGCGTCCTGCGCGCCGCCTTCGGCGACGGCCCCGAACCGCTGCTCCTGCTCCACGACGACGTGACCGCGGAGGTCCTGTGGCTGCCCGAGGGCACGGTCGGCTGGCCCGACCTGGTCGCGCACGACGTCCGGCGCGGACTCGACCCGCGCCTGCCCCCCGCCCTGCGGGTCACCGTCCTGGACGGCGGATCCGCCGGGCGCGACGGTGACACGCCCTCCCGGGTGCTGCTCACCTACCACCACGCGCTGCTCGACGACTTCAGCGCCCGCCTGCTCGTGCGCGAGTTCCACCGCGCCTACCTGGCCGGCGGCCGGCTGCCCGGCGGCGAACGGCGCCCCGACATCCGGGACTACGTCCGCTGGCTGCACCGTCAGGACACCGCGCCGGCCCGTGACTACTGGTCGCGGTCCGCGCCCCGCGCCGACGCCGTCTCCCCCGTCCCGCTCACCGCGCCCCCGGGGCCGGCCGCCGCGTCCCCCGTTCCCGCCGGGCGCGCCGAGGTGCGGCTCGACGCGGCCCTCACCGAGCGGCTCACCGCCTGGGCCGCCCACTGGGGCAGCACCG
The DNA here is from genome assembly GCA_014656175.1 of Streptomyces werraensis. GTDB lineage: Bacteria > Actinomycetota > Actinomycetes > Streptomycetales > Streptomycetaceae > Streptomyces > Streptomyces werraensis. The sequence continues at coordinate 58,302 of BNBX01000019.1, forward strand.
AGAGCGGCGTCCTGCAGACCCTGTGGGCCGTCCTGCTGTACCGGGCCAGCGGGGCGAAGGGCCCGGCGCAGGTCCGCTTCGGCGTCGCCGCCTCCGGTCGCGGCATCCTGCTGGAGGGCGCCGAACGCCTCCCCGGCCCCCTGCGCACGGCGCTGCCCCTGAGCGTCGAGGTCGACCCCCGGTCCACGGTGGCGACCCTGCTCGCCGAGGTGCGCGACCGGATGCTGGACATGGCGGCCTACGAATGGGTCTCGCCCGGCCAGATCCGCGACTGGTCCACCTCCCCGACGCCCGTGTCGCAGGCGTCCGCCTCCGCGCTCCCGGACGGCAGCCTCCTGGTCTTCGAAGGCGGCCCCCGCCCCCTCGACGACCTGTCGGCCGGACTCGCCGTGCTGGGCGTCCGGGTGGGACGGCCCGAACCGCTGGGCGCCCGCACCGCCTTCCCCGTCACCCTCGTCACCCGGCACGACGCCGACGGTGGACTCGTCCTGACCGCGTCCCACGACAGCTCCCCCTACGCCGACGCGACCGCGGTGCTCGCCGACAGCGCGTCGCTGCTGACCGAGGTGCCCTACCTGGCCGCCGACTCCACCACCGTCGCCGACCTGCTGCGCCTGCTGTCCACGGCCCCCGCCGCACCCACCGCCCCCGCCGGTCCGCCCCCCGCCGCCGGGCCCGGGGCGGACACCGAACCCGCGCTCGTCCCGCTGCGGCCGGCCGCCGGCCCCGGCGCGGGCACCGTCTGTCTCGTCCAGACGCACGGCCTGCCCCGCACGCGCTACGCCCGGCTCGCCGAGGCCTACCGGGGCCCCGAGGCGGTCGTCCTGCTGCGCACCACGGGAAGCGGCCGGTCCGCCGCACCGCACCCCGCGCGGGACACCGACCCGCTGCTCGTCCTCGCCGCCTTCTCCGGCGGCGGCACCGCCGCCTGCGAGACCGCCCGGCGCATCGCCGCGGACGGAGGAGGGCCCCCGCTCGTGGTGCTCACCGGTACCACGACCGACGACGCAGCCTTCGCCAGGACGCTCGAATCCGTCGCCGCACGAGCCGGACGCCCCAGGTGACCGGCATGCCGGCGGCGCAGCGACGGCCGGGTCCGCCGGCCGTCGTCGGACGCCACACCACTGGAGAGCCATGTCCCGTCGCCTGTTCACCTCGGAGTCCGTGACCGAGGGCCATCCCGACAAGATCGCCGACCAGATCAGTGACGCCGTCCTCGACGCCCTCCTCCGCGAGGACCCCGGCGCCCGAGTCGCCGTCGAGACGCTCATCACCACCGGCCAGGTGCACATCGCCGGCGAGGTCACCACCACGGCGTACGCCCCGATCGCCCAGCTCGTCCGGGACACCATCCTGGCCATCGGCTACGACTCCTCCCGCAAGGGCTTCGACGGCGCCTCCTGCGGCGTGTCGGTGTCGATCGGCGCGCAGTCCCCGGACATCGCGCAAGGCGTCGACACCGCGTACGAGGCCCGCGTGGAGGGCGAGGACGACGAACTGGACCGGCAGGGCGCCGGCGACCAGGGCCTGATGTTCGGCTACGCCACCACCGAGACGCCCTCCCTGATGCCGCTGCCCATCGAACTGGCCCACCGGCTGTCCCGCCGCCTGACCGAGGTCCGCAAGGACGGGACCGTGCCCTACCTGCGTCCCGACGGCAAGACCCAGGTCACCATCGAGTACGAGGGCAGCCGCCCGGTCCGTCTGGACACGGTCGTGGTCTCCTCCCAGCACGCCTCCGACATCGACCTCGACGCGCTGCTCACCCCGGACATCCGCCAGTACGTCGTCGAGCACGTCCTCGCCGAGCTGGCCGGGGACGGCATCAAGCTGGAGACCGACGACTACCGCCTGCTGGTCAACCCGACCGGCCGCTTCGAGATCGGCGGCCCGATGGGCGACGCCGGCCTGACCGGCCGCAAGATCATCATCGACACCTACGGCGGCATGGCCCGCCACGGAGGCGGCGCCTTCTCCGGCAAGGACCCCTCCAAGGTGGACCGTTCGGCGGCGTACGCGATGCGCTGGGTCGCCAAGAACGTCGTCGCCGCCGGCCTCGCCGAGCGCTGCGAGGTCCAGGTGGCCTACGCCATCGGCAAGGCCGAGCCGGTCGGCCTCTTCGTGGAGACCTTCGGCACCGGGCGGGTCGGCCAGCGGCGCATCGAGGACGCCGTCAGCGAGGTCTTCGACCTGCGCCCCGGCGCCATCGTCCGCGACCTCGACCTGCTGCGCCCGATCTACGCCCAGACCGCCGCGTACGGCCACTTCGGCCGCGAGCTGCCCGACTTCACGTGGGAACGCACCGACCGCGTCCAGCAGTTGCGGGACGCGGCCGGTCTCTGAGCGAAGGCCGTGCTCACCGAGTTCCCCGGCCGCGGCCCCGTACCAGGGTCGCGGCCAGCAGCACCAGGCAGGCGAAGGCCGCCGACGCGGCGAAGCCGCCCGTCATCCCGCCGGTCTGCGAGGACACCGTGACCAGGGCCGCGAGGCCGACCGAACCGCCCACGGACTGAAGGGCGTTGAGCACCCCGGCCGCACCGCCCGCCTCGTCGGCGCGCAGCCCCGAGGTGGCCAGCACGGTCGCCGGCAGCACACTGCACGCCATGCCCGCCCCGAGCAGCGGCAGCGCCGGCAGCACCGACGTGACGTAGGAGTCACCCGCCGACAGCGCGGCCAGCCACAGGTTCCCGGTCGCCAGCATCGAGGCGCCCGCGATCCACATGCGGCGGGCGCCCGTGTACCGCTCCAGGCGGCCGGCGGCGACCGCCGTGGCAGCCATCGTGACCGGCAGCGGCAGCAGCGCACAGGCGGTGGCGAGGGCCGACCACCCGTGCTGTCGCTGGAAGAACTGGTTGAGGAAGAAGTACGTGCCGATCAGCGCGCCCGGCACCGCGAGCGTGCCCGCGTAGGCGAGCAGCCGGTCCCGGTCGGCGAACAGCCGGGGCGCCACGATCGGCTGCCGGGCCCGCCGCTCGACCACCGCGAACACGCCCAGCAGCGCCGCCCCGGCTCCCACCCAGCCCGTCACCCCCGGGTCGTTCCACGGCAGTTCGGCGGCCCGCGTCAGCCCGTACACCAGCGCCGCCGCGCCCGCCGCCGACAGCAGCGCCCCCGCCAGGTCGAACCGGCCGCGGTGGCGGGGCGTCTCGCGCAGCACCAGCGGCGCCAGCAGCAGGATCGCCAGGCCCACCGGAACGTCCAGCAGAAGCACCCAGCGCCACGAACCGAGCGAGGTCAGCGCCCCGGCCAGCAGCAGCCCGCCGGCCGTGCTGACGGCTCCGACGGTGGTGCACAGGGCGATGGCCCGCTTGCGGCAGCCGCCCTCGGCGAAGGTGCTCAGCAGCAGCGCCAGCCCGCTCGGCGCCGCCAGCGCCGCCCCCGCGCCCTGCACGGCCCGGACGACCACCAGGAACTCGACCGACGGCGCAAGCGGCCGCAGCGCCGCAGCGACGGTGAACAGGGCGACGCCCGCCATGAACACCCGGCGCCGGCCCAGCAGGTCACCGGCCCGGCCACCGAGCAGCAGCAGCCCGCCGAAAGCCAGCAGATAGGCGTTGATCACCCACGACGCGCCGACGGCGGACAGCCCGAGCCCCTCGCGCATGCCGGGCAGCGCGATGTTCACGATCGGGTCGTCGAGCTGGATCATCGCGTTGCACCCGGCGATCACCCCGAGCGCGGCGGCCGACCGGCCCCGGATGCGCGGGCGGGGTGCGGGCGCCTCCCGCACCCGCACCCGTGTGACGGGCTGCTCCGGAACCTGCGTGGTCATGGCGGCCTCCTGCCGGTGGTACGACGGCACACGGACGCCGCCACCCTGCCGACGAACCCCGGAGAACCGCTCAGTCACCGCTCGAGAACGGCCGCACCCGCACGCCGCGCGCCCCCTCCCGGCACGCCTCCCCAGCGGTTCTCGAGCGGATCTTGAGCGGCCCCGGCCACCGTCGGTACCACGCGCGCGGTGCGGCCGGGATGATGGACGACGGCACCGCCCGCAGACCCCCCCACCACCTGGAGATGCCTGTGCGACTGTCCTCACCCACCGCGTCCCGGGCGCATTCCCAGCTCACCCTCGAGGAGGTCACCAAGCGGTACGACGAGCACGTCGTGCTGGACCGGGTCTCGCTCACCGTCAGACCCGGTGAGAAGGCCGGCGTCATCGGTGACAACGGGTCGGGCAAGTCGACGCTGCTGCGGCTGATCGCCGGAGCGGAGAGCGCCGACAACGGCGAGGTGACCGTAGCCGCCCCCGGGGGCGTCGGGTATCTCCCGCAGCGCCTGGACCTTCCGGCCGGGGCCACCGTGCGGGACGTCCTGGACCGGGCGTTCGCCGACCTCAGGGACCTGGAGCGGCGGCTGCACGAGGCGGAGGCGGCCCTCGCGGGTGACGACGGCCCCCGCCGGATGTCCGAACTGGGTGACCTCCAGGCGGAGTTCGAGTACCGCGGCGGCTACGAGGCGGACGCCCGGGCGGATGCCGCCCTGCACGGACTGGGCCTGCCCGGACTGGACCGGGACCGGGCCGTGGACACCCTCTCCGGCGGTGAGCGCTCCCGGCTCGCCCTGGCCGCCACCCTGGCCGCCGCCCCCGAACTGCTGCTCCTGGACGAGCCCACCAACGACCTGGACGACCAGGCCGTGGACTGGCTGGAGAAGCGGCTGCGCGAACACCGCGGCACGGTCGTCGTCATCACCCACGACCGGGCCTTCCTGGAGGCGGTGACCACCACCATCCTGGAGGTCGACCCCGACCGGCGCACCGTCAACCGCTACGGCGACGGCTACCAGGGTTACCTCACCGCCAAGGCCGCCGCCCGCGCCCGCTGGGAGCGCGAGTACCAGGACCATCTCGCCGAGATCGAGCGACAGGAGACCCTGGCCGCCAACGCCGGGCGGATGCTCGCCTCCATCGCCAAGAAGGGCCCCTGGGCGTTCAGCGGCTCCGAGCACCACCGCGCCCGGTCGTCCAGCTCCGCCACCTCCAGCAAGGCCCGTAACGCCAACGAGCGGCTCAAGCGGCTGCGGGACAACCCCGTGCCGCGTCCGCCGGACCCGCTGCGGTTCACGGTCTCCCTCACCCCCGCGGGCGATCCCGCCGCCGACCCCTCGGCGCCGCTGGCCGAGGTGAGCGGCCTGGAGGTCGACGGACGGCTGCGGCTGGACCACCTGGCGGTCGCCCCCGGCGAACGGCTGCTCGTCACCGGGCCGAACGGCGCCGGGAAGTCCACCCTGCTGCGGGTCCTGGCCGGCGACCTGGAACCCGACCGCGGCACCGTCCGCCGTGCCGGGCACACCGGGTGGCTGCGCCAGGACGAGTTGCCCAAGCAGCCCCGCCGTTCGGTCCTCGCCGAGTTCGCCGAGGGCCGCCCGGGGCACCCCGACGAGTACACGGACGAACTGCTGTCCCTCGGCCTGTTCCGGCGCTCCGAACTCGCCCTGCCGGTCGGTTCCCTGTCGGTCGGCCAGCGCCGCCGTATCGACCTGGCCCGCCTGGTCACCCGCCCGGTCGACCTGCTGCTGCTGGACGAGCCCACCAACCACCTCTCGCCGCTGCTGGTGGAGGAACTGGAGGCCGCGCTCGCCGACTACCCGGGCACGGTCGTCGTCGTCACCCACGACCGCCGGATGCGCCGCGCCTTCACCGGCACCCACCTGGAACTGGCCGCCGGCCGCCGGGTCGCCGCCTGACGGCCCCTGGGGGCGGTCCGTTCCCCACCCGGACGCGGACCGCCCGCCCACCCCGTGTCACACGCGGACGACGACCGCCCGCGCCCGTGTCTCGTCCAGCAGGGCGGCCTGCCGCCGTGACTCCGCGCTCAGCAGGCGCAGGCCGGACGACACCGCCGCACGGTCCAGCACGGCGGTCGCGAAGAACCGCAGCACCGCCTCGAAGTGGTCCTCGGCCGGCACCGGGATCTCAGCCACGTCGCGGCCCGAGGCGAGGCGGATCACCGGCGCGTGGCCGGCGGCCGTGGTGTACACGTGCTCCACCGCCAGCGTGCCCGCGGCGCCCTGCACCTCGTACCAGGAGCGGTAGTGGTGCTCCATGCCGAAGCGCACCTGCGCGCTCGCGCCGTCGGGGGCGGTCAGCAGGACGGCACCCGACAGGTCGACCCCGAAGCGCGAGCTGTGCCGCAGACTCGCCCCGGCCACCGTGAGGTCGCACCCCAGGAAGCGCAGGGCCGCGCGCAGCGGGTAGACGCCGTTGTCCAGCAGCGCCCCGCCGCCCAGGTCCGGGTCCAGGCGCAGGTCGCCCTCGGGACGGGGCGGGATGGTGAAGGCCGCCGACACGGCGCGCACGGCACCCAGGACTCCGGAGGCGAGGATCTCCGTCACCTTCCGGTGGGTGCCGTGGTGGAGGAACATGAAGTTCTCCAGCAGCACCAGGTCGCGCTCCCCGGCCAGCGCGAACAGCCGTGTCGCGTCAGCTCCCGTTGCCGCCAGCGGCTTCTCCACCAGGACGTGCTTGCCCGCGCGCAGCGCCCGCTCGGCCCACCGCGCGTGCAGCAGGGTCGGCAGGGACAGGTAGACGGCGTCGACGTCGTCCCGGTCGAGCAGGGCGTCGTAGGAGGCGGCGGGCGTGCCGCCGAAACGTTCCGCGTAGCCGGCCGCCCGGTCCGCGTCCCGGGCGGCCACGGCCGTCAGCCGCAGCTCGGGGGTGCGCGGCAGTGCGGGCAGGGTGCGGCGGGCGGCGATGTCCGAGCAGCCGAGCAGGCCGAGGCGCAGGGGAGGGGGCATGACCGTCCGTGGGTGAGGGGCCGTCGGCCGTCAGTAGAGGGTGTGGGCGCAGACCACCAGGGTCCGCAGCTCGACGTTGAGATAGTTGCCGTGCGCCAGCAACTCGGTGAGCTGGGCGAACGTCAGCCAGGCGTAATCCTCGGGCAGGTCCTCGGGGAAGTCGTCGGGGGCCTCGAGCACGGCGTAGCGGTTCTCCGCATGGTAGAAGCGGCCGCCCTCCTCGGACTGCACGGTGTCGTAGCGGAACCGCTCCGCGGGCGCGGTGAGCACGTCCATGAGGAACGGCGGGAACGGCTCGGAGCCCGGCCCTGTGTGGTCGGCGGGCCGGCAGTGCACGGTCGGCGCCAGCTCGGCCACGTTCAGGTGCCCCACGTCCACCCGGGCCTGCACCAGGGCGTGCAGGGTGCCGCGGATGCGCTTGACGATCAGCGCCATCAGCCCGGGGACCTGCGGCTGGATCATCGGCTGCGTCCAGGAGCCCACCTCACGGTTGCTGGCCGCGACGTCCGCGCCGATCACCCGGAAGCGCCGGCCGCTCGCGTGCCCGATCTCGGTGCCGGAGAACCGCCAGCCGTCCTCGGCGACCTCGCGCAGCGGCACCCGCCGCTGGACCAGTTCGCGCAGCGCCCGAACGCCGGTCAGCCAACTGTGGACCTCCGTCGTGCCGTGCACCGAGGGGGCGCCCGGATCGTGGAAGGAGCGCAGTGCCGCGGCGTCGGCCGGATCGTCGGCGGCGGCCGGGCCGGCGCCGGCGGTCGGCAGGCAGGCCAGCACGGAGCGGCTGTCCATGTTGACCACGTTGTCCAGGCGCAGCAGCCGCAGCAGCTGGCCGAGCGTCAGCCAGCGGAACCCCTCGCCGGTCTCCACGTCCTCGTCGATCTCGACGATCATGTTGCGGTTGCGCTTGGCGAGGAACCAGTCGGCCTGCTCGGACTGGAGCACGTCCACCAGCACCCGGGAGCGCCCCCGCTCCAGGAACAGGTCCAGGAACGGGATGCCCCGGCCTTGGTGCACCCCGGTGAAGTTGCTGCGGGTGGCCTGCACGGTGGGGGAGAGCTGGAAGGAGTTGACGTTGCCCGGTTCCATCTTGGCCTGCATCAGGAAGTGCAGCACCCCGTCGATCTCCCGGGCCACGATGCCCAGCAGACCCACCTCGGGCTGCACGATGATCGGCTGGCGCCGGCCCCGCGCGGGCAGCCCGTCGGCGTGCACGTGCAGGCCCTCCACGCTGAAGAACCGGCCCGACTCGTGCCGCAGGTCGCCGCTGCCCTCCTCGAAGTGCCAGCCCCGCAGCAGCGCGAACGGCACCGGTGTCACCCGGTACTCGCCCCGGCGGGCCTGCTCGGCCAGCCACGCCGGCACCCGGTCGACGGGCATCGGTGTGCTCTCGGGCGTCCGGGCCGACAGCAGGACCCTGCGGGCCGTACCGGCCCGGTCCGCGGCGAAGGACAGCGGTCCGGCCGGTGCCGGAAGGTCAGTGAGCATCGGCCAGTTCCTCCTCGATCAGCGAGGAGATCCCCGCCGTGTGGTCGTTGAGGAAGAAGTGGCCGCCGGGCAGGACGCGCAGGGTGAACGTCCCGCCGACCACCTCCGCCCAGCGCCCGGCGTCGTCGGGCGTCACGTTCGGGTCGGCGTCACCGGTCAGGACGGTGGTCGGCACGGTCAGCGGCGGGCCCGGCCGGTAGCGGTAGGCGCCGGCCATCGCGTAGTCGTTGCGGATCGCCGGCAGCACCATGCGCAGCAGTTCCTCGTCCTGGAGCAGCGCCGGGTCGGTGCCCTGAAGGCGGGTCACCCGCTCGACGAGGGACCGGTCGTCCAGCAGGTAGGCCGTGTCGGTGCGCGGCACGACCGGGGCCCGGCGCCCGGACAGGAACAGGTGCGCCGGCGGACGGCCGACGGCGGTGAGCCGCCGGGCCGTCTCGAAGGCCAGCGTCGCGCCCAGGCTGTGCCCGAACAGCGCGAACGGGCCGTGCGTCCACTGCCGCAGTTCCGGCAGGACCGCCTCGACGAGCTCCTCGACGGTCTCCAGGAACGGCTCGCCGCGCCGGTCCTGGCGGCCCGGGTACTGCACGGCCAGCACCTCCACGCCCGCCGGGGCCAGGGCGGCCGCGAAGCGCAGGTAGGCGGAGGCCGAGCCGCCGGCGTGCGGGAAGCACACCAGTCGGACGGTCGCGTCGTCGACGGGGCGGTAGCGGCGCAGCCATCCCCCGGGGGTGGCGGCCGGCCCGCGTGCGGTGGTGGGGGCAGTCACGGTGGTTGTCAGCTCCTCGGGCGAGGGGGACGGGAAGGAGGCGAGGGAAGCGAGGGAGAGGACGGAGGGGCGGGGGACGGCGAGTAGCGCGGCAGCCTGCCGGAGGCCAGCACCTCGGCGAGGCCGGGGGCAGCGGCGTCCTTGGCCGAGCGCACGGGCGGCCCGGTCAGGTCCCAGGGCAGCCCCAGCTCCTCGTCAAGGGCGTCCACGTCGACCATCGCGCCCGGCACGTACTCGGCGGCGAGCAGGTAGTTGACGCAGGTGCCGTCCTCCAGGGCGAGGAAGGCGTGGCCGACCCCACCCGGCAGGTACAGGGCGACACCGTCGTCGGCCGACATCCGGGTGACCTCGTGCCGTCCGAAGGCGGGCGAACCCACCCGCAGGTCGACCATCACGTCCAGCATCGACCCGCGTACGCAGGACACCAGCTTGCTCGCGCCGTCGGGCACGTCGTTGCAGTGCACGCCGCGCAGTACGCCCTTGCGGGAGACGGAGTTGTTGACCTGGCGGACCTCGAAGGGCATCCCGGTCCGCTCGGTCAGCACGCTGTACCTGGCGGCCTCGTGGAAGTGGCCGCGTTCGTCGGACAGGCGCTCGGGCCGCACCCGGTAGGTGCCGGGGATGCCGGTCTCATCGACGCGCACGGCCACCCCCCTCCCGGGCGTCGGCCTTCAGCGGCTCCCACCAGTCGCGGTTGTCCCGGTACCAGGCCACCGTGTCCGCCAGCCCCCGGTCCAGGCCGGTCCGGGGCGCGTACCCCAGCTCGGTGGAGATCTTCGTGATGTCCACGGAGTACCGGCGGTCGTGTCCGGCGCGGTCCGCCACCGGGCGCACCGCCGAGGCGTCCCGCCCGCACAGCGCCAGCAGCCTGCCGGTCAGGTCGCGGTTGGTCAGTTCCGTACCGCCGCCGATGTTGTAGACCTCGCCCGGCCGGCCCTTGGCGGCGACCAGCGCGATGCCCCGGCAGTGGTCGTCCACGTGCAGCCAGTCCCGGCTGTTGCCGCCGTCCCCGTACAGGGGCACGGTCAGGCCGTCGACCAGGTTGGTGGTGAACAGCGGGACGAGCTTCTCCGGGAACTGGTACGGCCCGTAGTTGTTGGAGCAGCGGGTCACGCACAGCTCGAGTCCGTGGGTGCGGTGGAAGGCGAGCGCCATCAGGTCCGAGGCCGCCTTGGAGGCCGCGTACGGCGAGTTGGGCGCCAGCGGGTGGTCCTCCGGCCAGGAGCCGGTCTCGATCGACCCGTACACCTCGTCCGTGGAGACGTGCACGAACCGCCCCGCTCCCGCGCGTACCGCGGCGTCCAGCAGCGTCTGGGTGCCCTGCACGTTGGTGCGCACGAAGGCGGAGGCGTCCTGGATGGAGCGGTCCACGTGCGACTCGGCGGCGAAGTGCACCACCAGGTCGACGTCCCGCATCAGCCGGCTGACCAGTGGTGCGTCGCAGATGTCGCCGTGCACGAACTCCAGCCGGCCGTCGGTGCGTACCGGGCCGAGATTGGCCCGGTTGCCGGCGTAGGTCAGCGCGTCCAGGACCACCACCCGGGTCGCCGCGAGGTCCCGGTAGGCGTCGGACAGCAGTTCTCTGACGAAGTGCGAGCCGATGAAGCCCGCACCTCCGGTCACCAGGACACGCATCGACAAGGGCCTTTCCGGAAGGGGGTGGGTGGGGTGGTCGCGGCGCTCAGGCGGCGGAGAAGCCGACGGCGGGCTCCGGGGCCCGGGCCGCGGCCCGGCGGGCGGTCTCCTGCACGTAGCGGCCGTAGCCGGAGTCGCCCAGTTCCCGGCCGAGCGCGTGGCACTGCTCGGGACCGATGAATCCCATCCGCAGGGCGATCTCCTCCACGCACGCGATCCGCTCGCCCTGGCGCTGCTCCAGGAGCTGCACGTACTGGCCGGCCTGGAGCAGGGAGTCGTGGGTGCCCATGTCCAGCCAGGCGAAGCCGCGGCCCAGGGCGGTCAGGCGGGCCCGGCCGGCGGCCAGGTAGGCGCGGTTGACGTCCGTGATCTCCAGTTCTCCGCGCGCGGACGGCGTGAGGCCCCGGGCGATGTCCACCACGTCGTTGTCGTACAGGTACAGGCCGGTGACCGCCAGGTTGGAGCGCGGCTTGACCGGCTTCTCCACCAGCGACACCAGACGCCCTTCGGCGTCGACCTCGCCGACGCCGTAGCGCTTCGGATCGTTGACCGGGTAGCCGAACAGCTCGCAGCCGTCCAGGCGGCCCGCGGCCTGGTGGATCAGGGACGAGAAGCCCGGGCCGTGGAAGACGTTGTCCCCCAGGATCAGCGCGACCGGGCTGTCCCCGATGTGCTCCTGCCCGATGAGGAAGGCCTCGGCGATGCCCCGCGGCTCGTCCTGGGCGGCGTAGCTCAGCTCCAGGCCGAGCCGCGAGCCGTCGCCGAGCATCGAGCGGAACATGCCGACGTGGTCCCGGGCCGAGATGATCAGGATGTCCCGGACGCCGGCCAGCATCAGCACCGACAACGGGTAGTAGATCATCGGCTTGTCGTACACCGGGAGCAGTTGCTTGGAGATCGTGCCCGTCAGCGGGCGCAGCCGTGTGCCGCTGCCGCCGGCCAGGACGATCCCCTTCATCGGCCGCCTGCCCGGCCCACCGCCGGCCGCCTGCCGCGGCGGCCCCGCCGGGGGCGGCGGGGTGTTCCGTACCACGTCAATCATGACTGTTCTCCGTCGCCTCGCGGACCGCCGCGATGACGGCCGTGACGTCCTGCGCGGTCAGTTGCGGCCCCATGGGCAGGCTCAGCACCTCGTCGGCCAGGCGCTCGCAGCGGGGCAGCGGCACGGTGACCGCCCCCGCGTAGGCCTGCGAGCGGTGCACGGCCACCGGATAGTGCACCAGCGTCTCCACCCCGGCCGCCGTCAGTGCCGACACCAGCGGGGCACGCCGCGTGGCACGCACCACGTACTGGTGCCACACCGGCTCGGCCCACGGCCGCACCTCGGGCACCCGAAGCCCCGGCAGCCCGGCCAGACCCTGCGTGTAGCGGGCCGCGACCTGGGCCCGGCGGGCGTTCCACCGGTCCAGGTACGGCAGCTTCACCCGCAGCGCCGCCGCCTGCATCTCGTCCAGCCGCGAGTTCGTCCCGGGCACCTCGTGCCGGTACTTCACCCGCGACCCGTAGTTGCGCAGCAGCCGGACCCGCTCGGCGAGCCGTGCGTCCGACGTCACCACCGCGCCCGCGTCGCCCAGCGCCCCCAGGTTCTTGCCCGGGTAGAAACTGAACGCCGCCGCGTACCGGGAACCGGCCCGCCGGCCTCGGTAGCGCGCCCCGTGCGCCTGCGCCGCGTCCTCCACCACCGGGATGCCCCGGGCGGCGGCCACGGCGTCGATCGCGTCGAGGTCCGCCGGATGCCCGTAGGGGTGCACCGGCATCACCGCGCGCGTCCGCGACGTGATCGCGGCGGCCACCAGCTCCGGATCCATCAGGTACGAGCCGGCCTCCGGCTCCACCGGAACCGGCCGGGCCCCGACCGCCGACACCGCCAGCCAGGTGGCGATGTAGGTGTGCCCCGGCACGATCACCTCGTCCCCGGGACCCACGTCCAGCGCCCGCAGCGTCAGCTCCAGCGCGTCCAGCCCGCTGCCGACGCCCACACAGTGGTCGTTCTCGCAGTACCGCGCGAACTCCTCCTCGAACGCCGCCAGTTCCGGACCCAGCAGATAGCGGCCCGAACGCGCCACCCGCAGCACGGCGGCGTCGATGCGTTCCTGCACCCCGTCCAGGGCGTGCAGGTCCCGCAGGTCGTGGAAGGCCACCCGCCGCGCCCGCGCCGGCGCCGCGGCGGTCATCGCGACCTCCTCGCGGCGGCCAGGAACTCGGCGTAGTCGCGGTAGTAGTCCGCCTCGTCGTAGTGCAGGGAGGCCAGCACCAGGGCCACCGCACCCGGCGTGAAGTCCTTCAGGTTCCGCCAGACCCCCGGGCCGATGTACAGCCCCCGCCCCGGGTCGTCCAGCCGGAACTCGGCCTCGTTCGCCCCGTCGTCCACCGTGATCGTGAAACCGCCGTGGACGGCGATGACGAGCTGCTCCAGCGCCCGGTGCGCGTGACCGCCGCGGGAGGAACCGACACCCGGGTCGTGCAGGTAGTACACCCGCCGGATCGGAAATCCGGCCGTCCACTCGGACTCCACGACCGAAAGGCTGCCCCGCTCGTCGACGTGCTGCTCCAAGTCGATGACGGTGCAGGGCCTGGCCCCGCCCACCGCCACTTCCGTACTGATCCCCACCGCCACGATCGAGCTCCCTGGATAAGGGCCCGCTCAGCCGCGGGCGACGGAGACCGGCAGGTGACGGGCGGTGAGCTGGTCGCTCTCGTAGAACTCCGCCCGGTCGTGGTGGACGGTGAACGACCCGAACGCGTCGAAGACCAGGTTGAGGAACACCTTCGCCTCCATCCGGGCCAGGAACGCGCCCAGGCAGTGGTGGATGCCGTGACCGAAGGCCATGTGCTTGTTCGCCGAACGGTGGACGTCGAAGGTGTCCGGGTCCGGGAACTGGCGCGGATCACGATTGGCGGACTGGCTCCACGCCACCACCATCTGGCCCGCCTTCATCGGCACACCGAGGATGTCGGTGTCCTCCTTCAGCAGCCGGAAGATGTTGTTGAACGGGCTGCGGAAACGCAGCGTCTCCTCCACCGCCGCCGGGATCAGCGACCGGTCCGCCCGCAGTTCGGCCTGCGCCCCGGGGTGCCGGTCCAGCACGATGAACAGATTGCTCAGCAACGTGGCACTGGAGATGTGACCCGCCGTCAGCAGCAGCGCGACGATGTTGACGATCTCCTCGTCGGTGAGCCTGCGCCCGTCGACCTCCGACTCGATCAGACCGCTCATCAGGTCGTCGGCCGGCCGCTCCCGCTTCTCCGCGATCTTCGCGTACAGGTAGGCCGCCCACTCCTTGATCGCCGGGCCCATCGTCTCGGCGAAGTCGTCCGGCAGGTTCGGGTACTCCATCCCCTCGTTGTTGAGGATGACATCGACCCACTCCCGGAACAGGTCCTGGTCCTCGGCCGGCACCCCCAGCAGCTCCGCGATCACCGTCACCGGCAGCGGATACGCCAGGTCCGTCACCACGTCGATCTCGGTACGCCCGTCCAGGCCGGCCAGCAGCCGCCGGGTGATCTCCTCGATCCGCGGCTCCAGCGCCGCCATCCGGCGCGGCGTGAACGCCTGGCTGACCAGCTTGCGCAGCGGGCCGTGCCGGGGCGGGTCGATGCCGCCGAAGGTACCCGGGCCCATCAGCAGGGCCAGCTCCTCGGGCACCGGGTACACCGGCGAGAAGTCCGACGAGAAGAGCTGCGGGTTGGTGGAGACGGTGTTGTAGTCCTCGTACGAGAAGACCTGCCACGCGAACCGGGTCGCGTCCCAGAACACCGGCGCCTCACGGCGGGCGCGCGCGAACCAGTCGAGCAACTGGGCGGCGTCGGCGTCCACCGGCTGCGCCAGCGGGTGGGGCGCCTCGGCGTCGGTGACTTCCGCGTCGGTGACCTCTGCGGTCTGTGTCGTCATGTCGCTGTGTCGCTTCCTGAAGGTCGTGAGAAGTCGGAGAGTGGCGGGGGTGGTGGGGGGCGCGCGGCGCTCAGGCCGCGGCGGCCCCGACGGGAACGAGCAGCGCCTCGACGGCGTCGGCGGCGGCGGCGGGACCGCCCGCGGCCTCGATCTCACCGCGCAGCCTCCCCACCGCGGCCCGCACGTCGGCACTGCCGGCCAGGGCCAGCGCCGTCTCGCGCAGCCGCTCGGGAGTGACGTCCTTGCGCAGGATCTTCGCCCCCACACCGAGCTGTTCGGCCCGGGTGGCGGTCGCGTGCAGCTCCGCCATCTGCGGCACCGCGATCACCGGCACACCCTCGGAAACGGCCTGGAGCACGGTGCTCGTACCGCCGTGGTTGATCATCAGGGAGGCGTGCGCCAGCACCGCGCCCTGCGGCGCGAAGTCGTACACCTGGATGTGCGGGGGGATCTCGCCGAGTTCGCCCTCGGCCACCCCGCCCGCGTGCGTGATGACGACGTCCCAGTCGGTCTCGCGGAACGCCTCCACACAGGCCCGGAAGAACTCCGGCTGCTTGTTGTACAGCGTCCCCAGACTGATCAGCACCAGCGGCCGCCCGGTGCCCGGCGCCTCCCACTCGCCGTGGAAGGAGTTCGCGCTCGTGCACGGGCCGACGAACCGGACCTCCTCGCCGAAGGTGTCGCCCGCGTACTGGAACGCACGCGGCAGATACACCAGCGCCGGACCCGAGTGCACCTCGGCCGCGAAGTCCCCGATGGACTTCTCCACCCGGTGCTCGGCGAGCAGCTCGGCCACCACCGCGAACAGGGCGCCCGTCTCGGGGTCCTCGGCCTGCTCCTCGGCCGTGTCCACCGGCGGATGCAGCGACCAGTGCTCGTTCGCCACGTACGTCGGAGTGCTCCGGATCACCGGCACACCCCACTTCGCCGCCAGGATGTGCCCGCTCCAGAACGACGACGGATCGCACACGAACACGTCCGGCCGGTCCGCCGCCTCCTCGAAGTGCCGCTCGAAATCGCCGATGGTCTGCCGCGTCAGATCCAGCATCCAGTTCATCATGTTCACGAACTCCTGCTGGTCCGTGTACGCGGCCGCATCCTGCTTCGGCACCATGGTGTCCCAGAAACGGTCCTGGTCCAGGGCGTACGGCAGGAATTCCGCGCCGGTGGCGAGAACACGCTCGCGATAGTTCTCCGACAGGGCGTAGGTGACCCGATGCCCGCGCGCGACGAGTTCCCTCGCCACGGACAGTGTCGGATTCACATGACCTGCCGCGGGAAGAATGAAAAAGGCGATGTGCGCCATAGGGCCAGCCCTTCGAGGCGAATCGGATACGACGTGCCGGCGCGCCCCCGACCAGGGAGCGAGGCACCACGGCCGCCGGCGGTGACCGGGCGTGGTCGTCCGCCGGCCGGTGATGCCAGACCACCATGCAGCAGCGCCCTCTCATGCTCGTCGCTGGTGGCTCGCATTCCGCTCCAGCGCCGCTCGAATTGCCTTTTCCCCACGCTCCCGGTTGACACAATTCCTCACCTGACCGCGGTATCCGCACCGCGGCGCCGTTCGGGTGCTGTTCCGGTGAAAGGTCCCCCCGGGTCCGTCGACAGAGGAGATTCCGCCATGACTTGCCCCCATGCCGCCACGGCCCTCGGAACCGTCCCCGCCTACCCCTTCGGCGACCACGCCGACCTGCGCCTGCACCCCGCCTACGCCGCACTGCGCGCCACCACGCCCGTGACCCGCGTCCGCATGCCCTACGGCGGCGAGGCCTGGCTCCTGACCCGGCACGCCGACGTCAAGAAGGCCTCCAGCGACCCCCGGCTCAGCATGCACGCCGCCGCCGACCGGGACGTACCGCGCGCCGCGCCCCGCGCCCTGGACTCCGTCGGCCTCATGGGCATGCCGCCCGAGTCCCACGCCCGGCTGCGCCGCCTGGTCTCCCGCGCCTTCACCGCCCGCCGCGTCGCCGCCCTGCGTCCCCGCATAGCCGAGATCACCCACCACCTCGTCGACGACCTCGTCGCCGACGGCGGCCCCGCCGACCTCGTCACCCGGCTCGCCCTGCCCCTGCCCACCGCCGTCATCTGCGAGATGCTCGGCATCCCCCGCACCGACCAGCGCATCTTCCGCGTCTTCACCGAAGCGCTCATGTCCGCCAGCCGGTTCACCGAGGAACAGGTCGCCCAGGCCGCCGAGGAGTACGCCGACTACCTGCGCGGCTATGTCGCCCAGCGCCGCGCCCATCCCGAGGACGACCTCCTCAGCGCCCTCATCGAGGCCCGCGACGAGGACGGCCGGCTCAGCGAGGACGAACTCCTCATGCTCACCGGCGGCATGCTCGTCGGCGGCCACGAGACCACCGCCAACCAGCTCGCCGGCCAGGTCCTCGTCCTCCTCGACGACCGCCGCCGCTACGAGCACCTCGTCGCCCGGCCCGACCTGGTCCCCGCCGCCGTCGAGGAACTCCTGCGCTACGTCCCCCTGTGGGCCAGCGTCGGCCCGAGCCGCGTCGCCACCGAGGACGTCGAGATCGGCGGCGTCACCATCCGCGCCGGCGAGGCCGTCGTCTACTCCCTGGCCTCCGCCAACCGCGACGAGACTGTCTTCGACGCCCCCGACGACGTCCTCCTCGACCGCACCGTCAACCCCCACATCGCCTTCGGCCAGGGCCCCCACTTCTGCCTCGGCGCCCCCTTGGCCCGCGCCGAACTCCAGTGCGCCCTCGAAGCCCTCACCGGCCGGCTCCCCGGACTGCGCCTCGCCCGGCCCGCCGCCGAACTCGACTGGCACCGCGGAATGCTCGTCCGAGGCCTGGTCGAACTGCCTGTCACCTGGTGATTCCAGCGGCGCTCTGGCCGCATTCCCCATTCTTGCCCGTGGGCCCTTACGCACCTCATCCCTGGCTATGGAGAATTCATGACCACGAAGACCCGTGAGCAGCACACGGAGAACAACGACGTAGCCGTCGTGGGGATGGCCTGCCGACTTCCCGGAGCCGCCACCGTCGGGGAATTCTGGAACCTGCTGCGCGAGGGCCGCGACGCCGTCACCCGCCAACCGGACGGCACCTGGCGCGGCGCCCTCACCGAACACGGCCACTTCGACGCCGGATTCTTCGGAATGACCCCCGCCGAAGCCGCCGCCACCGACCCCCAGCACCGCCTGCTCCTCGAACTCGGCTGGGAAGCACTGGAACACGCCGGCATCGTCCCGGCCCGCCTCGGCTCCACCCGCGGCGGCGTGTACGTCGGCCTCGCCTCCGACGACTACGCCACCCTCACCCGCGCCGCCGGCCACGCCGACAGCTACACCGCCACCGGCCGGCACCGCGCCCTCGCCGCCAACCGCCTCTCCCACCTGCTCGGTCTGCGCGGACCCAGCATGGCCGTCGACACCGCCCAGTCCTCCGCGCTCGTCGCCGTCCACCTCGCCTGCGAGAGCCTGCGCCGCGGCGAGAGCGACCTGTGCCTGGCCGGCGGCGTCAACCTCATCCTCGCCGAAGACAGCACCACCGCCATGGAGCTGATGGGCGCCCTCTCCCCCGACGGACGCTGCCACACCTTCGACGCCCGCGCCAACGGCTACGTGCGCGGCGAGGGCGGCGGTGTCCTCGTGCTCAAGCCGCTGCGCCGCGCCCTCGCCGACGGCGACCGCGTCCACTGCGTCATCAAGGGCGGCGCCGTCAACAACGACGGCGGCGGCCCCAGCCTGACCACACCCGACCGGGCAGCCCAGGAGGCCGTCCTCCGCGAGGCATACGACCACGCCGGCGTCCCCGCCGCACACGTGCGCTACGTCGAACTGCACGGCACCGGCACCCGCGCCGGCGACCCCGTCGAAGCAGCCGCCCTGGGCGCCGTCCTCGGAATCGCCCCGGGCCGGGCCACCCCGCTCGCCGTCGGCTCCGCCAAGACCAACGTCGGCCACCTCGAAGGCGCCGCCGGCATCGTCGGCCTCCTCAAGGCCGCCCTCGCCGTACGCGAGGGCGAGCTGCCGCCGAGCCTGCACCACACCACGCCCCACCCGGACATCGACCTCGACGGGCTCCGCCTCCGCGTCCCGACCGAACTGGAGTGCTGGACCGCCGACCCCGCGACCCCCCGCCTCGCCGGGGTCTCCGCCTTCGGCATGGGCGGCACCAACGCGCACCTCGTTCTGTCCCAGGCCCCCACGACCGCCCCGGCCGACGAACCCGGCCACCACCTGCCGGTGGTACCGGTCGTCGTCTCCGGCCGCACCGCCGAGGCCCTGCGCGACCAGGCCGCCCAGCTGAGCGCCCACGTCGAACACACCCCGGAACTCGCCCTGCGCGACGCCGCCCGCACCCTCGCCGACGCGCGCACCGTCTTCGCCCACCGCGCCGTGGTTCTCGCCGGCGACAAGCAGCAACTCCTCACCCGCCTGGAACGCTCCGCCGTCCACGGCGTCGCCACCGACCCGTCCGCCCTCGGCCGGACGGTGCTGGTGTTCCCGGGTCAGGGGACGCAGTGGGCCGGGATGGGCCGGGAGTTGCTGGACGCTTCTCCGGTGTTCGCGGCGCGTATGGCGGAGTGTGCGGGGGCGTTGGCGCCGTTCGTGGACTTCGATCCGGTGGAGGTGTTGCGTTCGGGTGCGGCGTTGGAGCGGGTGGAGGTGATCCAGCCGGTCACCTGGGCGGTGATGGTGTCGCTGGCGGAGTTGTGGCGGTCGTTGGGTGTGGTGCCGGACGCGGTGGTGGGGCATTCGCAGGGTGAGATAGCGGCGGCTGCCGTGAGTGGTGCGCTGTCGTTGGAGGACGCGGCGCGCGTGGTGGCGTTGCGGGCGCAGGTGATCGGCCGGGAGCTGGCTGGTCTGGGCGGTATGGCGTCGGTGTCGCTGCCGCGTGCGGACGTCGAGGCGCGCCTGGCCTCCGGCTGGACGGGCCGGTTGGATGTGGCTGCGGTGAACGGGCCGTCCAGCACGGTCGTCGCCGGGGACGCGGATGCGGTCGTGGAGTTCGTGGAGGCCTGCCGGGCCGAGAAGATCCGGGCCCGTCAGGTTCCCGTGGACTACGCCTCGCACTCCGCGCATGTGGAGCGGATCGAGGCCGAGCTTCTCGAGGTGCTGGCCCCGATCACCCCGCGCCGGGCGCGTATCCCGTTCTACTCGACCGTCGATGCCGCCCCGGCGGACACCGCGACCCTCGACGCGGGCTACTGGTACCGCAATCTGCGCCACACCGTCCGCTTCGAGGAGACCGTCCGCGTCCTGATCGGCGACGGCTTCGGGACGTTCGTGGAGTCCAGCGCGCACCCGGTACTGAT
Organism: Streptomyces werraensis; assembly: GCA_014656175.1. Lineage (GTDB taxonomy): Bacteria > Actinomycetota > Actinomycetes > Streptomycetales > Streptomycetaceae > Streptomyces > Streptomyces werraensis. The sequence continues at coordinate 78,101 of BNBX01000019.1, forward strand.
CATGGGCATCCAGGAGACCGCCGACGTGACGGCCGTCGGGTCGCTGCGCCGGAACGAAGGCGGACTGGAGCGCTTTCTCGCCGCCGCCGCCGAACTGTTCGTCCAGGGCGTGCCCGTCGACTGGGCCGCCCTCTTCGAGGGCACCGACGCCCGGCGCGTCGAGCTGCCCACCTACCCCTTCCAGCGCACCCGGTACTGGTTCGACTCCGTGCCCGAGGTGAAGCCGGCCCACGGAGTCCCGGACACCGAGGAGACGCTGCTCAGTCGTGAGCTGCGGGGCCGCTCCGAGGCCGAGCGACTGGACTACGTCCTCGAACTCGTCCTGGTCCACGCCGCAACCGTGCTCGGCCGAACCGCCGCCGACACGGTCAGCCCCGACCTGACCTTCAAGGAGCAGGGCTTCGAGTCGATCCAGGGCATCGAGTTGCGCAACCGGCTGCGCGCCGCGACCGGCCTGCCCCTGCCCACCACCCTCGTCTACGACCACCCGACGCCGGCGGAGGTCGCCCGACTGATCCGGGACGTCGCCGCCGACGCGGAGACCCCGAGCCTGCCGACGGCGCCCGCGCCCCGCGAGCAGCGGAACCACTCCGCCCACCCGGACGACGATGCCATCGCGATCGTGGGGATGGCGTGCCGGTTCCCGGGTGGGGTGGGGTCGCCGGAGGGTTTGTGG
>BNBX01000020.1 GCA_014656175.1 Streptomyces werraensis
CGCCACGTAGTGGTCCTGGTCACGGTCGAGACAGGGGCGGCTGCGGATGGACCACTTCAGCGGCAGTTCCTTGGCGAGCATGGGCAGCAGCCGGGGGCCGGGGAAGTCGCGGCTGGTCTCGGCGATCAGCTCGTCGCGGTCGGGGTGCTGGTGGACGAAGAGGGAGGCGCCCATGGTGTTGAGGGCGCTGTGCATCTCGCCCAGTACCAGTTCCACGTCCCCGCGGGCCAGCGCCGCCTCGTCCTCGGCGACGACGAGGACGTCGGGGCTGAAGTAGCGGGCGAGCGACCAGCCGTCGCCGGGCTCCTCGAACTCCTCGCGGACGCGGGCGGCGAGTTCGGCGGTGGTCAGCCGGACGCGGCGGGCGCCGGGCGGGATATCGAGCAACCTGGTCCATTTGGCGCGCAGTTCGCCCTGGACGGCGTCGATGAGGGCGCCGGCCTCGGGGTGCGGGGAGGGCAGGGTGTGCAGCCACAGGGCGGCGAGGTCGACGGGGCCGTCGGCGGCGAGCCGGTCGTACACGGCGCGCAGCCGGGCACGGATGCCGTCGGCGAAGCGGTTGGTCATCCAGCGGGCGGCGGTCAGGCACAGCTGGAGGGGTTCCAGGTGGGCGAGCAGGCCGGGCCCGGCGGTGGCGGTGGCGGCGCGGCGGGTGTCGGAGTAGACGAGTCCGCGGCAGGGGGCGGTCCGGGCGCCCTTGGCGCGCTGGGCCTCGGCGTCGGTGAGGGTGGCGAAGTCGGCTTCCAGGGCGCCGATGGCGCAGGTCAGCGCCTCGGCGTCGTCCCCCGCGCCGGCGACGGCGTCGCGCCCGCGCTCCAGGACGGCGAGCTTGGCGAGGGCGCGGTCGCGGGCCTCCTCGTCGGGGACCCGTTCCACGATGGCGCGCAGGGCGCGGTCGGGGTGGGTGGCCGCGGGCACCTCCAGACGCCAGTGGACCCAGCGCCGGCGGACCAGCTCCCGGACAAGCGCCTCCGTTTCGTCCTCGGTGAGGTCGCGGGCGGCGGCGATCTCCGGCACCGGGCGGGTTCCGTCGCAGAGCTCCAGGACGGCCGCCTCGCGTTCCGTCATCTGCTGCGCGGGCCGTCCGGGCACGCGCACGGTAAGGCCGTCGGTGCGGACGAGGGAGACGCGGCGCGGCGGGATCCAGCGCATCAGCGCGGGGTCCTCGGCGAGCACCTTGGCCAGGGCGTCGATCGCCCAGCCGGAGAAGTACACGGCGCTCGCGGCGAGGAAGGTGTCTCCGGCGCGGGTGGCGACGGCGTCCGTCGCGGCAAGGTCCCAGCGGCCCCAGCCGACGGGGCCGAAGAAGCCGATGGTGTCGTTCTTCACGCAGAACCGCTGCCAGTAGTGCGCGACGAGCTCCTCGCGCTGGCGGGGCATGCTGCTGCGCTTGTCGATGTCGGGGTTCCAGCGCAGGAACGGCGCGATGCCGGTGCGCAGCACGGCCGGGTTCTGCCAGGCCAGGGCCGCCTGGAAGCGGGGCCGGGCGGCGACCTCCTGGAGGTGGCGGGCGGTGTCCACGGCGGCGGCGGCCAGCTCCTCGGTGAAGCCGTCCCACTCGGGGCCGGTGAGCGGGGCGCCGGGTGTGAACTTGTCGGCCGCCTCGGCCAGTCCGGGAGGGGCGAGGCGCAGCACGCCGTCGGCCGGGAAGCCCGGACCGCGCAGCGCGAACTGTTCCCACAGCCGCCAGCCTCCGCCCGGCAGCAGGACAGGTGCGTGCTCGTCCGACATCGCGTGCTCCTTCCGGAAAGGGGGTGCGGGGAGGCGACCGGCCCCGGGGCGGACGGTGGTCCGCCCCGGGTTCGCCGGGTTCTCCGGCCGGACAGCACGGTCCCGCGCGGCGGGGGCGGGCCGACAGAGAAGATCCGGCAGCAACACGTGCCGCGGGGTCGGCGTGTTCGTCCCTGACCTCGGTGTGCGGGCCCGGTGCACGCTGTCGGCGTCGGCCGTGACCTGCGGCCGGCCCCATCACCCGCGGGAGGTTCACCGTGACGCAACCCGACTTCGCGAACGGCGCGGACGCCGAGGAGGCCCGCCCGGACACCGACGAGGAGTACCTCGTGGTGCGCAACGACGAGGAGCAGTACTCGATCTGGCGGGCGGACCGTGAGCTGCCCGCGGGCTGGTACCCGGAGGGGGTGCGCGGCGGCCGGCAGGCGTGCCTGGACCACATCGGCGTGATCTGGACGGACATGCGTCCGCTGAGCCTGCGCCGGCGGCTGGCCGGGGCAGATGCCTGAGGGGCTCCCGGGCAGGCTCCCGGGACCCTCGGCCCACGACCCGCCACGAGGGGCCCTGACGCCCGGCGCCCCGACGCCGGGAGTCCAGCTGGCACGAGTCCCGGCGCCGGACGCCGCGCCGCCGGGAGCGCCGCTGTCCGGGTCCGGCGCGCCGCCGGTGCTGCCGCAGCGGCTGTGTCCGGCGGTGCTGGACCTGTCGGGACTGCGGGACGGACGCGCCGCGCGGGGCCCGCGGGCCCTGCGGGCCCCGGTGGAGCTGTATCTGGCCCGGGTCGCGGAGCAGGACGCGCAGACCCTGCGGTACGCCCGCGAGGTCCTCGACGCGGAGGAGCGAGCCCGTGCCCGTGCCTTCCGGCACGACCGGGACCGCGACGCCTACGTGGTCGCCCACGCGGGGTTGCGGAACGTGCTGAGCGTCGTGACGGGGGTGCGGGCCGACGCGCTGGCGCTGGCCCGTGAGCCCTGCGCGGGCTGCGGCGGGCCGCACGGGCGGCCGGTGCTGTCCGCGTCGGGGGTGCACTTCTCCCTGTCGCACAGCGGCGGTCTGGTGCTGGTGGCGCTCGCGCCGGCGCCGGTCGGGGTCGACGTGGAGGAGCTGGCCACCGTCAAGGTCATGCTCAGCGCGCAGTCGGCGCTGCACCGGGCGGAGGCGGACGAGCTGGCGCGACTGCCCGCCTACGGCAGGCCGGCCGCGTTCACCCGCGCCTGGGTGCGCAAGGAGGCCTACCTCAAGGGTCTGGGCACGGGTCTGGTGCGCAACCCCGCGCTCGACTACCTGGGCACGGGTCCGGCGCCCGCGGACCCGGCGCCGGGCTGGGCGGTGCGCGACGTCCTGGTGCCCTCCGGCTATGCGGCCGCGGTGGGACTGCGCACGTGCTGACCGCGCACGGCAGCGCGGCGGGGGGACGGACAACTCCGTTTCCCCGCCGCGCTGTTGGCGTGTCGTCGGAGCCGTGCGCAAACGCCCGGGCGCTGCGCCCCGAGAGGTCCGGCCCGCGCGCCGCCTTCACGAACAACGCACGCTCTCCACCGGGGCGACCGGGATACGATCACGCCCGTGACAGCGCCCGAACCCACCATCGTCGCCACCTCAGGCGGCTTCCGCCCCGGCCGACGTACGCGGGTGCTCTTCGACGCCCTGGTGCACCACGCGGTCGACCTCTCCGGCGTGCACGGCCGACGGCCGCGCGTCCTCCACGTGGGGACGGCGGCGGGCGACGCCGAGATGGTCGCGGCACGGGTATCCGAGGCGGCCCGGGTGGCGGGCTACGACCTCACTCCGCTCCAGCTGTTCCCGATGCCCAACGTCGAGGACGTCGAGGCCACGGTGCTCGACCACGACGTGGTGTGGGTGGGGGGCGGTTCGGTGGCCAACCTGCTCGCGGTGTGGCGGGTCCACGGCCTGGACGCGATCATGCGGCGCGCCTGGCGGTCCGGGGTGGTGCTCGCCGGGGTGAGCGCCGGCTCCATCTGCTGGTACCAGGGCGGCACCACCGACTCCTTCGGCCCCGAACTGCGCGCCGTCACCGACGGACTCGCGCTGCTCCCCTACGGCAACGGCGTGCACTACGACTCCGACGAGGGCCGCCGCCCGCTGCTCCACCGGCTGGTCGCCGACGGCACGTTCACCGAGGCCCACTGCACCGACGACGGGGTGGGCCTGGTCTACCGCGGCACCCGACTCGTCGAGGCCGTGGCGGAGTTGCCGCGCAAGGCGGCGTACGTGGTGCGGCGGGAGGACGGCCGGGCCGTGGAGGAGCGGATCGAGCCGCGTCTGCTTCCGTCGGCGTGACCCCGGCCCCGTGCCGGCCACCGCCGCTCGCACGACCGTGCGGGGCGACGGGCGGTCGGCCCCCGGCGCCCCCGCACCGGGTCCGCGCGTTCCCGTGCCCCGCGTCGTGAGCCACCCCGTCCCCCCGACGGGGTTCGGGGACCGGGATCGGACCGGGATCAGACCAGGCCCTGGCGTACCGCGTGGGCGACCGCGTGGGCGCGGTTGCGGGCCTGGAGCCGGGTCATCAGCTCGTAGATGACGTTCTTGACGGTGTGTTCGGAACAGCCGAGGAGCAGCGCGATGTCCGCGTTGCCGTGGCCCTCGGCCATGAGCCGCAGGACGGACGTCTGCCGTGCGGTCAGGGCCGGCGGTCTCCGGCGCGTAGGACCGTCCGCACGGCCCCTGGTGCTCAGCGCTCCGGACAACTCCGGGTAGGGGATGCTCGGATGGGGGTACGCGGCCCGGTGGACGGCCCTGAGCAGGCTCTCCTCGTCCAGTTCGGCCGCGCCGACGACGACCGCTCCGGCGCGCAGGATCCGTCGCCGGTCCTCGGGGGCGACGCTGTCGCAGACGAACAGGACGGGCCCGTGCGGGCGCGGCGCGCGCAACGCCTGGTCCGCGTCGGCGGCGACGATCACGGTGACCGTGGCGCAGGGGGCCGGCTCGTCGGCGGCGGACCGGAGTCCGGCGCGTTCGGCGAGCGCGCGGACCCGTTCCGCGCGCGGCGCCGGCACGACCCGCACCACGACGGCGGGTGCGGTCGTGACCGTGGCGCCGGAGGACGTCGCGGTGACGGGCGACGCCGTCAGGGTGGCGGTCACAGCAGGCCCGCCCGGAGCGCGTAGGCGACCGCGTGGGCGCGGTTGCGCAGCCGGAAGCGCTGGGTGATGTCGTGCACGACGGTGGTGACGGTGCGAGGCGAGTAGGCGAGCCGCTGGGCGATCTCCGCCGTCTCGTGGCCGTCGGCCACCAGGCGCAGCACCGACCGTTCCCGCTCGGACAGCAAGCCCTCGCTCCAGCCGCCGCCGGAGCCGCGCACGGGAGCTTCCGGCTGGTCCAGCAGCTCCTCCAGCAGGCCGGGGGGCAGGGTGCAGTCGTCGCGCGCGGCCGCCAGCACCGCGTGGGCGAGGCGGGAGGCGTCGGCCTCGCGGCGCAGCAGCAGGCCCCGGGCGCCGGCGGCAAGGGCGTGCAGGACGTCTCCGGAGGCGAGGGCGCCCGCGACCAGGACGACGGCGGGGCGGTGGGGCTGGGTGCGGGTGGCGCGCACCGTGTCCAGCTCGGCGGGGCCGAGGCGGTCGACGGTGAGGACGGCGACCCGCGCGTCGGCGGGCTCGCACACGGTCAGTTCGGGCCGGACGAGCAGGGTCGCGCGGATGCCTGCCTCCAGCACCGGGTCGAGTGCGACCACACTGACAGGTACGGGTGCTCCCATCTGCTGCTCCTTGGAGGTTCGTGCGCCCCTTCGACTGAGCGGGCGGTCTGGCGTGGGGACTGGGGAACACCGTGCCGCCCCCGTGACCGCCGGGGCATCGGTAGAGGGACCCCACATTTGCGCGCCGGACGCGCCCGGGTCGTGGGGGTGGGGCGGGCGGTCGGACGGGGGCGACGGCCCGGTGGGGGCCCAGCAGCGACGCCGACCGGCCCTCCGGGGTGAGCATGGGGGAGCGCGCCCCTCCGGGTACCCGTCCCGTGCCCGCACGGCCCGTCGCGTCCGCGGGCCGCGCGTCACGCGCGCCCGTAGAGGGATGCCCCCTCCGCGGTTTTCTCGTGCCGTCCCCCATGCCCCCGCACGTAGGGAGGGGGCCGGGGAGAATATGGGGGACGGTTACCCATGTGGGGGGCGCGGGAGGTCTGGGACCTTTTTCCCGTGACCGACACCGCCAGCCTCCCGATCTCCCGGAGCACCGGACTCCCCGCCGCCTGGTGGGCCCCGGCGCTGACCCTCGCAGAGCGGCTCGCCGCCCCCGGGCTCCCCGGGCCGGCCGCCGCGACCGGCGCCGCCGGGCCGCTGCCCTGGACGGTCGGCGACGCGGAGGGCTTCGCCCTCCGGCTGGACCGGCTGGGTGTGGACGGCGCCACGGCGGCGGCCCTGGCCGCCGAGCCCGCGGAGCGGCTGGCGGAGCGGGCCGTCGAGCCCGACTGGGCGTCGTACGCGGAGGAGGTGCTGGCCGCGGCCCCCGAGGGGCTGCCGGAGGTCGAGGTCGGCGGCGAGGGTCCCGACGCGTTCGCGCCGGCCGTGCGCCCGCTGGTCGCCATGGCCGCCGCCCGCCTCGCGGACCGGACGGCCGGCGTCCCGGACGCCGAGGCCACCGTGTGGCGGGACGCGTTCACCCGCCGTCTGACCCACCAGCTGGTCCGGCTCGCCGCCCGCACGCTGGCCCAGGAGCTGCACCGGGCCCGGCGCTCCCGGCGCCTGGCGGGCGCCGGCCCGCGCGAGCGGTTCGCCTCCTTCGTCGCGGCGGCCGGCACCCGGCGCGGACTGTCGGACCTGTTCACCGCCTACCCGGTCCTGGCGCGGATGCTGAGCCGGACCGCGCTGGACGCGACGGAGGCCACGGCCGAACTCGTCGCCCGCTTCCGCTGCGACCGCGCGGACCTGGTCGCCGCTCTCCTCGACGGCCGGACGCCGGGCAGGCTGGTCCGCGTCGACCTCGGCCGCGGCGACGCCCACCAGGGCAACCGGTCGGTGGCGATCCTGCACTTCGCGGACGGCCGCCGCCTCGTCCACAAGCCCCGTCCGCTCGACCAGCACGCCCTCCTCGACGACCTGGTCTCCTGGCTCAACGCGAAGGTCCCCGGTCTGGGCCTGCGCACCCCGCGCACGCTGCGCCGGGAGTCCCACGGCTGGCTGGAGTTCGTCGAGCACCGCTGGTGCTCCTCGGTGACCGAGACCGACACCTTCTACCGCCGCCAAGGCGCCCTGCTCGCCCTGCTGTACGCGGTGGACGGCGCCGACATGCACTACGAGAACGTCATCGCGTACGGTGACCAGCCGGTCCTGGTGGACGCCGAGACGCTGCTGCACACCGGTCTCGGCCAGGCCCTCACGGCGGGCGCCGACCCGGCGGCGGACGCGCTGGCCGCCTCCGTCCACCGCACCTGCCTGCTCCCGCACCTGCTCATCGGGGAGCACGGCGCGCTGGACATCTCCGCGCTCGGCCGGGACACCGACGGCACCTTCCCCAGCGAGGGCCTGCGCTGGGAGGACAGCGGACTGGACACGATGCGGGCGGTGCGCGGGCCGCTGGCCAGCCCCGCCGCCCAGAACCACCCGCTGCCGCACGGCACTTCCCTCTCCGTCACCGACCACACGGCGGCCCTGCTGGAGGGGTTCCGCGCCGCCTACGCGGCGATCGTCGCCCACCGCGGCGAACTGGTCGGCGATGACGGCCCGTTGGCCCGCTGGGGCGACCGTCCGGCCCGGCTCATCGCGCGCGCGACCCGGCTCTACGCCACCCTGCTGGAGGAGTCCACCCACCCCGCGCTGCTGGGCGACGCCCTGGCCCGGGAAGGGGTGTTCGCGGTGCTGTGGTCGGAGTCCGCGCAGGACCCGGCGCGCGAGCGGCTCATCGAGCACGAGACGGCGGCGCTGTGGCGCGGTGACGTCCCCTTCTTCACCCACCGGCCCACCGGCACGGCCGTGACCGCCGACGACGGTGCCCGCGTGCCCGACCTTCTGCCGGTGGCCGCCGTGACCGCGGTGCGCGAGAAGATCGGCCGTATGGACGAGGTCGACTGCCTCGACCAGGAGTGGGTCATCTCGGCCACCCTCGCGGTACGCGGGGCGAGTTCCCCGCCGGACCGCCCCCGGTCGGAGCTGGCACCGGCCCCCGTGCCGCCGGTGGCGCCGGACCCGTCCCGGCTGCTGGCCGCCGCCTGCGGGATCGCAGACGAGATCGCGGCCCGCGCGGTCCGCGGCGGCACCCGCACCAACTGGATCGGTCTGGAGCGGGTGTCGGGCGACCACTGGGCCGTCCTGCCGATGGGGGCGGGCCTGGCCCAGGGCTACTGCGGAGTCGCCCTGTTCCTCGCCCACACCGAGGCGCTCACCGGCTCGGGACGCTACGGCGCGGCGGCCCGCGAGGCGGTGCGTCCGCTGCCGGCCCTGCTCAAGGCGCTCGCCGAGGACCCCCAGCTGAGCGAGGCCGCCGGCCCCGGCGCCTACGACGGACTCGGCGGGATCGTGTACGCCCTGGTCCGGCTGGCGGGGCTCCTCGACGAGGGACTGCGGGCGTGTCTGCCGGACGCGCTCACCGCCCTGGGGCACGCGGCGGCGGCCTGCGCCGACTCCGGTCTGGCCCAGGGGCGGGCGGGAGCCCTGGCCGCCTCGGTCGCCGCGTACGAGGCCACCGGTGATCCGGCGGCGCTGCGGCTGGCGGACCAGGTCGCGGACCTGCTGCCGCAGACGCTCGGGGAGGGCCCGGTCACGCCCGCCGTGGCCGGTTCCGGCCTCCCGTCGTCCGCCGGTTTCGCCGACGGCGCCGCCGGCATCGCCTGGGCGCTGCGGCGCTACGCGGGCCACCGCCCCGAGCGCGCCGCCCGCGCCGAGCGCACGGCCGTCGCCCTGCTGGACTCCGGTGCGCACCACGGCGATCCGGCGGACCTGTCCTGGTCGCACGGGCTGGCCGGACGGGCCGTCGCCGGGCTGTCGAACCCGGTCGGACCGCCGGACGACGCGAGCCTGTTCGAAGCCTCCGTGCGGCTCGCGGACGCGCCCATCGGTCCCGACCTCAGCCTCGCCCAGGGCGTCCTCGGCTGGCTGGAGGCCCTGACCGTCCTGGCCGGGCAGGGCGACAGCACGGCCCGTTCGGCGCTGCGACGGCACACCGGTCACGTCCTCGCCCTCGTCGAGGCACAGGGCCACCGCTGCGCCACCCCCGACCACGTCCCCTCCCCCGGTCTGCTGACCGGCCTGGCCGGCATCGGCTACGGACTGCTCCGCCTGGCCCACCCCGGGACCGTCCCGTCGGTCCTGCTCCTGCACCACCCGGACCACTGACCCGCCCGCACCTTCCGTGCCGCTCGCTCCACCCGTCACACCCGCACCACTCGCACCCGCGCTCGTCAGCACCACGGCACCTCCCCGGATCCGAACCCGCGCGCCCACACGGGACACCAGAAGGGACCACCGTCATGGACCAGCACCTCGCCGCCGCCGACTCCGCCGAGTTCACCGCCGTCGAATCCGCCGAGACGCACACCGAGCGGGACGTCGTGGGCGGCATCACCCTCTCCGGCCGCAACCGGGCCTGCGCCCGCGCCCGGGTGCTGGCCGGCATGGTCCTCACCAGCGGCATCGTCATCACGCTGAGCAGCCTCGACACCTCGGTCTCCGCCCCCAACTGACCCCGCTTCCACCGGCTGTTCCACGTGATGGCGCGGGCTCGCCACGGCGGGCCCGCGCCGCGGCGTTGGCGCGCGCACCCACCCGACGCGCTCCGGCGCATCTGCGGTCGGCCTCGACCCCGGCGCCACCTGCCCCCGGCCGACTCGGCCGATTATCATCAGCGTTCATGCGTTCCCATGCGCCTTCCCTGGTCGGGCGGGACCTCCACCTCACCCAGCTCGAGCGCTCCCTGGCCGACGCCAGGCAGGGCATGGGCAGCGTCGTCTTCCTGGTCGGCGAGGCCGGGGTCGGCAAGTCCCGGCTCGCGGCGGAGGCGGTGGGCCAGGCCGTGGGCTCCGGGATGCGGGTGCTGCGCGGCCGGAGCAGCACCACCGGTCCCGCCGTGCCGTTCCGGCCGCTCACCGAGGCGCTGATGTCGCTGTTCCGCGGCGGCGATCCCATGGACGACCTCGCGCTCGGCCCCTACCGTCCGGTGCTGGGGCGGCTGATCCCGGACTGGGACACCGGGGAACGCGACAGCACTTCCATGGTCATCCTCGGGGAGGCCGTGCTGCGGCTGCTCATCGCGGCCGGCCGCGGCCAGGGGCAGCTGCTGCTCCTGGAGGACCTGCACGACGCCGACCCCGAGACGCTCGGCGTCCTGGAGTACCTGGTCGACAACCTGGCCTACACGCCCGTGCTGCTGGTGGCGACGGTGCGCACCGACATCAGCGACGCGCTGGACCTGGCGCAGTCGGCCCGCCGTCGCGGGGCCGCCACCGTGGTGGAACTGCCGCCGCTGTCCCGGCCGCAGGTGCACGAGATGGTCGCCGCCCAGCTCGGCGTGGACAGCCCCGGCGACGTCCCCGCCGAGGTCCTCGACCGACTGTGGGAGGACAGTGCGGGCAGCCCTTACCTCGTCGAGGAACTGCTCCAGTCCATGATCGGCTCGGGCACCCTGGTGCAGGGTCCCGGTGGCTGGCGTGCCGTCGGCGATCCGCGCCGTGACGTTCCCTCAACGCTGGCGCGCGGCATCCTGCGCCGGATCGACCGGCTCGGCGCACAGGGGCTGACGCTGATGTCGGCCGCCGCGGTCCTGGGCCGCCGTTTCCCGCTCTCGGTGCTCCAGCGTGTCACCGGGGTCGACGACCGGACCCTGCTCGGCCATCTCCACGCAGGTGTCGCCGCCCGCCTGGTGGTCCCCGACGAACCCGCGCCCGACTGGTACTCCTTCCGCCACTCCCCCACGCTGAAGGCCCTGTTCACGCACATGACGCCGGGCCGGCGCGCGGAGCTGGCCCGGCGTGGCGCCCAGGCCGTGGAAGAGCTGCACCCGGCGCTGGAGGGCGACTGGTGCGCGCTGGCGGCCGGTCTGCGCTGCGAGGCAGGCGACCGGGTGGAGGCGGGACTGCTCTACGCCGACGCCGGTGGTCGCGCCCTGGCCGCGGGCGCCCTGAACTCGGCGGTGACCCTGCTCAGCCGGGCCGAGTCGCTGCTCGCCGAGGGGGGCGATCCGCAGGCGCGGGCCGCCGCCCTGGAGAACCTGCTCCCCGCGCTCGCCGAGGCCGGTGACTTCGCGCGCGCCTTCGACCTGGCCGACGACCTGCACGCGCTCGGCGGAGAAGGGCTGAGTCCCGTCCGGCTGGCGACGCTGCACGCCCGGCTGGCCAAGGTGGCGCACACGGCGGGGCGGTGGAGCGACGGCAACCGGCAGGTCGACCGCGCCCGCGAGGTGCTGGCGGGCACCCCCGACGAGGCCACCGCGGCGGCCGTGGACGTCACCGCCGCCTACCTCGCCCTGGACACCCCCGGCCCCGACCGGACCCAGCACGCGGAGAAGCTGGCGCGTTCCGCCGCCGACACGGCCGAGCGCCACGGGCTGCCGGTCGTCGCCTGCCAGGCCTGGGAACTGCTCGCCACGGTCGCGCGCGAGCGGGATCCGCAGGAGTCGGAGGCCATGCTCGGACAGGCGATGTCCGCGGCCGAGCGGCACCGGCTGCCGTTGCAGCGCATGTACGCGGCGACCCGCATGGGCGGCAACGCCTGGCTGGCCGAGGGCGACACCGGCGGGCTGCTGTCGGCCCGTGCGGAGGCGTTACGGCTGGGCTCGGTGAACATCGTGCACACCGTCGACGGCATCCTCGTCCTGGACGCCGTGCTGCGCGGCCGGGACGACGTGGCGCGTTCTGCCGCCGCGGAGTGCCTGGCCGTCGTGCGCCGGCTGCGGATGGCCCCGGCCGTGCGGTACGTGGTGATGGCGCAGGCCACGCTGGAGGCCCACCGCGGTGACCGGCAGGCCATGGAGGCGACGCTGGCGGCGTTCACCGAGTGGGACGGGGCGGGTTCGCAGGAGGAGCCGCTCACCCGGGGCCTGGCGGGCGCGTTCTGCGCGCTGCTCGAGGAGAACCGGGAGCTGGCCCGCGAGGAGCTGGCGGCGGTGCAGGCCATGGAGGCGGACAACCCCTCCACCTACCATCTCGGCGGCACCCACGGACTGGGGCTCCTGCTGGACGTGCTGGAGGGTGACGCCGACCGGGCCCGGTACGCGGAGATCACGGCGACGGCGATGGCCCGCATGCGCTGGAACCGGCAGTTCGTCCACCTCGCCGAGGCCGTCCTGCTGGGCCGGGAGGGGGCCGGCGCGGACGCGGCGGCCGCCGTGGAGCGGGCGCTGGCGGCGGCGGAGCCGTATCCGCTGGCCCAGCACCTGGGGCTGCGGCTGGTCGCGGACGCCGCGCACCAGGACGGCTGGGGCGATCCGGTGGGCTGGCTGCGGCGCGCCGAACACCACTTCCACGAGCGGGACATCGCGGCCGTCACCGGCGCCTGCCGGGCAGGGCTGCGCCGTCTGGGCGCCCCGGTGCACCAGCACCGCAGCGGCACCAGCGGCATTCCCGAGCAGCTGCGCACGCAAGGGGTGACGGTCCGGGAGTTCGACGTGTTCCGGCTGCTGGCGGAGCGGCTCAGCAACAAGGACATCGCGGACCGGCTGTTCATCTCGCCCCGGACGGCGGAGAAGCACATCGCCAGCCTGATCACCAAGACGGGGGCGGCCAACCGCGCGGACCTGTGCGCGCGGTCGGCCGCCCTGCGCTCGGGCTGAACGGGCCGAGGGCGGGTTCAGCGCATCTCCCGCACCGCCCGGGATCCGAGCACCGCGAGCCCGGTGACCGCGAGGACAGCGGCCACGACCCCGAACAGGGCGAGGTGCCCCGTCCCGGCCAGGGCGCCGCACAGGATCAGCGACAGAGGTGCGGCGGCGTAGCCGAGGACCATGTCGACGGAGACGACGCGGGTGAGGACGTCCTGCGGGATGTTGCGCTGGATCCAGCTCAGTCCGAACACGCCCTGGTAGCCGATGGCGAAGCCCATGGCGAGGACGGTCGCGATGACGACCGGGGTGTTCTGGGCGAGGCCGAGGACGGCCATTCCGGCGCCCAGCCAGCCGGCGAGGCCGGCGACCAGGAGGCCGACGCGGGGCCGTCCGCCGACCGCCCCGCCGACGAGGGTGCCGAGGACCGCGCCGCCGGCCAGGGCGCCGTTGAGAACGCCGAGGGTGGCCGAGCCGCCGCGCAGCACCTGGTCGGCGAGGGTGGCGAAGCCGACCGTGAAGGGGCCCGCGTAACAGAAGTTGACCGCGGTGTCGAGGGCGACGACGGTGCGCAGACGCGGGTCGCGCAGCGTGAAGGTGACGCCTTCGCGGATGCGGGCGCCGAGGGAGGGCCCCTTCTCCTCCGGGGCGGCCTTGGGCGTGTCGGGCCGGGGGCGGGTGCGGATGCGGGCGACGCACAGTCCGCACAGCGCGAAGCAGACGGCGTCGACGAGGAAGGCGACCGGCGCCTCGGTGAGGGCGATGACCGTGCCGCCGACGGCGGGGCCGAGGACGGCGGCGGTGCGCGCGCCGGCGCCGAGCAGGGCGTTGGCCGGGGCGAGCAGGTCCTTGTCGACGACCGACGGCAGGATGGAGACGCGGGCGGGCTGGAAGAAGGCGTCGACGGCGCCGAACGCGGCGGCCGCCGCGCACAGCATCCACACGGTGAGGTGTCCGGTGAGTCCGGCGATGCCGACGGCGGCCATCAGGGCGCTGCGGGTCCAGCTGGAGGCCACCATGAGGGTGCGGGTGGACCAGGTGTCGCCGAGGGTGCCACCGACCAGGGTGAGCAGGGCGCGGGGCACGGCCTGGAAGGCCAGGACGTAGCCCAGGGTGAGGGTGGAGCCGGTCAGGCTCAGGGTGATCCAGGAGAAGGCGACGACGGTGAATCCGTCGCCGAGCAGGGAGAGCGCCTGCCCCGTCCACAGCAGGCGGAAGGAACGGTGCCGGGCGGGCGCCCACAGCCGCGGGCGGTCCGCGGAGAGGGTCGTGGCCATGGGGTGCCTCTCTTCGGGGGACGTGTGCGGTCCGGTCAGTAGTGGACGGGCAGGGCGGTGAGGCTGCGGTTGAGCAGGGACGGCTGCCAGGAGAGCCGTGCGGGGTCGGCGAGGGCGAGGCCGGACCGCTCGCACACGAGCGTGCGCACGGCGCACACGGCGACGAGGCGGGCGAGCGCGGCGCCGATGCAGAAGTGGGCGCCGAAGCCGAAGCCGAGGTGGGTCGGGCCGCTGCGGGTGACGTCGAAGCGGCCCGGGTCGGGGAAGCGGGCGGGGTCGCGGTTGGCGGCGGCGGTGACGAGGAAGATCCGGTCGCCCGCGCGCAGGGTGTGGCCGCCGAGTTGGAGGTCCTGGGCGGCGGTGCGGATGGACATCTTCGACGGCCCGTCCAGGCGCAGGGTCTCCTCCACGGCGCCCTGGGCCAGGTCCGGTTCGGCGCGGACGGCGGCGAGCTGGTCGGGGCGGGTGTGCAGGGCCAGGACGGTGTTGGCGATGAGGTTGCTGGTGGTCTCCCCGCCGGCGAACGCCATCTGGGTGAGCATGCCGACGAACTCCTGCTCGCTGACGGTGTCGCCGACGCGGCCCTCGGCGAGGACCTGGCTGATGAGGTCGTCGCCGGGCTCGGCGCGCCGCCGTTCGACGAGCGCGCCGAGGTAGTCCTCCAGGCTCACCAGGGCCTGGAGGGAGGCGCGGTACTCGCTCTCCTCCTGGGCGGTGCCGAGCACGAGGTCGGCGACGCGGGCGTTCCAGTACCAGAAGGAGGGGCCGTCGGTGGGCGGGATGCCGAGCCAGCGGGCGAAGACGAGGGCGGGCAGCGGTTTGGCGACGTCGGCCATGAGGTCGCCGCTGCGGCCGGGAGCTGCTTTGCGGGTGAGGACGGCCCGGGTGACCTTCTCGGTGAAGGCGCTGTAGCGGGCGACGGCGCGGGCGGCGAAGGCCTCCTGGAAGACCTGGCGCAGCCGGCGGTGCTGGGGCGGGTCGTTGAAGACCATCCAGCGGGACAGGATGGAGAAGGCGCGCTCGGCGTCCTCGCGGGCTCCTTGCGGCACGGCGTCCATCAGGGGGCGGACCCGGTCGGCGGAGACGGCACGGTCGCGCAGGCAGCGCATGACCTCGTCGTAGCCGGTGACGAGCCAGGCGTGGTGGAGCGGGCTCCACTGCACGGGGTCGCTCTCGCGCAGGGCGTCGAGGTGGCCGTAGGGGTCGGCGACCAGGTCGGGGGCGAGGAGATAGCGCTCGGTGGGGGCGGGGGCGAACGTGGTCATCGGGCTTCTCCGGTCTCCAGGGCGGCGAGCAGGTCGGCGATGCCGGTGACCTGGGGCTCGGCCATCATCGACATGTGGTCGCCCTCGCTGATGTGCAGGGTGAGCCCGCCGCGTGCGGTGGCCCGCCAGCGTTCGACGTAGGTGTCGAAGTCGACGTCGAGGCCGGGCATCGGGACGCCGCGGGGCAGGTTCGCGGCCTCGCTGCCGACCACGAGGTGGAGGTGGCCGGGGTAGGGGCGGACCTCGTAGGCGGCGAGTGCGGCGAGCAGGGAGTGCCAGACCTCGATGGGGGCGCCTTCGACGAGGGCGGCCTCGGCCGGGCTCATGCCGGCGCCGAGGAGGGTGGCGGTGAGTTCGGCGGTGGCGCGGTCGCGCTGCGGGGAGTCGGGCATCTCGCGCAGCCGGTCGCGCTGGCGCTGGGCCTCCCGCAGGTCGCGGGTGACGCCTTCGAGGCGGGCGCGGGCGGCGGGGTTGGGCAGGTAGGGCTCGATGAGGACGAGCGGGGCGACTCGGTGGCCGGACTGGTGCAGCTGGGTGGCCATCTCCAGGGCGATGTTGGCGCCCATGGACCAGCCGAGCAGGGCGTGCGGGCCGGGCGCCGCGCGGTCGGTGATCTCGGCGGCGTAGTTGGCGGCGATGCCGGTCACGGTGCTGGGGTCGACGCCGCCGAGCAGTCCGCGGGCCTGGAAGGCGTGGACGGGGCGGCCGGGCGGCAGGGCGCGGGCGAGCGGCACGAACCAGGCGGCGCTGCCGCCGGTGGGGTGCACGCACCACAGGGGTTCGCCGTCGCCCTCACGCAGCCGCACCTCGGAGGTGACGGTCCGGGGCAGTCCCGCGCCGACCGCGCGGGTGGCGTGGGCGGCGAGGCGGGCGAGGGTGGGGTGTTCGATCAGGTCGCCGACGGTGACGGGCAGTCCGCGTCCCGCGGCCATCAGGGACACGCGGACGGTGGACAGGGAGCTGCCGCCGATCCGGAAGAAGTCGTCGTGGACGCCGATCCGGGACAGGCCCAGCACCTCGCGCCAGATCTCGGCGAGGATCCGCTCGGCGGGGGTGGAGGGGGCGACGTACGCGGTCTCGTCCTGGTCGCGTTCGGCGGGCGGCAGGGGCAGCGCCCGCCGGTCGATCTTTCCGCTGCGGTTGACGGGCATCTCGTCGAGGAGGACGAAACGCGAGGGCACCATGTAGGCGGGCAGTCCGGTGCGCAGGGCGCCGCGCAGCTCCTCGGGGGTGTGCCGGCCGGTGTCGTCGGTGACCAGGTAGGCGACGAGGGCGGGTTCGCCGCCGGGCAGGTCGGTGCGGTGCAGGACGACGGCCTGGCGGACGCCGGGCAGTCGCCGCAGGGCGTGCTCGATCTCGCCGAGTTCGATGCGGAAGCCGCG
This sequence comes from Streptomyces werraensis, assembly GCA_014656175.1. Classification (GTDB taxonomy): domain Bacteria; phylum Actinomycetota; class Actinomycetes; order Streptomycetales; family Streptomycetaceae; genus Streptomyces; species Streptomyces werraensis. The sequence goes on from BNBX01000020.1 coordinate 16,356, forward strand.
CAGTTTCACCTGCGCGTCGCGGCGGCCGAGCCATTCGACGGTGCCGTCGGGCCGGTAGGCGCCGAGGTCGCCGGTGCGGCACAGCCGCTCGCCGGGGCCGCCGTAGGGGTCGGGGACGTAGGTGGCGGCGGTGAGGCCGGGGCGGCCGAGGTAGCCGCGGCCGACGGCCCGTCCGCCGAGGTGGATCTCGCCGGGGACGCCGACCGGGACGGGCTGGAGGTCGTCGTCGAGGACGTGGACGCGGGTGTTGCGGATCGGGGTGCCGACGGGCGGCCGGCCCTGGCCGGGGGTGAGATCGGCGGCGACGGACCACACGGTGGTCTCGGTGAGCCCGTACACGTTCTGGAAGCGGCGGCCCCGTGACCAGCGGTCGGCGAGTTCGGCGGGGCAGGCCTCGCCCGCGACCTGGAGGACGCGCAGGTCGGGGAAGGTGTCCTCGCCGAGGACGGCCAGGGCGCTGGGCGGGAGCATGCCGCCGGTGACGCGGGCCTCGCGCAAGGTGCGGGCCAGGTCGGGGCCGGGGCGCAGGTCCTCCTTGGGTGCGGTGACCAGGCGGCCGCCGTTGGCGAGGGCCCAGGTCAGTTCCAGGATGGAGGCGTCGAAGCCGAAGGACGCGAACTGCAGGACGCGGTCCTCGGGGGTGGGGCCGACCAGGTCGCGCTGGCCTTCGAGCATGTTGGACAGGCCGCCGTGCGCGATGGCGACGCCCTTGGGGACGCCGGTGGAGCCGGACGTGTAGATCAGGTAGGCGAAGGTGTCGGCGTCGGGCTCGCGGCCCGGCACCGGTCCGACCGGCTCGGCGGGCACGTCCAGGTGGAGGGTGGGGCCGTCGAAGGGGACGGCGCCCTCCAGCGCCCGCTGGGTCAGCAGCACCCGCATGCCGCTGTCCTCGGCCATGAACGCGAGCCGCTCGGTGGGGTGTTGGGGGTCGAGCGGGACGAACGCGCCGCCGGAGCGCAGCACGCCGAGCGCGGCGCGGACCCAGTCCGGCCCCCGGTCGACGCAGATGCCGACGACGCTCTCGGGCCCGACGCCGAGCAGCCGCAGGCGGCGGGCGATCTGCTCGGCCTGCTCGTGGAGTTCGGTGTAGGTCAGGGTCTGGCCGCGGTGCTCGACGGCGACGGCGTGCGGGGTGCGGGCGGCCCATGCGGCGACGTGCTCGTGGAACAGCAGCGGCGAGGAGGGCAGGTCCGGGCCCGCGGCCCAGCCGAGGACCGTCTCACGGGCGGCGCCGGTGGCGGCGGGCGGGCGGATCCGGGCGTGCGGGTCGGCGGTCATGGCCTCGAGCTGGGCCACGAAGACGTCGGCGACCTGTTCGGCGGTGGCCGGCGCCACGTAATCGGGGTCGGCGTCGAGGGTGAAGGCGTTGACACTGGCGTTGACCAGCAGCGGGAACATCGTGCGGGCAATCTCCAGGGAGTCGTCCCAGGAGTCGTGCGCCAGGCGGTGGAAGTTGACGTAGTTGAAGACGGTGTCGGTCAGGTTCGGTTCGGTGGGCCGCAGTTGGGCGATGCGGACCAGCGGGACCCGGCGGTGCGGCAGCATCTCCTGCTCGGCGCCGAACACGTCCCTCAGGTAGGTCAGCCAGTCGCCGCGCGGGCGGTCCACGCCGAACGGCACGGTGTTGAGGAACAGTCCGCGCATCCGGTCGGCGCCGGGCACCTCGGGGCGGCCGTTGGTGACCAGGCCGATGCTGTGGCCGCGCACGCTGTCGTCGCGGTCGGCGAACAGGCTCATGGTGTGGTGGAAGGCGGCCAGCAGCACGGTGCGGCGGGGCACGCCCGCATCCTTGGCGAGGCGTCCGATCCGTGTCGCGAGGTGGGCGTAGGAGCGGCGCACCTCGTGCACCGGCGGACCGTCCACGGCGGCCGTGTCGGTGCGCCGGCGCAGGGTGACCGGGCGCAGCGCGGCGAGCCGGTCGCGCCAGTAGGCCAGGGAGTCCTCGTCGGCGAGCGCGGCCCGCTCCAGGGCGACGTACTCGGCGAAGGCCGGGACGCTCGGGGGGCGCGGCGCGGTGCGCCGGGTGACCGCCTCGCGGTGCAGGGCCAGCAGGTCGGCGACGAGGGAGGTCAGGCTCCAGCCGTCGAGGACGACATGGCAGTCGGTGAGGACCAGGCGCAGGTCGTGGTCGGTGACGTGGTGCAGGTGGATGCGGACGAGGGGGGCGGCGGCGAGGTCGAAGCGGCGGTCGAACTCGGCGTCGACGAACCGGCGCAGCCGCTCGCGCTGCTCCTCGCGGGGCAGTCCGCGCAGGTCGGTGTAGCCGACGGGCAGGTGGGCGGTGCGGTGGACGAGCTGGAGGGGTTCGCGGTAGCCGACGAGGTCGACGGAGGTCCGCAGGATCGGGTGGGCGGCGACGACGGCGTCGACGGCGGACTGGAAGGCGGCGGCGTCGAAGCCCTCGGGGACGGTGATCTTCAGGTCGGTGACGTTGTGGTAGGCGCCGCGCCGGTGGTCGGCGAGCATCTCGTGGAGCATGCCGGCCTGGAGCACGGTGAGCGGGTAGGCGTCGGCGAGGCCGTCGGGCAGCCGGTCCCGGTCGGCGGGGTCGACGAGGGAGAAGGGGGCGACCGGTTCGGGGGTGTCGGCGGCGTCGGTGACCAGTTCGGCGAGGTCGGCGAGGGTGCGGGCGCGGAAGACGTCGGCGACGGAGAAGCCGAGCCCGGCGAGCCGGCCGACGCCGACCAGGCGCAGGGCGAGGATGGAGTCGCCGCCGAGGTCGAAGAAGTTGTCGGTGCGTCCGACCCGCTCCACGCTCAGGACCTGTCCGAACACCTCCGCCAGGGCCTGCTCGGTCGGTCCCTGCGGGGGGACGTGCGCCGCATCCTGGGCGGTGGTGGGGCGCACGGCGGTCAGGGCGGCGCGGTCGACCTTGCCGTTGGCGGTCAGCGGCAGGCGGTCGTGGCGGACGAACAGGGCGGGGACCATGTACTCGGGCAGCGTCAGCCGCAGTCCCTCGCGCAGGGCGGGCGCGTCCAGGGGGCGGCCCTCGGGGGTGACGACGTGGGCGACGAGGCGGGCGGCGCCGCCGTCGCGCCGGGCCACCACGGCGGTGTCCGCGACGCCGGGCAGCGCGCGCAGGGCGGTCTCGATCTCGCCGGGCTCGATCCGGTAGCCGCGGATCTTGACCTGGTGGTCGGCGCGGCCGACATAGGCGAGCTGTCCGTCGGGCAGGACGCGTACGAGGTCGCCGGTGCGGTACATGCGGGAGCCGGGGGCGCCGAAGGGGTCGTCGAGGAAGCGCTCCGCGGTCAGCTCGGGCCGGTTGCGGTAGCCGCGGGCCACTCCCCCGCCGGCCACGTGGAGTTCGCCGACGGTGCCGTGCGGGACGAGTCGGCCCCAGGCGTCCAGGACGTAGCCGTGGGCGGCGGTGAGCGGGCGGCCGACGGGTGAGCGGACGTCGCCGTGGACGTCGTCCTCGGTGATGGTGCGGATCGTGACGTGGACGGTGGTCTCGGTGATGCCGTACATGTTGACCAGCTCCGGGCGGGGCCCGGGGGCGGTGAACCAGTCGCGGTAGTCGCGCACGTCGAAGGCGTCGCCGCCGAAGACCACCGTCCGCAGGGCGAGGTCGGTGAAGTCGGCCCCGTTCTGGGCGAGATGGGCGCGCAGCCCCTTGAAGGCGGCCGGGGTCTGGTTGAGGACGGTGACGCCCTCGTCGCGCAGCACCCGGTGCACGGCGGCCGGGTCGCGCACCTCGTCCCCGGTGAGGACGACGACGCGTCCGCCGGTGGCGAGGGGCGCCCACAGCTCCCACACGGAGAAGTCGAAGGCGGGCGAGTGCATCAGGGTCCACACGTCGTCGGAACCGAAGTCGAAGTGCCGGTCGGCGGCGCCCAGCAGCCAGGCCAGGTTGCCGTGGGTGATCTCGACGCCCTTGGGGCGGCCGGTGGAGCCGGAGGTGTAGATGACGTAGGCGAGGTCGTCGTGGGCGGGGACGACGTCCTCCGGCGACGGCGCGGCGCCCGCTCCGGCGGTGTCCCGCGCCGCGGGGCGCGGGTCGTCGGTGTCCCGCTCGGTGGCGTTCAGTTCGAGCAGCCGGGCCGGCAGGCCCTCCACCGCGTCGCGGGTGGCCGCGTCGGTGACGATGAGTTCGATGCCGGAGTCGGTGACGGTGTACTCACGGCGCGCCTTGGGGTGCGTCGGGTCCAGCGGCAGGTAGGCGGCTCCGGTCCGCCAGACGGCCAGGAGGGCGACGGCGAGGTCGGGGGTGCGGTCGAGGCAGACGCCGACGAGGGCGCCCGGGGTGACACCGGCCGCGCGCAGTCGCCGTGCCAACGCGGATGCCTGGACGTCGAGTTCGGCGTAGGTCAGGTCCCGGCCCGAGCCGGTGACGGCTCGCGCGTCGGGGGTGCGGGCGATGTGTCCGGCGAGCCGGTCGACGGCGGTGCGCGGCGGAGCGGCGGGCGTGTCGGTCCTGCGGGCGGGGCCGTCGGGGCCGAGCAGGCGGGCGCGTTCGGCGGCCGTGAGGGGGTCGACGGTGCTCAGGGGCGCGTCGGGGCGGGTGCGGAACGCTTCCAGGAAGGCCACGGTGTGCCGGGCCAGCGCGGCGACGGTCTCTTCCTCGAACAGGTCGGGGCGGTAGACGAAGGCGAGTTCGGTGCGCCCGGCGCCCTCGCGCAGGTCGAGGGTGAGGTCGAACTTCGCGGTGGTGAGCCCGATGCGGTACGGCGTGCCCTCGGCCTGCCCGAGGGCGAGGGCGCCCGCGCCGGTCTCGGTGTGCGTGTAGAGCACCTGCACCAGCGGGTTGCGGGCGAGGTCGCGTTCGGGGCTGAGGGCCTCGACGACCTTCTCGAAGGGCAGCGACTGGTGGGTGAACGCCTCCAGGACCCCGTCGCGGGTGCGGGCGAGGAGCGTGGCCGGGGTCGGGTCGTCGGAGAAGTCGCCGCGCATCACGAGGGTGTTGACGAAGAACCCGACGAGTTGTTCGGTCTCGGCCCGCTCGCGGTTGGCGACGACGGTGCCCACGGCGATGTCGTGCTGTCCGCTGTGGAAGGCGAGCGCTGCCTGGAAGGCGGCGAGCACGGTCATGTAGGGCGTGGTCCCGGCGGTGCGGCCGAGGGCGGTGAGGCCGTCGGTCAGGGCGGCCGGCAGGGTGACGGTGTGCACGGCGCCGTGGCTGGAGGGCGTGTCGGGGCGCGGGTGGTCGGTGGGCAGGTCGAGCGGGGTCAGTCCGGCGAGCCGGGAGGTCCAGTGGTCCAGTGCCGGGCCCTGGTCGGCGGCGCGCTGCCAGAGGGCGTAGTCGGCGTAGTCCAGGGGCAGTTCGGGCAGATCGGCGTCGCGGCCCTCGCGCCTGGCCCGGTACAGCTCGGCGAGGTCCCGTACGAGGACGTCGAGGGACCAGCCGTCGGAGACGATGTGGTGCATGGCGAGGACGAGGACGTGGTCGTCGTCGGCCGCGCGCACCAGGGTGGCCCGGAAGGCGGGTTCGCGGGCGAGGTCGAAGGGGCGCAGGGCGGCGGCGTGTACGGCGGCGTTCACCTGCCGGGCGGCGGCCTCGTCTTCGGGGACGGCATCCGTCCCGCCGACGGATACGGCATCCGCCTCGCGGACCGCGCCGGCGTCCGCCTCTCCGCCCGCGGCCGCGTCGACGACGTCGAGCACGGCGTCGCCGGCCGGCAGGACGCGCTGGTACGGGACGCCCTCGTGCTCGGGGAAGACGACGCGCAGCTGTTCGTGCCGTACGACGAGGTCGGCGAGGGCGGCGCGCAGGGCCGGCACGTCCAGGGGGCCGCGCAGCCGCCACGCGGCGGGCAGCAGGTAGGTCGCGGCGCCGGGATCGAGGCGGTCCAGGAAGTACAGGCGCTGCTGGGCCGGGGACAGCGGGGTTCGCTCCGGGCGGGGCCGGACGCGGACGGGGCCGTCGTCGCGGACGGCCTTCCGGCCGCGCAGCCGCTGCTCCAGCAGTCGCCGGGCGGCCGGGGAGAGGCCACCGCCTGCGGGCTGGGGGCCGGGGCGCACGTCGGACGTGGTCATGAGGGCACTCCGAATCTCAGGGTCTGGGGCAGAGCTGCGGGCCGGGTGGCGAACCGGACGGGCCTCGGCGGGCGGCCGTCCGGGTTCGGGGGCGGAGTCCGGTGGTCAGAGTTCGGCGGTCAGAGTTCGGCCGTCAGGGACAGGTCGATCTCGTCGTCGCTCATCTGCGAGATCAGCTCCAGCAGACGGCGTTCCACCTCGGCGGCGAGCCGCTCCACCGTGGGGTGTTCGAACAGGTCGCGGACCTGGAAGGGACAGTCGAAGGCGGTCCGCAGCCGGGAGGCGACCGACACCGCGCGCAGGGAGTGGCCGCCCAGCGCGAAGAAGTCGTCGTGGACGCCGACCCGGGGCAGGTCGAGGACCTCGCACCAGATCTGGGCGACCACGGTCTCGGCCGGCGTCCGCGGCGGCACCAGGGTGGGCGTCTTGCGGGGCTCCGGCTCGGGCAGCGCCTTGGCGTCCAGCTTGCCCTGGACGGTCAGCGGCAGGGCGTCGAGCAGGACGAACGCCGAGGGGACGAGGTAGTGGGGCAGCTGGGCCCGGCAGTGGGCGGCCAGGGACTCCTCCAGCAGGCCGTCCCCGGCGACGTAGCCGACCAGCGCGGGTTCGCCGTGCAGGGTGCGCACGACGACGGCCGCGCCGCGCACGCCGGGGTGGGCGCGCAGGACGGCCTCGGCCTCGCCGGGTTCGACGCGGAAGCCCCGGATCTTGACCTGGTCGTCGTTACGGCCGAGGAACTCCAGCTCCCCGTTGGGCAGTCGGCGCACCACGTCACCGGTGCGGTAGGCCCGGGCGCCGGGTCCGCCGTGCGGGTCCGGCACGAACCGCTCGGCCGTCAGGGCGGGCCTGCCGAGATAGCCGCGCGCCAACTCTGCGCCACCGATGAGGAGTTCGCCGGGCACGCCGTGGGGGGCCAGGGCGCCGCGCGCGTCGACGACGTAGGTGCGCCGGCTGCCCAGCGCCCGTCCGATGGGTACCCGGCCGTCCGGCCGGGCCCGCAGCGTGTGCGCGGTGGCGGAGATGACGGCCTCGGTGGGCCCGTAGGTGTTGACGACCGCGACGCCGGGCAGGTGGGCGAACCAGCGCTCGAGCGGGTCGGCGGGCAGCGCCTCTCCGCCGGTCACCAGCAGCCGCAGGGTGCGCAGCCGGGGCGCCAGGGTGTCCAGGCGGGCGACGACCTCGGCCCAGTACGACGGGGTGAGCTCCATGACGGTGATCCCGGCCTCGGCGACGCGTTCGGCCAGCTCCTCGGGGGCCCAGATCTCGTCGGGCCGCACCTGCACGCTCGCTCCGACGCTCAGCGCGGGCAGGATCTGTTCGAGCGAGGCGTCGAAGGAGGTCGAGGCGAAGGTGAGCACCCGGTCCCGTTCGGTCAGCGCGAACAGTGCGCGGGCGGCGGCGACATGGGCGTCCAGGGCGTGGTGTGCGACGCCGACGGCCTTGGGCCTGCCGGTGGAGCCCGAGGTGAAGATGACGTAGGCGAGGTCGTCGGGCCCGGGGGTGTGGCGCGGACCGTCGGTGCGGGGCGGCGCGTCGTCGAGGTCGACACGGCGTGCGTCCAGGGCGTCAACGGTGGCGCGGGTGGCCGCGTCGCACAGGACGTGCCGCACCCCTGCCTCCCGGAGCATGTGCTCCAGCCGCCGGGCCGGCAGCCGGGGGTCGAGCGGGACGTAGACGCCGCCCGCCCGCCAGACGGCGAGCATGGCCGTGACCGCTCCGACACCCCGGCTCACGCACACCCCGACCGGATCGGCCGGGGAGACGCCCGCGGCCACGAGCGCGGCCGCGATCCCCCCGCTGCGGGCGTCGAGCGCGCGGTAGGTGAGGGTGGTCCCCTCGCAGGCGAGGGCCGTGGCCTCCGGTCGGCCCTCCACCGCGAAGGCCGGCGCCCGCGGGACGTCCTGGCCCGCGGCGGCGAGCAGGTCGCGGTGCTCCTCCGGGGAGAGCAGGGGCGCTTCGTCGACGCGGGTGTGCGGGGCGTCGACGAGGGTTCGCAGGAGGCGTCCGACGTGTTCGGCGAAGCGGACCGCGGTGGCCTCCTCGAACAGGTCGGCCGCGTACTCCACGTTGAGGGCGAACCCGGCGTCCCGGACCACGAAGGTCGCGGTGAGGTCGAACTTGGCCGAACTCCACGGCAGGGCGAGGTCGGTGGCGCCCAGGCCCGGCAGCGCCGGGCCGCCGCCTGCGGAGTCCTGGACGTCGACCATGACCTGGAAGAGCGGGTTGCGGGAGAGGTCGCGTTCGGGCCGCAGCCGTTCCACGACCTTCTCGAACGGCACCTCCTGGTGACCGAAGGCGCCGAGGACGACGTCCCGCACGCGGTCGACGAGACCGGCGAGGGTCGGCCGTCCGGACAGGTCGGTACGCAGGACGACCGTGTTGACGAAGAAGCCGACCAGCGGCTCCAGTTCGAGCCGGTCGCGGCCCGCGACGGGGGTGCCGACGCAGATGTCGTCCTGTCCGGTCCAGCGGGCGAGCACGGCCTGCGCGGCGGCGAGCAGCACCATGAAGCGGCTGGCCCCGTGCTCCCGCGCCAGGTCGTCGACCCGGCCGACGAGGTCGTGGGGCAGGTCGATCTCGACGGCTCCTCCCCGGCCGGTGAACGCGGCGGGGCGGGGCCGGTCGGTGGGCAGGTCGAGCACGGGAGCGCCGTCGAGCGCGGCTTCCCAGTAGGCGAGTTGGGGCTCCATGGCGCCGCTGTCGGCGCGGTCGCGCTGCCAGACGGCGAAGTCGCCGTACTGCACGGGCAGCGGCGGCAGCGCGGCGCTCTCGCCCCGCAGGCGGGCGTGGTAGTGCCGGGCGAGTTCGTCGAGCAGGACGTTCTTGGACCAGCCGTCGGTCACCGCGTGGTGCAGGCTGATCAGGACGACGTGGTCGTCCTCGGCGAGTTCCCACACGCCCGAGCGCAGCAGGGGCGGCCGGGCGAGGTCGAACCGGCGGGTGGCGAAGGCCGCGGCGCGCGGGCGCAGTCCGGCCACGCGGTCGCGTCCCTCGGCGGCCTCGCGCGCCCGCTCCCAGTGCAGCGGCACGCCGACCGGCGGGCAGACCTCCTGGACGGGGCGTCCCTCGCGCTCGATGAGGGCGGTGCGCAGCACCTCGTGGCGGGCGACCAGGTCGTCCAGGGCCTGCTGCCAGGCGGTGCGGTCCAGTCCGCCGCGCACCCGCCAGCAGTACCAGAGGAGGTAGGACTCGCCGGTGTCGGAGGTGCGGTCCAGGAACCACAGCCGCTCCTGTGCGAAGGACAGCGGCAGGGGCCGGTCGCGGTCGACGGGCGCCACGTCGGCGGCCCCCGGGACCCGGGCGCCGGCCACGACGGGCGCGAAGCCGCGGACGGTGGGGTGTTCGAAGACGGTGCGCAGCTCCACCTCGCGGCCCAGGCGCTGGGCGATCCGGGAGACGGCCATGGTGGCGAGCAGGGAGTGTCCGCCGAGGTCGAAGAAGCTGTCGTCGAGTCCGACCCGGTCCAGGCCGAGGACGTCGGCCCACACCTCGGCGACGACCCGCTCGGTCTCGTCGCGCGGCGCGGCGTAGGCGGGCCCGGAGGCGCCGCGGGTGTGCGCGGGGTCGGGCAGCGCGGAGCGGTCGAGCTTGCCGGAGACGCCGACGGGCAGCGCGTCCAGGACGACGAAGTCCGAGGGCACGGCGTGCTGCGGGAGGTGGCGGGCGCACCAGGCGCGCAGGGCGGCGCGGTCGGGGGCCGGGCCGGCGCCCTCGGCGGGCACGACGTAGCCGATCAGGCTGCGGCCGGTGGCGCGGTCGGGGCGGGCGGCGGCCTGGGCGACCTCGGGACAGGCCCGCAGCACCGTCTCGACCTCTCCGAGTTCGATGCGGAAGCCGCGGATCTTGACCTGGTCGTCGCGGCGCCCGAGGAACTCCAGTTCCCCACTCGCGGTCCAGCGCACGATGTCGCCGGTGCGGTAGAGGCGTCCGCCGGGCGGGCCGAACGGGTCGGGCACGAAGCGGTCGGCGGTCAGGGCGGGCATCCCGAGGTAGCCGCGTGCCACCTCGGTGCCGCCGATGAGGAGTTCGCCTCCGACGCCGACGGGCACGGGTTCGCCGTCGCCGTCGACGACGTACACGCGCCGCTCCCCCAGCGGCCGGCCGATGGGCACGGTGTGGGCGGGCGGGTCGTCGGCGTCGTAGGTCGTGGCGGTGACGGTGGTCTCGGTCGGGCCGTAGGCGTTGCAGACGCGGACGTGGGGGACGGCGGCGCGCCACGCGGCGAGGGTGTCGGGCGGGACGCTCTCGCCGCCGAGGACCAGCAGCCGCAGGCCGCGCAGCCGGGCTGCGAGCCGGCGGTCGAGGGAGAGGGTCAGCTCCGCCCAGTAGGTGGGCGGCACGTTGACGACGGTCAGGCCGTGCCGCTCGACGATCTCGGGGACCTGGGTGGGCAGCCACGGTTCGTCGGGCCGCATGACGACGCGCGCGCCGGTGGTGAGGGCGGGCAGGACCTGGTCGAGGGAGGCGTCGAAGGAGAACGAGGCGAAGGCCAGGACGCGGTCGGCGGCGGTGATGCCGAGGCGTTCGCGGGCGGCGGCCACGTGCGAGGCGAGGGCGGCGTGCTCGACGCCGACGGCCTTGGGGCGGCCGGTGGATCCGGAGGTGAAGATGATGTGGGCCAGCTCCCTCGGATGGGGCCGGCGCCGGGGACCGTCGGCGTCGGGGGCGACGGCGCCGGTGTCGAGGAGGACGGGGGCGAGACCGTCGGCGTCGGCCGCGGTCGCCGCGTCGGTGAGGACGCAGGCGAGGCGGGCCTGTCGCGCCATGTACCGCAGTCGCTCGGCGGGGAGTTCGGGGTCGAGGGGCACATAGGCGCAGCCGGCGCGCCAGATGCCCTCGACGGCGGCGACCGACCACGGCCCCCGGCGCAGCAGCACGCCCACGGCGCCGCCGGGTTCGACCCCCGCCTCCCGCAGGGCGGCGGCCAGTCCTCCGGTCATGGCGTCGAGTTCGGCGTAGGTGACGTTCTGGTCGCCGCAGCTCAGCGCGATCGCCGTGGGGTCGCCGGAGAAGGCGAGATCGGGCGCCGGGCCGGCGGGGCGGTCGGGGGCGCGGTGCCAGTCGGGGCGGGGCCGGGCGAGGGCGCCCGGTCGCGTGGGAAGCGCGCGGAGCAGCTCCCGCAGGGGGGTTTCGGGGGCGGCCAGCACGGCCCGTACCAGGGCGACGTACGCCTGGGCGAAGGCGCGCATGGTGGCGGCGTCGAACAGGGCGGTGGCGTACTGGAGCAGGGCGGCGATGCTGCCGTCGGCGCGCAGGGTGAGGTCGAGGAAGACGTCCAACGGCGTCTCGGACAGCGGCGGTTCGACCAGGCCGACGTTCAGGCCGGGCATCCGTACCGGCTGGATCGGCGCGTTGAGGAGGGTGAACGAGGCCTGCGCCAGGGGGTGTCGGGACAGGTCGCGGGATCCGCCGACGGCGCCGACGACGAGGTCGAAGGGCGCCTCGGCGTGTGCGAGGTCGACGGGGACCCGGCGGCGCACCCGGTCGAGCAGTCCGGCGAAGTCCGGGGCGCCGGCGAGGTGGGTGCGCAGGACGACGGTGTTCACCAGAGGGCCGATGAGTCCGGCGGCGCCGGGCCGGGAGCGTTCGGCGAGCGTGCTGCACACGGCGATGTCGTCGCGGCCCGCCCAGTGTCCGAGCAGCACCTGGTAGGCGGTGAGCAGGAACATGTAGCGGGTGGCTCGGCGGGAGCGGGCGTAGGTGTCGACGGCGGCGACCACGTCGGCGGGCAGGTCGAACCGGACGACGTCGCCGGATCCGTCCCAGGTGCGCGGTCGCGGGCGGTCGGTCGGCAGGTCCAGCGGGGTGAGCCCGGACAGCCGCTCACGCCAGTGCGCGAGCATGCGCTTCAGACGCGGCCCGCTCAGGCGCTCCGTCTGGGCCCGGGCGAGGTCGCTGTAGGAGACGGCGGGTGCGGCGACGGCGTCCCCCCGGTACCCGGCGGCCAGCTCCTCCAGCAGCACGCCCCAGGACCAGCCGTCCACGGCGATGTGGTGCACCTCGACGAGCAGCAGGTGCTCGTCGGGGGCGACGCGGGCGAGGACGGCGCGGACAGGGTGCTGCGCGGTGAGGTCGACGGGACGCCCGAGGAAACGGTCGTACAGCTCCTGCGGGCCGCTGACCTCGACGCGCTCCAGTGCGACGCCGGCCGGGGCGTCGACCACCTGCACGGGTTCGCCGTCGACGGCGGTGAACCGCGAGCGCAGCACCTCGTGCCGGTCCACGATCGCCGACAGCGAGCCGTGCAGCCGCTCCACGTCCAGGGCCCCGCTCAACCTCAGCACCAGCGGCAGCATCGACCCGGTGGAGGAACCGGCGAGCTGGTCCATGAACCACAGTCGGCGCTGGGCGAAGGATGCGGTGCGGATGTCGAGGCCGTCCAGAGCCCTCTCCGGGGCCGGTCCTGCTGTCACTGTGAGCCTCCAAGCCGTGTTTTCCAGCAGACTGCCGTCGGCGGGGCGGGGCTCCATAGGGAAGAAGACGCAGCACCGGACGCAGACCGGGTTGCCGGAGCGGGGACTGGCGGGCGGCAGCGGGAGGTCGGAGGCCGGCGCGGGGATGTCCGGGTGCGCGACCACCGGAACCCCGTCGAGATCGACGGTCACCGCCCCGCCCGCGCGAGGTCCAGGCCAGTCCCAGCGAGATCTGTCGGCGTTCCTGCTGCGTGAGCCTGCCTCCCGGAATCGCGGCCTCCTTCCGTGAGCTGTGGTGCCCCGAGCATAGCGTTCACCTTCATCTCATTGCAATGAACCTCTGGACGGGCGTTGCGTTATCCGAGAGGCCGTTGCAACGAAATAGCGGCCTTGAGCTGGCTATTTCTCCAATACATGCAACAAGTGTGTTGCCCATAGCGTGAATGCAACGTAGCGTTTCTGTCATCGGAAACGGAACGGCGAAGGAGAGCACCATGCCGCAGTTCGACACTCCCACCCAGGTCTCGGCCGTCATCGACATCCCCGCCGGGCACATCCGGTTCATCGCCGCCGACCGCACCGACACCGTCGTCGAGGTTCTGCCCGCCGACGCCTCCAAGAGCCGCGACGTGAAGGCGGCGGAGCAGATCGCGGTCTCCTACGGCGACGGCGTCCTGCGCATCGAGGCCGCGCCGGCGAAGAACCGGGTCCTCGGCACCTCGTCCGGCGCCGTCGAGGTGACCGTTCAGCTGCCCTCCGGGTCCAGCGTCGAGGGCAAGGCGGCCGCCGCCGAACTGCGGGGCGTGGGACGGCTCGGGGACGTCGCCTTCCAGGGAGCCCAGAGCTCGGTCAAGATCGACGAGGCCGCGGACGTCCGCCTGGAGCTCATGGCCGGGGACGTCTCGCTCGGCCGCCTGGGCGGTCCCGCACAGGTCAGCGTCCAGAAGGGCGACATCCGCATCGCCGAAGCCACCCGCGGCAAGGTCACGCTGCGCACCGAGCAGGGCGAGATCTCCGTCGGCGCCGCCCGCGGCGTCTCCGCGACCCTCGACGCCGGCACCACCTACGGCCGCGTCAGCAACTCGCTCCAGAACGCCGACGGCGCCACCGCCGAACTGAACATCCACGCAACCACCGCCTACGGCGACATCAGCGCCCACAGCCTCTAAGGAGCCCCGCCATGACCAACCCGGCCATCGCCGCCCACGGACTGCGCAAGTCGTACGGCGACAAGACCGTCCTCGACGGCGTCGACCTGACCGTCACCGAGGGAAGCGTGTTCGCGCTGCTCGGCCCGAACGGGGCGGGCAAGACCACCGCCGTCAAGATCCTGTCCACCCTCATCACCGCCGACGGCGGACAGGCCCAGGTCGCCGGACACGACCTCACCGCCGACCCTCAGGCCGTACGCGCCGCGATCGGCGTCACCGGCCAGTTCTCCGCCGTGGACGGCCTGATCACCGGCGAGGAGAACATGCTCCTCATGGCCGACCTGCACCACCTCTCCCGGCCGGAGGGCCGGCGGGTCACCGCCGAGCTGCTGGAACGCTTCGACCTCGTCGACGCCGCGAAGAAGCCCGCCTCCACCTACTCCGGCGGCATGAAACGCCGACTCGACATCGCCATGACCCTGGTCGGCAGCCCGCGCATCATCTTCCTCGACGAACCCACCACCGGCCTCGACCCCCGCGCCCGCCACAACATGTGGCAGATCATCCGCGAACTCGTCACCGGCGGCGTCACCGTCTTCCTCACCACCCAGTACCTGGAGGAAGCCGACCAACTCGCCGACCGCATCGCAGTCCTCCACAACGGCAAGCTCGCCGCCGAAGGCACCGCCGACGAGCTCAAGCGCCTCATCCCCGGCGGACACGTCCGCCTCCGCTTCACCGACCCCATCGCCTACCGCGAAGCCACCCGCACCCTCGACGACGCCGCCCACGACGACGACGCCCTCACCCTCCACATCCCCAACGACGGCAGCCAAGGCGCCCTGCGCGGCCTCCTCGACCACCTCGACACCGCCGGCATCCAAGCCGACGAACTCACCGTCCACACCCCCGACCTGGACGACGTCTTCTTCGCCCTCACCGGCGACACCACCGTCACCCGCACCGACCAGCCCAAGGAGGCCGTCCGATGAGCACCCTCTCCCTCGCCGTGCGCGACTCGACCACCATGCTGCGCCGCAACCTGCTCCACGCCCGCCGCTACCCGTCCATGACCCTGAACCTGCTGCTCACACCGATCATGCTGCTCCTGTTGTTCGTCTACATCTTCGGCGACGCCATGAGCGCGGGCATCGACGGCGGCGACCGCTCCGACTACATCGCCTACATCGTCCCGGGCCTGCTGCTGATGACCATCGGCAGCACCACCATCGGCACCGCCGTCTCCGTCTCCAACGACATGACCGAGGGCATCATCGCCCGCTTCCGCACGATGGCCATCCACCGCGGTTCCGTCCTCGTCGGACACGTCATCGGCAGTGTCCTCCAGGCCCTCGTCAGCCTGGTCCTGGTCGGACTGATCGCCCTCGCCATCGGCTTCCGCTCCAACGACGCCACCGCTCTCGAATGGCTGGCGGCGCTCGGTCTGGTGGCGTTCTTCACCCTGGGCCTCACCTGGATCGCGGTCGGGATGGGCATGGGCAGCCCCAACGCCGAGGCCGCCAGTAACAGCGCCATGCCGCTGATCCTGCTGCCCCTCATCTCCAGCGCCTTCGTCCCGGTGGACTCCATGCCGGGCTGGTTCCAGCCGATCGCCGAGTACCAGCCGTTCACTCCCGCCATCGAGACCCTGCGCGGCCTCCTCCTCGGCACCGAGATCGGCCACAACGGCTGGCTCGCCGTCGCCTGGTGCCTGGCCCTGACCGTCCTCGGCTACTGCTGGGCCCAGGGGCAGTTCAACCGCGACCCCAAATAAGCGGTGTGGGCAACGCGCACCACTCCCGACCGTCCACCCCGGCCCGGCACCACGCCCCGAAGGCCCGTCGCAGTCACCTCCCGGGTGACCAGCGGCGGGCCTTCGGCGTCGGCTGCGACGGCCGGCTTCACAGCGGCAGGGTTATGCCCAACTGCTGCATCGCGCTGGACGGCGGTCCGCCTTCGGACCGCTCGGTCTTGTAGCCCTTGACGCAGGCTTCCAGCGTCCGCGGGTCGACGGCCTCGGCAGGGGCGCTCTTGGCGTAGAGGCCGTCGGGCTGGCTGTCGCGGTCGTGGGGCAGGAGCCAGAAGACACGGCGGCGGAAGGTGCCGGAGGCCCGGGACGCCTTGGCCGTGGGGCCGAGGATGGCGTAGCCGACCATACGACCGTCACGGTGGTAGGCGGGCTTGCCCTTCCGGGTGGGGAGTCGGTCCAGGCTCTGGCGAACGTAGTCGAGGTCGTCGATGTCCTCCAGCCAGACCAGCTGGCTCTCGTGACTGATCTCGTCCTCGGTGATCAGGGAGCTCATGCGCCTGAAGCCCTTTCCTGGTCCGTGAGCAGGCCGATGCCTGGATAGTGCTTGCGCTGGTTGGAAAGGATCATCTCCTTGGGCGAGGCCAGTCCCACGAGTTCCCGGGTACGGGCCGCGAACGCCCTTGAGGACATGACCGGTGCCCCTTCATTCTGGCACCAGGTCTTGTAGGCGGCGTAGAGCGCCGTCTGTTCCGCGCGCAGATCGGGTGCCAGCACGCAGCTTTCTTCGTAGAAGCGGCCGGTGTGGTCCTCGGTCTCCGCGTACGCGGTGGTGGCGATGCGTACGCGTTCAGGGCCGGTGAGGTCGCGGTCACCTGCGAGGTAGCGGCGCGCGCCGTCGATGAGCCAGCCCAGGATGCCGGGGCCCTCCTCGGTGACGAGGATGTCGGCGAGGTTGTCGATCTTCCGGTGGTCGGGGACGACGCGTTCGAAGGGGATCAGCCGCATCCGGCGCCAGAAGGCGAAGCCGCCGGTGCCGACCTCGGGACGGTGGTTGCCCAGCAGCCACAGCTTGTGCGTCGGCTGGAAGCTGAAGAAGTCCTGCCGCATCCGACGCGCCTTGATGCGGTCACCACCGGTGAGGAGTTTGACCCGGGCCTCGTCGAACTTGTCACCGGGCTTGACCTCGGAGCAGACGATGACGCGGCGCCCGTGCAGTTCCGCCAGGTCGGTGGGGTGGCCCTCGTAGGGACGCGCCATCAGGAAGCCCGGCGGAGCGGCGTCGGCGTAGTCCCCGAGGAGCTTCATCAGCACATCGAGGAGGACGGACTTGCCGTTCTTGCCGGAACCGAACAGGAACGGCAGCACCTGGGCACCCACATCGCCGGTGACCGAGTACCCGAGCAGGAGTTGCAGGTAGTCGATCATTTCCCGGCCTTCGGCGTCGTCGCCGAAGGTGTCGGTCAGGAACCTCTCCCAGCGGGGCGTGGGGTTGTGCAGAGGGCCCACGGTCGTGGAGCGGGAGTGGAAGTCCTTGTTGGGGTCGGGGGACTTGAGAAGACCCGTGCGCAGGTCGACGATGCCGTCCGGGGTGCACAGCGCGTACGGGTCGGCGTCCAGACGAGCCGCGTTGAGCACCATGCCGGGCGCCGACCTCGCCTGCGCCAGCATCGCGTTGATACCCGCGGTGGACAGGGACCGACGGCGGTGGGTCTGCAGGGCGGTGGTGGTGAAGGTGCCCCGAGGGTCGTGGGTGGCGATGCTCTCGGCGAGGTCGCCGGCGGCCCACAGGACAGTGTCGTCCTCGTCCATCTGCCAGCGGGTGGTGTCCCACCGGTACCAGCCGATGCCGGGAACGTGCCGGTAGTCGTTGGCGTAGAGCCTGACGAAGAGCTTGGCGTTGCCTCGGTCGGAGAGGGTGTCGGGCAGCAGCCCGTTGGCCGTCGCCTCCCCCACCGGACTGTGGGGGGCGTCGGCCTGGGCAGGCCGGGGCACGGCCGCGGTGCCCTGCGCACGGATCTGCGCGGCGACGGCTTCGGGATCGAACTGGAAGAGCGCTTCGGGCCTGGGGGACGTCACTGGCGCCTCCCGTTGTCATGGAGCGGCCGGTTCAAGCCTGCGGTGAGGCCGCTGCGGATGATCTGCCTGATGCGTCGCTCCTGTCCGGGGCGGGCCTCGGTCGCGGCCCGCAGGAGGGCTTGCTCAGCTTCCTCGCGGGCCACGCGGCCGGCTGCGACGAGCCCGCCGAGCGTGTACGCGGCGCGGTTGAGGGTGTCCGAGAACCCTGCCCCTTCGGGCACCTGCCCGCAAGCCTCGACGGGGGCCAGGACCGAGGCGAGGACGTGCTGCTCGCGTCCGCCGCCGCCCGCGGCGAGCACCGCCTGCCTGGCCCTGGGCGGGACCGGCCTGGGGGCGGGGATGTTGGGGGCGGGCAGGTGCCCGGTGCGTTCGAGTTCCTGGGCGAGCCACAACGGGAGCGCCGCCGGTTCGCGGACGGTGCCGAGGGGGGTGTAGACGCCCTGCCGGGTAGCGGTGCCGGGGGCGATGATGTAGCTGCCGTGGGCCCGGACGTCGACCTGCCAGGCCAGTGCCCGGCCGGGGCTGGAGCCGACGGAGGACTGCCAGCGGCGGCCGTCGCCGACCCGGTACCAGACGTGGAGCCCGCCGGAGGGGGTACGGACGCGCAGCGTGGACGCGTCGTCGGCAGGGCTGGGCTGTCCCCGCAGTGCGGCCAGGACGGCGAGGGTGTGAAAGCCGTTGGCCAGACCGGTGAGGTCGATGTGGTCGGCGATGGGGATGCCCGGCAGGATCCGGTCCCGGGTGGGCGGCTGGACGGGGTGGGCGTCGATGTCGAGGACGACGAGTCCGGCCCCGCCGCAGGAGACCCCGATACCGAACTTGGGGTTGCTCCCCCACCACTGCTGGATCCGGTCCTGATCCAGGGTGGCGGAGTGGAACCCGTGGCACCAGCGGCCCGCGGGGATGCAGGGGCAGTCGGCGGGTGCGTGCGGGTGTGCGCGACAGTCGCTGCAGTTCGCCACGGGGGTCTTGCGACCGGCGGCGAGGGGATGCACCGGCCAGCCCCTGCGGGCACACCAACGTGCGGTGGCCAGGGAGAGCTCAGCGACTGAAGTCTTCGGGGCGCGCCGCTGTGAGTCGCTGCGAGAAAGCCGCAGCTCAGCAGGCATCTCTCTCCCCCATCAGCGACTGAAGCGACTCAACGATGGACACAGACTAGCGAACGTGGCCGGTGAGGTCATGGAGCCTGGGGAAAAGTCCTGCGACGCCGTGTCGATGGGGCCGGATGACGCCCTTCAGCTACCGAGACTCAAGCCCAGCGACTCAAGGGCGTTGGGTCGCTGTCTGAGTCGCTTAAAGAAACCGCAGGTCAGATGGTATCTGACCAACCAGACAGCGACTGAAGCGACTGAAGGCTTCTATATATGACGCGCACGCGCGCACGCGAATGTCTTCATATACCCGAAACTTCAGTCGCTTCAGTCGCTATTACCTCTAGAAAACGCCTTTGACCTGGTCTTTTGCCTGAGACTGAAGGCAGCGACCGAGAGTCGCTGAGTCGCTGGTCTTCAGTCTCAGAGAGTCTCAGCGCCCCAAAGAGGCCAGCGACTGAAGCTACCGAAGCGACTGAGGCCCGCCAGCGACTCACCGGACAGCGACTCAAGGACCGGCGACCCGGTGACTCAGGCTCCCCACCACTCCCCCGGTTCGTCTGCGCTGCCTCCGACTCTCCGTGCCCGTAGTGGCCGGTCCTGCCCCGGGGGACCACCGTGAACCCGGCCGGGAACGCGTGGGCTTCGAGCCAGTCCCGGTCGCACCCGCAGTGCTGGGCGTGGTTTCGGTACCACTTGCTCCCAGACGCGGGGTGCCGCATCAGGCGGACCCCTTCGTCTCAGCTCCGGGCCGGGGCGGCCGGGGTGCTCTGCTCCAGGCGGGCACTCAGGGTGGCGGCGAAGTCCTCGGCGCGGGCGAGCTGGATGCGCAGCTTGGCCACCTGCTCGTCGGCGGCCTGCCGGTAGGTCCGCACGCGCTCCAGCAGAGCGTCGCGCTCGTCGGCGTCCAGACCGGTCGCGGCGTCCAGGCGGTCGGTCGCGTCCAGCAGGTCGCGCATCTGCTCCAGTGTGAAGCCGAGGGGTTTCATCCGGCGGATGACCATGAGCCGTGCTACGTCGGTCTCGGTGTAGAGGCGGAAGCCGCCCTGGGAGCGGGCAGAGGGGATGACGAGGCCGGTCTCCTCGTAATGCCGGATGGTGCGCAGGGACAGCTCCGTCCGCGCGGCGACCTCGCCGATCTGCATGTGCTTGCCGTCCACGCCCGTGGTCCTGGCCCTTCTGGTCGTGACGAGCCGCGTCCCGTACGACCCTCCGATCTCTACTCTAACGTTAGGGTAGAGTTGTTGACGGTGAGGGCGGCTCGGCTGCCCCGCTGCTGTCGTTTCCGGGGCCGATGGCGCCCCCGGCGAAGATCCAGTTCTAGCAGGAGAGAGCGTGCGCGAGCTCATGCCGACCGCCGCCGCCTGCCCGCCGTGACCCTTCGCCCTTCGATGTGAGCCGCCGACCGCCTGCGCGCGCCGCCGCCTCGCGTCTGTCTTCCACGACTTCCGGTCCCGTTCAGCGGGCCGTCCGCAGGGTGCCGGCCCGGCCCCCGCGTGTCCTTTCCGTACGCCCCGGCCTGCCGTAGGGGTGTGCCCGAGCACGACAGGTACGCGTCTCCTTGTCTTCTGCTGCTGTGACTCCCGCCGCGCGTCTGCGCGGCCTCAAGCCGGACTGGCTGAACAACCCGAAGGTCTGGCGCACCGAAATCCTCGCGGGCCTGGTCGTCGCCCTCGCTCTGATCCCCGAGGCAATCTCGTTCTCGATCATCGCCGGGGTCGATCCGGCGGTCGGCCTATTCGCCTCCTTCACCATGGCCGTCGTCATCTCGATCGTCGGTGGACGCCGCGCGATGATCTCCGCCGCGACCGGCGCCGTCGCCTTGGTCATCGCCCCGCTCAACCGTGAGCACGGCCTGGGCTACCTGATCGCCGCCGTCATCCTCGCCGGAGTTTTCCAGGTGATCCTGGGCGCGGTCGGCGTGGCGAAGCTGATGCGGTTCATCCCCCGCTCGGTGATGGTCGGCTTCGTCAACGCGCTCGCCATCCTGATCTTCATGGCCCAGGTCCCCGAGATGAACGACGTGCCCTGGGCCGTCTATCCGCTGATCATCGGTGGCCTGGCCCTGATGGTGTTCTTCCCGAAGATCACCACTGTGATCCCCGCCCCGCTGGTCTCCATCGTCATCCTGACCGTCATCACCGTCGCCGCCGGCATCGCCGTGCCCACCGTCGGCGACAAGGGTGAGCTGCCGTCCTCCCTGCCCGCGCCGGGCCTGCCCGACGTGCCGTTCACCCTCGACACCCTGACGACGATCGCCCCGTACGCGTTCGCGATGGCGCTGGTCGGCCTGATGGAGTCGCTGATGACCGCCAAGCTTGTCGACGACATCACCGACACCCACTCCAACAAGACCCGCGAGTCCATCGGCCAGGGCGTCGCCAACATCGTCACCGGCTTCTTCGGCGGCATGGGCGGCTGCGCGATGATCGGCCAGACGATGATCAATGTGAAGGTCTCCGGCGCCCGCACCCGCCTGTCCACCTTCCTGGCCGGCTCCTTCCTGATGGTGCTGTGCATCGCCTTCGGCTCGGTCGTCTCCGACATCCCCATGGCCGCCCTCGTGGCCGTCATGATCATGGTGTCCTTCGCGACCTTCGACTGGCACTCCATCGCCCCCAAGACCCTCAAGCGGATGCCCGCGGGCGAGATCGGCGTCATGGTCATCACCGTCGCCGTGGTCGTCGTCACCCACAACCTCGCCATCGGCGTCGTCGTCGGCTCCATCACCGCCATGGTCGTCTTCGCCAAGCGCGTCGCCCACCTCGCCGAGGTCACCGCCGTGGTCGACCCCGAGGGCGCCACGGTCGTCTACCGGGTCACCGGCGAGCTGTTCTTCGCCTCCTCCAACGACCTGGTCGGCCAGTTCTCGTATGCCACCGACCCCGACAAGGTCGTCATCGACCTGTCCGCTGCTCACATCTGGGACGCCTCCTCGGTCGCCGCCCTCGACGCCATCGAGACCAAGTACGCCCAGCGCGGCAAGACCGTCGAGATCATCGGCCTGAACGACCCCAGTGCCGACCTCCACGGCAAGCTCACCGGCGAACTCGTCGGCAGTCACTGACCCCCCGTCACACGCCCAGCGGAAGGACCCCGGCCTGGCAGGCCGGGGTCCTTCCCCTTTGCCGTGTCGCCGTGACGCCGAGCCAGGGCACGAGTGGGGCCACCACCGTCGTCCCACACCTCGCCGCGTAGGTCAGCCTCTGCGGTGAGCAGGCGTCAGTGCAGGTCAGGCGGGGACGTGTTGGGCCTTCACTCCCCCACGAGCCAGCCCTGCACGGCGATTCACATTCTGTGAATCGACCCGGGAAGGGGCATCCTGTTCCTCATGGCATCTCGCAGGCAAGGGTCCCCCGACCCGACGAAGCCGCTGGTCAGGCAGGTCAGAAGTGTCGGTCCGGTGGACGCCCGGGCGCTCGTCGGCGAGCTGCGTCAGTTCCATGAGGAGGCGGAGGATCCCGGCATCGAGCGCATGCCTGCCGACGAGGAGGTCTACGGGGCGCTCCTCTATGCCGAGAAGCGCGCCGGCTCTCTCCGGGCACTGCCGGTGGAGAAGCAGAAGGCGGCCGCTCTGATCCGTGTACTGCTCTGGGAGTTCCTGAGCGAACGCCTGCGCGTCCACCAGAGCACGGCCATCGACGATGCCCGCTCCGCAGGCGCCGAATGGAGGGAACTGGCTCCCGCTTTGGCGGTCGGCACACCAAGTGCCGCCTACAACAAAGCAAGGCGCCTTCAGGCCGGTTCCCTGACCGATGCGGTCCCGGGCACCGGACGGGTGCGGCGCACGCCCGAAGCCGTCAGGCAGGCTGAACGACGTATCGCGGAACACCGGGCCGCCGAGGAACGGGCGCAGGCGGCGGCCCGGCAACGACACCACCTGCTCGCCGGTGCCGCGCAGAGCCTCCTGGACCAACAGGACGCTCTCGTCATGGACGAGGACGTCGAGTACTGGCTCGGCGAAGTCGCGGAAGTTCTCCCCCACTGCACTACGCCCACGCAGATGCTCGGTCTGAGCCGCTACCTGAGTGCGGCGCTGCGCGCCCTGCGCAGACTTGAGCACCGGACGGGCCAGCCATCGGCGAGGACCCACGAGGCGCACGCCGCCTGCGCGGCAGTTGCTTCGGCCCTGGCCGAGTGACGTGAACCGTCCGTTCCCGCACAGGAACTATTACGGCGTAATAGCTCGTAGGTCGGATCGGTCAGACCCGTGCCGCGTCTGACCGGACCCCGGTCGGCCAGGGCTGGCTATTACGGCGTAATAGCGGCATCACCCCCAACGGGCCCTGCTTGCTAACGTGTCGGTGCCACAAAGGATCATGGACGTTAGTAAGGTGTCTTCCATGAGTTCTCCAGCCACCTCCAGCGACCGCGAGAAGGTCGTCTCCAAGCTGCCGGGATGGCTCCGGCAGAACCTCAAGATCAGAGCCGCTCAACATGGCATCGAGATCCAGGCCGCCGTCGAACAGGGCATCAGGGACTGGTGCAGCCTGGCGTCCACCCCGGCAGCCATCGACACCTCGGGCGCGGACTCCTTCTCCACCTTCCTGCCGCCGGGCCAGTGGGAGGAGTTCCGTGAGATCGCCACCGACCGCCGTGTCTCCCTGATCCAGGGGCTGGCCCAGTCCGTGCAACTCTGGCTCGACTCCAACCCCGCGCCCGACGTCGACCGTCCCGAGATCACCCGCCGCGTCATCGTCTGCAACCAGAAGGGCGGGGTCGGGAAGACCGCCATCACCGCCGGACTCGGTGAGGCTCTCGCCGAGGACCCCAACACCCTGCACTCCGTGCAGATCGCCAAGGCCCTCGCCAAGGCCCTCCGTGCCAGTGACGCCGAGTTCGACCCCTCGCAGAGCAGCGACCCCCTCGACGTCGAGAACCTTCCCGGTCTCGGACTGCGTGTCCTCCTGGTCGACTTCGACCCGCAGTGCCACCTCACCAACCAGCTCGGCGCCAGCCCTCTGCCCATGAACGGTGACAGCCTCACCAACCACATGGCAGGCGACCCCAAGGGCGATCTCCGCGACCTCATCGTCTCCATCGACGACGACACCTTCAACGGCCGGCTTCACCTGCTGCCCGCCTGCAACGACGCCTTCCTCCTCGACGTCCGCCTGTCCGCCGTACGCGCCAGGGAGGCAGCCCTTGAGCGGGCGCTGGCTCCGCTGGAATCCGATTACGACTTCATCGTCGTCGACTGCCCGCCCAGCCTCGGCCTCAGCATGGACGCGGCCTCCTACTACGGCCGCCGACGTGACGGAGAGAAGCCCGGCCAGTCCGGCGCCCTCATCGTCGTCCAGGCCGAAGACAGCTCCGCCGACGCCTACGAACTGCTCACCACGCAGATCGAAGACCTGCGCAGTGACCTCCAGATCGACATCGACTACCTCGGCATCGTCGTCAACCTCTACGACTCCCGCCGCGGCTACATCGCCACCTCCTCGCTCCAGGGGTGGGTGGACATAAAGGATCCCCGTGTCGTCGGGCTCATCGGAGACCTCAAGGAACAGAAGGAAGCCGTGCGTATGAAGCAGCCCCTGCTGTCGTACGCGCCCAAGTCCCAGCAGGCGATCGGCATGCGCGCGCTGGCCAGGGAGATCGCATGAGCAAGGCCGATCAGCTCGGTGCCGGCCGATTCGGTGGGGGAGCGCGCCCGGTCAGCGCGCGCCGCCAGGCCGTCGCCGCCGCCACAGGGGTCCCCACCGACGGTGTGGCCCCGCCGACGGTGCTTCCCCCGCACCGCATCAGCCTCAACCCCGACAACCCGCGCTCCAGCCTCGGTGACCTCACCGACCTGGCGGGCAGTCTCAAGACCCACGGCCAGAAGCAGGCGATCACGGTCATGAACCGCGACGCCTACATCAAGGCCAATCCGGAGCGCGCGGCGGACCTCGAGCGCGACACCACCCATGTGGTGATCGACGGCAGTAGCCGTCTCGCGGCAGCCCGCGAAGCCGGCCTCGCCGTGCTCAAGGTGATGGTCAGCGACGACCAGGGCAGCACCTCCGAGGAACTCCTCGAATCTGCTCTCGTCGCCAACATCCATCGCCAGGACCTCGAAGAGCTGGACGAAGCGCGTGCCCTGCAACGGCTCCTGGCCATTCATGGCAGCCAGACCGCGCTGGCCAAGCGGCTCCACCGTTCCCAGGGCTGGGTCTCCCAGCGGCTCGCTCTCCTCAACCTCACCCCGGAACTCCAGGCTCGGATCAGCGAAGAGCCCATCGACCTGCTGCGGGCCGTGGGCAACAAGCCGGCCGAGCAGCAGGAGGCGGCGCTCCAGGCGCTGAAGGAGGAGCGGGCCCGGAAGGAAGCCGAGCGGAAGGAACGCAACCGGAAGAAGCCGGTGGAGGAGGCCCGGCCGGAGAGCACGGACGGTGAGAAGGCCGCCGAGAGCTATTACGACGTA
Organism: Streptomyces werraensis; assembly: GCA_014656175.1. Classification (GTDB taxonomy): domain Bacteria; phylum Actinomycetota; class Actinomycetes; order Streptomycetales; family Streptomycetaceae; genus Streptomyces; species Streptomyces werraensis. Next base: position 41,219 of record BNBX01000020.1, read on the forward strand.
ATAGGGGACGCCGAGACGAAGGCTCGGGCGGAAGCCGGTCAGGCTACTGACGATCACCCTTCCCCGCAGGCGTCGGCGCAGGCGCGTCCGCAGATGCAGGGTCAGCGTCGGACGAAGGCTCAGCCCCCGGTGCAGGCCCCGGCTCCGGCTGCTCCGGCGCAGCCACAGTCGGTGCCGGAGCCGCGGACGGACACGCCCGAGTCCCGTGCCGGATCGAAGGGGTCCGGGGACGCGCAGCAGGTCCGCCAGGTGCCGTATGACGAGCCGGGTGCTCTCGCGATGCTCCTGGACACGAAGATCGAGAAGGACGACGTCTTCTTCGCCCTCCTGCGCTTCCTGAGCATGAAGGCACTGAAGCGGGACCCGGGTCGTCTGGAGGAACTGGCGCGTTCCTTCGTGGAGCAGTCGGAGCAGTCGAAGCAGTCGGCTGCCAGGGCGGAGTAGCGCGAGAGCGCGCCGTCGTGGCAGGCGGGCCGACCGGATGCGGGGTGTGCCGACAGGGCGTATCCTCCCCGGCCGGCCCGCCTACAGTTCGAAGTCGACGTGTTCCACGTCCGTGAAGCGGACCTCCTCAAGGCTGTCGGCGCGACGGCCGGCGTCCTGGAAGTACACCTCCTTGAGCCCTTCGGCGGTGATCTCCATGAGACGCCGCTCGTCGGCTCCCTGCTGCTGCGCGTCGAAGAGCCGGGCGGCGTACTGCGGGGGAAGGGCGACAGTCAACTGACGCAGACGTGCGTCGTCGGTGGTGCCGATGGGAGCGGTGTAGCCGATGCGGGCGCGGGTGTCGACGACGATGCCGTCGGTGGTCGCCGCCCGCTGCCGCGCCCTGGCGCGGACCTGGGGTTCCTGACCTCGGTCGGCGTCGAGGCCGGGGCCGAAGGCCGGGAGCGAGCGGTCCGGGCGGCGGACGATCCGGTCTCGCGGTCGGGCTGCGGGCCGGGGGACGCCTGCGGCGCGGAGGCCGACGCCCCGCCCGCAGACGGCTACTGCGGGGGCACGCCGACGGTGGCGCCGGAAGGCGCGGCGGCGGCCTCGGCACCGGAGGTCTCGAGGGACTCGGAGGGACCGGGAGGTTCCGCGGGGTAGAGCTCCGTGAGTTAGCCGAGCAGCCGCGCGTAGGCGTCGCGCGCCTTGACCACCTCGTCCGCCTTCCGCAGCCGCTTGCGTTCCTCCGGTGGCGGCAGCGGCGTGCGGGACGCGATGAGGGCGTCGATCGCGTCGAACAACTCCGACATGGGTACCTCCCTGGCCGCCACGCTACCGCGCGAGGGCACCCATGGCGTACATCTCGCGTACGTGATGCGTACGAAAACGCGTACAGGCGTGTCCGTCCCTGCGGCCGATGATCACCGGCGGCGTGCCGCTCGCCCGCCCCGGCGGGCAGGGGCCCCTCTCGGTGCTGTCCCAGGAATCATCAAGGACGTCCTGAGCGCCGTCCCTCATGTACGTGACGTCAATGAGGGACGGCGCTCAGGACGTGTCGGATTGCGGTGCTGTCAGGTCGCGCGACGCAGCGGGACGACGACGTTCTCGCCGAGATGCTTGGGGGCGAGCCGGTAGTACTTGATGTGGCCGATCTTCTCCGTCTCCTCGAGCCAGCCGGCCTCGATGACCTGCTTGCGGGTGCGGGAGAACACCGGGGGAGCCATGCCGACCAGTTTCGCGAGGTTGGCGGCGGTCTCCAAGATCGCCCCGGACCGGTCGGTGGGATGCAGGGCGTACAGCATCACGACGAGACGCTGGTTCGCGGTCATGCCGGCCGTGGCCTTCAGCAGGTCCAGGTTCTTCTGCTTGTCGTCGCTGGTCACTGGGCCTCCCACCGCGAGGGGGTCTTCTTGTCGAAACCGGGGATGTCCGGCGGGTTGCACGCCTTCACCGCTTCACGCTGCTCCAGCCCTGTCCCGTGGAAAGCAATGTAAGGGCTGATGCGGTAAAGCTTGTAGTTGCCGATGCGCCCCCGCACGACCAGGATGCGGTGCTTGACCAACTTCCTGTTGATCTTCCCCACCGCGTCCGTGGACATTCCTACCCGCTTGGCGATGTCCGCTCCCGTGGCCCGCAGCGGTTCCATCCCCTCGGGGGAGACGCCGATCCACCACAGGACGAGAAACTTCTGGCTCGGCGTGAACGCCTTGGACTCGGTGATCGCCTCGACGCGTGCCTTGTCCACCTGGGTGTGCCTGCCGGAGAAGGCGTACGGCGCGTAAGGGACCGGCTCGCCGGTGTCGGCATCGACCAGCCTGCGTACTGCTCCCAAAGGACCCTCCACGCATGGGCTTTGACGGTGTTCGCGGCAGACGGCCGTGAGGCCGACCAAATGAACATAACGTACATGATCAGGAAGTCAATCAACCGCGCTCGTGAGCCGTGCTCCTTGCCGGCCGACAGTACCGCCTGCCACGCGCCGAACAGGTCCGGCGACGTGCCTCCGACCTCGCAGACATGTACGTGACGTCAATCTGAGGCGTTCCCAGGATCGTGGTACTCAGATCCTCAGGACCGTGTGGCGGTTCCTGTGGACCGGGTGCCAGACCGACGGAACCGGGTGCCACGATCCCTGGAACCGGGCACTCAGTTCCCTTGATCGTCCTGTGCGGCTGAGGGAACTGCCTGGCAGTTCCGCCGATCTGGGTCGGAAGGGGTATTCATGCAGGTCAGGCGGTGTTCTGGCGGGGGACTCTCTTCCCTTGGCTGAGGTGAGCGCCAGCTGCTCCACCCCGCGCCGCGCCGCCCTCGGGCGGTCCTCGGCGACGGTCCGTGACGTCCCGCTGTACAGGCGAGGGGAGCGGCCCTCGAGTACGGCGACCGGTGACGACGGCGCGCCGCGCCCGCACCGGCCCTGTTCGACCCGCACTCGAGTTCCTCTCCGCCCGTTCTGAACCCGCACCACCGAAAGTCAGCCACGACGATGCCCGCGCTTCGGCGGGCAGGCGCGCGTGTGCCTCCAGCAACCACTACGGGCCCCGGCCACGCCATTTGTGCCGTGACCGTGCCGGGGAGGACCTGTGCGTGACCGCGGACCGTTGACCTGCCACCCGGGGAGAGCCGGTGAGGACGGTCGGGTCCAAGGGGGGAGACGTGGGGGACTACTCACGTTGGTGATGGCCGCCTCCAGCGGGGCGGGTGACACTGACCAGGCTGCGGACCTGTGGGTGTCGGCGGCGACACGTGCCGGAGAAGTGCCAGGGAGACACCGGAAGTTACCGGGAAGAGAAGCGGGGGACGCCGTGCGACAACTCGAGACGGCACTGATCGGCGCGGGGCTGATAGCACGGATGCACCTGGAGGCGTGGCTCGCCGCCGGGGCGTGCGTGCGGATCCACTCGCTGGACGGGCGTGCCGAGGAACTGGTCCAGGAGTTCGACGGGTTCGGGGTGAAGGCCGTGGGCTCCCTGGACGAGGCCCTGGACGGAGTCGACGCCGTCGACATCTGCTCGCCGACGGACACGCACCGGGACATCGCCCTGACCGCCATCGCCAGGGGGGTGGCCGTGGTGTGCGAGAAGCCGCTGGCGGCCGACGTGGCCGAGGCCGAGGAGATCGTCGGTGCGGCTGAGAAGGCCGGTGTGCCGGTCTACCCGGCGCACGACATCCGTTTCGCCCCGGCCTTCGCCCGACTGCACGAGCTGGTGGCCGAGGGGCACTTGGGCGCGGGCACGGTGGCCCGGTTCACCGTGGCCGGGTACCACCCGCGTCCCTGGACCGGCCATGCCACCGCGGAGTCGGGCGGCATCCTGACCGACCAGATGCTGCACGGTGTGGACATCGCCTACTGGCTCTTCGGGGACGTCGTACGGGTGCACGCCCACTACCAGGGCGAGATCACCGCTCCGGCCCCGCAGGGGACCGCCGCGGTGGGCACGGTCGTCCTCACACATGCCGGTGGCGCGCTGAGCCAGGTGGTGAGCCGGTGGACGCCTACGCCGCAGCCGCCGATCCGGGTCACGTTCCATGTCTCGGGCACGGGCGGGACGATCGTCCACGACTCCGAGTGGCCCCAGGAGATCCAGGTGTCCGGAGGCCCGGCCGGGACGTTCGGCTACTACGGGGAATCGCCGTTCACCTCCGAGATCCGAGAATTCGCCCAGGCGCTGCGGGGCGGGCCACAGCCGCGTCTCGTGGCGCACGACGCGCTGGCCGCCGTCCGCATCACCCAGGCCGCGGCGCGGTCCGCGTGGACGGGACGTGCCGTCGAACTGCCCGTGAAGGGGGCTGCCGCATGAAGGTCGCCGTGTTGTCGTTCGCCGAGGAGCGTGCCGCGACGTACGCCGGGCTGCTGCATGCGATGCCGGACGTGGACCTGCTGCTCGCGGACCCCGACGGTTCGCCCGACGACCCGGGGCGGGGGAGGAGTACTGCCCGCAGGCTCGGCGCGACGTTCGCGGAGGGCTGGGACGAGCTGTTCGGCCTGAGGCCCGACGCGGTGGTCGTCGTCGGCGAGCCCGGCGCGTGCCGCCCGCTGGTGGAGCGGGCCGCCAGGGCCGGTGTCCCGGTGCTGTGCGAGTATCCGCCGACCGACGGTGAGACGGACGCCGAGAGGGACGCCGACGTGCTGGCGCGGGTCTGCGAGGAGGCGGGTGTGCGGCTGAGTGTCGTCTCACCGGTCTGTTTCGGCCCGGCGTTCGCCGCCGTGCGCGGGGAACTCGCCAAGGGTGGAGTGACCGGCCGCCTCACGACGATCCACGGCGCGTACAACGGGCCGCGTCCGGCCGGCGAGCGGGCGGCCCGGAGCGGAGCGCTGGGGACCAACGCGCCCCAGCTCCTCGACATGGTGGACGCGGTGCTCGGCGGTGTCCACGCGGAGCAGGTCTACGCGCAGACGAACGGGGTGGGTGCGGAGCCGGGTGTGGCGAGCGCCGCCCTGGTGACCGTGCGCTACGCGGACGGAACCGTGGTCTCGCTCGACTGCAGTTGGGGGGCGGCGGACGCGGGGCCGTCGGCGGCCGGGCCGGTCATGACCTTCATCGGGGAGAAGGCGAGCGTGGAGTTCACCGCCTGCCCGCGGCTGCTCGGCGGCTTCGACGCCGTCACGTCCCGCGAGCGCCCGCAGACGCGCGGGACCGACCCGTACGCGGTCATGCTCGGCGAGTTCGTCGCCGGGGTCAGCCGGGGGAGCGGGGCGGGCCCGGACGGAGCGGCGGCCTTGCGCACCCTGCGCGTCATCCGGGCGGCCCGTGAGTCGGCGCGTACCGGCAGGCCCGTCGAGTTGGCCGTGCCGTACGGCGTGGCGTCCTAGCCGAGCGGGGCCCCGCCGGCCGTGGGACGGCGACCGCTCTCCCGTGGCGACGCGGTAGCGCGGCTTCCAGAGGGAGGCCGCGCTCCCCTACGGTGGCCTAGCGCTGGTGCGCAGGGCGAGGAGCACGCTGTTCTCCGAGGCGCCGTACGCCCACGCCTGTGCGTCCTCCTGGGCGTTCAGGGCCGCAAGCGGCTTCGGCGGCGGACAGGTCGAAGCCGCCGCTGAACACGGACAAGCGTGCCCACAGCAGTCGTTCCTGTGGGGCGCACAGGGTGTGGCTCCAGTCGATGACTCCGCGCAGGGTGTGCTGGTAGCGCGTCTCGGTGCGTGGCATGTCGGGGAGGGAGAGCACGCGGAAGCGGTCGTCGAGGCGTTCCAGCATCTCCTCGGCCGTCATCGCGCCGAGACGTACCGTCGCGAGTTCGATGGCGAGGGGGATGCCGTCGAGGCGCCGGCACAGTTGGGCGACGGCGGCGCGGTTGCGCGGCGTGACGGCGAACGCCGGAGCGGACGCGCGCGGCGGCGCGCTGTGCCAGGAGACGTACGGATTCGGAGCACTCCAGGGGCTGCTGGGCGTCGCACGCGGCGTCCGGATCAGGGAGCGTGAGGCAGGGCACGGTCAGGATGTGCTCGCCGGGTACCCCCAGACGGTGCCGGCTGGTGGCAAGTACGGTCAGCCCCGGTGCGGCCCGCAACATCCGCAGGACCAGTACCGCGACGGCGTCCGCGAGCTGCTGCGCCTCGCGCTTCCCCGCCGGACGTGCACCCGAAGCCACCTGGACCACGTCGGACGGACCCTGGCGGCGGTGGCGAAGGACGAGGACCGGGTCCCGGGGTACCGCATCGTCGAGAACGCCCCGCTGCTGCGCCACTTCCGCACCCGGCTGGAACCCGTGCCCCTCGGTCCGGGGACCGTTCCCACGACCGGTGCAGCTCCTGATCACGCGGGCAAGGCATGAAGGGAGCGGGCCCGTCGCCGTGGTGGGGCGGGCCCGCTGTTCGCGTGCTCGGCGGTGCGGGGCGGGCTTCCGGGTCAGGCCGCCGGGCGGCGGGCGATGATCCGGGCGTGGTGGGGGTCGGTCCTGCCCGCCAGGATCATGGCGGTCAGCACCTCGTCCACGAACGCGTCGCCACGGTCGCCCAGGGCGGCGGCCTGGGTGGCGAACCCGGCGAGCTTGTACCGCTCACGCATCTCGGGGAGGTCCGCCAGGGTCTTCTTCGCGCTGAACGGGTGGGGGAGTTCCGGCACGTAGTGGACGACTTCAAGGCCCGCCGCCTCCAGCACCTTGGCCACTTCGTCGGCCGGGTACTCGTACGACCCCGGCTGGGCCTCGGCGAGCAGGTCCTTCCACTTCGGGCTGCCGGCGATCTCCCGCAGGATGCCGAACATGCCGGGGCCCTCGCGGCGCGGGTGGGCGCCGGTCCACTGGAGGACGACGTACCCACCCGGACGGAGCCCACGGGCCACGCGGCGCAGCGGCTCGTCGATCTCGGTCACCCAGTGCAGCACCCAGGACGAGTGGATGATGTCGAACTGGCTGTCACCGAAGTCCAGTTGTTCGGCCGGGCGGACCTCGGCCGTCACGGGGAGCCCGTCGCAGAGCTTACGGGTGGCCTCCACCATGGACTGCGACGCGTCACTGGCCCAGACCTCGAACCCCCGTTCCGCGACGAACCGGGCGACCTCCCCGGTGCCGCAGCCGATCTCGGCGAACGCGCCTCCCCGCTCCAGGGCGTCCCCCGTGAGCTGGAGCGCGGCCAGTGCCGTCTTGACGTGCGGTGCGTTCACCTGCGCGAAATCCTCCGCCTTCCAGGCGTGGGTTTCGGTCATCGGCGGAAGTCCTTTCTCAGGTCTCGGGGTGGGTGCGGCGGCTAGTCGATGCGTTCGGCGGTGAGCTGCCAGACCTGCGACAGGATCCGGCCCTCCTTGTCGAGGTCCAGGCCGGTGCGCGGCGGCTTGCCGGTCAGCTGGCCGAGGATCTCGGGCGTGAGGGAGGTGTCGTAGGAGGCCGGCTTGAGCGAGGTGATGTTCCACAGCTTGCCGACGGTCTCGCGCAGGTTCTGCTCGCTGATCCGCTGGAGGACGGGGAAGGCCGGGGGGAGTTCCTTGGAGAAGCAGAAGAGGTGGAGCTTGGCACCGGGCCTGGTGGCACGGTGCAGCGCGGCGACGTAGTTGCGCTGGTTCTCCTCGTTCAGGCAGTGGTAGAGGGCGCTGTCGACGACGGTGTCGAAACGGTTCTCGAAGCCGTCCAGGCTGGCCGCGTCGGCGACCGCGAAGTCGACGTCGAGGCCCTGGGCGGCGGCGCGCTTGCGGCACTCGTCGATGGCGTTGGCCGAACCGTCGACGCCGGTGGTGCGGTAGCCGCGCGAGGCGAGGAAGATAGCGTTGTCGCCGAGCCCGCAGCCGACGTCGATGACCTCACCCTTGATCTGGCCGGCCTCCTCCAGTTCCACCAGGGCCGACTGGGCCCGGCCGATGTCCCAGGGGGTGGGCAGGGCGTCCGGGGTGTCCTCGCGGTAGCCCTCGTAGACGGCTTCCAGATTGAGGTTGTCCAGGGTGACGGTGCGCAGCGTGTACTTCTGTTCGGTCACGTGAGTCTCCAGCGAACGGTGTGGTGGGCGTAGGACGGACGGTGCCGGCCCGCCGGTGCGCGGCTCGGCGGTCTGCTCAGCCGAGGTGCAGCGGAATGCGCTCGGCCCGGGTGAAGCCGGGGCGCAGCGTCCACGGGATCTCGTCGCGGGCCACCGCGAGGGACACGTCCGGGAACCGGGTGAACAGCGCGTTCAACGCCACCTCCCCCTCCAGGAGGGCGAGCGGGGCGCCGAGGCAGTAGTGCGCCCCCTGCCCGAATCCGACGTGGGCGTGCCCGGTGTCCCGGCCGACGTCCAGGCGCCGGGGGTCCTCGTACTTGCGCGGGTCGGTGTTCGCGGACAGGAGCAGCGGAATGATCGGGTCGCCCTTCGGGATGCTGACGCCGCCCAGTTCGACGTCCTCCACCGGGTAGCGGGGCTGCCCGAACTGCGCGGGGCCCAGGCGCATCAGCTCGTTGACGGCCTGCGGCCAGCGGGACGGATCCTCACGCAGCAGCGCGAGCTGGTCCTGGTTCTCCAGCAGGGCGAGCACGGAGTTGCCCAGCAGATACGTCGTGGTCTCGTGGCCGGCGATCACCATGGTGAAGACGAGGGACACCATCTCCCGGTCGGAGAGGCGGTCGCCGTCGTCCTCCTGGGCCTGGATGAACGCGCTGATCAGGTCGTCACGGGGTGCGGCACGGCGGCGCGCGATGATGTCGAGCAACTGGCCGATGCTGTCGCGGAAGACGGTGGGGAGCCGTTCGACGTGCGCCATGGGAGTGGACAGGACGCTGCCCCAGTCGTGCCACTGCGGCCGGTCGGCCTCGTCGATGCCTATCAGCTCGCAGATGACGGTGATCGGCAGCGGGTAGGCGAACGCCTCCATGAGGTCGACCGGGGAGCCGTCGCGTGCGGCCTGAGCCATCCGGTCGAGCAGGGTGGAGGTGATCTCCTCGATGCGGGGCCGCAGCCGGGCCACGCGTCGCGCGGTGAACGCGCGGGAGGCCAGCTTGCGCAGGCGACGGTGGTCGGGGCCGTCGATCTCGAAGATCTTGTCGGCGAGGTAATCGACCAGGTCCGTCGGGATGTTGAGCTTCTTCATGATGGTGAACCGGTCGCGCGGCGCGGCCCCCGGCACGGACGCCGGGTTGTTCACGAACACGGGATCGGTCAGGAGCCGGCGCACGTCGGCGTAGCGGCTGACCAGCCACATCGGCGGCCCGCCCATCAAGGTGCCGGTCAGGACCGGAGCCTGCTCGCGCAACGTGGCGTACTCGCCGAACGGGTCGGCCGTCAGCTCCGGCGAGAGAAGCTCGACCACATCGGTCGGATTCCCGATGGTCGTGGTCATGGGTGTTCCCCTTCTGCATCAAAGGAAGAGCGGACCGAACGCGAACGAGCAGATCAGGAACGGGTGCTGTGCGTCGGCGAAGCGCGCCCACAGGCGCGCGGGCCCGCGAACGCGTCTCGCCCTGAGGCCCCCGGGGGTACTGGGTTACTGGGCCAGCTTCTCGAGGGTCTCGTACGCGTTCGCCATGGAGGCCTCGGCCAGCGGCTTGAACTGCGCCATCTGCGGCGCCACCGTGGCCATCGTCAGCTCGGCGGTCACGAACGTCAGGTCCTCGCCGAGGCCGATCGCCTCCAGGATCGCCTTCAGATAGGTCTGCTGGTAGTCGAACGCCTCACGCGGTGTGCCGGGGGCGTAGGAGCCGCCCCGCGACAGCACGGCGACGACCTTCTTGCCGCCGAGCGGGCTGGGGACCGCCATGTGGGCCGGGTGCACGAGGCGGTCCAGCCACGCCTTGAGCGTCGACGGGACCGTGAAGTTGTGCATGGGGACGCCCAGGACGATCGTGGACGCCTCGACCACCTCCCGGGTGATCGCCTCGGTGAGGTCGCGCTCCTGCGCACTCTGGCCGTTGTCGGTGCCCGGGTAGGTGAGCGCCTTGTGCACGGGCTCGGTGATGTGCGGGATCGGCTGAGCCGCGACGTCGCGGTGGACGTACCCGCCGCCCGGGTGCTGGTTACGCCATTCCTCGGCGAAATACGCCGTCAGCCGCCTCGACACGGATTCAGTACCGAGACTTGAATCGACATGGAGAAGGTGCGACATGCGGACATCCCCTTAATGGTCGCGAAACGCGCCTGTACTCGGCCGGCGACGTTCTTCAATTCGTCGCGACAGCATGGTCTTGATCTCATGGGCGAGACTAGGTGAGCCCTCGCCGGCCCGACACCCCCCGACCTGGTAGGAGGCCCCGGGGCCTGGCGTTCACGCGCACCGTCCCGGTCGGCCGCGAGAACGCCGGCGCCCTGGTGACATGCGTGCTCGCCCCCTTCGCGGGCGAGCTGAGTCCGATCGCGGCCGCCGCCTCACCGGAACACATGAGCGGGATTCCTGGAGCGAAGGTCGAGCGGTCCTGGACCGGAATTCAAGGAAACCGCCCGCGCTCGAAGTGCGTAACAGGACCGCTTGAAATTCGGGCCCCCTACCGGACCGAGGGATGACCCCCCGTCGCCGCTCGCCTAATCTGGCTGCCGAGATGCCGGAATGGCAGGCAGGAAAAACCGGGGAAGGATTCCATGAGCGACGCAATATCCTTCGAGGAACCGTGGGCGCGCACCCATCAGTTCGATCCCCCCGCGATATTCGAATCGCTGCGCGCGGAACGGCCGCTCGCGAGAATGGTGTACCCGGACGGACACGTCGGCTGGATCACCTCCAGCTACGAACTGGCGCGCTCGGTCCTCAGCGACCCGAGGTTCAGCCACAGCACGGAAATCGGGCACTTCCCGGTGACGCACCGCGGACAGGTGATGCCCAACCACCCGCGGATCCCCGGCATGTTCATCCACATGGACCCGCCGCACCACACGCACTACCGGCGCATGCTCACCGGCGAGTTCACCGCCCGCCGGGCCGGCCGGCTCGCCGCGCGGGCCGAGACCGTGGCCGCCGAACAGATCGACGCCATGCGGGCACACGGTTCCCCCGCGGACCTCGTCAAGCACTACGCGAAACCGCTGTCCCTGCGGATCCTGTCGGAACTCGTGGGCCTGCCCTACGAGGAAGCCGACCGCTACGGCCACGCCCCGACCCTCCTGCACGACCCCGACGCCGACCCCCAGGAGGCCATGACGGCCATGGGACAGGCGGCGGCCTTCTTCGCCGAGGTCGTCGAGCGCAGGCGCAAGGAACCGCAGGACGACCTCATCAGCCGCCTGATCGCCGACGGCCAGCTGTCCGACGAGGAACTGTGCAACATCGTCACGCTGCTCCTCTTCGCGGGCTACGAGACCACTGAGAGCGCCCTCGCCGTCGGCGTGTTCGCCCTCCTCCAGCACCCCGCCCAACTGGCCGCACTGCGCGCCGATCCCGGCAAGCTCGACGCCGCGATCGAGGAACTCCTGCGCTACCTCACCGTCAACCAGTACGACACGTACCGCACCGCCCTGGAGGACATCGAACTGGGCGGTGAGACCGTCAAGAAGGGCGACAGCGTCACCGTGTCGCTGCCCGCCGCCAACCGGGACCCGGCGAAGTTCGCGTGCCCCGCCGAGCTGGACATCGACCGTGAGACCTCCGGTCACATGGCGTTCGGCTTCGGCATCCACCAGTGCCTGGGCCAGAACCTGGCGCGCGTCGAACTCCGCGCCGGCTTCTCCGCCCTCCTGGGCGCGTTCCCCGACCTCGGCCTCGCCGTCGCCCCCGAAGAGGTGCCGCTGCGACTCCAGGGATCCGTCTTCGCGGTGAAGAGCCTGCCCGTCTCCTGGTGAACCCCCTTTTCCCCGAAAGGACCCGCGGCCCAGTGCGCACCGACCTGATCAAGCCCCTGCCCGTCGCACTTCTGGAGAACGCGGTCCGCTTCCCCGACAAGGTCGCCTTCGCGGACGACCGGCGCGCGGTCACCTACGGGGACCTGGAGGCACGGACACGCAGACTGGCCGGACACCTGGCGCACCTCGGCGTCGAGCGCGGCGACCGCGTGGCCCTCTGCCTCGGCAACACCGTGTCCACCGTGGAGAGCTACCTGGCGATCGTGCGCGCCGGAGGCGTGGGGGTGCCGCTCAACCCCGCCTCCGCACCGGCCGAGCTGGAGTACCTGCTCGCCGACAGCGGCGCCGCCCTGGTCATCACCGACACCGCCCGGGCACGGAACTTCAGGGGCGCCCCGGGGGAGCTGCCCGAGACCGTGCTCGTCGTGACCGGCGGGGCTCCGCGGGGCCTGCCCCAGGGGCCGGGCGTCCACGCGTACGAGGAACTCGCCGACGGCGAACCGCCCGTGCCCGCCAGGGACGACCTCGCCCTGGACGACGTGGCCTGGATGTTCTACACCTCGGGAACGACCGGCCGCCCCAAGGGCGTGCTGTCGACCCAGCGCAACTGCCTGTGGTCCGTCGCCTCCAGCTACGTACCGATCCCCGGCCTGACGGACCGGGACCGGGTGCTGTGGCCGCTGCCGCTCTTCCACAGCCTCTCGCACATCGCGTGCGTGCTGTCCGTCACCGTCTCCGGCGCCACCGCACGGCTCATGGACGGCAGCTCCGCCGAGGACGTCATGCGGGTACTGACCGAGGACCGCTCGACCTTCCTCGCCGGCGTCCCCACCACCTACCACCACCTGGTGACGGCCGCCCGCGACAACGGCTTCAGCGCCCCGGACCTGCGCATCGGCCTGGTCGGCGGTGCGGTCACCGGAGCCGGCCTGCGCCGCGACGTCGAGGAGACCCTCGGAGTACCGCTGGTCGACGCCTACGGCAGCACCGAGACCTGCGGCGCCATCACCATGAACCCGCCGGACGGCCCCCGGGTGGACGGCTCCTGCGGCCTGCCCGTACCCGGGGTCGACGTCCGCGTCGTCGACCCCGCCACGGGCACCGACGTCCCGACGGGAACGGACGGGGAGGTCTGGGTCAGCGGGCCGAACGTCATGGTCGGCTACCACAACGCCCCCGACGCGACTGCCGAGGCGCTGCGCGACGGCTGGTTCCGCACCGGAGACCTCGCCCGGCGCGACGACGCCGGCTACTTCACCATCCGAGGCCGCATCAAGGAACTCGTCATCCGCGGCGGCGAGAACATCCACCCTGAGGAGGTCGAGGCGGTCCTGCGGACCGTCGAGGGCGTCGCGGACGCGGCCGTCGCCGGCGCACCCCACGACACGCTCGGCGAAGTACCCGTCGCGTATGTGGTCCCCGGGCCCACCGGTTACGACCCCGCCGCGCTCATCGCCCGCTGCCGCGAGCGGCTCTCCGCCTACAAGGTGCCCGAACGCGTCCGCGAGGTCGCGAGCATTCCCCGCACCCCGTCGGGCAAGACCAAGCGCCTCCTCCTGGGCGAGCAGCCGGGGCGACTGCGCTACGCGGCGAGCGGACACCACGACGCGCTGACACGGGTCGAGTGGGTCACCGCACCGGCCCCCGCCACCGCCCCACCGGCCGGCACCCGTTGGGCGGTGGCCGGCCCGGCGGCCGGGCTCGTGACCGCCCTGGAGGCAGCCGGCGCCCAGGTCCGCCACTACGCCGACCTGGCGGCGGCGCGCGCCGCGATGGCCGACGGCGACCCGCCCCCCGATGTGACGGTCCTGGTGCCGCCGGCCGCGTCCGCGGGCGAAACCGCCGGCGGGCGGGACGGCGAATCCGCTGGTGGGCGGGGTACGGACGCCCTGAGCGCCGGCCGGGAGCGGGCCCGTTGGCTGGCGCGGGAGGTGGAAGCCTGGACGGCACTGCCGGGGGCGGCCCACGGCAAGCTGGTGCTCCTCACCCGGGGCGCGGTCGCGGCCACCGGCACGGACCCCGTGCAGGACCTCGCCGAGGCCGCACTGTGGGGCGCCGCGCGCTCCCTCCAGCAGACCCGGTCGGAAGGGCTGACGGTCCTGGACGTGCTGGACGGTCCGGACCCGTCCCCGAACACGCTGTCCCCGGACGCTCTGCCGGCCGTCACCTTTTCGGCGGACACCTTGTCGGCGGTGCTCGCGAGTGACGAGCCGCAGATCGCGGTGCGGTCGGCGGCCCTGCTCGTTCCCCGCCTGACCCCGCTGCCCGTCACGGACCGGCCGCAGAAGGGCTTCGGGTCGGAAGCCACCGGCACCGGCACCGTGTTGGTCACCGGAGCGGACACGGAACACGGCGCCGCGCTGGCCCACCGCCTGGTCACGGCCCACCGTGCGACCTCCCTGCTCCTCGTCGGCGCCCCCGGCGGCCCGGACGCCATCCCCGGCGACGCCCTGGCCTTCCCCGGCACGAGCGTCGTCCGGGTCACCGCGGACACGGCGCAAATCGATCCGCTGCGGGCCGCTCTGGCCGACCTGACCGACCTGGGGCAGCCGGTCCACGCGGTGGTGGACGCCGCCGGGGACCCCGCCCTGACGCGGTGCCTCGACCACATGACCGCGGGGAACGACCTCACGGCCTTCGTCGTGGTGACGCCGGGCGCCGCGGGGCTGCCGGGCAGCCCGGAGGACCCGGCGGCGAACGTCGACGGGACGCTCTGCGAAGCCGTCGTGCGCAACCGCCGGCTGCGGAACCAGCCCGGCTCGTTCCTCACCTGGAACGGACGTCCGACCGACGCCGATGCTGTTGCGGACATCGACACCGACACCGACGCTGGTGCCGGGGCCGGCACGCTGCGGCAGGAGCTGCTCGCCGCGTTCGACATCGCCCTGACGACCGACCCCCAGGCGCCGCTGGCCGTCCTGCCGACGCGCGCGACCGGGCGCGGGCGGGTTCCCGCCCTCCTGCGCGCCCTGGTCCGCCCGCCCGCCCGGGACGGCGAGCCTGACCCGGCCCGCACGGTCTCCCTGCGCGCCGAACTGTCCGCGATGGACGACCGCGACCGACGGACACACCTCGAGAACCTGGTCCGCACGTTGGCCGCCGACGTCCTGCATCTGGCGGACGCCGCGCTGATTCCCGCCGACCGGGCCTTCCGCGACCTGGGCTTCACCTCGCTCGCCGTCGTCGCCCTGCGCAACCGGCTGACGGAGCGGACCGGGCTCCGGCTGCCGACCACGATCGCCTTCGACCACCCGACCCCGGCGGACCTCGCGGCGTACCTGCGGTCCGAGATCCTCGGCGACTCGGCGCCCGCAGCGGCTCCGGACCCGGCCGCCGCCCCTGTCGAGCCCGTCGACCCTGCTGACCCTGTCGCCATCGTCGGCATGGCCTGTCGGCTGCCCGGCGGGGTGGCCTCGCCGGAGCAGTTGTGGAAGCTGGTCGCCGAAGGTGTCGACGCGGTCTCGGACTTCCCCGGCGACCGGGGCTGGGACCTGGGACGCCTCTTCGACCCGCAACACCCCGACCGTGCGGGGACCTCCTGCACGAACCAGGGCGGCTTCCTGGAGGGCGCGGGGTTGTTCGACGCGGGGTTCTTCGGGATCTCGCCGCGTGAGGCGCTGGCGATGGACCCGCAGCAGCGGCTCCTCCTGGAGACCTCCTGGGAGGCGCTGGAGCGGGCGGGCATCGACCCGGTCTCGCTCAAGGGCGCCGATGTCGGCGTGTTCTCCGGGCTCTTCGGCCAGGGGTACGGAACGGGCGCCGTCCCGCCGGAACTGGAGGGCTTCACCAGCACCGGGCTGGCGTCCAGTGTGGCGTCGGGCCGGGTGTCGTATGTCTTCGGTTTCGAGGGCCCGGCGGTGTCGGTGGACACGGCGTGCTCGTCGTCGCTGGTGGCGATGCACCTGGCCGCGCAGGCGCTGCGGCAGGACGAGTGCTCGATGGCCCTGGCCGGTGGTGTGGCGGTCATGGCGACCCCCGACAACTTCGTGGAGTTCTCCCGGCAACGGGCACTGTCCGCCGACGGCCGCTGCAAGGCCTTCTCGTCCACGGCCGACGGCACGGGCTGGGCGGAGGGTGTCGGCGTCGTGGTCCTGGAGCGCCTTTCGGTGGCCAGGGAGCGCGGACACCGGGTGCTGGCGGTGCTGCGGGGGAGCGCGGTCAATCAGGACGGTGCGTCCAACGGCCTGACGGCTCCGAACGGTCTGTCGCAGCAGCGGGTGATCCGGCGGGCGCTGGCCAGTGCGGGGCTGTCGGCGGCCGACGTGGATGTTGTGGAGGCGCACGGTACGGGTACGGCGCTGGGGGATCCGATCGAGGCGCAGGCGTTGCTTGCCACGTACGGGCAGGGGCGTGATGCGGGGCGGCCGTTGTGGTTGGGGTCGTTGAAGTCGAATGTCGGTCATACGCAGGCGGCGGCGGGTGTGGCCGGTGTGATCAAGATGGTGCAGGCGTTGCGGCATGGGGTCATGCCGGCGACGTTGCATGTCGATGCGCCGTCCTCGCGGGTGGACTGGTCGGCGGGTGCGGTGGAGCTGCTGACCGAGGCGCGGGAGTGGCCGCGGGAGGGGCGTCCGCGCCGGGCTGGTGTGTCGGCGTTCGGGGTGAGCGGGACGAATGCGCACTTGATCCTGGAGGAGGCGCCGGAGGAGGTGGCTGCGCCGCCGCTGCCTGCCGGTGGTGCGGTGCCGTTGGTGGTGTCGGCGCGCAGTGCGAGGGCCTTGGCTGGTCAGGCCGGGCGGCTTGCCGCGTTCGTCGAGGGCACGGACGGGGTGTCGCCGGCTGCCGTGGCCGGTGCGCTGGTGGCTGGGCGTGCGGTGCTGGGCGAGCGTGCGGTGGTCGTGGCCGAGTCGGGCGCGGAGGCCCTGGCCGGCCTGCGGGCGCTGGAGCGCGGCGAGAGCCCGGCCGGCTTGGTCACCGGAAGGGTGAGCGGTTCTGGTGTGCCGGGGAAGGTGGTGTGGGTGTTCCCGGGGCAGGGCTCGCAGTGGGCGGGTATGGGCCGGGAGTTGCTGGACGCCTCGTCGGTGTTCGCGGAGCGCATTGCGGAGTGCGCCGCTGCTTTGGAGCCGTGGGTCGACTGGTCTCTCATCGAGGTGTTGCGGGGTGAGGTGGAGCCCGCGTTGCTGGAGCGGGTGGATGTGCTTCAGCCGGCCAGTTTCGCGGTGATGGTGGGTCTGGCGGCGGTCTGGGCGTCTGTCGGGGTTGAGCCGGATGCGGTGCTGGGGCATTCGCAGGGTGAGATCGCTGCCGCGTGTGTGTCGGGTGCGTTGTCGCTGGAGGATGCGGCGCGGGTGGTGGCGCTGCGGAGCCAGGCCATCCGTGATCAGCTCGCCGGGCGTGGGGGTATGGCTTCGGTCGCGCTGAGCGAGGCCGACGTCTCGGCGCGCCTGGAGCGTTGGGCGGATCGCGTGGAGGTGGCGGCTGTCAACGGCACGTCCTCCGTCGTGATCGCGGGTGATGCGGAGGCGCTGGACGAGGCGCTGGAGGCCCTGTCGGCGGACGGTGTCCGTGTGCGGCGGGTGGCGGTGGACTACGCCTCGCACACCCGGCACGTGGAGGACATCCGCGAGATCCTCGCCGACACGCTCGCCGGGGTCGAAGCCCAGGCACCGTCGATCCCCTTCTACTCCACTGTGACCGGCGAATGGGTCGAGGACGCAGGCGTCCTGGACGGTGCCTACTGGTATCGCAACCTGCGCGGCCAGGTCGGTTTCGGCCCGGCTGTCGCGGAGTTGACCGGTCAAGGGCACGGTGTCTTCGTCGAGGTCAGCGCGCACCCGGTGCTGGTCCAGCCGATCACCGAGACCGTCTACGCCGCCGGAGCCGACTCCGAAGCCCTGGTCACCGGCTCGCTGCGCCGGGACGACGGGGGTCTGCGCCGTCTGCTGGCCTCGATGGCCGAGCTGTTCGTGCGCGGTGTCAGCGTCGACTGGGCCGGAGTGCTCCCGGCCGGGGCGACCTCGGCGCGGCTCGATCTGCCGACGTACGCCTTCGACCACCAGCACTACTGGCTCCAGGCCACCGATGCCGGCCCCGTCGACGCCGCCTCCCTCGGGCTGGCCGGGTCGGATCATCCGCTGCTCGGTGCCGTCGTGGGCATGCCGAACTCGGGTGGCCTCGTGGCCACGTCCCGGTGGTCGCCCGGGGCGCACCCCTGGCTCGCGGACCAGATGGTGGCCGACTCCGTCGTCGTACCGAACGCCGCTCTGGTCGAACTGGCCATCCAGCTCGGTGATCTGGCGGCCGTCC
Organism: Streptomyces werraensis; assembly: GCA_014656175.1. GTDB lineage: Bacteria > Actinomycetota > Actinomycetes > Streptomycetales > Streptomycetaceae > Streptomyces > Streptomyces werraensis. The sequence goes on from BNBX01000020.1 coordinate 59,052, forward strand.
CCGTCATCGATGAACTGACCGTCGACATGCCGGTCGTGCTGCCGCTGGGCGGTGATCGCAGCATCCAGGTCGTCGTGGGCGAGTCCGACGGGGCGCGGCGACCGGTGGAGGTGTACTCCCGGGCCGCCGACGCGCCGTTGGACGCGGAGTGGGTACGGCACGCGCACGGCACGCTCGTGTCCGCCGACGGCCGGGAGACGCCCGCCGTCTCGGGGCCGGACGGAGAGTCGGCCGAGGCGCAACTGGACGGTGCCGCACTGCGGGAAGCGGAGCGGTACGGGGTGCACCCGGCGCTCCTCGACGCCGCCGTCCGTACCGTCGTCCCGAGCGGCATGGTCCCGTCCGTGTGGTCCGGAGTGGCTCTCCACGCATCGGGGGCCACCGCACTGCACGTGCGTCGGGACGCGGCGCCGGACCAGGACGCACGCCTCCTGCTGACCGACCCCGCGGGGCGGCCCGTAATGACCGTCGAGGGCGTTCGCGCGGCGCCGTTCTCTCCCGAACAGGCGGGGATCGCCGGGGCGCTGCCGCATGACGCACTGTTCCGTGTCGACTGGACGCGAGTGTCACCGGCCGCCGTGGACCGCGCTCCCGTCGTCGTGCCGGTCGGAGACGGTGCCGACGTCGCCGCCGCCGTCGCCGGGGACGGGGACGGGGCCGCTCCCGACCTCCTGGTGTACGACGTCCGAGGCGGATCCGCGGCGGGTGACCCACGGGAGGACGCCGGCGCGGCCCTCGCCGTACTGCAGGCCTGGCTGGCGGCGCCCGCACCGGAGGGGGCCCGGCTGGCGGTGGTCACGGGGGACTGCGACGAGCTCGGCGCTGCGGCCGTGTGGGGACTGGTGCGGTCGGCGCAGTCGGAGCACCCGGACCGCGTCGTCCTCGTGGACGTCGACGACGATCCCTGGCCCGTCCCGCACGACTCCGCGTCCGCGTTGACAGCCGCCGTCCTCAGTGGTGAACCGCAACTGCGGGTGCGCGACGGCGTCGCGTCCGTGCCCCGCCTCGTGCGGGTGCGGGGCGCGGCTCCCGAAGCCGGGTCGCACGCCCGCCGGCTCGACCCCGAGGGCACCGTCCTGATCACCGGCGGCACCGGGACGCTCGGTGCGCTCACGGCGCGGCACCTGGTCACCGCGTACGGCGTCCGTCACCTGGTCCTGGCCAGCCGGAGTGGCGGCGCCCCGCACCTGTGCGAGGAGCTGACCGAGCTGGGCGCGACCGTCACCGTCACCGCCTGCGACGTGTCCGACCGGGGGCAGGTCGAGGCGCTGCTGCGGGCGATACCGGCCGGGCACCCCCTGACCGCCGTCGTGCACACCGCCGGAGTCCTGGACGACGGCGTGCTCACCGAGCAGACCCCGCAACGGATCGACACCGTACTGCGGCCCAAGCTGGACGCGGCCCGCCACCTGGACGAGCTGACCCGGGACCTGGACCTCGCCGCCTTCGTGCTGTTCTCCTCGGCGGCGGGCATCCTCGGCAACCCGGGGCAGGCCAATTACGCCGCGGCCAACGCCTGCCTGGACGCGGTGGCGCGGCAGCGGCACCGGCTCGGACTGCCGGCCGTCTCCCTCGCCTGGGGATACTGGTCGACGGTCAGCGCCATGACCGAGCACCTGGACGCCGCCGACCTGCGGCGCAACCGGCGCATCGGCATGACCGGTCTCACCGCGGCCGAGGGCATGGCCCTCCTCGACGCCGCCCTGAGTGGCGCGGCGGACGCGGACGGCGCGTTGCTGGCCGCCACGTTCGACCTGTCCGTCCTGCGCGCCGCGGCGGCCGACGGGCCCCTGCCGGCGCCGCTGCGGGGGCTGGCGCCCGCGCCGCGCCCGGTGGCCGGGACGGCGACGCGGTCGGCGCGCGGTTCGCTGGCGGAGCGCCTCGCCGGCCTGGACGACACCGAGCAGGAAGAGGCGCTGGTCGACCTGGTGCGCCGGCACGCCGCCGAGGTCCTCGGACACGACACCGCCGACGCGATCCGGGCCGACCGGCCGCTCAAGGACGCCGGGTTCGACTCGCTGACCGCGGTGGAACTGCGCAACCGGCTGGTCGTCGCGACCGGTCTCACCCTCTCCCCGGCGCTGATCTTCGACTACCCGAAGCCCGCGACGCTCGCCGAGCATCTGCGCGGCAGGCTCGTCGGAGGTGCGGCGCCCCGAACGGCCGAAACGGCCGACCCCGCTGCCTCCGCGCCCGCTGTCCCCGCCGCCCCGGAGCCGGGTGGCGAGCCGATCGCGATCGTCGGCATGGCCTGCCGCTTCCCCGCCGGCGTGCACAGCCCGGAGGACCTGTGGCGGGTCGTGGCCGACGGCGTCGACGTCGTCACCGAGTTCCCCGACGACCGGGGCTGGGACACCGACCGGATCTTCCACCCGGACCCCGATCACGCCGGCACGACGTACGTACGCCACGGTGCCTTCCTCGACGACGCCGCCGGGTTCGACGCCGCGTTCTTCGGCATCTCGCCCAACGAGGCGCTGGCGATGGACCCGCAGCAGCGGCTGCTGCTGGAGACGTCCTGGGAGGCCTTCGAGCGCGCTGCGATCGACCCGACGACCCTCGCCGGGCAGGACGTCGGCGTCTACGTCGGCGTCAACAGCCACGACTACAGCGTGCGCACGCACCAGGCGGCCGGTGTCGAGGGATTCCGCCTCACCGGCTCCTCCGGCGCCGTCACCTCCGGCCGCGTGGCCTACCACCTCGGCACCGAGGGCCCCGCCATCACGGTCGACACCGCCTGCTCCTCCTCCCTGGTCGCCCTGCACCTGGCGGCGCAGGCCCTCAACCGGGGCGAGTGCACGATGGCACTGGCCGGCGGCGTGATGGTGATGGGCACCGTCGAGACGTTCGTCGAGTTCTCCCGGCAGCGCGGCCTGGCCCCCGACGGCCGGTGCAAGGCCTTCGCGGACGGTGCGGACGGCACCGGCTGGTCGGAGGGCGCGGGGCTGCTCCTCGTGGAGCGGCTGTCGGACGCCCGCCGCAACGGCCACCGCGTCCTGGCCGTCGTCCGGGGTACGGCCGTGAACCAGGACGGCGCCTCCAACGGCCTGACCGCGCCGAACGGCCCCTCGCAGCAGCGGGTGATCCGCCGGGCCCTGGACGACGCGGGGCTGCGGACCTCGGACGTGGACGCCGTGGAGGCGCACGGTACGGGCACGACGCTCGGCGACCCGATCGAGGCGGAGGCGCTGCTGGCGACCTACGGCCAGGACCGGCCGGCCGGACGGCCCCTGTGGCTGGGCTCGGTGAAGTCGAACATCGGGCACACGCAGGCCGCGGCGGGCGTCGCCGGCGTGATCAAGATGGTCATGGCGATGCGGCACGGCGTCCTGCCCCGCACCCTGCACGTGGACCGGCCCTCGACCCACGTCGACTGGTCGGCGGGCGCCGTGGAACTGCTCACCGAGGCACGGGAATGGCCGCGCGACGGCCGCCCGCGCCGGACCGGAGTGTCCTCCTTCGGCATCGGCGGCACCAACGCCCACGTCATCCTCGAAGAAGCGCCCGGCATGCAGGAGGCAGCGCCCGGCGTCCTCGAAGAAGCGCCCGGCATCCACGAGGCAGCGCCCGGCGTCCCCGCGCCGGCGCCCGTGCCCGGGCCCGTCCTCGTCCCCGTGTCGGGGCGGACACCGGCCGGGCTGCGCGGCCAGGCCGACCGGCTCGCGCGCTTCCTCGACGAGCGGCCCGGCGCACCGCTCACGGACACCGCTCACGCGCTCGCCACCACCCGCGCCCAACTCGACCACCGCGCCGTCGTCCTGGCCTCCGACCGGCAGCAGCTCCACGCCGACCTGACCTCCCTCGCGCAGGGCGGGACGACCCCCGCGGCCGTCACCGGCACCCCGGCCACGGGCAAACTGGCCGTCCTCTTCACCGGACAGGGCAGCCAGTGGGCCGGTATGGGCCGCGAACTCGCCGCAAGCTTCCCGGTCTTCCGGCAGGCCTTCGACGCCGCGTGCGACGCCGTCGACGCACACCTGCGCGGGCACGCGGCGCTCCCGCTGCGCGAGGTCGTCCTCGCCACCCCCGGAACCCCCGGCAGCGCACTGCTCGACCGCACCATGTACACCCAGGGTGCGCTGTTCGCCCTGGAGACCGCGCTGTACCGGCTCTTCGCCTCCTGGGGCGTCCGCCCCGACCTCCTCGCCGGACACTCCGTCGGCGAGATCACCGTCGCCCACGTCTCCGGGGTCCTCGACCTGGAGGACGCGGCCGAACTCGTCGCCGCGCGCGGCCGGTTGATGCAGGCCCTGCCCGAAGGCGGTGCGATGGTCGCCGTCAAGGCCACCGAGGCCGACCTCGCGCCCCTGCTCGCCCGGGCGAACGGCGTAGTCTGCGTCGCCGCGGTGAACGGCCCCGACGCGCTGGTGCTCTCCGGCACCGAGGACGCCGTACTCGGCGTAGCCGGCGAACTGGCACGGCGCGGCCACAAGACGCACAGACTGACCGTCAGTCACGCCTTCCACTCCTCGCTGATGGAGCCCATGCTCGAGGAGTTCCGTACCGTCGCCGAGCGACTGTCGTACCAGCCCGGCGCCCTGCGCGTCGTCTCCACCGTCACCGGCGAACTCGCCACCGACGGACAACTCGCCACCCCCGGCTACTGGGTCGACCAGGCCCGTGCCGCGGTCCGGTTCGGCGACGCCCTCGCCGCACTCGGCGCGCAGGGCGCCACGACCTACCTCGAACTGGGCCCCGGAGCCGTCCTCACCGCTCTCGCCCTGGGCTCGCCCGGCGTCCAGGAACAGGGCTGCGTGGCCACCCTCCGCAAGGACGGCACCGAACCCGCCGACGTCCTGACGGCACTCGCGCACCTGCACGTGCGTGGCGTACCCCTGGACTGGCCGGCCGTCCTCGGACGCACGACCCCCGCCACCGCCACCGGCACCGAGCTGCCCACCTACGCCTTCCAACACCAGCGGTACTGGGTCGACACCGCCGCCACCCAGCACGCCCTGCCGTCCGACACCGACGTCCACCCGACCGCGGGGAGCGGGGCAACGGACGAAGCCTTCGCCGGACGCCTGGCCGGGCTCCCGGCCCAGGAACAGCACCGCGCGGTGACGGACCTGGTCAAGGAGAGCGTCGCCGTCGTGCTCGGTCACCGCGACCCGGACGCGTTCGACTGGAACACGCAGCAGTCCTTCAAGAGCCTCGGCTTCGACTCCCTCGGGGCGGTCAAGCTCCGCAACCGGCTCCGGGACCTCACCGGTGTCGAACTGCCCGCCACCCTGGTTTTCGACCACCCCACCCCCGAGACGCTCGTCGGCCACCTGCGGGCCGAACTGCTCGGCGAACAACCGCGGACGCCGTCCACCCCGGTCGCCGGAGCGGCGCCGGCCACGGACGAGCCCCTCGCGATCGTCGCCATGAGCACCCGCCTGCCGGGCGGTGTGGACAGCCCCGAGGCACTGTGGGAGCTGGTGACGGAGCGGCGGGACGCGATCTCCGGCTTCCCGGTGGACCGCGACTGGGACCTCGACGGCCTGTACCACCCGGACCCGGACCACCCCGGAACGAGCTACACCCGGTCCGGGGGATTCCTGCACGATGCCGCGCAGTTCGACGCCGCACTGTTCGGCATCTCACCGCGCGAGGCGCTGGCGATGGACCCGCAACAGCGACTCCTCCTGGAGACGTCGTGGGAGGCGCTGGAGCGGGCGGGCATCGACCCGCTCTCCACCAGGGGCAGTGACATCGGCGTCTTCACCGGGATCGTCCACCACGACTACGTCACCCGGCTCCGCCAGGTGCCTGAGGACGTACAGGGCTATCTCATGACCGGTACGGCGGCGAGTGTGGCGTCGGGCCGGGTGTCGTACGTCTTCGGCTTCGAGGGTCCCTCGGTCACCGTGGACACGGCCTGCTCGTCGTCGCTGGTGGCGATGCACCTGGCCGCGCAGGCACTGCGGCAGGGCGAGTGCTCGATGGCGCTGGCCGGCGGCGCGACCGTCATGGCCAGCCCGGACGCGTTCATGGAGTTCTCCCGCCAGCGCGGTCTGTCCGCCGACGGCCGCTGCAAGGCCTTCTCGTCCACGGCCGACGGCACGGGCTGGGCGGAGGGTGTCGGCGTCGTGGTCCTGGAGCGCCTGTCGGTGGCCCGGGAACGCGGGCACAAGGTTCTGGCGGTGCTGCGGGGCAGCGCGGTCAATCAGGACGGCGCGTCCAACGGCCTGACGGCTCCGAACGGTCCGTCGCAGCAGCGGGTGATCCGGCGGGCGCTGGCCAGTGCCGGTATCGAGGCCGACGGCGTGGATGTCGTCGAGGCGCACGGTACGGGTACGGCGCTGGGCGACCCGATCGAGGCGCAGGCGCTGCTCGCCACGTACGGCAAGGACCGCGACGCGGAACGGCCCCTGTGGCTCGGTTCGCTGAAGTCGAACATCGGGCACGCGCAGGCCGCGGCGGGTGTGGCCGGTGTGATCAAGATGGTGCAGGCGCTGCGGCACGGAATCATGCCGGCGACGCTCCACGTGGACTCACCGACCGAGCGGGTGGACTGGTCGGCGGGTGCGGTGGAGTTGCTGACTGAGGCGCGGGAGTGGCCGCGTGAGGGCCGTCCGCGCCGGGCGGGTGTCTCGTCCTTCGGAGCCAGTGGGACGAACGCGCACCTGATCCTGGAGGAAGCGCCCGCCGAGGAGCACGCCCCGCGACCTCTGCCTTCTGCTGGGGTGGTGCCGTTGGTGGTGTCGGCGCGCAGTGCGGGGTCGTTGGCCGGTCAGGCGGGGCGGCTTGCCGCGTTCGTCGAGGAGAGCGACGGGGTGTCGCTGACTTCGGTGGCGGGTGCGCTGGTCGCGGGGCGTGCGGCGCTGGGTGAGCGTGCGGTGGTCGTGGCCGACTCCAGGGACGACGCCGTGGCGGGTCTGCGGGTCCTTGCACGGGGTGAGAGCGGTACCAACCTGGTGTCCGGTAGTGCGGGTTCTGGTGTGCCGGGGAAGGTGGTGTGGGTGTTCCCGGGGCAGGGCTCGCAGTGGGCGGGTATGGGCCGGGAGTTGCTGGACGCCTCGCCGGTGTTCGCGGAGCGGATTGCGGAGTGTGCGGCTGCTTTGGAGCCGTGGGTCGACTGGTCTTTGGTTGATGTGTTGCGGGGTGAGGTGGAGCCGGCGTTGCTGGAGCGGGTGGATGTGCTTCAGCCGGCCAGTTTCGCGGTGATGGTGGGTCTGGCGGCGGTCTGGTCGTCGGTGGGTGTGCTGCCGGATGCGGTGGTCGGTCACTCGCAGGGTGAGATCGCGGCCGCGTGTGTGTCGGGTGCGTTGTCGCTGGAGGATGCGGCGCGGGTGGTGGCGCTGCGGAGCCAGGCCATCGCTGGGCAGCTCGCCGGGCGTGGGGGTATGGCTTCGGTCGCCCTGAGCGAGGCCGACGCCTCGGCGCGCCTGGAGCGTTGGGCGGACCGCGTGGAGGTCGCGGCCGTCAACGGCCCGTCCTCCGTCGTGATCGCGGGTGATGCGGAGGCACTGGACGAGGCACTGGACGCCCTATCGGCGGAGGGTGTGCGGGTGCGGCGGGTGGCGGTGGACTACGCCTCGCACACCCGGCACGTGGAGGACATCCGCGAGACCCTCGCCGACACGCTCGCCGGGGTCGAGGCCCAGGCACCGTCGATCCCCTTCTACTCGACGGTGACCGGCGAGTGGGTGAAGGACGCCGGCGTCTTGGACGGTGCCTACTGGTACCGCAACCTGCGCGGCCAGGTCGGCTTCGGTCCCGCCGTGACCGACCTGCTGGGCCAGGGCCACCGGACGTACGTGGAGGTCAGCGCGCATCCGGTGCTGGTCCAGCCGATCACCGAGACCGTCTACGCCGCCGGAGCCGACTCCGAAGCCCTGGTCACCGGTTCGCTGCGCCGCGACGACGGGGGCCTGCGTCGCCTGCTGGCCTCGATGGCCGAGCTGTTCGTGCGCGGTGTCACTGTCGACTGGACCGGAGTGCTCCCGACCGGGGCGACCTCGGCCCGGCTCGATCTGCCGACGTACGCCTTCGACCGCCAGCGCTATTGGCTCCAGGAGGCGGAAGGGGCCGACGAGGCCGCGGGTGTCGCGGAGGGTGCGGACTCCGACTTCTGGGAGGCGGTGGAGCGCGCCGATCTGGACGCCCTCGCCGAGCTGTTGGAGACGGAGTCGGCGGAGGACCGGGGCGCGCTGAGCAGTGTCGTACCCGTCCTCGCCGAATGGCGGGGGAAGCGGCGTGAGCGCTCCAGTGCGGAGAAGCTGCGCTACCACGTCACCTGGCAGCCCCTGGAACGCGAGGCCGTCGGTGTGCCGGGTGGGCAGTGGCTGGTCGTCGTACCGTCGGAGCGTCCGGACGACACCGCGATCGACGCCCTCCTGGACGAGCTGGCCGGCCAAGGGCTCGACATGGTCCTGCTGGAGGTCGACGACTCCGACCGGACGCGTGCACGTCTCGTCGAGCGGCTCACCGCCGTCCTCCCCGGACGCGACGTGTCCGGGGTGCTGTCCCTGCTCGCGCTGGACGAGCGGACGGCGGGCGGCCCGCAGGACCCGCTCGCCGTGACGGCCTCGACGCTCGCCCTGATCCAGGCCCTGGCGGACAGCCGGGTCACCCAGCCTCTGTGGTGCCTGACCAGGGGTGCGGTGAACATCGGCATCCACGACACGCTCACCTCGCCGGCCCAGGCGGCGCTGTGGGGACTGGGCCGGGCCGCCGCCCTCGAACGCCTCGACCGTTGGGGCGGCCTGGTCGACCTGCCCGCCAGGACGGACGCGCGTACGGGCCAGTTCCTGCTCGGTGTGCTGAACGATGCCGGTGACGAGGACCAGCTCGCGGTCCGGCGGTCGGGCGTCTACAGCCGCCGCCTGCTGCGCAAGCCGGTGCCGGACGCGACGGCCGGTGACGGCCGCTGGCAGCCGCGGGGCACCATCCTGGTGACCGGCGGCGCCGAAGGACTCGGCAGGCACGTCGCGGTGCGGCTCGCCCTCGCCGGCGCCGACCGGCTCGTCGTCACCACCACGGCGCAGGCACCCGAGGGAGCCGTGCCGGACCTCGCCGCCGAACTGGCCGGGCTGGGCCTCGTCACGGCCGTGGAGTCCTGCGCGGACACGGACCGGGACACCATCGCGCGTCTGCTGGACGTGCCGGAACAGCCCCTGACCGCCGTCGTGCACGCCGCCGACATCACCCGAACCAGCTTCCTCGACGACACCGACGAGGCCGCCCTCGCCGAGGTGTTCGCGGCCAAGGTGGACACCGCAGTGTGGCTGGACGAACGGTTCCAGGACACGCCGCTGGACGCGTTCGTGGTGTTCTCCTCGATCGCCGGCGTGTGGGGCGGCGGCGGCCAGGGCCCGTCCGGAGCGGCCAACGCCGTCCTCGACGCCTTGGTCGAATGGCGCCGCGCCCGGGGACTGAGGGCGACGGCGATCGCCTGCGGCGCGCTCGACGAGATCGGCGTGGGCATGGACGAGGCCGCCCTCGCCCAACTGCGGCGCCGCGGTGTGCTGCCCGTGGCCCCCGAGCTGGCGGTGACCGCGATGGTCCAGGCGGTGCAGGGCAACGAGAAGTTCGTGACCGTGGCCGACATGGACTGGGGGGCCTTCGTCCCCGCGTTCACCTCGGTCCGCACCAGCCCCTTGTTCGCGGACCTGCCCGAGGCGAAGGAGGTGCTCCAGGCGGCACGGCAGGACAGCGAGGACAGCGGCGCCGCCGCGTCCCTCGCCGACTCCCTGCGGGCGGTCTCGGACACCGAGCAGAACCGCCTCCTGCTCCGCCTCGTACGCGGCCACGCCTCGGTCGTCCTCGGCCACGGCGGCGCGGAGGGCATCGGTCCACGCCAGGCGTTCCAGGAGGTCGGATTCGACTCCCTGGCCGCCGTGAACCTGCGCAACAGCCTCGGCACGGCCACCGGACTGCGGCTGCCCGCCACGCTGATCTTCGACTACCCCACTCCGGAGGCGCTGGTCGGCTATCTGCGGGCCGAGCTGCTCCAGGAGGCCGACGACGGGCCGGACGCGCGCGAGGACGACCTCAGGCGGGTGCTGGCGTCCGTGCCGTTCGCCCGCTTCAAGGAGGCCGGCGTCCTGGACGCCCTCCTGAGCCTCGCCGAAGACGGCAGTGGCGCAGGTGGCAGTGGCGCCGGAGGCGCCGTCGACGGCGACGCGAACGCGGACGGGCCGGCGGCCGGGGAGGCGACGGCGGCCGGCACCGAGGAACTGATCGACGCAATGGACGTTGCCGGTCTGGTGCAACGGGCTTTGGGCAAGACGAGCTGACCACCGATGGTCGAGGAATCGTGGAGGATGGTTATGTCCGCGCCGGACGAGCAGGTTGTCGACGCACTGCGAGCCTCGCTGAAGGAGAACGCCAGGCTTCAGCAGGAGAACAGCGAGCTCGCGGCCGCGGCCACGGAGCCCATCGCGATCGTCTCCATGGCCTGCCGGTACGCCGGCGGGATCCGCAGCCCCGAGGACCTGTGGCGGGTGGTGTCCGAGGGCGCCGACGTCTACACCCCCTTCCCCGACGACCGGGGCTGGGACCTGGAGGGCCTCTACCACCCCGACCCCGACAACCCTGGCACGACCTACGTGCGCGAAGGTGCCTTCCTCCACGACGCCGCCCGGTTCGACGCCGCGTTCTTCGGCATCTCGCCGCGCGAGGCGTTGGCGATGGACCCGCAGCAGCGGCAGTTGCTCGAAGTGTCCTGGGAGGCCCTCGAACGGGCCGGCATCGACCCCCACTCGGTGCGGGGCAGCGACATCGGCGTCTTCGCCGGCATGGTGCACCAGGACTACGCCCCCGACCTGAGCGGCCACGAGGACTTCCTCAGCCTGGAACGCGCGCTGGGCACCGCGGGCGGCGTCGCCTCCGGACGCGTCGCCTACACGCTCGGACTGGAGGGCCCCGCCGTCACGGTCGACACCATGTGCTCCTCGTCGCTGGTGGCGACGCACCTCGCCGCGCAGGCGCTGCGCCGCGGTGAGTGCTCGATGGCGCTCGTCGGCGGCTCCACGGTCATGGCCACGCCCGGCGGATTCGTCGGCTTCGCACGGCAGCGGGCCCTCGCCTTCGACGGGCGCTGCAAGTCGTACGCCGCCGGCGCCGACGGTTCGGGCTGGGCGGAGGGCGTGGGCGTCCTGCTCCTGGAACGGCTGTCGGCCGCCGAGAAGCGCGGCCACCGGATCCTCGCGGTACTGCGCGGCAGCGCCGTCAACCAGGACGGCGCGTCCAACGGCCTCACCGCGCCCAACGGGCCCGCGCAGCAGCGGGTCATCCGCAAGGCCCTGGCCGGCGCCGGTCTCTCCCCGGCCGACGTGGACGCGGTGGAGGGCCACGGCACGGGCACGGTCCTCGGCGACCCGATCGAGGCGCAGGCGCTGCTCGCCACCTACGGACAGGGCCGCGACCCGCGGAAGCCGCTGTGGCTCGGCTCGGTCAAGTCGGTCATCGGGCACACGCAGGCGGCCTCCGGCGTGGCCGGTGTCATCAAGACGGTGCAGGCGCTGCGGCACCGGGTGCTCCCGGCGACCCTGCACCTGGACGCGCCGACCCCCCAGGTGGACTGGTCGGCGGGCGCGGTCGAGCTGCTCACCGAGACCCGGGAGTGGCCGGACCAGGGCCGTCCGCGCCGGGCGGGGGTGTCCTCGTTCGGGGCCAGCGGCACCAACGCCCACCTGATCCTGGAGGAAGCGCCGCCGGAGGCGAACGAGACCGCCCGGGACGACGCGCGGGGCGCCGGGCCCGCCGACGCGGTGCCGCTGGTGGTCTCGGCGGGAACCGCGACGTCCCTGGCCGCCCAGGCGGAACGGCTGGCGGCGTTCGTGGAGTCCGGCGCCGGCGGCGCGTCGCTCACCGACGTCGCCGGCGCCCTGGTGACCGGGCGTGCGGTGCTGGGGGAGCGGGCGGTCGTCGTGGCCGGCTCCGACACGGAGGCCCTCGCCGGACTGCGCGCCCTCTCCCGGGGCGAGAGCGCGCCCGGGGTCCTCTCCGGCTCGGGGACGCCGGGCAAGGTCGTGTGGGTGTTCCCGGGGCAGGGCTCGCAGTGGGCGGGCATGGGCCGGCAACTCCTGGACGCCTCGCCGGTGTTCGCGGAGCGGATCGCCGAGTGCGCCGCCGCTCTGGAGCGGTGGGTGGACTGGTCCCTTGTCGATGTGCTGCGGGGTGAGGCCGAGCCCGGAGTGCTGGAGCGGGTGGACGTGCTCCAGCCCGCCAGCTTCGCCGTCATGGTCGGCCTGGCCGCCGTATGGCAGTCCGTCGGCGTCGAGCCCGACGCGGTGGTCGGCCACTCGCAGGGCGAGATCGCCGCCGCGTGCGTGTCCGGAGCGTTGACGCTGGAGGACGCGGCGCGGGTCGTGGCCCTGCGCAGCCAGGCCATCGCCGAACGGCTCGCGGGACGCGGGGGCATGGCCTCGGTCGCCCTGAACGAGGCCGAGGCGGTCTCCCGTCTGGAACGCTGGGCGGACCGGGTCGAGGTCGCCGCCGTCAACGGGCCGTCCTCCGTGGTGATCGCCGGTGACGCCGAGGCGCTGGACGAGGCGCTCGACACCCTGGAGGACCAGGGCGTACGGGTGCGGCGGATCGCCGTGGACTACGCCTCCCACACCCGGCACGTCGAGCGGATCCGCGACACCCTCGCCGACGCCCTGGCCGGCATCGGCGCGCAGGCACCCGCCGTCCCCTTCTACTCCACCGTCACGGGCGAGTGGGTGGAGGACGCCGGCGTCCTGGACGGCGCCTACTGGTACCGCAACCTGCGCGGCCAGGTCGGCTTCGGCCCGGCGGTGGCGGAACTGGTCCGCCAGGGCCACGGCGTCTTCGTCGAGGTCAGCGCCCACCCCGTCCTCGTCCAGCCGATCAGCGAGACCGTCCACGACACCGGCACCGGCACGGCCACCGGCACCGGGGACGTCACGGACGTGGTGGTGACCGGTTCGCTGCGCCGCCAGGACGGCGGACCGCGCCGGCTCCAGACCTCGATGGCCGAACTGTTCGTACACGGCGTGCCCGTGGACTGGAGCAAGGTGCTGCCCGACGGCGCCGCCGCGGCACGCGTCGACCTGCCGACGTACGCCTTCGACCACCAGCACTACTGGCTGACGATGGACGGCACGGCCACGGACCAGGCGTCGCTCGGACTGACCGGCGCCGACCACCCGCTGCTCGGCGCGGTGGTGGAACTGCCCCAGTCCGACGGCCTGGTCTTCACCTCCCGCCTGTCCCTCCAGTCCCACCCCTGGCTCGCCGGGCACGCGATCGGCGGGGTCGTCATCGTCCCCGGCACGGTCTACGTCGATCTCGCCGTGCGCGCCGGCGACGAGTTCGGCCACGGCGTGCTGGAGGAACTCGTCATCGAGGCGCCGCTCGTGCTGCCCGAACGCGGCGGCGTGCGCGTCCAGGTCGCGGTGAGCGGACCGGGCGCGAACGGCCTGCGCACCGTCGACGTGTACTCCCTGCGGGAGGACGCCGCCGGCGAGGGCGGCACCCACGGGTGGACCCGGCACGCCACCGGACTCCTGTCGGCCGCGCCCGCCGCCCGGGACGCCGGCGACTTCGACTTCGCCGCCTGGCCGCCCCCCGGCGCCCAGCCGGTCGACGTCGAGAACTTCTACGACGACCTGACCGAGCGCGGCTACGCCTACGGGCCCGCCTTCCAGGGCCTGCGTGCCGTCTGGCGGCGCGGCGACGAGGTCTTCGCCGAGGCCGCCCTGCCCGAGGAACAGCGCGAGGACGCAGGCCGGTTCGGTATCCACCCGGCGCTCCTCGACGCCGCCCTCCACACCAACGCCCTCGCCGCGCCGGACGACGGCCGCAAGGTGCTGCCGTTCGCCTGGAACGGTCTCGTGCTGCACGCCACGGGCGCCTCGGCGCTGCGGGTGCGGGTCGCGCCGTGCGGACCGGACGCCCTGTCGTTCCAGGCCGCGGACGAGACCGGCGGCCTCGTGCTGACCATGGACTCCCTGGTGTCCCTGCCGGTCTCCACCGACCAACTGGACGCCGCCGCGGCCCACGACACCCGCGACGCGCTGTTCGGCGTCGAGTGGACCGTGCTGCCCTCCGCCCAGGAGGCGGTGCCGGTTCCGGTGTGGGCGCCGGTCGTTTCCGCCGAGGATGTGGTGGAGCTGGCCCGTGGTGCTGGGGCCGGGGTTCCGGCTGTGGCGGTGCTGGAGGCCGTCGCGGCTGGTGATGATGGTGTGGATGCTGTCCTGGGGCTTACGTCGCGGGTGCTGGGTGTGGTGCAGGCGTGGCTGGGTGCGGCGGGGTTGGAGAACTCGCGGCTGGTGGTGGTGACCCGGGGTGCGGTGCCTGCCGGTGACGGTGTGGTGAGTGATCCGGCGGGATCGGCGGTGTGGGGTCTGGTGCGGGCCGCGCAGGCGGAGAATCCCGACCGGATCGTCCTGGTCGATGCCGACCCGGCCGCCGCTGCCGGCGACGGGCGGGACGCGGTCCTGGCCGCCGTGACGGCCGGCGACGAACCACAGCTCGCCGTGCGCGGAACGACCCTCTCCGTTCCCCGCCTCGCCCGCGTCACCGGCCAGGTCCCCGACAACCCCGACGTCTTCCGGCCCCAGGGGACGGTCCTGGTCACCGGCGGCACCGGCTCCCTCGGCGCGCTGGTGACCCGGCACCTCGTCACCCGGTACGGCGTACGCCACCTGGTCCTCGCCGGCCGCCGAGGCCCGGACGCCGAAGGCATGCCCGAACTCGTCGCCGAACTGGCCGAACAGGGCGCTGCGGTCTCCGTCGTGGCCTGCGACGTCTCCCGGCGCGCCGACGTCGAGGCCCTGCTGGCCTCCGTACCGGACGAACACCCCCTGTGCGGCGTGGTCCACCTCGCCGGCGTGCTGGACGACGGGGTGATCGCGGCCCTCACCCCCGAGCGCCTCGCCACGGTGTTCGCGCCCAAGGTGGACGCCGTCCGCCACCTCGACGCACTCACCCGCGACCTGGACCTCGACGCGTTCGTCGTGTTCTCCTCCGCCGCCGCGCTCATGGGATCGGCGGGCCAGGGCAACTACGCCGCCGCGAACGCCTTCCTCGACGGCCTGATGGCCACGCGCCGCGAGGCGGGCCTGCCCGGCCTCTCCCTGGCCTGGGGCCTGTGGGAGCAGAGCACCGGGCTGACCGCCCACCTCGGCGCCGTCGACCAGGCGCGGATGAGCCGCGGCGGCGTCCTCGCCCTGACCCCGGCCGAAGGCCTGCACATCCTCGACCTCGGCCTGCACATGGGCCAGGCACTCCTCGTACCGATCAAACTCGACCTGCGGACGCTGCGCGGCCAGGCCGGGGACGGCGGGGGAGTCCCGCATCTGCTGCGCGGCCTCGTACGCGCCGGCCGCCGCTCGGCGCGGGCCGCCGCCGGCGACAGCGGCACCCTGGTGCGCCGCCTCGCCGGTCTGTCCCAGGCCGAACAGGAAAGCGTCCTGCTCTCCGTCGTACAGACCGAGGCGGGCGCCGTACTCGGCTTCACCAGCCAGGAACTGACGCAGGGCACGCGCGGATTCAGCGACATCGGCTTCGACTCCCTGACCGCCGTCGAACTGCGCAACCGGCTCAGCGCGGCGACCGGCGTGAAACTCCCCGCCACGCTGATCTTCGACTATCCGACGCCCGTCGCCCTGGCCCGCCACCTGCGCGAGGAACTCGGTGACGCGGACACCACGGTGACCGGCGTCCCCGCCGCGGGCACGGCCACGGCGGCCGCCACCGCCGACCCCGGCGAACCCATAGCGATCGTGGGCATGGCGTGCCGCCTGCCGGGCGGCGTGTCCAGCCCCGACGACCTGTGGCACCTGGTCCGGGAGGGCCGCGAGGGCGTCTCCGCTTTCCCCGACGACCGGGGCTGGGACCTGGAAGGCCTCTTCGACGCCGACCCCGACCGCGCCGGCACGTCCTACTCCACCCAGGGCGGTTTCCTGGAGGGCGCGGGTCTCTTCGACGCCGGGTTCTTCGGGATCTCGCCGCGTGAGGCGCTGGCGATGGACCCGCAGCAGCGGCTGCTCCTCGAAGCCTCCTGGGAAGCACTGGAGAACGCCGGTATCGACCCGAGCACGGCACGCGGCGACAACATCGGCGTCTTCTCCGGCGTCTCCATCCACGACTATCTCGAGTCCCTGAGCAACATGCCCGCCGAACTCGAAGGCTTCGTCACCACCGCCACCGCAGGAAGCGTGGCCTCGGGCCGGGTGTCGTACGTCTTCGGCTTCGAGGGTCCCGCGGTCACCGTGGACACGGCCTGCTCGTCGTCGCTGGTCGCGATGCACCTGGCCGCGCAGGCACTGCGGCAGGGCGAGTGCACGATGGCCCTGGCCGGCGGCGTCGCCGTCATGGGCTCCCCGATCGGCGTCCTCGGCATGTCACGCCAGCGGGGTCTGGCCGCCGACGGCCGCTGCAAGGCGTACGCCGACGACGCCGACGGCACCGTCCTGTCCGAGGGCGTCGGCCTGGTCGTCCTGGAGCGCCTTTCGGTGGCCCGGGAACGCGGACACAAGGTTCTGGCCGTCATACGCGGCAGCGCCGTCAACCAGGACGGCGCCTCCAACGGTCTCACCGCGCCCAACGGTCCCTCGCAGCAGCGGGTGATCCGGCGAGCCCTGACCAGCGCCGGGCTGTCGGCGGCCGACGTGGACGCCGTGGAGGGCCACGGCACCGGCACGGTCCTCGGCGACCCGATCGAGGCGCAGGCGTTGCTCGCCACCTACGGCAAGGGCCGAGACGCCGAACGGCCTTTGTGGTTGGGGTCGTTGAAGTCGAATGTCGGTCATACGCAGGCGGCGGCGGGTGTGGCCGGTGTGATCAAGATGGTGCAGGCGCTGCGGCACGGCGTCCTGCCCCCGACACTGCACGCCCAGCAGCGCACGACTCGCGTGGACTGGACGGACGGCGCCATCGAGTTGCTGAACGAGGCGCGGGAGTGGCCTCGGGAGGGCCGTCCGCGCCGGGCCGGTGTGTCGTCCTTCGGTATCAGCGGGACGAACGCGCACCTGATTTTGGAGGAGGCGCCGGAGGAGGTGGCTGAGCCGCCTCTGTCTTCGGCTGGGGTGGTGCCGTTGGTGGTGTCGGCGCGCAGTGCGGGGTCGTTGGCCGGTCAGGCGGGGCGGCTTGCTGCCTTCGTCGAGGAGAGCGACGGGGTGTCGCTGGCTGCCGTGGCCGGTGCGCTGGTGGCTGGGCGTGCGGTGCTGAGCGAGCGTGCGGTGGTTGTGGCCGAGTCGGACGCGGAGGCGCTGGCGGGTCTGCGGGTCCTTGCGCGGGGTGAGAGCGCGCATGGTGTGGTGTCCGGTAGTGCTGCGGGTGCGCTGGGGAAGGTGGTGTGGGTGTTCCCGGGGCAGGGCTCGCAGTGGGCGGGTATGGGCCGGGAACTCC
>BNBX01000021.1 GCA_014656175.1 Streptomyces werraensis
GCCGTCGCGTTCGGGGCGCTGCTGTCGCAGGGCATCGGCGACACCATCCGTGTCTCCCTCTCCGCCCCGCCGGTGGAGGAGATCAAGGTCGGCATCCAGATCCTCGAGTCCCTCAACCTGCGCCAGCGGGGTCTGGAGATCGTGTCCTGTCCGTCGTGCGGGCGGGCGCAGGTGGACGTGTACAAGCTGGCGGAGGAGGTCACCGCGGGCCTGACCGGCATGGAGGTGCCGCTGCGCGTGGCGGTCATGGGCTGTGTGGTGAACGGTCCGGGTGAGGCGCGCGAGGCGGACCTGGGTGTGGCGTCCGGCAACGGCAAGGGGCAGATCTTCGTGAAGGGCGAGGTCATCAAGACCGTGCCCGAGTCGAAGATCGTGGAGACGCTGATCGAGGAGGCGATGAAGATCGCCGAGCAGATGGAGAAGGACGGTGTGGCCTCCGGCGAGCCGCAGGTCGCGGTGGCCGGCTGACCGGGCCCTCCCGGCGCCCGCGGGGTCCGGGGGCAGCGGCCCCCGGCATCCGCGGGTACAGTGCGGAAATCAGGCAGAACCCTTTTGTGTGAGGCCCCGCACGTGTTGACGCAGACCACCTCCCGGGTCCTCGAACCGAGCGACCTGGACGCCGCACTCGCCGTACTCGACCGCGACCCGGTGGCCAACGCCTTCGTGGCCGCGCGCGTCCAGATCGCCGGCCTCGACCCGTGGCGGCTCGGCGGCGAGATGTGGGGCTGGTACGAGGACGGCATCCTCACGTCGATGTGCTACGCGGGCGCCAACCTCGTCCCCATCTGCGCCACCCCCCGCGCCGTCCGCGCCTTCGCGGACCGCGCCCGCCGCGCCGGCCGCCGCTGCTCCTCCATCGTAGGCCCGGCCGAACCCACCGCCGCCCTCTGGCAACTGCTCGAACCGCAGTGGGGTCCCGCCCGCGAGGTCCGCGCCCACCAGCCGCTGCTGGTCACCGAGCGCATGCCCGACACGGTGACGCCCGACCCGTACGTCCGCCGCGTCCGCAAGCACGAACTCGAAACGATCATGCCGGCGTGCGTGGCCATGTTCACCGAGGAGGTCGGCGTCTCCCCGCTGGCCGGCGACGGCGGACTCCTCTACCAGGCACGGGTCGCCGAACTGGTCGGCTCCGGCCGCTCCTTCGCCCGCTTCGACGCCGACGGCAAGGTGATGTTCAAGGCGGAGATCGGCGCCGCCACCGACCGCGCCTGCCAGATCCAGGGCGTCTGGGTCGCCCCCGAACACCGCGGGAAGGGCGTCGCCGCCCCCGGCATGGCCGCCGTCCTGCGCTACGCCCTCGCCGACGTCGCCCCCGTGGTGAGCCTCTACGTCAACGATTTCAACACCCCGGCCCGCCGCACGTACGCCACCGTGGGCTTCCGCGAGGTCGGCGCCTTCATGAGCGTGCTGTTCTGACGGGCGCGTCCCTGTAGTCTCCCCGGCATGCTGCGCTTTCCCGGTCACGGCCGCCCCGAGCCCGACGACATCGTGATCGGCCCCCTCGACCTCCCCGGCCACGTTGACGAGGCGCTGGCCGTCCAGGCCGTGGCGTTCGGACTCGGCCCCGACGAGGTGGCCGTACGCCGGCAGATCGTGCTGCGCCACATGACCTTCCCCGGTGCGCGGGCCTTCGGCGCCACCGTCGGGGGACGCCTCGTCGGCTTCGTCTACGGCATGCCCAACGACCGCTCCCACTGGTGGTCCACCGTCGTCGAGCCCTACCTGCGCGCCCGCGGCCACGACGACTGGCTCGACGACTCCTTCGTCATCACCGAGCTGCACGTCCACCCCCGGCACCAGAAGCACGGCATCGGCCGCGCCCTGATCACCACGATCACCGACGGCGCCGACCAGCCCCGGTCGATCCTCTCCGCGCTCGACATCGACAGCCCCGCCCGCCATCTGTACCGCACGCTGGGCTACCGGGACCTCGCCCGGCAGGTCCGCTTCCCGAGCGCGCCCACCCCGTACGCCGTCATGGGCGCCCCGCTGCCGCTTCCGCGCGCATAACCGATTTCCGCCGTCCCGTCCCGCCCGGCTAACCTCGCCTCATCACCTAGACGCAGCAGGAGTACGAGAACCATGGCGAACGCACCGGTCCAGCGCATGTCCCAGTTGATGGCGAAGACGCTGCGCGACGACCCGGCCGACGCCGAGGTCCTCAGCCACAAGCTGCTGGTCCGCGCGGGCTACGTACGCCGCACCGCCGCCGGCATCTGGACGTGGCTGCCCCTCGGCAAGAAGGTGCTCGCCAACGTCGAACGGATCGTGCGCGAGGAGATGGACGCCATCGGCGCCCAGGAAGTGCTGCTCCCCGCCCTCCTGCCGCGCGAGCCCTACGACGCCACCGGCCGCTGGGACGAGTACGGCGCCGAGCTGTTCCGCCTCCAGGACCGCAAGGGCGGCGACTACCTCCTCGGACCCACCCACGAGGAGATCTTCACGCTGATGGTGAAGGACCAGGCGTCCTCCTACAAGGACCTGCCGGTCATCCTCTACCAGATCCAGTCGAAGTTCCGCGACGAGGCCCGCCCCCGCGCCGGCATCCTGCGCGGCCGTGAGTTCCTGATGAAGGACTCGTACTCCTTCGACCTCGACGACGACGGCCTGGCGCAGTCCTACGCCCTGCACCGCGAGGCGTACCAGCGGATCTTCGAGCGCCTCGGCCTCGACTACCGCATCTGCGCGGCGACCGCCGGCGCCATGGGCGGCTCCAAGTCGGAGGAATTCCTCGCGCCCGCCGAGGCCGGCGAGGACACCTTCGCCGACTGCCCCAACTGCGACTTCGCCGCCAACACCGAGGCCGTCTCGTACGCACTGAAGCCGGTGGACGCCGCCGGGGTGCCGGCCGCCGAGGACATCCCCACGCCCGACACCCCCACCATCGAGACCCTCGCCGCGCAGCTCGGTGTCCCCGCCTCGGCCACGCTGAAGAACCTGCTGGTCAAGGTGGACGGCGAGATCGTCGCCGTGGGCGTGCCCGGTGACCGCGAGGTCGACATGGGCAAGGTCGAGGCGCACTTCGCCCCGGCCGAGGTCGAGATGGTCACCGAGGCCGACTTCATCGCCCGCCCCGACCTGGTGCGCGGCTACGTCGGCCCGCAGGGCCTGGGCAAGGTGAAGTACATCGCCGACCCGCGCGTCGCGCCCGGCACCGCCTGGATCACGGGCGCCAACAAGGCCGACACCCACGCGAAGAACGTCGTCGCCGGCCGTGACTTCGAGGTCGACGAGTACGTGGACGTCGTGGTCGTCGAGGAGGGCGACCCCTGCCCCAAGTGCGGCACCGGTCTGAAGCTGGACCGCGCCATCGAGATCGGCCACATCTTCCAGCTGGGCCGCAAGTACGCCGACGCCCTCAAGCTCGACGTCCTCGGCCAGAACGGCAAGCCGGTCCGCGTGACCATGGGCTCCTACGGCGTCGGCGTCTCCCGAGCGGTGGCCGCCCTCGCCGAGCAGACCGCCGACGACAAGGGCCTGTGCTGGCCCGCCGAGGTCGCCCCCGCCGACGTCCACGTGGTCGCCGCCGGCAAGGCGCTCCAGACGGAGCTGGCCCTCGAGGTCTCCGAGAAGCTCGCCGCCGCGGGCGTCCGCGTCCTGGTCGACGACCGCGCGGGCGTCTCCCCGGGCGTGAAGTTCACCGACTCCGAGCTGATCGGCGTCCCGCAGATCCTGGTGGCGGGCCGCCGCTCCGCCGACCGCGTCCTGGAACTGAAGGACCGCCGCACGGGCGAACGCGAGGAACTGACCGTCGACGAGGCCATCGCCCGCCTGACCGCGCGCTGACCCTCACGGGTTCCGTCCCGGCCACCGACGCCACCACCGTCCGCGGCCGGGACGACGCACGTCCGGACGGTGTCCCAGCGGTGCGGACGCACTTCGTCCGGCAGCGACCGGCGGGGTGCTTTTCCGTGCCAGCCGGGCCGGGACGTTCCGCGACGGGCGGCGCTGTCGACCGCGCGGGGTGCCGTCCGCAGGGTCCGGCGTCGTTGCCGTTCGCGGGCCGGGTGGCCGGGTCAGGCCGCGCCCGACGCCGGGTGCGACCGGAGCGTCCCGGTGCAGACGGCTGTCGACCGCGCGGGGTGCCGTCCGCAGCACCCGGCGCCGTCCGCTTCGCGGGCAGGGGCGGCAGGGTCAGGGCGTGGGGGCGCCGCCCCAGGGGCCGGGGCGTTCCGTGGCGACGGCCGGGGCGGCGTCCGTGGGACCGGGATCGCCCGCAGAGGGACCGGGGACGGAGCGGCGGGCCGGAGGGGCGCTTCTCAGCACGCCTCCGCCGTCAGCGCGCGGCTCAAGATGCTCGCCGGCAGGTCGACGTGTTCGCCGCAGA
Source organism: Streptomyces werraensis (assembly GCA_014656175.1). Lineage (GTDB taxonomy): Bacteria > Actinomycetota > Actinomycetes > Streptomycetales > Streptomycetaceae > Streptomyces > Streptomyces werraensis. The sequence goes on from BNBX01000021.1 coordinate 4,331, forward strand.
AGCAGAGGAGGGCCGTGCCCGTGCCCTCGGGGGCGCCCAGGTCGACCGTGAGGAGCGCGCGCAGTTCGCGGACCACGTCGAGCAGGCGGGCGCCGCGCGCCACCAGCACGCTGACCTCGTCCGGGTCCCAGACCACGATGTCCGGCAGGTCGTCCGCCGCGTGAACGCGAATGCACATGACTGTCTCCCCAGGGGTGCGCGAGGGCACGGTGTTCCGCTTCGGGAGGCCAGCGGCTTCCGATCGTAGCGATGCCGGTGCGCACCTGTGGGGCTTTCGGGACATTCGTGGGGCGTCGGGAGGTTCCGGCCGTCCGGGGAGGATCAGGTGATCCTGCTGACCTGCAGCATGGCCTCCGCGTCCTTGATCAGCGCACGCTGCCGGGCCTCCGGAAGCTGCCGGTACAGCGTCAGCAGCCGCGCCTCGCGCTCGTCGCGGCTGGGCCCCGGCACGGGGCGCCCGACCGCCTCGAAGAACTCCTTGGGTGTCGTCCGCACGCCCCATCGCCGGAACACCTCGACCATCGCCCGCAGCTTCTCGGGCGGGATGCGGGACGTGCCGCGCGTACGGTTCATCCAGGCGTTCAGGGTCGGGTAGGAGATGCCGGCCTCGCGCGCGAGGTCCTTCTGCGTACCGCTCTGGGGAAGTGCGAGGAGGCGCTCCAGCAGCGCCGCCAGATCCTCACCCGGGGGCTTCGGACCGTCCTCGGCGGTCCCGGGCGAAGAGGGCAGTGTCTGTCGGCTCGTCACACGTCCGAGGATCGGTCATGCCCATCTACAAGCGCAAGTAGATTGCAGATCGACGGCCGGATCAGGGGGTGTGCGCCGGTGCATTCGGGCTCACCCGCGCTACCCTGCCCCGCCCTTCGTTCCTCCGTCCGCCCCCTCTGCGCCCTTTCACCCATCGGTCGGAATATGCCCCGCCAGCCTTGACCCGATCTTCATCTACATGAAGACTGTAGACGCTTTCGGGAGCCGGACCCCCTCGCGTCGACGGTCGGCCGCGCCGGCCGGACCCGTCCCGGCGTGCGCACATCCCGCCCGCCGGGCCGCCTCGAACGCCCACCCGAAATCTACATCTACATGAAGATCGCAGACGTCGTGCGGTCGTGCCGGGCGGCCCGCCCGTCCTTGCCCACCCGTTACCGAGGACCCACCCTTACCGAGGAGCAACGAACGTGTCCTTAGCGACCACTTCATCCACCGCCGGCAGAACCGCCCCGAACGCCTCGGAACCGGCGTGGCTGACCCGGGCCCGCGCCGGGGACCCGGAGGCGTTCGCCTTTCTCTACCGCGAGTACCGCGGCACGGTGTACGGCTATCTGCTGGCCCGCACCCGGGAGCGGCACCTGGCCGAGGACCTGACCCAGGAGGTCTTCGCCCGGGCCCTGCGGAACATCTCCTCCTTCGCCTGGCGCGGCACCGACCCCGCCGCCTGGCTGACCACCATCGCCCGCAACATCCACCTCGACGAGCTGGGCCGCAGCCGCCACCGGCGTGAGACGCTGGTCGCCGAGTTCGGCGACCCCGGACAGCCGGGACCGGAACCGGAGACCCTGGTCCTGCGCGACCTGGACGCCGTCGACGCCCGCGAGACGGTGCACCGCGCCCTGAGCGCCCTCGCCCCGTCCCAACGGGCCTGCGTCGAACTGCGGTTCCTCGGCGGACTGTCGATCGAGCAGACCGCGCACACCATGGGCCGCACCGTCGGCGCGGTCAAGGCCCTGACGCACCGCGCCATGTGCCGGCTGCGCCGGGCGGCGGGGACGGTGCCCGCGTGAACGAGTACCCGGACGCCGTCCCCGTCCTCCGCGTGACCGTGGCCGTGCCCGGCCTCCGCGACCTGTACCTCGCCTCCTCCTCGCCGCCCGAGGTCCTCGCGTCCCCGTCCGGCGCCCTGCCGCTCCCGAGCCTCCTTCCGCCGCCCGGTGCCGTGCCGCCCGGCGCCGACGGAGGGCACCCGCCCGGGACACCCGCGCCGACCGAGCTGGAACGCCAGGCCCTCGCCTGGGACGCGGCGCGCGAACGCGCCCGGTCCGTCGCCCTGATCGTCGAGCGGGAGGTCGGCACCCACCCGGACGTCCGGACCGTGCGGTCCGACGGCGACACCGTGCACGTATTGCTCCGCCTCGAACCGCCATACGCCCGCTGGCCCGGCTGGTGCGCGTACTTCGGCATCACCGCCGCCGCCGAGTGCACCGCGCCGCACATCCTGGCGGGGGAGGGCAGCCGGGACGGGGTCCGCGTCACCGCCGCGGTCCAGCCGCTGCCGTCCGGTCCGGACGCAGAGCCCGAGGAGACGCACGCCGGGGGAGCGGACACCGGGACGGCAGGGACCTCGGACGCCGCGCACCCCCACCCGACGGGCGTGCCCTCCGACACGGACCAGGCGGACGAGCCGGACCCCGACGGCCCGCTGCCGTCCGGACCGGCCGGGCCCATGCGCCCCTTCCTGCTCGGCGGCACGGCGTACGACCTGGCCCTGCCGTACCGCGACGCGCACGGCGAGACCTGGTACTTCCAGGGGCAGCGCGCCTACGACGGGATGCCGCTGATGTCGCTCGACGGCCGTCCGGAGCGGTGCTCCCTGGCCCATGTGGCCGAGTACGCCGGTCCGCTGACCCCCGTGACGGAGTCCCCGCAGGAACCGGCCCCGGACGAAGGGGACCGATGACCGCGATGGAACCGCCGACCGACACGGGGGCGCCGGCGCACGCACGGCAGGGCCTGCTGCGCCGGCTGGTGCGCCCCCGGCGCTCCGGCCCGGCCGGCGGCCACCGGGCCGCCGAACCCGTGGACCGGCTGCGCCTGGAACACGAACTGGCGGTCAGCCGCCTGCGGCTGGCGCGCTGGCAGCAGCACGCCGACGCCTACGAACGCCGGCTGGGCGACGCCGAGCGGGAACGGGCGCATCTGCTGTCCTGGCTCGCGGCGCTGCACCCCGCCAGCGCGGTGCTCACCCCGCTGACCGGACCGGAGCACGAGGGGACGCATCGGCTGTGCCTGATCGCCGGCGGCTGGCACCTGTCCTGGCACATACCGCCCGCCGACCTCGCGTTGTTCGCGCACGTGCCGTTCCGCACGGAGTCCGCCGACGCGCATCCCGTGCCGGACGCCGTGGACCAGGGCGCGCTGATCCGCCGTCATGTGCGGCTGCTGACGATGGAGGGAGCGGTGCAGGCGGGCCTCGCCGGACAGACCCCCTGACCCCGGTACGGCACGGCCGCGAGACTCCGGCCGGCAAGCTCGGGAGGCACGCCGACCGGACCCCGAGCGCCCCCCTGCCCGTGCAGGGGGGCGCACCCCCGCCGCCGAGCGCCGGCCGCGGGCCGTGGTGGGTCGATCGCGCAGTTCCCCGCGCCCCTGACGGGGCGTTCCCACCTACCGCCGTTGCGGGCAGTCGTGCCGCTTGGGGCGGCACGGGTGGGCGCAGCGGCACCCCCGGGGCGCGGCACTTTGGTCATGGTGCTCAGTCCGGTCGGCCGCGGGCAGTGGAGGGCTGGGCGCGCAGTTCCCCGCGCCCCTGACGGGGCGTTCCCACCTACCGCCGTTGCGGGCAGTCGTGCCGCGTGGGGCGGCACGGGTGGGCGCAGCGGCACCCCCGGGGCCCGGTACTTTCGTCATGGTGCTCAGTCCGGTCGGCCGCGGGCAGTGAAGAACTGGGCGCGCAGTTGCCCACGCCCCTGGAGGGGCGCGGCCGCGTCGCGTCTACAGCCAGCTTGCGAACTCCAGCAGGAGTTCCGCGTCCCGCTCGCGCCCCACTCGACGCGCGCGGACGCCCGATTCGACCGCTCGGAACAGCGTCCAGCCCCGCAGCCTCTCGCGGTCGACCTCCAGCGACTCCGCGAGGCGCCGCACGCGGCGGCGGGTCGTCGTCGCGCCCGAGGGCTGGGCGATCAGGTCCTCCACACGGTCGCGGACCAGCCGCGCCAGATCGAAGGCGTGCTCGCCGACCACCGGGTCGGGACCCACCGCCAGCCATGGCATCCGGTCCCCGGAGAGCACCTTGCTCTGCCGGAACGTGCCGTGCAGCAGCCGGTGTTCGGGCGGCGAGTCCAGCAGTTCCTCGCGGGCCGCCAGCGCCGCGTCCACCAGCGGGGCCACCTCCGGAGCCGCGCCCGCCCCGGCGCGCATCGCCTTGGCCTGCCGCCCGGTGCGCTCGGCCACGGTCTCGAAGACGTGGCCCTCCGGCGGGTCCACCCACAGCCTGCGCAGGGTGCCCGCCGCCTCCAGCAGCGCCTTCGCCTCCGGGAGCGTCCGCACGGAGACGTCCGGGTGCAGCCGTTCGAGCAGCAGCACCCCCTCGGTGCCCTCGGACACCGGCTCCAGCAACTGCACCGCCCCCCGGCCGCCCCAGTGGGCCAGCGCCACGCGCTCGCTCTCCGGACGCGCACGGGGCGGCGCCAGCTTCAGCACGGCGGGCGTGCCGCCGGCCGTGCGGACGAGCACCACCAGGCTGCTGCGTCCGCCCGGCAGCTGCACCCGCTCCACCGTCAACTCGCGCCGGTCCACGGCCTCACGCGCCAGCTCGGGCAGCCTCTCCAGCCAGTCGTCACCCTCGGGCGCCGTCTCACCGAGCGCCCTCACCAGACGCCGCGGCGGTTCGAATGCCATGCGCGAGTCGTTCCTTCCTGCTGTCACACGGTGCCGGAGCCCCCCGTCATGTCACGGCGCCGGCGCCGGGCCGCCCGCAGCCGTTCCGCTCCGCTCGGCGAGCCCAGGGAAGGCTACGCTCTCCCCGCTCCAGCGCACCGACCGCACCGCCGCCTCACGCATCGCCTCGGCCGCCGACCTGCGCCGTTCGCCGCCGCTCGACCGCACCAGGTCGGCGTAGACACCCGCCACACGCATCTCCAGCTCCGCCGCCAGCCGCACCGCCGCGGCCGCGTCCGGCACCGGGAACGGCAGCGCGTACCCGGCCGCCGCGGCCACCGGCGTACCCCCTACGTCCTTCACGTCCCGCATCAGCGCGTCCCTGCGCGCCCGATGCGCGTCGTACGCCGTGCGCGCCTCCGTGCGCCGCTGCTCACCGATCCGTCCGCCGACGACGCCGTAGCCGTACACCGCCGCGTGCTCAGCGGCGAGCGCTGCCTGCAGCGCCCGCCGCTCCTCGTCCTGCGCGTCACTCACCGTCGGGCCTCCGTCAGCAGGTACACGTGCGCGGCGCCGGACGCGGACACCGACGCCAGCAGCCGGGCCAGCTCGGCCGGCGCGGTCAGCAGTTCCTCGGCCCGCCGGTCGGCGATCTCCCGCTCGGCGGCGGCCAGTTGGGCGAGCGCGTCCTTCTGGTTCGCGGGCACCGCGGGCGAGGCGGAGGCCGACGGGACCGACGAGGGCGCGGCCGCCGCGGTCGCCCCGGCCGAAGGAGCCGAAGAAGCCGAAGAGGCGGACGAGGCGGAGACCGACGGTGTCGGCGACGCCGAGCCGTCCCCGCCCGCCTCGAACGCCTCCGCGTGCCGCACCACGTCCGCCCGCAGCGGACGCAGACGGTCCGCCAGCTTCGGATGCGCGGCGGCGACCGCGTCGTACCGCTCGGCCAGCGCCCGGCTGTCCCGGGCCGCGCGCGCCCGGGTCCGCTCGGCGGCCGAGGGCCGAGCGGCCGTGGGGCCGCCCGGGCCGTCGGACCCGGCGGAACAGCCCGCCACCAGCAGGGCCGCCGGGGCGGCGGCGAGCAGACTCCTTCTGCGCGGCCCCGAACGGGCGCGCGGAGACAGGGGGAACGACACGGCAGACGTCCTCGGGGGGCTCGTGACGAACGGGGCTGGAACAGGGATTCGGGCGGGGCCCGCGATCACGGTACCCGCAGGTCCGCCCGGCGCCCCTCAGCGGCACCCTCGCCGACCGGGTGGACGGCAAGGGTGGACGGCAACACCCCTTGCGACCGGATACCCTTTGTGCAGACACGCGCACCGTCCCACAACAGCACACGCGGCCGAGGAGTCACCCGGATGAGCACCACCCAGAGCGAGAGGCTTCGAGAACTTCTGGAGCCGCTCGTCAGCTCCCAGGGCCTGGATCTCGAGGAGATCGCCGTGGACACGGTCGGCCGCAAGCGTGTGCTGCGCGTCGTCGTCGACTCCGACACCGGGGCCGACCTCGACCGGATCGCCGATGTGAGCCGCGCGCTCTCGGCGAAGCTCGACGAGACCGACGCGATGGGGGACGCGGAGTACACCCTCGAGGTCGGCACCCCCGGCGCGGAGCGCCCGCTGACCGAGCAGCGTCACTACGTGCGCGCCACCGGCCGCCTGGCGCGGTTCCAGCTCGCCGAGGGCGGCGAGCTGGTCGCCCGCATCCTCGCGGCCGACGACGAGGGCGTCGACCTCGAGGTGCCCGGCGTCAAGGGCCGCAAGGCCACCGCGCGACGACTCGCCTTCGACGACATCGCCAGGGCGCGCGTCCAGGTCGAGTTCAACCGCAAGGACGACGCGTCCGACAAGAACAACAAGAAGGAAGAGGAGGCGTAGCCGTGGACATCGACATGAGCGCCCTGCGGGGCTTGGTACGGGAGAAGGAGATCTCCTTCGACCTGCTGGTCGAGGCGATCGAGTCGGCCCTCCTCATCGCCTATCACCGCACCGAGGGAAGCCGCCGGCACGCGCGCGTGGAGCTCAACCGGGAGACCGGACATGTGACCGTGTGGGCGAAGGAGGACGCCGAGGACCTCGAGGAGGGCCAGGAGCCCCGCGAGTTCGACGACACCCCGTCCGGTTTCGGCCGTATCGCCGCCACCACGGCCAAGCAGGTCATCCTGCAGCGCCTGCGCGACGCCGAGGACGACGCGACGCTCGGCGAGTACGCCGGCCGCGAGGGCGACATCGTCACCGGCGTGGTCCAGCAGGGCCGCGACCCGAAGAACGTGCTGGTGGACATCGGCAAGCTGGAGGCGATCCTGCCGGTGCAGGAGCAGGTCCCCGGCGAGACCTACCCGCACGGCACGCGCCTGCGGTCGTACGTCGTCCGGGTCGCCAAGGGAGTGCGCGGTCCGTCCGTCACCCTTTCGCGTACGCATCCCCATCTGGTGAAGAAGCTGTTCGCCCTCGAGGTGCCGGAGATCGCCGACGGCTCCGTGGAGATCGCGGCGATCGCCCGTGAGGCGGGTCACCGCACCAAGATCGCCGTGCGCTCCACCCGCTCCGGGCTCAACGCCAAGGGCGCCTGCATCGGCCCCATGGGCGGCCGTGTGCGCAACGTCATGGCGGAGCTGAACGGCGAGAAGATCGACATCGTCGACTGGTCCGACGACCCGGCCGACATGGTGGCGAACGCCCTGTCCCCGGCCCGCGTCTCCAAGGTGGAGATCGTCGACCTGGCGGCCCGGTCCGCCCGGGTCACCGTGCCGGACTACCAGCTGTCGCTCGCCATCGGCAAGGAGGGGCAGAACGCCCGTCTGGCCGCCCGGCTCACCGGCTGGAGGATCGACATCCGGCCGGACACGGAGCAGGCCGGGGAATAGATCCAAGCCGCGATTGGCTGAGATCACGACAGCTTTGCTCGTGGCGGTGTTCGATTCTTGCCCCGGAGGGGTGAGGTCGGTCCGGGGAGGTAGACTGAGGAGTGTCTGGCCGGACACAGGCTGGCGTGTGCCCCGAACGCATGTGCGTGGGGTGCCGCGAGCGAGCGGTCAAGGGCGAGCTGCTGCGGATCGTGGCGATCGAGGACGCATGCGTCCCGGATCCACGCGGTACGCTGCCCGGCCGGGGTGCGTATGTGCATCCCGTACCGGCTTGTCTCGACCAGGCGGTGCGCCGCAGGGCGTTCCCGCGGGCGTTCCGCGTCCCGGGACCGCTCGACGTAAAGGCGTTGCGCCACTACGTCGAGCAGGCACAAGGTTGCCGAGAAGCGGCTGACACGTCAGCCGAACAGGCGACACGGTAAGAACTCGCCGCACGGAAACCCCCGTGCGGCCTGGTACCTCGCGAGTCGAAAGCAGGTCGAGATTGCGATGAGCACTCGATGAGTACGCGATGAGTACGCCCATGAACTAGCGACGGTCCGGACGCAACCCGGACCTCAAAGGAGCGAAGTGGCTAAGGTCCGGGTCTACGAACTCGCCAAGGAGTTCGGTGTGGAGAGCAAGGTCGTCATGGCCAAGCTCCAGGAACTCGGTGAATTCGTCCGTTCGGCGTCTTCGACCATCGAAGCGCCCGTAGTACGCAAGCTGACAGACGCCTTCCAGCAGGGCGGGGGCAACGGCAAGTCCGCCGCGAAGCCCGGCGCGCCCAAGAAGGCCGCCCCCAGGCCCGCAGCGCCCTCTCCGGCGCAGGCCGGGGGCCCCTCCCGCGCCGTTGGGGCAGCGGGGGACCGTCCGGCTGCCCCGAAGCCGCCGGCAGCCCCCAAGCCCGCCGCGGCCCAGCCGCCGGCGGCTCCGTCGGCGCCCTCCGCGCCGGCTTCCGGTCCGCGTCCGACCCCGGGCCCGCGCCCCGCGCCGCGTCCGGCGCCGGCCGCCCCGGAGTTCCAGGCCCCGCCCGCGGCGTCCCCGGCGCAGTCCGGTCCGAAGCCCGGCGGCGCGCGTCCCGGCGCTCCCAAGCCCGGCGGCCGTCCCGCCGGTCCCGGTCAGGGACAGGGCGGCCAGGGCCGTCCGGCAGGCCAGGGCCAGCGTCCCGGCGGCGGTGCGCCGCGTCCGGGCGCCCGTCCGGCCGGTCCGCGCCCGGGCAACAACCCGTTCACCTCGGGTGGCTCCACCGGTATGGCCCGTCCGCAGGCTCCGCGCCCGCAGGGCCAGCGTCCCGGTCCCGGCGCCCCCGGCGCGGGTCCCCGTCCCCAGGCCCCCGGCCAGGGCGGCGGTCCCCGCCCGCAGGCTCCCGGCGGTCCGCGTCCCACTCCGGGCGGCATGCCGCGTCCGCAGGGCGGTCCCCGTCCCGGCGGCGGCCCCGGCGGTCCGCGTCCGAACCCCGGCATGATGCCGCAGCGTCCCGCTGCCGGTCCGCGTCCCGGCCCCGGCGGCCGTGGTCCGGGCGGTGCGGGTCGTCCCGGCGGCGGTGCCGGTCGTCCCGGTGGCGGCGGCTTCGCCGGCCGTCCCGGCGGCGGTGGCGGTGCCGGTCGTCCCGGTGGCGGCGGCGGTTTCGCCGGTCGTCCCGGCGGCGGCGGCTTCGGCGGCGGCGGTGGCCGTCCCGGCTTCGGCGGCCGTCCCGGCGGTCCCGGTGGCCGTGGTGGCACGCAGGGCGCCTTCGGCCGTCCCGGCGGTCCCGCGCGCCGTGGCCGCAAGTCGAAGCGGCAGAGGCGCCAGGAGTACGAGGCCATGCAGGCCCCGTCGGTCGGCGGCGTGATGCTGCCTCGCGGCAACGGCGAGACCATTCGCCTGTCGCGCGGTGCGTCGCTCACCGACTTCGCGGAGAAGATCAACGCCAACCCGGCGTCGCTCGTCGCGGTCATGATGAACCTCGGCGAGATGGTCACCGCGACCCAGTCCGTCTCCGACGAGACGCTCCAGCTCCTCGCGGACGAGATGAACTACACCGTTCAGATCGTCAGCCCGGAGGAGGAGGACCGCGAGCTGCTCGAGTCCTTCGACCTGGAGTTCGGCGAGGACGAGGGCTCCGAGGACGACCTGGTCGTCCGCCCGCCGGTCGTGACCGTCATGGGTCACGTCGACCACGGTAAGACCCGGCTCCTCGACGCCATCCGCAAGACGAACGTCATCGCGGGCGAGGCCGGCGGCATCACCCAGCACATCGGTGCCTACCAGGTCACGACCGAGGTCAACGAAGAGGATCGCAAGATCACCTTCATCGACACCCCGGGTCACGAGGCGTTCACCGCCATGCGTGCCCGTGGTGCGAAGTCGACCGACATCGCGATCCTGGTCGTCGCGGCCAACGACGGCGTCATGCCGCAGACGGTCGAGGCGCTCAACCACGCCAAGGCGGCCGACGTCCCGATCGTCGTCGCGGTCAACAAGATCGACGTCGAGGGCGCCGACCCGACCAAGGTGCGCGGTCAGCTGACCGAGTACGGCCTCGTGGCCGAGGAGTACGGCGGCGACACCATGTTCGTCGACATCTCCGCCAAGCAGGGTCTGCACATCGACAGCCTCCTCGAGGCCGTCATCCTCACGGCGGACGCCTCGCTCGACCTGCGGGCCAACCCGAAGCAGGACGCGCAGGGCATCTCGATCGAGTCCCGGCTCGACCGGGGCCGCGGCGCCGTGGCGACCGTCCTCGTCCAGCGAGGCACCCTGCGGGTCGGCGACACGATGGTGGTGGGCGACGCCTACGGCCGCGTGCGCGCCATGCTCGACGACAACGGCAACAACGTCGCCGAGGCCGGACCCTCGACGCCGGTCCAGGTCCTGGGCCTGACCAACGTCCCGGGTGCGGGCGACAACTTCATCGTGGTGGACGAGGACCGTACGGCCCGTCAGATCGCGGAGAAGCGCGCCGCCCGTGAGCGGAACGCCGCGTTCGCCAAGCGCACGCGCCGTGTCTCCCTCGAGGACCTGGACAAGGTGCTCAAGGCCGGCGAGGTCCAGCAGCTGAACCTGATCATCAAGGGTGACGCCTCCGGTTCGGTCGAGGCCCTCGAGTCCTCGCTGCTCCAGCTGGACGTCGGCGAAGAGGTCGACATCCGCGTCCTGCACCGCGGCGTCGGTGCGGTCACGGAGTCCGACATCGACCTGGCGATGGGCTCCGACGCCATCGTGATCGGCTTCAACGTCCGCGCGGCCGGCCGCGCGGCGCAGATGGCCGAGCGCGAGGGTGTGGACGTCCGGTACTACTCGGTCATCTACCAGGCGATCGAGGAGATCGAGGCGGCCCTCAAGGGCATGCTCAAGCCGGAGTACGAAGAGGTCGAGCTCGGTACGGCGGAGATCCGCGAGGTCTTCCGCTCGTCCAAGCTGGGCAACATCGCGGGTGTCCTCATCCGCTCCGGCGAGGTTCGGCGCAACACCAAGGCGCGCCTCATCCGCGACGGCAAGGTCATCGCGGAGAACCTCAACATCGAGGGTCTGCGTCGCTTCAAGGACGACGTCACCGAGATCCGCGAAGGCTTCGAGGGCGGTATCAACCTCGGAAACTTCAACGACATCAAGGTCGACGACGTCATCGCGACGTACGAGATGCGCGAGAAGCCGCGCGTCTGACCGCAGCAGCACGCGATCGGGGCCGGTCGGCGGAAGCGTATTTCCGTCGATCGGCCCCGGCCGTTGCGTGTACGGTTCCGGTACCGGCGCCGCTGCGGCGCCCTTCCCCGGGGTACCGGCTCCGTCCGGGCCGGGGAGGTCCCTGATCCCGAACCGGCGGGTCATCCGGATGCACACATGTATGTGGGGACTCTGTCCTTCGACCTGCTCCTCGGCGACGTCCACTCGCTCAAGGAGAAGCGCTCCGTCGTCCGTCCGATCGTCGCCGAACTGCAGCGGAAGTACGCGGTCAGCGTGGCGGAGACCGGGAACCAGAACCTGCACCGCAGGGCCGAGATCGGCCTCGCGGTGGTCGCCGGGGAATGGGACCGCATCACCGACGTCCTCGACCGCTGCGAGCGGCTGGTCGCCGGACGGCCCGAGGTGGAACTGCTCTCGGTTCGACGCAGGCTCCACAGCGACGAAGACTGAAGCAAGACGTTAAGCACTTAAGGAGACGGACCAGTGGCCGACAACGCGCGTGCCAAGAGGCTGGCGGACCTCATCCGAGAGGTGGTGGCCCAGAAGCTGCAGCGCGGGATCAAGGACCCGCGGCTCGGCTCGCACGTCACCATCACGGACACCAGGGTCACCGGTGACCTCCGGGAGGCGACCGTCTTCTACACGGTGTACGGAGACGACGAGGAGCGGAAGGCGGCCGCGGCCGGCCTGGAGTCCGCCAAGGGCGTGCTGCGCTCCGAGGTGGGCCGTGCGGCGGGCGTGAAGTTCACCCCCACCCTGACCTTCGTCATGGACGCCCTGCCGGACACCGCGCGCAACATCGAGGACCTCCTCGACAAGGCGCGCCAGTCCGACGCCAAGGTGCGCGAGGCGTCCGCGGGCGCCACGTACGCCGGCGGAGCCGACCCGTACCGCAAGCCGGAAGACGACGAGACGGACGACACCGCCGAATGACCCAGAAGCAGACCCCGCCCGACGGCCTTGTCATCGTCGACAAGCCGTCGGGCTTCACTTCGCACGACGTGGTCGCCAAGATGCGCGGCATCGCCCGCACCCGCCGGGTCGGCCACGCCGGCACCCTCGACCCGATGGCGACGGGCGTCCTCGTCCTCGGCGTCGAGCGCGCGACCAAGCTCCTCGGCCATCTGGCGCTGACCGAGAAGGAGTACCTCGGCACGGTCCGGCTCGGCCAGACCACCGTCACCGACGACGCCGAGGGGGAGATCACCGCCTCCGCGGACGCCTCACGGGTCACCCGCGAGGCCGTCGACGCGGGGATCGCCTCCCTGACCGGCGACATCATGCAGGTGCCGTCCAAGGTCAGCGCCATCAAGATCAACGGGGTGCGCTCGTACAAGCGCGCCCGGGAGGGCGAGGACTTCGACATCCCCGCCCGCCCGGTCACGGTGTCCTCGTTCTCCGTGTACGACGTCCGCGAGGCTGTCGCCGAGGACGGCACACCGGTGCTGGACCTGGTCGTCTCGGTCGTCTGCTCCTCCGGCACCTACATCCGCGCCCTCGCCCGCGACCTGGGCGCCGGACTGGGCGTCGGCGGCCATCTGACCGCCCTGCGCCGGACCCGCGTCGGGCCGTACCGGCTGGACGCGGCGAAGACCCTGGACGAGCTCCAGGAGCAGCTGACGGTCATGCCGATCGCCGAGGCCGCGGCGGCCGCGTTCCCCCGCTGGGACGTCGACGAACGCCGTGCCAAGCTGCTGACGAACGGCGTCCGCCTGGAGATGCCGGAGGAGTACGCCGGCCGGGGGCCGGTGGCGGTCTTCGGGCCGGAGGGGCGGTTCCTGGCGCTCGTGGAGGAGCAGCGGGGGAAGGCGAAGAGCGTGGCGGTCTTCGCCGCGTGAGGATTCCCGGGGCTCCGCACCGGACCCCGCTCCTCGGACGCCGGACGGGCTGTCGCCGGGCCGTCCGGCGTCCGAGGACGAGGCCCGCCAAGGCCGACCAGGGAGGTCCGGGGGCGCGGCCCCGAGGGAGGGGCCGTCCGTGGAGCGGCGCGGCACGGGGTCGGCTCGCGCCGCCCCACGGCCCCCCTCGGTTCCCCCACCCCTAGGGTCTATCCATCACCCCCTCCCTGTTCACCCTCACGTGCGGGCGCTCGGAGTGAAGCGGGGGAGTGGAAGGGGGCGCGTTCCCGGGCCGCACTGCGCAGCTGATCTTCGGGGCCCTAAGGTCACGGACAAGGCACCAGGTACGGCACGGCAGGAGGCTCCATGATGCCGTCGCTCGACCCCCCGGGGTACGCCCTCGAGCGTTTCCGGTCCGCCGCGGACCCCGGGCTGGTCGCGCTCCACGACCTGGCCGGCCGCCCCCGCGGCACCGGCTTCGTGGCCGACCGTCACGGCACCGTGATCACCAGCCACGAGGCGGTCGACGGCCTGCCCCGCCTCGTCCTGCACGGCGCGGAGGGCCGCCACAGCATCGTGACCGCCGACGCCGTCACCCCGCTGCCCGCCCTCGGCCTTGCCCTGGTCCGCGGCGGCGACCTCGGCGTCGCCCCGCTCCCCGTCACCTCACGGGACACCGTGGCGACCGGCGCGTACGTGCGGATCCCCGCCGGTGGCTGGCGCGAGGCCCGGGTGCTCGGGACGACCACCGTGACCTACACCGCCACCGACCGCGCCCACCGCGTCCCCGGCGCCCTCGAGCTGGCCGTCGGCACGGCCGGGCGGGACGCGCTGCGGCTCGGCGGCGGTGCGGCGGGCGGCCCCGTGCTCGACCCGGCGACCGGCACCGTCGTCGGCGTCCTCGGCACCGCGCTGCGCACCGCCGCCTCCGACGTCGGCTTCGCCGTCCCCCTGCGCCCCACGGTCCCCGCCCTCGCCGCGCTGCTCATGGAGAACGCGGCCACGGTCCCCGCGTACGGGACCGACCTCAACCTCGCCGGTGTCGCCGGGCTCACCGCCGCGACCGTGGCCCGCCACGGCCCGCGGCCGATCGGGGAGCCGGTCGGACGGACCGGTGTCCGCGCCGAGCTGTACGCCTTCGAGCGGGGCGAGGCGCCCGTCCTGGGCCTCGTCGGGCCGTCCGGCAGCGGCCGCAGCACCGAACTCGCCGCCCTCGCCGCCCGCCGCCACCGCGCGGGCCTGCCCACGCTGTGGCTGCGCGGGGCCGACCTGCGCGAGGACGACACCTCGGTCGCCGACGCCGCCCGCCGCGCCCTGGCGCGGGCCGCCGCCGACGTGACCGGCTCCCTGCCGTTCCCGCCGCAGGATTTCGGTGACCTCGCGCCCGAGCGTCTCGCCGCGCTCGCCCGCGCAGCCGGCCGCCCCCTGCTGCTGCTCCTCGACGACCCCGAGCAGATGCCGCCCGGCCTGTACCGGCGGCGCGCCGCGTGGACCGAGGAGACCGTGCGCCGGCTGCACGCGACGGGCACCCGCCTGGTGGTGTCCTGCGGCGCCGCGCACTGGGAGGAGGCCGGCTACCCGCCCGCCCTGCTGCACCACGGCGCCTCGGGCCCCGAGGGCCTCCCGCCGTGCGTGCTCCTCGGCGACCTCACCACCGACGAGGCCCGCGAGGCCCGCGCCCGCCACGGCATCCCCGAGGGCGCCGTCACCGACGCCGACGCGGCCCACCCGCTGACCCTGCGGCTGCTCGCCGAGGTCCGATCCAACGTCGCCGCGACGGCGCCCGACGGCCCCGTGGACCGCGACGACGTGTTCGCCGCCCACCTGGACCTGACGTGCCTGCGGATCGCCCAGCGCCTCGCCGGAGGGCTCGGCGCCCGCGGCACCGCCGTACGCCGTCTGGCCGTCCGGGCCGCCGGGAAGGCGCACGAGGCCGCCCGCCGCTGCCTCGGCACGGAGGACGGCGCGCTGGACCGCGCCTCGTTCGAGGAGCTGTTCCCCCCTTCCGGACCAGGGACCGCACGGGAGGGGCACGGCGGCACGGCGCCCGGATGGGCGGACGCCGTGCTCGCCGAAGGGCTGCTCGTCCCGGCCGGGGACGGCCACCGGTTCGGGCACGAGGAGCTCGCCGACTGGCTCCAGGGCGCCCACCTCGACCTCGACAGCGCCCTGCACACCCTGGTGCACACCCCCGCCGCCGACACCGACCCCCTGCCCCGCCACCGCATCGGTCCCGTCGTCGAGGCCCTGCTGTGCCTCGCCCGCCGGCACGGCCCCGCCCGGCTCGCCTCCCGTCTCGCGGACCTGACGCACGCCCTGGACGCCGACCCCGGCTCCTGGTGGGCCTCCCGCCTGCTGACCGGCGCCCTCACCCGCGTCCCCGACGCGGGCCCGTACACGGACGTGCTGCGCCTGCTCGCCGACCGTGTCGTGGCCTGGCGGGAGCAGCGGCGGACCGTCCCGCCCGAGCTGGGTCCCGCCTTCTGGACGCGGCTGCGGCTCCCGGTGGAGGCGCGCTGCGCCCTGCTGCGCCGCCTGGTGCTGGCCGACGGACCCCCGTGCGAGAGCGGCCCCCGCTTCCTCGACACCGTCGCCGCACTGCTCACCGCCGACCCCTCGACCGTCCAGCCGTACCTGATCCGCTGGTTCGACGACGAGCGGCCCCTGCCGGCCACCCCGCACGCCACCGTGGCGACCGCCGCACAGGCCCTGCTGCACACCCACCGCCACGCCGCGCCCGACGCGCTGACCGAGGCGCTCGTCGACAGCCCGCACCGGCGCGCCGACGAACTCCTCGCCGTGCTCGCCGAGGAGGAGCCGGGCGTCCTGTGCCGGGCCGTCGACCGCTGGGCGGAGGACCCCCGCCCCGCCCGCCGGGCCGCGGCCGTCACCCACGGCCTGCGGGTCGCGCCGTACGCCCGCGACCTCGGCGACCGCACCCTGCTGCGGTACGCCGCCCTCGCGGTCCTGGTGCGCACCGCCGACCGCGCGCTGCACGGCGGCGCCCTCGCCCTCCTCGTCCGCGACCCGGACAGCAGGGGACGCCACCTCGCCCGCGCCCTGGAGCGGTTCGCGGCCGGCGACCCGCACTTCCCGCCGAGCGCGCTCACCGACGCCCTCACCACCCACACCGAGCCCGTCCTCGACGCCTTCCGCACCCGGCTCACGCAGGGCGCGGACCCGGACGACACCTTCCGCGCCCTCGCCGACGCCACCACGCCCGCCCTGGCCCGGCCGGTCGCCGCCCTCGTGCGGGAGGCGGCGGCCCGGCGGCCCGAGCTGACCGGCTGCGTCGCCGAGTACGCCGACCGCCGCCTCGACCTCGGCCCCGCCGCACGCGCCGTGCTGCGTCTGCTGCTCACCGAGCTGCTCGACGGCGGCCCCCGCCCCCTGCGGCAAGCCCTCGCGGGCGTCCTCGCCGCGCCCGGCACCTCCGCCTCCCGCCCCCTGCGCCGCGGCCTGCTCGACACGCTGCTCGACCGGGAGACCGACCACGGCGTGCTCGACGCGGTGCTGCGCGCAGCCGCCCGCAACACCGGGCCCGAGCTGCGGGTGCTCGTCCACCGCACGGCACTGCTGCTCGTCCGCACCGCGGAGGGCGCGCTCCGCCTCGACCGTACCCTCGCCGACCTGGCCCGCCATGTGCCGGGCCTCGCGGCGGCCGTGGCCGGCTGGCTCACGGACGCCCCGCACGTCTGGGGACCGCTCGTCGGACCCGCCACCCGGGAGGTGATCGACGAGCTGACGGGCGCGGCCGTCCCCGTCTGACACCACCCGGCGCGTGCACGTGGTCACACAGCCCCCATGCCGATGCGAGCCGGGGCCACCCGGCATGGCACTCTTAGAGCTGCGCAGAGAAGTCCACGGACTCGGGTTCGTCCGACAAGGTTTCGACAAGGAGCAGTCACAGTGCAGCGCTGGCGTGGCTTGGAGGACATCCCCCACGACTGGGGGCGCAGCGTCGTCACCATCGGCTCCTACGACGGAGTGCACCGCGGGCACCAGCTGATCATCAGGCACGCCGTGGACCGCGCCCGCGCGCTCGGCGTCCCCGCGGTCGTCGTCACCTTCGACCCGCACCCCAGCGAGGTGGTCCGCCCCGGCAGCCACCCGCCGTTGCTCGCCCCGCACCACCGGCGCGCGGAGCTCATGGCGGAACTGGGCGTGGACGCGGTGCTGGTGCTGCCCTTCACCACCGAGTTCTCGAAGCTGTCGCCGGCCGAGTTCGTGGTCAAGGTGCTGGTCGACAAGCTGCACGCCAAGGCCGTCGTCGAGGGCCCCAACTTCCGCTTCGGCCACAAGGCCGCGGGCACGGTGCAGTTCCTCGCCGAGCAGGGCAAGGTGTACGACTTCGAGGTCGAGGTCGTCGACCTGTACGTGTCCGGCGAGGCGGGCGGCGGCGAGCCGTTCTCCTCCACCCTCACCCGCCGGCTGGTCGCCGAGGGCCAGGTCGAGGGCGCCGCCGAGATCCTGGGCCGCCCGCACCGCGTGGAGGGCGTCGTCGTCCGCGGCGCCCAGCGCGGCCGTGACCTCGGCTTCCCCACGGCCAACGTCGAGACGCTCCCGCACACCGCGATCCCCGCCGACGGGGTGTACGCGGGCTGGCTGCACGCGCAGGGCGAGGCGATGCCGGCAGCGATCTCCGTCGGCACCAACCCGCAGTTCGACGGCACCGAGCGGACCGTCGAGGCGTACGCCATCGACCGCGTGGGCCTCGACCTGTACGGGCTGCACGTCGCCGTGGACTTCCTGGCGTTCGTGCGCGGCCAGGCGAAGTTCGACACGCTGGACGATCTGCTGGCGCAGATGGGGCGGGACGTCGCCCGGTGCAAGGAGCTCGTCGCGGCCGCCGAGCAGGACGCCGGGCAGGACAAGGACGCCTGAGGTCCCTCCAAGGAATCGGCGTGCCGCCTCAGCGGTCGGTACGTGAAAGCGGCCCCTCGTTCGGAGGGGCCGCTTTCATGTGCGGGGCCATGCGGGGCGGGGCCGGGCTGTGCCCTACTGCGGGGCGGGGCCGGGCTGGCCGGGGTACGGGGGGTAGGGCTGCGGGCCCGGCTGCGCCGGCGGCTGGGCGGGGTGGCCGGGCTGGGCCGGGGGTTGACCCGGGTATCCCGGCTGTCCCGGCTGACCCGGCTGGGCGTAGGGCTGGCCCGGGTGGGGCTGCGGTGCGTGAGGCGCCTGCGGGGCCTGCTGGGGGTGCTGCGGCGGCTGAGGCTGCTGCTGCGGGTACCCACCCGGCTGGCCGGGGACGGCCTGACCCGGCACGTACGGTCCCGGCGCGGGCTGACCGGGGTAGGGCTGGCCCGGGACCGGCTGGCCCGGCATGGGCGGGGCGGCGACCGGCGGCGGGTTGCCGTCGGACGTCCAGAGCCCGTGCGACTGCTGGTGCCGGACGAAGTCCTCGGCGACCATCGCCGCGAGGTTGAAGTACGCCTCGCGCACCTTGGGCCGCATCATGTCGAGGTCGACCTCGGCGCCGGCGGCCAGGTGCTCGTCGAACGGCACGACGATCACACCGCGGCAGCGCGTCTCGAAGTGCGACACGATGTCCTCGACCTTGATCATCTTGCCGGTCTCGCGCACACCGGAGATGACGGTCAGGGACCGGGACACGAGGTCCGCGTACCCGTGCGCGGAGAGCCAGTCCAGCGTCGTGCTGGCGCTGCTCGCACCGTCCACGGACGGCGTGGAGATGATGATGAGCTGGTCGGCGAGGTCCAGCACCCCGCGCATGGCGGAGTACAGCAGGCCGGTACCGGAGTCGGTGAGGATGATCGGGTACTGCTTGCCGAGCACGTCGATCGCGCGCCGGTAGTCCTCGTCGTTGAACGTCGTGGAGACGGCGGGGTCGACGTCGTTGGCGATGATCTCCAGACCGGAGGGCGCCTGCGACGTGAACCGCCGGATGTCCATGTAGGAGTTGAGGTACGGGATCGCCTGGACGAGGTCGCGGATGGTGGCCCCGGTCTCGCGCCGCACACGGCGGCCGAGCGTACCGGCGTCCGGGTTGGCGTCGATCGCCAGGATCTTGTCCTGCCGCTCGCTGGCGAGCGTGGCGCCGAGCGCGGTGGTGGTGGTCGTCTTGCCTACGCCGCCCTTGAGGCTGATGACGGCGATGCGGTAGCAGGACAGCACCGGTGTGCGGATCAGCTCCAGCTTCCGCTGCCGCTCGGCCTCCTCCTTCTTACCGCCCAGCTTGAACCGCGACCCGCCGGCCGCGGGACGGCTGCTCTTCGCCTTCTGCTTCTTGCTGTTGAGCAGGCGGTCCGACGACAGCTCGACGGCAGCCGTGTAACCGAGGGGCGCGGCACCGGGGTTGACCGGCTGCCGCTGATCGTGCTGCACGGGCTGCGGCCAGGCGGTGCCGGTCCGCGGGTCGACGGGCGGCTGCGGAGCCTGGGGGGCCTGCGGTCCCTGAGGCGCCTGCGGGGGCTGTGCCTGAGGCGGGACGCCGGGATGGGCCTGCTGGAGCTGTTCGGGCTGCGGCTGCGGCTGTGCGGGCGGGGTGGGCTGCTGGGGGAAGCCGTAACCGCTGGGCTGGGCCGGGGGAGTGGCCGCAGCCGGAGCGCCGGCGGCGGGACCGGGCTGGGGGAAGCCGTATCCGGCGGGCGGGTTGGGAGCACCCGGCTGCGGCTGGGCGGGAGGCTGCGGGAAGCCGTATCCGGGCTGCTGGGCGGGCGGTTGTGCGGGCCCGGCGGGTGGGAAGCCGTAGCCGGCCGGGGGTGTGGGCGGCGTCGGCGTCTGGGGCGGCTGCTGGGCAGTGGGCGCCGACGGCTCGGCCTGCTGCCCCGGTACGGCGGGCTGCGGGAAGCCGTACCCGGCGGGGGGTGTGGGCGGCGTCGGTGCCTGGGCCGCCGCTGCCGGCTGCGCCGGAGGAACCGGCGGGGGGTTCCAGGCAGCCGGCGCCGGCTGGGGAGCCTGCGGCTGGAACGGCGTCTGCGGAGCGGGCGCGCCACCTTCCGGCGCCTGCGGCTGAGGCGGCTGCACGGACCAGTCGCCTACCGCCGGCGGAGCACTCGGGAACGCGGGCGGAGCCGAAGGCGCCTGTGGCGCGTCGACCGGCCCCGGAACGGCATCCTCGGGTTCGTCGTTCTGCTCGTCCGCGCCGGTGGGGACGGAGTCCTCGGCATCGTCGTCGGACGGCACGGAGTCCTGGGGCTCGTCCTCGCCCTCGTCCTCCTCCGCGTCCTCGGAAGCTGCCGGAACGTCGTCCTCCACGTCAGTGGACGCGTCGTCCTCGCCGTTCTCACCGTCCGCAGTGGCGTTCTCGACGTCCTCGGGGCCGAAGGAGTCGACGTCGAGCCCCTCACGCCCGCCTGCGTCGTCGTCGGACTCGGACGAGTCGTCGGAAGCCTCGTCCTCCGCGACAACAGGCTCGACCGAAGCCTCGGAGCTGCCGGTGCCGGTGCCGGTGCCGGTGCTGGTGCCGGTGCGGCTGTCGGAGTCGGGAACGGACTCGGAGACGGACTCGGCCCCGTCGTCGGACCCGGAGGCGTCCTCCTCCTCGCTCTTCTCCGCCTCGGCGGCCGCATCGCGCTCAGCGATCTCACGCTTCAGGGCGGCGGCGGAGAAACGAATCGTGGCGCCGCTCTCGATGTCGCCCTTGTCGGTGCCGTCGGAGGGCTCGATGTGCTGCGACGGCTCATGCCCGACCGGCATGACGGGCACGGCGGCAGGAGACGGAGAAGCCTCCGAGGAAGCCGTCTCGGGTTCCTTCCCCTCCTGTGCGTCAGGCTCCGGCCGCTGAGGCTCGAAACCGCTGCCGACCGGCAGCCGGGGCACGGCGACAGGTCCGCCGGAGGGCGGCGGGGGAGGTGTGAACGGCGCACCGGGCCCGGGCGCGGGCGGCGTGAACGGGGCGCCCGGAGCGGGCGCAGGCGCGGGCGGAGTGAAGGGCGCCCCGGGAGCCGGCGCGGGAGGCGTCGGAAGGGCGGACGGCCCGGAGGCACCCATGGCGTGGGGAGGCGGAGTCAGCCCCGGCAGGGGCGGAATCGCCCCGGCGGACAAGGAGGAAGAACCCGCCGAAGCGCCCGCATCACCGGAACCCGCAGGAGAACCGGACGAGTCACCGGACCCGGACCCCGAACCGGAGTCGGAGGCGGAGGAACCGGCGGCCGAGGCCGAGGAAGACGTCTCCGAGGCGTTCTGCGTGTACCAGGCCGGCGGCGCGTAGTCGATGGTGAACTCGCCCGTCGTCTCGACGGCGGACTCCGCGTCGGGCTGGTCATCGCCGGGGGTCACCCAGCTCCCGTGCGTACCGTCCCGATCGCTGCTCACAGTTCCTCCTGGTTGGTCGAGCACCCTTGTGCCGTGCTGGGGGCGACCATCTGCCCTCCCCGTCAGGACGCCCGTACCCGTACGACAGGTTCTGGCGTCACACCGGTACCAGCCTAGTCACCACGACCGTCACCCCGGGAGGCCCGCCCTCCCGGAATCGGGACGAAGTCGCGCCGACCACAAGGAACTCACCGGACGCAAGAAGGCGCTGATCACGCGTCACCCGCTGCGCCCCCGGGGTCGTACCGGTCCCGGACGTCAGTCCATCCGCCGGGGCGTACCGAGCAGCCCCACTTCCGCGTCGGTCGGCTGCGTCGTCACGTACTGCCGGTCGCGGTCGGAACGCCACAGGGTGACACCGTCGACGAGGGTCGGCAGGGCGTCGACGTCGGGACGGTGCAGCCCCATGGCACGCCCCAGTTCCGCGGCCTCGTCCGGAGATACCCGCTGAACACCCACAGCCGGGCCTGCCGGACCAGCCGGGGCGCGACGGGGCCGCCGCCCCTGGCGTGCGCCATCTGCGTCCAGGCCTGGGGCCTGCCGGTCTCCACGGCCACCCGGGCGCCGTTCGCCGCGGCCCGCAGCGTGAGCACCTGGGCCGTCCACAGACCACCGATGAGCACGACGTCGTACGGCGTGGGCCGGCTCAACCCGAGGAC
Source organism: Streptomyces werraensis (assembly GCA_014656175.1). Taxonomy (GTDB): domain Bacteria; phylum Actinomycetota; class Actinomycetes; order Streptomycetales; family Streptomycetaceae; genus Streptomyces; species Streptomyces werraensis. The sequence goes on from BNBX01000021.1 coordinate 26,206, forward strand.
GGCGGGCTGCCCTTGCGCGTCCACCCCGACGACGACACCGTCGTCCCCGATGGGCAGCGCGAGGCCGTCCAGGTCGTCCGCGGACAGGGTGTACCGGCCGTGGCGAGGCCCGAACAGCCCGAAACCGGACCGCAACGAGCCCTGCGCCCGCCGAACGGCCGCGTCCCGGGCGGCCCGCCCGCCCTCGCCGCCGCATCCGTACGTGTCGGCACGCCGTAGTTGACGGGCCCCTGCGGGTCTGTGTCGTCAGCAGGTCTGTGAACGCCAGGTTGGCCAGCAGGGGTTCGTCATCGTCTCCGCCCGAGGCCACTCGCAGCGGGGCCAGTTGCCGAGCCGGCGCCTCTGCGGACGCGTAGGACTGGGCGTCGGGCTTCCGCTCGTAGACCCACCGCGCAGGTCGCCACGCTCCTGGCCGCCGGACTTGCCTCCTTGGTCGCGCTCGGCCTGGGCCTCGGGCTCGACCCGCCGAACGCCCTGGTCCGGGACGCGCCGGCGGGGGACCGCACCGGCCTCGACCTCCGCGCGGTCTGGCCGGTCGGCGCCATCGCCGCTGCGTCCGCGCTGATCACCGTCATCGGCCTGAAGGCGTCGCGCAGCGGCCCCACTCCCCTCGGGGGCCGGTTCCTGGAGATCGCGGAGGGCTTCGTGCTGCTCACGCTGGTGTCTCTGGCGCCGGCCGTCTTCGGCGTCTATGGCCACACGGTGCGGTCCCTGACCGGATGACGCGGGACGGCGCCCGACGGATCCCCGTCGGGCGCCGCGTCCTCAGGCAGACGACTACGCCTCGCGCTCCGTCGGCTCCAGGTCGAACTCCCCGTCGCGCGCGCCCAGCACGAACGCGCGCCACTCCGCCTCGGTGTACCGCAGGACCGTGTCCGGGTCGAGGGAGGACCGCATGGCCACGGCGCCGCCGGGCAGGTACGCGATCTCCACCCGCTCCTCGTGCTCCTCCGTGCCCGGCGCGCTGTGCCACTCGACACCGGAGATGTCGAGGGCGTAGAGCTCGTTCTTCTCCCGCTCCTTGCGTGCCTTGATCTCCTCAGCCGTCTCCGCCATGCCCCAGCGACCCCTTCCCGACGTACGATCGATCCGAGCGCTCACCCTAGTGGCCTGCCCCTTCCCTTCCGACGGGTTCCACCGACCGGGGGAAAGCGGCCCGTCACCACCTGGTACTCTGGGCGACGGCCGTATGTGTACGCACCCCCGGAGCCACCTGCTCTGGAGGCCGCGCCCAGCGGATCCCCGCCTTCCGAGTCATGGAAGACCCCCCGAGAAGCAGACCGGGGGCACTCGGTGGCCACTCACAGATCACGAGGAGTACGCGTGTCGCTCGACGCCGCAGTGAAGAAGCAGATCATCTCCGAGTTCGGCACCAAGGAGGGTGACACCGGCTCCCCCGAGGTCCAGGTCGCTCTGCTGTCCCGTCGGATCTCCGACCTGACGGAGCACCTGAAGACCCACAAGCACGACCACCACTCCCGCCGTGGCCTGCTGATCCTCGTCGGTCAGCGCCGCCGGCTGCTGCAGTACCTCGCCAAGAAGGACATCCAGCGCTTCCGTACGCTGGTCGAGCGCCTCGGCATCCGCCGCGGTGCGGCGGGCGCCAAGTAAGACGCCGTGGAGGGAGCGGTTCCCGGGACAAGGGGGCCGCTCCCTTTGCTGTACGTGCGGAGTGTCACCACGCCTTTGTAGTGTGGTAGCACAACGCAAGAACGCAAGAAGCAGGACTCAGCGTGATGACCGGCGTCGCATCGGGTATGCGATCCACGGACCATCACAACGGACGTCACCCTGACGTCCACCCGGACGTCACTCCGGCGTCCACCCCGGACGTCACCCACGACGTCCCCCGTACGAGGGGAAGCGCACCTCGCCGCCGCCGGTCCTCGGTAGTGGCCCCCGGGAGAGTCAACCCCGGGTGCTTCGATCGAAGACCGGCCCGCACCAGTGGAGCGCTTCTCCGCCCCGTCCCCCCGCCACACGGGCGAGCGGGACGAAAGACGACAAGTAACGGAGAATTTGCTGGTGGAGAACGAGACCCACTACGCCGAAGCCGTCATCGACAACGGCTCCTTCGGCACCCGCACCATCCGCTTCGAGACGGGCCGCCTGGCCCGTCAGGCCGCCGGCTCCGCCGTGGCCTACCTGGACGACGACACCATGGTGCTGTCGGCCACCACCGCTTCCAAGAACCCCAAGGACCAGCTCGACTTCTTCCCCCTCACGGTGGACGTCGAGGAGCGGATGTACGCGGCCGGGAAGATCCCCGGCTCGTTCTTCCGCCGTGAGGGCCGTCCCTCCGAGGACGCCATCCTCACCTGCCGTCTGATCGACCGCCCGCTGCGCCCGTCCTTCAAGAAGGGCCTGCGCAACGAGATCCAGGTCGTCGCCACGATCATGGCGCTCAACCCCGACCACCTGTACGACGTCGTGGCGATCAACGCCGCCTCCGCGTCCACGCAGCTGGCCGGCCTGCCCTTCTCCGGCCCGATCGGCGGCGTCCGCGTCGCGCTGATCCGCGGCCAGTGGGTCGCCTTCCCGACGCACACCGAGCTCGAGGACGCCGTCTTCGACATGGTCGTCGCGGGCCGCACCCTCGAGGACGGCGACGTCGCGATCATGATGGTCGAGGCCGAGGCCACCGAGAAGACGATCAAGCTCGTCGAGGGCGGCGCCGAGGCGCCGACCGAGGAGGTCGTCGCCGCCGGTCTGGACGCCGCGAAGCCCTTCATCAAGGTGCTCTGCAAGGCCCAGGCCGACCTCGCCGCGAAGGCCGCCAAGCCGACCGCCGAGTTCCCGATCTTCCTCGACTACCAGGACGACGTCCTGGAGGCGCTCACCGCCGCCGTCAAGCCCGAGCTCGCCCAGGCGCTCACCATCGCCGGCAAGCAGGAGCGCGAGGCCGAGCTGGACCGCGTCAAGCAGCTCGCCGCCGAGAAGCTCCTGCCGGAGTTCGAGGGCCGCGAGAAGGAGATCTCCGCCGCGTACCGCGCGCTGACCAAGTCCCTGGTGCGCGAGCGCGTCATCAAGGAGAAGAAGCGCATCGACGGCCGCGGTGTCACCGACATCCGCACCCTGGCCGCCGAGGTCGAGGCCATCCCGCGCGTGCACGGCTCGGCGCTGTTCGAGCGCGGTGAGACCCAGATCCTGGGCGTCACCACGCTGAACATGCTGCGCATGGAGCAGCAGCTGGACACCCTCTCCCCGGTGACCCGCAAGCGCTACATGCACAACTACAACTTCCCGCCGTACTCCACCGGCGAGACCGGCCGCGTCGGCTCCCCGAAGCGCCGCGAGATCGGTCACGGCGCCCTCGCCGAGCGCGCCCTGATCCCGGTCCTGCCGACCCGCGAGGAGTTCCCCTACGCGATCCGTCAGGTGTCCGAGGCCCTCGGCTCCAACGGCTCGACGTCCATGGGCTCCGTGTGCGCCTCCACCATGTCGCTGCTGAACGCCGGTGTGCCGCTGAAGGCCCCCGTCGCCGGTATCGCCATGGGCCTGATCTCCCAGGAGATCGAGGGCGAGACGCACTACGTCACCCTCACCGACATCCTCGGTGCGGAGGACGCCTTCGGCGACATGGACTTCAAGGTCGCCGGCACCAAGGAGTTCGTGACCGCCCTCCAGCTCGACACCAAGCTGGACGGCATCCCCGCCTCCGTCCTGGCCGCCGCCCTCAAGCAGGCCCGTGACGCCCGCCTCCACATCCTCGACGTGATGATGGAAGCGATCGACACGCCGGACGAGATGTCCCCCAACGCGCCGCGGATCATCACCGTGAAGATCCCGGTCGACAAGATCGGCGAGGTCATCGGCCCCAAGGGCAAGATGATCAACCAGATCCAGGAGGACACCGGCGCCGAGATCACGATCGAGGACGACGGCACGATCTACATCGGCGCCGCCGACGGCCCGGCCGCCGAGGCCGCCCGCGCCACGATCAACGGCATCGCCAACCCGACGATGCCCGAGGTCGGCGAGCGCTACCTGGGCACGGTCGTCAAGACCACGACCTTCGGCGCGTTCGTCTCCCTGCTCCCCGGCAAGGACGGTCTGCTGCACATCTCGCAGATCCGCAAGCTGGCCGGCGGCAAGCGTGTGGAGAACGTCGAGGACGTCCTCGGCGTGGGCCACAAGGTCCAGGTCGAGATCGCCGAGATCGACTCCCGCGGCAAGCTCTCCCTGATCCCCGTGATCGAGGGCGAGGACGACGACAAGAAGGACGACGCCGACAAGTGACGTCCCGTGGCTCCAAGGCGACGGCCCGCACCTCCTCGGAGGCGCGGGCCGTCGCCCGTACCCAAACCCTCATCAAGGGCGAGAACGGCATCGGCACGGTCCGCAGGACCACCCTCCCGGGCGGACTGCGCATCGTCACCGAGACCCTGCCCTCGGTCCGCTCGGCGACCTTCGGCATCTGGGCGCACGTCGGCTCCCGCGACGAGACCCCGGCCCTCAACGGCGCCACCCACTACCTGGAGCACCTGCTCTTCAAGGGCACGGCCACCCGCTCCGCGCTGGACATCTCCGCGGCCATCGACGCCGTCGGCGGCGAGATGAACGCGTTCACGGCCAAGGAGTACACGTGCTACTACGCGCGCGTGCTCGACACCGACCTGCCGCTCGCCATCGACGTGGTGTGCGACATGCTGACCGGATCGGTGATCCGTGAGGAGGACGTCGACGTCGAGCGCGGCGCCATCCTCGAAGAGATCGCGATGACCGAGGACGACCCGGGCGACTGCGTGCACGACCTCTTCGCGCACACGATGTTCGGCGACAACCCCCTCGGCCGCCCCGTCCTCGGCACGGTCGACACGGTCAACGCCCTGACGGCCGACCGCATCCGCCGCTTCTACAAGAAGCATTACGACCCCACCCACCTGGTGGTCGCCTGCGCCGGCAACGTCGACCACGACAAGGTCGTCCGCCGGGTCCGCGCCGCCTTCGAGAAGGCCGGCGCGCTCAAGGACCCCGGGGCGCAGCCGATCGCCCCGCGCGGCGGCCGGCGCGCCCTGCGCACCGCCGGGCGCGTGGAGCTGCTCGGCCGCAAGACGGAGCAGGCGCACATCGTGCTCGGCATGCCGGGTCTCGCCCGCACCGACGAGCGGCGCTGGGCCCTCGGCGTGCTGAACACCGCCCTCGGCGGCGGCATGTCCTCCCGCCTGTTCCAGGAGGTCCGCGAGAAGCGGGGCCTGGCCTACAGCGTGTACTCGTACACCTCGGGCTTCGCCGACTGCGGTCTGTTCGGGGTGTACGCGGGCTGCCGGCCCTCCCAGGTGCACGACGTGCTGAAGATCTGCCGCGACGAGCTGGACCGGGTCGCCGAGCACGGGCTGCCCGACGACGAGATCGAGCGGGCCATCGGCCAGCTCAGGGGCTCCACCGTCCTCGGCCTGGAGGACACCGGCGCGCTGATGAACCGTATCGGCAAGAGCGAGCTGTGCTGGGGCGAGCAGATGTCGGTCGACGACATGCTGTCCCGGATAGCCTCGGTCACTCCGGACGACGTGCGCTCGGTCGCCCGGGACATCCTGGGACGGCGGCCCTCCCTGTCGGTCATCGGCCCGCTGAAGGACAAGCAGGCGGCCCGGCTGCACGAGGCCGTCGCCTGACCCACCCCGGCACCACACCCGGTAAGGAAGCAACAGACATGAGCAAGCTGCGCGTGGCGGTCCTCGGCGCCAAGGGCCGGATCGGCTCCGAGGCGGTACGGGCGGTCGAGGCCGCCGAGGACATGGAACTGGTCGCCGCCCTCGGCCGGGGCGACAAGCTGGAGACCCTCGCCGAGACCGGCGCCCAGGTCGCCGTCGAGCTGACCACCCCCGCCTCGGTCATGGGCAACCTCGACTTCTGCGTACGCCACGGCATCCACGCGGTGGTCGGCACCACCGGCTGGACCGACGACCGCCTCGCGCAGCTGAAGGGCTGGCTCGACCAGTCCCCGGAGACGGGCGTGCTCATCGCCCCGAACTTCTCCATCGGCGCCGTGCTGACCATGAAGTTCGCCCAGATCGCCGCCCCGTACTTCGAGTCCGTCGAGGTCGTGGAGCTGCACCACCCCAACAAGGTGGACGCCCCCAGCGGCACCGCCACGCGCACCGCCCAGCTCATCGCCGAGGCCCGCCGCCAGGCCGGCAGCGCCCCCGCCCCGGACGCCACGGCCACCGCCCTGGACGGCGCCCGCGGCGCGGACGTCGACGGGGTCCCGGTGCACGCGGTCCGGCTGCGCGGCCTCCTCGCCCACCAGGAGGTCCTGCTCGGCGCGGAGGGCGAGACCCTCACCGTCCGCCACGACTCCCTGCACCACAGCAGCTTCATGCCGGGCATCCTGCTCGGCGTGCGCCGCGTGGTGACCACTCCCGGCCTCACCTTCGGCCTGGAACACTTCCTCGACCTGAACTGAGCCGGTCCCACCCCATGCGCGCGAAGATCTCCTACGCCCTCACGGCCGCCGTCCTGGTCGTCTACTTCGTCCTGGTCGGCAGCCGCGGCGTGCTGCTCATCAAGGCCGGCACGCTTCTCACGGTCACCTTCGGGGTGGCCGTGCTGATCCTGCCGGTCATCGGTGTGTGGTTCCTCTGGAAGAACACCCAGTTCGTCCGGGACGCCAACCGGCTCGCCGCCGAGCTGGACGCCGAGGGCGGCCTGCCCGTGGACAATCTCAGGCGGCTGCCCAGCGGCCGCATCGACCGCGAGTCGGCCGACGAGGTCTTCGCGCTGCGCAAGGCCGAGACGGAGGACGCGCCCGACGACTGGCGCAGCTGGTTCCGGCTCGCCGTGGCCTACCACGACGCCCGGGACACCCCGCGCGCCCGCAAGGCGATGCAGCGGGCCATCGCCCTGCGCAAGACCGCCTCCTGAGCGCGCGGGCGGGCATCAGGCGCGCCCGTACTCGTCCGCCCACGCCTCGACGGTGTCGGCCGCGCGGTCGAAGGCCAGCGGGTCCCTCCCCAGGAAGTCCGCGTTGTGCGAGGTCAGCACCGGCGCCTGCCCGTCGGACGAGCGGCCCCGCCGGTTCATCACGAGCGCCTGCCCCTGCACGGTCCTCGGCAGCCCCAGCCAGCGCACCGGCTGCTGCACCGTGCGCACGGAGGCGACCTGGTCCCAGGCGGTCGTCCGCGTGGCGAGGAACGTCACGTGGCGCACCCCACGGGCGCTCACCCACACCCCCATGCGCAGCAGCCGCAGCGCGGCCACCACGATGACCAGCGCGAACCCGAACACGGTGGCCGCCGACGCGGGCGTGGCCGTCGCCGCGATGATCACGGACGAGAACAGCACGAACGAGGCGAGCAGCAGCAGGACCGCGGCCGCGCCCACGCGCCAGGGGCCGGGCCGGTAGGGACGCCGCCAGCGGTCCCGGTCGTCGTACGGCAGCGCGACGTCGTCCGTCGTGTCGAAGGTGCTGTCGGCCGTCAGGAAGGGCAGGGGCACGGTGGTCCTCACTCGATCCATGCAGGGGCTGTGCCCGGTGAGGCTATCGATCTGTGTCACCGGTCACCACCCTCGGGGGTCCGGACGGCCCCGCGTCCGCGCCGTAGAGTGGGCCGCGCCCCAGAAGTGATGGAAGGACCCTCTGCTCGTGACCGACACCCCTGCCGACGACCTCAAGCCGAGTTTCCGCAGCGATGTGACCGTCGAGCTGGTGAAGCACACCGCGTCCGACGCCGACGTGCTGTTCGCCGCCCGCGTCTCGACACTCGGCGAGCAGTCCCTGGACGAGCTGCGGAAGGACCCCGAGCGGTCCAAGGGCCTGATCAACTACCTGATGCGGGACCGGCACGGCAGCCCCTTCGAGCACAACTCGATGACCTTCTTTGTCAGCGCCCCGATCTTCGTCTTCCGCGAGTTCATGCGGCACCGGGTCGGCTGGTCGTACAACGAGGAGTCGGGCCGCTACCGGGAGCTCCAGCCGGTCTTCTACGTCCCGGACGCCGACCGCAAGCTGGTCCAGGAGGGCCGCCCCGGCAAGTACCGCTTCGTCGACGGCACCGCCGACCAGCAGGAACTCGTCGGACGAGCCATGGAGGACTCGTACCGGCAGTCCTACGAGGCGTACCAGGAGATGCTGGCCGCCGGCGTGGCCCGCGAGGTCGCCCGCTCGGTCCTCCCCGTCGGCCTCTACTCGTCGATGTACGCGACCTGCAACGCCCGCTCGCTGATGCACTTCCTCGGCCTGCGCACCCAGCACGAGCTGGCCAAGGTGCCGTCCTTCCCGCAGCGGGAGATCGAGATGGTCGGCGAGAAGATGGAAGCCGAGTGGGCCCGCCTGATGCCGCTCACCTACGCCGCCTTCAACGCCAACGGTCGCGTCGCCCCGTAACGGGCGCCGTCCCGCGTCCCGGCGCGGCAGGCGAGCACAGATGTACGCATCAGCCGCGCGAAGTGTCCGTATTGCGGCATTTCGTGAGTTTCATCTAGCCTGATCAAACGGGCCCGGCACTGCCTGAACCCCCGAGCAGGCAGTGCCGGGTCCCCCTTTCGCACCCCTCCGTCGCCTCCCCCGAGGGAAGACCCCGACCTGAGCAACGAGTAGCGTGTAACCCATGGCTCCGACCTCGACTCCGCAGACCCCCTTCGGGCGGGTCCTCACCGCCATGGTCACGCCCTTCACGGCGGACGGCGCACTCGACCTCGACGGCGCACAGCGGCTCGCCACCCACCTGGTGGACGCAGGCAACGACGGCCTGATCGTCAACGGCACCACCGGCGAGTCCCCCACCACCAGCGACGCGGAGAAAGCGGATCTCGTACGGGCGGTCGTGGAGGCGGTAGGCGACCGCGCCCACGTCGTGGCCGGTGTCGGCACCAACGACACCCACCACAGCATGGAGCTGGCCCGCGCCGCGGAGCGCGCCGGCGCCCACGGCCTGCTGGTCGTCACGCCCTACTACAACAAGCCCCCGCAGGAGGGCCTCTACCGGCACTTCACGGCCGTCGCCGACGCCGCCGAGCTGCCCGTGATGCTCTACGACATCCCCGGCCGCAGTGGCGTCCCCATCAGCACCGAGACGATCGTCCGCCTCGCCGAGCACCCGCGCATCGTCGCCAACAAGGACGCCAAGGGCGACCTCGGCCGCGCCGGCTGGGCCATCGCACGCTCCGGACTCGCCTGGTACTCCGGCGACGACATGCTCAACCTGCCGCTGCTCTCCATCGGCGCGGTCGGCTTCGTCTCCGTCGTCGGCCACGTCGTCACCCCCGAGCTGCGCGCCCTGGTCGAGGCGTACACCTCCGGCGACGTCCAGAAGGCCACCGAGATCCACCAGAAGCTGCTCCCCGTCTACACGGGCATGTTCCGCACCCAGGGCGTCATGACCACCAAGGCGGCGCTCGCGCTCAAGGGCCTCCCCGCAGGCCCTCTGCGCGCCCCCATGGTCGAGTGCACGCCCGAGGAGATCGAGCAGCTCAAGATCGATCTTGCCGCAGGCGGGGTACAACTCCAGTAATCAGACTTCGCGCGCCCCGGGCGCGCAGATCGACTCCACAACTGAATACGCGGGCCACCGGTGCCCGCATCCCCAACCACAACTGCTTCTGCACGAACGTCATGCGCGCCACGTGCCCAACCGGTACGTGGCGCGTGTGGTGAGGAGAGTCTTTTGAGTCATCCGCATCCTGAACTCGGCCCGCCCCCGCCGCTCCCCGAAGGCGGCCTGCGGGTCACCCCGCTCGGTGGCCTGGGCGAGATCGGCCGCAACATGACGGTCTTCGAGTACGGAGGCCGCCTGCTGATCGTCGACTGCGGAGTGCTCTTCCCCGAGGAGGAGCAGCCCGGAATCGACCTGATCCTGCCCGACTTCTCGTCCATCCGGGACCGTCTCGACGACATCGAGGGCATCGTCCTCACCCATGGCCACGAGGACCACATCGGCGGCGTCCCGTATCTTCTGCGCGAGAAGCCGGACATCCCGCTGATCGGCTCCAAGCTCACCCTCGCCCTCATCGAGGCCAAGCTCCAGGAGCACCGCATCCGCCCTTACACCCTCCAGGTGGCGGAGGGGCAGCGCGAGCGCATCGGTCCCTTCGACTGCGAGTTCGTGGCGGTCAACCACTCCATCCCGGACGCGCTGGCCGTCGCCATCCGCACACCCGCCGGCATGGCGGTGCACACGGGCGACTTCAAGATGGACCAGCTTCCGCTGGACAGCCGCCTCACCGACCTGCACGCGTTCGCCCGGCTCAGCGAGGAGGGCATCGACCTCCTCCTCTCCGACTCCACGAACGCCGAGGTCCCGGGCTTCGTCCCGCCCGAGCGTGACATCTCGGGCGTGCTGCGCCAGGTCTTCGCCGGCGCCCGCAAGCGGATCATCGTGGCCAGCTTCGCCAGCCACGTCCACCGCATCCAGCAGATCCTGGACGCGGCCCACGAGTACGGCCGCCGGGTCGCCTTCGTCGGCCGCTCGATGGTGCGCAACATGGGCATCGCCCGCGACCTCGGCTATCTGAAGGTCCCGCCGGGGCTGGTCGTGGACGTCAAGACGCTCGACGACCTCCCCGACAGTGAGGTGGTCCTGGTCTGCACGGGCTCCCAGGGCGAGCCGATGGCCGCGCTGTCCCGCATGGCCAACCGCGACCACCAGATCCGCATCGTCGAGGGCGACACGGTGATCCTGGCGTCGTCACTGATCCCCGGCAACGAGAACGCGGTCTACCGCGTGATCAACGGCCTGACCCGCTGGGGCGCCAACGTCGTCCACAAGGGCAACGCCAAGGTGCACGTCTCCGGACACGCCTCGGCCGGCGAGCTGCTGTACTTCTACAACATCTGCCGCCCTAAGAACCTGATGCCGGTTCACGGCGAGTGGCGCCATCTGCGCGCCAACGCCGAGCTCGGCGCCCTCACCGGCGTCCCGCACGACCGCATCGTCATCGCCGAGGACGGCGTGGTCGTCGACCTCGTGCAGGGTAAGGCCAAGATCTCCGGCAAGGTCCAGGCGGGCTACGTCTACGTCGACGGCCTCTCGGTCGGCGACGTCGGCGAACCGGCGCTCAAGGACCGCAAGATCCTCGGCGACGAGGGCATCATCTCGGTCTTCGTGGTCATGGACGCCTCCACCGGAAAGATCACCGGCGGACCGCACATCCAAGCCCGCGGCTCCGGTATCGAGGACTCCGCGTTCGGCGATGTCGTCCCGCGGATCACGGAGACGCTCGAGCGCTCGGCGCAGGACGGGGTCGTCGAACCCCACCAGCTGCAGCAGCTCATCCGCCGCACGCTGGGCAAGTGGGTGTCCGACACCTACCGGCGCCGGCCGATGATCCTGCCCGTGGTGGTCGAGGTCTGACGGACCGTCGGACTCCACGCACGCGTCAACCGGCAGCGGGGCACCTCGATTTGCATCGGGGCGCCCCGCTCCAGTACGTTTACAACTCCTCCCGAGGGGGCACCCGACCACTTCATGCGGTCGGACACCAGTGCCCGGCGAGGGTGGGAAAACCGGCTCAGAATCTCTGATAAAGTCGGATCCGCCGGAAAGGAAAGCGCGAAAGCGTTGACCTGGAAAGCACCGAGGAAATCGGATCGGAAAGATCTGATAGAGTCGGAAACGCAAGACCGAAGGGAAGCGCCCGGAGGAAAGCCCGAGAGGGTGAGTACAAAGGAAGCGTCCGTTCCTTGAGAACTCAACAGCGTGCCAAAAGTCAACGCCAGATATGTTGATACCCCGTCCATCCGGTTCGGATGGTCGAGGTTCCTTTGAAGAAAACATAGCGAGGACGCTGTGAACGTCGGGACTATTCCTCCCGATGTTCCGCTCTCGTGATGTGTGCACCC
>BNBX01000022.1 GCA_014656175.1 Streptomyces werraensis
GGCGGATCGCGTGGAGGTGGCGGCTGTCAACGGTCCGTCCTCCGTCGTGATCGCGGGTGATGCGGGGGCGCTGGACGAGGCACTGGAGGCCCTGTCGGCGGAGGGTGTGCGGGTGCGGCGGGTGGCGGTGGACTACGCCTCGCACACCCGGCACGTGGAGGACATCCGCGAGATCCTCGCCGACACGCTCGCCGGGGTGAACGCGCAGGCGCCGATGGTGCCGTTCTACTCGACGGTGACCGGCGAGTGGGTGGACCAGGCGGGTGTGCTGGACGGCGCGTACTGGTACCGCAACCTGCGCGGCCAGGTCGGTTTCGGCCCGGCTGTCGCGGAGTTGACCGGTCAGGGGCACGGTGTCTTCGTAGAGGTCAGCGCGCACCCGGTGCTGGTCCAGCCGATCACGGAAATCCTTGATGACGGCACTGATGCCGTGGTGACCGGTTCGCTGCGCCGTGACGACGGGGGTCTGCGTCGGCTGCTGGCCTCGATGGCCGAGTTGTTCGTGCGTGGTGTGCCCGTGGACTGGACCGGTGTGCTGCCGGAGGCCGGGGCGACTTCGGCACGGCTCGATCTGCCGACGTATGCCTTCGATCACCGGCATTACTGGCTTCAGACGGCGCGGTCGGTGACCGATGCGGTGTCGTTGGGGCAGGCGGCGGCGGATCATCCGCTGCTCGGTGCGGTGGTCAGGTTGCCGCAGACCGACGGACTGGTCTTCACCTCGCGTCTGTCGTTGAAGTCGCAACCCTGGCTGGCCGATCACGCCGTGGGCGGTGTGGTCATCCTGCCCGGCACGGGTCTGGTGGAGCTGGCGGTGCGGGCCGGTGACGAGGCCGGCTGCGGGGTGCTGGAGGAACTGGTGACCGAGGCGCCGCTGGTGGTGCCGGAGCACGGCGGCGTCCGCGTCCAGGTCGCCATGGGCGCACCGGGCGAGAACGGCGCACGCACCGTCGAGATCTTCTCCCAGCGGGAGGACGCTGCCGACGACGGGGACACATGGACCCGGCACGCCACGGGGCTCCTGTCGGCGTCGGTGCCGACCGGCGGCGGGGAACACGACTTCACGGAGTGGCCGCCGCCCGGAGCGCGACCCGTCGAGGCCGATGACCTCTACGCCGGTCTGGCCGACCAGGGCTACGAGTACGGTCCCGCGTTCCAGGGCGTGCGGGCGGTGTGGCGGCGCGGCGAGGAACTGTTCGCCGAGGTCGCCCTGCCCGAAGAGCACGGCAAGGACGCCGACCGGTTCGGCATTCACCCCGCGCTGCTCGATGCCGCCCTGCACGTCTCCGCGACCGATGTGGCGACGGTGAACGGCGACGGTCCGCGCCGGCCGTTCGACTGGAACGGCCTGGTCCTGCACGCCGCGGGTGCCTCGGCCCTGCGGGTGCGACTGGTGCCCGGGGAGACCGACACCCTGACGCTGGAGGCGGCCGACGAGACCGGTGCCCTGGTGGTGTCGGCGGACTCGGTGGTGATGCGCGCGCTGTCCGCCGAGCAGTTGGCCCGGCCCGACGGCACGGCGAGCGCCAACTCGCTGTTCCTGCTGGACTGGACGGAGGTGCCCGCCGTCCAGGAGGCGGTGCCGGTTCCGGTGTGGGTGCCGGTGGTTTCCGCCGAGGATGTGGTGGAGCTGGCCCGTGGTGCTGGGGCCGGGGTTCCGGCTGTGGCGGTGCTGGAGGCCGTCGCGGCTGGTGATGGTGGTGTGGATGCTGCGCTGGGGCTTACGTCGCGGGTGCTGGGTGTGGTGCAGGCGTGGCTGGGTGTGGCGGGGTTGGAGAACTCGCGGCTGGTGGTGGTGACCCGGGGTGCGGTGCCTGCCGGTGACGGTGTGGTGAGTGATCCGGCGGGGTCGGCGGTGTGGGGTCTGGTGCGGGCCGCGCAGGCGGAGAATCCTGACCGGATCGTCCTGGTCGATGCCGACCCGGCCGCCGCTGCCGGCGACGGGCGGGACGCGGTCCTGGCCGCCGTGACGGCGGGCGACGAACCACAGCTCGCCGTGCGCGGAGCCGCTTACTTCGTGCCCCGCCTCGCCCGCGTCACCGACGACGGACGAGTCCCGGACGGCACTCCCGTGTTCGACGCCGAGGGGACCGTGCTGGTCACCGGAGGCACCGGATCGCTGGGAGCACTCGCGGCCCGGCACCTGGTCAGTCGGTACGGCGTGCGGCACCTGGTCCTGGCCGGCCGCCGGGGCCCGGACGCCGAGGGTGCGCAGGAGCTGGCGGCCGAGCTGACCGAACTGGGGGCGGCCGTCGAGGTCGTCGCCTGTGACGTGTCCGACCGGACCCAGGTCGAGGCCCTCCTCGCCACGGTGCCCGACGCGCACCCCCTGCGCGGTGTGATCCACACGGCCGGTGTGCTGGACGCCGGTGTCATCGGGGCGCTGACCCCGAAGCGGCTGGCGCGGGTGTTCGCGCCGAAGGTGGACGCCGTGCGGCACCTCGACGCACTGACTCGCGACCTGGATCTGGACGCGTTCGTCGTCTACTCGTCCGTCTCGGCGGTGTTCATGGGCGCGGGCAGCGGCAGTTATGCGGCGGCCAACGCCTTCCTGGACGGTCTGATGGCCGCCCGGCGGGCCGCGGGTCTGCCGGGGCTGTCACTGGCCTGGGGCCTGTGGGAGCAGACCAGCGGCATGGCGGCGAACACCGACGAACTCACCCGCTCCCGGATGAACCGGCGCGGCGGCCTCCAGATGATGACCCTGACGGAGGGCATGGACCTCTTCCACGCCGCGCTGGGGTCCCCGCGGTCGCTCCTGGTGCCCGCCAAGCTGGACCTGCGGGGAGTACGGGCGGACGCCGCGGCCGGTGGGAGAGTACCCCACATGCTGCGCGGCCTGGTCCGCACCGGGCGGCGGTCGGCGCAGACGGGCACCGCCCAGGACGGCGAGCTGCTGCGCCGCCTGGCAGGGCTCCCCACCGCCGACCAGGAGAAGACCCTCGTCGACCTCGTACGCGGCCAGGCCGCGTCCGTGCTCGGGCACGCCGGACCGGACGGGGTCCGCGCGGACACGGCGTTCAAGGACACCGGGTTCGACTCGCTCACCTCCGTGGAACTGCGCAACCGGCTGCGGGCGGCCACGGGACTGAAGCTCCCCGCCACCCTGGTCTTCGACTACCCGAACCCGCAGGCCCTCGCCCGGCACCTGCACACCGAACTGTTCCCGGACGGCGGCACGGCCGGCCAGGACGTGGACGAGGAACGACTGCGGCGCGCACTCGCGTCGCTCCCGCTGGCCCGGATCCGGGCAGCCGGCCTGATGGATGCCCTGGTCAAGCTGGCCGCCCTCGACGACGGCACACCGGCCACCGGCGCATTCGACGACGCCGACGAGGAAATGGCGGTCGCCGAGCTGGACGTCGACGACCTCGTGCAGCTCGCGCTCGGCGACAACTGACCCGCGAAACCGCTGAAGGATTGGGGAGATCAAGTGAGTGCGTCGTATGAGAAGGTCGTCGAGGCGCTACGGAAATCGGTCGAAGAGGTCGGCTCGCTGAAGAAGCGGAACCGCCGGCTCGTCGACGCCTCCCGTGAGCCGGTGGCCGTGGTGGGCATGGCGTGCAAGCTGCCCGGCGGGGTGGCGGGCCCCGAGGACCTGTGGCGACTGGTGCGCGACGGCCGCGACGCCGTGACAGGGTTTCCCGAGGACCGCGGCTGGGACCTGGAGGGCCTGTTCGACCCGGACCCGGACCGTGCGGGGACGTCGTACACCGACCGAGGCGGCTTCCTCCACGAAGCGGGTCTCTTCGACGCGGGGTTCTTCGGGATCTCGCCGCGTGAGGCGCTGGCGATGGACCCGCAGCAGCGGCTGCTCCTGGAGACCTCCTGGGAGGCCTTCGAAAGCGCCGGCATCGACCCGCTGTCCCTGAAGGGCGCCGACGTCGGCGTCTTCTCCGGAGTCTTCGGCCAGGGCTACGTCGCTCCCGGCGCCAGCGTGGTGACACCGGAGCTGGAGGGCTTCGCGGGCACGGGCGGTTCCACGAGTGTGGCGTCGGGCCGGGTCTCGTACGTCTTCGGCTTCGAGGGTCCCGCGGTCACGATCGACTCGGCCTGCTCGTCGTCGCTGGTGGCGATGCACCTGGCCGCGCAGGCACTGCGGCAGGGCGAGTGCTCCATGGCCCTCGCCGGCGGCGCGACCGTCATGGCCAACCCCGGGGCCTTCGTCGAGTTCTCGCGTCAGCGGGGCCTCGCGGACGACGGCCGCTGCAAGGCGTACGCCGACGGCGCCGACGGCACGGGCTGGGCGGAGGGTGTCGGCGTCGTGGTCCTGGAGCGCCTGTCGGTGGCCCGGGAGCGCGGACACCGGGTGCTGGCGGTGCTGCGGGGGAGCGCGGTCAATCAGGACGGTGCGTCCAACGGCCTGACGGCTCCGAACGGCCCCGCCCAGCAGCGGGTGATCCGCGGAGCACTCGCGAACGCGGGGCTCACACCGGACGAAGTCGACGTGGTCGAGGGCCACGGCACCGGCACGGTCCTCGGCGACCCGATCGAGGCGCAGGCGTTGCTTGCCACGTACGGCAAGGGGCGTGATGCGGGGCGGCCTTTGTGGTTGGGGTCGTTGAAGTCGAACGTCGGTCATACGCAGGCGGCGGCGGGTGTGGCCGGTGTGATCAAGATGGTGCAGGCGTTGCGGCATGGGGTCATGCCGGCGACGCTGCATGTCGATGCGCCGACGTCCCGGGTGGACTGGTCGGCGGGTGCGGTGGAGCTGCTGACCGAGGCTCGGGAGTGGCCGCGGGAGGGTCGTCCGCGCCGGGCAGGTGTGTCGGCGTTCGGTGTCAGCGGGACGAACGCGCACCTGATCCTGGAGGAGGCGCCGGAGGAGGTGGCTGAGCCGCCTCTGTCTTCGGCTGGTGTGGTGCCGTTGGTGGTGTCGGCGCGCAGTGCGAGGGCCTTGGCTGGTCAGGCCGGGCGGCTTGCCGCGTTCGTCGAGGAGAGCGACGGGGTGTCGCCGGCCTCGGTGGCGGGTGCGCTGGTGGCTGGGCGTGCAGTGCTGGGCGAGCGTGCGGTGGTCGTGGCCGAGTCGGGCGCGGAGGCCCTGGGTGGGCTGAGCGCGCTGGCGCGGGGTGAGGGCGCGCCTGGTGTGGTGTCCGGTAGTGCGGGTTCTGGTGTGCCGGGGAAGGTGGTGTGGGTGTTCCCGGGTCAGGGCTCGCAGTGGGCGGGTATGGGCCGGGAACTCCTGGACGCCTCGCCGGTGTTCGCGGAGCGGATTGCGGAGTGTGCGGCTGCTTTGGAGCCGTGGGTCGACTGGTCTTTGGTTGAGGTGTTGCGGGGTGAGGTGGAGCCGGCGTTGCTGGAGCGGGTGGATGTGCTTCAGCCGGCCAGTTTCGCGGTGATGGTGGGTCTGGCGGCCGTGTGGGCGTCTGTCGGGGTTGAGCCGGATGCGGTGCTGGGGCATTCGCAGGGTGAGATCGCTGCGGCGTGTGTGTCGGGTGCGTTGTCGCTGGAGGATGCGGCGCGGGTGGTGGCGCTGCGGAGTCAGGCCATCCGGGATCAGCTGGCCGGGCGTGGGGGTATGGCTTCGGTCGCGCTGAGCGAGGCTGAGGCGGTTTCCCGTCTGACGCGTTGGGCGGACCGGGTGGAGGTGGCGGCTGTCAACGGTCCGTCCTCCGTCGTGATCGCGGGTGATGCGGAGGCGTTGGACGAGGCACTGGAGGCCCTGTCGGCCGAGGGCGTGCGGGTGCGGCGGGTGGCGGTGGACTACGCCTCGCACACCCGGCACGTGGAGGACATCCGCGACACCCTCGCCGACACGCTCGCCGGGGTCGAGGCCCAGGCACCGTCGATCCCCTTCTATTCGACGGTGACCGGCGAATGGGTGAAGGACGCCGGCGTCTTGGACGGTGCCTACTGGTACCGCAACCTGCGCGGCCAGGTCGGTTTCGGCCCGGCTGTCGCGGAGTTGACCGGTCAAGGGCACGGTGTCTTCGTCGAGGTCAGCGCGCACCCGGTGCTGGTCCAGCCGATCACGGAGATTCTGGACGACGGTGGTGACGGCACCGATGCCGTGGTGACCGGTTCGCTGCGCCGCGACGACGGGGGCCTGCGTCGCCTGCTGGCCTCGATGGCCGAGCTGTTCGTGCGCGGTGTCAGCGTCGACTGGGCCGGAGTGCTCCCGGCCGGGGCGACCTCGGCGCGGCTCGAACTTCCGACGTACGCCTTCGATCACCGGCATTACTGGCTTCAGACGGCGCGGTCGGTGACCGATGCGGTGTCGTTGGGGCAGGCGGCGGCGGATCATCCGCTGCTCGGTGCGGTGGTCAGGTTGCCGCAGACCGACGGACTGGTCTTCACCTCGCGTCTGTCGTTGAAGTCGCACCCCTGGCTGGCCGATCACGCCGTGGGCGGTGTGGTCATCCTGCCCGGCACGGGTCTGGTGGAGCTGGCGGTGCGGGCCGGTGACGAGGCCGGGTGCGGGGTGCTGGAGGAACTGGTCATCGAGGCGCCGCTGGTGGTGCCGGAACACGGCGGGGTGCGCGTCCAGGTCGCCGTGGGCGCACCGGGCGAGAACGGCGCACGCACCGTCGAGATCTACTCCCAGCGCGAGGACGGCCCCGGTGACGGGGACACATGGACCCGGCACGCCACGGGCACGCTGTCGGTCGCCGCGTCGGCGACCGGTGAACGGACCGACTTCACCGCATGGCCGCCGACCGGTGCGGCGCCCGTCGAGATCGGTGACTTCTACGGCGGCCTGAGTGAACGCGGCTACGGCTACGGCCCCGCGTTCCAGGGCGTGCGGGCGGTGTGGAAGCGTGGCGAGGAGGTCTTCGCCGAGGTCGCCCTGCCGGAGGAGCACCGCAAGGATGCCGAACGGTTCGGCGTCCACCCCGCGTTGCTCGACGCCGCTCTCCAGGCCGGCACCATCGGGAGTGCGGCGGACGCCGAGGACTCCGCGGAGCCGGTGCTCGCGTTCGCGTGGAACGGCCTGGTCCTGCACGCCGCGGGCGCCTCCGCGCTGCGCGTGCGGATCGCCCCGAACGGCCCGGACGCGCTGTCGGTCCAGGCGGCCGACGAGGCCGGCGGCCCCGTCGTGACGCTGGACTCGCTGGTGTCCCGGGCGGTGTCCGCCGAACAACTGGACACGGCGGCCGACACCACGGTCGCCAACGCGCTGTTCCGCCTGGAGTGGAGCGAACTGCCGCCGCCCCAAGGCGCGGAGTTCCCGCCGTCCTGGGTGCCGGTCTCCGCCCCCGGTGATGTGGAGGCACTGGCCGAGAGTGCCGGAGTGCCGGCGGTGGCGGTACTGGAGGCCGTCGGCGGAGACGGCGACGACGCGGTCCTCACGCTGACCTCCGGCGTCCTCGCGGTCATGCAGGCGTGGCTGGCCGCCGACGGCCTGGAGGAGTCACGGCTGGTGGTCGCGACCCGCGGCGCGGTGCCCGCCGGTGACGGGGGCGCGGTGACCGACCCGGTCGGGGCGGCGGTGTGGGGTCTGGTGCGGGCGGCCCAGTCCGAGGCCCCGGACCGCATCGTCCTCCTGGACACCGACCCCGCTGCCGAGGACGGCGTGGACTCGATCCTGGACTCCGTGCTGGGCCCGGTGACGGCGACCGGGGAACCCCAGGTCGCCGTACGCGGCACGACCCTGTCGGTTCCCCGGCTCGCCCGCGTCACCGACCAGGTCGCGGACACCGGGGTGTTCGGGGGCGACGGGACGGTTCTGGTCTCGGGTGCCGGTTCGCTGGGCGGTCTGGTGGCCCGGCATCTGGTGTCCCGGCACGGCGTGCGGCATCTGGTCCTGGCCAGCCGCCGGGGCCCGGACGCCGAGGGCGTACCGGAACTGGTCGCCGAGCTGGCCGGGCAGGGGGCGGCCGTCGAGGTCGTCGCCTGTGACGTGTCCGACCGCGCTCAGGCCGAGGCGCTCCTCGCCACCGTGCCCGACGCGCACCCCCTGCGCGGGGTCGTCCACACGGCCGGCGTGTTCGACGACGGACTGATCGGGGCGCTGACCCCGGAGCGGCTGGCGCGGGTGTTCGCGCCGAAGGTGGACGCCGTGCGGCACCTGGACGCACTGACCCGCGACCTGGATCTGGACGCGTTCGTCGTCTACTCGTCCGTGGCGGGCCTGTCCGGCGGTGCCGGGCAGGGCAACTACTCCGCCGCGAACGCCTTCCTCGACGGGCTGATGTCCCACCGCCGCGCGGCCGGCCTGCCCGGCCTCTCCCTCGCCTGGGGTCTGTGGGAGCAGTCCCTCGGCATGGCCGGACACCTCAGTGCCGTCGACCAGGCGCGGGCCAGTCGCAGCGGCGTACTGGAGATATCGGCGGCCGAGGGCATGGAGCTGTTCGATGCCGCTCTCGTGTCCGAACGGGCGCTGCTCGTCCCGGTCAAGCTGGACCTGCGGACCGTACGTGCCGACGCCTCGGCGGGCGCTGCGGTGCCGCACCTGCTGCGCGGACTGGTCCGCACGGGCCGTCAGCAGGCCCGGGCGGTGGCAGGCACCGCCGGCGAAGGCAGTCTGCTCTCCGACCGTCTGGCCGGACTCGTCCCCGCCGAGCAGGAGACCCTCCTCCTCGATCTGGTGCGGGCCCAGGCCGCGGTCGTCCTCGGCCACACCGAACCCGGCGGTGTCCGGGCGGACATGGCGTTCAAGGACGCCGGGTTCGACTCGCTCACCTCGGTGGAGCTGCGCAACCGGCTGCGTGAGGCGACGGGCCTGAAGCTGCCCCCGACGCTCGTCTTCGACTACCCCTCCCCGCAGGTCCTCGCCCGCTACCTGCGTGAGGAGTTCGGTGAGGTGGCGGCACCGGAGGCGACGGTACCGGCGGTCGTCGCGGCCGACGCGAACGAGCCGGTCGCCATCGTCGGCATGGCCTGCCGGCTGCCCGGCGGGGTGGCCTCGCCGGAGCAGTTGTGGAAGCTGGTCGCCGAAGGTGTCGACGCGGTCTCGGACTTCCCCGAGGACCGGGGCTGGGACCTGGAGGGCCTCTTCGACCCGGACCCGGACCAGGCCGGCAAGAGCTACACCAGTCAGGGCGGTTTCCTGGAGGGCGCGGGCCTCTTCGACGCGGGGTTCTTCGGGATCTCGCCGCGTGAGGCACTGGCGATGGACCCGCAGCAGCGGCTGCTCCTGGAGACCTCGTGGGAGGCGCTGGAAGGAGCGGGACTCGACCCGACCTCACTGAAGGGCACGGATGTCGGCGTGTTCTCCGGTGTCTCCGGCCAGGGCTACGGGACCGGCGTACTCGCGCCGGAAGTGGAGGGCTTCGCGGGCACCGGACTGGCGTCGAGTGTCGCGTCGGGCCGGGTGTCGTACGTCTTCGGTTTCGAGGGCCCGGCGGTGTCGGTGGACACGGCGTGCTCGTCGTCGCTGGTGGCGATGCACCTGGCGGCGCAGGCGCTGCGGCAGGGCGAGTGCTCGATGGCCCTGGCCGGCGGCGCCATGGTGATGGCGACACCCGCCACCTTCATGGCGTTCTCGCGCCAACGGGGCCTGGCCGGCGACGGCCGCTGCAAGGCGTTCGCCGAGGGCGCGGACGGCATGGGCCTGTCCGAGGGCGTCGGCGTCGTGGTCCTGGAGCGCCTGTCGGTGGCCCGGGAACGCGGACACAAGATCCTCGCGGTGCTGCGGGGCTGTGCGGTCAACCAGGACGGTGCGTCCAACGGCCTGACGGCTCCGAACGGTCCCTCGCAGCAGCGGGTGATCCGGCGTGCGCTGGCCAGTGCGGGGCTGTCGGCGGCCGACGTGGACGTGGTGGAGGCGCACGGTACGGGTACGGCGCTGGGCGACCCGATCGAGGCGCAGGCACTGCTCGCCACCTACGGCAAGGACCGTGACCCCCGGCAGCCGCTGTGGCTCGGCTCGCTGAAGTCGAACATCGGGCACGCGCAGGCCGCGGCGGGTGTGGCCAGTGTGATCAAGATGGTGCAGGCGCTGCGGCACGGCGTCATGCCGCCCACCTTGCACGCGCAGCGGCCCTCCGACCAGGTCGACTGGTCGGCGGGTGCGGTGGAGCTGCTGACCGAGGCGCGGGAGTGGCCGCGGGAGGGTCGTCCGCGCCGGGCGGGTGTCTCGTCCTTCGGTGTCAGCGGCACGAACGTGCACCTGATCCTGGAGGAGGCGCCGGAGGAGGTGGCTGCGCCAGCTCTGTCTTCGGCTGGTGTGGTGCCGTTGGTGGTGTCGGCGCGCAGTGCGGGGTCGTTGGCCGGTCAGGCGGGGCGGCTTGCCGCGTTCGTCGAGGAGACCGACGGGGCTGCTCTGACGGAGGTCGCCGGTGCGTTGGTCGCGGGGCGCGCGGTACTGAGTGAGCGCGCGGTGGTGCTGGCGGACTCGGGCGCGGAGGCGCTGGGTGGGCTGAGTGCGCTGGCGCGGGGTGAGAGCGCGCCTGGTGTGGTGTCCGGCAGTGCTGCGGGTGTGCCGGGGAAGGTGGTGTGGGTGTTCCCGGGGCAGGGCTCGCAGTGGGCGGGTATGGGCCGGGAACTCCTGGACGCCTCACCGGTTTTCGCGGAGCGGATTGCGGAGTGTGCGGCTGCTTTGGAGCCGTGGGTCGACTGGTCTTTGGTTGATGTGTTGCGGGGTGAGGTGGAGCCGGCGTTGCTGGAGCGGGTGGATGTGCTTCAGCCGGCCAGTTTCGCGGTGATGGTGGGTCTGGCGGCGGTCTGGTCGTCGGTGGGTGTGCTGCCGGATGCGGTGGTCGGTCACTCGCAGGGTGAGATCGCTGCCGCGTGTGTGTCGGGTGCGTTGTCGCTGGAGGATGCGGCGCGGGTGGTGGCGCTGAGGAGTCAGGCCATCCGGGATCAGCTGGCCGGGCGGGGCGGTATGGCTTCGGTCGCGCTGAGCGAGGCCGATGCTGTTGCGCGCCTGGAGCGTTGGGCGGATCGCGTGGAGGTGGCGGCTGTCAACGGCCCGTCCTCCGTCGTGATCGCGGGTGATGCGGAGGCGCTGGACGAGGCGCTGGAGGCACTGTCGGCGGACGGTGTCCGTGTGCGGCGGGTGGCGGTGGACTACGCCTCGCACACCCGGCACGTGGAGGACATCCGCGAGATCCTCGCCGAGACTCTTGCCGGAGTGAACGCACAGGCGCCGATGGTGCCCTTCTACTCGACGGTGACCGGCGAGTGGGTGGACCAGGCGGGTGTCCTGGACGGTGCCTACTGGTACCGCAACCTGCGGGGCCAGGTCGGCTTCGGTCCCGCCGTGACCGACCTGATGAGCCAGGGCCACCGGACGTTCGTGGAGGTCAGTGCGCATCCGGTGCTGGTCCAGCCGATCACGGAGATCCTGGACGACGGTGGTGACGGCACCGATGCCGTGGTGACCGGTTCGCTGCGCCGGGACGACGGGGGTCTGCGTCGGCTGCTGGCCTCGATGGCCGAGTTGTTCGTGCGTGGTGTGCCCGTGGACTGGACCGGTGTGCTGCCGGAGGCCGGGGCGACCTCGGCGCGGCTCGACCTGCCGACGTACGCCTTCGATCACCGGCATTACTGGCTTCAGACGGCGCGGTCGGTGACCGATGCGGTGTCGTTGGGGCAGGCGGCGGCGGATCATCCGCTGCTCGGTGCGGTGGTCAGGTTGCCGCAGACCGACGGACTGGTCTTCACCTCGCGTCTGTCGTTGAAGTCGCACCCCTGGCTGGCCGATCACGTGGTCGGCGGGATGGTGCTGCTTCCGGGGACGGGGCTGGTGGAGCTGGCGGTGCGGGCCGGTGACGAGGCCGGCTGCGGGGTGCTGGAGGAGTTGGTGACCGAGGCGCCGTTGGTGGTGCCGGAACACGGCGGCGTCCGCGTCCAGGTCGCCGTGGGCGCACCGGGCGAGAACGGCTCGCGCACCGTCGAGATCTTCTCCCAGCGGGAGGACGCTGCCGACGACGGGGACACATGGACCCGGCACGCCACCGGCATGCTGGCCAACACCCCCCAGCCGGGGGCCGGGACCGCCGAGTTCGACTTCGCCGCGTGGCCGCCGGCCGACGCGCGGCAGGTGGAGCTGGACACCCGCGAGCTGTACGAGGGTCTGCTCGAGCGCGGTTATGCGTACGGTCCCGTCTTCCAGGGCGTGCGGGCGGTGTGGCGGCGCGGCGAGGAACTGTTCGCCGAGGTCGCCCTGCCCGACGAGAACCGCAAGGAGTCCGGGGACTTCGGCATCCACCCGGCGCTGCTCGACGCCGCCCTCCAGGCCGGGACGTTCGCCGTCGCGGCGGACACCTCGCAGGAGGAGGCCGGGCAGCCGGTGATGCCGTTCGCGTGGAACGGCCTGGTGCTGCACGCCGCGGGAGCCTCCGCGCTCCGGGTCCGGGTCGCGCCCAACGGACCCGACGCCCTGTCCGTCACCGCGGCCGACGCGTCGGGCGCCCCGGTGCTCACGATGGACTCGCTGGTGATGCGAGCCGTGTCCATCGAGCAGTTGGGCGCCACGGCGGCGGACGAGAGCCGCGACTCGCTCTTCGCGGTGCGGTGGACCGAACTGCCCCCGGCCCAGGAGACGGAGCCCGCGCCGCCGTGGCTGCCGGTGACCACGCCCGACGACCTGGCCGCCCTGGCCGCCGGCGGCGGAGTCCCGGCCGTGGCGGTCATGGAGGCCGTCGGAGGCGCGGGCGACGACGCCGTACTCGCGCTGGCCTCCGGGGTCCTGGCGATGGTGCAGACGTGGCTGAGCGTGCCCGGCGCCGAGGAGTCCCGCCTCGTGGTGGCGACCCGGGGTGCCGTGCCCGCCGGTGACGACGGCGCGGTGACCGATCCGGCCGGGGCCGCGGTGTGGGGCCTGGTGCGTGCCGCCCAGTCCGAGAACCCCGACCGTGTCGTCCTCCTGGACACCGACCCGGGCGCCGAGGGTGGCGTGGAGCCCGTGCTGGACTCCGTCCTCGCGGCGGTGCTGGCCAGTGGCGAGCCGCAGGTCGCGGTGCGCGGCGGAGTGCTCTCGGTGCCCCGGCTCGTCCGTGCCACCGCTCAGGGCGTGGACGCGGACCCGGTGTTCCGGGAGCAGGGCACCGTCCTGGTCTCGGGCGGCGGTTCGCTGGGCGCCCTGGCGGCCCGGCACCTGGTCTCCCGGTACGGCGTACGCCACCTGGTCCTGGCCAGCCGCCGGGGCCCGGACGCCGAAGGCGTGCGGGAACTGGCTGCCGAGCTGAGCGGGCAGGGGGCGACGGTCTCCGTCGTGGCCTGCGACGTGTCCGACCGCGCCCAGACCGAGGCCCTCCTCGGCCGGATACCCGGCGAGCACCCGCTGCGGGGTGTGGTGCACACGGCCGGTGTGTTCGACCCCGGGGTGATCGGGGCGCTGACCCCGGAGCGGCTGGCGAAGGTGTTCGCGCCGAAGGTGGACGCCGTACGGCACCTCGACGAGCTGACCCGCGACCTGGCCCTGGACGCGTTCGTCGTCTACTCCTCCGCCTCGTCCGTGTTCATGGGCGCCGGCAGCGGCGGCTACGCGGCGGCCAACGCCTACCTCGACGGGCTGATGTCCTACCGGCGCGCGGCCGGTCTGCCTGGGCTCTCGCTGTCCTGGGGCCCCTGGGAGCAGGTCACCGGTATGGCCGGCAACATCGACGACCTCACCAGGACCCGTATGAGCCGACGCGAAGGACGCGGAGGTGTGCAGGCACTGCGGTCCGCCGAGGGCATGGAACTGTTCGACGCCGCGCTGCGGTCCGAGGAGTCGCTGCTCGTCCCGGCCAGGCTGGACCTGCGGGCCGTACGGGCCGACGCGGCGGCGGGCGGCGGAGTCCCGCACCTGCTGCGCGGTCTGGTCCGCGCCGGCCGGCAGACGGCCCACACGGCGAGCGTCGGCGACCGGCGACAGCTCGCCGACCGGCTGGTGGGACTGTCCGCGACGAAGCAGGAGGCGCTGCTCCTCGGCGTCGTCTGCGCGCAGGCCGCGGTCGTGCTCGGCCACAGCGGACCGGAGAGCGTGCGCGTGGAAATGGCCTTCAACGAAGCCGGGTTCGACTCACTCACCTCCGTGGAACTGCGCAACCGGCTGCGCGAGGCGACCGGTCTGAAACTGCCCGCCACGCTGGTCTTCGACCACCCGACCCCGCTGGCGCTCGCCCGCTACCTGCGGGCCGAACTCGCCGTCGACGAGGCGTCCCCCGCCGACGCGGTGCTGGCCGGACTCGCCGGGCTCGAAGCGGCCATCGAGTCCGCGGGAGCCGACCAAGAAGCCCGCGACCGGATCACCGTACGGCTGCTGGAGCTGCTGCGCGCGGCCGAGGCGACGGGCGGCCCCGGCGAGGACCCGGCCGGCGCTGACGCGGCGGACGAGGACCTCGACACCGCCACGGACGAGGAACTGTTCGCCCTCGTCGACCAGCTCGACTGACGCGACCGGGCGCATCATCCGTGCGCACCCGTGCGGGTCGTCGCCCCCGCGGCCGCGACCCGCACGCCCCGCACGGACGGTGCGGGATCCCACCCATCGCCATCGCACACATTCCTTTCTCCTGGGGGTTGAATCCAGTGGCTGACGAGGCAGAACTCCGCGACTATCTCAAGCGGGCCATCGCCGACGCCCGCACTGCCCGCAAGCGGCTGCGCGAGGTCCAGGAGGAGGCACGCGAGCCGATCGCCATCGTCTCCATGGCCTGCCGGTACCCGGGCGGCGTGTCCACGCCCGACGAGCTGTGGACGCTGGTCGCCGACGGCGTCGACGCGGTATCGGACTTCCCCCAGGACCGTGGCTGGGACCTGGAAGGCCTCTTCGACTCCGACCCGGACCACGCGGGCACGTCGTACGTCACCCAGGGCGGTTTCCTGGAGGGGGCCGGCCTGTTCGACGCCGGGTTCTTCGGGATCTCGCCACGTGAGGCGCTGGCGATGGACCCGCACCAGCGGCTGCTCCTGGAGACCTCCTGGGAGGCGGTCGAGCGGGCGGGCATCGACCCGCTCTCCCTCAAGGGCGCCGATGTCGGCGTCTTCTCCGGGCTGTCCGGGCAGGGCTACGGTGCCGGCGCCGGTGTGGTGACCCCGGAAACCGAGGGCTTCGCCGGCACGGGTGCCTCAACGAGCGTGGCGTCGGGCCGGGTGTCGTACGTCCTCGGCTTCGAGGGCCCGGCGGTCTCCCTCGACACGGCCTGCTCGTCGTCGCTGGTCGCCATTCACCTGGCCGCGCAGGCGCTGCGCCAGGGCGAGTGCTCGATGGCCCTCGCGGGCGGCGCGATGGTGATGGCCACCCCCGGGAACTTCGTGGCGTTCTCACGGCAACGGGGATTGGCCGCCGACGGCCGCTGCAAGGCGTTCGCCGACGGCGCGGACGGCATGGGCCTGGCCGAGGGGGTCGGGGTCGTCCTCCTGGAACGCCTGTCGATCGCCCGCAAGCGCGGACACAAGGTCCTCGCGGTGCTGCGGGGCAGCGCGGTCAATCAGGACGGCGCGTCCAACGGCCTCACCGCGCCCAACGGTCCCTCGCAGCAGCGGGTGATCCGCAAGGCCCTGGCCGGCGCGGGGCTGTCGGCGGCCGACGTGGATGTCGTGGAGGCGCACGGTACGGGTACGGCGCTGGGGGACCCGATCGAGGCGCAGGCGCTGCTCGCCACCTACGGCAAGGACCGCGACGCGGAACGGCCCCTGTGGCTCGGTTCCCTGAAGTCGAACATCGGTCACACCCAGGCCGCCGCGGGCGTGGGCAGCGTCATCAAGATGGTGCAGGCGCTGCGGCACCGGATCATGCCGCCCACGCTGCACGTGGACGCGCCGTCCTCGCGGGTGGACTGGTCGGCGGGTGCGGTGGAGTTGCTGACCGAGGCGCGGGAGTGGCCGCGTGAGGGCCGTCCGCGCCGGGCCGGTGTCTCGTCCTTCGGGGTGAGCGGTACCAACGTGCACCTGATTCTCGAGGAGGCGCCCGCCGAGGAGGACGCTTCGCAGCCGCTGCCTGCCGGTGGTGGGGGTGTGGTGCCGTTGGTGGTGTCGGCGCGCAGTGCGGGGTCGTTGGCCGGTCAGGCGGGGCGGCTTGCTGCGTTCGTCGAGGAGAGCGACGGGGTGTCGCTGGCTGCCGTGGCCGGTGCGTTGGTCGCGGGGCGTGCGGTGCTGAGTGAGCGTGCGGTGGTGCTGGCGGACTCGGGCGCGGAGGCGCTGGGTGGGCTGAGTGCGTTGGCGCGGGGTGAGAGTAGTACCAACCTGGTGTCCGGTAGTGCGGGTTCTGGTGTGCCGGGGAAGGTGGTGTGGGTGTTCCCGGGGCAGGGCTCGCAGTGGGCGGGTATGGGCCGGGAACTCCTGGACGCCTCACCGGTGTTCGCGGAGCGGATCGCGGAGTGCGCCGCCGCTCTGGAGCCGTGGGTCGACTGGTCTCTCATCGAGGTGTTGCGGGGCGAGGTGGAGCCGGCGTTGCTGGAGCGGGTGGATGTGCTTCAGCCGGCCAGTTTCGCGGTGATGGTGGGTCTGGCGGCCGTGTGGGCGTCTGTCGGGGTTGAGCCGGATGCGGTACTGGGGCATTCGCAGGGTGAGATTGCTGCGGCGTGTGTGTCGGGTGCGTTGTCGCTGGAGGATGCGGCGCGGGTGGTAGCGCTGAGGAGTCAGGCCATCCGTGATCAGCTCGCCGGGCGGGGCGGTATGGCTTCGGTCGCCCTGAGCGAGGCCGACGCCTTGGTGCGCGTGACGCGTTGGGCGGATCGCGTGGAGGTGGCGGCTGTCAACGGCCCGTCCTCCGTCGTGATCGCGGGTGATGCGGAGGCGCTGGACGAGGCACTGGAGGCCCTCTCGGCGGACGGTGTGCGGGTGCGGCGGGTGGCGGTGGACTACGCCTCGCACACCCGGCACGTGGAGGACATCCGCGACACCCTCGCCGACACGCTCGCCGGGGTCGAGGCCCAGGCACCGTCGATCCCCTTCTACTCGACCGTGACCGGCGAATGGGTCGAGGACGCAGGCGTCCTGAACGGTGCCTACTGGTACCGCAACCTGCGCGGCCAGGTCGGTTTCGGCCCGGCTGTCGCGGAGTTGACCGGTCAAGGGCACGGTGCCTTCGTCGAGGTCAGCGCGCACCCGGTGCTGGTCCAGCCGATCACGGAGATCCTGGACGACGGTGGTGACGGCACCGATGCCGTGGTGACCGGTTCGCTGCGCCGCGACGACGGGGGCCTGCGTCGCCTGCTGGCCTCGATGGCCGAGCTGTTCGTGCGCGGGGTCACCGTCGACTGGACCGGAGTGCTCCCGGCCGGGGCGACCTCGGCGCGGCTCGATCTGCCGACGTACGCCTTCGACCACCAGCACTACTGGCTCCGGGCCACCGATGCCGGCCCCGTCGACGCCACCAGCCTCGGACTGGCCGGTACCGATCACCCGCTGCTCGGCGCGATGGTGGAACTGCCGCACTCCGAAGGGCTGGTGTTCACGTCCCGGCTGTCGCTCACGTCGCACCCCTGGCTGGCCGACCACGCGATCGGCGGCATGGCGCTGCTCCCGGGCACGGGTCTGGTGGAGCTGGCGGTGCGGGCCGGTGACGAGGCCGGCTGCGGGGTGCTGGAGGAACTGGTCATCGAGGCGCCGCTGGTGGTGCCGGAACACGGCGGGGTGCGCGTCCAGGTCGCCGTGGGCGCATCGGGCGAGAACGGCTCGCGCACCGTCGAGGTGCACTCGCAGCGGGACGACGTTCCCGGCGAGGGGGAGGCGTGGACGCGGCACGCCACCGGCGTCCTGTCGTCCGTCCCCGCCGCCCGGGACAGCGACTTCGACTTCGCCGCCTGGCCGCCCCCCGGAGCCCGGCGCGTCGAGGTGGACGTCGCCGGCTTCTACGACGGCCTGCGCGAGCGCGGTGTGGGCTACGGACCGGCGTTCCAGGGGGTGCGTGCGGTGTGGCGGCGGGGCGAGGAGGTCTTCGCCGAGGTCGTCCTGCCCGAGGAACTGCACCGGGAGGCGGCCGGGTTCGGAATCCACCCCGCGCTGCTGGACGCCGCGCTCCAGACGGGCACGTTCGGTGCCGCCGTCGGCGCACCGGGGGAGGGGGAGTCCGGCCGGCCGGTGCTGGCCTTCGCGTGGAACGGTCTCGTCCTGCACGCCACGGGAGCCTCCGCGCTGCGAGTGCGGGTCGCGCCGAGCGGTCCTGACGGTCTGTCGGTCGAGGCGGCCGACGAGAGCGGCGCCCTGGTCGTGACGATGGACTCGCTGGTGTCCCGAGCCGTGTCCGCCGAACAACTGGACACCGCGGCGGGTTCGGTCGCCACCGACTCCCTGTACCGGGTCGAATGGACCGAACTGCCCCCGGCCCGAGGGTCGGAGCCCGTACCGACGTGGGCGGCGGTGCGCACCCCGGACGAGGCAGGGGCGCTGGCCGACGGCGCCGGGGCCCCGCAGGCGGCGGTCCTGGAGGCCGTCGGCGGGACGGGCGACGACGCCGTACTCGCGCTGACCTCCCGGGTCCTCGCGGTGGTGCAGACGTGGCTTGCCGCGGACGGGCTCGACGCGTCGCGGCTCGTCGTCGTCACCCGGGGCGCGGTGCCCGCCGGCGGCGAGGACACGGTGACCGACCCGGCCGGGTCGGCGGTGTGGGGCCTGCTGCGGGCCGTGCAGGCCGAGAACCCCGACCGTGTCGTCCTGCTGGACGCCGGGCCGGCCTCCGAGGGCGCGGCGGGCACCGTGCCCGGGGCCGTCCTCGCGGCGGTGCTGGCCAGCGGTGAGCCGCAGGTCGCGGTGCGCGGCGCCGCCCTCACCGTGCCCCGGCTGGCCCGTGCCACCGCTCAGGACGTGGACGCGAACTCGGTGTTCCGGGAGCAGGGGACCGTGCTGGTCTCCGGAGGCGGATCCCTGGGTGAGCTCGTCACCCGGCACCTGGTCGTCCGTCACGGCGTACGGCACCTGGTCCTGGCCAGCCGCCGGGGCCCGGCCGCCGAAGGGGTGAACGAACTGGCCGCCGAGCTGACCGGGCTGGGGGCGACGGTGTCCGTCGTGGCCTGCGACATGTCCGACCGCGCCCAGGTCGAGGCTCTCCTCGCCCGGGCCGGGCAGGAGCAGCCCCTGCGCGCGGTGGTGCACACCGCCGGTGTGTTCGAGGCCGGGCTCGTCGAGACCTTGACGCCGGAGCGCCTGGCGCGGGTGTTCGCGCCGAAGGTGGACGCCGTACGGCACCTCGACGAGCTGACCCGCGACCTGGCCCTGGACGCGTTCGTCGTCTACTCCTCCGCCTCGTCCGTGTTCATGGGCGCCGGCAGCAGCG
Organism: Streptomyces werraensis; assembly: GCA_014656175.1. GTDB lineage: Bacteria > Actinomycetota > Actinomycetes > Streptomycetales > Streptomycetaceae > Streptomyces > Streptomyces werraensis. The sequence goes on from BNBX01000022.1 coordinate 19,088, forward strand.
GCTACGCGGCGGCCAACGCCTACCTCGACGGGCTGATGTCGCACCGGCGCGCGGTCGGCCTGCCCGGACTCTCGCTGTCCTGGGGCACGTGGGCGCACGCCACCAACATGACCACCCACCTCAGCACCGACGACCAGGCGCGGATGAGCCGGCGCGCCAACCGCGACGGGGTCGTCGCGCTCACACCGGCCGAGGGCATGGAACTCTTCGACGCCGCGGTCGGGGCCGCGGACGCCCTGCGGGTGCCGGTCAAGCTCGACCTGCGGGGCGTGCGGGCCTCAGCGGCGGCCGGCGGTGCGGTGCCGCATCTGCTGCGCGGCCTCGTGCCCGTCACCCGCCAGCAGGCGCGCGCGTCGGCCGGGAAGGACGGGGACCTGCTCGGCAGGCTGTCCGGGCTGCCCGGGCCGGAGCAGGAGGCCCTGCTGCTCGACCTGGTGCGGACTCAGGCCGCGGTCGTGCTCGGCCACAGCGGACCGGAGAGCGTCAAGGCGGAGACCGCGTTCAAGGACGTCGGCTTCGACTCGCTCACGTCGGTGGAGCTGCGCAACCGGCTGCGCGAGGTGACGGGCAGGAAACTGCCCGCCACGCTGGTCTTCGACCACCCCACCCCGCTCGTGCTCGCCCGCTTCCTGCGCGGCGAACTCGGCATCGGCGACGACGTGCTGTCCAGGGTGACCACGAAGATAGAAGACGTCGAGTCGCTCCTCGGTGCAGAGAGCCTCGACGAATCCATGAGGACCAGTATCGCGCTGCGCCTTCAGGGCCTGGTGGCCAGGTGCAATGGGGTCGTCGAGCAGACGGACGGTTCCACGGTCGCGGAGAAGCTGGAATCCGCATCGGCCGACGAAGTCCTCGACTTCATCGACGGAGAACTCGGGCTCGTGTGACGCCGGTACAGGGCATCCGGCACCGCCACATCTCTCGTGAGGACTGACGAATGGCCACGGACGAAAAGCTCCTCAAGTACCTCAAGCGCGTCACCACGGAACTGCACACCCTGCGCAAGCAGGGCTCCTCGCACGCGGGGGAGCCGATCGCGATCGTGGGGACGGCGTGCAGGCTGCCGGGCGGTGTGACGGGGCCCGAGGATCTGTGGCGGTTGGTGCGAGAGGGCGGGGACGCCGTGTCGGGGTTCCCCGACGACCGGGGCTGGGAGCTGGACGGCCTGTTCGACCCCGACCCGGACAATCCCGGCACCTCCTACACCGACCAGGGCGGCTTCCTGAAGGGCGCGGGCCTCTTCGACCCGGGCTTCTTCGGGATCTCGCCGCGTGAGGCGCTGGCGATGGACCCGCAGCAGCGGCTGCTCCTGGAGACCTCCTGGGAGGCGCTGGAGCGGGCGGGCATCGACCCGGTCTCGCTCAAGGGCACCGACGTCGGGGTGTTCTCCGGAGTCTCCAGCCAGGGCTACGGCTCCGGAGCCGGCGGGGTCGCGCCCGAGCTGGAGAGCTTCACCGGCACCGGCGTGGCGTCGAGTGTGGCATCGGGCCGGGTGTCGTACGTCTTCGGCTTCGAGGGGCCCGCGGTGTCCGTGGACACGGCCTGCTCGTCGTCGCTGGTCGCCATCCACCTCGCCGCGCAGGCCCTGCGGCAGGGCGAGTGCTCGCTGGCGCTGGCCGGCGGCGCGATGGTGATGGCGACACCGGGCACCTTCGTGGTCTTCTCCCGGCAGCAGGGCATGGCCGCCGACGGCCGCTGCAAGGCATACGCGGACGGCGCGGACGGCATGGGCCTGGCCGAGGGCGCGGGTGTGATCGTCCTGGAGCGGCTGTCGGAGGCCCGTGAGCGCGGGCACCGGGTCCTCGCCGTCATCCGGGGCAGCGCGGTCAACCAGGACGGCGCGTCCAACGGCCTCACCGCCCCCAACGGACCGTCGCAGCAGCGGGTGATCCGCAAGGCACTGGCCGGGGCCGGGCTCGTCGCCGCGGACGTCGACGTGGTCGAGGGGCACGGCACCGGTACGGCGCTGGGTGACCCGATCGAGGCGCAGGCGCTGCTGGCCACGTACGGGCAGGGGCGGGATCCCGAACGGCCTTTGTGGTTGGGGTCGTTGAAGTCGAACATCGGGCATACGCAGGCCGCCGCCGGAGTGTCCAGCGTGATCAAGATGGTCGAGGCGCTGCGGCACGGCGTCATGCCGCCCACGCTGCACGCCGATGAGCCGACGAGCGAGGTCGACTGGTCGGCGGGCGCGGTCGAGCTGCTCACCGAGGCGCGGGAGTGGCCGCGCGACGGCCGTCCGCGTCGCGCCGGAGTCTCCTCGTTCGGCATCAGCGGCACGAACGCCCACCTGATTCTGGAGGAAGCCCCCGCCGCCGAGGACGAGACCCCGGCAGGGGACGAGACGGCGACGCCCGGCGCGGAGGCGACGGCGGGCGCGGTGGGCGCGGGCGTGGTGCCCCTGGTCGTGTCGGCGCACAGCGAAGGCTCCCTGGCGGGCCAGGCCGGACGCCTCGCCGCATTCCTGGACACCCGGCCGGACTCCGGACCCGCCGTGGCACCGGACTCCGCCCCCGGCCCGGTGTCGTTGCCGCGGGTGGCCGGGGCGCTGCTGTCGGAGCGGGCCCTGCTGCGGGAGCGCGCGGTGGTCCTGGCCGCCACGGGCCAGGAGGCCTCGGCCGGACTCGGGGCGCTGGCCCGCGGGGAGCACGCGGCAGGGACCGTGACCGGCAGGGCCGCGGGAGCGGGCGGCCCGGGCAAGGTCGTCTGGGTCTTCCCGGGCCAGGGTTCCCAGCGCGCCGGTGCGGGACGGGAACTCTACGACCGCTACCCGGTGTTCGCCCGCGCCCTGGACGAGGCGTGCGAGCAACTGGAGGCGTGCCTCGCCGGATGGGTCGACCACTCGGTACGGGACGTCGTCCTGGGCAGGTCGCCGGGCAGCACCGAACTGCTCAACCAGACGGTCTTCACCCAGGCGGCCCTGTTCGCGGTCGAGACGGCCCTGTTCCGGCTCGTGGAGTCCTGGGGCGTACGGCCGGACGCCGTCATCGGACACTCGATCGGCGAGGTGTCCGCCGCGCACGTGGCGGGGGTGCTGTCCCTGCGCGACGCGGCGCGACTCGTCGCGGCCCGGGGACGGCTGATGCAGGCCCTGCCGCCGGGCGGGGCGATGGTCGCGGTCGCCGCCGGCGAGGCGGAGGTCGACGGGCTGCTCGGCGACGGCGTGGAGATCGCGGCGGTCAACGGCCCGGCGGCGGTGGTCCTCTCCGGTGACGAGGACGCCGTCCTCGCCGTGGCCGGACGACTGCGGGAACAGGGCCGCAAGACCAAACGCCTCGTGGTCTCCCACGCGTTCCACTCCCCGCACATGGAACCGATGCTGGCCGACTTCACCGCGGAACTCACCGACGTGGAGTGGCGGGCACCGCACATACCGGTGATCTCGAACGTGACCGGCCGTCTCGCCGGGCCCGACGAACTCACCGGCCCGGAGTACTGGGCCGGGCACGTGCGCCGCCCGGTGCGGTTCGCCGAGGGCATCGCCGCAGCGGTCCAGTACGGCGGCACGCTCTTCGTCGAGCTGGGCCCGGGCGCCGCCCTGACCGGACTCGTCACGGAGACGGCCGCCTCGGCGGTCCCCGACACCACCGCCGGCCCCGGCGTCACCTGCGTGGCGGCACTGCGCGACGGCCGCCCGGAGGAGCGGACCCTGCTCGCCTCGATGGCGGAGCTGTTCGTGCGCGGCGTGAGCGTCGACTGGGCACGGGTCCTGCCGGACACCGGAACCGGGCCGGCGGTCGTGGACCTGCCGACGTACGCCTTCGACCACCAGCAGTACTGGCTCCGGACGGCGCAGTCGGTGACCGACGCGGCGTCACTGGGACAGGCGGCGGCGGACCACCCGCTGCTCGGCGCGGTGGTGCGGCTGCCGCACTCCGACGGGCTGGTGTGCACCTCGCGGCTGTCCCTGAAGACCCACCCCTGGCTGGCCGATCACACCGTGGGCGGTGCCGTGCTCGTCCCCGGCACGGGCCTGGTGGAGCTCGCCGTACGGGCCGGGGACGAGGCCGACTGCGGAATGCTGGAGGAACTGGTCATCGAGGCGCCGCTGGTGGTGCCGGAGCACGGCGGCGTCCGCGTCCAGGTCGCCGTGGGAGCGCCGGACCCCCACGGCGCACGCACCGTGGAGATCCACTCCCAGCGCGAGGACACCCCGGGTGCCGGCGACGCGTGGACCCGGCACGCCACCGCCACCCTCGCCGCCACCCGCACCACCGCACCCGCCGCCCGGGACAGCGCCTTCGACTTCGCCGCCTGGCCGCCTCCTGGCGCCCAGCCGGTCGACGTCGAGAGCTTCTACGACGACCTGACCGAGCGCGGCTACGCCTACGGCCCCGCGTTCCAGGGTCTGCGTGCCGTCTGGCGGCGCGGCGACGAGGTCTTCGCCGAGGCCGCCCTGCCCGCCGAGCACCGCGAGGACGCGGACCGCTTCGGCATCCACCCGGCGCTCCTGGACGCGGCCCTGCACGCGGGGATGTTCGGCGCCGAGACCGACGCGGCGGCGCAGGACCCCGGGCAGCCGGTGCTGCCGTTCGCGTGGAACGGCCTGGAACTGCACGCCGCGGGCGCGCCCGCGCTGCGCATCCGCCTCACCTCCGCCGGTCCCGGCGCCGTCGCGCTGGAGGCCGCCGACGAGACCGGCGGCCTCGTCGTGACCCTGGACTCCCTGGTGTCCCGGCCGGTCTCCGCCGACCAGCTCGCACCGGTGCCGGCCTCGGCGGCCACCGACGCGCTGTTCCGCGTGGACTGGACCGAGATGACCCCGGACCGGTCCCTCCCGCCCGCCCCGGCCTGGGCGTCCGTCGCCACCGCCGAGGACGTGGCGGACCTCGCCCGCGGCGGGGCTCCCGCGATGGCGGTGCTGGACGCCGTCACCACCGGTGACGACGGGGCGGACGCCGTCCTGGCGCTCACCTCGCGGGTGCTGGGCGTGGTACAGGCATGGCTGGCCACGGACGGCCTCGACGAGTCCCGGCTCGTGGTGGCCACCCGGGGCGCCGTGCCCGCCGGCGACGAGGGCGCGGTGACCGACCCGGCCGGGGCGGCCGTGTGGGGTCTGGTGCGGGCCGCGCAGGCGGAGAATCCTGACCGGATCGTCCTCGTCGACGCCGACCCGGCCGCCGACGACGGCGTCGTGCCGGTGCTGGGCGTGGTGCGGGCCGCGGGAGAACCCCAGGCCGCCGTACGCGGCCCGGCACTGAGGGCGCCCCGGCTCGCCCGCGCCGGCGGACCCGCCCCGGACACCCCCCGCGTGTTCGCCCCCGAGGGGACGGTACTGATCACAGGCGGCACCGGTTCGCTGGGCGGCCTGATGGCCCGGCACCTGGTCACCCGGCACGGCGTACGGCACCTGGTCCTGGCCGGCCGCCGGGGCCCGGACGCCGAGGGTGCGCAGGAGCTGGCGGCCGAGCTGACCGGACTGGGGGCGGCCGTCGAGGTCGTCGCCTGTGACGTGTCCGACCGCGCCCAGACCGAGGCCCTCCTCGGCCGGATACCCGGCGAGCACCCCCTGCGCGGCGTGGTGCACACGGCGGGCGTCCTCGACGACGGGGTCATCGGGGCGCTGACCCCCGAACGCCTGGGGAAGGTGTTCGCACCGAAGGCCGACGCCGTACGCCACCTCGACGCGCTGACCCGCGACCTGGACCTGGACGCGTTCGTCGTGTTCTCGTCCGCCTCCGGCGTCTTCGGATCGGCGGGCCAGGGCAACTACGCGGCGGCCAACGCCTTCCTGGACGGTCTGATGGCCGAACGCCGGGCGGCGGGTCTGCCGGGGCTGTCGCTGGCCTGGGGCCTGTGGGAGCAGGACGCCGGAATGACCGCCCACCTCGGCGACGCCGACCAGGCCCGCGCCGGGCGCGGCGGCGTCCTGGCGATCACCGCGACCGAGGGCACCGAACTGTTCGACGCCGCCCTCGTCTCCGGGCACGCACTGCTCGTACCGATCAAGATGGACCTGGGCGCGGCGCGGGCCGGCGCGGCGGCCGGGGCAGCGGTCCCGCACCTGCTGCGCGGCCTCGTACCGGCAGGACGCAGGCAGGCGCGGGCGGCGGCCGGCACGGGCGGCGACGACCTGCCCCGCCGGCTGTCCGCACTCACCGGGCCGGAGCAGGACGCCCTGCTCCTCGACCTCGTACGGACCCAGGCCGCGGTCGTCCTCGGCCACAGCGGACCCGACAGCGTCCGCCCCGACACCGCGTTCAACGAGGCCGGGTTCGACTCGCTCACCTCGGTGGAGCTGCGCAACCGGCTGCGCGAGGCGACCGGCCTCAAGCTCCCCGCCACGCTGATCTTCGACTACCCGAACCCGCAGGCCCTCGCGGGCTTCCTGCGCGAGGAGTTCGGGGACACCACGGCGACGTCCGGCGCGCCGGCCCCGTCCACGGCCACCGTCGCGGACCTCGACGAACCGATCGCGGTCGTGGGCATGTCCTGCAAGCTGCCGGGCGGTGTGACGAGCCCCGACGACCTGTGGCGCCTGGTGTCCGAGGGCCGTGAGGGCACGTCCGCCTTCCCCGGGGACCGCGGCTGGGACCTGGAGGGCCTGTTCGACGCAGACCCGGAGAGCGCGGGCACCTCGTACACGAGCCGGGGTGGATTCGTTCAGGAAGCGGGTCTCTTCGACGCGGGGTTCTTCGGGATCTCACCGCGTGAGGCGCTGGCGATGGACCCGCAGCAGCGGCTGCTCCTGGAGACCTCCTGGGAGGCCTTCGAAAGCGCCGGCATCGACCCGCTCTCCCTGAAGGGCACCGACGTCGGCGTCTTCTCCGGAGTCTCCAGCCAGGGCTACGGGGCCGGCGTGACCGCCCCGGAACTGGAGGGCTTCGCGAGCACGGGCACCGCGTCGAGCGTGGCGTCGGGCCGGGTGTCGTACGTCTTCGGCTTCGAGGGGCCCGCGGTCACCGTGGACACGGCCTGCTCGTCGTCGCTGGTCGCGATGCACCTGGCCGCGCAGGCCCTGCGGCAGGGCGAGTGCTCGATGGCCCTGGCCGGCGGCGTGACCGTCATGGCGACACCGGTCAGTTTCGTGGAGTTCTCCCGCCAGCGGGGCCTGGCCGGCGACGGCCGCTGCAAGGCGTTCGCCGACGGCGCGGACGGCACCGGCTGGGCCGAGGGCATCGGCCTGGTCGTCCTGGAGCGCCTGTCGGTGGCCCGGGAACGCGGGCACAAGATCCTCGCCGTGCTGCGGGGCAGCGCGGTCAATCAGGACGGCGCGTCCAACGGCCTGACGGCTCCGAACGGTCCGTCGCAGCAGCGGGTGATCCGGCGTGCGCTGGCCAGTGCGGGGCTGTCGGCGGCCGACGTGGACGTGGTGGAGGGCCACGGTACGGGTACGGCGCTGGGCGACCCGATCGAGGCGCAGGCGCTGCTCGCCACCTACGGCAAGGACCGCGACGCGGAACGGCCCCTGTGGCTCGGCTCGCTGAAGTCGAACATCGGACACACGCAGGCGGCTGCCGGTGTGGCCGGCGTCATCAAGATGGTGCAGGCGCTGCGGCACCGGATCATGCCGCCCACGCTGCACGTGGACGCGCCGTCCTCGCGGGTGGACTGGTCGGCGGGTGCGGTGGAGCTGCTGACCGAGGCGCGGGAGTGGCCGGTTGAGGGCCGTCCGCGCCGGGCCGGTGTCTCGTCCTTCGGTATCAGCGGTACCAATGCGCACCTGATCCTGGAAGAAGCGCCGGAGCAGGATGCCTCGCAGCCGCTGCCTGCCGGTGGTGGGGGTGTGGTGCCGTTGGTGGTGTCGGCGCGCAGTGCGGGGTCGTTGGCCGGTCAGGCGGGGCGGCTCGCCGCGTTCGTCGAGGGCACGGACGGGGTGCCACTGGCTGCCGTGGCCGGTGCGTTGGTCGCGGGGCGTGCGGTGCTGGGCGAGCGTGCGGTGGTCGTGGCCGAGTCGGGCGCGGAGGCCCTGGCCGGCCTGCGGGCGCTGGAGCGCGGTGAGAGTCCGGCCGGCTTGGTCACCGGAAGGGTGAGCGGTTCTGGTGTGCCGGGGAAGGTGGTGTGGGTGTTCCCGGGGCAGGGCTCGCAGTGGGCGGGTATGGGCCGGGAACTCC
>BNBX01000023.1 GCA_014656175.1 Streptomyces werraensis
CGGCCTCGGCTTCGCCTTCGGCCAGGTTTTCGTTCCCACCCGCACCACCCGTGCGGGTCTCGTCGTCGGGTGCGGGTGGCCCCTGCGGGGCCTGTTCGCCGTCGGCGGCTGCGGGGGTCGCCTCCGGCGCGGGGTCCGCCTTCGCCTCCGGCCCGGCGGCCGCCTCGGGCTCCGCTTCGGCCTTCGGCTCGCTCTTCGTCTCCGGCTTGGCCTCGGCGGAAGCCTCGGCCTCGGGCTCAGCAGCAGCCTCCGGTTCCGGAGTCGTGGGCGTGGGCGCGTGCTCCGACTCAGCCTCCGGCTCCGGAGTCGTGGGCGCGGGCTCCGACTCAGCCTCCGGTTCCGGGGCCGCGGGTGCTGCCTCCGCCGCGGGTGTCGGGGTCGGCTCCGGGGACGCCGGGGTGGGATCCGGTTCGGGAGTTGTCGCCTCCGTCTCCGACGACCGCGCGGGCCGGGGGACCTCCACCTTGTCGAAGGCCGACCTCACCAGGTCGTGTTCGTCGCTTTCGCGTTGTTCCGGGACCGTCGCGGTGGCGGACGGGTCGGGCGTCGTCGGGGCCGTCGTTTCCGTCGCCTCGGCGGCCGGCGCCGCACCCTCCGCTTCGGTCGACCTCGCTTTCCGTGACCGGCCGAACGCGTTCCGCAGGAGAGTGAGAATGCCCATGTGCGCAACCCTTCGCGTGAGTTGATGCCCGTCAAACCCTGGCCAGGACGGACACGTAAGGTTAGCGGCCCTTGGGGGCGATCTTGGGCAGGGTGGGATGTGCGGGATCGTATCTGTCAAGGGCGTGATCAGGCCTGTGTGGGGTCGATGTTCCGCTCCGGCGTACGCCCGTGATGCCGTTCCGGGTTCACCCGCCGTTCACTCCCGCGCCCGGTCGTCGCACCTGTGAGCTCCTACGGTCGCGCTGACACCACGGGCACGCCAAGGAGAGAACACGTGCGCAAGCTGCTGCCGTTGATCGGAACGCCGTCGGGTTCGCACCCCGGCGGCCGGTCCGCCCTGACCTGTCGTTTCCGGTGTGGTGACGCCTGCTTCCACGAGGTGCCCAACACCAGTGACAACGAATACGTCGGTGACGTCGTCGCCGGCGCCCTCAGCCGCCGTTCGGTGATGCGGGCCGCCGCCGTCGTCACCGTCGCGGCCACGGGGGCCGGTGCGGCCGGCATCGCCGCCGCGCCCCAGGCGGAAGCGGCCCCGGCCGCGAAAGGACGCCCCAGGCCGCAGAAGAGCGCCCGCGGCCTCCGCTTCACTCCCGTCCCGCCCAACACCCTGGACGCCGTCACCGTGCCGGACGGCTACCGGCAGAACGTCGTCATCCGCTGGGGCGAGCCGATCCTGCGCGGCGCGCCCGCCTTCGACCCGGAGCGGCAGAGCGCGAAGGCGCAGGCCGGACAGTTCGGGTACAACTGCGACTTCCTCGCGCTGCTGCCCCTGAAGGGCGAGCGGAACCGGCAGTTGCTCGTCGCCAACCACGAGTACACCGACGAGATCCTCATGTTCCGCGACTACGACCCGCAGAACCCGACGCGCGAGCAGGTGGAGATCGCCTGGGCCGCGCACGGTCTCGCCGTCGTCGCCGTGGAGGAGGACCGCGGGAACGGCCGGCTCACCGCCGTCGGACGGCATCACCTCAACCGGCGGCTCACCGCCACCTCCGAGTTCCGGCTCACCGGGCCCGCCGCCGGCTCCGACCTGGTGAAGACGTCCGCCGACCCGACCGGCACCCGGGTGCTCGGCACTCTCAACAACTGCTCCGGCGGCACCACCCCGTGGGGCACCACCCTGCACGGCGAGGAGAACTTCAACCAGTACTTCGCCAACGGCAGCAGCGCCACCGACAAGCGGTACGGGATCGGCACCGGCGCCACCGAGCGCAAGTGGGAGCGGTTCGACAAGCGGTTCGACCTCGCCCAGGAGCCGAACGAGGCGCACCGCTTCGGCTGGGTCGTGGAACTCGACCCGTACGACCCGGACTCCACGCCCCGCAAGCACACCGCGCTCGGCCGGTTCAAGCACGAGGCGGCCACCGTGCGGCTCACGCACGACGGGCGGCCGGTCGTCTACTCCGGCGACGACGAGCGGTTCGACTACTTCTACAAGTTCGTCGGCAGCAAGCGGATGCGGCACGGCAACAGCCGCGCGGCCCGCGAGCACAACCTGTCGCTGCTCGACGAGGGCACCCTCTACGTCGCGAAGCTCACCGGCGACTCGCCCGCGATCGAGATCGACGGCACGGGCAAGCTGCCGAAGGACGGCGAGTTCGACGGCAGCGGCGAGTGGATCCCGCTGGCCACCGCCACCGCGCACGGCGCCGTCTCGCACGTCGAGGGCATGACCGCCGAGGAGGTCTTCGTCTTCACGCGGCTCGCCGGCGACAAGGTCGGCGCCACCAAGATGGACCGTCCCGAGGACATCGAGCCCAACCCCGTCACGGGCAAGGTGTACGTCGCGCTCACCAACAACTCCAACCGCGGCACCGGGACCAACCCGAAGGCGGACGAGGCCAATCCGCGCCACGCCAACAAGCACGGTCACGTCCTGGAGCTGACCGAGCGGTGGAACCGGCCGGAGAGCACCCGCTTCGCCTGGTCGCTGTTCCTCGTCGCGGGCGACCCGGAGGACCCGGCGACGTACTTCGCCGGGTTCCCGAAGGACGCCGTCAGCCCGATCTCCTGCCCGGACAACGTCGCCTTCGACGCGCACGGCAATCTGTGGATCTCCACCGACGGCAGCGCCCTCGGCTCCCACGACGGCCTCTTCGGCGTCGCCACGCGCGGGGAGCGGCGCGGTGAGCTGAAGCAGTTCCTGACCGTGCCGACGGGCGCCGAGACCTGCGGTCCCGTCGTGCAGGACCGGCGGGTGCTGGTGGCCGTGCAGCACCCGGGCGAGGTGGACGGGGCGACCGTGGAGCGGCCCGCCAGCACCTGGCCGGACGGCCCCGGCACGTACGTCCGCCCGGCGGTCGTCGCGGTGTGGCGCGCGGACGGGCGGGACATCGGCGTCTGACGCCGCACGGGGGTGCCGGGGTCCTCAGGCCCCCGGCACCAGTTCCTCCAGCCACTCCCGGTACGCCGGCGCCTGCCGGGCCACCTCCTGGTAGGCGTCCGCCAGGTGCGGGTACACGCCGTCCAGCTCCGTGTCCGTACGCGCCGCCAGCAGCAGCCGTACGCCCAGGGGGTCGCCGACGATGCGGCGGACGGCCGTGTCGGGGCGGGAGGGGGAGGTCGGCTGGCAGACGGTGACGACCTCGCCGATCGCGACCAGGGACGCGGCCGTGTGGTAGTCGCCGTGCAGCACGGGCGGGTCGATCCCCGCCTCGCGCAGCATCCGCCGTACCGCGTCCCACTCCCCGTCGACCGCCGGGTCGATCATCCAGCGGTCGTGGGCCAGGTCGGAGAGGTGGACGTCCTGGCGGGCGGCGGCCGGGTGGTCGGCGGGCAGGGACACGAACTGCGGTTCCCGGGCGATGAGGACGCGGGTGCGCAAGGTCTCCGGGACGCGCAGCGGGCAGCCCTCCACCTCGTGCACGAACGCCACGTCGAGCTGGCCGTCGGCGACCATGCGCAGCAGGGCGTTGGCGGAGACGTCCATGTGCAGGGTGGGTTCCTGCCAGTGCCGGCGCAGGCGGCGCAGCCAGCCGGCCAGCGCCCGGCTCGCGGTGGAGCCGATGCGCAGCTGACGGCCGCCGACGGCGGCGGCGCGGGCCTCGGTGACCAGGGAGCGCAGCTCGGTGACGAGCGGGCGGGCGCGGCTGAGCACCAGCCGGCCCAGTGGGGTGGGCCGGCAGCCCGTGCGTGCGCGGACGAACAGGGCACCGCCCAGCTCCTGTTCGATGCGCCGCAGCTGCGTGCTCAACGAGGGCTGGGCCACGCCGAGCTGGCGTGCGGCCCGGTGCAGGCTGCCCGTGTCGGCGATCGCGCACAGCGCCCTGAGGTGCCGGACCTCAAGCTCCATGTCCTGGGAGGGTAAGCGGGAAGTTCAGGTTTCACCAGATACCCAAATCCCGCCTGTGCAGGCGTAGTCGGGCGTCTGCGACACCGGGATTCCGGGAGGCGTGCGGCACAGGGCCGGGCCGTGGCGATAGCCCGGTCCTATCACCGGTTGCCATCATCACAGCCGCCCCACAGGCGCGGACACTCACCGGTGACACGTGACTCACCCCCCACCGAAGGAGTCATCGATGCGCCTGCGCATGCCCCTGTCCGTGCTGTCCGCGGCCGGTCTGAGCCTGACCGCGCTCGGTCTGGGCGCCGCCCCGGCCGGCGCCGCCGAGGCACCCCTCGCGCCCGCCGGCACGTACGCCGCGTACGCCGGTTCGTCCGAGGAGGCCGCGGCCAACCGCGCGTTCTTCGAGGCCGTGCTGAAGTCCGCCGCCGAGAAGCGGGCCGCCGACCCCACCGGCGCCGCCGCCGTCACCGTCGTCTACAACGCCTCCCAGGCGCCGACGTTCGCGAACCAGATAGCCCGGAGCACCCAAATCTGGAACAGCTCGGTCTCCAACGTGAGACTGCAGGCGGGCACCTCCGGCGCCGACTTCTCGTACCGCGAGGGCAACGACCCGCGCGGTTCGTACGCGTCGACCGACGGCCACGGCCGCGGCTACATCTTCCTCGACTACGCCCAGAACCGGACCTACGACTCGACGCGGGTCACCGCGCACGAGACCGGTCATGTGCTGGGCCTGCCGGACCACTACTCCGGTCCGTGCAGCGAGCTGATGTCCGGCGGCGGCCCCGGCCCGTCCTGCACCAACGCCTACCCGAACTCGGCCGAGCGGTCGCGGGTGAACCAGCTGTGGGCCAACGGTTTCGCCGCCGCGCTCGACCAGGCGGAGAAGGCGCTGGAGAAGTCCGGCCGCTGATCCGCGCGTGTCCCGTCCGGTGCGGGCCGTCCCCTCCGCGGGGGCGGCCCGCACCGCCGTCCCACCGGCCTCGGTCAGGTGCGGGCGCCGGCTGGGGCCGGGGTGGCGGTGGGCGGTGCGGGGGGAGCGGGGCGCCTGCGGCGGAGGGCAGGGCGGCTGGTCAGCCAGCAGGCCAGGGCCACCGCCGCGCCCACGGCGAGGAGCAGCCAGGACGCCGTGCGCAGGGTGGCCGTGAGGGCGTCGTAGACCGCGCCGGCCGCCGGCCGGTGGACGTCGTCGGGGAGGTCGGCCAGGGTCAGCCGGCGGCCGGCCGCGACCGCCAGGGCGAGCAGGGCGCCGCCCAGCGCGGTGCCCAGCCCGGCGGCGGTGAGGGTGCGGCGGCGGGACGCGGCGACCGCGACGCCGGTCACGGCGAGGGCGGCGGCGGTGAGGGGCAGCCACAGGGCGGCGGCGCCCAGCAGGCGGTAACCCTGGCGGAGCCCGGCCACGTCCTCGGCCCGGACCACGGGGACCTCGGTGTGCGCGACGGGGATGCGGTGCGCGTAGGGCATGTGGTCGGCCTCGAGCCGCTGCCTGACCTGGGCGGTGACGGGCGCGAGATCGACGGTGACGGGCCCGCCGGAGGGCGTGTCGTCACGCAGGGCGTGCAGCACCGCGTCGTGGACGGCACGGTTCCCCGCCTCCCACGCGGTGCGGAATGCGTCCGTACGGGTGAACGACTCGATCGCGTCCCGCACGAACGGCCCGACGGCGGCGTCACCCGCGGTCCGCGTCTCCAGTTCCCGTACGACCTCGTCGCCGACGGCGTCCGCGACCGCCTCGCGCACGGCGGGGTCGTCGGCCAGCGGGGTCACGGCACGGACGTAGCGTCCGGTGTCGGCGAGTCCGTACGCGGCCCAGCCGGCGAGGACGCCGAGAGGCACGAGCAGGCAGGCGACGGCGACGCACACCGCCCCGATACCGTCCCGCACCCGTCGAGTGCCGCTCCACGAACCCACCCTTCCAGGCAACCTGCCCGCCCCCGCGGCCGCGAGCGGTGCGCGCCCGAACGGGGTGGCGAGGAGTCCGCCTCACTCCAGGCGGTGCCCCTCCGCGTCCTCCCGCGTGTAGTAGCGGTAGAACATGATCGCGAAGGTGCCGGCCATGACGCCCACGCCCAGGGCCACCGAGCGGTAGATGCTGCCGTTGGACTGGCTGAAGAGGAAGCCGACCGCGCAGCCGGCGAAGGCGGCCCACACCGCCGCGTGGAGTCCGCGGTGGAGTTTCGGGGCGACCGTGAGCAGCGTGATGAGGACGACGGCGAAGACGAGCGCGGTGAGGAAGCCGAACAGCAGGTTCCAGCCGGTGACGGGGCCGCCGTAGCGCCGGTTCGCCGCGGCCCAGAAGCCGTAGACCAGCGCCGCGAGGACGGGCAGGACGATCCGGGCCACGCGATGGGTGCGGGCGTCGAAGACGTCGGTGGTGCGGCCCTGTTCGATCATGCCCCGGTTCCGGGGCGCAGCGTGCACCATGGGAGCACTCCTTCCTCCGTCCCTCCAGAGCACACCTGCCGCGCCGGGGCGGCAACTCGATCGCCCGGTGGGAGGGGATGCGGCCGTCACGGGCGCGTGTTTCGCTGGGGCCGTGAGTCCGGCCACCACAGGACACGCCCTGCCCGAGCCGTACCCGACGGCCGGCCCGGGCGACGTCGTGGAGCGGCAGAAGCTGCTGCGCGTACGAGGCCGCAGCGTCGCCTGGGTGCCTCCGCTGCTGCTGCTCGTGGCGATCGCGGTGGCCGACTACAACACCACCGGCGAGTTCCGGATCATCTCCTGGATCGTGCTGGTGCCGGGCATCGCGGCGGCGCTGTGCGGGGTGTGGGGCACGGCGGTGTTCGCGGTGCTGTCGATGGGCGCGTACACGGTCGTCGACAACGCCTGGCCGCACCAGTTCCAGGCCGGCCTGCCCGACTTCATCCTGGTCGCCCTCGGCGGCGTCCTGGCCACGCTGGCGTGCGCGGTGCGGGTGCGCGGCGAGCGGCGGGCGCTGCACATGCGGGACGTGACCGACACGGTGCGGCGTACCGTGCTGCGGCCGCTGCCGCCCGGCTGGGGCGGCCTGGAGCACGCGGGCGTCTATCTCACCGCCGACGCCCAGGCCCGGGTCGGCGGTGACTTCTACGACATCCAGCCGGGGCCGCACGGCACCCGCGTCTTCGTCGGGGACGTGCAGGGCAAGGGGCTGGGCGCGGTGGAGACGGCGGCGGTGCTGCTCGGCTCGTTCCGTGAGGCGGGTTTCCACGAGGCGGACCTCGCGGTGGTCGCCGACCGGCTGGAGACGCGGATGGTGCGGCACCGCGCGTACACGACCGCCCTCGGCCGCGCGGACGGCGACCGCTTCGCCACGGCCGTGCTGCTCTCGTTCCCCGAGGACGAGGACGACGCCGTCGACGCCGTCGTCTTCGGTCACGAACCCCCGCTGGCGGTGGGCCCGTCGGGGGTGCGGCGCCTGCCGGTGGCCGGTGGGCTGCCGCTCGGCTACCGCGACCTGGCGCCCGACGGCCCCCCGGTGCGCCGGGTGCGTCTGGACTTCGACGAGACGCTGCTGGTGGTGACGGACGGGGTGACGGAGGCCCGGGACCGCGAAGGCCGCTTCTTCCAGGTCGCGGAGGAGGTGCGCCGGGCGGTTGCCGCCGACCCGGGACTGATGGCCCCCGGCCGGCTGGTGCTGGTCGTGCGGGACCGGACGCTCCGGCACTGCCGGGGGCACCTGGCGGACGACACCACCGTGTTCGCGGTGCGGCGCGGCGCGGACACGGGGGCCGAACGCCGCGAAGGGGGACGTTCACCGCTGTGACGCCCCCGTTTGCGACCGCAGCGGTTACGGTGCTGCCGTGGGTGATCGACAGGGGGAGGGGACCATGCCCGGAACCGTGCTGCTGCTGGCGGCGTCGCCGCTGGGCCGTGGACGGCTGGTGGACGCGGCGTCCGTGCTCCCCGTGCTCGCGGCGGTGCCCCCCTCGGTGCTGTCCGGCGCGGAGACGGCGAACGTCGTGGAGCTGGCCGACCCGCTGGAGCCGCAGGCGGTGCTGACCCGGCTGCGCGCGGCGGCCGCCGCGCCCGGCCCGCTGACCGTGTACGTGGCGGGAGAGCTGCGCCTGGACCGCAGGCAGCGGCTGCCGCACCTGGCGCTGGCCCGCACCACCCCGGCGACCGTGCGGTACACGGCGCTGCCCTGGCACTGGTTCCGGGACGAGCTGCGGCTGCGCGCGGCCGGCGCGACGACGCTGTTCCTCGATCTGCGCGCCGATGCGGACACCTGGCGGGCGCTGTGCGCGCCGCCCGCGCCGGGCCGGGCTTTCCCGCTGGACTGCGGCCGCGACGCCGCCGTTTACGGTCGCGTCGCACCCCCGCCGTCCCGGCGCGGGGTGGCGGCGCCGACGTACATGAAGGCGCTGGCGACGCTGCTGCGCAGCGGGCGGCGGCTGCCGGACGAGGAGCTGCACCGGCGCACGCTGGCCAGGATCGCGCCGGAGGGCGCCGGCACCGACCTGGTGCTCGAACAGCGCGGGCCGCTGCCGGGCGACCCGCACGCGGCGGTCACGGCGGCGGTGCGGGCGGGACGGCACGCGGAGGCGGACGCGCTGGCCGCGCGTCTGGAGCAGGCGGCGGGGCTCGCGCACGGCCCGGTGTCGGAGGAGGCGCTGCACTGGACCGAGGTCCGCGCGGATCTGGCGATGCTCGCGGGCGACGCGGCCCGCAGCTGCCGTGCGTGGATGGCGCTGGCGGACACCCGGATGGCCGCCGGGCAGCCGGCCGACGCGCCCGCCGTGGAGGCGGCCGTGGACCGCGCCCACCACCAGTGGGGCCGGATCGACGACCCGGTGCGGGTGCGTGAACTCGGGGTGCGGCTGGTGGAGCTGAGGAGTCGGGTGCCGGGGCGCCGGGAGGGGGCCGTGGAGCACGTGCGGCGCCGGTTGCGTGAGGTGCAGGGGCGCGGCGCGATGCCCGCAGGGCACCTGCGTACGGACCCTCCCCAGGGGGCAACCGCGGTGTCATGATGGGGAGTTATGGCTGAGGGGGACGGAGTGGCCGACCAGGACATCTGCATACGGCTGGACGGGAGCGCGACGGAGGGCGACGTCACCGCCCTGCGCAGCTGGCTGGAGCGGGAGAGACCACTGGACGACCTGTTGCGGGACGGGAGGCTGCGGCTCTTCGAGAGGCCCGCCGCCGATCGCGGCGGCGCCCCGATGGGGACGAGTCAGGAGATCGTCATCGCCGTCACCTCGGCGGGCGCGACCGTGGTGTTCCAGGAGCTGTTGGAGCAGGTCAAGCGAGGTGTGACGGCCTGGCGGGACAACCGCCGCGAGGTCGAGAACGGCGAACCGCCGCAGGGCAGAGTCGAACCGGTGAACCGCGACGACAGGTAGGCCGGTGCAGCCTGAGGACGCGGGGGAGCCGATGGACCGGGCGCTGCTGATCGGTGTGTCCGACTACCGCTTCACGAAGGGCCCGCACGCGGTGCCGGGCGAGCTGCCGGCCGTGGAGAACAACGTGCCCGTGCTGCGCGAGGCGCTGGTGCGCGCGGGGGTGTTCGCCGAGGAGGAGATCACCCCGCTGCCGTCGCCCGACTTCGCCGAGGCGGCACAGGCGCTGCAACGGGTCGCCAGGGAGGCCCGTGGGCTGCTGCTGGTCTACTTCGCCGGGCACGGGGCGATCCCCAGCGGGGGCGACGAGCTGTATCTGCAGCTGCGTGACGCCCAGGTGTTCGCCGGCGAGCACACGGTGTTCAACGGCGCCGTGTCGTTCAGCGACCTGATGGGGACGGTGCTGGCCACGAGCCGCGCGGACCGCATCGTGGTGGTCCTCGACTGCTGTTTCGCGGGCAACGCGGCCCGGGTGTGGGAGCACTTCGAGGACAAGCGGCGCGTCGTGCTGCTGATGAGCGTCCAGGCCAACCACCGCATCGACGCGGGTGACCGGAACACCCCCACGCCGTACACGAAGAACCTGGCGGAGCTGCTCCGCGAGGAGGGCGCCACGACCGTCTCCCGGCTCGCCGCCCGGCTTCGGGAGCGTATGGCCGAGCAGAAGCGCCGCACCCTGCGCAACGAACCCTGGGAGCCGCAGCTGCGCGCCGACGCGGGCGCGGAGGTGACGCTGGGGAAGAACGGGCCGCAGGTTCCGCTTCTGACGGCGGAAGGGTCCGGTCCCGCCGCCGCGGACCCGGCGCCCGGCCCGTCGCGCCCCTTCCCGCCCGGGTGGCGGCGCGATCCCTCCGGGACCGGCCGGGACGAGGGGACGCGGCCGTCCCGCCGGATCCTGTTCCGGGTCGTCCTGCCGGTGCTGGCCGCCCTCGGCATGGTCGGCGTGGGCCTGTACGGGCCGCCGGGCCTGGCCGGCGGGGACGACACCCACTGCGCCCCGCCGCTCGAACTGCGCGTGCTGACCGACCCGGACCTGGAGGAGACCTTCCGCACGGCCGCCGACGCCTATCTCACCTCCGGCGCGAACACCACCGGCGGGGGCTGCCGGCGCACCGGCATCACCGTCTACAGCGCGGGCTCCTCCGACGTGGTCGAGGCGCTGCGCCGGCACACGGACGCCTGGAAGGAGCCCGGAGCCGGCGAGGTCGACCCGCAGCGCGACATCGGCCCGCAGCCCGACGTGTGGATCCCCGGCTCCCGCGCCGAGGCCGACCGGGTGCTGGAGGAGCAGGACACGGACGCGGTGGCGGAGCTGGAGCCGGGGGAGTCGCCCCTCGTCTACTCCCCCGTCGTGCTCGCCGTGCCCGACCATCTCGCTCCCGAACCTCTGGACGAGGTCACCGGGCGGCCCCTGACCGGGATGATCCAGGCGCTGAGGGCACGCGCCGAGAACGTGGGCGTGCGCCGCCCCGACCCCGAGTTCACCGACTCCGGACTGCTCGCCACCGTCGGCCTGTACGGCGACGCGGCCGCCGTGGCCCTGGGGGAGCGCTTGGTCGAGCAGCCGGGGCCGCCCTCCCCCACGGCCGGCGACCTGCTGTGCGCCCTGCCCGACGACGACGCCGTGGACGACCGCACCGCCGCCCTCGTGCCGGAGTTCCTTCTCGTCAGCGGGGTCGACTGCGAGGGCAGTACCCGCACCCCGCGCTCGGCCCTGTACCCCGCCGACGTGCCCGGGATGGACCCGGTGTTCGTCCGGGTGCGCTGGGACGGCGGCGAGGCCGACGCCACGGCCCGGGACGCGGCGGCGGCCTCCTTCCGTGACTGGCTGGCCGGGGACGGAGGCCGCGAGGTGTTCACCCGGTACGGCTTCCGCGAGCCCGGCACCCGGGACCCGCTCGACAAGAACCTGAAGCCCGGCGCTGTGAAGTACGCGCCCAGCCCGCTCGACGAGTCGGCCGGGCAGCACGAGATGGAGCAGGCGCTGAGCGCCTACCAGGCGTACGGCGGTCCCGGCCGGGTGCTGTTCCTGCTGGACAGCTCCGGTTCCATGGCCGGCCTGTGGCAGGGGCCCAGCGGCGGCCCCGGGCTGCTGCGGCAGACGCTGGGCGGGCTGGGCGCCGAGGACGAGTACGGCGTCTGGGCGGTCGCCGACACCGGCGACGGCCCGTACGAGACGCTGCTGGGGTTCGGCAGGCACGCGCGGAAGGACGCCGAAAAGGCCGTCGACGAGCGGGCGCGGGTGCGTGACGCCTCGGCCGACCCGCACGCGGCGCTGCTCGCGGCGTTCGACGAGATGGAGGAACGGGGGGAGGACGGGCGGCCCCAGCTGATCGTGCACATCACCGACGGCCAGCACGGCGCGTCCCTGAGGGGCGGACGGCTGCGGGACGTGCTGGACCGGGCCGAGTCGAGCCGGGTGCCGGTGACCGTCGCCGTCCTGGGCGGCGGAGGCTGTGACGAGGGCCGCCCGGACCAGCGGATCGCCGAGGTGAGCGGCGGGCGCTGCCTGGACGCGGGGGACGACGTGGGCGCCGCCCTGCACGACGAGATCGCCCGCATCGGAACGGGGGACGACTGATGCCGCGACGGCTCGCCGCGCTGCTCGCACTGCTCTCGCTCGCCGCCTGCACGGGCGGCGGGGACGGGACGCCGGACCGGGCCGACGAGGAGAGGCCCGGCACGATCGTCGTGGCCAGCGGCCGGGACGTCACCGGCAGCAACGGCGTGCGGCAGCGGCTGATCGACACGTGGAACCGTGCGCAGCAGGAGGCCGGCTCGGAGTACCGGGCGCGGCTGGTGGAGCTTCCGGGCAGCGCCGACGAGCAGCGCAGCCAGCTGCTGGGCGCCCTGCAGTCCGGGAGCGCCCGGTACGACGTGGTGAACCTGGACGTGACCTGGGTTCCGGAGTTCGCGGAGGCGGGGCTGGTGCGGGAACTGCCGGACGGTCTCGTGGACGCCGACGTGATCGATCCGGTCGCGGAGACGGCCCGGTGGGACGGGAAGGTCTACGCGGTGCCGTTCAACAGCGACGTCGGCCTGTTGTACTACCGGACGGACCTGCTGCAGAAGGCCGGTGTGGAGAAGCCGTACGTCCCGGAGGACTTCACCTGGGAGCACGTGCGCGGGCACATCACCACCCTGGGCAAGAAGCTCGACGCCGCCGACTACGTGAACGGCTGGACCACCCAGCTCGCCCCGTACGAGGGCCGCACGGTCAACGCGATGGAGGCGTTCGCCACGGCGGTGCCCGGCCTGAGGCTGGTCGACGAGGACGGCCGCTACGCGGGGGACGTGGAGGAGCTGAGACGCGGTGTGGCGGAGTTCGCCCGCCGCGTCGACCGGGCGTACGTCTCCCCGGAGGCGAACGAGCAGGACGAGACGGGGTCGACCAGCGAGTTCACCGCGGGGCGTACGGCCTTCCTGCGCGCCTGGCCCTCCACCTACCCGACGCTCTACCGGGTGTTCGAGGACCGGCTGGGGGTGGCGCCGCTGCCCGGGCGGGCGGTGCTCGGCGGGCAGAACCTGGCGGTGACCACGACGTCGGAGCGGGCGCGGAAGGCGACCGAGCTGATCCGGTTCCTCACCGGGCGGCAGAGCGAACGCTGCCTGCTGGAGGCCGGCTTCGCGGCGACGCGTGCCTCGGCCTACGGCCGTTCGCCGCGGTGCCCCGCGGAGATCTCCGCCGCCCCCGCCCCCTCCCCGACGGGGGAGGAGGACGAGGTGCCGCGCGGGGACAGGGGACGTCCGGGGCTGACGGACGAGATGCTCAGGAAGGCGCTGGAGCGGGCCGTGCACCGCCCGAGGACGCCGCTCTACGGCGCCTTCACCCAGACCCTCATCACGCAGCTCGGCCCGCTCGTCGAAAGCGGTTCGGCCGACGAGGACGAGCTGGCGAGGCGCCTGGACGAGGCGCTGCGCAGAGCCCTGCCCGGCTGAGCGGCCGCGGCGGGGGCCGTCGTCCTACCGCTCGGCGGCCTCCACCTCCACCGGTGCGGCGGTCCCGGAGTCGGCGTCCGGGCCGACGGCCTTGGCCGGGCCCGCGTTCGCCGCCAGGACCAGTGCCGCGACCGCGGCGAGAGCCGCGATGAAGCCTCGGGCATAACGCTCGGTGGGGCGGGTGCGTTGCAGCACGGCGACCTCGCAACAGCGACGGGTTAAGCAGGTTTAATTCGCGGTTTAACCTAGGGGCTGTCCGACGCGAACGGCAAGGGGCACTGGGGGAGTTGGCATGGGGGAGCGGGACGAGCCGGGCACGATCGGACGGCGGGTGCAGCAGCTGCGCGTGGCGCGCGGACTGACCCAGAAACAGCTGGCGGAGCCGGTGTACACCCCCGCCTACATCTCCACCCTGGAGGCCGGCCGGGTGCGCCCCTCCGACGACGCGCTGCGGCATCTCGCCGAGCGGCTCGGAGTCGAGTTCGACGAACTGGCGACCGGGCGTTCGGCGCGCCGGGTGACCGAACTGCGGCTGCGGCTGACCGAGGCGCAGCGCGCCCTCGCCGTCGGGGAGGCGGAGTCGGCGGTGGAGCAGTACACGGCACTGCTGGCCGAGGCGGAGGCGCAGGAGCTGGCCGAGGAGCAGGCCGCCGCGCTGCTCGGGCTCGGGGAGTGCGCGCTGGACACCGGCGAACTCGCCGACGGCCGGCGGTACTTCGAGGAGGCGGAGGCGCGGCTGGCGGACGCGCCGCTGCCCGCGAGGGTCCCGGCGCTGCGCGGCAGGGCCGTCGCGCACTATCTCGCGGGGGAGCTGCGGTACGCGGTGTACCTGCTGGAGAGCACCATCGACGAGCTGAACCGGGGCGGCCTGCACGACCCGGACGCTCTGCTCCTGCTGTACGCCAGCGTCATCGGGCCGTACATGGACATGGGCGCGCACGCGCGGGCCGCGCAGGCCGCGGAGTTCGCGCTGGCGCTGGCCCCGCAGTCCGGCGACCCGGCGCTGGTGGCGCGCATGCACCGGTCGGTGGCCCGCACCCTGCTCGCCGAGGGCCGCCTCGCGGAGGCGGACGCGTCGCTGGCCAAGGCGGCCGAGCTGTACCGGGGGCTGCAGCTGCGCACCGAGCTGGCCAACTGCCACTGGATGCGGGGCTACGTGTACGCGCAGAACGGTGAACTGGAGCGGGCCGAGGCGGAGATGCGGGAGGCGCTGCACATGCTGTCCGCGACCCGGGCGACCCTGTACAGCAGCCAGCTCACCGTCGAACTGGCCGACGTGCTGCACCGGCGCGGTCGGTCCGAGGAGGCGGCGGAGCTGCTGCGGGACGTGCTGGGCGGGCTCTCGCCCGAGCGGGGCGCGGTGCACGCGGCGGCCGCGCACCGGCTGCTCGGCATCATCGCGGAGGACGCCCGCGACACGGACCGGGCGGAGGAGCACTACGTGCGCGCGCTCAGCCTGCTGGAACGCGCGGGCGCGGCGGGCGACCTGGCCGACCTGTGCCGCCTCCTCGGCGACCTCCTCCGCCGCACGGGCCGGGTGGAGGCGGCGTTGGACGCCTACAGAACCGGTCTGGGCCACCGCACGGCCCCGGGCACGACGACCCTGGGACCCGCGCCGGCACAGCCTCCCGTCTGAGGGCGCGCGGGTACGGGACGGGAGCCGTCCCCCCTCCCGCCCGCGCCCTGGACCGGCGTCCCGCTCTCGCGGCCCCGGCGACCGGCGGTGTGCGCCCGTGCGCGCCCGAGCCGACCCGCCACGCCCCGTGCGGGGCGCGGGGTGTGCCCCGCACCTGTCCCCCGCTGCCGCGTTCGGACGGCATCCCCGGCGTCCCTCCCGTGCCCCGACGTCCCGCGTCGCCGGAAAGCGGCCCGGGACGGCGGTCGTACGGCGGTTTCGGGGGCTCCGCCTCGGGTAGTCGGTCCGCGTTTCGGCTGGTGAGGGGATGTGGTTGGCGTGTGGCCCGGGGACGGCCCGGGGAGCGGGCGGGGCGGGGAGGAGTACGAGCGGGCGGTCGGGGCCATCGCGGCGGGGCTGCGCGGGGCCGGGCCCGCCGAGGCGCCCCGGCGGCTGTGCGAGGTTGCCGTGGACCTGCTGCCCGTGGACGGCGCCTCCGTGTCGCTGCGCGGTGACAGCATGCCCCTCCAGCTCGCCGCGTCCGGCGGTGTCGCCGCGCGGCTGGCGCAGCTCCAGGCCACCCTCGGTGACGGCCCCTGCCACCACGTGCTGCGCACCGGCGCGCCCGTCCTCGCCCGCGACCTGGAGGACGGCTCCTGCGCCGACCGCTGGCCCGTGTTCACGCAGCAGGCCCTGGGTTCCGGGGTGCGCGCCGTGTACGCGCTGCCCCTCGGCTCCACGGCCGTCTGCGTCGGCACCCTCGACCTCTACAGCGCCTCCCCCGGCAGCCTCACCGCGCACCAGCTGCACGTGGCCCTGCTGGTGGCCGGCGTGATGACCGTCGCGCTGACCGACCTGCCGTTCGACGCGCGGGACGCGGACGACGGCTGGCTCAGCGGGCTGGCCGCCGACCACGACCGGGTGCACCAGGCGGTCGGCATGATCATGGCCCAGCTCGGCGTGGGCGCCGACGAGGCCCTGGCGCGGTTGCGAGGCGACGCCTTCACGCACGACCTCACCGTGCTGGAGGCGGCCCTCGACGTCGTCGCCCGCCGGCGCCGTTTCGACATGCCCTGACCGCTCGGCCCCGGTGATCAAGTGCCGTGGACGGCCTAGGCTGTGCGGCCATGGACATAGCCATCCTCTTCTGCACCTGTGTCGTGGTCCTCGGCGTGGCCTCGATCCAGACCCAGCTGACCCGCTCCGACCGCCGCGTCGCCCGGGTGGAGCGCAAACTCGACACGGTCATGCGGCACCTGGGCCTGGAGGAGGAGGTGCCGAGGAAGGACGAGATCCTCGCCCTGGTGCGGGACGGCAAGCAGGTACAGGCGATCAAGCTGTACCGCGAGGCCACCGGCGCGGGCCTGGTCGAGGCCAAGCAGGCCGTCGACGCGATGAGCTGACCCCCGCGGGCCCACAGGCCAACTGCCCCCGGAGGCGTCGGAGCAGCGCCCGCCGTCTTCCGCGCCGGACGCGGGCGGGAGCGCACGCGTCGCGGGCG
>BNBX01000024.1 GCA_014656175.1 Streptomyces werraensis
GGTTGCGCTCCCGCTCCGCGTGAGCGCTGGCAGGATGCTGCGCATCCCTTACGCATTCGCCTTGCTGCGCAAGGTGGATGACGTTCCGTCCGCTGCGCTCCCGGGACTGCAGGGCTTGCAGCCCCGAGAGGTGGCTTCCGCTGCGCTCCAGCCACTGGAGGCGCAGCGCGCCCTGGGGCCGGCCCCGCTACGCGGTGCCGTCAACGGGCCTTCGGCCCGAGCAGCAACAAGAGGGCGGGCAGGAGTGCTGGTCAGGGTGACCTGTCCCTGCCTCAGGTGAGCTGGTAAGCCTTCCACCAGTCAGGAGATCGGTGGGCTGACGCCAAGAGCTCTTCGAAGAGATCTTCCTCGAGGAGCAATCCGGTAATTTCCACTTGCTTGTCGTTGATGACAACCGTTGGCGTTCCCGGGCCCAGGGGCTCGTCACCGTTGGCACTGTCATACGCCTCCTGGGAGGCTCTGACGAAGTTCTCGTACTTCATCGTCTTGACGGCCTGGTCGAAGCTGTCACTGCGCAGGCCGCTCACCTCGTCGGCAAGCTTGAGCAGAGTGCTGGTGGTGAAGCCGCCTGAGCTCTCGACCTCGATCTGATTGCGGAACAGTACTTCGTGGTACTCCACGAACTTGCCGACCTCCAGAGCGGCCCGCAGTGCGTTGACAGCGCGCTTCGAGCCGTCTCCCCCCAGACGGTCATCGCGGAACGAAGCGAAGGTGTACTCCGTCCTCGTCTCACGGTCGAGCGTCATCTCCCGGAGCACTGAGGCGCCGCCAAGGTTTTCGAACTCTTCCACCACCGGGCACCGCGGGTCCTCATACACCCGGACCTTGGTCGATGCGGCGGGGTCCCCCACCACGATCGTCGTGCCGTCGGCAGCCAGCTGCTCTGGCAGCTGCTTCGCATCCGCGTACGGTGAGACCTTGTTCCCCTGCTCGGCAGCCTGGGCGCCTGTCGGCGCTTGTTCACCGCATCCGGTCAGCATCAGTCCCAGCGCACCCACCGTCGCAACGGCGGCCGCGCGTCTGTAGTTTCTCGCCATCAGATCCCCTCCCTGAACTGACCGTAGATGATCTCGCCAGGAAACGCACGAGCATTCGATCACGCAGCGGATCCCTGGCTTCGCTCGGCCGGCATCCAGCCGCATGAATGAAACGCGTAGGCCGTGTGCTTCGTTTTTACAGTGAGATAGACTCTGGATTCAGTGCACACCACCCTGGATGCTTCCGTAGGGCTGTCCATTCTCTAGACCGCCTTACCCGGAAGCGGAGCAGCGCACGAATGATTCTGTCCACTGTAGAGCTCTGATGACTCGTCTACGTGCAGGTTCACCGCTTTCCGCCATGAGCATCGACCGGACTGCGCTCAGGAGAAGACAGACGGATATGTCGACCACACACCGCTCCGATCAGCGTGAGGCCGCCCAGCGGGAAGCCGTAGACGCAGTCCTGCGTGCCCTCGAACTTCCTGCAAGATCGCTTGTGCCCGAGCGAGGGCTCCGGACTCAGGTGATCATGGCGACCGGGTCCGGGAAGACGAGGGTGGCGGTCCGCAGCGCGGAGGAGCTCCACGCAGGCCGGGTGCTGGTGCTCGTGCCCTCGCTGGACCTGCTCACCCAGACCGAGGCCGCGTGGCGCGAAGCTGGCCGACGGGGCCCAATGATCGGGGTGTCCTCGCTGCGGGGTGAGGAGGTGTCCTTCCCCAACACCACGGACGTGGGCGAGCTGGTCGCCTGGGTGCGGCCGTTCGACAAAGTGACGGTGTTCGCCACCTATGCCTCCCTCGGACTCGGCACACTCGAGCGCGCCCACCATGCCGGCCTTCCCGGTTGGGACCTGATCGTGGTCGACGAGGCACACCGGACGTCGGGACGGATCGGCAAGCCGTGGGCGGTCGTCCACGACAACACCCGCATCCCTGCCCTGCGCCGCCTGTACATGACCGCCACACCCCGCCTGTGGCAGCTGGACGAGGACGCCGACCAGGGCGCGCCGGGCGAGCTGGTGGCGAGCATGGAAGACGACGCGGACGGCCCCTTCGGCAGCAGGGCGTACACGCTGACCCTTTCGGAGGCGATCGACAGGGGAATCTGTGCCCCCTATCAGGTGGTGTGTGTGGACATCACCGACACACAGCTCCAGGCCGCCCAACTCGTGGGCGTGAAGGGACGTTCGGATGAGGTGCGCGGGGCGCGGCTCGCAGCGCTCCAGACCGCCCTGCTCATGGCGTCATCGGAGGACGGCTTCCGGCGCACGCTCGTCTTCCACCACCAGGTGAAGGAGGCCGAGGCATTCGCGGCCGGCCTCCCCGACGTCGCCGCGCAGCTGCACGCCGCAGAGCCCGAGCTGTACCCGCGCACGATCTGGGCAGACTGGCTGTGTGGCGACCACAAGCCGGGCCATCGGCGGCGGGTCCTCGGGGAGTTCGCCGCCGGGATCGCTGCGGACGGCACGGTCGTGGAAAAGGGCTTCCTGGGCTCGGTGAAGGTCCTCGGGGAGGGCGTCGACACCCGCAACTGCGACTCCGTCTACTTCGCGGACGTGCGCGGCTCCATGCCCGACCTCGTCCAGGCCGTCGGCCGGGCGCTGCGGATGCAGCCCGGTGAGGGCAAGGTCGCCTCCCTCGTCGTGCCAGTCCTGCTCGGGCCCGGCGAGACCGCGGACAACATGCTCACCAGCCGGGCGTTCGGCGGGCTCGCGAAGCTGCTCGAGGCACTGCGGGCACACGACGCCCGCGTCGTCGAGCAGCTCGCCGAGCAGCAGGCACGCAGCAGCGTGAGAGGCGTGCAGAGCCGCAGCGGGGGGCCGGAGGGTGAGGCAGCCGGGAGCGACCGAAGCGACCGTGGTCTGTCGGTGCCGGCCCGCCAGCTGTTGAAGTTCTCCACCCCGCGCGACCCGGCGCAGCTGGCCGCGTTCATCAACCTGCGGGTGATCAACCCCGAACACGCCCACTGGCGGCGCGGCATCGAGGCCGCCGTCATCTATCAGCGGCTGCACGGCGACCTTAAGGTGCCGTTCACGTACCGGGTACCCGGCGGGAACGACCAGGACCAAGTGGTGGAAGGCGAGGAGTGGCCGGCCACGCTAGCCGGGTTCCCGCTCGGGCAGTGGATCGCTGACAACCGGCGCTTCCACGCCCGCGGCCGTCTCGAGCGGGACCGCATCGAGCAGCTGGAGAAGCTCGGCATGATCTGGTCGCACTTCGACGTCGCGTGGGAGGAAGGTCTCGCCGTCGCGCGTGGGTGGGCCGAGGAGAACGGACACCTGCTGGCACCGACCGACGCCACCTACCAGGGCTACCGGGTAGGCATCTGGCTGAAGAACCAGCGGGCCGCCGCCCGCAAGGCGGCAGAGATCGAACAACGGCGTGCTGAAGGCCTGCCGGCTCAGTCGTCGGCCGGCGCGCTGTCGCAGACGCGACGCGAGCAGCTCGAGGACATCGACCCGTCGTGGTGCCCGGCCTGGTCGGTGGAGTGGCAGCGCTGCTTCCACCTCACCCGCATGCACCTGCAGGCCGGCGGCGAGCTGCCGATCGAGCCCGGCGAGGTCGTGCACCAGGGCGAGGACCTCGGCAGGTGGGTGCGCTCCGTCCGGTACGGGTGGGACCAGCTCACGGCTGTGCAGCAATGGCTGTGTGAGCAGGTCCTCGGGATCGAAGCCGCCGGCGAGGACGAGAAGCCACCCCCGCGCCGCAGCCAGGCCGACAAATGGGCCATGAACTACCAGGCCGCCCGCCAGTTCTACGAACGCGAGGGACACCTGCGTGTGCCGAGGAAGCACGTCGAACGGATCGTCGTCAACGGCGATGAGGGCGGCGGCAGTGGCGAGGACCAGGAGGTTCGAGAAGTCCGGCTCGGAGCATGGATCAGCAACCAGCGCAGCAGAGCCGCCACCCTGTCCCCGGAGCGGATCGAGCAGCTGACCGTCATCGGCATGCGGTGGATATAGGCGTACGACGGCCAGTTAGCCGATGCGCGGCGGCACGCGAAGAGGCACCGGATCTTCTTGACCGTCCCACACAACGCGGATCACAGAGGGCAGCGGCTCCTGCATGGACCCGGCCATCAGGAAGTCATATACCTCGCCGGGAGCCAGTGTCAGGTTCTCAGGCCAGGGACGGTGCATGGCGCCAACCGCTTCCGTAACCCGCACGTTCGTCGCGGTTGCCGTGCCGTGGTTGATCAACTGCCACTTGGCTTTGTGGGCATGCTCGCAGCTCAGCATGACCCGAGGCCGATTGGCCTCGTCCTCTGCGGCACGGCGTTCGGCATCCATCTGGCGCTGATGGGTCAGGGCGTCCTCAGCCACTGCGGCGGATTTTTCCGCGGCATCAGCCGAGCGCTTCCCGTCACTTCTCGCCTTGATGCTGACGCCGAGAGCCCCCACCGACACAACGAACGCGGCCCACGCAGGTGCATCTCCCCAGTTCATAGACGGACTGTACGACGCGGGACTGACAACGCCGATCTCGTGACAGCCCAGCAACGCAAGGAACGGGGACCAGCGCAGCGGGGCCGTAACGCTGTCGTCGGAACGCATGGAGCAGCATCATGTGCTCACCTCAGTGATGGCATCTGCGATCAGGACCGGAAGGTGGTTGATCGCGCGTTCCAGAAGCTGCTCGATCGGGACCGCGTACTGACTGCCGTCGACGTTGATGAGCGATTTCCACTTCGCGGGTTGATAACGGAAGAGCATGGACAAGGCGTACAGGACCGCCCACCAGGCCATCAGCGGGTGCAGCTCCTGCTTCATAGGCGGGAGGACGGGCAGGAAGTACCGGTCTCCTCTGTAGCTGCGGGTCATGGCCCGCAGGTGAGCCAGTCGTTCGTCTCCGGTTGCCATGCCCTCGAGTCCTGTCCCCGGGGCATCTGCCAGTTGATCGTGAGTTCGCCTCTGTCCCGGTTGTAGATCCCGTAGTCCGGAGGCGCCTCCGAGCCGAGACTGACAGCGCCGGTGGTCACGTAGCTCTCGTGCGCTCATCATCTTGTGTCGCGCAAAGGATGAATGGGCGAGGCTGGTGAGCCGAGGAAGCCGGCCGCCCGTCCTCGCACCGCGAAGAAGAAGGTCACCCTTCCCAGGACGGTCAAGAAGACCCTGGCGGAGAACGACTCCTGGAAGTCGGCCAGGCTTTTCCCTGTCTCGGTGCTCAAGAGCGACCGGGACCGGGAGATGCGTGCCACCTCGGTGCTGCTGTCGGTGATGGCGCAGGTACCGGAGTTCAGCAGGAGGCTCACCGCGGGGTTCGGGGCTCCGGCGGGCCGTATGGAGACGTTCACGGAGGTCTCCCTGCCCCACGGGGACAGTCCGCGGCGCCCGGACGGGGTGATCCGGGTGGAGCGGGCAGGCAAGCTGTGGACCGCGCTGGTCGAGACGAAGACCAACGGCAACGCACTCAAGGCCGACCAGGTGCAGGCGTACATGGACATCGCCGCGCGCCGCGGTTACGAGGCCGTGATCACGCTGACGAACGACGTGGCGCTGGAGGGCAGTCCGCTCGTCGATGTCAAGATCGACAAGCGGCGCAAGCACAAGGTCGCCCTCTGGCACCTGTCCTGGGCGGAAGTCGCCCACCAGGCGCAGATGCTGATCAGGCACTAGGGGGTGGGCAACGCCGCGCACGCCTGGCTCTTGCAGGAACTGCTGCACTACTTGCAGCACGAGAACTCCGGCTGCCACGGCTTCCAGAACATGGGGCCGGCCTGGGTCCCCGTACGCAACGGCATCGACGACGAAACCCTCTGTCAGGGCGACGCCCGGGCACTGGAAGTGGTCGAGAACTGGGAGCGGCTCATCCGCCAGGTCTGCCTCAGGCTGGGCGGCGAACTCGGGCAGAAGGTCCTGCCCGTGCAGCGCGCCAAGCGCGGAGCGGATCCCAAGGAGCGCCGAGACCGCCTGGCCGACCAGCTCTGCCTCGACGGGCGGCTCCATGCGGAGCTGCGTATCGACGGGACCCCCGGAGTCCTGACTGTGAGTGCCGACCTGCGCACCGGCAAGCTGCGCACCGGTATCGACATCCCGGCCCCTGAACAGGGCTACCCCCTGAGCTGGGCCAAGCGACTTGTCCGGCGCCTGGCCGAGGCACCGGCGGACCTGCATGTCGAGACCCTCGTCGACAGCGAAGCCGCAGGCCCGCGCGGAACCCTGGAGCGTCTGCGCCCCGAACCGGCGGACCTGCTACCCAAGGACAACGCCAAGATCAGCGGGTTCCGCCTGTCCCTGCTCAAGAGCATGGGAAGCGGCCGCGGCAACGCCGAGACCGGCTTCATCCGCAGCGTCGACAACGCCGTGCACCGCTTCTACACCACCGTCGTCGTTCACCTGGACACCCCGACAACACGCCGGACACCGTCCAAGGAACGCACGGCAGCCGAATGACACCCGGGCGCAGGCGGCGGCAACGCCGCCTGCGCCCGCCCCGCAACGGTCCCCCTGCACGGGCCCGCACCCGGCCCAGCCCGGTCATACAGTCTGAACCGCACTGGTCGCGCCCGACGCGGCAGCCACCGGCACCTGCTGAGAAGCGGGGGGACAGCCATGAAGGAGTGATCCCGACGAACGGCATCGAGCACGCTGCGGCCATCGGCCTGACCAAGGTGCAGGAAAAGGCGCCCGACCTGGTCAGCCTGTACAAAACGGCGGGCGCCAGCGTGCGCAGTCACGGACTGGAGGACGTGCGGGCTGCGGTGTACCTCGTGCTGGACCGCTCCGGGTCAATGCGGCCCTACTACCAGAACGGCACCATGCAGCACTTGGCCGAACAGGTCCTGTCACTGTCGGCCCACCTCGATGACGACGACACCGTTCCGGTGGTGTTCTTCTCCACCGACGTCGACGGAACCACCGATCTGATCCTCGGCAGACACCGCGGACGCATCAACAAGCTGCACGAAAACCTCGGCCACATGGGACGCACCAACACCACTGGGCCATGGACGAGGTCATCGACCACTACTTGGAATCCGGCAGCCACTGCCCCGCCCTGGTCATCTTCCAGACCGACGGCGGCCCCACCAGCAGGCCGGCTGCAGAACGCTACCTGTGCAAAGCCGCCCGCCTCCCCCTGTTCTGGCAGTTCATCGGCTTCGGCGACCCCGACGACAACGAATTCGCCTTCCTGCGCAAGCTGGACACGCTCGCCGTCCCCGCCCGGCGCATCGTCGACAACGCGGGTTTCTTCCATGCCGGCCGCACCCCGCAGACCATCCCCGACCACCACCTCTTCGACCAGTTGCTGCAGGAGTTCCCCGACTGGCTGGCCGCCGCCCGCACCGCCGGCATCCTGCGGTGAGACGCGATGCCGGCACGCGACCGGCGCCAGGACGTCACACCGGTTGAGCCCTCGGGGACAGCTCGCCATACTCCCCGCATGACCAGTAACGGGGCCGAAGCCGCTGAGCAGGGATGGCACGGTCCCTGGTATCGCGTCCGAACAGAACGGTTCGAGGCGTCATTCCTGCTGAGCGAGGGCGAGCCCCTGGACGCCGTCTGCAACGTCGATGTCGAGGTCCGGCTGACAGCGGACGCATCACGCTGGAGCGCAACCGTGTTCACTCTTGCTGAGGTCGAGCGCCTCATGGAAAAGGACTCCCGAACCGGCGAGTCCCTGAACGGCCGCTACTTCTGGTGCTCCGACGGCCTCATCGTCCGCGACGCAGGCATCGACAACATCACGCACGTGCTGACCGGTCTGCTCGATGGTGGTGACTTCACGCAGGTCCTTCAGCGGCTCGACGACGACTGACCGTCCGCCCCCTTCTGCAGCGTCGGCGCGGCCCTGGTGTTCGCGGCGCGGTCGACGCCCGCCTGTTGGCCCGCAAGCCCGCCACGCTGTCGATGCGAGAGGCGGCCGCGCTGCCGCTGGCCGTGATCACGGCATGGGAAGGTCTGGTGGACCGGGCCGGCGTACGGGCCGGGCAGAAGGTACTGGTGCACGGCGGCGCCGGTGGCGTGGGCAGCGTCGCGGTCCAGGTCGCCGCGGCCAGGGGTGCGGAGGTGTTCGCGACCGCGTCCGCAGCCAGGACGCCGCTCGTGCGGCGCCTGGGGGCGGTACCGATCGACTACACCTCGGTGCCCGTGGAGAGGTACGTCGCCGAGCACACCGGCGGTGCCGGATTCGACATCGTCTTCGACACCGTGGGCGGCTCGGTCCTGGACGCCTCCTTCGAGGCGGTGCGCACCTACACCGGCCACGTCGTGAGCGCGCTGGGCTGGGGCACCCATGCGCTGGCACCCCTGTCGTTCCGGGCAGCCACCTACTCGGGCATCTTCACACTGCTGCCTATGCTGACCGGCCGGGGCCGCGAGCACCACGGCGAGATCCTGCGCGGAGCCGCTGCGCTGGTGCACGAGGGCAAGCTGCGTCCCCTGCTGGACGGGACCCGCTGCACCCTCGCCGACGTGGCGGACGCCCACAGGTCCGTGGAGAGCGGTACGGCCGACGGCAAGGTCGTCGTCGACGTCGAGCCGTGACCCCGCCCCGCTCGCCCCGTCCGCGGACCGTGAGCCGTCGCCGCATGCCGGAGGAGCACCCGCGCCGTTCTGCCAGCGGCAGAACAGCGGCCCGACCGGACCCGACGATCACTACCGTCCCGTCTCATGACGACGATCACCACGCGCACGGTCGAGTACCTGGCCGACGGTCTGACAATGATCGGGCACCTCGCACTCCCGGCCGGTGCCGATCGCCGGCCCGCGGTGCTGCTCGGGCCGGAGGGCACGGGGCTCAGTGACGTCGAGCGCCGCCGGGCCGACGCGCTCGCCGAGCTGGGCTACGTGGCGCTCGCCTTCGACCTTCACGGCGGGCGCTATCTGGACGACCCCGAGGAGATGCTGGCCCGTTGCCTGCCGCTGCTCGCCGATCCCGACCGGATGCGGGACATCGGCCACGCGGCGCTCGACACGCTGCGCGCCGAACCACGGACCGACCCCGACCGGATCGCCGCCGTCGGCTACGGCACCGGCGGCGCGATCGCGCTGGAACTCGGCCGCGCCGGCGTCGACCTGCGCGCCATCGGGACGGTCAACGGACTGATCACAGGCCGGCCGGGCGAGGCGGCGCGCATTCGCTGCCCTGTGTGGGCCGGGGTCGGATCGGAGGACCCGATCATGCCGCCCGCGCAACGGGAGGCGTTCACCGCCGAGATGCAGGCCGCGGGCGTCGACTGGCGCCTCGTGGTCTACGGCGGTGCCCTGCACGCCTTCCACCACCCGCCGGTGGACCACGCCGCGCTCCCTGGCGTCGGCCACCACCCACGGCACGCGCAGCGCGCCTGGCACGACGTCGTCGGCCTCCTCACCGAGTGTCTGACCTCAGCGGAGTGACCCCGTCGCCCACCACGCTTCCGAACCGCAAGCCAGGGCCGCCCCCTCCGCCTCAGTCCCCCTCCGCCCCACTCCCCCGCGTGTCGAACGCGACGAACCTCAGCTCCGAGGTGTAGCGGTGGCCCTCGTCGTCCGTGAGCCAGGTCTGTTCCGGGGTCGGGAGCATTTCCGTGAACGTCGCCGTGGCCGACGGGTCCTTGCGGGCGAGTCGGCGCAGGGCCTTGGCCAGGATGGTGACGTAGACCGGGCTGTCGAAGTCGACGTAGAACGGACGGGACTCCGTCGGGGAGACGACGAACACGAAGCGGGGCAGGCCGAGGCGGGTGCGCCAGTGGCGGGCCCGTACAAAGCGCCGGGCCTCGTCCTTGTCGTCGGCGAACGTGGCCTTCGCGGCGGGCAGTTGCCAGGCCTCGCGGGCGATGACCAGGCGGTCGACCGTGACCCGGGGTGTGTGGGCGGCCGGCCGCAGCGGCTGGAAGAGGTCCATCGACAGCGTGGTCAGGACGTGGGAGAAGACGTCGATCGCGGGGAAGACAGCGCCGTCGGGCAGCCGGACCACGAGGGCGCCGTCCCGTTCCTCGACCAGCGCGTCGGCGCTGCGGACGGCGCGGGGGCGGGCCGGGTCGGCCGTGAAGTCGGTGAGGGCGACCTGGTAGTCCTCCGGGCGTACGAGCGTGTGCCGGACGCGTGCGGAGAGCCGGGCCCGGTGCTCCTTGGGGATGAGCGGCATCAGTCGGGGGCCGGGGTGGTCCTGGTCGGTCAGGGCGAACAGCTCGTCGACGTCGGGGTGTTGATGGGTGAAGAGTGAGGCGCCCAAGGTGTTGGCGGCCAGGTGGAGTTCGCCGAGGACCAGGGTGAGGTCACCGCGCGCGGCGGCCTCGGGGCCGTCGGCGGCCACCATGATGTCCGGGCTGAGATAGCGGGCCGCCGTCCAGCCCCCGCCGCCCTCGAACTCCCGCCGCACGGACTCCTTGATGTCGACGGCCCGCCGCGTGACCCTGCGCGCGTCGTCCGGGACCGCGAGGATCCGCTGCCAGCGCTCGGCGAACTCTCGCTGCAACTCGCTCGCCGCCGTACGGGCGGTGCCGTGCAGCACGGGCAGGCACGCGAACCAGAAGGAGGCCAGGTCGACCGGGTCGCCGCCGGCGGCGAGGCGGTGGTGCACCGTGCGGATCTCGGTCTCCACGACGGCGGCCAGCCGGGCGGTGAGCCAGCTCGCGCTGTCCATCAGCAGGCGCAGCGGGGACAGTGCCTCCACGACGGCCGGGCCGAGGCGCGCCGTGGCCGAGCGCCGGGTGTCGCTGTAGACGAGGGCGCGGCAGGGGGCGGTGGAGGCCGACTTCTCGCGGGTCGCGGCCGTGTCGGTGAGTGTGGTGAAGTCGCGTTCGAGGTCCTGGAGTGCGGTGAGGAGTGTGGTCTCGTCGGTGGCCGCCGCCACCTTCGCCCTGCCCCGCTCCAGCAGGTCGAGGGCGTCCAGGCCGCGTCGCCTGAGGTCCGGGTCGCCGACGGTCGACAGCCAGCCGCGCAGGGCGCGTTCGGGGTGGGTGCCGGCCGGGACCTCCAGTCGCCAGGTCACCCAGCGGCGGGCGACCAGGTCGTGCAGCGTCCGGGCCACGTCGGTGCCGGGGAGGTCGGCGGCGATGTCGCGGGCCGGACGCACGCCGTCGCAGCGGGTGAGGACCGCTGCCTCGGCGTCGGACACCGTGGTCGGACGGCGGCCGGGCACGCGTGCCTCGTTCCCGTTCAGCACGACGAACGGGACCGGTCTCGGGGCGATCCACTCGCGCAGCGCCGGGTCCGCGTCCAGCATCCTGGCCACCGCGTCGATGCCCCAGCTCGCCCAGTAGACGGTGGAGTCTGCGATCAGCCCGGTACCCGGGTCGATGTGTGCGCCGGATGCCGCGGGGTCCCAGCGGCCCCAGCCGACGGGGCCGAAGAAGCCGATGGTGTCGTTCTTCACGCAGAACCGCTGCCAGTAGTGCGCGACGAGTTCCTCGCGCTGGCGGGGCATGCTGCTGCGCTTGTCGGTGTCGGGGTTCCAGCGCAGGAACGGCGCGATGCCGGAGTCGAGCAGCGGGCGGTTCTGCCAGGCCAGGGCCTGGCGGAACGCCGGGGTGCGGGCGATGTCCTGGAGGACGTGCGCGGTCTCCACTGCGGCGGTGCCCAGTTCGGCGGCGAAGGCTTCCCAGTCGGGTCCTGACAACGGCGTGTCCGGGGCGAACTTGTCGGCGGCCTCGGCGAGTCCGGGCGGGGCGAGGCGGAGCACGCCGTCGGCCGGGAACCCGGGCCCGCGCAGCGCGAACTGGTTCCACAGGCGCCATCTGCCGAGGTACGGCACGAGGTCTTCGGACATGACGGCACTCCTTTGACGCGTTACGGGACGAGGGAGGTGTGGTCGTGGAGGGGCGTGTGTGGTGGGTCCTGAGGTGTCGGTCGGTGCCTGTGTCCGGCAGGGTCGGCGGGCGGCCCAGGTGCCTGCGCCTGTCGGGCGACGTCGGGGCGGCGCAGGCGCCGCGGGGCCGCCGCGCCGGCCCTCCGCTCAGTCGCGGCCGAAGTCCGCGTCGACGACCTCGGCGAGGTCGCGCGGGGTCGGGTAGGCGAAGACCAGGGAGACCGGGATGTCGTCGCAGCCCAGCGTCTCCTGGAGGCGGCCGGTGACCTGAAAGGCCGCCAGGGAGTCGCCGCCGGCCTCGTAGAAGTCGGTGTCCGCGGTGAGGCCGGGATAGCCGAGGACGTCGCGGAAGATGTCGACGAGCAGGTCGAGGGTGCTGACGGTGGTGGCGGAGTTCTGGGTCATGGCGTGTCCTTCTGGAGGGTGGTGGTTGCGGTGAGGGTGTGGAGTCGGGCGGTGGTGTTGCCGCCGGAGACGACGGCCACCGCGGCTTCGCGGCGCCGGGCGGCCCGCAGGGCTCCGGCGAGGGCGACGGCGCCGCTGGGTTCGGCGTCGACGCCGTGGCGGTGCAGCAGAGCCGCCGCGGCGAGGATCTCGGCCTCGCCGACGGCGACGAGGTCGTCGACCCGGTCGCGGATGATCGGATAGGTGAAGTGGCCGGGCCGCTGCCCGCGCAGGCCGTCGGCGACGGTCCGGGTCGGCGGCAGCTGGACCGGGTGTCCGGCGGCCAGGGAGCGGGCGTAACGCGGGGTGAGCGCGGGTTCGACGCCGACGACGCGGACGGGGTGTCCGGCGGCGGCGAGGCAGACTCCGGCCAGGAGGCCGCCGCCGCCGACGGGGACGTAGACCGTGTCGGTGTCGGGGGCGTCGGTGAGGACTTCGGCGCCGACCGTGCCCTGGCCGGCGATCACCAGGGGGTGGTCGGAGGAGGGGACGAGGGCGGCGCCGGTCGTCTCGGCGATCGTCCGGGCACGTTCCTCGCGTTCGGCCACTCCCCCGCCGGCCTGGACGACCCGTGCGCCCAGGGCGCGGATGGCGGCGGCCTTGGCGGGGGCCGCGCCGGCGGCCAGGACGACGGTCAGTTCCAGCCCGAGGGTGCGGGCGATGCGGGCGAGGGCGATGCCGTGGTTGCCGGAGGAACCGGTGACGACGCGGTCGGCGGCGAGGGCGAGGACGGCGTTGGCGGCGCCACGTGCTTTGAAGGAGCCGCTGGTCTGGAGGTGTTCGGCCTTCAGGAGCAGGCCTGGACCGCAGACGGTGGTCGTCGGGCCGGGCAGCAGGGGCGTGCGCACGGTGTACGGGGCGATGCGGGCGGCGGCGACGGCGAGGTCGGCGGGCCCGTGGACGCCGAGCGCGGAGTGCGGGACGGCGGCCGGCGTGGCCGGACGGACCGTGGTCGTCGGGCGGACTGTGGCGGCCGGGCGGCCCGTCGTGGTCGGTGCGCTCATGCGGTGCTCCCTGCGACCAGGCGTCCGCGGTCCGCCTTGCCCCCACGGGTGGTGGGCAGGGCCGTGTGGCGCAGGAAGCGGCGCGGCATCAGGTGCGGGGGCAGGGTGCGGGCCAGGTGACGGCGCAGGGCGGCGTCCGGCGTCGTGTGGTCGCCGGTGACGTGGGCGGCCAGGTACACGCGGCCCCGGTCGTCGGTGTGCGGGGTGACGACGGCTCCGCTCACGGCGGGGTGCGTGAGCAGCGCGCCCTCCACCTCGGCGGGGTCCACGCGGTAGCCGCGGATCTTGATCTGGCGGTCGCCGCGGCCTTCGTAGCGCAGCCCCTGCGGGGTCCACCGGCCCAGGTCGCCGGTGCGGTACATGCGGGAGCCGGGCGGACCGTAGGGGTCGGGGAGGAACGCGGCCGCCGTGCGGGCCGGGAGCCCTCCGTACCCGCGGGCGAGGCCCGTGCCGCCGATGTAGACCTCGCCCACGGTTCCGTCGGGGACGGGGGTCAGGTCGGGGCCGAGGACGCGGACGGTGGCGCCGGTCCGGGGCAGGCCGACCACGTCGTGGGCCGGGTCGGGATCCTCCGGGACGTCGTGGCGGGTGGTCGTCATGGTGCACTCGGTCGGCCCGTACTGGTTGACCAGCCGGCCCGGGACGAGGGACCGGCCGCCCGCGGTGAGGAAGGGCCGCAGGGACTCACCGCTGGACGCGACGAGGGTGACGCCGGCCAGCGGGTCGGGCAGGTCGCGCTGTCCGGCGAGGTGCGTGAGGAAGGAAGGGGTGACGCTGAGCAGGGCGGTGACGCCGTGCTCGCGCACCGTGCGGGCGAAATCGGCGGGGCGCAGCAGCCGCGCACGCTCCACGAGGACGAGGCGGGCCCCGGCCAGCAGGGGTGCGAAGGTGTCACGGATCGAGGCGTCGTAGCCGAGCGGGGCGGTCTGCAGGGCGACGGTGTCCTGGCCGAGCCCGAAGGCGCGGACGGTGTCGCGGAGGTAGGTGTCGAGGGCCTGGTGCTCGACGAACACGGGACTCGGCTCGCCGGTGCTGCCGGAGGTGTGGCTGACGTAGGCGAGGGCGTGGGGGTCGACGGCCGCCGGGGACGCGGAGGTGTCGGCGACCGTCGGGTGCCACGCCTCGACGGCCGTCGCGTCCGGGGCGTGGGTGATCGTCGCGTCCGAGGGGCCGGTCGCCCTCGCGTCCGGGGCATCGGGGCCCGGCGCGTCCAGCTCGATCACGGGCGTGCCGAGGTCGAGGGCGGCTGCGTGGGCCGTCGTGGTCAGCAGGAGGCGGGCGCCGGCGCTGCGGACGAAGGAGGCCAGCCGGTCCCGGGGCTGGGTGACGTCCAGCGTGAGGAAGGCGGCGCCGCAGCGCAGGACGGCCGTCATGGCCGCGACGGCGTCGGGGCCGTGTTCCACGGCGACGGCGCAGACGGTCTCCGGGCGTACCCCGTGGGCGCGCAGCAGCCGGGTCACCTCCCGCGTCCGCCGGTCGAGCTGCCCGTAGGTGACGGGCCCGTCCGGGGTGTCCAGGGCGATCCGGTCCGGGTGCCGTGCGGCGTGTTCGGCGAGGTCGTCGGCGAGGGTGCGCATCACCGGTCCCCCTCGGCGGTGACGGTCTGGTCGACGGCGACGAAGCGGAGTTCGGAGGTGTAGCGGCGGCCGTCGGTGTCGGTGAGCCAGGCCTGTTCGGGGGTGGGGAGCATCTCGCTGACCTTCAGCCGGGCGTCCGGGTCGGTACGGGCGAGGCGGCGGGCGGCCTTGGCGAGGATGGTGGTGTAGACGGGGCTGTCGAAGTCGACGTAGAACGGGCGGGGTTCGGTCGGGGAGACGACGAAGACGAAGCGTGGCAGGTCGTGGCGGCGCTGCCAGTGGCGGGCGCGGACGAAGCGCGCGGCCTCGGACTTCTCGTCGGCGAAGTCGAGTTCCGCGACGGGCAGTTGCCAGGTCTCGCGGGCCAGGATCATGCGGTCGACGCTGATGCGGGGGGTGTGGTCGCCCTCGGGGCGCAGGGTGAAGCGGTCCATCACGCGCTGGGTGAGGGTGTTGGCGTAGGCGTCGAGGAGGTCGTAGCGGGTGCCGTCGGGGAGCCGGACGGTCAGCCTGCCGTCGACGTCCTCCACCGGGACGTCGGCGCCGAGCGCGGTGCGGGGGCGGTGCGGGTCTCCGGTCTGGTCGACCAG
>BNBX01000025.1 GCA_014656175.1 Streptomyces werraensis
CTGACGGAGCAGCGTGTGTGGCCGGAGGTGGGTCGTGCGCGTCGGGCGGGTGTGTCGTCGTTCGGTGTGAGCGGGACCAACGCGCACGTGATCCTGGAGCAGGCGCCGGCCGTCGTGCCGGTCGGGGAGCCGGCCGTGGTGCGTGACCTGCCGGTGGTCCCGCTGGTGGTCAGCGCCAAGTCCCAGGTCGCCCTGGAGGACCAGTCCGCGCGCGTACGGCGGCTGATCGAGCCGGAGGGCGGGCCGCGCCTCCTCGACGTCGGCTACACGCTCGCCTCCGGGCGGTCGGTGTTCGAGCACCGGCAGGTCCGGGTCGGGGACGTCACGGTGGAGGGGGTGGTGTCGGCGTTGCCTGGCCGGACGGTGCTGGTGTTCCCGGGTCAGGGGACGCAGTGGGCCGGGATGGGCCGGGAGTTGCTGGACGCTTCTCCGGTGTTCGCGGCTCGTATGGCGGAGTGTGCGGGGGCGTTGGCGCCGTTCGTGGACTTCGATCCCGTGGAAGTGCTGCGTTCGGGTGCGGCGTTGGAGCGGGTGGAGGTGATCCAGCCCGTCACCTGGACGGTGATGGTGTCGCTGGCGGAGTTGTGGCGGTCGTTGGGTGTGGTGCCGGACGCGGTGGTGGGGCATTCACAGGGTGAGATAGCCGCTGCCGCGGTCAGTGGTGCGCTGTCGTTGGAGGACGCGGCGCGTGTGGTGGCGTTGCGGGCGCAGGTGATCGGCCGGGAGCTGGCCGGTCTGGGCGGTATGGCGTCGGTGTCGTTGCCGCGTGCGGAGGTGGAAGCGCGCCTGGCCGCCGGCTGGGAAGGCCGCCTCGACATCGCGGCGGTCAACGGCCCCTCCAGCACGGTCGTCGCCGGGGACGCGGACGCGGTCGTGGAGTTCGTGGAGGCCTGCCGGGCCGAGAAGATCCGGGCCCGTCAGGTTCCCGTGGACTACGCCTCGCACTCCGCACACGTGGAGCGCATAGAGGCCGAGCTTCTCGAGGTCCTCGCCCCGATCACCCCGCTTGAGGCGCGTATCCCCTTCTATTCCACGGTGGACGCGGCACCCGTGGACACCGCGTCGCTGGATGCGGGCTACTGGTACCGCAATCTCCGTCACACCGTCCGCTTCGAGGAGACCGTCCGGCTGCTCACGTCCAAGGGTTTCGGTACCTTCGTGGAGTCCAGCGCGCACCCGGTGCTCACGATGGGCGTGCAGGAGACGGCCGACGTGACGGCCGTCGGATCGCTGCGCCGGGACGAGGGCGGACTGGCCCGCTTCCTCACCTCGGCCGCCGAACTCTTCGTCCACGGAACGCCCGTCGACTGGGCGCCCCTCTTCGACGGCACCGGCGCCCGGCACGTCGACCTGCCCACCTACCCCTTCCAGCACCAGCACTACTGGCACGAGCCGCTCTCGACGACTCCCACCGTCTCCGCAGACGTCGCGGAGTCCGACGCCTGGCGTTACCGGGTGACGTGGCAGGGGCTGGGGTCGGCCGGGGATGTTGCCGGTTCGCTCGGTGGGCGTTGGCTGGTGGTGGTTCCCGGGGGTGTGGGGTCCGGGGTGGCCGACGAGGCCGTGGCGGTGCTGAGCGGTGCGGGGGCGGCGGTCGAGCGGCTGGTGGTGGACCCGGTGTCCGTCGGGCGGGCGGAGCTGGCCGAGCGGCTGGCGGCCCACGGTGACCTCACCGGCATCCTCTCCCTCCTCCCGCTCGCCCGTACCCCGGACACCGTTCCCGGGACCGTGGCCCTCGTCCAGGCCGCCGCCGACACGGAGACCGGGGCACGGCTGTGGACGCTGACCCACGAGGCCGTGGC
Source organism: Streptomyces werraensis (assembly GCA_014656175.1). Classification (GTDB taxonomy): domain Bacteria; phylum Actinomycetota; class Actinomycetes; order Streptomycetales; family Streptomycetaceae; genus Streptomyces; species Streptomyces werraensis. The sequence continues at coordinate 1,803 of BNBX01000025.1, forward strand.
CGTCGCGCCCGGAGAGGTGCCGGACGACCCCGGGGCGCAGGTCTGGGCGTTCGCCCGGGTCGCCGCCCTCGAACTGCCCGCCCTGTGGGGCGGGGTGATCGACCTGCCCGCCGAACCGGACGCGCGCGCCTGGCAGCGGGTCGTCGCCGCGCTGGCCGGCCGGGACGACGAGGACCAGATCGCCGTACGGGCGTCCGGAACCTACGGCCGACGGATCAGCCGCGCCGGAACCGCGTCCGTCCGCCGCGCCTACACCCCGCGTGGCACCGTCCTGGTCACCGGCGGCACCGGGGCCCTCGGCGGGCACGTCGCCCGTTGGCTCGCCGCCGCCGGCGCCGGACACCTGGTCCTGGCCGGCAGGCGCGGGCCCGACGCCCCCGGCGCGGCAGAACTCGCCGCCGAACTGCGCGCGCTGGGCGCCGAGGTGACCGTCGCCGCCTGCGACGTCGCCGACCGGGACGCGCTCGCCGCGCTGCTGGCGGAGCACCCGCCCACCGCCGTCTTCCACACCGCCGGCGTCCTCGCCGACGGCGTGATCGGCACCGTCTCGGCCGACGACCTGCGCGCCATCCGCGCTCCCAAGGCCGACGCCGCCCGCCACCTGCACGAACTGACCGTCGAACGAGGCCTGGAGCTGGACGCCTTCGTGCTGTTCTCCTCCGTCACGGGCACCTGGGGCAACGGCGGGCAGGCCGCCTATGCCACGGCCAACGCCTCCCTCGACGTGCTCGCCGTGCAGCGCCACGCCCAGGGGCTGCCCGCCACGTCCGTCGCGTGGGGACTGTGGGGCGGCGGCGGCATGGCCGAGGGCGCAGGCGAGGAGAGCCTGAGCCGTCGCGGCATCCGTCCCATGGACCCGGACGGGGGCATCGAGGCCCTGCGCCGGGCCCTGGACCACGGCGACACCTGCGTCACCGTCGTCGACGTCGACTGGGAGCACTTCGCGCCCCGCACGTGCGCCCTGCGTCCGGGACCCGGCTTCGACACCGTGACCGAGGCGCGTCGGGCCCTGGAGGCCCGCGACGACCGTTCCGCCGGGTCCGCGACCGGGCCCGCCGACGGACTCGCGGGACGGCTCGCCGCCCTTCCCGACGCCGAACGCACGCGGGTGCTGGTGGAGCTGGTGCGCGCCGAGGCGGCCACCGTGCTCCGGCACCCCGGCACCGACGCCGTCCGCCCCGACCGTTCCTTCAAGGACGCCGGATTCGACTCGCTGACCGCTCTGGAACTGCGCAACCGCCTCAACGCCGCCACCGGGCTCACGCTGCCCGCGACCGTCGTCTTCGACCGGCCCAGCCCGGCGGTGCTCGCCGAACACCTCCTCGGCAGGCTGCTGGGCGACTCGCCGGCCGCCGCGCCGGCCCCCGTGGTGCCCGCGTCCACTTCCGCCGCCGACGACCGCGACCCGGTCGTCATCGTCTCCATGGCCTGCCGCTACCCGGGCGACGCCGCCACTCCCGAGGCGCTGTGGGACCTGGTCATGGCCGGACGCGACGTCATCGGCCCCGCCCCCGCCGACCGGGGCTGGAACCTGGACGAGATCTTCGTCCCCGACCCCGAGAACCTTCCGCGTGGCCGCACCTACGTCCGCGAGGGCGGTTTCCTCCACGAAGCCGCCGAGTTCGACGCCGAGTTCTTCGGCATCTCGCCCCGCGAGGCGCTGGTGATGGACCCCCAGCAGCGGCTGCTGCTGGAGACGTCCTGGGAGGCCCTGGAGCGAGCGGGCATCGACCCGCGGTCCCTGCGTGGCAGCCGCACGGGCGTCTTCGCGGGCCTCACCCACCAGGAGTACGCCTCCCGGCTGCACGAGGCCGACGAGGAGCACGAGGGCTACCTGCTCACCGGCAAGTCCGCCAGCGTGGTCTCCGGCCGCATCTCGTACGTCCTCGGCCTGGAAGGCCCGTCGGTCTCCCTCGACACGGCCTGCTCCTCCTCCCTGGTGGCCCTGCACCAGGCGGTGCAGGCACTGCGGGCGGGGGAGTGCGACCTCGCTCTCGCCGGCGGTGTCACCGTGATGGCGGCGCCCGGACTGTTCGTGGAGTTCTCCCGTCAGCGCGGGCTCTCCGCCGACGGCCGCAGCAGGGCGTTCGCCGACGCGGCGGACGGTACGAGTTGGGGCGAGGGCGCCGGCATCCTCCTCGTCGAGCGGATGTCCGACGCCGTGCGCAACGGACACCCGGTCCTCGCCGTGGTCCGTGGCTCCGCCGTCAACCAGGACGGCGCCAGCAACGGCCTGACCGCGCCCAACGGCCCCTCCCAGGAACGCGTCATCGTCCAGGCCCTCGCCAACGCGGGACTCGATTTCGCCGACGTGGACGCGGTGGAGGCGCACGGTACGGGCACCCGCCTGGGCGACCCCATCGAGGCGCAGGCGCTGCTGGCGACCTACGGACAGCGGCGGGACACCGGACAGCCCCTGTGGCTCGGCTCGCTGAAGTCCAACATCGGGCATCCGCAGGCCGCCGCAGGTGTGGGCGGGATCATCAAGATGGTCATGGCCCTTCAGCGGGGCGTCCTGCCGAAGACCCTGCACGTGGACCGGCCCTCCTCGCGGGTGGACTGGTCGGCGGGTGCGGTGGAGTTGCTGACCGAGACCCGGCCGTGGCCCGGCGTCGACCGTCCGCGCCGGGCGGGCGTGTCCGCCTTCGGGGTGAGCGGGACCAACGCGCACGTGATCCTGGAGCAGGCCCCCGCCGTCGTGCCGGCCGAGGAGCCGACGACCCGCGACGTGCCCGTCGTCCCGCTGGTCCTCACGGGCCGTACGGCCGAGGCGCTGCGCGAGCAGACGGAGCGGCTGGACGCCGCCCTGGAGCACACCGGCGCCGGCGCCCGTCTCCTCGACGTCGGCTACACGCTCGCCTCCGGGCGGTCGGTGTTCGAGCACCGGCAGGTCCGGGTCGGGGACGTCACGGTGGAGGGGGTGGCGTCGGCGTCGCCGGGCCGGACGGTGCTGGTGTTCCCGGGTCAGGGGACGCAGTGGGCGGGGATGGGCCGGGAACTGCTGGACACCGCCCCGGTGTTCGCGGCTCGTATGGCGGAGTGTGCGGGGGCGTTGGCGCCGTTCGTGGACTTCGATCCCGTGGAGGTGCTGCGTTCGGGTGCGGCGTTGGAGCGGGTGGAGGTGATCCAGCCCGTCACCTGGGCGGTGATGGTGTCGCTGGCCGAGTTGTGGCGGTCGTTGGGTGTGATGCCGGACGCGGTGGTGGGGCATTCGCAGGGCGAGATAGCCGCGGCTGCCGTGAGTGGTGCGCTGTCGTTGGAGGACGCGGCGCGCGTGGTGGCTCTGCGGGCGCAGGTGATCGGCCGGGAGCTGGCCGGTCTGGGCGGTATGGCGTCGGTGTCGCTGCCGCGTGCGGAGGTGGAAGCGCGCCTGGCCTCCGGCTGGGAAGGCCGGTTGGATGTGGCCGCGGTGAACGGGCCGTCCAGCACGGTCGTCGCGGGGGACGCGGACGCAGTCGTGGAGTTCGTGGAGGCCTGCCGGGCCGAGGAGATCCGGGCCCGTCAGGTTCCCGTGGACTACGCCTCGCACTCCGCGCACGTGGAGCGCATAGAGGCGGAGCTTCTCGAGGTCCTCGCCCCGATCACCCCGCGCCGGGCGCGTATCCCGTTCTACTCGACCGTCGATGCCGCCCCGGCGGACACCACGACCCTCGACGCGGGCTACTGGTACCGCAATCTGCGCCACACCGTCCGCTTCGAGGAGACCGTCCGCCTCCTGATCGGCGACGGCTTCGGGACGTTCGTGGAGTCCAGCGCGCACCCCGTGCTCACGATGGGCGTGCAGGAGACGGCCGACGTGACGGCCGTCGGATCGCTCCGCCGCGACGAGGGCGGACTGACCCGCTTCCTCACCTCGGCCGCCGAACTCTTCGTCCACGGAACGCCCGTCGACTGGGCCGCCCTCTTCGACGGCACCGGCGCCCGGCACATTGACCTGCCCACCTACCCCTTCCAACGCCGGCACTACTGGGCCCCGACCTCGCCCGCGGGTACGGGGGACGTCGCCGCCGCCAGGTTCGGCATGCGGTGGGAGACGCATCCGCTGCTCGGGGGTGCCCTGCCGCTGGCCGAGAGCGATGAGGTGGTGCTCGCCGGACGCCTCTCCCTCGCCGATCACCCGTGGATCTCGGATCACGCCGTTCTCGGGCGGAGCCTGCTGCCCGGTACGGCGTTCGTCGAACTCGCCCTGCGCGCCGCCGCGGCCACCGGGTGCGGCAGCGTGGAGGAACTGGGACTGGAGGCGCCGCTCACGCTCTCCGAGCGGACCGCGACGCAGGTGCAGGTACGGGTGGAGGCCGCCGACGAGACCGGTCGGCGGCGCATGACCGTCCACTCCCGTACCGAGGCCGCCGACGGCTCCGAGACCGCCTGGACCCGGCACGCCGCAGGCGTCCTCGGCGCGGACGCCCCCACACCCGCGACCGTCGACTGGGCGGGCGCGGCCTGGCCGCCGGCCGGCACCGAGCGGGTGGCCGCGGAGGACGTGTACGCGCGGTTCGCGGACCTGGGGTACGACTACGGGGAGGTGTTCTCCGGCGTCGAGGCGCTGTGGTGCCGCGAGGGCGAGGTCTTCGCGGAGATCCGGCTGCCCGCCCGGGTGCGGACCGACGCCGTCCGCTACGGCGTGCACCCCGCACTACTCGACGCCGCCCTCCAGCCCTGGCTCGCGGGCGGACTGCTCGACGTACCGGACGGCGCGCTGCTGCTGCCCTTCGCCTGGCAGGGCATCACCCTGCACGCTCCGGGCGCGGACGCCCTGCGGGTGCGGATCGCCAGGACGGGCGACGGTGAGATCTCCCTGACCGCCGTCGACCTCACCGGTGCTCCGGTACTGGATCTCGCGGCCCTGGTCATGCGCCCGGTGGAGCGGGCCAGGCTGGGGGCCCTGCTCGGTGCCTCCGCCGACCGGCTGCCGTTGTACCGGGTCCGCTGGCAGGGCACCGCCGGGTCGGCGTGGCCCGTGCGGCGGCTCGCACTGATCACCCCCGGCCTGATCGGCTCCGACCCGAGCCCCGGCGCCCTCGGTGTGCACGCTCGTTCCTCGGGTGCCGAAATGGAGGTCCACGCCGGCCTGGACGCCCTGCGGGACGCCGTGGCCTCCGGCGCCTCCCCGCGGCCCGACGCCGTCGTCGCCGCCTTCCCGCCCGGGCCGGCCACTCCCGAGCAGGTGCGCGAGTGCACCGCGCGCGGGCTGGCCCTGCTCCAGGACTGGCTGAGCCGGGACGAGGACGGGAACGGGGACGGTGACGCGGTCACGGAGCGGGCCCGGCTCGTCGTGCTGACCGGGCACGCGGTGGCCGCCGCGCCCGACGAGGAACTGCCGGGCCTGGCGGGCGCCGGGCTGTGGGGGCTCGTACGCTCCGCGCAGACCGAGCACCCCGGCCGGTTCGTGCTCGTCGACACCGACGGCACGGACGCCTCGGCGGCCGCACTGGCCGCCGCGCTCGGCACGGGCGAGGAGCAACTCGCCCTGCGGAACGGTGAGATACGCGTCCCCGGACTCGTCCGCCACGAGGACGCCGCCCCCGCCGCGACCACCGACGCCCCGGCCGTCACCGCGGGCCCGGCCCTCGACCCCGAGGGCACCGTCCTGGTCACCGGGGCGACCGGCACCCTCGGTGCCCTGATAGCCCGGCACCTGGTCACCGCCCACGGTGTCCGCCGTCTGCTCCTCGTCAGCCGCAGCGGGTCCGCCGCCGACGGGGCCGGTGAACTGGAACGGGACCTGACGGACCTCGGGGCGCACGTCCGGATCGCCGCCTGCGACACCGGCGACCGCGCCGCGGTGCGGGCCCTGCTCGAGGACGTCGACCCCGGCCACCCGCTGACCGCCGTTGTCCACGCGGCCGGCGTGCTCGACGACGCCCCGGTCACCGCGCTCGACACCGAGCGGCTGGACACCGTCCTGCGGCCCAAGACGGACGCGGCCCTGCACCTGCACGAACTGACCGCGGACCTGCCGCTGGCGGCGTTCGTGCTCTTCTCCGGCGCCGCCGGACTCCTCGGCCGCCCCGGGCAGGCCAACTACGCCGCGGCGAACACCTTCCTGGACGCGCTCGCCGCCCACCGCCGTGCCACCGGCCTGCCCGCGACCGCCCTGGCCTGGGGGCTGTGGGGGGAGGCCAGCGGTATGACCGGCCACCTCTCCGACACGGACCTGCGGCGCCTGCGCCGCTCCGGCATCGCGCCCATGAGCAACGCACAGGGGCTGGCGTTCTTCGACCGGGCCCTGGCCCGGCCCGGCGGCCCGTCGCTGCTCGTGCCCGCGAAGCTGGACACCCACGCGCTGCGCGGGCCCGGGGCTCAGGTGCCCGCCCTGCTGCGCGGACTCGTCCCGGCGGCCGCCCCGGCCCCCCGCACCCCGGCGCCCGGCGGCGCGGCGGCGCGGCCGGCCGGAGCCCGGCAGGACATCGCCGAGCGCCTCGCCGGTCTCGACGCGTCAGCCCGGGAACGGGAGCTGCTCACCCTGGTCAGGACCGAGGTCGCCGCCGTCCTCGGCCTCGGCGGAGCCGACGCGGTCGACCCCGGCCGTACCTTCCGGGACATCGGCTTCGACTCCCTCACCGCGGTGGAGCTGCGCAACCGCCTCAACGCGGCGACCGGACTGCGGCTGGCCGCCGCCGTGGTCTTCGACCAGCCCACGGCCCACGCGATCGCCGCGCACATCGGCGCCGAGCTGACCGCCGTCACCGGCGGCGCCCGCCAGGCGGGGGAGACCGCCCTCGCCGGACTGGAGACGCTGGAGGCGGCCGTCGCCGCGCTCGCGGACGACGACATCCGCCGGGAGACCCTGCACCGCCGCCTGGCCGTGCTCGTGACCGCCCTCGGCGGCCCCGACGCGGGCGGCCCAGCGGGCGGTGCCGGTCCTGACCCGCTCGTGACCGCACCCCGGGACCTGGCAGGCGTCGACGACGAGGAACTTTTCGCCTTCATCGAGGAGCAGTTGTGACGACGGCACGCCCCGACAGCCCCGACAGCCCCGACAGCACGGCCAAGGTGCGCGACTACCTCAAGCGGGTCACCGCCGAACTCGTCGCCACCCGCGACCGGCTGAAGACCGCGCAGGAGGCGGCGGAAGCCGCCCGCGAGCCCGTCGCCATCGTCTCGATGAGCTGCAGGCTGCCCGGCGGCGCCGACACCCCCGAAGCCCTGTGGCGGCTCCTGGAGACCGGCACCGACGCGGTGTCCGGGCTGCCCGAGGACCGCGGCTGGGACCTGGCGGCCCTCTACGACGCCGACCCGGACGCCCACGGCACCAGCTACGCCCGCGAAGGCGGCTTCCTGCACGACTGCGCCGACTTCGACCCGGAGTTCTTCGGCATCTCGCCCCGCGAGGCCCTCGCCATGGACCCCCAGCAGCGACTGCTTCTGGAGACCGCCTGGGAAGCCTTCGAACGCGCCGGACTCACCCGCGACGCCGTCCACGGCAGCCGTACGGGGGTGTACGCGGGCGTCATGTACGACGACTACGGCGCCCGTCTCCCGCACACGCCGGGCGGCCGGCTGCCCGAGGGCCTGGAGGGCTACCTCGTCAACGGCAGCGCGGGCAGCGTCGCCTCCGGCAGGGTGTCGTACACCTTCGGGCTGCGCGGCCCCGCCGTCACCGTCGACACCGCCTGCTCCTCCTCGCTGGTCGCCGTGCACCTCGCCGCCCAGGCGCTGCGCGCCGGGGAGTGCGACCTGGCGCTCGCGGGCGGGGTGACCGTACTGGCCACGCCGACGATGTTCATCGACTTCTCCCGGCAGCGCGGACTCGCCGCCGACGGCCGGTGCAAGGCGTTCTCCGACGCGGCCGACGGCACCGCGTTCGCCGAGGGCGCGGGTCTGCTGCTGCTGCAGCGGCTGAGCGACGCACGGCGTGAGGGCCGCACCGTCCTCGCCGTCCTCCGCGGCTCGGCCGTCGGCCAGGACGGCGCCGGAAACGGCCTGACCGCACCCAACGGGCCCGCCCAGCAGGCCGTCATCCGGGCCGCGCTGCGCGACGCCCGGCTCACCGCCGACCAGGTCGACGCCGTGGAGGCCCACGGCACCGGCACCAGCCTGGGCGACCCCGTCGAGGCGGAGGCCCTGCTCGCCACCTACGGGCAGGCCCGCACCGCCGGGCGGCCGCTGTGGCTCGGCTCGCTGAAGTCCAACATCGGCCACGCCCAGGCCGCCGCCGGCGTCGCCGGTGTCGTCAAGACGGTCCTGGCCCTGCGGCACGGACTGCTGCCCCGGACCCTGCACGCGGACGTGCCCTCCTCCCGCGTCGACTGGGCGGGCGGCGCGGTGCGTCTGCTGCACGAGAACACCGCCTGGCCGGACCGCCCCGGCGAACCGCGCCGTGCCGCCGTCTCCGCCTTCGGCGCGAGCGGCACCAACGCCCACCTGATCCTGGAGCAGTCACCGGAACCCGCGGCCTCCCCCACCGCCTCGGAGGGGCCCGCCCCCTCGAAGGCACCCGCCGGACCGGCTTCGGCGCCCGCCGGCGCCGCCTGGGCGCTGTCCGCGCGTTCCGGGCCCGCCCTGCGGACGCAGGCGCGCCGCCTCCTGGCCCACCTGGACGCCGCCGGCTCCGACACCGATCCCGGTCTGCTGGCCGGGGTGCTGGCCCATCGGCGCACCGCCTTCCCTGAGCGGGCCGTCGTGCTCGGCACCGGACTCGACGAGCTGACCGAGGGACTCACCGCCCTCGCCGCCGGCCGCGCCGCCCCCGGCCTGGTCACCGGGCACGCCACCGCCGGGCGCCGCACCGCGTTCCTCTTCACCGGCCAGGGCAGCCAGCGCCCCGGCACGGGCCGTGAACTGCACGCCCGGCACCCCGAGTTCGCCCGCGCCCTCGACGAGATCGACGCGGCCTTCGCCCCCCACCTGGAGCGCCCGCTGCGTGAGGTGATGTTCGCCGGCCCCGGCTCGGCCGACGCCGCGCTGCTGGACCGCACCGAGTACACCCAGCCCGCCTTGTTCGCCCTCGGAGCCGCCCTGTACGCCCTGGTCACCGCGCGGGGCCTGGTCCCGGACGCCGTCACCGGCCACTCCGTCGGCGAGATCACCGCCGCGTACGTTGCCGGTGTCCTGTCGCTGGAGGACGCCGCGACGCTGGTCGCCGCCCGCGGCCGTCTCATGGGCGAACTCCCCGAGGGCGGCGCGATGGCCGCCCTCCAGGCCACGCCCGAGGAGGTGCTGCCCCTGCTGGCCGGCCGCGCCCACGAGCTGGATCTCGCCGCCGTCAACGGGCCCGCCGCGGTGGTCGTCGCCGGGGACACCGCGGCCGTCACGGGACTCACCGAGCACTTCAAGGGACTCGGACGGTCCGTCAAGCACCTCAAGGTCTCGCACGCCTTCCACTCCCCGCACATGGACGCCATGCTGCCCCGGTTCGAGACCGTCGTCCGCGGTCTGGAACTCCGCCCGCCCACGATCCCCGTCGTGTCGAACCTGACCGGAGCCCTCGCGGACGACGCCACCCTGTGCGACCCGGACCACTGGGTCCGCCACGCCCGCCGGCCCGTACGGTTCCTCGACGGGCTGCGCGCCCTGCGGGCCACCGGCACCGACACCTTCGTGGAACTCGGCCCCGACGCCGTCCTCACCGCCGTCACCCGCACGATCCTCGACACCGACGACGCCACCGCCACCGGCACCGACGGCCGCACCCCCGCGGGGCCGGACGTGCTCACCGTGCCCGTGCTGCGCCGCGGCCACTCCGAGGGAGCCGTCCTCGACCGGGCGATCGCCACCCTCCACACCCACGGCCTGCCCGTACGGCCGGCCGCCGAGCCGGACCCCGGCCCCGCCGCCGAACTCTCCGCGGCACTGCCCACGTACCCCTTCGAACGCACCCGCTACTGGCTGGACGCCCCCGCCCCCGCCGCGCCGCTGGCCAACGCCGGACTCGACGACGCCGGGCACCCGCTGCTCGCCGCCGCCGTGGAACTCCCCGACGGCCAGGGCGGCGTGTGGACGGCCACCCTCTCCACCCGCACCCACCCCTGGCTGGCCGACCACACCCTCGCCGGCCGGACCGTCGTCCCCGGCACCGCCCTGCTCGAACTCGCCCTCGCCGCCGCCGGCGACGGCCACGCGATCGCGGAACTCACCTTCGGCCGGCCCCTCGTCCTGCCCGACGACACCGCCGTACGGCTGCGGGTACGCGTCGGCGCCGAGGAAGCCGACGGCTCCCGCCCCGTGACCGTGCACTCGGCGCCCCTCGACCCCGGCGCCGCATGGACCGCGCACGCCACCGGCCGCACGGAACCCGCCGGGGCGCCCGAGGCCACGCCGGTCACCGACCTGGCCGGGACCTGGCCACCGCCCGGCGCGGAGCCCGTGCCGCTCGACGACGAGCACGCCCGCTTCACCGCCGCCGGCGTCGGCTACGGCCCCGCCTTCCAGGGGCTGACGGCCGCCTGGCGGCTCGGTGACACCGTGTACGCGGAGGCCGCCCTGCCCGCCGCCGAGGCCGCGGAAGCGCCCCGCTACCTGCTGCACCCCGCCCTGCTGGACGCCGCGCTGCACGCCGTGACCGCCACCCGGCCCGACGCCCATGGCCTCGTCCCCTTCGCCTGGACCGGCGCCGGCCTGCACGCCCGGGGCGCCGACGCACTGCGCGTCCGCATCACCCCGGAGGGCACCGACTCGGTCGCCGTCACCGCCGCCGACCTCACCGGCCGCCCCGTCCTCACCGCCCGCGGCCTCGCCCTGCGAGAGATCGCCGCCGACCACGTCATCGCCGCGGCCGGAACCGCCACGCCGCCACTGCTGCGGCCCACCTGGACCCCCCTGGCCGCCGGACCCCTGGCACCGGACCCCGGCACCTGGTACCTGCTCGGCGCCCCCACCCCCGGCCTCGCCGAGGCTCTCACCGCCACCGGCGCCACCGTCCACACGGCCGACGACCCGCACGGCGTCCCGGCCGACGGAGCCGCCCCGCCGCACGTCCTGGCCGCCCTGCCCGCGACCGGCGACCCGCACCGCGCCGCGCACCTCGCCCTCGACCTCGTCCACCGGTGGCTGGCCGCCGAACACCTCCCCCCGGCCCGCCTCACCGTCCTCACCGAGGGCGCCACCGACGCGGCCGGCCCCGTCACCGACCCCGCGGCCGCCGCCGCCTGGGGCCTGCTGCGCACCGCCCAGACCGAACACCCCGGCCGCTTCGCCCTGGTGGACACCGACACGACCGAGGCCTCCCACCGGGCCCTGCCCGCCGCCCTCGCCGCCGCCGGACCGGACGCGCAACTGGCCCTGCGCGCCGGAACCGCCCACACCCCGGCCACCGCCCGCGCCCGCTCCACCGGGAACGGCACCCGCTTCGACCCCGAGGGCACCGTCCTCGTCACCGGCGGCACCAGCGGCCTCGGCGCCGCCGTCGCCCGGCACCTGGTCACCACCCACGGCGTGCGCCACCTGCTGCTCGTCAGCCGCCGCGGCCCCGGCACACCCGGCGCCCGCGAACTCGCCGCCGACCTCACCGCGTCGGGCGCCGAGGTCACCGTGGCCGCCGGCGACGCCGCCGACCGCGACCGCCTCGCCGCCCTGCTCGCCCACCTGCCCACCGCCCACCCGCTCACCGCCGTCGTGCACACCGCGGGCGTCCTGGACGACGGCGTGCTGACCGCCCAGACCCCCGACCGCGTCGACGCCGTCCTGCGGCCCAAGACCGACGCCGCGCTGACTCTCCACGACCTCACCCGGGACCTGCACCTCGACGCGTTCGTGCTCTTCTCCTCCGCGGCCGGCCTCCTCGGCAGCGCCGGACAGGCGGGCTACGCCGCCGCCAACGCCCACCTCGACGCCTTCGCCTCCTGGCGACGTGCCCAGGGCCTGCCCGCCCTCTCGCTGGCCTGGGGACCGTGGGCGGGAGACGGTATGGCCGCCGCCCTCGACGGCGCCGACGCCGTCCGCCTGCGCCGCACCGGACTCGTACCGCTCACCCAGGCCGAGGGCCTCACCCTGTTCGACGCCGCACTGGACACCGAGGCACCCGTCCTGCTGCCGCTGCGCTTCGACCCGGCCCGCGCCGGCACCGACGTACCCGCCGTGCTGCGCGGCCTCACCACCGGCGCTCCGCACCGTCCCGCCGCCCGAACGGCCGCGCTCCCGGCTGCCGCGCCGGCCGGTCCCTCCCTCGCCGACCGCGTCGCCGGCCTGCCGCGCGCCGAACGCGCCGCGCTCGTCCTGGAACTGGTCCGGGCCGAGGTCGCCGCCGTCCTCGGCCACACCGGCACGGACGGCATCCCGGCCGGCCGCAGCTTCAAGGACGCCGGCTTCGACTCCCTGACCGCCGTGGAACTGCGCAACCGGCTCACCGCCGAGACCGGTCTGCGCCTGACCCCGACCCTCGTCTTCGACCACCCGACCCCCCAGGCACTGGCCGCCCACATCGACGGCGCCCTGCCCGGCGCCGACAGCGCGGTCCTCGCCCTGCTCGGAGAGCTGACGCAGGCCGTGGACCGGTCCGACACCCTCGACGACCGAGCCCGGCAGACGGTCACCGAACAGCTCCGCCGGCTGCTCACCCGGCTCGACGAGGGCGGCGACGCCACCGCACCCGCGGGCACCGAACCGCCCACCGACGCCGCCGAAGCCACCGGCGACGTCACCGAACTACTCCGATCCGCCTCCGACGACGAACTGTTCGAGCTGCTCGACAGCGGTTTCCGCGCCGTCTGACGCCTCGGCAACCACACCTTCAGGGGAGAGCTGTGTCCGCCAACGAAACTCACAAGGACGCCGCCGGCAACGAGGTCCGGCTCCGCGACTACCTGCGCCGTGCCATGGCCGAACTGCACGAGACCCGGGAGAAGCTCCGCCAGGCCGAGGAACGCGGCACCGAACCCATCGCGATCGTGGGGATGGCGTGCCGGTTCCCGGGTGGGGTGGGGTCGCCGGAGGGTTTGTGG
>BNBX01000026.1 GCA_014656175.1 Streptomyces werraensis
AAGGGCGACCTCGCCGCACTCCTCGCCGGCGGCGACACCTGGACCGTCGCCGGCTGAACACCGACACGGAAGAACCCCGGCATCCGAGGCCTGCGGGGGCGGCTGTCAGTCCCGTCCCCGCAGGAACAGCCCGACCACCACGCCCGTCCCCACCACTTCCGACACCCCGATGACCAGTCCGGGTGCGGCCTCCGTGCCGGCCGCGCCGGACAGTGCGGTCGCCACGCCCTGTGCCGTCGTCATCCCGCTGGTCTGCACGGTGAACAGGCGTCCGCGGTAGGCGGGTTCGGTCGCGGCCAGGATCAGCGGGTCGATTCCCTGGTTGCAGGCGAAGCCGGCCCCGGAGAGGGCCAGCAGCGCCACCGCGGCCGGCACGGGCGGTCCCAGGAGGAACGCGGCCGGCGGGGCCTGGGAGCACACCGGCAGCGGGACGACCAGCCGCCGCCGGCGTGCCGGTGAGAGCCGGGCCACTGCCGTCTCGCCGAGCACCGTGCCGGCCGCGTATCCGGTGAAGCGGGCGCCCGCGGCGGTGGCGGGGGCGTCGGCCTGGGCGGTGTAGGCGACGGCCGGGCCGTCGCCCACCGCGGAGAACCCGGGCACGGCCCAGGTCAGCAGGACGAGCGGGCGGACCCTGCGGTCGGTGAACAGGCGCCGCAGGCCGTCGGCGGAGTCCGCGAGGACGCCGGCGGGGGAGCGGCGGCCGTCCGGGGCGAGCGCGGGTGCCGCGGGTGTGCACGGGGCGACCAGGGCGGCGGACACCAGCAGGCTCGCGGCGTCGGCGGCGAGCATCCGGTACGGGCCGACCGCGGCGACCAGGACGCTGCCCAGGGCGAATCCGGTGACGACGGCGGTCTGGCTGACGGTCCGCAGCAGTGAGCGGCCGACCGGGAACAGGTCGTCGTCCGGCAGCTGGGTCAGGCTCGCGGTGCGGGCCCCCTGCGTGACGGGTGCGACGAACCCGGTGCCCAGCAGCAGGAGCAGCAGCGCGGCCACGGGCAGGCCGGGCAGGAGCATGGCGGTGACGCAGGCGGCGGCGAGCAGGTCGCAGCCGGCCAGGACCCGGCGGGGCGGGAAGCGGTCGGCGAGCGCGGACAGGGCGGTGCCGCCGACGGCGTGCGGCGCGAAGGCGCAGACCAGCACGAGCGACGACAGCAGCGGGGATCCGGTGCGCTGGTGGACGAGGATCGACAGGGCCACCTCGGCGGCCAGCTTCCCGGCCGTCGAGACGGCGTGGGCGGCGAACACGGCCCGCGTGCCCGGGGCTTGCAGCACCGTCCGGTAGCCGGGCGCCGCAGGCGCAGGGGCCGGCGCCGGTTGTGCTCCGGTCCGTCCCACAGGTGGTCTCCTCGCTCGTGCGCCGTGCCGGTCCGCCGGCGCCACGGGCCCGCCGGGTACGGGGCGTCCCGTACCCGGCGGACCAGGTGCTCGGCTCAGTCCCGCGTGTGGGGGACTCGTCCCGCGTGGCGGGGGATTCAGAGGACGTGACGCATCGCTGTCACCTCCCGGAGGTCTCGGCGGCAGGGGGCTCGTTCCGGCGGCGCCTGCGGGGGCGCGTTCAGAACGAAACTCGCAGGGAGTACATCCCGTGTTCGGTCACGTCGGGCCGCGGCACCGGCTCGGCCGCCGGCCGGGCCTGGGGGAACCGGCGGCCGACGGTGCCGAGGACGTGGCGGGCGACCTCCACGGCGACCTGGGCACCGAGGCAGGCGTGCGGGCCCCGGCCGAAGCCCGGATGGCGGTTGGGTGTGCGGTCCCACACGAGCCTGTCGGGCTCGGGGAAGACGGAGGAGTCCCGGTTGGCGGCGCCGAGGAAGCAGGAGACGATCTGGCCCCGGCGGATGCGCCGCCCGCCCAGCACGGTGTCGCGGACGCAGGCGCGGCTCTCCACGTGCACGGGGCCGCAGTGGCGGACCAGTTCGTGGACGGCCTTGTCGGTGTCCACCACGACGCGCTCGCCCGGCGGGACGCGCAGCAGGGTCAGCAGTCCGGTGGCGAGGAACCTGCTGGCCGTCTGGAAGCCGGCCTGCAGCACCACCCGCAGCGAGTTGAGCACGACCTCGCGGCCCACGCCGGCGTCCGGCGCCTTCGCCACGTGCCGGGCGAACCCGTCCGGCAGGCCTCGACGACCTGATGGCCTACGCCAGCCCCGCCCAGGCTGAACTCGTGCCGGGCTGGCGGGACTTCAACCGCAGCGTCGGCGACAGCGGCAACGTGGGTGTCTGGCACGAGGCCTGCGTGCCCCGTCCCGACCGCATGCACGTCATCTACCAGAGCATGCCACTGTTCGGCATGGCCAAGGCGACCGAGCACGCCCCACCGGGGCGGCGACGGCCTGGTCGTGGCGAACCGGCCCCCGCAGGGCCGGGCCGCCGCCTGAGAGGAGAAAGCCGTGACCACCACCCCCAGCCCCCCGGCGGCCACCGCCCCGGGGGGGGGCGCCCTGGCCGGCGCCGCACCCCCGCCCGCCCCCGGCTGCTGCTCCTCGGCCTGTTCATGTCCTTCATCGAGGTCACCGCGGCCATCTCCACCCTGCGCGCCATGCAGGTCGACCTCGGCGTGGCGCCGGCCGACCTCAGCTGGGTCTCCAGCACCTACACCCTGGTGGTGGCCGCCGGAGTGCTCTCCGGCGGAGCCTTCGGCGAACGCTACGGCAGACGCCGCGTGTTCCTCCCGGGCGTCGCCGCGCTCGCCGCCGGCTCCCTGGCCGTGGCCGTGAGCGACGGCTTTGCGCAGGTCCTGGCCGGCCGGGCGCTCAGCGGCGTCGGCGGGGCCCTGGTCCTGCCCACCTCCCTCGCCCTGATCACCACGTCTTTCACCGACCCGCGGGAACGCGGACACAGGATCTCGGTGTGGGTGTCGGTCTCCGGCCTCGGGCTGGCCCGCCCTCGGGCCGCTCATGCGGGGCAGGCTGGCCCCCAGGCAGCGACAGCCTCCTCGCCGCGCATCAGCCTCCCCGCCGGCCCGGCCCCGTACTTGCCGCACGGTTCTTCCCGCCTCCATGCGGGCAGGGCCTGCTCGAGCACCCGTGGTGGAACACGGCACAGGGTGGCTACACGGACGCGTGCCTGGGCGTTGAGGTGGATCTCGCTGTCCGGGTACAGCACGCCGGTGAGGTTCTGCTGGCCGCCGACGTCGGTGACAGCGGCGAGCAGGCCGCGGATGGTGAGGTGGTGGCGGGCGGCAAGCCTGGTCAGGAACGACAGGGTCAGCTCTCCCGGCAGCGGAGCCACCCGTCCTGCCGCGCCGCAGCCCATGGCAGGCACGATGCCACAGGACGCCGCCGGCTTGCCTCCCGTACGCCCGCTTGCGGGCGTACGGCGGGTCGCGGTCGTGCTGAGCTGCTGGGTCACGCCGGATGCCTCTGCTGCGGTCGTGCGGGGACGGGCCGGCCGGGCCTGGGCTTCGGCTGCCGCGTCGAGTTCGGCCTCGCTCAGCAGCTGCTTGGTGATCCGTTCGGCGCCTTCCACGATGGCCACCAGGGCGGCTTCGCGGATGAGGTGGGAGAGGCTGCCGATCCGCCCTGCGGTGCGGGCGTGGAGGTAGGCGGCGTGCTTGACCAGGGCTCCGGGCCGGTGTGCGCGCAGCCTCAGCAGGTCTTCCATGGCCTTGTACGAGGTCGTTCCAGACCGCTCGGTCCTGCTCGGTGGCATACGCCAGTGGGCGGTGGCGGAAGATCTTGAATCGGCCGGCGATCTGCGCTCCGCGCACCCCGCTGAGCAGTGAGGAGGTCTCGACGTCGAATCGCGGAGTACACGAAGGTGGCCGGGATGCGTTTCGCCGAGGTGCTTCAGCTGGTCGGAGGTTTCCGCGCCGGCGCGCCGCTGGGTGTCCAGGAGGTGGACATCATCGATGAGGACCAGCTGGGTGCCCAGTTCGCACACCGTGTCGCATACGGCGCTGGTGATCTGGGTCTGGTTGAGGCGGTCGGTGAGGGGCATGCCGAGGAACCGGGCGAATGCGCTGACGAGCATCTTGGGGGTGGCGGCCGGCGGCACGCTGATGAACAGCACCGGTCTTCTGCCGTCCTGGCCGGGGTGCCGGCGGGCGTCGGCCGGCTGGAAGGAACGCCCGAGCGCCATCATCGTGGTGGTCTTACCCGTCGTGGCCGGGCCGGGGATGATCAGGCCGCGGCGGGCGCCGGCCTGCCGGCGGCGGTTGAGCAGCAGCCTGCGTAGGGCGGTGAACACGCTGTCCATGGCCGGGGTGCGCATGACGGCGAGTGACGGAGTGGTGGTCCTCGCGCTCCGCCTGGACCAGGCGCCGTCGGTGACGTCACGCGCGGACGCCGGGGCTCGGTGGACGAAGCGTCCCATCCCTGCCATCCGGTCACCAGGGTCAGCGGGGTGAAGCCGACGGTACCGGTGGAGACCGGGCTCACCCTTGCGGGGACTCCTCGAAAGGGGTCGTGGACCGTGACCTGGGGACGTCTTGGCGCAGGCGGGCCGGTTTGCCGCGCCGGTTGGGGAGTCACTCTGTGGTGTGTGTTCAGCCGGCCAGATGCTCAGGGCGCCGTCGTCGGTCAAGGGCTCCTCGTCGTCCTCGCTGTCGTCCGAAGACGTCCTCACCAGGCTCATCGGCTTCCGCCTCCGGCTGCTGGCCGTACAGGATCCCCCACACCGCGCCGCCATTGTTCGCGGCGACGGCGCGGGCCCGGGCGGTGACGACCTTCTCCCGGTGGCTGCCCTGCCCCGCGGCGGCGCGCTCGAGCAACTCGCGCAGGGCGAGGGCCAGGTCGTGTTCGTGCTGGACGCGGCTGCCGCGTCGGGCGACGGTGCGCTTGATGTGCTGCCGGGTGAAGTCGGTGAACGGGGCGCTGACCCAGGGTGTGGCGGATCCACGGCACCGCTTCCCACCGTACCCGCGCGGCTGGTCAGGCTTCGGCAGCCGTACCCGGATCCGGCCGGAAGCGTGCGGGTTGCAGTGGATCTCCCCCAGGCCGTCCGCCGTCGGCGAATGCTCGCCGCGGTAGGGGTTTGGGGACCTTGTGGTCGTAGGTGCGGTGGTCGATGCGGATGCCGTAATCGTTGATCTGTTGCCGCTTGACAGGCATGAGCTCGATGAAAGTCCTCACGGCCCAGTGGCACCGGGACGTACCCGCACACGGCGACCAGCGCCGCCCCCATCTTTCGGCGACAGCGCACAGCGGGGCGTCACCGGGTGCCGCAGCCCGTCGTGCTCACGCGCCTGCCGTCCCCAGATGATCCACTCCTGCAGCAGGTCGTCCAGCCGGGCCGGCGTCCGCACCGCCTCTCCTTCGGCGTCTTTCCCGCGCTCGCCGGTGTGCGAGCCCGTGCAGGCGGCCACGTGCTGCACGAACAGTGTGTTGATCGAGGAGAAGGTGCGCTCTACGTGCTCCTTGGCCGGCCCGTTGCCCGGCGGTGCGGGCTGCACGCAAATGCCCAGCGACTCGCAGGCGGCGATGAACGAGGACGAGATGAACACCCTGCCCTGGCCGACGAGGATGGTCTGCAGGGTGATCACCGGCCGCGCCGCTGCGCCTTCCAGCGGGCATCCACGCTCAGCAGCCGCTCGTACGGCACCACCGGGTGTTTCCATCGCCAGCGCCTCGGCCCAGCCTGGCCTCATGGGCGCCGGGACCGTCATCTGTGCCGGCAGCTGCGCCGCGTCGACGCTGCGGCCTCCTTATCCGCGCAGCACGGCCGCGCGGATGGTCCGGGTGGCGACATCGAGCGCGATGGTCAGCTCGGGCCGTTCCACCACACCGTCGTCGAGGACCACGAAGGCGTCCAGCACGGTGCTGTCCGTCATCACCAGCTCACCCGGTGCCATCACCGTCGTCGGGACGAACGGGGGAGCCGGCCTCGCTGAGCGCCAGCGGCGCTGCCGCGCACTGTCCAGCAGCCCGCGCCCGTCGGCGAGGGCGTGCGCGAGCCGGTTGAACGTCGCACTCGAGGGCAATGGCACCACCCCCTGCCCGTACTGCTCGGCCAGCAGCCGCTCGGTGTGCACCCGCAGCCGTCCCAGTGTCCCGCTGGAACGCTCCCGCCCCGCCTCCAGCACCTCCCGCGCGGCCACCACCCGCTCGTTTGCACGCCCCAGCGCCGTCCGCGGGCGGGTGGCACGGTGGTCCACCAGCCCCCGCACCCCGTCCTGCCGGCAGCGGGCGCGCATCCGCCGCACCGTCACCGCGCCGGTGGGCATCCCGGCCGCCGACAGCTCCGCCGCCTTCGCCCCCTCCCGCTGCGCCGGCGTCCGCGTCTGCGGGCCGTACTCCGCACCCCGCGGACCCGCGCCCGCCGGGCCCGCCCGGCTGCCCCGTCTCCACCTCCCGCACACGGCCGTTCCCACGCCAGGGCCCGCTCGCGCACCGCCTCGGGCAACGACTGCAGCAAGCCCAGCGGCGGCACCCCGGACACCCCCGGCGCGTCCAGGACGTCGAATCCCGCATCGGCGAACGGCAGCGACAGCAAAACCGCCGCTACCGCACCGTCCTCGGCGCCCAGCCGTACCTGCCCGTCAGCAAGGGCCGCCACCGTCCAGGTACGCCCCCCCGGACCGCACCTGGCATCCCAGTTCCACCACCGGCCTGCCCGGCATCCCGCTGCCCGCCCTCACTCTGCCGCCGGGGCCCACACCGGCATCCGCTCCTGCATCGCTGCCCCCCGGTCCGCCGCCGGCCGTCCCGCCCGCAGGGCATGGAACAGCGCGGGAACCACCAGCAGCGGATCCCCGAATCGTGCGTACGCCCTCCCGCAGCGGCGCCGGCTCGGCGAACGCCTCCTGCAGCGCGTCAGCCAGCAACCCGCCACCGTGGTGCCGGGGGTGCCGGTATCCGGCCAGCCAGGTCACATTGCGCCGGTAGACCGGATCGACAGGCCCGAGCATCCACTACCGCAAGCCCGCCGCCGTACAGATCTCTGCGACCACCGCAGCAACAGACCGCCGGCCCCGAGAGAGCTCTTCCCCTGCTGTGCAGTCGGCGAGCACTCCCTGGCCTCGGCCGGCCGGAGCATCAGATGAGGAGCATGCGCCCGCACCCCACTCGGCCCATGCCCCCGCAGTTCGAGCGGCCGGGCGGCCAGACCGCTGACACGCAGGTCGCGGTCGAGGAGCATCACGTGCAGTCGCATCGCTGCCGGCCCGTAGTGCACCAGCCCGTCCGGCAGTGGCCGACCACCACCATCCCGGTGCCGGCCGCTTACCCGCGCGGACCGGGAACGGCTTCAGCGGCGGACAGCCCTCGAAGAGCACCTCGGCACCAGCCGACGACCACCTCGAACACTCCGTGACCCCGCCCGCGGCCCGGAACAGCACATCCACCGAATCGACTTCCGGCCGGCAGGCCCCGCCCCGTCCCACCCAGCCTCCTGCATACAGAATCAAACGGCTTACCGGCCCATCCGGTAATGGGCACGCCCGGCCCCATCGGGCGAACGCCAGCTGCCGGTTCCCGGCGGGCAGCGACATGGACGGGGTGTTCTTCACGGGTGCCGGAGAGCGCAGTGATCCGGGCACGAGTCCTGGAGAGCGGGCTACTCCCGGCTGCCGCAGATGTGACAGGCACGGAAAGGTGCGATACCTGGGAGTCTGCAGCGGCCGCCGCGTTGAGAGGCCGGGTATGTGAGGAAGCGGACTGCCCTTGAGCTTTGCTGCCTCTCGTCCGGCCGGGGCGGTGAGGACGGGCGAGGCAGGGTTTGAGCGTTTAAGGTCCAGCTCAAGGCCGCCGCCATGCTTGCACAGCCCCACGTCAGGCGGCGTGGCCGGTCACCGCCACAGCCCCTCCACCCAGCGCCGCGCCAACGATCACCCCACCCCTGAGCCCTGCCGCAGCGCGAGATGACACGACTCACCGCCAACCGGTGCCCTGCTCCCCGCTGAACCCCGCACCAAGCTAAGGGACGGTAACGCGGAAGGTACGCATTTCGTACGCGTTTGGTACGCGCCTCACGCCCATTCCATGCCGAGGTGTCGTAGTGCGTCGAGCTGCTCCGCCGTAAGCCGGTCTCTCCTGGATTTCGTGTTCGACATCCATACGCCCAGTCGTACAGGCGCCGGTTCCGTTTCGCCGTCGACCTCGACCTCGACGACCGCGCCGCGCGGGACCGGCCGGTCGCCCTCCTTCTCCACCCACTGTGTGAGGGCCGCAAGTCCCCGCTGGAACGCCGCTTGGGCCTTCGCTGCACGAGCGGCCGCCGGGGCGGGAGGAGGCGCCTGGTCGCGCTGCACGCCCAGCTTCGACAGCCGCTCCTGCTGCTCGGGAAGAAGCTGCGCCCAGGTGCCCGGGTTCTTCTGCCGCTGAAGCCACCGTCCGATGTCATCGCCCTCGAACAGCACCCCGGGCTGGATCTCGGGCAGGCTGCCGTCGGCGTCGACCAGGTTCGCCAGGACGCGGTAGTGCCGTTGCCAGTCCAGCCGCCACGGGCAGTTCCAGTCCTCATCGACCGCGGCCAGCTGCTGCGCGCGCTCCGCCGCGCGCTTCGGATCCTTGCCCAGGCCGCCCTTCCGCCGGAGGTTGGCCATGTACTGGCCGATGGGCACCATCGCCTCGCTCTCGCCCCACACCGCGTCCTGGCGCGGCGCGAGGTGTCCCATGGCCCGCCGGTAGGACCGCAGCGCGGCGAGTTTGTTCTCCCACGCTTCCTCGCCCGGCTCCCAGACCATCCCGGCTTCCGGGGCATCCAGCAGCGTCTTGCGCCGCGGCTCCAGCTCCCCGGCCCGCAGTGCCTTCCGCTGCTGGTGCACCCACCGCCCCAGAGGGAAATCCTCGGTGACGCCGACCTTGACCTCGGTGTCGTAGGGGACGGCGTAGAGGCCGGTGATCTTGTTCTCCCTGCGCCAGCGGAGCAGGGCTTGGTAGCCCTCGAGCCATACCAGGGACTCCGGCCGGTAGACCCGGGTGCGCAGGAACGCCGCGATGGTCGCCGCATCCCGGGGGGAGGAGAAGTGCAGCAGCGCGGACTCGGCAGCGGCGTCGGTGTCGTCCTGCTTCTGGTCCTCACCGTCGCCCTCGCCGCCGGCCCCGACGATCCGCCCCTCCTCGTCACGCTGCACGTGAACCTTGCGCTTGCCGCTGGTGAGCGAGCGGGAGGCGAGCTGCTCGACCAGGCGCTCGTCATGCGAGCGCAGGCCCTGGAGCACGGCCACGAGCGGCTTGAAGCTGGCGGAGGCGACCATGTCGGTGGGGTCCTCGTTCGGCTCCAGGAACACCGGCACGATGATCCGCGCGACCTTCGTGCTGCCGTCTTTGTTGAGCCTCAGCGCGCGGCCGATGTTCT
Organism: Streptomyces werraensis; assembly: GCA_014656175.1. Taxonomy (GTDB): domain Bacteria; phylum Actinomycetota; class Actinomycetes; order Streptomycetales; family Streptomycetaceae; genus Streptomyces; species Streptomyces werraensis. The sequence goes on from BNBX01000026.1 coordinate 9,237, forward strand.
GGACGATCTCCACCTGGGAGCCGCGGGTGTCGGCGAAGCAGACGGCCTCGACTCCCCGCTCGCCGGTGATGTCGACGCCTTCCCCGAGCACGCGACAGCTGGCGAGGAAAGCGCGATGGACCCGGCGCCCGGCCGCGTCGATGCCGCCTGCGAACTGGCGCAGCACCTCACGCCGCTCGGTCACGAGGTGGTCGCCGCACAGCCACGCCGACCACACCCGGCCCGGGGGCACGTGACGGCCGGCCTCCAGCTCGTAGAACCCCGCGCCGATCGACGACGCGGGCAGCTCCTCCGCCTTGGCCAGGTCCTCGTCCGAGGCGTCACCTGCGTACAGCTCGGCAGCAGTCTCCGGCAGCTTCTCGGCGAACGCGGCGGCTTCTTCAACCTTCTGATGGAAGGTCATGACCGTACGGAGGTTGTACGCGGCGGCGTGCTCCAGGAGCGCGGTCTGCAGGAGCGCCAGGCGCCGGCCGCGCCGGGCTTCCTCGGACTCCCCGAGGACGGGGAAGGGGTCGCGGATCTCCAGCACGTCGATCTCGAACCCGGCGAGGATCTCCCTCTCGATCGCCTCCGACAGACCGAGCTCGGCGATCCACGCGCCGTACGTGCCCTCCGGTTCGTCGGCCATTGACGCGATCTCCGCCTCCTGGCTCTCCGCGCCCTTCTGCGGCCGGGGAGCGGCGAGGATGCGCGGTGTCGCGGTCAGGTAGAGCCGGAAGTCCGCAGGGATCCGCTGGTTGTCGTGGATCGCCGCCCACGGCCGACCAAGATCACCAGCGGTGCCGTGCGCCTCATCCACGATGGCCAGGTCGAAACCCGCCATGCGCTGCCCGTACAGCCGCTCTCCGCCTGCCAGAGCGGCCTCCAGCGGCCCGCGAACCTTCCGCTGGCCATCGGGAGCGTCGATGTCCTCGCGGTCCACCAGAGAGGCGTACGTGGCGAACACGACCACCGGCCCGGACCCCGCCCACAGCGCGAGCTGGATCGGGTTAGTCGTGGTCCGCACCCCCAGCTCCTTCAGCACCGGATCGTTCTCCAGAGAGCACACCGCCACCATCGGGACCCGGTGACCGACCAGACGCCACGCCTGGGCGGTCTGCGCGAGCAGGTCCAGGGTGGGCACGGTCACGAGGATCCGGCCGTCCGCGAACGACTCCAGCGCGCACGCAGCGGCCGTGATCGTCTTGCCCGAACCGGTCGCTGACACGATCGTGCCCCGGGCACCCTGCGGGGGCACAGGTGACCTTGCAGGGAATCCCACCCACCTGCGAAACGCGGAACGCTGATCGACCTGGTGTGCCTTGAGCTGAATTGCTGACATTTCCATGCCTCCCCGAGCGGTCAATTCCTGTGGTCTTCCAGAGGGCCGCGTGCGGAACCCACGCCGCGCCAAGTCGTTCCATATCGACGCATCCACCTTGTGCCAACCACCCGACTTCCCGTCCGGAAGGGCGGCTTGTCGTCCGGGGCGTAGTGCCCGGCATCGAGCGTGCAGACGATGACGTCCCCGTCGCTGTTCCTCGTACGTGCGGTGCACAGACCGCCGGCCTCGCCCAGCGCCTCCAGCACCCCGACGCCGCGCCGTGGTGCACGGCAGCACGTTCTCCCTGACGAACCACTCCAGCCGCACAAGGTCGGCCCGCTCACGCCGCCTCACCGCCACGCCCCGACCACTCCCGGTCCGCTATGCCCACCAAGGGCCTCGCTCACGGCCGTCACGCCGTCATCCAGCCGTCCGAGAACCGCGCCCCCAGAGGCCGGCGTCACGCCGCCCAGCTCCACCACCTCGCACTGCCCCCCCAGCGACCGCCCCGGCCAACCAGGTCGTCCGCCTCGCTCGCGGGCACGCCGTGCGCCTCCAGAAGAGCGAACAACCTTCAACCGGACGTTCACCCCACAGTCTGGTACTGCGTCCCGGCGCACAGAATCGCCGCTCAGTGCGGGATCAGGTCCGGTAGATTTGTGGGGACCGTTCATTGCGGTCGTGCCTCTCGGAATTCCGAGGAGGCTCTCGGGTGGTTGGGGGTGTCCCGCATTTTCGCCAACGTTACATGCTGCATCAATCTGATGCACGCGGTGCACTGGAACCCACACGAACGAGTGACACCCGCCAGACCTACCCCCCTGCCTCGCAACTCCCGTGCAGGGACCGCGTCTCGACCGGTGGGCCGGGCACTCGACAGACATGACTCGACTCAGTGCGACCGCTGCAGAACTGGCCCAGGGCGCCAGGCCGGACGGGCCTCCGTGGCTCAAATGGACGTTCCTGGCCGTGTGGCTCGTCCTGACCCCAACGATCATCTACAAGCTGTACCAGCACGGCTACTTCAGAAAACGACGCTAAGAGCCGCATGACGGCCAACCCGAACAGCCACCCCCGTAGCCAGCCTGGCCCGCGCTAGCGGGCCCCAAGGTTCTGGAGGCGCAGCCGGAAGGACCGTCAGGCGGGGGAGCGCAGCGGGCTCGCAGACCAGGCTGGAGCGAAGCGGAAGCCTGGTAGCGGGACGAAATCCCGCCGGTCTGGGAGCGTAGCGGACGGACCGTCACCCTCCTTGCGCAGCAAGGAGGGTGAGCGGGTGGCGCAACCACCCGCCAGCGCTCCCGCGGAGCGGGAGCGCAACCCCCGCGCGCAGCGCGGGGGTTCGCTTGCACATCGCGTAGCGATGTGGTA
>BNBX01000027.1 GCA_014656175.1 Streptomyces werraensis
GCCCCGACGAACGTGGTCTTGCCCACGCCGAAGCCACCCGCCACCACGATCTTCGCCGAGGTGGTGGAGCGGGAAGGACCGCCGCTAGAGCTTGCGAAGTCCACTGAGCACCCTTTCGAGCAGTGTCACGTCTGGCTGGCCGCCGGCGTTCTCGTCGCCGCCGGGCTGATGGATGGCGACCAGTCCCGCCTCCGCCAAGTCGGCGACGAGGATCCTGGCCACGCCGAGAGGGATGGTCAGCAGGGCCGAGACCTCGGCCACCGACTTGATTTCCCGGCAGAGGTTGCAGATCCGCTGATGCTCGGGCAGCTGGCCCTGCATCTGGTGCGGCTGCGCGGTGGTGTGCACCAGCGCCTCGATGGCGAGCTGGTACCGCGGCCTGGTGCGGCCGCCCGTCATCGCGTACGGGCGCACCAGGGGGTTGTTCGACGCCCCGGCGGGCGACGCCTCGGGTGCCCGGCGCTGCGGCTGCACGGGCTGGATGCGCGGGCTGTGCGGCTGGTCGTACGGCGAGGGGCCGGGGCCCTGAGGCGTGTACGGCTGACCGTGCTGCGGCGTGGAGGGGTAACCGTACCGGTTCTGGGAACCGTCGTTCTGACCCTGGGCAGGGCCGTACGACCAGTTGCCCGCCGATGAACCGTCTGGGGGTGTTGCCACTTTCTCCTCCTCCGACTGTGCCTGGCGCCCATCTCTGTGGAGCCGCGTCCCGAAACCTTACGGCCCCGGGACGCCATATCGCACCGTCCGCTTGTCAGTTGAGAAGGCTCCCCTGGAGCTCCGCTCGAAGGTCCGGCGTGAGGACCGTACCCGCTCGGTCGACCAGAAGGGCCATCTCGTAACCAATGAGACCGATGTCCGCCTCGGGGTGTGCGAGAACCGCGAGTGACGAACCGTCGGAAATGGACATGATGAAGAGGAATCCCCGCTCCATCTCCACAACCGTCTGATTCACGCTGCCGCCCTCGAAGATCCGAGAGGCGCCGGCGGTGAGTGAGGTCAGACCGGAGGCGACGGCCGCGAGCTGGTCGGCGCGGTCGCGGGGGAAGCCTTCGGACATCGCCAGAAGGAGTCCGTCGGCGGAGACCACCACCGTGTGGGACACCCCCGGGGTGTTGTCCACGAAGTTGGTGATCAACCAGTTCAGGTTCTGTGCCGCCTGGCTCATCGGGCTCACACTAACGCTCCTGGTTGTAGGTGCTGTCAGGACCGAAGCCCTGGCCGTTCGTTTCACTGCCTGCGGTGCGGCCTCGTTGGACACCGCGCCGCAGGTTGCTCAGCCTGCCCCGGACGTCCTCCGGGGCTCGGGAGACCTGTGGGCCTCCCTGGGGGGTCGTTTCGGCGGCTCCCTGGACCAGGTTGGCCTTCGGGACCCTCCGAGGCAGGCCGGAGGAGGTCACTCCGCCCGCCTTGGGCTTCCGGAGCGCGGAGGCCTGCTGCCAGCGCTCGTCGTTCGCCGAGCGCCAGCCGTTGTCGCCGTTGCTCTCCGGGCTGGTGGCCGGCGGCTCCTGGCTGCCGTGTCCCGTGCCGCCCGTGCCGTTCGCGGAGGACCCGCGGCGCGGAAGCCCGGCATCGGTCAGCGCGTGGGCGTCGGAAGGAGCCGGTCCCGGACGGTCGAAGCCTACGCTGTCCGGCTCGCGCGCGTCAGCGGCCTGCGAGGATTCCCCCTCCGGGGCCTGAGCAGGGTACTGGTCCTGGTAGCCGTTGCGGTAGCCGTCGTGCTGCGGCCAGTCGTCCTCCTGGCGCCGCCCGCCGAAGCCCGGGAACGAGCCCGTGGCGCCCGCGGGGGCCTGCGCGCCCTGGCCCGGTTCGGCGTAGGAGCCGTTCTGGTAGCCGCCGTTCTGCTGGAAGGCGTCGTTCTGCGGCAGGTTGCCGTTCGGCGCGTAGTAGCCCTCGCCGTACGACTGCTGCTGCTGGTCGTCGTAGCCGCCCTGCCGGCCGTCGTCGTACGACTGCTGGTCGTACCCGCCGCCCTGCTGCTGGTCCTGGTAGCCGTTGTCGTAGCCCTGGGCGTCGTAACCCTGGCCGTCGTCGTAGCCCTGCCGCTGCCCGGCGAACTCGTCGCGGTAGCCGCCCTGCTCGCCGCCGTCCTGGGCGTTCCTGGCGGTCAACTCGCCCTGCTGCGGCTGCGACTGGGCCTCCAGGGCCGCACGCCGCTCCTCGCGCATCAGGGACCGGCCGACCGGGTCCAGCTCGCGGATGTCGTCGGGGACGTCCGAGTAGCGGCTGTCGTCGAAGCCCAGCTCCGCGGCGGTGCGCATCGGCTGGCTGAAGCTCTCACCCTGGAAGTTCTGCTCCGGGATGATCTGCGAGACCGTGAACTCGTCCTGGGCCGGGGCCGCCTCGCCGCCACCGCCGTGGGTGATGGCGTCCGGCAGCATGACCAGCGAGGTGGTGCCGGCCTGCTCGCCCGAGGGGCGGAGCTGGACGCGGATGCCGTGCCGGTCGGACAGCCGGCCGACCACGAACAGGCCCATGCGCTGCGAGATCGCGGCGTCCACGGTCGGCGGGTTGGCCAGCTTGTGGTTGATGTCCGCGAAGTCCTCGGCGGTGAGGCCGATGCCCTTGTCGTGGATCTCGATCATGATGCGGCCGTCGGGCAGACGGGTCGCGGTGACGCGCACCTTCGTCTGCGGCGAGGAGAACGTGGTGGCGTTCTCCAGCAGCTCGGCGAGCAGGTGCACGAGGTCGGTGACCGCGCGGCCGTGGATCTCGGCGTCCGGCACACCGGACAGCTCGATGCGCTCGTACTGCTCCACCTCGGAGGAGGCGGCGCGCAGCACGTCGACCAGCGGGACCGGCTGGTCCCAGCGGCGGCCGGGCTCCTCGCCGGCGAGAACCAGGAGGTTCTCGCCGTTGCGGCGCATACGGGTCGCGAGGTGGTCCAGCTTGAAGAGGTTCTCCAGCTGGTCCGGGTCGGCCTCGTTGTTCTCCAGGTCGGTGATCAGGGTCAGCTGGCCCTCGATCAGCGACTGGTTGCGGCGCGACAGGTTGGTGAAGATCGCGTTGATGTTGCCCCGCAGCAGGGCCTGCTCGGCGGCGAGCCGGACGGCCTCGCGGTGGACCTGGTCGAAGGCGCGGGCGACCTCGCCGATCTCGTCCGTGGAATTGATCGGGATGGGCGCGACCTTGGTGTCCACCCGGCCCGGGTCGGTCCGGGAGAGCTGGTCGACCAGCATCGGCAGACGCTGCTCGGCGATGCCGAAGGCGGCGTTGCGCAGCTGGCGCATCGACTGGCTCATCTGGCGGGCGACCATGCCGGCCAGGATGAACGCGGCGAGCAGCGCGAGGACGACCGCGGCGCCGGTGATGAAGGCGTCCCGCTGGGCGTCGGAGGCGATCTGCGAGGCCTCGTTCACGGCGGTGTCGGCGAGGTCGGACTCGATCTCGCGGTAGCCGTCGAACTTGAGGGTGTTCATCGCCCACCAGTTCTCGGGCGTGATGCCCTTGGCGGCGAGGTCCTGACGGGCGGACTCGTCCGTGGTGGACAGGCGGCCCAGCTCGGAGATCATGGTCTCCGGCTTGGACGGCGGCGGGACGTAGTCCGGGTCGCTCTGCGCGGCCTCCTTCGCCCTGGCGGCGCCCTCGTTCTGGATGCGTGCGGCGACCTCTTCGAGCTTGGCGTTGTCCGCCTCGGTGCCGCCGCCCTTGTACTCGTCGAGGGCGATGCGCTCGAGGTAGGCGTACGACAGGAAGGCCACGCGCTGGCTGGCCAGCTGGCTGTCGGTCGGGCCCGGCTTCACCAGCAGGTGCATGCCGATGGAGCGCTGGAGCGACGAGGCGGCCTTGGTCAGCGAGATCGCGTAGACCGTGCGGCCGTAGCTGGTGATGTTGCCGGTGCCGAGGCCGAGCTCGTTGGCGATCTCCATCAGGGGGTGGGCGACGGCGACGTAGCCCTCCTCCGTCTCCACGCCCTTGAGCTTGGAGGTGTACGCGCCGGCGCGCAGCGCGGACAGCTTCGGCTCCGCTTCACGGACGAGCTGGAGGCGGCGCTGCAGACCCGGCTTGTCCGGCGCTTCCTGCGCGGCCTCGTCGAAGGCGTCGGCGGCCTTGTCGGTCGCCTCGCGCGCCTTGGAGACGTCCGGGTCGTCCTCGCCCTTGCCGCTCAGCAGCGGCACGGCGCTGACGTCGCGCTCGTTGTAGAGGGCGTTGGCGTAGGTGAGGGAGGCCCGCACCAGACGCGCGGTGTTCTCGGCGTCCTGGGCCTCGGTCCACGTGTCGATCGAGCTCTTCACCTGGAAGCCGCCCATGACAAGGCCGACCAGCACGGGTATGAGCAGGATCGCGTTGAGCCTCGTGGCCACGCGCCAGTTCCGCGGGGACATGCGTCCTCCGCTCTGTGCGGGCGCGGCCTTCGGCTCGGGACCGGGCACGGGGGCGGGCGCCGCTGTGCGCGGCGGCGGCGTGAAGTTGCCCCGGGCCGACGGCTCGGGACTGTTCTTGCTTCGCCTCACTCGACCAACAACCTCTCGGCGGTCGGCACCTTCGTCGTGCCGCAGTGTCTCAGAGCCCGGCATGCCATCGACTACTGAGTACGTCTTTGACCCATGGGCAGTTCAGGCATTCCAGCATGCCGACCAGCGCTCTTCCAAACATGGAAAGGCAGGGATCCCGAGTGATGTAAGCCCCAGATAAAACGGTCATAAAGAGCGAGGACCGCCAAATGGCGAGGTCTTCGTGCGCACAGTGGTACCGCGCGACCGCGTCGCGTGTCGGCCTCACCCGATTCCTCTGCCGAAACGTTATGAACACCGGGGCCGGCCGTGTCAAAGGACACAGCCGGCACCGATACATCTACGACAACTGCAGTATGCCGCTTTTGATTTGCCTCTAGCGGAGCCGTGCCATGAGGGCGTGCTCGACCAGGGTGATCAGCGCACTCTTGGCGTCCGCGCGATGGCGGGCGTCCGTGGTGATGATCGGGGCGTCGGGTCCGATCTGCAGCGCCTCCCGCACTTCCTCCGGGGAGTACGGCTGCTGTCCGTCGAAGCCGTTGAGGGCGATGACGAAGGGCAGTCCGCTGTT
>BNBX01000028.1 GCA_014656175.1 Streptomyces werraensis
CGCAACGGTGAGGCGCCGGTGCCGGTGGTGGCGCCGAGGACGCCGGCGGACTGTTTCGACGCCGCTCTGGAGGCGGCGCGGATCGCGCTGGCCTACCGCACCCCGGTGTTCCTGCTCTCCGACGGGTATCTGGCCAACGGCAGCGAGCCGTGGCGGATCCCGGAGCTCGAGGAGCTGCCGGACCTGGCGGTGCAGTTCGCGCGGGGCCCGAACCACACCACCGCGGAGGGCACAAAGGTGTTCTGGCCCTACAAGCGCGACCCGCACACCCTGGCCCGTCCGTGGGCGATCCCGGGCACGCCGGGGCTCGAGCACCGCATCGGCGGGATCGAGAAGCAGGACGGCACCGGGAACATCTCCTACGACCCGGCCAACCACGACTTCATGGTCCGCACCCGGCAGGCCAAGGTCGACGGCATCGACGTCCCCCGCCTTCAGGTCGACGACCCCGACGGCTCCGCCCGTCTGCTCGTCCTGGGCTGGGGCTCCACCTACGGGCCGATCACCGCGGCGGTACGGCGCCTGCGCCGCGCCGGACAGGCCGTGGCGCAGGCCCACCTGCGCCACCTCAACCCCTTCCCGCCCAACCTCGGCGACATCCTGGCCCGTTACGAACGCGTCGTCGTGCCCGAGATGAACCTCGGCCAGCTGGCGCTGCTGCTGCGCGCCAGGTACCTGGTCGATGTCCGTTCCCACCATCAGGTCAACGGCATGCCGTTCAAGGCGGAGCAGCTTGCCGACGCACTGCGGGAGATCCTCGATGAGAACTGAACTGCGCCTGTCCGCCAAGGACTTCAAGTCCGATCAGGAGGTGCGCTGGTGCCCGGGCTGCGGTGACTACGCCGTGCTGGCCGCCGTGCAGGGCTTCATGCCGGAGCTGGGCCTGGCCCGGGAGAACATCGTGTTCGTCTCCGGCATCGGCTGTTCCTCCCGTTTCCCGTACTACATGAACACCTACGGGATGCACTCCATCCACGGCCGCGCCCCCGCCATCGCCACCGGACTCGCCACGAGCAGGCGTGACCTGTCCGTGTGGGTCGTCACCGGCGACGGCGACGCGCTGTCCATCGGCGGCAACCACCTCATCCACGCCCTGCGCCGCAACGTCAACCTCAAGATCCTGCTGTTCAACAACCGCATCTACGGCCTCACCAAGGGCCAGTACAGCCCCACCTCCGAGGTCGGCAAGATCACCAAGTCGACCCCGATGGGCTCCCTCGACGCGCCCTTCAACCCCGTCTCGCTGGCGATCGGCGCGGAGGCGTCCTTCGTCGCCCGCACCGTCGACTCCGACCGCAGACACCTCACCGAGGTGCTGCGCCAGGCCGCCGGCCACCCCGGCACGGCCCTGGTGGAGATCTACCAGAACTGCAACATCTTCAACGACGGCGCCTTCGACGTCCTCAAGGACCGCCGGCAGGCCGAAGAAGCCGTCATCCGCCTCGAACACGGCCGGCCGATCCGCTTCGGCGCAGACGGCGG
>BNBX01000030.1 GCA_014656175.1 Streptomyces werraensis
CGCAACGGTGAGGCGCCGGTGCCGGTGGTGGCGCCGAGGACGCCGGCGGACTGTTTCGACGCCGCCCTGGAGGCGGCGCGGATCGCGCTGGCCTACCGCACCCCGGTGTTCCTGCTCTCCGACGGCTATCTGGCCAACGGCAGCGAGCCGTGGCGGATCCCGGAGCTCGAGGAGCTGCCGGACCTGGCGGTGCAGTTCGCGCAGGGCCCCAACCACACCACCGCCGAGGGCACAAAGGTGTTCTGGCCCTACAAGCGCGACCCGCACACCCTGGCCCGTCCGTGGGCGATCCCGGGCACGCCGGGACTCGAGCACCGCATCGGCGGGATCGAGAAGCAGGACGGCACCGGGAACATCTCCTACGACCCGGCCAACCACGACTTCATGGTCCGCACCCGCCAGGCCAAGGTCGACGGCATCGACGTCCCCCGCCTTCAGGTCGACGACCCCGACGGCTCCGCCCGCCTGCTCGTCCTGGGCTGGGGCTCCACCTACGGGCCGATCACCGCGGCGGTACGGCGCCTGCGCCGCGCCGGACAAGCCGTGGCGCAGGCCCACCTGCGCCACCTCAACCCCTTCCCGCCCAACCTCGGCGACATCCTGCGCAGATACGACAAGGTGGTGATCCCCGAGATGAACCTCGGGCAGCTCGCCACACTCATCAGGGCGAAGTACCTGGTCGACGCCCGCTCGTACAACCAGGTCAACGGCATGCCGTTCAAGGCGGAGCAGCTCGCCGCGGCGCTGAAGGAGGCCATCGATGACTGACGCCGACACGCTGCTCCAGCTCGTGCCCAAGGCCGAGGGCAGGCAGACGATGAAGGACTTCAAGTCCGACCAGGAGGTGCGCTGGTGCCCGGGCTGCGGTGACTACGCCGTGCTGGCCGCCGTGCAGGGCTTCATGCCGGAGCTGGGCCTGGCCCGGGAGAACATCGTGTTCGTCTCCGGCATCGGCTGCTCCTCCCGCTTCCCGTACTACATGAACACCTACGGGATGCACTCCATCCACGGCCGCGCCCCCGCCATCGCCACCGGACTCGCCACGAGCAGGCGCGACCTGTCCGTGTGGGTCGTCACCGGCGACGGCGACGCGCTGTCCATCGGCGGCAACCACCTCAT
>BNBX01000031.1 GCA_014656175.1 Streptomyces werraensis
GTCGCGGGGTTTGAGCTGGTACTTCTCGCTGTCGAGGTACTCCTCGCTGCCCTCGCGCAGCGGGGTGTTCTCGCACAGTTCGTAGCCGCTGTAGATGCCCCAGGCGGGGGAGAGGGTGGCGGCGAGGACGGCGCGGACCTCGAAGGCGGGCCGGCCGCCGTGCTGGAGGTAGGCGTGCAGGATGTCGGGGGTGTTGGCGAAGAAGTTGGGCCGCATGTAGGAGGCGGCCTCCCCCGACAGTTCGGTGAGGTACTCCGTCAGCTCCTGCTTGGTGTTCCGCCAGGTGAAGTACGTGTAGGACTGCTGGAAGCCGATCTGGGCGAGGGTGTGCATCATCGCCGGGCGGGTGAAGGCCTCCGCCAGGAAGATGACGTCCGGGTCGGTGCCGTTGATGTCGGCGATCACCCGCTCCCAGAACACGACGGGCTTGGTGTGCGGGTTGTCCACGCGGAAGATCCGCACTCCGGCGTCCATCCAGTGCCGCAGGATCCGGCAGGTCTCGGTGACCAGGCCGTCCATGTCGGCGTCGAAGGCGACGGGGTAGATGTCCTGGTACTTCTTGGGCGGGTTCTCCGCGTAGGCGATGGAGCCGTCGGGGCGGTGGTGGAACCACTCGGGGTGCTTGTGCACCCAGGGGTGGTCCGGGGAGCACTGCAGGGCGAAGTCGAGGGCGACCTCCATGCCCAGGTCGCGGGCGCGGGCGACGAAGCGGGTGAAGTCCTCCAGTGTGCCCAGCCGCGGGTGGACGGCGTCGTGGCCGCCCTCGGGAGAGCCGATCGCCCACGGCACGCCGACGTCGTCGGGGCCGGCGTCGAGGGTGTTGTTCGGGCCCTTGCGGAACGTGGTGCCGATCGGATGGATCGGGGGCAGGTAGACGACGTCGAAGCCCATCGCGGCGATCGCGGGCAGCCGGCGCGCGGCGGTGTCGAAGGTGCCGTGCGGCTGCTCGGGGGTGCCCTCGGAGCGGGGGAAGAACTCGTACCAGGACCCGAACAGGGCGCGTTCCCGCTCGACCAGCAGGGGAAGCGGCTCGCTGCTGGTGACCAG
>BNBX01000032.1 GCA_014656175.1 Streptomyces werraensis
AGCCGTAAGGCGATGTATACGGACTGACGCCTGCCCGGTGCTGGAACGTTAAGGGGACCGGTTAGCTCACTTTCGGGTGGGCGAAGCTGAGAACTTAAGCGCCAGTAAACGGCGGTGGTAACTATAACCATCCTAAGGTAGCGAAATTCCTTGTCGGGTAAGTTCCGACCTGCACGAATGGCGTAACGACTTCTCGACTGTCTCAACCATAGGCCCGGTGAAATTGCACTACGAGTAAAGATGCTCGTTTCGCGCAGCAGGACGGAAAGACCCCGGGACCTTTACTACAGTTTGATATTGGTGTTCGGTTCGGCTTGTGTAGGATAGCTGGGAGACTGTGAAGCTCGGACGCCAGTTCGGGTGGAGTCGTCGTTGAAATACCAGTCTGGTCGTGCTGGATGTCTAACCTGGGTCCGTGATCCGGATCAGGGACAGTGTCTGATGGGTAGTTTAACTGGGGCGGTTGCCTCCTAAAGGGTAACGGAGGCGCCCAAAGGTTCCCTCAGCCTGGTTGGCAATCAGGTGTTGAGTGTAAGTGCACAAGGGAGCTTGACTGTGAGACCGACGGGTCGAGCAGGGACGAAAGTCGGGACTAGTGATCCGGCGGTGGCTTGTGGAAGCGCCGTCGCTCAACGGATAAAAGGTACCCCGGGGATAACAGGCTGATCTTCCCCAAGAGTCCATATCGACGGGATGGTTTGGCACCTCGATGTCGGCTCGTCGCATCCTGGGGCTGGAGTCGGTCCCAAGGGTTGGGCTGTTCGCCCATTAAAGCGGTACGCGAGCTGGGTTTAGAACGTCGTGAGACAGTTCGGTCCCTATCCGCTGTGCGCGTAGGAGTCTTGAGAAGGGCTGTCCCTAGTACGAGAGGACCGGGACGGACGAACCTCTGGTGTGCCAGTTGTTCTGCCAAGGGCATGGCTGGTTGGCTACG
>BNBX01000033.1 GCA_014656175.1 Streptomyces werraensis
TGGATGCCTTGGCACCAGGAACCGATGAAGGACGTGGGAGGCCACGATAGGCCCCGGGGAGTCGTCAACCAGGCTTTGATCCGGGGGTGTCCGAATGGGGAAACCCGGCAGTCGTCATGGGCTGTCACCCTTGCCTGAACACATAGGGCAAGTGGAGGGAACGCGGGGAAGTGAAACATCTCAGTACCCGCAGGAAGAGAAAACAACCGTGATTCCGGGAGTAGTGGCGAGCGAAACCGGATGAGGCCAAACCGTATGCGTGTGAGACCCGGCAGGGGTTGCGCATTCGGGGTTGTGGGATCTCTCTTGATCAGTCTGCCGGCTGGTCGACGAGTCAGAAACCGTTGATGTAGGCGAAGGACATGCGAAAGGTCCGGCGTAGAGGGTAAGACCCCCGTAGTCGAAACGTCAGCGGCTCGTTTGAGAGACACCCAAGTAGCACGGGGCCCGAGAAATCCCGTGTGAATCTGGCGGGACCACCCGCTAAGCCTAAATATTCCCTGGTGACCGATAGCGGATAGTACCGTGAGGGAATGGTGAA
>BNBX01000034.1 GCA_014656175.1 Streptomyces werraensis
CCATCCCGGCCGCGACGGCCGTGCGGACGTACTCGATGCCGTCGGCGAGGGTGAACGCGATCTCCTGCGCCGGCGAGGCGCCCGCCTCCGCCATGTGGTAGCCGGAGATCGAGATCGTGTTCCACTTCGGGATCTCGGCACGGCAGTACTTGAAGATGTCGGCGATCAGCCGCAGCGAGGGCTTCGGCGGGAAGATGTACGTGCCGCGGGCGATGTACTCCTTCAGCACGTCGTTCTGGATCGTGCCGGTGAGCTTGTCGGCGGGGACGCCCTGCTCCTCCGCGACGAGTTGGTACAGGAGCAGCAGCAGCGCGGCCGGGGCGTTGATCGTCATCGACGTGGACACCTTGTCCAGCGGGATCCCGCCGAACAGCACCCGCATGTCGTCGATCGAGTCGATCGCCACACCCACCTTGCCGACCTCGCCGTGCGCGATCGGCGCGTCGGAGTCGTGCCCCATCTGCGTCGGCAGGTCGAACGCGACCGACAGACCCATCGTGCCGTTCGCGATCAGCTGCTTGTAGCGGGCGTT